>NZ_JBXANT010000001.1:1452500-2802500 GCF_058802005.1 Arcicella sp. GW822-FHT02H01 | reverse complement strand
TACGATATCTAAAGTTGCTTCATACTTTTCTGCCTCATATATATAGATAGTAAGTACTGGTCCGAATATTTCTTCTGACATCGTAGTATAATGAGGGTCTTCCGTCAAGATAATCGTTGGCTCAATAAAATACCCTTTCGATTTATCATAATTTCCCCCTGCTATTATTTTGGCTTTGTCTGAAGCTTTTGCATTATCTATATATCCTGCGATTTTATCAAAAGCCTTTTCATCAATCACGGCATTCACGAAATTTGAAAAGTCTTCTACACCACCAATTTTTATTTCTTCTAAGTCTGTTTGAATATATTCCCACGTTTGCTCCCAGAGCGTATCAGGAATATAAGCTCGCGAAGCCGCAGAACATTTCTGTCCTTGGTATTCAAATGCTCCACGAACCAAGCCTACTGCTAGGGCTTTGGCATCAGCTGATTTGTGCGCTACTACAAAATCTTTTCCTCCTGTTTCTCCTACGATTCTTGGATACGACTTATACTTATGGATATTTTCTCCGATTGTTTTCCAAATGTGTTGAAAGACCTTAGTACTTCCTGTAAAATGTACTCCCGCAAATTGTGGGTGTTTGAATACGATATCACCTGTTAGTGGCCCATCTGTATAGATAAGGTTTATTACGCCATCTGGCAATCCTGCTTCTTTCAATACCTTCATTAATACATTCGCAGAATAGATTTGCTGTGGCGATGGTTTCCATACTACAACATTTCCCATTAAGGCTGCCGATGCTGGAAGGTTACCAGCAATAGCGGTAAAATTGAATGGCGTTACGGCAAATACAAATCCTTCTAGGGGACGGTATTCTAATTTGTTCCAAACGTTTTCAGACGAGATAGGTTGTTCTGCATATATCTGTGTAGCGAAATGTACATTGAAACGTAGGAAGTCTATCCACTCACAAGCTGCATCAATTTCTGCCTGATAAGCATTTTTTGATTGCCCTAACATCGTTGAAGCATTTAATTCATTACGATATTTGGTAGCCGATAGGTCTGCCGCTTTCAAGAAGACAGCCATCCTATTTTCCCAAGGTAAACTTGCCCATGCTTCTCTGGCTGATAGTGCTGAGTCTATCGCTTGATTCACATGGCTAGCATCACCCTCATGATAATATCCTAAAATATGTTGATGGTCGTGTGGGGAAGTCAAAGCTTGTTTATTGGCTGTTCTTATTTCTTCAGAACCTATATACATTGGTACGTCTATTACTTTACCACGCATTTCAGTAAGTTTGGCAATAAGTGCTTCACGCTCCTTTGTATTAGGTGCATATGAGTTGATTGGCTCATTTTTGGGCGTTGGTACGCTAAAAAATCCTGTTGACATTTGATGAAGTTTTTGGTTTGATGTAAAATTAAGTAAAAAGCTGAATAAGGACAATTAAGAAATAAGATTGAAGTAGCAAGACACAAGAAAACAATACTTAAAAATAAAGGTTGATCATAAGAACGAGGTAATGACAAAAGATATGAATTACTATCTTTTTAATCTTTTTACTATGATAAGTACAAAATCAAGTTTAACTCACTCTCTGAAAACCTTCCGAACTGAAAGTACATATTACATTATCTCTTGCTTCTTTTGTCTTATGTCTTGCTTCTTCAACAAAAAAGCAACTTTCGGGTTGAGGATGTTCTTTTATCAATCGACATTTGTATTGTTAATTTATAAAGACCATGACAACAGATACATATCATTATGAACGTATTGCCAAAGCAATTGAGTTCATTACCGACAATATTACTGCACAACCTTCCTTAGAAGAAGTGGCAGAAAAAGTAAATCTCTCTCCTTTTCATTTTCAAAGAATTTTTACTGAATGGGCAGGCGTTAGCCCAAAGAAGTTTTTACAGTTTTTAACAGCCGACTATTTAAAAGCTAAAATCAAGGATACTGCTACTTTGGTAGAAGCAGCAGAGATTGCTGGACTGTCGAGCCAAAGCAGAGTGTATGATTTGTTTACAGGTATTGAAGCGGTTACTCCCCAAGAATTCAAAAGTGGTGGAAAAGGTTTGCACATTGATTATGCGTATCATGAAACGCCATTCGGAGAATGCTTTATGGCCGTTACCGAAAGAGGTATTTGTGGAATGGCTTTTACCAATGAGATTTCTAAAAATGAAGATTTAGAGACCTTTAAACAGAAATGGCATTTTGCTACTATCGAAGAGAACCCTTCTGTCACCGAACAATATGTAAAACGCATTTTTACACCACATCTTAGCTCGTTAGACAAATTACATCTATTAGTACAAGGTACCAATTTTCAGTTAAAAGTATGGGAAGCTTTATTGACGATTCCTCAAGGTTCATTAACGACTTATCAACAAATAGCAGATAGTATCGGACATAACAAGGCAGTTAGAGCAGTCGGCACTGCTGTCGGAAATAATCCTATTGCCTACTTAATACCTTGTCATAGAGTAATTAGAAAAGAAGGAAAGCTGGGCGAATATCATTGGGGAAGCATTCGGAAGAAAGCCCTTGTTGGATGGGAAGCGAGTAGAAGTATTGAGTGAATGAGTGAGTTGTGATTTAGTGAATTATTACTAAACACCAAAATATTTAATTACTCATTCACGAACTCATACATTCACAATTTTACATTGAACATGAATATCAACTCACTTAACTGGCAAAGTATTAAACAAGATTTGGATGAACAAGGGTATGCTGTTGTTTCTTCGGTTATTCCACCAGAAGTTTGCTCTGCATTGATAACTTCTTATTCTCAAGCTGATTTATATAGAAGTACTATTGTAATGAAACGTTATAATTTTGGGAAAGGGGAATATAAATATTTTGCCTATCCATTGCCCGAAAGCATTGATTATTTAAGGAATGAACTTTATACGCCTTTATCGTCAGTAGCAAACGAGTGGAATCTAAAACTGGGCATTAATCTTACCTATCCCGAGAAGCATCAAGATTTTATTGAAGCTTGTCAGCAACAAAATCAATACAGACCTACGCCTTTGATTCTGAAATATGAAACAGGTGATTTTAATACCCTCCACCAAGATTTGTATGGAGAGTTGTATTTTCCTTTTCAGGCAGTATTGTTTTTATCTCAACCTCAGGAAGATTATACTGGCGGAGAATTTGTATTAATTGAACAAAAACCAAGATTACAATCTCAGGCAATTGTATTACAACCGAACCGAGGCGACATGGTAATTTTCACTACAAACTTTCGGGCTGCCAAAGGAACAAGAGGATATTATCGTTCGCCCATGAAACATGGTGTTAGTAAACTTCATAGTGGAAATCGTTATACTGTTGGAATTATTTTTCATGATGCCAAATGATAAAACATCAATATATACTAGACGAAAAAGGAACAAACCGTTTATTACTGTCTTTAATCAAAGACAAGGAAATTGCAGTGGGTGGTAATAAGTCATTAAAGATTTATGGAACGCTCAATTGTAAATCTGGCAAAAGAATGAAAACCCAAAACAGAGTCTTCTTTAAAGATATTCAAGAAGCTATTGCTTTGGGTTTTCGTCCTTGTGGGCATTGTATGAGGTTGGAGTATTTGGAATGGAGAAAGGGAAATATTGATTGATTATTTAAAACTTCATTTTTCCAGAATAAACTTCCTCGCTTCTGAATTAATTGCATTAGGGTCTAATTTATCTGTAATCTTCAAAAAAACTAAAGCACTATCTTTTTCCATATAATATGAATAAGCTATTGCTAATTGAGAATACGCCTCTACGTTTTTATTATCTAATTCAACAGATATTCTAAAATTATCAATTGCTTTATTCAACAATTTAATATCATTGTTTTTAATAAACATTTGGGCATAACTTGTTCCTCTTGAAAGCCATACCTTAGAATTTTTAGCATTTAATTTTAAGGATTTATTAAAGTATATTAATGACTCATCAAACTTCAATTGTCGTCCAAGTATATTTCCAAAACCCCAATAAACATCAGCATTAGTACTATCCAATAACCAAGCCTGATTAAATCTTTTCATTGAAGAATCAAAGTCATCTTTATAATAATACTCCCAAGCTCTATATAAATGATGGGATACAGCTTTATTTCTATTTTTAAAAAATCTGTCACATTCATTAAGAAAGTCTTTATCAATTTCTAGTTGTTCTTCGCATTTTTTTACTCCCCCATACATAGGTAAAATATTTATATTTTGTGGGCAATCCTCGGCAGCAGAACAATTTAAAAATAATACGATTGATAATAATATAATCTGTTTCATAGTGATTTATTTATTGTAAAATTTACCTTATTTTCATAACTCATTGAATTATAACTAGAATAAATATTCATTTGGCTTTATCAAAGGCTAATTTAAGGGCTAGGCTACTCAAAATACCCGCCATAAACCATTTCTGAATTTTAATCCAAGTAGGTCGACTACCAAACCAGATAGCTATTCTGGATGCAAACAATACTATCATTAAATTCACTGTGAAACTGACCGTCATTTGGGTGAGTCCTAATTGAAAGTTCTGTAATAATACATTGCCATATTCGGGTTTAATAAACAGCGGAAAGAACGACATATAGAAAACAGCAATTTTAGGATTGAGCACATTGGTAAGAAATCCCATCTGAAAAAGTTTGAAATTGCTATCGTCTTCCAAAGCCGTTGTTTCAAAAAATGATTTACTTCCCGGTTTGATGGCGTTCCAAGCTAAATACAATAAGTAACAAACGCCTAGCCATTTCAGAAAGGAATAGGCAAAAGGCACAGCCATCAAAATAGCCGTAAGTCCGAAAGACACCATGATGACATGGAATAAAAAACCTACAATTACTCCTGCCAGTGAAATCATTCCTGCTTGTTTGCCTTGTGAGATAGAACGCGATATTAGGTATATCATGTTGGGGCCAGGTGTGATAACCAAGCCAAAAGCGGCGATAATAAAAACGAGTAAGTCTGAAAGTGGTATCATATTATTCCGTAAAACGAGATTCCATCTCGTTAAAATTAAGTTACAAAAATTATGAGATGGAATCTCGTTTTACTGTTTTAGAATGCCAGATAAGGTAAAAGCTTATTGAGTGTTTGTTCATCCAAAAGTTTGATATTCTCTAAATCTTTTCGACTTGAAAAACTCCCATGTTGTTGTCGATATGCAATGATGGCTTTAGCAACATAAGGACGTAAATATGGATGCTTAAATTCTTCTAAAGTAACTTCGTTAATTTTGATTTTTCTAATTTGAGGATTTTTGACTGTTCCGTATTTTAGTAGTTCATCAACTGACATAGAATCTAATCCCCAAATATTGCGTACCTGTTCTATTGAATAAAAGCCCCCAAGTTTTTCTCGTTCTTGAATAATCCTGATAGCTCGCTTGGATGCAATGCCCTTTAATTTCTTTAAGTCGTTGGTGTCAGCTCTGTTTAAATCAAAACTAACAGGTTTGAAATTTTCCTTAGTAACATTTGTTGTTGGCAAATTCTTTTCTGTTACCAACTCAACTTTTGTACTATTGACATTTGGTTGAATGATGGGTGAAGTTGATAAAACAATGTAGGGTGCTAGCTTTTCATAGAGAGCTATTGGGAAGTTATAGATTTTTTTTAAATCTTCTTTATTTCTAAATTTTCCACCTTTATTTCTATAATTGACTATTCGTTCGGCTAGCCAAGGAGCTATCCCTAGCTTCTGTAAGTCGTCGGCATTGGCTAAGTTAGGATCAAAAGTGAATAATGTAATGACTCTAGCCTCCTCTTTAAAGTCATTTTCTTTAGCATATTTATCGGAAAAATTATTTTCATGCTCTCTAGGATGCTCAGAACGTTCTTTTATTTCAATTTTTGCCATTAACTCCTCAATCTTTTTCGGATTTACTGAATCATTAACAACTTGTTTTTCAGGAAGATAATCAAAAATGAAAGTAAAAATAATGAGTAAAAAGATTAAGAAAATAAGCAAAACAAAGCCTTTTATTTCTGTTTGATTAAAAGCGAAAAAATCACGTAGATAAGCTTGTAGTTTTTTATACATGGGTGTTAGGTATTAAAATGAATATGATGTTAAACAACAGAAATTAAAATGTTTATTCTGTAATTCAGGCTTTTGAACTAATTTTGTATGGTTTTACCGCTATAAGCTTTAGGCTGTAAGCGATAAGCCATTTTTTATAGTCATTGTCAAAAAAAGGAATCAACATTTTTTAAGCTTTTGATAATACTAATTTACAAGATTTCTTGCCACGAAGGTTTTGAAATTGAATGATTTATCTGTTCCAAATAATTATGATACTTTACAGCACAAATCATCAAAGTGATGATGTTTCTTTGGAAGAAGCAGTATTTAGAGGACTCCCTCCAGACAATGGCTTATATATGCCCCATGTTATTCCGACTTTACCCTCTTCTTTTTTTGATAAAATAGAAACACTATCAATTTCAGAAATTGCCTTTGAAGTAACTAAGACATTATTGGGCGACGATATTCCTGAGGATGATATTAAAATGATTGTTGAAAGAGCTATCGATTTTGATGCACCTTTGGTTAATCTTGAAAAAGACACTTATGTATTAGAATTGTTTCATGGACCATCTATGGCATTCAAAGATTTTGGGGCAAGGTTCATGGCATCATTGATGTCCTACTTTTTACAAAAGTCGCACAAAGATATTCATATTTTGGTAGCAACATCTGGCGATACTGGCGGAGCTGTGGCACAGGGATTTTATAAAACGCCTGGTATTAAAGTAACGATTTTATATCCAACTGGCAAAGTATCGGATATTCAAGAAAAGCAATTAACTACCTTGGGCGAGAACGTAACGGCTTTGGAAGTAGCTGGAACATTTGATGATTGTCAAGCTTTGGTGAAAGCTGCATTCTTAGACAAAGAACTGTCTTCAACCATCAATTTAGCTTCAGCTAATTCTATTAACATCAGCCGATTGATTCCTCAATCGTTTTATTATTTCAATGCTTATGCCCAATTGAAGAAAGCAGGCAATACCAAACCTCTTGTTTTCTGTGTACCAAGTGGAAATTTTGGCAACTTATCAGCAGGATTAATTGCTCAGAAAATGGGCTTGCCTGTCAAAATGTTTGTGGCAGCAACCAATGTAAATAACATTGTTCCGAGCTATTTAGCTACTGGCAATTATGAACCAAAGCCATCTCAAGAAACTATTTCAAATGCGATGGATGTGGGTAATCCATCCAATTTTATCAGGATGCGTTTACTAGCAGGTGATGCTTACGAAGAAGTCGTAAAACATATTGTGGGAGATTCAAGCGATGATGAGCAAACCAAAGTTGCGATGAAGGATGTTTTTGAAAGAACCAATTATGTAATGTGTCCACATACAGCCGTGGCTTATTTAGGATTGAAATCTTATACAGATACGCTTTCTGAAGAAGTAGCAGGTGTGTTGCTTTCTACTGCCCATTATGCTAAATTTTTAGATGTGGTTGAAGATGCTTTGGGTACTTCTGTTGAAATTCCTGAAAGATTATCGGCATTGTTATCTAAAGAAAAAGTAGCAATACCGATGACGAAAGATTTTGCAAGCTTCAAAAACTACTTGCTTTCTTTATAGTAAAAATAAAAAGACTCGTAGAGGCGAAATATCGGTAGTCTCTGAATAACAACTTTCCTCTTAGCCCCATCAGGGCGAAATATTTCGCCCCGATGGAGTTGGTGGTAAATTTACAAGATAATTCTACCGATATAATGTTCCTACGGAACCTATAATCATTTACTCAAAACATCAATCAAAAAAGCGGTCAGAAATGAGTTTTCTGACCGCTTTTTTGATTATAAAATTCGGAAAATTATCAAGAGCTTAATTATATATTCCTTCAATCAACTCTTTATAATTATTATGAATGATTTTTCTTTTTAGCTTCAATGTTGGTGTTAATTCGCCCGATTCAATGGTAAATAATTTAGGTAATAATTCTACCTTTTTTACTTGTTCATATTGAGCGACATTCTTCATCAAGTCTTTTACTACTTCATCTATTTTCTCTTTCACTTTATCATTCTTAATCATCTGAGTGGCATCCTTACAGTCTACCCCGTTTCTAGTACACCACTCTTTTAAGGCATTGAATTCAGGTACAACCAAAGCTGACGGGAATTTTTGTCCTTCTCCTACAACGATTGCTTGTTCAATCAATACAGATTCCTTCAATTTATTTTCGATTACCTGAGGTGCTACATACTTACCACCAGAGGTTTTGAAGATTTCCTTTTTTCTATCGGTTATTTTCAGATAACGTCCTTCAAAAAGTTCTCCTATATCACCTGTATGAAACCAGCCCTCCGCATCTATTGCTTCGGCAGTAGCATCTGGTCTTTTATAGTAGCCTTTCATGATAGATGGACCTTTTACACAAATTTCTCCGTCTTCAGCAATTTTCAACTCCACATTTGGTAATACTGTACCTACACAACCCACTCTAAAATCAGATAAGATACTTGACGAAACTACAGGGGAAGTTTCTGTTAATCCATAGCCTTCAGCAATCGGAATTTCAGCGGCCCAAAATACCCTTGATAAACGAGGTTGCAAAGCGGCAGAGCCAGAAGCAATGATTTTGATATTACCTCCTAAGGCCTCTTTCCATTTACTGAATATCAATTTTCTGGCAATTTTCAACTGTGCATTATACCAAAAACCCATATCCTTCATTGGGTCATATTTCAATCCTAAGTTCAATGCCCAAAAGAAAAGCTGTTTCTTAATACCTGATAGTTCGTAACCCTTCGCTACAATCTTATCATATACTTTTTCTAGCAATCTCGGAACAGTTGCGAAAACTTGTGGCTTAACATCTTTTAGATTATCAGCAATGGTATCCATACTTTCGGCATAATATACCGAAACGCCATAATACATATACACATATACATCGGTACGCTCGTAGATGTGGCAAAGCGGAAGAAAGCTAAGGGCTTTGTCTTCAGATGATAATTCTAAATGCTTTCCAATCACCAATCCATCAATATTAGAAATGATATTATCGTGCGTCAGCATTACTCCTTTGGGCTTGCCTGTCGTGCCAGAAGTGTAAATCAATGTCAGCAAATCGTCTGGATGAACAGCTGCTTTATAAGATTCTATTTGAGCGAAATCCTCCCCTTTGGCTAAGTCTAATAATTCTGTCCAATGTTTTGTTCCTTTAAAAGGATCAAAAGAATAGATACCTTCTATGCCTTCCAACACGCTGGTTGCTTCAAGTACTTTAGCTAACAACGCCTTGTCAGAAACAAAAATCAATTTAACTTCTGCATCCGTAAAAATATAACGATAATCTTCAATCGTGATGGTTGGATACATCGGCACCAATACAGCTCCTAATTGCTGAACTCCTAATTCAATAAAATTCCATTCTGGTCTGTTATTAGAAATCAACGCAATTTTATCGTCTTTTTTAACCCCTAATTTGATTAAGCCAACGCTTACTTTATTAACGATTTCTATTACTTCGGTAGCACTATATTTTTTCCATTCGCCTTTTACTTTACTAGCGAAGGTGTCTTCTTTATTTACTGCTAGGACACAATTGGGTAGTAAATCAAATACTCTGGTAATGTTAGGATTGCTCTTCATGACTATCTTAGTTTATTCGATGCCTCTTCAAAATAAAATACAAATTAAACCCTATATTTTACAATAGCGTTAAACAAAGATAACAAGTTTAAATAAATGAAAATAGTATGCAAGCATAATTATTTTGTATTTTTTGAGTATTTCAAACAAAGAATTTAACAGCGGATTATTAATAACTATTTTTTGCTAAAATTTACTTTTATCCACCTTCTATCCTATTCATTAACAATTTGAATAATTTCTTTTCTACCATCTGAATATAAATAAGTTAATTCTATTTCACTTACTTCATTATCTTTCAAGATATAATATCCGTCATCTGTAGTACCATCATTTAAAAATTTCCCTTCAAATCGCTCACCGTTTTGGAAATAATAAATACCATTCCCTTCTCGTTTCCCTGCCTTATATTCTCCTTCATACATTTTATTTCCATTTGGATAATACTGTATTCCATAGCCGTCTCTTTTACCACTTTTCCACATTCCTTGATAACTCCCCTGTGTTTTGTGGACAAATAGACCTTCTCCATCTTTGCAATTTCCAGTTACACAACCTGTTTTCTTGAAAGAGGCTTCATTGGAACTAAGTAACTTATTTTCAACAACTTCTATATTTTCAACTTTTCTATCAATATTCGAATGAACATTTGTTTGGTCATTTTTTAATGCTCTTGATACCTCTATCACCTTATCGTTATCAGCTTCTAGCCAGCCTTTTTTGATAGCTTCTAATCTTAATGATTTGGGCGGATGTGTAGTGGTTACAAACTCTTCTTGAAAGTACTGAATAGCCTGTTGCGATTGTTCTAAAGTAGCGCCCATTTGGTGCAACCAAAAGCCTGAAAAATAATCAGCCTCTAATTCTTTTTCAGGACGACTTCCTTCTCCATCTATGGTATGGAAATTGGCATGATGACCAATCTCATGTGCTAAGATAGAAATCGCAGCCCAGTCGGTTTGAGCAGTCCGTTCCACTCTACCCAAAAAGTCACGGTCATAAATAATATAGGGTTGTCCTTCAATAATAGTCGCAAAACAATTATCAGTATTTGAACATTGCATTACTTTAAACTTACTATGAATCTGCCCCATTTTTTTGGCAAATTTCCCGATTACTTCTGCAGCATGACTTTCAGAAATATATCCCATAGTCTGTGGACAAATGTCTTGGGGTAATACTTTCTTGCCAAAATAATTACAGGCAAAAACGATTTTTGGTTGTTGAGCCAACAGCTCATTGCCAAAACAGATATTAATAATGAAGAGTAAAGAGAAGAGTTTTTTCATGGCTATTTTACTTGATTGTGAATAATTAGAGGATAGACACAAAAAATAAAAAGCAGGCCACTTTGATTAAAATGGTCTTAGCAAATTTTATTTAAAGCAATCAAGTAAAGTTTTAAACCATACAATGATATTTAGCGGTTTATCCACAAAAAAAGCCTGTAAGTGGATAAGCTTACAGGCCTGATAGTAATACGTTTAGGTGATTAATTTATTGTATCTCCCCTCAAATTTCTAAATCTTTTTCTAGCATCTGCTCCATAAATACTTCCAGGATACTTTATCAACAATTCTTGGTATAATTTCATCGCCTTTGTGGATTGGTTCAATACATCCTGATAAGTTTTCGCTAATAGATACAATGCATCATCTCCTTTTATGTCATGTGGGAAATTCTGGATGACAAATTCTAAATCTTTTATCCCTTTATCCACATTTCCTTGTTTCAAATAGATATTCGCTCTTAGAAAAACCAAATCGTCCATGATAGGATTTCCACGGTATACTTTTTCCATTTCCCCTAACTTAGCGATAGCCTCCTCATTACGATGTTGAAAAAGTAGTAGTTCAACAGTAGAATAATCTTTTAAGGCAGCTTCTGTACTATCAAAACCCATGTTTTCTTGAATCAGTAAACTCAGTTCCATGGCATCATTGGCAATCTCGCGAGTAGTAGCTTGTTTTAAAATATCTAATACTTCTTTGGCTAACTCAAAGTCACCTCTGAAATATGCCAATTTTGCATTTCTTAATTTGGCATCATATCCAATCGGACTATCTTTCTCTGATTTTTCCACTTGCGAATATAATAAAGTAGCTTCCCAAGGTTCAGACTTCAACAAGAATATATCGCCTAAATCTAGTTTACACTTATCCACAAATATCTGATCATTGTTGGCAAGTTTGATGGCTTTTTCCAAAATGGCAATGGCAGTATCTTTTTCGTTTAAGTAAAACGCATACAAAAGCCCTTTGCTTCTTAGGGCTTCCAATGTTCTCTGATTCGTTCCTATTTCATCCAGCATCTTGGTATATTCGCCAATGAGTAATCGAATATCTGATTGATTGATTGGGTAAGTGGTTTTAATCACTTCTTCTTTGGCATTAATCAACATTCTTCTCCACAATGGATAGTTCTGATGCCTAGGATATTCTTTAATCAAGTATTCAAATATTTTACCAGAATTTACATAGTCTTTATTTTGATGCGCCATAAATCCTAAATCCGTCACTTGAATACCTTCTTTTTTATAGCGTTTATCCAATGCTCGTGCCTGAACAAAAGCTTTATAAAAGTCCTTTTTCTGAATCAAATGCCAAATCAAAATATCGGTATAATAAGATGTTTGTGGATATTGTTGAACTTTTGCGTAGAGTATTTTTTCTAATTCTTCTATTTCTTTGTCTTCCTTCAACTCATCCTGAAGGATTGACTGCACCATTTCTTGATTATCAGTCACTAAACCAAACTTTAGGTACTCTTCTATCATTTGCGTTACTTTCCCTTCCATACGGAACAAATTTGCTAACTGTACAGCGTATTTATCTTCCGTCTTTGTAAAAGCTCTTGATACCTCAATTGTTTGTATAGCTAAATCGGTTTGGTGTTGTTGGGCAAAGTAATTCACTAAATCTATCATTTCATCATCACTTGCCTTTACTTTATCAATCGCCAAATCATAGTTTTTTTTAGCTTCGTCTTTCTTGTCAGTTGACTGATAAAGTCTTCCTAAATCAACTAAATATTTAGCTTGGTTGGCATCAGCATTTTTGATTTGTTTCTTAACAAACTTTTCGGCTTCGTCCCATTCTTTCAACTTCACCAAAGTTTCTAAGTATGGTTTATAAATATCTTTTGCAGCCTCTTTGTTCTTAGCCAATTTTTGAAAAATGGTTTTCGCCTTTTCATATTCACCTGATTTCAGGTATTCAATTCCCAACTGAACATCTTGACTGAAAACATCAAAAGACCCCATTAAGAAAATGAAGAAGCAAAGAGCCTTCAAAAAAGTTTTCAACAACATCTTATATTTAATCATAATAATTTTTATTTAATTTTTTATAAAAAAGAAAACTATTACTTCTATTATACTGTGGATATGTGGATGAGTATTGTGAAACATTATTTTCACAGATAATTGTTAATATCGTTTTTTTTATCAACATAAAAAACGCACTTATCAACACATAACTAATTGATTTACAATATCATTAAATTTAATCCACATATTTGTGTATAACTTTTAACTTTTTCTCAACATTATTCACAATGAGTTTTTATGTTGTTAACTTGTCATAAAAATATGGATTAAATCGATAGTTTTCCACGTTTCCAAATGTCCATTTTTTGTTTCCACAATGCCTCTATTTCTATCCACAAAAATAAGGGGTATAAAACCCCTACTTTTCCACTTTTTTGAAAGGCTATTTGCCCTATTTTACGACTTATCCACAGAAGGTTGACCATTTTTTGATATTTAGTCAATTGTAAAGTCATTTCCAGATAGAACGAAATTTTGTTTCAATTTAATCTTGTTCGGATTATAGATTATTTTTTCTGGTAATGTATTGGTCTGCCAGTCGCCTTCATCCCAACGAGAATTCTGATTTTCATCCACAATCAATCTTACATAATAAATACCTGCTTTAAGAAAGGCAAATTCGTATTTCAATACGTTGTCCACTTTTTCAATTACCTCATTTCGTTCATTTAATAATTGAATAATAAAATGCTTTTTGTTGGGGTTCTTAACTTCCCCTTCGATGATACCATAATTCTCAGGATCTCTGATTGGGTGAAAACTTTCAATGTTAGAAGTACTATCATTTTCAAGTGATATGAATGTTCCTTTTGGAATACGGATTCTTACAAATTCCTTCGGTTTTTTATCATTTTTCTGGATATGCAATTTCGTTTTTCCTTGGCTCCATGTAATGTCTTTTTCAGTAATAGGTACCTTAATAAGTGTATCATTCATGATTTCAATTTTACTAATATCATATTGAATAATAGGTTTTGAAAAATTGATAGTATAACCCACATCCTTTAAATCTAAATCCTCATTATTGGTTGGCGTTATTTTCGTACTAAACTCCTCTTTCACACTTTCATCCTTTTTGCCTTTTACCCTAAATTTGATTTTTTGGTCATGTGTAAATACCCTATCTAATGAATCGGTAACTGATACTTTTACCTTTACAGTATCGATAGTGTTGATAGTATTATATATTCTTAGGTTTTTACTGTCAATTTGTTGATAAGCCAGCGTATCTTTTCTGCCTAAAAAGTCAATTTTTACATTTTTTATCCCTTTACTATATTCTATATAATAGTAGTTAGCTGTGTTTCTGGTTTTAGCTACTTTATTTGGACTTTTATCCATCTTAGCCATATTGATTTCTAGGTTCGATAAATTACTTTTTAAGTCGATAGTATCTTTTACAAAACCTATTAATTCTTTGGCTTCCTCATATAATAAATTATTATTGGCATCAGCAATCGCAAAAATTCTGTATTTACCCGAAGCCACATTTTCAATTTTGAAAATACCCGAGCTATCTGTTTTTGTAAAGTAATAAGGCTTTTCTTTTTTAGGATTCAATGTATCAGAATAGGTGTATAAACCGACAGTCATATCCAAAATAGGTTTATTGATTTGTGGATTAAATACTTTTCCGCTTACAATCAATGAATCAATAATTTTTCCAGTACTGAAAACCAATCTTATATTTTTAGCAATGTTCCTTTCTGTAATATCCTTTATAGCATTTCTGAAATTTAAACTATAAGTAGTATTTGATTTGAAAGGTTTTTCAAAAGTGAGTCTTACACCTCTTGGCAAAGCCTTGGTTTGATAAGCCCCTTCAATATTGGGCGTAATCAATAATTGCTGTTGGATATTATCCACCGTTACATATTCATTAAATTCTAATTGAATTACTTTTCCTGAAAAATTGGTGGCTTGATTATTCGGCAATGTTTTAACGATAACGGGAGCTAATGTATCTTTTTTGCCACCTGTTGGTGCTACGATTTGTGCACAACTAAAGAGGATTTCGATGAGTATAAAACTAAGAAAACTTATCAAGACTAAATTCTTCACTTTCATGTTAATATGTTGAAAACTTTGTGGATAAAATAAATGCCAATGGCTTAAATCTGGAAAACTACCTTTAATTAACCCAAAATTGCTTAAAAAAATTGGTTTATTGAAATGTTGACCATTTTACAAAAAGAAACCCTCAGTGTTTGTTAAACTCTGAGGGCTGTGGAAAAGTGTCTGAAAAATGTTAATTCTTCTTAAATATGTAAATTAAGCTTGAATAATTTTGTTGATTACTTTCAGCTTTGATATTGGATTTCAAACCATCTACAAAGGCTTTGAAATAGTTGATTTTCCCTGTTTGATACTTAGTACTCAACATCGAAACATAGAAGGAATCAAACTTCATAGGGAGGGTTTTTTCTAAACGGAAGTTATGTTTTTCAAAAAGTTGCTTTATTGTCTTTTGAGAGAAATGATACAAATGTCTGGGAACATCATAGGCTGCCCATTTATTGCCATAAATAGCGGCATCTTCTGATTCATGATTAGGTACAGCTATAATTAACGAACCATCCACAGATAGTCTTTCATATAACCAATCAATCGTTTCATTTAATTGATGCACATGTTCTAAAACATGCCATAGAGAAATGATGTTAAATTGCTCATTTTGGAATGAACTCAATACATCTGTCTTGATAGTAGATTGATTAATTTGTTCTGCAATTGCCCTTGCATCATCGTCTGGTTCAATACCAAATACTTTCCAACCATTTTCTTTGCATACATTCAAAAACATACCCGTTCCACAGCCCACATCTAATAATTTATCTTTTGAAGGATATAATGTATTAACTAATTCTAATTTACCTTTTAGCGTATATTTTCTAACAGAATGATAAATTTTAGCGATAAGTCCTTTAGAAGTATTAGTATGCGAGATATAAGATTCAGCTTTATAATATGCGCCTATTTTATCTATCTCAGGGCGAGGATTGGTAAATTTAAACCCACAAGTATTACAATTGACGATTTCGAATTCTTCTTGGCTTACTGTATAGTCTTTAACAGTAAGATAATGACTAAATGAACTTTGTTGACAGACTGGGCAAGTGCTTATTTTTTCCATGGTTGTTAATTTTCACAAAGGTACAAAAAAGACCTGTAAGGTTTGGTTTACGATAACCATTGCTTACAAGTCTTTTGTATTTATTATTATCACTATTTATCTGTCCATATAAAGCATCAGTACAGAAACATCAGAAGGCGATACACCGCTAATCCTTGAAGCTTGACCAATAGTGGCAGGTCTTATCCTTGATAATTTTTGACGGCCTTCGTTTGAAATAGCCTTTAAGTTAGCATAATCAAAACTTGCTGGAATCTTAAGGTTTTCAAATTTCAATAGTTTATTAACCATTACTTGCTCTTTTTCAATGTAGCTTTCATATTTCACATTGATTTCAGCTTGTTCCAAAATTTCATCTTTGAAATTAGCTAAATAAGCCGCTACTTCTGGAGATAATGTTTTCAACTTTTGAACATCAATATCAGGACGTTTCAATAAATTAATGATTGGTGTTCCTTCTCTTAACAACGCCGTACCAATTGTTTCCAAAACAGGATTAACTTCTTCAGGTTTTACTTTCAATGATTTCAAGCCATTAATTAATACTGCTGTTTGCTCTTTCTTGTTATTAACGTTATTTAATCTTTCTTCCGAGGCTAACCCAATTGAATATCCTCTTTCTGTTAAGCGAATATCAGCATTGTCTTGTCTGAGCAACGTTCTGTATTCTGCTCTTGACGTAAACATTCTGTAAGGCTCTTCTGTACCCTTATTAATTAAATCGTCTATTAAAACGCCAATATAAGCTTCTGAACGAGATAAAGTAAACTCTGGTAAGTCTTGTGCTTTTTGATGGGCATTTATCCCAGCCATTAAACCTTGACAAGCCGCTTCTTCATATCCAGTTGTTCCATTAATCTGCCCTGCAAAGAATAAATGCTGAATCAACTTAGTCTCTAATGTTTGCTTTAATTGCGTTGGTGGGAAGAAATCATATTCTATCGCATAGCCAGGACGGAACATTCTTACATTTTCAAAACCAGGAATCTTTTTTAATGCTTCATACTGTACATCTTCTGGTAATGAAGTTGAAAACCCATTAACATAAACCTCTACAGTATGCCAGCCTTCTGGTTCAACAAAAATTTGATGTCTGTCTTTATCAGCAAAACGATTGATTTTATCTTCTACCGACGGACAGTATCTTGGCCCTAATCCCTTTATTCTACCCGCAAACATAGGAGATTTTTCAAAACCTGTTTTTAATACATCATGTACTTCTTGATTAGTATAGGTAATCCAACAGCTTCTTTGCTCAGTTAAAGAAGGCGTATCTAAATAAGAAAACTTACTTGGATTTTCATCTCCTTTTTGTTCTTCCATTTTAGTATAATCCAAGCTTCTACCATCTACTCTTGGTGGCGTACCTGTTTTCATTCTACCTGCCTCAAAGCCTAATTGTACCAATTGTTCAGTAATACCCGTTGCTTTTCCTTCGGCTGTTCTACCACCACCAAAGTTTTTTTCACCAATATGAATTAATCCATTCAAGAATGTTCCGTTGGTTAATACAACCGATTTAGCTTTGAATTCAATACCTAATTGAGTTTTTACACCTACTACTTTATTATCTTCCACTAATAGCCCTGAGACCATTTCCTGCCAAAAATCCACATTAGTGTTTCTTTCCAAAGCCAAACGCCATTCTTCTGCAAACCTCATTCTATCTGATTGGCATCTAGGTGACCACATAGCTGGCCCCTTAGAACGATTCAGCATTCTAAATTGAATCATGGTTTTATCAGAAATAATTCCTGACATTCCACCCAAAGCATCTACTTCACGCACAATTTGTCCTTTAGCCACACCACCCATGGCTGGATTACAAGACATTTGAGCAATGGTATTCATATTCATCGTAACGAGTAATACCTTCGAACCCATCGTTGCTGCTGCGTGAGCAGCTTCACAACCAGCATGACCAGCTCCTACTACGATAACATCATATTCTTTGTACATATTATTAATTGATATTTGAATCTACTTTTATACTTGTTTTTATCTTCTTGTTTTATTTTCTCAAATAATGGCAAATAGTATGCTGTTTAAGATAATTAATGTAACTCCTTATTTTTGTTACTAATGGCTTACTATAACCAATATTAATCCCTCTTATTCAGTAGCCTGTGAAACAAATCTAACTTCTACTTATTTTATCATCTTATGTCATTTTATAGCCATAATTAATCTTATATTACCTTGAATCTGTTTTTAGTTATTTAATAATGATTATTTAGACCATGCAATTCGAGGGCTATTCTTTCTCTATTCTTTGACTATGTCCTATTCAAGTAATACTATAGCTTTGTATATTTTTATCTATAAACAAATACTTTAGCCACTGTAATGATTATTTAAAACCAAATAATTGAAATTATGAACGTTTTAAATGACTTGTAAAAAACACGTGTTTTTTACAAGTGTTCCACGTGGAGTGTTTGAATAAAATATAAAAAATTAACTATTGAAAATTAAAATATATTTACTTTCGATCTCTCTCATTTGTGCTTCATCTTCATCTGAAAAATCATCATAACCACAAAGATGTAAAAGTCCGTGAACTAACACACGCTTAAATTCATCAAGAAACTCGGTTTTTAATTCTTGAGAATTCTCTTTTACCCTTTCAATACTTACAAAAATATCACCCTCAATCATTTCTTCTTCTTCAGAATTATCAAAGGTAATGATGTCAGTATAGGTGTCATGCTCTAAATACTCAACATTGATTTTATGAAGATACTCATCCGAACAAAATATATAGTTGAGGTCTCCTACCTTAAAGCCCTCTAATTCAGCCACTTTTTTTAACCAAGCTTTTAACTGGTTTTTCTGGCTAAATTTAAAATCAACATCCTCGTTAAAAAAAACAATCATTGTGTAATAACATTATTAAGTTTGAAATAATTCGTTCACAAAGATACAATATAAAATTCAGCTTGTGAATATCAGCTACTTAGAGAGAAAGAAGGAAATGTATAGAAAGGCAGAGATATAGTACTATAAGAAAAAAGAAACGGGTCTTAGATAAAATCCAAGACCCGTTTTGATTAATTAATTTGTTTGAAGTAATTATCAACTTGTTGTTTATAATACTGATTCAAGTTGGGTGGTACGGTACGGAGCAACTCTGTTTGCTTTTGTTTGTCTTTAACATATTGCTGAAACTGTGGAGGAACCTTCCTTGCTAAATCTTGTCGAGCTGATTCAGCTTTGCGTTTTTGCTCTTCTTCTTGTTCTTGCATGGCTTTCTCTGATTCAAGCAAACGAGTCAATAATTCTTGTTGACGTTTCATCAAATTCGGATTCAGGCGTTTGTTTACCAAGTCTGTTTCGCTTTCTTCCATTTTCTTCATCATCTCTTTTATTTCATTTCCCAAGCCCTTGCCTTTATCAGTTCCTTTATTATTATCCAAAAACTCTTGGAGCATCTTCCTGATTTGAGCTTGTTCTCTGGCCATTTTAGCTAATTGCTCCGAAACGCCCCCTTGCCCTTTCTCTCCTTTTTGCATGGTCTGTTGCATTTGCTGGTTCAATTCCTTTTGACTTTCGCTTAGGCTTTTCCCTTTTCCTTTGCTTTTTGTTTTCCCTTTACTAGCACTCTGCATCATCATTTGCTGATTTTGCTGCATTTGTTTCAATACATCAGAAAGTAATAAAGCAAGGTTATTCATCGATGTCATCGCAAATTGTTGCTTCGAAGTAGTCATGGGTAATTTTCTATCCTTGATAAGTTTTGAAGCATCAGCCATAAAACCTTTCATATTACTCATCTCACGGGTTACGAAAGATTCAATTTGTAAAACCCTTTTCGATAAAGCATATAAACTATCTTCAATTACTTTTGCATCATCCTGTATCTTTATTTGCTCTTGCGAAAGTTTTATGAATCTAGGATCTGAAGGATTCATACCTCTAAAGTCTTTCATCAACTTTTCTTGGCTCAACGAAATCTTCACAAGATTTTCAAGAATATCACGAAGGTCATCCATATTCTCTTCGTTTTGTTTCATTTCCTGTTCCTGCTTTTCCTTGGCTAATTGCTGAGCCAAATTCTTCATTTGCTTGGCTGCTTGCTTTTGTTTTTGAGATGCACCTTTATTATCTCCTTTTTCAGATTTTTCTTCCGCTTCCTTTTGATCTTGAGAAATATCTTCTTGTTGTTCTTTGCCCATGTCCATAGGTTCAGCATTTTTCATTTCTTTATTAATCTTTTCCGCTTCCTTCAAATCTTTCTTTACTTCTTCAAAAGCCTTGCTCAGTTTTTCTTGCTCTTTTTGATTAGCATCCGCTTCTTTTTGTTTATCGGCCTCTGACTTATTATCCTTATCTAAGGCTTCGTTTTTCTCAGCAAGCTTCTCTTGTTGATTAGCTTGGTCTTCCAAATCCTTGATACTCTTATCCAATTTTTGATCTAATTGTAGTTTCTTAAATAACTCCTGCATGCGTTCCAATTCTTTTTCCATGTTACGCTCTTTGTTTTTGAGCTTATCCATTTGTTCAAGCATTTTATTATCATCAGGATTTTGTTCAAGCATTTTTTTCAATTCCTCATACAATTTCTGAGTTTCAGGGTCCATCAAATCATTCATCATTTTCTGGAGTGCTTCCATTTTCTGTTGATTTTCTGGTTTCTGTTCATTGAATCTTTGTTGCTTTTCGTTTAAGTCTTTATTGGCATCTTGCAGATTTTTAATTTCATTCATCAACTCGGCTTTCTTTTTAATCAATTCTTCCGCCAATTTCTTGTCTTGATAATCTAACTCCTTTTTGTTTTTCAAACGATTTTCCAAAGTAGCAATTTCTTTACGTAGTTTCTGTGCTTTCTCGAAAGTCTTTTCTAATTGTGCTTGTGTTTTATCGACAGAGTTTTCTATTTGATTATCGATAGCTTGCTTGTCGGGAATAGCATAATTCATGACTTGCGAACGAGTAGACTTGGCACCATTTACCCCATCATTATCCCAAACTTGCACATAATATTCTACTCTATCCGAAGTGTTCAGCTTTAAACTATCCAAATTCCATTGTTTATAAAAACTTTGAATCGCTTGGTTTGGATTTACTGGCAAACCCAAACTAGCATAATTTTGTTGATTGTTGTGCCCATTTCTGAGTACTTTATAAAAAATAGCTAGGCGACTAATACCATAATCATCAGCAATATTTCCGCCTAAAACAATTAAATTATAAAGCGTAGAATCTTTATATTGCTCTAAACTTAATTGTGGATATTTATCAGGAATAACATTTAAATAAAAGCTGATGCCTTCAGTATTAGAAGCATATTTATTTTTCAGAAACACTTTGTATGTACCAGAAGCTTTTACTCTTTTATTAAAGTCAAAACCGCCTCCTAATAGTTTTTTATCGACATGGTAAGTGTTTTTATCACCTTCAAAAACCATCGAAATAGAATCGGTATTAGTAACATTAAAATCCCATTCGATAGCCGTACCTTCTGGAACAGTTAGGTTACCAACATTTTTAAAAGATTCATCTGGTTTATTGAGATAAGCAGGGTAGTTTACATTCACGTCAAAAAAAGCCAAACTTGGTTTGTTGACCATTTCTACTTCATATTGACCAGATTTGAAACCAGCGGCTTCAAACTGGAAATCGAAACCATTTTGAATTTTAGAAAAAGTGTAGGTATAATGACGTTTATCTGTCGTTTCCATTTTTAGCTTTCTGTCGTTATAAACCACATACACAGCGTCAGGAATAGTATTGCCTTGTAAGCTAAGATTTAGGGTAAAATCTTCATTTTTAAAAGCCTGTAAGCTTTTGTTTTCAAGTAGGAAATTGAAAGGTGCTTCTTCTTGGTATTCATTTTTGAAGTTGACAATCCTTTCAGTACTTTTTGAGAAAAACGAAGGATATAGCATCAGGATACCTACTATTAGAATAGCAGGCAAGGCCGCAAACTTTAAGTATTTTTTATTATCATTTATCTTAATAGCATCCGTAAATTTGACAATACCCAATTGCTGAGACTTCTGTTTGATAGAAGCAATCAACAATTCGTTTTGTGCTTTATCAATATTTCGGGTAAGCTGTAGGGTATTGATTAGCTTATCGCCTACTTCAGGGAAATACTTACCAATTTGGTCGGCTGCTTGTTCATTCGAAAGCGGTTTCTGTTTTCCGTATAAAAATACCAAGGGTTTAATCACCCAAAAAATACACGAAATCAAGAAGGCTAAGAGGAAAGAAAAGAATAAAATCGTGCGGAAAGTAGTACCGAAATGACCGAAATATTCAAGGACATTAAAAACCAAAAAAGCGGACAAGATAACTGCCGCTGAAAAAATACTGCCTTTAATAAGTCGATTGAGATAATACTTTTGCTTGTATTCTTCAATCCGCATGAGTAAAGTCGCGATGGGTGAAGTAGTCATATTGCTAAGGTTTAAGCCTGAAGATTCTTATTTAATTACTAACGAAAAAGAAGTCCTAAAATGTAGAATTAAGAAAAATTAATTAATAAAGAAAAGGCGAATCAAACAATTGAATACTTTCTTGCTTGATTCACCTATGTATTAAATAGCGATTTCTAATAGCACTGGACAATGGTCAGAATGCTTTGCCTCTGGTAAAATAGCCGAACGAATCAGTCTGTCTGCCATGCTTTCGGTGGCACAATGATAATCAATACGCCAGCCCAAATTCTTGCCCCTTGCTCCTGCTCTATAGCTCCACCATGTGTAATGATGTGGCTCTTTATTAAAATGCCTGAAAGTATCTATAAAGCCATTCCCTAAAAACTTTGTTACCCAAGCCCTTTCTTCTGGCAAAAAACCTGAACTGTTTGCATTAGATTTAGGGTTATGAATATCAATGGGGTGATGACAGATATTATAATCACCAGAAATAATAAGGTTAGGAATTGACTTTTTAAGGTCGTCGGTATAACCATAAAAATCATCGAGCCATTTCATTTTAAAACCCTGACGTTCGTCGCCACTAGTACCTGAGGGCATATAAACAGACATCAATGAAAAGGTGTCGAAATCAGTACGAAGTACTCTTCCTTCTCGGTCATAATCTGGCAAGCCACAACCAAAATCAATGTTATTGGGTTTAAACTTAGTAAGGATAGCTACCCCACTATATCCTCTTTTTTCGGCTGGAAACCAATATACATGATAGCCCAAATCTTCAAAGACTAGTTTATCAATCTGGTGTTCTTCGGCTTTAATTTCTTGCAAACAAACCATGTCTGGATTACTCGCCTTGAGCCAATCGATAAACCCTTTGTTCATGGCAGCACGAATGCCATTTACATTATAAGTGATAATTTTCATACAAAAACTTCCCTTTCAAAATATTCTATAACTTGAGCTTTCAATAATTTTTCTTGTTCGATTACATTTACAAAAGGCAAAGGCTGAATCAATTTCCAATGTGGCCAACCGTCTTGATCAGTACCTTCTAATGCATAAATACCACTATAGCTAAGTACTTTGCAAATAGCAATATGCATTAAATCTTGCTTTTGTTCCTTGGTAAAGAACTGATGTCCTTTCCCTAGTTCTTGAACGCCAATCAGAAAAAGTACCGCATTTAAATCAGCAGGTTTTTTTCCGAGAGATTGTTCTAATTTATCTAATAAGATATCCCATTGCTGAGCCAGATTCTCTATTTCCATATTTTTTAATTTAGCTGTAAGATTTAATTGTGATTTAGTGAATGAGTGAGTTAGTGATTTATTTTAATTGTAGATAGATAAGTTTTAGTAAAAAAATCATCTTCATTTTCGATAAAATACTCCACACTCAAAACTCTCTACTCAGCACTCCGAAGTTCTTCCCAGTACTCAACTGCTCTACGCAAATGTGGGATAACAATAGTTCCACCGATTAAGGTAGCAACCGAGAAAATCTCTTGCATTTCCGCATCAGTCACTCCTAGTTCAAAACATTTTCCAAGGTGATATTTGATACAGTCATCACAACGCAAAACCATTGAACATGATAACCCCATCATTTCCTTTGTTTTTTCAGATAAAGCTCCTTCAGCGTAAGTATTGGTATCCAGATTGAAAATTCTTTTAATTACTTTATTATCCGAAGACAAGATTTTATCGTTCATCTTGCTTCTATACTCATTAAATTCTGCGACTAAACTCATGATTATTGTTTGATTGATGTTAAATTGTATGCAAAATACAAAGAAAAAATTGTAATCAGTTTCTAACCTTAACAACATTGCTCAAATCATGTTCAACGCATTTATAGACTTGATTTTTCCTAGAATTTGTTCGGCTTGTTTAGAACCGCTTCAACTCAATGAGGAAGTAATTTGTACAGATTGCAGATTCGATTTGCCCAAGACTAATTTACATCTTGAAAAAGATAATATATTGATGCAGAAATTTTTGGGGAAAGTTGATCTAAAACATGTTATGAGCTATTTGAAGTTTATAAAAGGAGGCAAAGTCCAACGCTTGATGCATGAGCTAAAATATAAGGGTAATCAGGAGGTAGGTGAAATGCTAGGAAGATGGTATGGAGCAGAATTAAGAGAGAATGGTTTTGCAGAAGCTTTTGATTTGATTATTCCAGTGCCATTGCATAAAAAAAGGTTAATTAGCAGGGGATATAATCAGTCAGATTGTTTTGCCAAAGGATTATCAGAAAGCCTAAATATTGAATGGCGAGATGATATTTTGGTAAGAGCTACCAACACGACCTCACAAGTAACTAAATCAAGATTAGAGCGATACCAAAATATGGACAACGTCTTTGCTGTCAAGCATCAAGCATATTTAAGAGGAAAAAAAGTAGTAGTAGTTGATGATACCTTGACAACGGGTGCAACCCTTGAATCATGCGTTTTAAGCCTGCAAGAATTCGATATAAAGGACATTTCCATACTCACCCTAGCAATGGCATAAAAAAAGGCGACAGAATCAAATTCTGCCGCCATCCTAATGGGTAAAAATATTATTTATTAGAGCCTGCTCTAATCATCGCACATCTAAAACCAATCGTTGACGTAGAAGAATCTTGATCAATAAATCTACGTGTTCCTGGTGCTAACCAATAAGCTACATCTGCCCATGAACCACCTTTGTAAACTCTTGATTTATTGTCTACTAAAGAGTTGTTGTTTTTTCTATCGTAGTTCTTAGCTACATCTAGGTAATCGTTTCTACGGATAGGGTTTAAATCGTTGAAATCTTCATAAGATAACGGACGGTATAAGTCATAAACCCATTCGTTTACGTTACCAGCCATTTGGTATAAACCAAAGTCGTTAGCTGGATAGGTATAAACTTCAGTCGTAATGATAGCACCATCGTTTGATTTACCAGCAATACCCGCATAGTCACCACGTCCACGTTTGAAGTTGGCTAACATAGAACCTTTTTTCTTGCCTTGTGAAGCACGCATATTAGGCCCATCCCAAGGATAAATTCTTTGATTAGTTTGATTCTCATCTTCATACTGCGTACCAATCATGGCTTTAGCAGCATATTCCCACTCTGCTTCAGTTGGAAGACGATAAGCAGGTAATACTTTTCCAGACTCAATCGCTAAACGCTGACCTGCTGTAAATACAGGAGTGGTTCTGCTTTCAGCACCTTTTTTACCTTTTTTCTTTTTCTGGCTTTTCATTGCGATGTCGTTGTTAACGGCAGCGGTTCTCCAAGTACAGTAATCAGAAGCTTGTACCCATGATACACCCACAACTGGATACATACGGAAGCCTGGATAACGTAAATATTGTTCTACATAAGAGTCGTTAAAAGCTAATTCATCTTTCCAAACCAATGTATCAGGCAATGCTGATTCATAGAATTCTTGAGAAGAGTCTTTCATGACCGAATTCAAATATTCAAGATAGTGAACGTTACCAATCTCTGTTTCATCCATATAAAATGACTGTACAGAAACGGTTCTTTCTAAGTTATCTCTTGAATTGACAACATCCTCTTCTAAAGCTCCCATCGTAAAACGTCCGCCTTCTACAAATACTAAGTTCGGACCCGTTGGTTGACCTTTGAAGGATTTATCAATCTGAAAACCTCCTTTTTTGTTATAAGCAATACCAGTAGCAGTACTTTTCTTGCCTATTTTTACACTCGTTGACTTCTTTGATTTACAAGAACTTGCCAATGCAAGGCTTGCTACAAGAATTGTCATTAATTTGAGAGACAACTTCATCTGTTAATTAATTTGATTGTCGTGATAAGAATAATTTTAAAACTAGTTAATATCCTGAGTTAGGAAGAATGCAATTTACAGAAAAGACTACAAATTTATGCTAAACCGTCTAAATTCTGCGGGTTTTATATTCAAAGATTATTAATTCTTATGATTACAAATGGAATATTACGAATAAAAAGCCACATATAAAGAATATTAAACTTTATTATTTAGCAATTTCTTTTAAAATCCATTTAAATTCTTCGATAGATGTAACCTTATCGAAATACAACATCAGCTTACCTTTTACTTCTTTCAACGAGCACTTTCTTGAATGTTGTTTAACATATTCAATAACCTTGCCGAAAACTGCTGATTTATAATACTTTTCATTCTCAGAGGGAACGAAATAACATTTCAAATTATTACTTTTTAATAATATTTTTTCCATTCCCAACGACTCCGCAATCCAACGAACACGGACAATTTCAATCAAGTCAGACATTTGTGGAGGAATAGGGCCAAAACGGTCGGTAATCATGGCTTCAAATTTCACCAATTCTTCCTCATCTTTCATATCATCCAGTTGGGTGTACAACGAAAGTCTTTCAGAAATACTTGATACATATTTTTCTGGAATCAATACTTGCATATCTGTTTCTATCTGACAATCAATCTTCAATTTTTCGGCTGTTTCAGCTAAATCCTTTTCAAACAAAGCCCTAAATTCCGTCTCTTTTAATTCCTGAACGGCTTCATCTAAAATCTTGTGATAGAGTTCATATCCTAAGTCATTGACAAATCCACTTTGTTCTGCGCCTAATAAATTGCCTGCCCCACGAATATCTAAATCACGCATGGCTACTTTAAAGCCATCACCCAAATCAGAAAATTCTTCTAAAGCACTTAATCTTTTACGAGCCTCAGAGGTAAGTAATGAAAGGGCGGGCGTCAGTAAATAACAGAAAGCTTTTTTGTTAGAACGTCCCACACGACCACGCATTTGGTGGAGGTCGGATAAGCCAAAATGGTTAGCGTGATTGATAAGAATCGTATTGGCATTTGGAATATCAAGACCAGCTTCGATAATGTTGGTCGAAACCAATACATCGTAATGCCCTTCGATAAAATTCATCATCGCCTTTTCCAACTTATCACCCTCCATTTGTCCATGAGCCACACCCACTTTGGCATCAGGCACCATGCGTAAAATCAGGTTGGCGATAGACTCCAACTCTCCTACTCGGTTATGCACAAAATATACTTGTCCTCCTCTTTTTAGTTCATAACTTACGGCATCACGAATGAGTGTTTCACTAAATATTTGTAATTCTGTCGTAACAGGTTGTCTGTTTGGCGGAGGCGTGGCAATGATAGACAAATCCCTAGCACCCATCAATGAAAAATGAAGGGTTCTTGGAATAGGGGTTGCCGTAAGTGTCAGGGCATCAATATTGACCCTCATTTCTTTTAAACGGTCTTTTACTTTTACACCAAACTTTTGTTCTTCATCGATAATCATCAAGCCCAAATTCTTGAAAACTACGTCTTTATTCACAATTCTGTGCGTACCTATCAAGATGTCCGTTTCGCCAGAAGCTACTCTTTTCAAAGTTTCCTTGATTTGTTTATCCGACTTAAAACGATTGATATATTCTACCCGACAAGGAAATTTCTCGAGACGGTCACGGAAGGTTCTAAAGTGTTGCATTGCCAAAACCGTAGTTGGTACCAAAATAGCCACTTGTTTTGAATCAGCCACTGCTTTGAAGGCTGCACGAATAGCCACTTCGGTTTTACCAAAGCCCACATCGCCACAAACAAGCCTATCCATAGGGTGTGGTTTTTCCATATCGGCTTTTACATCAGCCGTCGATTTCGCTTGGTCTGGGGTATCTTCATACAAGAAAGAGGATTCCAGTTCTACCTGCATAAAAGTATCTTTAGAAAAAGCAAAACCAGGCGCCATTCTACGTTTGGCATAGAGCGAAATCAATTCTTTGGCAATGTCTTTTACCTGTTTCTTTACTTTCGATTTACGATTCTCCCATTCAGGCGAACCCAATTTCGACATGATTGGTGGTCCACCTTCTTTGCCCGAATACTTCGCAATTTTATGAAGTGAATGTATCGAAACCATCAATACATCATTGTCTTTATAGATTAATCGGATGGCTTCTTGTTCCGAATCGCCTACCATTACCCTATCCAACCCAGCAAAGCGACCAATACCATAGTCGACGTGCGTAACAAAATCGCCAACTTGTAAAGAACGTAATTCTTTGAGAGTCAGAGCTTTTGATTTTGAATACTTACTTTTTTCTCTAAAACGATGGAAACGGTCAAAAATTTGGTGGTCGGTATAACAAACAATTTTAGCTTGCTGGTCGATAAAGCCTTCACGCAAAGAGATATTCATGGCCTGAAAACGAACATTTCTATCGATTTCATCAAAAATAGTTGCTAGACGTTCAAGCTGTTTAGGCGAGTCGGCCGTGATAATATTGGTATAATGAAAAGCTTGGTTTTCACGAAGATTATCAGCCAATCTTTTAAAATCCTTGTTAAAAGTTGGCTGTACTTTTACCTGATACTGGATTTTTTCGTGAGCAGATTTAAAATAAAATCTCTTCCCAAACTCAATCGTACCGAGTTCTTTAATCAGATTCAGGAAACTTCTACGGGTTTCGAATAATTGATTAGGTTCTGAAATGACCTTAATTCCGCCACTTTTAGCAATGATTTCTTGAAAATTTGCTTCTACTTTTTCAAAAGATTTTTCAATAATTTCAAGCGTCAATTCCACATCTTTGAACCAAAGACGGGTATTATCGGGTAAGAAATTAAAGAAAGGTTCACGGGTTTCTTGAATCAACCTGTTTTGTACATCAGGAATGATATTAATACGAGAAATAGACTCAACAGAAAGCTGAGACTCAGGGTCGAAGGTTCTGATACTTTCTACTTCGTCACCAAACAAATCAATTCTATAAGGCAAATCGTTGGCATAACTAAAAACATCTACGATACCGCCACGGATAGAATATTGCCCCGCTTCATAAACAAAATCCGTTTTCTCGAAATCATAACTAGCCAATACTTCCCCTAAAAAAGCCGTATCCAATTTCTCAGATACATTGATTGTGAAAGTATTTTTAGTCAGTGAACGCTTATTGATAACTTTTTCAGAGAGGGCTTCTGGGTAACTAACAATCAATACTCCTTCGGTATTATTGTTGAGTTTGTTTAATACCTCAGCACGCATCAACACGTTGGCATTATCCACCTCCTCGTATTGATAAGCCTTTTTGTAAGACATCGGAAAAGCCAGTACTCGGTCTTCGCCCACTAAATTTTGTAAATCGTTAATAAAGTAAGCAGCTTCTTCACGGTCGGAAAGCACAAAAAGGTGAGATTGCTTTTCGTTAAGTAAATGCAAAGCAGATGCCACTACGGCATCCAAACTACCAATAAAGCCCTTTATTTGAATATGAGGGTAGATTTTGGGAGCTTTAATTTGTTCGGCAATCATCTGCACAAAGCCATCTTCACGATACAGGGTAAGGAAATCTTTTACGAGCATATTCTTATCTTCAATAACAACAATAGC
Source organism: Arcicella sp. GW822-FHT02H01 (assembly GCF_058802005.1). NCBI lineage: Bacteria > Pseudomonadati > Bacteroidota > Cytophagia > Cytophagales > Flectobacillaceae > Arcicella > Arcicella sp. GW822-FHT02H01. The sequence continues at coordinate 2,772,687 of NZ_JBXANT010000001.1, read as the reverse complement.
CACGAACCGCCCGATTGGTGAAAATCTGAGCAATTCGTGGCGAAAAATTCGGTACAAATTTAACCTTAAAATCAGCTAATTAGTTTGCTAAATGCTTTATTTTAAGATTAAGAAAATGAAATTATCGTTTTCGTTCTATTTCTTTATTCATTTCTTCGATGTCTACACTCCTATCACTGAAATCATCTAAAAGATATTTAGTGAAATGGTCAGCCATTTTCCAGAAGAAATATTCGGTCATATCTCCAAAACCATGGCGTTGAGTAGGCAACGTAAGCATCTCAAAACGCTTGTTGGCTTTTATCAAAGCATTTACCACACGAATAGTATTAGCAGGGTGCACATTATTATCAATTTCTCCGTGAATTAATAACAATTTACCTTTCAAATTCTTAGCAATCTCAGGGTTTTTTTCGATGCTATAAACAAAACTCGTATCATTTTTTTCAGAAATAATTTCCTTTACACCATGGTGTTTTTCAGACCACCAACGGTTGTAAATACTATTGTCATGGTTCCCTGCATTACTAACAGCCGCTTTAAAAAAGTCTGGATAAACTAGCATGGCAGCGGTACTCATAAAACCACCTCCACTATGTCCATGAATACCAACTTTGTTGATGTCGATAAACGAAAACCTGTCGGTTAACTGTTCAATCGCCGCTTTTTTATCCGCTAAACCATAGTCTCTTAGGTTCCCATAACCATAATTATGGTACCATTTGCTACGAGCGGGATTACCCCCACGATTACCAACAGTTATGACAATAAAACCTAATTGAGCTAAACGGTCTATCCTATCCATACCTTTACTAAAAGACTTATTAACGCTTTCTGTTTGTGGACCAGGATAAACATATTCTATGATTGGGTATTTTTTAGTGCTATCAAAATCATAAGGCTTGTACATTACTCCATAAAGGTCAGTAATACCATCATCAGCTTTTACTTTGAAAGTTTGTGGGAATTTATACCCTGCTGATAGTAAAGAAGTTAAATCAGTAGTTTCTAAATCCAAGAGTTTTTTGCCTTCAGTGTTGTATAAAACCGCTTTAGGCGTAGTGTTCACTCTTGAAAAATTATCAACAAAATAAAGCTGATTATCATTAATACTAGAAGCATGGTCAAAGTTTCCTTCATTGAGCAATTTCAAACCTGTTCCATCAAAATTTACACGATAAGTATGTAAATAATAAGGGTCTTCATTGCTTTCACGGTTGTTGGCAGTGAAGTATAAAATGCGTTTTTTCTCGTCAATACCGATGATTTCTTCCGTATGAAAAGCACCAGAAGTAATTTGATTTTTTAGTTTACCAGCTTCATCATACAAATAAAAATGTCCCCATCCGTCTCTTTCACTCCAGTGAATCAATTCCTTGCCTGCATTAATCAAACCAAGCTTACGAGTTTCCAAATAAGTATTCATTCGCTCTTGAATGATAGGCTTTACAGTGTTAGTAGTCACATCTGCTACCATCACATCAATACTCTTTAAATCTCTACTGGCACGACTCAAATAAAATTTATCTTTAGTCCCCAACCACACATTGGCACGATAATCATCATCACGTGTATTGGCCAGTGGCGTAGTATTCCAAATACTGATGGTTTGGTCTTTGAATAAATCAGCATTCAATTCTAGCTGACTTTTACTTGCTACATCGAAGAGAATGATATTTTCTATCGGACCATCTTTCTCGCCAGGCATCCAATATTTATAGGTTTCTAGGGTCGGGCGTGGGTCAGCCACACTATTGATTACCCATATATCTTTTACCTTTCTGTTATCAGTGCGAGTCATCACAAATTTCTTGCTATCAGGACTCCAAAAGATAGAAGCAGGCTTGCGTTTGTTTTTATTTTTCTCTTTGTCAACATTCGTTTCATTGTCGCCAAAAGAAAGAGATTCACGATGATAACCAAAGTTTTCTACACCATCTTTTGTCAATTGAACTTCAACGATGGTACTATCTTCTTCGTTTTTGAGGGCTTTCTCATAATTGAGTTTATCCATCAAATACAAGTTCTGTTTTTTACCAAAAATAATTGTATTGCCATCTGGAGAGATACTTGCCCAAACTGGTTTTTTCTTAGGCTTTTTGAAATCACTTAATTCTACTAATTCGGTTGTGTTAAGGTTATATTCAAAGTAAAATACCTTTTTGACTTTTGGTTTTTCTTTGACAACTTTAGTATCTTTTTTAGTGGTTGAGTCCTTCTTTTCAACCAAATCTTGTGTACTTTTTACTTCAAACTGAATCCAGTTTTCATCACGGACAAAACGCATACTATCTAGCCCCAAGTGTTGCGCATCAAAAGGGTCTTTTACAATTTTAGTGATAGCCGCCGCCAGTTTCTCATTATCAAAAATAAGTTTCTTTTCAGCCTTCAGCGGGTCGACGATATACCATTTTTTGCCTTCAGTAGTTTCATAAACATACCAAAAACGGTCTGACTTTTTTAACCAGTGTGGATCAACACTGGTAGAGAAAATCATTTTGTTTAATTTTTTAGCAGAAAACTTAGCCGCTAACGCATAGTTAGCTTTTACAGTTGAATGTTGAGCATAACTCGAAATAGACGCTACCAGCAGGAGCATCAAAATAAAGGAGAGCTTTCGCATAGTGTTTTTTAAATTGTTAAATGAAGTGTTTCCTCAAAGATAAAAATCTATGGATGAAAATCATGAAAGTTTAGCTATAATCTGTCTTACTAATAGGCTACTGACAATTATTTGTCGATAAAGAAGTTTTCAAAATTGTATTTGTTGACCAATTTGTAGTTGGATTGGCTCTGTTTACGAATATTTCAATTCATTTGGCTCAAAAAATATTAGTAAAAAAGCAAGTATCGAGGATATTTTGACGAAATAACAGATTAGTTATGGAGAATTAGGATTAATAATAGATATTTATAAAATAGTCTTAAACCTAAAGATATGGAACTCATAACTCGTTTTTGGTACCTACAAAAAAAATCCAATAATATCATTCTAGTAATTATATATGTTCCATTAAATACTATTTGTGTTTATAATTACTATAAAACAGTAATGGCAGGGATTGAGGTTAGCTTTTCACTAGAATATATGTGGTTTGGACTACTAGTCTATTTGCCCATTACTTTAATTGTGCTTTTTTTACGCCCATTTGCTTACTTACAAAAAGAAAATAGAGAAAAGAAAGACATATAATTAAATGTCAAACCTTGACCAAAATGATAGCTTTTTGAAAAATAAGAAACAAAAAATCCTCAGTAATTTATCTACTGAGGATTTTTGTATTTAATCTCTTTTACTATTCTTCTTTTCTTGCTTAGCCGCTCTTTTTTCTTTTAATGTTTTAGCAGGCTCTTTTTTTACTTCCTTTATGGCTCCTTTATCCTTTGACATAGTTTTATGTGTTTTTTAGTTAAATAAAAATTAGTTTAAAATCATTGTTAGTCTTGTGTATATGTTCTTTTATATAAAAGCAATCAGCGTAAATCAGCGAATAAAATCAGCGGCAATCAGCGAGAAATATTTTTTACCCGCAGATTTTCGGAGATAAATATCGCAGATGATAGCAGATATAAAGAATCTATCAATAAAATTTTATAGCCTAAAGTCATAAAATCAATTCTTCAAAATTTCAAATTCTACCCTTCTATTAATAGCTTGGTTTTCAGGCGTATCATTCGCTACTTTTGGTCTATTTTTACCATAACCCTTTGCCGAAATTCTTTCAGCAGGTACGCCTTGTGTCAATAAATAATTACGCACCACATCGGCACGCTCTTGTGAAAGTCTATTGTTTACTTCATCAGACCCTACATTATCCGTGTGTCCACTCACCTCTGAAATTAGCTTAGTATTCGTTTTAAAGAAATTGGCTATTCTATTCAACTCTGGATATGATTCTGGTTTTAAATTAGCTTTACCAAATTCAAAGAAAATATTATTCATTTCAACTTTAGTACCTGCTTCAATAGGTTTTACAGTCATATCCTTGCCTTCTACTTCAAGGTATTTTCCCGTAATTTTACTTAAATCAATATTCTGAGAAGTGCCAATATAGCCATCAATTTTTGTACTGATACCATAATTCTTTCCGTAAGGTAACACTACTTTGTAAATACCCGTTATAGGGTCAGGCGTAGCAATACCTAATTCTTTACCTGTGCTTAAATCTTCATAAATGATTTGAGCATTTTGTGGAATTTTACCTGTTTTACCATCAATCACTTTTCCAGAAACTAAAACAACGGCATCCGATTTCGTAGGGGTAGGCTGAACAGGTCTTCTGTCTTGTGACTTCCTCGTTGGATTTCCGCCAATCGGTGTGCTTTCACTTGGTTTTGGTTCAGTAGGTACAGGCTTATTGACCTCTAATTTTAGTCTGAAAATATCTTTTTTACCTAACGAATTATTACCCGAAACAAAATATGCATAATCGCCAGCAGCAGAAATCGTGTAATAAGCATCGTATTGGTCTGTATTAATTGGCTCGCCGATATTGATAGCTTCTGTCCAATGAATCCAACTATCGTCTTTTCTTTGAGCTACCCAGATATCATTACTACCCTTTCCTCCTGTTCTATTGCTCGAAAAATAAAGTGTTTTACCATCAGGAGCTAAAAAAGGTGTAGTTTCAGTAAAATCAGTATTGATTTCATTTCCCAAATTCATTACTTCCGACCACGTACCATCGTTTTCTAGAAAAGAAGCGTAGATATCATCCTCATCAGAGTTTTTCTTTTCTGAAAAAGCCATCAATAGTACCTTTCCATCATTTGAAAGAAAACCATACTCATTTTTACCTTTACTAAGGCGTTCATATTTAGGAATAATTACCTTTTTAGGTATATCCCAACCATTAGCAGATTTCTTAGCAATAGAAAAACCCCGAGTTTCGTATTGACCATTCACATAAGCACCCTTTAGTAAAATAGTTTGTCCGTCGGGCGAGATACTCAGAATAGAATTATATTGATCACGGTTTAAGCTTTCAGGCATTCTTCTGGCAGTTGACCATGCCCCCATTACATTTTCAGCAAACCAAATATCTTGTGAGCCCGAAATTTGGTCTGTCCCTGCTACACCATATTTGTTTTGAGGATGGCTTTTCCTACCGAAATACAAAATCCTGCCATCTGGAGCAATCACAGGATTTAATTCAGAATATTCAGAATTAACAGCACTTCCCAAGCTTTCAGGCTTATTTTGAGCCTTAGATTTGGGCATACATTGCAAAACAATAAGGGTAAAAATAAGAAATGTAATATTTTTCATAGCTTGTGTGGCACAATCTTCATTTACTTTTTGAACGAAAAATAGCCCAAAACATTGTTTTAGGCACGTTCTATCCGTTTGCCAATGATTTCGCCTTCCGTAGCATCATTACGCATTTTTTCCAATAAAGATTCAATATTATCATCGATAATCAAGAAGTTAAGATTAACGGCTCTCACAAATCCTTCTGAAACCATCTTATTCATCATCATAATCAAATCGTCATAAAAGCCATTCGTATTGAGCAAGCCCACAGGCATACGATGAAGCCCAATTTGTCGCCAAGTAAGAATTTCAAATAATTCATCTAAAGTACCCCAACCTCCGGGTAAAGCTACAACGCCATTTGCTCTTTCAGCCATCAATTGTTTACGAACATGCATTGATTCTACAACGATACACTCTGTTAAACCTGTATGTTGTACTTCCCAAACTTCCATAAAAGAAGGAATAATACCAATTACTTCTCCACCATTTTCAAGGACAGCATCAGCTACTGTACCCATTAAGCCAGCTTTGCCTCCTCCATAAATCATTCGTAAATCTTGTTTAGCAAGAACCTCTCCTACTTGTTGAGCAGTTTTATTATAAATTTCGTTGGTGCCATACGAAGAACCACAATAAATTAAAATGTTTTTCATGTGAATTATCTAGCTAAAAAACAAAAAGCTCCTAGCAATTGAATAAGTTAAATTATAAACTTCAGATTTGTTCAAAGATAAAAAAACTGTGAGAATAACCGCAATTATACAACGATTAAAAAACGCTGATGAAGACTCAGAATGTACCAATAAATAGAGGTAGAGGTTATTATGAAATAAAATAACTTAGAGAAAACTAAAACGATAGCAAAATAGTAGAATCTTGATTACTTTTGATGCATAAAAATCTGTAGACTACTAAGAAAACAAAATATCAATAGAACCGCCCAAATTCATTGATAAAACAGGAAATGCCTTGTCAGTTCCTGCATTAAAATTTACTTTATTAAGCAACCGCCTTTTTCATTAAAATCCCTTTATCGAAATATTGCTTTTATTAAAAAAGAATAGAGCGAAGCTATGCCGTTGTTGGCAATAGTTTAAGATATGCATTTGAGGTTTTTGCCGATAACATTCTTCTGGAAGCTAGGAGAATATGAAGAGGTTAAAACTAATGATACTTGGGGGAGACATTATCTATCAATAATACACCAAACCTTTAATCAATAACGGCCTTTTTAATTATATAAAGATGAAAAACAGAGAATCAAACATTGAACTATTGCGGATAGTTTTGATGATTATGATTATTACTCACCATATTATTGTTCATGGTTTTGGCCTTGAAAATATGGTAAATGATTTCTTTCACCATGATAAAAACAAACTCTATTGTGGACTATTTATCAATAGTTTTGTCATTGTAGGGGTAAATACATTTGTATTTATATCGGGATATTATGGGATGAAATTTAAGCTAAAAGTGCTAGTTTCTATCTTATTTCAAGCACTTTTCTATTCATTATTTATTTCTCTATTATTTGCCGTATTTAATCACTCAACGTTCGATTGGAAAGACTTAGTGAGGTCTATCTTCCCGATTTCTGGTAATGTTTGGTGGTATTTAGGCGTATATTTAGCTTTATACTTTATTTCACCTTTTCTCAACAAAGGTGTTGATGGCATCGAAAATAAACAACTTATGTTTTTATTAGTGGGCTTATTATACCTTGACTGTTTCGCGGGCTTTATATTCAAAACAATATCGGGTGATGGATTTACAGTGTTTCATTTTATCACTATTTACATCCTTGCAAGGTTTCTGAAAAAGATAAACATCATCATCAAAAAACCCATTCGCTTTTTTCTAGTCTCGGCACTTGTGCTTTTTTGTTGTACACTAATTTTTGTAGATATTCATAAGTTCGCTTTTGTTTGGCGACTATTCTCGTATAACAACCCATTATTGATATTTGCAGCGATAATGCTTTTCTTTACCTTTAAAAATATTAAAGTCCAAAGTAATTTTATCAACCTGATTTCAAGCGCAGTTTTTGGAATTTACCTGATACATGAACACCCACTGATTAGAAAAGAGATAGCACATTTCATTAGTCAGGTCAGAGGAAAAGAATCCCTTTCTCTTTTGATGCTATATATCGTTTGTACAATCGTTATTATTTTTACGATAGGGTCAATCATAGAATTGTCAAGAAAATCTATTTTTACTAAAATGGAAGATAAGTTCAGCTTAATGTGGCAAAAAAACAGCATCATTATGGATATAAAAAAGCAATGCTATGCATTTATCAATCGCTCAAAAATAACAAAACCAACCACTTGACGACAAAATGCTTTAATAACACTACAATAAATCTTTCAAAGCCTTTTTAACATCTGTAAACTTGTATTGAAAATTGGTTTCTGAAGATACTCTTTGATTGAGCACATAATTTCCGCCTAATACCACATCTGCCAATTCGCCAAAAACTAATTTCAAAGCCCATGCAGGAACATTGGGCATAAAAAATGGTCTTTTTAGTATTTCAGCAGAGGTTTTCGTTAATTCAACATTAGTAACAGGATTAGGAGCAACGGCATTATAGGCACCATTCATGGTGTCATCTAAAAGCGATTTTATATAAAGCTCGCATAAATCATCAATATGAATCCAAGATTGATATTGTTTACCAGTTCCCAAGGCTGCTCCCACCCCAAAACGTACAGGCACCAGAATTTTTGATAAAACTCCTCCTTCAGTACTCAAAACAATTCCTGTTCTAAGTTTTACCGTTTTGATACCTAGTTTTGCTACATTATCGGCCATCGCTTCCCATAGAATACAGCATTCAGCTACAAAATCTTTACCTACAGGTGTTTCTTCTGTAATGTGTTTTGTCCCTGTATCAGCTCCATAAAAACCAATACCCGAGGAGGAAGTAAAAGCTTTGATTTTATGTGGAATATTTTTCAAATGAGTGATAATCAATCCTAAAGAGTCTATTCTGCTATCAATGATTTCCTTTTTTCGCGCCTCTGTCCATCTACTATCTGCTATGCCAGCACCCGCTAAGTGAATTAGATAATCGGCTTCCAACAAAGCCTTTGTGTCTAATATGCCTTTATTAATATCCCAATGATAGATTTTTATCTTGCCTGTTTCATCTGTTGGCTTTCGACTAAGATGAGAAACCGAGAAACCTTTAGATAATAATAGTTGGCTAAGACGTGTGCCAACTAGACCCGAACCACCTGTGATGAGTACATTCATAATTTTTATCAAGATTTGAGAAAATAGGAAAAAAAGCCTTTGTTAATCATAACATAAAAAGCTTCAATAGGTTATCAAGAAGAACAATTTTTTAAACAATATACCAAAAATTATCTATCTTCGATTTTGCAAGTATTGATTATTTGAATGAATATATCGAATTTAACGCTTAGGAAAAGACTTATTGACAAACCATAAACAATGAATGAACATATAAAAAAACTACTTCCGATGATTGATGTCTTCGGCTTTTTTGAACGAGATCCCTTTGGCAATTCAATGTTTTTAAAACGCATTATTATGATTGTATTGGGATGGGTAACTTACTCTCGTATCAGGGGTATCAATAAAACCAGCATCAGCGGAACAGAATATTTGGAGGGACTTCCAACAGAAGGTGTGCTTTTTTTATCGAATCATCAAACCTATTTTATGGATGTAATTTGCCTCTATCATATTTTCTTTAGTGTAAAATGGGGGTTCAGAAATTCAGTCAATTTTCCTGTTTATTTATTAGCACCACGGTCGAAAGTATTTTATGTAGCAGCTTCTGAAACGATGAAAGATGGTGGCTTGATACCAAGGGTTTTTTCGCAGGCAGGTGCTATTTTGGTAAATCGTTCTTGGAGGGAAAAGGGCAAGGATGTTAAAAAAGAAGTAGATACTTCGGCAGAAGATAAAGTAGGCAAAGGTTTATCGTATGGTTGGGTGGTAAGTTTTCCACAAGGCACAACTACACCTTATGCTCCACTAAGGAAAGGGACGGCGCATTTAATAAAAACACATAATCCAATAGTTGTGCCTGTTGTAATTAATGGCTTTCGTAGAGCGTTTGATAAAAAAGGGTTACGGTTTAAAAAAAGCAATACTACGCTATCTGTTACCTTTAAAGAGCCTATACGTTTTGATGCAGAAATGCCTGTAGAAGAAATGATGGATATTTTAAGAGATAAAATAGAACAGAAAATTCCTGTGGATAAATTAGTTTGGCGTAGAGAAGAACCCCAAGCATAGAAGTATGTTAAATAAAACACGAGGCATCGTAATAAATTATATTCGTTACCGAGAGACTTCTGTAATCGTGAATATTTTTACAGAAGAATTTGGGATACAAACGTATATTGAAAATGGTGTTAGAAGTGCCAAATCCAAAAACAAGATAGCACTTTTTCAGCCCCTCACGTTATTAGATTTGGTGATTTATCAGAAAGGAAAAAACACAGCAGCCAATAAACAAATCCATCGGATTGCAGAAATTAAATGTAGCACTCCTTTTCATAGCCTACCTTATGATATTTATAAATCATCAATAGCGCTTTTTATTACCGAAATTCTTGGAAAATCATTAAAAGAGGAAACAGGGAATCATTTTTTGTTTGAATTTCTCCATAATTCTATCTTATGGCTAGATGAAGTAGAAGAACATTTTGAGAATTTTCATTTACAATTTTTACTGCAATTGGGTACGTATTTGGGTTTTTCACCTGAGAATGCGCATGAAATATCCAATGAATTAAGGATTCATAATTTGCCTGTCCTTAATCAAACACTCGAAAATCAATTAGATGTTTTATTGAATACACCCTATCACCAATCTCCTAAAATCGACCGCCATTCACGTAATCAATTATTAGAATCCATTATCTTATTTTACAGACTTCATGTGGATACTTTGGGAGAAATAAAGTCTTTAACGGTTTTGAAGGAAGTGATGAGGTAGGAATGTGATGATTTATCAGTTAATAAATGGATTAATCACTGTCAGATTTTCAATCCAGCTAAAATCATTAACATTTCTAGTATAAAGCTCACAATTGTACAGTAAAGCTGTAGAGGCTATGATACTGTCACCAACAGACATTTTCTTTTTTTGTCGTAAATCTATGGCTAAATCCACTACACTTTTATCAATAGGAATTATGCTCAATAGTGTGAATAGACTCTCAAAATAATTTTTGTCAAGGATATTAATTTGATGATAACCCAAGACTTCTAACCTTGAAATTTCAGAAATATAACTTTCTGATTGATTAATAATAGGTCTCAAAAATTGAAAATCTATCTGAGAGGAGTAGATAATAATATTACTATCGAAAATTTTCATAGGTGTTAGTTAATCTCTAAATGGCATTTTTCTATCTTGGCGACTTAATTCAAAACTTTCCATAAAGCTTTCAAAATGCTCAATAGTTTTACCTCCCTTTTCAACAACACTCTGATGATGAGCAATTTCTGTTTCACTTAATTCGTCAGCATGGTTAGAAACGATGACTCCAAGCCTCCTTAATAAGGGAAGAAGTAATTCCACATCTTTATCATTAGGAATATCTAAAACTATCCTTGTCATATTGTTGATTTTTAATCAAATATAATGATTTTACTCGCTAAATCTTCCGCTTCAATTCAAAATGTTTACCCAAGTATAAACGTCTTACTTGCTCGTCATCTGCAAGCTCTTGTGGAGTACCTGCCTTTAAAATCTTGCCTTCAAAAAGTAAATACGCACGATCGGTGATAGAGAGGGTTTCATCCACGTTATGGTCGGTAATCAAAATACCAATATTTCTGAACTTTAATTTCGCTACAATCCCTTGAATTTCTTCTACCGCAATAGGGTCAACCCCAGCGAATGGTTCGTCTAGCAAAATGAATTTCGGGTCAACTGCCAAAGCACGCGCAATTTCTGTACGACGACGCTCACCACCCGAAAGTACTTGCCCCAAATTTTTACGAACATGTGTTAAAGAAAACTCCTCTAAAAGCTGTTCTGTTTTTTCACGTTGCTCTTGTTTAGAAAGTTTAGTCATTTCCAGTACGGCCAAAATGTTTTCTTCCACCGAAAGTGTTCTAAATACCGAAGCTTCCTGTGCTAAATAGCCAATACCTAACCTTGCACGTTTGTACATCGGAAGATTGGTTACTTCTAAATCGTCTAGAAACACTTTACCTGAATTTGGCTTTACCAAGCCCGTAGCCATGTAAAAAGAGGTAGTTTTGCCTGCACCATTAGGACCTAGCAGTCCCACGATTTCACCTTGAGCTACTTGGTAACTAACATTATCATTTACGACACGCTGTCCGTACTTTTTAACTAAATTTTCTGTTCTTAAAATCATGATTTGAATCAGAAGGATAATCCTCCTATTAATTTTAATATTTTAGGCTAGCACATAAACAATCTAATCTCTATTTACCAATCACTAAATCTAAACCTTAATATCTTTCAACATCAACTGAAAAGACTTTCTGCCTTGCCATTCGTTGATTTCGATGGTATAACAAATCGAAAACGGCTTGCCTTCGTGTAAACGATTGAAATAATCTTCTACCATCCCGAAGCCTACGCAAGTATAAGCGGGGGAGCCTTCTTGAAAAACATTTATTTTCAAATGTTTTTCTTTCATTTTAATGGGCTGTCCATGCAAGTAAACATTTTCTGAAACAAAAACGGGTGTCATATTTTGTGGACCAAAAGGCGACATCTGACACATGATTCTGTGAAATTTATCTGAAATTTCTATCAAAGGCAATTTCAAATCAATATCAATCATGGGTGAAAGTTGTTCAGGGAGTATTTTTCGATTGACAACTTCTTCAAATTTACGCTTAAAATTTTCTATCTCAGAGATTTCCAACGTTAAACCTGCCGCAAAAGTATGTCCTCCAAATTGGATTAAATGCTCTGCACATTCTTCGATAGCATCATACACATCAAAGCCCGGTACAGAACGAGCCGAACCCGCAGCATGACCATGAGATTCTGTAAGAATAATAGTAGGACGATGATATTTTTCAATACACCTGCTTGCTACAATTCCGATAACGCCTTTGTGCCAATCGTTTTTGAATAATACGGTACTTTTAGCACTTTTCAACACAACGTTGTCTTCAATAATAGCCAAAGCTTCGGCGGTGATATCGGTATCAAAACCTTTTCTATCTGTATTATGCTTGGCAATGATATTGGCAAAATTGGTGGCTTCTTCTTCGTTGTCAGTCAATAATAGATTTACAGCATCATAAGCGTGCTTTATTCTTCCTGCGGCATTAATTCTTGGACCTAGTCCAAAAACCACTTTGGTAATGTCCATTTTTCCTGCCAAACTTGCCGATTGCATCAATGCCTTTAAACCCGTTCTAGGATTTGAATTCAATTGTTGCAAACCGTAATAAGCCATAATTCTATTTTCGCCTGTAATAGGTACAATATCACAAGCAATAGAAGTAACCACAAGGTCTAGATAAGGCAATAGCAATGTCTCTGAAATATCCTGCGTCTTACAATAAGCCTGTAATAACTTAAAACCAACGCCACAGCCTGTTAATTCTTTGTAAGGGTATAAACAATCAGCTCTTTTAGGGTCGAGAATCGCCACTGCTGGAGGTAAATCATTATCATCTGGACGGTGGTGGTCGCAAACGATAAAATCAACGCCATGCTCTTTTGCCCAAGTAATTTTCTCTTTTGATTTAATCCCACAGTCTAAACTAATAATCAAACCAAAGCCTTCGTTAGCAGCTTTTTCAACACCTGCCTGCGAAACACCGTAGCCTTCAGCATAGCGGTCGGGGATATAAAATTCTAAAGGACAGTCAGACGCATTTTGATAAACGTGGTTTTTCAAGAAACCGTAAAAAGTAGCCACTGAAGTAGTGCCATCTACATCGTAATCACCATAAATCATTATTTTTTCGCCCGATTCAATCGCTTTTGTCAGACGCTTAACAGCAACATCCATATCCTTCATCAAAAATGGGTCGTGCAAATTAGAAAGGTCTGGTCGGAAAAATGCCTTAGCTTCATCAAAGGTATTAATTCCTCGCTGAGCCAAGAGCGTAGCAATTTCTGTTGAAACATTAATTGCCTCAGCTACTTGTTTGATTTTATCGGTGGGTGGAATGGGTTTATAAATCCAACGTTTTTCTGTCATGACGCAAAAATACAAAGACCTGCAAGGTTTCGGAAGCCTTGCAGGTCTAATCTATGTAATTTAAGAAAAATTAAGCCTAAAGAACGATTTTATACGCCTTCTGCTACTACTTCTTTTACTTCTGGAACCATACGGGTTAATAAATTTTCAATGCCTTGCTTCAAAGTCATCGTTGATGACGGGCAACCAGAGCATGAGCCTTGTAATAATACTTTAACAGTTCCTTCATTGAAAGAGTGAAAATTGATAGCACCGCCATCAGACTCTACCGCAGGGCGAACATATTGGTCTAACACAGCTTTGATTTTAACTACTGTTTCTGAATCTCCCTCTCCTCCTATCACGTCGTTAGCAGCAATCGTCGACTTTGTGAAAACTTCTTTTTTCTCTTCAAAGAATCCCTTCAAAAATTGTTTCAAGCTGAATAATTCATCTTCCCATTTTGTCTCATCGTCTTTGGTAACTGTAATAAAATTAGATGAAATGAATACTCGTTTTACAAAATCAAAGCCAAATAAAGCTACAGCCAACGGTGATTCTTTGCCTTCTGCTATTGCATCTGCTGGCGTTGCGTAGTCGAACGATAAGCCTTCAGGAGCCACAATAAAGTTTAAAACAAACTTCATTGAGTTTGGATTTGGTGTTGATTCTGTATAGATTAATATCTGTTGTTTTAACATGAGTTCTATTTAATTTGTATTTAGATTGGGGTCTAATATATCAATACGATTCGTTAATTATAACACTAACAAGCTATTAGTGAACAGTTAAAATGTAAAATTAGTTTTAAGAAATGTATAAATGTTAGAACGTCCTCAAAAAAATAGCATTTTATGAGACTATTGCTTGAAAAAAAGCTTAATCCTTACTGAAATATACTAGTTTTCTTCTGTGTTGTTTGTTGACAAGTGCCTGTTAATGAGTTACTTTATCTGATTGTAGCCGAAAAATACACCTTACTTAACATTGCACTTTATATCCTGATAATAAGCCAATTAGCTACTTATCCACACCAAAAGTAGATTTTTTGTTGGCATTCCCTGCATTTATCACGAACTTAGAGGGACAATTAGGGTAACCACCGTTGTTAAAAGAATAACCTAAAATACGTTTACAGAAAATGTTAGATATCATCCAACTGCTTCCTGATTCGATAGCGAATCAGATTGCCGCCGGCGAAGTCGTACAACGACCAGCTTCTGTGGTGAAAGAGCTTTTGGAAAACTCCATAGATGCCCAATCCACCAGCATTCAATTAATCGTTAGAGAAGCAGGAAAAACCTTAGTACAAGTGATTGATAATGGCTTAGGTATGTCAGAAACCGATGCCAGAATGTGTTTTGAGCGCCATGCTACTTCCAAAATTCGTTCCTCAGAAGACCTTTTCAAAATCAGGACAATGGGATTTCGTGGCGAAGCCATGGCATCTATTGCCGCTGTAGCACAAGTTGAAATGCGTACTCGTAGAGCAACAGACGAACTAGGCGTTTTGATAAAAATAGATGCATCAGAGTTAAAAGCTCAAGAAGCAGTTTCTACTTCAGAAGGGACAAGTATTCAAGTTAAAAACTTGTTTTTTAATGTACCCGCCCGCAGAAATTTCTTGAAGTCAAACCCTGTAGAGATGCGTCATATCATCGACGAATTTCAACGGGTAGCCTTAGCCAATCCAGAAATTTCTTTTACGTTACATCACAACGATACGGAAGTGTACAATTTGCCAGCAGGAAAACTAAGCCGAAGGATTGTAGATTTATTCGGTAAAGGTTATCGTGAACAATTGGCTTCTTGCGAAGAGGAAACCTCTTTCGTAAGTGTGAGAGGATATGTTGGTAAACCAGAATATGCAAAAAAAACACGTGGTGAGCAGTTCTTTTTTGCGAATAATCGTTTTATCAAAAACAGCTATCTGAATCATGCTGTGATGAGTTCTTTTGAAGGATTAATTCCTGAAGGTTCACATCCTTTTTATGTACTTTTCATTGAAATAGATCCGATTCATATTGATATAAACGTTCATCCAACTAAAACCGAAATTAAGTTTGATGATGAACGAACAGTGTATGCTATTGTACAAGCCGCTGTTCGGAAATCTATGAGCCAGCATAATTTAATGCCCTCTTTAGACTTTGAAACGGACGTAAACTTTACCAATAATATTTTCCAGTTCACGGGTTCGCCTTTTGAAAAGACTAAGGAGATTTCAGCAGTAAATGGATTTGCCAGACCCGAAGCACCTTTTAGAGAGCGAACAAATCTGACAAATTGGAATAAGTTATACGAAGGGTTGAACCGTCAACTAGATGATTTTGAGAAAAAAGAGCCATCAATTGAACAAACCCAAGCAGACTTTGGCATTCCTAGCGAGGCTACGTCCTTTTTATTGAAAAGTAAAGCAAATGATATTGGAAGCGACCGTCCTCAACGAGCGTCGCAAGACTCAGAGGCTACTACCTTTCAAATTCATAATCGCTACATTATTTCTCAGGTAAAATCTGGGATGTTATTAATAGACCAAAGAGCTGCTTATGAAAGAATTTTGTATGAAAAATTCTCTCAGCATTTACGCAAAAATGGTGGTGCATCACAGCAATTATTGTTTCCGACTAAAGTAAAATTGACCACAGCCGATTTTCATTTGCTGTTGGAGATTCAAGACGAAATCAGGAATTTAGGTTTTGTGTTGAGTGTAGTAGAACACGATTCTTTTATGGTCAATGGCATTCCAGCCGACTCGCCCGAAGAAAATGAGCAAGAAATGATTGAAGGTATTTTAGAGCAATTCAAGCAAAATGAATCTGAATTACACCTGGATAAAGCTGAAAACTTGGCTAGAGCAATGGCAAAACGCTCAGCAGGACGCTTTGGTAATCATTCATTGACGATTTTGGAGATGAATACTTTGGTAGAACAACTTTTTGCTTCATCAAATCCAAGCTATACGCCAAGTGGTGAAATAACGATGAAGATTGTTTCTTTATCAGAAATGGCAAGTTTATTCTTGCGTTAATTAACAATTTTAAAAAGACTTATTACAAAAATTAATAATGAAAACGAATCGAATAGCATTACTCCTATTGGCAATTTTTGTTTTTTCAGGAGTTGCAGTTTATTTTAAATCTTGTCAAGAAAAAAGTACTTCAGAAAGCATTCCTCAGGAAGAAATAACCCTTAATCCTGCTCCCGATTTTAATGCAGATTCTGCCTATGCCTTTGTTGAAAAGCAGGTAGCTTTTGGGCCTAGAGTAAACAATACCAAAGCTCATGACGAATGCGCTGCTTGGTTGGTTGCCAAATTAAAACAATTTGGTTGTGAAGTAACTACTCAAAATTTTGTAGCAACTACTTTCGATGGTAAAAAACTCAATTCTCAGAACATCATCGGTTCAATTAACCCTACAGCTACAAAAAGAGTTTTATTGACTGCTCACTGGGATGCTCGTTCTATCGCAGATAAAGACACAATCAATAAAAATAAAGCCATAGACGGCGCTAACGACGGAGGAAGTGGCGTAGGCGTGTTGTTAGAATTAGCCAGAAATATTCAACAAGCTAAAACCAAACCTAATGTGGGGATTGATATTATCTTTTTTGATACTGAAGATGTAGGCGAACCAGAGGATTATAAAGGCGAACATGGACAGAACTCATGGTGCTTGGGTTCGCAATACTGGGCAAGTCATAAACACAAAGATAATTATACCGCTTACTACGGAATCAATTTAGACATGGTAGGTGCAAAAGGTGCGGTTTTCCCACATGAAGGTACTTCAATGCAATATGCACCCATGATTGTACGCAATGTTTGGGACATAGCGAGCAGATTAGGCTATTCTACATTATTTATTGATGCAGATGGCGGAGGCTTGGTTGATGACCATGTGCCAGTAAACGATGTAGCAAAAATTCAAATGATTGATATCATAGAGTTACGCCCGAACGACCCTAAGACATTTGGAGCGTATCACCATACTCATCAAGACAATATGTCGGTTATTGATAAAAATACTTTAAAGGCAGTAGGACAAACAGTTTTGACAGTTTTGTATCAGGAGTAGCTGTAGGCGATGAGCAGTGAGCTTTAAGCAATGAGCGATGAGATTTGAGCATTTAGCTTTGAGTAATAAGATGTGTTTGTTGTACTTGCTCAAAGCTCACTGCTCACCGCTTACAGCTTTTTCACACATTATTTAAACCTCTCAGGATACTTTGTTACTTTTGTGAAAAGTATAACAAAAGATATTCTTATCTAACCATAAAATTTTGGATTAATTTACCAATTTCAATCAACATCCAATGGAACAAACAGAAGTTTTAAAATATGTTCATCTTAATGATGTTCATGTAGCGCTTGGGGCAAAAATGGTACCTTTTGCGGGGTATTCAATGCCAGTTTTATATTCAAACCTTATTCAGGAACACATTGGTGTTCGTACTTCAGTAGGTGTTTTTGATGTATCGCACATGGGCGAGTTTGTTGTAAAAGGTGAGCGAGCAACGGAGTTTTTACAATATGTTACTTCTAATGATGTTTCGGTGTTGGTTGATGGAAAAGTACAGTATTCATGTTTGCCAAACGATAAAGGAGGAATTGTAGATGACCTTTTGGTATATCGTTGGGACGAAAAAGAATATTATTTAGTAGTAAATGCTTCAAACATCGAGAAAGATTGGAATTGGCTACAACAGAACAATACATTCGGTGTAGAAATGGAAAATATTTCAGACCGTTTGAGTCTCTTTGCCGTTCAAGGACCTAAAGCCATTGATACATTGAAAAAATTGACTGATTTAGATTTGGAGTCGATGGAGTATTATTCTTTTAAAGCAGGAACAGTAGCAGGCATTGACGACGTATTGATTTCTTCAACAGGTTATACAGGTGCAGGTGGTTTTGAAGTATACGTTTGGAACAAAGATGCGGAGGCTATGTGGAAAGCTATTTTTGAAGCAGGAGCCGAATTTAATATTATGCCTGTGGGCTTAGGTGCACGCGATACCTTGCGTACAGAAATGGGTTACTGTTTATACGGAAACGATATTGATGATAGTACATCGCCAATTGAAGCAGGCTTAGGATGGATTACTAAATTCAACAAAGAGTTTATTAATTCAGAATTCCATCAAAAAATTAAAGAGAACGGTCCAACACGTAAATTAGTAGGCTTTGAAATGATTGATAGAGGGATTCCTCGCCAACATTACGAAATCATGGATGCCGCAGGCAATATTATTGGTGAAGTAACTTCAGGAACACAGTCGCCAACCTTAAGCAAAGGTATTGGTATGGGCTATATTACTAAGGAATATACCAAAGTAGGTTCTGAAATATATATCAATATCCGTAATAAATATTTAAAGGCTGTAGTAACGAAAATGCCTTTCTTAAAGTAATTAGTCTGTATTAGATTCTTTTGAAATTATGCAAAAAATTGACGTTTGTATCAGTCCCGAGCTATTACATTTATATAATATCGAAAATTCAATAGTTGTTGTAGTAGATATTTTTAGAGCAACTTCATGTATGACAACCGCTTTTGCCAATGGTGTAGAAGCAATTATTCCAGTGGCTAGCATTGACGAATGTGTTGGTTATCAACAAAAAGGATACTTAGCCGCTGCTGAACGTGACGGAAAAACGCCAGAAGGTTTTGATTTTGATAATTCACCTTTCAGCTATATGACTGAAAAAGTAAATGGTGCAACCATCTGTGTTACTACGACCAACGGTACGTTGGCTATCACAAAATCTAAATCGGCTGTAAAAGTAATGGTTGGTTCTTTCTTGAATTTAGGAGCATTAGCCAATTATTTAAAAGACCAACAATACGATATTTTAGTATTATGTGCTGGATGGAAAGGTAAACCTAACTTGGAAGATACGCTTTTTGCAGGAGCTTTGGTAGAACGTTTGCAAGAAGAATTTATGGTAGAAGATGATTCTGCATTGATGGCTTTGCGTCAGTACGAATTATCAAAAAGTGATTTATTATCATTCGTTGCCTCGTCATCTCACGTAAAAAGGCTTCAACGTTTGGGTATTCAAAAAGACATTGCTTATTGTTTACAACACGATTTATACGATGTATTACCCGTTATGCGTGGTAATACATTAGTAAAAATGTAGCACGAGTTTTCAACTCGTGAACAACGAACATATATTTTATTTTTATGGAGGTACTTTAAGTACCTCCATAAAAATAAAATATTAATTTCTTACCCTAACAATTCTCACCATCTACATCACAAACATCTCCAGAAATAGCCGCTACTTGTTTTTCCTGGGCTAGTTTTTCAAAGATTTCTTTAAAAACCTCTGAGGGCTGTGCACCTGAAACAGCATATTTTTTATCAAAAATAAAGAAAGGAACACCCGATATACCTTGTTGACGGAAATAGTGCATTTCTTCTTTTACTTCATCAGATGCTTCGTCTGAATTAAGAATACCTAACGTTTTTTCAGTAGACCAACCGAATTGAGCCATCACTGCTGCTACTACACTTTGCTCTGTTAAATCTACTCTATCCACAAAATATGCTTTCATCAAAGCTTCTTTTACTTCAGCTTGCATCCCTTCGTGCAAAGAAATCGTAAGTATTCTATGAAAAGCAAAAGTATTAATAGCCTTTGGAAGGTTTTCAAAGTCGAAATCTAAATCAACTGATGAGGCCGCTTGTTCAACCTGATGAAATTTTTGTGCATAATTAGGCCCAAAACGGCTTTCCATGTGGGTACTAAAAGGTATTCCAGACTCAGGAACGCTAGGGTCTAGTTGAAAAGGATGGTAGATAACTTGCAGATTACAAGAACTTTGTGTATCTTCAATAGCTTTTTCTAACCGCCGTTTACCGATATAACACCAAGGACATACGATGTCCGAAACAACATCTACACGAATTATTGGTTTTGTATTCATTTTTTAAAAATTATAATTCCTTACTTATCAAACAAAGACCTATAAAATTTGATTTAAGCTTTTAAATCAAAACTTTTATAACTGCTGATTAAATCACCACTAAAGAGACTATTCTTAAATTTTTACGTACTTATTATTAGAACGGCTTTTTGCCTTTGAAAATTCATTTTTGTTTTTAGATTCCAGAAAATCAACTAAAAATCAAATAGTTATAAGTTTCAAGTTTTAAATTAATTTTTACGTTATGAAAAAAATCTATCTTTTCGCAGTAGTCGCACTCCTTGCTTTAGCGTCTTGTAATCGTAACAGTTTTCAAATTGGTTCTGCTTGTCATAGAGAAATTGAAGATGAGGTATTCAAGCCAAACTATCAGTCATTCACAACAGTTGAAAAACAGTTTACCATGATTGATACAACCTATAAATTCCAAGCAGTGATTGATGAAATAGGCAATCAGATGAAGCTAAGGGGTTATGCTGACTCTAAAGAGCAACCCAATTTGATTGTATTCTATGCACTTTTCCCAAGTGATGTAAACCTTTCGGTGCTTCAACGTTCTTTCAGAGGGCTAGGTAAGGAAAGCATGAATGAGGAACTTAGAAGAGTAAAACTCAGAAAGGGAACACTCCTCTTACAATTTGTTGAAAACGACAGTAATCGTCCTATCTGGATGGGCTATGCAGCAGGTATCGCAGCGCCAGAGACACATGCTATTGATGAAAAGGCATTAAGAATCGCTACTCGTCAGATTTTCGATAATTACAGAATATTTGCCAAAGATTATATTGCAGGTAAGCCTGTAACAACTCAGGTAATGGCTTTAAAATAATGATTGAAGAGCATAAAAGTTCAATAAGTAAGCATTGTTATGATGTCCTCGTGTTGAGGAAATAATTGTAACAATGCTTTTCTATCTTTCATTTCAAAATCTTCAAAGTCAAAACCAGGGGCAACCGTACAGCCTACTAAGCAATAAGTATTTTCTTCAACGGGCTTTGAGCCAAACCATTTTCCTGCAGGAACTACTGCTTGAAATACTTCGCCCTTATCAGGATTATTCCCTAATCGAATAATTTCTAAAGTACCGTCGTTATCCAACACATAAATATTCAAGGCACAGCCTGTATAAAAATGCCACATTTCGTCAGAGGCAATGCGATGAAAGGCTGATATGTGATGACTCTCTAACAAAAAATAAATACCCGTCGAATAGCTTCTATCTCCCTTAAATCGTGCTGGAAGAGCCTTTTGAGGAATATTTTCACTTGCCCGATAGGTTTCTGCAAAGTATCCACCTTCTGGATGAGCATTCATTTGATAGTTTTCAATCCAATATTGGGCGTTTTTAGTCGATGACATCCTTGAAAAATCTTTCGTCAAAAGTGAATGGTTCTATGTGTTTAATCTTGATATCCAAAAAATTTGGATGCAAAGGGTTGATAAGGTAGTTATATTCTTGTGCAACAATCGCAGAAGGCACCCCCAAAGCGATAGACTGCTCCGTATTAAACCAATTATCTGTATAAGAAGCTAATATACCTGCTTCAAATATTCTAGCCCAGTCTTTTGGTAAACTTGTTGCATCCAGCAACGTAATTTCGTTATCTGGCACCTCCAAAGTGATGATAGCGTATTCGTCTTGTGGATAATATTCGCCTAAATGTACTAATACTTCTAATAAAGCGAGCGACCTGTGTGAAGCGGTATAAAGCACCGATGTGCCTCTCCTATTCCAACGCTGTCCTTTTAAACTTGCTCCGAAACCCGATAAATCTCGGGCTCTTATAAGTTTACTAATTCTAAAAACTTCCATGTTAAATGTGTTAGGGCGTAGTTAAGTAAGAGTTTTTAGTTGTGAGTGATGAGTTGTGAGCTGTTCTTGCCTAAAATAGGTTTAAACATCATTTTAACTCACACAGCAACATCGTTTATTTTACATAGACTACTTAAACATGGTGTTTATGAAAACAAACCATGTTCAATATATATTAATTCTCTTTCAATGATTTCGTAGCCTAATGAAGTATCTAATAATTCAGTAGGACGTTTTCCTCCTAAAGCAGGCACGTGTGAATGCATCCAGCCATTAAATCTTTCAAGGCTTCCAAATGTTTCTTGACCAAGCTCGTACAATTTTGCCAAACGTATCAATTTCGCAGAGGCATCTTTGTCCAAGCGTTGGTCTTCTCTGTAGCGTTGAATGGTTCTTTCTGAAATATTTAGGATGTCGGCCATTTCTTTATTTGAAAAAGAAATTTGTTTCGCCAGACTGTCTAACGCTTGCTTAGGTAAACCTTCTTTCGCAATTTCAATCAGGTCGAAATCATGTCTAATTTCACGATTGATGATTGTTTGCCCGCCTAGCAATACAATCAAAGTTGATATAGGTAAAATATTTTGTTTTTTCATGGATGCCATTGTTGTAAATATGTCGTAAATATAACGACATTTGTCGTAAAAAATACTATAAATGGCATAATATTTTTGAATAGGAGACATAAACGATAAAATTTTTAAAATATTTTAAGAATTTTTAACAAAATGCAACATTCCTAAATTGTTCTGTGTCATTAGTTTGAATTTAAGTTATTGGTTGTCAATAGATGAAAACTGCTTAACTTGAAGGTTAGAAGTTTGAACACTATGAATCCTCAACCTTTAGCACTGGAACAAACACATTACATAGACAAACATTTGCCACTCGTGGAGGCTTGCCGTAGGGGTGATCGCAAGGCTCAGTACGAGATTTATAGGCTTTATGCAAAGGCTATGTTCAATGTTGCTGTCCGAATAGTAAATCATGTTGGCGAAGCAGAGGACGTCCTGCAAGATGCCTTTTTAGATGCTTTTCAGAAAATCCATGATTTTCGACAAACAAGTACTTTTGGTGCTTGGTTGAAACAGATTGTAATTAATCGAGCTTTAAATCATTTAAGGAATAGAAAGGTACAATTAATCGATATCGAAGAAGCAGCAGATATTCCAGACGATGCCACTTACGACGAAGAAGGAATAGAACTTAATATTCAAAGAGTACAGAATGCCATTCAACAGTTACCTGATGGTTTCAGAACAGTACTTTGTTTGTATTTATTAGAAGGCTATGACCACGAAGAAATCGCAGAGATTTTGGGCGTGGCAGAATCAACTTCCCGAACACAATACATCAGAGCCAAAAAACGATTGTTGGAAATTTTAAAACAATAAAGCCCTTTTCTTTCCCTTTGTATTAAGATAGAGGAGGCTTAGAGAGTTATGAAAAAGACAAAAACAGAAAGATTCATTCGTGATAACCGTGAAAACTTTGATCAGTTTGAAATCCCTGTAGGTTTATGGGATAAAATAGACAAAGGCTTAGGGCATTTAGATACCTTTCCGGGAGAAACACCTTTTGTAGAAAATAAAAAAATTATTGTTTTCAAACAAAAATATTGGGCATTAGCAGCAGGCCTTGCCATATTAATAGGGTGTTATTTTATACATGACCTTGGTTTCAAATCAGAGAATACAGATAAGATTATTGCCACAGTAAGCCCCGAATATGGCGATAAAATGGTTCAGTATGCAAGTTTGATTGAAACAAAGCGAGAGGAAATCAGGCAAATTGAGGCTCACGACCCAGTACTTTACAAAGAATTTGCCGCAGAAATTGAGAACCTGAACAAAGACTATCAAAACTTGAAAGCAGAATTACCCCAAACGCCTAATCAGGAAGAGCTAGTTCAAGCGATGATTCAAAATTTACAAGTACAATTAGATATTTTAAACAGGCAATTATCAATTATTCAGAAAATTAAAGATTATCAGAATAATCCGATGAAAAGCATTTGAGGTAAACAGTTTAATCGAAGAATGTCATGAAAAAAGTATTAAATATAGTAGCATTGTGTGTTTTAATAATCAACAGCGCCTTTGCACAACAAGTAAGTGTTTATGTACATGATTCTGTAGAAGTAAAAGAATATCAGAACCATGTAAGGGCAAGTATTGCCACAACAAGAAGTAATGCGACAAGAACCTTAAATAGAGTTGCGATAGTAGGCAGAGCTAGCGAAATGCCACCTTTACCTCCTACACCACCAACACCCCCTGCTGGAATGACTTATAATGCAGAGTATGGTCAGGCTACTATTCAGGAAACGGCAGCCGTAGAAAAGAAAAAAGTAATTAGTAAATCTTATCCTGTAGATGCTAAAAACTTTTTGAATATTAACAACCAACACGGAGAAGTAAAAGTAGAACTTTGGAATAAAAACGAAATCAAAGTAGATATAACTATCACGGGTTACGGTAGTACAGAAGCACAAGCCCAAACGTTTATTGATAATGTAGAAATCGTTGAGAGAAAAGAAGGAGACAAAATTGCCTTTAAAACAATGATTGATACGGATGAAAGAACCAATGGCAATGGCAACTGGAGTTGGGCAAATAGTTTAACAAATACTTTTAACTGGAGCAGTAGCAATGGTAAAAAAGTAAATGAAAAACGTGGCGTAGAGATTAACTATATGATTTATATGCCGAAGTCTAATTCATTGACGGTTTCAAATAAATACGGCAAAACGATTATTCCTCAGTTTTCAGCTCCTTTGAAGATTACTTCTAATTATGGAAGCTTTGTTTCTGATAAATTGACGGGCGGAGAGAAAGATATTTTTGTGCAATATGGCTCAGGAAATATCAAACAAATGGATGATGGCGATTTGCACATTGCATATTCAAAACTGAATATAGAAAAGGCAGATAACCTAAAATTGACCAACAATTATGGTTCGATGATTTTAGATGACATTAATAATCTGGATGGAACAATTCAATATTCAAGTGGTAAAATTGGTAAAATTAATCAAACAGGAAAGTTGTCAATCAGTTATTCAGATGGCGTTCAGTTAGCAGAATTATCGAAGACGTTGAAGACGCTAGACATTCGTTCAAATTATACAGCCGTAAAATTACCAGTAACGGGCGATTGCAATGCTGATTTTGAAGTAACTACTACGTATGCCAACTTTAGATACCCAGAAGGAAAATGTACGTTAACCGTAAATCCTGACGATAATAAAGAGGTTGACGACCGTACGATGGGATGGAAATCTACCAAGGTTTATAAAGGAAAGATAGGTAAAGGCTCAGCCACCAAGATTACCATCAAGACCAATTATGCAGGCGTGAAATTCACAGAAAAATAAATACAAAAAGCCTAACGTAAATATTCAATGCGTTAGGCTTTTTGTACTTCAAAATACTTAATATCTACCACTAGCTTTTCCAATAATTCTCTTGTTCTCTCAGGGCGAGCGTCGGTAATAAATACTTGATTAAATGTTCCGTCGGTCATCATATTAATAAGCTGTTGGATTCTTTTGTCATCAAGCTTATCAAAAATATCATCTAAGAGTAAAATTGGGGCAAAACCCTTCGCAACACTCAGCATTTCAAATTGAGCTAGTTTAAGGGCAATCACAAAGGATTTCTGTTGTCCCTGCGAGCCAAATTTGCGTAAGGTAAAACCATTAATTTCAAAAATAAAATCATCCTTGTGGCTTCCAAGCGTTGTTCTCTGTGCGGCCAAATCTCTGTGCCTATTTCTTCGAAATAAGGCAACAAAGTCATGATTGCTTACCTCCGATTCATAAATCATTTCTACGCTCTCTCTGGCATCAGATAATACCTCATAATGCTTTTTAAAAATGGGGAGAAAATTCTCCGTAAAAACAATACGAGCCTGATATATTTTCAGAGAAACTTCCACCAAAGGGTCGGTATAAATATCTAACAGTAAATCATCTACATAATGGCGTTCGGCAAACTGTTTGAGTAAAGAGTTGCGTTGCAATAACAGACGATTGTACTGCAATAGGTTTTCAAGGTACTCAGCATCCAATTGTGCCATTACTCCGTCGAAGAATTTTCTTCTTTCTTCACTCCCATCCCGAATCACATCGGTATCATTAGGAGACAACAACACCACTGGAAATTTTCCGATATGTTCTGATAGCTTTTCATAGGCTTTTTTGTCATGCAAAACAGCCTTCTTTTGTCCTTTTTGCAAAGCAACAGTAATGAGCGTATTTTTTTCACTCTCGAAATTGCCCTCAATCATCATAAAATCAGCTTCATGATTGATACTAAGGGTATCCTGATTAGAGATAGAACTTTTAGTTAAAGCCAAAAAGTAAATAGCGTCTAATAAATTAGTTTTGCCAATACCATTTTCGCCAACAATACAATTTACCCGAGGCGAAAACTCGAAAGTATTGTAGTCGTAGCTTTTGAAATTGGTCAAACTAAGTTTTTGTAAATACATGAAAAGAAAATAAAAAGGGATTGAATAGGAAATTGTGGATAAAATTTGACAAAACATGTATTTAAGCATCAATGAATAATACAAAATACTTTGTGTGTTCTTTGTTTTGTACTAATTTCGTAGTGCAAATTAAAGACTGTTTGATGGGATTGCAAATCACAGGCAGTTTAGCATCGGATTTACCTCCGAATAAGCAGTGTCAAGGTGAAGCTTACACTTTCACTTATTCACAAATCACTCATTCATAATTGTAGAAAATGGCAAATAAAGCTGAAAACAAAGTAAAATACTCGAAGGAGACCTATATGTACTGGTACGAGTCGATGGTACTTCAACGCAAATTTGAAGAACGTGCTGGTCAGTTGTATGGACAACAAAAAATCAAAGGTTTTTGTCACCTTTACATCGGACAAGAAGCTTGTTCATCAGGAGCAAGATCTGCATTGAAAGACGGCGACAAGTATATCACAGCATATCGTGACCACGGTATTCCTTTAGCTTTAGGTTCAGATCCTAATACTATCATGGCTGAGTTGTTCGGAAAAGCTACTGGTATCTCTAAAGGAAAAGGTGGTTCGATGCACATTTTTGATAAATCAGTTGGCTTTGTAGGTGGACACGGTATCGTGGGTGCACAAATTCCATTAGGAGCAGGGTTGGCTTTTGCTGAAAAATATAACAAAACTGGAAACTTAGCAATTTGTTATTTCGGTGATGGTGCTGTTCGTCAAGGTGCTTTACACGAGGCATTTAACATGGCAATGACTTGGAAACTACCTGCAATCTTTGTGGTAGAAAACAACGGTTATGCGATGGGAACGTCGGTTTCTCGTACTTCAAACGTTACAGACCTTTATACAATCGGTGAAGCATATGATATGCCTTCTGAAGCGGTAGATGCAATGAGCGTTGAGGCTGTTCACGAAGCAGTTTCTCGTGCTGCTGACCGTGCAAGAGCTGGAGAAGGACCAACATTCTTAGAATTCAAAACATATCGTTATAGAGGTCACTCAATGTCTGACCCTCAGAAATACCGTACGAAAGAGGAGGTTGAGCAATACAAAATGCGTGACCCTATCGAGCAAGTAAAGAAAGCGATTTTAGATAATGGTCTTGCTACAGAAGAAGAACTAGCTGCAATTGATGCTGAAATCAAAGTAAGAGTAGAAGCTTCAGTTAAATTTGCAGAAGAATCTGCTTGGCCAGACCCAGCAGAGATTTTTACAGATGTTTATGTAGAAGAATATCCATTCCCTGTAGAATAAAGATTTTAGAAGATACAAAAAAGCCGTTCCAATTTCGTTTGGGACGGCTTTTCTAGTTTATCCAGTCGAATGATACCTTGTCGTGTTCTGGATGTGCAACCTCTGGTGTTTTTTTATTGTTCGCATACTTTCTGGTGGCGTTTTTCTTTGCCTGAAAGTCTCTCCAATCATACCGTTGGAAAATGGCTAAGCTGTGTCTCATATTTTTGTTGTTTATATCGAAGCTGTTTAAACTTTCCCTTTTGGGTTAAACTAAGTCTTTTAGAATAGCTTGTTCCAAAATTTACTCAACGTAGCGATGCTATGCTTCGCAAATTTTGAAAAAATCAATTCAAAAATACAATACTTTCACCTCAGAAACGGAAAGTTTAAACAGCTTCATGTTGAAAAAATTATAATACAAATGTAAAATGTTTTAATAAATCATGATTAAACACTTGATTATATGATTATTAACAAATTAGTCATTATAATGAGTTCAAAGAATATTACAAAAAAATGCCATCCTCATCGAGGATGGCATTTAATGCTAAATTCCAAATGTTTTAAAGGTTTGGATTCATATTGGTGAATGTCTTTCAAATCCTGAATGTACAAAACAAAAAAGCCATTGCATATAAACAAATAAACGCTTATAAGTCAATGGATTGATGATTGTTTAATGACAAATTTAAAATAGTTTAACAAGAAAGTAATATTAAATTTTACGTTTCTGTTAAATGCCTAAATGAAGAAGGGATTAACAGTTGAATAAATTCAAGCGTTAATCCCTTCTAAAGAATTTTTAATGGTATAACCTTAGTTATGTGCCATTATTAAGCAGGAACTACTTCTACAAAAGAACGCCCTTTAAATCCTTTTTTAAAGTGAACAGTACCATCAATTAAAGCAAATAAAGTATGGTCTTTTCCAAGACCTACATTTTGACCAGGATTGTGGGCTGTACCTCTTTGACGAACAATAATGTTCCCTGAAATTGCAGGCTGACCTCCAAAAATTTTGATTCCAAGACGCTTACTATGCGACTCACGACCGTTTTTCGAACTACCCGCACCTTTTTTGTGTGCCATTGTTTTGTTAGTTTATCGATTTAACGTTTTAATTTTCGCTTTGAGGAAACTCTTAACGAATAAAATTAATCATTAAATATTAAAATGAGATTCCTTCGATTAAGACTTTAGTTAAATTTTGACGGTGACCGTTCTGTTTTTGGTATCCTTTACGACGTTTCTTTTTGAAAACAATTACTTTTTCTCCACGAACGTGAGCTAAAATTTTACCAGTTACAGTAGCACCTGCTACAGTTGGAAGACCTACTTGGATGTCTCCGTCATTGTCGACAAGAAGAACCTTATCGAAAACCAGTGCAGCGCCTTCCTCGCCCGCCAAACGGTGGGTGTAGAGGAAAAGGTCTTTCTCAACTTTAAATTGCTGACCAGCGATTTCTACGATTGCGTACATTTTATTATTAGTTATAATTTTATTGGGTCGCAAAGATACGCATTATGTTTTGAAAAGAGAAAGGAACTAGTTATATTTATTATAAAAAATTCGCAAATTTTTATTTGCTAGTATGTTTCATAATAATCTAATAGTAAGGTAGTTATGTGTGTAGGTAAAATATTATAATATTTCTTTTGTCACAACGACGTATACCAAGTACATAATTGTGAAGGTTTAACGTTAATAAATTAACATAGAAGTTCCATTTTTATAAGTTAATCATGATGAAGATTAGGCCCTTTTCAATACGATTTGGAATAATACTTATCTTCCTAATTTACGTAGTTAACTTTAAGGCTTTCAATCAAACCAAGAAAGTTGACATTGTGAAGTTTGAGGATTTACAAAAAGTATTAAATCAAGTATCAGATACCACCGTTGTTTTACATTTTTGGGCAACTTGGTGCCGACCGTGTTTAGAAGAATTACCCTTTTTTGAACGATTGAATACTGAATATAGCACTAAGAAGGTGAAATTTTTGTTAATAAGTATGGATTTCCCTAAAGATGCGGAAACGAGTGTAAAGGGCTTTTTAGCACGCAACAAAGTACAATCGAAAGTAGTACTTTTGGATGAACCAGATTATAATCATTGGATAGATTTGATAGACAAAGAATGGTCGGGAAGTATTCCTGCCACGCTCATAATCAATACAAAAATGCAGAAAAGGAAGTTTTTTGAAGGCAAAGTAAATACTGAAATATTTATGGAGGAACTAAAAAAAATGTGGACTGTTACCATACAAAACTGAATACTGTAGCAATAAACAAGATTTATATTTAACTATTAAATCAAACAAGTGAGATAACTTCTAAATTATATTAGATACAATAAACATATCAAGCAATGAAAACACATATAAAAAATATAAAGACGATTTTTTTACTTGGGATAGTCTTAACGGGATTTTTGGCGTTTACCCCTGCCAATGAAGAGCATAAATTAAGTGCAGATAAAGGATATGCCATTGGTGATGTAGTGGCAGATTTTAAATTAAAAAGCACCACAGGTAACTTGGTATCAATGGCGGATAATCGTTCGGTAAAGGGATATATTATTGTTTTTACTTGCAACCACTGCCCTTTCTCAAAGGCTTATGAAAGTAGAATAATGGCATTGGATAAAAAGTTTGCTTCGCAGGGGTATCCAGTATTGGCAATCAACCCAAACGACCCGAGTGCTTATGAAGAAGATTCTTTTGAAAATATGCAGGCAGTAGCCAGAGCTAAAGGCTATACTTTTGCCTACCTTCAAGATGAAACACAGGCTACTTCAAAGGCTTTTGGTGTATCAAGAACTCCATCGGCTTATGTAGTGAAGAAAGAAGGAGACAAATATATTTTGCAATATATCGGTGGCATTGATGATAATACGCAGGATGCTAATGCCGTAACAAAACGATATGTGGATGATGCTGTAAGTAATCTTTTAGCAGGCAGACCAGTAGTTAATAATTTTACTAAGTCGGTGGGTTGTGCTGTTAAGTGGAAGGGCGTTTAAAACTAGTCTAAAAAATCAGCTTTATATTTTAACAAGAAGAGGTTGCCAATTTTGGCAACCTCTTCTTGTTTGTAAATCGTATTAAAAAAGGCTTATTTACCAGCTGTAATATCTACTATGGCAAATAATGGTTTTCCTTTGGCATCAGCATTTTTAAATACTAAGAATAAGTTATGTGAGCCAACAACAGGTGTTTTCAATGAAATACTCACGGGTGTTTTTGCATCTTTAGTTACCTCAGCAGTACCTAACAATTGTCCCGTTGGCGAATCAATGTGCAATTCTATTGAACCGCCCGCTGTACGGTCGTCAGCAGCAAAAGCACCTAGCTTAAATTGAGCGATACCCGTTAAGTCGATGTTGTTGAATGAAATATATGAATTGTCAGACATCGCAATGACTGCTTCTCCTAGCCCTTCAAGGGTATATTTCATTGTTTCTTTTTGCGTATCAAACGAATTTGCTTTGAACTTGGCACTTCTCAACGTAAGGGCTGTTGTACCTGTCAAAGAACCTAAGTTACTAGCACCTTTGTCAGTATAGCTTGCCGAGAAAATATAAGTACCAGCTTTGCCATTGTCTTTGGTGACATATTCACCTTTAACTGGTTGACTTGCTTTTTTGTCATCAGACAACGAGAGAATGTATTTCACCATTTCCTTTGTGTCGTCTTTGGTTAATTGTGGGTGAGCCGCCATTACTTGTTCGCCCCAAACACCACCACCACCTTTGATTACTTTTTCTACCAATTCACTAAAAGCTCTACTTTTTCCTTTGTATTTTTTAGCAACTTCTTTGTAGCTTGGTCCAATAGACTTTTTATCAAGTGAATGACAAGATTTACAATCAGATAAGTCTATTAAACGTCTACCTGTTGAAACGCTTAAATTGGCTTGATGTCCTTGTGCAATAACGGTTTTATCAAAACCTTCAAGGTAGTCTATGTTTACTTGTACTTCGTCTTCTTTGATTTTTTTATTAGCCAACGAGCCATCTTCTTTATCAGATACCTTTACTTCATAAGCTATTTTTTCATCGTTCCAGTAGAATGTTTTATTGCCTTTTATGGCTAAGTCCACTTTCGGAACATCATTCCCTACTTTTATTTCTAAAGTAGTCGTCGAAACGTTTCCAGCAGGGTCTGTTACTTTCAGAACAGGCTTATAAACACCTGCTTTTGTAAAAGTAAAGCTTGGGTTAGGCAAAGTGCTTTTGGCTGCTCCTTTGGCAAAAGTCCATTCGTATTTCAACACATCATTTTCATAATCCAATGTACCAGCCGAAGAGAAATTTACTTTCAAAGGCAATGCTCCTGCTTTTTTATCAGCATTTGCTACCACCACTGGGCTACGGTTGCCAGCATTGAACGTAATGCGTGAAAGACGAGCATCATCGTTTTGAGCAAACCAGTTTTGTCCATATTCCAACAAATACAACGAACCATCTTTAGCAAACTGCATATCCATTGGGTGGCTAAACTTCGTGTTTGGCATAAAGCGTTCCATCGAAATAAAATCTCCGTTTGGTTTCATGCTTACCAAGTTAATCCAGTCACGCATCCAGTCATAGGCAAAGAATTTTCCATCTAAATACTTAGGGAATTTTACCTTTGAATCAGCCTTGAAGTCGTCATAATAATATACAGGCCCGCCCATTGCATTACGACCGCCCTTGCCAACGATTGCCCCAAATTCAGGAGAATCAGCGTAAGGATAATAAATAAATGCTTTTTGAGCAGCAGGTAATTCGCGTAAACCTGTATTGTGTGGAGAATCGTTAATAGGATGCTCAGCGTCAAATTTTGTCCAAGTACTATCCTTATAAAAGTCTCTTTGGTTATAAGCACGGTTGTCTGCCACAAAAAGAGGCCAGCCAAAATAACCAGCTTTACGAGCCTGATTCACTTCGTCGTGTCCACGAGGACCATATTTCGGTGAATTTTCGCCAGCATCGGGCCCTACTTCACCCCAATATAAAAAGCCTGTTCTTTGGTCAACCGATATTCTGTATGGGTTTCTGTTACCCATTACATATATTTCAGGACGAGTTTTTGCAGTACCCACTGGGAATAGATTCCCTTCTGGAATCGTATAAGAACCATCAGTACTAGGCTTAATTCTCAAAATTTTACCTCTTAAATCGTTGGTATTTGAAGAAGTATATCGAGCATCCCAACCAGAACGACCAGGCTTATTGTCGATAGGAGCAAAACCTTGTGATGCAAAAGGGTTGGTATCATCACCCGTAGAAAGGAATAAGTTTCCTTTGCTATCCCACGCTACCGAACCACCTGTATGGCAACATTCTGTACGTTTTACAGGCACACGCAAAACAACTTTTTCAGTACTTAAATAAAGCGAATCCTTTACATCATCATACACATAACGAGATAAACGATTGGCGGTATCAGCACCAACCATCCCTACTGACGGAGCGTAGTACAAGTAAATCCATTTGTTTTTGTTGAAGTCAGGGTCAATATTTACGCCCATCAAGCCATATTCAAATTTTGAATACACGCTTAAATCTGCTACAACCTTAGTAGCGTTTTTCTTTGGGTCATATACTTTTAGCAAACCTTTTCTTTCACCGAACAATACTTTACCGTTGTCTAGTACCACCAATTCAGTTGGTTCGTCTAGTTTTTCATCCAATACAGTTTTTACGAAACGATTTTCTTCTGGAGGTAAAGCACTTTTTACTTTGGCATAATCTAAAGCAGGACCACTAGCCGCCCACTGTAAGCCACCAAGGATGTGTTTAAGTGGAATCTCTTCTGAGAACGTCTCGTTGGTATGTCCCCAGTTAGTATAAAAAGAACGACCACCATCAAATTCGTGATACCAGCCCATTGGGTGGAAATCGCCCATTTTACCCTCTTTGAATGAATTTTCGTCAACAGTATATAAAACCTTTACATCTGTATTGAAATTTTTAAAGCTATAAAATTCATCTTTACGCTCCAACGTCTCAGGCATAAAGTTGGTAGAAATATGCGTACGGTCTTTAATGATAAATTTACCATTCTGCACATTCGAAACATTTTTGCCAGGGTGACCATTAAAATATCCACCTACCAACTTGCCATACCAAGGCCAGTCATACTCCGTATCCGAAGCTGCGTGAATACCCATAAAAGCACCCCCTGCTTGGATATAACGTTCAAAAGCAATTTGCTGAGGCTCAGTTAAAACATTTCCCGTAGTGCTGTTAAAAACAACAACCGAGTACTTTTTAAGGTTAGCTTCATTGAATTTATCAGCGTTTTCGGTAGTGTCTACTTCAAAACCATTTTCAATCCCCATTTTTTGAATGGCTTTTGTACAAAACGGAATAGAAGAGTGACGAAATCCTGCTGTTTTGGAGAAAACAAGAATCTTTTTCCCTTTGAGAGGATTAGAACCTTGGGCAAAAAGAATTGTTGTACAAAAGCACAACAACAGTAATAATGCCTGAAATTTAAGTTTCATAAGTTATAATAAAATTAGGACTGGTTGAATGATATAAATAAAGCCTCCTCTTGTTAAAGAAATAGTACTTTACTTAGAGTTTAGTAAATATTTGATAAAGATAAGTTTTTATGGGTATATTATTATCTTACCTTGTACGGTAAATATAGACAAGTATAGAACAGTTCGGTAAAAAAAACGATATAAATTATCAAGGGTTTCCTAAATAACCTATATCGTCATGATTAATTGCTTGAAAAATAAGCTATTACTTTTTCTTCTTCGTCAATGATTGGTATCTTAACAGCGCCTCTAAATAATAATAATCAGCATATACCAAAGGCACATCGATTTCTGATTTTAAGGGCTTTGCTCCTACACTATGCTTCAGAATGAAATGATTATTTTCACCTAAATTAGCTTTATAGGCAGGACTAGCCAAGCTTTTTAACATCGTTTCGGCAGCTTTAAAATAGTCTTTGCCTTTTTTGCCCGTATAAGTCGATAATTCTAACAAAGCCGACGCTGTAATAGCACCAGCCGACGCATCTCTTTCTTCATTAGGAATATTAGGTGCGTTAAAATCCCAGTAAGGAATTTTATCAGCAGGCAAATTCGGATTATTTAAATAGAAATTTGCTATCTTTTCAGCCATCGCTAAGTATTTCTTTTGCTTTGTTTCACGATACATCACTGTATAGCCATACATTGCCCAAGCTTGTCCCCTCGCCCATGCAGAAGCATCGGCATATCCTTGATGGGTAAATTTGCCCAAAGGTTGCCCTTTTTCATCATAACAAATTACGTGGTAGCTACTGCCATCTGGACGGAAATGATTTTTCAGTGTACTATCAGCATGTGAAAGACAAATATTATAAAATTCTTTGTTGCCAGAGGTTTTAGCTGCCCAAAACAAAAATTCCAGATTCATCATATTATCAATGATTACTGGATAAGTGTATTGACGAAATTTATTCCAAGACTTAATCACACCTACTTTAGGGTCGAAACGAGTGGCTAACGACTTCGCTCCTGTTAGCATAATATCTTTGTATTCAGCATTTTTTGTAAGGCGATAACCATTGCCAAAGGGACAATACAACATAAAGCCCAAATCGTGTGTGCCTGTATTGAATTGCTCTTTTTTAACAGCCATTGACCACTGATGAGCAGCATCTTTCCAGAAAGGGCTTTTGGTTTCTTCAAAAATATACCAAAGCGAACCACCAAAAAAGCCACTACACCACCATTCAGTAGGCATATCGCGTGGACTGCCATCTGCATTGGTCGATTGTGGTGTTTTAGTATAATCTGGATGTGCCTTTAGCATCCCTTCATATTGTTTGGCGGCAAATTCAAATTCTTTTTTGACATCAATCTTAGATTGTGCCGAAACTCCCAACACATAAATGTTTAATAACAAGCATAAAAAGATTTTTTTCATAGTTAAATGGATGGTTTGAGAATGTAAAAAGGGAAATTATTTTAGGTCTGAGATTTTAACAAAATCCATATCTGTAAAATCGAGGTTTTCGCCTGCCATTGCCCAGATAAAAGAATAATTAGAAGTACCCGCACCTGAATGTATAGACCAAGGTGGTGATAAAATAGCTTGATGATTGGCTACAAGCATGTGGCGAGTTTCCTGTGGTTGTCCCATAAAGTGAAATACTCTATGTTCTGGATTCAAATCAAAATATAAATAAGCTTCCATTCTTCTATCGTGTACGTGGGCTGGCATGGTGTTCCAAACGCTCCCTGTTTTCAAAACAGTTAATCCCATTACTACTTGGCAACTTTGAATGCCATCTCTATGAATATACTTATAGATGGTTCTTTCATTGGCTGTTTCTACTGTACCTAATGAAACGGGAGAAGCCTCTTCTTTTCCCATCTTTTGTGTAGGAAATTTTTGATGAGCAGGAGCAGATAATAAGAAAAACTGAGCAGGGATATCAGCAGCATCGCTTTTAAAAACTACCTCTTTCACGCCTTTGCCAATATAAAGCGCATCCAGTTTTGATAAATTAAAGCCTTCGCCATCTACCTCAATCGTACCATTACCGCCAACATTGATGATACCAATTTCTCTTCTTTCTAAGAAATAATCAGACTTCAAATTATCATACGTCTGTAAAGTAAGAGTATCCGTCGTAGGGGTTGCACCTCCTACCATTACTCTATCATAATGAGTATATACAAAATGTATCTCATTGGTCTTAAAAATGCTTTCAATCAAGAAGTTTTCTCTTAATTGGTCTGTGGTAAAGGTCTTTGCCTCACGTTCACTAATTGCTTGGTAAATCTTCATAAAATAGACTTGATGTAAAGTTGAATAAATAACTTATAGCAAAGAGTCGAGAGTTTTAAATTTATACTGCTAATTAGACATTATATTTTGAAGAGAAATAAAATAATAAAGCCCAAAGGTTAAGTTGCTGAGACTTATCCTTTGGGCTTTACTGAAAAAAATATGTTGCTTACCAGTCTCTCCTACCATGATGTCCATGACCACGGCCAAAAATAGGCACTGTAACAACAATTACTGGACGAGACGGTGCTCTTCTAGCATAGCCATTGTTATAACGGTTCTGATAACGATTGCGAATATCATAAGGATTACGTGGGTCTACTGGATAATATCTGTTAGCCCAAACTCTTCTATTGTCACAAAAGTCAAAAGGGTCGGCATTACTACGAAAATCTACCTCATTCCAACGACTGTGGCGATATGGATCGTAAACAGGACGAGGGTCGAAAGGGTTACGAGGGTCATAGTTTGGATTACGGGTATCAAAAGGGTTTCTTCTGTCGAAGCTATAACTTCCATAACTACCGTCATCACATCTGGCATACACATCATAATTGTTGTTATTGCCATTGTTGCCGTAATTGTTGTTACGGTTGTTATCGTATCTATCATCATTTCTATCATCTCTATTATCCCGATTTCTATCAGGATAATTTTGTTGCTGTTGCTGGTAGTCTCTATCTCTGTTTTGAGCGTCCCTGTTTGAATAATTACGATCTTGAGCTTTTCCTGAATTTGCTAATCCAACTGTTAAAACTAGCAAGCTAAATAATTTGATATTCATGTTTTTTGACGGTTTATTGTGATTACACCAGTTTTAGTATTAGCACCGATACTTTTACCATTTTGATGATATATTAGTAAAACGCACTAGGGTGAATCGCTATTTTAGGAGGGCGTGTTAATGATATGTTAATGTTTTTTCTTCTTAAAAAACAAAAAACCGTGATACGAATAAATATCGCATCACGGCCTGATTTATATAATTAATATGCCAGATTTAGAAATTAAATAGCTTGTAAATAGATTTGAGGTTAGATAAGGACTAATTCAAAGAAATAAAACGATCTTGTGAACTAGGCTCAGGAGTTTTAGTACCAATGTTTACTGTTTTTACAATTTTGCTTTCGCCATCAGTGATTTCGAAGCTGTATTTTCCGTCTTCCAATTCGCTCAAATCAAATTTGCCGTGGTATTTTTCATTAGTTTTTCCTACTCTTTCTTTGTGCAACACATCCCCTTTTTCATTTTTCAATGAAATATATAAATTCTTATTAGTCGTCTTCTCAATCAATACGTTCATTTTCATAGTGTTGATTGTTTGATACATTCCCACAGCAAATGGTTTTTTAGTACTTGCTGGCTCATTAGTGTTAGTAGCGCTTGCTACAAATGACATTACTGATAATACTGCGATTGCGAAAGATTTAACGAAAGTTTTCATTTTTTAAGTTGTTTAGATTTTAAATTAAATTTTATGATAAATAAAAGTTTAGAAATTACATTGTTGTTGTTTACTGTGTTACTTACTGAGATTTTTGTGCCATAATTTATAAGTGTCTGATTATTAATTGTTTGTAAAAGTTAATGAGATTTAGAGGTGTTCGTTTTTATTACAATTGTTGTTCGGTTTAGTATCTTTATTAATGTTTAGAGTATTTTTTGTTTAATTCCTTTTTGATGCATCAAAGTTATGGGTAAAAGCCAGTACCTTGCAATACAAAATACCATAATCGGTTGTTTTACTAGTTAAATGGTAAATCGTCTTGATATACAACTGATTTTTGGTTTAAGCGAATGCTTTAAAATTGATGAGTGTGTGAGATATAAAAAGCTATTGTTTTTCTGAATCTCAGACATAAGATGCAAGCTGTAATTATAATGTTGCATCTATTTTAAAAAATTATCATATTTTTTTATGGTATCATCAAGTCCCGCAACCATTCTTACAACTGAATGGGGTTTCTCGATAAAAGCATATTAATATTGTATAGGTCAATGATGATTGAGAGTAAGACTAAATACTAAAACAGAAAAAATCAAAAAATGGCAGCAGAAGAAAAAAGTATCGGAAGAAAATTATTAAGTTTTTTTATTACTGAAGAAACTGCTAATCCAGCAAATACTAGCAGTCAGACACCTCCTCCTGTTCCGAAGGTTGAAAAAACAGTAGAACCTGCGATAATACCCCAAGGCATGGAGAAGGGCGTAGTCGATAAAAAGTTTATAGACCACTTTGTTCAGTTGCTCGAAAATTCAAATTTGAAAGGCCCTGATTATTTTGAATATATGCAAGCATTAAAAGGCTTAACAGGCCTCGGGCTTTCGGAAGAGAAACAATTTCAAGCCGCATGGGCAAGTTTCAAGGTAATGGGTGGTATTACGGATGTAGCAGTATTGACGGATACAGCCAAACAATATATCGGGATTTTGGATACTGACCGACAAGGGTTCTTGAAGGATGTAGAGAACGCAGTAAGTCAAAAAGTAGGAGGTTTGAAGAATGATTTGAAAAAAACTGAAGAAGAAAATGAAAATATAGCGAAGCAAATAATTGATTTACAGCATAAAATTGATGAAAACAAGATAAAAATCAATAAATTGACAGATGATATTTCAGAACAGAGTGGAAAAATTACGATTAATAAGAGTAATTATGAAACTACCTATCATACGTTTGTCGAACAAATAAAGGGTGATATCGCTAAGATTGTAGCCTACTTGAAATAAATTCATTCTAAATCAAAATATTAAATAATCTAAAATAATGGCAGATTTATCACAAATTGGAGGAACCCAACCTTCAAAATCGTTTTGGAGTAAACCCGAAGGTATTACTTCCTTATTCTTTTTGGCAGCACTTGGTGCTTTTGGGTTATACTATTTCAATATAGTAGTCGAATTCCTGATAAAAGTTACTTCCAATACGCTTTATCTAGGGGGATTATTAGCAGTTTTAGGTTTTTTTATCTTCCTAATTACCAGCAAAGACATTCGTACAGGGGTATTCTTTTTGTTTAAAACCTTGATGCGAAAAATAACAGGCTTAATCATTCAGCTTGACCCGATTGCCATCATGAAAATCTATATTTCAGATTTACGTGAAAAACGCGAACAGATGTCTAAACAAATAGATATTTTGGCAGGACAGTTAGTAAAGCTGAATAAGAAAATCGGTGAAAACAATGAGAACATCAAAACTAAATTTGCTGAAGCTAACAAAGCCAATAGCATGACCGACAAGCCTGGTATGAAAGAAGCTGCTTCCTTAGCAAGTTTAGAAGCGGCAGGATTACAGGAAATGAATGAGAAATTGTTGCCACTTCAACGTAATATGAAAACTATTTTAGGGTTCATGGAAAAAGTACAGTCGTCGGCAGATTATATTATCAAGGAAACAGAGATAAGAGTAAAACACAAAGAGGCCGAATACGAAATTGTAAAAGCTAGCTCTAATGCCTTGAAAACTGCGATTAGTATTTTCAAAGGAGATCCAGACAAGAAGTTTTACTTTGACGAGTCGATGGAATACATTCAAGACGACATGAGTAAGAAATTGGGTGAAATGAAGCGAGCAATGGATTACTCAATGGACTTTATTAATTCTGTGGATATTCAGAATGGCGTATTAACCGATAAAGGACAGTCGATGTTGGATGCCTATAATAAAGGCGAGTTCAATTTGATTACGTTAGATGGCGCGCCAGAATCAGGTAAGAAAGAAATCAACCCTCCGAAAGACTCTTCTTATAAGGGTTTATTGGATTAAAATAGCTCAAAACATGGGTTATTCCAAATTTTAAAATTATAAAAAGGCGGTTGAAATTGGTTTTCGACCGCTTTTTTATGAATGGTGTTTCCCGAATTCCTACTGTTTAAGCGGAGCGAGACGGGTCGCCGTTGCGATTAGGAATTCTTGATTTTCTTTTGTTACTTTTCTTGTATCAAGACAAGAAAAGTAAGGACAAGGCGATAATACATAATAAAATCTCTCAAATTGGTTATTATAGAGAAAATTCAGAAGGAGTCATATTTTATCTTCACACAGCCGATACACTTTATTTTCGTACCTTTGTAAATGTTTTCAGCAAAAGCTATTGATAGAAAGCTGACGACAGTTAACGTTTACAAATTATGACATTCGAAGATTTTCAACTCAATCGCCAATTATATAATGCCATCGAAGAAGCTGGCTATCAAGCACCTACGCCTATTCAAGAGCAAGCTATTCCATTAGTAATGGGGGGGCACGATGTACTAGGAATTGCCCAAACAGGTACAGGAAAAACAGCTGCTTATCTATTGCCCATCCTGATGAAGGTAAAGTATGCCCAAGGCACAATGATGCGTGTATTAATCCTTGCTCCTACCCGCGAATTAGTGATGCAAATAGATGAAGCCGTAAAACAATTGGCAAAATATACAGATATTCGTCATATCGCTTTATTTGGTGGATTAGGACCTAAGACACAAATAGAAGCATTACAAGCAGGTGTTGATATTGTGATTGCTACGCCAGGTAGATTTATGGATTTATACCTGAAAGGCGAGATTGGCGTAAAAGAACTAAAAACATTGGTGCTAGATGAGGCTGATAAAATGATGGACATGGGTTTTATGCCACAAATCCGTAAGATTTTGGAAGTAATCCCTTCTAAGAAGAGACAAAACCTATTGTTTTCGGCTACTTTTCCACCACGAGTAGAGAACCTTTCACATGAGTTCCTTGAATTTCCACACAAAGTTGAAGTAAGCCCTCAGGCTACTACAGCAGATATGGTAAAACAACGCTTGTTTGAAGTACCGAACTTCATGACCAAAATTAATCTTTTGGGTATGTTGATGCGTGACCACGAGACGTTTAACAGAACGATTATTTTTTGCAGGAGTAAAGAGATTGCTGATAATATTTTTAAATACTTAGGCAGAAAAGTAGTTGGAGAAAACAAAATTCGTGTGATTCATGCCAATAAGGGGCAAAATACCAGAATAAATTCGATGGAAGACTTCAAAGAAGGAAACATTCAGGTATTGGTAGCAACCGATGTGGCTGCCCGAGGAATAGATATTCAGATGGTAAGCCATGTAGTGAATTTTGACGTGCCTTTAATTTATGAAGATTACGTACACCGCATTGGTCGTACTGGCAGGGCTAATAATAAAGGCGAAGCAATTACATTCATGACAGAAGCGGAGGAATACCATATTGGTAAGATTGAGAAGATTATTAAAATGCCGATACCTCGTGAACCACTACCTGCCGAGCTAGAAGTATTGCAAACACCGTTTGTTGAAAAACAAATTATGTTGCGTGAAGTAGATGAGCAGAAAAAACGTGAAGACCCAGATTTCAAAGGAGCTTTCCACGAGAAAAAAGACCGTAAAATAAAAGCCAAAGAAAAGGATGTAAAAAACAAAAAACTTCATATTTCGTCGGGTAAAGATGCTCGTAAAAAGACTTTCGGAAAAACGAAACGAGAAGACCCACGCAAAGGAAGAAGGTAATAAAAATGTTAGTTTCGGAATAAAATTAAACTAAATGATACCACCACCATCAAAAACTATTATAGCCCATACTGAGTTTGAAGAGAAAGTAAAAAACCTATTTAAGGTCTTTGAAAATGATAAAACGCTGTTCTTTACCGTAAGTTATTTGCTTCTGACGGCTATCGGAATGATTTTTAGTGGTGCTTATTTTCTGGTATTTGATATTAATATTTTAGATTATTCACAAGTAAGTGATTTTATCCTAATTGCCTTCAAAGACCCCTTTTATTTATTGTTTACCCTCATGACGGTTATTTTAACCGTTTTGATTTACTACTTAAATAAATGGTTGATAATTAAGTTCCCCAAATATTTTCTTAGACAAGAAGAAAAAATTTGGGCTAGATGGGTTAAACAAACAGGGAGTTATTATTTCTGGAGCTATATGCTAGTATTGCTATTATATATTCCCGAGTCGGCTTATATTTATGCACGCTATAAAAGCAAAGAAATAAAAGCAGGGAAAGGGCAAACAGTACAAGTATATTATAATTCAGGACCACAAACGATAAAAGATTCATTTCCAACACTGGTGGGAACTACTAGTAATTTTATTTTTTTGTATTATCCCAAAACCAAAACTACCGAAATTGTCCCTTTCAATAATGTCAGTAAAATTGTAATAATAGATTCTAGCCATGTTAGTAAAGCTAAAACAAGCACTCTTAAACCTCGCTAAACCTGAAAGGGCGATACAAACTGCTCGTTTCTTCAAAACAGGAAAAGGACAATATGGTGAAGGTGATGTTTTTATCGGTATTACCAACCCAGAAGTCCGAGCATTGGTAAAAGAGTTCTGGAAAACAATTAGTCTGGCCGATATACAGCTTTTGCTAAATGATGATATCCATGAATTTCGATTTACAGGATTGATGATACTGGTAGAACAATTCGAGAAAGCTAATGAACAGAAAAGATCTGAAATAGTTGATTTCTATTTGAATAATCTGCCTAAAATCAATAATTGGGATTTGGTAGATTGTTCGTGCTATAAAATATTAGGCGTGTATCTATTGGATAAAGACCGAGAGGTATTATATGATTTAGCTGCGAGTAAGCATTTGTGGACAGAAAGAATCGCCGTGGTTTCTACCATGGCTTTTATCAGAAAAGGGCAATTTTTAGACTGTTTCCGACTGTCAGCGCTTTTTCTCACACATCCACACGACTTGATGCACAAGGCCTGTGGATGGATGTTGCGTGAGATTGGTAAACGAGATGAGTTGGCTTTGGAAGAATTTTTGGAAGAACACCTCACAAAAATGCCAAGAACCATGTTGCGTTATGCCATTGAAAGAATGGACGAAAATAAACGCTTGTCGTATTTAAAGCGATAACTAGCCAATCGCCATCTTTACTAAATCGGCTGTATTTTTGGCTTTGGTTTTCTTCATCATATTAGCACGGTGATTGTCTACCGTACGAATACTTAAGAACAACTTATCGGCAATTTCTCGGCTATTATACCCTTGTACAATGTGTTCAAGGATTTGTTTTTCTTTCGGAGTAATTTTTTGGAATATTGGTCTGCTAGTATCTGGTTGATTGCCAGATGTTTTAGAAAGGAGTTCGTCGATAATGACCTCTGAAATTTCAGGTGGGAAATACTTTCTTCCTTCTGCTACCACATTAATGGCACGCATTAGTTCGTCTTTTCCTGTATCTTTTAATAAATAACCACTTGCACCATTTTCAACCGAATTAATAATATATTCACGGTTGTTGTGCATTGAGAATATAAGGATTTTTACGTCGGGATATTCTTCCGAAATAATTTTTGCTGCTTCTATACCAGTCATTTTGGGCATCGTCAAATCCAGAATCACTACATTTGGCGACAAAGCTTTTATTTTCTCGATAGCATCTAGCCCATCAGACGCTTCTCCGATTACTTTCACACTTTCTTCGTCTTCCAACAGCATTTTCATGCCTTTCCTGACAACGTCGTGGTCATCTGCTAATAATACGGTAATTGGGTTCATAATTTTTAATTGATTATATACAGACAGTGATTTTTAAAGATAAAGTTTTAAAAATACTTAGTACCAAAATTTAAGTAATGCTTGAGAAGATGAATTTATTGATTTTTTTTAAGATATTCAACCTCTGCCTTACGCTACTCTTTCGGTATTTTTTTTCCGCTTGCTAATTAGTTTGTTGTTTACTCCAATAGGAATACTAACAATGATGTTTGTTCCTCTTCCTGTTTTT
Source organism: Arcicella sp. GW822-FHT02H01 (assembly GCF_058802005.1). Lineage (NCBI taxonomy): Bacteria > Pseudomonadati > Bacteroidota > Cytophagia > Cytophagales > Flectobacillaceae > Arcicella > Arcicella sp. GW822-FHT02H01. Next base: position 2,728,224 of record NZ_JBXANT010000001.1, on the reverse strand, counting down.
GATTGTATTTTGCACGAGCCATTCAACAATTCGGCTCTTGTTTGCATATTTTTTAAACCACTACCACCCAATGTTTTTCGGATAGCTGGCAAGTCGAAACCAATGCCATTGTCAGAAATAGTCAATCGAATAGAACCCTCATTCTCCGCTATTTCTACTTGTATTTTTTCCGACTTTGAATATTTTACCGCATTATGAATCGCCTCTTGGGTGATTCTATAAAGACACACTTCCAAATTTTCTGGTAAGCGTTGTATTTTTTTCTCTTTAAATTCAATGCTAATCCCCGACATTTTGGCTACCTGTTCCGTTAAAATTCGGATAGCGGGCGTAACGCCAAAATCACTTAACACAGAGGGTGCTAAGTTGAAAGCAACTGTTCGGGTAGCTTCAATGGTTTCTTGAATTAATTTCTGTAATTCTTCAAACGATTTATCCTGTTTAGGATTAATGAATGAAAAGCTTTTTACTTTTTCACCATGCAATCTTAGCCCTGTCAGCATTTGACCGATGCCATCATGTAATTCGCGGGCTAATCTTTTACGTTCCATTTCCTGCCCTTCCATCAATGACGCCGAACGAACCTTCTCTTCTGCTAGTTGTAGTTTGAATTTCTCTTCAGTAGCCTGTACTAAAGCCTGTTGAGTTTGTAGAAGCCTTTCATTTGTTAGGCGTAATTCACTTTCAGAATCAGTCAGCTTTTTAATGACAATTCGAATATAATTGGCAATCGGACGAAAGATGATGATTCCTTCCAAAATAAGAATACTAAACAACACAAGGAATAAAAACAGCTCAATATTTTTAGTCAAATCAACCCTTGATCTTGATTCTAAATCGTACTGAAAAACGATTTTGTTCATCATTTTCAGAAAAAGCCTTTCATTGACCAATACTTGGTTTAAAGCAGCTTGCATCGCTTCGTCCTGATTAGCCACAGGTCTATCGATATGCTCGCTGATTAATTGTGCATTCGTGAGGATGGTCTGAAAAATAGGGTCTACTTCTCTGAACATACTATCAATCACTGGGCTATTCCTTACGGTATACGCTTTGCCGTCTGTTGTTAAGTTTTTATTCTTTAATCCCTCGTGGCTTTGCTTCCATAAGGTAATAATTTCTTTAATATCTTGGGAATAATGCTCTGCATCAGCCTGAAAAATATCTGGGCGACACAGCAAAATAGCCGTTTTAGAAAGCCGCTGGCTCAACATCCTTTGTCTCCCTGCAATATTCACCACATGGGAATCATCAATCAACGAATTCAGAAATACTTGAATAATAATTTGTCCAGACATAGAAAGCAACGCCACCATCGTGAGGGCAATCACATAGAGGCGAGTGAGTCTGTTGAAAATTTGACTATCAAGTGGCTTCATAACTTGAAATATACCAAACTTTCGGAAAAAATCATTTATAGTTTTCAAGTAATTTGTTGATTATGAGATTGTTGAAAATTTTTCTTTGAAAAATCATGTATTGCAATTTTACAAATTGACATTTTGCAAGTTTTTGCGAATATCAATTTGTAAAATCTTTGATACTATACTCCCACATACACTTGCCCATCTGCTATTTTCACTGGGTAAGTCTTAATCGTGTAGTCATCACCACTCAAACATTCCCCTGTTTGTAACGAGAACGTTTTTTTATGAAATGGACAAGCTACTTTCGGTTCATTATTAGCCCCTGTCGAGCCTATCATTCCTCTCGAAAGTGCCATTTGTTGGCGGTGTGGGCATTGATTCTGGGTAGCATACCACTCGCCACGACGAGAGAAATTATAAATAGCTATTTGCTCGCCTTCTATCAGGGCGCAAGCTCCTCCGTTTTCTGGTATATCTTCAATATTGCACGCTACGTGCCAAGTTATTGTTTCTTCTGCTATCATTGTTATATGTATGATTGAGGTTTGAATGAGCTTAATAAGTTTGTTTGAACCTATCAGCCCATAAAACGTTAAACTTCATTTACTTCCACTCCGCTGCTTTGATTTGTTCACGCATTGGCTCAAATCTAGCATAAGGGTCTTTCATTTTTGGCGCATTCACAAAGTGTGTAAAACGCTTACGTAACTCAGGGCTGTTTACTACTTCTTTCCATTCGCATTTGTAGGCATCTACCAAAAACTGCATTTCTTGTTCAAACTGGCTGTTCATACCTAGGGCATCATCAATCACCACTGATTTTAAATAATTAATGCCACCTTCCATTTTATCCAACCACGGAGCAGTTCGGGTAAGCGGTTCAGCCGTTTTGATATAAAACATCAAGAAACGGTCGATGTATTTTAAACAAGTTTCCGAATCAATATCAGTAGCCAATAATTCAGCATGACGAGGTTTTACACCGCCATTTCCACAGACATACAAATTCCAGCCCTTCTCAGTAGCGATAATCCCAAAGTCTTTCGATTGTGCTTCGGCACATTCACGTGTACAGCCCGAAACAGCCGATTTTAGCTTGTGTGGCGAACGCAAACCACGATAACGCTCTTCTACCTCAATTGAAAACGAAACGGCATCCTGTACGCCAAAACGACACCAAGTAGAACCCACGCAAGATTTTACAGTTCTCAACGATTTCCCATAAGCATGACCCGACTCGAAACCAGCATTCACCAGTTCTTCCCAGATGTCTGGTAAATCACTTACATGCGCACCGAATAAATCTATTCTTTGTCCGCCCGTAATCTTAGTATAAAGATTGTATTTTAATGCTACCTGTCCGATTACAATTAATTTCTCTGGCGTAATTTCTCCACCTGGAATTCTAGGTACTACCGAGTACGTACCGTTTTTCTGGATATTGGCCAAGTAACGGTCGTTTGAATCTTGAACAGTGGCATTGCCTCTTTCCAAAATCATCTCATTCCATAAACTGGCAATGATAGAAGCCACCGCAGGCTTGCAAACTTCGCAACCATCTCCCCTTCCCAAATTATCCAATACATCATTATAGGTTTTATAACCTTTTATTTTAACAAGGTCGAATAATTCTTGACGAGTATAATCAAAATGTTCACAAAGAATATTTCTAACAAAAACCCCTTGCGACTTCATGGTTTCATTAATCAAGTCTTTCACCATTGGCACACAACCACCACAACCAGTACCAGCTTTGGTGCATTTTTTGATGCCATCCAGCGTAGTTACTTTGTTTTCAATGATTTCATGGCAAATGTTTCCTTTGGTTACCGCTTCACATGAACAAATCAAGGCTTCGTCTGGTAAAGCCATCACGCCTGAGCTAGCACTTTCAGCACCTCCTCTTGAACCCAACATCAAATCTTCAGGGTCGGCAGGTAAAAGCACTCTATTTTTAGTGTTTTGCAACAACATATTATATTGCTCTGCATCGCCCACCAAAATACCTCCTAATAGATACTTGCCGTCGTTTGAGATATTGATTCTCTTATAAACACCTTTGGCAGTATTTTCAAATACGATTGTTTGGGCATTAGGCTCTTGGATAAAAGCATCACCAAAACTTGCTACGTCGATACCAATTAATTTTAATTTGGTCGACATATCAAATGGCTTGAATTCTTTCTCTCCACCAATGATAGACGTTGCTACAACTTCGGCCATTTCGTAACCGGGTGCTACCAAACCATAAATCATGTGGTGTGCCAATGCACATTCGCCAATCGCAAAAATGTTTGGGTCAGAAGTTTGAAGTTTATCATTCACAATAATACCTCCGCGTGAACCTACTTCTAGTCCTGCTATTTTGGCAACTTCATCACGAGGCTTAATTCCTGCTGAAATCACCAACATATCTACTTCTAACTTAGAACCATCAGCAAAGGCCATTGCTTCAATGATACCATCGCCAACGATTTCCTGAGTATTTTTATTCAGATGAATCTGTAATCCTAACGCTTCCAGTTTTGTTTGAAGTGTTTTAGAACCAGCTTCATCTATTTGCCTTGGCATTAACCTTGGGGCGAATTCTATTACATGGGTTTCCTCTAAACCTAAATCTAATAAAGCCTTAGCAGCCTCTAATCCCAATAAACCACCACCAATTACTGCACCTTTTTTGGCAGTTTTGGCATGTGCTTGCATCAAATCCAAATCTTCAATGGTTCTATAAACGAATACGCCATCTTTTTCTACCCCCGGTATAGGTGGCACAAATGCCGCAGAACCAGTGGCTAATACCAAGTAATCGTAATTTACGACTATACCATGGTGCGACCGTACCGTTTTCTCATCTTTATCAATATCTACAACTGGGTCGGAAAGGTATAATGTTATACCATTTTCTGTGTACCAACTGCTTGGTGCCATTGTTAAATCATCAGCCGTTTTACCAGCGAAGTATTCAGACAAATGTACACGGTCGTAAGCGGGGCGAGACTCTTCGCCAAAAACGACCAAATCAAAACTTTTAGACACATCTTTTGAAATAAGTTTTTCGCAAAACTTATAACCGACCATGCCGTTCCCCACTACGACAATTTTCTTTTTCATAAATGATACAAGATTATGATTGATACTTTTAATGATTAATACTTATACAAAATGCTTTGATGTTTTCAGTTATTTAAAGGCTGACTAAGTATTTATTTTATATCACTCAAGAATGTTGGTGTATTTTACATAATTGAGTATTTATAACTATTTTTAGAAAAAATATGATTATGGATAATTGTACTTTAAATATAAACCTGTTTTTGATTAAAATGCGTAAAAATGCTTATTTCATGTTCAAATTTAAACCTATTTTTTATGATTTTGCAAGTTTTTTGAGAAAATTAATAATTTTTGAAACTTTTATTTTGATTATTAACAATTATATGCAATGTTTGTATCGAAATCACAACTAAGTATTTATAATCATAATTATTCAGGTATAAAATACTAAAATATGAATATTCCAAGATTAACTTTGATTGGTGCAGGCCCCGGAGACATAGAGCTTATTACCGTAAAGGGGATTCGTGCCATTAAATCGGCGGATGTAGTATTATATGATGCACTTGCCAATGAAGAATTATTGGAATTCGCTCATCCTAAAGCACTTCGTATTTATGTAGGAAAACGCTTAGGGAAATATGTTTATACACAGGAAGAGATTAATCAAAAAATAGTAAGCTTGGCCTTAGAGTACGGTCATGTAGTAAGATTAAAAGGTGGTGACCCGTATGTATTCGGAAGAGGTTTTGAAGAAGTAGAATATGCTCGGAATTTCAATATTGAATGTGAAGTAGTGTCGGGTGTGACTTCCGCCATTGCCGCACCAGCATCCATCGGGATTCCAGTAACCACAAGAGGTTTTTCAGAAAGTTTTTGGGTAATAACAGGAACAACAAAATCTGGAGAATTATCAAAAGATATAGCATTAGCAACAAAATCAAGTGCGACAGTAGTGATTTTAATGGGAATGAGTAAGCTGAATCAAATCTGTGAGCTATTCCAGTTGAATGGTAAAGGCGAAACGCCCATAGCGATTATCCAGAATGGGACGCGTGAAAATGTAAATTATGCTATCGGCACAGTATCTACTATTATTCCAATTGTTAAAGAACAGCAAATATCAAATCCTGCTGTGATTGTAATCGGTGAAGTGGTGAGTTTGCACCCTTCATTCATCGAAAAGTTTAGTGATCATTTAGTTATTAAATAAATTAAATTTTTTCTTCCCTTCAGCATCCGTTGAAAAAAGTCTATCGTGGGGGCGATAGATTTTACAAATCGGAGAAATTTTTAAGAAGATAATTTCTCTGCTTTAAAAAAAGGTTATGAAAAATATCAGTACAAACAAACCGCTTGATGCGTTGAATGTATTTTCTTTCAAAGGCATTCAAATGCAAACATTTCACATTACTTGGCTTACTTTCTTTTTCTGTTTCTTTGGTTGGTTTGGTATCGCACCCTTAATGAAAATCGTAAAAGACGATTTAGGGTTAACCAAAGGTCAAATCGGGAACATCATCATTGCTTCAGTTTCTGCCACTATTTTTGCACGTTTAATTATCGGTCGTTTATGCGACACCTTAGGACCAAGACTTACTTATACATGGTTATTAGCCATTGGTTCTATCCCAGTAATGACCATCGGCTTGGCAAATAGCTATGAATCATTTTTATTATTTAGGTTAGCCATTAGTGTCATTGGAGCATCATTCGTCATTACGCAATATCATACTTCCGCTATGTTTGCACCAAGTATCAAAGGAACAGCTAACGCTGTAGCTGGAGGTTGGGGGAATCTTGGCGGAGGAGTAACTAACATGGTAATGCCATTAGTGTTTGCGGCTTTCGTTGGAGCGGGTTATGCTAACCACAATGCTTGGAGATTCGCCATGATTATTCCAGGAGTGATTTTGCTAATCATGTCTTTTGTGTACTATAAATTTACTCAGGATACACCTACAGGTAACTATGCTAATATTGAAAGAGAAGCCGTTCAGAAAGGTTCTTTCGCATCAGCAGCATCAGATTATCGTACTTGGATTTTGTTTTTAGCTTATGGTGCTTGTTTTGGTATCGAAATTACTTTTGATAATGTAGCGGCACTTTATTTTACAGAAAACTTCTCGTGCGATTTAAAAACAGCAGGACTTTTAGCAGGAGCATTCGGATTTATGAATCTATTCGCCAGAGCCATTGGTGGAATTGTAGCTGATAAAGTAGGGAAAGTATACGGCATGAAAGGCAAGGGTTGGTTATTAGCAGGCTTATTAGTGATGGAAGGTTTAGGAATTATGCTTTTTGCTCAGACAGGCTCAATTGGTTTTGCTGTAATAGCGATGTTAGGTTTTGCCATGTTTTTGAAAATGGCTAACGGAGCAACTTATGCCATTGTACCTTTTATAGATTCAAAAAATGTGGGTTCTGTAGCAGGAATCGTGGGTGCAGGTGGAAATTTAGGCGGGGTATTAGCAGGGTTTTTATTCAAATCAGAGACCATTACGTATGCAGAAGCATTCATTTATATTGGCATAAGTGTAGCTGTGATTGGGGGATTAACAGCACTTATTAAATTCGAGAAAAAGACTTTACCAGTAACAGAACAAAAGTTAGAAATAGCTTAACCTCTTTAGACCAATGTTGCAAGCAGTACGTGCTTGCAAACAATCGCTCAAATTTTTGAGGAAACGTTTTTTGAAATATTGTATTAATTAACCATTCTAAAATGAGTACAATTTTGGGTCGATGGTGGGGGCTATCGACTTAAAATTAAAGAAAAACCCGAATGAGATGGGGGTCTCGATTCGGGCGAAATTGCGTAAACTCTGTTAAAATTTTTCACAATCAATCACAAAAGTATGAAAAAATCTTACATTTCTAAGCTTGCATTAGTCTTAATTTTGGGTGTTTATACCCAATTTGTCGCAAAAGCACAATTCACTTTGCAAGGGCAAATGAGAACACGTACAGAAGTACGTAATGGATTGGGAAATTTAGTAGCGAATGATTCAAAATCGGCCGCTTTTACTTCTCAAAGAACAAGATTAAACTTTGGTTATAAATGGGATAGAGTAACGTTTGGTGCTGCTATTCAGGATGTGCGTGTTTGGGGGCAAGATGCTTCTTCTATCTCTAATGGAGATGGTTTGAAACTAATGCTTCATGAAGGTTGGGCAGAAGTAACATTAGCTAACAAAGCCGATACAACCATTAAATTTAAACTAGTTGATTTATTAAGCATCAAAATTGGTCGCCAAGAATTGATTTATGATGATGTTCGTTTAATTGGTAACCTTGATTGGTTACAACAAGGTCGTAGACACGACATGGTATTGTTGAAAGGAGTACATCATGGCTGGCAATTTGATATTGGTCTTGCTTACAATCAAAACTCTGATGCTTTTGGTGTAACTGGAACAGGCTATGTACCAGCTAATCTAAGTGCTACGACAAGAACATCGACAGGGGTTTTAGTACCAACACCAGCGGGAATAATTCCTTTGACAGTAGGTGGCGGAATCGGAGCAAATTCAGTAAAAACAGGTGGTGCTTTGGCATGGGTAAACCCTCCATCAACCAATGGAGCTTCGCAAGACTATCAGTCTTTCAAAAGTGTTTACATCAGTCGTAAGTTTAACCAAACGAAGTTTTCAGGTTTATTCTTTCAAGACGATTTCAGTGCTTATCGCTTAGATTCTGTAGGGAGTGCCTCAACAGGATATGTATATGGAAGAAGGTTTGTTTCGTCAGGTGCTAGCGATGTATTCGATTATAGCCAGTCACGCAGCCGTACAACTTATGGTTTGATGATTAATCATACCATTGGTAATGCTTCTGGCTTCGGAAAAATCGCTTTACAAGGAGCTTACTACGGACAAACAGGTAAAGATCGCGAAGGAAATGACATGGATGCTTATCACTATACGTTGGCAGCCACTTATCAAAAAAGTAGATGGGCCTTTACGTTAGGATATGATGTGCTTTCGGGCAATGATGGATCAAGTGCGACAAATAACTATAAAGGTTCGTCAGGGAAAAATAATCGTTTCGACCCATTATACGGAACACCACACAAACACTGGGGATACATGGATTACTTTTATGTAGGTACTAATTCGCCTGCTGGAGGTTTGAATAATGGATATTTTAAAGCAAAATACACGACGAATGTTTTAACATTAGGAGCGGATTTTCACACATTTGCTCTAAACAAAGCAACGACAAAGGCTGATGGGACATTGGTAGGGACAGATTTAGGTAACGAAATAGATTTCACATTGAATTACAATATGAACAAGTTTACTAATCTTGAATTAGGCTATTCTGTGATGATGGCAACCGCCAATATGCCATTTGTTAAAGGACAAGCTACTACCGATGTTGCAGCGGCCAGTTTTAACAAAACTGGAACATGGTTTTATGCCATGATTAATATCCGTCCAGATTTCTTTTATACTAAACCAGTAGCGATAAAATAATTAGTGAGTTAGTGATTGAGTGAATTAGTGATTATAAGTTTTGAATTGTGAGTGATGAGTTGTGTTTAAAATATTAATAAGTAGTGTTCTAATTTAAAAGGGGAACACAATTATTTATTTTTAATAATCACTAATTCACTCAATCGCTAAATCACTCAATAATATAATATAGCTTCTAGTTTCGATGGGGGTCGAAACGAGGAGTAGTCTTACATAAAAACAAAAAAACATGAAAACTCTGTTAAAAAAATCAATCACCGTACTGTGTTTAATGGTACTTTCTGTAGCTGTTTCAGCTTCAGGAGTGAATCCACCAGCGAGAAAAATTAAGTTAGGATTTATTCCACTTACCGACTGTGCGCCACTTGTAGCAGCCAAAGAATTAGGGCTGTTTGCTAAATATGGCGTTGATGTAGAACTTTCAAAAGAAGCCTCTTGGGCTAATATTCGTGATAAAGTATTGAATGGTGAATTGGACGGTGCACACTGTTTGTTCTCGATGCCACTTTCTGTCTATACAGGCATCGGTGGAAAAGCAGGGTCAGAAATGAAAATCGCCATGGTGTTGAATAATAACGGTCAGGCTATTACGCTTTCTAAAGATTTTTGTGGTTTAGTAGGCTATAAAGAAATGAACAAAGTAGCGGCCGCTATCAAAGACGTTAAGACTAGAAAAGAAGTAACCTTCGCCATGACTTTCCCAGGAGGAACACATGACATTTGGTTAAGAAACTGGTTAGCAGCCGCTGGCGTAAATCAAAAATCGGTAGGTATCATCACGATTCCACCGCCACAGATGGTTGCTAATATGCGTGTAGATAACATGGAGGGCTTTAGTGTTGGCGAACCATGGAATGGTGTTGCGGCAGCTCAGAATGTAGGTTTTACACACATTGCTTCGCAAGATATTTGGCAACACCACCCTGAAAAGGCATTGGTAGTTAATGCAAAATTTGCTGCTGAAGAAAAAGAAGATTTGAAAAAAGTAATGAAAGCCATTTTGGAAGCCTGCAAATGGTTGGATAATATGGGCAATCGTAAAAAAGCCGCTAGCTGGTTAACGAAGCCTTATTATGTAAATGCTCCGTTACAAGTAATTGAAGCACGTTTGTTAGGCTCAAGCGATTTAGGGTGTGAGTTAGGCGTGCAGAAATACAAAGGAGATTACATGACGTTTTATAACAATGGTGTTGTAAACACGCCTCATAAGTCTCACGCCATGTGGTTTTTAGCGCAATATGTTCGCTTTGGATATTTAAAAGCTGAACCTAATTATAAAGCCATTGCTGAAAAATTGATTCTTGATGATTTGTTTGCAGAAGTAGCCAAAGAAATGAGCGTGCCCGTTCAGGTAGATATGAAGCCTTTCAAAACTACTTATGATGTTGTTTTCGACCCAGCTAATATCGACGATTACTTAAAAGCAACTAAAAAATAAAGTTTGTCAGCACTTATCGGTTGACTAACATTTATAGATAGTTGACCGATAAGTGATAACAGATACCAAAATCATGAAATCAATTTCTATCAAAGATATAGCCATCAATACTCTTTATTTTTTGGCAAGTATGACCATCCTATTAGGAATATGGCATCTTATTTCAGTGATTACCAAGGCCGAAATTCCTAGTCCAGCCTCTACATGGGTCGTTTTTAAAGAACTTATTGCAGATCCTTTTTATGATTATGGCCCTAACGATAAGGGAATCGGCATTCAGTTGTTAAGCTCTTTAGGAAGAGTATCAACTGGTTTTGCTTTGGGAAGCTTAATTGCTATTCCAATGGGTTTATTGATGGGCTCAACAAAAATTGGAATGAAATTATTGAACCCAATTGTTCAAATATTGCGTCCAGTATCGCCTTTGGCTTGGTTTCCATTAGGTTTATTAGCCTTCAAAGCTTCAGATGGCGCTACCATTTTTATCATTGCCATTACTTCTTTATGGCCAACAGTTATTAATACTGCTTTTGGGGTATCAAGTATTCCAGACGACCATAAAAATGTAGGCAAAGCCTTTGGTTTTTCTAAATGGAAATACTTGACCAAGATAATGTTGCCTTTTGCCATTCCTCATATCATTACAGGCTTGCGTTTGTCAATCGGGATTGCTTGGGTAGTGATTGTAGCGGGCGAAATGCTTTCGGGTGGTGTAGGAATTGGCTTTTTTGTATGGGATAGTTGGAATGGGCTTTCTTTAGAAAAAATTCTGGTAGCAATTCTGATTATCGGAACGGTCGGATTATTATTTGACAAAGCTTTCAATGGATTGCAAAATGCTTTCTCTTGGGACAAAAAGTAATCTGACATTGCATTTTGAATATTCATTCTAACGTCAAAATCATTATTCTATCATGACTAACATCGTAAATCCAAGTCAGTTAGCTGATTCAGCCAACGACTTCCATAAAATAAGTAACCGTGAGACTGCTATCGACATCAAAAACGTAACAGTAGCCTTCAAAGGAGCCAAAGGTACTTTTACAGCTGTAAAAGACATCAGTTTAACCGTAAAAAGAGGAGAAATAGTAGCCTTAATTGGTCACTCAGGGTGTGGTAAATCAACCTTAATGAATACTATTTCGGGCATGGTAACGCCATCATCTGGCGAGGTAATTGCCAATGGAAATATTGTAAAAGGGCCTGGACCAGATAGAGGAATTGTTTTTCAAAACTATTCATTGCTTCCGTGGATGTCGGTTTACAAAAACATTTATGAAGCTGTAGACTCTGTTTTTAAAGATAAAAACTCGAAAGAGAAACACGAAATAGTTGATCACTTTATCCAAATGGTGAATTTAACACCACATAAGGATAAATTACCGGGTCAGTTATCAGGCGGTATGAAACAACGTGTAGCCATTGCTCGTGCTTTTGCTATTAATCCAAGTATTCTTTTGTTAGATGAACCCTTCGGAGCGTTAGATGCCTTGACTAAGGGTTCAATGCACATTGAATTATTGAAACTTTGGAATTTGGATAATCGTAACAAAACCATTGTCATGGTTACGCACGATATTGAAGAAGCTATTTTCTTAGCTGATAAAGTAGTAGTAATGAACAATGGGCCAGCCGCTACGATTAAAAAAATTGTAGATATCAATTTGCAAAGACCCCGTAACAAAAAAGACATCACTCATGACCCTGAATATATCAGAGTACATGATGAGTTATTGAGCTTATTGTTTGATAAATTTTCTATAGAGGATTAAATAAAAAATCCCGAAGTTTTAGCTTCGGGATTTGTCCCTAGTCCTTGGCGGAGGAGTGAAGGTGATAAGATTTTGGAATGGTTAAGTATTAATACAATCAAATTATATGATTAATTAAGAATTCCAAAATTGCCTTTTCACAGGCAAATTTGTTTAGCCTTTTTTCATTAGCGTTAGACAAATCTAAGTAACATAAGCCATTTTAGCAAATAAAAAAGAATAAAAATCATTTCACTTTTCAATGAGTGCTTTTTATTCATGATTGGTTCGGAAAAAATGTTTGAGATGCCGAAACAAAGTTTTTTAGATTAATATTAAAAGGTAAAAATATAACTATAAAAATTAAAAATTTAACTATATCAATAATGTTGAGACTAAAATACTTACTTATAGGATGTTAAGCACCTTATAAGTAGGATTATTTGAGGGACGAAAAAATTGAAAATTAAAGTAAATATTGTAAATCATCAGAAGCAATGAGCAGTAAATCGAATCTTAAAAAGTATAAATCTACCTGTTCTTACTGCGGGGTTGGATGCGGCGTTGAAGTAACTGATTTGGGCAATGGTAGGCTGAACCTTGAAGGAGACAAAGACCATCCTTCAAGCAAAGGAATGCTGTGTTCAAAAGGGATGAATTTACATTATACCGTAATGGATAAGTCGGATAGATTGCTTTATCCAGAAATGAGGTTTAATAGAAATATGCCATTGCAAAGAGTTTCGTGGGATACTGCCTTAGACCGTACTGCTGCTATTTTTAAAACTTTTATCCAAAAATATGGTCCCGACTCTGTCGGTTTTTATGTTTCTGGACAATGTCTTACCGAAGAATACTACGTAATCAATAAGCTTATCAAAGGGTTTATTGGTTCTAATAATATTGATACCAATTCTCGTTTGTGTATGTCGTCGGCAGTGGTAGGTTATAAACTTACTTTGGGTGAAGACTCCGTACCTGTTTGTTATGATGATATAGAATTGGCAGATTGTTTTTTTGTGACGGGTGCTAATCCTGCTTGGTGCCATCCCATTATCTGGCGTAGGGTCGAGGCTCATAAACTGGCGAACCCTGAAGTGAAAATAATTGTGGTTGACCCAAGACGTACGCAAACAGCTGCTCAGGCAGACTTGCATTTGCAACTTCATCCTGGTACAGATATTACACTGACCAATGCCATTGGAAGAGTATTGATTGAAAAAAACTGGATTGACCTAGATTTTATTACGAACAATACTGATGGCTTTGAGGCATACCAAACACAGGTAATGCAAAGGACGTTGGAAGAAGCGGCTGAAATTTGCGGTGTTGCTATTGAAGAAATCGAATTAGCAGCACAATATATTAACGAAGCAAAAGGCTTTTTGTCGATGTGGACAATGGGCTTGAACCAGTCTGTTGTGGGGGTGAATAAAAACCTATCCTTAATAGATTTACATTTAATCACAGGTAAAATTGGAAAAGAAGGCAATGGTCCTTTTTCATTAACAGGTCAGCCCAATGCCATGGGTGGACGTGAAGTAGGCGGTTTGGCGAATATGCTACCTGCACACCGTGATTTATTAAATCCTGCACATCGAGATGAAGTACAAGCATTTTGGGGTGGAACAAAAATCTCTGATAAACCTGGCTTTACTGCTACAGAAATGTTTGATGCTTTGGCAGAGGGCAAAATGAAAGCAATATGGGTCGTATGTACGAACCCGTTAGTAAGTATGCCAGATGTTACGTTGGTTGAAAAGGCTTTAGAAAAAGCCAAATTCGTGGTTGTTCAAGATATTTCTGGTCGTTCGGATACCTTAAAATATGCCGATGTAGTATTGCCTGCGGCAGCTTGGTTAGAAAAAGAAGGGACAATGACCAACTCTGAAAGACGCATTACTTATTTGCCTAAGATGGTGGATGCACCAGGCGAGGCAATGGCTGATACAGAAATTATTAATCTTTTCGCTAAAAAAATGGGCTTTGGCGACGCCTTTAATTACACTTCCCTTTCCGATGTTTATGACGAGCATTGTCGTTCAACCAAAGGAACAAACATTGATATTTCGGGGCTTAATTACGAGATTTTAAAAGAAAATCGAAGCGTTCAGTGGCCTTATCCATCGAGTCAACTATCAGGAAAAAATAGGTTTGAGACAAACGAAGAAACAGCAGACTTTCCAAAGGATGTTGTGGCTTTACCAAAAACCCTAAGCTCAAATCTTGATAATCCTAATGTTGATGCTCGAGGAACAAAACGCTTGTTTACAGACGGCAAGTTCTACACCTTAAATCAAAAAGCAAAAATTCATGCAGTGCCAGATGAAAACCATTCTGAAAGCATCAACGAAGATTTCCCTCTGATTATGACTACGGGCCGTATTCGTGACCAATGGCATACCATGACCAAAACAGGGAAAGTAAATAAACTAAATCAGCACATTTCACAGCCTTATCTGGAAATACACCCTGAGGATGCACTAGCGAGAGAGATTATTGATAATCAAATTGTTGAGATAGTTGGACGTAGAGGAAAAGCACAAGTAAAAGCAAAAATCACCACAGATATAAAGCAGGGAGTCTGTTTTATGCCAATGCACTTTGGCAAAATTTTAGGAAATGATTTTGGGCGAACCAATAATTTAACCAATAGTCTTTATGACCCAAGGTCAAAAGAACCTGATTTTAAATTTACGGCTGTTGAGGTGCGTGCTTATGTAAAACCGCAGGAGAAAATTATCATTATCGGTGCTGGCTCAGCAGGGTTGGGCTTTATAAAGTCGTATCGTGAATTGAATCAGACCGATGAAATCCATGTTTTCTCTAAAGAAATATATCCTTTTTACAACAGAGTAATGTTGCCAGATTATATTTCGGGCGCTCAAGACTGGTCTCAATTAGTAAAATTGCGTGAAGACCAGTTTGTTGAATCAAACATTCATGTTCATAAAGGCATTGAAGTAGTCAATATCGACCGTAAGAATAAGGTAATTGTAGATTCGGAAGGAAATGAACATACTTACGACCGCCTGATTCTAGGCATGGGCTCAAGAGCATTTATGCCACCGTCGATTCCGAGGATTCCTGGAATATTCAATATGCGTTCTAGAATAGATGCGGATAGTTTAATGCCATTTTTAAAACAAGACAATCCCCACGCTTTAATAGTTGGCGGAGGTTTGTTGGGACTTGAATTAGCAGCATCTTTGCGTGAAATGAATATAAAAGTGACGATTGTACAGCGTACAAGTCGTTTTATGGATAGGCAGCTAGATCAATTAGGGTCTGAGTTATTAACGTCAGAAATCCTAAATTTGGGAATAGACATCTATTTCAATGACGAAGTATCTGCATTGTATGGTACCGAGAAATTTGAAGGTATAAGATTAAAATCAGGTAGAAAAATAGATGCCCAAGTGGCAGTATTTGCCATTGGTACTTCGCCCAATGTTGAGATTGCCCGTGCCGCAGGCATTGAAGTAAATCGTGGCGTTGTTGTAAACGATTACCTACAGACTTCTGACGAAAGTATTTTTGCTGCTGGTGAAATTGCGCAGTGGCGTGGACAAATGTGGGGTATTACTGCCGCAGCCGAGCAACAAGCCGATGTGATTGCCAAATACATTGCAGGCGACTATGCTAGTTATTACAAAGGCTCGCTTTCAATGAATATCATGAAGATTCAAGGAGTTCAGTTATGTTCATTAGGCATGATTGATACGCCTAAATCGTCTGAGTATGAGGAAGTTATTTTTATAGATAAGGCCAAACGATATTACAAAAAATGTATTATCCACAAAGATAAATTGGTAGGAGCAATTCTGATTGGTGATAAATCTGAATTTTTAGAATTCAAAGGCTTAATTGCTAATGAAATAGAGCTATCGGATAAGCGTTTGGAATTATTGAGAAGTGGCAAAAAAGCAGACCCAGTAATGGGTAAGTTAGTTTGTTCTTGCAATAATGTAGGCGAAGGCAATTTGAAAAATACGATTGCTGGTGGATGTAAAGATTTTACAGCCTTATGTTCACAAACAGGAGCAGGAATGGGTTGCGGAAGTTGTAGACCCGAAGTAAGAGCAATTTTAGAAAATGCATTAAAAGAAGTATTGGCAGAAGCATAATGTTGGACATAAAAATAGGGAAGATATCGCTAGACATACTTCCCTAAATTCATTGTACAGAGGTTAAAATGCTGTTTTGCCATAGTCGTTAATGTTTTAAGATTAACGGATAGCTACAACTACGTCACGGTTTGTGATAAGGTTTGTTTTGATCTCAAAAGATTTTGATTCAACAACATTAACATTTTGGCTAATTACTTCGATAGTATATTTACCGTCAGCTAAGCTAGAGAAATCGAAAGTTTTTGCGAATTTACCACCTTTAGTATCAACATATTCACGGTGAATTTCGTTTTTGTCAGCATCAGTAACTACTACTACTACTTTTTTGCTAGCTACGTTATCAACCCAAACGTTGAAGCTTAATGAGTTATTTACTTGAGCGATTTTGCTTTTTACTAGGCTAGCAGACTCGTCAAAATTTGAAGCAAATGTATTTACGTTTGATAAGCAAACCATAGTAACTGCTACGATAAATGCTTTAACTGTGTTCTTGTTCATGACTTTATTATTTAATTGTTATTAATGATGAAAGTTATTAAAAGGATAATTTGTATTTTTCTAAGATTTATTTTCAGTATCGAAAAGTATTTTCTATCTGGACGTCACTCAATAAAAGATGCTTTTGTTAGAAAAATGAAATTGAATTTAATTTTCAACTCAGCTCTTAGAATTTTATTCGTGTCATTCGTTTGACGATGTAAACTTATAAAAGGAATTTGATAACTCAATCATAGAATGATAACTTTTTTAACTTTTTCAAGAAAGTTCCTCTAAAAAAAATCATATTTATAGAAATAATACAATTTTAAAAAACGTATTTATATAAAATATAAAAATAGTTATACGAAGTTTTACTTATAATACAGCTTTGATTTTCAGTATATTAAGTATAAATAACTATGATGTTGTGCTAAATATTTATATATTTGATTTATTTTTTAAAAAATATCAATCATGAAAGATTACTCATTACTTAAAATAAATCTAACTGGTGGAATCGTATCGCCAGGCACTTTACAAAGTATTCTTTTAGCAGCTAAAACTGCGGGAGTTAGAGAAGTAAGCTTCGGAGCAAGACAACAATTACTGATGTATGTCAAGTCTGAAATCGTTCGTGGAAGTGGTATAGTAGAATTTAAGAAAAAATTGGACGAAACTAATATTGCTTTTGAAGAGGATTCAGATAAAAAACCTAATATTATTTCTTCGTATTGTGCAGAAGAAGTATTCCCAACGGGGCAGTGGATATCAGAAGGCATTTATAAAGATATTTTTGATGGATTTGATTACGAACCACAGCTAAAAATCAATATTTCTGATTCCCAGCAGTCGTTCACGCCATTTTTTACAGGCAATTTAAATTTCATCGCCTCTCCTATTCAAAACTTCTGGTATTTATACGTGCGTTTTAAGCAATCGAACAAAGTTTTTTGCTTTCCGATATTGATTTATACCTTAGAAATCCCCAAAGTTTGTCAGCGAATAGAAGAAGTAATCCTAGAAGCAGGCGAAATGGACGAAAACGAAGTGTATGAAAAAGTAATTGCCAAGGGAGAAATTATTTCACAAGTCATTCGTGAAGAACTAATATTACCCAAATTCTCTCTACCCTATTATGAGGGCTTCAATCGCTACGGTGAAAAAACATGGTTGGGCATTTATCGTAGGAATGAAACATTCCCACTTGACTTTCTCATAGAAATTTGTGACTTATGTCTTGAAACAAAAGTTGGGCAGATTTGTACAACGCCTTGGAAATCATTAATCATCAAAGCAATTGAGAACAAACACCGTAATCTATGGGATAAATTACTGGGCAAATATGGCATCAACGTTCGTCATGCAGCAAACGAGTTAAACTGGCAGGTAGAAGATTTGTCACCTGAAGGATTAGCCTTGAAAAAAGCTATCATTCGCGAATTTGATGATGAAGACGTACGTACTTTTGGTTTGAGCTTCGCCATTCAAACACGTTCTAAATCAGAAGTGTTTGGGTCGGTAGTTATCAAAAAACGAAAGATTTTTGCAGGACTTTCTAGCGTGTTTGATATTTATCATACCGTAGATTTTAATCCTAATACGCGTGCCTTGACATTGTTTGAAAAGGGAGTAAACAAAGCACACGTTCCCGAAATGTTACAACGCTTATCGAAGCGTTTTTATGCAGTCCATAAAATAGAAGCTCCTGTTGTGAAAAAGACAATAGCAAATAAAGAAGCAGAAGTAGAGATATTTCAATGTAAAACCTGTTTTACCATATATGATAATCGTTTTGGAGATTCTGTAAATGGTATTGTGGCAGGGATAAAATTTGCTGACTTACCAGACAATTATTGCTGTCCAATGTGCGAAAGCGAAAAGAGTGAATTTGAGGCTGTGAAAGCGGATAAGTTATTGGTGTAGAATAAATTAATATTTCTATTAGCTGGTGACTTAAGTCTTATCGATTACCCACAAGTATATAATTGAGTGATAATCAAAGTATAACAACCTCACCCCCAGCCCCTCTCCTTCAAAGAGGGGAGCTTTAAGACCTAGAGTCTGCTCCCCTTCTCTGAAGGAGAAGGGGTTGGGGGATGAGGTTTGAAAGGCTATTTAAGCCCATTTTTATCAATAATCTCATCTTTATTTCAACTTTTAAAAAGATGTGGGTAATCAGTAGGACTTAAGTCACCAGCTAATAGTAAGCCTTTTAATGTCCCAATCTACAAGCTAACATGATATTTTTTTTCAAAATAGGGCTTCAAGAATTTCTTATCAAGAAACTTTAAAATTAATATCGAGTTGATAGTCAATAAGCTATTAATAAATAGTTTATTTCTCAATATTGACAACGTAGGATTCAAATCCACTTGTACTGTTGATAAGTTACTCATAGAGAACACAACAAGCAAAGATGCAATCAAGATAATCCCCGCACCAATTAAAAAGTAAAACGGCAATTTGCTAGGCTTTCTTTCCAATACTAGTGCTTGCGACAACTCCCATTGGTCAATTAACCTATCTGTAAAATTAACAGCAGTTTTTTCCATAGTCATTGCTTCCAGCAAAGCATGGGTATCGGCATATTCCTGAAAAAGCGAGCGATATGCCTCGTCGTTTATCAGTAAAGCTTGATGGCGAATAATTGTTTCCTCAGAAGCCAAGCCATCAAGAATATCAAAAATCTCTTCCTCTTTCATATTGTTGTTCGTTTGAAAATCTATCCAAACTTAGATTAATGTTCTTACTTCATTTCCTAAAATCCTTTTCATTTCTTCTCCTAGTCGTTTTCGGGCTCTACAAAGTTTTACTTTCACTGTTTCTGCTGAAATTCCGACGATTTGAGCTATTTCTTCCAAAGATTGTTCCTTCAAATAAAAGAGCGTTATCATCGTAACATCGTCGGGCGAAAGCTGATTCAAGGCCTGTTGAATGTACTTTTTCTGCTCATTCGTTTTTAAATCATTGCTAGTATCAGCGGTAGCCTCTTGGGCAGCTTCAGATAAAGTGATGTCTTCCGCTACAATGTTTTTCTTTCGCTTAAACATCAACGCTGCGTTAAATACAATCCTGTAAAACCAAGTAGTAAATTTTGCCTCCTGATTAAAATTAGGTAACGCATGAAAAGCTTGAATGAAAGCATCTTGAGCAACCTCTTCCGCATCCTCACGTGTACCTACAATTTTGTAGGCAACCGTAAAGGCATAGTCTTTATGACGATTGGCGAGCTCTCTATAGCCCGACTTGTCACCTGACAAAATGCGCTGAATGATTGAATTATCTGTTTCTTTGATTTTCACATTGATAGGATGCCACATCCGCTAAAAAGGTTACACTAAGATAACTTTTTTTATTTTTTTAAAATACCTGTAACCTAAATCAATTTTATTACATCATATCGGCAAGATTTAAAAATTCACGAAAAAACAAAAAAACATTTTATAACAATGGAAAATTTAGATAGCCTCGTACCCATTATCGGCATTATGGTGCCAATTGTAGCCATTATTGGTACTTTTACAATGATTGTGTTCTTACGCAAGTATGATAACGACGAAAAAATGGCAATGATAGCCAAAGGAATTGCTCCACCCGAAAAAAGCTCTAAAAGTTTTAATGTAAATCCAAGTCACTCTTTGCGTTGGGGATTTGTGTTAATCGGTTTTGGAATAGGCTTGTTAATGGGAAGCCTTTTAGAAAGCCTTATTAACATAGATGACGACACCGCTCATTTCTCAATGATTTTTGTTTTCGGAGGTTTGGGCTTGTTAGCATCATACTTCTATCAAATGAACCTTGATAAGAAAAACATCAATAATAAAGACTAAAATATCCTAACTATGTAGCAATAAGGCCTCAGAAAATCGTATTTCTGAGGCTTTATTTGTTAACAACAGCAACGTTAACATTTCATTAACAAGTATTAACATTTCATTGAGACAAAGCCTCAGAATTTTGTTGTTATTTTGAATCAACAAATCAGCAACAATACTTTAAGAGTTGCTGATAGCCTAAAACTCTAACGGAATTTTTAACCTCTAGCGATACGAAGCCTCCAACCTACGGGAACGGAGGCTTTTTTATTGTTCGTTCAAAAACCGTAAATTGTGACAATCATTTTCAAATCAATTATTCACAATGATAATTTTTAAAGACCTTCTCGCATTAAAAAATAGTATTGGTACAACAATCGGCACAACATCTTTCACGACTGTTACACAGGCAATGATTAATGATTTTGCCAAAGCTACGCACGATTTTCAGTGGATTCATGTAGACGAAGCAATGGCTAAGAAATATTCCCCTTTTCAACAAACAGTAGCGCATGGGTTTTTAACATTATCGTTAGCGCCCAAATTTATGGCCGAGCTTTTCAAGGTTGAATCGGTGAAGATGGGCTTGAATTATGGTGCCAACAAAATAAGGTTTACTACGGCCGTGCCAGCGGGAAGCAAAGTAAGCATGAAAGCAAGTGTATTAGAAGCAGAAGAAGTACAGCCAAAAGGACTGAAAGTAACGATGAATTGTATTTTTGAGATAGAAGGACAAGAAAAGCCTGCTTGTGTAGCAGAATTGATTTCAGTTTTTTATGAATAATTGTGCTAAACGATTAAGCTCTTAAAACGAAAACTTTCTGAATATACCTATTTTTGATATTACAATGCTAATTTATAGAGCAACCCTTGCGATTCTATGCATTATTGATTAATAAAAAATCGTTGATTTTCACTAACTTTGTGTAAGTAATTAAGCAAAATGAATAAAATGTATTTGACCACTTGATAAGATGAGACTAAAAGTTTGTGGAATGCGTAACGCTGAAAATATCAAAGAGTTACTTGAACTTGGTCCCGACTATATGGGATTTATTTTTTTCGAAAAATCAAGCCGCTTTGTTGGAGAGGAACTAGATGAAGAGTTATTGAAATCATTTCCACATACTGTAAAGAAAGTAGGTGTTTTTGTCAATGCAACCCAAGCATATATTTTAGATAAAGTAAAAAGGTATGCCTTAGACTATGTTCAATTGCATGGCGAGGAAATGCCTGATTTTTGTAGAAACCTCAAATTCAAAGGTGTTAATATCATTAAAGCCTTTTCTATCGATAGTCAATTCAATTTTGGGAAACTCCTGAATTATAAGCCTTACTGCGATTATTTTTTGTTTGATACCAAAGGGGATTTAAAAGGAGGAAACGGCACTACGTTCGATTGGTCGGCGCTCCGCCGATATGATAACGACAAACCATTTTTTTTAGCCGGAGGGATAGACCTAGACAACGCCTCTAAAGCCATGGAATTAACAGGCTTAAAAATTCATTCTTTAGATGTAAACAGTAAATTTGAACTAGCGCCGGGCTTGAAAGACATCGAAAAAATTAGTGAATTAATCAAGATATTAAAACCAACAGAAGCAATCTTAACATCGATATGATAGCACCAGAAACATTTAATGTAAATGATAAAGGATATTACGGACAATTTGGCGGAGCATTTATTCCTGAAATGCTATATCCTAATGTTGAAGAATTAAGGGTATCCTACCTCAGCATTATGGCTGAGCCTTCATTTAAAGAAGAATTTGAAGGCCTTTTAAAAGACTATGTGGGGCGTCCTACTCCTTTGTTTTTAGCCAAGCGTCTTTCTGAAAAATATAATACAACAGTTTATTTAAAGAGAGAAGACCTTTGTCATACGGGTGCACACAAAGTAAACAATACGATTGGTCAGATATTAATGGCAAAGCGTTTGGGCAAACACAAAATTGTGGCAGAAACAGGTGCTGGTCAGCATGGTGTAGCTACCGCTACAGTGTGTGCTTTAATGGGCTTAGAATGTATAGTTTACATGGGTGAAATAGACATTCAACGTCAGGCACCCAATGTAGCACGCATGAAAATGTTAGGCGCTAAGGTAGTACCAGCAACAAGTGGCTCAAAAACGTTGAAAGATGCAACAAACGAAGCGATGCGTCACTGGATTAATAATCCTGTTGATACGCATTATATCATTGGGTCGGTAGTGGGGCCACATCCTTACCCTGATATGGTAGCACGCTTTCAGTCGGTTATCTCAGAAGAAATTAAAGTACAATTGAAAGAGAAAACAGGTAAGACTAATCCAGACTACGTAATTGCTTGTGTAGGCGGAGGTTCTAATGCAGCAGGTGCTTTTTATCATTTCTTGCATGACGAAGAAACAAAATTGATTGCGGCAGAAGCAGCAGGACATGGCGTTAATTCTGGATTGTCGGCAGCTACTACTTTTTTAGGTAAGCCAGGGGTATTACATGGCAGTAGAAGTATTTTGATGCAAACGGAAGATGGACAAGTAGTAGAGCCTCATTCTATTTCAGCAGGGTTAGATTACCCAGGTATTGGACCTATGCATGCGCATTTATTTGAAAGTAAAAGAGCTACTTTCTTTGATGTAACAGACCAAGAAGCAATTGATGCTGCGATGGAGCTTTCATTATTAGAAGGCATTATCCCTGCCTTGGAATCTGCTCATGCTTTGGCAGTATTATCAAAATTAGGCGCAAAGCCAGATGAAGTAGTAGTAATTAACCTTTCTGGTCGTGGAGATAAAGATTTAGAGACTTATCAAAAGCATGTGAAATAATTTTGAGGTTATTTCCTTGGAAGATTAAAGGACTTTGGACTGTATGACTTTAGGAAATTCATTTGACTTTTACATTAGAATATTTGTAGCGGTAACCCTTGCGGTTACCGTTTTTTGTTTGGCCTTGTGTTTTGTGTGCCACAAACCACGGATTTAGACTATATGACTTTTGCTCCAAACCACAGTTTAAACCCAAAGGTTAACCATTATTATTCTTTATTGCTCAAATTTTAGCCATTCTCCTTTTGCACGCATTACTTGTTCTATCACATCCCTTACAGCACCCTTACCTCCTTTTTGAAAAGAAATATATTTAGCAATAGCTAGAATTTCATCACAGGCGTCAGCAGGACAAGTAGAAAGCACTGCTGGGCGAATCATTACTTCATAATCAGGCAAATCGTCGCCCATATACAAGATATTTTCTTCTGGAATACCAGATGTTGTCAGCCAATCTTGGTAAATCTGGATTTTGCTTTTTCCACCAGAACCCATAAATACATCATGAATTTTTAAGTTCTGTAATCTTTTGCGTACGCCTTCGTGTTTGCCTCCTGTGATGACGCAAAGGCGATAGCCCGCTTGCACGGCGCGTTCTATCGCATAGCCATCTCTGATATGAAAAGTACGATAATGTTCTCCCGTATCTAATACGTGTACAGAGCCGTCTGTCATTACACCATCAATGTCAAATACGAAAGTATTGATTTGCTTAAAAGCGTCTAAAGTCATTTGTGTTTTTGATGAGAAATTCCTTCTGATAAAGCGCGATAAATATGTTGATAATCGGGCAATTGTTTCAAGAAGAGTAAATGTTGATTAATTATTTTTTGATCATCCCTAACGGCAGGGCCTGTCTGAACATTGAATATATTTTTTGATTCCAAGGCTTTTCTAATGGTTTCGTGAATTAGCGGTTTCAATAAATCAAACTCAAGGTCGTTCTCTTCCATCAATTCCTGCGCCACTCCTAATAAGTGATTGGTGAAATTACAAGCAAATACAGCCGCCACATGGAGTACTTTTCTTTCTTCTGAATTAACGGCATAAGTAATGTCCGAAAGGTCTTGCCCAAGAGTTATCAACATGTTTTCCACACTCTCATTATCTGACTCAATACAGATGGGAATTGTACTAAAATTCACGTGGAACACTTTGGAAAAGGTCTGAACGGGGTAAAATACGCCTGTTTTGATGGGAATATCACTATATACCCGAAGCATTTCATCCATTTCATGAAGCGACTTACTTCCAGAAGTGTGGATAAGTATAGCATCTAATGGAAGTGTTAAATGCTTGATTACTTCAGAGATAGCATCATCTGAAACACAAAGGAAAAATATTTGTGCAGCTGAATCCCTAAAATCAAGAGAATGATGGGCAGACGCATTGTAAAGCAATTTAGTAAGTGCTTCAGCGTGTTTAGGATTGCGACTATATACTTCCTCTACACTATGACCAATGTTTTCTAGTGCTTGAGATAGATGCCAAGCTACGTTTCCAGAACCGATAAATGAGATTTTCAAAATATTCAGAAATAAGATTAAAGTTATTTTGGCGGTTTTACTACTGTTACTAAATAATTATTCACAATATTAATCAAGGAAATCCTAAAAAAACTCAATTTTATAAGTTTATCTTTTGAATATTATCAAATAATAGAAATCACTATTCGTATTTTAATGAAGAAAATAATGTGGGATTGTAATTTTTAAAGCTTTTAGCCAACTTCTTAAAGAGATTATAGCATTCACTTTAGTAGAATATTTGTCAGTTATAACTTACAGATTCGTTACTGATAGCGTTTATTAAGGAAGATAATTATGTGAAATTTTAGCTATAAAGGTGTTATTTGAGTCCTAAAATGGTAAAATAGTAGGGAAATATAAAGGTCTAACCTATTTGAATACCTACTATAAATTTACTCTTTATAAAGCACCGTAATGTTGTAAAATGAAAATATTGTCCATTTTAATGGATTTTTGAAGATGTAAGGTAAACAAATTGTGGCAATATTGATAACAATAAAATGACCTCCACCTTTTGGAATTAATCCTAAGGAGGAGGTCTATTTTACTTAAAGTATTTATTATTCAGTTGTATTAAAAAGCATATCTAAGGGTTACACCAAAAGTACGTGGGTCACCTAGTACAGCCGCATATTGACCAGCATTACCAGCTGCAGGTAATAATTGTTCAAAATAGTCTGTATTTGTCAAATTACGAGACCAAATGATTACAGAGATACCATTTGATGCACGGAAACCAACACGAGCATTCAATAAGCCATAGCCTTCGATATTCAAATATTTTGATGGCGAAGCACTTGAAGAGAATGAAGAACGATAATAAGCATCAAGCGCAAGGAAATATTTACCTTTTAGTTCTAAGAATTTACCATTTCCAGTAAGTTCACCACCCAATGAACCTGCCCATTTTGAAATCCCTGGTAAATCACCGCCAGAAATATCTTTGAAAGCAGATGCTGCTCCTGTTTCTTCCAAAGGTACTGGTGCATTTTTGAATGAAATATACTTTCCGTCAGTATAAGAAACCGCACCAGTGAAAGATAAATGTTCGCTTACTCTAATACTTCCGTCTACTTCAACACCTTTTACTCTTACTTTCTCAGCATTCGCTAAATAACCTCTGTTTACACCAACTTCAGCTGTTTGAACTTGCGTTTGGTAATCTTTAATGTCAGTGTTGTAAATAGTAACGTTTAAAGAAGTCTGAGGGGTTGGTCTTGTTTTTACCCCTACTTCATAGTGTGTTACATATTCAGGATTTACTCTTGCCAATTCAATTAATGTTACACCATTAGCTGTTGGTAAGCCTCCTAAATTAACCCCTACTGGCTTATAACTGTTAGCATAAGTAGCAAATGCGTTTAATGACTTAGTTGGTTTATAAGCTAACGTTATTTGTCCTGAAACGTTATTTTCATTTACACTAAAGTTGAAAGCTTGATTGGTGTAAACACCATTTTTCAAGGCTAACAAAGCAGGGTCAGTTGTTTGTAATCCACCGTAAGTCTCACGTTTGTAATCAACATCTTTTTTATCGTAGTTAAAACGAAGACCTGGTAATAAATGCAATTTATCTGTAATAGACCAGTCAGCTTGCGTAAACACAGCCGCACCTAGCGTATGAAGACGTGATGTTGTTTTTGTACCAAAACCATCAAATAATCCTGGTGTTTTCCATAAAGCAGACGTTGAACTTTGTGCAAATCTCCACTGTGCCGAACCTGATTCTTCCGTTTGAACAGGGTCAGAAGTTAATACTTGGTCAATCAAGAATACACCAAAAACACCACTTAATTTTTCAGAGAACTGTCCTGCATAACGAACCTCTTGTGTCCATTGGTCATGTCTTGAATTTCCTTGAGATTTTGTTAATACTGGTAAACCAATAAAGTCTCTGTCGTTTGATGGATCCCAAATCCAGTAACGCCATGCTGTTGTTGAAGTAAGTGTTCCTTTACCAATTTTAGCATCAACGTTAATCGAAGCACCACCGAAATCATTATTAACTCTCCATGGAGAATCAGCATCTGTTATTCTGTCGAATGGATTAGTAGTTGGCAATTTATAATTCAAGTCAGCAATAATAGCATTGAATTGACGATAAGCAGCACGCTGAGTAGTTACTACACCAGCCACAACCGTTGCATTTCCATCTGGTCTTTGGCGAGCGTTGTCTCCTGCGAAAGTAATATTTACATTTTCAGATGGCGTATAAAGTAACTGAGCTCTAAAACCTAAGTTATTTAATGCATTGGTAGGTTTTAATGTCGTTGTATTGAAGATTGTTCCATCTCTTTGAGTACCTGAGAATGAAACTCTCGCTGCTAATTTTTTACTAATAGGACCTGTAATAGAGGCTTTTGCTTGAATATAGTTCAGATTACCATAAGTTGTTTCAAAAGTTGCTCCTGGAGTAAAGCTTGCAGGTCTTGTTGTAATGTTAAATGCACCCGCAGTAGTGTTTTTACCAAACAGCGTTCCTTGTGGCCCACGCAATACTTCAATACGGTCAACATCAACAAAGTCAATCGCAGTTGCAGCAGGTCTTGCATAATATACACCGTCAACATAAAAACCAACACCCGGGTCAATACCATCGTTTGTAAGACCGAATGACGAACCTAATCCACGGATATTTAACGTCGTATTTCTACCATTAGAAGAATATAACTGTACTGAAGGAATCATTTCTTTCAAACGGTTTGGATTGAAAGCACCAGCATCTTCAGCAACAGCACCACGGATTACCGAAATAGGAATAGGAATATCTTGGATAGACTCTTGACGACGTCTTGAAGTCACTACAACGTCAGTAAGTTCATTGGTATTTTCGTCAAGTCTGATTTCTATTTTATCACCACTTACGATTACTTCTTTTTTCTGATAACCCACAAACGATACAATAACAGTAAAAGGAAGTTTTTGACCAGTAACAAGCGCAAACTCTCCATTTGCATCAGTCGCCGCACCATTAGTAGTTCCTTTAATTGACACTGTAGCACCTACTAAAATTTCATTAGTGCGTGAATCGATTACTCTACCTGAAATAGTAGCATTGATTGTAGGTGCGTTTTGGGCGAATAAAAATTTGGGAATAAGAATTACTCCAATTAATAAAGCTAGTTTGAAAAAATGTTTCATTGTAATTGTTTTTTATATAATATTTCTTGTAAAATCTTTAAGAATCTTCATCTAAAACAGATGATTTGTGGTATAATTATTAATAGATTTAGCAACAACAACAGCTTTCTAAAAGCACGTTTTGTGTTATTTTAATGAGCATATTCGAACTTACATTTGTCGAAAATTGCTTTGTAAAGAGGCATTTTGTTTTCATAAATGGGAGGTTTTATATGATTTGGTTTCAAATTTAATATATAGAAATAATATATCCTATCGATTTAGTAGATAATTGAAAAATTATATATAATTCCCTATGTCAATCATGATAAATGTGCTTAAAATATTGATTATTTAGCACTATAGGGCATAATAAAGCCCTTAGAGTAATATAACATTACTGTAAGGGCTTTTGTATATTATAAGAAAAATGTAATTTCCTAAAATGCACAATAGACACATATAAAAAGAATTTTGTCTTTTTAACCTTTGCTATGCTTCTATCCTATCACCTATTTTAATAGTACCTTCTTCAATCACTTTGCAAGTAATACCACCGTGCCCAAGCATGGCATTATAGCCACCTTCGCCTAGTATAGTCTCCATTCTACTGCAAGGATGACATAGTCCAGTCATTTCTAAAACAGCCTCTCCAATTTTGAATCTCTTTTCTTTTAAAGCTAATAGATTAATGCCCTTGACAACAATATTTCTGCGGACTAAAGCAGGGTCAATTTCTGATTTTCCAAGGAAAGAGGCTATCGCCTGCAAATGTTCTGCTTGAATCAACGTTACTTGTCTTTTGCTATCCGCATTACCTTTATAGCGGTCGCCATCTAGCCCCGTTCCGATACGAGCCATTGTTTGTTCAACCCCTATTACAGGCTGACGAGAGGCTGGGCGAATACCTATATAAACAACCTCGCCAGCTTGGACAAAGTTGTTCATCAATGCTTTTAAAGGAGATTCATCTGATAAAAGAGCCATTTTATTGAAAGATTTCTTGATACATGTCTGGTTTAAAGCCTACCGCAACGATATTATCTGCTTCAATAATAGGTCGTTTAATGATAGATGTATGCTTTAACATTAAAGCTGTAGCAGTTTCAGCATCGGTTGCCTTTTCTTCATCGCTTAATTTCTTCCAAGTGGTGCCTGCACGGTTAACTAATACATCCCAAGGTTTTTGTGTAAGCCATTCTTCCACTTTCTCTTTAGTAAGCCCTTCTTTTTTATAATTATGAAACTCGAAAGGAATATCATTTTCTTTTAGCCAAGTCATGGCTTTTTTCATTGTATCGCAGTTGGCGATACCGTAAATTTTATACATGTTTTTTAATGGTGATTTAGTGAATTGTGAGTGAGTGATTTTCTTAACGATAATATCACATAACACACAAATAACTTTAATAGAACCCCAAAAAACATTAATTGTTTCTTGAAGAAATATCAAAGTTAATTTAGTAACCTTATTTCCTATAATCTAAAGGAGGTTTTCTATCTCCTGCCAATGATTTATATTCAAAAACCTTCCCTCCTCTTCTTTTATATAATTCCTCTTTTGATTCTTCTATAAGCTTGGTGTCTTTAAATAGATTTTGGGCAGTAAGGGCAATAGTTTCTGCGGCATTAATCATTCCTTTGTGACCAATACTCATGCCATTACAAGCTACAGCCTGCCAACTATGTGCAGGTATGCCCGTTACCCAAGTGGCGGTTGATAAACCCGCGGTAGGTGTTACCCAACTAACATCCCCCACATCTGTTGAAGCAGGGAAAAACAATCCAGCAGCATAAGGTCTAACTTCTTGAGCCTCCTTTAGTGGTGCAAGGCTTTGTGAATTAACGGTTAAACGTATCTTTTCGGCAAAGTCTGTTTCCTCAGGAGTGTATTTTACGCCACCTACCTTTTCTAAACTTTTTTGCATCTCTTTCGCTAACACATCATTAGGCAATAAATTATATAAGCCTGCTAATACCTCAAAAGTCATCCTAGTTTCTGTACCTAAAGCGGCTGCTTCAGCAGTTTTCATCACCCTCCTCCATACTTCTTCTAACCCTTGGGCTGATGGATTTCTAACCGTATATTCTACCATGGCATAATCTGGGACAATATTTGATGTAAGTCCACCATTTTTGATGACATAATGAATCCTTGTATCTGGCGAAATATGCTCACGCATCATGTTTACCATATAGTTCATGGCTTCCACAGCATCTAGAGCCGAACGTCCTTTTTCGGGACTAGCCGAAGCATGTGCTGCTAAACCAGAAAAACTAAAATTAGCTACCCTGTAAGCCAAAGACGAATTTGGACTTGCATTATTATTATCACTAGGGTGCCAATGTAACACAGCATCAATGTCTTTAAATACACCTTCTTTTACCAAATAAGTTTTTCCTCCGCCAGCGCCTTCTTCAGCAGGTGTACCTATCAAACGAATAGCCCCTTTGATTTTGGCTTTTTCCATCCAGTTTTTTGTCGCAATTGCCGCTGCAACCGAACCTACCCCAAAAAGATTATGTCCACAACCATGTCCATAAGCATTTACATATTTTGCTTTTCTAAAAGGGACAGCCTCCTGAGATAAACCTGGGAGCGCATCCATTTCTGCCAAAATTCCAATGGTTGGATACCCCGAACCATAAGTAGCTACAAAAGCAGTTTTCATTTCCCCAACGCCTCTTTTTACTTGGAAGCCTGCATTGGTCAATTCAGTTATCAACAATTCAGATGTTTTATCCTCTAAATAACCTGGTTCGGCTAATTGCCAGATTTTATCTGAAATAACAGTGTATTGTTTATACTTCTGATTGAGTTCATCAATGATTTCTTGCTGAGCAAAGCCCAAACGACAGAGCAACAAACAAATGAGGAAAAGAGGTAAAGATTTTTTCATGATTTAGTTTTGGTTGATGATGGAGAAATATGCTTGAGATTATGCTTTTGTATTAAAAACAGCCTTACTTACTATTAGGGTGCGACTTAAGTCGCACCCTAATAGTAAGGTGACGTTTATTATCGTGTTAGATAAATCTTTAAGAAAAGATAAGTCTTTGACCTATTAAAATTAATCATTTGAAAATTAAAGCTTACTATTTCTCCGCTATCATCTTCTTCAAGCCCAGCATTTCATCACGCAGTTTGGCTGCGATAACGAAATCAAGTTCCTTGGCAGCTTTTTCCATATCTGATGTTACTTTTTTCAACTGCTTTTGTAATTCATCTTTACTCATATACGCCATTACAGGGTCGGCGGCCATGGCTACTTCTTTGGATTCTTCATAATAATTGGTTTTCTTGGTAGATTTACCCATTACATCAGCAATAGAAGTCTGCTCCATAATTTTCTCTTTCGATTTCAAGATGGTTTTTGGTGTAATGCCATTTACAGCATTGTATTCCATCTGAATGGTTCTCCTACGATTGGTTTCATCAATCGCTTTTTCCATCGAACCCGTAATACGGTCGGCATACATTAATACTTTGCCTTGGTCATTTCTAGCCGCACGACCTATTGTTTGGATTAATGAGCGAATATCGCGTAAGAAACCCTCTTTATCTGCATCCATAATGGCTACTAAAGATACTTCTGGTAAGTCTAACCCTTCACGCAACAGGTTTACCCCTACTAACACATCAAACACACCCATTCTCAATTCTCTAAGAATCTCAACACGCTCTAACGTCTTGATTTCCGAGTGAATGTAGCGACATTTTACCCCTACTTTATCCAAGTATTTAGATAACTCCTCCGCCATTCTTTTGGTCAGTGTCGTTACTAAAACCCTTTGTTCACGCTCTATCCTGATATAAATTTCCTCTAGTAAATCATCAATCTGGTTCAAACTTGGGCGCACTTCTATTTCTGGATCCAATAATCCTGTCGGACGAATAATT
The DNA here is from genome assembly GCF_058802005.1 of Arcicella sp. GW822-FHT02H01. Classification (NCBI taxonomy): domain Bacteria; kingdom Pseudomonadati; phylum Bacteroidota; class Cytophagia; order Cytophagales; family Flectobacillaceae; genus Arcicella; species Arcicella sp. GW822-FHT02H01. The sequence continues at coordinate 2,696,352 of NZ_JBXANT010000001.1, read as the reverse complement.
TGCTCTACTACTACCCCTTCCGAACGCCTTAATTCATAGTCGGCAGGCGTTGCTGATACAAATACTGTTTGTCCTGTGATATTCTCAAATTCTTGGAACGTAAGCGGACGGTTATCCATCGCCGAAGGCAAACGGAAACCATAATCTACCAAAGCCTCTTTTCTGGAACGGTCACCACCCCACATGGCCCTGATTTGTGGCATCGTAGCATGGCTTTCATCCACAACCAATAAGAAATCGTCTGCAAAGAAATCTAAGAGACAAAAAGGTCTTTGCCCAGGTTTGCGTTGGTCGAAATAACGAGAATAATTTTCGATACCAGAGCAATACCCTAATTCTCGCATCATTTCTAAATCAAATTCTGTTCTTTGTTTAATTCGATCAGCTTCTTGCAGTCGACTTTCACTTTCAAAAAACTTGATTTGTGATACTAAATCATCTTGGATATAATTGATAGCATTCATCAGTACATCCCTCCCCGTTACAAAAAGATTGGCAGGGAAAATAGCAATCATTTTTTCATCCGAAATCTTCTTTCCTGTTTGTGGATTTATGCGTTGAATAGCCTCTATTTCATCGCCAAAGAAAATAATTCGATAACCAAAATCTGCATAAGGCAAACAAATATCAACCGTATCGCCTTTTACCCTGAAAGTACCTCGCGTAAATTCTACCTCAGTACGAGCGTACAAGATTTCGACTAAACGATATAGAAACTGATTACGAGAAATAATTTCACCCACACCGAAACGAAGAATACTTTTGCGATACTCTTCTGGATTACCCATACCATAAATACAAGAAACCGAAGCGACGACGATAACATCTCTGCGACCAGACATCAAGGCAGAAGTAGTTGCTAAGCGAAGCTTATCAATTTCCTCATTGATGGCGAGGTCTTTTTCGATATAAGTATTAGTAGAAGCAATAAAGGCCTCGGGCTGGTAATAGTCATAGTAAGAAACGAAATATTCAACCGCATTTTCTGGGAAAAACTGTTTGAATTCTCCATAAAGCTGTGCGGCTAATGTTTTATTATGGCTCAAAATCAAGGTGGGACGATTGAGCTGTGTAATCATATTAGCCACCGTAAATGTTTTACCTGAGCCCGTTACACCAAGCAATGTTTGAGATTGTTCGCCATTTTGAATCCCTTCTACCAATTTCGCAATCGCTTGAGGTTGGTCGCCAGTAGGTTTGTACTCTGAAACAAGTTTGAAGTCCATATATTATTTAGGATAATACGATTTTAGATGAAGTTTTTAAGAGGAATGCCCTTAAAAAAGTATTTATAAAATTACAAAAAAGCACCTACAAAAGATAGCTATACAAAACAAACACACATAGTAATGTGATAGTTTATCAGTAAATTAACTCCACAAAATCAAAAACACTCTTTTTATGAACAAATTAATACTTAACATAAGTATCAGCACGATGCTATTGCTTTCAGCTTGCGCTAAAGAAAACTTGGTAGCCCAAGTACCGACAGTTACCCCACCTTCAACTACTCCCATTACTTATCAGTTTGAAAGCACTCCTATTTGGTTTGATGAATTCAACTATGAAGGATTGCCCGATAGCAAAAAATGGAACTACGACGTCGGTGGTAGTGGCTGGGGAAATCACGAACTAGAATATTATACCAAAGAAAACCTGAAAAATGCGAGGGTAGAAAACGGAAAGCTAGTCATTGAAGCTATCAAAGAAAACTTTAATGGCAATAGTTATACCTCTGCTCGATTAGTAACGAAAGGCAAGGGCGATTTTTTATACGGTCGCTTTGAAATTAAAGCTAAACTACCAACAGGAAAAGGTACTTGGCCAGCTATCTGGATGTTGGCATCACAACAAAACTATAGTGATAAGTTTTGGCCAGATAATGGCGAAATAGATATTATGGAACACGTGGGCTATGACCCAGGCAATGTACATGCTACAGTCCATACAAAAGCATTTAATCATGTAATAGGAACACAGAAAGGTACGGAGATGATGGTAAATGACTACAATACAGCCTTCCATGTATATCGCTTAGACTGGACACCCAGTAAAATAGAAATGTACATCGATACGACCTTATATTTTACCTTTGAAAACACAGGAAAAGGATTTGCAGAATACCCCTTTGACCAAAAATTCCATTTATTGCTCAATCTGGCAGTTGGCGGAGATTGGGGTGGTTCAAAAGGAGTAGATGAAAGCATTTTCCCTCAGCGAATGGAAGTAGATTATGTACGTATTTATGCCTTAAAGAAATAGGGTATTTTTAAGCATATCTTGCTTTAGCAATTGTAAAATATACTTTAAAACAACAGAGATTCTTATTAATCAATATTTTACAATTTTATTGCGTAAGCATTTTTCGAAATTCTACTGTTTGAGCGGAGCGAGGTGGTTCGCCACTGCGATTAGAATTTCTTGATTTTCTTTTGTTACTTTTCTTTCATCAAGGAAAGAAAAGTAAGGTCTTACGAAAAAAGAATAAGTCTTTGTTACACAGGCCAAATAAAACTTCTAAAAAACTCTTTATAAACTATGAAAAAAGCACTTACTATCCTCATCTTTACGCTAGTTTTTAGCAATTTATCAGCCCAAAAAAAGTATGAAGCCAATTGGGAATCCATCGATTCCAGACCAGTTCCTGCTTGGTTTGAAGATGCTAAATTCGGCATTTTTATTCACTGGGGGCTTTTCTCTGTACCCGCTTGGGGACCAACTGCCAAAGATGGCGTAGGTATTTATGACCGTTATTCAGAATGGTATTGGAAAGGAATATCTGACCCCAATCGTAAAAGCTATGCGGCCTTTACAAAATTTCATAATAATACTTATGGTAAAGACTTTCAGTACCAAGACTTTACCAAGGATTTTAAATGCGAGCTTTTTGACCCTAACGAATGGGCAAAAGTATTTGAAGATGCAGGAGCAAAATATGTAGTGTTGACATCTAAACATCATGAAGGATATACCCTTTGGCCAAGTAAAGAATCATGGAATTGGAATTCGGTGGATTTGAATCCTCATAGAGATTTAGCAGGAGATTTGATGAAATCTGTGCGTAATAAAGGCTTACGCATGGGTTATTATTACTCTTTGTACGAATGGTTCAATCCGCTTTATAAAGCGAATGTGCATAAATATGTTGATGACCACATGATACCACAAATGAAAGATTTGGTGACTCGCTATAAACCAGATGTATTGTGGACAGATGGTGAGTGGGATCATCCGTCTGAGACGTGGAAAAGTACAGAATTTCTATCATGGCTATACAATGAATCGCCAGCCAAAAATGATATTGTAGTAAACGACCGTTGGGGCAAAGAAACAAGAGCCAAGCATGGAGGGATTTATACAACAGAGTATGATTTAGTACATGACCAAAATGCTACGGGTATGGAAATAAATCATCCTTGGGAGGAATGCAGAGGAATAGGGTCGTCGTTTGGATTTAGTAGAAACGAAATGTTGGATGACTATTCTACCTCGGAACAACTGATTCATATTTTGGTAGATAAAGTAGCACGCGGAGGTAATTTGTTATTAAACATTGGCCCTGCTGCCGATGGTACAATTCCTGTAATTATGCAACAGCGTTTGCGTGATATTGGTAAATGGCTGAAAGTAAATGGAGATGCTATTTATGGTACTAGAAAATGGGCGAATAGCCCAAAGGTCGATAAAGATACAAAAGTGTATTTTACGGCAAAAGGAAAAGATTTGTATGTAATTACTACGAAATGGCAAGATAGCCCTATCGTTGTAGCAGGTGTGAAAACAGGGAAAGTACAAATGTTAGGTTTTAAAGGAGCGATAAAAACAAGTATTAAAGGAGATAAATTAACCATTACCCCTCCAGCACTTTCGCCAGCAACCAACCCTTCAGACTATGCATGGGTGTATAAAATTGAAGGAGTATTATAAAAGAAGATATATACGTTGATGACCAAAAATGAAAAAATACTTATATCGATAGCATATTGTTTTATTAAGGTGTATATACGTTAACAATCAAAAACCCGTCGGTCAAAGACTGACGGGTTTGTTTGTTTCACTCTCAAAATTAAATTTTGACTCTTCGTCCTTCGCTGATTATAGGCGTTTGGCTTCTTCCCAATACACATCCATTTCAGCTAAGGTCATATCTTGTAAGGCTTTGCCTTGTTCTTTTGCTCTTAATTCTAAGTGTTGAAAACGCTTGATAAACTTTTTGTTAGTTCGCTCCAAAGCAGTTTCTACATTAATGTTAATAAACCTTGCGTAATTTACCAAAGAAAAAAGTAAATCTCCAAATTCAGCTTCAGCTTTATCGATGTTAATTGCTTGATTGTCAATAACATTAAATTCATTCTTGAATTCATCCATTTCCTCCTCTACCTTTTCCCACACTTGGTGTTTTTCTTCCCAATCAAAGCCAGCACCCCTTGCTTTTTCCTGAATCCTCATGGCTTTTACCAAAGATGGCAATGATTTTGGAACGCCTTCTAGCACCGACTTATTCCCTTCTTTCAGTTTTAAAGCCTCCCAATTTTGCTTAACCTGTTCTTCATTTTCAACCTTTACATCCCCATAAATATGTGGGTGGCGATGAATTAGTTTTTCACAAAGCCCATTTAATACATCGGCAATATCAAAAGTATTCGTTTCAGAAGCAATTTTTGAATAAAACACCAAATGCAGCATCACATCTCCGATTTCTTTCTTGATTTCCTTCATATCGCCTTCAATAATGGCATCTGAAAGCTCATAAGTTTCCTCAATCGTTAAATGTCTGAGAGATTCAATCGTCTGTTTTTTATCCCAAGGACATTGCTCTCTGAGTTCGTCCATGATAGTAAGGATACGGTCGAAAGCTATTAATTGATTTTGTCGTGTTGCTGATAAAGTGTCAAAATTCATGCGCTATATTTTTGAATACAAAAGTAAGGGATTGTGATGATTAAACTTGAAGCTTTTTAAAACCAATAAATGTTTAAGGAGAATACAAAGTATTATTGTTTCTCGTATTTTATGAGGGAAAGACCAATATATAAATTCAAGTATTAAAAAATGATAAAAGATACTTTTCTCTTAGTCAGAATTTTGTCAGTTTAAAAGAGCCTTGGACTAGTCAATATCTTGTAACTCTTTTTCTATTTTGTCTCTAATTCTTCCTATAGATAATATGTCATTGGCAAGTTTAAATACTTCAGTTGTTGCTATTATTGGAAAACCCACCTCATCTACTTCAAAATGTCGTTCAGAGTAAGTAATTGCATTTTGAATAAGAATCGGGTGTTTCCGAGAATCGAACCCTCCTTTAATTGTTTGACCAACAAAAGGTTTCCATTCATTACATATCTCTAAACCTTCAAAATTTGGTTTTTCATTTTCTTGATGATAATATAACCAAACCTCAAAGCATGGATTACTTTGAGCAACATTCCAATTTACTATATCATTACAATAGGCTCTTACGTCTATCAATTGAGGCTCACGGCTATTAGTTTTGTCTTCATCTGTATCTAAAACAATCCATACTTTATCTCCTTCTCTGTAATCATATTTAGGTTCTAAATTATCACTACTTATTATCAGAGATTTTTGTGCCAATAGTAATAAACCTTTAGGCGAATTATCATCCCTTGAATTTAATTCATGTACAATAAGATTCAATCTTGAATCAATACCTTCGAAATACTGAAAATACTTGAATTCTCTTTCTTTACCTTCACAAAATATGTAGATTTTCGTGGCATTTCTTCCGGGTTCTTCCCTATTGAACCGTCTGTTTCTCAGTAACATTATTATGCCAGTTTAAGTCTTGTAAATTTCCTAAGAAAGGGATAGAGCCGTATCTACCGTTTAAATACCCTTTTTGAATATCAATTGTTTTATGCTCTTTAAAAGCACTCAAAGAATACAAATCTGTACTTCCTGAATCATCTTTTTCAGCAAACCAAATTTCGTCCTGCCTGAAAATTTCTTGGTCTAATAAATTGGATTCATGAGTTGTGAATATGAGTTGCCCTTTTGTTTCTTTATCTAACGAGAACTTTTTAACCAATTCTTTTATCAATAAAGGATGGATACTTCTTTCAATTTCATCAATTACATATACTTTATTAGCATTGATTAGCCCTTCAAAAGCAGGGGTAAAATCTAATAATCTGGAAGTACCATCAGATTCTTCATTCATATCAAACGTAGCAATCATTGAATCTGCTCCTTTATGATCCAATTGTATCCTTTTTATAAAAATCTGATTGCCCTCTTTAACGAAATTTAATTCTTCACCACCATTAAAACGGCGAGAAAGAATTCCATTTGGAACTTCATCCATCTTTTCTTTAACTTCATTAATCTCTGCTTGGTCATTTTTTCCAAAATAATCTTCTATTGCTATTTTTTCTATTGACAAATCTATGATGCCAATATTGAAAGAACTCATTATTTTATCGGCAAATTTTTTAAAATTATTATCAAAATCTATCCGCTGTGGCAAAGCCATTGCTTTAGTGTCAGGCTTAATGATGGTTAAAGAGTTTTCAAACCATTCAAATGCTTTTTTTACAATTTTCAAGTTCTCGTTTTCTCTATTGGCAAGTAATTTTAAAATAGGCTTATTAGGTTTAACAAACTCTTGAATTAAAACTTCTTTTATGATTTGACTTCTACCATCTTTCTCAAATTTTTCTGAAAACTTAATATTTGTTTTTTCAAAAGAATCTGTTTTTCGTTCATAGATTAAAATATCTTCTTTGACTCCTAATCCAGATTCATATAATTCTTCAGTTATAACGATACCATTCTTTATTTCTATTCCATAATAAAAAGTTGTATCTGCTTGCATAAACTCTATGGCAATTAACTGAGCAGTATTCGATTTTTCTTTTTGGAATTTGAATTGTCCATTTTTTAATTTTGACGGAATATGTTCTTCTAAAACCAAATATTTCAACATAGCCAACCCATGAATAAGATTAGATTTACCAGCACCATTTGCTCCATATATTGCAGAAAGTTTCAAAACTTCAAAATCTTGAAATTTATATATGTGTTCTTTCAGAGTTCCTAATCGTTTATTAGGAAATAGATTAAACTCTTTCTGTTCACCGAAAGACAGAACATTATTTAATACAAATCTTATTAGCATATTCGTGAAATTTTCACGTAAATTAATTTTTTTTACATTCTTATCCTATTATTACTTTATATTTGATAATGTGATATTAGTAACTTTCTATTGGCAAATTTATTTCTTATCTAGCTTAACTGACGAATTTCTAGTTAACTCTAAGAACTAGTCAATATTTTATGTGAATTTTGAGCTTAGGTAAACCTCTACAAAAGCCATTATTAAAAATATTCAATAAAAAAAGCACTTAAAACAACCTATTAAAAGGCATTTTAAGCACTTTTGTATCATAAATGATAGTATACAAATTACATAACTAAAACTTAGTTTACTCCTTTTAATAGAACTTTTTTGGGTTAGAAAACCAACTATATGAGGCTAATAACATCTACAATTTCCACCCCTCACGATATTCTCTTTTCACAAACTGATTAGCTTCGTCGAAATTGGTAATTCTCATTTCTTTACCATCCCAAAGGAGTTTCTTTCTACCGTTATAATCAAATTCTTGTAGCCATTGCTTATCTTTTTTAGGAGAACGGAAGAAGTAGCTTCTAATAGCCAAATTACCCATCAGCACAGCTTCTGACATTGGTCCTGAATAATCAAAAGAAGAACTCAAAGGTTTATGCTTACCGTAACCTTCTCTACAAGCTTGTAACCATTGTTGATAATGCCCCGCACCGTCGGCACCCACTACTCTTTCTATGGTTATTGGTAGCTTTTCACCTTTTGCTTTTAAACTATCATTGCCCCACAATGTAGGATTTGAACCATAAACGCCACACATCATTACGCCTTTGGTTCCTAACAATAATACACCGCCACTCCAGTCGCCTAGCTTCACATCTGCTGGAATTTCATCGGGACGCTCAGGCATTAATCCGCCATCATACCAAGTCATTTTTACATCAGCTTTGCCTTTTCTTGGAAATTTCAAGTGAATCATTGAAGCAGCAGGATAACTCTCAGGGAAATAACCTTCTTTGAAGGGCTCTGTCCAAGCAGTATTTGCAATACTACATTCTACTTCTGAAGGGTATCCTAAGCCTAATACTCTATAAGGTGGGTCCATCATGTGGCAAGCCATATCGCCCAAAGAACCAGTGCCGTAATTTACCCAACCACGCCAGTTGAATGGATGATAGCCTGGTTGATAGTCTTCCCAAGGTGCTGGCCCTAGCCATAAATCCCAATCAACCTCTTTAGGCACTTCTACTTTGGCAGTTGATTTAGCAATGCCTTGTGGCCATACAGGACGGTTTGTCCAAACATGTACGCGTGATACTTCACCAATTAATCCTGCTTTATACCATTCCATCATTCTTCGCACACCATCGCCCGAAGACCCTTGGTTTCCCATTTGTGTTACTACTCTTTGCTGTACAGCAGCCTCAGTCATTTTTCTGACTTCATAAATATTATGTGCCAATGGCTTTTGTACATATACGTGCTTGCCCAAACTCATTGCTGCCATTGCCGACACGTAGTGTGTATGGTCGGGCGTAGAAACCGTTACAGCATCAATATTGTCTTTTTCTTTCTCCAACATGATGCGGAAATCCTTGTACTTTTTGGCAGCAGGGAATTTCTCGACCGATTGCTTCATTTGCCTGTCGTCGATATCACAAAGGGCAGCAATATTATTTCTACCGCTATCATAAGCTCCTAAAATATCCGACCAACCCTTGCCTCCGCAACCAATCGCCGCAATGTTGAGTTTATCTGAAGGAGCAATAAACCCTTTTCCTCCTAATACGTGGCGAGGTACAATATAGAAACCCGCAACAGCCAATGAGCTTTTCTTGAGAAAATCCCGTCTAGAATTATTTTCCATAGTTTAGTCTCCTCCCCAAGGAGTATTATTAACATTGACTGATTCAAAGGGGTAAAAATGAATCAGTTTGATTTTAGTTTTTGCTGAATTATTGCTAAACAATATAGGGTATTATTTATCAATAATGAAAGATAGCACTGCTTAAATTAGCCTTTGTACTGTGATATGATGAACAGATTTTGTTATTTTGAAGAAAGGATTACAAATACTTCATTGTACACATGAAAATCGAAACACTAGCGATACAGTCTACCCAAATGCATGATGCTAATGCAGGAGCTGTTATTTCGCCCATTTATCTATCAACCACTTTTGAGCGTGAAACAGACGGCTCTTATGCACATGGCTACGTTTATTCACGAGCAGATAATCCCAATCGTCAACTCTTAGAAAAAAGCATGGCATTGCTTGAAAACGGAGCCGTAGGTTTGGCTTTTGCTTCGGGGATGGCTGCTACTACAGCATTGTTTCAAAGCCTAAAATCAGGTGACCACATCATTACGCCAGACGATGCTTATTATGCTACGAATGTATTGATTACAGAGGTATTTGGACAATGGGGCTTATCATTGACTACCGTCGATATGACTGATTTATCAGCCGTAAAAGCTGCTATACAACCCAATACAAAACTATTTTGGATAGAAACACCCTCTAACCCACAATTAAAAATTACCGATATTGAAGCCATCAGCAAAATAGCGAAAGAAATAGGTGCCTTAGTAGCAGTAGATAATACGTGGGCAACACCTGTTTTACAGCAACCTATAAATTTAGGCGCTGATATCGTGATGCATTCTACTACCAAGTATTTTGGTGGACATAGCGATGTACTAAGTGGTGCATTAATCATTAAAGAAGAAGGAGAATTATCGAATAAACTACGAACAATTCAGAGATTAACGGGTGGTGTACCCTCTCCTTTTGAATCTTGGCTAGTAGCTAGAGGTATCAAAACGTTGGTTCTAAGAGTAAAAGCTCAGACAGACAATGCTAAAAAACTAGCGGATTTTCTAAGCACACATCCACAGGTAGAGGTTGTTCATTATCCAGGATTAGCAAGCCATCCTCAACACGAAATCGCTAAAAAGCAAATGATAAATGGTTTTGGTGCGATGCTGTCAGTACAAATAAAAGGGGATGCCCAAAATGCCATGGCAGTAACAGGAAAGCTTAAACTATTCACTACGGCAACTAGCTTAGGCGGTGTGGAAAGTTTAATAGAGCATCGTAAATCTGTAGAAGGAATTGATAGTCCTACACCAGAGAACCTCTTGAGGGTATCCGTTGGATTAGAAAGCATAGATGATTTAATAGAGGATTGGACACAGGCGTTAGCATAATAATTCAAAGGGAGCATCTTAAAAGAGCTCCCTTTTTTGTGGTATTTTAAGAACATCGATAAGGTAGTAAAAAATAAAATCGTTCAAATTGTTATGCAAGCATACTATTTTATATATTTGAGTATTAATCTCAAAAATTTAAAACTTTATTTAACATGAGTAATTCAACCTTTCAAGGCTTTAATCTTCAGTTATCTGAAGAACATCTAGCTGTACAACAAGCTGCTCGTGATTTTGCTCAAACAGAGTTACTCCCTGGAGTAATTGAACGTGATGAAAAAGAATATTTTCCTGAAGAATTAGTGAAGAAAATGGGGGAGCTTGGCTTTCTAGGAATGATGGTTTCGCCAGAATATGGCGGAGGCGGTATGGATACTATTTCTTATGTATTAGCCATGGAAGAATTATCTAAAGTAGATGCTTCTGCTTCTGTAATGGTTTCTGTGAATAATTCTTTGGTTTGTTATGGTTTAGAGGCTTTCGGAACGGAAGCACAAAAGCAAAAATACCTTATTCCTTTAGCAAAAGGAGAAATCATCGGAGCATTTGCCTTATCAGAGCCAGAAGCTGGTTCTGATGCTACTTCCCAACATACTGTTGCAGAAGATATGGGTGATTATTACCTCTTGAATGGGACTAAAAACTGGATTACCAATGGCGGTAGAGCTAGCGTATATCTAGTAATGGCACAAACACATCCAGAATTAGGGCACAAGGGTATCAATTGTCTGATTGTAGAGCGAGGCATGGAAGGGTTTCAGATAGGTAAGAAAGAGAAAAAATTAGGTATTCGAGGGTCAGATACGCATTCTTTGATGTTTACTGACGTGAAAGTACCGAAAGAAAACAGGGTTGGTGACAACGGCTTTGGCTTTAAATTCGCCATGTCAACCTTAAATGGTGGTAGAATCGGTATTGCTGCTCAAGCTTTAGGCATTGCCTCTGGGGCTTATGAATTATCCATAAAATATGCAAAAGAGCGAAAATCATTTGGTAAAGCCATTGCTGAACACCAAGCTATCCAGTTTAAACTTGCTGATATGGCTACTAGTATTGAGGCCGCTCGTTTACTTTGTTTCAAGGCCGCCTTTGATAAAGACCAGCATCGAAGTTACGTAGAGTCGGCAGCGATGGCGAAACTATTTTGTTCGCAGGTAGCAATGGATACTACTATCGAGGCCGTACAAATACATGGAGGATATGGCTTTGTAAAAGAATATCACGTAGAAAGAATGATGCGAGATGCTAAAATAACACAGATTTATGAAGGCACTTCTGAAATCCAGAAGATGGTGATAGCCAGAGAAATTTTAAAATAAAAAAAGGAGGGTTTCGCCCTCCTTTTTTTATTCGGCTAATATTCCCTGAAGTACTTTAACCGCTTTTGCTAAAATAATTTCTAATTGAGCAAACTCAGCTCTTATTATTTCAATATCTTCTTTGGCTAAAGCTTTGCTTTCAAGTGACTTTAAAATGCCACCTTCATTGACGCCCATTGACGAGAAAGAAGATTTTAATTTATGAGCTGTCGCTTTAATGCCGGGGTAATTTACTTCGCTGATAGCTTTTCTAAGAATATCAAACTCAATAGGCATTTGGCTTAAATATAACTCAATAATCTCTTGCTCAAATTCTTTGTTCCCATCAGATAATTCCTGTAGATAGGATAAATCCACGATTCCATCTAGATTTTCTTCCATAGTACTAACTTTGTTTTGATCGTTTAGTTCTGCATAATTTATGATTTTCTCAAATAATTCCTGAGGGACAAAAGGCTTTGGAATATAGTCATTCATACCAATCGAAATACATTTTTCCTTTTCTCCAACCAATGAGTGTGCAGTCATTGCAATAATTGGCGTGTTTATATGTAATTGTGATCTAATATATTCAGTAGATTGATACCCATCCATTTCGGGCATTTGCAAATCCATCAAAATTACTTCATATTCGTTTATTTGTACCTTTTCAGTAGCAACTTTTCCATTTTCAGCTAAATCAGCATCAAAACCAAACTTAGAGAGTACTTTTAAAGCTAATTTTTGATTCAAAGGATTATCCTCTACTAAAAGTACTTTTATTGGTCGCTCGCTTTTAAACACTGAGTTTTTAGCATCATTGTCATTGGCTTTGTCTTTAACATCAATACCAAATGGCAAGCTAAAACAAAACGTTGACCCTTTTCCTGGGATACTTTCTACCCACAGCTTACCCTCTTGGAGTGCTACTAATGATTTTGAGATACTCAAGCCTAAGCCCGTTCCCCCATATTTTCGGGTAGTATCGCTATCAGCCTGTGTAAACCTATCAAAAATAGAATCTAGTTTATCACTTGCGATACCTATACCTGTATCCATGACACTAAACAAAATTACACATTCTGTAGAAGACTCTTTACTTAACTCAACCAAAATCTTTACTCTACCCTTTTCAGTAAATTTAATAGCATTGTTCGTAAGGTTCAGTAAAATCTGGTTCAAACGCGTAGGGTCACCAATAACAAACGTAGGAATATTATCGTCAATAATACTGCTTAATTCCAGCCCTTTTTCTTTGGCCTTATGATTTAAAACAGCTTTGGCATTTTTCAACAAATCTTTAATATTGAAAGATATTTTTTCAATAACAATATGCCCTGATTCAATTTTTGAAATATCTAGAATATCATTGATAATTCCCAACAAGTTTTCAGAGGCGATATTGATATTTGATACATAATCACGTTGTTCCTCTTCTAATTCGGTATCCTTCAATAAATTAGAAAAGCCAATAATAGCATTCATGGGCGTACGAATTTCATGGCTCATGTTAGCCAAAAACGTATCCTTCGCAAGGGCATTCTGTTCAGCCGTTTCTTTTGCTTTTATTAATTCTTTTTCCATCAGAATTCTATCAGTTATATCTACAGCATTTCCAATTATGTATTGTTGTTCATCAATAAGCTCAGAGAGTACATTATTATATAACCATGTTCTATGCGAACCATTTTTATGAATTACCCTCATTAATCCTTTACTCCTGCCAGTAGTTGTAATCTCTTCAAGATACATTTTTACGCCCTTGATAGAAGATTCTGGGACAATATCAAATAGGCTTCTTTCCAACACTTCTTCTTTTGTATAGCCTATTAAATCTGCTCCCGCTGGATTTATCGTCAGAAAATTACCATGAATATCATGCGTACACATTAGTCCTTGTGTATTTTCAAAGAAACCTCTGTGTCTGTTTTCACTCATTAAAAGTTGGTTTTCCCAAACTTTTTTCTCAGTAATATCTTTTCCAATTCCCATGAAACCAGTAATTACATTTTGGTTATCCCTTAAAGAAGTAACCGAAAGTTCTACTGTCAATCTAGATTTATCTTTTCTAATATAAGTCCACTCGTTAGTATCTGCCACTCCCAATCTAGCCTTCGCATGAAATACTTCATGCCCTGGTTCTATCGTGGTATGTAGCTCTTCTGATAACGTTTTGGCTCGCTTTTCTACTTCGCTTTTATCATGAATAATTTCAGGGGTAACTTTACCAATCACTTCCTCGGCTTTATAGCCCAACATCAATTCAGCACCCCGATTGAATGTTTTAATGACGCTAGTATGAGGGTCAACAGAAATGATGGAATATTCTGTACCATCCAGAATAATATTCTGAATTTCAGAAAGTTTCTCAACTTCAACTTCTAGTCTTTTATAGTCAGTAATATCTCTGGCAATGGCATAAATTGTTCCTGTTTCTCTATCTGGTGTAGCTACCCATTCCAAGAATTTATAACCGCCTAGCTTTGTTTTAAAACGATGGGTAAAATTCAATGAGCTAGTAGTGTTTTCTTCTAGTTTATCAATTTCCTGTTTTGTTGCCTCAATATCAGCAGGATGTATAAAATCAAAAAATGATTTATCAATTAAATCCACATCATCCCATCCCAACGTTTTGCAAAATGCAGGATTTATTTTTTTAAAATATCCTTCAATTTTTGCAATACAAATCATGTCTCTCGACTCTAAGAATAGCTTCTCGTAGTTTTTAAGCACCATTCTTTCTTTCCTCGCCACAAGCTGTGCCGCTACTTCCTTCGCTAGAATTGTTAATGCTAATTGCTGATCTTCATTGAGTTTTTTTACTTTATCATCAATGACACAGAGCGATCCAAGGGCATATCCATCAGGGTCAATCAGGGGATAACCAGCATAGAATCTAATATTGGGGTATTCATTAACTAATATATTATTTTTAAATCTATCATCTAAAAGAGCATCTTCTACCTCAAAAATTGTATCTCCTACAATAGTGTACTGACAAAATGAAATATCTCTAGCTGTTTGGCTAGCGTCTAAACCTACATTAGACTTAAACCATTGTCTATCTTTATCAATTAACGAAATCAAAGAAATAGGTACTCCGCATATTACTGATGCTAATTTTGTAAGCCTATCAAACTCTTCTTCGGGCAAAGTATCAAGTATATTATACTCATCTAATGCCTTTAACCGCAAATCTTCATTTGCTGGTATGGGTAATACATTTTTCTCCATGATCGAAGTATATTTAATAAAATAATAAGGAGTCGACAATGGATATTGTTAGTAAATACTATCAAACTGCGCTAACAATTAGTCAAAAATAGTAACTATTCCAACGTATGACTTCGTATTTTGCAAAGAAATTTATGCAAAAAACAAAAATTAATTTGCTGTTTACGCTAAAAAATTATGAACAAAGATTCATATCATTTATTAACTACTCTTCATTTTAGTGATTGTCAAATTTTGATAAAAAACCTATGTCAATACTAGCATTATTCATGCCATTTAAACACAGTATAAAATTTTATCCTAACACTTTTACTTTATCATGTACTTTAACATTAATAAAGCCAACTATTTTATTGAACAAATCTTTTGGTGAAAAAGGTTTAGTGATGTAATCATTCATACCAACAGCCATACATTTTTCTTTTTCGCCAATTAATGAATGTGCCGTCAGGGCAATAATGGGCGTATTATTTTTAAGGGTATTCCTAATATAACTTGTCGCTTGATACCCGTCCATTTCAGGCATTTGTAAGTCCATCAAAATTACATCATATTCCTGCTTTTGTACCTTCATCACCGCTATTTTTCCATTCTCAGCCAAATCAGGAAAAAAACCAAATCGTTCTAATACTTTCAATGCAAGCTTTTGATTCAATACGTTGTCTTCCGCTAATAATATTTTTACTTTATGAGTAGGGTCTATCGGCAAGAGATGTGTTTCTTGTTTAAAGACTACAGTATCGTTTACCTTCTTAAAAGTTAGGTTAAAATAGAACGTCGACCCTTTATCTGGCTCACTTTGTACAAAAATATTGCCTTTCTGTTTTTCTATTAATAGTTTCGAAATACTTAATCCCAAGCCTGTTCCACCATATTTTCGGGTAGTATCTGAATTTGCCTGCGCGAAACGATCAAAAATGATGACTTGTTTATCTTGAGGTATTCCGATACCCGTATCAATGATTTTAAATAAAATTGAATATTCCTCGTCCGTTTCTGATTGCAATTCCAATACTAGTTTTACCGAACCATTTTCGGTAAACTTGATAGCATTATTGGTAAGGTTTAAAAAAATTTGATTGAGCCTTGTAGGGTCTCCGATTACGGTTACTGGAATATTATCAGGAACAAAGCAATCTAATTCTAACCCTTTGCCAAGTGCTTTATAAGTAAGTACTGCTTTTACGTTTTTAATCAACTCATGGAGATTAAAAGGAACAGACTCTATGATTAAATGACCCGATTCAATTTTAGAAAGATCCAGAATGTCATTAATTATTCCTAAAAGATTCTCTGCCGCAGTATTAATATTTGATACAAACTCTTTTTGTTCAGAATCTAATTTGGTTTCTTTTAATAGATTAGCAAAACCTGTAATGGCATTCATCGGCGTGCGTATTTCATGGCTCATATTGGCTAGAAAAACATCCTTAGCATGGGCATTCCTCTCTGCCGATACTTTGGCACCTATTAGCTCACGCTCCATTTTAATGCGTTCTGTCATATCGACAGAGTTTCCGATAACATATTTTCTGCCATCCAATAATTCAGCTAGTACATTATTTGATAGCCAAGTTCTAAACGACCCATTTTTATGAACAACCTTTACTAATCCTTTATATGAATGATTGACCGCAATTGTTTCAAGATACCTTTGTATTTTATCTTTAGTCCTTTCAGGGGTAATATCAAATAGACTTTTAGTCAAAAATTCTTCCGTCTTATAACCTAATAGTGCTGCCCCAGCGGGGTTAACAGTGAGAAAGTTTCCTTCAAGGTCATGCGTACACATCAATCCTTGTGAGTTTTCAAAAAAGCCTCGGTGTTTTTCCTCACTTAATAACAGTTTGCGTTCCCACGTTCTTTTAGCACTAACATCTTGTACTTGCCCAATTACATTAAGGGGCTTGCCTTTATGGTCTCTGACGATGGTTGCTACTAGCTCAACCCAAACGTTTGTATTATTTTTAGTAATGTAACGATTCTGAAAAGAGATAACGGACGATACTCCTGACAAGAGTTTTAAAAAGAAATCATCACTCATCTTTAAATCATCAGGATGTATTAAGTCTCTGATATTTAATGACAAAAGTTCTGTTTTGTCATATTGAGTAATAGCCGAAAAAGCTTCGTTTACTTCGATAAAGGTACTCGTGGCAAGTTCGGCAATAAACATACCTGTTGCAGCATTATCAAAGGTTTGTCTGAACCTTTCTTCGCTCAAAGATATTTGTTTATCCTTTACCTTTTTCTCATGAATATCTTGAAAAGTACCATACAACCGAACGCATCTATGCTGTTCAATAATCGTTTTTGCTGTAACCCTTACCCATTTTTTTAACCCTTTCTGTGTAATGATTTGTACCTCTAAGTCAAAATCATCGCCATATTTAACGGATTTAATAATGGCTCTTATAATAGCCTTTCTACTTTTTCCATTTCTAAAGAAATACAATGATTCTTTAAAAGTAGGTTCATAATCAGGTTCAACTTCGTGTAGTTCCCGCGTAATTGCCGACCAAAAGAAAGTCTTTTTCTCTATATCTATTTCCCATCTACCAATACGTGCTACATTATTAGTAACATCCAGTACTTCAGTAAGTCTAGCAACGTTTAGTTCACTTTGTTGTAATTTACTATGGTCTTTACCAAAGATATTTAAACTGCTATTGGCATTAGAAAGCACCAGCCATTCAATTGTTTTATAGCCACCTTCTTTCGCTTTAATTTGATTGATGAGCTGACCAGAACCATCAGTAAATAAAATATTTTTTAAGCTATTGATGCTTGCTATTTTATCGTTTGCATGAATTAACTCATCTATTGATTTTCCTATAATTTCGTTATGTTGCCAACCTAATACCTGATGGAATGAAGTATTGACATTAGTGAATTTCAAGTCTGTATTTAAGGTCGCAATTAAATCAGGCGAACTTTTAACGAAAGAATGATAACTATCAAGCACTGTATTATTGGTGAGTTTATTAGCAATTTCAGCTAACAAACTTTCTATGGCTTCCTCCTGCTTCTTACCTAGTGTTTTTGCTTCATATCCTAATAAAGAAAGAACTCCCAAGGTTTTCCCTTGTGCATTATTTATCGGAAAACCTGCATAAAAATGTATCGCAGTTTCGGCAAATGGTAATATACCACTAAAGAAAGATGGATGCTTTAGGGTATCTTCAATAATAATACTTGATTTTGATTTGATTACTTCTTTACAAAGTAATAATAAGTTTGATGCAAACGATTGCTCGTTACTATCAATATGAGGCGTGTTAGTAGGGTATGCTAAATTTTCATCAAAAAGTGTTATGTAGGCCAAAGGCACATCACAAAGTAAAGAAGCCAAATTTGTAAGATGACTAAACTCTTCAAAATTTTTGCTTTGTACTTCGTCTTTTAACATGTTTTTCATCTTACTAATTAATGGTCAGGCAAATAAATTTTTAGCAGAAAACTATATAATTTCTTATTCAATTTGAAAGAATAGGTTGATTCAAAATTATTACAGTAAGATAATGCTTTTTTATCAATCTTACATAAAACAAAAGACCAATGATATAAAAATATAATATGTTGATTGGAATACCTTCTAGCTAATAATCAATATTTTATCTTTTACGAAATTACCATAAGCAAATAACCTATAATAATTGATAGCATAAATTGAGCCACACATTAAATAACAAGAATTACCAAGCAAAGTTTATTTTATACAATTTAAAATTAGAGCACCTATTATGGCTCCAGCAATAGGTCCCGCAATAGGTACCCACGCATAAGACCAATCAGAAGAACCCTTGCCTGCAATGGGTAAAATAGCATGGGCTATTCGGGGACCTAAATCTCTAGCAGGGTTGATGGCATAACCCGTTGCTCCACCTAAAGAAAGTCCGACTGACCACACCAAAATCCCTACGACAAAAGGCCCTAAGCCTGTTTCAATAGTACCAAATGACCCCAAGGCAATAATGGCTACTGCGGTAGCAAGCAATTCAGCAAGAAAATTGGGAAAGGCACTTCTAATAGCTGGTGCTGTACTGAAACAGGCTAGTTTCAAGCCTTTGTCTTCAGTAATAGCCCAATGTGGTAAATATTGTAGCCATACTAAAGTAGCACCAAGGGATGCGCCTAAAATTTGAGCAATGATGAACCCAACGGCATTAGACCAATCGCCAGACTTTACAGCTTCGGCAATCGTAACAGCTGGATTCAAGTGAGCTGCTGGGCTTCCAAATTTAGTAGAAACAAAAATACCCATTGTTACTGCAAAAGCCCAACCTGCTGTAATGACTATCCAACCGCCGTGCTCACCTTTCGAGCCTTTTAATAATACAGTGGCGACAACACCATTCCCTAAAAAAATTAATACTGCCGTACCGACAAACTCACCTAAAAGTGCTGAATTCATTGCTAAATTTATAAGTTAATATAATTAATGGTTTTTTGTCAAGAAATAATTGTACAAATTAAGGTAAAATTTTCTAATATCATGCTCAAAAAAGGTTAAAAGCTAAAGCCTTTTCAGAATGTTTTTATCAGATTAGAAAATGGCGTATTTTTGAACATTCGGAATGAATCAATCAAAGGGAATTAATTGAAAAACATAAGATTATAGCCAACTGTTTTTCAATTAGCTTCCATCAACATATGAGAGAAGATTATTTAAAAGGAAATAAAGAAACACTTTCGTCGGTGGAAAAAGAAATCGAAAGAGCATTAAGACCGCTTTCTTTTGATGACTTTGCTGGACAGGATAAAGTACTTGAAAACCTACAGGTATTTGTAACGGCTGCTCGTTTACGAGAAGAAGCCCTCGACCATGTTCTTTTGCATGGCCCTCCAGGGTTAGGGAAAACCACTTTATCCAATATCGTTGCCAACGAGCTAAAAGCTAATATCAAAATTACTTCTGGGCCTGTATTAGACAAACCTTCTGATTTAGCAGGTTTGCTAACTAACCTACAGCCCTTTGATGTATTGTTTATTGATGAAATCCACAGGCTCAATCCTATCGTGGAGGAATACCTATATTCAGCCATGGAGGATTATAAGATTGACATCCTGTTAGACTCTGGCCCAAATGCCAGAAGTGTGCAAATTTCGCTTAATCCTTTTACGTTAATTGGTGCGACCACCCGTGCAGGGATGCTTACTTCGCCCCTAAGAGCTAGATTTGGTATTAACTGTCGCTTAGAGTATTATGATGCTAAATTACTAACAAGCATCATTAAGCGTTCAGCACAGATTTTAAATACACCTATCGATGATGCTGGAGCTTTTGAGATAGCTCGCCGTAGTCGAGGAACACCGCGTATTGCCAATAACCTGTTGCGTAGAACACGCGATTTTGCCCAAGTAAAAGGCAAAGGTATTATCACGATAGAAATTGCAGAAATGGCATTGCTAGCGTTGGATGTTGACCAAAATGGGCTAGACGAAATGGATATTCGTATTTTAACAACGATTGTAGAAAAGTTCAAAGGTGGCCCCGTGGGATTATCAACCATTGCTACGGCTTGTGGAGAAGAAGCTGAAACCATTGAGGAAGTATATGAACCGTTTTTGATTCAAGAAGGATTTTTAAAACGTACTTCCCGTGGACGAGAAGCCACAGAACGAGCCTATGTACATTTGGGCATTGTGCCTAAATACCGCACTGGCGAATTGTTTTAAAACTATTACACAAAAAAAATCTCTCAATATGCTTTTGGCGTGTTGAGAGATTTTTTTGTGATAATATGATTACAGATTACTATTAGTATTGTTTGATAATGTCGATAATTCCGTCAAGCTGGCATATTTTACAACTTCGCCCAAAATAATGACGGCTGGATTTGACAATTGATTGCTTTCAGCAATTTCTTTCAAGTCTTTTGCTACGCCAATGCCAATTTTTTGCTGACTGCTTGTACCGTTTTGTACGATGGCAACTGGGAGATTTCCCTTTCCTATCGTCTTGCAAATTTCAGCCATCATGCTCAACTTATTCATACCCATCAGTACAACAATTGTAGCACTTGTTTGTAAAGCCATCAATAAGTCATTTGATAATGAACCATCACTTTTAGTGCCTGTAACTACCCAAAAACTTTCACTTACGCCTCTGGTAGTCAAAGGAATATTGGCATAACCCGCAGCCGCTACCGATGATGAAATCCCCGGAACGTATGCCGTTTCTAATCCAAAGCCTTTAGCATATTCTATTTCTTCCATGCCACGCCCAAAAATAAAAGGGTCACCGCCTTTCAAACGTACAACATGGCCATACATATATGCCTTTTCAACAATCAAAAAGTTAATGGCATCTTGGGAATGGCTTTCACCCGGACGTTTGCCTACGTATATTTTTTCTGCTTCGGGCTTACAATAATCTAATAATTCATTAGCAATTAAAGCATCATACAACACCACATCTGCATCCTTCAAAGCCTTGATGGCTTTAACAGTTATCAAATCTGGGTCACCCGGCCCTGCACCTACTACTGTTAGCTTAGGCTTGGGGTCTAAAGTATTGAAATGTTCTAAACCAGTCATTTTTATCTATATAAATACAATGGTGAATAAATAGGGCTCAGAATAACGCCTATCCACTCACCATTGATGATTGATTTCAAATAAGGTAAATTATGCCAAAGTCAATTGGTCACGATAAGCTTTTGCCAATGCCAAGAACGCCTCAGCATCTTCTACATATTTGGTTGCAAATTCTTGTGAAGGTTCGTTTTGATTGATTTGTAAAACCAATTCTTTAAATGTTTGACCACTCAAAGAAATTTCACCTGTTGCCACAAAATGCTCGTCAAATTTGTCAATTACACCACTTTGTGTAGATGCACTTACTGATTTGTCTAACAACAAAGCTTTAGCCGCACTCACAAACACGCTGTAGGCGTGGTAGATTGAATCTGCCAAACGATTTTCTTCGTAAGCATTTCTTGTCCACTCCATTTTCTCAACAGACTCCAACAATAATGTTGCTACTAAATCTATAATTACGCTGGCACATTCACCAACACCAATTTCTGTTTGGAATTGTTCAGATGCACCCCAGTCGATAAAATCATCTTCTTTCAACGTAGTTAAATCAGCCACAGGTTTCAACAAGTTATAGAAGTATTTTTCACCTTGGCGGTCATAATAATTATTAAAGTATTCACCTTCTAGGGCATTTTCTTCATAATTATTCAATACTACTCTTAATACTTGTGGACCACGTTTTGAAGGCACTTTAATTACTTTATCAGCTACACGACCAACGCCATCACCTACTGTTCCACCGCCTAATAATACTTGTAGGGCAGGTAAAACACGCTTATCAGCCGCTTTCAGAGACGAGCCGTGGAAGCCAATATTGGCCATACCATGCTGTCCGCATGAGTTCATACAACCAGAAATCTTGATTTTAATATCGCTATTATGAATCAATTCAGGAAAATCTTCAGTAATAACAGCTTCTAGTTTAGAAGTAATGTTGGTACTATCTGAAATCGCTAAATTACAAGTATCTGTTCCAGGGCAAGCTGTAATGTTTGCCATTGAATTAGCACCTGCCGCTGCAAAACCATGTGCTTCTAATACTGAATATACATAAGGTAGATTAGCTTCTGGAACGAATTTCAACATCAAACCTTGGTTGATGGTTACTCTTACGTCATCAGCAATGTATCCGTCTAATTGTTCGATTAAAGAACGTGAAGTCGTTGAGTGAATATTTCCGTTCAGGATTCTTACATACACGCCATAGAAACCAGCTTGCTTTTGTTCAAAAGTATTGGTTGCTTTCCATAAATCGTAAGCTTCTTGATTAGTAATCGTTACTTCTGAAGCAGTTTTAGAAGGCATTTCATCCGCTGTTACAGTCCATTTGCCTGCTTCTACATCTACTTCAACCGATTTACTTTTTAGAGCTATCCATTCTGTTTGAATCAATTCTGTTAGTTTTTCAAAACCAATTTTTTGAATCAAAAATTTAATACGTGCTTTATGACGAGAATTTCTTTCACCGTGACGGTCGAACACTCTTAATGTTGCTTCTAAGAAAGGAATGATTTGGTCAGCAGCCAAAAAGTCAAACGACGTTTTAGCTAACATTGGTTGTGCACCCAATCCTCCACCTAATACTACTTTAAAACCACGTTGCCCATCTTGGATTTTAGGAATAAAACCCATGTCGTGCATATAAGTTAAGGCAGTATCTTCGTCGGTATTTGAAAAAGCTATTTTAAACTTTCTACCCATTTCCTGACAAATCGGGTTTCTTAAGAAATAACGGAAAGTAGCATCTGCATAAGGGCTAACATCAAAAGGTTCTTTAGGGTCAATACCCGCAGAAGGTGAAGCCGTTACGTTTCTAACAGTGTTTCCACAAGCCTCACGAAGCGTGATATCATCTTCTTCTAATTTCGACCATAATTCAGGTGTTCTATCCAAAGAAACAAAGTGAATTTGTATATCTTGACGAGTAGTTAAATGAAGATTTCCTGTAGAATATTCATCTGAAATATCAGCAATACGTTTCCACTGTTTGAAAGTCATTTTTCCATAAGGCAGCTTGATACGAACCATCTGTACACCTTGTTGGCGTTGGCCATACACACCTCTTGCCAAACGAAGGCTACGGAATTTTTCCTCGTGAATTTTCCCTTCACGGAATAATTCTATTTTGCGAGCCAAGTCAATAATATCTTTCTCTACAAGTGGATTTTCGAGTTCAGTTCTGAAACTTTGCATGATATCTGGTCGTTTTCGCCTTTTTTCCCTCCAAAGGAGAAGTCAAAAGCACATCTATTACTCTATTAATTATATAGATTTAAGGCAAAATTAATCAAGAAAGTTCGGCAATCAAGGTTTTTTTATAAAAAAATGTTTGTTTTCGTGGCTAAAGCATTCATAATTATTGGCTTTCTAAAAATTAACAAATAGTCTTTGGTTGCAATAGCTATTAATAAGACAATAAAATACTAATGAGAATTATACTATATTTGTAGGTCTATTAGACACAAATTAACCCTAAATATAAAAATGAAAAAAAGTTTATTTGTTATGATGGCTTTTCTAACGATTAGCCTTTTTGCTTGTACTGAGTCAAAGAAGCTTGTTGAATTACAAGACCAAAATCGTCGACAAGGAATTCAACTTTCAAAACTCCATGAAGAGAATGCCGAATTAAGTAGTTTGAATTTTACTTTGAAAGGTCAAAGTAAAAAGAAAGACGAAGAGTTGGTGAAATGCCAAACAGACTTTAAAGAGGTGATAGAGCCAATCGTTTTAAAATATAACCATTTGTTAGAAGATTATACCAAACTACAGGCTTCTAATAAAGTATTGAATGATGCTTATGAAACGAGCAAAGAAAATGCAGCTTCGATAATTATGGAGTTAGAAGAAAAGACTAGACCCAAAGTGGTGAAAGTTACAAAAAGCACGAGGAAAGTAAAAGCAAAGAGACGTCGTCGTAGATAATTTAAATCAGGAGAGGGCAACGTG
This sequence comes from Arcicella sp. GW822-FHT02H01, assembly GCF_058802005.1. NCBI lineage: Bacteria > Pseudomonadati > Bacteroidota > Cytophagia > Cytophagales > Flectobacillaceae > Arcicella > Arcicella sp. GW822-FHT02H01. The sequence goes on along the minus strand of NZ_JBXANT010000001.1, from coordinate 2,672,028 downwards.
TGATTAGACAGCTTAACGACATACCAAAATAATAATTTAACCAAAAGGGGTATCCAAATCGATTTGGATACCCCTTTTGGTTAATTAGGCTTTGCTATTTTTCACTTAATACTTTCAAATGTTTTGGGTCGGCTAGTCTTACTACCTCTTTCTTTGAAAATTTAATAACCCATAATCCCAGAAAATCCCCTTCTTTTTTCAACTCCAAACTATCCAATTTAGCTTGTTTGCCAATATCAGTTAATTGCTTTTTGCTAAGTTTTGTTAAAGACTGATTGCCTTTAATGGGTGAGGTATAATAAAAGAATGCTTCGTCTTCAGATTTTTGGATATTATCAATTTGAGCAATGTTATGTGCTACATTATATTGATAAGCATCTAGCGTTTCATTGATTTTCTTATCCCAAGCAGGATTCTTTAATCTCAAGGGGCTTCCCGAAGTAATTTCTACGCGATATGCTTTCGCTAGCGAGTCTTTCAAGGTAGCATCTTGTAGATTTTTGGCTAAATCAGCATTGAGTTTTTTTACAATTATACTTCCCCATTCGTCTACTTGTGCCGTAAACTGCCCAGGAGTAATGCGTTTTACTTCTCGTTCATGCAATTCTTTAACAGCGGCTGTAGTATCGATTCGCTTAAAATCACAACTGCTTAAAAAGAGATTAGCCATCATAAACAAGCAAAAGGTTGTTGTAAAAAAAGTAAAATATGGATGTTGGTGTTTCATATTGTCTTTGGAAAGTAATCTGCTAAATTTGTGTAAAGATAAGGCTGAAACATGAAAAAAGTCGTGATAAGCATCACGACTTCCTTTTATTTCTCTGGATAATTTTAGTTTCGTCCTCTTCTACCATTATATCGTCCGTTACCATGATATGGTCTTTGCGGAACATTTCTTGGTACTACTATTACTCGCCTTGGCGGAGGTACTACATAACGGTATCTAGGATAATTTGGATATGTATACCCATACCTGTATGGATTAGGGCGGCGACTATCAACTCGAACATAAGATGGCCCACAAGACGCTACCAACAAAATAATTGCTAATGACAAAAAAAGCAATTGAAATGTTTTATGAATTTTTAGCTTTTTCATGACGTTTGGAGTTTAAATTATAGTACTTAGAGATTAAATAACGAAAAAGGTTTAATATAAGTGTAGCGCTATTTACTTGGGTATCTAAGGAAAAGACAATCAGATAAACATTTACCCCCATTCAATATAAAGAATTTTGTATCTTTGCACCCTGATTTTTAGTTAGCCGCATTATTCGGTTATAATTGCTAATATCAAGCTGTTGAACTTTCCGAAATAAGAAAAAATATGTTAGAACAATTAGAGGCCATCCGTGAAAGATTTGAAGAGGTTGCTCAGCAAATGACGCAACCCGAAGTAGTATCGGATATGAAGAAATATAAAACAATCAGTAAGGAATATAAAGACCTTGAAAAGATCGTTTTAAAATATAATGAGTACAAAAATATCCTCTCGAATATTGAAGGGGCAAAAGACGTAATAGCTACAGAAAAAGACGAAGAATTTCGTGCTTTAGCTAAAATGGAATTAGAAGAATTGTTACCTCAGAAAGAAGAATACGAGAAAGTCATCAAGGAAATGTTGATTCCTAGAGACCCGAACGATTCTAAAAACATTATCATGGAGATTCGTGCTGGAACGGGAGGAGACGAAGCAGGGATTTTTGCAGGAGACTTATTCAGAATGTACCAACGTTTCTGTGCTAACCAAGGATGGCAATTTCAATTGATGGACTATACCCAAGCATCATCGGGAGGGTACAAAGAAATCATTGCTAACATTCAAGGAGAAGATGTATATGGCAAAATGAAATTTGAATCAGGTGTTCACCGTGTGCAACGTGTACCAGCTACAGAATCTCAAGGGCGTATCCACACTTCGGCAGCTACTGTAGCTGTTTTGCCAGAGGTTGATGAAGTTGACGTACAGATTAATATGAACGATATTCGTAAAGACACATTCTGTTCGTCTGGTGCAGGTGGGCAGTCGGTAAACACTACTTATTCTGCCGTAAGGGTTACTCACTTACCGTCTGGTTTAGTGGTACAGTGTCAAGATGAGCGTTCGCAGATTAAAAACTTTGAAAAGGCTATGACCGTTTTACGTTCGAGACTTTATGATATTGAATTAGCCAAACAACAAGAATCTATTGCTGGCGACCGTCGTTCGATGGTTGGTTCTGGTGACCGTTCTGATAAAATCCGTACTTACAATTATCCACAAGGTAGAGTAACCGACCACCGTATTGGGTATACTGTTTATAACTTACCAGTGGTAATGGATGGTGAAATTGGTGATTTTATTGAACAATTAAGAATTGCAGAAAACGCTGAGAAATTGAAAGAGGGAGCAGGAGCGTTGTAAAATACTTGCTTACATTTAACAAAAAAATCCACTTAAGACTAAGTGGATTTTTTTGTTAAAATAAATTTGGTCGAAATTTATGACGTATCAACTATTATAATTTAATAATCTTAGTTACCAATTGTTTGTTTCCTAAATGTAGTTGAATTAAATAAGTACCAGAGGCCAGATGTTGCAAATCTAATTCCAATACATTGTATCCTATATCAGCATCTTTGTCGTGAATACTAATAATTTTTCCTTGAATATCAATTACAGATAAACGAATAGCTTGTGCTTCAGCTATACTAAATTCAGCTTTTACTTTTCCATCTGTAGGATTAGGAGACACAATAAGTCTATCACTAGTTTCCTGATTTTGGTAAGCGTCAAGTGTTTCTGAAATAATAGCCTTTCTACTACTAGGATTATTAATAGAAATACTATTACCTGTTGCACAACCTGCTGGACGAGGGTCATCTTGTTCAAAACAATTGCTTTCTGAGGTTGAAAATCGCCCAGTAGCCTCTAACCAAGATTTTGGTTTAAATGACCCTGCGTCAGATTTAGCATACCATTTTGTGCCACATTTATAAGCTCTAACAATTTCACCAAACCAATCTGTTAGGAATTGCCCTTCCGTATAATTGCAATTAACAGTTGCAGACGATACAGTTATAGAAGCTGAGCTACTAACACTACATCCCGAATTGGTACAAGTAGCAGTATAAGTTCCTGCACTATTCACTGTTCTAGAAATGCCTGTTGCTCCGTTATTCCAAGTAATAGTTCCACTACATCCACTTGCTGTTAATGTAACACTTTGTCCAGCACTTATACTAGTTGGATTTGCTGTAATTGATGGTGTTGGTGAAGTGCATGTTGCTGCACAACCTGCTGGACGAGGGTCATCTTGTTCAAAACAATTGGTCTCTGATGTTGAAAATCGCCCAGTAGCTTCTAACCAAGATTTTGGTTTAAATAACCCACCATCAGCCATAGCATACCATTTTGTGCCACATTTATATGCTCTAACAATTTCACCAAACCAATCTGTTAGGAGTTGTCCTTCTGTGTAATTGCAATTAGTTACAGTTGCAGATGATACAGTTATAGAAGCTAAGCTACTAACACTACATCCCGAATTTGTACAGGTAGCAGTATAAGTTCCTGCACTATTTACTGCTCTAGAAATGCCTGTTGCTCCGTTATTCCAAGTAATTATTCCACTACATCCACTTGCTGTTAATGTAACACTTTGCCCAGTAGTTATACTAGTTGGATTTGCTGTAATTGTTGGTGTTGGAGAAGTACATGTTCCCGCTGCACAACCTACAGGGCGAGGATCTTCTTGTTCAAAACAACTGCTCGCTGATGTTGAAAAACCAGTAGCTTCTAGCCAAGATTTTGGTTTAAATAATCCACCATCAGCCATGGCATACCATTTTGTACCACATTTGTAGGCTCTTACAAGTTCACCAAACCAATCTGTTAATAATTGCCCTTCTGTATAATTGCAATTATTTACATTACTACTTGGATCAGTTTCTGCAAAACAATTAGCAGCAGTGGTATTCATTCCATTTGCAATTAGTCTACTTCGGGATATAAATGTTCCATCTTCAAGTGATGCTACCCAAATACCATTATATTTGCTAGCATAGCATGGTAGATTTACATCATTTAAAATTCCTATTTCAGCTCCCTCTTCATTATCTTCAGGACAATTACCTGCTTCTAGTCTGCAACCACCTGAAATTTGTATTGTAGTTGAATTCGTTGACTCTTGAGTATTACTCCCATAAAATCTTCTTACTGTAGTAATTGTATAAGTACCAGTAGATAAATTCGTGTAATTAAATGTTGCCATATTCCACGAATTTACTTGTAAAATAAGTGGACTGGATAAATTTCCACCTGTAATTCTTATAGACTGTACGTAGTTACTTGTTGTATTGCTATTTGGTATTATAAGATCAATAGTCATAATTGGTGGTGTAAATTTATAGCCTCTTGATACTTTACATAGCGTACTTGGAAGAACATTATTTTTTCTGCCTACCTTAAAATAGGTTCCTGTCTGCATAACTACAGATGGAATAGGTAAAGAACAATTCGCTAATACTGCCTCAGTATTTGTAATGCCGAAATTCTCTCTAAGTGCTAACGTATTTAATGCTTCTTGATCACGTCTTATTATAGTATGCTCGTCATTATAATCGTTACCATAAATAGCGGCAAATGGAGTCAAGCTTGTATTAATTGTTTGATAAGTTGATGCATTAACAATAGAACCTCTAATAGGGAAAGTATAATCATTATCATTAACTAATGACCCCCGATAATCTATCGAACTAAAAGTTGGGACAAAACTAAAAGCTGGATTGGTAGTACTATAAACCGGAAATCCATATCCTAAGCCCATAACTGTACGCCCACCAGGAGTTCTATCAAGATTCCGATTAAAATTGACATAAGATGAGCTAAATGAAATGACACAAACTCCAAAAGCATCTCCATCATATACTTTAGTGTTTTGTCCTACCTGATTTGTCCAAGCATCTATAAAACTATTACAGAGAATACCTACAACATCAACATCTAAAATCTTATCTCCTGGATTTAAAGTACCATTAGTATAGTTACCATTAGGAGTGCCACTTAAAGAGCCATTAACTAAAGCAATATTTCTAATGCCTCCTTGGTTTGGATAACCGCCATTTCCCAAATTGTTTAAATCCTGTCGGAAAGAGTCAAATAATGGGTCTTTTTCCAATGTTGAACTTTGATGAATTAACAGCTGTTTTGCTGCTGGGGAGTAAATTGCTTGTACTTCTGGTGCTAGTAACCAAGCTGAAGGAGAAAAATTTCCTGTATGACCATAAAATTGTCGTCCAAGAGCAACTAATCCTGGCGGAACATTGGCACCTTGATGAGGGGTATCATATGCTATATAATGGCTAACATTATGTGTTTGCCCTGCATTTTCCATACTACGTAATGCCCATCTTGCTATTAATCCAGACATACTTTCGCCTATCACTACTAGCTTGTTATTTCCTACCTTCTGACTATTAACTTCATTTATTACTCTTTTTAAAACTTCTGCATTGTTCTGCATATAGTCACGACCATCAGAATAATTAACAAATACTAAATCATATCCATGGTTACGAAAAGCATAGAGATAGGGATAATATTTGGCAACCAAATCACTAATGTTAACGTCTTGGCCGATATCGAACCCTTCTGCTATAATAATCGGTTTATCAAATACGCCATCGCAACCTGTATATATTTGATATTCTCCTCCTACCACATTTTGTTCAACTCGTCCACTTTTGATAGACTCTTGAACTACTTTTATAGCATTTACAGTTTTCTTACTCATGTAGGGCTGTGGACGCTCTAATTGATGTATTGTTAATATATTATAAGTTAAAAAAGTCCCTCGCTTGGTTACCAGTTTTATTGCAATCGCAACATCGCCAATCGTTGTGAACTGATAAGGAATTAGCTGTTCTTTAAATTCAAAAAATCTATATCCTTTGCCATCTTGAAAATCAATTTCTATATGCTCAATTTTATTATTAATATTACTTTGAACTAAGTCTGGACTAATCTGAAAATTCACATTACCTTGAAAGATTTCTCCCTGAAGTAATCCAGTTGCAATTATTTCAACATTTTCATAATCTTTTGAATCGGCTTTCTTATTCTCACTTTTAGCCTTAATATTATCATTTATCTGAGCCTCTGTCAATAAAAGGGCATCAGCATTGATAATACCAATGGGAATAATATTACTTTCAGTGATTTGGTCCCGAGAGAACTTTTGGATTGTCTCAATCTTTTTCGGTTTGGGTTTATCGTTTAGATCAGCATTGGCTACAATAGTAGTAAGTAGATTAAAATACCTTGTATTTAAATTTAAAATAGAGGTGCCGTCCTTATCTTTTTCTTTAGATTGAGACCGTAGGGGAGCCAAAATTGACTTTATGAACTGTGCTTTGTTTAGAAATCCTTTCCCTTTAAAACTTGAGGTGTCTATTTTTGCTAGGGCTTCTTTTGTCTCTTTGTCACTTTGGGCGTAGGAATTAAAAGAAAGAAAAAATAGTAATAAAATATTTATCCCTACAAGAAATAGGGAATAGTAGATTTTTGTTTTCATAAATTTATATTTTTCTAAGCTGAAAGTTAAAAGTATTTGTTTCTCCGTAGATTATTGGCCCGACTGGATTTCCCACTTGCTCATATTTATTATTTTTCCAAACGTAAATATTATATTGAGTTGTTAAATCATAGTTTATATCACCTAATGGTTTAAATACGGTATCTCCACTAGGAACTATATATGAAATAGTATAAATGCCATCCTTATTGGTTTCTCCAGTTGTAGAGAAGGTAGGAATAGGAGAAATGCCTTTTAAATAATATTCTCCAAATTGAAATTTTAATCCAACGACAGGCATATTGTTTTCGTCAATTACTTTTCCTGTAATAATAGTTGGACGATTGGGGAATTCATCTTTCCCGCAGGAAAAAAGTATAGGTGGCAATATGGCAAGAATACCAAGAAATTTTCTTCGTTTCATGTTACATGATAAAATTTAGGTTGTTAAAATTTAAGCATAATGATATTTACCTCATCAGTATATAGAACTGTTGATGAGTAATCCATTAAATTTTTTAAAAGGGGATAAAAAGACAGGCAAAACAGGTATCTTGGTGTCGGTGAACTACGTAGCTACATTATTACCTCTAATATACAATAAATATGCTTATGAAATAAGTTTTTAGGTGTTTTTTTATTGAAATATAAGGATAATGTTCTTTACTCGTTAAGAGCAGAACAAAGGATTCTTGTTTGAAAAATAATAAATTTATATACCTAAGCCACAACCTCTGATTTCTCTAACTTAAACGAAAAAGTTGTGCCTTTTTCAGGCTTTGAGGCTACTGAAATTTTGGTTCTATGGGCATTTAAAATGTGCTTTACAATGGCTAAGCCTAAGCCAGATGAACCATCCGAACGGCTTCTGGCTTTGTCTACTCTATAAAATCGCTCAAAAATTCTATTTAAATGTTCTGGAGCGATACCAGGGCCGTTGTCTTTAATCGATATTTTCCAGTCTTTTTTATCTTCTTCAAAATTTACAATGACTGTTCCGTTTTCATTGCCGTATTTAATGCCATTTTCTACCAAATTTGTTATCACTTGCCCAATACGTTGCGAATCGGCTTTTACCCAAACGAGTGGCTGTGGCGATTTAATTTGTAAGGTAGCGTTTTTCGCTTTCGCCTTGCCTTCTAGCTGTTCAAATACTTCTTTGGTTATTTGTTTAATATCCACTCGCTCTCGGTGCATTTTGATGTCGCCTGTTTCCATTTGCGAGAGCGTCAATAAATCTTTTACCAGAATATCCAGTCCATCTAAACTTTTAGCCGCCTTTATCAAAAAGCGTTCACGAACATTTTCATCATCCATCGCACCATCCAACAATGTGTGTACAAAGCCCTGTGCAGCAAAAATCGGCGTTTTTAATTCATGTGAAACATTCGCCAGAAATTCACGACGATACTTTTCCAGACGCTTAAGTTCGGTTACTTCCTGCTCTTTTTTGGATACATATACAAACAGCTCGTCATTCAGTTTCTTCAATGGGTTATTGTTTTTATATAACTTCTTTCGAGTGACACCAAAATCTTTGATTTTTAAACGATTGATAGAATCATACATCTTGTTGATTTCTTGAAAAACCAAATAATCTAATACGAAGTAGATAAGAATTCCTGCTACAATCAACGAAGCAACAAAACTGACAAATAAAACATTACCATTCGATTCAGGCAGAAAAGAAAGGAAAGAAGTAATAAATGCTGCAATAACGATAGCCAATAAAGTAGCTAACAATTTGGGATTCAGAAGCATGACAAAGCCGAATTCGTTTTTAAAAATATAATTTGTGCTCAATTAAAGTAATAAAAGCATCAATCAATATGCAAGTTTGGTGTTTTTTAGCGATAATTCGTATTAAATTTATGAAAATGAATACGAAAATGATTTCCTAAATCGTAGCTCAATAATTCTTTTGTACCTTTGCCTTTTCCTTAAACATCTTGAGGGGATTGAATTTTGAGTTGGAATCGTCACTCAATGGCTCAATCACTCAATCACTCATTAAAAATGCAACTCAATCAATTAACCGCAATCTCTCCCATCGATGGGCGTTACCGCAAGCAAGTAGAAAGCCTTGCTCCTTTTTTCTCTGAATTTGGATTGATCAAATATCGTGTTCGTATTGAAATTGAATACTTTATTGCACTTTGCGAAATACCTTTGCCTCAATTAGAATCAATCAATAAAGATTTATTTTCTGCCTTGCGCGACATCTATCTTAATTTTTCTGAAGAAGATGCCCTTTGGATTAAGGAAACCGAGAAAGTAACGAACCATGATGTAAAGGCGGTTGAATATTTTATCAAGCATAAACTAGATAAATTCGGTATCAACGAATACCTAGAATTTATTCACTTTGGACTTACCTCTCAGGATGTTAACAATACAGCCATTCCATTGTCTTTGTTAGAAGCAATGAACGAAGTATTAGTGCCAAAATTAGAAGAAGTAATTGCTAAGATTGAGGCCTTGGCTGAAGAATGGAAAAATGTACCATTGTTAGCACATACACACGGACAACCTGCTTCGCCTACACGCTTGGGTAAAGAGTTTATGGTGTTTGTAGAAAGAATGGAACGCCAGATGGATTTATTGAAAACGATTCCATATTCGGCAAAATTCGGCGGAGCAACAGGAAATTTCAATGCACACAACGTAGCTTACCCAGAAAACAATTGGATTGCATTCGGTAATTCATTTGTAAGCTCATTAGGTTTAGTTCGCAGTAAATACACGACGCAAATAGAGCATTATGATAACCTAGCGGCCTTAATGGATAACTTAAAACGATTGAACAACATCGTGTTAGACTTAGACCGTGACGTTTGGACGTATGTTTCGATGGGCTATTTCAAACAAAAAATCAAAGCGGGGGAAGTAGGCTCGTCAGCAATGCCACATAAAGTAAACCCGATTGATTTTGAAAACTCTGAAGGAAATGTGGGCATTGCTAATGCACTGTATGAGTTTTTAGCCGCAAAATTGCCAGTTTCTCGTTTACAAAGAGATTTAACAGACTCAACGGTATTAAGAAATTTGGGTGTACCTATTGGTCATCAATTAATTGCTTTGACGGCTTTACTACGTGGTTTGAATAAATTAGAATTGAATCAAGAAGCCATCAATGCTGATTTGGAAGACAATTGGGCGGTTGTTGCAGAGGCAATTCAAACGATTTTGAGAAGAGAAAGCTATCCACAACCTTACGAAGCCTTGAAAGCATTGACACGTAAGAATGATAAAATCACAGAAAAAACGATTTCTGAATTTATCGATAGTTTAGAAATCAGTGATAAAGTAAAATATGAATTAAGAAGAATTACGCCATTCAACTATGTGGGTGTATTGGAATAATCTAAACAAGTAAATAGATTTGACAACTTTTTTGAAAGTTGTCAAATCTGCGATTCTATAAAATCTATGCAAAAGGGGCATATATTTTTTCAAGATACTCTTCAATTGGTATGGAGTTTCTTAAAGCCATCAAACCATTTCCAACATTCCCTATTACATTTCTAAAGGCATTGTTTTCTCGGTTGGCAAGCCCTGCAATTACTTTTACGATGTCCGACGTTTTGTCTTTCATGCTATCATCTACATTGGCAAAAGCATTATTTAATTTTTTTGTTAAAGCATCATAAGCTGTAATTTCAGGGTTATTATTCCATCTAATGTTTTCAACAAAATTATTGTCGGTAGACCCTCCTTGTTCAATCAAACGTAAATCAATATTCAGTGATTTTAATTCATAATACAACCCTTCGCTTAGACCCTCTAAAGCAAATTTTGACATATTATATAACGACCCTAGCGGTAAGGCGGTAGTGATACCCATAAACGAACTTACATTAATAAACATTCCTTCTCCTTGTTGTCTGAAATGCGGTAAAAATGCTCTGATAACATTGATTGGCCCTCTTGTATTTACGGCAAACTGCCAGTCAATATCTTCTTCTTTGGCTAGTTCCAAAGCCCCATAAGTGCCCATCCCAGCATTGTTTACTACCACATCTATTTTTCCAAAGGCTTCTATGGCTTGTTCTGTAGATGTTTTTACTTGTTCAAGGTTAGTTACGTCAAGCTTGAATAGTTGAATATTATCGTATTGCGTGAGTAACGTCTCTTTTTCTGGCGTGCGCATTGTTGCGGCTACATTCCATCCTTGTTCAGCAAAATATATGGCACTTGCTTTGCCCAAACCTGAGCTTGTTCCCGTAATAAAAATTGTTTTAGTCATTGCTTTATTTTTTTGTTTACATCGCAAAAGTAATCACCATTTGGTATAACTTTGTAACCAGTATAATAGAGTATACCAATACAAATAATCATGGCAACAGCACAGCAAGGAGGAAGAAACGCTAAAGAAGAAATACAGGCACTACAAGATACTATATACGTACTGGGTGGAAAATGGCGCTTGCCCATCATTAATGCTATTTGCAATGGTAACAACCGTTATCGGGAAATTCAACGGAGTATTCCGAATATTACCACAAGGATGTTGTCGAGGGAATTGCGAGAAATGGAATTGAACAAACTTATCAAAAGAACAGTATCTGAGGATTCAGCAACTTCTGTTAAATATGAATCGACAGACTATTGTAAATCGTTTGGGCCAATCATTCTAGAAATGATAAAATGGGGCAAACAACACCGAGCATATATCATGAAGGATTAATGATATAAGGAGAAGGGTAAAACCAAGAACAACGGAGGTTTAATTTTAGCTCAAAGCTCACTGCTCATAGCTTACGGCTCACAGCTTTGCCTTAGCGCTATTATATTCTTCTAAACATTTTTCAAGGGGCTGTCCTTGCGTATGAATACAATCACAAAATTTTTCACACGCCTCGGGATTACTACTATCCTTGCATTGGTTCTGACAATCTCCTAATGTGTTGAAAGGTCTTATCTCATAAAGATTAAACAATATTAATCCTAATACCACAACAGTAGTAAAAGCACCTGCAAAAAAGCCAATTGGAAACTTATTGTTCACAGTATAGTCTTTGGACAGGTTACTTGGTATTGTAGTTGGGTGTTTGAAAGGAAGGATGTATTTTAATTTGTCGTAATCCCAGCAAAGCAAATACAAGTTAGCCAATACCATTAAGGGAGAAGAGAAAAGAGAGCCATCAAAACGCACGGCAAATGATAAAATAGTAATATTTAAAATGATGGGAAAATAAAGTACAGCGCCGAGGGTTGCGGTTCGTGGAATTAGCAATAAGAAGGCAGCCGTTACCTGCACAACGCCAATAAATGTGTAATAATAACCTGTATGATGTAGTGCCTCCAAATAATTTCCCATTGGGTGATTCACAGATAATGACGTAAATCTCTCCCCTATAATTTTCACAAAACCCGAAGGAATAAACCCCGCAGCCAAGGCAATGCGATTAAAAATAGTAAAATACCGAAGCCATTTATTTGTCTTTGCCTGATAATGTAGTTGGTCAATTTTTGCAGAGATATTCATGTGTATTTAAACGTTTTAGTTAGCTTTCAAATGTACTTATTTTTAATTGCTCCCAATTACTTTTGTGTGAACAAAGATGTTTTTATGACTCAAATGTGTGAAGAAAAACAATACATTAAGCTTTCTGAAATCTCATTTCCATAATTTTTTCTACAATATTTTTTGAATCTAATTTTTAAATACTAAGTTTGTGAAATCAAATGCACAAAAATGACAACAACATTCAAAAATACTTCATGGTGGTGGCAACTGGCAAACGTCCGTTGAACAGAATCATAATGTATTTTCGATAAAGATATTTTTCTTCACGAAAGGCTTACTGTTCAACCAGTAAGCCTTTTTTGTTTTGCTCTTTCAAACAATCACTAATTAAGCATGACTTTTTCAGTAAAAACAACCCAAAAGAAACGTTTAGCCGATACCATTACGCCCGTTGGAATCTTTCTGAAATTGCGTAATAAGTTCAAGAATTCGGTTATTTTAGAAAGTGCCGACTATCACGGGAAAGAACATGGTTATAGCCATATTGCTTGCGACCCTGTAGCAAGTATTATTGTCGATAATGATGTAGTTACCCAAACTTTTCCAGATGGTACAACGGAAACTTTCAGACTGAATCACCGCAAGGATGCCGTAAAAGCCTTGATGGATTTTGCCAATCGTTTTCAATGGGAACGTCAACCTGATTATGCCCCAATGGCTAATGGTATGTTTGGACATATTGCTTATGATGCCGTAGAATATTTCGAAGATATTGAAATACAGGAGAAAAACGAAAACACAGAAATGCCTTCTATCATTTACTATGTTTATCGTTATGTAATAGCCATCAATCATTTTAAAGATGAGATGTTCCTATACGAACATGAATATGAAGGAGAGAAAAGAAAAAATACGGATAGTGTAAAAGGGCTTGAATCACTGGAAATGCTTTTAAGTATGCCTCATTATGCTACAAAGTCATTCAAATTAACGGGAGAGGAAATTACCAATTATACGGATGATGAAATGCGGGTAATTATCCAAGAGTGTATCAAACACTGTTTGCGTGGAGATGTTTTTCAAATAGTACCTTCTCGTCGTTTTAGTCGTACTTTTGAAGGAGACGATTTTCAAGTTTACCGTGCTTTGCGTTCTATCAACCCGTCGCCGTATATGTTCTATTTCGATTATGAAAAATATAGAATTTTTGGTGCATCGCCCGAAAAACAAATCGGCATAAAAAATGGAATGGCAGAAATTCATCCTATTGCAGGTACTTTTAGAAGAACGGGCGATGATGAAAAAGATGCAGAATTGGCACGTGAATTATTAGCTGACCCTAAGGAATCTGCTGAACACGTAATGTTGGTAGATTTAGCAAGAAATGATTTATCAAGAAGCTCTGACGTAGTAAAGGTAGAAACTTTTAAAGAAGTACAGTTTTATTCACACGTTATCCACTTGGTTTCTAAGGTAACAGGCAAAATGACTGTGGGTACAAATCCACTACAATTAGTAGCAGATACTTTCCCAGCGGGAACACTTTCTGGTTCTCCTAAACACAATGCCATGAGTATTATTAACCGCTTAGAAAACGTGAATCGTCATATTTATGGTGGAGCAATTGGCTACATGGATTTTGTAGGAAACTTTAATCATGCTATCGCTATTCGTACTTTCATGAGTAAAAACAATACACTTTATTATCAGGCAGGAATGGGTGTAGTAGCCAAATCGGTGATTGAAAACGAAATGCAAGAAATCAAATTAAAATTAGGCGCATTAAGAAAAGCCTTGGATATGGCGGAGGGAATTTAATAGATTTTGGATTTCGGCAGTCGGATTTCGGTCGTCGGGTTTTAAAAATTACAATTCAAATAAAAGAACACTTCTTGTTATAAAAAGCAAAAAAGCACACAGCCGACGACTGATAGCCGATTTCTGCTAGCTAACAATATTTATTCTAAAATAAAAATGCAACTTAAAGCTCAAGGCTCATAGCTCAAAGCTGATAGCTAAAAAATACAACCATGAAAATATTAGTCCTTGATAATTACGATTCTTTCGTATATAACTTAGTCTATATCTTAAAAGATTTAGGCAATCAAGTGGATGTATTCCGCAACGATAAGATTTCATTAGAAGAGGTAGGTAAATACGATAAAATATTGCTTTCACCTGGCCCTGGTATTCCCGAAGAAGCAGGTATTTTATTAGATGTCATACGTGAATATGCACCCACAAAATCTATTTTTGGAGTGTGTCTTGGGCATCAAGCCATTGGAGAAGCCTTTGGTGCAAAATTGCACAACATGGGCGATGTATTGCATGGTGTAACGACTAAATGTATCATTACAGAGCCATCAGAGATTCTTTTCCAAGGAGTACCAAATGAAGTAAACGTTTGTCGCTATCACTCATGGACGGTCGTAAAGGAGACCATGCCTGCTGAATTAAAAGTAACAGCACTAGATGAACAAGGTTATGTAATGGCGGAAGCACACTCGCTTTATGATGTAAGAGGTGTACAGTTTCACCCCGAAGCTTACCTGACCGAATATGGGGTGAAAATGGTAGAGAATTGGGTCAAAATCTAATACGAAAAAAATAAACCATAGCTGATTACCCATTGCTAACAGCGAATTAGTATGAAAATTTACTTACAAAAAAGAACAGAAGGTAACGCTCTAACCCAAGAAGAAGCCCAAACCGCTTTGGGAATCATAGCCAGAGGCGAAGCCAATAATAGCCATATTGCAGCTTTTCTGACTACCTATATGATGAATCCCATTACTTCAGGAGAATTAGCGGGTTTTCGTGATGCCATGTTAGCATTAGCCCTTACAATAGACCTTTCTGCTTACGACCCTATGGATGTTTGCGGAACTGGTGGTGACGGAAAAGATACCTTTAATATCTCTACTACGGCATCTTTTGTAGTAGCAGGGGCTGGTCAGAGCGTGGCAAAACATGGTAATCATGGCGTGTCTTCCTCAGTCGGTTCTTCAACAGTCTTAGAATATCTTGGGGTAAAATTCAGTAATGACATCGATTATCTTCGTCAGAAAATAGAAACTACAAGGATTTGCTTTTTACATGCGCCATTGTTTCATCCAGCGATGCGTTTTGTTGGCCCTATTCGCAAAGAGTTAGGCATGAAAACGTTCTTTAATATGCTTGGGCCAATCTTGAATCCTGCTTTAGTGCAAAAGCAAATCACAGGCGTTTATAATTTAGATGTATTGAAATTGTATGGGGAATTACTTCAAAAATCTTATAAAAATTATGGGGTAATTTATGCCTTAGATGGCTACGATGAAGTGTCGTTGACATCAGATTTTAAATTGATTACTATAAAAGGAGAAGAAACTTTTTCACCCGAACAGTTGGGCTTTACAAGATGTAAGCAAGAAGATTTACATGGAGGAAGTACGGTAGAAGAATCGGCTAAAATATTAATCAATATTCTTGAAAACAAAGGCACTAAAGCCCAAACAGAAGCTGTAATTGCCAACGCAGCTACGGCTTTATATTGTGCAGATAATATGTTGAGCTTACCAGATGCTATTTTGAAGGCCAAAGAATCATTAGAAAGTGGTAAAGCCTTGGCGGGTTTTAAGCAATTTATTCAGTAAAATATTTAGATACAAATGACTATTTTAGATAAAATTATCGCCCATAAAGCACAGGAAGTAGCCCAACGCAAAGAGCAAGTTTCTATTCAAGAATTAGAAAAAAGTGGCTTTTTTGCCAAAACGAATAATTCCTTAAAAACAAGTTTGCTTAATCCTGCATCTTCAGGAATCATTGCTGAATTTAAAAGAAAATCGCCTTCAAAAGGTATCATCAATGGAAATGTAACGGTAGAGGACGTAACAGCAGGTTATGTAAAAGTGGGTGCGGCTTGCTTATCGGTATTGACAGACTTTGAATTTTTTGGAGGTACTAGCGAAGATTTTCTCAAAGCTCGTCGTACCAATCCGACAATTCCGATGATTCGTAAAGATTTTATGATAGATGAATACCAAATCATCGAAGCAAAATCTTTAGGGGCAGATGTAATCCTTTTGATTGCGGCAAATTTGACACCCCAACGTATACAAGACTTAGGAAAACTGACGAAAGAATTAGGCATGGAAACATTATTAGAAATCCATGACGAAGAAGAATTAAATCGTAGTTTGAATCAGTATATTGATGTAGTAGGTGTCAATAACCGTAACCTCAAAAATTTTGCAGAACAAAATGTAAATGCATCATTGGAATTAGCCGAAAAAATTCCTGCTGAATGTATCAAGATTTCTGAAAGCTGTATTTCACAGGCAGAAACGATTAAATTATTAAAGACAGTAGGCTACAAAGGATTTTTAATCGGTGAAACTTTTATGAAAACCGATAATCCTGCGGAGGCTTTGAAAACATTGATTGACGAAGTAAGGGCTTAAAATCTTTTCTCTCTGATGCAATGTTGTTAAAATAATATTTCCTCAAAATCCCTTTCTATTAGCGGGTGACTTAAGTCACCCGCTAATAGAAAAGTCGGCTTTTCTCCCTTATTATACTCCCATTAAGCTTTGTCAAATGTCCCAAACAGGCTTAAAACTTCCCTATTATTGCCAAATATCCCATTATCTTGTTCGTTTTCCCAAGAATTTTATCGGTTTGCTTGTAAGCGCTAATTTTGAACCAATCAAAAAACAAGCATTTAACACAAACCGAATACTAAAATGGAAATAGTTTTAAAAATGGCATTGTATGTTCATATCGTTGCAGGGTTTACGGCTTTAACAACTGGTTTAGTACCCATGTTTGCCAAAAAAGGAGGAAAGGCTCATGTGTTTTGGGGCAATGTATTTTACTGGGCGATGTTCTTGGTAGCGTTAACTGCTTTGATGCGCTTTAAAATGGAATTTCGCCTAATTTTCTTGACAGGTATTGCCGTTTTTAGTTTTTATAATACTTTCACGGGAGCGAGACTAATACGTATGAAGAAAAACCTACAACCTGAATTTGTTGACTGGTTTGGTGCTATCTTAACCGTTATCAGTGCTTTCGGAATGATGGCTTTTGGCATAATGGCTTATCAAAAAGGAATTACTTTCTATGCCATTTTATTTAATCTTTTCGGGGTATTTTCTTTATTGATGGCAACGGAAGATTTAAGGGTATTCTCAGGTAAGAAAATCGTAAATAATACGGGAGCTGTACAAGCAAGATATTGGTTTCAAAACCATATTTCCAGAATGGGTGGTGCTTATATTGCTACCGTAACGGCATTTTTGGTAGTAAACAATCCTCCTTATATTCCAAGTTTAGTCGTTTGGATTGCCCCAGGTGTAATAGGTGGAATAATTATCGGAAGAACTCGTAGATATTATATGGAGAAGGCTAATAAGAAGCTTTAGGCAATAGGCTATAAGCATTATAGCCATGATAACGACATTTGGGAATACTCTTAAATAATGTAATCTTAGCAGTAAGCCCCAAGCAAAATGCCTAAAGCTTATAGCCTATTGCCTAAAGCAAATATTACCTTTCAAACAACATTCTTTTACCAGTAACACTTTCGTCAAATGTACCGTCTTGGAAAGCTAAATGTCCTGAAACGATTGTATGGGTAATTTTTGAATGTAAAGTCTGTCCTTCTAATGGTGACCATCCACATTGGTAGTAAACATTTTCTTTGGTAACTGTAGTACTTTCATTCAAATCTACTAACACTAAATCAGCCCAATAGCCTTCGCGGATATAACCCCTTTTTGCAATCTGAAAACAGTCTGCCACAGCGTGCGACATCTTTTCTGCGATTTTCTCTAACGAAATTTTACCTTCTTTATAAAACTCCAACATCAAATTCAAAGGATGTTGTACCAAAGGTAAACCTGATGGCGATGACCAATAAGGATGTTGTTTTTCTGCCCACGTATGCGGTGCATGGTCGGTAGCAATTACGTCTATTCTATCGTCTAGCAACGCTTTTAACAATTGCTGCTTATGTCCGTCGGCTTTTACGGCAGGGTTACATTTTATTTGATTACCCAAGGTTTCATAGTCGCGGGCATCAAACCAAAGGTGATGTACGCAAACCTCCGCTGTAATTTTTTTCTCTTTTAAAGGAATATCATTCGTAAATAATGCTGTTTCCTCACCAGTAGTAATGTGTAAAATATGCAAACGAGCATTATGACGTTTGGCTAATTCAACGGCCATTGATGACGATTTATAACAAGCCTCCACATTTCTGATTTCGGGGTGAACTCTCGGATGTGGATTATCGCCAAAGCGTTGTTTGTAAATCTCTGTATTAGCACGAACCGTTGCTTCGTCTTCGCAGTGGGTAGCAATCAACATTGGACTTTTAGAGAAAATATTTTCCAATGTTTTCTCATTATCTACCAACATATTGCCTGTTGAAGAACCCATAAAAACCTTAATGCCACAAACATTCTGGATATTGGTTTTCAGTACTTCTTCAATATTATCATTAGATGCCCCCATGTAAAATGAGTAATTCGCCAAAGACGTACGAGTAGCAATATCGTATTTATCAGCCAATAAATCTTGGTTCAAAGCATTGGGAACAGTATTAGGCATTTCCATAAAGGATGTAACACCGCCTGCTACACCAGCACGTGCTTCTGAATGAATACAGGCTTTGTGGGTAAGTCCTGGTTCACGAAAATGTACTTGGTCATCAATTACGCCAGGGAAAAGATATTTGCCTTTAGCATCAATGACAGTATCGGCAGTTAAACCAGATAGATTTTTATCAATTTTTTCAATGAATCCGTCTTTTACAAAAACGTCTGCTGATTGAATTTTGCCTTCGTTAACTACTTGGGCATTCAAAATAAGTATTGTGTTCATCCTTAAATCAGGCTCAAATTTACTTGCTTAATTTATCAATTTGTTTGGGTACTATATCGATGGCTTTTTCCACTACTTTTGGAGCAAGTGGCTGTACCAGTGGGTAAAGATAAACTTTTTCAGCATCACTTGCGGGAATTTTAATGCCAATGGCTGTAATTAACCAGATGAAGATACTGATACCAAAAGCCCATGTGAAGGCTCCGACAACAGCACCCGCAAAAGAATCGAAATTTCCTAAAACGGTATAACGGATAGATTTTCGTAAGGTCCAGCCTAGCTTATTAATGAGATAAACAATAGGAAAGAAAACTGCCCCAAAACCAATATAAGGCATGATTTTGCTAGTTACGCTATTGCTCATATAAGGCGAAGCAAGGTCGCTAGCAAACCCTAATGTACGAAAACCAATGATGACAGAAATTACGAAAGCGATGATAGAAATGATTTCAATGATAATGCCTCGTTGATAACCAATGTAAGCTCCCCAGAGGGTTGGAAGAAGTATGAAAATATCGATTGGTTGCATAGATACGAGATATGTTACCTCACCCCCAACCCCTCTCCTTCAGAGAGGGGAGCTTAAAGTCTGCTCCCCTTCTCTGAAGGAGAAGGGGTTGGGGGATGAGGTTATGCAAAAACTAACTCAAAATGGCTTTCACCATCGCAGAAATTACTTTACCGTCAGCTAAACCTGCTAATTCTTTCGTAGCTACGCCCATGATTTTACCCATATCAGACGGCGCAGAAGCACCAACACGTACTTTGATTTCCTCTAATTTAGCACGAAGTTCGTCTTCTGTTAATTGCTTTGGTAAGAATTCCTCGATAATTGTAAGCTCAATTTGTTCCTTTTCAGCCAAATCCGCACGTCCTTGTGTTGTAAATATATCTAAAGAATCTCTTCTCTGTTTAGCAGCTTTTGTCAATAATTT
The DNA here is from genome assembly GCF_058802005.1 of Arcicella sp. GW822-FHT02H01. NCBI lineage: Bacteria > Pseudomonadati > Bacteroidota > Cytophagia > Cytophagales > Flectobacillaceae > Arcicella > Arcicella sp. GW822-FHT02H01. The sequence goes on along the minus strand of NZ_JBXANT010000001.1, from coordinate 2,652,203 downwards.
TAATTCAACGTCTGCTGATAAGTCACCACTGACATTGTTTCCAGAAGTTTCTTCTAACAGAATTAATGCTTTTAAAGCACGTAAAGTGCGAAGACGGTCTTGGTCTTTTGCACGCATGGCATCTTTAATGCCGCTTTCAATATTGGTTTTTAATGACATGATTTTATTTGAGATTTTGAAAATATGTAATTTTGAAAATGTTTCTTTTTCAAAATACGTATCTTTGGCCCATTCACAGAACATTATTATTTGGATAAATGTTCTTTTTACAAAGGTACTAAAACAGTTATCAGTTATTTGGCTTCGTGTATCAGTATTTTATCTATGATGGAGGTAAAATAAACAAATACGGAGCTTTTATCATTTTTCAGTATGACTAAATTAAGTGTTAATATCAATAAGATTGCTACTTTAAGAAATTCAAGAGGAGGCGATAATCCAAATGTAGTAAAAGTAGCCTTAGATTGCGAACGTTTTGGTGCAGAAGGTATTACAGTACACCCACGCCCAGACGAACGCCATATCCGTTATCGTGATGTATTCGATTTAAAGGAAGTGGTAACTACGGAATTTAATATTGAAGGAAATCCGTCTGAGAAAAAGTTTGTAGAATTGGTGTTAGCCAATAAACCAACTCAAGTAACTTTAGTACCTGATGCTTTAGGGGCAGTGACATCTAATGCAGGTTGGGATACTGTAAAATACAAAAGTCAGTTGATTGATTTAGTTGCTCAATTCAAAGAAGCAGGTATCAGAACTTCCATCTTTGTAGATGCTGATGTCAGGATGGTAGAAGGGGCAAAAGAAACAGGTACAGACCGAATCGAACTTTATACTGAACCTTATGCAGAACATTATTTCAACAACAGAGAATCGGCTATCCGTGATTTTGTCACTGCTGCCATTAGAGCCAATGAGTTGGGCTTAGGACTAAACGCAGGACATGATTTAAGTTTAGATAATCTACGATACTTCCAGCAAAATATCCCCAACCTTTTAGAAGTATCCATCGGTCACGCATTAGTTTGCGATGCCCTTTATCTTGGTTTAGAGAATACTGTGCAGTTGTACTTGAGAGAGACGAAGGCGGTGGATTAAGGGTTGGTACTTATTTAAAATATAAAAAGCGTTTCGAAACTAATCTCTCGAAACGCTTTTTGTATGAATAAACTTATTAAAATCTATTGGCTATTTGCAACTATTTAAAGGATAAACAAGCGTAGCATCTATTTCTCCTGTAGTTGGGTTAATTGGGAAAGAACCTGTTAAGCCAGCCTGCGATACTATAGTTGCCGTACCATTATTAAGGGTAATTTCACCAGAATAGTTAGTTCCATCGTAAGTTGCCGTTATCTGGTATTTCTCATTTTTTTTCATACCAAGTGTGGCCTTACCTTCTACTACATTCACTAACTGTTCTCCTCCTGCCGCATCAACAAACTTCACCCAGACCGTTGGTTTTATATTTACACTTTTGTCAGTACAAGCGGCTGTAAAATCTAGATTAACTTTAATAGCATCTGATTCAGTTGTAGCAACATAATCATCAGGATTCGGTTGATTTGGAGGTATTACTATATTAGGAACCTTTATAACTATAACCATCGTAACTTTTTTCTCAGTACAAGCATCAAAACTACTGGTATAAATTAAACTACCTGACCTGCTGTATAAACGCATAATTGTTTTATACCCTTTTGCTACATTTTTGGCTTTAAACTTTAGTTGTGTATCATAACGTATTGGAAACTGAGAATACTTCTTGGTATAGACAGTTTTGCCTGCTTTCGTAATAGATACCCTAATATAATACGTTGATGACAGATATCTGACATTAGATTTAAAGGCTACAGTATAAGTTTTACTTCCGCAACTCTTACCTTTGAACCTCCAAGAGATGCTCCAACTAGATAAATGAGGTACTTTAAAATTTGCAATTAAATTTCCACTCGCATCTTTAGTAATAGTTGCATCACCTTCTTCTGTCCATTCGTCTTTGTCTCTATTATAGCTAAATACTGGAATTTGGTCTCCTACTTTTACAAGTTCATCGGTATCTGGATTTATCAAATCAGGATGTATAGAAAGTGACATATCTAAAGGTTTTGAAAAGCTTTTTACACTTTTCCCGCCTGCTGTCATTTCGATATCAACAAAACCAGCTGTGATAAATGAAGCTTGGTCTGTAGTGCCATCTTTAAATTTAACGGTATTTGCTTCGCCTTCATTAGGAAAACCATTAAAAGCGTCTTCCGTACCAGTTCCGTACTGAATGATATTACTGTTTACACTTGTTGCATTGATTACCGCTCCATTTTCATCTAGTACTTGTGTGCCCGGAGCAATGGTAATTTTGGCAACTTCAGGTTTATCGATACTTGCAGGAATCACAATCGTTTCACCTGTAGCCAATGATGTTGTTTTGGCAACAGATTTTACACCATCAGGTAGTGCTGAAAGGTTGGTAAGTGGCACAGTATAGGTAGAACTTGAAAAATCTATAATGGTAATTGTGTAATTAGTCGGGGCATAATTCGTACCTTTTACCGACACCGTAAATTCAATAGGAGCATTTTCTGTAGGATTTGCATTTTTAGCTAGAACCAAAGAAAGTAAATTTCCTGCAACCTTGAAATCCTTTCCTCCTTGGTCGGTCAAAACAAGGTCTTTGTTGGGGCCTAAAATAGTCACTGTTAAATCCTTTGGCAAAGTTGTACTATTGCTGTTGGCATCAACAAACTCAATCAAGATAGGAGCTTTATAGATATTGCTATTTACTGTTAAATCTACGCCTTCAAATGGGTTGATTTGCTTACAAGCAAATACGAGTGTAAGTCCAAGTGATATATATATTATTGGACGAAATAAAGAGGTAAGTAGTGTTTTCATTTCTTTAAGAATAAGGTTTAATAATGTTCGATTAGTCGAGTCTAATGGCTAGTCTCAAATTGATAACTGGCCAATAATGCCAATCTTTCATGTTTTCTTGTACTTTGGCTTGTTGTTCACTCATACTACTGAGTCTTTTCTCACCTGTTAAGGTTACCACAGGAGCCTTTGTGTAATAAGTGCCTAGCTCAAAGCCGAAGCCTACTCTACTTTTTGGAATAGTACGTCCAAAGCCTATTCCTGCAAAAGGGGCGATGTTTTTTCCATAATCAACAGAGAATTTAACATTGCCAATTTCATCAGGAGTAAAGGTTGTACTACCAAAGGTGTAAGTCCCAGTAGGTGTTACAACTACAGAAACTTTCCCTTTGTCGATATACGATGCCCCACCAAACAGTTTAAAACTACTTTTTTTGAAGGGGAAGTATTCAAAAGACAGTCCCGCCATTGCGATGTCTGCATCACCACCTAATTTCACTTCTTCATCAGAAGCATTAGTAGTAGTATTGACATTGTATTTGAAATAAGCAAAGCCTAGTCGAGCAGTTACTTTTGGACTTAGTCCGTAGGCTAAATCAATACCTGGTGTTGTACCAAGGTTTAATGATAGCCCTAGCTTGTGAAGAGTCTTTTTTTCTTTGGGAGGGTTAGTGGTGGCATCTTGACTAAAGACAACATTACTGATTAAACACAACAAAAGAAGCAAAAAACTAGCGGTAGTTTTTGTTTGCATGATAGGTATTATTTGTTAAGGAGAGATAATAATAGTAAAGGTACTTTTATTTTTATAAGCATAAAACTTTTCGTATATTTTATTATTTGTTATCTGATTGATTTAAAGAGATTTATATTTGAGGTACGTGCATAAATATGTGTTGTTTTTTAGATAAAATACGGATAGCTATACTTATTTACATACATAAAAAAACCACTCATATTTTGAGTGGTTTTTTTATGTATGTAAATAAGATAATCCGAAAACCTGAATTAATTACAATTTATATTGAGTGATACAGCAAGATCTATTGTATTTGTTTGAGAATTATAAACACCCTTACCAGAAGCATCACTACCTGTTAATGTAATATTGGCATTAGAGATAACAAATGTTGGCGAGGTATAAAGTTTGTTATTATAATTATTTTGAATATAATAAGTATGACCACTAACAAGTTTAGTACTATATACAGAACCCGTTTTAGTGAATGTACCACCTATGATTTGAGTAACTTGACCATTTGCTATGTAAACGTTAATGGTGCTTGGTAAACCAGCATCCTTATTGGTTTTGTCAATAATATTGTACCAACCTGTTGGTAAAACGGTTACATTTTTATTAGAACAACTTCCTTTTATAGTAACATTTAGGTTAATATACGTAGGAGGAGCTGGTGCACCATAGTTTAGCGTTATAGCGCCTTGTGAGCATGGAGCAAACAATGGTGTTTCTGCTAATATAGGAAGTTTAGGATATAAGTAAAGGTTAAATGCTGAAATGACAACTTTCGCTTGTTTGATATTAGGAACTCTAGGAAAAGTTATCACTTTTTCCTGATTAATGTTTACATAGTGGGCTGCCGCTAAATATTGATTGTTAGGGGTTACTAAAGCAACATCATATACACCTGATTTCCCAGCACCAATATTAAGAGTAACTTTTAATGAGTTATTACAACTTGGTATACCATAGAATATATCCCAGTCTAAGTTAAAACAAGACAAGTGTGTAGTTTGGAAATCGGTAATTAGTTTTCCATTTACACTTTTTACAGTAACATTTCCTTCACTTTTCCATTGTCCTGTTTGTTCATTTAAGCTCCATAATGGTATTATGTCTCCTGCTTTTATATTATCGCCAGTTACAGCATTAGTAGTATTAGGGTCAAGTTCCATTGATACAGTGATTGGCTGAGAGAATTTTTTTACAGCCGTATTTCCTGCATTCATATTAATTGAAACCAAGCCAGCAGACATAAACTGTACACCCTGACCATTATTAATTTGTTGTCCGTTTGCATCTACTACATTGGTCGGGCTGTACCCACCTGGGAAAGCACTATAAGAGGTAGGCGAGCTAGGGTCATAATAAACTACGGCAGTTGAAACCTGATTTGCATTAATAGGGGTGCCATTAGCATCCTGAATTTGTGTACCAGCTGGCAAGGTGATAGTAGTTGTTTCTGCCATTGTAGCAGTACTTGCAGTTTTTATTGTCTGCGGAGTAGTTACAGTTCCACCTGTTACAGCAATAGTTGCTGTTGAAACAGAAGTACCATCAGCAGGTTTTGACATCTCAATAGCTGTTATATCAACAGTTTTTACAGAATCAGAAGTGATTGTTACTAACTGAGAAATAGGAGAAAAACCAGGGATTTCTGCATAGATATTGAACTTCAATGGGTTTGAAGCAGAAGGGTGTGCATCTGATGTAAGATATAATGGTAAAAAACCTCCTTGAGAACGAAATGATGTCGCTCCTCCGTCCATACGAACTAAGTTGGCATTTGCTCCACTTATAGTTACATTAAAATCAGGTAATTGTGTACCACTACTATTGGCATTGGCAAATTGCACTAGAATAGGAGAAACTGCGATTTCTTCATTCACTGTCAACTCAACGCCATCTAATGGATTGATTTTTTGGCAAGCAAGAGTTATAGTAAGTCCAAACAAAATATATAATATTGGACGAAAAACAGAGGTAAAGGTTGTTTTCATTTTATTAAAATAATAAAGTTTAAATGATTTCGATTAGTCTAATCTAACAGCCAATCTTAAGTTGATAACTGGCCAATAATGCCAATCTTTCATGTTTTCTTGCACTTTAGCTTGTTGTTCGCTCATGCTACTCAATCTTTTTTCACCTGTCAGTGTTACCACAGGAGTCTTTGTATAATAAGTACCCAACTCGAATCCAAAGCCTACTCTACTTTTTGGAATAGTACGTCCAAAGCCTATTCCTGCAAATGGCGCAATGTTTTTTCCATAATCAACAGAGAATTTAACATTGCCAATTTCATCAGGAGTAAATGTTGTACTACCAAAAGTATATGTACCTGTTGGCGTTACGACCACCGAAACTTTTCCTTTATCAATATAAGATGCTCCGCCAAACAGTTTGAAGCTACTTTTTTTGAAAGGATGGTATTCAAAAGATAATCCCGCCATTGCAAGGTCTGCATCTCCGCCTAATTTTACTTCTTCTTCAGAAGTTTTAGCAGTAGTATTGACATTGTATTTGAAATAAGCAAAGCCTAGTCGGGCAGTTACTTTTGGACTTAATGCGTAGGCTAAATCAATACCTGGTGTTGTACCAAGGTTTAATGATAGACCTAGTTTGTGAAGTGTTTTTTTTGCTTTTGGAGGGTTAGTAGTAACATCTTGACTAAAGACAGCATTACTGATTAAACACAAACAAAAAAGCAAAAAACTAGCAGTAGTTTTTGATTTCATTAAAGTGAATTTTTATGGAGTTTAAGAATAATGATAAAGATAATTTGTTTTTATTCTTTGGCAATATGTTGCTGATTTTTTTTATTATATGGTAGATAAGAGCTTTCCTTTAAGGAAAAAAATACCTAGTGCTAGGTATTTGATGACAATAATTCCTAAGTTGAGTGATAGGAAGAAGAGAAGTGATTTGATAATAAAAACGGATTGATAATAAATGGTGCTTTAGTGAATTAGGTGTGTTACAACCAATTCACTAAAGCACTTATTTTTACGCTAATTTCTCAATTAAAATATCGGCAATTCTTTCAGAAGTATGTCCGTCCCAAAGGGGAGGAATTTGTCCTTTTTTAGTTTTTCCTGCTAAAATTTCTAATAACTTTTCATGAACTGTTACAGGATTTAAATCTGCTAAAAGTTGGTTCGTACCGATTTCAACCGTAATAGGTCTTTCGGTAGAATCCCTAAAAGTCAAACAAGGGATTTGTAAGAAAGTAGTTTCTTCTTGAATACCTCCCGAATCTGTAATAATAATGGTGGCATTTTGCATCAACTGCAAAAACTCTAAATATCCCTGTGGTTCAGTTAAAACTAAGCCTTCAATAGCTTCAAGTCTTTCAGACAGACCAAATTTCTTGAAATTATTAGCCGTACGTGGGTGAATTGGCAACACCACTTTTTTATAACGAGTAGTATCTTCGATAACATTCAAAATCGCTTCTAAGCCCTCTGGTGTATCCACATTCGCAGGGCGGTGCATGGTCACTACTGCATAACTATCTTTTTGCAGATTCAAATCATCCAGCACGCTCGTTTGCTTCGCTTTTTCTAGATAATGCACCAACGAATCAATCATCACGTTGCCTACAAAAAATACTTTTTCGTCGGGTACGCCTTCATGCTTTAAATTATCCACACCCGACTGCTCAGTAATAAATAAATATTCTGATACGCTATCGGTTAAGATTCTGTTGAGTTCCTCAGGCATCGCACGGTCGCCACTTCTTAAACCTGCTTCTACGTGGGCTACAGGAATATGTGATTTTATAGCCACTAACGTACAAGCCAATGTTGCGTTGACATCACCTACTACCAATACTAAATCGGGTTTTTCTGCTAATAAAACCTTCTCAAATTCAAGCATCGTTTTGGCTGTTACTTCTGTATGGGAACCACCACCAACGCCCAAAAAATAATGAGGCTTTGGCATTTGAAGTTGCTCGAAGAAAACATCACTCATCTTGGCATCAAAATGCTGACCCGTGTGTACAATTTTCGATTCAATCTCTGGGCGTTGTTCAAAAGCACGGTGCAAAGGTGCTACTTTCATAAAGTTTGGTCTTGCACCAACGATGTTTAATATTTTTATCATAATGTTATTATAAACGTTGCATTAATTTCACGACCATAGTGTCTTTCCAAGGCTTGAAAGTACCAGCGATAATGTGTTCTCTGGCTTGTTTTACCAACCATAAGTAAAAACTTAAGTTATGCACGCTCGCTATCATCGCTCCTAGCATTTCATCCGCTTTCAACAAATGGCGAACATACGCCTTTGTATAAAAATTACTGGCATAACAGTCTAACCCCGTATCGATAGGCGAGAAATCATCTTTCCATTTCTCATTCTTCATATTAATAGTCCCCTCAGTAGTGAACAACATACCGTTGCGGGCATTACGAGTAGGCATTACACAGTCGAACATATCTATGCCCAAAGCTATGCTCTCTAAAATATTGGCTGGTGTACCCACTCCCATCAAATAACGAGGTTTGTCTTTTGGCAAAATATCCGTTACCAATTCTGTCATTTCGTACATCATTTCAGCAGGTTCACCTACCGAAAGCCCGCCAATGGCATTTCCTTCACGTTCGAAACTAGCGATTACCTCTGCCGATTTTACTCTTAAATCTTTGTAAACACTGCCTTGAACAATTGGGAAAAGCGTTTGGCTATAACCATATTTTGGTTCGGTACGGTCGAAATGGTCACAACAGCGTTTTAGCCAGCGGTGCGTCATTTCCATCGACTCGCGTGCGTAACCATATTCGCAAGGATACGGCGTACATTCGTCAAAAGCCATGATAATGTCTGCTCCAATCGTTCTTTGAATATCCATTACACCTTCTGGACTAAAAAAGTGTTTAGACCCATCAATATGAGATTTGAAGGTAACACCCTCCTCTTTGATTTTACGACCAGTATCAGCCAAAGAATATACCTGATATCCTCCTGAGTCGGTCAAAATCGGTCTGTCCCAGCCATTGAATTTATGCAAACCACCTGCTTTTTCAATAATATCCAAGCCAGGGCGGAGGTATAGATGATAGGTATTACCCAAAATGATTTGGGCATTGATATCCTCTTTTAGTTCACGTTGGTGAACAGCTTTTACCGAACCTGCTGTACCCACAGGCATAAATATAGGTGTTTCTATTTGTCCGTGATCAGTTTGAAGAACGCCTGCACGGGCTTTAGAATTAGGGTCATTGTTAAGTATATCGAAAGTCATTTGCTGAACAAAAAGGATTTTTTAAAAGACTTAAAACAGATTGATTATGTATTTAATGATCCTTTCTGAATTTATTTTACCGAAAAGATTACAAAATTACGAGTTTTCTCAACAAATCTTTCTTCTTTTACTCATAGCCTTTAGGCTTTTACTTATCTTTGCACTCCCAAAAGATTAACCAACTGATATTTAATACCTTGATACCCTTTCTATTTAGCATATACATATTTTCTGTTGGCCTTCAACTATTTTTTATTTTGTTCGTTTTTGCCAAAGTCAATACGCACGAAACACCAATTCAGGAAGCAAACATTTCAGAAGGCGTATCAGTAATTGTTTGCGCATGGAATGAATTAGAAAATTTGAAAGCATTAATTCCACTATTGAATAATCAGGCTTATCCTACTTTTGAAGTAATCATCATGGATGATCGTTCTTGGGATGGAACACACGAATATTTAATGCATGAATGTGGAGCCTACCAACACATAAGGTTTATTCAAATAGAAAAAACGCCCGACCACCTTTCAGCCAAAAAGTATGCATTGACATTAGGCATCAAATCAGCCAAATATGATGTATTGTTGCTAACAGATGCTGATTGTCGTCCACAGAATGAATATTGGATTAAAGGAATGGCGGAATGTTTGTTGCCAGAAAAACAGATTGTATTAGGTTTTTCACCTTATTATTCCGAAAAATCTTTCTTGAATAAGCTGATTCGTTACGAAACCTTTATTACGGCTGTACAATATTTTTCATTAGCCTTAAAAGGACAGCCTTATATGGGTGTTGGGCGAAATTTGATGTACCGCAAGTCACTGTTTCTTGAAAACAAAGGCTTTGCAAAACATACCAATATAGTAGGCGGTGATGATGATTTGTTTATGAACGATGTAGCAACGGCTGAAAATACGGCTATTTGTTTGAACGCTGATACATTTATGTATTCCGTACCCAAAACAACTTGGGAAACATGGTACCGACAAAAAACAAGACATCTATCTGTGAGTAAATATTATCGTTTTGAAAACAAATTAGTGTTAGGAAGCTTAGCTTCTACCCAAATATTTTCTTGGGTTTTATTAGCGGTATTAATTCCATTTACATTTCAATCAGTGCTTTTATATGGCGTATTAGGTGTTTTTGGCATAAGATTATTAGCACAGTGGATTGTATTTGCCAAAGCCAACAATCGTTTAGATAAAACACTCAATACGGCGACATTACCCTTTTGGGATTTTATATTTACCAGCTATTTTTTAATAATGGGAACCAATAATTTGATTCCTAGAAAGAAAAAAATGAGATGGAAATGAAAGAGTTTTGAATGATGAGTTTTTTGATTAAATTATTTTTTACCCGCAGATCTGACAGATTAATATCGCAGATTTTCGCTGAAACTGTTTGTCTGCGAAAATCTGCGTACAAATCTCTGAAAATCAGCGGGTAAAAATCAATTCGCTCAATCACACAATAATGATGAATATGACAAACAACCATACATTAATAGAAAAGTATTTTCCACAACTTACTGAAAAGCAAAAACAACAGTTTGCTCAGTTGGGAGAATTATACACGCATTGGAATGCTCAAATCAACTTGATTTCGAGAACAGATATGGACAATCTTTATGAAAAACATATCTTACATTCATTGGCTATTGCAAAAGTAATAACTTTTAAAGATTTCAGTGAAATACTAGACGTTGGCACAGGCGGAGGTTTCCCCGGTATTCCTTTAGCGATAATGTTTCCTCATTGCCAATTTCATTTGGTAGATAGTATTGGCAAGAAGATAAAAGTAGTCAATGAAGTAGCAAAAGCGTTAGGGTTAGAAAACGTTCGTGCAGAGCAAATAAGAGCAGAAGAAATAGATGGAGAATATGACTTTATTGTAAGTCGTGCCGTTACGCGCCTTTTACCATTTTACGGATGGGTAAAAGGGAAGATAAACATCAATAATTATAATAAATTGAATAACGGCATTCTTTACTTGAAAGGTGGCGATATGAAAGAAGAATTAAAAGAATTAGGAAAAAAGACAAGAGTATTTGAATTGTCTGATTATTTTGAAGAAGAATTTTTTGAGACAAAGATGGTAGTTCATGTTCCGATGAAGTAAAAAGTGGGTTTTAAATCGATAAAAATGAAAAAAAATGTTTTTTGTAATAATCTGAAAATCAAGGAATAATCAATTTTATTTAAAATCTTGTTTTTTTTTCATAGAAAACACTTGCATGATATTCAAAAACGGACTACTTTTGCATCACGATTAACAACAATCCTTCTTAGCTCAGCCGGTTAGAGCACATGACTGTTAATCATGGGGTCCCTGGTTCGAGCCCAGGAGAGGGAGCAATTAATCACAAGAAAGCCTTCATACGTTGCGTATGAAGGCTTTTTTGTTGGAACACATTTTAATTCTGTTCCTTATGCTTGGAACAGTAGGAATGTTGATTTTTTCTTATAACTTTAGGCAATTAAAATAGATAGATGTTTTAATTATTGGATAATGACAATCTGATGCTATAAACCTGCCAATTAGTTATTCAATCTTTATAGCTATCTATGATTTTTACATCCTATAAGCCCCCAAAATTGCTTCAGAATACTCACAATAATGACACTGAATATTGCATCATATAATAATGGTTCTTCAAAAGTATCCTCTATAAGGAAACAAGAGGATATTGATAATCTCATTATTAAAAAAATAGCATCATTAACTATTAACGATAGTAAAATATGGACTTCTCCCAAGTACGATAGAAGTAAAAATGTTCATCGCTTTTTTCAATATCCAGCGATGATGGTTCCGATTGTGCAACAAACTCTAATCGAAAGCATTACTACCGTTGACAATTCTGTAACTACAATTTTAGACCCTTTTATGGGTTCTGCTACATCAATTGTTGCTGGAATGATGAATGGATTATCGTGCTATGGTCAGGATATAAACCCATTATCTATTCTGCTTTCCAAAGTAAAAACTCACTATTTTGATATTGAGAAAGTCTCTAAAAGGTCAATTGAACTAATCAAATCAATTAATTCTGATGAAAGATTGTGTATTGAGAAAAATTTCAAAGGTATTGACAAATGGTTTAAAATATCTGTTTCATTAGAATTATCAAAAATTGTAAGAGGTATAAGAAAATGTGAAGACATTGAGATAAGACGCTTATTCTGGATTACTTTAGCTGAAACAGTTCGACTTTCATCAAACGATAGGACAAGTACTTTTAAGTTGCATATTAGACCATTAGAAGAAATCCAACACAGGAATATTTCAGCAACTGAACTATTTGAAAAATTGGTTAATAGGAATATTGATGATATTGTAAGCCATAATAAAATGCTTTTATCCAAAATGCTTGTTGGTAAAAATGGATACAAAAAGAAAATCTCTATTCTTTTTAAGAACTCTACAGAGTATATTTTTATACCCAATGGAGGTATTGACTTATTGGTGTCTTCTCCTCCTTATGGCGATAATTCTACCACTGTCCCTTATGGTCAACATGCATATTTGCCTTTACAATGGATAGACTTAAAAGATATAGATGAATCAATAACAGAAGATTTGCTTTCTACTATCTCTGCGATTGATAGAAAAAGCCTTGGAGGAAAACTTATATTACCTTCCCAAGAAATTGTGGATAACTTATTTGAAATATCTCCATCATTAAGGAACGTCATTGAAAAATTGACAGTGACACATCCAGATAAAACAAGTAAAATTATTTGTTTTACTAATGATTTATATATTGTCCTACAAAAGTGTTGTGAAGCAGTAAGAAAAAATGGCTACCTAGTTTGGACGATTGGTAATCGAAGAGTTGGTGGTATAGAAATTCCTAATAATAAAATTTTGATTGAACTCCTTGAGCATAATGGAATCAAATTGCTTACTGAAATAAAACGAGATATTTTGAATAAGAGGATGGCTCAACGAAATCGTTCTACTACGACTATGGTCACCGAAGATATATTGATTTTTAGAAAAACATTTTAATGCTTTGAATTGTGACAAACTTGCAAGAAAATCTACATTTCGATATTTCAACTTCTGTAATTAAACAGTTGGGAGAACAGCTAATTTCGGATGAAGTTACAGCAATAATGGAGTTAATAAAAAACTCTTATGATGCAGAAGCTGACTGGGTCAAAATTGATATTGATGTTAATAACTGCTTGACAAATGATTTCCATTTCAATGATGTAAAAGGTTATATACTACTCGAAGATAATGGAGAGGGAATGTCATTGTCAGATATTAGTAGCAGATGGTTGGTTATTTCGTTTTCTGCTAAAAGAGACCAAAAAGAAAGTGGAACATACAATGAAGGCAAAAGAATTCCATTAGGAGATAAAGGTTTAGGCAGATTAAGTACGCAAAGAATAGGAAAGCAGATTGAAATAGTTACTGGGGTAGCCGATGAAGATATATATCATTCTTTGGCATACAATTGGGATGATTTTGATGGAACACGAAAATTATCAGATGTACAAGTTGTTTACAGAACTTTCCCCAAAAAAGTAGGTTTAAAAGGAACAAAAGTAGCTATAACTTCCCTTAATAATCCAACAGTTTGGAAAGGCGAAGCATTTGATGTTTTTAGAAGTGAATTATCCAAAATGATTTTTCCTGTTAAGGAGAACAGACCATTTAATGTTCGATTATCTGTAGCTGGACAAAAAGTAGATTTGGATTCATTGAATGAACAGCTTAGAAAGCAGGCTGTCGGAGAATACAAATTGAGATATGATGGAAAGAAGCTCAACATCGAAATATTATTAAAATTAAATAAGCTTAGGGGAAATGATAGTTCTTTCTATGAGAAAACTATTATATCTGATAATGGTAAAGCTTTTTTTGAGTTTTTGACAGATAAGCAAAGAAATAAGCGTGAGTTTTTAGATAAAGTTCAAACCGAATATTTAGGACAACTTAATAACGGATATTTTTTTAAGTATAAGACAGAATATCATTTTGAGAAAATTGCAAAGAATTCTGTTATCAGTGGTGATATTCTGATATTAGCCAATCCAGGTATTTTTGATGGAGAAATTCTGGAGTATGATATTAGAGGAGATGTCGATTTGAATGAAGAAGAGTATTTTGATAGCGTAGGTGAGTATAAAAGATTAGTAAAGAACCAAGTTGGAGTGAGAATTTTTAGAGATGGATTTGGCATTAAGCCTTATGGGCTGAATAACAATGATTGGTTACAATTATCAACAGGACAGACCTCTGGAGCTTCATTTTACGGTTTACGTCCTGGAAATATTATTGGATATATAAGTATTTCAAATAAAGACAACTTGTCATTGACAGAAAAAACGGATAGAGAAGGTTTTGTCGAATCTCCATATTCTCAGAACTTTTTTTTAATTACAAAAAAATTTGTTAGTGAAATTAATTTAGTTTTAGAAAGAGCTAAAAGAGCTTTAAATACATATAAAAGCGTGTTAGCTGATAGTAAAGGAACATTTCAAGGTTCTACAACTAAGGCAATTGAAGGTGTAAATGCAGTGGCGGAACAATCAAAAAACACACTGCCTATTATTGAGGAATTACAGACCGATTTAAGTAGTATTTCCAAAGAAGTAAAACAAAATATTGATTCGCCCTTATTTAATAATCAAAATACAACTTCCGCAGATTTAAAAGTAGTATCTTTTTTACATAAGGCGGAAAACACTTTAATGCAAGTTGAAAAAGCTATAAAGTCTTCAGCAGAGCTTGATAATAATGCTGATTTTATAGCTCCTCAAATTAATTTGTTAAAAAGACAACTTCATGATTTTTCAGAATTAGCAGGTTTAGGATTGACAGCAGAAGCATGGTCTCATGAAATTTTAAATATGTTGGAACGAATTTCAAGTCAAACAAATGATATTGAAAAGCGTCTAAAAATGCTAAAAAATATTGATTCTGTGATTTACATTTATATTGAATACGTCAAGAGTTTTGTTCAAAACTTACGCATTCAAGTAAATCATTTTTCTCCTTCGTTAAGATATAATCGTGAAAAGAAACAGGAAATAAAATTGTCTGAATTTATAGATGAGTCGAAAACTTTTTTTGTTTCTAAATTCACTAAAATAAATGGAGAAATCAAGGTTTCTATATCAGAAGACTTTAAGGTTAAGGCTAATAAAGGTAAACTAACACAAGTTTTTGATAATATTATCTTAAATTCAGAATATTGGCTTAGGAAAAAACAACTAAGCGATAAAAGTTTTTTACCTGTAGTATTCATTGAAGTAGATTCTCATTTAATTAAGATTTGGGATAATGCAAGTGGTATTGATGAAACTATTGCAGAAAGTATCTTTCAACCTTTTACTACTTCAAAACCAGTTGGGGAAGGTAGAGGCTTAGGTCTTTATATAGTTGAGCAAATTATAGAATCAATGGGAGGGGAGATAACATTACTACACAAGCGTAATACAGAAAATAGGAGATATATATTCCAAATAAATTTAGAGTCTGCAAAAGTTAATCCATAAAATTATTTCTACGAGTATGAGCCAGCCTTTACCTCAAACATTATACACCATTGAAAATGCGAAAGAACATTTAGCTTCTTTATTAGATTTGATGAAAATAGACAAAGTATATTTTGTTGATGATTCATTGAATGATGAACCGAATGTTAATGACTTTATAGGTAAAATTCGTACAATACAAGATATTAGTAGTTTACGAGATGGTTTAAGTTTTGTTGAATTTAATGATGATTTAGACCTATTTATTGATAATATTAATGATACTTGGGATAACCTTACACCTGTTCAGAAAATAATGTGTTTTGAAGTTGTATATAAGGCTTTAGGAAGTGATTATACCGGTCTAGATGTTTCATCATCATTAAAGCCTTTCTTTAATGATGATATTCTTGCTCTATGCTCTCCTATTCAATGGGAAGAATATATTAAGACCCATCATACAGAAAGTAAAAATATTTTGGTATTATTCGATCAAGATTTAAGGAAGTCGGAAGGAGCTTTTGTAACAAAACAAGGAGAAAATCTGATAATAGATATTAAAAAAAAAGGCTTTCATTCTAATATTTTTCCTGCACTCTTTACTTATACGATAACGGGTATTGAAGAGGAGATTCCAAAAAGGGGTCAAATTATTGAAAAATATAATCAATCTGGAGAAAACTTGTCAAATGAGGACTTTTTTGTATTTACCAAAGGTAGACTAGAAAAACCTGATTTATTTGCGGATGCAATCAAGAAGCTTTTTTTAAATCAGTATTGCGAACATGTCAAAAATAAGACTTTACACCTTGCATCAGAGGCATTTAGAAAGACAATAGAAGAGTTTAATCTACTTGATACATACTCCTTTGATTTTGCTATCCTAAAATCATCTCTAAATGAAGGTATTTGGGAAGCGGAAACACTGTTGAGAGTTATTAATATCTATTTGGAGGATTTTATCAAGAAAGAGATGATAAACACCAATTATTTGTTACAAACAAATGAAGCGTTTGAAAAAGCACATAATATTTCAAATAGTTTTAAAATTTCAACTGAGGAAATAGATAAACATCCTTATCAAAAGCCTATAGAGCTCAGAAGTAAAGAGATATATGAAGTAGGGGAAATAATTAACAATCTACATAAACCATTAGAAAATGGTGATATATTTGAACTTACTGACTCGAATGGTAGAACAAATATTTATGTTTTAGTAGCTCAAGAGTGTGACTTAATGTTGAGGAGTGATGGTGTTCGTAAACTTAAAACGTGTACTCTTTTATATTTAAGTACGAAAACAGCTACCAATCTTTGTAAGGAAGAAAAAAAGGCATTTGAAAATGCCGAAAAGATAGGAAGAGTATTTGCTTTTTGGGATATTAGATATAAGTTAGAGCATTTTGAGAAAAATAAGATTGGTATAATAAATTTTACGAACTCTCCATTAACTGTAGATTTGTTTTTCCTTGATTTAGTAACATTCAATAGTCAAGGGATAGCAGAAATAACTATGAATAATAGAGAAAAGATGAAGCTACAATCATCTCTAAAAACTAGGGAGGCTTTTATAAGTGAAGGTTTAATACAAAAGCGAAATGAACTTGAAGACTTGCTAAAAGGATTATCTAGAGAAGATAAGAGGTATGTTAAACTGTATGAAAAGCTTAGTCCTGACCTTGTGATTATTGGAGATAAAAAAGTGCCTATTAGGATAGAAAATGATAAATACAGTTTTAATATCAAGCGCATAAAGCGTCTCAGACAGCCTTATGCAAGGTTCTTGCTTGAAAAGTATATGGAATACTTAACTCGAAGTGCTGGGTTACATGATTTTGCTAAAAAGTAAGAGATAATAAGTGAAATGCTTACAGCTCTATTATATGCTTAAAACTTACATTAATTATAATGTTTGTCCGACAAGCAATAATCAAGTTTTAAAGGAAATCATTCTCTGTTTAAAGAAGTTTTACCTTTGTCGGACACTTTTTAAAACTGACTTAGACAGTATTAATATACTTTTAAACGGCTTTCTGACGGGTCGGACAGCTTTTTAAGCGGGTATTACACACTTTGGTGAATGTCCGTCAGAAACGTAAATCTGTTTAAAAGAAAAAGCCCGACATTGAAAATGTCAGGCTTATAAATTAAATTTATCCTGTCTTGAAATATGTTGTTACCCAACTAACTTAAAAAGAAACACAAGATGTCTATAAACACAAAACCCCGATAATCACGAGTATTATCAGGGTTTTACTTTTGGTCAACAATCAAAAACGATTAAACATATAATGGAAATGCTTCCATCCATTTGTTTACTTCTGTTTTCACTGAACCTAAATAAGTATCGTTATCATGGTTCATCAATACGCTATCAATTAATTCTACGATATGTAACATTTCTGCTTCTTTCATACCGCGAGTAGTCATCGCAGCAGTACCAACACGCATACCTGATGTAACAAATGGAGATTTGTCATCAAATGGAACCATGTTTTTGTTGATAGTAATATCAGCTTTAATCAATGTATTTTCAGCCAATTTACCTGTCAATCCTTTTGGACGTAAGTCGATAAGCATTAAATGATTATCTGTACCGCCAGAAATAATTTTATATCCTTTGTCAACAAATGCTTGTGCCATTACTTTGGCATTTTTCTGCAATTGTTCAGCATAAATTTGGAAATCGTCTGTAAGGGCTTCTCCAAAAGCAATTGCTTTAGCAGCAATTACGTGTTCTAATGGACCACCTTGTGTACCAGGGAAAACACCGCCATCTAATAAAGCTGACATTGTTTTCAATTCGCCTTTCAAGGTTTTTAAACCGAATGGATTTTCAAAATCTTGACCCATCATAATTAAACCACCACGAGGACCTCTTAACGTCTTGTGTGTAGTTGTTGTTACGATATGGCAGTGTTGCATTGGGTTGTTTAATAAACCTTTAGCAATCAAAGCCGATGGGTGTGAAATATCTGCTAATAAAATAGCGCCTACTTGGTCAGCGATAGCACGTAAACGTACATAGTCCCAGTCACGAGAGTAAGCCGAAGCACCACAGATAATCAATTTTGGTTGTTCTTTCAAAGCAGTAGCTTCTACTTTATCCCAATCAATCAAACCTGTTTCTTGTTCTACACCGTAGAAAAATGCTTGGAAATATTTTCCAGAGAAGTTTACTGGAGAACCATGTGAAAGGTGACCACCATGTGAAAGGTTGAAACCTAAAATTTTATCACCTGGATTCAAGAAAGATAAGAAAACCGCAGCGTTTGCTTGTGCACCAGAGTGTGGTTGAACGTTTGCCCAAGTGGCACCGAACAATGCTTTAGCACGCTCGATTGCAATTGTTTCTACTTGATCAACTACTTCGCAACCGCCATAGTAGCGTTTCCCCGGTAGTCCTTCTGCATACTTGTTTGTCAAAACTGAGCCTTGAGCTTCCATTACTTGCTTTGAAGTAAAGTTTTCTGAAGCAATCAATTCGATACCGTACTCCTGACGGTGAGCTTCTTGATTAATCAAGTTGAAAATTTCGGTATCTCTTTCGAGCGTGAAAGTTGCTGTTGCCATTTTATTAGAAGATTGCACGGGTTTAAGTGCCGTACATGGTTGGTTCTGTTAAAGAAAATCAACAAATTGTTATAAATTTATCAACAGTGTGATAATTTATTGGTAAAAATACTGCTTAAAAATGGATTGTAAAAACATTTTTGCAAATGTCAGTCAGCTTACTTTAGCAGAAAGGAAAATCTTTGGAATTTGAGGGGAATATTGAAGGTAAATAAATGAAAAATAAGTGATTAGTAGTAAAGTCGGTAATTTGAAAATTTGAAAGTATGTCAATTTGAAAATTAATATTTTAAATTGACATACCTTGTGACAATTGTAACGATAATTCTATTTGAAGAACAACATTTTCAAATCAGCTCATCTTCAAATTTTCAAATCCCCTATATCCCTCTCTTAATAGCCTGATAAATCGCTTCGTTGATATTTGTGCGTACGTTCAAATCAGACAATTTTGAATTGTTTCTGGTTGGGTATACCCTATTACAAAGGAAAACATATACCAATTGATGTTCTGGGTCTACCCAAGTATAAGTTCCTGTAAAACCAGAATGCCCAAAACTTGCGGGACTAGCACTTGCGGCTGCACTTATACCAGCACGCTTACGGTCTGGTTTATCAAAACCTACCCCTCTCCTACTATTTTCTTCTATTGAAAAAGGATAAGCCGTCCATTCTTTCATCGTAGACTCTTTGATAAATTGTTTGCCTCCATAATATCCATTTTGAAGATACATCTGCATCAATTTAGCCAAATCTTGGGCTGTACCAAAAAGTCCTGCGTGACCAGAAATACCATTTAACATAGAAGCCCCTTCGTCGTGTACTCGACCATGAATAAGCGTTTTGCGGTATAGGGAATCATACTCAGAAGGAACAATTCTCGATAAAGGAAAATGTTCACGCGCATTATAAGTTAAAGTAGTAGCCCCCAAAGGTTTATAGAAAGTATCTTTCAAGAATGATTCAAAATCTTTTCCCGTTAGGCGAGGAATGATTTTGGGATACATATAATAAGATAAATCTGAATAAATATATTCTTTTTTCTCTCTCAGCGGCGAGTCCTCAATGGCTTTGTAAACAGTTTTAGGATAATCTTTATGCAACCATAACGTATCGGCTACTTGTATCGAATAATCATCAGATTGAGTATATGAAAAAGTCTTTGGTTTCCAGATGGTTGGGTCTTTTACCAGATTGATACAATCTTTCCAAATAGCTTTATCTGTTTGAATAATTTGTGCTATTTTAGCCATAGCTTTTTTACGATGGAACAATTTATCCCAGAAAGAAATAGCATATTTGTCCGCATATTTTTCTTTATAAACCTTACTGGCCAATACCATTTTGGTAGAATCCAGACAATCCATCCAAAACGGAATCCACGCTTTTAAGCGTGATTGATGTGTAAATACATCTTTATAAACCAAAGGTGCTTTGTTTGAACTCGCCCATTCTGGAATCAATTCTCCCATGGTCGTATTCAACGTAAATTTCCCTTCGTCTTCCATTTTCATCATTGAAGGTACCGAAGTACTGATTTTGGTAATAGAAGCTAAGTCATATAAATCGTTGGTTGTAACTGCAACACCTCCATAAGTTTGGTTTCCGTAGGCTTTATGCAAAATTACCTTCCCATTTTTTGCCACCAATACTACTGCCCCCGGAGTAGCTTTTTGTCTGATAGCTTCATTAATAATAGAATCTACCTTGCTTGTTAAGAATTTCGTATCAATCCCCACTGCTTCTGGTACAGCATATTGAAAACGCTTGAGTGCTTCTGTTTTAATACCATCATTGTATCTGAAAGCCATGCTTACACCTACTGGTAATTTACCTTTCGCACCAATAGCACCAAAAATCAATTCAGCGATTGCTACAGATTCGTGCATCTGTGGACTTTCCTGATACGTAATCATTAAAGCTTTGGCTTTATCAAGATTTTCAAATTTGGATAAAGTATAAGCATTTGAGAAAAGTGAAACAATGGTTTTAGGCGAATTGGCAAACTCCTTTACCAATTCCTGTATTTTAGGATGAATACTGTAGTTTTTAGCAGGACGAACCGATTGTCCATTGACAGCCATCAATACCAAATTATAATTTTTCAAAGAATCTCTCACCGCTTGAATAGCTTCATTACTCGAATTTTCATCTAAATTAAAATGCTGAATATCTGTATAGTTGGAAAGCATTTTTTGAAAATCGGTCGGTTTTTTACTTCCGAAAGTAGGATTGCCAATATTTAAGGAAGCAATTTTTAACGTATCTAAATTTTTGAGCGGAATAATATTCTCGTCATTTTTCAACAACGTAATGGTTTCCTCTGCAAATTGACGATTTAATACTTCTGATTTTTTAGGATTCAAATCAGCAATCAAGTTTTTAAGCTCAATAGGTTGATATTTATCTAAACCAGCCCAAGCTTTGGCCGTCAAAATTCTTTTTACCCTTAAATCAATATCCGCTTGCGAAATCTCACCTTTTACTAATGCTTTTTTAATGGCATTGAAAGCCGCAGGAACATCAATAAAAGTTTCTAATACATCATTACCTGCCAAAATAGCTTTTACATTGGCAGTACCCTCAGGAAAGAATTTTACGGCTCCTTGCATATCCATCGCATCCGTAAAAACTAATCCTTTAAAGCCTAAATCTTTTCGTAATAAATCTGTAACAATATTTTTGGATAGCGTAGAAGCTAAGTTTTTGGTAGTATCCAATGATGGAATGCTTAAATGTGCTACCATCACACCCTGCAAACCATTTTCGATTAAAGCTCGGTACGGGAAAAGTTCTAAAGAATCTAGTCGGGCTTTGTTATGGGGAATTACGGGTAAGTCTGTGTGAGAATCTACCCCAGTATCACCATGCCCTGGGAAGTGCTTCGCAGAAGTAATAATACCCCCTTTTTGTAAACCACGCATATAAGCCAATGCTTTTGAGGTAACTTTCTCGCGGTTTTCGCCAAAAGAACGGAAGTTAATAACGGGGTTATTAGGGTTATTGTTGACATCTACCACGGGAGCATAATTAATATGCACGCCCATTCGCTTACATTGTTGGGCAATCTGCAAGCCCATTTCTTCTAATAATTGCTCGTTACCTTGCATAGCTCCCAAGGTCATTTGGTAGGGGAAACGCACTGTGCTATCTAAACGCATTTCAAGTCCCCATTCCAAATCCATGCCTATTAACATAGGTACTTTAGACATCGCCTGTAGCTTGTTTACCATCAACGCTTGTGCTGTTGGGCGATTTCTAAAGAAAACGAAACCTCCTACATGATAATCTCTTACTATTTTATATAAACGTGCAGTATCATAATCATAACTATAATTACCGCGGGGCATCATAAGTTGTCCTATTTTTTCATCTACAGAAAGAGTATTGAAAACAGAATCGACCCAACGCTTATTAGCATTTGGGAAAAGATCTTGGGCTTTAGTGTGGAGAGTAAGGAAAGTACAAAGTATAAAAGTGATGAAGCTGAATTTTTTCATACAAAATGCTGATTAGTTGATTATGCAATTTACACAAAAAAAAATAGGGATAGTTCAGGACAGCCTATTTCTGAAAGAGATTGATTTCTTTGTGTTTTGATGAATAGTATCTGGCAAGATTTTTTAACAATATTTAAGAAATACTAGCTTAGGGTAGATAGCATGATTTTGAGAAAAAGAATAAAATTTTGCTAAAAATCAGAAAACAATGCATATATTTTGTATATATTTAGGGAATAATGCAAGAAATATGGCTAAACGAAAAACAGGTTGTTAATATTTGTTAACGCTTTTAAAAACTTTAGCATTTTTTTTGGAATTAATATTACAACAATTATCTTTGAATCAACCTTTCAGAATAACTACTAAAAAGAGTTTACAAAAATCGCTAAAATAAAAATATAGGAGATATAATATGATATAAAGCTTTACGTTAACTAAATAGATTTATCAAAATGGAAAAAATCCATGTTAACGACAGCGAGCTTGTATCACGCTATATAAAAAACAGTGACGAAAAGGCATTTGAAACTCTTGTTCGCCGATACAAATCCAAAGTTTACACAACGATTTACTTAATTGTTAAAGACACCTTCGTAGCCGAAGATTTAATGCAAGATACTTTCATTAAAGCTGTTGACGTGCTTCGTTCGGGAAAATACAATGATGAAGGAAAGTTTTTGCCATGGGTGCTCAGAATTGCTCACAATATGGCGATTGACTATTTCCGTCGTGATAAACGCTATCCAAATGTCGTTTTCGAAGATGGTAGCAGTGTGTTTAATACATTAGATTTTGCAGAAGATTCTTATGAAGATTTGCAAATTCGTAATGAGTCGCATGCTCATCTAAGAGACCTGATTAAACGTCTTCCAGACTCGCAAAGAGAAGTGCTAGTGATGCGTCATTACGAAGATATGAGTTTTCAGGAAATTGCAGACGCCACAGGCGTAAGCATTAACACGGCACTAGGAAGAATGCGTTATGCGTTGATAAATCTACGCAAAATGATGAGTAAACATTCTCCGAGCTATGATACAAACCTTTACGCAGCATGACGTTATCCGTTACGTCTATCAAGAAACAACGGAAGAGGAAAATCTTATGATTCAGGACGGACTTGTCCATGATACTGAGATGCTAGAATTTTATTTAGATATGCTTGATGTGAAAGCAGGTTTAGATAAAAGTTTTCAACAACCTTCCGAAAGAAGCATAGACAACATTCTTGCGTATTCGAGAAACTATACAGAAAGTCATCAAACCTTAGTTGTTTAACCTAGGATTGATGACTTTTTTATTTGTGAAGCTGTACCAAGAAACCTCCTTACCGAGGCTTCTTGGTACAGCTTTGTTTTTATAGCCCTTTGGGGTTACAATAAAAAAGAGTATTTTGACTTTCCAAATTTTATAATTTTTCATCAATAAACCCTTAATTGCTTGATAGTCGTAGGTTTATAGGAATAAGTAAAAATATAATTAATCATAGAAGCAACGCTTCGATGATTGAGGTTGTCTAACAACACATAATCCTTACTTTAAAAATGTTGTTTTTCAAGGTCTTTTTACTTACACGATAAATCGTTCCCTATCCATTAACAAAAAACATAGCATGAAACGACTGATTACACTGACACTCTTGTTTGGGGGATTCGCTTCTTTTGCTCAAGAGAAACAATTGTATAATACTTCTCAACAAAAAAGGCTACAAAGTTTATCGGCTGAGTTTTCTACTCAACAAGATAATAATTATCAAAAAGCTGTTAAAGTTGCTACAGAAAAGAAATGGCAACTCAATGGAAATTTAAAAAACAATCGTTTCTTTAAACTTTACGGAATAGACGAAACAGGACATCCGCTATATGTAGCTACAGAAAGTAATGCGCAGGCAGCAACAACTACACGTACTGATCAATTGTATACTGGAGGCTCATTAGGAGTGTCATTGAATGGGAGCAGTGCTTCTGTAAAAAATAAATTAGGTGTGTGGGATGGCGGAGGAGTATTGGCAACGCATCAGGAACTAACATCAAGAGTAACTCAACAAGATAAAGTAACAGGAACGAACTTACACTCTACGCACGTAGCAGGAACATTGATTGCCCAAGGAGTATCACCCCTTGCCAAAGGAATGGCTTTTGGAGCAAGTTTAAAAGCTTGGGATTTTACCAGTGATGTCTCTGAAATGACTGCTGGAGCAGCAGACTTATTAGTGTCAAATCACTCTTATGGATTTTTAGCGGGTTGGAGTTATGACGAAACGCGTAGTCGTTGGGCATGGTATGGTAATACAAGCATTAGCCAAACGGAAGACTATAAATTTGGATTTTATGACACCAACACACAGTCTTGGGATAAAGTTGCTAATACCGCTCCATACTACCTTATCGTAAAATCAGCAGGGAATAACAGAGGAGAAACAGGGCCTACAGCAGGTGAATATTATTACTTGGGTTCTTCGAGTGATACAAGCTCGGTTGTAAGAAGTAAAAATGATAGCTATGATATCTTAGCGACTACTAGTACAGCGAAGAATATTTTGACAGTAGGTGCTGTAAATGGAACAAGTGGTAAAGCGCCTTTACGGTCATCAGATATTAGTATTTCATCTTTTAGTAGCTGGGGGCCTACAGACGATGGTAGAATAAAGCCAGATATTGTAGCCGTTGGTGTTAACTTACTTTCAAGCTCAAATGCTTCTGCGACTAGCTATACTATTTTAAGTGGAACGTCGATGGCCTCACCACAAGCTGCTGGGAGTATCTTGTTGTTACAAGAATTGTATGCTCAAAAAAACGATGGTTTATTGATGCGTTCATCTACGTTAAAAGGCTTGGTGATTCATACAGCTGACGATGCAGGGAATGGTGGTCCAGACTATATTTATGGTTGGGGGTTATTGAACATGGAAAAAGCAGGGAAAGTGATTCAGAATGTGGATAAATCTTATGATATTTCAGAAAGAACTTTAGCGACTGGTGGTTCATACACTCAAAAAGTTATTGCTTCTGGCAAAGGGGCCTTAACAGCTACTATTTGTTGGACAGACCCAGAAGGAACAGTGACGAGTGCCACTGCTGCAAATTTGAATAATCGTACCCCTAAATTAATTAACGATTTAGATATCAGGATTTCAGATGGCACCAATAATTATTTGCCTTTTATTCTTAATCCCGACCAACCAAGTGCATTAGCCACTAAAGGAGATAACATCAGAGATAACGTTGAACAGATTTTGATTGCTGATGCTGTTCCGGGTAAAAGCTATACGATAACCATCAACCATAAGAATACGCTAAAAAACAGTACACAAGATTATGCATTGATATTGAGTGGAATAGGAGGAGCAGAATACTGTGCCTCAGTACCAACTACTTCATTGAATAATATTGAAAGTATCAAATTAGGAGATGTAACGGCAGGATATAAAGCATCTTCTTCTCAGAATTTACCCTTAGAAATTAGTTTAAAAGGGACTAGTACTAAAAAAGTACGTGTTTATATTGACTGGAATGCTAACGGAACGTTTGAAGAAGCGACAGAACTAGCTGCAAGTTCTGGTGATATCGTAGGAGCTAGTGTTTTCAAAGCCACTATTGCTGTGCCAGCTGGCTTAACCATTGGGAATAGTACTATTATGAGGGTAGTTACGGGCGAAGACCTTGGTGCTGCCAATATCACCAGTTGTGGAACTTATGCAAAAGGAATTACGCAAGACTATAAAGTAGACTTTGTTCGTCCGAATATAGATGTGGCTGTCCTAGATTTGTTAACACCTGAAGTGAGTAATTTTTGTGCTTCCACATCAGGTTCAGTATCCATTTCATTAAGGAATAATGGCACAACTACTTTACAAAATATCCCTGTAACAGTAACTGTATCAGACGAAACGGGCGTAATTGCTGTATTGACAGGTACTTATAAAAATCAATTAGCCACTTTTGGTGATGGAACCCTTTTGTTAGATGGTAATTTCATTGCTAAAGTTGGTGGTAGTTATACTTTTACATTAAAGCTAGGTTTAGCCAATGATCAAGATATGACGAATGATACGAAAACATTTGTACGTCAAGTTACGGCTTCTCCAACACCAACAACGGCCATTGCGGCGGTCTGTGAAGGAGCTACCGCTTTAAATGTTAAAGGTACCGAAACATCTACTTTGCTTTGGTATGATGCACTAACGGGCGGAAACTTATTGTTCACAGGGAACTCAGGGTCATTTAATAAACCAGCCAATACAGATAAAATATATGTTGGGGTAAATGATATTTCGGGTTCTGTTGGACCAAAAGATAAGTATGTTTATGGCGGAGGAAGCTATTACGAATCGTTTGGACCAGAACCAATCATTGTTACACAAACACCTTTGGTGATTGAAAGTGCAAGGGTATATATTGGAACAGCAGGTAAAATTACTTTTACAATTTACCGTCAATCAGACTCGACACCAATTTCTTCAGTGAGTTTTGATGTCACGCCTACTCGTACAACAGCCAACTCAACCCGTACAAGTAATCAATTAGTAGATGATTTGACTGACCAAGGAATTGTACTACCGCTAAATTTGGCTATTCCAACAGCAGGCACTTATGTATTAGCACAAGAATGTACCAACGGAGCATCTATTTACAGAAGTAACTTAAATGCTAACTCGACTGTATCTGGTGCTGATATGATAGGCTTTCCGTTTACTATTCCTAATGTAATAAGCATCACAGGGTCATTATACAACGGCGCTACTATCAAAACGGGATACTACTATACGTATGATATGAAAGTAAAATCTTATGGTTGTCCAAGTACT
Source organism: Arcicella sp. GW822-FHT02H01 (assembly GCF_058802005.1). Lineage (NCBI taxonomy): Bacteria > Pseudomonadati > Bacteroidota > Cytophagia > Cytophagales > Flectobacillaceae > Arcicella > Arcicella sp. GW822-FHT02H01. Next base: position 2,624,974 of record NZ_JBXANT010000001.1, on the reverse strand, counting down.
AGGGTAGAAGTGCCAATTACTACGCAAGCGGCTCCAAAAGTAACAATTAATCCATCATCCGCATTTAGTATTTGTCAAGATGACGCTAAGGTATTAACGGCAAGTAGTGGTACTAATTATACCTATCAATGGTTATTAAATGGTCAGTCAATTGCTGGAGCTACCTCAGCAACGTATTCAGTTATAAAATCAGGAGCTTATAGTGTAAAGGTTACTGAAAATGGTTTTTGTTCTGCTACCTCAGCAACTGTGAATGGCACTATTATAACACCTATCATTCCACAAGTAAAATTAGAAGCGGGTGCATTAAGCCTTACTTCTGGCTCGAATCCCGTTTGGTATCTTAGTGGAACCATTATTACAGATGCCGCTACAAATACTATTACGCCGACTAAATCAGGAGTTTACTCGGCTAAAGTAACAGATACCAATGGCTGTTCTGTTTTTTCTGAGGGATATACCTTTACAGTAACTGCGATTGAAGCTGAAGTAAATGCAGAGGAAACAGCTAAAATATATCCAAATCCTGCTCCTCAATCATTTAAAGTAGAATATACAACACCACAAAATCCTAAATATGTTTATGCTGAAATGATAAATTTATTAGGAGTAACGGTTTCTACTAAAGAATTGGTAAAAACGGATGGTATTTATAAAACAGAGTTTGATGTATCACAACAAAATGCTGGTACATTCTTTATCAGAATTTACTCAGATAAATCTGTGAAAGTAGTACCTATTATAATTAATAGAAACTAGGGGTATCAAAGCTCAATAAAAAAATCCCAGTTGTTTGTAGTCCTTACTACTCACAACTGGGATTTTTTTATTGGGCTAATATCACTTATAAATGGTTAAACCCGTGTTCTGTGACACATAGAACACGGGTTTAAAAATGATTGAGTGTCAAATCAATAAGCTATTAAGTACTAATTCATGCAACCTTAGCGTTGTTTAATGCATCTAAGTGATAGTATTCAAACATCATTTACATTAAGCAAATAAGATTATGAAAAAAATAAAAAGTTTATTCGTGTTATTATTAACTTCTGTGTCGTCAATCGTTTTAGGACAACAAAACCAAGAAGTTACGTTACAATCCTTCAATAAAATTGATATGCAAGGCATCATGAAGGTAGAGCTTGTAAAAGGTAAAACTAATAAAATAACCACAGAAGCATTGAACGGAGCAAATCTTGAAGATTTGACTGTAGCGGTCTCTGGAGGTGAATTGGCGGTAAAAACAAAAATCTTTAAGCAACTGACTGATAGGGATAACAATAAAAGAAAAGCAGATTCTCAGAAGTTATTTAAAGTAAGAATAGAATATACCAACGAATTAGCTAGTCTTCAAATAGGCCGAGGAGCAGAATTGGTATCAGCGGAAACATTAACAGGAAATCGTTTACTTGTTGATGCCTCATCAGGAGCCATCGTGACATTGAAAGTGAGTGTTAATAACTTAGAATTATCAAGCGTACAAGGAGCCATCGTAAATCTAGAAGGAAAAGCGACGTTCCAGCAAACCAAAGTAAATACTGGTGGAGAGCTATTTGCTTATAATTTAATAAGCGACGAAGTAGAAATAAGAGCTAACACGGGTGGGGTGGCACAAGTAAGTGCTAATAAAATGTTAGATGCCTCAGCAGGAACAGGAGGTACGATTACCTACAAAGGAAATCCTAGCGAAAGAAATGTGAAGTCTAATTTAGGAGGCGAGGTTCGTTCAAATTAATAGACAAAACATTGCTATAAAGCTATATTAAAAGAGGTTGTCGCATCTACTACGACAACCTCTTTCAATTTATATAAGTTTACTATTACCTAATTTTAATAATTTTTACCGTTGTTCTGCGGTTTTGCTGATGTTCAATTTCTGTACAACTTACGCCATTTACACAACTATTTACTAGCTCGCTTTCGCCATAGCCTTTTGCTAACACTCTGTTTCTGCTAATTCCCTTGCTAACAATATAATCAACGGCAGTTTGTGCTCTTCTGGATGATAAATTCAAATTATCTTGCGTATCTCCACGGCTATCTGTGTGAGACCCTATTTCTATCACCATTGTCAGGTTTTTTTGAAGTACAGCGACTAATTTATTCAATTCTTTCAAGGCGTCTGCTCGTAAAGTAGCACTGCCAGAATTGTAATAAATATTATTCATCGTAATCAAATCTCCTTCTTTAAAAATCTCCAAATCCTGAGAAACCACTTTAGTATTCCCTTTTTTCTCTTTTTTGATTTTATTAACATGCTTGCTATAACCATTTTTTGATATTTCTATCGTATAGTCACAGTCTTCGTTGATATAAAAAGTATAACTACCGTCTGCTCCAGTGATAGCTTGCTGAGTTGTATTGTCACAAGCATTCATAAAAGAAACCAATACGCCCTCCATAGGTTTTTTATCAATCTCGTTTCTTACAAAACCTGTAATGGCTGATTTTTCCTTTAAATTCGATGGTTTTTTAGATTTATTACTTATTGGTTTACTATTGGTTAAAGGCGAAATCTGTAAATCAAGTTTTACGGGCTTTATATTAACAAGAGGGACTTCTAGTTTTGAGGCTACATCATCTATTTCACCTTTTGTTGAATAGCCAATATTATTAACGGCGTAAGATTCTTTTTCGATTGTTATGGCATAGTCAGTATCTTGGCTAGTACAAAAACTTATATAACCCTCTTCATCAGTCTTCAGTGTTTCTAATAAATGGCCAGAAGACGATATTTTAACAAGGACATTATTGATAGGTATCTTAGTGTCTGCATCGAAGACAACGACATTCATTTTCCTACAATCTGTTAGGCTATTATCTATCGAAAAGCGATAAATATCACCATCTTCTCCTAGTTTTCTATTCGAGCTAAAATAGCCAATTTGCCTATTTTTATCAGTAATAATCCCAAAATCATCAAAAGCAGAATTAAAAGGTTTGCCTAGATTGATTGGCTTTGTAAAAATACTCTCATCATTTTTTTCGGCAAAGAAAATATCTAAATCTCCTTCTCCGCCTTGTCCATTGGAAGAAAAATACAAATTCCCATTTTCGTCAAGAAAAGGGAATACATCTGCACCTTTAGAATTAATATTTTTGCCTAGATTTTTAGGATTTGACCATTTGCCATTGTGGTATTCGACAGACCAAATATCCATTCCACCAAAACCACCGAAGCGGTCTGAAGCAAAGTAAAGCGTTTTTTCATCTTTAGACCACGCTGGATGGGCTGTCGAGAATTTATCATCGTTAAATGGTAATTCTATTGTTTCTGTCCAACGCCCACCTATATTTTCAGCAATGTAAAGTTTGAGTTTGCTATTGTTATCTTCACTAAAGCCTTTTGTGTTGTCTCCTGAACAGTTACGCGTAAGGATGATTTTTGTAAAGTCTTTATTGAATGTAGCAGGCCCTTCCTGAAATTTTGAAGTGATGGTTTTGCCAAATCTATCAGAATAATACGTTTGTTCTTGAAAGCTTTCTTCTTCTTCTGTAAAATAATTTAAAGTCTTAGTATCATTAGAGGTTCTTCTGGAAGAATAATCATCACTCAATAATTTTACATTCTTAGAGGCATTTTTTTTCTTTTTTTTGTCGGTACTAACTTCCTCTGACTGCTGTATTTTATTCGAATTCTTGAGAAAATATAAATCTAGCAAGCTACCTTTATCATTCATTAATTTGGTAGCAGATTCTTTTTGAGAACAGAAAACTATCCCATCTTTGTAATAGATTGGGCTGAATTCTGGGGCAGATGTATTAAAATCAAGGTATTCTATTTTGTAAGTATTACGATTAGGGAAAATACTTACTGGTTTATCATGGTTTTTAAGCGTAGGATTTTGTGGTGAAAAAGCAGTTTGGTTTTTTGTGTTTTGTATTGTTTCTGATAAGGTAAAATATTCTTGCGCCTCCTGATAATTGCCATTATGTGCTAATACCTGTGCAAAATTTATATGTGCTTTGGCATCACTGTTAATAAGCGTAGGAAAATCAGTAAAGGCTTGGCGATAAATTTTTTCAGCAGTGATTTCTTCTTTGTTTTGTTTATAACTATAGGCCAGTTTCAGTAATACTGAAAGTTGGTCTTTGGGTACAAGAGAAGAAAAATCATTTTTCAAAACCTGATTAAAACCATTAATTGCCTTAGCATATTCTTGTAAATCATAGCAACGAATAGCATTGGTGAGGGTAGTATTAAAATGCTGAGCAGTCAAATAGAAATTTGACATAACAACAAAAAGTAATGAAAGTCCACTTTTTTTGAGCTGTAGCATTTTTTTTAGTAAGGCAGGTATTTAAAATCAACAAATAATTCCAGAATTTTGGATAAAAGCAATAATATTGTTTTGAAACGTTAAGCTGTTTAACTGTACTTTCTATTAAAAAAACCACATAAATCATGCCAAAATGACAAATAAAACTAGAAATAATTATCATTTGTTAATTAAAACGATAATTATTTCAAAAAATTAATAGTATGATTATTAGAAGTTTACTTTTTTCTGGAAATAATAGCCCCAATAGTGAATTAATAAAGATTCCCAAACTTGAAATATAGAAAATGTTAAAAAGTTATTACAACGAAAATCTTATCGAGGCTGGTTTAGATGAGGCTGGCAGAGGGTGTTTAGCAGGGCCAGTAGTAGCCGCAGCGGTAATTTTACCGAAGTACTATACGCACTCGTTATTAAACGATTCTAAACAACTTAGTAAAAGTCAAAGAGAAACTCTTAGGAAAGATATTTTACAAGATGCCATCGCTTGGGAAATTGCGGAGGTTTCTAACCAAGAAATAGATGAAATAAATATTCTGAAAGCTAGTATGAAAGCGATGCATTTGGCTACGGATAAATTAATTGTCCGACCAGAACATTTATTGATAGATGGTAATCGTTTTCCGATTTATCCTTTAATTCCGCATACTTGTATTATAAAAGGAGATGCCAAGTTTCTATCCATTGCGGCGGCTTCAATATTAGCAAAAACTTATAGAGATGATTTGATGGAAAGTCTGGCACTCAACTTTCCTGTATACGGTTGGGAACACAACGCTGGTTACCCAACACCCAAACACAAAAAAGCGATTAAAGAATTTGGTGTAACGATTCATCATCGTTTAACATTCAGAATGTAAATCATCATTAAATAGTTATTAACTTTACCAGTATTCGAAGTGGCACTTCGATAATATACAATAGTTAATGCTCGAAGTGCCACTTCGAGTGCAATGCTTACCTTATGGGCTTTCGTTCAATTTTGGCAAAACCCTTTGCCTCATTCGTAGTACAAAACCGCCAAAAGTGGGAAAAACAAGCCGTTGAAACCCAAATGGCTTTGATGAAAAGTTTGGTTTCTGATGCTTCGCACACACTTTTTGGGAAAGACCATCGCTTTGCTGACATCAATGATTATCAGAGCTTCAAAGATGCTATTCCTGTACAAGATTATGAAAATCTGAAACCTTATATAGAAAAAGTAGTAGCGGGCGAAAGTGATATTCTCTGGAAAGACAAACCCCTTTATTTTGCCAAAACATCGGGAACAACCTCTGGCGTAAAATATATTCCTATTTCAAAAGAATCCATTGGTTTCCATATTAATGGAGCAAGAGATGCTTTGTTGAGTTATGTACATGAAACTGGTAATGCTAAGTTTTTAGATAAAAACCTCATCTTTTTGTCGGGCTCGCCAGAGATGGTTCAGAAGAATGGTGTTTTCACGGGTCGACTTTCTGGCATTGTGAATCATCATGTTCCAGGCTATTTACGAAGTAATCAATTGCCAAGCTATGAAACCAATTGTATTGAAGATTGGGAAACAAAACTGGAAAAAATTATTGATGAAACCATCGATAAGCCCATGTCGTTGATTTCGGGGATTCCACCGTGGGTACAAATGTACTTCGACCGTATTCAAGCCAGAACAGGAAAGAAAATTAAAGATGTTTTCCCTGAGTTTTCATTGTTTGTGTACGGAGGAGTAAATTTTGAACCCTATCGTGCTAAATTGTATGATTCTATCGGTAAGAAAATAGATTCAATCGAAACTTACCCAGCATCTGAAGGTTTTATTGCTTATCAAGATTCACAGTCGGCCGAAGGACTTTTATTATTATTGAATTCGGGTGTATTCTATGAATTTATTCCTGTAGAAGATTATTTCAAGCCTAATCCTAGACGTTTACATATCGGAGAAGTACAATTAGGCGTAAATTATGCCGTAGTAATGAATACCAATGCAGGGCTTTGGGGATATTCTATTGGCGATACCGTTAAGTTTGTTTCCTTAGACCCTTACAGAATCATCGTTTCAGGGCGTATAAAACATTTTATTTCTGCTTTTGGCGAACACGTAATTGGTGAAGAAGTAGAAAAAGCCATGCAATATGCCATGCAACGTCATCCAGAGGTTGAATTAGTAGAATTTACGGTAGCTCCACAAGTAACGCCCCCTGAAGGTGGTTTGCCTTATCACGAATGGTTGGTAGAATTTGCTAAAGTACCTCAGAATATAAAAGCTTTTTCACAAGCCATCAATCAGAAATTAGCAGAACTAAATGTGTATTACGATGATTTGATGACGGGTAATATCCTTCAACCATTGAAAATAAGAGTATTGCCCAAAAATGCCTTTATTGATTACATGAAATCAGAAGGAAAACTGGGTGGACAAAATAAAGTACCGAGATTATCAAACGATAGAGCAATTGCAGATAAGATTTAAATTTTATTAACAATCACAGTTTGCAATATACTGGCGTAAGCATTTTCCGAAATTCTACTGTTTGAGCGTTAGCGAGTTTAGAATTTCTTGATTTTCTTTTGCGGTCCGCCGCCGCGGTTACTTTTCTTGTATCAAGACAAGAAAAGTAAGGTCTTGCAGAAGGAATAGTTTCCTTTAGAGAACAAAATAAAATTTTAATACTATCAAACAATTGCGGATAAGATTTAAACATATAATTTGTTGAAAATAAAGCATATAACGTATAGCTTGCTGCTTATAGCTATCAATAATGGGTAAAAAAAACCCCTCAATAGCTTTATAAGTAAAAATCTATCAATATAATATTTAACTGAAGAAAATGCCTTTAGAACAAACTTTTCGCTGGTTTGGAACAAAAGACCCTGTTCCATTAGCACATATTCGTCAAGCAGGAGCCACTGGTATCGTAACTGCGTTACATCATTTACCAAATGGCGTAATCTGGACGGTAGAAGAAATCCAAAAACGTAAAGATGAGATTGAAGCTGCGGGATTAACCTTATCGGTGATTGAAAGTGTGCCTGTTCATGAAGACATCAAAAAACGCACAGGGAATTATCGTGAATACATCGACAATTATAAGCAATCGTTAATCAATCTGGGTAAATGTGGTATTGATACGGTTTGCTATAATTTTATGCCTGTGTTAGATTGGACTCGTACTGATTTAGATGCACCGATGCCCGACGGTTCAACAGCATTGCGTTTTGATGCCACAGAATTTGCGGCCTTTGAAATATATATTCTAAAAAGACCCAATGCAGAAGCAAGCTATACTGCTGAACAAGTAGAAAAAGCGAAAGCTTGGTTTGAAAGTTCTAGCGAAGCTCAACGTGCAAAATTGGTTAAAAACATCATTGCAGGCTTACCAGGTAGCGAAGAGAGTTTTACAGTAGAAGAGTTTTTGGTAGTGCTAGAAGGCTACAACGAAGTTGGCGATAAAGAATTAAGAGAAAACTTGTATGAGTTTTTAAGAGAAATCACGCCAGTAGCCGAAGAAGCAGGGATTAATTTAGCAATTCACCCTGACGACCCTCCATATCCGATTTTAGGTTTACCAAGAGTAGTAAGTACAGAAGCCGATGCACAGCAGATACTTCAAGCTTACGACAGTCCGAATAATGGCTTATGTTTCTGTACAGGAAGTTATGGCGTTCGAGAGGACAATGACCTTGTAGGAATGGTAGAAAGAATGGGCGACAGAATCAATTTTGTGCATTTAAGAGCTACTAAGCGTGATGCCGAAGGCAATTTCCATGAAGCAGACCACCTTGCAGGCGATGTAGATATGTATGGTGTAATGAAAGCCTTGGTAACAGAACAGCGTAAAAGAATAGAAGCTGGACGAGAAGATTATCGCTTGCCGTTCCGTCCAGACCACGGTCATAAAATGTTAGACGACCTAAATCCAGCGAAAAGAACAAACCCAGGCTATACAGCCATTGGTCGATTAAGAGGACTAGCAGAGTTAAGAGGATTAGAATTAGGGATTGAGCGAAGTTTAGATACTAAATAAATTTGCTTAAACCTTTTGTATCTCAGATACTTTGCGTAATTTTGCACCCCTGATTTTGAGGTAATTATACGATATTATTAACCCTTTGAATTTATTCAATGATTAATGATTGTGTAAGTGTTTCATAATCAGTCATGTGTATCTCTATTAAAACAACACAAAATGCCAACTATACAACAGTTAGTAAGAAATGGCAGGGAGCAAATGACTTGGAAGTCAAAATCTCCTGCTCTTGATTCTTGTCCGCAACGTCGTGGCGTGTGTACAAGGGTTTATACTACTACGCCTAAGAAGCCTAACTCGGCTATGCGTAAAGTAGCCCGTGTACGCTTAACAAACGGCAAAGAAGTAAATGCTTACATTCCAGGTGAAGGTCACAACTTGCAAGAACACTCAATCGTATTGATTCGTGGTGGTCGTGTGAAAGATTTACCAGGGGTACGTTACCATATCATCCGTGGTGCTTTAGATACTGCAGGTGTAAATGGTCGTCGTCAACGTCGTTCTAAATATGGTGCTAAACGTCCTAAACCAGGTCAAGTTGCAGCTCCAGTAAAAGGCGGAAAAGGCGGTAAGAAAAAATAATTTGACATTCGTTAATTGAAGAATTTGAAAGTATAACATTTTCAAATCATCAAATTTTCAAATCATCAAATTACAAAACAGTCCAGTATGCTTTAGTTAAGGGCAGAAGATGGGCTAAACTTAAAATCTTAACAATCCAATGAGAAAGTCAAAACCAAAAAAGAGATACGTATTACCTGACCCTAAATTTAGGGATGTAATGGTAACCAAGTTTGTTAATAACTTGATGTACGACGGTAAAAAATCAACAGCATTTACGATTTTTTACGGTGCATTAGACAAAGTAGAAGATAGAACCAAAGAGAAAAACGGTTTAGAGCTATTCAAAAAAGCATTAAACAACGTTATGCCATCGGTAGAGGTAAAAAGCCGTCGTGTAGGTGGTGCTACTTTCCAAGTTCCAACGGAAGTACGTGCAGACCGTAAGTTATCAGTAGGTATGAAATGGTTAATTCTTTATGCTCGTAAGCGTGGAGATAAAACGATGATCGACCGTCTTGCTAACGAAATCATGGCAGCCGCTAAAGGTGAAGGTGCAGCAGTGAAGAAGAAAGACGATACGCACCGTATGGCAGAAGCTAACAAAGCATTCTCTCACTTCAGATTCTAATCAATTATTAACAACAACGAGATACACACAGCACAAAAGCGAAAATCGAAAGGTTTTCGCTTTTGTGTTTTTAAGAGGTTATGTAATTGGTTATATGGAGAAACCAGATTAGACAACTTTTTAAAAGTTGTCTAATCTAATAATGGGAGAGGATATCCATTCATGGCATGACTTCCAGTAGTCTGTTTATTATCAAATAATTCCGTAGTCATGCCATGAGTAAAAATGACCGTGAGTATTGTGGTTTGTGGCACACAAACCACGGAGTTAGAGTTAGCTAAAATCGAAAGGTTTTCGCTTTTGTGTTTTTAGAGGTTATGTAATTGGTTATATGGAGAAACCAGATTAGACAACTTTTTAAAAGTTGTCTAATCTAAAACTAAACCACTCAATAACTCACCTTCACATAAATATCAGCATTACGCCCCTTGTCGTCACTGCATGATATTTTGATTTTGCCTGCTTGTGGGGTAAAAAATACCTCCGCATTAGGCGATGCTTTTTGCAATAATTTGTCATTGATATACCAATAAACCGTTTTCACTTCATTTCCTACCTGACAGTTTAGCATCAATTTCTGGTTTTCGTTTTTTGCCAAAAAATATTCAGAATCATCTACAGGATAGACAATCTGCGGAGCATCAGTATTAAATACACGTTCGCACTTGGGATTATGCGGAGGTATTTTTTCATAAAGAATATGCTTGCTTTCGTACCAGCTCAATAGTTCTGGGGCATAATTAGGATATATTTTTTTGATAGCTCCATCCTCTGGCAAACAATGCGAACAATAGCTTATCTTTTGGTCGGCACTGATATAAATATATTTTGCGTGCTGACATTTGGTCATTTTAGAGACACTCGGAATATAATAATCTACAATTTGGTGTGTGCAGAACTCACTGGGAACATCGCCACTTTCTGCACAAACTTTTCTATAAGCGATATTTTCAGGGGCTTTAAACCATTTAGAAGAGGAATTATAGTCAACAGTATTAAAAATATCAAACAACAAAGGCGTAGCGATATTGGCTCCAGAAAGTTCAGGAACGCCTTCTCCCGAAAAGTTACCTACCCAAACACCGATAGTATATTGAGCATTATAACCAATACTCCAAGCGTCTTTTTTACCAAAAGAAGTACCCGTTTTCCAAGCGATTTTGGGCATTCTATACGTATAATCGTAGTTGTTAGGTAAATCAGGGCGAGTAATTTGCGAGAGTATTTGGGTAATCAGATAGCTAGATTCTTTAGAAATAATTTCATTTTTTACGGTAGGTACTTGTTTCGACTTTAATAAATAGGAAGCCTTCTGAAAATTTCCCTCATTGGCAAAAGCAGTAAATAAATTAGTCAATTCTTCTAACGTAACCCCGCAACCACCTAATACTAAAGAAAGTCCAAGCTTGGACGAATTCTTTTTTACTGTTTGAAAATCTGCTTTCTTTAACTTGTCTACCAAAACAGGGGTAGAAATTTCTTTCAGCATTTTTACGGCAGGAATATTCAAGGAATTAGCCAATGCATATTCAATCGTGATTTTCCCATGAAAAAGCTTGTCGAAATTCTCGGGCTCAAAACCACCGAAATTTGTGGGTACGTCGTTAATCGCAGTTTTTGGGGTAATAATTCCTTTATCAAAAGCCGTAGCATACAATAAAGGTTTTAGGGTACTCCCTGGCGAGCGAATAGCACGAATACCATCTACTTGCCCGCCATCTATGGGGTTATTAAAATCTGCCGAACCGATATAAGCTTCTACTTGATGTGTTTTGTTATTAATCACCATCACGGCAGCATTATGGATGTTCATAGCGTATAAACGGCTAACATAATTCTGTACAATGTTCTCAATCGTCAATTGTTTATGTCGTACCAAAACTGTTTTGATAATTGACTGTGTAGGATTTTCTTGCTTAAGCCTTAAAGATAAATGCGGTGCCAAATGGGGTGCTTCGTGACGAGTGACATTGAGGGGTTCGTTGATGGCATCTTCAATATCTTGTTTATTAAATAATCCAGCATTCTTAAAATTTTGTAACCAACGATTTCTTTCTTGAAGAATATAGGCATTATTAGTGCCGAGTCGCAAGCTTGAAGGGCGATTCGGGATAATCGTCAGAGCCGTTACTTCTGCTAAACTCAATACATTTGGCGATTTTTGAAAATATAATATTGAGGCCGATTTTAATCCTTCTATATTGGAACCATAAGGTACAAGATTGATATAGAACTGTAGGATTTCGTCTTTTGAATAATGAAATTCTAATTGTATAGCTCTAAAGATTTCAATAAATTTATTGAAGTATGTTCTTTTTTGCGGATGCAATAAGCGTACTACTTGCATGGTAATAGTACTTGCGCCTGATGTTCGTCTGCCTGTAAAGATATTTCTAGCCCCTGCTCGTACTATTGCCAAAGGATTTACCCCAAAATGCCAACGAAACCAACGGTCTTCTTTAAAAACAATGGCTTTTTCGAGTGTTGGTGTTATTTCCGTCAACTCGGTTTCCATTCGCCATTTATCGGTTTTATTTAAAAAGGCATGCAATAATTTCCCATCTGAATCGGTAATAAGGGTAGAATAATTGGGGTTAATTTTGAAAGGGAAAAAAAGGTCTAGCAAAATAAACAGCATAAAAAGTGTAGCAATTCCTTTAAAGAACTTAGTTTTGATGATTCGTTGAAAGGCTTTTTTGATTTTTTGTTTGAACATGTAGCGTAAAGAGATTTTTGTAAAGATATGGATTCGGTCTTTAATCGTTAATGTATTACCCAACAATTTTATTGTTCTAAACTTCATCCTTAAATTTTACAAAATCAATGGTTTGTTTTACCACATAACCAAATTGAAATTGGATGGTTTGTGGGTTTAAATATCTTTACGGGAGACTAGACGTTAGACTTTTAGACATAAGATATTAGACTCTGTGGACTGGAGGACTTTAGGACTAAAAGAGTGGAGGACTTTTAGACATAAGATATTAGACTTTAGACTTTATAATTTGTGCATGGTATGATTTTATTACTAAAAAAATCTCCTAAATCAGCGTGTCGAATCAGCGTAAATCAGCGGGTAAAGATTTTCGAAGACAAAAAAGCCTATAACTAAAATCAGTTAGCTGATAGCCGATGACCGATAGCCTATTGCCTATTGCTTACAGCCTAAAGCCTACAGCAAAAAATAACCAAAACATTTTTTAACTAAAACCTCAAGAACAATGCAAAGATTAACTGTAGCGGGACGATTATTGATTGCCGCCATTATTGTAGGAGCAATTTATTATGGTTTTACAAAATTCGGGGGACAAGATGCCCTGAAAAAGTTAGCACCAGAAACAACGGCTTCGGCTAGTAATACTGCTGATTCGAATAGCTCTTCTTCTGAAGAAAATAGTTCTTCGGCAACTGAAGGTGAGAAGTCGAGCTTTGATTATACTCCTCCTGGACCAATCGCAGGTAAATTAAAGGGTGTAGTTGAACTAGGTGCTAGTGGATTTAATTCGTTTATTATCAGAATAGATGCTGATAAACGTTGGAAGCTTGAAAAAGCTGATTTTGGCAATAGTTTGGTAATAGAAAATATGGCAAGTGATGATGATATCAGAGCGGGCTTGAAAAAGTATATCGGAGGAATGCTTGATTATGGCGTAAGTGGAAAAGATATTCACTTTGTGGTGAGTTCGGGAGCGGTAAAAGCTGAAGGTACTCAGAAGATAATCAAAGTATTGAAATCATTAAAATACTTTGTGAATACCGTAACGCCAGAGCAAGAAGGAATTTTGGGCTTACAATGTGTTCAGCCTGCTGAATATGCTGATAATTCATTCGTAGCAGATATTGGTTCGGGAAATACTAAAATTTCTTGGAAAGAAGACGGAAAGCTAAAATCTGAGGAATCGTATGGTGCTAAATATTTTCAGAATGGCGTAGATGACGAAACAGTTGCTAAAGAAGTAAGCGAAAAGTCGAAAAAGATTCCAGAGGCTAATCGTAAAACTTGTTTTATCATTGGTGGTGTGCCTTTTGAGTTAGCCAAAAAAGTAAGAAAAGGCAAAGAACGCTATACTGTATTAGATGCTCCTTCGGCTTACCAATTAGACAACGCTAAATCAAAAGCTGGTTTAAATATTTATAAAGCCATTGCTGAAACTACAGGTTGCCAACAATTCGTATTCGACTGGGATGCTAATTTCACGATTGGCTTTTTGTTAGCATTGCCTTAATTATTAAAAAATTAATATTTGAAAGGGTTGATTCAACGAATCAGCCCTTTTTGTTGTACAATAGTGCTATTTTTATATTCTATTGAACAAAAAAAATCTCAATTCGGTTGAAACTATGTATAAATTTGTGATATTTATAATCCATGACTTAAAAAATACCTCAAAGAAAGTTTAGATAGCTTGATTTTTTAAAGAAGATTTTCACAGAGCAATAATTATTCTTAAGCATCGTTATAACATTCGTATTGTTACCACCATTATGAAGCAATTAATATATTTATTTATTTTTTCATCGAGCATACAGTCAATAGTAGGGCAAGTGCAACCAATTCCTTTGGCGAGTACTAAAGAAGCCACCAAGAAAGAACTTGCCGTTGATAGCCAAGACGTTAAGTATATCCCTCTTTTTGGTAGTAAAAAGATTGTAGATGAACAAATACTGAAATCAAAAGATTTCTTTACTCAGTGCGAACAAAACTTTAAAAATCGTGCTGAGGCTAGCAAGTTTTTTGCAGAGAGAGGTTGGGAATACCTGAGCGAAGGTTTGTTGGATACCGCTACTTATCGCTTCAATCTTAGTTTTTTACTTGACCCTGACAATGTAGAGGCTTACTGGGGTTTAGGTTCTGTAAGTTATCAAAAAAAGAACTACGAAGAGTCTGCTAAATTACTACGCAAAGGGTTAGTGTTGGCTCCTGATAATCCGACATTGATGATTGATGTAGCTACTGTGCAACTAGCTTGTTTTAAAGACCAGAAGAAATGTAATGACATTGACGATGCATTGCTATTATTGGATAAATCTTTAAAGATAGATTCAACCAATGCCAACGGTTGGCTTAAATATGCCATTGCAGAGTTTCAATTAGAACATTACGAAAAGGCATGGGAGTATTTCCATAAATGTAGAACACTCGACATAACCTTTTTAGATATGAATTTCTTACAAGAACTACTTGCCAAAAAAGAAGACCCCATGGGCGTTTTTAAATAGGCATTAAACAATATTTTAAAAGCCTCTTCTTTGTAAAAGGAAGAGGCTTTTTTGTTGTCTATTTACTCATGGCATGACTACTATTTTCTTAGATTTTCAATAAAATTCCTCAGTCATGCCATGAGTTTTTTTTCTATTTAAGGCTTAAATGTTATTTGAAATTTGTTCTTTCATAAAGTTATTTTTAAATTAAGTTTAATATCTCCAAACAATAAATAACTATGACAGAACAAGAATACATCGAACAAAGGTTGGATGACCAAATGAATTTTTTTGCCCAAAAAAGTAGAAAAAACAAGGATAACTATATCAAAATTAAGGTATTAGTGATTATTCTATCTGCCTGTTTGCCATTGGCTACTAACTATAGTAATGTACCTTCTTTTCCAACAATCATAGGATTGATAGGTGTCGTAATAGCCATTCTGAGTGGTCTAGATGCCCTCTTTAATTATCATGAAAGCTGGGTGAATTATCGTAAAATACGAGAAGTACTAAAAAGAGAAAAAATCTTGTATTTAACCAAAGCAGGACCTTATCAGGAGAATGCTACTTTCCAGCAATTCGTGGTAAATATTGAAGCGATTATGTCTACA
This sequence comes from Arcicella sp. GW822-FHT02H01, assembly GCF_058802005.1. NCBI lineage: Bacteria > Pseudomonadati > Bacteroidota > Cytophagia > Cytophagales > Flectobacillaceae > Arcicella > Arcicella sp. GW822-FHT02H01. The sequence continues at coordinate 2,609,679 of NZ_JBXANT010000001.1, read as the reverse complement.
GAAAATGCAGAATGGTTTAACTTAAATAACCATCAACAGCAGCATAATACACATCAGGCTAATCCAGAAGAAAAAGAACACAAAAACTAATATTATGATTTATTATGAATCTTAGGGCCATTTTCGTAATATGCTTTCATCTCGGCATTATTGGTTTTTGAAGTTTCTGCTTTACTTGTTTGCGCAAAGTGGTATTTTTAATTTTAGCCAAAATGGCAGTAGCAGAATCATAACTTGATTTCTTTGATACTGATTTGGTATTTTCATTTACTGATACTGGCTTTTTCAAGCCTTTATCAATAACATCATGGGCAATAGTAGTCAAAGCAGTATCTAGCTGGCTTTGTACCTTTGTTTTGGCTTGTTCGGTGGTGTTATAGGCAGCTTGCAGTTGATAGGTTAAATCGTCGGCTTCTCTTTTTAGATAATAAGCATAAATGGCTACTACAAAAGCGATGATAAAACCAATTGTAGCTATAAATGAACGTACTTCGGCACGTCTTTTTAATACTAAGAGTTGTGCTGTTTGCTCTTTAGTTTTTTCTTTCTCTGCCAATTCTCTAGCATCTTCAGCATCTTGCCATATCCTTATTTGTTCGTCTCTTTCCTCTCGGAGTTTAGCGGCTTTACTGATAGGGTCAACTAAGGTATCATGCCCTAATTCATACATCAAACGTCTTTGTGAATCTTGTTCTACTTTCAATAAAGACGCTTCTCGTAAGACATCCAAAATTTGTTGTGCAACTTGTCGGTTGGGAATACCGAGTTGCTCCACCAGCACTACATACATTAAATAATGATGTTCAAAAGGAATCCTTTGTCCATTTTGCACCAATACCTCCTCTACAAGCCTATACGTAGCTTCACGAAATTGCGCATCGATTTTAGTCTCGATAGTATCTTTATAATAATTATCAAAAACCGTTTCGATATCGCCTTTTATTTGCCCGTCTTGGTCAATATCAATTTGTTCAAAAGTCAATACAAATTTCTCTTCGCCTTGTATCCAAGCGGGTACAAATTTATCTTCTACTTGCCAACAGATAATCTGGAGTGTAGAGGTTTCGATACGTCCATTTTTATCCTTTAGTTCATTCACCAATTGTTCGGCTAATTCTTGCTTAATTTCAAAAGTTGGTGTTTTAAATGTCCCTAAAGGTTCGTCGGGTAGGGTAGCAGGTTTCAACACTGCCGCCAAAGCTCCTTCTTCATCCAAGCCTTTCAGCTCATAACAGTCTTTTAAGATAGCAGGATGAAAATCTTTGAGTTCTTCTAACTGAGCTAGTCTGTCAGAACGAATAGCAAAAACCACTTTAATCTCTGGTTTTTGGTAGAAATTGAGCCTAAATTCCTCTGAGATACCTTCTTCGTCAAGCAAATCTTCTTGATTTCTGAAAAAAGCAGGCACAGTGGTGTACAAAACATCTGCTAGTTGTTCTTTAAACTCAAAAATTAGTTCTTGAGGATACGTAAAAAGCTCTTCAAACTGGTCGAAAAAAAAGATAATTTCGTTGGCTTCATGACTTATCTGATAGTTTTTAAGGGTATGCCAAAATGAATTATCTGCTTGGAAGTATTTCTCTAAAATTAAAGAAGAACGTTCTGTCGATTTTTCTTTGATAATAGCATTTACCCTTTCGATGGGTGTCGACCTATCCGAGCCTGAAACATAAGGGCCAAATTTTACTTCAAAATAGTGTACTTGCTTATTTTTTTCAGCCAACAAAGGAATGATTCCTGCATTGATTAATGAGCTTTTGCCATACCCACTTTTGCCAAATAGCACTACGCTTTGGTGTAAAAAAATATACTTATAGAATTCTGCAATGTCTGTATCTCTTCCAAAGAAAATATCTTTTTCGTCTGTTCTAAAGGGCTTAGGACCGGGATAACGATTTTTACTGACTGTCATGCTCTTTCAGATTTAATCAATGTAACTAAACGTTTTACTTCTTCATAAATACTTTGGTAGGCCTCATCTTGGTCTTTGAAGCTAATAATGGAATTATTATCTCGGGGAATTACTTGTCGTGAAGACAGAAAAGGGAAGTCTTTCCAAGCACAAGATTTTAATAAGACAGGTAAAACGTGTTTTTGTTGATTGATAGCATTAGCCACTTCTTGCTCGATACAATACTTAGAATTCAGGAAATTACGACTAACCAGACAAATCATTAATTCTGAGGTCTCTAGCTCTGAAGAGATAGATTTACCCCATTCTTGACCAGCCACAATTTGTCGGTCTTCCCAAATTTCTATTTCTTTCGATTGATTAATTAAAGGGGATAAAGTGATGAGCAATTCCTTTTTAAACTCTTCATCGACGTGTGCATAAGAGAGAAAAATCTTTACAGGACTGGTTTTGGGTTTTTGTATCTGTGTGGGTATGTTATTGATAGGTTTCCCCACATTAATTGGGGTATCGCCTTCCTTCCCTTTTGTTGTATCGTAATAACTACAAATTAGCTTATCTAAGAAATCAGCAGGAGTATAATCCATCATTTCCAATGATAGTCTATTCATAATAAATGTACGTGATGCCTCAGGGATATGGGCATCTATCGCTAACACGTTTTTATCAGAAGCCAATAGCTTTAATAACAAATGCATATACCACTTGTTGAAATTAACCCCTAGAAAAATAAAACGTTCAGCACTTTTCAGCGCAATTTGTAATTCTTGTGGTAAACGATTGTCTCCTAGAATACTGAAAATATATTCGAACAAATCGTCGTAAGTAAAAACCAAGGATTCTGACTGGCTTAATGACCCTAAGATATTATATACCGTTGGCGAATCAGGACTTAGCGGAGGAAGAACTTCTTTTTCAGAAGTTTTATTTTTATGATAATAGCGAACAGGAGTTTGTAAAATTCTAGAGAAAGTAGCCTCTTCTGGAATCAAAGAAAGAATTAACTGAGAAGGCAATTTTTTAAGTAAAAGAGCAATAGCATCAAGTTTTGATTGATTCGTTTCAATAACTCTTTGCATAGCTTTTGCAATATGGCGAATACCATCATTTTTTTCGGCTTTGGCTCTTACAGGATTTGTGATTTTTATCTGAAAAAGCTGTTCTTCCACGAAAGATTGACTAATGTATTTATTATCAATTAATTCATTAGAAACAGCTTCAAAGAAACTTGGATACCCCGTATATTCAATGATGTCTGGACCGACGATAACAATACATTTCTGAGTTTGAATGTCTTCAATAATCAAGTCCCAGTCTTCGAAAACGAGCGAATCATTCATAAAATATACGAGTTAAGCATCTGATAATAAATTTGATAGAAATATACCAAAACTCGTAGCTACATCAAAAAAAAACAATTGATTCTTAGTAAGCGGTAGGCTATTTAGAAGCTGGCTAGATTACCATGAGAAAGGGTGTATAAGATTAGACAACTTTTTAAAAGTTGTCTAATCTGTTTTAGCCCCGTGGCTGGTTTCCTAACCAGTCCACAAGAGTCCTTTAGATTACAGAAAAAGAGGACTGGTCGGGAGACCAGCCTTGGGAAGGAAAAGTTGTCTAATCTGTTTTAGCAATTCAACAACCACCCCGTAATACTCAATCTTTCTTTAAAAGTTTCACAAACTTCATGGTCTAGTTTTTCGCTTTCAAAACAGACTAATCTGCCTGCTAATGGAGCAATACTGATGATTTTTTCCTGATTATTTTCTTGGGTATAAATCAAAAGATTTCCCCCATTTTCAGGAAGCCAATCGATATTTAAATAATAGATTACTGATAAAATTCTTCCCTTCTGGGCTTGAAAGGTATCTCGATGTCGACGATAGAATTTCCCGATGTCATATTTGGCAAAATGGATTTCGGAGTCAATAATGCCTAAATAACAAGTTTGGTTGAGGTAATCGATAAAAGCTTGATTTTTATCTAAGAGTATTCTTTCTGACAGGTCAACAGAATTACTTTCTAACCAAAGTATTTTGTCGCCTCTTATTGCTGTGGCTTTATGCACTTCACTTTGTTTGCCAATGCCTGCTTCTTTAAAATTACCTGCATCAAACCTAGTCTCAAATCTTGTTGATAGACTCTTAACCTCTTCCAGACTTAAAAAATCATCGCAAACACCGTAACCATTGGCTAATATTCCTTCTATTAAGCCTTCAAACTTTTCTTCTTGGGTTAGCATCCCACTATAAAAAATCCCTTGTAAATCTTGCCGACTTACAAGGGATTTGGGGATTTGTGTAAAGGTAGGAAAAGTAAAATGATAATTATAAAAATACTATTTTTATAATTAATTAGCCCAATTCATTTTCAGGGGTCTTACTGTGTAACCTTGTTCTTTTAAAAGATTAATTAATCCATTTTCTCCCCCAAGGTGAGCAGCTCCCACTACAAAAAAAGTAGGCTTGTCTTCCATTATAGTAGGCATTTTTTTAAGCCATAATCTATTTCTAGCATCAATGATTATATTATCCAACTCTTTTGTTTCTGGGTCTTCATTAGAAGTTTCTCTGATTTCGTCAATATCCATTCTATAATATGATGTAATCATTTGAGCATAGGATAGAGCCATTGATGTTTCTTCGAAAGACTCTTGACGAATCATGTGAAGTACAATGTCTGCTAATCTTTGATAGCTTATTTTTTTGAGTATATATTCTCTTTCAAAAGCTGTTTCAAGTCCATTTACTTTGCCTGGATTAATTGGGAAATTATATTTTTTATTACAAAATTGAAGGATTTCATATTCATAAGACATCCTTTTTTTACAGATTTTTTTGAGCCCTTTATAATCAGCATTCATCATCAAAAACAAAGGAGAAATATTGTCTTTTTTCTCAATATCAATGTTGAAATTCTCTTTAAAATAGGTGGCAACTAGTTCATAATCTTCTTCTGAATAAAAGTCTTTAAGAGAATAAGCCTCAGGCATTTTCTCTACTCTTTTTTGTTTGAAAAATTCAAAAATATTATTAATGTCAATCTCGAAGTAAACCCTTTGGGTCATCTTGATAGCCCTTTCTATTTTTATGTCCCATTTGAAATTCTGTTTACACATTTCATGTACACTACCGAAAATATAGGAGGGCTTTTCTAAACCATTGTCTTCAACTATCCATAGAACTGATTGAGAATAAGAATTGGCTGTATAAAAAAGTAGAAGAATAAATGTTAGGCGTTTGTAAATTAGGAGCATCATTTAGTGTTTTATATTTATAGAAAAAGAAAAGGTAAACCTATCGTTGGCTTACCTTCAAAAATACTACATAAAACTCTATTCATAAAACCCAATTCCATCTTCTGCCATTTTACGAAGTTTATCCGTAGGTCTGAATCGTTCTCCATAGGTATCTGCCAAACGGTCAGCTTCTGAAACAAAGGTTTTAATACCTACAGTATCTACAAATGATAATGTGCCGCCCAAATAGGCAGGAAACCCCCATGCGAAAATAGAGCCAATATCAGCATCTAGCTTCTTACGGATAACGCCTTCTTCCACACATTTTACCGTTTCTAATGCCTGACGATACAATAACCTTTTCTTGATTTCTTCTACATCAATTGCTTCTTCTTTGATAGGGAAAAGTTCAGACAAACCTTCCCAAAGATATTTTTTGCCATTTTCAGGGTACTCATAAAATCCTGCTTTGGCTTTTTTACCCACACGACCCATTTCAGTAAATTGTTTACTGACTAAATAAGCAGTATCGGTTGCTTGCAAAATGCCTTTTGCTACAGCTTCCTGAGAAATCTTGTAGGCTAAATCCAACGCCACTTCGTCAGATACTGCCAATGGCCCAACGGGCATGCCCATTTGTTTGGCTATGTTTTCGATAATGACAGGATTCACGCCATCTTTTAATAATTCTATGCCTTCGGAAGTATAGGTAAAGAAAACCCTTGAAGTATAAAACCCTTGAGAATCATTTACGACAATAGGCGTTTTACGAATTTTCTTAACAAAATCCATGGCTACAGCCAATGCATAGTCTGATGTTTCTTTGCCCATGATGATTTCGACCAATTGCATTTTATCAACAGGCGAAAAAAAGTGAATACCAATAAAATTATCAGGTCGATTCACTGTTTTGGCTAAATCAGAGATAGGGAGTGTGGAAGTATTAGAAGCAAAAACACCGCCTTCGGTCTTCAATAAACCTTCTGCTTTTTTTGAAACGTCTGCCTTCAACTCGGGGTTTTCAAAAACTGCTTCTATGATTAAATCTGCTCCTGAAAGGTCAGCATAATTGTCAGATATTTTTATTAGACTCAGGATATTAGTTGCTTTTATAGCATCCATTTTGCCCTTGATGATGGACTTTTCAAGGAGGTTTTTAGTATAGTTTTTGCCTTTTTCAGCTACTTCCAATGAAACGTCTTTCAATACTACCTGAATCCCTGCCATAGCAGCCACATAGGCAATGCCCGACCCCATCATCCCTGCCCCTATAATGCCTAATCTTTTTACTTCCGTTTTCTTTGGTCGACTTACGCCTTTGTTTGTTTCATTCAGCCCAAAAAACATGGTGCGAATCAGGTTTTTTGCTACCGACGAGTTGGCTACTTTTACAAAATGACGTGCCTCGATGACAAGTCCTTTGTCAATATTTACCAGTAGCCCTTCATATACGCACGACATTATCGCAATGGGCGAAGGATAATTCCCATTGGTTTTGTTCATCGTCATGGCTGTGCCAGCCATCATTAATTGGGTGCCTTTAGGGCTCAATATATTTCCACCCGGAATTTTATAGTTTTCTCTGGCTTGTATTTTCCCTGTTTTTCGATTGATTTCATCCCAAGGTTGTAATGCATTAGGGTTGGCATTAATCCAAGCAAAGGCTTTATCCATCATCTCTTCGTAGGAATCTACCAATTCGTTAACCAATCCTAAGGCAAGGGCATCTTTTGGCGATACTTTTTTGCCTTCTAATAAAAGTGGAGCGGCAGCTTCTATGCCTATCATTCTGGGTAAACGCTGTGTTCCGCCACCACCAGGTAATAAACCAATGGTTACTTCGGGCAAACCAATTACTGCTTTCGGATTATTAAGCGCTACTCTATAATGACAAGCTAAACAGACTTCATAACCACCTCCCAAAGCAGTACCATTAATGGCTGCTACAATGGGCTTTCCATTGGTTTCCATTTTCCTGAAAATAGCATTTAAGGATAATGAAAGCGTTAGTAATTCCGCAGGGGCTTTGCCATTATTATGAAGAATCATCCGCAAGTCTGCCCCTGCAATAAACTCTGGACGTTCTGACGTAATGATGATACCTTTTACGGATGAGTCAGCATAAGCCTTGTCTAGTACCTCTGAAAGGGCAGGAATTGATTCATCATTCAGCACATTCATCGGCTGATTAGCAACATTAATGCTTAAAATAGCAACGTTATGTAAGATATTGTATGAGATCATTTTTTCAGAGACTTTAGGGTTTTAGGACTGGAAGACTTTAGGACTACAGGATTTTTGATTTTAAGACTTGAGGATTTGAAGACTAAAGGACTTTAGGACTTAAAGACTATAGGAGTAGAGAAGTCTTAAAATCCTCTAATCATAAAGTCTGTTGTCTTAAAGTCTATAAAAAGTCCTAAAGTTCTTTAGTCTTCAAATCCTCAAGTCCTCTCAATAACAGTTGCAATGCCCATTCCTCCACCTATGCATAAACTAGCCAGACCTACATTTTTGTCTGTTCGTTCCAATTCATCCAAAAGTGTCATTAGGATAATAGCTCCTGTTGCTCCCAGAGGATGACCTAGTGCGATGGCTCCACCATTCACATTTACTTTGGAAGGGTCTATGTTTAGTATATCCATGTATAGCATCGGGATGGCAGCAAAAGCCTCGTTGACTTCAAATAAATCGATGTCGCTGATATTCATGCCATTGCGTTTTAATACTTTTTGCGTGGCAGGAATAGGGCCTGTCAGCATAATGGTTGGTTCAGAACCACAAACGCCAAAAGCTGTAATTTTTGCCCTTGGTTTAATGCCCATTTTTTCTCCCATTGCTTTACTGCCAATCAGAATACCTGCCGAGCCGTCTACAATCTGAGATGAATTGCCAGCATGGTGCAAATGTTTGATTTCATTGAGTTCAGGATATTTCATCAAAGCCAGATGGTCTAAGCCCATTTGACCAATCATTTCAAAAGCGGGTTTTAATGTTGAGAGTGAAGCTAAAGAAGTTTGTGGTCGCATACCTTCATCATAAGTCAATACTTCTTGTCCGATATCATCTTTTACAGCGAACATCGATTTAGCAAAACGGTTATTTTGATGAGCAATACCAGCACGTCTTTGCGATTCTACCGCATACGCATCTAGTGCCTCGCGACTATAGCCATATTTAGTAGCAATTAAATCTGCTGAAATACCTTGAGGAACAAATTTATGGTCGGCAATCAATTGAGGATTCATCATCATCGCCCCACCATCAGAACCCATTGCCACACGTGACATTGATTCAATTCCTCCTGCAATAATTAGCTCTTGTTGACCAGACATAACATAAGCCGCCGCCATGTTAACAGCTTCTAACCCTGAAGAACAAAAACGATTAATTTGTACACCTGCCACCCGTTGATCATAGCCAGCAGCCAATACCGCTGTTCGGGCAATGTCTGCTCCTTGTTCGCCAATAGGTGTTACACAACCCAGAATGACATCATCTACCAATGTAGTATCTAAATGATTGCGTTCACGGAGTTGTTGCAATACCTGTTGAGCGAGCTGAACAGGTTGAATATCGTGCAATGAACCATCCGATTTCCCTCGTCCACGGGGTGTCCGAACGGCATCATATATATAAGCTACATTCATTTGTGATGATGTTTTAATGATTGCTTTTAAATATTATTACGAATTTAATAAAAACATTATGCTAGCATACCAAATTTGGCACAATTTTTAGATTAAATTTAAAAAAACAATTAACTTAACAAATGTTTATTATCAGTACCTAATTGCTTCATTTTTAACTTAACAAGAAAATTATTCAATCATGAAAAAAACAATTGTTTTCGCAGCTCTTTTAACTTTTATCTCAATTTCAACATTTGCCCTTCAAAAAGAAACCACCACATCAAACAGTGCGAATGTAGCTCAAAATGATTCTTTGGAATACAAAGATTATTATGGTAGCTATAAAATGGCTGATAATCCTTATGTGCCAAAAATGAAAGTGTTCTTTAAAGCAGGCGAATTGTATGGACAAGCAGCAGATTATCCAGAGACTAAGCTAATGAAAAAGAAAGATGATGAATTTGAAGAAGGTAGCTTTGGCGCTCAAATTATATTTGTTCGCACGAGCGGATTGATATCAGGCGTGAAAGTAATTGTGCAAGGGCAAGAATTGCTAGGAACAAAGGAATAAAAAAACTCCTGTTACTAATCTTTATCTTTGATTACAAATTAAAGCCGCCACTTTAGTTTGTAATACATTAAAGATTATCATTCAGGAGTCTTGAATTTATACTAAAAGCTAGTATAAATATCGCTATAAAATTTAAGTGGGTAAATTGTGATTAGTTATTTACATCACAAATATATGTGTCTATACACGTATTATCAAAGGTTAAGAAGATAAAAAGCACGAATATTCAATTAGTGAGGTATTTTAGAGTTGTTTGAAAAATAATAGAGATGAAAAATCAACCTAAATGTTAATTGTATAATTGTAGCGTTAAAAATAGAGATAAGATAGAAAAGGGAGGATATATTCTGAAATAACTTATCTATCTACTATTTTTAGGAATACTTTAAAATAAATAGATAAGTAGTATATTACTGAGTCATCGCGATTCTTAATGTTTCTACGCCTCTGTGAATATTGTTATTAACAGACTGATAGTTAATCGACATTTTAGTGGCAATTTCTTGATTGCCCATTTTATCAAAATAGCGCATCTTTAAAGCCTGCGATACTCTGGTTGGCAACGACAACAAAGCTTTTTCAAGTTTAATGAACATTTCTTCTCGCTCTTCATTTTCATGAATATACGAAAAATGATACTTTTCCAACTGATGGGCAAGCTCTGAAATATTATCAAAAGGAACGCCAGTTCTCGATTCAGTAATTTTCCTGACCAAATCATGACGCAACGAAGTTTTTAAATAGGGTTCAATATTGTCAGTATCAGCAAGATTATGTTTTCTAAGCCATAAGTTTACGAATAAATCCTGTACGGTGTCTCTCACAAGCTCTATGTCTTGTGTTATTTTACTACCATAATTGACTAAAATTTTATGATTTAATTTATAAATCAAGTGAAAAGCCTGCTGATCTCCTTTCTTAAATCTTTGCCAAAGCTCGAAATTATCGTAATGCGGACGCTTAATCATCTTCAAATCTATTTTTATTACAATAAATTATAAAAAAACTTCATTACAAAGTGAACGTTTTTTTCTTACATAAACTTTTCCGTTATTAGTACATTTTGATACTATATTAGCATTAATTTTGAGCGACACCGTGATTCGGTAATAATTTACATAGCATGAAGCCATTATTTAGAAAAGTTCAGGTAATGCCCGAGCAATCATTCAATGTTAACAAGGATTTTGTTCCTTATTTTTATAATCATTGGCATTATCACCCAGAAATTGAAATAGTGTATATTTTTGAAGGAACTGGAACGCTTTTAGTAGGGAATGGTGTAAGAAGTTTCCGTGAAAACGATTTGATTATCATTGGCCCTAATGTACCTCACTTTTTTAGAAGTGACCCACATTATTTTGAACAAAACTCTACTTTAATGTCTCGTTCAATCGTGATTCACTTCAACCCAAATTTTTGGGGTGATGGCTTCATGAAAATACCAGAATCGATATTATTAAACGAATTATTTCAAAAGGCCAAAAAGGGATTACTTATTGGCGGAGGTGCACGTGAAAAAGTAGGCATTTTGATGGAAGAAATGTTAAACACCACTGGCATAGATAAAGTAATTCAGTTATTAAGCATTCTAAGCTATATAGCGAGTGCGGAAGATGTGATTGATTTATCAAAAACAGAATTTAATGTTTCTTTAGATGAATACAATACAAGAAGAATAGACATGATTTATTCTTTTTCATTGAACAACTTTGCCCGCGAAATTACTTTAGAAGAAGTAGCTGAGGTAGCTAATATCAGTGTAAATTCATTTTGCCGATATTTTAAAACCCATACGCGCAAAACATATTTTCAGTTTTTACAAGAACTTAGAATAGGGCACGCCTGTAAATTATTGGCAGGCGAAAAACTAAGTATATCGCAAGTGGCTTTTGAAAGTGGCTTTAATAATCTTTCACATTTCAATCGCTCGTTCAAATCATTGATGCAAATGAAACCACAGGCTTACCAAAGATTATATAGGAAAAAGTAAAAAATAGGGTAGAAAATTGCCGTTTATCATAAAAATAATGCCGTCCAGAACCTAGACTTACCGAATATCGTTTAGTTTAAAGGTGAAAATCACTCTGTCTCAATCATTTAATACTCTTTCTGTTATTGTTATATAATAGCCCTTACTTCAATGAATAAATTAATTATTATTCCAATTTTATCAATGATTCTCTTGTTGATTGATTGGTACGTTTGGCAAGCCGTAAAAGTTTCCGTTCAAAATACTTCTATTAATATACAGAACATTGTTAAATATGTTTTTTGGGCATTTACTGCTATCTCTATATTTGGGCTATGGTTATATAATTTCGCACCACCAGAATGGTTGGGTAAAACCCTTAGAACGATCATCTTGGTAGGTGTTTTTATCAGTTATATTTCTAAAATTTTTGTAGTACTATTTTTGTTAATTGACGATATCATTAGATTATTCCGTTGGGTAATTGCTAAATTTACAGGTTCTTCAGAAACTATTGTTACTACTACCACAACCGATACTCCTTCTGCATTAAATACACCTATTACTAGGAGTGAGTTTTTAATGAAGACGGCTGTTATTGCAGGCACAGTTCCTGCATTGGCATTAACATGGGGAATTATCTCAGGTGCTCACGATTATAGAATAAGAAGAGTAAAGCTAGCCTTGAAAAACTTACCAAAGGAGTTTGATGGTATGACGATAGCCCAAATTTCAGATATACACTCAGGTTCATTTTTTAATCGGGTGGCTGTAAAAGGTGGGGTTGAGATGTTGATGAAAGAAAAACCTGATGTGGTTTTCTTTACAGGCGACTTAGTGAACAACCTTGCTAGTGAAGTGCAAGAGTATATTGACATTTTCAATAAAATAAAAGCACCTTTAGGCGTATATAGCACTTTGGGAAATCATGATTATGCAGATTATGTAAACTGGGGTAATGATTTAGCAGGGAAACGAAAAAACCTGACAGATTTAATGCATGCACATAAAGTATTAGGTTACGATTTGCTGATGGACGAAAATAGATTTATTGAACAAGGTGGAGAAAAATTAGCGATTATTGGCGTGCAAAATATCAGTGGACAAAATCGTTTTCATACCTATGGCAATTTATCCAAAGCGGTGAAAGGTACGGAAGAAGCACCCGTAAAATTATTACTATCGCACGACCCAACCCACTGGGATAGAGAAGTAAATACAAAATACCAAGATATTGATGTGATGTTCTCTGGACATACGCACGGAACACAATTCGGGATTACGGTTGCAGGACAAACATGGACGCCCGCACAGTATGTTTACAAACAATGGGGAGGATTATATAAGGAAGGAGACCAACAACTGTATGTAAACCGTGGATATGGTTATATTGGTTATCCGGGTAGAGTAGGGATGCCTCCAGAAATTACGGTATTTGAACTAAAAAGAGCGTAGTATAATAGCGATACAAAATCATCAAAAAAAGGGGTCTAAAAACTGATTTTGACCACTTTTTTGATGATTTTGTATTAAAAATGACTCATGCTCTTATTACTTCTTAAACAATTGCTCAAAATTGCTCACTGCTAAATTTAGTTGAAGGATATTATTGACATCAACATTGTTCTTAGCACTGTTATTAAACTTAAATATCGTTTGTTGCATATAACCTGCTTCAACAGCCAAAAACTTATTGAATTTATATCCAAGTCCAATTAAGACACGATTTTGGTCTAGTAAATTAATGTTGCCTACTTGTTCTCCAGTATTGATGAACAATTCATTATAAGTCTGCGCATATAATGTTTTATCATCCATTTTAGCATGATTTATTGGCACGGTTACCTTTATCTGATAGCGAAAACGCTCTTTATAAGTAGTCGTTGAGAAATCACCACCATAAATAAAGCTTTTATCATTGAGTGCCTGATTTTTTCCGAACCAACGAAATTCATATCGTAGCCTGTGATCAATGCGTACTCTTCCCAGATTTTGCGTTAACATTACTTGCGGTGAAACACGGATTTCTGAAAAGAAAGCCGAAGGAGCACCTTCTGCAAAACGATTAGAGCCAATCCAACCCAAAGGCATTAATGAAAAACGAACATTAGGGTTAAACTGATAATGTACCCAAGGACGAAAAACGTGTTGATTAAGGTTGTTGTAAGGATTCCCCGTGGTGGTAGCAGCGTTGTAGTCACCTTGCATATCTTCACGACGATGCTGGTTTTCTAATTGCCAAGTGAATTTCCCCGCTATTTTTCCCGAGATATTGATGTCTGTCCAGCCATTAGAGATATGATAATATTGCCTTGGACTTTGGGAAAAGGATATGTTTAACAAGGTCAGCAATAGGATTGCCGACAATAAAAAGTTTTTCATTAGGATTTTCTATATTGGTAGTTGGGGTACTCGAAATGCTGTAATCAAAAAGAGATATGATAGAATAAAGCGCTACCACATCTCTTTTTTTAATGTATTATCCGATAATAGTACGTAGTAAATAGAATATTGTAGCAGAAACCAAAATGGTAACAGGCAATGTAAGTACCCAAGCCATTACGATACTTTTTACAGTGCCGCCTTGTAAGTTTTTAATCCCTTTTGATGCCACCATTGAACCTGCAATACCCGAAGAAAGTACGTGTGTGGTAGATACAGGCCATTTATATAAAGTAGATAAGGCAATAGTAAACGAAGCAACTAATTCAGCAGAAGCACCTTGTGCGTATGATAAATGTTGTTTCCCGATTTTCTCACCAACAGTTACTACAATACGTTTCCAGCCAATCATTGTTCCTAATCCTAATGAAAGTGCAATCATCCACATTACCCAAGTAGGAGCAAAATCTGTTAAAGAAGATAAGCCACTTGAAGAAGTACCAAAGGTAAAGAAAGCAGGAGCAGAACCAGCAGTAGCTTTTTTCAAAGCCTCTCTGTCGTCTTTGCTCAAGGTAACAGCATCACTTTCAGTCAATTTTTTAGAATATTTGTTGATAGAAAGAACATCTTTACGAATCTCTAATTTTTTATCAACTGATAAATTATCGTTTGTAAGTGTTTTATCATCTAAAATAACAATTAAGCCATTCGTAGCTTTAATGATTTTATGGTATCCTTCTTTTTCAGTAGCTGATAGTTTTGAAGTATCTATTTTCGTAACTATCTGTTGTACAGTGTTTACTTCAGCATGTAGTTTAAATGGGTCAACATCTGTATTAATCGCAAAATATCCCGGTAAGAAAGCAATCAAAATCATCATTACTAAACCAATACCTTTTTGTCCATCGTTACGGCCGTGGAAGAAACTTACCAATGTACAAGTAGTAAATAATATAGCACGAATCCACATCGGTGGAGGAGTGTCTTTTTTAGGCTCTTTGAAAATATCTTTATTAGAAATACCTTTTTTCATAAGGTACATCAACACAATAGCCACTGCAAAGCCAAATAATGGAGATAATAAAAGTGCTCTACCAATTTCAATAGCTTTGTCCCAGTTGACTGTTTCTAAGCCAGCCTTATTTTCTGGAAGTAATGCATAACCCACACCAATACCAATAATAGAACCAATTAATGTATGCGAAGAAGAAGCAGGAATACCAAAATACCAAGTTCCTAAGTTCCAAAGAATGGCAGTAATCAACATCGCTAGGGCAGTTGCCATGGAGTGATACACGTTGGGGTCGATGAGGAGCTCTGTTGGAAGCAAACCAATAATTGACATTGTTACACCAACACCGCCAGTAAGTAAGCCCAAGAAGTTCATTAATCCAGACCAAACTACTGCTTGCGTTGGTTTTAACGAATTGGTGTAAATTACTGTGGCTACAGCATTGGCTGTATCGTGAAAGCCATTGACGAATTCAAAAGCACAAGCCAAAAACAAACACAGGAAAAGTAAAATGAATAGAGACGTGTCTAATCCGAACATTATTTTATTGATTTGAAGAGCAACGAATCGCCCTAATGTTAACTTGAAAATTTACAGAAACTTTAGGTTATTAAGTAAGTTTTCAAGTATCGTGGTTTTTCATATTGGTAATTTCGCCACAAAGGTATAAATACTTAGTTATCGGAATGTTAAGGAATTATTAAATCTAAGCGTGAGAGTATTTAAATACAATTTAATAGATTTATTGTAGTTTTTGTTGGACTTTATTGTTGGTAAATGAATCAAACAATGCTATATTATTTTAATCTTCAAGAATATTCCCCATAAAGGTATTTTTGAAGGCGAATGATAAAAGTAAAAAGGCAATAGACCAACGTAAATAGGCATGATAAAAATCACGGACATTTCGCATTTTATTTTGTTTGATTTCTACCTTTTCTAAAAGGTTAATTTCTTCAAAAATTGTTTCTAACGATTTAGCATCTTTGGCCCTAAAAAACTTGCCTTCACTTACTTTCGCAATTTCACGAAGCGTGCCTTCATCTACTTTTTCGGTTTCATTTTTATTACTTCCCACGGCAATAGTATACACACGAATGCTAAATGCCTTCGCTAATAAGGCTGAGGTTACAGGGTCTAGATTACCCGATGTATTATCGCCGTCAGAAATAAGGATGGCAACTTTACTTTTTGATTCTATTTCTCTCAAACGATTGATGCACATTCCTAAGGCATTACCGATGGCGGTGCCTGAGGTTTGGATAAGTTGAGACGAAATTTCATCTACATATTCATCCAACATTTCGTAGTCAGTCGTCAAGGGGCATAAGGAGTAAGGCTCACCCGAAAAAATTACCATGCCAATTCTATCATGCAATCTGCCCCCAATAAACTTTTTAGCTACTTTTTTAGCAACTGCTAGTCTGGATGGTGGAATATCTTTGCTATCCATTGATTTTGAAATATCCAATGCAAGCATAATATCGATGCCTTCGGAAAATTCTTCGGTTTCGGAAATGACTTTTTGTGGACGAGCCAACGCCAAGAGCATCGTAGCAATAGATAATATTAAAAAGATAGCAGGAATAAAACGTAAATAACTTATCCAGTTAGATTGAATATCATTAGCAGGGAAAGAGATATTTAATTTTTGGATAGCCCCACCCCGAAGCCAGCCCCTCAGTAGAAAGAGCAATGGAATAACGGCTAATCCATACAGAAAAAAAGGATGGGCCCAATCAAAACCTGAAAGGGTAGAGGGTAAAAACCAATATTTTGAAAACCAATCTTGCATAAAAATGTAATTCGTTCAAGTTAAGAACTTTGTACCAGAACTTTTCGATGTTTTCGATAAAGAGTCTCTGCTAGTTCTTGAAGAATTTCCAATGAAGAGGCTGTTTTTTTAGAATAAATACCCCCATACACCGTCGCATCTATTTCTCTGAGTGCCTCCGACAAACGGATATCTTGTAAATTATCCAGAATCTCTTTCGTTGTAAAAGTAGTAAAAGGCTTACTCTCTAGGCGTTCTACATAATTTTTCCAGAGGATTACTGCTTTTTCAACATTTTCTAATCCTTTTTTCTGGTCATCAGTAGCCCTGCTTAGTCTTTGAAAACCCCTTTGATACTCATCATATCGGCGTCTGAATTGAAAAAGCTTAATCTGTCTTTTAATAGGAGTACCAAAAAACCAAAACGTCAGTACGCCTAAAAAACTTAGCCCAATAATAAATAGAAAGATTAAGGGATAATTAGGCTGTTGTGATAAAAGGATAACATTAGTATCCTTTTTTAAAGATAGCGTATCCATTTGTCCACTCTCAGCAATTGTACCTTTCAAACGGACATAATCCATAGGGGCAAATACACTCGTACAGTCCAATTGTTCTTTTACAAAAATAGGTAAGCTAAGTTCCTGAACAGGGGTTACCTCAAAGGAAATAAGGGTATAAATGGCACTATCCAGACTGCCTTTATCATCCGTAAGGGTTGGAAAGTATTCTCGAGAAACTAATTCGAAGGGTGCATAATTGAACGTAGAGTCTGGAAAGAAAATATCTGCCGTTGGCTTGTGTCGATAACTCAATGCATATTTTATGGGTAAACCTACTTTCAAACTCTCACTCATGAATTTCCCTCTAGGCAATTTCCAGTAAGTATTTTGGGCATTTGTCTGAGTGATTGAAAGACAGCATGTAAAACACAAGACGTAAGATACAAGACGCAAAACACAAGACTTTGAGTAAGGTTTGGGTGTTAAGACATAGGATTTAAGATGTAGGATATAAAACTTAATAGCATTAATACCAAAGTTGAACCTATGCTGAAACACCTGTAAAGTTTTGAAAACTTTGCAGGCAATCGTAATCTTTGATGTTTCTTTTAATGAATCTGTGAAGTTAATGTTTGAATACTTCATTAAAAAAGGGTTCATACTGAGTGTTACAACCAATGGGTTTGTATAGTCTACTTTCTTACTTTGAATAATTTTATTAGTTTAGGTACATAATCTTCCGAAGCATCAATGGCTAAATAATTGGCTCTATGTTGTTTACAAACCTGCTCTACTTGTTGAGAGTTTTTGTCGAAAAGAATTTTCATTCGATTCCTAAACCAACTCGACGAAGCATTTACCCATATCGTTTTACGTGTTTCAGTATCATACACTGGAATAATGCCCAAACGAGGTAAATTAGTTTCCCTCTGGTCGTACAAGTGAATAACGATTAAATCGTGTTTACGTGCCAATGCTTTTAGGTTTTCCTCATAGCCAGTATCAATAAAATCGGAAACTAAAATGACCAAACTCCTGCGTTTTAATACATTCAGGGTAAACAAAATCATCTTTTTCAGATTCGTCCCTGTCGATTCTGTTTTTAGCTTGAATAATTCCAGTATCGTTTGATAACCATGTTTTAGCGTATTGGCAGGTTTGATGTATTTTTCTTTTTGGTCAGAGAAACAAAGGAGCCCCACATGGCTGGCTTCTTTAATGGCAGATAGTGCCAACACCCCACAAATCTCTTTCGTAGTATCTAATTTAGAACGGTCGGTTCTGCCTACATCTTGTGAGGCACTTACATCAACTACAAAAAAAACGGATTGTTCTTTTTCTTCTTTAAAGATTTTGACATACGTCCCATGCCCTTTGGCAGAAGTGTTCCAGTCAATCAAGCGAACATCATCGCCGTATTGATATTGTCGTAAATCGCTAAATTCTAGACCCGAGCCTTTGAAGATAGAATGAAAATTTCCCCGCATCTGTGAAGTAACAGCCTTGCGGATTTTAATTTCATATTTATAAAGCTTGGCTAAAAATTCGTTGGGAGTCATTTATTATTATCATTCGTTGAAGCGTGCTTCAAACAAAAATCATTTCATAATTTTACTTAAAAAACTTTTACAAGTTTAAAACTAGCCAAATTCCCTGTAAATTTGAAATATGAGATTAATAATTCTGTTGATAGCAACTTTGTTGATAGCTTGCGGTTCGGAAGATAAGCCCGCAAACTTGATTGAACAAGATAAGATGGCAAAAATCTTGGCAGACATTCATGAAGCCGAAGCTAGTGTAAATAATATGCACTTGGGTAGCCAAGACTCTTCCTTGTTGGTGTATCAACGCCTACGTTGGAAGGTCATGAAAAAGCATCAAACTGATACTGCAACGTTTAATGTAAGCTTAAAGTATTATATATTAAACCCGAAGGTTTTTAAAAATATTTATGAAGAGGTAAAAATAGAACTAGAAGATAGACGCAAGGCCGTGAATAGTCCTAAGCTAACACCTATTGATACGTTAAAAAAAGCACCCGCTAATCATCCCGTGAAACAAATATGATACATTTTTTCAAGTCCTTGTATATTGCTAAAGTAGTATATTACTTTATTGTCGGGATTGTCTTTTTGTTTGTATTGGCTTTTGTATTCCCTTTTTTATTGGGTATTACACAGCTGTTTTTTATGGTATTGATATTAATGCTGTTAGTAGATAGCATTATTTTATATAAAACTAAGAAAGGAATTCTTTGTGAAAGGAACGTTCCTGAGAGACTTTCAAATGGCGATGAAAACCCAATTGCTATTTTTATCGAAAACCGTTATAGCTTTTCAATTCTACTAGAAATCATCGATGAAATTCCTTTTCAATTTCAGAAACGAGATTTACAGTTTAATACGACCTTAAAATCATCGGAAAAGCAAATTATTGAATATCAACTACGCCCAACTAAAAGAGGAGAGTATAGTTTTGGTGCAGTGAATGTATATGTAAAAAGCCCTATTCGCTTATTAAAACGTCGGTATCAGTTTTCTAATGAAAAAATGGTGGCTGTATATCCTTCTTTTCTACAAATGAGGGCTTACGAGTTAATGGCGATATCAAATAGGCTTACTGAATTAGGCATCAAAAAAATCCGTAGAATCGGTCAAAGTCAAGAATTTGAGCAAATCAGACAGTATGTTCAAGGTGATGACATCCGCAATATCAATTGGAAAGCTACGGCTCGTCGGAACGACATAATGGTCAATGCTTACCAAGAAGAAAAATCACAAAACGTATATAGCTTAATAGATAAAGGAAGGGTAATGCAGATGCCCTTTGATGGCCTATCGTTGTTAGACTATGCCATTAATGCAACGCTAATTTTATCTAACATTGCCATTAACAAACAAGATAAAGCAGGGGTAATTACTTTTTCAGATAGGATTGGACAGATTTTAACGGCAGATAAAAAGGCTGGACAAATGACAAAAATTTTGGAGTTATTGTATAAACAAAAAACGAGGTATCTGGAGACCGATTATGAAGCTTTATACATTTATACCAAAACGCATATTCGCCAGCGAAGTTTACTATTGTTATACACAAATTTTGAAACGGTAACGTCTATGCGCAGGCAATTGCCTTATTTTAGAAAACTTGCCAAAGACCACTTGTTAATGGTTATTTTTTTCGAGAATACAGAACTAAAGACATTGTTGGATAAGCCAGCAGTAACCACCGAAGAAATATATCATAAAACGATTGCAGAAAAATACTTCTATGAAAAACAGCAAATCGTTCGTGAATTAGCTCAATATGGTATTCAGGCATTATTAACGCCTCCTCAAAACCTCACTGTCAATACAGTAAACAAATACCTTGAACTTAAATCAAGAGGAATAATATAGGGCATTCGGGTATCGGATTTCGGGTATCAGTTAATCAATTCGATGAGCAATAAAAAAGCCTAAAAGTGAATTTTAAACACTTTTAGGCTTTTTTATTGATAATTAAGTAGTGTATATAAATATTTAAACTTTAGCGAAAGACCGCTCTCAATCACAATGGCGGAGCATTCCTCACTCACAATTCACAACTCTAAACTGCTCCCATTACATAAATAGCTCCTTTAGGCCCTGCTTCCGTAGTACTACCGCCAGTGTTCTCCAATGAAATTGCAAAAGCTGCGGCTGTCGAGAATGACCTCATTTTTAACAACATTGAATTCCCATCAATCATCCCTGCATCAACAGGTTTGCCGTCAACAATCGCCCAAAGCTGATATTGTTTTCCAGCAGGTGCGGTTGGTAAATTGAGCCCAGATAAATATACCGATTCTCTCGTTTGGTCAAAATACACCACGGCGCTAGCAGTTGGAAAATCTGGCTGACCTGCTAAGGGAATAATTTTTACATGAGGACTTCGCAAAATAGCTACCTCTTCTTGATAATTAGCTTTTAAGGTTTGTCCTTCATGTGCTAAAATTTGATTCCGAGATTCCAATGCAAGGACTTTCTCCTCAGAATTTCGCCAATTAGTAAAGAACCAAACATTTCCTGCAATACTGAGGGCTAAAAGCACCCATGAAGCTGCCATTTGCCAAGTATTTTTACCCCTGAGAGGCTTGATATTACTTTGAGGTTCTGGCGCAGGGGGTAGCTCTAGTGCTGACCATCCTGTATTTTCAGTGTTTGTTTGTTCTATCGTAAGGGCTTCCATTACTCTATTCTTAAGAGCAACAGGAGGTTCTTGTTCAAATTGAAGAGCATAATTTTCAAGCGTACCCTGTAATGCCGTCAGTTCTATCTGAAGGGCAGGATACTCTTCTAAGAGGCGTTCTACCTCCGCGGATTCCGCAGGGTTGGTAACTCCTAGCAAGTAGCTTTCCAAAATACCCGATTCTATGTATTCTTGAATGTTCATTTTTATAAATGTTGATCGTGGTTGATTTCTGTGAAAGATTGATTTCTGATTGACTTATACCGAACAATCATTAAATCGTTCAATTACAAATCAAAAAATCCAGTAAGGAATATTAATCCCAATTGAACAAAATACTGCCTTAATTGTGCAATGGCAGACTTTACTCTTGTTTTAACAGTTCCTAATGGAATACCAAATTCTTCAGCAACCTCTGCTTGAGTGTATCCTTTGAAATAAAGCAAATCAATAATTTGTTGATGTTCGGGCTTAAGGTTTTCTACTACCTTTTTTACCCCAATGGCATCAATATCAAATTGACTACCCCCTTGGCTATCGATGACTTGTACGTGGTCATCAATGTCTTGGTTTTTCTGCGAATTTTGGAATTCTTGTGAACGAATTCTATCGATGGCAGTATTTCTAGCCACATTCAGAATCCATGTAAATAATGTTCCTTTAGTACGATTATAAGCTTCGATATTCCGCCAAATCTTCACAAAGGTGTCTTGCATGACATCAGCGGCCACCTCTTCTGAGCGAACTATCTTCAGAATAACCCCGTAAAGTGCTGATGAGTAATTATCATACAAGATGGAGAATCCTCGCTCATCCTGACTTTGCAGTAAGGAAACGAGAGCTTCTTCAGCTATAATGGTTTTGCGTTTAGACATGAATGTTTGCTTCTCAATGAATGTAAGATGATGTGAAGAATAACCTTACTTAATATAACAACAAAATAGTAGTTATGTTTAAGGAAGTTTTTTCATACTTTACCTTCTTGTAAAAGGGCTTAATAAAGATAATGGGATTATTTCAATATTCTACGATTGAAATAATCTGTGTTTATAAAATTAATCTAACGGTTTAATAATCATTCATTTATGCGAGAAGTTTTTACGGAAATAATAACACTTTACTGTTTTACGCTTACTTAAATAATTAGAGAGACCGCATGGATAATTAGAAAGATGAGTGAGGAGAAATAAGTGGTTTGAAAACAAAGGACTTCCAAAAAGAAAGCCCTTTGTACATTACCCATTATTAAACCACACCTGTCTATTAGGCGTGAAGAAAGTGTTGATAACTAACTTCATACCTTTTGGATAAGGGATTACATTTTGGGTAATACCACGGCATCTAATACATGAATCACACCATTGGACTGATAGACATCATAAGTACTGATGTTTGAGGTGCCTCCATTTTCGTCTTTCAACATGATATTATGAGGACCATTCATCATTGCATATAATTTGCCACCACTCACCGTGTTTAATGTAGCAGTTCCGTTGCTGGCTTTAATAGCTTTTGCGATTGCATTGAAGTCTAACTTGCCCGCTACAACATGATACGTTAAAACTTTCACTAAGGTTGCTTTGTTCTCTGGTTTTAATAAATTTTCTACTGTTCCAGCAGGTAAATCTTCAAAAGCATCGTTTACAGGAGCAAAAACTGTGAAGGGTCCTTTGGTTTGTAGCGTACTGGCTAAATCGGCTGCTTTTACTGCGGCAACCAATGTAGTATGGACTTTAGAATTAACTGCATTTTGAACAATGTTCTTGGCGGGTAGCATTGCCTCTTTGCCTACTGTGACATTTTGAGCTTTTGATGTGAATGCAATAGCACTACAATAAGCTATTCCTAATACTAATATTAACTTTCTCATTTTATTTTGGCGGTTTATGTAAATTGTTGTTTTTAAACATTTCTAAACAGATTTACGCAAGCAATAACGTTTTGGATTTGAAGCTGTTTAAACTTTCCGTTTCTGAGGTGAAAGTATTGTATTTTTGAATTGATTTTTTCAAAATTTGCGAAGCATAGCATCGCTACGTTGAGTAAATTTTGGAACAAGCTATTCTAAAAGACTTAGTTTAACCCGAAAGGGAAAGTTTAAACAGCTTCTTTATTAAAGTACTTAAAAAACAAAAAAGGCGTAAACATTGCTGTCTACGCCTTTTTTCCTAAAATCTTAGAAAAATTTTATTTTGTCGCTTTCTTTTTTGCAGGAGCTTTTGCAGGAGCTACAGGAGCAGCAGCTGGAGCAGTAACTTCAGCAGGAGTACCTTTTGGAACTACCTCGCCTTTGAATGATAATACTATTTGAGGAGTCTCTGCATTACTAATAACAGTAACTGTTTTTGAAAAACCACCAGGACGACCAGCCGAGCTAAATGCTGCTGTTACCTTACCAGTTTTACCAGGCATTACAGGCTCTTTTGTCCAATCTGGTGTTGTACAACCGCATGAAGGCGAGGCATTAGAAATAACAACTGGTGCAGTACCTGTATTTGTGAATTCAAAAACGTGAGTTGCCACAACGCCTTCTTCTATTTTACCAAAATCATGAGATTCTGATTTGAATTTAATCACTCCTTGAGCATTAGCAAAAGAAGCAACAAATACCAATGCGAAAACGAAAAGTAATTTTTTCATATTAGCTTTAATAGTTTTGTTTTAAAATGATGTTAAAATAAATGTGAAAATTATTATAATTAGAACAAAGTGTTAAACGATGCTTTAAAATGAAAATTTTGGTTAATTTAATAAAAATTACCCTTAATTCACAAAACAAAAATAAAGTCTTATAGGTGCTTTACAAAATGTTTTATAGGTTTTAACAAATCATTAACAAGGGTATAAATTGCTTTGTTGAAAGCTTTACATTTGTTACCCTAATTAATTTTTGTTATTTTTGGTACTGAAACTTGTATATTATCGTTCATTTTTACCCATCTCACTGTCTTGGAAAACACACTTCTGTCAGAAACAATAGTATTTACCAAAGAATCAGTCTTGACTGATTACAAGGTTGCTCGCATGAGTCGTGAGTGTAGCCTTATTGTAAGAAAGGAAGTTTTTGCAGGGCGTGCTAAATTTGGAATCTATGGTGATGGTAAGGAGCTTTGTCAACTGGCTTTAGCTAGAGCAATGAAAGCAGGTGACTTTGTTTCAGGATATTATCGTGACCAAACCATTGTAGCCGCTGTTGGCGATATGACTTGGACTCAATATTTCTCACAATTATACGGACATCCAGACATTGCTTTTGACCCACACACAGGAGGAAGGGCAATGAATAATCACCATGCCACAAGATGGCTGGATGAAGAAGGAGAGTGGGTTGACCAAACAAAATTATTTAATTCAGTCGCAGGTGTTTCTTCAACGGCTGGACAAATGCCAAGGGCAGTCGGATTAGCATATTCTTCAAAATTATATAGACAACAACCAGAACTACACGAAATTTCAGAAAAATTTACCCGTAATGGTAACGAAGTGTGTTTCTCTACTATTGGAGATGCTTCTACCTCAGAAGGAATGTTCCTGGAATGTGTGAATGCCGCTGGCGTATTACAAATTCCTTTGGTGATGTCGGTATGGGATGATGGCTTTGGAATCTCTGTACCTTCTGAATATCAAACAACGAAGTCGTCTATCTCCAAAGCTTTGGCTGGTTATCAAAGAAATGAAGATGGTGCTGGCATAGAAATTTTTACGGTGAAGGCTTGGGACTATGTTGCTCTGATGGAAACATACCAAAAAGCAGCAACATTGGCCAGAGAATACCACATTCCGTCTTTAGTACATGTAGAAGATGCTACTCAACAGCAAGGACATTCTGCCTCAGGGTCACATGAAAGATATAAGTCTGCAGAAAGACTAAAATTTGAAGTGGATTTTGACTGTAATTTAAAATTCAGAGAATGGATTATTGCTGAAGGTATTGCCACTGAAGCCGAGTTAGAGAGCATTGACGAAGAAGCAGTGAAGGAAGCTAAAGCGTGCCAGAAAGCTGCTTGGACTGCTTATATGACCTCAATAAAGCCAGAAAGAGAAGATTTACTTTCTTTGTTATACCAAGCTGCTGCTGAAAGTGAAAATGGCGTTGAGATTAAAAAAATAGCGGAGGAATTACGCAAAGCTGTTAATCCAATTCATCATGAGAATGTAGTAGCCGCTAGAAAAGCACTCAGAGCTTTACGATTGGAAGATTTTTCTACTAAGCAAGGACTAAAAAAATGGCTTGAACAAACTGATGCCAAGAATGACCAACGGTTTAATTCTAGTCAGTTCAGTATTTCGAAATATTCGCCATTAAAAGTGCAGGAAATTAAGCCAGAGTATGAAATAAATTCCCCACTTTTAGATGGAAGAGAGATTTTAAATAAAAATTTCGACCATTTGTTCAGTACAGACCCCAGAATTTTTATTTTAGGCGAAGATGTGGGGAAAATTGGGGATGTAAATCAAACATTAGCAGGTTTACAAGAGAAATTTGGAGAGTTAAGAATAACAGATACAGGTATCAGAGAAATGACAATAGTAGGTCAAGGAATTGGTGCCGCAATGAGAGGCTTACGCCCAATCATTGAAATCCAGTATCTTGATTATATATTTTATCCTTTTGCTACTTTATCAGACGATTTAGCATGTTTGCAATACAGAACAGTAGGAGGGCAAAAAGCACCGTTAATCGTCAGAACACGAGGACACCGCTTAGAAGGAATTTGGCATTCGGGTTCACCCATGTCGGTTTTATTGGGTGGCTTAAGAGGAATCCATTTGTGTGTGCCAAGAAATATGACACAAGCAGCGGGAATGTATAATACATTATTGAGTTCAGATGACCCAGCAATCGTCATTGAATGTTTGAATGGCTATCGATTGAAAGAAAAATTGCCAGTCAATCTGCATGAAACAAAAGTACCATTGGGTGTGCCAGAGGTAATTCGTGAAGGGAGAGATATTACCATTGTTACTTATGGTTCAATGTGCAGAATTGTGATGGAGGCCGCTCGACAATTAGAAAACATGGATATTTCTATAGAAGTAATAGATGTACAGACATTGATGCCATTTGATATTTCGCATAGAATTGTTGAATCGATTAAGAAGACAAACAGAGTGATATTTGCTGATGAAGATATGCCTGGCGGAGGTTCGGCTTATATGATGCAACAAGTAGTGGATGGACAAAATGCCTACAGGTATTTAGATGCTAAACCAGTTTGTATGGCAGCGGTGCCACATCGACCAGCTTATAGTTCAGATGGTGATTATTTTTCTAAACCAAACGTTGAGAATGTAGTGGATACGGCCTACCAATTGATGGCAGAATGTTATCCTACAAAGTTTCCAGCTATTTATTAAATATTTTGGGATAGAAATACTTTTTTATATTTAGAAAAAGAGAAGAATTAACACTTTTTCCACTTTTTTAACTACTTAATTGCCTTTTAATAAATAATGTGAAGGTTTTAAGTTATTTTTTTTAATTTCGTATGGTTTTTTCAAACTTTTAGAAATTTTCATAGTATAATGATTAGTTTCATTAGTATATGAATAGGCTTTTTCTAATTGCTTGATAACAATAACCTTAATTAAATTACATTGAACCCCTTACGAAAAATTAGAAAATGGATTTGGCCAACAGTACTAGCTGTAGTCTTACTGTTGATTGTAATTTATGCTGAAAATGTTCATCATTATCAGAAATGTAAGAAAATAAATGTAAGAATCGAAGGAGCTAATGAGAGTAAATTAGTAACTGCTAATGAAATATTAGCCATTGTTAGCCCGAATGTAGTGGATAGCCCAGAGGGAAAACCTTTTGATAAGATTGATTTTAAGAAAATAGAAAAAAAAGTTAGTTTAAATAAGTTAGTAAAGTCGTGTCAGGTTCACCGAGATTTAAGTGGAGAAATGACAATAGATATTGTAGAACACACACCACTCGCCCGAGTATTATATAATAAAGGTTCAGATAGTTACGTAACAGAGAAAGGCGATTTTATCGGTATTTCTCAGCATTTTACTCCCAGAGTTTTACTGCTTTCGGGAGGGTATTTTGAAAAAATACAAAATTTAAAGGAGGTAAAAAGTAAAGCTATCGTAGATCTAATCAATGCAATCAATGAGGATACTTTTTGGAAAGCACAAATAACACAATTAATCGTTGAGAAAGATGGTGGGATTACAATGGTGCCCGAAATAGGGAATCATGTGATTGAATTTGGAATGGGAATAGATATTGAAGCAAAATTTAAGAAAATTAAAATTTTTTATAAGGATATTCTACCCGTAAAAGGGTGGGATACCTATCATAAAGTAAGTGTAAAATACAGAAATCAGATTATTTGTGAGTAAAAATGGCGTTTCACCATAAGCTTTATTAATCGGTAAATAATTATTCAGTAAGAGTAGTTACCTTAGGGGGCTTATTGGGAAAATTTATTGTGTAGCTATTTTTAATCTCAAATTATTTAAATTCTACCTTCCATGAATGAAATAATCGTTGGACTTGACATAGGCAGTAAGCAAGTAAGTGTTGTTGCTGGCAGACTTGACAGTTTGGGCAAGTTGGAGATTCTTGGTTTGGGTAAAGCCGATACCACTGGAAGAGTCTCCAAGGGTGTCGTGTTGAATGTCAATAAAACAATAGAAGCAGTTCAGTCTGCTATTGAGCAAGTTGAAAACCAAGCTAACATTCATATCAGAGGAGTTGTAGCCAGTATCGCTGGTCCCAACATACATAGTTCAAAACATAAGGCTGGTATTACCAGACAAACTCGTGGTGAAGAAGTAACTGTTACAGATGTAGACCAAGTTGCCAATGATGCCCAGCGAACTTTTATTTCGCAGGGGAATGCTATTGTTCATAATTTACCTCAGGAATATTCTGTAGACTCTGCCAATGGTATTCAAGAACCAGTAGGTATTAGTGGATTGAAATTGCAGGGTGAATTTTTAATGATTGTTTCGCCACAAGCTGAGTTAGATAAAACAAAACGCTGTATTGAACGCTCAAAAGATAAAATGGAGATTGAAGGTGGATTAGTTTATTCTCCTTTAGCAGCTTCATTGGCTGTACTGACAGAACAAGAAAAGAAAACAGGCGTTGCCCTAGTTGATATAGGAAGTGGAATTACAGAAATCGTAATTTATTATAAAGGTATAGTGAGGCATGTAGCAGTACTACCATTTGCTGGAGATTCAGTTACTACTGATATTGAGCAGGGATGTGGCGTATCTGTAGAACAAGCAGAGCAATTGAAAGTAAAGTTTGGGTCGGCTATTGCGGAAGAAGTAGCTATCGAAGAGGTTGTTTCTATCCCGAGTGCTAATGGACGTAAGCCTAAAATAGTTTCGGTTAAAAATATTGCCATTATCATTGAAGAAAGACTCAAAGAAATTATGACAT
This sequence comes from Arcicella sp. GW822-FHT02H01, assembly GCF_058802005.1. Taxonomy (NCBI): domain Bacteria; kingdom Pseudomonadati; phylum Bacteroidota; class Cytophagia; order Cytophagales; family Flectobacillaceae; genus Arcicella; species Arcicella sp. GW822-FHT02H01. The sequence continues at coordinate 2,581,066 of NZ_JBXANT010000001.1, read as the reverse complement.
TGGTAGTAGCCGAAATTACTCGTTCTGGCTATTTAAATAGAATCAACTGTGGTATTGTTATTACAGGAGGTTCTGCTCAAATGCCATATATCGACCAGCTTTTTGAAAGAGTAGCACAAAGAGACGTAAGAATTGGCTATCCAAACGAAAACTTAGGAAGATCATTTACCGAAGAAATTAAAAATCCAACTTATTCTACAGCCGTAGGATTGGTTTGGAAAGGAATCAGAGAAATAGACGAGCGTGAAGAAGGTTATAAAATACTTAGAAAAGATGCTCCTGTAATTATACCAATTGTACCAATCAATAATAATACTGGTGTTAATAAAAACGGTAGAGAAAATACCAAAACTGCTGAAACCAATGGAAAGAAAAGCTCTTTGGGTTTTTTCGGGAAATTGAAGCAAGCAGCAAGTAGAATTATTGGAGAAGATTTGGGTGATAATGATAAATACGAGTAGTAAAATAACCCTTGCTACTCATATTTATCATTAAAATCATATCTTAGAATTGCTCGATACCTCCAAAAAAGAAGAATCCTTCTATTGATGCATTCTCATCTGAATCAGAACCATGAATAGCATTTGCTTGAACTGATTTAGCAAAAGCTTTACGAATAGTCCCTTCTGCTGCATTAGCAGGGTTTGTCGCTCCTATCAAAGTACGGAAATCTAATACTGCATTTTCTTTTTCCAAGATGATTGGAATAATTGGCCCCGACGACATATAGTCGCATAATTCACCATAAAAAGGTCTTTCAGCGTGAACTGCATAAAACTCTCCTGCTCTTTCCTTAGTAAGTAGCGTTTTTTTGATAGCTACAATACGGAAACCAGCTTCTTCAATCATTTTAATAATTGCTCCCGAATTACCTTCAGCTACTGCATCGGGCTTAATCATTGTAAAAGTTCTGTTAGTTGCCATATTTTGGATTTATGAAATGTGTGGAATGTAATTTTGAAGTCATTGAAATGCATAAAATCTTATTAAAAGATTCTAAAACTGATTTTAAATAGATTATTTCTGCAAAATTACGACAAAGCTGTAAGGTTTTAGAAACCTTGCAGCTTTTTTTGTGGAGAATTCTCGCTAACTTTGCTATTCATTTTTAGAATAAAACATAATATCCTGATAATCAATCGTATATAATGCAAAATCTTGAAGCCTTTCGTGAGTTGATAAATACGCCCAAAAAAATTGTAATTACAACCCATTTTAAACCCGATGCAGACGCACTTGGGTCATCATTAGGACTAGCAAGATATTTAAAAAAGAAGGGACATCAAATTACAGTAATCACGCCATCTGATTACCCTAAATTTTTATTTTGGATGCCTAACAATGACGAGGTCATCAATTATGAAGATTATAAATTAAGAGCAAAATCTAATAAATTAATTGCTGAGGCAGATGTTATTTTTTGCTTAGACTTTTCGGCACTATCGCGTATTGAAAGTATGACCGAGCCTGTCAGACAGTCGCAGGCAATCAAAGTAATGATTGACCATCATACTTTTCCTGAAGATTTTGCCCAGTTTAGTTATCATGATACCAATGCCGCTGCTACTGCACAGTTAATATTCCAATTAATTGTTCTTTTAGGAGACCAAGCTTTGTTAGATGTGGCTATTTGTGAATGCTTGTATGCAGGAATAATGACAGACACTGGCTCGTTCCGTCATCCAAGTACTACACCAGCCGTGCATAGGATTGTAGCAGACATTATGGAAATAGGCGTTAATACCAATCTGATTCACCGTAGAATCTATGATAGTACTACTGCCGAACGTTTGAATTTCTTAGGTTATGTCCTTTCGGAAAAACTAGTGGTGTTGCCAGAATACAGAGTTGCCTATTTTACCGTTACAGAAGAAGAATTAAAGCGTTTTAATTCCCAAACTGGCGATACCGAGGGCATTGTAAATTATGGTTTACAAATTGAAGGCATGGTGATGTCGGCTATTATTGTAGATAGACCCGAAGCCGTAAAAATGTCTTTCCGTTCTGTGGAAGAATTTGCTGTCAATAAAATAGCCTCAAAATATTTTAGTGGAGGAGGACACAAAAACGCCTCTGGCGGGAAAACTACAGGGATTGGTTTGGACGCAACCGTCGAAAAATTTATTAGTATATTACCAGAGTATCAATCAGAATTATTGGCAGTACCCCTTTAAAAAAATAAACAAAGGCTCTTTGAGCAATAAAACTAAAATAAAATCAATAAAATCAAACAAAATGTTAAAAAGAATCAGTGTTGTATTGTTGGCTGCCAGCATGATGGTTGCATGTAACAAGAATCGTGTAGAAGTAAAAGACGGAGTGAAAATCCAAATTCATAGTCACGATGACAAAGCAAGAAAATTAAAAGACGGAGATATTATTTCGTTTACTGCAAAAATCCAAAACTCGACTGATTCTGTTCTTCAAGAATCTCCAGCTTCTCAGCCTGCACGTGCTATGTTGCAACCTGCTGGTGTATCAGGCTTCAAAGGTTCATTTGAAGATGGTTTACGCTTACTTTCATTAGGTGATAGCGCAACAATTTTTGTACCTGTTGATTCTTTGGCAAAAGGTGGACAACAGTTGCCTCCATTCTTAAAGAAAGGTACAGATTTAAAATATACAGTTAAAATCTTGAAAGTACAGACTAAAGCTGAATTTGAAAAAGATATGGCTGCTGACCAAGCAAAAGCAAAAGTAGAAGCTGAAACACGTAAAGCTAAATTACCAGAATTGATGGCTGATTATGTTAAAAAATCAGGATTAGCCTTCAAAACTACTCCATCAGGTTTACAATATGTTATTACGAAAGAAGGTACTGGTGAAACACCAAAAACTGGTGATGTTTGTAAATGTATGTATGTAGGTAAGTTTTTAGATGGAAAAGTGTTTGACCAAAGCCCAAGCCCATTAGATATGCCTATCGGTGGAATGATTCCTGGCTTCAATGAAGCATTGTTGATGATGAAAAAAGGCGGAAAAGGTACTTTCTTGATTCCACCTCAAATAGGATATGGCGAAGCCGCTCAAGGTCCGATTCCAGCAAACTCTGCTTTAGTGTTTACTGTGGAAGCAATCGATTTCAAAAAAGGAGGACAATAGCCCTTGCAAGAAGGTAAGTAGGAAGAACAATGAAAAAGGAAAAATTAAAAGCACAGACCAATGAGGCTTGATTTTAATTTTTTCAAAGATTTTATTGTACTTTTTTGCTTACCTTTTTTGTTTTATGCCATTTTAACAGTTTTTAACGAATTAACAGCAATGGATTTCGTTATTTTGCGTTTCATTTAGGAGTTTAGTTTCGTTATGATTTAACGAATAACTGATAATCAAATAACAGTCAGTAATGATGAAGTTCAAATTATTAAACCTTTTAGTGTTTGGGGCGCTAGTGTGTATGCTCAGTTCATGTCTTTCAACAGTTGTATTGGAAGAGAATGTAATCGACCAACAAAACGAAACACAAATTCAGCAGTATATCAGTAGTAAAAGCCTAACGATGCAAAAAGCTTCAAATGGGGTTTATTATGCTATCGGTAAGGCAAATGCTAGTGGTCGCCAAATAATATTGGGAGATACTATCAGAGTACATTATGTAATTACAAGACTAGATGGTGTTAAAATTGATAGCTCGTCAGTACTAACGAACAAGCCTTTTACGTTTTATCATAACGGAGTAAATACTAATATCTTTTTGAAATTTCTTTATTTAATGCACGAAGGCGAAACGGGTACGTTTATTTTACCTTCAAAATTAGTCGGTGGTGGCGTAGCATTTCCGAATCTAGCGGCTAATCAACCAGTGCGTTGTGATATTTCTTATTTCTACACTTTCGGTGAAGAAGCCGATATTGACCACTATATTGCTAAAAATAAGATTACAGTTACTGAAAAAACAACCGAAGGTGTTAGATACATCAAAACAAAAGATGGCTCGGCAGATTTAATTTCGGGAAAAGTAGCTAAGATAAAATACACAGGTAAGTTCCTGAGCGGAGAAATCTTTGATACCAACGTTGGTAAAACAGATTCTTTGAGTTTAACGGTTGGTTCATCATCCACTTCATTTGTGACTGGCTTCGTAGTTGGTGTTAATAAAATGAAGCTAGGTGAAAAAGCAACGTTGATTTTCAGATCTGCCTTGGGATACAGTTCAACTGGTAGTACAACGATACCGCCGTACACTCCCCTTATTTTTGAAGTCGAAATAGTAGCATTAAAAGATCAATAAAAAACACAGATTATGAATAGAAGTACATTTTGGATAATGTTGGTTGGCGTAGTAGGATTACTAAGTAGCTGTATGAGTACAGGCGAAGATACAACACAGAGGTATCTTGATAATGAAAACAAAGTAATTCAGTATGGTAAAGATAAAAGCCTTACGCTTACTAAAGATGCTAGCTCTGGAGCTTATTATACCCTAACAACTTTAAATAGCTCAGGAAGAAGCCCAAAGGCAACAGAATTAGTAAAAGTTTATTATACCTACAGAAAGTTAGATGGAACCTTGCTTGATAGTACTACATCAGTACCTGTCAGTTACCCATATCTAACCTACAGTAGCCTTTTAAATGTCCCTGTTAGTTTGTTGAAAGAAGGCGAAAAAGGAGTATTTATTTTTCCTGAAACAAGCCAATATACAGAACCAACAATTTTAACGATACAGTTAATTTCTACTCGTACAGAAGTAGAGCAAGTAGGTGAATTTGTACAGAGTAAATATGCAGGTTTAAATGTTAACTCAACCAGTAGTGGCTTACAATATGTACTTACTAAAGTAACATCTACTGGAGACTTGGTAAAGACTGGCCAAACGATTACTGTGAGCTACACAGGAAATTTACTATATCCTACTAAGAAAAGAGATAGTAATGGCTTTTATATTTACAATGAACAGTTTGATACAGGAAGTTTTAGCTTTGTGTTAGGACAAGGTTCAACGGTTGCAGGTTTTGAAGAAGCTGTTTCTAAACTGAAACTAGGAGACAAAGGTAGTTTTGTTTTCCCTTCGTCATTAGGTTATGGAACGGGTGGAAGAATTGATAATACTACGGGTACTTATACTATTCCTCCATATTCGCCCTTAAATTTTGAAATAGAAGTTACTGCGGTTAAATAAATATATTACTTCATTTGAAGCCTCCTCATTTTCATTGAGGAGGCTTTTTATTTATTTTATTATGAAAAAACTCTGCTTTGCTACGAACAATGCCCATAAAGTTGAAGAAGTTCAGGCGATATTAGGACAAAATTTTGAGCTAGTGACTCTCAACCAGATAGGATGTAATGAAGAATTGCCAGAAACAGGTAATACTTTGGAAGCCAATTCGTTACAAAAGGCACAATATTTGTATGAACATTATCAGGTTGATTGTTTTGCTGATGATTCGGGCTTAGAAGTAACTGCACTAGGGGGCGAACCCGGTGTTTGTTCAGCCCGCTATGCAGGTGAACAAAGAAGTCATGCCGATAATATCAGTTTGCTATTAAAAAACCTTGCTAGTAAGGAAGATCGTTCTGCACAATTCAGAACGGTAATTACATTAATTATAGATGGGCAAGTAAATCAATTTGAAGGCATTATTAAGGGCACGATTATTGAGGAGTTAAAAGGTACTGAAGGGTTTGGATATGATCCAATTTTTGTCCCAGAAGGTTTTGACTTGACCTTTGCTGAAATGAGTATTGACGAAAAAGGAAAGATTTCACACCGAGCGAGGGCTGTTGAAAAATTAATTACTTTTTTAAAATAAAGAAATATTCATCAATAGTAAGTCACTACTTTAAATACAATTTTATTTAAGGTAGTGACTTTTTTTGGATGATACATAAGGCCTTATGATTGAATAAGTAAACGTGTAATTGCCTTTTAATAAGAATTTTACAGTCCAATAGGGGTTTTGCATAGATGAAATGTCTGTATTATGAGAGCAAATTTGATATTGTATCTAAATAATGTAAATTCGATAAAAATTATTTTATTTCTTTAAACATTCCTACTTAGAATGGCTTATAAAAAAATCCAAAAACTGCTAATTGCTTTAATCTTTATATTAATTTATCAAAATACGAATGCCCAATATGTAATAACTGGAGTGGTGACTGATGCAAAAAATGGCGACCCTTTGCCTTTTGCAACAGTCGGTTTGAAAGGTGTGAACGTTGGAGCTCAAACAAATTTTGAGGGAGTATATGTAATAAAAAGCAAAGTCCTTACAGATTCAATTTATGTGAGTACTGTCAATTATAAAAAACGCACCAAAGCGATTGACAAAAAAGCCTTGAGTCAGAAAATTGATTTTCAATTACAAGGAGAAACAAAGTCCTTGGATGAAGTCGTTGTGTATTCTGGCGAAAATCCTGCCTTCAAAATTCTTCGGAAACTTAATGAAAATAGAGAAAAGAATGATAGAAAACGCCTATCAGCTTTTGAGTATGATTCCTATTCAAAAATGGAATTGGACGTAGACAACATCTCTGAAAAATTTAAGGAAAGAAAAGTGATGAAGCAAATCCAAGGAGCGATAGCCAAGTTTGAAAAATTGGCTGGCGAAGATGGAAAAGCTGTAATTCCGACCTTTATTTCAGAAACCATTTCAAAATATTATTTCCGTGAAAGTCCGGCAAGAAAGAAAGAGATTATCTTGAAAAATAATATCAAAGGAGTAGGGGTAAAAGAAGGAGGGTTTGTATCACAATTGGTAGGAGGAAACCTATTTGCCAATTATAATTTCTATGACAACTTTGTTCCTTTTCTAGGGAAAGATATTATATCACCCTTTGGAGAAAACTGGAAAGGAACCTATAAATGGTTTTTATCAGATACAACCGATGTAGATGGACATGTTTGTTATGGATTAGAATTTGACCCTAAAAACGATAAAGACTTAGTTTTTGTAGGAAAAGCTTATGTTGATACTACGTCATACGCTTTGGTACAGATAGATGCAACCATTGGAAAAGAAGCCAATATCAACTTTATTGATAAAATAAAAATCTCTCAAGAGTTAGAACAAACTTCAGAAGGTGCTTGGCTACCAGCCAAAACCAGATTTTTAGTTGATATCGCCGAGCTATCGAAAAATTCAGCGGGTATGTTGTTGAAGATGTATATCTCTAACAAAGATTTTGTCATCAATAAGCCAAAAGAATTAAGCTTTTATGATTTGCCGATAGAAATAGCAGAAGACTCTAAAGAACCTGACCCAAATTATTGGCTTGGTGCTAGGCACGAATCGCTTTCTGCGCAAGATATTCTTGCATCCAGACTGATAGATACTGTTAGGAATGTTCCTATTGTTAAGACGTATGTTGAAGTAGCCGAGATTATAGCAAGTGGTTATAAGAGATTTAATAAGTTTGGAATAGGCCCATACATCAATTTATTCTCTGTCAATAAAGTAGAGGGCTTTAGAATGAGATTAGGATTTAAAACCAATTCTCAATTTAGTAAAGAATGGATTGTAAAAGGTTGGGCAGGATTTGGAACCAAAGATTTAGTATTAAAATACGGTGGTGAGGTAGACTATATCCTTTCTCGCAGACATTGGACTGTTGCAGGAGTTAAACATAGCTATGACCTAGAGCGTATTGGATTGACACCAGAATTAATTGGGGACAACAAAATATTTTACGCCTTCTCGCGATGGGGTATGTTTTCTGGAGCTTTCTATAGAAGAGAAAGCGAAATCTTCATAAAATCAGAACCGACGAAAGGGTTTACTTTCACTGGGTCATTAACAACCAGAGGTTTTGACCCTTTATTCCAATTTCAATACAGAACCAGACCTGAAGAAGGTCCAAAATCACCAACAGTAGATAATTACGATGATACGTTTTTTACTATTGAAGCACGTTTTGCAAAGAACGAAACCTTCTTGATGGATGGTAACGAACGCATAACGCTTGGCAGTAAACGTATTCCAACTGTTACATTAACGTATCAGCATGGTATGAAGACCTTGAATGGTGATTTTAGCTATGATAAATTCATGGCAAAAATCTTTCAATCGTTCAGAGTAGGAACGTTGGGACGTTCAGACTATACCTTGCAAGCAGGCTATATACCAACAGTATTGCCTGCACCGCTATTGTTCCCACATTTAGGGAACGAGACTTTTTTTTATAATCGTGCAGCATTTAATACGATGCACTATTTTGAATTCGTAAGTGATAAATACGTATCCTTGAATTATAATCACAATTTTGATGGATTACTTTTCAATCGTATTCCTGCCATTCGTCAACTAAAATGGCGTTTGATTGCCTCTGCCAATGTACTATTTGGTAGCCAAAGAGCAGAAAATACAGAGTTGATGCAAGAAGCAATACCCGTGATTAATCCACGTCACATAAAAGGTGAACTTCAACCAAGATACAGTTTTTCAGGATTAGAATCTGACAAGCCGTACATTGAAGTAGGATATGGTATTGATAACATATTCAAGATATTTAGATTACAGGCATTTCATCGCCTATCATATCTCGATCACGTTTCTCCTTCTGGAAGAATCCCTTCTCCTTTTGCACTAAAAGGGTCAGTACATTTCTCTTTTTAAGGCAAACTTATTAGCTTTACATAAAAGTCCTACTTTACAGCTTATAAAAAATCTGTGAGGTGGGATTTTTTTTGGGTGGCTAATAAAATCAAACTGTTTTTTATGAAATAGATACTTTATTACTTATATATCAAAAATACCAGTAGAGGTTGTTAGACTAGTTAAATCAGTTGTAGCCCAAAACTTATTATTAGTAGTAGTAGATTTAGTGAAGCTAGAAACAGTTTTTTTCGAAAGATTTAATTTTGAAGTTTTCATTTTATTAAAATTATAATTGTTTTTTTAATTTCTTTATTTGTGTTACTGATTTTGTTGATTCAAAATTGCAAAGAAAATGACCGATAAAATGGCTCTTTGCCTTAATCAACTTATTATCAATCCGAAAAGCCTTATTATAGATTTGAATTGATAAGACTTCCTACATCTATTATTCAATGAGATTTACGTTGACGTTAGAAATATTTAAAGTATTTTAAAAAATGAATAGAAAAAAGAAGGCACATATCATTCTTTGGATTTTGTATGTGATTTATTATCAACTAAACTATATAATTGTATTATTTAAGTTTGATTTAGCTTCAAGTATAATAATCTTGATAAATTGTGCTTGCTGGATAATGATATTCTACTGCTGTGCATTATTTATTTACCCTAAGTTTTTGACATCAAAAAAATATACCACAGTCATTATTCTATGTTTTTTAACTGTTTTTATATTTTCCATTATTAATGCCTATTCGGTCCAATTCTTTTTTCCCGATTATCCAGGAGCAGAGATTAATGCAGAACGATTAACTCGTAATTTTTGGAGTGCTCAGATTTATACTTTCTATGCGTTAGGCTATTATTTTGCAGAAAAATCAATTAATCAACAAATAGAAATTGCTGTTCGAGATAAAGAAATAAGTGAACAAAAGATTGCTCTTGCAGAAAAGGAAGCGAAAATTGCAAAACAAGAATTGGAAATAGCTATCTTAGCGAAAGAAAAAGCCTTGGCGGAAATGGCATTTTTAAGGGCCCAAATAAATCCGCACTTTATGTACAATACCCTTAATATGATTTTTGAAAGGGTAAGAAAAGCATCTCGTGAAGCTGGAGACATTGTATTAGCGTTTGCTGAAATGTTGAGATATGCCACCAGTACGAAGTCACAAGAAGATGAGGTGAGTTTAAGAGGAGAACTAGATTTTGTCAAACAATACATTGAATTACACCTTCAGCGATTCCATTATAAGGTATACATAGACTTTGAAGAAGACGGCGATTTCTCCTATCATAGAATCGTTCCGATGGTGTTGATTACCATTGTTGAGAATGGCATTAAACATGGGGTTTTTGATGACCCTGAAATAGCTTTCACAATCAGAGCAACCTTGATTGATGAAGAATTTGTATTTATAGCCTCTAACAAGAAAAACCCCTATCCCAATGCCATTGCTGATGCTGGACAAACGGGTATAGGGATTAAAAACATTAAAAAACGACTTTTAACGACGTATCCAGCTGAAGCCCATAGTTTAGAAATAATAGATGGTGAAGAAGACTATACGGTTATATTTACAGTAAATTTTAACCTTCTGAAGAAATGATTAATTGTATTGTGGTAGATGATGAACAATCTGCATTAGATCTTTTGGTGGATTATATCAATGATACACCCTTCCTTAATTTAGTGGCTGCTACAACCAACCCTATGGAAGCAGTAGGAATTTTGCAGTCTAGAGAGGTTGATTTAGTGTTTGCAGATATTCAGATGCCAAGGATGAATGGACTTAATTTGGTGAGCTTATTTGAAAACAAAGTGAAGTTTGTGATGACAACAGGGTATCAAGAATATGCCTTGAAAAGTTTTGAGTATGGCGTATTAGATTACTTAGTAAAACCTTTTTCATATCAACGTTTTTTGAAGGCAGTTAATAAAATGCCTTTCAATATGACCCTTGTAGAAGACCCTACTAAGACAATTGAATCAGCGCCAGAACCACCTACCAAAAGAGAAGAATTTATTTTTGTGAAGGTAGATGTAAAAGGTAAATTTCATAAAGTTCTTTATAAAGATGTGGTGTATATGGAAGCCCAGAAAAGCTATGCGTCAATCTATACCAAAGAAGAACGCATAACAACTAACCTTACGCTTTCGGATTTAGAAAAACGCTTACCGCAAGACCGCTTCATGAGGATTCACCGTTCTTATATTATCTCTACTGAGAAAATAACAGGGATAGAAGGGGATGAAGTAATCTTGGATAAAGTAGTGAGGATTCCTGTGGGAGATACTTATGCAGAAGAATTTACTAAAGCCATTGAAGGAAGTATTTACTATAAAGAGAAAGACAGTGCCACCCTAGTATATAGAAAAATAGGGGGAGACAAAAGCTAAAATTCATGCATTAAATTAATGCCAAAAAGCCTTGATACTAACGAAGTATCAAGGCTTTTTTTTAGGGAATATTTCTACCAACGTTCATTCTTTATGAAATGAAAACTTAACATCTGATTAAAAATAAAACATTTAAAAGAGCCAATTTGTACAATTTTAAGAACTTTTAGAGGGTTTCTTGTTTTAATAATTTTTAATTTATATTTGTTTTAAGGAAAATAATAGCACAGTCAACGTATATTAATTACTATCAATCAATGTCAATTTTAGTACTTATAATTTCTTGCACAATCGCAGCATATTTACTGGGGTCTATTCCAACTGCTATTTGGTATGGCGAAGCTTATTTCGGGTTTGATATTCGTAAACATGGAAGTGGTAATGCAGGTGCTACCAATACATTTAGGGTTTTAGGTAAAAGAGCAGGAACGATTGTATTATTAATTGATGCTATCAAGGGCTGGATAGCTACTTCGCTAGCATTAATGATGTACTATGGTCACCTTATAGAATGGAGTGAATGTCAAAATCTGAAATTGCTTTTTGGTTTTGCGGCAGTTTTGGGGCATATCTTCCCAGTATTTTCTAATTTCAAAGGAGGAAAAGGTGTGGCTACTTTGCTAGGGATGGTGATGTCGGTACATCCAGAAGCCGCCTTGGTTTGTATGGTGATTTTCTTTTTGGTTTTTATATCATTCCATTATGTATCATTAGGGGCTATTATTGCATCTTTGTCTTTCCCAATATTACTTTTATTAAAGACTTTTGGCAAAGAAAACGACCTAGTGATTATTTTTGGCTTCATTTTATTCCTTCTTATCCTAATTACTCACCGTAAAAATGTAGTGAGGTTATTCAAAGGACAAGAAAGCAGAATTTACCTTCGTCGAAAGAAAGAATCCGTTTAAATCGGTAGAACATATTATATTTGTACCTTCTGTCATTTTTTTGGCAGAAGGTATTTTTTTGACTCATTGTTTCAGCATTGAAAACATAAATAATGGCTCATCCATTACACAATCACAACAACATGAAAAACTATATTGAAGCTAATAAAGAGCGTTTCTTATCTGAATTACTCGACTTGCTAAGAATTCCATCAATCAGTGCTGATAGCAAATACAAAGATGATGTTAGAAAAGCCGCTGAATTTATTGCTGATAAAATTAAAACGGCTGGGGCTGATTTTGCAGAAATAAGTGAAACAGCAGGGCATCCGATTGTATTTGGACAAAAAATAATAGATGAATCACTGCCAACTATTTTAGTGTATGGGCATTATGATGTGCAACCAGCTGACCCTTTAAATCTTTGGGATTCTCCGCCATTCGAGCCAGTAGTAAAAGATGAAAAAATCTATGCTCGCGGTGCTTGTGATGACAAAGGCCAAGTATATATGCACATCAAGGCTTTCGAAACAATGGTTGCTACAGACGCTTTACCTTGCAACGTAAAGTTTATGATTGAGGGTGAAGAAGAAGTAGGCTCAGACAACCTCGGAACTTTTGTAAAAGCCAATAAAGACCGCTTGAAAGCAGATGTTATTTTGATTTCTGATACGGCTATTATTGCCAATGATATTCCTTCCATTGATGTAGGGTTGAGAGGATTGAGTTATCTGGAAGTTGAAGTAATAGGCTCAAATAGAGATCTACACTCTGGCGTTTATGGAGGGGCAGTAGCTAATCCAATCAACGTGCTGAGCAAAATGATTGCTTCATTGCATGATGAAAATAACCATATCACTATTCCTACTTTTTATGACGATGTAGTTGAATTAACACCTACTGAACGTGAAGCTATGGCACAAACGCCATTCAATTTAGCCGAATATAAGAAAGATTTGGACATTGATGATGTAAGAGGAGAAGCAGGCTATTCTACTTTAGAAAGAGCATCCATCCGTCCAACATTAGATGTGAATGGTATTTGGGGAGGTTATATTGGAGAAGGTGCCAAAACTGTATTACCTTCAAAAGCTTCAGCAAAGATTTCGATGAGATTAGTACCTAATCAGCAATCAGATAAAATTACCGAGCTATTTACCAAACATTTTGAGTCTATCGCTCCAGCAGGAGTTAAGGTAAGCGTTCGCCCACATCATGGTGGTGAACCTTATGTTACACCGACAGATTCTAAGGAATATAAAGCGGCTGAAAAAGCCATGGAAGAAAGCTTTGGGAAGAAACCAGTACCTACTCGTGGTGGTGGAAGTATTCCAATTGTGGCTTTATTTGAGAAAGAATTAGGCTTGAAAACTGTATTGATGGGCTTTGGGTTAGATTCAGATGCGATTCACTCTCCTAACGAACATTATGGCTTATTTAACTATTATAAAGGCATAGAAACGATACCTTTATTCTTTAAATACTATACAGAATCATAAGTAATGGTATAAAATGTTGCGATATTCTTCTGTTTTTTGGATTAATCACAAAATAGTCAATACAATACAGTGTTTAATTAAAGTGCTAAATTGTTATATTTGCAAAAAGATAGAAGTGAGCAAAAGCAAAGAAATATCTTAAGAACATAGATTAAAGAGAGGTATTAGTGTTGATTTTACCTTTTCTGAAAGAATTATAATCATCATGACCGAAATTAATTTAGAAGCCCTTACCACAGAAGAAACCTCACGGTATGAAAACCTTGATGAGATGTCTGTGCGTGAGATTTTAGAAGGCATCAATAATGAAGATAAAACAGTGCCTTATGCTGTAGAAAAGGCAATCCCGCAAATAGAAAAACTTGTGTCGGCAATTGTTCCTAGAATGAAAAAGGGAGGAAGACTTTTCTATATCGGAGCAGGCACAAGTGGCCGTTTAGGAATTGTAGATGCCTCTGAATGTCCGCCTACTTTTGGCGTACCTTTTGATTTAGTCATTGGTTTGATTGCTGGGGGGGATGGTGCTATTCGTAAGGCCGTAGAAAATGCCGAAGATGATATAGAACAAGCTTGGAAGGATTTAGAAGCTTATGATATTCATGAGTTAGATACCGTAATTGGTATTGCGGCATCTGGAAGAACACCTTATGTAATTGGCGGTTTGAACAAAGCACGTGAAAACGGCTTATTGACGGGCGCTATTTCATGTAATGAAGACAGTGAAATATCAAAAGCAGCTGAATTTAAGATTGAAGCAATTCCAGGCCCAGAATTCGTAACGGGAAGTACACGTATGAAATCTGGAACGGCTCAAAAGCTTATTTTGAATATGATTTCTACCTCTGTGATGATTCAATTGGGAAGAGTAAGGGGAAACAGAATGGTTGATATGCAATTAAGCAATAATAAATTGGTAGTGAGGGCTGAAAATATGGTGATGGAAGAGCTAGGCATTAGCCGTGAAGAAGCCGAAGGCTTATTACAGCAACATGGAAGTGTAAGAGCCTCGGTAGATGCCTACAGAGCCAATCATTAACATATCATTAACACCAAGTACAAAAACAAGCAACTATGTTTGTCGTTATAAGTTGAATTACTTAAAAGGCGAACTAGTCTTATGTCTAATTATTTTATCCAACAATAAGATTTAATCAATACATCAGTAACCCTTTCTTTTCTTTATTATGAAAAAAACGATATTAAGTGCGATGTTGCTTTCAGCCCTAGCAATTAATGCAAAAGCACAGGATTTTCCTGAAGATATTAAGCCACTTGTAACAAAGTATGCTTGTACAGCATGCCATAAAGTAGACGCTAGATTGGTTGGCCCTGCATATACAGATGTTGCAAAAAAGAAATATACGAATGAAAAAATCGTAGAATTAATCGGTGCTCCTAAGCCATCAAACTGGCCAGGTTATCCACCAATGGCTGCTTTGAAAGTACCTAAAGAAGATGCTTTGAAAATAGCAGGTTGGATTAATTCACTAGCTGCGAAGTCTAAAGGAAAAAGCAAAAAAGGCTAATACTTTTGAACATTAAAAAAAAATACCTTGACGGCGTTAACGAACTGTCAAGGTATTTTTTTTGTTGGCACAATATTAGTATTTTTAATTCGAGTCGCAATTTTTATTAATATGAACAAATACCAAGTAACCGTCTATTTTAGTGTTGACCAAGAATTCATGAGCTTGGTTCCTGAACACCGTAGTGTGATAAATGACTTAATTCTGAAAGGAGTAATAGATTCTTATGCTATTTCAGCAGAAGCTGGCAGAGGATGGATTATCGTCAATGCTAAAAGCAAGGAAAGTGTTCATAAATACCTAGAACGTTCGCCACTATATAGCTATTTTGAATTAGAGATAGACCAATTGATGGTGTATGATTCACAATCATATCGTTTCCCCAAAATGGTTATGAACTAAGAACGGAATATACAAATAACTAAAAAAGGCTTGGATGTTATTAAACATCCAAGCCTTTTTTAGTTATTCTATCATATTGTTAAGCTTCTTCTGCTTTTGTTTCTTCTGTTTCAACAGCTTCTTCAGTAGTTTCTTCTACTTCAAATGCTTCTGGTAAATTCTGTGAAATGATATTATACCAATTAATCATTTTTTTCACATCCGAGCCATGAACACGTTCACGGTCGAAATTAGGAACTACCGTACCTAAGAAATCAAAAAGATCAGCCTCAGTAGCATTTTTTGTATTCAATTCAATTTTTTCACCATGCGTTTCTCTGATTTTCAAGAAAATATTTGCTAGAGGCATTGCTGCATCTTGGTGATCTTCAATATATACTGAAATATCTTTTAACACTGATACGCGTGCATTTGCTCCCACAACTGAACGAGCTTTTTTGCCATCCAAACTCTCAACAATAACTCCTGTACGTGTTGGTTTTAAAATTCTGTATAACCCACTTTGGCCAGAAATATTGGCTATTTCTTTTAATAATTCCATGTTTTATTTTAATGATTTGTTTTTGCAAAATTACTCAATTAGTTCTTAGCAAAATAGTACTAAGGCTGAAAACCTACCTAGGTAGCTATTTTTCAAGCTTTAAACTCTTGGTTTAAGTCACTAATTGTATGAAGAATTTCTTCTCTACCAGAGCCATTAACGGAAGAGCTTACAAAAAATTGTGGCATTTCTTCCCATGTTTCCAATAGCTTTTCTTGATACAAGGCAACATTTCTGTCAGCAGCCGTTTTTGATAATTTATCAGCCTTTGTAAAAACCAAACAAAAAGGAATACCTTCTTCCCCCAAACGATTGATAAATTCCATATCAATTTTCTGTGGTTCATGACGAATGTCTACTAATACAAAAGTGTATAATAAATTTTCACGGTTTGAAAGATAATCATGAATCATCGATTCAAACTTTTCACGCTCTGTTTTACTGATTTTGGCATAACCATACCCCGGTAAATCTACTAAATACCATTTTTGGTCAATCAAAAAATGGTTTATCAATTGAGTTTTCCCTGGCGTTTGTGATGTTTTAGCCAAGCCTTTTTTTTGAACAATCGTATTGATTAACGATGATTTACCCACATTTGAACGACCAATAAACGCATATTCTGGTTTATCAGGTTTTGGGCACTTTTCGTATTCTGTATTACTCTGTAAAAATATTGCTTCTGTGATTTTCATAAAACTAATGTTAAAATAGTATGCCTACTTATTGAAGGAGATACTTCTTTTTTAAACTTTCACAAATTTACGGAAGATTTAGCACTTCTCTTGCTTCTAAGCTTTTTAACGACAATTATCTCACAAACTAATCATAATCTAAGGAAAAGCTCAACGATTTATTTCAGTATCAAAATCCAGTCTAATGAAACAATCGTATCTTTGTGCAAATTACAGCGATTAGACGATTCGCTTTTATCAATACCACAAACGATTCATGCAATCGTGTAGTTTATATGGAAATTTTACAAAATGATTTATTGTTAAGAGCCGCCCGTGGCGAGCAAGTAGAACGTGTACCCGTTTGGATGATGCGTCAGGCAGGAAGAATTTTAGCTGAATATCGTGCCGTTCGTGAGAAAGCAGGAAGTTTTATACAATTGGCTACAACACCTGAATTAGCTGCTGAAGTAACCATCCAACCTGTTGATATTTTAGGCGTAGATGCAGCCATTATTTTCTCAGATATTTTGGTCATTCCCGAAGCAATGGGTTTGCCGTATATGATGGAAGAAAAAGTAGGACCCATCTTTCCAGAAGTCATTAAAACGATGGCAGATGTGGATAAGCTTCGTGTGGCTAACCCAGAGGTAGAATTGAAATATGTATTAGATGCTATCAGAATTGTAAAGAAAGAATTGAATGGTCGTGTGCCTTTAATTGGTTTTGCTGGCGCTCCTTTTACATTGCTTTGCTACATGATAGAAGGTAGAGGCTCAAAGACGTTCTCGAAGGCTAAGAAATACTTGTATTCAGAGCCCGAACTTTCGCATGCTCTTTTACAAAAAATTACGGATAGCACAATTGCTTATCTAAAAGCACAAATAGCCGCTGGAGCAAACCTTGTTCAGATTTTTGACTCTTGGGCAGGTATTCTTTCTCCAGAACAATATCGTATTTATTCATTGCCTTATATCGCTCAGATTTGTGATGCCATCAACGAAGTACCCGTGACGGTATTTGCTAAAGGTGCATTTTTTGCGCGCGAAGAAATGGGTAAATTGAATTGCGAAACCATCGGTTTAGATTGGAACATGGACATTGCCGAATCTAGAAGATTAATTGGCGATAGCAAAACCTTACAAGGAAACCTTGACCCATGTGTATTATATGGTTCATTCGCTGAAATAAAGGCACATACTCGCTCGATGATTCAACAGTTTGGCGCACAGAAATATATTGCCAATTTAGGGCATGGCGTATACCCAGATACTAACCCTGAAAAAGTAAAATGTTTTATTGATACGGTAAAGGAATATAGTTTGTAGTATTACAAATATACAATATCTCCCTAAGGCACGGCAAAGAGTCCGTGCCTTAGGTGTTTTTAACGCCCTGACTTTATACATGACATTACAAAATTACCGTTTGATAAAAAGGCTTTAATACTTATCAACTGAGTAGTATTCCACCAATATATCTTTACAAAAAAGGGTAGATAGCCTTCAAAAAATAGGGATATTTAAGCCTTATCCAATTCAATACAATTATAAAACAACAAATTAATGAACATCAACCGTAGAACATTTATTAAGGCTTCGTCTATTGCAAGTGCAGGCTTAATGGTAAACTCGCCTGTTTTTGCCAATGAATTTCCTACTGTACGAGTAGGCGTAGGGCAAAGAAAATTTAATAGTCCCCTGATTGAGTCAACCATCAAGCGTATGAAAACCAGCATCAAAGATGCGGAGGTAGCTTGGATGTTTGAAAACTGTTTTCCTAATACGTTAGATACTACGGTTAATTTCCAAATCAGGAATAATAGACCAGATACTTTTGTGATTACAGGCGATATCCATGCGATGTGGTTGCGTGATAGTACTGCACAGGTTTGGCCATACCTACCTTTAATTAAGCAAGATGATAAATTAAGAGAGCTGATTGCTGGCGTAGTAAACCGCCAAACAGAATGTATTTTGATTGACCCTTATGCTAATGCTTTTAATGATGGACCAGGAAAGTCAGAATGGCTTACTGACCATACGGATATGAAGCCTGAATTACATGAAAGAAAATGGGAATTAGATTCATTGTGCTATACCGTTCGTTTGGCTTTTCATTATTGGAAAACAGCTAATGATACGAGTATTTTTGATGAAAAATGGCTGAAAGCTACCAAGCTTATTATTGCTACTTGCAGAGAACAGCAACGTTTTCATGGAAAAGGCCCATATCATTTTGGAAGAACTACCTCATGGTCTACCGATACGGTACCGGGGAATGGATATGGTAATCCGACAAAACCAAATGGCTTAATCAATAGTATTTTCCGTCCTTCAGATGACGCTACGGTTTTCCCTTACCTAATTCCTTCCAATTTATTCGCCGTAGTTTCTTTCCGTCAGATAGCAGAAATTGCGGAGAAGGTTTATAAAGATGTTTCATTTGCCAAAGAATGTTCAACCTTTGCCAATGAAGTGGAAACAGCAGTAAAGAAACACGCAATTATTACGCATCCAGTTTATGGACAAATGTATGCTTTAGAAGTAGATGGTTATGGAAATCGTTTGTTACAAGATGATGCTAACGTACCGAACTTATTGGCATTGCCTTATTTAGGAGCCTTGAAACTATCAGACCCTATTTATCAGAATACCCGTAAATTTATCTTTAGTGATAATAACCCTTACTTCTTTAAAGGAAAAGATGCTGAGGGTATTGGTAGTCCGCATACTTTAGTGGATCAAATATGGCCAATGAGTATCATTATGCGTGCCATGACCTCCACAAATGACCAAGAGATATTAGCACAATTGCGTTTCTTGAAAAAGACTCATGCTAATACAGGATTTATGCACGAATCTTTTGATAAAGATGATGCTACTAAATTTACCCGTAAATGGTTTGCTTGGGCAAATACTTTGTTCGGTGAATTAATGTTGAAGATAGAAAGAGAAAGACCGCATTTACTAACAGTAAAGCTGTAGTACTTGATAAAATATTAGTCGCTCTTTATGACTTTTATAAAGAGCGACTAAATTTAAAAAGGAATAGAAGTAAGACAGAACTGGGAAAATGTTTATTTGTGTAATATAATGACTATACGTTCTCAGTCTCATTTTCTAATGATGTAGAAGACGTCTTCTTACTTTTTTTCGTTTTTGATTTACTAAATCTACTACGTCCCCACCACACATAAAACCCAGTTATGGGTAAGGTAGCACAAATCAAACTTGCGAGGAAGTATAATATTTTGGTAGGAATGTTACCAATAGCCCCTACATGGATGGCATAATTGGTGCGTCTAATCCAGTCGGCAACATTCAAGTCATCTATTTGTACTTGTGTAGATGGAAGCTCTTTAAGGGTATATTGGTCCAAGTTGACATATCGCCAAGAACCATTGTACATATCCACGCATAACGCAATAGCATCAGCAGGTTTTTGAGGAAAAGAAACAATAATGGCATCTTTATTATAAACACCTACACTTTCAATTCCTTTTTGAAAGGCAATATCCACATTTCGCATCGCAACGTTTGGAACAATCTTGGTTGTATCTGAAAATGAACGTGTAAATGGTGCTGGAGCACCTCCGCCTGAACTTAACCAATAAACACTTTTAGAGACCCACGAGAAGCTCATGCTTAAACCAGTAATGGTAATCAATAATGCAACGATTAGTGCGTAAAAGCCTAATACATTATGGAGGTCATAGTTAACACGTTTGAACTTGGCATTCCATTTTATTTTAAAACTTTTATCACGATTGCTTTTATTCCACTTTTTGGGCCACCATAGAATCAGACCACTAACTAGCAAAACAAAAAATATAAGCGTAGCATACCCCACAATGGTTGGACCAATGGCTACATCACCAATTTTTGCCTCAATCCACAATTCAGTATGACCTTCTAAAACAAAGTGAAAGAAATTATCATGGTCTACAATCCCTACTACTGCCGCTGTGTATGGGTTTACATATACTAAGGAGTCTGAGTTCATACTTATTTGAGCAGACCTTTCATGCCCGTAGTACCAAATCCCAGTGATTTTTTTGTCTGGAAATAAAGGTGCAACCTTACTTTCAATAGCAGAAGGAGTAAGATAGGGCGCATTTTCAGGTCTTTCAACATGAAGCCAAGGTTGAGTAAGGGACTCAAACTCTTGTTCAAAGACTAAAATACAACCCGTCAAGGCTACGATAAATACGATAATACCAGATACAAGCCCAAGCCAAAGATGCAACCATGCATTTATTTTACTTAATGTGGTCATTCAGAACAGAAATTAGTTAACCTACCTGAAATAGAAGTACTGTTTCAGGTAGGTATATATTTTAATTTGTTAGTGAGAAGTGAATATTAACGCATTTTGTCAAGACGAAGAATATAGTCATATCCGCCAATCATTTCCATACCAGTTTTTACAGTCTGACCAGCAATATCATAGATATAGATATAATCTTTGCCCGTTTCAGCATTTGTAATCATATAAACCTTGCCATCTTCTACAATGATATTCTGCATATAGGCATCATTATCGTTTGGTATTTCAGTCAGTTTTTTAGTGATTTTTCCAGTTTCAAGGTCAAATACACCAAAAGCATAAATGTGTGCTGAATTAGTAATAGCGTTGTCAATATATTTAATGATAGCCTTTGTACCACCGATATACCATAAACCTACCCCGTGATAACCTATTGTAGCGTTGTTAGCTGTATACGTATCGTCTAATACTGTAGCACCTTTTTTGATACGGAAAATAGCCGTTTTCTTAGTCGCGATACTACTCCACTCTACGTTAGTTTGGAAATAAGTATCTCCGTTTTCAGCCACAAAAGATGATGACAACCATAATTTATTAGTTCCTGGGCCAGCAGATTGAGTACTTTCTAATGTTTTTTCATATTTTAAGGTAGCATAATCAATTACACCGAAATATGTTTTTTCTTGCCAAGGTGCTGGCCTATCGGCAGTGTATCCAAATTGAACAAAAACTTTACCGTTAGTATATTCAACGTTTCCTAAGTTTAAGCTTTTGTATCCTGTAGGGATGGCGGGTGTTTCAAACACACCATTTGTCATTTTAAGCGTTTCTGTGTCTACTACTGAATAATGAAGTTTTTTGCCTTCGCCATCGGTCCCGATTAAGAAAAGTGTTTTATCGTTAATCCAAGTAAAGCCACCAACATCGCTCATGTGAGTATAAGGCACTTCCAAGATAGTATTGTATAGCTCTTTTTCATACTTGAATTTAGAGAAACGACCAGAAGTAGTATTATAGTAGTAATAATATCCTCCCTTTGTAATAATTCCATAGGCAGATTTGCCTGTAACTTCCGCTCCGTGACCAGTCAAGTTGATAGAACCTTCTGTCAATGAGTTTGTTCCCAGAATATACTGCGTAGTATTTGGCCAGCTACCAATTTGTAACCAAACGGTATATTTTTCCTGTGTTTCATCTACAGGAGTTGGTGTGTTATCATCACTACTACAAGCGTTTAGTAATGAAATTAGGGCAATTGCCACCAAAAATGAATAGAATTTGAATGTTTTAAACATGATGCTTAAATAATATAATGGATTAAATAATTACGATTTATTTGATAAAATGATGGTTGAAATTATTGTAGAAAATACCTGAGTTTTACCGAAAATGCACGACCAGGTTTCTGTAAGCGAAAATTGTCAAATGCCAGATTATTAGTGAAATTGCGGCATTCTAAAGAGAGATTGTATCGGCCATTTTTCCATGAGTTTGAGATAGACGCATTGTGGATGTACTGTTCAGGAATAGTACTTTTTCCTGCTTTGTTTCCGTAAGCTTCCCAAGTCAAATAAAACCAATGGACATATTGCGTACTTAAATTGAATTGCATACGAGATGCCTTACCGATTACATTGTTTTTACCAATGCCCAAGTCTACATTCCCAAAAAGCCAAGGTTGGTTAGGAATTTTGTTTAAATAAGTTGCTTCAATAGTAGTACCCGCTGAACCAGGTGAATACTTAGTATTATTGATAGCATTTTGGTAACTGATGTTAGCGTTGAAGTAGATTAAATCACCATAATTATATTTGATGTCTCCTTCCAAACCATTCACTTTTACATTTGAAGTATTTTCGTAACGGCTTACACTAGAATTAGATTTATAAACTACGGCATAGATAAAGTCGTTGGCATTACGATAGAACCATGATGCTTCGACAAATAACTTATGCTTATTATAACGGAAACCGTAGTAAGCTCCGATGTTTAAGTTATTGCTCGACTCTGGTTTTAGGTCTAGGTTTGCCACAACAGTATAACCATTCCCGAACATTTCGCCTACTTCTTGCAAACGATATGCTTTTTCGAAGGATGCCTTCACACCAATATCTCCTGTTATTTTATAGCGACTGGCTAATCCGTAACCTTGGTAGATCTGAGAATCGTTTACTTGTCCATACTGACCCGAAACAGAAATGTATTTAGATTGCTGAACACTTAACCCATATACTTTACCAAATAAAGTATTCGTAAGGCGTTCATTGAGTAGATTTTGCTGATAAGCTACGCCCAAAATTTGTTTGCTTAATATTCCCGGAATATCTGCATGGTCGGTAATTAACTCATCATAGGTTTCGTTTCTGAGGTGGTCATAAGTATAGTTCAGGTTGAACGAGTGTACAGAAGATAATTCATAGCCAAAATTGGTACGCACAAAAGTTCTTGGACGATTAATGTTGTTAACCGTTTTTATCGAACCGATTTCGGCTAAACTAGTTTTTACACGCGAGCCATCCCAATAATATTTATAACTTGATGTGTCAGTAACCACATAATTATCAACCGAGCGTGAAGCAAAAATATTAGCATTTAAGCCTTTCGTAAATAGGTTGTCTTTACGATAACGAAGCGACCCATTATAGGCATAACCATTTTTAGTGACAGCCCCATAAACCACATCTTGTCGCGTTCCCGTTTGTATATCTTGGTTAGTACCCGAATAAGAAAGCCCTACAAAGAAAATATCAGCCCATTTTTTATTAGCTACACCTACTTCAAGCTGTCCCATCGCTGATTGATACTTGTCGTGGAATCGTTTAAAATCTTTATTAACGTATTTGTATTGTGCTTCATCCCAAATCTCCATATCACGCATGATATAGTTGTTTTTAGAATAGTTAGCAAAGGCACTGGCTTTAAGGATAATTCCGTTTCCAAAGCGATATTGACCCGTTAGGGCTAGTCTGTGAGAATCAAAAGAACCGATACTATAGCTAGCATCTAAATAATTACTGATGTTTTGATTAGTAATGATATTAACAGCTCCACCCAAGGCATCCGACCCTAAGCTTACAGGCACAACACCTTTGTAAACCTCCATGCGTTCAGCAAGATTGACAGGAATATTATTCAGCGACATCGTACTGCCCATTAATTCCATCGGAACACCATCCAAAAAGAATTTTACAGCTTTGCCCGATAATCCATTGATTGAAAAGTTGAAATCAGAACCCATCCCACCTTCTTCACGTACTTTTATTCCTGCGGTTCTGTTTAATACTTGGTTAAGGTCGGCGGTAGTATTAGCGAATTGCTTAGTTTCAATCGCATTAACGGCAAAAGCCTGTTCTTTTACTTCCTGTGTTTTTGTTTTGCCATGAACAACCACTTCGTCCATGTTTTTAGAATCAAACTTTAGGGTAAAATTGGCCTTAACTTCCTGACCATTTTTGAGTGAGATAACTCTTGATTGTGATAAGTAACCTACAGAAGAAACTACTAAAGTATAAGAACCAGCCCTCGTGATAGATAGTTTGAAGTATCCATCGTCTTTGGTAACAGTACCAATAGTCGTACCTTTCAATACGACATTTACGCCTGCTAATTTATTGCCATCTTCGCCCTGTATCGTTCCAGAAACACTATTTCCAGTTTGTGCAAAGACAAGACTATTGATTTGTAATAAGAAAAATAAAATTGTAGTAAATAAAAACTTAGTTGAGCACATTGGTTTTAGCTGAGGAATACTGTTTAGATACATGAATAGGCAATTACTAAACTTGCCTTTTCAAATACCTAAGTAGCACAACTCTGCTACCCCCGAAGGTCAGGAGAAAGAAATTTTAAGGAAATGCTGATAATTATTGTTGAAAATTGGTTATGTATAATTCTTTATTTTAATCTTCATATAACCTTTCAATGCGGAGGATGTAATCTATAGGGCCTTCAAGCTGTAATCCTTTTTTCAAGCTACCATCTTTGGGATTATAAATCCAAATATTGTTTCCACCCGTATCAGAATTAAGAGAAATATAGACTAAACCATGCTCTACCAGAATACAACGCCTAGAAGTCCCTTTATCCAAAGGTAAATCCAACTTTTTTAGGGTTTGTTTTACAAGATCTGCTACATAAAACTCTACGTGAGGCACTTTATAATGGTCTTCAAAGCCTGTGAATAAATCTTTTCGCTCACTTCTGAGAATAGCTTTACCGTCGCCAATGTCCCACATACCATAAGCATGATTTTTAATAGAAGCCGAAATATTGAAGAAAAATGAACTGTCTAAAGATTCTTGTCCTTTACGAATTCTGTACATCGCCGTAGGCTTATTAGGATTATTGCCTAGTGCGATACCTGGACAGGCGAGAAAATAAAAATCGCCGTTTTGAGCAGTAAAGGTATTGGGCTGAGCGGTATTGATACCCCCAGGATAAGTAGAGCGAGTATCCTTTTGAGTCTTTATTAATTTGAGTGCTGGGTATGTCAAGATACTTACAAAAGCCGTATCGCTAGTTTGATAATTTTGTGGTGTCGAGATAGCATGATAAGTATAGCCTACAACCACTTTGTTGGTCAAGAAGTTAGAAAACCCTACAGAAATGGAATTGTAAATGCCAGTGGGCTTAGGAAGAGGGAAGATACCTATCTGAGCCTTCATGTCATTGACATTCACTTTGGCATATTGAAGTTTATTGAGTTTCTTATTATGAGAAATTAAAAAAAGTGAATCTGGATGAACCCAACTATAATTATCCAAATACACAAAGCCATTAAGCAAAACAGAGTCGATAGGTTGAAGACTATTATTGGTAATAACCGATTTTATTAAATACTGACTTTTTCGCCCTAACCGATAATAGAAACCATTCTTAACAATTAAATCATACCAGATTTGTTTGGGAAAAACTCGGGTACCTTCTTCTATCGGATTAATCTTGCCCGTAGAAATATCGTCAGTATGAATAATGTACTCTTTATAGTCCTTTGCCATGACATAAATGCTATATTTTTTATGTTTATCAGGGGCATCTTTTGATTCTGAACAACCCAACAAAGAAGTTAATCCTACGATAAAGGCTATGATAAAAGTAATCGGGCTTTTTTTAAAGCACATAATATAATCAAGAGTTTCAAATATTAAATTGATCCATCAATTGTCTTTTCATTACGGGAGGTAAGCCCATCAACAGTTTTTCGTCCATAATAATCACTTGACTGTTTTGGGTATTAGGGTCATCAAGAACGATATAACTTTCGCCCTTCTTGAAATTCACCTTATTACTTTGGTTCGCACTTTTAGTACAAAGTCCTTTTACGGTAATAGAGATATCTTTGTTGGGACTAATCAGCATGCTTCCGCAAAAATGAATCGAATCATTGTTTACATCAATGTTGGCGTTGCTCTCTGGTCCAAGCGAGATGGTATAATCTTTGGCAAAAATTTCTTTATTGGTAGTACCCGTAGTATTTACGGCAGTAATCAATGCCTCGTCTGCTTTTTGATAAAAAATATACAGAGAAGACGCAAGAATGGCAAATGCTAAAGTGGCTGCTATGGAAAGATATTTGGTATTCTGAAAAATAAAAAACGGATTATTTGTTGATTTTTTGGAATTTGAAGGGAGAATATCAGCAATATCCTGCCACATTTCTGTAGCTGTTTTTTCTTTATCTATGTTTTCAGGAAAGACTAAAAAATCGTCTTCGTTTTCATCGAGCAACCAATTTTCAACCAACATTATTTCTGTTGGTGTACATTGTCCGCAATGGTATTTTTCAATAAGCTCTTTACTAACCTTCATTAAACATGTTTTTTAGAACAAAAAGACTCTTTTTTGTAAAAGTAGCATATTTAAGGGTTTCCCGAAGCTGTAGGTAAGAAAATCAGAGTGAATATTCTGGTAAATTGGATTTAAGAGAGGAAATAGCTTTAGAAATGTGGTATTCTACCGCTCTTTCAGAGATAAGTAGGTCTAAGGCAATCTCTTTGTTGGATAAGCCTTGTTCACGGCTCATTTTAAAAACCCTACGACATTGATTAGGCAGGTCTTCAATCAAGGTAGATATTCTTTCTTTTAAAGAACTTAGCATCACTTCATTTTCAGTATAATTACTAGATACTGTTTGTGAAGAAGCAATTTGCTCTAAATGGTGTTCTCTGATTTTTTTATTTCTGATATGTTCAAATACTTTATACTTAGCAGATTTTACAAGGTATTTCTCAACAGACTGATTAATTTCAAGCTTATCTCTCTTTTCCCAAAGTGACTTAAAAATATCTTGTACCATTCCTTTACAAAGCTCTTCGTCTTTCAGATTAGCATAACATACCGAAAAAACTTTTTCCCAATACAAATTATAGATTTCCCGAAAGGAATCCTCGTTAATTTTAATGGAGATATTGTCCACCTGAATGTTATTCATGCTATGGGAGTTGTGGAAAGACTAATAATGCACAAATATACGTTATTATTTATAATTAGTCCAAATAAGAAAAACCTTTTTATTTTCCACCCTCTTGAAATAATATACATTTTTAGCTAAATATGTAGGAGAACTATCTTTACAAACATGGGGTTATCTCGAATTTTTTTTAAAATGAGAAAGTTTAATAAAATAGCCTCATAGAGGCGATATATTTCGCCCCGATGGGGCTTGTGGGGTTAACAGAATACTTTTTCTACCGATATCTTGTTCCTAACGGAACTATAATCCATTATCTATCATCAAAAAGCGGTCAGAAAAATAATTTTTCTGACCGCTTTTTGATGATAGAATTCGGAATGACACATATTTACAGAATAAGAATAGTCATTCAAAATATCTTATGGACAAATTTTGCTTAAAATTCGGGATGACTCATGTTTTCAAAATTGATATTTTATTATTTTCTATGAAGTATTAATTACCTAACTGACTAGCTATTTGCTTCAACGTAATTTCAGCTACTTTGGCTGTATAGCTCAAATTATTCAGACGATAGCCCGAGTTTTCAAAACTTTGCTGTGCTTGTTTTACGTCAATGATAGTAGCTTGACCTAATTGAAAACGCTGATTCATTATTTTCAATAATTTATCTGCTAACGCATAATTTTCTCGTTCGGCTTCTATCAATTGTAACGTATTGCTATATGCTTCCCAAGATTTAGCCGCCGCAGTTTCGAAATTCTGGTAAACTATTTCTTTCTGTAATCGAGCCGTTTCAGTATTGATTTTGGCTATTTGTACTTGTCGCGTATTTACACCACCTGAATAGATAGGAATACTGGCATTCACTCCTAAAAATGGACCATAGGTTTGGTTTAAAAGTGTAAAACCTGCACCACTTTGGTTACGGCCATAGTTATAGCCTGTATTCAAATTGATAGTAGGATAACGCCTAGCATTGGCTTCTCTTTCTAACAAAAGATTTATATTAATTTGTGCCTCAGCCGATAAAATACTTGGATGTTTCTTTATGTTGGCGTCTAAATTCTCCCATTGCAGGCTTCTATCCAATACAATCGTATCGGAAATAGTAATAGCAGTTCTAGGGTTTAATACTAAACTACGGAGTAAATCAGCCTTACTTTGTTCAATCACTATTTTTTGAGTTTGCAAAGCTTGCGTTTGGGCATTCAAATCTATCGTAGCTTGTAAAGATTCTGCTTCGTTTGATAATCCTACGCTTTTGCGGGCTTCAATCAGCGATAGTTTTTGTTTTGATACTTCGATAGACTGAAGTAAGGTAGTTACAAAATTTTGTTGCTGAACTACTGCAAAATACTTTAACATCACGTCAGCCACTACATTTTGTACTGTAGCATTCAATTGCTCCTGACTAAGTTTTTGTAATTCCTCTAAACGCTTTTTTGTTGCTATTACTCTTCCGCCATTATACAGCATCATCGTTGCTGTAAAACTCATATTGGTATTGTTGGAAACTACGCCCGTTCTGTTAGTACTTGTACCATTACTTAACTCTTGGTTCAGTCCAGTTATCTGTTCGTTTGTACTAAAAGCGCCCGTAACTGTAGGCAAACCACCAGCGATACCAATATAATTATTGATAGTATTGGCAGATAGCGTATTTTTAGAAACCTGAATATCTAAATTGTTTTTTAAGGCTGTTTCAACGGCTTGGTTCAATGTTATTTGCTGTTGAGCAAAACCTTCTGAAAAGCCCATCATTAGCAAACAACTTACCAACAGTATATTACTTTTAAAAATGATTCTCATGTTTTTTTGTTGATTTTCAGCTTTAGTTTAATCTGCCGCTTGTTCTTCTGCTACTAGTTTAGATTCTTCTGTTACGTAATTTTTACTAGAGATAAATGTATAAACTGCTGGAATAACGAGTAACGTAAGAATTAAAGAGAATAAAATACCCCCCACAACAACAGTACCTAATGGAATACGGCTAGTAGATGCTGCCCCTAAACTCAAAGCAATCGGCAAAGCTCCTAAAGATGTTGCTAAACTTGTCATCAAAATCGGACGCAAACGTTGGGTTGCGGCTTCAACAACAGCTTCAATTCTTGACATACCCTCGGCTCGCTTATGATTAGCAAATTCAACAATTAAAATTCCGTTTTTGGTTACTAGTCCAATCAACATAATCATACCAATCTGCGAGAAAATATTCAATGTTTGTCCAAACAACCAAAGGCTACCCAATGCACCCGCCAAAGCCAAAGGCACGGTAATCATAATAGTGAAAGGATCTTTGAAGCTTTCAAACTGAGCCGCCAATAGTAAATAAATCAATGTTAAGGCTAATCCAAAAGCAAAAGTTGTGTTAGAAGAACTTTCAGAATAATCTCTTGAAGGACCACTCAAGGCTGTTTGGAAAGATTTGTCCAATACTTTATCTGCAATAGCTTGCATCGCTTTTACACCGTCTCCAATGGTTTTTCCTTCTGCCAAAGAGGCTGACACAGTAGCCGATTTCAAACGGTTGAAGTGAAACAACGTTGAAGGATTACTACTTTCTTCCAACTTCACTACGGCACTCAAAGGAATCCTTTCACCACGCGTATTGGTCACAAAAATGTTTTCAATATCCGTAGGCTCTTTTCTGTCTTTTCTTTCCACTTGCGCAATTACTTCATACTGACGACCATTCATGGTGAAATACGCTAGCCTTCTACCACTGAATGCCCCTTGGACAGCACTTACAACATCTTGTGTCGTAAGGGCTAAGTCTTTGATTTTAATACGGTCGAAGGTCATTAAAATCTCAGGCTTGTTGAATTTCAAGTTTACGTCAACATTCTGGAAAGTTTTATCATTACGAGCTTCCTCCAAAAATTTCGGAATAGCGTCTTTAATCTTAGCAAAGTCGATATTTTGTAATACGAACTGTACAGGTAAACTTCCTCTTGAACCTAAACCCACCGAGATAGTTTGTTCTTGTACACCAAATACACGAGCATTATTAAACCTGCTCATTTTTTTGTTCAATAACTTGGTTATTTCATCTTGGCTTCTGGTTCTTTGGTCGGGGTCTACCAAACCAATACGAGCCGCAGAAGAGTTTGTACCACCGTTTCCACCAAAGCCAGGCACAGCATTAAATACAAATTCTTTTTCAGGAATAGAATCGTTCAAGAAATTGGTTACATCATCAGAAACCTTCTGAGTATATAAATAACTAGACCCTTCAGGCGTACTTACCGTAAAACGAATACTGCTTTTATCTTCCATCGGAGCAATCTCACTTTGAAGATTTTTGCTCGCTAGCCATATCAACAATCCACAGGCAACTACAATTACCCAAGCCATCCATCTGACGCTCATAAAGCCCTTTAGGATACTCTTGTAGCCATTTTCCATGCCTGTAAAGAATGGCTCAGTTTTGTCGTAAAGCCACCCGTGACCTGCTTTTTTACGTGTTAAATACACATTCAGTACAGGCGTAATCGTCAGTGAAACAAAGGCTGAAATCAATACCGCACCTGCGACCACAATACCAAATTCACGGAAGAGGCTACCTACGAATCCTTCTAAGAAAATAACAGGCAAGAACACCACCGCCAATGTTAAGGAAGTAGAAATTACGGCAAAGAAGATTTCTCTACTACCCTCCAAAGCAGCTTTACGGATAGGTAAGCCCTGTTCGAGCTTTCGGAAAATATTTTCTGTAACAACAATACCATCATCAACTACAAGCCCTGTCGCCAAAACGATACCTAACAGCGTAAGTACATTAATGGTGAAACCACAGAAATACATTACAAAGAAGGTAGCAACCAATGAAATAGGAATATCGATAAGGGGACGAATCGCAATAAGCCAATTTCGGAAGAAGAAGAAAATTACTAATACTACCAGACCAAAAGAAATAATTAAGGTTTCTTCTACCTCCTCTAATGAGCGACGAACGTTTTTAGTATTATCAATTAATAGCTTAAACTGAATGTCAGATTTATTCTCTTTCTCAATTTCCTGCAAACGTTTATTAAATTCATCCGCAATTTTGATATAATTAGCTCCAGGCTGAGGAACAACTGCTAAACCAACGGCATACACGCCATTGTATTTCCAGCTTTGTTCTAGGGTTTCTGGTCCTAATTCCACATCAGCAATATCACCTAAACGAACGATACCCGTATTGCTTTCACGGATGATTAAATCACGAAATTGTTGTTCCGATGTTAATCTACCTAAAGCACGAATCGTCATCTCTGTGTTACTACCATAAATTTTACCTGCAGGAAGTTCTACGTTTTCACGCGCTAAAGCTGTTTGGATATCTGTAAAAGATAAGCCATAACCATTCATACGGTCTGTTTTCAACCAGATACGCATGGCATAACGTTTTTGACCCAAAATGTTTACACCACTTACGTCATTAATGGTCTGGAAACGTTGTTGTAATACGTTTTCGGCATAATCACTCAGTTCTAATAAACCTTTACTTCTACTCTGGATAGCCAACAACAAAATAAAGTCACTATTAGCATCCGCTTTGGACACGACAGGAGGTGCATCAATATCTTGGGGTAAACTTCTAACAGCTTGAGCCACTTTGTCACGCACATCACTGGCGGCTGCTTCCAATGGTACATCAAGGTTAAATTCTACTGAAATAGAACTACTTCCTAAAGTACTTGATGACGTAATAGAACGAATTCCTGGAATACCATTGATTTGTTTTTCGAGAGGCTCAGTAATTTGGTTTTCAATAATATCAGGGTTGGCACCAGTGTAAGCTGTTCTTACAGTAACCATCGGTGGGTCAATAGCTGGATAATCCCTTACTGCCAAAAACGAAAATCCAACTATCCCAAAAAGGATAATCAGGATATTCAGTACTGTGGCGAGTACAGGCCTTTTAAGAGATAATTCTGAAATATTCATGAATATTGATGATTAAATTACTCCCATCTTTTGTAGAAGATGAAAAGCAATTTTATGAAATCTTTTTAATGATGGATGATGACGCCAACATCGCTGATAGCCCATTCACCTTCAAATGACTACTGTTTTTTTACACTTCTTACTTTTACAGGTTTATCTGCACGAGCAAATAAAACGCCATCAACCACTACAGAATCTCCTTCGGTTAAGCCACTTGTAATTTCAACAACATCTTCTTTTCTAAAACCAGTCTCTACTACTACATAACTAGCTTTGCCGTCTTTTACAATGACCAATTTTTTCGTTTTATCATCTGGGATAATCGCATTGGTAGGAATCAAGATACTATTTTGTGCTGGGCCTGCACTAAAATATACCTTTGCAAAAGTACCAGGGTTGGCATTGCAGTTTGACAACAAGGCACGCACCAGTAAGTTACGGGTAGTTTGGTTGATTTGCGGTTCGCGGGCTACTACTACAGCTTTGCAACGACCGTCTCTTTGTCCTTCTACTTCAACCTCTACCACACTTCCTTTACGGATGAGTGGAGAGTATTCTTCAGGAACTGTAAAGTCAACTTTCAATTTATTTACTTGCTGAATGGTAGCAATGATAGTGGTAGCTGAAACAAAAGCTCCTAAACTTATCTGACGAAGACCAATCACACCCGTAAATGGTGCTTTCAATACAGTTTTATCGATTAACACTTGGGTATAAGCCAAATCTGCTTTTAGGCTATTTACTTGGTTCAAGGCAGTATCATATTCACCTTGACTAATACCATTAATTGATAAAAGCTTGCCTAAACGTTTTTCAGTTTTTTCGGCTAAATCGAGTAAGACCTTTGTTTTAGCGAGTTGAGCTTGTAAGTCAGCATCGTTGATTTTGGCTAATATCGTTCCTTGTGTTACAACGTTGCCTTCGGGAATATTAAGATAGGTAATACGACCACTCACTTCTGTGTGTAGTTCTACGAATTCATTGGCTATAATAGAACCGTTGGCTTCAACATTTGAGCTAATACTTTGCTTTTTTGCGATGATTACATCAACAATGGCAGGCTGATCTTCTTTTTTATTAGAGTCTTGTGGTTTCTTACTATGACAGCCAACCAATGCTAAACAGATTGAAGCCCCAACAGATACCATTGAGAGCGTATTTTTTTGCTTCATATTACGTATGTATGAATATTTTTTGCTATTCTAATTTTCTATAAAGTTACTTTATAATGTATATGCTTTTGTCCCGTCCTACTTCGTAATCTCAATATATTTCGACTAACTTAACCTTTTTATAGATAAGAGGAATAAATAACCCAATTAACTACGTTAAAGCAGGAATGTTTTGTAACATAAAATACCCTAAACCCATTTAAGCCACCGCCTAACCATTCTTCACAATTTGGGATATTCTGATACACTTTTTATCAAATTTGGTCCATGAACTTTAATATTTCAGTTCACAATTTAACCAAAATAAATATAAAAAATGGAAGTTCCTATTGCCACCGTTATTAGCATCGCAGTTCCTTTGCTTTGCTTAGTTTTCTACAAATTTATTTTTCGCTTGTTGGGCATCATTATTATTCCAGAAGACAAAATTGGGCTAGTTACCAAGAAATTCGTACTGTTTGGGGATAAGAAATCCTTACCAGAAGGACGAATCATTGCCACCGAAGGGGAAGCAGGTTATCAAGCAGAGCCCTTGGCACCCGGTATTTATTTTTGGTATTGGATTTGGCAATATGATATTAAACTTCAACCACTTACTATTATTCCAACAGGACAAATAGGATTGATTTTGGCAAAAGATGGGAGGGAACTTGAAACGGGTTCTATCCTTGCCAGAAAGATTGAATGTGATGGGTTTCAGGATACCGTATCGTTCTTGAAGAATGGTGGTAGAAAAGGACGACAAACAGCAGTAATCACGGCGGGGTCTTACAGGATTAATACCTTTTTGTTTGAAGTAGTCATCACAGACATTACTGAAATTCATGAAAACATGGTGGGCATTATCACTACCATGGATGGGGCATCAATTGAAGCAGGTCAGATAGCTGGTAAATCTATCGAAGGACATAATAATTTTCAAAATGCTGATGCATTCCTGAGTAAGGGCGGTAATAGAGGGCTACAGCAACAAGTAATTTTGGCGGGTTCTTATAACCTCAATCCTTGGTTTGTGAAAGTAGAAGAAATACACATGACCGAAATCCCGATTGGTAATGTAGGCGTAGTAATTTCTTATGTTGGGGAAGAAGGAATTGACGTTAGCGGTACAGAATTTAAACACGGTAACATTGTTTCAAAAGGCTATAAAGGTGTTTGGGCAGAGGCCTTTGGCCCAGGGAAATATCCTGTAAATACTTATGTACAGAAAATAGAAGTAGTACCCACGACCAATTTGGTGTTAAACTGGGCAAGTGCAAGGTCAGAATCACACCAATTGGATAAGAACCTGTCAACGATAACAGTTCGTTCTAAAGACGGTTTCCCTTTTAATTTAGATGTTTCGCAGATTATCCATATTCCCAACTACGAAGCCCCTAAAGTGATTGCCCGTTTCGGTAATATGAACAACCTCGTGAGCCAAGTATTGGAACCAACGATTGGTAATTATTTTAGAAACTCAGCACAAGATTCTGATGTGATTTCATTCCTAGGGTCAAGAAAAGAGCGTCAGGAAACCGCTAGAAGATATATTGCGGAAGTGCTTTCGCAATATAATGTAAATGCTGTAGATACTTTGATTGGTGATATCGTACCACCAGAATCATTGATGAAAACCCTTACTGACCGAAAATTAGCGGAGGAACAAAAAGTTACTTACGAAACCCAAAAGATGGCTCAAGAAACACGACAAGCATTAGAGAAAGAAACAGCCATTGCGGATATTCAGAAAGATATTGTTAAAGCTGACCAAGGCGTAGTGATTGCCGAAAGAGTAGCCGATGCGTCTGTGAAAAAAGCACAAGGTGAAGCCCAAAGTTTAAAACTACAAGCAGGAGCGGAGGCAGAAAGAGTGAGGGTGCAAGCAAGTGCGGAATCAGAACGTATCAAATTAATTGCGAATGCCGAAGCCGAAAAAATCAGTAAAACGGGTACTGCCGAAGCTGAAAAAATCTTGGCGATTGGTAAGGCCGATGCTGAAGCGTATAAATTGGCTGTTTCAGCAATGGGTGAAGGAAACTTTACGCAATTGAAAATCACTGAAAGCATCGGTAAAGAGAAAATAAAGGTAATGCCAGATATTTTAATTACGGGCGGTTCAAACGACCAAAACGGAGCCTTGAGTGGATTGTTAGGCTTACGATTGATGGAAGAAGTAGGCAAGAAAGTAGAGAAAACTTCAGCTGAAGTACTACCTGAAAAAGAGAATAAATAGTTAATAGATTCTGCCCCTAGATAAACCCGTAGGAATTTCTCTACGGGTTTGATTTTTTTAGTTAAGTATAACTACTGTTTTTAAATAACTAAATTATCTTTTCGATAATATTATGAACTATTCTAAAGCCTTTTTTCGTTATAGCTTTCCCATCTAAAAAACTAATGAAAATATACCGAATAAACTGATATGCAGAAACTTAATTTGACAATTACCCTCGAAACGTACAACAATGATACAGAACTATCTGTACAGGAAAACAAACTTTTGAACGAAGCCCGAAAAGCTACCTATAAATCGTATGCTCCTTACTCTAATTTCCATGTTGGTGCCGCCATTTTGTTAGATGATGATACCATCGTAATGGCGAATAATCAAGAAAATGCTGCCTTCCCTTCTGGTTCTTGTGCAGAACAATCGGCTATATTTTGGGTGGGTGCCAACTATCCAGAACGTACAATTAAATCCATTGCTGTGATAGCTCGCCCGGGAAAAGGTGATGTATTCAGAGGGGTTTCTCCCTGTGGTGCTTGCCGACAGGCGATGTTGGAATACGAAGTTCGTCAAAAAGAACCCATTCGCTTTATCATGTTGGGTGCAAACAACCAGATATTGGTGACAGAGTCTATTGGAGATTTACTACCCATAAAATTTACTGATTTCTAAGTTCTTTGTAGAATGACTAGTCGGTATCTATCTTTGTGAAATGTTAGATTTTCTCCAGAAAAATACGTTTTCTATTATATATACTTTCTTTTTGGGTCTAATGCCCATTTTTGCTAGTTCCAGTATTAGTTATTGGCTGATTACGCATGAACAAGCAGTGCAACAATTCACAATATTGCAATGGGTATTAGTATACGTTGCCTCATGTTTTAGCATGGCTTTTGCCCTTACGCCTACTACGTTTATTGCGTTGCTAAGTGGCTATTTTTTAGGCTGGAATGCTTTTATCCCCATTGCTATTAGCTATTGGATAGCATCCTACTTAGGTTTTAATGTTGCCAAACTAATTGATGGTGGAAGATTCTTAAGTAAAATCTCTGAAAAGCCCAAAGTAAGAGAGATACTTGACAATCTTCAAAAAGATGAATTCAAGATTATTTTATTAGCTCGACTATCGCCTGTTTTGCCCTTTGCAGTTACCAATGTATTGTTCTCTTTTTCGGGAACAAAGTTGAAAAATTTTCTTACGGCAGGCTTCCTTGGTATGTTGCCTCGTACAATCCTTTCCATCTGGCTAGGAACACAAGCACAGGAAATCCGTAAACTAATAGAACACCCAAGTCAGGGAAGTAGCATTCAGTTTGTCATTTTTGGATTAATATTGGTGTCTATGTTGGGGCTGGGATATTTCATTAAAAAGGCAGTTAAGCGCTAAGCTGTCAGCTTTCGGAAGTCGGCAATCGGATTTCAGCTATTGAAAAAGTCAGCGGTTATCAGCGTTTTTAAATCTCCGAAAATCAGCGGGTAAAAAAAGCAATCGGATTTCGGAAGTCGGCTATCGAAAAAATCAGCAGTTATCAGCGTTTTTAAATCTCCGAAAATCAGCGGGTAAAAAAAGCAATCGGATTTCGGAAGTCGGCTATCGAAAAAATCAGCAGTTATCAGCGTTTTTAAATCTCCGAAAATCAGCGGGTAAAAAA
The DNA here is from genome assembly GCF_058802005.1 of Arcicella sp. GW822-FHT02H01. Taxonomy (NCBI): domain Bacteria; kingdom Pseudomonadati; phylum Bacteroidota; class Cytophagia; order Cytophagales; family Flectobacillaceae; genus Arcicella; species Arcicella sp. GW822-FHT02H01. Next base: position 2,543,947 of record NZ_JBXANT010000001.1, on the reverse strand, counting down.
AGCAATCAGCTTTCGGAGGTCGGCTTTCAGATGAAAAAATGAGTATAAAATAAAAAGGTTGATATTGTAAGCACCAATCGCTTCTAATATCAACCTTTTAAAAATTATATGAGCTAGTTGTATAACCTATTCAACCTCAATAACAACCCCAGCCGTTTTTGGGTGAGATACACAAGTAAGAATATAACCTTGTTTAATTTCCTTCTCCGTAAGTCCGTCTTCTTCGTCCATGTGTACTTTTCCAGCCACACATTTACCTAAACAAGCAGTACACATCCCTGCCTGACACGAATAGGGCAGATCAATATCTTCACGCAAGGCAGCCTCCAGAATCGTTTCATGTGGTTTTACCAATACTTGATAGTCAGTGCCCTCGTATTGAATCGTTACAGTTTGTGCCTTGATAGAATCGTCTTCTTCCTCCACAAGTATTTCATGCGAGCCTACACTTCCAAAATGTTCTTTATGAATACTGTCAGTAGGTACATTAAACATCTTCAAAGCATTTTCTACCTGTTCCATCATGCCTTCTGGTCCACATAGATAATATTCTGCTTTGGCAATATCAATAGCAAGGTCTTGCTTCAAGAAAATTACTGCAGATGCTTGATTGATACGTGTTTTATAGCCCGTCCAAGTATAAGAAGGCTTCGTGAGTATGTGTAATACTTTGAAACGACCTTCATATTTTAGCTCTAATTCGATTAACTGTTTTCTGAAAATAATATCTTCCTCACTTCTTGAACCATATACCAAATACACTTTTGAGCCTTGTTCCACAGGTAAAACAGATTTCAGAATAGACATCAAAGGCGTAACTCCAGACCCACCACCAAAAAGCACGATAGTACGTTCTTTCATCGGGTTTGGTTCAACCACAAAATGCCCCATCGGTTCCATCACCTCGATAGCATCACCTACTTTTACTGAATCGCACAAGTAATTAGATACCAAGCCACCAGGTACACGCTTTACAGTTACCGCAATAGAAGCATCTTTATTAGGCGAACTTGACATTGAGTAACTTCTACGTACTTTTTGTCCATCAATAACAGGAATTAACGTAAGGAATTGACCAGCTTTGTAACTAACAGATTGATGTACAGGGTGCCAAAAAGTAAAGGTTTTTGTATCGGGCGTTTCGTCGATGATTTCTTTTACTGTGAGATGAAAATATTTTACAGACATTTTATGATTACGAAATATTTTTTATGGAATAATATTAATCTAATTAGATAACGAAAATTTAGTCTAGGAGTTTTACCAAGACTAAGTTATAGCACTACAAAGGTAATGAAGAAAATACTTTTGGACACATTCTAGACTGAGAATCACACAAAACAATATATCATACTTTATGATTTTGGTGTAGGAAAAATGTGTATTTTCCGTTGATTTCCTCAATGTTATCAGTATAATCCCTAAAATTATTTGATGTTTATGAAGAGTTTCCTTACCTGTTTGATGTTTTTGGTAGTTGTTATTTCTTTTTCGTGTAGTACTAGCAAAGTACAGATGAAATCCACGGCTCGACTAATTCAGCAATCAGAAGTGTTTTCTCAAAACCAAACAGGTGTTGTTTTCTATGATATAACCGAACAAAAGACTGTATTTGAACAAGAGGCAAATCGTTTTTTTATGCCTGCTTCCAATACCAAGCTCTTTACTTTTTATGCTAGTCTAAAAACCTTGGGAGATTCTATTCCTGCTTTTCATTATCAAGTTACTGGCGATTCTTTAATTGTTTGGGGAACGGGAGACCCATCTTTCCTTCATCCAGATTTAGCCAAAAGCAAAGTATATGACTTTTTGAAAAGTCGCCCTGAGAAAATTTACTTTTCTAATGATAATTTTACAGGTTCATTTTTGGGGCAAGGCTGGGCTTGGGATGATTTTAATGATGATTATGCGGCTGAAATATCAGGATTTCCTATTCATGGGAATGTTGTCAGATTCAAAGTGAAGGAACAAAATACATTGAGTGTATCACCAAAATTCTTTGAAAATAAAGTGTACGACTGGTCGAACACCAATAGCTTTTCTATTCAGCGTGACCTTGGAGCTAATTTGTTTAGTCATCCAAGCCTTCAAAAAATGAAACCCACTTTTGAACAAGATGTACCCTTCAAAACGGGCATAGATATTACTGTTGCCCTATTGAGCGATACATTAAAAAAAGAAGTGACTTTGATTAATAAAGCCTTGAATAAATCTGCCAAAACATTTTATAGCCTTCCCGCAGATAGTTTATACAAAAGGATGTTGCATGTAAGTGATAACATGATTGCAGAACACCTAATGGTACTCAATGCAGATGCTTTGACGGGAGAGTTGAATGTAAGCAAAGGGATTGATGCCGTGAAAAAGAAATTTATGACAGATTTACCAGATGTTTCAAGATGGGTAGATGGCTCTGGACTTTCACGTTATAACTTGTTTACACCAAGAAGTATCGTGAAATTATTGCAAAATATTTATTTGATTGTACCACAGGAAAGACTTTTTCAGCTTTTACCAGCTGCTGGAAAATCGGGTACGTTGAAAAGTTTATCGTCTACTGAAAAGCCCTTCATTTTTGCCAAATCGGGTTCTTTTAGCAATAACTACAATTTGAGTGGTTACTTGGTTACTAAAAAAGGTAAAGTGTTAATTTTCAGTATTATGAATAATAGTTTTATGAAGCCTATGTCAGAGATTAGAAAAGAAGTAAGTAAAATTCTGACGGAAGTACACGAGAAAAACTAAGTGTATTACTTCAATTCATAGACAATCTGAGAATATCTGCGGGCTACAGGAATGACAAAATTGCTTTCAGTAAGGTGCAATTTATAGCCTTGAGCATTCCCCGAAACACGTTCAACTTTGTCGAGATTAACGATAAAGGAGCGATGACAACGAACAATTTGTTTTTGTTGTGTCTGGCTTTCTAAACGTGTTAAGCTACTTCTAATCAAATCTTTTTTGAAATCATCATTTTGTTTAAATACCACGGTAGAATAGTTATCGCTTGATTCTATGTAATAAAACGAATCAGTATGCATCTGAATTTTATCTTTTCCATTTTCAGCAATTAGGTTTATTTCATCTGATTCATCATGTATTGCGTGTTTTTCGGGGAGATGACTAGGTTGCGGAGGTTTGCTATATTGTTTTAAATAATAAATATAGTTGATTAAAATAATACCTGTGGCAGGAAAAACGCCCAACACAAGCGTGTAAATAATCATGGAAACCAAACTCAGTAGGTTAAAGCCATTGTTGATAAAATATTGAGAGTAAAGGATATTAATAGCTGTAATTGAACAGATATTTAGCGCTACCATGAATATCTCTCTCCCGACAGTCCACTGTTCTTCTTGAAAAAACTTTGGGAAAAGCCTTTGAATGCCAAAATAGATAAAAAGCATCATTGTGGTAGTAATAATGCCGAAACCTGATAGCAATAATGCTTTCTGGGTGCTATGCCAATTGGCAATACCAAAAGGTTCGAAAAAAATTAGGAAAAACGTAATAAAAATACCTGCTCCGAACGACAAAAAAAGCTTGCGTCTAGTAGAGTCGTTATGCGGATAGGGTTGTCTAAGAATCTTTAACATTTGTAATAGAATCAATTACGGTTTAGTTGTTAATTAATCTATTACAAAATTAAGAAGAAGAAAGGCTAAATTATTGCGAGGCAGGAATAATACTTACAATATGTGTGGGAATTATATTTGGTTAATATCCAAAAAACAATATTTCCTTTCGAAAGACCTTACTTTTCTTGTCTTGAAACAAGAAAAGTAACAAAAGAAATTCAAGAAATTCCAAACTCGCTCCACTCAAACAGTGGAATTTCACTAAATGCAGATGCCTGAATAATATTTTTGTTGAGATATAATTCTTAAATATTATTCCCTGCATCCGAAAGATGGATACAGGGAATATTTGATTATATAATAGGATATTCTTTTAATACCTCTCTGGCGATTACAATTTTTTGAATTTCGGATGTTCCTTCGCCAATGGTACATAGCTTGGCATCACGATAGAATTTTTCAACAGGAAAATCTTTGGTATAACCATACCCACCAAAAATTTGTACAGCATCTGTTGCTACCTCTACGGCTACTTCCGAAGCATAAAATTTTGCCATAGCGGCCTCTTTGGTCAAATGCGTGCCTTCCATTTTAAGGTCGGCTGCATGGTGGGCCATCAATTCTGCTCCATGAATTTTAGTCGCCATTTCTGCCAATTTAAAACTGATGCCTTGAAAATTGGCAATAGCCTGCCCAAATTGTTGGCGTTCTTGTGCATAACGGGCAGCAGCAGCCATCGCACCTTTGGCAATGCCCAAAGAAAGCGCAGCAATGGAAATTCTACCACCATCTAAAATCTTCATGGCTTGTTTAAAACCCTCGCCTTCATTTCCTAAGCGGGCAGATGATGGTACAATACAATCTTCCAAAATCACCTCGGCCGTTTCAGAAGCACGCATACCCAATTTATTTTCTTTCTTGCCAAATTTCAACCCAGGGTTTGAACGTTCTACAATAAAAGCGGTAGCATTGTCTTTTGTTCCAGACTCTCCAGTACGTGTCATTACAACGACTACATCGCTCGATTTACCGTGTGTAATCCAGCATTTAGCACCATTGATGATATAATTATCTCCTTCGCGACGAGCCACACACTGCATTCTGGCAGAGTCAGAGCCTGTATTGGCTTCTGTTAAAGCCCAAGCACCGATAAAATTACCAGAAGCCAACTGTGGCAAGTATTGCTTTTTTTGAATTTCTGACCCAAATTGTAAAATATGATTGGTACACAGTGAATTATGAGCAGCAACTGACAAGCCGATTGAGCCACAAACTTGTGCGATTTCATCGATAATAGCAACGTATTCGTGGTAGCCTAAACCTGCTCCTCCATATTCTTCGGGGACTAGTACGCCTAAGAAACCTTGTTTACCCAATTGTTTCATCAATTCAATCGGGAAAGTCTGGGCTTCGTCCCATTCCATGATATGGGGTCTTATTTTACGTTCGGCAAATTCTTTGGCAGTTTGTCGGACTAACGTTAATTGTTCTGATTTGTACATTTTTAATGTTAAATTGTTTGTTGAGATTCTTTGAACGAGACTAAACTATGCTTTTTAATCATAATTTTTTATGTTAAAAAACTAGTATGATATAAAATTATTCCTTTAAATATTTGTAATTTAATGATAGTTAAATAGAAATAGTACTGTAATATCTAAAAATAATTTTATTATGCAAGAGCCTAAAATGCATAGCATTAGGATAGAGCCACTAGGATTGGGTGTGGTAAAGCTAGTGTTTGGTAATCCGCCTACTAATTCAATGTCTATTGTACTTTTGGAAGAATTGGCAATAGCCATAGAAAACTTAGGAGAACAAGAGGAAGTACAAATCATTATTCTGCAAAGTGAAGGAGAGAGAACTTTTTGTTCGGGGGCAGATTTTCATGAATTGATGGCAATCAATGATCGAGATACTGGAAAAATATTTTTTACAGGTTTTGCAAAAGTGATCAATGCTTGTAGAAAATCTCCTAAAATAATTATTGGACGCATCCAAGGAAAGGCTATCGGAGGAGGAGTAGGCCTAGCAGCTACTACTGATTATTGTTTTGCGACAAAGTTTGCCGCCATCAAATTAAGTGAACTAACCATAGGAATAATTCCTGCTGTGATTGAACCTGCTGTTGAACGAAAAATTGGACTTTCCTCATTTGCTACATTGGCGTTGAATGCTACAGATTTTTTTTCGGCTAACTGGGCAAAAGAAAAAGGCTTATTTATGGAGGTATTCGAAACGGTAGAAGAAATGGACAAAGCCATCATTGAGTTGGCAACACGCCTAGCATCCTACAATCCAGCAGCACTAACAGCATTAAAAAAAATCTTTTGGAAAAATACAGACCATTGGGATACACTTTTAGAGGAAAGAGCAGAAATCAGTGGAAAACTTGTACTAAGTAGTTTTACTAAGCAGACCTTGAAAACCTTTGCACAGAAGCATTGATTATGACTAAGCTCTAAATAGTATAATTTGAAGGCTGGATAGTTTTATGATAAGCAAAGTAAATATTATCAGTTTTTAGCTTTGTATATATGTGCGATTTTATACCTATTAAATGCCTTTTTCGATAAGAAATATTACTTAGTTTTAAACTTCCAATTATTTAAAAATAATTACTCAAAGCTTTCTGGAATCTTCGGTAATTTTTTGTAATATTTGAAGAAGAAATATGACTTAGTTTTCGTAAAAATCGCAAGTTCTTTCTATAGTTATAGTGTTTTCAAGAGCATCATTTTTTAAAAAAATAATTGTTTTTATAGAAATCCCCTAAAACTCCAAATATTAAATTTTAAAAAAAAAATCTGTAAAATTTTCAATTCTTAGGATATTACAATAAATTTGAATAGCGGAACTATTTTACCGTAAAATAATTATATAAGACTTTTTTACATTTAATTTTGGAATTTTACATGGATTTATTAGTTTTGTCCAAAATTAAATGCTCTATAATTCCAATTACCCAAATTACGATGCAAAATGGAAGATTATAATAAGATAATAGAATCGCTCGGCGTGAAGTTTATTAAGTCACGTAACATTAGAATATTACAACCTATCCGTATCAAAAACTTTTATGATGTAGAAAATACACTCTTGATTTTGTACAACGGTGAGGTTTCTTTTGGTGAAGAGGCTATCCATGCAGAGGTTGGCGACATGCTTTTTATCCCTGGAGGTAAGATGCTTTCGATAACGTATGGTAGTGCTGATAAACCAAAGGCTATTTCAAATGAAGAATTTATGACTCACAGAGAGTCTTATTTTGAATATAACCTTGAACCATCAAGAATTGGCCAAATCGAAAACTCTTTCGGGATGGTTGCTTTTGAAGCAAAAGTTTTTGATTCGGTAAACTTCTTTACTTCTTTAGATATTCCTCCATTCTTAATCAAAAGAGACGACAAACTAGCACACATGCTAGCGGAAATTTTGAAAGAAGATATGACGGATATCCTTGGAAAAGGACGTGTTATTAAAATAAAAACGGAAGAGATTGTTATCGAAATTATTCGTTACATCATCAAAAACCGTTTATTTGTTGAACAATTAGCAACAAACAGTACTTATTTCAAAGATCCACGCTTAATAGACATCTTTGCTTATATCAAAGATAATATCGGAGGAGATTTGTCAAATAAAGTATTAGCAAACGTTGCAAACGTTTCTGAAGACTACGTTGGGCAATATTTCAAGATGTTGACAGGTATCAATCCACAAGATTATATCGAATATCAAAGAATGGAAGCTGCCGTAGGTTTGTTAAGAACTTCTAAGAAATCTATCCGTGCCATCGGTGCTGATGTAGGTTATAAAGATACTGCATACTTCTGTCGTCGTTTCAAAATGATGTTTGGTATTCCAGCAGGAAAAATGAGACGCAGAGAGTCGTTAATGAATTTGTAGTAAGGAGCTTTCGGTCTTCGGATGTCAGCTTTCGGCTTTAAGTCTTTGCTTTAGCAAGTTTTATAAAAATTGTTTTGATATTAAAAAAGCTGCTGAATCTCAGTAGCTTTTTTGATGCCAGAATTTTACAGCAAAATAAAAGCTCTGTAGAAATATATTCCACAGAGCTTTTAACGTGATTTTATAAATAGAACTCGAAAATAAAGCTGAAAGTCGACATCCGAAGTCCGAAAGCTATCTATTTAAAAAACTTCAATTTTACTACTTCTCTTTCTGACAAGAAACGCCAAGTTCCTCTTGGTAAATCTTTTTTGTCTAAGCCAGCAAAAGTAGTTCTGTCAAGTTTCAATACTTCGTATCCTAATGATTCAAAAATACGTCTAACAATTCTATTACGACCCGAGTGGATTTTGATACCTACTACCATTCCATCTGGCGTAACAATTCCTAAATCATCCGCTTTGATTTCACCGTCTTCTAAGGTAATACCTCCTTTAATTTTCTCGAAATGCTCTTGTGTTAAAGGCTTATCCAATTCTACTTGGTATAATTTTTCGATTTCGTTTGAAGGGTGAGTCAATTTATCGGCTAATTCACCATCATTTGTTAACAATAATAAACCTGTCGTGTTTCTATCCAAACGACCTACAGGGTAGATACGTTCTTCACAAGCATTTTTCACTAAATCCATTACTGTTTTACGGTCGTTAGGGTCTTCAGTCGTTGTGATAAAATCTTTAGGTTTGTTTACCAATACATAAACCATTTTCTCACGATTCAACTTTTTACTGCCGTACTTAACAATATCACCTGGTTTTACTTGGTAGCCCATTTCAGTAACTACCGCACCATTTACTCTGATTTCACCCGCTTTGATTAAATCATCAGCTTCGCGACGAGAACAAACACCAGAGTTAGCGATATAACGATTCAAACGTACTTCTAATGATTGCTTCTCTGATTTTTCAATCAATTTCTGCACTTTTTTAGGAGCAGCGTCTTTGTATTTATCAAGCTTGTAGCTTGGCGTCCATTTATCAGACTGTTCTACAGGTCTGTGTGCTTTAAATAGATTGTCGCCTCCAAAATTTGCTTTGGCTGAACCAAATGTTTTTTCGGGTCTTTCGCTTCTACTTTTTTTTTCAAAACTTCCTGCATCTGGGCGTGGTTTGTTAAAGTCTCCTTTATCAAATCTTTTGCCAACAGGTTTTCTTTTATCTACAAACTCTTTACGTTCAAAAGCTGGTTTATCACCTTGTGGTTTGAAATCACGACGCTCTGAGTTAAATTCTCTTTTTTCACCTTGTGGTTTGAATTCACGACGTTCACCAGAATTAAACTCTCTTCTTTCACCTTGTGGCTTAAACTCACGACGCTCACCAGAATTAAATTCTCTTCTTTCACCTTGTGGTTTGAAATCACGACGCTCTGAGTTAAATTCTCTTCTTTCGCCTTGTGGTTTAAATTCACGACGCTCACCAGAATTAAACTCTCTTCTTTCACCTTGTGGCTTAAACTCACGACGCTCACCAGAATTAAATTCTCTTCTTTCACCTTGTGGTTTGAAATCACGACGCTCTGAGTTAAATTCTCTTCTTTCGCCTTGTGGTTTAAATTCACGACGTTCACCCGAATTAAATTCTCTTCTTTCGCCTTGAGGTTTGAATTCACGACGTTCACCTGAGTTGAATTCTCTTCTTTCACCTTGTGGTTTGAAATCACGGCGTTCACCCGAGTTAAACTCTCTTCTTTCACCTTGTGGTTTGAACTCACGGCGTTCACCCGAGTTAAACTCTCTTCTTTCACCTTGTGGTTTGAACTCACGACGTTCACCCGAGTTAAACTCTCTTCTTTCACCTTGTGGCTTAAATTCACGACGCTCTCCTGAGTTGAATTCTCTTCTCTCACCTTGTGGTTTGAACTCACGACGCTCTCCTGAGTTGAATTCTCTTCTCTCACCTTGTGGTTTGAACTCACGACGTTCACCTGAGTTGAATTCTCTTCTCTCACCTTGTGATTTGAACTCACGACGTTCACCTGAGTTGAATTCTCTTCTCTCACCTTGTGGTTTAAAATCACGACGTTCGCTAGAATTAAACTCTCTTCTTTCGCCTTGTGGTTTAAAATCACGGCGTTCTGAGCTAAACTCTCTTTTTTCACCCTGTGGTCTGCGTTCTGCATCACCTCCGTAAGTCCTTCTTGCAGGTACTTCACGTCCTAATTCGCGGCTTAACTCGTCTTTTCTTTCACGAGTTTGTTGTCTTCTTTCGAAGCCCAAATCTTCTTTTTCGATTCGCTTTCTCATTGTTAATTTTATCAACGATTTTAGAAATATTGTCTGTTCTAAATCGTAGATGTCTTAGTTAAAATATTGCAACATCACTGCTGTAAAATAAATTTTTTAAGCTGCTTACTAGCAAGATAAAATATCAATAAATAAAAAATAAGTTATTCACTTTCAGAAACTTAAATACTGCCTTTTAGTAAAAGGCTCGCAAAGGTACAATAAATTTTATATTTTAGATACTTATTAAAGTACAAATTTTTAAATATTTTTTTCGATGATTTTTTTAGCAGCATTTATAGGTAAATCATAGCGTGTTTTTAGATAAAAGAGACGGCTCGTTGAGTTGATTTTATAGATTTTAGTTTGCTTTGATTAGGCATGCTAAATTAAAATCTATTAAGTACAATCATTTTAGACAAAAACTCGTTTATAAAATGGTTATATTTACCGTAATGCTGAATGTTTTCAGTTTTATATTAATACCAAGCAAAGACAATAATTAAAGTTGAAACTTAGTAATGAGCTAAAGGCGCAGATACGAGTTTCTCAGGTTAATCAAATCAATTCTCTTAAAGAAAACTATGCAAAAATTTCGTCAACTTATATCTCTTTTCGCAGCGGTTATCTTGTTGAATAGTTGTAATTCAGCACTACAATCGTTTAAAAAAGGTCAGAAAAAATTTGACAATGGTGAATACGAACTAGCCATTAAAGAATTACAAAAGGCATCTGCAGCAAATTACGAATTGGGTAAAACAAATTATTTAATTGCTGAGTCATATAGATTATCCAATCGCGCGATTCTCGCAGGTGAATATTACGAAAAAGCCTTAGCTGCTGGAAGTAGAGAAAATGATTTACGCTATCATTTAGCGACTACTCAGAAAATGCAGGGTAAATACCAAGAAGCTGCCCAAAATCTAGAGAAATATCTTTCTGGCGTGCCTAGTAAAATATATAAAAACAAAGCACAGGCAGAAATAGACCAGCTAGAAGAAGTAGAAGCTTTAGCCAATAAAAAAACGTATATTGAATTAAAACCGTTGAATATCAATTCTACAGGAGCAGAATTTGCACCCATTATTCAAGGAAATGATTTGATTTTTACGGCTTCACGCAAAGATATTATCTATAAAAATAATGGCTTGCCTTATTTAGGCTTATACAGAGCTTCGCTGAACAGTCCAACAGAATTAGGAAACCCTTCGCTTTTTAGCACCACAATCTTTAAAAATAATGCGAATGAAGGAACACCAACATTTTCAAAGGATGGTAAAATGATGGTATTTGCTAGAGGAAATGCAGGAAAGCGTTCGGACGAATCACCAGATGTTGATTTATACATTTCAAAAAATATAGATGGCGTTTGGACAGAACCCGAAATTATTTCAGTGTCAGATTCGTTGGCGTGGGATGGTTGTCCGTCTTTCTCGGCAGATAATAAAACACTTTATTTTGGCTCGAACCGTGCTGGTGGAAAAGGAGGAATAGATTTGTACCGTGCTAATATTGACAATGCAGGAAGATTCGGCAGAGCTATCAATCTAGGGGGTGATATTAATACTGCTGGCGATGAAATGTTCCCTTATGTTTCTGCGGATGGAAAATTATATTTCTCTTCAGATGGACATGCAGGACTAGGCGGTTTAGATTTATTTGTGGCTGTTCGTAAAGATGGAGAAATCACGGTAGAGCATTTAGGGATTCCATTAAATTCCCGTTTTGATGATTTTGGGTTAGTAGCAATTGATTCTACAAAAGGATATTTTGCCTCAAACCGAGATTCAGGAAAAGGAGACGACGATATTTATTATTACGAAAATACCCAGCCTGATAAAAAGTACGATGTACCAGTAATTGCTAAAGAAACGCCTAAAAAGAAAATTATCCGTTACTTTTTGGCAGGAAGTATTACCGATATGAATAATCAACCACTTGATGAAGTAAAAGTGGCAATTATTGATAATTCAACCAACCAAGCCATTGATGAAATTTATACCAAAGCAGAAGGTAAGTTTGGTAAGGTAAAAATGGAAGAAGATAAATCTTATACGATTGTAACTGAAAAGAATGGTTACTTTACCAAACGTGAACCCTTTACGATGGTGGGAAAATCAATTCCTTTAGAACTGTTAACCAAAGCGGAAACAGATACTACTTTCTATGCAACGATTAAATTAGATAAGCCAGAAGTAGGAAAAGAGATTACGAAAATCTTCCAAATCGCTCCGATTTATTATGATTTAGATAAAGCTAATATTAGAAGTGACGCTTCGCCAGAATTAGATAAAATTGTACAAATCTTAAACGATAATCCAACGATTAAATTAGAATTAGGTTCGCATACTGACTCCAGAGCAACAGCAGAATATAATGCTAAATTATCGCAACGAAGAGCAGATGCAGCAGTAGCCTATATCATTTCAAAGGGAATCGCTCCAGCCAGAATTGTAGCGAAAGGTTATGGTGAAAGTCAGTTAGTAAACAAATGTGCTGATGGTGTAACCTGTACGGAAGAAGAACATCAGTTAAATCGTAGAACAGAATTTAAAGTGTTGTCGGTGAAGTAATAACAGACTATTAACTAAAAAAGCGGAAGATGTAAGTCTTCCGCTTTTTTTATGACTAATTCAATACTACCTCTCGTTTGTCTTCTGGAAAAATAAAATTAATTGGTTTCGAAACCTTTTCTTCCATCAAAGCAATCTGTAATACTTCATCAACCATATCCACATAGTGGAAAGTAAGGTCTGAAATATAAGAAGGAGTTATTTCTTCAATGTCTTTTCTGTTTTTATGACATAAAATAATCTCTTGAATACCTGCACGCTTTGCAGCCAGAATTTTCTCTTTAATACCACCTACAGGCAATACTTTGCCACGAAGCGTTACTTCGCCAGTCATCGCCAAATGAGGTCTTACTTTACGCTGTGTTAAAGCCGAAGCAATAGACGTTGTCATGGTAATACCAGCCGACGGGCCATCTTTAGGCACTGCACCTGCTGGAACGTGAACATGGAGATTGTAGTTATCAAAAATTCTGTAATCTATTCCATAATCATCAGCATGTGCTCTGAGGTACGAAAGTGCCGCCATGGCAGATTCTTTCATCACATCACCCAACTGACCAGATAAAGTAATACCACCTTTCCCACGATTCAGGATTGATTCTATGAATAAAATATCTCCGCCAACGGGTGTCCAAGCCAAGCCTGTTACTACACCAGCAGTATCGTTGGTTTCGTATAAATCTTTATCAAAATACTCTTGTCCTAACAACTTCACAACCTCCTCGGGTTTGATGACCTTCGGATATTCTTCTTGCATGGCAATTGATTTCGTGACTTTACGAATCAATTTACCCACTTGTTGTTCTAATTTTCTTACACCAGACTCTCGGGTATACCCTTCAATTAGCTTCTGTAAAGCTGCATCTGTAATAGTTAACGTCTTGTTTTCTAAACCGTGCTCTTCTTTTTGCTTAGGGACAAGGTGTTTTTTGGCAATCTGCACTTTCTCTTCCATTGTATAACCACTGATGTCAATGATTTCCATACGGTCGCGAAGAGCAGGGTGGATACTATCCAATGAATTGGCAGTAGCGATGAACAATACTTTAGATAAATCGTATTCTATCTCTAAGTAATTATCCATAAAAGCATTGTTTTGCTCTGGGTCTAGTACCTCTAATAAGGCAGAAGACGGGTCGCCACGGTGGTCTGAACCAACTTTGTCAATTTCATCTAATATAAAAACAGGGTTAGCAGAGCCAGCCTTTTTAATATTCTGAATCAATTTGCCTGGCATAGCACCGATATAGGTTTTACGATGCCCTCTGATTTCAGATTCATCATGTAAACCACCCAAGGCCATTCTGATATATTTTCTACCTAATGCTTTCGCAATAGATTTTCCTAACGAAGTCTTACCAACCCCCGGAGGGCCATATAAACACAAAATTGGGGCTTTCATATTGCCCTTCATTTTTAATACGGCTAGGTATTCGATAATTCTTTCCTTTACTTTTTCAAGACCAAAATGGTCAAAGTCAAGTACCTTTTGTGCTTTCTTAAGGTCGAAATTATCTTTTGTAATATCATTCCAAGGTAAATCAACTAGTAATTCTACGTAGTTCATTAACATCGGATATTCAGCCGACATAGAATTGGTACGTTGTAATTTTGCTAGCTCTTTCTGGAAATGGTCAGATACTTCCTTACTCCATTTTTTATTAACGCCTTTTGCCCTGATTTTATCAAGTTCGGCCTCAGGACTATCAACGCCCAATTCCTCTTGTAAAACCTTTATTTGCTGACGTAAATAATAATCACGTTGTTGCTGGTCTATATCACTACTTGCCTTACTTTGAATTTCCCTTTTGATTTCCAATAAATCAATATCAGTCATCATCAATTCAAGTAATTTTCTGGCTTGGTCTAGTCCATTAATTGTTTCTAATAATTGTTGCTTTTCGGCTAATTCGGCATTTACATTAGCAGACAAAAAGTGAATTAAGAAACTAGGAGATTCGATATTATCCAAGGCAATTTGGGCTTCGCGAGGAATCTCAGGGTTTAAGAATAATATTCTCGAAGCCATTTCACGCAAAGACTGAATCAATGCTTTGTTTTCCTTATTGAGTTTAGCAGGTAAATTATCTTCTAAATAATTTACTTTGGCAATCAAATTCGGTTCAGTTTTAATATAGTTTTGAACTTCAAAGCGTTTACGTCCCTGAACAATAATAGTAGTATTGCCACCCGGCAAAACAATCATTTTAATGATATGTGCTACCGTTCCTATTTTATACAAGTCTTCGCCTACAGGTTCTTCTTTATTAGGATTTGCCTGTGTAACTACGCCAATTGTTCTATTTCCTTTGTAAGCTTTTTTTACAAGCCTAACAGATTTTTGTCTTCCTACAGTAATAGGGATTACCATTCCAGGAAATAAAATAACATTTCGGATTGGTAATATTGGTAATTCGTCGGTAAGTTTTCCAAGTTTTTCATCATCAACTCCTTCCGACCCAAGGGGAATTAGTTCTATGCCATCGAAATCAGAAATCTCGGCAAGTTTAAGATTATTTAAAAAGTTTTTATCTAGACTCATATTATGTGTTATGCAAATTTGGAAATAAGTAATAGTACGGTGTAGTTCATGGGTATTTATATAAGTAAAGTAAGCGGAGAATAGTTTAAGAATATTAAAATGACTATTTCCAAATTCAAATGGATATACTGCCACAATGACAGAAGTCATAAAATTACACTTAAAAGTTATACAATCAAATTTGATTTATTAAACGGTCAAACCTTATGCCAATTGACATATTGGCATAAGCATTAGTACGCATTATTAGTTTTTAGGTATAATTTTTTACTCATTTTACACAAAGTATAAGCAAACGTTTATGCTTAAAGACTAAATATAAATTAATAACGTTATTAAAGAAAAGAAAACAAATATTTAACATTCGATATTGACAAGCATAATTTGCCTATGAAATAATAGTACTCATTTGGAAATCCAGATATACTTAATATTTAACCGCATATTTCCTTGTACAATGAAAACGATTTTAAAATGCTTCGCTTTGGCTATTCTATTTGGAGCAAGTAGTTGTAGCCCATCCCTGACGGTTCGCTCTGACTACGACCATCAAGTTAATTTTTCACAGTACCATACTTATGGCTTTTATACACCACCGATGTCACAGAATGATGCCGTAATGGGTAGTCAACTAATGTTAAAACGCATGACAAAGGCAATGGAGGGGGAGATGGATAGTAGGGGATATAAAAGGGATGATAAGAACCCTGATATTTTAATCAGTTTTTCAACAGATGCTCAGAATATGCAATCTGTACAGTCGAGTACGGTAGCACCGATGTGGGGAAGTAGATATAGTTATGGAGGAAGTGTTTCTTCGCGTAATTATGAAGAAAATAGAATCATCATTAATCTATTGGATGGTAAATCAAAAGATATGATTTGGCAAGGCTATGCAAAAGGAGAAGTCAATAATCGTAAGAAAGACCGAGAGTTGCTAGTTAACGAAATTATAAATAAAATAATGGCGGACTATCCAAACCGCGCAGGGTATGATAATATGGATGCAATAGCCAAAAGAAAATCTTATTAATAATGAATACCTAACCACTTTTACAGGATCCCGATTCAGCAATGGACGGGATTTTTGTTTTTTTGATATTCACCAAGAAATTCTTTATGTTTAGTTCCCTAAAACAATCTAAGCCATTGTTGAATATTTTCAGCATGGAACCTAACATGAAAACAATTAAATTAATAGAATGCCCACGCGATGCCATGCAAGGCTGGGAAAGGCAAATTCCTACAGCACAGAAGATTGTCTACTTAAAGCAATTACTGGAAGTAGGTTTTGATACCCTTGATTTTGGGAGTTTTGTTTCGCCCAAAGCCATTCCGCAAATGGCAGATACAGAATTGGTGTATCGTGCCTTAGAGGAACATCATTCGTCTACTAAACTATTGGCAATTATTGCTAACCTACGTGGAGCAGAAAAAGCCGTTACTTTTGAAAGAATTGAATACCTAGGTTTTCCTTTTTCTATTTCAGAGACTTTTCAACAACGCAATACTAATATTTCAATAGAAGAAGCTTTTAAGATAGTAGAAGCCATTCAAGCACTTTGTTTAAAAAACAATAAAACATTAGTCGTTTATTTTTCAATGGCCTTTGGCAATCCGTATGGCGATGTTTATAATACTGAAATTGTAGCATTTTGGACAAAGAAAATGGCGGATATAGGCATTAATATCATTGCCCTTTCGGATACTGTTGGCTTGGCTGATAGTTCAATTATTTCGAGCCTATTCAAAGACTTGATTATAGCATACCCGACCATAGAATTTGGAGGACATTTCCATGCCCGTGCAGATACTTGGTTGCCTAAAATCAAAGCGGCTTACGAAGCAGGCTGTACTCGTTTTGATGGTGCTATCGGAGGTTTTGGAGGTTGCCCAATGGCGGAAGATGAATTAGTTGGCAATATCAATACCCAAAACTTGATAGAGTATTTCAAAAGCCAGTCGATAGATTTGGGAATAGACTTATCTGCTTTTAATAAAGCGGTTCAGCAAAGCTGGGAGGTTTTTGTATAGTATTCGCTGAATTTTTTAAAGCAATTCAGCGAATATTATCAACACTCCGTAGCACTTAAAGCCAACCCTGCTTCAGAGGTTTCCTTGTACTTTTTAGACATATCCTTGCCCGTAGCTTTCATTACTTTAATGACGCTGTCAAAAGAGATTTTTTGCAGAGAGCTATCTCCAGAGGTAGCCAATAGAAAAGCATTGTAAGATTTTACCGCTCCCATCGCATTACGCTCAATACAAGGAATCTGTACATAGCCACCAATAGGGTCGCAAGTCATCCCTAAATGGTGCTCTATACCAATTTCAGCAGCTGATTCCATCGCATTGATATCTTTGGTAGCACAGTAAGTAAGCATGGCTGCGGCCATGGCGGATGCCGTACCGATTTCGCCCATACAGCCCATTTCTGCACCCGAAATACTGGCATTGTGTTTTACCAAAAAGCCAACGGCTGCGGCTGCCCACATGCCATCACGCATAAGCGAGGCTGAATAATGAAAATGATTTTTTATGAGATAAGTAATCCCCGGAATTACGCCAGATGCACCCGACGTAGGAGCAGTGACGACAATATTCCCAGCGGCATTTTCTTCAGATGCTGCCAAACAATAAGCATTTAAGAAAATCAAAAAGCTATCACTCGTAATCGCTAGATTCTTAGCACGCTCATAGAGTAAAGGTGCTTTTCTGCGTAGTTTGATAGTCCCTGGCAATACTCTTTTATCTTTCAATCCTCGTTTTACAGCTTTATGCATAAAGTCTAAAATGCCATCTACTTTTTGCTCAATTTCTTTCTTTGAAACGCCTGTCAAAGCCATTTCATTGGCCATCATCATTTCGGTTAGGGAAATCTTTTCACGATTTAAATGAGCCTTCAATTCCTTCATACTAGTGTATGGGTAGGGCGGATTAATGGCATTTTTTGCAGATTGTTTTTCTCCCTTGCGATAAATGAATCCTCCACCAATGGAATAATATTCATGTTCAAGAAGTATGGTTGATTCATCTTTCAATTTCAACACCATCGTGTTGGCGTGTGGAGAGTCGTATTTACCTCTTTCAAAGTGAAAATTATCAGCATTTACAGCAATAAGGTGGTCGTGAAACTTGACAGGATATTTATCATCAGGATTTTTTAATATTTTCAAGAATTTCACTGGGTCGCAAGCATCAGGTTTCCAACCTAATAAGCCCGCAATGATGGCCCTGTCTGTTCCATGTCCTTTTCCTGTGGCACTGAGTGAGCCATATAAATAAATTTCGATTTGTAGCGTGTCTGAAATAAGGGATGTAGGTAAACGATTGATTTCTGTTAAGAAATCGTATGCGGCTTTCATCGGGCCAATTGTATGTGAACTTGATGGACCAGGACCAACTTTGAATAAATCAAAAATGGAAGTAGTAATAGCTTGGGAATACATAGTTTGCTGAAGTAATATTTATGGCTTAAATATACATCTTTTTAGTAGTCATTAGTATATATTCCTATTATCTGGTAAGTCAGAAGAGAAAGTTTATGCAAAATAAATCGCCTTAATGATTACTTAAAAACAGTAAGATGAAAAAGACGTTTAGGCAAATTGACCCTAAGAAATTAAGTTGCATCGTATGTTTATAGTCGGCAAGTCTTTCGTCCTTAAGAACTTTCAAAAACCAAATATTGAAGAAGATTAATACGGGAGCCATTACGACTAAGTAAACGATAAAGGCAGGGAATTGAAAAATTTGTTGTGTTTGGAAAAAATAGAAAAACCCAATGGTAACTAATAGAAAAATTCCTGCTGTAAATATAAAAGTGCCACGGATACCCAATAATCTGCTCATAGTCAGGTCGCCTCGTTTAGCATCTTCTTCGTGTTGATAGATTTGGGTCATGGGATAGAAACCTAATAGATTGAAGCTACTCAATAAGGCAGGGAATAAATATTTCTCTTGAAATAAATTCTCAAGTGGAAGCTCGTCGATTGCTTGGATAACAGTTAAATAAGTAAATGCTCCTTGAAAAATACCGACAGTAAGCCAACTAAGGATGGGGTATTTTTTTAGTCGGATTTTATCGTTAGAATACGCCTTAGAAATACTGCTATAAATGAATAAAGCACAGGCTAGTACCCAACCAGATAGGAAGTAAGCAATAATTATCGCTAGAATATCCAATGCCCAAGCGACATAGAATAATTCTTTGCTGACAGGAGGAGGATTTTCTAGTCCCCCAATCGAACCTTCATCTTTATCGTAATAACTATTATAAGCATTAGAGGCAGGATAAATCAATAAATGGAGCAGGAAGAAAACTCCGATACTGATACCTAAATGGGTATTACTCGTTTGGCTCAAGGCGAACCAATAAACAGGCATAAGGAAAAAAGAAAACGGAATCCTGAGATGCAAAATAATATTTTTCATGTTAATCTTTTTGATTTTTTACCCGCAGATATTGGAGATTGATAACGCAGATTTACGCTGACAAATATTATCTGCGTAAATCTGCGAAAAAATCTCTAACAATCTGCGGATAAAAACAATCCCAATTACGTATTTTTCCAAAAATTACGACTATAAATTCGTTCAAAAGACCAGCCTTTGGCTTTCAATCCTGCTGGAATATAGGCAAAAGTTTCTTTGGGCGAAATATGTTCGTAATACAAATCATCGTCAGTCAAGATGAGCGATTCATACTTTTCTCCTGTTTTAACTGTAATATCAGCAAAAGGTAATTCTTTGATATGTTGCTGATTATCTTTGGCAATTTGCTCTTTTAATAACCAATCTGCCTGATATTTTGTTGAGAAATAAGGCTTAGGTTTATAATTACCTTCCGAGACTAGCAAGGCATATTCCAAATAACTTTTCAATAATTTAGGACCCTCGTTGAGCGTACCTTCAACATTTAGCTGATGTGGCATAATACTACTGACAATCATTATTTTTTCTTTGGCACGGGTAATGGCTACATTCAAACGGTTTTCACCACCTTGCTGATTAAGCGACCCAAACTGCATACTCAATTTGCCTTTCACGTCAGGAGCATACGCTATTGAAAAAATAATGATGTCTCGCTCATCACCTTGTACATTCTCAATATTTTTAACAAAAATAGGTGCCACAGCACTATCAGTCTTATCAAAAGAAAAATGCTTCGCTTCTAATAAATCCTGAATGAGCCCTTGTTGTTTAAAGTTGAAAGTAACAATGCCAATTGATTTTTGAGGGAAGTCTTTTTTGAGATTCTCCACCAAACTAATGATGGTTTCTGCCTCTTCAAGATTGCTATTGTTTTCCCAAATACCATTTACCTTTAAATATTGAATAGCAGGCTCTCCCTTATTGATTTCATGAAAATCAGGTAAGAGCTGTAGGGTATTTTTATAGAAATATTGATTAGAAAAATCTATTAAATCTAACGAACGACTACGATAATGTCCTCTTAGCTGTGTTTGAGGTAAATATTGACAAGCCAAATCTAACAGTGAGTCGACTTCCAAAGCAGGAGTATCATCATCATCGTTTTCAAATTTTAACCTGTATAAATCATTAGGTTGCAATTGTTTAGAATCGCCCGCTATCACTACCTGTTTCCCTCTGAATAGGGCTGGAATACCCTGTTCTGCAAAACATTGCGAGGCTTCGTCAAAGATGATTAAATCGAAAAAAGGACTTTCAGTTTCCATCGGAAAAATAGCAGAAACTGTTTCTGGCGAAGCCAACCAACAAGGCACAAGCCTGAATATTTCGTCTGAATAAGTTGCAATCAATCGCCTAACTGCCCATAACTTCCGTTTTTTAGCTACTTGATGTTTTAAATCACGATAAGTAACAATGTTTTGGAGCCGATTTTTCTCTAAATTCTGATAGCTGAGGGTGCGTAATTTTAGCAATAGAATTTCCTTGCTTAATTGCTGTTTTTGTAACAGAGACTCTTGTAAGAGACTTTCCAACTGCCCAATTTTTAAGGAGCTTACTCCCCTTAAAATCGGGTTTTTTATTTCAATATCTTTTATCCAAGCTAATTTTAAACTATTCAGAAAACTATCATAAGGATTCTTTTGATCATCAAACAACCCAATTACAGCTAATTCTGTATGGCTACTATTTGCCTTCAACGCATCCAATTCTTGCATATCATCAAAATACTCTTGCAAGTATTTAATCACTAAAGTGCCATGTTGGAGGTTGGCTAATTCTTTTATCTGAATAGGAGACAAGTTAGCCTGCCAGAGACTTAGTTGTTCTTCTAATTGGGTTGATTTGTCAATCAAGAAATTCACTTTCGGTTGAAAATCTGTCCAACTACAATCAAACCATTCACTTAGTTGAATACTTTTAATACTCCGTAAAATAGTTTCAGCTTTGGCTACTTGATACAGTAGCTGAAAATGGCGTTCGAACCAACGGTAGCCTTTTCTTAACCAAATAGGTTCCTGATTATCCTCTGTAGTTTTTTCAAAGTCTTTCCCAAAAAGGAAAGCATTTTCTTGCCACCATTTTTCTAAAGCAATTCTATTCAGAATTCTTTCGTGTAGCTTTTTTAAATCTTCTGAGGCAATGCTTAGTCCATTTGCGATTGCCAGATGCTGAATTTCCTTTTTCTCTTTAGAAAACAATGTCCAATAAATACTTCCCAACGTATTTTCTTTGGCATTGATAGCATTACTTATTTTACCAGCAAAAGGCAATAGTGCTGTACTTGATAAAGTGATTTCAATACCTTGCCCAGCAAATAATTGCCCAACTTCCGCTTCTAATCCTGATATTTTAGTAGCATTAGTCCTGATTCGTTCCGTTAAATTTCTCGTTAAAAGTTTATATACTTTGTCGTTCGCAATACCATTTAAAAGATTTTGTAGCTTTATTTTTTCGGGAAAAATCTTTTGGAGAGCTTCAAAAGATAAATTTTTATCCAATATTTGTTTGGCTTGGTTCTCAAAGTCTTGTACAAAATGACTTAATTCTTTAATTGTCTTTGTAATCAATGCAATGTCACTTGATTGACGATGCTGAAAAGAAAGACGTTTTTGCCAAAATTCAGAAGCCTCGTTTCCATTCAATCTTGCTTGGTAAGCAAAGTATAGCTTAAACTTTTCAACAAAATCTTTGATTTCCGTAAAGTTGAAGTACTTGTAATACTCCTGCAAGTCTACAAAAGAATCGTTGGCCGAGCTTGTTAAATATAATTCCTTGATTGATACGCCAGATTCATTGATGGCAAATAAGGCATCTTTAAAGCTTTGGAGTTCTTCGGAAACTTTATCAATTTGCCGACTTTGTTGTGTGAAATTCCTTTCTATAAAAATAGCATCCAGACTCTGGTTCTGCTTTTGATAAGTATCTACTTGCTCTATCTGATCAAAAATTTGTTGATATAACGCTTTTCTATCATTCTTAAAGTCATGGACATTCCCTACGAAATCCCTCATGCCTACTTGAGTTAGGCGTTCTTGCACAACATCCAGTGCTGCCCTTTTCTGGCAAACTACTAATACTTTTTTCCCTCTAGCGGTAAAGTCGGCAACAAGGTTACAAATCAGTTGAGACTTCCCAGTGCCTGGAGGACCTTGGACTACTAACGATTGCCCAGCTTTTACTTCTCTTAAGGCTACCTCTTGTGAAATATCTATTTCAAAGGGCATTAGCAATTGCTCTTCTCTGATGACAGGATGCTCTGGATTGACATCATTTGGAAAAAGATGCTCAACCGTTTTTTCTTCATTTTGTGCTAGTGTATCAATCAGAAACTGATAATCGGGTACTAAAAATGAACCTGCTTGTGGGAAAATTCCTAAAACAGCTTGTGGATATAACTTCAGTTCGCCATTGCGTTCGGTTGCTTCTAATTCAGTTTTGGTAATTTTCTCGAAAAACGTTAGTTGATTCGTAAAGTTCTCTTGATTGAAATTGATATTGAGTGGGGAACTTTTTAAATACTCATAAAGCTGTGTCCTGAATTCAAGGGCATTTTTTGAAAAATCCTCGAAAGAATTATCCAAAAACTCATCCGAGAGTTGAATGTCGTTGAAATAAGAATAAGCTAATAAAAAACTCCTATTAATTGAAAGCGCCTCTTCTCTCAATTTTATTTGCCATATTTCAGTCAGGGATTCATCAGTGCCAGCATTCTTTTGAGTAGAAAGTGTAGCTTGTAGATGAATTGGGAAAAAAAGCAAAGGACAACGAACGACAGTACCATCTGAAAACTTACCTTTTACGATAGGATAACCAATGTATAAATCTTCAGAGCCACGTTCTTCTTCTATCAATTTATCATGCCTTGAAATTTTTCTTAGCTTTTTACTGATTTCGTTTACTTTTTCAAAACGAGGGTCATGTTTTTCAGAAAGTGATATCGTGTTTTTTTGAGCTATCAATTGCTCAATGATATGAAAAGAAGGCGTGTTTTTTAGAAAATCAAGCTCGTGAATATCTAAAAATTGTTCAGTTGCGGAAGTCAATAGTAAAGACTTATTCCTAGCACTCAGATTCGTAAGTCTCTTTTGGTATGATTTCAGTATAGAATATAAAGTATTTTCTTTCACGATAACACATTTGATGAATTGATTAATTCAAATTTACAGGAAAAGCCTATAATACAAACGTAAAAAATGAAATGATAGTTATTAAATTGCCGATTTTTATATTTTTTTAGATACCTTAATATAAAAGAGGTTTTCTTCTAGGAACGCAGAGCCTCATTATAAGGTTTAAGCAATAAGTAATGATTATCATAAACTTCATAATTTATTTAAAGAATTGTCTATCAGAAAATTACTATGAAAACAGCCCTAATAATCGGTGCGACAGGTTTGGTGGGAAGCACCCTCGTAAAACAAATCCTTGAAAACCCACAGTATGCAAAAGTAACCTTGTTATTGCGCAAACCCTTGGACATTAGCCATCCCAAGCTAGTACAAGAAACCATTGATTTTGATGCGCCAGACGCTACAAAAATTGTTGGAGACGATTTGTTTTGTGCGATGGGAACAACGCTCAAAAAAGCAGGCTCTAAAGAAGCACAATATAAAATAGACTGTACCTATCCTTTTGAAATTGGTAAAATTGCTAAAGCTAATGGCATACAACAGTACATTTTAGTATCCTCGATTGGTGCTGATGCTACCTCTTCAACCTTTTATCTGAGGACTAAAGGAGATTTAGAACAGAAAATAAAGAGTTTAGACTTTGATAATTTTATCAGTGTTCGTCCTTCGTTTATTATGGGAGATAGGCAAGAGGTTAGAATAGGAGAAAAAATTGGGATTGTGTTAGCTAAAATAATCTCGCCTTTATTGATTGGAAAGCTTAAAAAATACAGAGGGATAGAAGCCGCACAAATAGCAAAGGCTATGCAAGTATTAGCGAGTAAAGATTTAAAAGGTGTACACTTTTTTGAATCAGACGAATTGCAGGAATTATAAGCCTTTGCAATGTTCAAAGCCCTTTGTGTATCTTTGTCGAAATTAAAAATACGCATATGACACCCCTCGAAACATTTCAAAGTAGAAAAATACACTTCCAGAGCCTTGTTGAACACTTCCAAAAACAGTATAATCAATGGGCTGTTTTCCGAGCATTTTTATTTGCAATCACTGCTTTGGTCGGCTATTTTTGTTATGAGATGTATGATTTTGCCTATACTTTATTGGTATTGATTATTGGGATTGCCTTATTTTTATTTTCAGTGACCAAACATCTTAAAGTTAAATACTTAAGAGATAAAAACAAGGTATTGATTGCCTTGAATGAGGATGAAATACAACGTTTATCCAACCAGTTTAATCGTACTGAAACAGGAGAAACTTTTGCAGAAAAGAAACATTTCTATGCGAATGATTTAGATATTTTCGGAAACCAATCGCTTTATAAATTACTCAACCGTACGCATACTTTTGGAGGAGCCAAAATGCTGGCAGATTGGATATTGCGTCCAGCACAAACCAATGAAATTTTAAATCGTCAAAAGGCGATTCAGGAATTATCAGCAAAAATAGACTGGCGTCAAGATTTAGAAGCTTCAGCGATGTTGATTGAAGAAGTCTCTGAACCAACCGACAAGCTATTAGCATGGAATAATGCTCCTGCGAACCAAACGATTAAAAAGTCCCTCTTTCAAATTGCTCGTTATTTACCTTATTTGACTATCCCTGTAGCCATTGCTTGGATTTTAGGGTTTGTGCCAGCGTATATCGTATTGGTACTTTTTATGGCGCATGGGATGATTCTGAAACAAATTTTTGAAGAAGTAAGCATCGCCCTAGAACAAACCAATCGTATTGCGGGAGCGATGAAAGCCTATGCAGCAGTATCTGAATTGATTGTCGCAGAGAATTTTCAAGAAGAAAAACTAAACGATTTAAAAAGTAAAATTTCAGAAGCAAGTCCTGCTATCAAAGCTTTAGAGGATATCCTTAATAAACTAGCCAATAGAACCAATCCATTCTTTGCTTTTGTGGTAGGCGTGCCGACTTTGTGGGATATCCAATATTTTATCAAATTAGAAAATTGGAAACAAGATCATCGTGATAATCTTCCTACATGGCTGGCTGTCATTGCTGAGTTTGAAGTTTTGAATAGCTTTTCGGGGTATCATTTTGCTAATCCAACCTTTATCAATCCAACTATTGTAACGGGCGGAGTAACACTAAAAGCCAAGGCTTTGGGGCATCCAATGATTAAAGCAAGTAAACGAGTTGCGAACGATATTGAACTGATTGGAGAAGGCAAAACAATTATTATTACGGGCTCGAATATGTCAGGAAAAAGTACTTTTCAAAGAACAGTAGCCATTAATGTAGTTTTGGCATTGGCGGGGGGCATAGTCTGTGCTGAAAGCTTTGAATGTTCGTGTTTGCAAGTATTTACCAGTATGAGAAGTAATGATTCATTAGAAGAAGGAACATCGTCGTTTTATGCAGAGTTAAAACGCTTGAAACAGTTGATTGACGAAGTAGGCGCTGAGGATAAAGATAACGCTTCAATACTGTACTTTTTAGATGAAATTCTGAAAGGAACAAATTCAAAAGACCGCCATGAAGGAGCAAGAGCTTTGATGTTGCAATTGCATAAAACATCGGCTTCGGGCTTTATTTCAACGCATGATGTAGAACTAGGAGATGAATTTGATGAACAAGATTTTGTGAAAAACTACAGCTTTTCATCAGAGGTTGTCAATGACGATTTAGTATTCGATTATAAACTTCGTGAAGGTGTTTGTCATAGTTTTAATGCGAGTCAGCTAATGAAAAGGATTGGGATTGAGATGTAGGAAGAAGAATTTTATAAACTTTTAAATATACTATACACTATGAAAAATGTCATCCTATTTTTAATCCTTCTTTTTAATCACGTTATTTTTTCGCAACAAAAAGAAAATGGTGATAATAGAATTGTTGTGTTAGGACAAGCTACTTTAGACCTCCCAGCCGACCAGATAACTTTTACGGTATTAATTTCTGTAAAAGACCCATCTGATTTAGAAAAGATTAATCAGAATCATAAAATCAAAGAAAAAGAAATATTAAAACTGTTAAAGGAGTTTAAAATACCTCAAAATAAGATTTCCTATTCGCTTCTTGAGATAAAAAAAGAAGCTGATTATGGTAATAATAATATTAAAAAAGAAAATATTGTATCTGAGCAGGAAGTGAATTTTACTATTGATAGTATCCAACAATATTCTAAAATTCAGGCTCAACTTTTAAAAAATGGATTTACAGAGTTTAGTAGTTCTTTTAGTTCATCTAAATTAGAAGGTTCTGAAAAGATACTGATTGAAAAAGCTTTAGAGGCTGCACTGAAAAAGGCAGATATAATGGCAAAATTTGCAAAAAAAACTATAGTTGGAATTGTTAAAATTGCTGATACAGAAGATACTGAACCTGTTTTGTCGAATATAAATACAGCCCACGAAACTATTAAAGGATCTTATGAAACAGCCATGCCATCTCTTACTCAGATAATACAAAAAGTAAGTGTTTCAAAATCAGTTAAAGTAGTTTTTGAAATGAAATGATTATTGCCATGATTAAGAGAAAAAATATTATTTTACCACCCCTACCTTCATGAAAATAGGAAAATTCACCGTGAAAATATCTGAACTTTTATAGATAGCTTTTAAACTTTCTATAAAACCATCTACAGGATTTTCATGGTGAATTTTAATGTACTTCTGTACGCTCGACCACGTATTTAAATAACCTTCCAGTTCAGCCAATGTCCATTGATAAACCATTTCAAATCTTGGGCTTTCTATTTCTTCTAGTGTAAAAGGAAGTGTACGATATTCCTCATCAATATACCCACGTTCAGCATCCCAATACTCACCAATTTGTTCTTGATAAAAATCTTGAAACAAAGCATTGGCTTCTACATTATCTATCGTCAATGTGCCATAACCCCAAGCGGCAAAAATAGCATCTGGTTTAGCCACTCGGTGAACCTCTTGATAAAAACGTTCAAAATCAAACCAATGAATTGCTTGCCCGACTGTAATTAAATCAAAAGTATTTGCTGGAAAATCAGTCTTTTCGGCTTGAGCAATAGCATAATGAATATTATCAGCTTGTTGTGCATTGTCTAGCTGTTTTTGAGAAATATCGGTTGCAAAAACATCTTTAAACGTTTCAGATAGACGATAGGCCACTTGCCCATTACCAGTAGCACAATCCCAAGCGGTGTCAAAGCTTTTTACTTTGCTCAATACAAAATCATATAATTCCTCAGGATATTTCGGACGAAACTTAGCGTAAAGTGCTGCTTGAGTGGAAAAATTATCTTTGGGCATGACGTAAATAATAATTGTGAATGATGAATTGTGATTTTAATAATACCATTAAAAAATATACTAAGTATTTTATTTTCGTATAAACCCCTAGCGGTAATTTATGCCAGAAAATTTACAAGAAAGTATTTTAATGAACAAAGAAACAGATACATCCAACTTATAAAAAACAAACCCTCTTGACTATAAAATCAAGAGGGTTGAAATATCTATAGTACCATGTCATTAAACGGCTAATTCACTAACGGCTAACCAAGACATCAAACCTGCTCCAATTTCCAAAGCACTTTCGTCAATATCAAATGTAGGTGTATGAACACCAGAAATAATACCTTTAGCTTCGTTACGTGTTCCTAAACGATAGAAACACGAATCTACATGGTGTGTATAATAGGCAAAATCTTCTGCTGCCAACCAAATATCTAAATCAATTACGTTGGCTTCGCCCATATAATCAACCGCAGCACCTTTCATCCTGCGAGTCAATTCGGGTTCATTTTTCAAGAATGGATAGCCCTTTTGAATGAATACTTCACAAGTTCCGCCCATAGATTCTGCGATACCTTCTGCCATTTTCTTGATACGAGCCAGCGCATCTGCACGCCATTCTTCATCCATTGCACGAAAAGTACCTTCTACGTATACTTCATTCGGAATTACGTTGGTAGCACCATTGGCTATTACCTTGCCAAAAGTCAACACCGAAGGGTAACGTGGATTTCTATTACGGCTAATAATCTGCTGTAAAGCCACGATAATATGTGAGGTAATCAATACAGGGTCAATACCTAATTCGGGCATGGCACCGTGTCCGCCTTTGCCTTTTACCGTAAAATAAAGCTCATCGGCACTAGCCATATACATTCCTTCTCGGAAGCCAATTTTCCCGACAGGAATATTAGGAGCAACATGTTGACCAAGCATTTTACTTGGACTAGGGTTCAATAAAGCTCCTTCGGCAATCATTACTGACGCTCCACCCGGTGCTTTTTCTTCCGCAGGTTGAAAAACTAATTTCACTGTTCCGTCGAACTCATTGCGAAGTGTATGTAAAATTTTAGAGACACCTAGCAACGAAGCCGTATGCACATCATGTCCGCAAGCGTGCATTACTCCTTCGTTCAATGATTTGTAGGGTACATCATTCGCTTCAACAATCGGTAAAGCATCCATATCAGCACGAAGTGCGACGATTTTAGAAGAAGGATTATTCCCTTCAATCGTTGCTATCAAACCAGTATTAGCAATTTCAGTGGGCGTAATGCCGATTTCTTTTAAGCGTGCTGCTACATACTTTTGCGTATTAAATTCCTGATACGATAATTCAGGATTTTGATGTAAATGTCTGCGATTTGCCACAAATTCACTGGCGTTGGCTTGGGCTAATTGTTTTATTTTATCTTTCATTTATTAGTCAAAATAACTCATCCAATAATTTTAATTTAGACGAGCGTTTTCTTTTATAATCGTCTTAAATCTATTAGCAATAATTCTTCATTGTCATAATCAGATTTGTTTATGTATCTTAAAATAATCAGCCATTCGTATATACAAATAACTAAAATATACTATGCCATCATCGCTACTAAGATACTTTCTCTTTTCTGAGATGAAATATTTAGATGTTGAAGACTCTGCTCTGTTTTATTTCTTGTTTCTATTTTATCGAAAAGTCTCTGGAGCTTCACCCATTGTTCGGCTTCAATGCCCAATACTTCTTCTAATTTGATGGCTAATTCAATACTTATTTTCTTTTTTTCTCTCAATAACCCATTCAAAAAAGGCTGGCTAATCGATAGTCTATTGGCTAATTCCGTTTGTTTAAGCCCTCTTTCTTTGATTTCGTTACGTAATAATTCACCAGGGTGCATTGCCACAGCCGGAATGTAATTAGGGTCTAATCTTGTTTTCATTTTGTTAATGATAATCTGTTAAATCTTCAATAATGATGACTTCTAAAACCTCGTCTCCATTTTGCTCAGATTTTAGTTCGAAAATCAATCGATATTGGTCATTAATTCTTGCTGAATAATAACCCATTAAATCTCGTTTTAATGGATGTATTCTTAAAGAATTAACTTTCTTTATTTCAGAAAATGAGGATGCGGTTTGAAAAAGCGAAACAACTTTTCGGAATTGATTTTGTATAGCCATCGGAAATTTAGGCTTTCCTTTAAAACTTCCTAAATAATAGTTGTACAAATCATCGTTATCAAATTCAATTATCATAACAAAAATATAACCTTTTAAGTTATAAAATGATAGGTGTTTTAAAAAATCGCTACAAATTTAACCACAACTTTAGGTTTTCGTTCTCTGAATCTAATAATTCCAAATGAATTTTACCATTTTCGTTCCATTGGATATTTAAACCAAAGGCTTGTAATAGTTCATTTACTAAATCTTCTAAAGGAATGTTTCCTTCGACACTGTCTTTAAAATAATTTTTTAAAGAACCTGCATATACTTCTTCGCATACCTTTTGATAGTCTTCTATGGAATAACCCTCGCCAGTTTTACCAAAACGTTCCCACATAACTTGCATGACACTGCCTAAGGAACGGCGATGACCAAACTTCAAACGAATCATTAAATCTAGGATTAAGGCTACTACTGCTCCTTTTTGGTAAATGGATACCCTACGATTAGGAATGGCTTGTGAATAACCATCTAACCATAAATCATAAGACGATTCTGTGAGTGATTGAAACGCTCGTCCATCTTGCTCAAAATGACGTTTGATAACAGTTTCTAATTCTTTCAGGTAAGCTTCTAGATTAAATACACCCGATTGTACTAAGAATAAATCCCCAAAATAAGTAGTTACTCCTTCCGCTACAAAACCCGTAGGAAAATAATTTTCTTTGGTAAAATCATAAGGCATCATTTCGATAGGACGAATTTTACAGATGTTCCAAGCATGATACAATTCATGTGAACTGACTCCGAGTAAATCTGTATAAAGTCCATCACCTTCTGAGGCTGGCCCCAGCACAATCATGGTAGAATTGCGATGCTCTACCCCATGATAAAATGAAGTGGGTAATATCCAATTCATAAAGTGATAATCCTTTTCAGGAAAATCGCCCATTATTTCAAGCTGCTTTTCTGTAAACTTTTGAAAGTCTGATAATATTTTTTCCCAGTTTGGAATATAATTTCCTAAAAACCAGACAAAAAAATCTGTATCTGCTACTCGATAACTTTTATGTTGTAAATAAGGACTTGCTAATAACGGACAGTCAACCAAATGATAATAATCTTGTGCTAGCAAAGTAGTAGGCTCATTTGTCTTGCTTGGCAAACCACAGACAATTTTATAATCATCTGGTAAAGAAATACTTACTTCACAAGCTTCATCCATTCTGCCTTCTACATAAGGCAAACAGTTTACAAAATTGATGTACATCGTACTATCATCCACAAACGAACTTCCAGCATTTTGCACATTCGCAAAGTAAGTAAAAACTACTTTAATAGATTGAATATCAGCAGTATTTACTCGCCATCTATCTTTAGTGATTTTTCCAAAACTAAGCAGGTTGTCTTGTAAATCAACTATTTCAAAACGCTGAATGTTTTTAGCAAAATGCTGTAATTCATAGCGTCCTGGTCGCCATGCAGGCAACTGAATTTCAATCGTTTCCGACTGAATATTATCAATCAGCATTTCTATGTTTAGCAGATGACTTTGCGGTTCTTGAGAAAAAATTTTATAATTCATATTTTGATAAAGCTTTTCAGTGTAACATAAAATTAGCCTTCACAATAAGTATTTGTATCTAAACTTTGAATAATTTTTATCAAAGATACTCATTATCATCACCTTAGTGCCAGAAAGTTTTTAGAAAGAATTTGCAACTTCAAAAAACTTCTGTACCTTTGCAGTCCTGTTTTAGAAATATAAGAATTATAAAGATATAATGCCATGAAAAGAACATTTCAACCTTCTGTAAGAAAAAGAAAGAACAAGCACGGATTCCGTGAAAGAATGTCAACTCCAAACGGTCGCCGTACTTTGGCTGCTCGTCGTGCAAGAGGAAGACACAAATTGACAGTTTCTGACGAGAAAAGAGGTAAATAGTCTTATAGTGTGAACAATTTGAAAATTTGAAAATTAGTAGGGTTTGAAATTTGTTTTATGACATTTTCAAATCAGCAAATCTTCAAATTACCAAATTAAAGCATGAAGTTTACTTTCAAAAAGTCAGAACGACTCAGTTCTAAGAAAGTTATAGATAAGCTCTTTGATAGAAAGGGTAGTGAAAAAATCAACTCGGTTTTTCTCTACCCTTTTCGTGTTTCTTATATTTTGAATAATGCTGATACTGTATTAACAGAGCTAAGTGCAGAATTGATGGATGATGACACTAATGAAGAGCTATTGGAAGTCTCGTCTCTCGAAAACCCATCATCGCCATTACCAGCTATTTTAATTTCTGTTTCAAAACGATATTTTAAACATGCTGTTGATAGAAACCTCATCAAGCGTCGTACGCGCGAAGCCTATCGTTTGAACAAACAGCTTTTATTGGAAAAACCTTCTTCACAGATTCCAGCATATATTGCTTTTGTGTATATTGCAAAGACGATAGAAGATTATGCCAAAATAGAAAAATCTATGAAAGCGATTTTCAAAAAAATGGTTTAATGACAGTATTTCAAACAAGCTAAACAAATTACGCCAAGTCTGATGAAATACTTCTACAACCTTCTTCGTTTGGTTCTTTGTACAAGCATATAAAGAATCCTTTCCTTAATTGTTTTCTTTAAAAATTTTCTGACAAATGAATATAAAAATGTCTGCTAAGTCATTAATAATCACAGCAATTACTGTGATAGGTTTTTCGTTGGCATCATTTACGGAACCGGGTGAGCGTTTCTTTGAAATTGCCAAAAACTTAGACATTTATGCTACGCTCTTCAAGGAATTGAATCGCTATTATGTAGATGAAATCAATCCCAACAAAACGATCAAGACTTCTATTGATGCCATGTTGAAATCGTTTGACCCTTACACTGTATATTATGCCGAAGATGAAATCGAAGATTACATGACGATGACTACGGGTAAATACAACGGTATTGGTATTGTAACAGGCAATAGAAATGGCAAAATTGTAATTATGCTGATTGATGAAGGAACACCCGCCGAAAAATCAGGATTACGCATTGGTGATGAAATTGTAAAAGTAGATGGCGTAGATTTGGCAGCACGTAAAATCAATGATGCTGGTAAGCTCATCAAAGGACAAACAGGCACAGCCGTAAGGATAACTGTAAAACGTTATGGAACAGATAAATTAGAAGAAGTTTCTATCGTGCGTGATGTAGTAAAAATGAAAAACGTACCCTACTACGGCATGATTAATAACGAAGTAGGCTATATCGATTTAAAAGACTTTACAGGTACAGCGTCTAAAGAAGTACGTACAGCTTTTACTGAACTAAAAGGTAAGGGTATGAAAAAGTTAGTCCTTGATTTAAGAGAAAACCCAGGAGGACTCTTGAATATGGCAGTGGATATTTGTAATATTTTTCTTCCAAAAGAATCTGAGATTGTTTCAACCAAAGGTAAAGTAGAAGACTGGAATAAGACTTACGTAGGATTGAATGCTGCCATTGATACAGAAATGCCAGTTACGGTATTGACCAACTCAAGAAGTGCTTCGGCGGCTGAAATCGTGGCAGGTGTGATTCAAGATTATGACCGTGGTGTATTAATCGGACAACGCAGTTATGGAAAAGGACTTGTTCAAATAACCCGTGATTTGACTTATAATACCAAACTAAAAGTAACTACGGCAAAGTATTATATTCCAAGTGGACGTTGTATTCAGGCTATTGACTATAGTCACCGTAATCCAGATGGTAGCGTAGGTAAATTGCCAGATTCGTTACGCAGACCATTCAAAACTGTAAAAAGTGGTAGAGTAGTGTATGATGGTGGCGGTATTTTGCCAGACATTGAAGTGGATAGACCTTATCCTGCTGCCGTTACTTTAGCTTTATCGAATAGATACATTCTGTTTGATTATGCCATTAAATATCATTTTGACCATCCGTCGATTAAACCAGCGAAAGATTTTGAATTAACAAATGCTGAATACAACGACTTTGTAAAATGGGCAGTTACACAAGACTTTGATTATACCACTCAGGCTGAAAAAGACCTTAACTTATTGGAAGCATCTGCTAAAAGAGAACGCTATTATGAGAATATCTCTGAACAGCTAAAGTCTCTTAGAAATAAACTTTCGCATAGCAAGGAAGCTGATATTATGAAGTTTAAAGACGAGATAAAAACAGCTTTAGAACAAGAAATCGTAGTGCATTATTATTTACAAAGAGGTACGCGTGAGCAATCATTTGCCAAAGACCCTGAAATTCAGGAGGCTTTGAAATTGTTTACAGATATGCCACGTTATCAATCAATTCTGAAAGGAAATTAATCAATAATGCATTAATAAAAGAGAACAATATTACGAATGGCGGTAGAGAAATCTATCGCCATTTTTATTTGCCATAGCTTGGATGTAATTTTGTAGGAAATTAATTATTAATATTCCAATGGCATTAATCCTTAGCATTGATACTTCCACCAAAGTATGTTCGGTTGCTGTTCATCAAGACGGCAAAATATTAGCTTGTAGCGAGCTTTTTACTGAAAAGTCTCATTCAGGAATGTTAACCACCCTTTGCGAAAATGTAGTAAAGCAATCAGGGTTTACTTTAAATGAATTAGATGCTATTGCCGTGGCCAAAGGGCCTGGTTCTTATACGGGGTTACGCATTGGTGTTTCAACGGCCAAAGGTTTTTGTTTTGCATTAGACAAGCCCCTGATAGCTATCAATACTTTAGAGGCAATGGCTTATCAAGTAAAAGATTTCTTTCCTGCCAATTATTTGCTTTGCCCGATGATTGATGCTAGAAGAATGGAAGTGTATTGTACTATTGTAAAGACTAATCTAAGCAGTATAGTAGAAACAGAAGCAAAGGTTATCGACGAATATTCTTTCCTTGATTTATTGAATACTCAGCCGATTGTTTTCTTTGGTGACGGAGCAGACAAATGCCGAGAGTCTATCTCACATAATAATGCCAAATTTTTAGAGATACCTATCCTTCCTTCTGCTAAAAGCATAGGGTATTTGGCAACTAAATCTTTTGAAGAATCGTTATTTGAAAACGTAGTAAGCTTTGAACCTTTCTATCTAAAAGATTTTGTGGGGACTCAGCCAAAGAAAATATAAACCGATTCATTAAATCGTAATCGATATGGAAGATATCATTATCAATAAAGTAGCTAGTAGCGGTCTAATCTCATTCGACCTTGAGGAACTTTACCACAAAGGAGAGCGAGTGGTATATGACCTTAAAGATAATCTTTTTATGGGCATGATTTTAAAGGAAAAAGACTTTAGAGAATTCCTTAAAAATCATGACTGGTCGCAGTATGAAGGCAAAAATGTGGCAGTAATCTGTTCAGAAGATGCTGTAATTCCTACTTGGGCATATATGCTATTGACCTTGAAACTACAGGACTTTGCCAATTGCATTGTCTTTGGAGATTTAAAAGCCTTGGAAGACAAGCTATTTTATGAAGCCCTTGCTAAAATTAATCCAGAAGAATATCGTGGAGCAAAAATTGTCATAAAGGGTTGTTCAAAAGTACCCGTACCAACCAGTGCTTATGTAGAAATAACGAGATTATTTAAGCCTTATGTGCAATCATTGATGTTTGGTGAGCCTTGTAGTACGGTGCCTTTGTATAAGAAAGCAATACAACGAACTAGTAGTTTAATCAATCAATAAACCAATAAGAGGTCGCCCATCAATGAGCGACCTCTTATTATTTTATTGAACAAATGCTTTCTCTTTTCTTTTTCCCAAGAAAGGTAACCAGCTTTCTTCTATACTTCCACCAAAATCTCTTAAAAACATCACGAATGAAGGCTTATAAGGTTTGGTTTTTAAAGGCATTCCTGCTTCTTCTGGGGTAAGGTCTCCTTTTCTTGAATTGCATCGCTTACAGGCCGTAGCAAGGTTATCCCATGACGTTCTTCCCCCTCTTGACTTGGGCAATACATGATCTAACGTTAAATCTTCTGGTGTTCCACAATATTGACATTGCCCGCCATCACGTCTAAAAATGTTCTGCCTTGATAGCATCACGCCTTTATAAGGCAAATACACATAACGATGTAAACGAATGACCGAAGGCATGGGGAAAGACTGAGAGACACTTCTTAATTGTTCAGTGGCAGATTCAGATATTAAATCAGCTTTTTTCAGGAAGACCAACAAAAAAGCTTTAGGAATCGAACAAACGGTTAAAGCACTATAATCTTGATTTAAAACTAAAACTTTCCGACCCATAATCCTTAAATTTTAATGTTGAAAGAATATACTTGAACTCGTGATTGCTTTTGTAAATATCTACTGATTGATGTGTTTTTAAGAGGTGTTTTTAATGATTTGGTAAATTACTGATAAATCTTGAAAAAATAACGTCTTGCTACACTTTTTTGTTGCGCTTAATCTTTTGTTAATCAGAAGTTTATAATAGCATTAAAATCAGCAAGAAGGCAATCTAAGTGATGTCGCCTCAATAAATTTAATGGCAAATATCCTTTAGTAAAGTTTTGAATGAAGTTTTTTATTGAGATAAGCGTAACTTTGTAGCATTGATTAATAAAACGACAAAAGTAAATCGCATAATGACCGATCGTTACATGCAAAGAGGTGTTTCTGCCTCTAAAGAAGACGTACATAAAGCCATCGAAAAACTTGATAAAGGGCTTTTTCCGCAAGCATTTTGTAAAATTTCTCCAGATATGTTAGGTGGCGACGACACCTATTGCAATATTATGCACGCCGACGGTGCAGGTACTAAATCATCATTGGCTTATCTTTATTGGAAAGAAACAGGCGATGTTTCTGTGTGGCGTGGCATTGCGCAAGATGCCGTGGTGATGAATACCGATGATTTAATTTGTGTAGGTGCAACAGATAATATGTTGCTATCAAGCACGATTGGTCGTAATAAAAACCTTATTCCAGGCGAAGTAATTGCTGAAATTATTAATGGTACTGAAGAAGTACTAGAAATGCTAAGAGACAATGGTATTGGTATTTGGAGTACTGGTGGCGAAACAGCAGACGTTGGCGATTTAGTAAGAACAATCATTGTAGATTCTACCGTGATAGCTAGAATGAAACGTTCAGACGTGATTTCTAATCATACTATTCAAGCAGGAGACGCAATTGTTGGCTTAGCTTCCGACGGACAGTCGAACTATGAAAAAACATATAATGGTGGAATGGGTTCTAATGGCTTAACTTCTGCGCGTCATGATGTCCTTGGTCATTATTTAGCAGATTTATATGCTGAAAGCTTTGACCCTGCCGTACCGAAAGATTTGGTATACAGTGGCTCAAAACGTCTGACTGATGAAGTAGTAGGAGCGCCATTAAACGTAGGTCAATTAATCCTTTCACCAACTCGTACTTATGCACCCGTTGTAAAGGCGATATTAAACGAATTAAGACCCGTAATTCATGGTATGGTACATTGTTCGGGTGGGGCACAAACAAAGGTGCTACATTTTGTGAATAACGTGCATATTGTCAAAGATAATCTTTTTGCTTTGCCTCCATTGTTTAAAATGATTCAGGAAGAAAGCAATACAGATTTTAAAGAAATGTATAAGGTATTCAACATGGGACATCGATTAGAAGTATATATTAATCCACAATATGCACAGACTTTGATTGATATTTCAAAATCATTCGGAATTGATGCGCAGATTATTGGTAGGGTAGAAGGCTTTGAAGGTAAACAAGTAACGATTCAATCTGAATTTGGAGAATTTGTTTATTAGGAGGCTATTAATTAAAATCAAAACCAATAATTCCTTCTAAAACGTAGCGGTAACTCTTGCGGTTACTGATAGAAAGACAATCACTAGGGAGGGACTTAAGTCCCTCTCTAGTGATAATAAACAGAATTGTTGAGGTCTTGTTTGTTTTCTCTTTTTAAGGAACATTATATAAAACACGAACTTTTCCTATTAGGGGGTGACTTAAGTCACCCCCTAATAGGAAAAGTTCGATAAGGGATTGATAATTATATTAAATCCTTTAAAATCAGTCAATTAGTCTTTAAAACGAAAAAGGGTTACAACTAAGTTGCAACCCTTTTTCTATTGTAAAATATCAGTTAATTACTTAACTTCAACTTCAGCACCAGCTTCTTCTAAAGATTTTTTCAAACCTTCAGCTTCGTCTTTAGATACACCTTCTTTAACAGCTTTTGGAGCTCCGTCAACTAAATCTTTAGCTTCTTTCAAGCCAAGACCTGTTAAGTCTTTCACCAATTTAACTACTGCTAATTTGCTAGCACCAGCAGATTTCAAGATAACATCAAATGATGTTTGTTCAGCAGGAGCTTCAGCAGCGTCACCACCACCAGCGTTACCAGCTACAACTACTGCAGCAGCAGCAGCAGGCTCGATACCATACTCATCTTTCAAAATTGCTGCTAATTCATTAACTTCTTTTACAGTTAAGTTCACTAATTGCTCAGCGAATGCTTTTAAATCTGCCATTGTATTAAGATTTTTTATTGTTTACGATTTTATTAATTTACTATATGTTTTTGTACTTGGAAGCCTATTTCAATTTGAAAATAAGCTAATTTGGAAATTTGAAAATGATTTTAAATAACTGTAAAATAAATAATGTAGTGTATAAATTAAAGTACTGTATATCAGTATTTTATTCATTACTCACAACTCATCACTTATCAATCATCATCAAGTTTGAAAATTAACCTTCTCTCTCTGAAAGAGTTTTAAGGATGCCAGCTAATTTGCCACCGCTGCTTTGAAGAGCAGAAACAACGTTTTTCGCAGGAGATTGTAATAATCCAACGATTTCGCCAATCATCTCTTGTTTAGACTTAACATTTTCAAGAGCAGCTAATTGATCTTCTCCGATGTATAAACCTCCTTCAATAGAAGCACCTTTGAATTTAATTTTATCTTTACCTGCTTCTTTTTTGAAGTCTTTGATCAATTTCGCAGGAGTTTTAGGATTTTCTGGTGAGAAAATGATTCCTGATAAACCTTTGAAAACTGTATCGTTAAATGAAGTATAGTCTACTCCAGTTGTTTCCAATGCTTTTGCGATAAGCGTGTTTTTAACGACACGGTACTCAAAACCACGTTGGAAACACATTCTTCTAAATGCGTTTACTTCTGCAACAGTTAAACCACCGGTATCTGTAATATAGAAGTAAGGAGTAGCTGCGAACTTTTCGCCCAACTCTTGGATAATTATACCTTTTTCTTCCTTTGTCATGATTACAAACCTTTAACTGTTCCTTGGTCAATTTTAACACCCGGAGACATTGTAGAAGACAAATTAACTGACTTCACGTATGTTCCTTTGGCTGAAGATGGCTTCAATTTCAACAAAGTGTTGATAAGTTCCTGAGCATTTTCAGCTAATTTCTCAGGAGTGAATGAAACCTTACCGATAGAAGTGTGGATGATACCAGTTTTGTCAACTTTGAAGTCGATTTTACCAGCTTTCACTTCTGTAACAGCTTGTCCAACGTTCAAGGTAACAGTACCTGATTTTGGATTTGGCATTAAGCCACGAGGTCCTAAAACACGACCTAAACGACCTAACTTAGCCATTACGGTTGGCATTGTGATGATTACATCAATGTCAGTCCAACCTTTTTCAATTTTTTGGATATATTCATCCAAACCAACAAAGTCAGCACCTGCCGCTTTTGCTTCTTCCTCTTTATCAGGGCTACAAAGTACAAGTACTCGTACTTCTTTTCCTGTTCCATGAGGCAAAGCAACCACGCCACGAACCATTTGGTCAGCTTTACGAGGGTCAACCCCCAAACGAACGTCGATATCTACTGAAGAGTCGAACTTCGTATATGAAATCTCTTTCAAAATTTCAGCAGCTTTCGTAAGTGAATACGATTGCGTTGCATCAAATTTTGATTGAGCTTCTTTTTGCTTTTTTGTTAACTTAGCCATTATTCTTTTCAATTTGAAAATTTGAAAATGAGCTAATTCGAAAATGACATTGAAATTAAAGTTGATTAAAATCAATCTTCAAATTTTCAAATTATCTAATCTTCAAATTAGAAAGGTTTTTCTCCTGTTACGTTCAAGCCCATTGAGCGAGCTGTACCTGCTACCATGCTCATTGCTGACTCGATGGTGAAACAGTTTAAATCAGGCATTTTTGTTTCTGCGATTGTACGTACTTGATCCCAAGATACTGAACCAACTTTTTTCAAGTTTGGCTGAGCAGAACCCAATTTTACTTTCGCTGCTTCCAACAACAAAATCGGTGCAGGAGGAGTCTTTACTACGAAATCAAAAGATTTGTCTTTGTAGTAAGTAATCAAAACTGGAAGAATAACACCTGGTTTATCTTGTGTTCTAGCATTGAACTGCTTACAGAACTCCATGATATTCAAACCCTTAGAACCCAAGGCTGGACCAATTGGGGGTGATGGGTTAGCGGCACCACCTTTGCATTGCAACTTTACGTAGCCTGCTATTTCTTTTGCCATTATGGTAAAAATTTAAAATCGTTTGAGTTATTGAAAATTTTCTGCCAATAAGGGTGGAAGCTTCCTTACCTGAAAATCCTCGGGTGTTTCATGTAGATTATTTTGTAACTAAACAATCTGATTCACAGTCATTTGAAAGTACTTATAGGCAATTTTACCTGACTGCGCTATGAAACGGACTGCAAAATTACGGCTTTCTAGTTAATATACAAATAGTTATGAAAGAATTTGAAGAGTTTTTTTTAATCAGTGGCTTTAATAGACAATATCGCTGAGAATAATTCGTAAAAAGAATAAGGACAATTAATTGATTGAAGATTATTCAAAGAATTTCAATAAATTATGTTGATATTATTGAGCAAACAATATTTCTATTTAATGCTAGAATAATGCTATATGATATGACAATGTGCAAAGGGGGCGACTGTCCGAAGAAACACCTTTGCTACCGACATACTGCTGATATCGAAGGAAGACAGGATTTTTTTCCTAATCCTCCTTTCGATTTCGAGCAAAATACTTGCGAATTTTATTGGCAAGATGTTCAACGGTTTGAACAAATTAAAGCACGTGCCTACAATCAGTGGCTTGACGAACGCCGTCCACGAGATAGAGCTTTAGACCATTGGCTAAAAGCTGAAAAAGAATGTATTTACCAATGGAGTCAATGGGATAAATTAACCTAAACTCTTATTTGCGGTATACGCAACTCTTTTTATCAGCCTTTTTGTAGTACGATTTATAGTTGATTGCTTTCGGGTCTGTACAGCCTTTTAGGTTCAACAATTCAATATTACGGAAATCGATTGCATGGCTTTCGGCTTGCATCGCTATATAGCCTCCCTTTAAAGGTTGTCCATCTTTTTTAATCCACTCAGCACCATTATCAATTTTGGCTTGCTTCCAGTCATATTCAGGACTCACAAAACCTCCGCCAATGTGTAGCTTTTCAAATGTCAACACAGTATCGCCTTCAATAATATGATGGATTAGCGAATCGCCAAATACAATGGCTTCAGCTTTTACCCATTGGTCACCATTATATGTTTTTGAATTTGAATCAGTACAATGGTCTGTTACAATTTTACCATTCATATATACTTCCGTCCCTGGCGTACACAAATTACCTGTATGACGCTCACCTTTACCCAAGCCACCTAATAGCTGTAATTCTAAAGACACAGGGAAACTTTGGCCCTTTGATAAACTCTTAGCTGATTGCGAATGCAACATTACACCACTGTTTCGTACATTCCATGATGCCCCACCAGCCAATTGTTCACCTTGAAAACGGTATTCAAAACGAATGATATAATATGAATAGGGAGTTTTGTAATAAATATGTCCAAACTTATCGTCAAAGGTTTTGTATTGGTCATAAGCTACCCGCATCATTCCATTTTCTACACGGAATGTGTTTTTATAATTTACATTAAGGTCTTCTCCTGCAATCTTGATGTCCCATCCATCTAAGTTTTTCCCATTGAATAGTTTAATCCATTCTTGTTTATCAGCTTTTTTTTGAGCTAGCATTGAAAATAAACAGCCGTTTAATAAACAGATTAAAATAAGGTATTTTTTCATCGTTATTGATTTAAGATAGATTTTAAAATGAATTTAATCTTATAAGATAATAATCGTCCAATTTACTCAAATGTTAACGATTGTTAATGAAAATAAATAGACTAAACTATTGAAAATATCCGCAATCTAACCGACATAAAATTAAAAACAATACTATTATGAAAGCAATGCATATTCAACCTAACACTTCGATAGAAGTTGGTTCTAAAAGTAAAATCAAATTAGCTACTGTTATTTTAATAGCAAGCATTAGTCTTCACTCTTTTGTAGGTGTTGCTCAACATGGTGACAGAGGTAGAGACGATAGAGGGAAAAATGACAAGCACAATGATAATAATAACGGAAGAGGAAACGAAAGAGCACGTGTTGATAACCATGTAGACAGAAATGACAACCGTGGGAATGGTGGTAATAATAATGGTGCCTATAATGGTGGTGGTAATAATAGATACGATAATAACAATCGTGGGAATGACAGATATGACAATAATCGTAAGGTAGTAATAAACAGACGACCAGTAGTGAACCAAACTACGGTTGTGTATAGAAACAATACTCCCAACTGGCGTTATGCATCTTTACCAAGACGTAACAGTGTGGTAAATGTAGCACCAAGCACATCTATCTCTGTTTCTTTCGGTGGTATCAACTTCCGTTACGATAATGGTGTGTATTATAGACCATATCAAAATACTTATGTGGTTGCTCCTGCACCTATTGGTATCAGAGTAAAGTATTTACCACGTGAACACAGAGTGTTTAACCTTTATAATCGCCCTTATCATTACTATAATGGTGCATATTATGAATATCAAAACAATGATTACGTAGTGGTACCTCCTCCAATCGGGGCATTAGTAGAAAGTATCCCTGATGGCTATGAGCAACTACAAATCAATGGTGACACATATTATATTGTTGATGGTATTCAATACAGAGCCGTTTTGCAAAATGGAGAAATATGGTATGAAGTGATAAAAATAATCAGTTAGGTGTTTAGATGTTAGAAAGGTATCGTGCCATTGGTCGATACCTTTTTTTATGAATAAGCTAAGCAATATAAGGGAGTAATAACCTAAATTCACAACCTTCACCTAATTTGCTTTTTAGTAGGATAGTACCTTTATGACCTTCTACCATTTCTTTCACGTAATAAAGTCCTAGTCCAAAGCCCTTTACATTATGTACGTCACCAGTGTGTACTCTGAAAAACTTATTAAATACTTGTTTCTGGTCTCTTTCTGAAATACCAATACCGTTATCCTTGACCGATACCATTAAATTATTACCAATATTTTCAGACGTAATAATGATTACTGGCGGACGTTCGCAATATTTAACGCCATTGTCGATTAGGTTGTGAATAATGTTGGTAAAATGCAACCTGTCAGCTTTGATTACGCTATGTGTAGCCTTTAAATCAATAATTAACTCTCCATTTTTTTCTTTAAACAAGGGTTCACAGTTGATGGATAATTCGTTTATTAATTCATGAATATCTACTTCTTCAAAATTAAGCTTATCTATTTTTTGAGCAATATTGGCCGTTTGTAAAACCGTATCGACATTCTTTTTTAAACGGGCGGCTTCTTTTCTGATAATAGCAGCATAGCTCAATAAACGTTCTGGAGTATTGACTATCTCTGGTTTCATCAGCACTTCGCTGGAAATGGAAATAGTAGATATTGGCGTTTTGAATTCATGCGTCATGTTATTAATAAAGTCGTTCTGAATTTCAGAAAGTCTTTTTTGCTTAAAAATCAGCATCAAGGCATATACAAAAAAGGCCATTACTACTAGTAAAATAGCTGACGAAACAAACCAATTGTCTAAATCGCTTAAAAGAAATAATTTTTTATCAGGGAAATGAACTCCGAAATAATAATTATGAATATCTAAATCGGGAAAATGATAAGAACTGGTAGAATCTGAACGGTCGCAGTTTTCGGAATGACATACAAAAGACGTATATCTGATATTATCCTTCAAACAGTCGTAAATGCCAAATTCAAAGTTGATGCGAATATCATTATGCGCAAACTCCTGTTTTAAAAACTCCTCCAAAATCATGTGATTGATGGTGTCGTTTACCTGAACAGTATAGTAGTTTGAAGTAACTCGCTCTACAGGGTCAATGATTTTGTTGTTAGGGTTTTTGTTAAATGCTAATATTCTTTTGCAAACTACTCTCAAAGCGGCCGTTGTTCG
The DNA here is from genome assembly GCF_058802005.1 of Arcicella sp. GW822-FHT02H01. Taxonomy (NCBI): domain Bacteria; kingdom Pseudomonadati; phylum Bacteroidota; class Cytophagia; order Cytophagales; family Flectobacillaceae; genus Arcicella; species Arcicella sp. GW822-FHT02H01. The sequence goes on along the minus strand of NZ_JBXANT010000001.1, from coordinate 2,499,856 downwards.
TTGGTCAAAATCACGGTCTTGGATATTGTAGGCTTGATTAAACCAATAATATTGCACAACAATTACTCCTCCTAAAAGCAGGATAGATAAAGCAACAAATATTCTGAGTGTTTTTGCATTCATGGGTAGTAGCTTTAGGCAATGATTTAATGACTAAAAGACAAAAGATAGTAATCCTTTAGTCATTAAGTCTTTTAGTCATCAAATCCAATAAGAAGTCTAATAACGACAACGTATTTTGCTATAACATTAGTTTTTTACTTAACAATCATTAACAATTGAGCGACGAGTTGAAAACTCGTGCTACTGAGTAGCTATTTTTTCTATAAATCCCCCAAGATGCCCAATACCAAGCTTGCAGAGTTATAAGCCGCTACATATTCAAAGGTTTTCATATCTAAATGAGCCTTTGAATTGGCATTATCGCTAATACTTCTAATCACCAAACAAGGAATTTTTTGTTGAAAACATACTTGTGCCACTGCCGCGCCTTCCATTTCTGTAGCATCAGCACCATATTTTACCCGCAATTCATCGACTTTCTGATTGGAATTTACAAAAACATCACCTGTAGCAATAATGCCCGTCATCACGTTAAGATTTCTGGTTCCTACAATCCTATAAGGTGTTTTCTTTGAAATACCCTGAGCTTTTTTTAGCAATATTTCATCAGCAGGGAAATAAATAGGGTTCATTTCTACATAGGCAGGGTTTCGGGTAGGACGAAGGGTAAATCCTGTAGAATCAATTTTTCCATAATCATGTTCAAAAGTAGATTTCGCAATGACGATATCACCCGGTAGCAAGTCTGGATGGATACCCCCTGCAATACCCGTGAAAATCAACTGCGCAGGATTCCAGTTCATCAATAAAATACTGGTAGTCATGGCAGCATTTACTTTGCCAACACCAGTTAAAGCAACTACCACAGAACGCCCACGAAGCTCGCCCGTTAGAAAACGAATACCTTTTAGGTTTACTTCTTTTTTGTTGCTCAGCGAATCTTCCAATAATTTCACCTCTTGACTAAATGCACCCAAAATAGCCGTTAATGGCTTTTGAGCCTGAATTTGTAAACTAAATAAAAGTAGGATAAGTATTTTTTTCATTTGTTGATTAAGTGATTGGTGAATAGTAATTAGGGTTGGGTTCGCAATTAGACTTTTAACTATGTATGGTAGATGTCTAATCACTAATAACCAATTACTAATCACTTCAAGAAATAATTAAAGACAAAACAGCAAAACCATCTATCACCCAAAGAGCAGGCGATACTTCCTTTGGTTTGCCAGCGAATACCTTGATGATTGTCCAAGACAAAAATCCCCAGATAATGCCTTGTGTGATAGAATAAGAAAAAGGGATTAAGACCAAAGCCAAAAATGCAGGGATGGCATCATCCATTTTAGCCCAATTGATTTTGGTAATGGGCTTCATCATAAATACGCCTACTACTATCAAGGCAGGAGCCGTAGCAATAGCAGGAATTACTGATAATAAAGGCGACAAAAACATAAAAGGCAAAAACAAAATACCTGCCGTAATAGCTGTTAAACCCCTTCGTCCACCTTGTTCTATTCCCACTGCCGATTCTATATAAGCTGTTCCGGGACTTGTTCCTAAGATTCCTGCTAATAAAGTAGCCACTGCGTCTGTCAGCAACGATTGTTTGATATTACGTGGCTCCCCATTTTCGTCGTACAGATAGGCAGCCTCTGCCAAGCCCACAAAAGTAGAAAGGCTATCAAACATATCAGTAAAGACAAAAGCAAAAATGATAGGAAATAAGGCAAATTTGAAAGAATGGATGATATCTAGCTGAAAGATTAAGCTAAAGTCTGGAGTGGCTATCAAGCCATTCCAATTGACTAAAGTCTTTTGTCCGAAGTTAATGGCTGATGCATCACCCCACATTCTACCAATTGGAATAGCCAGTAAAGTAGTGATAACGATGCCTATGATAATAGCTCCTTTTACATCCCGTACTATCAAGATAGCTGTTAGTAATAACCCAAAGAGAAAAGTGATGATGATTGGATTATGAAAACTAGCAATACTTATCAACGTAACAGGATTGGCAATGATAAAATGAGCATTTTCAAAACCGATGAGACTAATAAACAACCCTATACCTGCCGAAATAGCAAAACGAAGGGGTTTAGGAATAGCCTTTACGATATAAGTACGCAAATTGAATATCGATAGAATCAAAAAGAAAACTCCCGCCCAAAACACCGCACCCAACGCTACTTGATAGGAAATTCCCATGCCCTTTACTGCCGTAAACGTAAAGAAGGCATTCATACCCATGCCCGGGGCCACAACGATAGGGTTTTTAGCATAAAGCCCCATCATCAAACTACAGAAAAATGAAAGTAAAACTGTAGCTGTCAATACTGCATCAAAGGGCATTCCTGCCTGCGAAAGAATTGAGGGATTGACAATGATAATATACATTGTAGCCAAAAAGGAACTTATACCAGCAAGTATTTCAGTTTTTTTAGTTGTCGGAGACATAAAATAAGGTTTTTGTCTAAAAATAAGGATTGTTCACCAGAAAGACAATAAGAATGAACCTTCGGGCTTTATATTATACTTTTGTGGGAAGAATACTTTATAAACCATTTATCCAATGCAATACTTTTTAATATTTTTAGCTTTTTTATGCGGAGCCGTTTTCCCTACACAAGCAGGTTTGAATGCTAAAATGGCAAGATTGGTCGGCAATCCAGTACTAGCCGCCTTGTTGTCTTTTGCTACGGGATTGATAGCCCTTACTGTATATGCTATTGTTACGCGTATTCCTTTGTCACAATTTAGTCAATTTAAAAATGCTCCTTGGTATGTTTGGTTGGCAGGAATTTTAGGGGCGTTTTATATCAGTACCGTTATCGTGTTGATGCCACGCTTGGGTGTAGCACTAACCTTTGGCTTAATTGTAGCAGGACAAATGACTGTTTCGCTTTTATTAGACCATTTTGGTTGGCTAGATGCCCCCGTCAGAGAAATATCATTGGGCAGGATTATCGGTGCATTTTTCTTGATAATTGGCGTAATCTTAATTCGTAAATTTTAGCGGTGTATTTAAATTTATAGACAAATAAATAGGCTATTTTTTAATACAAATATGTACTAAAAAATAGCCTATGAATGAGATTTTGACCGAATGCTTAGAATTTCAGACTTACACCAGCCATTACATTAGTACCAGCTTGTGGATAATAGAAGTTTTCAGTATAAGATACTCCTTCAGCAATATAGCTATACGTATAACCATTAGATTCATAAAGGGTATTGAAAAGATTGTTTACCAAGAAACTAAAACTTACTTCTCTTAATGTCTTTCCTTTGATAGTATAAATAGCACGAATATCATTGGTGAAATAGGCATTCAATTTACGGTTTTCGTTAGAGGTATTATCCAAATATTGTTTTCCTACATATTTAGACAATAAGCCTAATTCTAAACCCTTCACAGGGGTATATAATATTTGCGAACCTACGATTACATTAGGTGAAAAAGCAATATTTGTTTTACTCAAAGTAGGTAAAAGCGTTTCTGATTCTGTATCGTAATTATAGATTGACTCTGTAAAGTTTTTGATTTTGTTTTCTGAGAAAGTCGCATTGGCATTGATTTTCAACGAACTATTGAATTGTACGCCTCCTTCTATTTCTATCCCTAAACGATAGCTTTCTGGTACATTCACACGAATTGCACTACCAACATCATTCAGTTTACCTGTCAATACCAATTGGTTATTATAGTTCATAAAGTAACCGTTCACTGCAAAAGCCGTTTTTCCTCTCTGAGTTTTATAACCCAACTCAAAATCATTCAGTTTTTCTGATTTAGGCGTTTTGCCTACGTTATCCACAAAGTCTGAGCGACTAGGTTCTTTGTTGCCAACACTATAAGAAGCATACGCAGAAGTGCTTGGTGATACTTGGTAACTTAAACCAACTTTAGGATTAAAGAATTGATAATCTACTTTCTGCCCAATATTCAACAGGTTGTCATCTGTTCCTTTAATCTCATAATTGATTGTTCTGAGTTGTAAATCAGCAAAAGCGTTTAATTTCTCGGTGAACTGATAGAATGCTTTTGCATATACGTTGAAATCTACTTTTTTAGAATTTCCATCATAATAGCGGTCGCCTATTTTTGAAGTAGAAGCATATTGAGCCCAGATAATTTCGCCATAATTTCTACCATCATATTCGTTCAATGCACCTCCAAAATTGGCCGTTAGCTTTTTACTTCCTTGATAATCAAAAGAGAATGTAGTACCATAAAAATCATTATCCAACCATTTACGACGCACCAAATCTGTCTTAGTAATAGTTGTTGCACCGAATACTACATTAGGCAAACCATATTTTGAAAGCTTATCTTGCTCTTTGAATTGCTCATAATATCCACGTCCATACGTATAATGGAAATTCAAGTTGAAAGTCCAAGCATTTGATAAACTATGAGAAGAAAGCAATTGATAATGGTCTTGCTGATAGTTATCCGTTTGGTTAGGATACGTATACAAATTGAAAGTACGATTGGTTGCTAGAGTAGCTTCAGGAACACCTTCCCAAGCTTGATAAGTTTTTTCTTTGCCAGAAAATACATTCAAACGAACAAAAGATTTTTTGCCAAAATAAGCACCAGAAAGGTAAAACGACTTTAAGTCAGAAGAAGCACGGTCGATGTAGCCATCTGAAGTTACTTTTGATAGACGAGCATCAAAGGTGAATTTATCATTCACTAAACCCGAACCTACCAAAAGAGTATTTTTTAAAGTATTGAATGAGCCATAAGCAGAGTTGATTTCGGCATAAGCCTGTTTTCTGAATTCGTTAGTAGAAACATTAATCGAAGCCCCAAAAGCACCAGCCCCATTGGTGGAAGTACCTACACCACGTTGAATCTGGATAGAACTAACCGAGCTAGCCAAGTCAGGGGTATTAACCCAAAAAGTACCTTGCGATTCAGCATCATTCAACGGAATACCATTGATGGTTACATTGATTCTGGTAGCATCAGTCCCTCTAATTCTTACGCCTGTATAACCCACACCTGCACCAGCATCTGAGGTAGAAACCAACGAAGGCGTAAAGTTTAGTAACTGAGGAATGTCTTGTCCAAGATTCTGTTTCTGAATATCTTCTTTAGAAACATCCGTGAATGCGATAGCAGATTTGGCATTAGCACGGGTAGCACTTACGACTACTTCATCTGCCACAAAAGTAGATTTATGTAAGACAAAATCGAAAGAAGCATCTTTTTGTAAATCAATTACTTGTACATTTTTCTCGTAACCAACAAAACTAATTCTCAACGTATAAGTACCTTTTTTTACATTTTTGAGGAGGTATAATCCCTGCACATTGCTTTGTGTACCTCTTACGGCATTTACTAACGTAATATTGGCACCAGCCAAAGGTTTGTTGCCATCAGCATCAACAATTTTACCAGAAATAGTGTACTGAGCATACGATTGAATAGAGAGGAAAAATACTAAAGCAATCAATGTTAAATAGCTTATAATATTATTTTTCTGATTTACCGATAGGCGAATCATGGCAACTAACTGATTGAGAACACCTGTTTGAACAAACAGATTTCTTGAAGTAATCGTTAAGTTTTTCATCTTTGAAAAGATTAACAACAGGCAAAGGAGTCAAATCCCGTTAGATTTAACAATGTGAAACCCTATGTAATTGATTGATTTTAAATCTGTTCACGTAACCTAAACGCAAAACCAAATTTACAAAATCCCTTCGACGGAATTACCCGCATCAGGTTCAGTGGGTATAATCTCAGCCCGTTATATTAAGGCACCCCTTTTTGTGATTGTGGAACAAAGGTATAACGAAAATTGATAAATTGTACTTTTGGAGGATATATAATTTTTTGAAGGACTTTAAGACTTTAGGATTTTTAGATATAAGACACAAGAGTCAAGACTTTTGTTTGTGGAGCTTTGGGATTTTGAGGCTTGAGGGCATAGGTTGCTCACCCTCAAGCTTTAAAAATGGAAAATATTCACATACAAATTTAAAAATCACTCATTCACAATTCACTCAATCACAACTAATCATCTTGGTACTTCGATTTTTTGAAGAATTTGAGCAATTATGTCTTCTGGTGTTGAGCCTTCCATCTCTTTTTCTGGAGTGAGAATAATTCTGTGACGAAGTACCGCAGGGGTAAGCTCCTGCACATCTTCTGGCGTTACAAAGTCTCTACCTCTGATAGCTGCCAAGGCTTTTGAAGCATTTAATAAGGCCACAGATGCCCGTGGTGAAGCGCCCAAATAGATGAATTTCGAATTGCGGGTTTCATGAATAATCTTGGCGATGTATTCTAAAATTTTAATATCAACAATGGATTGTCGTACTTTTTCGCGTAAAGCTGTTAATTGAGCAGGCGTCAAAATGCTATCAATTAGCTCAACAGGATTGCTGGATGCCGCACTGGAACGAGTATGATTACCTTGGAGAATCTGTATTTCTTCTTGATAAGAGGGATAATTGATGATGATTTTAAAGAGAAAACGGTCTAATTGTGCCTCAGGTAAACGATAAGTTCCTTCTTGCTCAATAGGGTTTTGGGTAGCCATCACTAAGAACGGAAAAGACATCGGATAAGTAGTACCCGAGTTCGTAATTTGTCGTTCTTCCATTACCTCAAACAAAGCCGCCTGAGTTTTAGCAGGGGAGCGATTTATTTCATCAATCAAGATAATATTTGAAAAAATAGGACCTTTTTTGAAATCAAATTCAGCTGTTTTAGGATTAAAAATAGCTGTTCCTAATACATCCGAAGGCATCATATCAGGCGTAAATTGAATACGACTAAAATCTGTAGAGATGGTTTTTGCCAACAATTTAGCAGTAAGTGTTTTCGCTACACCAGGAACGCCCTCTAACAAAACATGACCATCAGCAAAGATGGCAGTCAACAATAAATCAATAGTATTTTGCTGACCGATGATAATTTTCCCGATTTCTGCTCTGATATTGGCTACTGCTTCTTGTAAATCGCTAAGGTCTATTCTTGATTCAAATTCCATATATAGTTGTGATTGAGTGAATTAGTGAGTTAGTGATTAATTTTTAATTAGTGAATTGTGAATGAGTGAGTTATGATTTATTGAATTTATTATTAAGTGAGTTTTCATGGTTTGATTATTCGATTAATGAGTTATCATTTCTTTTAACTCACTAACTCACAATTCACAACCAAAATCAATCACTAAATCACAATTCACTAACTCACAACTATCTTACGTGTTCTTATAAAATGCTTCAATGTGTTTATTAAAGTCAACCAAATCTTTTTCTTGTACGTGTTCGCTACTTTGTATAGTTGCTACATAATCGAAAAGGTCGTTAATTTCGGCAATGGGTAAATTAGTCTTACGACTTAAATCGTCTTTAAACTCCTGATCTAAAATTGTAGTTTTTAAATGAAATTTATGTCTGATATAGGCCAATAAATAAGCTATTTTCTTATCTGAAATTGCCTTATGGTCTTTTTGATTATAATACAAAGCACCAATAGTTTCTACAAAACTCAACGAAGTATTTTTAGGTATTTCGATGATAGGAATAATTCGTTGACGGCGTTTACCTTCAAAAATCAAATAAATTAATAACGAAACCAATGTAATATAATAAGCCCATTTTAGTGCAGGCTGACTAGCAATAAATTTGAATGGAGAAGCATCAATATCGTCTTCACCTTTAGCATATTTTGATTTTAAAATACTTCTATTGTTTTTGCCAAAACCTATAATGTTTACATATTCATCCCAGTAAACTTGTTGTTCGGGTAAATAGGATAGCGCCTTAAAGGCATAATCAGCATTATTGGCTTTTAAAAGATAAAAATTAGAAAAAGCTTTAGGCACAGTGCTCAAATAAAATGAGCCTTTCCCAAAAGGAATTTTAATGAAATTAGCCTCACCAGTGTGATTTTTTCCTAAGATAATAGCATTGGTAGTGACAAGTTTTGTTAAACTATCTTTCTTGTACTTCAACTCAAAATAGGCACTTACAGATTGATAATGATAACGAAAGGCTTTGGGAGCTTTAAGCTGAGGATTTACTAAATTAATAGTAACAGAATCTTTGGTAAATGTTTGGTTATAAGTAGTTTCAAAATGTAGCGTATCGTTTAATCCATAAAAATCCTCCGCAGCAATAAAGGCATTATTCCCTTGATGAACATAGTCTAACAGTTTTTTACGATTGATAGAATCTACCCTAAAATACTGATACACATAAATATAATTGCTCTTTGTGTTTTTTATAGTAGTAACTCCCTTTGCATAAATAGGTACTCTACCATCAGAAATCTTTTGATTCCTGAATACTTCTGGTAGTAATTTATACAATAACTCGCAACCATAAGGAATTTTATCTTTACTCGAATAAGTCTGAGTCCAATCGATAGGTTTTGGCGTGTAGATTTCTACCAAAACGAATCCCAGTATAGTTAGAGAAAGAATTAAGAGGTAAAAACGATGTTTTTTCATACGTACTATTCTGAATCGCTACCATCGTCGGTGATGGTGGTCAGACTAATAATTTTATCGTTTTGAACCATTATTTCCAAGAAAGAATCCGTTGTGCCAAACCTTATACTGATAGTAGTTATCCAATCTTCTACAGAGTTATCCACATCTCTAAGTTTATATGATTTCGGAAAGCGTTTTTTTACTTTCGCCATATTATCACCTACTTTCAAATCAGACAGATTATCAATTTTAAACTTAGGCGTTTTTAATTCAAAACCACTTAGTGTTTCGTCCATGACAAAAAAGACATCTTTGCCATAAAAATATTCTTCAAAATGATTTGAAAGTTGTGCGTCTTGGGTTTCTTCTTTTTTTACTGAATCTGGCGAGCCCAATTTATCTAAAATTACGCCATAATTAGCCCCTAATTTAATACCCCCTACACTCATTGTATAGTAATCTAGGGTGTCATAATCGTCTTCGTTATCATACATTTTTGAAGTGTGTGATAGAGGCTTGAATGACGACAAAGCCATTAATGCCAAAACGGACAAGAGCGTAATTGAACTGAAATATTTCATGTTTTTATGAACGATTTAGATACTTAACTGTATTAAATAATTTGATTACTAAAGTTTAAAAAATCCTCTCGAATTTCAACAAAATGTTCTTCATCAATCGGGAAATCTCCATACCAAGTGTACTCAAATTGACGTGTTACCTGATTGAAGCTAGCTTTTAATTTTGATGATTGTAATTCATAAACGTAAGATTGATTAGTTTTATTGATTTGCCAATGAATCAATCCTGCATCACTTAGTTCTTTCAAGGCCTTTAAATAGTATAGTCGTACGGCAAGGCGATAATTTTTCTGTGCGACCGCATCAGTAATGGCGTCGTTAAAATTTATTTGATGAATATTTTCTTCGATGGTTTCATAGGGAATATCATACTTAGATTTCTTGCTGAAAAGTCCATCAAAATTAACACCAATGAGTTTTAAAATAACAAAAACCACTACCGACGCTATAAAGAAATAGGCAAGTCCTTTCCAAAAATAAGGATTCCCCACACCAGATAAACTTCCTGAAAGCCATTCAAAGAACTGACGCAACAAACGCCTCCACCAAGTTTCTACATAGTTTACTTGCTCAGTACCATATTGGTAATCTTTTAGTTTTCTGAAAGCATTTATCTGGCTTTCTTGTGGCTTTCTGACGATTACTTTTGAAGAATCAACCACGACAGCCAGGCTATGAAAGGAAGTATACGCTGAAAGCAATATTAAATTTATACAAATGTGATAATACAATCTAATATTCTTCATCTTCATTTTCAAAAGTTTTCTTCTGACCAATGGCTGAAATCTGTGATTTTAGCGATGTGCCATCTTTACGTTCTACCAAATTAAAATATTGAAAAGCAAGTGCCACATACGTTAAAGATGAAACCAGTACTCTACCAATGGTAGCAATAATACTTGTAATAATTAAGGGAATGTTTTCCGAGGCTCCACCACCAATTTTCAATACCTTCATGATAGTAACGATGACAGAGGGAGCCGAAAATACTAAAGAAAGAAAATAATTGATAATGGCAAAAACCATTATTAAACCAAACGTCGACCACCATTTTTGCTGAATCAAATAGTTGGCTCTACCAAAAGCATCCCAAACGCTGATATCTTCAAATGCTACGATTGAAGTATTTAGAATAAAAATAATCCCTAAATAAATAATGGTAAGCAACGCCAATAAACCAGCCAGAAACATGGCTAAATTAGCAGAAATACCAGAACCTGCTCCTGAAACAATAAGGCTAATAAAAAAGCCAAATACTAATAACACACCAGCTAATGCCAGTGTTACACTTAGAATACTTGATAGAATAGTGAGGTACAAAGTTTTTACACGTGCCCAAACCATTTCTATGGTAATTGTCTTGGGTTCATCAGAATAGATGTATTCAATAATAAAAGCATATACAGTACTAGCGACCATAACGCTTGCAAAAAATAAAAAGACCAATGAAAGGAAATAGTTTGCAGAAAACAGGTAAGCTGTATTTCTACCCATTATTTCTCCGAATAGCTCTGCTGGAGAACTGTTTTTAGAACCCTGACCAACGTTTCCTACTTCTAGTGCTGCTATTTGAACAAGCCCACCAAAAATACCTCCAATCAATACTAGTGGGCCCGTAAGGTATAATAAAGACAAAAATAGTGTTTTGAAATTGGCAGTAATAAAATTAAAAGTTGCATTTATTTTATCACTAAAATCTCGTTCCTGTTCAAAGATTATTTTGGGTGTTTTTTCCATTTTTAACTCGATTTAATTGTATAGGGTAAACTACAAAATACCAGATAATAAACAAAGCAGAAGGCAAAATAATCATCAAACTTGGTATCAGCGAAAGATGTTTGCGGGTAAGAAAGCTTTCGATAAATCCTGCTATGATGAATAATGGTACTAAGCCAATAATAATTTTTAAGCCCTGTCTAGCACCTTTTTTGAAGGATGCAAGTCGGGTAAAAGTTCTGGGAAAAAGAAGGCTATTGCCCATTACTAAGCCCGCACAGCCTGCAATAACAATTGAGGAAATTTCGAGTGTACCATGAAGCCAAATAGTTAATAAAGAAGTTTCTAAAAAACCATGTTGATAACAGAAATACTGGAATACGCCCACCATAATACCATTAAAAACTAAAAAATAACCAGTACCTATCGAGAACAAAATTCCCATCACAAAAGTGATAAACGATACCTTGATATTATTGATGGTAATCATAAAAAACATCGTGATTTCATTCTCATTTCCATAAATAGCCAGAGGGTCACCTTTCTCGATATTTTCTAAAGTCATCTCAACATAGCCATCCCCCAAAATTAGCCTAGCAAAAGAATCATCATAAGCAGCCGAAACAGCCCCTAATAGTGCTGAAATAGTGAAAATAATAAAAGAAAAAAGTAATTGTCGCTGAGAATTATAAAACAAAGTAGGGAGTTCTATTTTCCAAAAGGTAATAAAGCGACTTGCCTTTTCTCGTTTATTCGCATAAATTTTACTAAAAAGATTAGATGTTAATCCATTAAGGTATTGAGTAGTTGGCGAATCTGGATAGAAAGTACGCGCATACGAAAGGTCGTCAGTCAACTCTACAAACCTTTCTGAAAGGATGTCAGGATTTACATTGAGTGAGTCTTCCTCAAATTCCTGCCATTTATCAAGGTTATGCTTTTTAAATAGGGCTTCCCGCATGGGTTTATAAATAAAATTTATTTGAAATACTTCTCTCTGCTAACTTTCGGAAAGTTACAAAACTTTCTGAATGTTGCCATACTACAAACTTTTTTGCATCAAAAACTTTTCTTATTTTAGGCAAATATATCATATACCTTAGCCCTAAAAATTTAACAATGAGTAAAATACGAATTCAAACCACTCAGAATGTTGCTTTAGATTTTATACCTGCTAGTCTCGGAGACCGCATTGTGGCTCATATCATCGACTGGCTTATCTTTATCGCTTGGGGCATTGTATGCATATTATTGTTTTCGGGTTTAAGTATGTCGTTTGATAATAATGATATTTTAGGCGTTGTGTTTATCGTTTTATTCTTATGGTTACCTCTTATGTTTTATGATTTACTTTTCGAGGTATTCATGAATGGGCAAAGCATTGGGAAAAGAGCGATGAAAATTAGGGTTATCAACCTTGATGGAACCCAACCAACCTTAGGAGCTTATTTGATGCGTTGGCTATTTAGATTAGTTGATACTGTTCTCTTTGGCTCTATCGTGGCACTTATCACCACAGCTGCAAATGGCAAAGGACAAAGAATTGGAGATATAGCAGCAGGAACTGCGGTGGTGAAATTGAAACACGCCGTTAGTTTAAAACAACTTCGTCAGGAAAGTTTTAGAGATAACTATCAGGTAATATTTCCTCAGGCTAGTCTTTTATCCGACAATGACATTACAACGTTGAGGGCAGTATTAAGAAAAGGAGAGAACAATCAGGAATTGATAGAAGAAGCTACTGAAAAAGTAAAAGAAGTAATGGCTGTAGAGTCTGACTTAGACGACTTTCAGTTTTTGAAAAAGGTACTCCAAGACCATACGTATTTGAGTACTATTGAGGACTAGCCTTTATCCATCGTTCGCTTCTGATAAAAGCGGCTTTTGCTAAAAATACTTTTCTATAACCCAAGGGACTTTGATTGGTAATTTGTTTGAACTGTTTATTAAAGTGAGAAATGTTTCCGAAGCCACTTTCAAAACATACTTCTGCCACTTGTTTTTCGGTATTGGCTAATAAATTACAAGCATGTTTGATACGATATTCAGTGACTAAATCAAGAAATGTTTTTTTAGTAATTTTCTTGAAGTACCTACAAAAAGCCGTTTCGGTCATGCTGGCTAAATGTGCGGCGGTTTCTAAATGGAGCTCTTGGGTGTAGTTTTCAATCACATAAGCATAAATTTTATTGATTCTGTCTAAATCTACCGCCGACATTTCAAATTGTTTAGGCTCGCTTTCAATCAATTTTAAATCATTAGAAATGGCTATCGTATTCAATAAATCTAACAAACCGAGCATTCTTTGAAAAGGAGGGACATTCAAAAGAAAAACCATTTCCTTCGCAATGCGGTCTCTTGTTTTTCCTGTAATCTGTATGCCTTGTTTAGCTTTTTCTAACAATATTCTGATGGGTTCTGTCTCTTGATTTTTAAAAAACATATCTCCCCATACTTCCTCCTTAAACTGGACTACGATTGCCTGAGAAGAGCCTTCTATGCCAATCCCTTCGTTTTTCCAACAATGAGGAATATTTGGACCCAATAAAATCAAATCACCTGCCTGAAAATCAGCTACATTTGTTCCTACAAAGCGTTTTCCTTCACTTTTCTCAATCAGCGTCAGTTCAAATTCTGGATGAAAATGAAAAGGAGCATCAAAATAAGAATAACTAATTTGTTTAAAAAAAATTGAGCTGTTCGATGAATCACTCAACTGTTTTAAGGAAGCCTTCATTTATTGTAATTTTATCGAATTGATTGAAAACCAAAGTTTTAAGGTAAAAATGCACATATTTTACTAAAAAACCATAAAAAATCAATCAAATTGATAAATGATTAATGCTTAGGACATCCACAGTCTTTTTTCTTGAACAAACCCCAAAGGAAACCTTTTTTACGACGGCGTTTTGTTTTAAAAGCAGCCTCTGACTTGCTTTCCGAAATACTTGTTTTTACAGCATTGCTAGTAAAGGCTTCACTCTCAACTTGTACACAAGACAGGAGAACGGTAAAAAGAATCAATTTTTTCATAAATCCTTTATGATTTAATGGAGTTTAAACTTACTATATTTCAACGAAAAAGCCATAACAATCGGTATATTGCTATGGCTTTTTACTATTTCAACCGTAAATTTAATATTGCGGTACTAAAAATAGAGGATTAAAAATCTGATATTTCAAGGATGGGATATTTACCCGCAGATTTTCGCAGATTTTAAACCGCAGATTGACGCTGATATATAGCCAAATCTAAAACGCTCATAGCTCTACTTCAATTTCCCTTTCAAATAGTTAATCGCCAGTGAATAAGCTTCTTCTGAGGCTTCTCTATCAAATTTAGGATTTGATGGATTAGCAAAAGCGTGTTCTGCATCAAAAGATTTTACTTTGATAGCTTTGCCAGCAGTAGCCATATCTTTTTCAAATTGCTCCACTACAGCTTTTGAAATCCACTGCTCTCTTCCTGCAAAAAGCCCCAGTACATCACATTGCAATGTTTTTAATTTCTCCACATTTTTTTCAGGCATGCCATAATACATTACACAGCCCACTGCTTGTTTGCCTTCGATGATAGCAGATTGTAGTGATAAGCCACCGCCAAAACACCAACCTACCGAAGCAATTTTAGCTTTTGGCCCTACATACGCCAAAGCACCTTTCATGATAGATTGTAAACGCGCAGGGTCAGCACCTGCCATCAAAGCACCAGCTTCTTTAGGGTCAGTCGCTACTTTACCATCATACATATCAATTGCAATAACGGTTACATCTTTCAAATCACCATAAAACACTTCTGACTGTTTTTTGATATAATCGTTCAAGCCCCACCATTCTTGATAGACAAATAAATACTTGTTTGAAGGTTTTACAGATTTAATTAAGTACGCATTAGCCGTTTTACCATCTGGCGTTTTGAATTCAATCATTTTGCCACCAACCGTACTTACGTGCGTATAAGGAAGTGGCGAAAGGTGAGCGGCCTGAAACTCTTTTGTAGATGCCATTAATTGCATGTCATCTTTAGCCAAAGAACAACAACTTTGAGAGAAACCCATATAAGCTATTGTTGATAATACCAACGTAAAGAATAGTTTTTTCATTGAAATAGATACCTCCAATCCCCGACGGAGTATTTGTTTTGGTTTAACCAGTTCATCATTGGGGGAAAATCAATCATGAACAATTACAATATCTACTTAACGGATAAAAAGAGAAGATGGTTTAGGCTTAATGATAATTTTAAATTACAAAGACTATGTTCAGCAAAAATCATCTTAACGCTCCATTGATGGTTAATTTTGTATTAGGTAATAATTTTCTAATTCTTTGCTCTTCTTCTGAGGATATTTGTCCTTTTAGCTCAAGGTTATCGATAGAGATTTTTGCTAACTCATCAGGGATATGCACTTTATTCAAAAATGATAAATGTAAATAGTCTATTTTCTGTAATGAATAAATATCATTCGGAATGGTTTCTATATTGCTAATCGATAAATCGTCGATGTCTTTTTGATATCTAAACTCAGATTTCTTTGGGTCGAAAGTGTTTTTATTATTGATAGCCCAAGCAATTTCGGGCTTTAACGTATAATCATCTTTGTTTTGAGATAAGCCTACAAAACCAGCCCAAAACTCCATTTTATAACTCTTTTTGTGTTGAATATCTTCTAATACAAAAGGCACTTTTACCAATTCAGATGCCAAATCGTTGATTTTTGCAATTGGCTTTAAGTCTCTTTTTTTACCTTCTTTGGTATAAGGGAAAAACTTAACAATCCATCCGTCGATGGTTGTAGGTGAGCCATACTTTTTTTCAGTATGAGCTTTTACCATATTCATCCAGAAGTCTTTTTTGAAATTCCCTTTTTTAGTTTCAATGATTTGCTTTAATACAGGTTCTAGTTCAGACGTCCACCAAGTTAAATTGTATTTAGCAATATACTTAGTCTTATCAAGCACTTTTTGCCAATCTTCAACGGTTCCTTCTATCGTAATTCTCGGGATACCACACCCTATTAGGATTACTTTATAATTAAAATATTCTTTAACGGTTTCCATCACTGTAATTTCACTCACTATTTTGGTTGTGGGAGTCGTAGTGCTGAAATCTGCTGTGAGGACATCGGTTAACTTATTGCCAGTATAATCATTAATTTGACTAGTAAATTGTGGAAAAACTGCTTCCCAATTGCTACTAGGGTTGCCGATTTGAATATCGTTTGACATAATATTCAGGTTTTTTTTATCCTCAAAACCTACAATATCTTTTCTGAATGTCTCTGAATTGTTAGAGATGTGTCTGGCAAAACCTTGGCTAATAAGTAGCCACATAATATCTGGTGAAATCACAAAAGGTCTATGTTCTTTATAAGCCGTTAAAATCCCTGTCAGAAAAGGGTGTTCTCCATAGGTAACTATACTATCTGGAAGCTGTGAATTTTTTTCAATGTTTGCTTTTAAAAATTTAAAAACATCTTTTGAGGAGGTTTGGTACAGCAATTTCTCAGGTTTTGTGAGGGTTTCAATCTCAAAAGTATTGGAGGTTTGCGCCCATGAGGAGAAACAAGCCACAGTCAAGACAGCGGTGATGATTTTTTTCATGTGTTAAATAAAATGATAGAGGAGCGTAAGTTATAATTTATACAAGTTTAACGGTTTATCGTTAATTTAAGATATTAGATTTGTTATTAAATAAAAAGCTTAAATAATTAACTGATAATACCAGTAGATAGATAGTCTGTTAAAAAAGTGTTTAAAGGATTTTTTCTAGTTTTAAAATTGTTTTACATTTGAATATAAAACGATTAGAAAAGATGCAGGCAATTTCTAAAATGAATCAGATGCAATTACATCTGTTACAGTTTTTTGCAGAAAAGAATGTTAGTTCTGAAGAAGCAGAGGAGTTACAAAAACTCATGGCCCAATATTATTTTGATAAAGCTGAACAAGAGCTAGAAAGAGTAATGTATGAAAAAAATATTACTCAATCTGATATAGAAGATTTAGCTAATCAACACCTACGTATTGCATATAATGGGGAAGTATAAATTATCCCGATTTTTCTTAAAATTGAGAGACACTTAATAAAATAGCCTCGTAGAGGCGGTATATTGGTAGCCACATTAGCAGTAAAAATACAAACAATATTCTTTTCCAAGCCCCATCGGGGCGAAATATTTCGCCCCGATGGGGCTTGGAAAAGAATAAGAGGAGGCTTCTACCGATATAGTGTTCCTAACGGAACTATAATTCGAATCTATAAACTGAAAAAGCTGTCAAAAACTAATTTTTGACAGCTTTTTCAGTTTGTAAAATTCGGGATGATTCCTGTTTTACACTAATAACCTCTTAGTTAGTTTTCAACAATTCTACTTCAAATATCAAAGTAGCTCCTCCTGGAATATCTCTACCAGCTCCACGTTCGCCATAAGCTAAATGATGAGGTAAAAAGAACTTATATTTACTGCCAGTAGGCATTAATTGTAAACCTTCTGTCCAGCCCGTAATTACTTGGTTTAAGCCAAAGCTGATAGGCTCGTTACGCAAAACACTGCTATCAAATACTTTTCCATCAATAGTAGTACCGTGATAATGCGTTAATACTTTACTTCTTGGTCCACTTGGTTTTGGACCATCGCCTTGTACTAATATTTCGTATTGTAAACCACTTTCAGTTTCAATAACTTCTGGTCTTTTTCTATTTTCTGCCAAGAATACTTCTCCTTTGGCAATTTCGTTCGCTAAGATTTCACTCATATGTGCTTGTCGAGTATCTGAAAAACTCATTGTTTTTGA
This sequence comes from Arcicella sp. GW822-FHT02H01, assembly GCF_058802005.1. Lineage (NCBI taxonomy): Bacteria > Pseudomonadati > Bacteroidota > Cytophagia > Cytophagales > Flectobacillaceae > Arcicella > Arcicella sp. GW822-FHT02H01. The sequence continues at coordinate 2,482,242 of NZ_JBXANT010000001.1, read as the reverse complement.
ATGTTTAATGTATATTAATTTTGTATTGAAACGTTTTTTTTATTCAGTTTGGTTCAAATTTAATGGTGATTGAGTGAATTGTGAATGAGTGATTATATTTCTTTAATCTTGACAGGAAAAATTTACCCGCTGATTTTCGCAGATACTTTTCGGATAATATCTCCACTATCTGCGGAATTTTTCTGAGATAATCTGCGGGTAAAAGTAAATAATATCAAAGATTCCAAAACCGACAACTTTATTCCACCACTGCAACGCCACCACCAGAATAACTTCTGTATTCACCACGATACATGGCATCGGCTGAAACTGGCCCCATTTGGAATTTACCTTTTGAAACCGCTCTTACCAAATAATAGAAAGTTTGTGGTTTGTCAGCTACCGTAGTAAAGAAATTAATTCTATCATCCCTGATGTCAAAATGCTCTGGCGTACTTTGGTCTTTTATCCAAGTCAACTCTCGGTCGGCATTCAATCTTGGGTTTTCAATTTCTAACCCTGCTGGTAACATATCCGTCACTACAACGTTATCTACATTCAGTCCATTCATGGTGGATAACGTAATTTTAACTACAATCAACTGATTTTGTTTGAATTTAGCTTCACCCAAAGGCTGTCCCGAACGACTATAAAATTGCTTTCTAACCTTCAAGACATTATCTATCTCTTCATATTTTCCTGACGCACTCAATCCTTCAGCTTGGGCAAAGTAATACAAACTACCTCTGCCTTGGGTACGGATAATAGATTGATTAGCGATATTTTTTATCAATAAATCCTTATTGGTAAAATTACCGACTATTTTTCCATTACTTGTCAACGAAGCCGTAATGTTGCTGGCATTGGCTTTCTTGGCTAATTTACCTAACGCCAAAAAGGCGAAAGACTGCTCTTGCGTACTTAGCCAACGTTCTTGTTTCAATACCGTCGAAAGCTGTCTTGCCAACGTCGGAATTTGAATATTGTTCGGGTCGGTATCAATGAGGGTATTTAATACCAAAGCCTGATTACGAATTGGTGAGCTAAAGCTTCCGCCAGATTGTTTTTCAGTTTGTTCAAAAATATAACTTTTTGGCAGAATAGTTGAATAACTTCTTACATCGCCTATCAAACTATAAGCGGAGGCTAATAAATACTTCTCGTCGATGGTCAGAACACTTGGATTTGCCTTGTAATAGTTCATCACCGAGCGATTAGGCTTCCCAGCCAAAGCCAACACGTACAAACTATAAATGGTTTCTCTACTAGCAATTACTCTTGAAGTATTACCACCATTGTGATAAATATATTCATAATCGGTTTTCTTAGTATTTGATTGATTGTTTAGGTATTCAATCAGTTTACCTAATGTTGCATTATTTACTTCAAAATCATTCTTTTGAGCTTCTAATAAAAAGTGCATCGCAAAGGCTGAACCCCACCACGACTCACGGTCGCCACCTTGCCAGTACGACATCCCACCGCTTGGCAACTGCATCGTTTCTAGTTTTCTGATAGCCGTTTCTACATTATAACGTGGGTTCAACTGATTATCCCCTGTTTTTAAATAAGGTTTTTTACCCGATTGAATCTGTTTTACCAAGTCGGCAAAATACAATTGTGGAAAAGCCGAAGCCGTTGTTTGTTCTACGCAACCAAAAGGATAATCCAACAGGTTTTGAAACTGATTAGTAAACTGCACCATTGGCGATTTACTAAGCGTAATTTCGGTACTTAGGCTGTTTGGTAAATAATCATTATCTAGGCTTACAGTAGCCGTTCCTCCACCATTAACAACACCCGAAGTAGCAGTTTTAATCAAAGAAGTAGTAGGACGAATGGTTAAATCTATTTTCTCTGTAAACTTTTCTTTCAAGCCATTTACGGTAACATTTACGACTGCATTGCCCATCATTGCTCCAGCTTTTACCGTAAAATAAGCCCTGCCTTCTTTTTCTGCAGGAATCACTAAGTTTTGAATCTTGCTTCCTACAACACTTAAACCACCTGACAATGTAACACTAGCACTTACTGAAGCATTTTGTTTAGTAGTATTTGTGACATTTACGGGAACTTGAATTTCATCATTAGGCGAAACAAATCTAGGTAAAGCTGTGCTTACTACCAGTGGGTCGGCTACTTTCATGTTTTTGGTAGCAGAACCAAATGCCTCGTCTTTATAGCCAATCGCCATAATACGTAAATCGCCAGAGAACTGTGGAATATCAAATTCAAAAGTAGTTTCGCCATTAAAACCTGTTTTCACAATGCCCGACCATATCGCCACTAATTTTACCCTGCCATTGATTAATGGATTGACTCTCTTCTCTAAATCATACCCATCACCCCCAACAGACGAGCTTCCTGCAATGGATAATTCAGGAAACAAGAAAGGATATAAATCAAAGCTATTTACTTCTAAAGCCTGTTTTTGGTAAAAATGATTGTAAGGGTCAGGTGTTTTAAAGTTCTTCAATTGCAAAATACCTTCGTCTACCACAGCAATTGTCACCTCTGTATTGGCCTTAGTTTTAATGGTAACTTTCTGTTTGGTTTTGGAACGAGACTTTTCCACAGCTACTATTTCAATCGGTAATTGATTATCGGTATCTTCGACCATTACAGGAGCATAGCCATGCGCTACCGTGAGAGGTAGGTTAGAATTATCTAAGGGACGAATCAGCGTAGCGGAAACATATACGTTAGGCAAATGTTCTTTGCGAATAGCGAAACTTAATTCAGCCGATTTTTTATCGGTTTCAATCACAAAGTTTTCTAATACATGATTTCTTTCTACCGTAACAATCAATTTACCCGCAAAAGGTGTTTTAAAAAGTACCTTAGCTTGGTCGCCGACATTGTACTTCTCTTTGTCAAATTCCATCACCACCTGTCCTTCGTTGTTTACTTCAAAAGAACTGTTTTCGGTAGAACCAAATCCGTAAGCATAAAAGCTTTGTGCCGTCCAAGATTTTGCTCCCTCGCTATGTACCCTTACTTCATATTCGCCCGAAACGGGTGGTGCATAAGCAATGGTTGTTTTGCCATTATCAAATGACAAAGCTCTTGAATAGACCACTTTTGTCTGCTTTTTAGACGAATATTTCAAGGTATTATCAGCATTTTTCTGAATAACAGTTTGGTATTCAAAACGCACAATTTCTATTTTGCCTTTTGCCGTAGTAGGTTTTCCGTCTTTGTTCAAAGCGACTAATGGAATTTGTACAGGAACATTGGTACCTACATAGGTATCGGGCATACCGATGCCATAAAAAACAGCTTGTGTAAAGACATCCAATTTCTTCAAGCGATTTACGGGACGACCAGTTTCATCAAAAACCGTTACAAACGTTTTAGATTCTAATACACCCATATTGCTATAAGTAATAGGAATCTGGAAGTTTTCCTTGGCCATACCATTAGCGTCGGTCACACCTTCACGGGTTACGTCTTCAAAATTGGTGTTGTCTTGAATATCAAATACATAGTCTTTAAAAGCCTTTGCTTCAAAGCGTTTTCTTTTCAGCTTAAACTGCATTTCATAATTTCTATCAGAGGCAGGCGGACCAAATAAATTCAACGCAGTAGCTGAAATTTGGATAGTTTCACCATTACGATAGAATTCCTTGGCAGACTTCACATCTACCTTGATTCTATCAGGCATAAATTCCTCAATAGAAATATTGCGCGAAGCCAACAAAACATCATTGGCATTCATCACTTCTAGTACATAAGTACCCGTAATAGCGGAGGTGCTAGTTGGGATAGTTAATTCAACCGCACCTTGGCTATTCGTTACTTTTTTAAAGGTTTTGTATTCTCGTCCATTAGGAAGAAGCAACCTGATTTTTACAGGAATTTCACCAACAGATTCCCAATTTTGTTTACGAATAATGGTATTCATATTGATGGTTTCCCCCGGACGATAAATATCACGGTCGCCATATACAAAGGCCTCAAAGCCAGAAACGTTATCACGTTTGCCTTCTACATCAAAACGAGAGGTTTCTACTTCCGAACCATCCATTAATAAATAATTGAAATCGTCTGCGGTATGGGCAGAAATCATCGCTACTTTAAAACCTGAAGCCTTTAAATCCTTAAAAGTAACAATGCCCTTTGAGTCCGTTTTTGCGGTTTGAATCGTTTGATTATTGCTCGAAATCAATTTGATTTCTACATCACGCATAGGCTCAGCCGTTTTGATAGCATTGGCAAATACTACCACTTCATTTTCAGAAGTTTTCATGATTAAACCAATATCCGAAATACTGACAAGCTTAGTAGCATTGTTATAATACTCATCGTTAGAATTAAGATTCACTAAGTAAATCCCCTTGATATTATTTTGCTCTGGTAAAGACAAATTCAACGCACTCACACCTTTTACCTTGGCAAGATTAGAGGTCTCTATGGTCTTGTTAACAATTACATCAGAATATTGACCTGATTCATCCATGTCGTACATATACGACCCAGCTTTATATTCGCCTGTTTCTTCGTTATAGTCTTGATAGTTTTGATAACGCCCATACTTCATAAAATGCAAAATGTTATTTTCATAAACCTTTGCAATCCTTACATTTACTTTGGGGGTATTTACGATGTTTACGGCTATGTTTTTGTTTCCTTTTGAGGATAAATAAATAGCTTTTGCATTGGTAAAGCCTATTGAGGCGGGCATTTTTCCGAAATACAAATCTTTAGTATATTCATCGGACAAACTAGCTCCAAGAATACCCTTGATAGTTTGTTTAATCGTAAGCACATAATTATCACTTTCATTAAAATCACCACGAATGATAAACCCATTTTCTATTGTTTCAACCTTGGTACTTAGTGTGGGATTATTCTTTTCGGGCGTTTTGACTGCAACTTGAGTTTCGATAGGATTACCTGTAGAATCGTACATAATAATGGCTGCTTCTTCAACTGCTACTTGTTGTTTTTCACCTCCGTCTGTTTCGATAGAATACATTTCTTGCAGGCGCTCAGGCGTTACACTTTGGTTAGTAATCACTTTTACATAACCTTGGTTATTCTCAAAACCATGTTGAATATCAATGATTTCTAATGTTTTTACATCTGGTAAAGTAGTTTCTAAACTCAATACTTCAGCAGTTTCAAAAGTAGAGTTTGGCATTGAAAGCCCTTTATCAATCGTCACTTTAAAAGACTTTCCGCTGGCTTCTGCTTGGTTTTTTAATTTTACTAAAACACTCGCAATCGCTCCAGACTGGGTAATCTGAAAATCTTGATTTTTATCATCATCATCCGTTACCGTCAATGATTTTGCTAATTCTTTTGGGTTCACAGGGTAGTTGAAATTTACTTTCAACATTGCAGTTGGCAAACCATCCTCTCTTGATTTTGTCCAAAACGATTCTACATTTTCTATTTTTAAATAAGGCGTATGAAACTTTATTTTATCAGCATCTAGGCCTAAATCTTTCTCAGCTTTGGCTAAAATACCTTTGCTCACCACAGCCGAATAATCGGTTGCGGCTTCAAAACCCACTACAGGCGAAAACACTAATTCGTTGGTAGCTGTCCATTTAAATTTCCCTTCTACTTTAGGTGAAAATTCAATCAGTGGTTCAGATGACCAAGTATTCAAATCAGCCTCTTTGACTAAATCTTTACTGAAAGTGAAAACAAGGTTTTGGGTGAGTTGTACCTCATCTTCAAAATTCATGCTTTGTATTTTAACATCGCCAAATTTTGAACAAGACAGTAAGAAAAAAAAGCTAAAAAAAAGGAAGTAGATACCCGATTTTGGGCGATTGAAAGAGGTTTTCATAGAGCTCGAGCCGATTTAGAAAATCGTAAAACAGAATTAAATGGGTTTGTGAAAATCTGAGAGAAGTTCAGCAAAGTTTAATTGATTATCAATTTTTTACCAATAAATCTTCATTGAAAATTAGTAAACGGCTGAATGCTGTGGATAATTATATTTTTATCCTTATAAGTTTTGAATAGATGGTCATAAATGTTTGGATTTTAGAATGGGTTGGATGTGAGAAATGCAAGTGAAAGTTTTGAAAGAATCTTTTTAATTGTCATTTTTGATAAAGGAATGATTATTAAACAAGCGATAAACCATATAAAATAAATATTTAGGTTTAATCCTTAAAATAACGTTATTATGTATGCAGCCATCAATGGAGTTTTTGAAAACGGCCAATTGACACTACAAGAGGCTCCTCCAACCAAAAATAAAACAAGAGTTTTAGTGATGTTTTTGGAAGAAATAGAAACAATTAAAGGTGAAGAAGTAATTAAGAAAAAGGGTATTAAACTTGGTAGCTTAGCAAGCAAAGGCTATTCTATTCCAGATGATTTTAATGCGCCACTGGACGATTTAAAAGATTATATGTAATGGAACAATATTTGTAATATCGGTAGAAAATTTAAATAAATGCTAAACACAGTTTCGTAGGAATGGAATATAAAGTTGATACGGAACTTGAGAATCAATCGCTATTTTATGTGCTACCGATATGTAATCACTGCAGGATGGGTTAGTATGGTATTTTATTGAAAACTTCTTCTGATAATTGATAATAGTAAAAGCGTTTATCATCAACAGAAGGAGTTCTAATTATAGCCTCTTTTACATGATAAAGAGTGATAAGCTTCTGATTAAATTGCTTGATAAATTCGTTTCTGATTTTTCTTTGATTTTCGGGTAATTTATCCTCTATAACTAATAATTCATTCATTAGGTTACTGTCAACACCATTCGTAGTAAAATGTTCTTTTAGTACTTTTAAAACTATTTTTTCTTGTTCAGTGAAGTTACTTATATTTTTATCTATGGGTTGAGTCATTGAAAAATTCACAGTCTTTCTCTTTTTCCACATCCCAAAACTTATCAATAGTACCAGCATAGAAACAAAAACAAATATCCAAAAGCCATCAAAGTTTCCATAAAGTTTTCCATCTGCAATTGCCTCTTTTTCTAATGTATTAATAGCAATTTTATGTCGAAGATTAGCTATTTTGGCAAGGTTACTTTCATTGAAGAAATAAAGTGTGTCATGCCAACTATACATTGAAAATGGGTCTTCTTCTACTGTTTTAGCAATTTGTGACCCCAATATTTTTTGATGGTCTTGCCATAATAAAACCCTATTTTCAACGGGATTAATCAACAATAATTTTAGCATCGCATCTTCTTTGTATTCTAGCAAGAAATATTTACCCGTCCAGATAATAGGTGTTTTGTCATTCGGAATAAGTAATTCTGAAATTTTCGGATGGGTAACTTTACCTAAAGTTATCCACTCTTTTTTGCTGAAAGAATATTGAAAAGCTTCTTTCTCATATTCACTTCTTCCATGATTTTTTGAATCTCTGTGTAGGCTATTATAAGCAGAAAAGAAATAGTCTTGATTTGCGATATAGGCATTTAAACCATGATTAATGGCTACTGGAGCAGGATTTTCGGGATATAAGCTTTCCCATTCGGCACTGGCTTTTTTAAAATAGGTTTGAATATTATTGGTTTGCCAAAAGCCATAACCTCCAAAGCTATACAGGCTATCTTTTCGTAGAAAACGAGTACTCAAACAATTATATCCTCGGAAAAATGTATTATCTAGCCTTTTTAAGGATAAATTTTTGAAATCAAAATGATACACTTGATTGGTACAATCAATCAAAAGATAGCGTTCTGTCTTTTTGTCAGGAATTTCAATACTGATAACCCTAGCATTAGTTGGGAAGTCGGTTATGTTAATGCCTGTAAATGCAATTTCAGCAATATTTTGCCACTGTCCTATGGCTTTTTCGTGTTGTAAAAGCTTCTTTTCAATATCAATTCTATATAGCCGACCATCGGGATAATCTGCCCAAACCAAATATATACCCCAAGAATTTATTGACAATAAACATCCAAAAACAATTAGTGTAAAACGATATAGAAAAGTTTTGGACATGGCATAAACAGGTTGAAGACTACCAAAAATATGTGAAAAATACGTGAATAACGCAATTCACACAATAAATTTTGATAATGCCTAAAATTATAAATTGGTTTGGGAAGTTTTTTCATATTTATATAAAAGGGGAAGCAGAAAACCTTGTAGAGTACGCTGAAATTTAAATTAAAAAAATAACTACAAATGTCACCAAAAGAAGAAAATAACAGATTTATTGTTTTTGCTTGCAAAGATATTTTTACCTCAAACATCATGAGAAAAATTTATGCTTTAGCTGGAAAGACAATGGTACTTCCTATTAGTGTAAAATTAGGACTAGATGTAGAAAGTGTAATAAAAGAAATTAAAGATGATAATATAACAGAATATCAGGTTTTTGCAAAAGGTCAAGAAGTCCAAGTTGCCTCTTATGTAGAAACATTAATATCTAATCAAGTTGGATTAGAAAACAGAGTAGTGGTGAAAGTTGAACTTCTCAAATAAAACAAAAGCTAAATATTGATTTAAAATTTAGTAATCTCATAATTATAATAAAAAGGGGGAACAGACTAGCTGAACATTAACGAGTATGGTAAATATTAATTCATTATACACAGGGTTTAAGCAGACATATAATTCCTGCGTAATAGCCTCTTTCGCTGCGAGTTCACATTATTATAACCCCAGAGTAACGCCGCAAGAGTTTTTTAAATCTTTTTGTATATTTTATGATGAACGGTTAGCTCAATTCAAAGATGATATTGGTACAGAGAATTTGTTTTGGGAAAAACAGTATGAAATTGTTTTTGGAAAGAAATTACAGGAATTATCAATATCAGGAAATGCTCTTATGAAAAAATATTTTGATGAATCTTCTCAAAAACTAATTGTAGAATGTAGGAAAATATTTACTGTGGATTATGTAGAAGTAAAGAATGAGAATTCATTACAACAAAAACTTAAGGATAAAGAATCTCTATTGGTAGCTTCATTTAAACAGCCTAATGGATGCTATCATTCGATTTCAATTGGTTTTGATATTGGAAAACGAGATTACGTTTATATTGATACAAATTTTCCAGAACAAATTAATCATTTTCAAGAAGAGTACCTTTATATTTTAGGAGATGGATTGTATTTAAATCGAATCTGAATACTTTAGCCATGAATCTTTATCTATGGTTGATTTCGTAAACAGTTTATCTTATGTAATGTAATTAGAACTAGTTATAAATAGAATGTTTTCTTTCTTAGCAGGCGACTTATTCCTCAACCGTGGTCTGTGGCACACAGAACACAAAGCTAAACTTCCATTACGATTATTTTATAAACCAAAATAGTCAGTTATTGTGTTCTGTGTGCCACAGACCACGGGTTTAGGATAGCTTTTAGGAGCTTTTCTCCCCAATAAATTTTAGTCGAGTTGAAAACTCGACCTACTTGATAGTAATAAAAAAAGAGACTATTCCCTAAAGAATAATCTCTTATAATCAAGTTAAATATTTTAAAGGTTAAAAAATTAGTTTACTTTCCAAGTTGGAACTTTTGCTTTTTTTGCAATTCTATATGAATATCCTAAGCTGATTGAATAATCTGCAAAGGCTGCATCTCCTTGTACATGAACGTATTTTGTAGGATCAGTGATTTTAGAGTTTTGTAAATTCTGATCAGCAATATCCGCAGCACTTTGAATACGGTTTTTGATAAAGTTGTAAGGAACAAACAAGCTAAATGTATGCTGACCTTTACGGTAAGTAACGCCTGGCTCTACTGCAACTACATATCCTGGACGGCGATATGCTACTTGTCCACCAAAAGCATCATAAGCAGGAATACCTTCAAATCTACCAGCTAAAGAGAATGCAAAGTTTTGGTTTTTACCAACTGCTGCCATAAAACCAGCACGAGCAAAATATTGGTCTGGTGAAGCATATACGTTATAGCCTTCTAAACCAGCTTTTGGTGCAGATTTGAATGTGCCATTTGATTCTTGTGGACTGAATAAATAATAAGCATTAGCAAACCCATAGATATTTCTGTGAATTTGTCTGAATCCTTGGAATTCTAGAGAAAAACCTACTCCTCCATCACCAGGTTGGATTGCTTGGTCCATTACTGCACTCTTTTTGGTACCGTCAGTTTGCAAAGCATCATCAGTGGCAGTATAGCTTCCTGTTGCTAGTTTAACACCTGCACCAATCATGATATTGCCTTTGTGTGCATTTTCTGGTTTGATTAACCAATAATTTGCACCGAAACGGATATCAGCCAAACCGCCTGCACTTACACTGTAGCGAGTCAATTTTTTACTTGCCGCATCAGCTGTCAACGTTAAAGTCTGCGAACGTTCAGAATTTACAAACGGGAGGGTAGCATTTACTTGCAATCTACTAGAAACGCCATAAGAAATATTGAAATCTACGGCATGTTGATAAATATTAACCGCGTTACCCAATGTTTCACGTTGAGGTTGTTCCTCTGTTCCAACAAAGTGGCGCCAAGAGTGAAAATAACGGTAGTTAGCACCTACCTGAAATTCTCCTTTTGAAAGATTATAAGAAGATGACGCAGACATGGCATTGATACCACCCATTTGGCGAACAGCAACACAACCTTGAGCGTTAGCTTGTTCTTGGATTAACAAAATAGCGCTAGCCGCTAATAATGAGAGTAAAGTTTTTTTCATAGTATTTGTTTTTTGGATAAAGAGAAGAATGTTATTATTCAGTTGTGAATTGTGAGTTAGTGAATTGTCTGTTTCAAAAGAATCAACATGATGAATAAGCATATATTGTATAAGTTATTCATTCACAATTCACTAACTCACAACTCATCATTAATTACCGCCGTCGGTTTTCCCACGGGCTACGGCATAGTCGCCAATTTTCTTTCCGCAAGCTAAGCCTACTTCACTATCAAAACGATAGTGGATAGCGCCATAGATTCTCGATTCTGATGCTTCTTTTGCCATTGCCTCTAAACTGCTTTGTTGATTAGGGAATATATAAGAAAGCACCGTAGCTGCCGCTGCCGAGAATGTCGCATGACCTGAAGTGAAACTAGGGAAGTTAGGTGTTCCTGTCGCTGTTTTTATACTTGGGTCAACTTGGTTTGGTCTTGGATAGAAATAATAATATTTAGTATCCCAACAACAAACACCTGCATCATGAACAGCAGTATTCATTAAAGCCAATGTTCTTGCCATTCTGATTTCGGAAAAACTAGCATCTCTCAATAAATCTAATGCTATCTGATTCCAGTGTCCTGGAGGTGTCGATGTCCCTAGTCCATCAGCCCAGAATTGTACAATTGACCATTGTTTACGGGTAATGTTTTCTGAGTAATGTTTTACTTCTGCTAAATCTTTCTTGAAAGCATCAGAATCTAATGCTGGAGGAGCGGCAGGACGAATAGCATCACGCGTAGCTTTATCAAAATTCCAAGTTTTTACTTCTCCAAATTTCATTAACATACCTGGACGAGCAGGTACATCTAAGCTTTTCCAAGCCGTTTTAAGTCCTCTGCCTACAGCAGCATCTGCTAATTGTGATTGAATAACTAAGCTTCCACCAGCTGTTCCTGTGCCGTCTGCTTTGGCATAAGCAATAATTTTATCAGCCACAGCCTTGCCTAAAATATCTGCTGCATCAATATCACTTTTTACATTTTTACCTGCCCAAATACCTACTTGACGACCTTCTTCGTATTTATTGTCAATTAATTGTGTTGGATAACTACCTGGAAATAAAAACTTCAATACTCTGCTTGAAGCAGCCGCAATAACTGCTTCTTCAGAAGGGTAATCAGGCAAATTATCAGCATCAGTTTTTCTGTTATACTTAAACTTATAAGCCCAAGTTGCCACAAGAGCATCATACTGAGCAACACTAATTAAAGCGTAAGCCCTAGATGCATAAGGAGGATTGGCAAAAGGGAAATAAGGTAACGTATCTGGCTTTGCAGAATTGGGTGCTGAATAAGTACCATTGTCGTTTGGCTCTGGTGCTAAATTGTATCTAGCGATAAGCTCACGAGCAATTTCGTTCCAACGACCTACTGAACCTACTTGCCAATAGGTTAATGCACTTTTTTGGGCAGCAGTAAGATTGGCAGAAATTTTTTGTGCATCCGCTAATTCTGCCTTGTATTCAGCAGAGCTAGTTTCTTTTGGAGCTGGAATAGTATAATCTGTTGGCTGACCAATATACATTTTCCAATTGCCTGCATTAGGTTCATTACTGGTTGGCACTAATGGTTTTAACGAAGTCCGTTCAACTTCTTTTGAACATGACAAAGCAATAAAGCTTATAAAAAATATGGATAAAATTCTTAATTTCATGATTTTAGGAGATAATTATCAAATCGTAATGATTAAAAATGAGCCTCTATTGACTATTAGATAGACTATTTCTTTTTCTTGAAGTCTACAATATATTGTAGCTGTGCACCATACGAAGCTTCTACTTTTCCTACATTTCGTCCTGCGACAACATGCGAAAAATGACCATTTACTGAAAAGTGTTTAATTGGCGTATGCCAAGTAACAAAAAGACCAATACGCGTCCAGTCCATTTTATTGGCTGGTAAAGGCATATCATAACGACGGATATCTGTTCCCGTCGTTGCCGTAATGTTGTCTATAAAAGCTTCTGCTAATACAGCCTTTTTATTGATACCGACTCTTAATGAAGTACTTACTTGGTCTGGTACAGCCATTTCGTGGCTATATTCAATTTCATTACCAGTATAATAATTGGTTCTATCAACATTCGTTTTACTTCTAGCAATGTAACCTCCTTGAGCCGTTATATGAAAGCCATAAGGTAATAATTGATGAATGATAAGACGAGCAGAAGCCGTTTTGGAATGAAGCCCAATAGAGAACGGTAAAAAGTCTGGCACATAATCCGTAACGGGAATAGAAGCACCAATTACGCCATAAAAACGTAGTTTTTTATACGTATAAAACTTGTATTTTGCTGCAATGCTTAAATCTTGCACCCCTTTCAAGCCCATCATTGTGCCTGCTGAAGCTTCGTTTTCGATATAAGGCAATACGGCAAACACATTTAGTTTTTCGTTAACCCCATAGGCAGCCATAAAAGATGCTGAACGGCTAGTAAGCGTACCAATATTTTGGTTTTCGCGAAGTCTGTCGCCTTCCCAGTATTTATTCCAGGATTCTTTGTCGTAATTAAGTACCAAGCATAGCTCTTTTTTAGCCATCATTAGGCCATCCTGAGTAGTTTGTGAGAAACTGATTTTAGGAGAAAAAAGCAAGCAGCAAAGACAAGTAAGCGTTAGTAAATGTTTCTTCATTTGTAATGATTAGATTCTTTAAAATTGGAAGTCATTCCAAAATTATGGAATAGTAAAGTCAATTCCAAGTAAATAGAAAAATATTGATTCTTTATAGAAAATAAATATTTATATCAAAAAAGTATAAATAAAAATAAACTTATTGATAGTATTGTATAGTACAGTTCGCTTTTTGAGGTAATTAGTAGGACTAAAAAGCTTTTTGATAAAAGTTGAATGTAGGATAAATATTATTTTTCCATAATTATGGAAAATAGGAAATATTGAAAGGTAAGATAGTAGTGTTGAAAGATAATCTATTGATGTTTTTTAAAGAAGGGTAGAACTATTTTTCACATGTAATAAAATTTTGTGCTACAAAGCATACTAATATTGTTGCGTATTGGGATGGAATGTCTTCCAACTATGCCAAAACTCTTGATAAGCATTGACTTTAGTAAGCGAACTTCCTTGTCCTTTGTCTAAGGATTCTCCTTTTAAATTAAAATGTGCTTTATCAAGTATCAATGTGTCATTCTTTACCGTAAACTTTGGGCTATTTGCAGGAGCCTTAAATGCAAAGAAACTCTTGTCGTCTTTAGCTACTACCAATACAATAGGCTGTTGTCCGATAGTGGTTTGGATAATCCGCTCCTTCTTTAAACGATTCCAATCAAAAGCTTTACTTTCATTAGCTACTTGAATGCCCACTACCCAAGATTTATTTTTCCATGATAATGAATCAGTACCTGTAAGTTGTTTTCTTGACCTCCCAGATTCATATTTGGCAGTACTATCATACTCTTCTTTATAGAGCAAATCGGGTTGCATGATTTTGCTATCTGGATACATTTTTAGCCAAGTATCTAATGACACTTGTTGAGCTGCTAGTTCGGGTAACGTTGTTCCTTTTAGTTCGCCAGTGATGGCTTCACCATTGGCTTGTCGCCACCAACTTTTGGTAGTTTTGTCTTCAAACATGGCATTGAAATGATCCATCCCTACTAGTCTGAATGTTTCAGGTTTGCCATTAACAGTAGGTTCAAAAACTCGTCCAGTTCTGCAGACAGAGCAATAAGTAACCATGATAGGTTTGCCCCCAAGCGTATCACGCACTTGGTGATGATATATAATCAATGAGATAGGATACGCCTTGGCTTCACCATTCAATGCTACTCCGATAATTACTCTATCTGTTTTAATTTTATTTTCATTGGCAGATTTCATGCTTAGGTGCTCAGTCTGTGCAAACATCGAATCTGCAGCCATTTTGAAATTAAAGGCATAGCATACTCCAGAGGCGATTAAAATACCGACTATCGGCAACCATTTTGAAGATTTGAAGGCTGATGCAAAACCGATGGCTATCATTAGTCCGAAGCATATTCTAAATATCCATCGCCAAGAATATAAAAAATAAGCGATATCAATGCTTCGCATTTGCTGACTACCCGGCATTGGCATAATGAAATAGACATTCAATATTTCAAAAATAATAAGACCTAAAATGCCTAAATAGAAGAGCTTTTTCATTAGAATTTGTGTCTATGGAGATTTGTATTTTATCTTGAATTTGTTTGATAAGCCATTTAAGTAAAAACTCTACGTATCAAGTTGATATGTAGAGTTTGAAATATTAACCATTTATAAATACTTAATATCTTGAATTAGATTGAGTTTTGTAAAACTTTACACGTCAAAGAACGTGTAAAGTTTGTAATATGCCCAATTCTAATATGCGAATGTCTTTTAATTTAGAGGAAAACAAAAAAGTAAATTATCTTATAATTATTTTAACTTTATTGATAGGACAAATATAAGGAGTATTTTTAATAAATTCCAAATAAGTGGAAAAATTTTCCGCATAATTGAATGTTTTTTAATATTTCTGCCATTATTCCTACTTTTTAAGCTTCAAAAATGCTGTATGGAGTATTAATATGTTTAATTTCAACTGTTTGGTAACGTTCTGACGATTCTAGTTTTTAAGATTGCTAAAAAAGAAAAGCTCTAAAATTTCCATTTTAATGGAAATTTTAGAGCTTGAATAAGGATTAATAATTTTTAACTAGGAGAAGAATTAGCATATCCTGTTTCCTCTGCTATTTTTTTTGCCCTTGCCTGATACATCTCTGGAGCATTTGGTGCAAAAGTACCTAAACCATCCACATAGCGATTAAACATACAAAAAGCCGCACTGATTAAAACAGTATCATGAATCTCAATATCAGTAGCGCCCAACTCACGAGCTGTTTCAACTTGGGCGAGGCTTACATGCTTTCCGCCTTGCTGAACACTTTTAGCAATTCTTAATAATGCCTTTAGTTTATCTGAGATGGGAGCGGTAAGATAATCAGCTTTTACTTTCGTAATCAGCGTATCATCAGTGGCGTAATACTGTGCTACTGCTCCATGAATATTCTGGCAGAAAAAACAATCGTTTAGCGATGATACAAAAGTGGCAATTAATTCTCGTTCTCCTTTGCTCAAGCCTTCGTCTGTTCTGAGTAAGGTTTCTGCCAAAGCGTTTAGTGGACTAGCTGTAAATGGTCTGAAAGCCATTAAGCCACGTATTCCTGGTAATTCTTCAGTTAATGTAATATGTGCCATTTTTAAGATTTTGTAGGTAAAACATATCCTAAAGTTCCCATGCGTTCACCCATTTGTGCATAAACTGTTGAATCAGTAGGAGTAAGCGTAGCTAGCCCGTCTACATAGCGATTAAACATACAAAAAGTGGCTGCAATCAATACGGTATCATGAATATCTCGGTCATTTGCTCCCGCTGAACGTGCCAATTGTATATCTTCTTCACTGACAGTTCTAGCATCGGCTTGTACTTTTCCCGCTATCGTTAACAATGCTTTTAATTTATCTGAAATCGGCGCATTTTGATAGTCTTCCAATACTAAATCGACCGTAAGGGCTTCGTCCTGATATAAATACCTTGCTGCCGCGGCATGGCTACACGAGCAAAAAGTACAGGTATTCTTATTAGAAACATACGTAGCAATCAATTCTCTTTCTGCTGGGCTTAATGGAGAGTCTTCTCGCAATAAGATTTGCGCTAATTGATAGAGTGGTTTCCCTGTATCTGGACGATACATTACTAGACTTCTAATACCCGGAACATCTTCTGGAAGCTGAATATGTGGCATAACTTGATTAATAATTGGATAAATTGTGAGTTAGATTTTACAATAAAGATTTATGCTTCAATCTTTTTAGTCTCTTTACTAAAATATACTACTGTTAAAGCAATGAGGAAAGTAATAGAAAAAGCCAAGAGGGCATTTCCAATGCCGCCAAATGCTGTTACTAAATTTCCGACAAAAAATACGGCTGTAGCAGTGAAAAACCTGCCAATATTAAAACAGAAACCTGTAGCGGTGGCACGAATTGTTGTTGAAAAAAGCGCAGGAATATAGCTTGATAATGAGCCTTGGCTTATGCCAAAGAATAAAGAGAGCAAAGCAGTTTCAAGATAAATAATGGGAGAAAAGTGAGCATTTGTCGTGAATAATAACAAACAAGCCAAAAAACACCCCGAGAAAGTAAGTATCAAGGTATTGCTAGACCCCATTTTTTTGATTAACAATCCAGAAATCATCCCGCCGACAATGCCACCAATGCCCAAAAGCATCATGATGAGTCCGCGTTCTTTTTGTCCATCTGATGAAGTACCGATTAATAAACTTTGAACCCATGTAGGCAACCAAGAGAAAATAGCCCATAGTCCAATTAACACGGCACCAAAAATCAATGACCCAATGAGTAGCTTAGGACCATTGGTGTCAGAGAAAATACTTTCTTTATGTTGGTTTTTGTTTCTCTCTTCTGAGAGCCAAGAGGAGGATTCGGGCAAGAAAGAGATAATAATAAAAGACAACAAAATAGGAATAATACCTAGCCAAAAGGATTGACGCCAGCTATTAAAAACGACATTCAAGCCTCCCGTAAGCACAATGCCAATGGGAAAAGAGACCGCTAAAATACCTAATGCCACTGGGCGAGTATCAGTATCCCAGATTTCTGAGATATATACAGTAGTGAGCAACAACACACCGCCAACACCTAAACCCGTAAAGAAACGATATACTAAAAGACTTTCCCAATTAGCTACAAAAACGGTCATTAAAGTAAATACTCCATAAATACCTGCTGAAAAAGCTAGGGTTTTGATACGACCCACTTTATCGCTAACAACGCCTAATGTTAAGCCTCCGAACATCCATCCAAATATAAATGATGCATTCAAATAAGCGCCTATTTTCCCTAATTCATCTGCCGTAGGCGTTTTGCCTAATAATTCGGGAATGGCAACAGGCAAATTAACAGATATTAAAGTTGCTACTGTGCCACCCAAAAGGTAACAAAGCATGCAAAGCCCAAAGGCTAAAGTAGTACGTGACTGTGTTTTAGGGTTAGTTATTGCAATTGCCATCTGAATAGTTAAAAGGGTTTTGTTAACACTGCCATTAAAGGTTCATCGTTTTTGAATCACAAACAGGAATGGTGTTGTATTGATTTGAGAAAGGCGTTTTCTTAAGATTGATTTTCGTAATGACATTACTGCCTTCTTTTATATTAATAAACTGGTTGGGTTTAATATTTTTAAAAACCTGTTTCTTGCCAGTGCTAGCCCAAGTGATTTCTACTTCGTCTATTAAATCACCTTGTCCAATACCAATATCTCTTCTTAGGGGTGATGCCCCAAAACTTCCTCCAGAATTGACATCTCTGTGAATGACTCTTTTTACACCTTTTTCTCTAAAGCTAATTTTTAGGCGTGTCCCTATTGCCGAACGATTGGTTTCATCTCCTTCTAATCGAATATTAATCCAACGGTTATTATTTTGACCTGGATTGAGATAAAGGGAATTATTATAAGAATCACCGACATAAGCACCACCAACTTCAATAAAAATATCACTGTCGCCATCGTTGTCAAAGTCTGTAAATGCTACTCCGTGTCCTTTTTGAAGATTGCCAACTCTGCCACTTACAGTTACATCTGCAAATGTGCCATCGCCCATATTTCTAAAAAGGCGATTTGGAACAAGTGATTTATAGTCAGGATTTCCCGTTCCTAAATACATATCTAGGTAGCCGTCATTATCAATGTCTCCAAAGTTTGAGCCCATCGTGAAAACTGATTTATTTAACCCTGCTTTTTCAGATACATTGGTAAATGTTCCATCATGATTATTATGGTATAAATACATGGTACTGGCTTTGTTCGGAATCCCTAAGGCTTCTGTAGCAGCTGAATAGGCGATAGATTTATCAAATTCATAGCCACAAACAAAGATGTCTGACCAACCGTCATTGTCATAATCCCAAAACCATGTCGGGAAGGTACTTACGCGTACATCTGCTAATCCTGCTTTTTCGGTAACATCTTCAAACTGAGGAATATTATTGCTTAATCCTTTGTTTCTGAGCAATGTTCTTTTGCCTTGAATACCAGAAAGAACAATATCCTGTAAGCCATCATTATCATAATCGGCAGCATGAACGCCTTTTATAAAATCTGAAATCTGGCAATTTGCCTGAGAGGCAACTTCTGTAAAAGTGCCATTTTTATTGCTGATAAATAATTCACAAGGATTGTATTCATCAAGTCCTCCGTGTTCATTACCAATGAATAAATCTAACCAACCATCATTATTGAAATCTCTCCATACGCCTGTCTGTGTAGGATGTTCTGAAAAAAGCCCACTTTGAACTGTAACATCCGTAAAAGTATTATCGCCATTGTTTCTGAGTAATGAGTTAGCTTGTTTGCCAAATTTGCCCATCCAAGCACCTCTCAGTACGAAAATATCAACAAAACCATCGTTGTTATAGTCAGCCTGAATCATATTCAAGCCACCTTTAAAACGTCCTAAGTCTGAGATAACAGAGCAATCAGTAAAACTACCTTTAGTGTCATTTCTAAAGTAGTGCATCGCACCTTTTAGTCCCCAGTCAGATGTAATAATATCTAAGTATCCATCATTATTAAAATCATCCACTATTACTCCGCCAGCCATATTTCGCTTGTTAAGCCCCAAGTTTGGCGCTATATCGGTAAATGGCTTAATCTCATAGCCTGACTGGTCTTTATCAAGATTTGGAATAAGCCATTGACTAGGAACCTGTGCAGGATATTTACCGAGGGTCATATAAGCAATATTTAATAACCATCTCGATTCATAATCTTCAGGATTTGCCTGAAGCAATTTTTGATATATTTCAATAGCCTTCTGCGAACCTGTTTTTTTCTGGTGCACTCCGCTATCTCTAATAGGCATAATACACGACTCTGTAGAATGATTGGTAATACAGTTTTGACGTTCACCCATCCTTAAATATGAAATAGCATAGCTTTTCATTACATCAGCAAAATGTTTATGTTCAGCATCTGTTTTTTCCAATATTTGTTCAAAAGCCTTAATGGCTTCCTCCTCCTTACCGAGTTTCAGAAAACCGTTTGCTCTAAAAAAACTTGCTCGCATTCTGGTACCTATATCAGGGTCTTTTGTTGCTACGGAATCAAAAAAGGCAAATTCAGCTTCAGGGCAAAATGTATTTTCTCCTACATAAAATTTATCATAGGTTGCCGCTAAATGTTTTACCATTTGGTCATTTGAGTTTGAAACCAAACCACATGATTGTCCGATGAATAAAACTAGACATAGACAAGAGTATTTTAAATATTTAGAGCTCATAATTTTAACAAGGTTTTAATGTTTATGATTGTAATAGGATTTAGAGGAAGAGAGAATATGTAATCTATCTAAATAGTTCATCAAATGTTAGTGAAACATAGTATAAACCACCTACTGCGGGCGAACCGTAAGCTTGTACGATATAACTATTCGTCAAATTATTTGCTCCTAATTTTACGGTAGTTTTTAAGGCAGGTACACGATAATTCACTTGGGCATCTATCAGGCTATAAGCAGGAACATTACCAGGACGGTTTTCATTAAATGTTCCGTACCAATCAAATGATTCTTGCCAGTGCCATGCTACACTGAACCCTAGGCGGTCAGTAATTTTTGAATTGCTAAGGGTTAAGTTAGTCTTCCGACGAGGAGTATTGAAGGCTGGAATATTATTAGGATTGGCATCCATAATGTTGAAGTCAGACCAAGTAGTATTGAAACCAACACGATAATTGTCTGGTAAAAAATAAGTTAACCCCAACGAAACGCCTTGTGAACTTACTTTATCAGCTGCATTGGTATAGAGTTGGAAAGCCTGCGTTTTGCCACCTAGAATATCTTGTGCCGCTACTGAGTTAATCGTTCCATCTGAATTTAAAACATTACTACTTGGGCGAATTACTACTTGATTAATCAAGAAATCAGTAAATGTACTTCTGTAATAATTTACATCAATTAAGAATTTCTGAGCCAATAAACCTTTGTAACCTATTTCAAAACTTTGTGTTTGTTCAGGTTTGATATAAGGTACATTTGATTTTACAAGCTTACTTTTATTGTTTTCAACTGCCGTAGGGAACGCAACGCCTTTCTGTAAATCGCTAGAGAAACCACTCGCAAAAGCACCTACAGAAGCAGCCGTGAATGAATTTTCATAAGCATTTAAGCCTGCACTGTTGGCTGGAGCACCTCCTAAGATAATGATTGGGCCAACGTTTAGCTTAATAAATTGGTCTGGTACAGTTGGGTTTCTAAAACCTGTTTGATACGATGCTCTGAAATTATGATTGCTTGATGGAGAAAACACCGCAGAAGCACGTGGTGTAAAACTGCCATTAAAGTTTTCGTTTTTATCATAACGACCCGATAGTGTTAGTTTCAACTGGTCTTCTAAAATAGATTTAGATGCTTGTGCAAAAACACCATATTCTTTTACAACCACTTTATTGATTTTATCATCAAATAAAGTACCGTTGGTTTCCATATCATATACTCTGTAACTTCCGCCTACTAATAAGTTAACAACTTTTAAGGTTTGGCTTAAATCATACTGAGCATCTATGTGATAGAGTTTACTATTGCTTAATACACCCGCACCGCCTAAACCAGCAGTAGCGATGTATTTACTTTTTTGTTGGTCAAAGTCGCTAGAACCTGGTACAAAACGTCCTTGGTCTGCAAAAGCTCTGGCAGCAGTATGGTTTTGACCACCAACACTCGTTACTTTACCAGTATAAGCAGCAGTATAGCGTTCAAACCAAGTAGCATCAGCTTTATCTGGCGTTACTACATTTCCATTTAAGTCTCTCACCCAAGTACGGTTAATAAGCTGACCTAAAGAACGCGTATTGTATGAATTGGTTGATTGTTCCGCAGTAGAATAACCTCTGATAAAAAAGTTTGAACCTCTTAGCTCTACTCTGTGCTGAATCAATTTGAAATCATTCAGTGCAAAACGGCTACTACCTGTATAATTAGCAGTTCCTTGACTATAATTTGCTTGATAGATAGCTTCTAAACTTTCAGAGATTTTATAGTGCAATGCCGCATTCAGTTTAGTAGAATATACGCCATAATTGGCTAAGTCTTTTTCTTCGTAACCAGTACGAGAAACACGTCCGATTCCTGTAATGGTTTGAGCTACCTCGTCCCCATAAATATTCAAGGCATTTCTTCCGGGGTTACTATCACCACGTTGAGCGGCAGGCGTATTAGGGTCGATGTCTGTATAATTGTTAGCATACCAATCTGTTCCTTTCAAGTAAGAAGCATTTAATTTAAACGCAAAACGATTGTTGAAGGCTTTAGCATAACGAAGAGCAAAATCGGTAAATGGTTTTGCACCAGAAGCATTGTCAGAAACATGGTTAATACCCACTTTTGTTTGAACAGATAGTCCTTCGTAAGTAAAAGGATTTTTAGAAGTAGTCATTAATAAGCCATTGAAAGCCACTGGTCCATACAAAGCAGAGGCTGCACCCGGTATTAATTCTACACCTTCGATGTCTAAATCAGAAGAACCAAAAAGGTTACCTACGGCAAAACCTAAGCCTGGCGATTGATTATCGACGCCATCAATCAATTGCAAGAAACGACTATTACCTGTTGAGTTGAAACCACGTGTGTTTATTTGTTTGTAAGTAAGTCCACTCGTAACCATATCTAATGATTTTACATTGACCAAAGCATCATAAAAACTTACTGAGGGACTTTGCTGAATAGCCTTTGAATCTATTTTTTCGATACTAATTGGTGATTTCAGGATGTTTTCTTCTATTCTTGAAGCAGAAATAACTACTTGTTGTAACAGCTCATCACCAGCTTTGAGAGAAATATTAATAGGATTATTGTCTGTTACATCAATGGTTTGGCGTTCAAAGCCAATCATGGTAAATACCAGCGTAAAAGGAGGTTTTGTGGAAGTTTTTAGGCTAAAAAAACCTTGGATATTACTAATAGTACCAGTGTTTTTGCCTTTGATGGTAACACTTGCGCCAGCCAAAGGTTTTTTAGTTTCAGCGTCTGTGATGGTACCAGTAAAATTTTGTGCAATTACAGCGATTGAATTAAGTAATATAATGGTTAGCGTAAAGATTTTTTTCATGGATAATAGTTTTTAGATAATTATTGGGTTTTTATTAGAAAATTCGGGAAAGTTCTTACTAGGAATGTGCCTCTTTTTTCAATTGTTCATAGATGGCAGGTACTCTGTTATAGCCGTTAGTAGTAATGCGTTGTCCTAGTCTTTCATAAAAAGCAGGTTCTGCTGGCGTTACACTTGCCAAGCCATCCACATATTTGTTGTAAAGGCAAAATAAGGCGGCAATCAACACGGTATCATGAATTTCACGATCAGTGGCGCCTACATTTTTAGCACGCGTGATGCTCTCAGCATTAACATTTTTCCCATTTTGCTGAACCAAGGCGGCTATTGCTAATAAAGCCTTCATTTTCCCAGAAACTGGGGCAGATTCAAAATCTTGTTTCACCAATTCACACGTTTCAGATTCTCCTAAAAGTATATTGGCTGCCGAGGTATGTGCACTTGTACAAAACTTACATTGATTTTTGGAAGACACCAGTGTCGCAATTAACTCACGTTCACCTTCCGTAAGCGTCGATTCTCCACGTAATAAAATTTGTGTAAGCTCACGAATTGGCTGAGCAGTATCTTGACGATATTCTAACAGACCAGTAATGCCTGGCAAGTGGCTTTCTAAAGGGATATAAGGCATGATAATTAGGAATTTATTTTCTTTTCGTTAAAGTATTTGTGAGCGTATACGATGTGATATTAAATTGTATATATCACAGAAATATTTGAATAAATTTATTATTCCAAATTTATGGAATAATAACAAATAAATCCAAATATTTGGAATAATAAATTTAAGATATAAGCCGATTATGGAAGAGAAAGAGAGGAAAAGGATATTTTATTCAATAATGATAGAAATTATCAATAAGTTGTAGGCATTATGGGCAAAAATGACGATTTTTGATTTTCCATAAAAAAGGAAAAATATAGAAATAAAAGAGACGCTTTATTAATTGGGTCGGCTAATAAACCGATAGCGAAGGACAAGAAAGAAGGATAGTAAAGACTAAAAAAAAGCCAGAAAATCAACTGTTTTCTGGCAGGGTATAAAAGCATTATATGATATTTGCAGACAAATTAAATAGTTTGCGGGTCATTCAAAGAAGGACTATTTAAGTGTTCTATAACTTGATTTTTTAGTTGTTGAACAAACTTGTCAGTATCTTCTAAAGATTCTTCCTGACCTGATAGTTTCTTGACTAAATTCAGTAAATGCGTTTGAGTTTGTAACATCACAGAAAGGGTAATCTGATTATCAGCAATTTGTTTTTGATTACGAATAATGCTTACTTGATTGTTAACGATAATTTCTTGGTTTTTGATAATCGTTGATTGATTTTGAATCACCAAATCGTGATTATCAGCATTACGCTTTTGATTCTCAATCATAATATCATGATTCCCAACGATGCGTTCTTGCATATCTTTTAAGAAATTATGCTCGGCTATTAATTTTTGAAGTATTTCCTCTATATTTTGCATAATGATACTCTTGAATGAGAATTTTTATGATTGAAAAATGCGTTTACCTTTGTTCCCGTAAAATTAAAGATTTTTATTGATGCAAACCGACAAACTGAAAAAAATCAAATTGCCTTGGCTTTACTTATCATTCTTGATGGTGGTATTGAGTGTTTGGACGTATTACATGGTATCTACCAACAGCTTTTATATTTATTTAAAACATGGATATGCAGTACTCACAATGATTTTTGGTTCATTCATTGCAGGGTCTAGTCCCGAAGGCAGTGCTGCCATTGCCTATCCTGTCTTTACATTATTGCTTAAAATTCCCCCAGCCATTGCTCGAAATTTTGCTTTCGCTATACAAAGCATAGGAATGACTTCAGCAAGTTTGCTGATTTTAAATTTAAAAATAAAAGTTGAGTGGAATTATATTAAATATGTAACCTTCGGAGGGATTTTCGGATTGATTTTCGGTACTTATTATATCGTTCCGCTTATTTCGCCACCTTTAGCAAAACTCTTTTTTGTATCCTTGTGGCTTAGTTTTGGCTTGGTTTTATGGTATGAAAATACTAAACCTAAGCGTGAAGTATTTGATGCTATTCAGTCTTTTCAACGTTCAGATATGGCGAGATTGCTATTTTTTGGATTAGTAGGAGGGATGATTTCGTCCATTTTTGGTACAGGTATCAATATCTTCTCGTTCTGTTTGATGACAATTTATTATCGGATTGACGAGAAAGTAGCCGTGCCATCGTCTGTTATTATCATGACTCTGGAAACATTACTAGGCTTTTTCTTGCACGCAGGCGTGATTAAAGATTTTCAGCCAGAGGCTTTTGAAATGTGGCTAGCGTGTATTCCTTTTGTCGCTTTTTTTGCTCCGCTAGGGGCATTTGTTATTAGCAAAGTACCTCGAAAAGCCGTAGCGACTTTTTTGTACATCATCTTGATTGTTCAATTTGTTGGGGCCATGTGGGTAATTAAACCTAGTGTTTTACAGTTGATTATGTGCCTAATTACATTGGTAGCAGGATTAAGTACTTTTGTATATTTGGCTAAAATGAAGAATAATAGGATGTTAGAGGAGTAGAAATGTGTCTTTACATAAAAGCAAAATATTTATCACTAGCTGGTGACTTAAGTCATACTGATTACCCACAAGTGTATAAACAACTAACAATCAAGCTCTTATCCCTAGCGAGGGACTTAAGTCCCTCGCTAGGGATAAGAGCTTCACGTAGTCAGGCTGTGACATGAGGCGACCCAAGCTCGGTTTGAAAGGCGATTTAAGCCTATTTGAACCAATTTTATCAATAATTACATCTTCATTTCAACTTTTTTAAAAGATGTGGGTAATCAATAGGACTTAAGTTACCCGCTAGTGATAAGGTTTAGAAATTATAGCCTTTTAGGTTACAAAATCCTCAACTTAGCAAAGCTCAATAATAGCGTTTTCTCACCAATTGTTCCTTCAAACTGAATCACAGCCTTGCGGTCTGTTCCATTAACGTCTATCTTTTTTACTTTTCCAAAACCAAATTTTAAATGTTCTACGCGGTCGCCTTCAACCAAGGCTTTCGTATCACTAGGCACAAAATCTTGTGAAGGAACATAACTATTGCCAACAACTGGACGAGGTGCTGGTTTAGCTATCAAATTAGCAGTAGACGTTGGCTTGTTAGGCGTGTTAAAGTCAGGCGCTTTTTGTTCACGATTAGTCATCCTCACAAAGCCTTGTGGAGCTGCTCTTTCTTCGGAACGACGAATGTTTTTAGCAAACTGTAAAAAAATTGGGTCAATTTCATCTAGGAAACGACTTGGTTCACATGGTTTCAAGCGTCCGTATTGATAGCGACTTTCAGCATAAGACATCATCAATTTTTTCTCAGCACGGGTAATGGCTACATAAAACAACCTACGTTCCTCTTCCAAATCAGCCCTACTTTGCAACATCATTTGGCTAGGGAAAAGATCTTCTTCCATACCCACGACATATACATGATTAAACTCCAATCCTTTTGCTCCGTGAATAGTCATCAACGTTACTCTATCATTATCTCCATCAGGGTCGTCGCTATCGGCAGTGGTTAATAAAGAAACCGTTTGTAAGAAACTAGAAAGCGATTTATCTTCCTCCTCTACTTCGTTATCATCTACAAATTCTTTAATCGAGTTTAATAATTCCTGCACGTTTTCATAGCGCGAAAGTCCCTCTACCGTTTTATCCTCATGTAGTTCTCTTAATAGTCCTGATGCTTTGGCAATGTGCGAAGCCACTTCATAAGCATCTTTTTTATCAGCTTCTACCATAAGTTTAAAAGACTTTATCAAGTCAGCAAAACCTTCGATGGTATCAGCAAATCGTCCTGCTTGGAATTGCTTGATATTTGAAACGACTTCCCATACAGAAATCTGGTTTTCAGAAGCAGTTACGGCAATTTTAGCAATGGTCGTATCGCCAATACCTCTTTTGGGTAAATTGATAATCCTTTTAAAAGCCTCTTCGTCTCTTTGATTGACCACAAAACGAAAATAAGCTAATAGGTCTTTTACCTCACGTCGTTGGTAGAAAGACAACCCGCCAATAATTCTATACTTAATATTCAACTTCCGTAACGCCTCTTCAAAGGACCTCGACTGTGCGTTGGTTCTATACAAAATGGCAAAATCTGTATTGCGTAATCCATGTGCCATTTTTGATTCAAAAAGGTGGGTTGCAATCAAACGTCCTTCTTCATTGTCTGAACTGGCTTTAATCAACTCAATCAAAGAACCTTCCTCATTTTCAGTAAATACTTTTTTCTTTAATTGATTTTTGTTTTTGGCAATGATAGAATTGGCCGCCTCTACAATATTTTTAGTAGAACGATAATTCTGTTCAAGCTTGATAGTAGCCATATTTGGATAGTCTTTTTCCAAATTCAAAATATTATCAATACTTGCCCCACGGAAAGCATATATCGACTGGGCATCGTCACCTACTACACACAAATTTTTCGATAGTTCAGATAATTTCTTGACAATCAAATACTGTGAAATATTGGTATCTTGAAACTCATCTACCATGATGTATTTGAATTTGCGTTGATATTTATCCAATACCGCAGGGTGGTCACGGAAAAGAATATTCGTGTTGTAGAGCAAATCATCAAAGTCCATCGCATTAGCCTGAAAACAGCGTAAGGCATATATTTTATACAATTTGCCCATCTCTGCTAATTTGGCTGCCGCATCATCCGCTGCAATCACAGGATTATTCAAGTATTCATCTGGCCCAATCAAGCGATTTTTTGCTCCTGAAATACGGTTGAAAATGACATTGGCTTTATATACCTTGTCATCCAAACCACGCTCTTTTACGATAGCTCTAATTAACGATTTAGAATCGTCAGTATCATAAATAGAGAAGTCTGACGTATATCCTAAATGTTTTCCATCAAAACGTAGAATCTTGGCAAAGACAGAGTGAAAAGTACCCATCCAAAGATTTTTGCCTTCACTACCTACAGCGTTTTCTATACGCTGTCGCATTTCACCAGCAGCTTTATTGGTAAAAGTCAGTAATAAAATCTGGAATGGGTCAACGCCTTTTTCGATTAAATATGCTGTACGATAAGTCAACACTCTAGTTTTACCCGAGCCTGCACCAGCAATAATCATCAAAGGACCGTCTATATGTTGTACCGCTTCACGTTGCGGTTCGTTTAAACCTTTTAAGTAATCCATATAAAAATTTTAACTCAAATTGAATTGACCCCAAAATTACGAAAAAATAAGGGAGGGGTTAGTAAGAAGTTAGCTTTGTTTTGGAAATGTTGATTTGAGACGTATTTTTACTCACAGATTTTATTTAAAAAAGAGAATAACATAGATCAATTTATTATATCACATTTCTTCTGCATAAATCTGCGGAAGGTATCAGCGTAAATCAGCGGGTAAAAACAACCACTTTAAATGTTATGAACGAAACCAGACAAATAAGAGACATAGAAAAGGAATTTATCGTTGCCCTTTTAGCCAAATTGAATCTCACGACTGAAGATTACCCCATTGACAATGAAGTATTTGAATATGAAGGGGGAAAAATGGGGAGTATCAGTATTGGTAACAAAAACCCTGATGATTATGATGGAGATTTAATACAGGTAGAATACAATGACATTGATGGCGTGCCTGTATTGATAACCCTTACCAAAAATAAATATAATCAATTATTAGATTTAGATTTCTGGAAAGAAGATTTCTCAGCGTTGATTATCTATCCAAAAATTGAGGAGGTAATCGTTCGGCAAATGTAGGGTCGTATTGCATACGACCTTTTGAACGAATATTGGACACCGCATGGGACGAATGCAATTCGCCCCTACTTTTTTATAAATATAAGATATGACGAAAATGAATTTTTGTCCACAATGTGGAAACGACTTGATTACAAAGTTTAAAGATGATAGAGAAAGAGTCCTTTGTCCAGATGAAGACAATTGTGGTTTTGTCCATTGGAATAACCCAACACCCGTAGTAGCGGCCATCGTAGAACATGAAGGAGATATTATTTTAGCCAGAAATGTGGCTTGGCCCGAAGGTTGGTTTGCTCTGATTACAGGTTTTCTGGAAGCAGGAGAAACACCCGAAGAAGGTATTTTAAGAGAAGTAAAAGAAGAATTAAACCTTGATGCTGAAATAGTAGAATTTGTAGGACTTTATGAATTTCATAGGATGAATCAATTGATTATAGCCTACCATGTAAGAGCAACAGGAGTAATACACCTAAGCGAAGAACTACTAGAATTTCAACGAAAAAAAGACCATGAGATACTCCCTTGGTCAGCAGGTACGGGAAAAGCTGTAAAAGACTGGCAGGCAAAAAGAGGTATTTTTAATGAAGTAATAGAATTTAAAAGATAAATACTCAGCAGATAATAAGAATGCTAGGCACTCAATCCATGATTGATAGACTCACTCTTTTTCCAATCCAGATAACCTTTTATGGCTAAGGCAGATAAAAGCAAATAAAGTACGCCTGTACCATAAAGACCTTTATAGCAATACATTCCTGTATAAAAAAAGTCGGCACTAATCCATAAAATCCAATTTTCTACATATTTTCGAGCCATCATCCATTGAGCAATCAAGCTGATGGCAGTAAGCGAAGAATCAATATAAGGCAAACTAGCATCAGAATATTTACCGTGCATATAGCCAGAGGCAACAGAGAAAGCAACAAAAATGATGGTACAAGCTAACCAGAATTTTGAAGGCATTTTAGTAACAGGCAATTCAGTTTTTTCTTTGCCACCAAATAACCATTGATACCAACCATAGATACTTAGGATAATAAAGACCACCTGCAATTCCATATCTGAATAGAGTTTGAATTGCCAATATATTACGCCATAAATACCCGAAGAAACAATAGCCCAAAACCAACCCCAGATATTCTGACGAGTATTAAGCCAAACACAAATCAATGTGGTGAGTATCCCTAAATCCTCTAGCCAGTTTTGTTGAATATATTCTTGCATGATTATTTAATTTGAAAATGTGAGAATTTGAAGATTTGAAAATGATTGATAAAAATAAAAAAAGCTCATAACTCAAGGCTCAAAGCTTTTCTCTACTCTTTTCTTTCATTACTTTCTTTTCAAGGTCTTCATAGTATTTACAGAAGCCTTTCAAGGCACATTCTCCACATTTTGGATTACGGGCTACGCAGATATACCGACCATGAAGAATTAACCAGTGGTGTGCGATGGGTACGGATACCTTAGGAATATAGGTCATTAACTCTTTTTCCACAGCCAATGGTGTAGTGGCTGTTTTAGCAACGAGTCCAATACGATGCGATACCCTGAATACGTGTGTATCAACAGCCATAGCAGGCTGGTTATAAATAACAGATACAATAACGTTTGCAGTTTTGCGACCAACCCCAGGTAAAGTTTGTAATTCCTCAATTGAATTAGGAACTTCAGAATGGTAAACAGAAACCAACCTTTGTGCCATGCCTATTAAATGCTTGGCTTTATTATTGGGATAAGAGATAGAACGGATATAACTAAATACTTCATCAAATTCAGCCTTGGATAATGCTTCGGCATCAGGGAAACGTTCAAATAAAGCAGGCGTTACCATATTTACACGTTTGTCAGTGCACTGAGCCGACAGTGATACCGCCACTAAAAGTTCGTAAGGTGTGCGATAATGCAATTCCGTTTCTGCAATCGGAAAGTTTTCGGTGAAATAAGCAATAAGCTTTTGATAACGTTCTTTCTTGAGCATCAGTATTGTTATAATCTAAAAGAAGCCTTCGGTTTGAGCAAAGGCTTCTTTGGGTAAAACGAAAAATATCAGATTCAGTATTTAATCAATATCAGCTTAGCTTGCTAGCATTTCAGCTTCGCGTTGCTTATTTACTCTCGCCGATACAACAATACTTACTTCATACAAACACAGTAATGGGAAAGTTACCAATAGCTGAGAAATCATATCTGGTGAAGGTGTAATCACCGCTGCAACAATCAGAATAACAACCACAGCATGACGACGATACTCTCTCATAAATGATGGCGTAAGAATACCTACCCGTGAAAGCACATAGGTAATCATCGGTAATTGGAATGTTAGTCCACATGCCAATGTCATCATTGAAAGTAAAGAGATATAATCGCTGATATCGAATTGGTTTTGGATAGATTCGTCTAGTTTAAAGCTTGCCAAAAAGTTGATGGCCATTGGCGAAACCACAAAATAACCAAAAGCTACACCCATGAAAAACAATAATGATACCCAGAAAACAGCTCCACGTGCAGCCTTAGCTTCAGTGATTTTCAAGCCTGGTTTTACAAAACGCCAAATTTCCCAGAAGAAATAAGGGAAAGAAAACAATAAGCCTACAAGGATTGACTGCGTAAGCGCCATCATAAACTGTCCTGATACTTCTCTACTTTGTAAAATAAAGTTTGCTTGGGTAAAACACAAACCTTCTACACCTGTAGCATCTGCTAATTTACAAAGCATTCGGTTGGTCCAGAACTCAGACTTTGAAGGTCCCATAATAATTTTTCCAAAAATTTCTTTTTGAAAAATCCATGCTACAATTGTAAACACCAAAATAGACGCTACCGAACGTAATATATGCCAACGGAGTTCTTCAAGGTGGTCAAGGAATGTCATTTCATCACCTTCTTTTTCGTCTGATTCTTTGTCAAATTCTTGGTCTAAAGCCATTTTTTGAATATTAATTTGCTATTTTAATAAAGGTAATATGTTTAAATATTCCCCTTTTTTTGTTCTGTTTCTACCATTCATCTCTGATAAACAAGTGATGGTATTTTTGCTTCACTGCAAAAGTACATCAAAAACGCAAAAAACCCTGATAACCTTTACGATTGTCTGTTTATTATAGGGCAGATAGATTTCTCAAAAAACATTTATGAGCCCATTACAGGTAGTCATAAAAAAATCTCCAAAGCCTTATCATAGGTTTTGGAGATTTCAAAATATGGTTGTATAATAATTAAATAGTAGTCATCGGTATGATTTCTACTTTCTGATTTTGTAAAATACTCAATGGGAAAACAGTATTGCTTTCGCCTGTTTGTAGCGTGATTGAAGTATTATCTATCGCAACGATTTGCCCTCTTACGCCATCGAGGATAATTGTTTGTCCTTCTTTGAATTTATTTTTACTATAAAAATTTGACAAAATATTGGCGAGTACATCTTTTGAAGCCAACCCATATCCAACGGCAAAAGATAAAATGATGCCACCGATAATGAGGTTGAAGCTAGATTCCAATAAACTGGTCTCAATACCAGCTTGTTTCAAAGCGGCAATCAATGCCACTACCAAGAAGAAAAAGAAAACAATATTTCCTAATAGTTTTCCAGATGCTATTCTCAAAGACTTACAAACATTTATCACAGAGTTCTTGAGCGCATCGGCAATCATAACACCTGCTAAAAGCATAAGAGCTGAAGCAATTAACTTTGGAATAAGGCTGACCAACGAAGCAACCATATCAGTCAACACCTTCATCTCTAGGGTCTCTGTAGCTGCTGTCAGAAACACTAGCATAATGAAATAATAAAGTGTTTTTGAGACAAAGGCACTTAGTTTTATTAATCCAAAACGTTTGATAATATCTATTTCATTCAGTTTATCTCCTAATTTATCAAACCCAGTTTTTTCAAGTCCTTTTTGTAACACATTAGTGATTATTTTAGCGACAACAACACCCACAATCAACAAAATGAGTGCGCCAAGTACCTTAGGGGTAAATAGAAATAATTGCTCTAAAAGTTTTTGAAAAGTCTGTAAGAGGATGTCTTGAATGTTAGGCATAATGGTAAATATTTGCAATAAGAAAGAAATGGTTAAATCTCGGATTGTTCTTGTTCAGTATTTATATCGATTGACTTTGTTAAAGTGTTGATGAAATTCCCAACAAATAACTCAATCAGTACAGACGTGACTCTTATTGTCTCTATCTCGGCTACCAGTGCAGCCTTGACATGAGGCGGAATCTTTTTTTCAGCGTCGATATTTTTTAATGGATTGTTATTCATGATTAAAGAGGACATGGATAGCCTTTGTGATAATAACTCCCCAGAAAAATAAACTTTCTAAGTAGGCCTTTTTTAGCTTATCCTTTGCTCTTAATAGACGCATCTTAACGGCACTTTCAGAAATATCCAAGGTGTTAGAAATATCTTTGATACTCATTTCGTCTTGATACTTCATCATCAAGATAGATTTATCCTCAGCAACAATCTGTTGAAGTGCTTTCCGAAGTCGATGGTCTTCCATTTCTGCTAGTTCAGCATCCTCATCATCATCAATCAAATCAAAATTTTCATCAATCAGATGTTCATTATAGCGTTTTGAAATCCTTAATTGGTCTATACAGTAGTTATAAGTAATAGAATATAGCCAAGTTGAAAATTTAGCAGTTTCTTTATAGCAACCAATATTCAAAACAAGTTTCATGAAAATATCATGCGTAAAATCTTCTGCTTTGGCTTCATCTTTTACAAAAGATAAACACTTGCGATAGATTTTATCAGCATAACGGTCATATAATTGTTCGAAATAGCTATTGTTTTGACTTTCAATAAACAGGGAAACTAATCGTTCGTCACTTAATTTTTTAAGGTTCATTAATACTAAAGCTAAATGCTATAAATGAATTATTAATCGTATTTGGTGACTAACCAATGCGATTGTTGGTCTTATACTTTCAGGAGGAATTTTGGTGGGCAGTGACGCTGTGTGTTATTGGAATACGAAAATAACAAAAAATATTTACTTTCTAGTATATATTTAAAAAGCGAAAAGCCTTAAATTAGCTAAATCGCAAGGTTTTATATAATATTTTTAATACCAAAGGCGTTGAAATTTATATGATAATACCTACAGCACATGAAATTATTCTTAAGTTTTTTTTTATTAAGTGCCTTTTTTCTAGGAGCTTGTAAAGCTACACAAAAAGGAGCATCGTCAGATACTGAGCAATCGTCGTTAAATACCGATTTACCAGCCAAAATTATTTTTACTTTAAGTAAAACTCCATGTTATGGAACGTGCCCAGTATTTAAAATGACTGTATTTGAAAACGATAGCTTAGTTTATGAAGGTGAAAGATTTGTTGATAAAATAGGCGTATCTTCAAAGTCTTTACCAAAAGGAAAAGTAAAAGAGCTTGTCGATAAATTTAGAACAGCTAATTTTTTTGAGTTCAAAACTGAATATAGTGCTCATATTACTGATATGCCCACTACATATATTTCTTTTACTGATAAGGCCAAGACGCTGAAAATTAAAGATTATCATGGAAGTCCAGAGGAACTAAAACAATTAGAGCAACTCCTTGTTGATTTAGTATCTAACGAGATAAAAGTTAAAAAATAGATAGCTTGAAATTTAATAATTTTATAATAAGGATATCTTCTTATTAGATTTAACTTTGTTGAGGCATGAGTGCAATTCCCAAATACAGAAAACGCAGTAGAGTAAAGGATTCTCTTGTGGGGAATCTTTTTTCCTTTCTAAACAATTTTATGAATACAAAGCAAACACCCGAAGAGAAACGTCGTCTCGAAAAGGTCATTAATAAGTCATATGACGTTATTGAGAAGTCTGATTATATCAGTCGTGATTTAAGTTGGTTGAAATTTGATGAAAGAGTTCTTGATCAAGCTAGAGATACACGTAGAAATATTTTCGATAGATTAAAATTCTTAGCAATTACTGCTTCAAACCTTGATGAATTTTTTACAATTCGTGTAGGGTCGTTGTATAACTATATCGATTATGGTAAAGAGCGTACAGACTATTCGGGTCTGAGAGAATTACCGTTCAAAAAAACGTTAATGGCTGCTACACAATCTTTTGTATCAGAAACCCAAAGGTTGTATAACGAAGAATTGTTCCCAGAATTTGTTGAAAATGGCTTTAGAGTAGTCGGGCTGAATGACCTCAATGATGAGGAAATGGAACAAGTCCTTGATTACTTCAATCGTACTATTTACCCTATGCTTACGCCTATGGTTTTCGACCATACGCATACTTTCCCGAGTTTACTTGGTAAAACCTTGATTTTCGGAGTAGTTACTAAAAGCGAAGGAGAACGTACTGAAAGCAATATTAATGAAAGCAGAAAAATAAGTTTTGTTCAGATACCACAAAACCTAAAACGTTTTTATGTAGTAGAGCGCGAAGAAGAAGTATTGTTTTTGCCTATTGAAGAAATCATCCGTCACGAAATCTGGAAGCTTTATAAAAACGTAGAAATTGAATCAGTTGCTTTGTTCAGAATTACGAGAAACGGTGATTTTGATGTAGTAGAACATGAAGACTCTGAAACTGATTTTATCGACGAAATCAAGAAAAAAATCAAAGACCGTCGTTTGGGTAGAGTTACCCGTATCGAAATGGAAAATGGTTGTTCAGAGTGGATGTTGCAAATGATGTTAAAGCGTTGGAAGCTAGAAAAGAACGATATATTTTTTAGTAGTACGCTGATTGACTTTACAGCCTTCTGGCAAATCATTAAGCATGCAGAATTAAAGTCGAGACAAGATGTTCAAAGAGCGTCTGTACCAGCGTTGGGTCAGCTTACCCAAAAGCCTGAGCATATCTTCGAAACGATGAAACAAGGGGATATCCTTTTGCATCATCCCTTTAATAACTTTGAACCCGTACTTCAGTTGTTAGAACAAGCCGCTGAAGACCCACAGGTATTGG
Source organism: Arcicella sp. GW822-FHT02H01 (assembly GCF_058802005.1). Classification (NCBI taxonomy): domain Bacteria; kingdom Pseudomonadati; phylum Bacteroidota; class Cytophagia; order Cytophagales; family Flectobacillaceae; genus Arcicella; species Arcicella sp. GW822-FHT02H01. The sequence continues at coordinate 2,446,797 of NZ_JBXANT010000001.1, read as the reverse complement.
CTATTAAAATAACCCTTTACCGAATTTCAAAACATTCACGTATTGCGGAGGCACTATTGCACGCCGCTGAAAATGGTAAACACGTGTCGGTATTATTTGAAGTAAAGGCACGTTTTGATGAGGAAAATAATATTCGTGAAGCCCTCCGCTTACAAAAAGCAGGTTGCTTTGTAATTTATGGAATACCGGGTCTTAAAACCCATACCAAACTGTTGCAAGTAATCAGAAACGAAGGCGACAGAGTAAAAAGCTATGCCCATTTGTCTTCTGGAAATTATAATGAAGATACTGCCAAGCTTTATACTGATATTGGCTTATTAACTACTGACGAAGTACTAACAAGAGATATTTCAGAATTCTTTAATGTTATTACTGGTCATTCGCAACCGCACTCTTATGAAAGGTTGATTACTGCTCCTAGAGATATGCGTAAGCGTTTGGTAGAAATGATTCAGCATGAAGCTAGTAATGCAAAAGCTGGCTTGCCAAGTGGAATTTGTTTGAAAATCAATTCATTGCAAGATAAAATTACGATTGATGAATTATACAAAGCGTCGCAAGCGGGTGTTAAAATTCAATTGATTGTAAGAGGAATTTGTTGTTTGCGTCCGCAGAGAAAAGGATTGTCTGAGAATATTACGGTGCGTTCTATCGTAGGAGATTTCCTTGAGCATACCCGTATTTATTATTTCCATAATAATGGCGAACCAAAAGTATATGGAGGTTCAGCAGACGTAATGGTAAGAAGCTTTGACAGAAGAATAGAGTCGCTTTTTGAAATATATGGTGTTCAAGTAAAACAACAAGCCATCCATATTTTAGACTGGAACTTGAAAGACAATGTAAATGCTTATACCATGCAAGAGGATGGCTCATTTAAGCGTTGTGCTTCGCCAGCAGAATGTGGGGTTGAAGCATTTGATATTCATAAAAAATTCTTTGAAGTAAGTATGGCGGATGTAATGGAAGCCAAATTATTTCAAGAAGAAGAGATAATTGAAGAGGAAGTAAGTACTGAAGTTTAATTCAGTTTATATCAATAATAGATTAAAGGCGACCATTTGATAAAAATGGTCGCCTTTATTGTTATTTGAAAATTAATTTAATGAACCCTTATAAAAAGGTTTTAAAAGTTTTGATGTTTTTGATGAAAGTAAACGGTATTGCTCCATTTTTACTTGAGAAGGAGTTTTTTCTAGTTTTCGGATGATAAATTTTAAAGGAGTTTCTCTAGAAACGAATACCAAAGAAATCAGCCAATCTTGTGTTTGTGACTCTACTAAATATCCAACTAAAGATTCTCCGAGCCATTTTTCTTCCAATAATAGTAAATCATTACCTCCTCCTTGAGAGTTTTCCTGAAAATTATAGTCAAAATCAAAAATATCCATAGTTTTATTTTTTCAAGATTATTTATAAATATAACGATATTTTTAATTGATTGTTATTTTTATAAAAAAATTACAAAAAAACTATAGCATATTTTAAAGATGGATTTATAAAAGTATTGACTGCTTATTACTTTTTGAGGTAATACTATTATTAAATATTTGTACCTCTATTTTTCTGTATCACCCTCAAATAGCTCGTGTAGTTTCTGTTGTAATAGTTTTTTGTCAGGAAGCTGAGTTTTGTATTCTGAAACCATTGTTGGAGAAAGACTTCTACTTAAAGCATACTCTACTACTTCAGTGTCTTTGTCTTTGCATAACAAAATTCCAATACTTGGATTTTCATTTTGTTTTTTAACGTCTCTATCCAAGGCCTCTAGATAAAAATTCAATTGTCCCAAATGTTCAGGCTTGAATTTGTCTGTTTTTAATTCAAAGGCTACTAAGCATTGTAAGCCTCGGTGGTAAAATAAAAGGTCAATGTAAAAATCGCTGTATCCAACTTGTAATCTATACTCTTCTCCAATAAAAAGAAAGTCTTTCCCAAGTTCAAGAATAAAGTTTTTCATTTGCCTTACAAGTCCATCTTGCAACTCGCTTTCGCTGTGTTTTTCTGGTAGACTCAAAAATTCAAACACATAGCTATCTTTAAATGTATTTGAAAAATTGTGATTAGATTCGCTGAGTGTTGTTGAAAACTTTGAGTTTCCTATCATAATTCGCTCAAAAAGACTAGCTGATATTTGTCGTTCAAGTTCTCTAAAGCTATAATTTTCTTGTTTTGAAAACTTCAAATAAAATTCTCTTTCTTCAATCGTCTTACACCTTGAAAAGATAGCTAAATTGTGAGACCAACTAATTTCTCTCAACAGTGTTGAGAGTTTTGGAAAGTCCTTGTAAGCCTCATAAAATTGTTTCATCCTCCAAATATTCTTACTGGAAAACCCTTTTAAATCTGGTTCATTTTGTTGGATGTATTTTGCTAATTCAGTAACGATGGAGTCTCCCCATTCGGATTGTTCAATTTTCTTGCTGATATATTCTCCTATGTTCCAATAAAGATTTATTAATTCAGCGTTAACGGCTCTTATTGCATTAGCCTGAGACTGTTTAATTAGTTGTATAATATCAGTAAACCTATTGTCCATATTTTCCTTGTATGCTACAAATTTATAAATTAATTATCTGTTCATTAGCTTGTTAGGATTATTTATACAATAGTGATGATAAGTTTATAATAACAAAATAACAAGACCAGTAACTCATGCTATGAATTACTGGTCCGAAGGTAGTTATTACTAAAATAATGATATAAGAAACTGATGCTTTAATCTATACTTTTACACTTTTAATGTTATGAAAAATACTTCGTTTTTCCCGGAATTGCTACAGGATAATTTCCATTAGCATCTGGTTTCAAAGGCATATCAGCATCCCACGCAAAAGTTTTTGGCATAATATCAATCCCTGAATTAATGGCTTTGTCCCATTCAATCACCTGTCCTGAATAAGTAGCCATTCTACCTAGAATAGAAGTCATTGTTGACTTCGCACCATTTTCGGCATCAGCAAATTTGTATTCACCTTTAGCAATGGCTTCAAACAATTCATCATGTTCGGTTTGATAAGGTTGATTCTCCTTGGTTTTCTTATCAAAAGCATACAAAGCGTTGCCTTTATGGTCAGTGATTTTAGCGGCATCAAACTGAATTTTACCCTTAGTTCCTACCACTAATTCGTCTACTTTAGCCCAAGTGCCTTTCATGTGTCGGCATTGAGAATTCAAAATAGTGCCATCAGCATATTCAAACTCTACCAAGTGGTGGTCAAAGATTTCTCCTGTATCTTTTCCATTACGCGTTTCTCTACCACCAGTACCTCTTGCTCTTACAGGATACCCATTTTTCGCCCAGTTGATTACGTCAATATTATGGATATGCTGTTCAGTAATATGGTCGCCACAAAGCCAGTTGAAATAATACCAGTTGCGCATTTGATAGTCCATTTCGGTTTGTCCCGGTTTGCGAGGGTTCGTCCAAACGCCATCATTATTCCACCAAGCAGAAGCCGAAACGATGTCTCCGACCATGCCATCTTGCAGGCGTTTCATCAATTCGCGGTACGAATTCTGGTAATGTCTTTGTAAACCAACTACCACATTCAATTTTTTAGCCTTTGCTTTTTCGGCAGCGGCTAATACTCTTTGGATACCCGCAGGGTCGGTTGCTACAGGTTTTTCCATGAAAATATGTTTACCCGCATTTACGGCTGCTTCAAAGTGCATCGGACGAAACCCTGGAGGCGTAGTAAGAATCACTACATCAGCCAAAGGAATAGCTTTCAGATAAGCATCGAATCCCGTAAATTTATGGTCTTCAGGCACATCAATTTTTGCTTTTAAATGCGCTTGGTCATCACTCGTTATGTTTTCATAACACTGATTCAAGCGGTCTTTGAAAGCATCGGCCATCGCTACTAGCTTAACATTCTGCTTAGTGCTTAATGCCTGAACTACTGCTCCTGTACCTCTACCTCCGCAACCAATGACTGCGATTTTTATCGTATCATCCGAATTGCTATTGAAGAAGGAAGCCTCAGATAAAAAAGGAGTAGTTAATAACCCACCTGTAATGATGGATGTACTTTTTACGAAATCTCGTCTATTAAAATTCATAGTAAATAAGAGTTGTGAATTGTGAATTTTTAAATCTCTAAAATCTGTGATTAAATATTTTCCCCGCTGATTTTCGCTGAAAAAAATACGCTGATAACGCTGATGAATACTTGAAAAATTTGCGTAAATCTGCGGTTTAAAATCTCCAAAATCTGTGATTAAATATTTTCCCCGCTGATTTCCGCTGAAAAAAATACGCTGATAACGCTGATTAATACTTGAAAAATCTGTGTAAATCAGCGGTTTAAAATCTCTAAAATCTGCGGGTAAATCTCTTCCCTACTTCAATACACTTTCAAAAAAAGCCTCCACCTCTTCCTTTGTTGGTTGTTTTACAGGCCTGATGATTCTGAAACCTACGAAGGGAGAATCAGCATTCCACCATTTACTTTTTGGAATTTGTGGGTCTCTTCTGTTCCAGACGGCGTCAGATTTCAGACGGTTGGCACTACGCAATTGTATGGCTTCATCTTGATAATTCCCGCCTTTCACAGTGCTTGGATAACGTTTTAATTTTGTATTATAAGGATTAACCTCATTAGCTTGTATTTTCTGATAAAAGCTTTCATCATATTGATCAAGCGTCCACTCCGCTACATTGCCTAGCATATCATACAAGCCCCAAGCATTAGGTTTTTTCTCGCCTACGTGATGGTATTTATCTTCAGAATTTGCTTTAAACCAAGCATAATCTCCTATTTTGTTAGCATCATTGCCAAAGAAATAAGCTGTATTACTTCCTGCTCTACAGGCATATTCCCATTCAGCTTCGGTGGGCAGTCTGTGAAAAATACCTGTTTTATAATATAACCATTTGCAATACATCAAAGCGGCGTATTGTTGCATAGAATTAGCAGGAAAGCCTCCTACTTTTCCCATACCCAAAGTAAAGTCTATATAAGGTGGACTAGGACGAGTAATGGCATCTGGTTTAGGCTCTGGGTCTCTTTCCTCCTCAAAAAATAATTGATATTCGTCGTAAGTTACTTCATACGCACCCATCCAAAAGGGCTCAATTTTTACTGTTACTTGTGGACTTTCGTCGGCTTCATGTCCTTGTTCTGACGCTGGGCTTCCTAATGTGAATGTTCCCACAGGAATAGGCACCATTTTATATTTTACGGTAGTGTTCGGAATAGTTTGCTCGTAAGCCTTAAAATCTTGAGCAACAGTTTCTTGAAAAAGAATAATTAAAAAGATTAAGAGTGTTTTTTGCATAGTATGTTTAAAGTAAGCTGTGCTAAATTAAAAAAATAATTTTTTGACCATATCCTGTTTAATCTGTGCAATCGTTATTGGGCAAAGTAGGACTCAAACCCTTTTGATTGCCATTTCAAGATTTTTTCATCCTTTATTTCAGCAATCATTACTTCACAATTAGGCATGGATTTTATTAACTTTAATGCTTTTTTTGTACTTAATACACTGCAAGCAGTAGCCAGCCAATCGGCGGTTGCGCCATCTGGTGCGATAACCGTTACATTCTTTCGCTCGGTTAACCCCATTCCAGTTTTAGGGTTTACGATATGGGAATAATACTTTCCATTGAATGTTACATATTGATACATATCGCCAGACGTAGCTACGGCTTGATTTTGAAGTACTAAATATCGTTGTAATAGTTCCTCTGAATTGGGAACATTAATGCCAATTTTCCAGCCAGATGGCCCTTCCCAACTCATGGCTAAGTCTCCTCCAGCATCTACCAACACTTTTTTAAACCCTTTTTCCCGATAAAAATCTACAACCACTTGTGCAATATATCCTTTGGCAATTCCACCTAAATCCAATAAGGTATTAGGCTTTGATAATCTGACACTTTTATTAGCAGGATTCATCTGGATAGCGCGATAGCCTACCGTTTTAATGGCTTGTTGCAAGGCTATAGGCTGTGGTAAAATTTTATCTTTTCGGGTTTTTCTCCATAGTTTTACTACGCTACCAATGCTAATATCAAAGGCACCATTACTTTTTTGGGAGGCTTGTACTGATTTTTGTAAGATATCCCACAAGGCAGGCGATACCTGTGTAAAAGATTTTTGCCCTGCTTTTGTACTCAACCTATTAAGCTCACTGTTTTCAAGATAATCGCTATAAATAAGGTTGAGCGTATCTACGAGCAGATACGCCTGTTTCGTGACTTCTTTAATTTGGGTAGAGTCGTTTGCGTAAACAGCAATGTTAAAAGGGGAGCCCATTTTGGGTTGAGAGAAATTAAATTTTAGAGATTGACCAAACGAATAAGTTAGTGGAAATAATAAAAAAATAAAAAACAGTTTCATGAATTGGAATTTTACAATCATTTAATAAGAATTTTTATCGAAATCTTTTAAAAGTACAAAAAAGATAGTAATTTTGTCTTGCAAATAACAATATCAACGATATTTGCCATGTTAGATACATCCAAGTTCCTTTTCGAAGCTCTCACATATGACGACGTGCTTCTTCTTCCTGCTTATTCAGAAGTTCTTCCACGAGATACAAGTACGCAATCAAAACTTACTCGTAACATTGTTTTAAATACCCCAATTGTTTCCGCTGCGATGGATACTGTTACCGAAGCTGATTTAGCCATTGCTATGGCGCAAGAAGGTGGTATCGGAATCATTCATAAAAATATGACTATTGCCCAACAGGCAGCCCAAGTAAGAAAAGTAAAACGTTCGGAATCGGGAATGATTATAGATCCGATTACCCTTACTGAAGGACAAACCTTAGGTGATGCACATCGTATCATGCGTGATTTTAAAATAGGTGGTATTCCAGTTGTTAACGATGGTGGAAAATTGATTGGTATCCTTACCAACAGAGATTTGCGTTTCCAAAAAGATTTGACAAAATTGGTTACAGAAATAATGACCAAAGTAAATCTTATTACAGCCAAAGAGGGAATTTCATTAGAAGATGCTGAAAGCATTTTACAAGAATATAAAATTGAAAAATTACCAATCGTTGATGCCAACCAAACATTGATTGGGTTAATTACTTATAAAGATATTTTGAAGAGAAAAAGTCACCCAAATGCTTCAAAAGATTCTTTAGGTCGTTTAAGAGTAGGTGCTGCTGTAGGCGTAACAGCAGATTTATTAGAAAGAGTAGCCGCTTTAGTAAAAGTAGGCGTGGATGTAGTAAGTATTGATACTGCCCACGGACATTCTAAAGGTGTAATTGATGCATTGAAATCAGTAAAAGAGACTTTCCCTAATTTAGAGGTTATTGTAGGTAACGTTGCTACTGGCGATGGTGCAAGAGCGTTAGCGTTAGCAGGTGCCGATGCTATTAAAGTAGGTGTAGGCCCTGGTAGTATTTGTACAACACGTATTATTGCAGGTGTTGGGATGCCACAATTAACTGCAGTTTATGAAGCAGCTCTAGCAGTTGCAGACTTAAACGTACCTATTATCGCAGATGGTGGTATTCGTTTTTCAGGTGATATTGTAAAGGCTATTGCTGGTGGAGCAAGTACTGTGATGATTGGTTCGATGTTAGCAGGTACAGATGAAGCACCGGGTGAAATAGTACTTTTTGAAGGACGTAAATATAAAACTTACCGCGGTATGGGTTCTGTTGAAGCAATGGAGGATGGTTCTAAAGACCGTTATTTCCAAGATGCTGAAGACGACATCAAGAAATTGGTACCAGAAGGTATTGTAGGTAGAGTACCATTCAAAGGAGCGGTTTCTGAAATCATTTATCAAATGGTAGGAGGATTAAAGGCTGGAATGGGCTATTGCGGTGCTGGAAACATAGAAGCGATGCAAAAAGCGAAGTTTGTAAAGATAACAGCAGCAGGTTCTAGAGAGAGCCATCCACACGATATTACTATTTCAAAAGAAGCACCTAACTACAGTGCCAAATAAGAATAAATTATTTTAGTCCGTTATTTGTGAAAAATTAATAACGGACTAAAAATTATATTATATGAAGAAACAACATTTGCTATTCATTATTGTAAGCCTACTTTATTCATTGAATACTTTTTCTCAGGATAAAAAAACTCAAGAAACTAAACCTAAGGAATCAAAGCCTCAAGAAGTTAAATCTCAGGAAATAAAGCCTACAGAAATAAAAAAAGACACTTCGTACTGGAAAAACAAAACACAATACGGTGCTAATTTCAGTAATGCAGGTTTTAGTAATTGGAGTCCCGGAGGGCAAAATGCTACAGGTTTTACGATTTTTTTTAATACAAAAAGAGAATACACCAGAGATAAGACTACTTGGGTAAACGATTTGCAAATGCAATATGGCTTGCTTGATAATGGAAATGGTTTTAGAAAGAGCATCGATCGTTTGTTCTTTGATTCTAAGGTTGGGCATAAATTATCTACCTACTGGGCTTTGGTGGGTGTCTTTAACTTTCAGTCACAGTTTACCTCAGGTTATAAGTACGGAGATGTAGCAGCGAATGATATAAAAATTTCTAATTTTTTATCACCTGCGTATATTACAGAATCGATAGGTTTTGAATGGAAGCCTAAACCATATTTCGGAATGGTATTTTCTCCTGGTGCTATCCGTCAAACAATTGTTACGGATAATGGAGTAAGAGAAAGAGACCCTGTAACTGGCGCTTTACAAGTAGCCTATGGTGTTCATGTAGGCTCGAAATTTAGAAATGACTTTGCCCTTATCCAGATTGTCTCAAATTTTGATAAAGACATTGCCAAAAATATCAATCTAAAATTACGTCATCAGGTTTTTATTAATGCCAACTCGTTGGCTCATATTGATAATAGAATAGATGCGAAAATAGCAGCGAAAATCAATAAATATTTTAGTGCTACTTTTGATTTAATTGTATTGTATGACGACGATTTAAGTACCAAAATCCAGCAAGCAAGAAATTTAGGGCTTGGCTTTTTGTATACATTTTAAGAATTTTCACCATATTAGCATTGTTAACTCGTTTCATAGTTTTCAAAAATACTCAGACAATGCTAAAAGAATTTAGAAAATTTATTGCCCAAGGAAATGTCCTTGATTTGGCAATAGGAGTAATTATCGGAGGCGCTTTCGGTAAAATTGTTACTTCATTAGTAGATGATATCCTGATGCCATTAATAGGAATAGCAATAGGAGGTGAACATTTCGCAGGATTGTCTGTCTTGGTAGGCAAAGCCGAGGTAAAGTACGGAAGTTTTATTCAGGTTGTAGTGCAGTTCTTAATTATTGCTTTTGTGATTTTTGTGATTATAAAAGCTGCTAACAAAATTGGATTAACGGATAAAACGATAGACGAAAAATGATAAAGTGATTTAATATCACTCAATGAAGCCCAAAGTGTAATAACTTTGGGCTTTTATTTTTACAAGGGAAATAGTAGAAGAGGGCAGAGATTTTGGTTACTTTGCAAATTGAATTTTTAGAGATTAATAAAAGGCTGTAATATGAAAAAAATCGCAATCTTGGGCGGAGGAGAAAGTGGCGTTGGGGCAGCATTATTGGCAAAAGCAAAAGGCTTTGAAGTTTTCCTGTCGGATAAAGGTATTTTATCAGATAAGTACAAAGAGATATTGAATCAGAACGAAATTCCTTTTGAAGAAGGAGAACATACTGAAAGCAAAATTCTGGATGCTGATGAAGTAGTAAAAAGCCCTGGCATTCCAGATAAAGTAGCATTAATTCAGAAGTTAAAATCACTCAGAATCCCTATTATTTCTGAAATAGAATTAGCGTCTCGTTATACCAAAGCAAAAATTATCGCTATTACGGGTAGCAACGGAAAAACTACTACTACACTCTTGACCTATCATTTACTAAAAAATGCGGGCTTGAATGTAGGCTTAGCAGGTAATATTGGCGAAAGTTTTGCCAAGCAAGTAATTGAAGATAAGCTTGATTATTTTGTATTGGAACTTAGTAGCTTCCAGTTAGATAATTGCTTTGAGTTTAAAGCTGATATTGCCATTTTGTTGAATATCACGCCCGACCATTTGGATAGATATAACTACGAATTTCAGAACTATATTGATTCTAAGTTCAGGGTATTACAAAATATGACACCAACTGATAATTTTATTTTTTATAAGGAAAGCGAAGCACTAGCTAATGAACTGACTAAAAAAACATTTCCTATAAATTATCTACCAGTTTCATTACAAGAAAAAGTAGCTGAAGGAGGCTATTTTCTGGATGAAAACCTAGAGGTTACTTATCAAGGTAATCATTTTTCATTTCCTCAGGCAGATTTACCTATCAAGGGATCTCATAATGCTATTAATGCCATGTCTGCTATATTAGTAGCCAAGGTATTGGGTATCGAAAACGATAAAATAACGGAAGGACTCAAGACTTTTAAAAGCGTAGAACATCGCCTAGAGCCTTGTGGGGAAATAGGGGGCGTAAAATTCGTAAATGATTCAAAAGCAACTAATGTAGATTCTGTTTTTTATGCATTAGGAAGTTTCAACGAGCCAATCGTGTTGATTATGGGTGGGGTTGATAAAGGAAATGATTATAGTCAGATTGAAGCCTTGGTGGAACAAAAAGTAAAGGCCTTAATCTGTATGGGTACGGATAATCAGAAGCTACTAGATTTCTTCGGGAAAAAAGTGCCATTGATTTTTTCAGTGGATAGCCTGACAAAAGCTGTAGATTTAGGACAAGAAGTTGCTAGTCAGGGAGACGTAGTGTTACTTTCCCCTGCTTGTGCAAGTTTTGATTTATTTAAAAATTATGAAGACCGCGGTCGTCAATTCAAAGAAGCCGTAGCAGCACTGACAATTGCTTAAAGAGAAATTTCATTCAAAAATATTAGTAACAAATGGTGACAAATTGGTTAAAGGATAACCTAAAAGGTGATCATCAAATATGGACGATTGTAGCTACTTTATCAATGATAAGTATCATTGTAGTAGCAAGTGCTTCAGGAAAATTAGCGGTGATGGTGAATGGTGGAGGTATTTTTTATCATATCATCAAGCATATTATTTTGGTATCGTTGGGACTTGGCTCTATGTGGTTTTTTCATCGATTAGACTACCATCGTTTTGCGATGTATTCTAATGCAGGCGTAATTCTGTCTTTCGTGTTATTGATTTATGCCTATAAATTTGAACAAGGAATTAACCACGCCAATCGTTGGATTCACGTTGGAGGATTAACTTTTATGCCCTCCGATTTAGCCAAATTGTCTTTAATTACCAACTTGGCAGCCATGCTGGCCAAGCGACAGCACGTTAATTATACTTTCAAAGAAATTTTACCAATGATTATCAAAATCATTTTGGTATGTTCGGCCATTGCACTTACTAACGTTTCTACGTCTTTACTTTTATTTACTACTTGTTTCTTATTGATGTTTTTTGGGCGAGTTCCCAGTCAATATTTGTTAATGGCCTTAGTCGGTATTTTTATTACCGCTACTTTGCTGGTCATGACAGGAACGGGGAGTCGTATTGAAACGGCTCGAAATCGTGTGATTAACTTTGCCAGCAATTGGAATGGGAATAAACGCAAGGATGCCTCACAGACTACCGACTACCAAATAGAGCGAAGCTTTTATGCCATTGCTAATGGAGGTATTGTAGGAAAAGGACCGGGAAAAAGTCAGCAACGATATTTTTTGACAGAATCTGAATCAGATTTTATTTATGCCATTATTATTGAAGAATGGGGCATGATTGGCGGAGTAATTGTATTGGGGCTTTATCTATGGTTTTTGTACAGAGGCATGAAAGCTGTAGATAGTTCTGGACGAGCCTTCGGGGGCTTACTTTCAGCAGGATTAACCTTTAGTTTAGTCATCCAAGCCATGGTACACATGGGCGTTGCTACAGGACTTGGGCCTGTAACAGGGCAAAACTTACCTTTACTAAGTATGGGAGGTAGCTCGTTGTTATTCACTGGTGCAATGGTAGGCATTATTATTGCAGTCAGTAGAGACAAAGTGAAAAACCCGATTTTATAGGATAGTTAAGCTATTTGTGTTTAGTCAGCAACATATATTTTAGCATACAATCGCCTAAAAAGTATTACCTAATCAATCACTTTTTAAGCACATCATTAATAAACATTCAAATGACAAAAGTCATCATCTCTGGTGGAGGAACAGGCGGACACATATATCCAGCCATTGCTATTGCTAATGCATTAAAAGAAATAAATCCTGACATTGAAGTTTTGTTCGTAGGAGCAGAAGGAAAAATGGAAATGGAAAAAGTGCCTAAGGCAGGTTATCCCATTATTGGTTTACCAATTGCAGGTATCAATCGTTCTAATGTATTAGCTAACCTTAGTTTTCCACGGAAATTAATAGCGAGCTTAAGCGAAGCAAGAGCCATTATTAAAGATTTCAAACCTGATGTGGCGGTTGGTGTAGGCGGATATGCTTCAGGCCCTTTGCTATTGGCGGCTTCTATGATGGGTATACCTTATCTGATTCAAGAGCAAAACTCTTATGCCGGTGTTACAAATAAATTCTTGGCTAAAAAAGCCCGAAAAATTTGTGTGGCCTATCCCAAAATGGATGCCTTTTTTGCGGCTGAAAAAATAAAAATGACAGGAAACCCTGTCAGAAAAGATATTTTAGAAGTAAAATCAAAAAAAGACGAAGCATTAAAACATTTTGGACTAGAGGCTGATAAAAAAACAGTATTGGTCATAGGAGGAAGCCAAGGAGCGAGGACAATTAATGAAGCCATTGATGCAGGCTTGACCAACTTAGTGGGTGCAGGTTATCAGGTTGTGTGGCAAACAGGGAAGCTTTATATCGAAAGAGCTAAAACTACAGCCAGTGTTTTCAAAGGACAAGTATATGTTTCTGATTTTATTTATGAAATGGATTTAGCCTATGCTGTGGCAGATGTAGTAGTTTCTAGAGCAGGAGCTTTGTCGGTTTCGGAATTGTGTTTAGCCGCTAAACCAGCTATCCTAGTGCCTTTGCCTACAGCCGCTGAAGACCATCAGACGATGAATGCCATGAGCTTGGTGAACAATGATGCCGCTATTTTAGTGAAAGATATTACTGCCCGAGAAACTCTTGTGAAAGCAACGATAGATTTGCTCCAAGATGAAGCAAAGCAAGCTGTTTTGAGTAAGAATATTCATCAGTTAGCCAAACCAGAGGCAGCCAAAGAAATAGCGGGAGAAGTATTGAAGTTGATTAAAAAGTAAAAGCTAATGGATGTTTTATGCGAAAGGTTATTCAATCTTCGTTCATTACTTAATCGTAATTTATATCCTGAATATTTCAATGAATAGAAAAATATTATTGTTCATTTTAGGCTTTTGCTTATGTATCAACAATTTTTTGAACGCTCAGTCGATTGCTGGTGTATGGCAACAAGTAAATGCAAGTGGCAATACAGCAACCTTGATTTGCACTGAAAACTATTTGATGTTTGCTGTATATAAAGTAAGCGACAAAAAACTTGTCAGTAGTGGTGGAGGGAGCTTTGAAATATTGAAAGCTGATGCTAAAACAATTTTGTCTTACAAAAGAGATTTCAACACAGAAGATTCTACGTTAGTTGGTTTAACAGTAGCCAATATATTTTTTATCGACAATAAAAAATTGACAGTTGTTCAAGGCCCTTTAGCAGGCACTTGGTCTCGGATAGAAGAAAAGGCTAGCCCAACACCTCTGTCAAAGGCTCTCTGGCGATTACGGGCTAAGGAAGATAAAGACTTTAAAATGCAAACCGTATTTAAAGGGCCTTTTAAAACAATAAAAATATTATCAGGTCAATACTTTCAGTGGGCGAGTTTCAATATTGATACCCATCAATTTTTTGGCACTTTTGGAGGCGTTTTTAGCAAAAACAAAGAGAAATATACTGAAAAAATCAGTTTTTCGTCTAAAAATATCAAAGAAGTAGGTACTTCCTTCCAATACGATTGTGTATTAAATGGCAAAGATTGGATTCATGCTGGACAAACATCAAAAGGTGAAAGAACCCATGAAATATGGGAAAAAGGCTATTAATAGGATATAATTTAAGTTTTAAAACAATCAAAAAGGGAGGAAGGTCTAATTAGATATTCCTCCCTTTTTGATTGTTAGACAAAAAAAGTATAACCTACGCAATCCAAGCATCAATGTACTGCGTAGATATGTTTGAAAGTGTAAGAATTGAATTATGAAACGATAAGAATTTTAAAATAAACATCTGCCCGCCATGCAAAAGTTGAAAAAAATATTCAAAGTAACGAGCATAATCATTTTAAGCCTTTTTGTTGGTTTTGTGATTTATGCGAACTGGGAAGAACCGCCACTTGCTGATCGCTTAAATTTAAAGCCAATTTCCCTAGCTGTTTTTAATCTTAATCATGAATTATCTGTACAAGATAGCTTAGACATCGCCAATAAACTATCCACTAACACAGGTATTACTGCTGCCACAGTAAATCGTATGGGAAGAACAGTTAGTGTCACTTTCCATGAAGATGAAACCTCAGAAGAAGCGCTTAGTAAAGCGATTACTTCTGGGGGCTTCAGTCCAACAAAAGTAGATTTTACAGCTTTTAAAGGGCCACAATGCCCAGTACCGACCGAATACATAGATTTTATATTAGGAGCCAAGAAAGCTTTATGCTTCAGATAATATATTTATTCCATTACCCATCCCATTTTAACCGATACCCTTCGTCTATATTACGTTAATTATTAATACTCACTAGTTGTTTTAATTATTCAGCTCTCTTTTTGCTCGTACATTTCTAAAACTAATCGTGAAAGTTAGGCATCTCGAGCGTGCACTACTTTTGCAATCATCGGTAAAATTTTAATAACATGAAAAGAACAATGCGACTATGGGGAGCTTTCCTCATGGCAGGGATGCTTGTGTTTACATCTTGCAAAAAAGATGAAGAAGTAGTAGCGCCAAAATCTCTGTATGAACGCCTCGGCGGAAACACAGCTATCTCTGCCGTTATCGACCAATTTATTGCCAATGTAGCTGCTGATGCTAGAATTAATGCTTTTTTTGCAGATGCCGCTGCTGACCCAGCACGTTTGACTAGATTACGCAATAACCTGATTAATCAAGTTGGAATGGCTACGGGAGGGATGGAAAAATACACAGGACTTGACATGAAAACAGCTCATAAAGGAATGGGAATTGAAGAAACTCATTTTAATGCGTTAGTAGAAGATTTATCTTTATCATTGGATAAATTCAAAGTACCTGCTACCGAAAAAACAGAATTGTTAACGGCATTAGCAGCCATGAAAGGCGATATTGTTGAAGGTTCTACGAGTGTTTATACACGTTTGGGAGGAAATGCTGCGATTACGCTAGTTATCGATGATTTTATCGGAAAAGTAGCTGCAGATACTCGTATTAATTCATTTTTTGCAGCGGCGGCGGCTGACCCTGCTCGTTTGAATCGTTTGAAAATGAATCTGGTCAATCAGGTAGGACAAGCTTCGGGTGGACCAGAAAAATATACGGGTAAGGATATGAAGACAGCCCATAAAGGTATGAACCTAACAGATGCCCATTTTAATGCATTGGTGGAAGACCTTACGGCATCTTTGGTGAAATTTAAAGTTGAGTCGAGGACTAAAATTCAGTTATTGACAGTTTTAGCAAGTTTAAGAGGAGACATTGTAGGACAATAATTTTACTGCTAAAGGGTAAAGGATTTTTTAGAACAGAATATAGTATTCCATCTCATGAATCCCTTTACCCTTTTTCGTTAATTGGTATATAGTTAAAAACTATTGTTATATATAAATTATCAATTTTTACTATTGAAAATCATTGCTTAATTTTGTTTTAGGTTTATAATGCATATAAAATTGCTAACGAATATTAACAATAAAGTTGACAAAAATCAGTTTCGAATATTTAAAACACACCTACCTTTCGGGCAGAATTCAAAAGGCTTAAAAATTGTATTTTTTTTAGAAATAAAGCCAAAGAATAGGGTTGTTATTTATAAGTATTCTAAATTATTGATAAGTATAAATAATTAGCCATTATTAGAACCAATCATAATCATTCGTGTTGTAATTTTACACAATTATTCAATTTGTGAAAATATGGCACACAGTGTTACAAGTTGTTTAATTGTATAGCTACTCACAGAGGCAATTAAACCCTCATTGAAGCGAATCGGAATTGTAAGGAGTCATGGAAAATATTTTCAAAGCATTAAGTTTATCATATAAGTCTGCCCCTTTAGCGGTGCGAGAACAAGTAGCTCTTACTGAGGAGGAAATTAAAAATTTCTCACTTAAAATCAGAGATTTGTTTGGCATTCAAGAAAGCCTTGTTGTTTCTACTTGCAACCGTACCGAAGTATATTACGTAGCCGAACAGAACATCACGGCAGAATTAATCAAAGTATTATTAATTGAAAAAGGAATTACTGATACAGCTTTATATGTTGATTATTTCCATCAACTAAATACACAATCAGAGGCTGTTCAACATCTTTTTGAAGTAGCAACAGGTTTGCATTCAAAAGTAGTTGGTGATTTACAAATACCTAACCAAGTTAAACAATCTTATCAAATCGCTGCTGATTTGAATATGGCTGGCCCATTCCTTCACCGTTTGATGCACACTATCTTTTTTGCTAACAAACGCGTTGCACAAGAAACATCTTTCCGTGATGGTGCAGCTTCAACTTCGTATGCAGCGGTAGCTTTAACGGAAGAAGTAACTAGAAATATTAATAATCCCAAAGTATTAATTTTAGGTTTAGGCGAAATCGGTATTGATGTTTGTAAAAACATGGCAGACCAAGAATTTGCAGAGATTACAGTAATGAACCGTACTCGTGCAAAAGCAGAAAAAATTGCTACTGGTCGTAATTTCAGAATTGCTGATTTTGTTACGTTAGAAAGAGAAATTAAAAGAGCCGATGTAATTATTTCTTCTGTAATGATTGATAAACCAATCGTTACCAAAGAATTGATTGAAAAAATAGGCATCCTTACGTTTAAATATTTTATAGATTTATCAGTTCCTAGAAGTGTAGAAGATAACGTAGAGGATATTCCAGGAGCATTAGTATATAACATCGATAGCCTACGAGTACGTGCTGATGAGGCATTGAAAAGTAGATTAGCATCTATTCCTCACGTACAACGCATTATCACAGAAGCGATTGTAGGATTCGATGATTGGTCAAAAGAAATGGTCGTTTCGCCAACGATTAATAAATTGAAAAATGCTCTAGAGCAAATTCGAAAAGAAGAGATGGCTCGCCATTTAAAGAACCTTTCACCAGAAGAGTCTGAGAAAATCGAGAAAATCACGATGGGAATTGTTCAAAAAATCATGAAGCTACCTGTACTTCAATTAAAGGCAGCTTGTAAACGTGGAGACGCAGACCAATTAGTAGATGTCATCAATGAATTATTTGATTTGGAAAAACAATCAGATACTTCAACTTATAGTCATAGTCACTAATAGGAGAGATATAATACTTTGAGAACCTGCGAATTATTTCGCAGGTTTTTTGTTTTTAGGTAAATATACATTTCAACACTATGCTTATAATTCGCAGATTAGTTCGTATTCTTCCTTTTGTATTGTTGATATTATTAGCGATATGGGCTTGGGAGAAATTTAAAAGTTTAAAAAATCCTTTTGGTGATACTGAACCAGAGGTATCACATAGTGTACTGCTGCAAAAAATAACCTCAATGGGAAAACTAGAGTTGGTAAAATATAACTTTAGAGATGTGGTAGAAAGCCGCATTAAAAAGAATTTTTTGCCAGATGCCAAAGTATTGCTAATTGTAACGGGCGAGGCCACGGGATGTTTGGATTTGACAAAGATTAGAGTAGCTGATATTACCGAACAAGATAGTGTGCTAGTAGTTCATTTGCCCGAACCAGAGATTTGTAATTATAAAATTGACCATTCGAAGTCAAGAGTTTATAATACTGAATACGCTTTTATGGACGAAGCAAAGCTAATAGATGATGCTTTTAAAAAAGCAGAAGTACAAGTAGAGCAATCAGCCAGAGAAATGGGGATTTTAGACCAAACAAAAAAATCAGCAGAACAGATTTTAAAACCATTTCTGGAAACAGTATCGAAGAAAAAAGTGATTTTGAAATATGCGATGAAAGATAAAAAAAGAGAATTGGGTTAAAAAAAATAGTGGATTAGTCGTCATCAACTAATCCACATAATATTTATCTATGTCCGAAAATAGCAGAACCTACTCTTACTAAAGTAGCACCTTCCTGCGCAGCAATTAGAAAATCACCAGACATTCCCATGGAGATTTCTTTTAACTGAAAGTTCTCTGTTTCAGGATATTCTTGTTGTAATTCATCAAAAAAAGTCTTTAAACTTCTAAATTCTAACCTAATTTGGTTTTCGTCATCGGTGTTAGTAGCCATGCCCATTACACCAACAATGCTGATGTTTTTCATGCTCTTGAATTCTTCAGCATTTAAGAGTTCTTTGACCTCATCTTGTGATAATCCAAATTTTGTTTCTTCCTCAGCAATATAAATTTGCAATAAACAGTCAATTATTCTATTATTTTTAGTAGCTTGTTTATTAATTTCCTGAAGTAGTTTTAAAGAATCAACAGAATGTATCATCGTTACAAAGGAAGCCATATACTTTACTTTATTGCTTTGTAAATGACCAATCAGATGCCATTCAATATCTTTAGGCAGTATTTCCCATTTTTCAACCATTTCTTGGACTTTGTTCTCACCAAAGATTTTACAGCCAGCTTGATAGGCTTCTTCCAAATCAGCAATGGGTTTGGTTTTAGTGACAGCTATCAAACGGGCAGATGTGCCTTGTAACTGTAACTTGATATTATCTAAATTTTTTGCGATGCTCATTCCTCAAAAATTTTGGTAAATACTTGTATTTTTGTGTTATCGGGGGTAAACACTTAGTTTTGCAAAATTAAACCAAACTTATAACGTTTAAAGTTAATACAACCATAAATTATCACATACTAGCCAATGGAGGAGTATAATCCAAATAGACAAAGTGAACAGAAACTTAAAATCGCCGTTGCTGTATTGATTATTTTAGTAACAGCATTAGGGTTTTTATATTTCAGAGAACGACAGTTTAATAAAAGAAATGATGAACTCGGTATTTTACAAGCAAAGGACTTATTAGTCGCCACTACTAAATTAGATTCCATTGAAAACCAATTAAATACCAAAATAATTGAGATTAAACGGTTAGGAGGGGACGTTAGCGAGCTAGTTCGTGCTAAACAGCAATTGCAAAAAGACAAAATAGCCTTACAGAAATCAGAAGGATTTTCGATGAAAAGGTATGAGTCTAAAATCAAGAAGTACCTTACTTTACTCGGCGAAAAAGACAATGAGCTAATTAACCTAAGGAAAGAGAACGGTATTTTAGTCGCCATGAATGATTCGCTCAGCAAAGAGGCTCAGGCATTACTTGAAGATATTACCTATGCCCAAAAAGCGTTGAACGATTCTGCTATCAATTATACGCTTCGCCAAAAAGAATTATCAGAAAGAAATAGAGAGTTATCCGAGAAGGTCTCGCAAGCATCGGCTTTGCATGCTGAAAGTATCAATGTATATGCGATTTCTACGAAAGGAAAAGAAAGCGATGGGGGTGTGTATAAATCAAAGAAGGTTGATAAAGTAAGAATCACTTTTTATTTACAAGAAAATCCTTTGACAAGCCGTGAAGCAAAAGTAATCTTTTTAAGAATCATTGACCCACAAGGACAGTCGATTGCGGATATGAGCACTGGTTCAGGCAGTTTTACGTATAAAAATAAAGAGGTTACCTATACTGCTAAACAGAAAATTGTTTACGATAATAGTCACCAATCTGTTGAGTTTGTATATAGCCGTGGACAAGCCTACAAAGAAGGCAGACACACCATAGAACTATACGCTGAAGGGTATAAAATAGGGGATGGTTTCTTTGAAGTAAAGTAATAAAAACATGAGTCACCCCGAATTTTTCTTTGAAGTAATGAGTTCTAGAGGTTCTGTATGCATTATAATTTAGTCCTTACTTTTCTTGTCTTGAAACAAGAAAAGTAACAAAAGAAATTCAAGAATTCCTAAACTCGCTATCGCTCAAACAGTAGGAATTCAGTGTTCATCAATCATGAAAAAGCGGTCAAAAAACTAATTTTGATCGCTTTTTTGGATTTAAAAAATTCGGGATAAATCATGTTTCATTTCTTCAAAGCAGAAGGCGTATAACCGTATTTCTCTTTGAAAGCTTTGATAAAGTGAGACACACTTTCGTAGCCTATTTCCATACTAATTTCCGAAACATTCTTCTCCGTTTTTTCAATCTGTAAACTAGCATATTCCAGTCGTTTATTTTTTATCCACAAAGCAGGAGTCGTATTGAACTCTTGTTGGAAGTCTCTTTTAAACGCAGATAAACTTCTTCCCGAAAGTCTTGATAGTTCCTCCAACGACAACGGTTTTAAGTAATATGAATTCATCAAAAACGCCAAATCAGGCTTTTCCCCTTTATACAAGCTAAATAGGATAGATTTAAACTGTTTAGAATGGTCTATTTCCAAGATATGCAAAAGTAATTCTTGGAGTTTTAACCGTAAGAAGTGATTCAAATATTGGGTTTCATGATGAAAGTAAGGGAAAATAGATTCTGTGAATTTATCTAAACTCTCCGTGATTTCTAACACCAATAGTTCGCTGGCATTATTCCACATTCCTTGCAAAGTTTGGCTACGCTGGTATTCTTCAAAGAGGTCAAGATGTTGACTAACAAATTCTTTCAGAAGTTTTTCATTAAAGAAAAACACTAAGCTCCTATAGCTTGCGTCAATCGTTTCTTGCATCACATAATACCCCCTCGGAATAAAAACAACACTGCCCTTGCGGACAAGGATGGTTTGGCTAGGCAAAGTAAAACGCTTCTCGCCATCTAGTACAAAAATCATGGCGTGTTCTTCAAAAAACACTTCGTTTTTTAGCGGTGGGTCTTGATCGCGATAAGCAACGAAGGTCATATCCTGAATTTTCAAGGACTGAAATTCACCAGCGTGTATAAGGGAAGGGACTCTAATCATGGCAAAAATTTATACATTTCTTTTGGTATTTCAATAGTGTTTAGGCAGAAAAATTGAATCTCTATGATACATTTTTTACAATGCCCTGTCCTGAAGTTGAACCTTTGTTAAGAGTTTTTAACTTTTTGAATGCAACATTCTACATGAACTTTGCATCTTCTTAACAAAATCATCAAAACACTAAACGCTATGATCTTTAAACCTACGTTATTTGTATTATTCCTACTTATTACCATTCAGACATTCGGGCAGTCAACTATCTCAGGAATAGTAGTTGACGAAAAAAAGCAAGCTGCTTCGTTTGCTAACATATTAATTTTGAATGAAAAAGATTCTACGATGCTAAAGGGTGCTGTAGCAGATGTAGATGGTAATTTTACTGTTTCACAAATCCCTCATAATACCTATTTGCTATCCATTACTGCTATTGGGTACAAAAAATATTATCAAAAAATTGATGCACGTGCCAATCTGAATGTTGGAAGTATTCAACTGGCATTAGAGTCCAAAAATCTTGCGGAAGTAGAAGTAACTGTTAAGAAGCAATTAATAGAACGTACGGGCGATAAAATGATTATGAATGTGGATGCTAGCCCTGTTACTTCTGGTTTGAATGGCTTAGAACTCATGGAAAAAGTACCGGGCGTTACGGTAGATAGAAATGCTGAGACGATTAAAGTAAATGGAAAAGCTGGCGTAATGGTGATGATTGATGATAGAAAGACCTATCTGAGCGAAGAACAATTGGCTAATTTCTTGAAAACTTTAAAGAGTGATGACATTGATAAAATAGAAGTAATCACGAATCCATCAGCCCGATACGATGCTTCGGGTACTACGGCAATTATCAACATCAAAACCAAAAAAGGAAAGAATTTTGGTACTAATTACATTGTTGATATGGGGGTTGGCTATAGTAATTATAAAGAATATGGCAGTTTCCCTAAAAACAGTCAGGGAATTACGATGAATGCTAAGAAAGGAAAATATACTGTTTATGCCAATCTTAGTAGAAATTATATGACTTGGCTAAATGCTGCCAATGAATACCAAGAATTATTTAAAGGAGACCAAGTTGTTGAAACCCGTAAAAATATTGGTAAATCTTTAGGAAGTGGCGAATCGTGGTCATCTAAGTTCGCCTTTGATTATGACTTTAGCAAGAGTACAAGCCTTGGCGTTTCGTTACAAGGAGCTATTTCTGATAATCCAATACAAAGAACAACTAATCAAGTTAATACACAACAGACGACTACGCAGTTCATTGAGATGCTACGTAACAGAGAATATAATAATAAGAATTTTCTGATTAATACTCACTGGAAGCAAACCTTTGATACGTCTGGAACAGTATTAAATGTTGACTTCGACATTATTGTAAATAGAACAAAATCTAACGATAATTTTCAAACATCTACTATATTAGAAAGTCAACAAAATATAGTGAAAAACCAGATTATTGCTCCCGACAATTCGATAACTTATGCCTTTAAAGCAGATTTTGTTAAAAATATTACCAAAAAAGTAAAGTTAGAAACAGGGTTTAAAACAAGTTTTTCAGATAGTGAAAAAGACTTTAATGACAATTTTAGAGACAACGGAGCATTGGTGAATTCTTATTTCCGTTTCAGACAGAACATCAATGCGGGATATTTTATGTTAAATACTGAATTAAGCAAAACGTTGAACTTACAAGTAGGCTTACGCGGAGAACAGACTAATAATTCAGGGAAAGACAGAGCAGGGCTTGAGCTTTCTGCACAAAACTATTTCAATTTATTCCCTACGCTTTCATTGAATAAAAAAGTAACCAAAGACTATGCTATTTCTTTTGGTTTCTCAAGAAGAATAAACAGACCAGATGCTAACAATTATAATGTGTTCAATCGTTTCTTTTCGCCACAACAGTATGGAAGAGGGAATCCAAATTTGTTACCATCAATCCAAAACAAAGTTTCTTTAACACACACGATTAAAGATGCCTTTAGCTTTAGTTTTGATTATGTAAAAGTAGATCAATTCTTTTCTCAAGTATATGACCTTGATACTACTTTTATCACAGGACGAAGATATATCCGTGAATCGGTTGAAAACGTAAATGGAAAAGTATCATGGTGGAGTTTCAGTACATCTTTACCATTTAATCTTACCAAATGGTGGAATGTGAATGTTAATATTTGGAGCGGTATCAATGTGTATGATTACCAAAGAGAGAATGCTGTAGTAAATGTCAATCAGTTTTATAGTGGAGTTTATATTCAACAAACATTTACGCTTAACAAGACATTATCTGCCGAAATTTCAGGTTATGTAAACTCTGGAGAAACATGGGGTTTTGAAACTAATAAAGCACAAGGAGCTTTCGATTTGGGTATCAAGAAATTCTTATGGGATAAAAAAGGTACACTGAAAATTTCTATACAAGATCCAGCCGATTTGAATCGCTATAGAAATGTAGCCAGAACGCCAGAGTTGATTTCAACAGGAGAATACCGTTGGGATAACCGCAGACTAAGAATCAATTTTACCTATAATTTTGGTAATACTAACGTCAAAGTAAATCAACGTCCGAACGATGGCGGAGGCGACGGAGACAAAGGGGGAGGCAGAAATTAATCGAAATATTTTGCTTTAATCTTGCGTTCCAAAGCTATATCTTCTAACTTCAACATTCACAGAGAAATTGCTGATTTTCAGTTTTTTCTCTGTGAATTTTTTTTATACTCAAAGCTATGGAAACTCTTCAATTAACTATCCAGCATCATATTGCTCATCTTATTATCAATCGTCCTGATAAAGCCAATGCCCTCAATCAAACAGCATGGAATGAAATTTTGAATGTATTTACTGAACTCGACGAAAATCCTGAAGTAAGAGTAATTGTCTTGGAGGGAGGTACAAGCAAGCATTTTTGTGCGGGTATTGATTTAAGCTTGCTGATGTCGGTTACGCAAACACAAACGCCTTGTGATGCTCGACGAAGAGAAAAAATTCGTAAAGATATTTTAAGCCTACAAGCACCCATCAATGCCATTGAAAATTGTTCAAAACCTGTCTTAGTGGCTATTCACGGCGGTTGTATTGGCGGAGGAGTAGATTTGATTTGTGCGTGTGATATGCGTTATTGTACAGACGACGCCTATTTCAGTATTAAAGAAATTGATATGGGGATGGTAGCAGATTTAGGCACCTTGCAAAGATTGCCCAAACTCATTAGCGATGGCTTAGTACGAGAAATGGCCTATACAGGTAGAAATGTAGATGGCAAAGAGGCGAAAGAAATCGGGATAGTAAACCGCACCTTTAGTGATAAAGAAACGATGTTGGTAGAAGTAATGGCATTGGCAACAATGATAGCCCAGAAATCACCTGTTTCTATCAGAGGAACCAAACATATTTTATTGCATACCCGTGACCATTCAGTAGCCGATGGACTAAATTATATGGCTACTTGGAATGCTGGTATGTTACTTTCAGCCGATTTGCAAGAAGCTTTTGAGGCTAAAATGACAAAAAGAGCGACGAAATTTGAAAATTGAATAATAATGTACTCCATATACCTTAGTATATTTGTGAAGAATTGACAGACAAGGCTTTTATGCCAATAACTTATGCTAACGAAGTTACAAATAAAAAACTATGCTTTAATTGAGCATCTCGTACTAACCCCTGATGTTGCCTTGAACATTGTTACAGGCGAAACAGGTGCGGGAAAGTCTATTATGTTGGGTGCCATAGGATTGTTATTGGGCAATCGTGCTGATACTCGTACACTTTTTAATCCTAATGAAAAATGTATCATCGAGGGCGAATTTGATGTTTCTGGCTATATTATCAAGAATATTTTTGAAGAAGAAGAGTTAGATTATGATGAACATTGCGTGATTCGTCGTGAGATTTCCCCACAAGGCAAAACCCGTGCTTTTGTCAATGATACGCCTGTAAATTTGGAGACACTTCGCAGAGTATCCACGCAATTGATGGATGTGCACTCGCAACATGATAATTTACTATTGGGTGCCAACGACTATCAGCTAGAAATAGTAGATACCTTTGCACAAAATCATGAACTGTTAGATAGCTATAAAAAGGATTATCAGGCTTTTTATAAGGCACAAAGAGTATACGACCAACTGAAAGTAGAAGCAAAAGAAAGTAAAAAAGAGTTTGATTATAATGCATTCTTATTAGATGAACTGCAAAAAATCAAATTGAAAGCTGGGGAATTAGAAGTATTAGAACAAGAATTAAATAAGCTAGAGAATGCAGAGGAAGTAAAGTCAAAGTTACTATTATCTGCTGAGTATCTTAATGCAACTGAACAATCAATCATCCCATTGTTGACTTCAACCTTGGCGAATTTGAATAGCATCAGTACTTTTGGTGAGCAATATTTACAGCTAAAGCAACGCTTGCAAAGCTGTTTGATTGAGCTAAAGGACATTGCAGTAGAAGTAGAAAACGAGGCAGAAGAAGTAGAATTGGATAACGAAAAAATTGCTACTATTCAGCAACGCCTTGATATTATCTACAACCTTTTACAAAAACATCAAGTAAAAACAGATGTTGAATTGTTGATTATTCAGAAAGAGTTAGAGCAAAAAGTGAATAAGGTACTCAATATCGACGAGGCTCTTGAAACAGCAAAAGCCGAGGTAGAGAAAACGGAAAAAGAAGTACTGAAAAGTGCTGAGGCTTTGTCAGCCTCAAGACTTTCGGCTTTACCTATTATTGAAAAACAAATAGCTGATTTGTTGAAAGACTTAGGAATGCCTAATGCTAGCTTGAAAATAGAAAATGAAATCATCAAGCCTTCGCCAATGGGTATTAATGTGATTAATCTTTTATTTTCAGCCAATAAAGGAGTTAAGCCACAACCTATCAAAAATGTAGCCTCTGGCGGTGAATTTAGCCGTTTGATGTTGGCGATAAAATACATTTTGGCGAATAAACGAGCGTTGCCAACGATTATTTTTGATGAAATTGATACAGGAATCTCTGGCGAAGTATCCATAAAAGTGGGGAATATGATGCGAGAAATGAGCCGAAATCACCAATTAATAGCCATTACCCATCTTCACCAAATTGCAGCGCAAGGGTCAGCACACTATTTTGTGTATAAAGATAATTCTTCAGATAGAACGGTTTCGAGAATTAGAAAATTAACCAGCGAAGAGCGAGTAATGGAAATAGCCCAAATGATTGGAGGCGAAAATCCATCCAGAGCTATTGTTGAAAATGCTCGTGAAATACTAGGAAAACACCTTGTCAGTTAAAAATATTGACAAAATTCCTAAACGTTAAGGCTTAAAAGTTTGTTATAAAAATATCACATTTCAAACTAAATACCATCAATATGAAGAAAATACTGTTGCCAATTTTAATGCTACCGTTTGTTTTTGCCTGCTCGAAGTCGGAAGACAAACAAAAAAAGATGATTGAAGAAGTAATGGCTGTTCATGATGAGGTAATGCCCAAAATGGATGAAATTATGACTTTAAAAGGGCAGCTAGACTCTGTCGCTAAAGTATCACCTGATTCACTAAAAGCAAAAGACTTGTATGTAGCCTTGGATTCTGCGGATGTGCAGATGATGAATTGGATGGAGAAATATAACCCTGAAGAAGTAAAGGGCAAATCGGAAGAAGTAGTAGTAAAATATTACGAAGAAGAGAAAAACAAAATTGTAAAAGTAAAAGAGCTAACGAATGCTAGTATAGAAGAAGCAAAAGCTTTTTTGAAAAAATAGCCTTCGTGCTTGAAAATTATTATGAAGATAAATGTTGTTCAGTCTTTGTCAGTAATCCTTTTAGTAGTTGCTTTAGCGGGTTGTAGTAAAGCTCCTAAAGAATTACCTTATTTAGGTAATAAAGAACCTATTAAAAAAGTGGTTGATGGTGGTAAAGAAGTGGTTGATACACTTTATCATACCATTCCAGATTTTGAATTTATTAATCAAGACTCTGTGAAAATTACACAAGAGTTTGTTGCAGGAAAAATTTATATAGCAGATTTCTTTTTTACGACTTGTCCTACCATTTGCCCAAAAATGAAAACGCAGATGTTAAGGATTTATGAAAAATATAAAGATAATCCTGATGTAGTATTATTATCTCATTCTATTGACCCACGTCATGATACCCCTGCTGTTTTAAAAGAGTTTAGAAGTAATTTAGGCATTAAAGGCAATAGTTGGCAAATGGTTACGGGCGATAAAGCTAAAATATATGAAATAGGACAAAAAAGCTATATGGTCTCAGCCGCTGACGACCCTACTCAGCCCGGTGGCGTAGTACATAGCGGAGCCTTTATTTTGGTAGATAAAAATCGCCATATTCGCGGTCTTTATGATGGGACTGTTGCTGCAAAAGTAGATAATTTGATGGAGGATATGGAGATACTTTTAAAAGAAACAAGTTCAAATAAATAATTACATTATTGAAACACATTTTGATGTCACCCAGATATATTACCAATAAGCTTAGTTTTGCGTTGTGCTTAATTACCCTGTTTGCCATGACTGCTTGTGATAGCAAAGAGGAGATTAAACGAAAACAGTATTATGTAGACGGACAGGCTTTGTATAAAACGCACTGTGCGAATTGTCATCAAGAAAAAGGAGAAGGCTTGGCAGGATTGTATCCACCGATTGCAGGTTCTGATTTTTTGACAAAGAATAAAGAGTTAGTACTATGTTCGATGCGGAATGGTTTAATGGATACCATTGTAGTAAATGGTAAAACGTATCATCAGCCAATGCCTGCTAATACGCAATTACAAGCACTCGATGTAGCCGAAATAGCAACATTTATTTACAATGAATGGGGAGGTGAAAAAACGATAACCAGTGTAAAAGAGGTTGAGAAAATATTAAAGACTTGTAAAAATAAAGTAGAATAAACATGAGTCATCCAGAATTTTAAAATCATAAAAAAGCGGTCGAAATTAGTTTTTTGACCGCTTTTTTGATTTATGCATACAGGTTATCGTTCCCTTAGGAACACTATATCGGTAGAAGAAGCATCCTATTAATCCCTAAGCCCCATCGGGGCGAAATATTTCGCCCCGATGGGGCTTGGGGAGAATGTTATTTAGAAAATATAACTACCGATATTTCGCCTCTATGAGGCTATTTTGTCAAACTTTCCTATTTTAAGAGAAATTCGGGATGACTCATATTTATGGTAAACTTTTCACACTAACTACCCCTGTTACTTTTCTGATAGTATATTCCGTAAAATCCTGATTTGAATCCATCCCTATGCCGTGTAGGATATTTTCGGGTGTATTTACATCGACAGGCTTATCTGTATAAATCCTCTTGGTATCTGGGTTCCAGTATAGTTCGTCAGTAGCTAAGGTCTCGTGTTTTATCTGGTTGTTGATTAGTACCCTTCCCATGATGTGATACACATTTCTCATACGAATATACCTTGCTGAATCACTCCTTAAAGTAGTACTGTTATTGCCCTGTTTATCAAAAAAGAAAACCCTTACTTCATTTGGATACACCTTATCTTCATTCGGCATCGTCAATTGACTTTCTGTTGACATTCTAACAACCAATCTAGCAGAATCTGAATAAACCATGTTTACACCATATATTTCTGAGATGGGGCCATTATACATCTTTTTGACGATTTCTTTTTTCTCTTCATAGCAAGCCGTTAGACAAATACTCAATAAACCGATGAGGACGAATAAAAATGGGCGTAAAACAGATTTGACAACCCTTGTCGGAGTTGTCAAATCTGGAAATAGCTTCAAGTATATTTTTAATTGATTCATACAATCAGAATAATTAATCAATTTTTGGTTTACGGAACCAATAAAAGTCACCTAACGAGAAGCCCACCACTACTTTACTATATTGTTCTTCTAATCCATTGCTCGAAAGTACCCCTCTTTTCCCTCTCACAAAAGCAATGTTTACATAAGAAATAGTACGCAAAGGCAACGATACTCCTACCGAAAAGCTCATGTCTTTGGCTGCTTCATTACCATTATAACTATAAGGAGATTGTGTATAGTTAGCTCCCACACGATACATCACGTGATTGAAATAACCAGAAATAGCATCAAACTTTGGAATATACTCAGCACCAACCGCTACGGTATAAGCATCTCTAAGTCCTTCCGACGAACCATATAAATTTTTATAGCCAGTCCATTTTGTCGTAGAGTAATCTACTGAAACCACTAATTTCCCTGGTTTTTCAAGGCTAAGCCCAAACTTATAATTGGCAGGAAGCGTTATACTTCCATTCGGATTTGATAGGGTATCAGCATTAATAAGGGTAATACCTGTGGCATCATAAATGTCGAATCCGCCAAGATTTTTTAAACCAATCTTTTGGGCAAATTCAGCCGTTGCACCCACATTCAAAAAGTATTCTTTGCTGATTTTTGGTCTCCAAAGGTAGCCTAATTTAAAATGGACACTTGAGTAATTAGAGCGGTCAAAATATTTTACTTGATAGTTTTGTCCATCCGTAAGATTTTGAGTGGTAATATCTCGGTTAATTACACCGAATAGATAAGAGGTTTCAAGCCCCAAATACATATTTTTAGTAATTCTTACACCATTGCTGACAATTGCTTTACTAAGCCCACCATCACCATTGTAAGTAAGCGTCGAGCTATCTGTTCCGATTACATTCAGTCTTCTTGATGTAACTGTTTTATAGTTTACGTTAGAGTAAGGCGTTAAACCCAACGCTAATGTCCAACGAGGCGAAGCAGGTAAAGATAACATTACAGGGCCTAACGTTCCGTTATAGGTATTAGAACGCTGTTTGCTGTCTTGCATCGCTTTGAATTCGGTATTTACACCCATTTCAAAAACAGTATAGCGATTTCTTGCTAACACGGCTGGATTCAATGTATTTACATAAATACCATTAGAACTAGCAACACCTAAGCCACCCGACATTGAACTTACTGCTGTTCCACCATTGTAAATTTCACCAATTCCTAAAAATGAAAAAGGAGAGTTCGTTTCTTGAGCTTGTGTTGAATGAAATGCCAAAAGGCAGGAAACAGCAAAAAATAAACGAGAAAATGATGTGAATAAGAATTTAGAAGCAAGTGCTTGATTGTAATTTTTTCTATTTACAACCCTTGAAGGGATTGTTGCTCGCATAAAATTTGAAATACTATTTATTTTGTTCGACATTATATTCTAAAATTCTGTTAAGTCCAATCAGCACCAACTCTGGAATTACAAAGTTCGGGTATTTTATGCGGTTTGCAAAGAATGTAGCATCCCCGCCACATAAAATGACGTTAATTTTTGTTAAAAGCTGATTATATTCTTCAATAAATCCATTAATCTCAGCAGTTATGCCGTTCATTACGCCACTTTGCATGGCATGTGCTGTACTTTTACCTAAAATAATAGGGGCTTCTGTTGGTTCTAATAACGGCAAACGTTTCGTAAAAGTATTCATAGCAGTAAAACGCATCCGTACGCCAGGGGAGATAATGCCACCATGAAAGTTTTCTTCGATGTCAACCAAATCGTAAGTAATACAAGTACCCAGGTCGATAATCATAGCATTGTTTTCAGGAAAAACCACTCTGGCACCAATCGCCGCAGCAATGCGGTCGGCTCCAAGGGTTTCGGGCGTATCATACAATTTAGTGATTGGTACTAGCGTGGTATTTTTTAAAAATAACAATTTTGCCTCAGTATTATCAAAATCCTGCCTTAATTGCTCTTCTGAATAACTAACTGTTGAAATAATAATATTGCTTGGCTTCAAATGTGTTACATATTCCAACAATGCCTGATATGTAAAAGAGCCTTTTTTTTCTATCAGTTTTCCTTGTTCAAAAAGACCAATTTTAGCAAAAGTATTTCCTAAATCTATAGCTAAATTCATATAAAATAGAAGGTGAAAAATTGCCTCAAGAATAATTTTTTCACATAAAAGTGAAAGTACATCGTTTAAAATAAAAGCAAATTTTACAATTTTGGGAACGAGTTTTTAAAATTCTTGTGTTCACTCCAAAAGATGATTGCCATCTTTGCAGAAAAAAATTAAATATTATGGAATTCTTAGAGTCTGAAATTCTTGAAAATAAAGTTAATGATATTCTCTGGTTTATTGGAATTATAATTGTTGGCCTATTAATAAAGCGTTTGTTATCTATATCATTAAGTAAAATACTATATCGTTTTATTAGACACGATAAAGTATCTTTTCATACTTGTATTGAGATGCTCAGAAAGCCCGTAGAGCTTTTTATCGTTCTATTAATGGTATATATTGCTTTTCAATACCTACATTTTCCTGTTTCTTGGAATTTGGTTGCTAGAGAAACATTTGGACTGAGAATGGTAGTATTGAAATGTTATCAATGTATCCTGATTTTCTCCATTTCTTGGATTCTGATTCGATTGATAAAATTCATTTCCCTGATTTTCCAAGAACGTGCTGCACTGACAGAAACTAAGCTAGACGACCAGTTTGTCCCTTTCTTTAAAGATTTGGCCGTTGTGATGTTGTCTGTTACCACCTTCTTTACCATGCTCGGCATTGTTTTCAAGATAGATGTGGTGGCTTTGGTTACAGGACTTGGTATTGGGGGATTAGCTATTGCCTTAGCTGCCAAAGAAACCTTGGAAAACCTGTTTGCTTCATTAATGCTTTTTATGGATTTGCCTTTTGTAGTAGGCGACAATATTCAGATAGATAAAGTATCGGGCGATGTGGAAAAAATTGGTTTTAGGAGTACCCGTGTAAAAACCGTAGATGGTAGTGTAGTTACAATTCCTAACCGCCTACTTACTGCCCAAGCGTTAGAGAACATGAGTACTCGACAATTCCGCAGGGTAAAATCATTAATCAGACTTCAACAAGATACCCCTGCTGATGCTATTCATAACATCGTATCACAAATTCAAGAAGTAGTGATGTCGCATAAGAATATTTATCTTCCCGACCCTGGCGTAACACGCTTTGATGGTATCGGTGATGGCTCTTTGGATATTCAAGTTGCTTATAATGTTGAAAGCAATAATGTAGTTGTTTTGAATGTTACGCGTGAAGAAATAAATTATAATATCGTAGATATCGTAGAGAAGAATGGAGCAAAATTCGCTAATCCAATAGGAAGAATATAACTTAAAATAATATTTTTTATAGGTAGTATTGTGTTTTTTGTATATTTGTGAGGCAACTATCTCTCAATTGATCTCAATACTATTTAATGAAAAGAATAATAGCTTCATTGCTTATACTCGTCGGAACAATGTCAACACAAGCTCAAAAAGTTTATCCAACATTAGGGAAAATCACTCAGTTCGATTCGTCACTTGGAAGCCTGATTTCAACAACATCGAAAATTGAAGTTGTGTCATCAGGGTATATATGGGCAGAGGGCCCCGTGTGGCATAAAGAAGGAAAGTATTTACTTTTTTCGGATGTTCCTGCCAATACTATTTTTAAGTGGAGTGAAGACCTAGATGCTGCTAAGGTCTTTTTATCGCCTTCAGGATACACAGGCTTAGGAGAATATAGTGACGAACCGGGAAGTAATGGATTGACGATTAATAAAAAAGGCGAATTAGTAGCCTGCGAACATGGCGACCGCAGGGTATCATCAATGTCGTTGACCTTAGGGGGCAAAAAAACATTGGCTGATAGCTATCAAGGGAAAAGGTTTAATAGCCCCAACGATGTAGTACAACATTCTGGCGGAGCTTATTATTTTACAGATCCGCCTTATGGGTTGGCTAAAAAAGATAAAGACCCAAGCCGAGAACTTGAATTTGGCGTTTATCGCATTGGTACAGATGGGAAGGTAACTTTGGTAGCGGATGACTTAGTTAAGCCTAATGGCTTAGCATTTTCGCCAGATGAAAAAACTTTATATGTGGCTCAGTCTGACGAAGACCGTGCTATTTATATGGCTTATCCAGTAAACCAAGACGGAAGTTTGGGCAAAGGGAAAGTGTTTTTCGATGCAACTTCCATGGGAAAAGATGAGAAATTAACAGGTCTGCCAGATGGCATGAAAATAGACAAAAAAGGCAATTTATTTGCTACGGGCCCTGGGGGAGTATTAATTATATCACCAGCAGGAAAACTATTGGGAAGAATAGAACTGGGAGCAGGGATTCCTACATCCAATTGTGCTTGGGGAGACGATGGTTCAACGCTTTATATTACCGCAGATATGTATCTATGTAGAGTGAAGACTTTGACTACAGGAGTTGGGTTTTAGCTGTGAGCTATGAGCCGTCAGCTTTGAGCTTTTTTTAAGCTATCAGCTTTCAGATATCGGGCTTCGGTTATAAGCTTTTTACTTTGGCTTTTTTTTAATCAGTGTGAATCAGCGTATCAAATCACCATAAATCAGCGGGTGAAATAAAACTTTCAAATGTCATCTATTACCAATAAAAAAAAAGACTCAGGATTTCTCCCGAGTCTTTTTTATGATATAATTTGAAAATAAAATCTCATAGCTCAAAGCTGACGGCTCACAGCTAAAAAGCTACTTACTCAAACTAGCAATCATTTCTTCCAAAGCCTTAATTTTCGATTCAGCATCAGCCAATTTTTGGCGTTCTCTTTCTACTAATTCTGGTTTGGCATTGGCTACAAAGCGTTCGTTAGCTAATTTAGCTTCGGTTGATTTTTTGAAACCTAAATTATACTCCAATTCCTTCTGTGCATTAGCTAATTCAGCCTCAACGTCTATTTCCCCAGCAAGGTTAATAAAGAACTCATCAGCTTTTACCACAAATGAAAGAGCTCCCTCTACCTTATCGCTTACATATTCAATCGTTTCTGTATTAGCCAACTTTTGAATAATACCTTCTAACGTTTGATAACGTGCTTTATCATCAGTTTTGATTGATAATGGCAAGGCTGTTTTAGGCGAAAGCTGTTTAGCATTACGTGTTTCACGGATTTTGGTAACGATAGTAAACATGGCATCAAAGTCACCTAAAATCTGAGTGTTTACTTCGCCTGCAATTGGATAAGCTGCTCTACAAATACTTTCAGTTTCTCCACGTTGACTAATCGCTTGCCAGATTTCTTCTGTGATAAATGGCATATATGGATGAGCCAAACACATCAATTTTTCAAAGAGAGCAATTGTAGCTTCAAACGTCGCTTTATCAATAGGCTGTTCGTAAGCAGGCTTAATCATTTCAAGGTATTTACCACAGAAATCATCCCAAATCAAATTATAAATCGACAAAAGCGCATCCGAAATACGGAATTTTACAAAATGCTCTTGTACATCAATAATTGTCTGATTCAAACGTGATTCAAACCATTGAATTGCCAAAGAATTGCTTTCAGGCTGAGGGATCCAAGCCAGTTTATCATATTCAATAATCTCACCTGCATTGTAGAAACCACCTTCTGCATCATCTTTAGCGACATGCCAACCTTCTACCAAACGATAAGCATTCCAAACTTTATTACAGAAATTACGACCTTGTTCTACAAGCTTTTCATCAAACATCAAGTCGTTTCCAGCAGGAGAACTAAAAAGCATACCCGTACGAACGCCATCGGCTCCGTATTGAGCAATCAAGTCTAATGGGTCTGGTGAATTACCAAGTGATTTAGACATTTTACGACCTAATTTATCCCGAACGATACCCGTTAAATACACATTTCTGAAAGGCAATTCGCCTCTCCATTCGTATCCAGCGATAATCATACGAGCGACCCAGAAGAATAAAATTTCTGGAGCAGTAACTAAATCGTTGGTTGGATAATAATATTTAATATCTTCGTTATCAGGATTTTCGATGCCATCAAATACAGAAATTGGCCATAACCAAGATGAGAACCAAGTATCCAAAACGTCTGGGTCTTGTGTCAAATCTTCTTCAGTCAAAGCAAACAATTGTAATTCGTGTTGTGCTTTACGCAAGGCTTCACGCTTACTTTTTGCCACGATAACAGTACCGTCTTGCAAGTAATAAGCAGGAATCTGTTGACCCCACCAAAGTTGTCTTGATATACACCAATCTCTCACATTTTCCATCCAAGACGAATACATATTCTTGAATTTCGGTGGATACAATTTGATGTTATCATTCATTACGTTTTCTAAAGCTGGCTGAGAAATTTCCTTCATCTCTAAAAACCACTGCAATGATAATTTCGGCTCGATTACTGCACCCGTACGCTCAGAAGTCTTAACGATAGATTTGTATTCTTCAACTTTTACTAAATGTCCAGCTTCTTCTAATTCTTTAACAATATTTCTACGCGCTGCAAAACGGTCTTGACCTACAAACAATACTGCTTTTTCATTCAAGAAACCTGCATCGTCGAGGATGTCGATTACGGGCAATTTATGTTTTAAGCCTAATTCGTAGTCATTTAAATCATGAGCAGGCGTTACTTTTAAACAACCCGTTCCAAAATCCATTGTTACGTATTCATCTAAAATGACAGGAATGGCACGACCCAATAATGGAATTGTTACTGTTTTGCCATGAAGATGTGTATAACGCTCGTCGTTCGGGTTAATACAAACAGCCGAATCCGCCATGATAGTTTCAGGGCGAGAAGTTGCAATCGTTAAACTTCCTTCTTCTCCAACAACGTTATAAGTAATGTAATATAATTTTGCTTGAACATCTTTGTCGATTACCTCTTCGTCAGATAACGCTGTTTTCCCTTGTGGGTCCCAGTTTACCATTCTTACGCCACGGTAGATTTTCCCTTTTTCATACAAACGCACGAAAGTATCAATTACTGCCTGATACAATGATGGTTCCATCGTAAAACGAGTTCTATCCCAATCGCAAGAAGCACCTAGCTTTTTTAATTGTTCAAGGATAATTCCGCCGTACTTATCTTTCCATTCCATGGCGTAAGCCAAGAATTCGTCACGCGTTAAATCTTTTTTCTCAATACCTCTTTCTTTCAACATCGCCACTACTTTTGCCTCCGTTGCGATAGACGCATGGTCAGTACCCGGCACCCAACAAGCTTCCTTGCCTTCCATTCTAGCCTTACGAATCAATACATCTTGAATAGTATTGTTCAGCATGTGTCCCATGTGGAGCACACCCGTTACATTTGGCGGAGGAATTACAATAGAATAAGGTTCTTTGTCTGGATTTGGCTTTGAAGCAAAGAATTTATTATCGAGCCAATACTTGTACCATTTGGCTTCAATGTCTTGTGGAGCGTATGTTTTTGAAATCATTTTATAAGAATTGTGAGTCAGTCTTTCTACCCTGACGGAAATTTGTTGCAAAGATACGGATTTTGAAGGAAAGGACTCAATTGAACGGAAGGAGATATTGAGAAGAATCAATGATAAGCTTCCTGAAACTGGTCATATTCTTCTAAAGGACTATTGAGTAACAAGCAAATACTTTTAATACCACTGAATCAAACAAAAAAAGCCCTCATTACAATTACTGTCTGAGGGCTTTGTCGTTAATGCTAGCTATTTTGACTAAAAGTCCTCATCCAAAGAGAATGACATTGATTCTTTCTCAGACATGACGCCTGATTTTTGATATTCTGCCACTCTTTTTTCAAAGAAATTAGTTTTTCCTTGTAATGAAATCATCTCCATAAAGTCGAATGGATTGGTTGCATTATATTGTTTTTGTAAACCCAACGCCAACAATAAACGGTCGGCTACGAATTCAATGTATTGACACATCAATTCAGCGTTCATTCCGATTAATGAAACTGGCAAAGCATCCGTTACAAATTCTTTTTCAATAGAAACTGCATCCATGATAATTTTATAGACTGAATCTGGCTCTAATTGATTTTTGATATGCTCTGTATAAAGCAAACAAGCAAAGTCGCAGTGAAGACCTTCGTCTCTTGAAATCAATTCGTTCGAGAATGATAAGCCTGGCATTAAACCACGTTTTTTCAACCAGAAGATTGAACAGAAAGAACCCGAGAAGAAAATGCCTTCTACCGCAGCGAAAGCAATTAAACGCTCAGCAAAGTTGCCATCGTTAATCCAACGTAATGCCCAGTCTGCTTTTTTCTTTACGCATGGAATGGTATCCACAGCACGCAACATTTTATCTTTCTCTACAGGATTTTTTATATATGTATCAATCAACAATGAGTACGTTTCAGAGTGAATATTTTCCATCATAATCTGAAATCCATAGAAACATTTAGCCTCTGCATATTGTACTTCAGAAAGGAAGTTTACTGCAAGGTTTTCGTTTACGATACCGTCTGAAGCAGCAAAAAATGCCAATACGTGGGATATGAAGTGTCTTTCGCCATCATTTAAACGATGTTCCCAGTCTGCTAAATCTTGTTGAAGGTCTATTTCCTCGGCAGTCCAAAAAGAAGCTTCCGCTTTTTTATAGAATTGCCAAATATCATTTTGCTTAATAGGAAACAATACAAAGCGGTTTGGATCTTCAACTAAAAGGGGCTCTATTTGCGTAATGTTTGTCATGGTTTTTAAGGGAATTTTTTGTTCAGCAATTCAGGAACTGAACAATTCTTTTATATAAAATCTTTGTTTTTCTATTGTAATATTTAAAATTATTGGACGTCAGGTACTTAGTGTCTTTCACACTTATTAACCCAAAGCTTTAAGCTTTAATTCTGCTAATCTCTACTTACCGCAACATCAAAAGTAGTTAGGAAGTTATATTTTTCAGGAAAAAAATCTGCTGTTTTTGATAAGCACTCCTTTTTGCAAGACGAACGCTTAATGTGTAAAATTAATTAGATAAAAATTTTAGTGGGCTATTAGGCAGGTACAAAATACATATTCATAAGAAGCTTCAAGCTGATACGATTGCTGAGCTATCTTTTTCAAATTTAGAAAGGTTTTAGCTCAATAACTAAGAAATATTATTGAATTTTTAGAAATATTATTCAGGTCTTAAAATCTCAATTTAAATACTATAAAGTATTTATTTGTTAGGATTAATTGATAGTATTGTCTATCAGAATGTTACAGAATAGTATTAAAAATCTATGCCAGTACTTTTCAAAAATTTTGATGAAATCTTAGATTTACTAGTAATATATCTTATGCTTAACCCCAGATAAGGCGCTACAGGCAAACTAGAAGTACTTAAATTTTCGTTGGCTGAATTAAATGTTTTTACTTTTCGGAAAGCAGTTAATCCACCTTCCACTCCAACGTTGAAAACATTTAATACATGGGCATTGGCCGATAATGTAAACCTAACCTGTTGATAGTTTTGGCGACGAATCATCTTTTCTGGAACAGCATATTCTTGATAACCAGCACTGTATCCATCATACACACTGTTAAAATCCAGATAAAGCCAAGGCTTTGCTTTATACCCTAGGCTAGCTCTGAAGGGTAAAATACCCGAAATCTTCCAGTCATCACCGAGTGCTTTTGTAAAGCCAAATACAGGAATAATTCTAAATTTTTGATTATAGATAATGGCAGTTCCATAAAGAATCTGAGTCCGTAAACCCAAAATACGTAGTCGGGCAGCACCACCATAAAAATAAGGTTGCGGATTCAAGAAAGTTTCATTGGTTTGTGTGATACCTCCACCTACAGCATATACCCACAATTTTTCTCGTAAACTAGCTTTTAATTGAACATAAGTTACCCCTAAAGTCTTGTAGCCACCATCGGGCTGGTCTTTGCCATCAATGGTTGTATTTATTTGTGCAAGGTTCGCAATTAATAAAGAATGTTTTGCTTGAATATCTGCTTTTTTACCAAAACCAATTCCTGCCTGAATTTCTGTACTCAATGGCATAATACCCAAAGCAGTTGTTCTACTAAACCCAAATCTTTGTCCGTTAGACATAGATGTTTCGGGCATAAACTCTGCTCGTAAAGTAATGTTCGGATAAAACAGTTGACTCAAAGACGGCGTTTGAGCGACACTTTTTGAGGATAAGCCAACTACAAAAGCCAGAAAATATATGGAAGGGTTTTTATAAAGCATCATGGAGCAATGTTAATATGCTAGTAAACGACTTATTCAATTAGAAAGTATTTCGAGACCATCGTGATTCAGGATACAAACCGATTTATATAAATATTCCTTAAAATGAGTAAAAAAAATCAATATCTACTTTTAGATATATCTTAGAATTTATTAGATTTTATCCATTTAATATGAATAGCCTTCAGCAGCTCGACTACGTCGTATTTTCACTTTATTTAATCCTTGTTGCTTCGTATGGCTATTGGGTATTTCAACGAGACAAAACTAAAAACACCACTACCCAAGGGTTTTTCTTGGCCGAAGGCTCGCTTACTTGGTGGGCTATTGGGGCATCATTAATTGCTTCTAATATTTCAGCAGAGCATTTTATCGGCATGTCGGGTTCGGGCTTTGCCATTGGCTTGGCTATTTCTTCATATGAATGGATGTCGGCCGCTACCCTCATCATTGTAGCGGTGTTTTTCATCCCTATCTATCTAAAGAATAAGATTTACACCATGCCTCAATTATTGTCTTTACGATACAACGATACCGTAGCAACAATCATGGCAGTGTTTTGGCTTTTGCTGTATGTGTTTATTAACCTTACTTCTATATTATACTTGGGCTCATTGGCTTTAGAAACCATTACAGGTGTAAAATTTGAATACTGTATGGGTGCGTTATCTATTTTTGCTATTCTCATTACCTTGGGAGGGATGAAGGTGATTGGCTATACAGACGTTATCCAAGTAGTAGTACTGATTTTGGGAGGATTAGCCACGACGTATTTAGCCCTCAATATGGTCTCGGATAAATTTGGTGGAGAAGGTGTTTTTGATGGACTGTCTTTACTGAAAACAAAGGCTGATGACCATTTCCACATGATTTTTTCAAAAGGCGACAAGCATTATTACGAATTACCCGGATTGTCTATTCTGATAGGAGGAATGTGGATTAACAACCTTAATTATTGGGGATGTAATCAATACATCGTTCAAAGAGCCTTGGGGGCAGATTTAAAAACGGCAAGAAGTGGAATTATTTTTGCGGCTTTCTTAAAACTGTTGATTCCGCTAATTTGTGTTATTCCGGGTATAGCAGCCTACGTATTATACAACAATGGTTCTTTACAACAAGAAATGGTTGATTTACACGGTGTCGTAAAGCCCGACCATGCCTATCCGTCGTTGATGAACTTATTACCACAAGGTTTAAAAGGATTAGCTTTCGCAGCCCTTACGGCGGCCATAGTAGCCTCTTTGGCAAGTAAGTGTAATAGTATTGCTACGATTTTTAGTTTAGATATTTATAAAAAGATATTAAATAAGGATGCTACCGAAAGGCAAACCGTTTTAATAGGCAGATATGCCGTTTGGGTTTCATTTGCAATAGCATTGATTGTTACACCACAGCTTCGTCATCTCGAACAAGCATATCAGTTCATTCAGGAATATTCAAACTATATTACGCCTGGAGCTTTTGCTTTATTTTCATTAGGCTTGTTCTGGAAAAAGACTACTTCAAATGCTGCAATTATTGCTGCCGTATTGACTTTACCGCTCTCGCTATTATTCAAAATATTACCAGAGTGGATGCATACAGACCCTATTCCTTTTCTAGATAGAACATTATGGGTATACCTGATTTTAGTAATTTTGATGATAACCATTTCGTTGATAGAAGACAGAAGAAAGAAGGAAACA
Organism: Arcicella sp. GW822-FHT02H01; assembly: GCF_058802005.1. Taxonomy (NCBI): domain Bacteria; kingdom Pseudomonadati; phylum Bacteroidota; class Cytophagia; order Cytophagales; family Flectobacillaceae; genus Arcicella; species Arcicella sp. GW822-FHT02H01. The sequence continues at coordinate 2,406,140 of NZ_JBXANT010000001.1, read as the reverse complement.
AAAGGGTTTGAAGTAGATACAAGTATGTTTAAGGTATCTAGCTCTTTTGTAGTTATTTCAATGCTGATTTGCGGCGTTTTAGCAGCACTTTATACCGTGTTTTGGTAAAATCAAAACCTAATGTATCAAATGTATGCAATAAAATTTATACTTTTGATAATACAATTTTTAAGTACAATTATCTAATTTTCAATATCATTCATTTATACCATTTAATCTGTTTTGGTCTCATGGAATTTTCAGAAAAAGAAATCGCTCCCTTAGCGAGCTTGGATGTATGGGAAGACGATGTTTTACAGCGTTATCCCGAAGAAGATACTACCTTCACAAAGACAAAAGAAGAGTATCGTAACTACGACAACCCCGAGAGAGATACCGTTCGGGAGTTTTATCGTTTAAATCATAAGTACCAAACTTATGACTTTGTGAAAGAAAAACAGGCTGAGTTCTTGAAATTTGATAAAAAAGAAATGCCTATTTGGGATGCCTTTGATTTCTTAAACTCGTTGGTAGACGATTCTGACCCTGATACTTCATTAGACCAATGGCAACATTTATTACAAACTTCTGAGGCTATCCGTGCAGACGGTCATCCAGATTGGTTTGTATTGACTGGCTTATTACACGATATGGGTAAAGTACTTTGCCTATTTGGTGAACCGCAATGGGCAGTAGTAGGAGATACTTTCCCTGTAGGGTGTAAGCACTCAGATAAAATTGTTTATTCAGAATATTTTGAGGCTAATCCAGATGCACACGACGAACGTTTTAATACTAAATATGGTGTTTATTCGCCAAATTGTGGGTTGAAAAACGTCGATATGTCGTGGGGACATGATGAATACCTATATCAAATGGTAAAAGATAATTTGCCAGAGCCAGCCTTGTACATGATTCGCTATCACTCATTTTATTCACAACACCGTGAAAATGCTTACGAGCATTTGATGGATGAACATGATCATGAAATGTTTGAATGGGTGAAGAAATTTAATCCTTATGATTTGTATTCAAAACTTCCTGTACCTCCAGATACAGAAGCCTTGAAACCATATTACAAAGAGTTGCTGAAAAAATACTTGCCAGCTAACTTGAAGTTTTAATCAATATAAAAGCCATCTAGTAATCTGGATGGCTTTTGTATTTTAAGATATTGATTCTGCTTACAGTATTTCTAGTACTACAATAATTTGTTATTATCCTCTGTCTTCTTCGATTTCCTGAAGATTTCGGACAATAAAATACCCGAAAAATATTTTTCCTCCTCATTATCAAATCATTACATATTTTTTCTATCTTTGCACCCCCATAAAGTAACACTTTTAGGGGATTTCACTTAATTTCTTCGCATTTTGCCCGTGGCGATGATGTACAAAGGGCTTTTAATCAAACACATGGCTAACCAATTAGCAGATTTCGACTGGGATTTAGTCGGCACAAAAGGTATCGGTGGAGGTTATTCTGCTGAGCAAAGAGCTCAAATGGAGGCTCTAATCGAGGAAACTTTAAATTTAGTTACTGAGAAACAAGTAGTAAAAGGAACAGTCGTAGGGATTACTGACCGTGAAATTATCTTGAATATTGGTTTCAAATCAGATGGTCTTGTACCAACCTCTGAATTCAGAGATATGCCTGATTTGAAAGTAGGTGATGTAGTAGATGTTTATGTAGAAAACCAAGAAGACAAATCAGGTCAATTGATTCTTTCTCGTAAACTAGCTAAAGTAATGACAGCATGGAAAAATATCGAAGACGCTCTTGAACAAGATGTGGTTATCGATGGTTTCGTGAAACGTCGTACTAAAGGAGGTTTGATCGTGGATATTTATGGTGTAGAAGCATTCTTACCAGGTTCACAAATTGATGTGAAACCAATCCGTGACTTCGACATCTTTGTTGGAAAGAAAATGGAAGTGAAAGTGGTTAAAATCAACCACGCTAACGATAACGTAGTTGTATCTCATAAAGTATTAATCGAGAAAGACCTTGAGCAACAACGCCAGTCTATCTTGACTAACCTTGAAAAAGGACAAGTACTTGAAGGTGTAATTAAAAACATGACTAACTTCGGTGTATTCATCGATTTAGGTGGTGTAGATGGTTTACTTCACATTACAGACATTTCATGGGGTCGTATCAACCACCCACAAGAAATGCTTAAGCTTGACCAAAAAATCCAAGTGGTTGTTTTGGACTTCGATGAAAACAAAAAACGTATTTCATTGGGTATGAAACAATTACAAGCTCACCCTTGGGATGCTTTAGCTGAAACTACTGAAGTTGGTTCTAAAGTAAAAGGTAAAGTTGTAAATGTTGCTGATTACGGTGCATTCTTAGAAATTACTCAAGGCGTTGAAGGCTTAATCCACGTTTCGGAAATGTCTTGGTCTCAGCACTTGCGTAACCCACAAGATTTCTTGAAAGTTGGTGATAATATCGAAGCAGTTGTGTTAACACTTGACCGTGCTGAACGCAAAATGTCATTAGGTATCAAACAATTGACTGAAGATCCTTGGACTAAACAAGATTTGTTAGCTCGTTATGCTATCGGTTCTAAACATACTGGAACTGTTCGTAACTTAACTAACTTCGGTTTATTCCTTGAATTAGAAGAAGGTATTGATGGTTTAGTTCACGTATCTGACTTGTCTTGGACTAAGAAAATCAAACACCCGTCTGAATTCGTTAAAGTTGGCGAAAAATTAGATGTTATCGTACTTGAATTAGACGCTGAAAACCGTCGTCTTGCTTTAGGACACAAACAATTGGAAGAAAACCCTTGGGATACTTTCGAATCAATCTTCACAGTAGGTTCAGTACACAAATCTACAATCGTTGCGAAGAATGATAAAGGAGCTACTTTAGAGTTACCTTACGGAATCGAAGGATTCGCTCCATTAAAGCAATTGACTAAAGAAGATGGTTCAATCGCTGAAGTAGGTGAGCAATTAGATTTCAAAGTAATTGAATTCCAAAAAGAAGACCGTAAAATTGTTCTTTCTCACGTAAGAGTTTACAACGATGCGAAAGAAGAAGCAGTAGTTGAAGAGAAAAAGAAAACAGCTAAAGACGTTCAGAAATTAGCTGATAACACTGAAAAATCTACGTTAGGTGATTTAGATGCTCTTTCAGCATTGAAAGCTCAAATGGAAGATTCAGCTCGTGAAGAGGCAAAAAAGAAATTAGATAAAAAAGCAAACACTGCTGAATAATCTTTTTTCTTAATAAATACCAAAAACGACCTATTGGCTTTGCTAATAGGTCGTTTTTTTGTTTATTTATGTACCAACCTCACTAATTTGGTAATGTTTTAAAATGGTTTAAGCCAGTGGGTTACCTTTATTGAAGATTTTTTTTGAAAAAGATTATAGATAAATATCAAAGAGGCTTTTGTTTTAATCTTTTTTCTATTAATTTTGCACTCCAATCAAATGGTCTTGTGGCCGAGTGGCTAGGCTGAGCTCTGCAAAAGCTCCTACAGCGGTTCGAATCCGCTCGAGACCTCAGAGTTATATCTGATAACTCAGGGAAAAACAAAAAAGTCTTTCAACAACTGTTGAAAGACTTTTTTGTTTTATAGCTCTTTCGTCCTAAACAATATTAATAACCGTTAAGCAGTTTGGCATTGTTAACTGCTTTAAAAGAGCTATAATCGCTATGTTATAAATATTACAGAGCACGTACCTACTAAATGAATTATTTAATAACTTTATTCTTGAAGCTGTTTAAACTTTCCGTTTCTGAGGTGAAAGTATTGTATTTTAGAATTGATTTTTTCAAAATTTGGGAAGCATAGCATCGCTACGTAGAGTAAATTTTGGAACAAGCTATTCTAAAAGACTTAGTTTAACCCGAAAGTGAAAGTTTAAACAGCTTCCTTATTAACACCTCTTTTGCCCTGCTTATAAACTTAACAAATGTTCATTCTTTTTATTTTTGATAATTGAAAATATACTTGGTAATATGTTATGTAAAATCAATCTAAATATTGTTTTCATACTGCAAAAATTTAATTCTTTATTACCTTTATGAGCGGTTAATTTATAGCGTAGAGCGGTCTTGATATTGTACAAACGAATCAAAGGAAATTTCAATCAAGAAAAAGAGGGAAAATGATGGCTTGATTAGAAAGATTCTAAATTGGTATTAGCGATACGAAATTTGCAAAAAATGCACATTAAATTAATTGGTTCATAAATAATCCAATTGTACTTTTGTGACCCGCAAAAGTGTCTAAATAGTAATTTTGCTGAAAAAAATAATTTTGTTCCTCTTATTTCTAGAGGAGTAGTCGAGTTTAGATAATTGAAGAAATTGAATTAAATCTTGTACTTTTATATAAATGTTCTGTTATAAAACGATTATGATAACCATGAAACGCTTGAAAATTGTTGCACTAACGGCAGTTTTAGGCTTCTTCGCCGCAACTGTGAATGTTAACGCACAAGACGTCGCCGAGGGTGAACAAATTTTCAAAAACAACTGTGCTGCTTGTCACAACACAAGCGATGAGACCTTAGTAGGTCCGGGCTTGAAAGGAATTAGCGATAGAAGACCTCTGGACTGGATTGTAAAATGGGTACACAACCCTCAGGCAGTTATTGCTTCTGGCGATAAATATGCTAACGAACTTTATAAGAAGTTCAACCAAGCTCAGATGACTCCTTATCCTGGGTATTCAGAAGATCAAATCAAGAGTGTTATTGCTTACATTGATGCTCAAGCTACTCCAACACCTCCTCCAGGTACAACTCCTCCAGTTGATGGAACTCCTACAGCAGCAGGTTCTTCAAATGGTGGTATGATGGAATACATCCTTGTAGCATTGTTAGGCGTAATGATTCTTGTTTTAGTAGCATTACTATCAGTAGTTTCTTCGCTGACAAAATTAGCAACAATTGATCCTGATTCTGATGCAGCTAAAAATGTACCTTTATTTCAGAAAATTGCTGAAAATGGAAAAAAGTTAGCAGGTAACAGTGCGTTCAAAACAGGTGCAGCCTTGTTAATCACTCTTTTGATTGGTAAAGCAACTATTGATACTGCTTATGGCGTAGGTATCCACCAAGGGTATGCTCCAGAACAACCTATTCAATTCTCTCACAAATTGCATGCTGGTCAGTACGAAATCAACTGTAATTACTGTCACACTGGTGTTTATAAAGGAAAAGGTGCAAACATTCCTTCTGCAAACATTTGTATGAACTGCCACAACACTATCAAACGTGAGTCTCCTGAAATTCAAAAAATCTATCGTTCTTTAGAAAACGACGAGCCTATCCAATGGGTTAGAGTTCACAACTTGCCAGATTTAGCATACTTCAACCACTCTCAACATACTAATGTTGGTGGTTTAGAATGTAAAAGCTGTCATGGTGAAATCAACAAAATGGAAGTGGTAGAACAACGTTCATCATTGACAATGGGTTGGTGTATCGACTGTCACAGAAAGACAGAAGTAAATACAAAAGACAACGCTTACTACGACAAGCTAGTAGAATTACATAATAAAACTAACAAAGAGCCTTTGAAAGTTCAGAACATCGGAGGTTTAGAGTGTTCTAAATGTCATTATTAATCATAATGATTTATTCATTGACTGACATTTTAAGTTTATAATCAAGATATTTCGTTATACATATTACATATATGGAAAATAATACAAAACGATATTGGAGAGGGATTGAGGAATTGACTAATGAAGCAGATTTTGTAAAATATGCTCATCGTGAATTTGGAGATGCCCCTACAACAGATGAAAAAGGAAAAGCTATTATTGATGGTACAAATACCAATCGCCGTGACTTTTTAAAAGTACTTGGTTTTGGTGTATCAGCAGTTACTTTGGCAGCTTGTGAAGCGCCAGTGAAAAAAACTATTCCTTATTTGAACAAACCTGAGGATGTAGAACCTACTATTGCCAACTGGTATGCATCTACTTTTACTGATGGAGGTGACTATGCTTCTGTTTTAGTAAAAACACGTGAAGGTCGTCCTATCAAAATTGAAGTAAACCCACAGTCATCTCTTACAAAAGGTATTTCTGCTCGTATTCATGCTTCTGTGTTGAGCCTTTATGATAACGAGAAATTAAAAGGAGCTTTAATAGCAGGTGCTGGTGCAGACTGGAAAGTAGCAGATAAAGAAATTATAGCTGAGCTTACGAAAGTAGCCGCTAAAGGGGGTCAGATTAGAATTGTATCGAATACAATTTTATCGCCAACTACTAAGAAAGTAATTGCTGAGTTTATTGCAAAATATCCTACTACCCAATTAGTTACTTACGATGCAAACTCGTTAGCTGGTTTAGTACAAGCGAACGGTGGTACGGCTCCAAGTTTTGATTTCAGTAAAGCAAAAACGATCGTTTCAATTGGTGCTGATTTCTTAGGTACTTGGTTGTCAGGTGATGAGTTCTCAGAACAATGGGCTAAAACTCGTAGAGTAAGCTCTGCTGAAGGTGGTAACAAAGAAATGTCTCGTCATTATCAGTTCGAAACGATTATGTCGATGACTGGTGCTAACGCTGATTATCGTGCAACGTACAAACCATCACAAGAAGGTTTAGTAGTAGCGTCTCTTTATAATGCAGTAGCATCTAAATTGGGTGCTGCAACGATTGCTACTTCAGCTGTAAAAATTGATCATCTTGATAAAGCTGCTGCTGATTTAGTAGCAACAAAAGGTGCTTCATTGGTAGTGTCAGGTTCTAATGACCCTGCGGTTCAATCAATTGTAGTAGCGATTAACAGCTTATTAGGCTCTTATGGCGTAACAATTGATGCTGGTTCACCAGTAAGCTACCGTTCAGGTTCTGATGTAGCAATGAATTCATTTATTTCTGAAGCTAAAGCTGGTCAAATTGCTGCGGTAATCTTCTACAATGCTAACCCAGTATATAACCACCCTCGTGGAGCTGAATTAGCTGAAGCATTACCAAAAATTGGATTAACGATTTCAACAAATGACAGAGCAGACGAAACAGGTTCGCTTTGTAAATATAACACTCCTGACTCTCACTACTTAGAGTCTTGGAATGATTCAGAACCTAAAAAAGGTTACTTCTCATTCACTCAACCTACTATCTCAACAATTTTCAAGACGCGTCAGGCACAATCTAGCTTCTTAATCTGGGCTGGTTCAAACGGTGACTATGCTACTTACCTTGAAAATAACTGGTTAGGTACGTTAGGTGGAAAAGTGGCTTGGTCTAAAGTATTACATGATGGTGTTTACGAAATAGGTTCTCCTGTATCGGCTGCAACACCAGTTGTAAATATTGCAGAAGCTGCGGCTTTAGTGGCTAAGAACTACAAAGCTACTTCTGACAAAATGGAATTGGCTGTTTATGAAAAAGTAATCATGGGTTCTGGTTCACAGGCAAACAATCCTTGGATTCAAGAATGTCCTGAGCCAGTATCTAAAGCATGTTGGGGTAATTATGCAACAGTATCTTTAGCAACAGCTAAACAATTAGCCTTAGAACAAGAAGTTGAATTAGATACGCTTGAAGTTGAAGTATTGGTAAATGGTAAATCAGTTATTCTTCCATTCATCGTTCAACCTGGTCAGGCAAATAATACTGTAGCGATTGCAATTGGTTATGGCCGTACTAAAGCTGGTAAGTCAGCGGATGGTGTTGGTGTTAACGCTTATCCATTAACATCAGTTGTTAACGGAAACATTGCTTATTTCAATACAGGTGATGTACAAGTAAAACCTACAGGTAAAACTGCTAAAATTGCTCGTACCCAAACTCACAACACAGTAATGGCTCGTGAGGCTGTAGTACAAGAAACAGTTTTAGGTGCTTATAAAAAGAATGTTGAAGCTGGACGTTTTAAACCAGAAATTTCAACAGCTGAAGGTAAGAAAACAGCCATGGACATTACGTTATGGAATGGACATAAGTATAATAACCACGCATGGGGGATGGTCATTGACTTGAACACTTGTACTGGTTGTTCAGCTTGTGTGATTTCATGTAATGCAGAAAATAACATTGCAGTAGTTGGTCGTGAAGAAGTAATTAACCGTCGTGAAATGCACTGGATGCGTATCGACCGTTATTATTCTTCTGATGCTGACGTGGAAGATGTAAAAGGATTAGAATATGCTTCTGAAAATCCAGAAGTTGTATTCCAACCAATGTTATGTCAACACTGTAATAATGCTCCTTGTGAAACAGTTTGTCCAGTATTGGCAACTACTCACTCTACAGAAGGACTTAACCAAATGACTTACAACCGTTGTATTGGTACACGTTACTGTGCTAACAACTGTCCATATAAAGTTCGTCGTTTCAACTGGTTCCGTTACTACCAAACAGACGAGTACGATTTCCACTTCAACAACGATTTAGGTCGTATGGTGATTAACCCAGACGTAACAGTTCGTTCACGTGGGGTTATGGAAAAATGCTCAATGTGTGTTCAACGTATCCAAGCTGGTAAATTAGAAGCGAAGAAAGAAAAGAGAAGACCAAAAGATGGAGAAATCCAAACTGCTTGTTCTCAGTCTTGTCCTACTAATGCCATTACTTTTGGAGATATGAATGATGAAACATCTGAAATCTCAAAATTATTAGCAGTAGAACACAAAGGCCGTGCATTTGGTGTAATCGAAGAAATTAATGTTAAGCCAAGTATTTCTTATTTAGTGAAAATCCGTAACAAGGAAGAAGTAGTTAAAAAAGAAGAGGCTAAGGCTGAACACAAAGAACACGCATAATATTGTAGAGAATGATACATTGAAGAGTAATTTTACGAATAGATTTTACTCTTCAATCATTTTTTTTGATCCATCATTGAAATTAAAACTATCAAATATTAAAATATGTCGCACGTAGTATCACCCATAAGAGAAACCCTCGTTTCAGGCGGTAAATCTTATCACGACGTTACAAATGATATTTGTAAGCAAGTAGAAGGGGCTCCAACAAAAGAATGGAAAATTGCTTTTGGAGTATCTCTCGTAGTTTTTGCTTACGGTGCTTATTGTCTATTCTGGACATGGTGGCAAGGAATTGGAGTTTGGGGCTTAAACAAAACAGTAGGCTGGGCATGGGATATTACCAACTTCGTATGGTGGGTAGGTATTGGTCACGCTGGTACGTTGATTTCTGCTGTATTACTACTATTCCGTCAGAAATGGAGAACATCTATTAACCGTGCTGCGGAAGCAATGACAATCTTTGCCGTACTTTGTGCTGCATCATTTATCTTGGCTCACATGGGGCGTCCTTGGTTATTCCACTGGGCATTACCATTACCAAATACATTTGGTTCTCTTTGGGTAAACTTCAACTCTCCATTAGTTTGGGACGTTTTCGCTATCTCAACTTACCTTTCTGTATCATTAGTATTCTGGTATTTAGGTCTTGTACCTGACTTGGCTACTATCCGTGACAGAGCGCAAACTAAAGCTTCAAAATTCTGGTACGGTTTGTTCAGTTTAGGCTGGAATGGTTCAGCAAAAACTTGGGCACGTTATGAATACGTTTCTTTGATTTTAGCAGGTATCTCTACTCCACTTGTACTTTCAGTACACACGATTGTATCAATGGACTTTGCAACATCAGTAATTCCAGGATGGCACACTACCATTTTCCCTCCTTACTTCGTTGCGGGTGCTATCTTCTCAGGGTTTGCCATGGTACAGTCTTTATTGTTGATTACTCGTGTAGTATTTAAATTAGAAGACTATATTACGATTGAGCACATTGAAATGATGAACATCATCATTACAGTAACAGGTTCAATTGTAGGTATTGCATATTTAACAGAATTCTTTATTGCTTGGTATTCAGGCGTAGAGTATGAAAGTTACTGTTTCGTTAACCGTGCTACTGGTCCTTACTGGTGGGCATATTGGATGATGATGAGTTGTAACGTGTTTTCTCCACAATTTTTCTGGTTCAAAAAACTACGTACAAGCATTCTTGCGTCATTCATCTTATCAGTTGTTGTGAATATCGGTATGTGGTTTGAGCGTTTTGTAATTATCGTTTCTTCATTACACCGTGACTACATTCCTTCTTCTTGGGCTATGTTCTCGCCAACGATGTATGATATTGGTGATTATATTTTCTCATTCGGTTTATTCTTTACGTTGTTCTTCTTATTCGCGAAATTCTTGCCAGTAATTAATATGTTCGAGGTTAAGTCAGTAATGAAAGGTGTTTCTACTAACTATCCTTTCAAGAAGAAACCAGACGGAGAAAAATCTAAAGAAAATGTTCATTAGTAATTAGTTACTCATTTTACTAAAGTACAAATCACAATAACAGAATAACGATTCAAACAATGGATTCAACAGAAAGATATTTAGTAGGGGTATATGATGATGACGATGAGGTCTTACATGCTGTAAGCACAGTAAAGCAAAGCGGTGTCAAGATTGAAGAAGTTTATACTCCATTCCCAGTTCACGGATTAGACGTTGCAATTGGTCACCCTCGTACTCGTATTCCAATAGCAGCCTTTTTGTTTGGCTGTTTAGGATTAACATGTATATTCTCTTTGATAAACTATACAATGGTTTTCGACTGGCCAATGATTATTGGTGGTAAAGACTTTTTTGCTTTGCCAGACTGGATTCCAGTTTCATTTGAGGGTACTGTATTGTTTACTGCCTTCGGTATGGTTGGTACTTTTTTAGTATCAAATAGCTTATGGCCAGGGAAAAAACCAAGAACTTTCGATTTAAGAAGCACAGATGATAGATTTATTTTGACTGTTAATATGGCAAATAATAAAAAGTCAGAAGCAGAAATCGAATCAATTTTGAAAGCAACTGGTGCAATCGAAGTGAACGTTAAGCAATTTTAGTTTATGTCACTTGAAATGATTTTTAAGTGATTGACGAAAAAAATATTTCTAAAATTATGTTTACTAACAAAACAAAAAGTCTTTTAGTAAGTGGGGTCATCGCATTATCACTAACTGCTTGTAAAGACAAACATAACGATCCAGGGACTGAGTTTGCTCCGAATATGTATCATTCAGTAGGATACGAGCCAATGTCACAGTCTGAAGGAGATACAAACCATATCAACCCTTATGGAATGAATATGCGTTTGCCTGTAAAAGGAACTGTACCTCGTAGTAATTATGGTAAATCACAAAGCGATTCTGTGAATGCTAAATTACTTCAGATGGATTTGATTGCTCGTAATATCAAATCTGGAGATATGGCTTCTTCTGAGGCTTTATTATCAAACCCTTTTGCCCCTACAGAAAAAAACATTGAAGCTGGTAAAGAGCAATATGAAAGATTCTGTCAGCACTGTCATGGCGAGGCTGGAAAAGGTGATGGCCTTGTAGGTAAAAAGTATGCAGGGGTACCTGTATATTCATCTGATGCTTTGAAAGATGTAAACGACGGACATATCTATCATACAATCACACATGGAAAAGGTAGAATGTGGGCTCATGGTTCACAGATTTCTTCTGCTGACCGTTGGAAAATTGTATTGTATGTTCATGAATTACAAAAGCAATAGTATTTGCTAAAAAACATTTCGGAGTTTCAGGGTAAACTCTTTAAAAGTATAAAATCAAACTTACAAACTTTATAGTATAATGGCGGGACATTCACATTTTTCCCCAGCTAACGTCGAAGAATATTTTGAGTTCACGGCGGAGGGTCGCAAGAGAATCATTTATGCTTTTGTGGCTGGAGTTGTAGCTCTACTAGTTGGAATTTATTTGTTATCACGTGGTGAAGGGCACGAAGTAGTTCAAGCAGCTGCTGAACATGGTGCTGAGCACGGAGAACACCTTTCTGGCGGAGCAGTTTCTCATCATGGTGATTACGATTGGACTAACCGTATCTGGGCAAACCTTTGGTTGAACGGAGTATATTTTACAGGTATTGCTGTAATCGGTATGTTCTTCGTTTCAATTCAATACCTTGCTAAAGCAGGTTGGTCATCAGTATTAAAAAGAGTACCTGAGGCATTTCCACGCTTCTTGATGGTAACAGGACCAGTTTTAATTTTAACATTCCTTTTTAAAGGAGATGTTATTTTCCACTGGATGCACCATGGAATTACAGACCCTGCAAGTGAACACTACGATAAAATTATCGCTGGTAAATCAGGATATTTGAATTTTGGGTTCTTCTTAGGAAGAATGGTTGTATTCTTTGTGCTTTGGTTAGTTCTTTGGAGTTGGATGCGTAAAAAATCTATTGATGAAGATTTAAACGGTGGTACTAATAATTTTTACGATATGGTAAAAATTGCTACTGGATTTATCGTAGTAATGGGTATTTCAAGCTCAATGTCTGCTTGGGACTGGGTTATGTCTATCGATACTCACTGGTTCTCAACGATGTTTGGTTGGTATATGTTCTCTTCATGGCACGTTACTGGTTTAGCTACCATTACGTTAACAGTATTGTTATTGAAAGATAAAGGTTATATGCAATATGTGAACTTTAACCATTTACATGATTTGGGTAAATTCATGTTTGCGTTCTCTATCTTCTGGACTTACGTTTGGTTCGAGCAATTCTTATTGATTTACTATGCTAACTTCCCTGAAGAAACTATCTATTTCTTAGAACGTTGGGAAGGACATGACAAGCTTTATAAGGCTACAGAAATTTTGAATGTAGTATTCAACTTCTTCTTCCCATTCTTAGTAATGATGACGCGTGATGCTAAAAGAACAGCTGTTTTCTTGAAAATCTGTTGTTGCTTCATCTTGGTAGGTCATTATTTAGATTTCTATCAAATGATTATGCCAGGCGTACTTGGCCCACACGGTGGATTTGGACTAGTAGAATTTGGAATGGTTACAATCTTTGCTTCTGCATTCATTTATATTGTATCAAATGAATTGACAAAAGCATCTTTGATTGCTAAAAACCACCCATTCTTGGAAGAAGCTCTTCACCACGATATTTAATTTTTTTGATTTAAGAAAAAATGTTTTATCACAGAAAACATTTTTGATAAACATTTTATTAAGAATTTATAATTAAAATTTGTTTACGAACATGACGTATTTAATAGGACTTTTGTCAGTAATATTCTTGATTTTGGCAATTATGATTGTCAGCAAGAGTATGGCTTTATCAAAAGGTATCAAAGGAGAAGAGATAGACTCTGATGTACCAGTTGATGGCGCTAACAATCTAAATGCAATTGGGTTCATTATATTCTTGGTTTTAGGTTCTATTGGTGCTGCATGGTCGTTTTTCCACGCAAGACCAGACTTTTTACCAGTTGCAGCATCAGAACATGGTGTGAAAACAGATAGTATGTTTTGGATTTCAATGGGAGTAATTACTTTCGCATTCTTTGTTACGAATGCACTTTTATTCATCTTCCCATTCATCTATCGTTACGAAAAAGGAAAGATTGCTACTTTCTATCCTGTTAACCATAAACTTGAACTTATTTGGACTGTAATTCCAGCTATCGTAATGGCTGTACTAGTATTTACAGGCTGGAGAACTTGGAGAGACATTACTTCACAAGCACCAGATAATGCTGTTGTGATTGAAGTGACAGGTCACCAATTTGGATGGTATGTTAGATATGCAGGTAATGATGATAACAGATTAGGAAATAACAATTTCAAATTGATTGATAATACAAATAGCGTTGGTATTGACTTTACAGATGAGAAATCATTTGATGATTTTACTGCCAATGAAATGCACATTCCTAAAGGCGTTCCAGTATTATTGAAAATCAAAGCTCAAGACGTATTGCACTCAGTGTATTTACCATATCAAAGAGTTAAAATGGATGCAGTGCCAGGGATGCCTACAAAATTCTGGTTTGTTCCAACGATTTCTACAGAAGAGATGCGTTATAAAACAGGAAATCCTGATTTCAACTATAAGTTAAACTGTACTGAAATTTGTGGAAGTGGTCACTTTGGGATGTCGATTACAGTTTTTGTGGATGAGCCAGCTGATTATGCTGCTTGGTGTAAACAACAAAAACCATTTTTAACACAAAATCCTGATTATTTAGCTAAAGTACCTGAAAAATTCAAAGCAAAAGCTCAAAAATACATTGAAGCTCCTGCTGCTGAAACAGACAGTACTACAGCTACAGAAACAGCCACAGCTGGAACGGCATCTTTACGTTAAACTACTTATTCAAAAAGAATAAATTTTCATTAATTATGGCAACTGAGACACTAAACGCTACAGACGCTCATGCACACGAGCATGAACATGAGCATCACGAGGTAGGCTTTGTTCAAAAATATATTTTTTCAGAGGATCACAAAACGATTGCTAAGCAGTACTTAATTTCAGGTATTATCTGGGCTTTCTTTGGTGGTGCTATGTCAATCATCTTTCGTTTACAATTAGGTTTCCCTAATATGGATTTAACTTGGTTAAAGCCAGTGTTAGGTCAGTGGATTGTAGATGGAAAATTAGAAAAAGAATTCTATTTAGCACTTGTTACAATGCACGGAACCATCATGGTATTCTTTGTATTAACAGCAGGTTTATCAGGTACATTCTCAAACTTTTTGATTCCTCTTCAAATTGGAGCAAGAGATATGGCTTCGGGCTTTATCAATATGTTATCATATTGGTTCTTCTTCTTAGCTTCAATTATCATGTTTGCTTCATTGTTTACTGAAACAGGCCCTGCATCGGGCGGTTGGGTAATTTATCCACCACTAAGTGCATTACCACAAGCAATGCCTGGTTCTGGATTAGGGATGACATTATGGTTGACAAGTATGACATTCTTTATCGTTTCTCAGTTAATGGGAGGTATTAACTATATTTGTACTGTTATCAACCTTCGTACACGTGGAATGTCATTTACTAAATTACCTTTGACTATCTGGGCGTTCTTCTTTACAGCTATCTTAGGTCTTTTATCTTTCCCTGTATTATTATCAGCAGCGTTATTATTGATTTTCGACCGTAGCTTTGGTACATCATTCTATTTGTCAGAAATCTATATCGGTGGTGAAGCTTTGCCAAACGTAGGTGGTTCGGCTATTTTATACCAACATTTATTCTGGTTCTTAGGTCACCCTGAAGTATATATCGTATTACTTCCAGCTTTAGGTATCACATCTGAAATTATTGCTACTAACTCTCGTAAGCCAATCTTTGGTTACCGTGCGATGATTGGTTCAATGATGGGTATTACAATGCTTGCATTTATTGTATGGGCTCACCACATGTTCGTAACAGGTATGAATCCATTCTTAGGCTCAGTATTTATGTTCCTAACATTGATTATTGCAGTACCTTCGGCAGTAAAAGCATTTAACTATATCACAACACTTTGGAGAGGTAATATTATCTTTACGCCAGCGATGTTGTTCTCTATTGGTCTAGTATCATTGTTTATCTCAGGTGGTTTAACAGGTATCATTCTTGGTAACGCTGCTTTAGATATCAACTTACACGATACTTACTTTGTAGTTGCTCACTTCCACTTAGTAATGGGTGCGGCATCATTCTTCGGATTGATGGCAGGTGTTTATCACTGGTTCCCTAAAATGTTCGGAAAAATGATGAACAAAAACATGGGATATGCTCACTTCTGGGCAACTTTCATCGGTGTTTATTGCGTATTCTTCCCAATGCACTATGTAGGTTTAGCGGGTTTCCCACGTCGTTATTACTCATTTACTGCATTAGGAAATGGTAGAATGGAAGCTTTTGTTGATATGAACATGTTTATCTCAATTGCTGCTATCTTGACATTTACAGCACAAGTGATATTTGTAATCAACTTTGTATATTCTATCTTCAAAGGAAAAACAGCTCCTCAGAACCCTTGGAATTCAACAACTTTAGAGTGGACTACTCCAGTTGTTCCTGGACATGGTAACTGGGAAGGTGAGATTCCAGCAGTATATCGTTGGCCTTACGACTATAGCAAGCCAGGTTCAGCAGTAGATTTCATCCCTCAGAACGTTCCATATTCAGCAACACCTGAATCTAACTTACCAGAGGAAAATGAAGAAATTGCACAAGAAAAGGATATTGAAGATTTATTAGATATTCAAAATTCATCTTACAGTCACTAAGATGTAAAAAACCTCTAAAGATTGAGAATGTGTTAATTTAGGTAGCCTTAGATTAACATATTCTCAATTTTTCTTTTTAGAAGATTCATTCAATTGAAACAATAAGCCTGTTGAATGAATTTGTTTTATCAATGTCATAAATATTCTAATAATGCTTTTTAGAAAATTAGGGATATTAACCATCATTACTATTTATCTGTTAGTGTTGGCAGGTGGAATTGTGAGAAGTACCGGTTCGGGAATGGGTTGTCCTGATTGGCCAAAATGTTTTGGCATGTTAGTACCACCAACAGACGTAAGCCAATTACCCCCTAACTACCAAGAGATTTATGCCGAAAAGTTGCATGGTGAAGTAGAATTTAATGCAACAAAAACATGGATTGAATATGCGAATAGATTAGTCGGAGCATTTACAGGGATAGTAGTATTTGCAGCATTTATAGCATCAATTTATTATTATTTCAAGAAAGATAGAGTAATTGTATATTTGTCATTTTTAGGAGTTGTTTTGATAGGAGCCAACGGAGCATTAGGAAAATACGTAGTTGATTCATTTTTAAAGCCCGGTGTAGTAACTTTGCACATGTTATTGGCAGTTTTAGTAGTATTTGTATTGTTGTATGCCATTGCTAGAGCGTGGTCTGAGGTGATTAAAGTAGAGAAAATTGAAAACAAATCAACCTTAAATCGTCTATTGATTTTAACGTTGGTTGTTTCAACCTCACAAGTATTATTAGGAACACAAGTAAGAGAGGCAATAGATAAAGTAATTGCTAATCCTTTGTTTGGTTATGATAGAAACACATGGATTGAGCAAATGGGCTTACCATTCATAATTCACCGCTCATATTCATTGGTTATTCTGGCATTGCATGTGTATTTAATTGTGCTATTAAAGAAAAATATTAATACAGAAGGACTGATTTATAAATTCATGATAACATTGTTGGTTATCGTTATTATTGAAGTGCTGTCGGGTGTTATTATGGCTTATTTTGGTGTACCAGCTTATATCCAGCCTATTCACCTCACGCTTGCGATATTGTCTTTAGGTATTCAATTTATCATTTACTTGTTAACAAATTCAGAACGTGTTTTCAAAGCAAGAACTGAACTAAGCGTAGTAAAGAATTAATTATATTAAAATGAATATTTGATATTCATGCTAGTAAAATGATCTCAAAAGAAGAAAATATTCCAATAGGAATAGCTTTAAAAGTAAAAGCTTATTACGAGTTATTAAAATTTAGATTGTCGGCTTTAGTAGCCTTTTCGGGTGCCTTTGGATATTCTTTAGCTGTTGACCATATTGATTGGCAAAAAGTAATAGCGATTAGCTTAGGAGGCTTTTTTATTACTGGTTCTGCCAATATTGTCAACCAGATTAAAGAAAAAGAACTGGATAAGCTGATGAAAAGAACACAAAATAGACCTTTGCCCACAGGAAGACTGTCGGTAAATGAAGCTACTGTGTTTTGTATCGTTTTGCTCATTATTTCATGCTATATTCTATTTATAGAATTTAATTACAAAGCAGGCTTACTGGGCTTATTAAGCTTTTTGTTGTATGGTTTTGTTTATACTCCTTTGAAAAGAGTAGGGCCAATTTCTGTATTTGTAGGTGCTTTTCCAGGGGCTTTCCCTCCGATGATTGGTTGGGTTGCAGCTACCAACCATTTTGGCTTAGAGCCAGGTATTTTATTTGCCATTCAGTTTTTTTGGCAGTTTCCACATTTCTGGGCTATTGCTTGGGTAGCTGATGAAGACTATCAAAGAGCAGGCTTTAAGATGTTGCCTAATAATGGGCATAAAGACTTAAGAACGGCCTTAACCATGATGATGTACACCATCTTTTTAGTGCCTTGTGGATTTGTTCCTTATCTTTTGCACATGACGGGCATTAACTCTGCGATGGTAGCCGTGTTATGTGGTGTATTGTTTTTATCTCAGACATTCTATTTGATGTCTAAACCAACAGATAAAGCCGCGTTGATGATGATGTTTGGCTCATTTATATATTTGCCAATTGTGCAGATAGCTTTTTTGATGGACAAGGTATAATTTTGATTTAGAATTGATAGTTAAATAAATAATGACACAAGAACATTTAGCCAATATAAAGCTAGGAGAGCCCGAAGAAACGCTCTCGATGAACCCAAAGAAGTTTATGCTTTGGTTAGCGATAGTTTCCATAACGATGATGTTTGCAGGTTGGACATCAGGTTATTTAGTAAGAAAAGCAGAAGGAAGATGGCACGAGTTTGAGTTGCCTCAAATCTTTTGGTATTCAACTATTATTTTGTTTGTAAGTAGTATTTCGATGATTTTAGCAGTAAGTGCTGCAAAAAAAAATAAATTCAGTACACTCAAAACAGCAATTTCTATTACTTTTGTGTTCGGGTTGACGTTTTTAGTAACCCAAGTAATTGGTTTCTCTGATTTAATTAAGGGTCAATTATATTTTGCTGGAAGCGATGTAGCGTCTTCATGGATATATGTTTTAGTAGGTTTACACGGCTTACACGTATTTTCTGGATTAATAGTATTACTAGTATCTTTGATTTCATCATTCAAGTTTACTGCTGAATCAAAAAACCTTACTAGAATCCAATTATGTGCTACTTATTGGCACTTTTTGGATATCCTATGGTTGTATTTATTCTTTTTCTTGTATTTTAATCGTTAATCTGTTTAAATTAGCGAACTTTTAAATAATTAATAAACCCCAAATTATAAAAGATGTCTGCATTACACGCTGCTACTGCCGTTCCTGAAAAATTGACATGGTCGGGTGGTTCAGAACCTTTGAAAGCTAGTTACGGAAAACTAATGATGTGGTTTTTCTTACTTTCAGATACGTTCACTTTCTCAGCCCTATTGGTAACTTATGGTATGATTCGCTTTAGTCAGCAAGCATACACTGGTGCACATGAAAAGTTCTTCTTTTCTACTACGCACTGGCCAATCCCAGACAAAGTTTTCGAAGCAGTTCCATTTTTACATGGTGTTGAAGCTCCGTTAATATTTGTGGGAATCATGACATTTATTTTGATTTTTAGTTCTGTTACAATGGTATTAGCAGTAGAAGCTGGTCACCGTGGCGACCGTGCTGATGTTGAGAAATGGATGCTTTGGACAATCCTTGGTGGTTTTACTTTCTTAGGTTCACAAGCTTGGGAATGGACGCACTTTATCCATGGCCCTGCTGACTTAGCTTTAGCAGCTAAAGATGCTTTAGGCAACCCTATCGAAGGTGCTAACCTAACACGTAACCCTTATGGTCCTCCTGCATTCGCAGATTTATTTTTCTTTATTACTGGATTCCACGGAACACACGTATTTTCAGGTGTTATTTTAAATATCTTGATTTTCTTTAATACAGCAACAGGTTTATACGAACGTCGTGGACATTACGAAATGGTAGAAAAAGTAGGTCTTTACTGGCACTTTGTAGATTTAGTTTGGGTGTTTGTATTTACATTCTTCTATCTGGTATAATTCGATAACTGTTAATCTAATAATATAATGGCATCACATGTTCATTCATCTCATACAGATGAAAAAGTAATACCACCTCCACAAACGGCGGCAATCTGGAAAACATTTTGGATTCTTTTAATCCTAACAGCAATTGAGTTCGTAATTGCATTTACAATGCCAGCTAACCATTTAAGAGTTGCTATCTTTGCTGGAATGACAATTGTTAAAGCATTTTACATTGTAGGTGAATTTATGCACTTAAAGCATGAAGTAAAAACCCTTATCTGGGCGATTTTAATACCCGTAGTATTTGTAGCGTGGTTATTAACAGCGTTGATTTACGAAGGTGGTCACCTTTATTGATATAACAAATTATGGTGGATAATCGCTTGAAAAAGTGATTATCCACTTATGTTTTAGGTTGACTCAACCCTAAACATTGAGAATGATTAAAGAAAACAATCATGCAAAAGTCTATGAAAGCTGGAATCCTAATCACTGCGTTAGTTGTTCCAGCTTTAATTTTTTTATATTTAAAGGGTTTTGGGGAAAACCATTATGAATTGCCCTATATGATTCCTTTGACGGATTCTACCACAGGCAATGTAATGTTGAAGAAGAATCCGAATCCACGTTGGAATCAGCCAGAAATGGATACTGTTTTTCATACGATACCTACTTGGCAATTGATAGATGAAAATGGAACAGCTTTTTCAAGTGAAAGCCTAAAAGGGAAAATATATGTAGCAGATTTTTTCTTTACTAGATGTACTTCTATTTGCCCTAAAATGTCAACTCAACTTACTAGAGTACAAGATACGTTTTCACAAAATGAGGAAGTGAATTTTGTTTCGATTTCAGTTGACCCTGCACATGATGAACCAGAAAAGTTAAAAAAATATGCCCAAGAATATGATGCTATCAAGGGGAAATGGCACTTTTTGACAGGTGAAAAAAAAGTGATATATCCGTTGGCTGTCAAAGGTTATTTTATTCCAGTAGCAGATGCTTCAGAATACGATAAAGCCATCAAAAGTCCTGATGAAACATTTATTCATTCTGAAAAGTTAATATTGGTAGATAAAGAAGGGCATATCAGAGGGTTCTATGATGGTACTGATAAGAAAGATGTAGATCGCCTGATTTTAGAAATGAGAGTACTATTAAAAATATACGAAACAAATAGCTGAGTTGAATTAGAAAATCTATAATACAATGAGTTTAGTGGTAGAAAAAAACGACAAGAATGAGAAGCTAGTTAGTATTTTGTCAATTGCTATTCCTGTAGCAGTTGCACTGCTTATTGGTGTAAGAACAAAAATTAATTTAGGTGAATGGACAAAAATATTACCACATTTGATTGGTATACTTAATACAACCACATCAGTTACATTAATTATTGGCTATATTTTTATTAAAAATAACAATATAAAATGGCATCGAAAAATGATGACTTTGTCGTTTATACAAGGTTCTTTGTTTTTGATTTTATATATTTTATATCATATATCTAATCCTTCTACATCTTTTGGAGGTGAAGGATTTATTAGACCTGTATATTATTTCTTTTTGCTTTCGCATATTGGTTTATCTATTAGTGTGGTATGGTTTGTTCTTAGAGCAATGTATTATGCTTTGAGCAATCAGATTGAATTGCATAGAAAGATTGTGAAATTTACCTTTCCGATGTGGTTATATGTTTCAGTAACAGGTGTGATAGTTTACCTAATGATTTCACCGTATTACAAGTAATCGTTATTTCAGAAAAAACTTATGAAAAAATTCGTTTTAACTTCAGTTATATTGTTGGTTTCGGTATCAATGAGTTTAGCACAATGTGCTATGTGCAGAATGACCGTAGAAAGCACCGTTTCAAATGGTAGAAGCCAAATAGCATCCAACTTAAACTTTGCTATTTTATACTTGCTTGTAGCTCCGTATTTATTAGTAGCAGTAGTCGGTTATTTATGGTGGAAGAGTTCAAAGAAGAATATGTCACCTCAAACTATTTTGAGACAACGATTAAAAAAAGCTTTTAGTTAATAAAAAATGGTTTCAGAATACATTCTGAAACCATTTTTTATTCCCAAAGAGGATAATATTCTAAGCGGATTTGCTCACCGAAAAATATTTTAGTGGATGTTTCAAACGATTGTGTATAATCTGAAACATAAAAATGTTTAATGTATGCATTTAAGCCATTCAAAGCATGGTTAGTAGATAAAAACTCTTCAACAGATTTAGCAACGATTTCAGAGGTATCGAGCACGGTTACAGAATCTTTATAATAATGCTCAATCTGTTTTTTGATTAAAGGATAGTGCGTACAACCCAAAATTAAGGCTTCGATATCAGCTAATTCTTCATTTTTTAGGTATTCCTGAATAATACTTTCAGAAATATTGTTGTTAAAAAAACCTTCTTCAATCATAGGGGCTAGCAAAGGCGTAGCCAATGATTTTAGCATAATATCTTTTTCTAGGGCATCAGTTTTTTTTCTATAAATATTAGAATTAACCGTTTGTTTAGTGCCAATCAAGCCAATCGTTTTTCCAGCATAATTTTCTGATAAATAATTAACGACGGGGTCAATTACATTCATTACCTTAGCCTTGCTACCAACATATTCTTTTACCAGTTCATAAGCAGCGGCTGAAGCTGAATTGCAGGCAATTAAAATGATTTTACATTTTTGCTGCAATAAAACATTACAAATTTTGATAGAATAAGCCTGAATGGCTGCCGCAGATTTATCGCCATAAGGTAAATGTGCTGTGTCGCCGAAGTAAATAATATTTTCGTTAGGAAGTAACTTGGTTACGGCATGAGCCACCGTCAAACCACCAATACCGCTATCAAAAATGCCTATCGCAGCAGAAGAATTCATAGGAAAAAGATTAAAAATAAAAAAAATGTGGGCTATAAGCTACTTATGAATAATATCTGGCAAAGAAAATCAATTATTGTTTACAAATTTGAATATTCAATATTTATCATGCAACCTTTCATTAGTATATTTCATCTTGAAAGTAATTAAGTAAACAAATTGCTCTGAACCGCAGATTTATAAAAAAGCTAAACCAGAACCTTATATCGTGAAACTGATTACTTTATTTCAAACTGAAGAGGCATTAGTGAAAGCTTGTCAAAAAGGCGACCCAAAGGCCCAACGAAGAGTGTACGAGAAGTATTCCCCAAAGATGTTGGGGATATGCTTTAGGTATGTACATGATGAGTTTGAGGCGGAAGAAATAATGATTGAAGGTTTTGTGAAAGTATTTGATAAAATTAATAGTTTTAAATTGGAGGGAAGCTTTGAAGGATGGATACGACGAATAATGGTGAACGAATCATTGATGTATCTGAGAAGTAATAAAAAAGCCCAATTTGAAGTAAGTTATGACCAAATTCTTTACGAACCCGAACCAGAACAATTTAGAACAGACCTTGAAACAAAAGATTTACTAAAGTTGATTGAGAAGTTGCCAACAGGCTATAAAACAGTATTTAATTTGTATGCGATAGAGGGGTATTCTCATGCAGAAATTGCGGAACAATTGGGAATTACGGAAAGTACTTCAAAATCGCAACTATCAAGAGCAAGAGTAATTTTACAAAATGCAGTAGTTCAAACGATTTAACTCGATTTTGATTAATCGAAAATTATATGAAAAGTCAAGAAAATATCGATAAGTTTTTCGCCGAACGACTACAGCAATACGAGCGTCAGCCACGTACTGTTGCATGGGAAAAACTACAAGCAAAACTAGATAAACAAGAAAGCAAACTGATTCCCTTATGGTGGCGGTATGCGTCGGCTGCTTCGGTAGCATTATTGTTAGCTTCGGGCATTTATTGGATGAATGCACCGAAAGATTTGGATGCTATCAAGATGGCTTCTAACCCAACAAAAACAATTTCAACTGAAAAGAAAACGGGTGAAACAGCAAAAAATATAGCCTCGCCAATTGCTCACGATAATATTTCAATAGCAAGCAATGCCGCAGAAAGGTCTAGAACAAAAATAGTGACAGATACTAGTACAGAAAAGGCAATTAGAACAGGTAAGACAAGTGCTGAGAAAAATTTAATTAGCCCTAAGGATGAGCCAGTATTGGTTAAGAACATAGCACCAATACAAATACCAAAACCTGAGATAGCGCCTAGCACAATTGTTTTAGTAGTAGATAATACGCCTAAAGTGAATAAGGAAGTAGAGAAAGAAACAATAGTGTTGAACCTGATAGAAACACAAGCTGAAGCGGTTGCGGAAACTACGACATTGGACGAAAGTGCTAATAGAAAACCTAGCAAGTTTAATAGAATCTGGCAACAGTTGAAAAGAGCTAAAAATGGTGAAAATGTAGATTGGAAAGAGGTTGGGTTTAATCCACAAAAGCTTTTGGCTAAAGCAGATGCTAAGATAGAGAATGCACTGACAAAAGGAGAAGAAACAGAAAAATAAAAAAATAATTGATGCAACCCGAACTTAGTCAATTGCATCTTAAATACAAACAACAAATTTTTAGAATAACTACTAATTTAATTCAAAACCAAGGCATGCGGGGGATAGAATTAAGGGGAAAGAAATCTCTAAAAAACCTAAACAATAAATAAAATCGCCATGGAAACGTACCAAATGAAGAGAGTGATGAGCAAAATTACTTTTTCAATAATCGTATCATTTTTTGTTATCTCGATAACAAGTTTTAAAAGTTTGGCTAACTCGAACGAAAAGGATTCAACCGTAATAAATATCGATAAGCGTAATCAAACATTACTAAATAGTAAAAATCCGAATAGGTCTTTAAAAGAAGATTTACAGGAATTGTTTCAAAAGAACGGGATGAACCTTGATGATGAAACATGGAAAGGAATCCGTAGAGTAGTGAATAGCGAATTGAGCAAAGATACGGTATTGGTAATTGTACAAAACAATAAGAGTATCAATGTGGCGATTAATGGTAAAACAGATGATACTGTAAGAAATAGTAATACTAGCTCGAGCCAATCATCCAATAGAAACGTATCCAATGGTAATAGTGGTTCTAATGTGAAAATTGGATTGGGTGGAGTACATGTAAAAGATGGCAATGAAGAAGTTCATGTTAGCTGGAACGGCGTAGTTGTGAAAGATGGTAATGATGAAGTAAAAGTAATATTGAAAGATACGGCCAAAGTTAGTAGAAGAGAACAAGGCTTTAGTAGTCGCTCAGGATTTAATATTTATTTTGGCTTCAATAGCTTTGCTAACACTGGAAGTGTCTCGGGAATATATAACTCGAAAGACTTTGAATTAAGTCCGTTCGGTTCAAGATACTTTGGCTTTGGCTGGACAAGAAGCGGTATGATTAGTAAAGGCACAAAAGCGGCTTTGAAGATAAGCTATGGTCTTGAAGTATCATGGAACAACTATATGTTCGAAAACAATAATTACTTAGTAAAAGGAGCGAACAACGTAGAGTTTGCCAACTATAAAGATGCTGCTGGTAATGTGATTCCACTTTCAAGAAATAAACTAACGGTTGCTAATATCAACATTCCGATAATGCCCTATGTGGCTTTCAGAAAGAATAGCGTAGTTACTTACATTGCTGCTGGTGGATATGTGGGTTATAGAATAGATAGCTATACAAAAACGAAAGAAGAAGATAGCGGAGCTAAGCAATGGAACCATAGTAGCTTTTATTTGAATAATCTTCGTTATGGTTTGGCTTTTGAATTAGGATTGAAAAATTTCCCTGATTTGTTTGTAAACTATGATTTAAACAAATTGTATCAAGATGGCAGAGGTCCTGGCATAAGTGGAGTAAGTTTCGGAATAAGACTATAAGTTAAAGATTATAATTCATTGAGCTTGGCATTTATTGGATATTTTAAATCAAAAATATTCAATAAATGCCAATTTTGTAACTGTCGAATTATCAATGAATTAGATTTTTTTGCGAAAAAAAAGTGAAATTTTTTTTATTTAACGTTTGACAAAATAAAAAATAAACTTACCTTTGCACACTCTTTCACCAGAACGCTAAACGTAAGCAGTTCAAAAGTAGAGAAAATGGGGGTGTACCAGAGTGGCCAAATGGGGCAGACTGTAACTCTGCTGGAGTATTCCTTCGGTGGTTCGAATCCATCCGCCCCCACGATTTGAATGAGTGAATATTTAAATAAACGTTTAAAATTCAATACTCAATCATCTTCACTATTTAAGAGTAAGCGGGAGTAGCTCATTTGGTAGAGCGATAGCCTTCCAAGCTATAGGTGGCGGGTTCGAGCCCCGTCTCCCGCTCAGATGGAACAATAGTAAGTGGTTAGTTGTTAATTAGTTAATAGTTATTAGTTTAGCTAAAAACGATTAACAATTAACCTCTTATAATTTCTAAGGGTTGGGTTTCCGAAAATGCCTTTGTAGCTCAGTGGTAGAGCACTTCCTTGGTAAGGAAGAGGTCGGCAGTCCGATTCTGCTCAAAGGCTCGAATCAATTTGAAGATTGTTTTAATTTGAAGATTTGAAAGTTATTTTGTTGTTTTTACAGAATAAGTTAAAATGTTTTCAAATATTCAAATCCTCAAGTTTTCAAATGTAAAAAGTATCAAACAATTATTTAAATAAAACTAATTAAGAACTAAATATCATGGCAAAAGAGAATTTTGACCGTAGTAAGCCCCACGTAAACATTGGTACAATCGGTCACGTTGACCACGGTAAAACTACATTGACTGCTGCAATCACGAAAGTGTTGTCAGAAAAAGGACTTGCTGAGAAAAAAGATTTCTCATCAATTGACTCGGCTCCTGAAGAAAAAGAGCGTGGTATCACTATCAATACTGCTCACGTAGAATATTCAACAGCTAACCGTCACTATGCACACGTTGACTGTCCAGGTCACGCCGATTACGTGAAAAACATGGTAACTGGTGCTGCTCAAATGGATGGTGCTATCATCGTAGTTGCTGCAACTGATGGTCCAATGCCACAAACTCGTGAACACATCTTGTTGTCTCGCCAAGTAGGTGTACCTCAATTGGTTGTATTCATGAACAAAGTGGATATGGTTGATGATCCAGAATTGTTAGAATTAGTAGAAATGGAAATCCGTGAATTGTTATCATTCTATGAATTTGATGGAGATAACATTCCAGTAATCCAAGGTTCTGCTTTAGGTGGTTTGAATGGCGAGCCGAAATGGGTTGCTACTATCGATGCATTAATGGATGCTGTTGATAGCTGGATTCCACTTCCTAAGCGTGATGTTGATAAGCCTTTCTTGATGCCAGTTGAAGACGTATTCTCGATCACAGGTCGTGGTACTGTTGCTACTGGTCGTATCGAAACTGGTATCATCAACTCAGGTGAAGCAGTAGATATCTTAGGTATGGGTGCTGAAGGCTTGAAATCAGTTGTAACTGGTGTTGAGATGTTCCGTAAAATCCTTGACCGTGGTGAAGCTGGTGATAACGTAGGTTTATTATTACGTGGTATTGACAAAGAATCTATCCGTCGTGGTATGGTTATTTGTAAGCCAGGTTCTGTGAAGCCTCACACTAAATTCAAAGCTGAGGTTTATATCTTGTCTAAAGAAGAAGGTGGTCGTCACACTCCTTTCTTTAACAAATATCGTCCACAGTTCTATTTCCGTACAACTGACGTAACAGGAGAAATCATGTTGCCAGAAGGAGTAGAAATGTGTATGCCTGGTGATAACTTAACTATCTCAGTAACTTTATTGAACAAAGTAGCGATGGACAAAGGTCTTCGTTTCGCTATCCGTGAGGGTGGACGTACAGTAGGTGCTGGTCAGGTAACTGAAATTTTAGACTAATTTTTAGCTAAAAATAGATTGAGAGCGTTGCAAATATGTAACGCTCTCTTTTTTTAGAATAAATTTGTCAGTATTTTTTTTGCAAGTTTAGGATAAACAACTATCTTTGCAGTCGATTTACACGGGAATAGTTCAATGGTAGAATGCGGGTCTCCAACACCCTTGATCAGGGTTCGAATCCTTGTTCCCGTGCTTAGTTTAAGTTCCAAGTTTTAGATTTTAATTTTACTTACATTGTTTAAAATGTACTAAATTTAAAGCCTAAAATATTGGAACTTAAAAGTTTATAAGCACCATATTTTTGCCTTATAAATAACATAAATTATTAGCTTAATTACGAACAATAGAAACCATGAACAAATTACAACAACTTGTTAAAGAGTCTTGGACAGAAGTTACAGAAAATGTAACATGGCCTAAATTTTCAGAATTACAGGCAAGTTCAACACTTGTATTAGTGGCATCTTTAATTTTTGCATTGGTGGTTGGTATGATTGACTTTCTTTTCAAGTCTGGATTAGAGTATTTCTATCAATAATTTTAATTGAAGTTTCGGAATGCGGATTTAGCGATAAATCTGTTGAGATGTTACATCAATTCAAAATCTATCATGGCAAACCGAAATTTATACTCATACAATGGCAGAGACTAATTGGTACGTTCTGAGGGCAGTTTCAGGGCAAGAAAAGAAAATAAGGACTTATCTCGAAAATGAAATTGCGAGACAAAGTCTTCAGGATTATATTCCACAGATAATTATTCCAACAGAGAAAATATTTGAAATGCGTAACGGTAAAAAAACCGTACGCGAGAAAACTTTGTTTGCTGGATATATTTTTGTTGAAGCAGATATTAAATATGGTGAAGTAGCCCACTTAATTACATCAATGCCGGGTGTTATTGGCTTTTTAAGCTGGAATGATGGTAAGACATCAAAAACACCTATTCCATTGCGTGCTGGCGAAATAAAACGTATTTTAGGTAAAATGGATGAGGCTGTGGCTGTTGAAGAATTAGCACCAACGTCGTTCTCTAAAGGCGAAACTATTAAAGTTATCGATGGACCATTCTCAGGATTCGAAGGCTCAGTAGAAGAAATCTTTGATGATAAGAAAAAATTGAATGTTATGGTTAAAATATTTGGCCGTAATACTCCAGTTGAATTGAACTATTCTCAAGTAGAAAAATAATCAAATTCAGCTTAAACAAAAAGAGGAATATCTACGATAGATATTCCTCTTTTTGTTTAAGCTGAACGTAAGAAATAAAACAACCTCGACAATTGCCAATTTTGGTATATTGTCGAGGTTGTTTGGTAAATGATAATACTGTCGGTCGTTTTTACTATAAAAAGGCTGTAAACACCTTTTAAAAGCACTATTCCGAAGCTATTGCTGCTAGGTAATGAATCTGAGGTAAAATATCTACATTATCTGGACAAATAATATCTTGTGCTACTACCTGCTGACCTGATAATAATATCCTTGAATCAGGAAATTCTTTTGCTAATTGGTACACATATTTCTGAACCTCTTCTTGGGCAGGCACAGATGTTATTACTGTTAATAGATAATCTGGTTTGTGAACTTTATGAGCAAAAATAAGCTCATTAAAAGGTAAACTTTGACCAAGGTAAATTACTTTGTTGTGTCGCGAACGAATGATGTAGTTACCAAATAATAAACTAATTTCATGCATTTCCCCTTCAGGTAAAAAAAGTAAGTATTTTTTTGCTCCAATTCTTAGCGAAGGCAATTGTCCATCAATCGCAACGATAAGCTTTTGACGGATTAAATTAGAAATAAAATGTTCTTGTGCAGGATTAACTGAGCCCGTAACCCATAAGGTGCCAATTCTGCTTAAAAAGGGAAAGATGATGTTAATCATCATGTTTTCAAAGCCAAATTGAAGCGTATTAGTACTGATAATTTTTTCAAACCTTTCTTCGTCCAAATCAAGCATAGAGATTGTCAGGGCATGAATCTGTTCTGGATAGCTCAATTGTTTCTCTGAAATCAACAATACTTCTTTCGACAGCTCATTGGAAGCCATTTTTGAAATCTCAGAAATTTTATGACCATGTGCCTTCAATAGCGCAATATTCAGAACCAACTTAAGATCTTTGTCATCATAAGTCCTAATGTTAGTATCTGTTCTGTCTGGTTTTAGAATTTCATACCGCTGTTCCCAAATTCTAAGGGTATGAGCTTTAATTCCAGATAATTGCTCAAGGTCTTTTATAGAATAAATGCTCATATTGTTGGCCAAATGGCTTGATAATTCACTATCATAAAAATTTAAAGTTACATTGCTTAAAATACCATTGGCATTCAATGATGTTGTATTTTCTAGCTAAAGTATGAATAGTGTAAACGATGTGATATAATCGAATCTCTGTGAAAAATAACTGTGTATAGGGTATAAACGTCTTGTTTAAAAAAAGGTTTACAAAACTATACAATAAATTTAAAGTTGCCTAGGTAGAAAAGATAGTATGGAGTAGAAAAAAGATAAATTGTAAACAAAAAAGTAAGGGTGCTAATGCATTGTTTTTAAGGAATTTACTACTGATAAAATAATATTGTAATCCAAATGAGGTAATGAACCAGCCAATATAATTCTGAAGGGGTATTTTGTTTAAGTCCCAATGCCAAAAATCTAAACGAATAGCTACGGGTTCAATCATTACATCTAAGCAGACCATCAGCGTAGCGGCTATGATAGCTAGTAGAACATTATGCCCAAAGGATGGGCTTAAACCTTTGAATTGCTTTTGAATAATATGCCCCGAACTATACACTAAAATAAACCAATTGGCACCAATTACGAGTGGCACGTCAAATAGTTGAATCCCCAATGTTTTGCCATAATGATATTGCCCGAAAATAATACCTGTATGTACGCCCAATACTTCAATAAAAAAGCCTATCAGAAAAGTAATGATAGCAAAAAGAATAAATTTTAACTGAAAGTCTTGATGAAAAAAAAGTAAAAGGATAAATGAAATCCAAAGGTTGAAAGGTGATAAAAATTTGAAATATTCTCGGGTGACTGGAATCATTAAACCGATAAATCCGACAAGATACATCAATGACAATATTGTAAAAGTTATTTTACGATAGCGCGTATTGAGTAAGGTTTGGATGGTTGAAAGATTCATTAGTGATTAAGAATTGCCTAAAAAAAAAGGTCTTGTCGCATTGACAAGACCTAGGGAGGAAGATGGGGCTCGAACCCACGACCCTCGGAACCACAAACCGATGCTCTAACCGACTGAGCTACAACCTCCGTGTTGTATTGGGACTGCAAAGGTAGTTGTTGAATTGACAAATAACAATTTTTTTGAAAGATTTTCTTCAAAAAAATTGTTATTTGTAGCTAACTAATTAAGCTTTAGCAGCTTTATAACGGCTTTCAGCACCTTCCCAATCTACCAAATTCCAGAAAGAATCGATATAATCAGGACGTTTGTTTTGGAATTTCAAATAATATGCGTGTTCCCAAACATCTAGACCGATGATAGGAGTACCTTTTATCTCAGCAACATCCATTAATGGATTATCTTGATTAGGTGTTGAAGATATCGCTAAACCATTAGCAGTAACTACTAACCATGCCCAACCTGAACCAAATCTTGTTAAACCTGCTTTTTTGAATTCGTCTTTGAAAGCTTCAAATGAACCAAATTTTGTAGTAATAGCTTCCGCTAAAGTACCTACTGGTGCACCACCACCATTTGGAGAAAGGATATTCCAGAAAAATGTATGGTTCCAGTGGCCTCCACCGTTGTTACGAATTGCAGGAGAGTACTTGCTTACTTCAGAAACCAATTCTTCAATTGATTTTCCTTCTAATTCAGTACCAGCTACAGCACCATTTAGGTTAGTAACATAAGTGTTATGGTGACGATCATGGTGAATTTCCATTGTCAACGCATCAAAATGAGGCTCTAAAGCATCATTTGCATAAGGTAAAGGGTCTAATACGAATGCCATTTTTTTAAGGAGTTATTTAATTATTATAGTTAAGGAGTTAGAGAGAACTCTCTACTCATGTTGTTTCAAAAACTATCAAAATTGTAATTAAGTTCTTAATTGGGAAAAAAATCTCTTCAATAAGAGCATAGAGTCTTCTTGTAAAACACCAAATGAAATGGTTGATTTAGGATGAATAATAGAAGCATCTAATTTTTTGAAGCCTCGTCTATCATCTGAAGCACCCCATACAATTCTACTCAGTTGAGACCAAAAAATCGCACCACCACACATTACACATGGTTCTAAAGTGACATATAACGTACAATTCTTTAGATATTTTGAGCCTAAAGTTTGTGCAGCAGCCGTGATGGCTAACATTTCTGCATGCGCCGTTACATCATTTAATTTCTCTGTTTGATTATAAGCTTTGGCAATCACTTGATTCTGACAAACTATAATGGCACCCACAGGAATTTCCCCTTCATCAAAGGCTATTTCTGCTTGTTGTAAAGCAATTCTCATAAAGTATTCGTCAGAAAAATACATATTTGCTAAGCAATATCAGATGAAATATTTTCAGCAACTTTATGGGTAGCTCTATTTCTTAAATAAAAATCTACCAATACCAAGGCTGCCATTGCTTCAACAATCGGTACTGCACGAGGCACGACGCAAGGGTCATGGCGACCTTTACCTGACACCACTACTGCATTGCCATCAGCATCTACGCTGTCTTGGTCTTGCATAATCGTAGCAACAGGTTTGAAGGCTACTCTAAAATAAATATCTTCACCGTTAGAGATACCGCCTTGAACACCGCCTGAATAATTTGTTTTGGTTTTCACTCGGTTCTGTTCATCCAAAAACATTTCATCATTATGTTCGGAACCATACATCTCTACGCCTTCAAAACCACTACCATATTCAAAACCTTTTACGGCATTGATACTTAGCATCGCTTTGCCTAGTTCTGCATGAAGTTTATCAAAAACAGGCTCGCCTAAACCAACGGGAGTACCCGTAATTACACAGTTTACTACGCCACCAATTGAATCTCCTTTTTTACGGGTTTCATCAATCAAATCAAACATTTGTTGCGCGATGACTGGGTCTGGACAACGAACGGCGTTTTCTTCAGCCAGATTCAAATCCAGTTGTTGATAAGGTGTCGATAACTTTAATTTCCCTACTTGCGAAACATAAGATTTAATATCAACGCCGATTTGGTTTAAAACCAATTTTGCCAAAGCACCTGCTGCTACTCTTGCAACGGTTTCACGGGCAGAGCTACGACCACCACCACGATAATCGCGATTACCATATTTGGCTGTATAAGTATAATCCGCGTGGGACGGGCGAAACTGTTGTGCGATGTGTGAATAATCTTTTGAACGTTGGTCGCCGTTCAATACCATCATGGCTATGGGTGTGCCTGTAGTTTTACCTTCAAAAATGCCAGATAATACTTGAAATTCATCGGCTTCACGGCGTTGAGTAGTAATTCTCGATTGCCCTGGTTTACGACGATCTAATTCGCTTTGAATGAAAGCCGTATCGAAATCAATTCCCGCCGGACATCCATCTACAATTACGCCAACTGCTGTTCCGTGCGACTCGCCAAATGTACTAATCTTGAATAATTTACCGTATGTACTGCTCATGTGAGTGATATAAGAAATAACGACAACTGGTTACTTCATTTTTTGATTGCTCTTAACTTATTTCCGCTTTTTATTGGGTAATAAAATATACACCATTCCTATCAACATAATGGTGATAAGAATATTGGCTTCGTCTTTTAAAAATTTACCGAAATTATTCGGTGCATCAGACGAATCTTTATCTTTCAAACCATCGTAAACTGACACTACTGTTAAAGGAGCATCGGCTGTTTTAATCGTTGGTCCACTTACCTTTAGTCGAAGTTTTGATTTTAAAGTATCATATTTCTCGGTTTTAGTATTAAAATATACCCATTTAAAATACTTATCGAGTGCAAAGTTACCAGCCTGTTTTGGAATTATCAGAAAAGTAAAGGTTTTTGTGCTAACAACTTTTCCATTTTCTGGATAAGCACTAGAATTTATTTCTGGAGGGAAAAAGTCAAAAATGTTGTCATTCTTCATTTCGGGTAGTTTGATGTTATAACCATCCCCCGTAATCTGAATGCGATACTGAACCGACTTTCCTGTATTAATACTATTTTTATTGATGACTTCTTTTAATGAAAAATCTCCCACCGACACTTCCTGCTTAAGAGGATGGTTAGGCAAATCCTTCGTTTTTATGGCTAAGACTTTGGTTTTAAAAGTAATTGCCTCGGGTATTTTTTCCCCATTTTTACCCATCGTGTATTTTATTAACCTTAGACTGACCGAGGGGAAAATGATTTCTTTGTTATTTAATGGATAAAAAGTAGCTTGATAAAATTTGTATTGTGTATAAGTTTTACCGTTTAAAACCAACTGTCCTTCTTGCGTTTCTGTGATACCAAAACTTTCTTCCCAACAATTTTCAGGTTTTAATTTTTTAGTAATTTCGGGAATTTGAATATTATTATTATCAAATTCCATTTCAGTTCCGTTATTATCAGCCACATAAAAAGCTAAGGTAACAGTGAAGCCTTCGCCAACGAAAAGACTACTTTTATTCGTGCTGAGTGTTAAAAAAGCATCATTTTTAGCATCTTTTATCTCCGATTGAGTGCCTTCGATAAAATCAGTAAAGTCTTCATTGCCTACTGAAATATCTTTTTTTTCAGGGTTAGGTTGCTCTTGGCTCGCTTTTTTTACCTTCACCGTAAAACCATCTGCTTTTATATTGAGCTCATTGACATTTACTTTAAAAGAAGGGACTTTAAGCGTACCTATTTTTTGTGGAGAATAGTTTTGGGTGATATTACAAGTAGAAATTGCTTGTCCATTTACAAAAGAATGTGAGGTTGATTTTGAAAAACCTTTTTTTGTAAAATTGGGTAAGTCGGGAAATTTGCAGGTCGGTACTTGGGCTTCGCCAGTATATTTAACTACTACGGTAAGCACAAACGGATCATTCATAGAAATATTTTTTTCTCCTATTACCAATGATACATCATTATCCTGACCCTTAGAAAGGAAGCACACTAAAGAATAAAAAAATATTGAAATAATTATATAATATTTTTTTTGTTTCACCGTTGTCTAAATAAACGTTCAAAAAATTAATACATTAATGATATAAAAAAAATATCATTTATTTTTACTAAAACACTTGATTTTCAGGTGCTTGTATGATAAATTTGATAGAGATTTGTTTTGTATTGTTACTTTATTAAATCCATTTAAAAGCTATGATTACCTTAAACTATGTCAAAGTTATTTTGGAAAAAGTTAGTTTTGATGCAAAGTTATTCGAGAAAGAATTAAAAAAAGCAATCAAGACACTATTATCTGATGAAGTAAGTGAGTTGCAAGCATGGTGTTATGATAAATTTGGGAAAATATACAATCAAGTTATCGAAAAATGTTTTAACAGACTACGTCGAAAAATGAATGTATTGGCTCAGTAAAGTTTCCTAAACACCGAATTCTAGACACCAAAAAAAGATTAAGAAAGCCCTGTTAATTTTAAATTAGCAGGGCTTTAGTTTTATTAGAAACCTTCTTTCGCTTCTTCTTTCTTCTTCTCAACTTTAGGCTTTTCGTCTTTTTTATTAACTATTTTCTTGCCCTTTTCTACTCTGGTTCTATAGTTATCCACGAATCTCTCTGAAAAAGCAATTTTTTCCTCAGCACCAACGCCTAAGAATGCATACGCATTTTTACCACTTCCTTTTTTAACTCCTTTCGATTTTGCGGCAACAGCATTATTAAATTCACCATCAGATGAAATGACACCCATCTCATTTTTTAAGTAACCCATAAAATACCAAACATCTTCTGAAGGTTCTAAATAAAGATAGAACTCGTCCCCCTCATTGGTTTTTTTGATTTCAAGCATCCCTTCAATCTCGGCATTAATATCTGTTCCTCCAATATTGGCAATAGCCAATTTGCCAACACTATAAAAAGAAGCGTGTTGGTCTGAATATCGCAAATTAGCTTTTGAAATAACCATCGTCGTATTCAGTTTAGACGAAATTGAATAAAGAGGTACGTGTTCATTTTTTACACGTCTTTCAAAAGAAGCTACGGTTTTTCCACCCAAAATATTAGCGAGTTTCGATAAGTAATGTTCTTTATCATCAGGGTCGTCGGCACTAACATTATCACGAGACTCTAAATTTATTTTTACAATCTTGTCAGCCATGGCTTTAAGTACTTCCGCAGGCATTGGGAAATTAATTACCAACATCTGGTCGAACTTATATTTTCCACTATCCACCCTCATTTCAGCAAAGCCCGACGTCTGTAATAAAGTATTAGGGTTAAAGAAATTAAATGACCCTTCGAGTTTCAGCGTCTTTTTAGCATCATCAAAAATATAACGATTGGCTTCATAAGATTGAGCTTTATCGTCGGCACCAATTTCAAAACGTGTTGTTTTGGCAATATCTCTGAATGCTCCTTTGGCTACAAAAATATCTTCGTCTTTAGCATCTTCTTTGTTCGATAAGAAGGTAGAATATAAACCACTTGAAGCTGTTCTGAAATGTAGTCCTGCAAACAATGGAGTATTGCCTTCACCTAGTAAAGTAGGTTGTACATCAATATTTACACTATCGCGGCTATTACCTTTATACACTATCCAGTTGGTCTCATACTTTTTGTTTTTAGTATCAGGACGCACAAAGCCATTTAAAGTAAGGTTCTTGTCATTTGAAATCATGCTGATTTCTCCGCGGTAAATCAATTTAGGCGAAAGGTAAAACTTATTACTTTGCTCGATATTCGCTTTGGCAGTAGTAATATATCCCTTGGTTTTCTTACGATTGTCTAGCACTACTTCTTTGAAATCAAAGTTGCCCATCTTGATATTTAGGCTATCGCCCGCTGAATTGACGTATCGGTAGATTGCATCACCTTCAAATTTGAATCTTGATAAAATCTTAATATTTCCGTTCACTAAACGATGATAAGAGTTGATGGTATCCAAGACGATTTTTGCCTGATGGAAATCTTTCATTTCCGCATCTTTACTGACAAATACGGCTCCTTTATCTGGAATAATTTTAGCATCAGCAGATTTAATAAAAGGAA
The DNA here is from genome assembly GCF_058802005.1 of Arcicella sp. GW822-FHT02H01. NCBI lineage: Bacteria > Pseudomonadati > Bacteroidota > Cytophagia > Cytophagales > Flectobacillaceae > Arcicella > Arcicella sp. GW822-FHT02H01. Next base: position 2,369,653 of record NZ_JBXANT010000001.1, on the reverse strand, counting down.
CCCCATTGATATTCAACGATTGTTTTTCGATGTTATACAATGCCTCTGAACCATTAAATGACAGTCCTTCTTGGCTTGGCTCCATTGACGAGAAAGTAGTATTTCGTACATCCCCCTTCATCGTTATTAGTTTCTTATTAATATCCCATTCGGCACTATTGATAGAGGTCTGATAGGCAGTATAAGGGAAATACAAGCTAGTAGAATCTTCCAATTTTAGGTTAGTAGGGGTTTTGATACTCACCAAACCCGTTTGAATATTAAAATTGATGTTCATCTTTTTACCAAGAAGAGCAGGTTTTGCTACACTCAGGTTGTTCCCTACAAATAAATCAGCAAGTTCAGCGGTAAAGACACCTTTGCCGAATTTGAAATTATTTGAACCGATTTCAGAGTCTAGTCTTTTTACTTTCCCAAAACCAAACAAACCAGTCTGACGAACCAAGAGTTTACCTTCTAACTTAGAGCTTCCTGCATAAAAGTCAAAGGTGTTTTTCTGCGTTTCAATCAGCATACTATCTACCTTAGGTTGCCATTTTAATTTAAAGTTATTGATGGCTACTTTAGTAAAGTATGCCTTGCCAACTTCTCCTTCATTAATAATACCCGTCGTACCCGTAGCAGTAACAGAATCAGGTGTAAACAAGGCTTCTTTCGCTTTGATTTGTGCCGTAAGGTGGTTTATTTCTCCTTCAGTATGCAAGCCTTTGCTGTCCATCAATAAATTTGAGCTGAATTTTACAAAGGTTTTACTATTGTATAAATTGTATTTTCCCTCAGGCACCTTGTGACTAAAGCCCAACGTATTATCAGGCATTGAAATAAGGGTTTCTTTGAAAGGCGGGAAAATGCCATCTGAATAAAAAGTACCCACAAAATTGATGTCTTTGATATTCAAACTATCAAAGTCGATGCTTGGTACTTTGAAGTATATTTTTTGGTTATAAATACCATTCACTCTCCAAGGGTGGTCGAAGTAGGCAGTTACGCCCGTAGGAACAACTAGACGAGGATACTCTAACATTCTTTGTCGACCAGACTTATTATCAGGTTTGTTGATGTAAATTACCCCTGCTTCATACTTTAAATCTCCCCCAATTTCTGTGTGTCCTTTTTTAGCTAATTCTTTTTGTGGGATAAAGGTGATTGAATCTATCTTATCCAACTTCACACTAAACTCATTGTAATTAAAGGATAAATCCCTGCCTCTAAACCTGAAATTTCCTGTTTTAAGCTCGCCACTAATCCCAAAGTTACGGTCTTTGTTTACCTTAATGATATTGTCGTAAGGAGCCATGTAAACATTCAGCGAATCTGAAAGATAGAATTGCTTTACCCCTCTAATAATTAATTGATTGTTATTCAAATCCAAGGACGCATTGGCAGTAGAATCTTTAGAACTTGATGCATAGAAAGATGGAATCAAAAAGTTGTCATAATCTTTTTTAGCCGTAAAAACCGCCAGATAATGTTGCCCTTTTCTCGAAATCTTAAGCCTTTCTACATCAGGGTCATAGTCAAAATATCCTTTTTGCATCATTTCCAAAAACACAGGTTTCAGGGCTGCTGCATCTTTTTTGTAGGCAACGGCAAGCTCGCTAAGGGTGGTAGCTTGCAAATTGTTTTTCTTAATATAATTGGAAACTACTAACAATGGATTGAAACTATAATTAGCAGATATTTTAGCAAAACGTTCAGGATTGAAATAATCGTAAGATTCAAACAAAGCAGGAACGATGTTCTTTGCCGTAACAATCATAAAATCCATTTTCTTATCTTTCAGATTCCAACGCATTACATCTGAGGTAATGTCTAATTTATGATAGCTGTCTGAATAAGAAGATTCTCTGAAACCACCTTCGTCTACCTTATTAAGGCGTAAATATTGTAATTGACGATTGTAATTAAGTTTGACAGAGGGATGATAAAGAGAATCCTGAGACGCAAAATATCCAGTAAAAATGGCCGAGGGAGAAGTAATTAAAGAATCGCTGATGTCGAATCTTTTACTGATAACCTTAAAGGCTGTTTTACCATCTTTTTTGACTAAGATAGTCGCATATTTTGACTGCACAGAGGCACTGGATATTTTCGTGCCGACAATCGTAAACCCACCCGTATAGGCAATATCATTACTGTTTTTTAAGGTCACATCATTGTGTAGTGACATAAACCTTGGGTAAATAGCGGAGGAGTTCTTGATTCTCTTCCTGCTCTGAAACTCAAAAATCCCTTTGATAGGACTGGTTAATTTTTCAGGATAGTTTAGTGTTGCCAAGTCAGCATTAAGCTTAGGGTTTCTGATAGCCATGCTGTAATTATCTAGGTTGACAAATATTTCTGGCACACCAACAGTTTCCCAAGAGAACTTGCCACCACTGCCTATCAAAACGCCTTCTTTTACATCTAAAAATGCTTTGGTATTGACCAAAATAGCTGAATCGTTCGCAGTAACTATCGCCAGATTAATGGCATTGAATTCAATGCTAGGTCCAGGGTTTAAGAATTGAGCGACTGGTTCGTCTAATGGAGGGGGAGTTGCACTACCGTTATTAGCAGGAGCTGGTGTATCCCAATCGCCCCAATCGGCTTTCTTGGCAGGTTCGGGGGTAGTAGTATTGGTCGTTGGAGTAGCTACTTTTTCAGTTTTAAAAACCTCTGTCTTCTGGTCGTTATATTTAAAACTTACCGTACCGTTATAAGCATATAAACGGTTGAAATTAGTAAAGTAAAGACTATTGTTTTTGAAAAATAGTCGACAGACATCAATGTATTTTGTAGTAGTTTTTACATCTCCTGTTTCTACAGATTTTTGTAAGGTATTTAAATAATTATCAAAACTGGCTTGTGAGAGTACCCCACTTGAAAGACCAAGGTTAGTAGCATCAAAAAATGGAATAAACTGAGGCGATTTGTAGCCCTTTTTTAGCATAAAACTGGCAGTTTTTGCCAACGCTACTTTCTGTGTTTCTGACAACGTACCAGAATTCCAGTTTTTCTCTAGATTTTGTATGATATAGTTTGCCTGAGGATTTCCAGAAGCCATTAAAACATTTTTGGCATCTGCTAAAAATTCTTCGGGCTTTTCAGAGAGCTTTAAGGCTTGTGTGTAGGCCGTAAAGCAAGATAAAATAAGTCCAAAAATTAAATAAAAGCGTTTTATTGTCATCATTGTAGGAGTTAGCTTCAAAGAAATAAACGAAATCAGTACGTATAGTATTTCATAACTAAACGAAGTATTCTTATTAAGATTTCAGAAAGAAAAGAATGCACAAATATCAACATTTCAGATGAGATAGGAGAAAGGCAGTAAAGGAAAATAAATAAGTAGATTAAAATATATGATGTAAAAATAGTACTAAAAGAAGAAAAGATAAAGGTGTTATCCTGATAGCTTGTTATTATTTAGATTAAATCAAAATAATTTTTTGTTGTAATTTATTCCCGTTGTAAATTTACAGCAGAATTTCACACTGCTTTATCAAGCCCAATGGTTGATATTAACGCTTTACAGCAAAAAACATATGGATCAAAATACTTTTAAAATCCTTTATGATCAGTATTGGGAAAAAGTTTTCGGTACTTGTTATAATCATTGTAAGGATGTTGAACTTTCTTATGAGATGGTTCAAGAGATATTTTGTTCACTTTGGGAACGCAGAGATGTGTTGACAGTAGAAGGGTCTATTGAAAATTATCTTGTGAAAGCTGCTAAGTATAAAGTAATTGATTATTTCAGAAAGAAGGCTAACCAAGTGGTGTTGGTAGAGGAGGAGGAGCTTGAAAGTGTGTGCAATAGTGAATGCTGTACTGAAAACGATGTATTGTATCATTTATTGAATGAAAGAGTAGGCAATCTGGTTGATCAGCTTCCTTGCCAGTGCCGTCAGGTATATAGATTGAGTAGAGAACAAGGATTAGATACCAAAGAAATAGCTTCAGCCCTTCTTATCTCAGAAAAGACCGTTAAAAATCACCTCACTAAAGCTTTAACAGTACTTCGTTTAAGCCTACAAGATTACCGTTAATTTTTTTTACTTTTATATAGGACTAATCTGCGACTTGTACGACTACCCTATTATAAGAAAGAATCCACAAAGATTTTGATGAAAATCACAAATGCACTTTTAGAAAAATATGCCAAAGGGCTTTGTAATCCTCAAGAAATCTTGGAGATAGAAGCATGGCTACTAGATTCGGATACTGAAGTAAGTTTTCCAAATGAAAAAGATAACCCTAAGCACAAGGAGATTATCTGGGAGAATATTAACAATAATATTTTTCCAGCACAGGAAAAACAACCACGTATTATACCTTATGCCATTGTTGGTAGACTATTAGTTGCGGCCTGTGTAATCATGATTTGCGGACTTGGATTGTTCTTATACCAAAGCAGAGATAACGCTTTGCAGGCAGTAAACAAACCTGAAGAGTTCAAGGTGTTTAGTACAAAATTTGGACAAAGAGCCAACGTAACCCTTGAAGATGGTACCATTGTTCATCTAAATGTAGGAAGCGAATTGCGCATCCCTTTACACTTTAATGATGCCCAAAGGCTCGTTACTTTAAAAGGAGAAGCATTTTTTGAAGTGACTAAAGATTCTCTTCATCCTTTTGTTGTCAATATGCCTCGTGCTAGTGTAAAAGTATTAGGGACAAAGTTTGATGTAAGAGCTTACCCAGATGATAAAGAAATATCAGTAGTCGTCAAAGAAGGGAAAGTACAGTTTTCTCCCATTGATAAAACGTATGGGAAGGTTATACTAACAAGCGATGAGAAAGGTCATTTTGATACTGAAACTGGCTTGAGAGAGGGTAACGTATATGCAGATAGGTATCTGTCTTGGATGGATAATAAGTTAGTTTTTGATAACCAAAACATAGCGCATATTGCTAAAACAATAGAGCGTTGGTATGGTGTAAAAATCAAGCTTAGCGCGCCACATATAGGCTCACAGCGATTTACGGGGCAGTTTGAAAACCTGTCTGCTACAACTGTCATAGAGAAAATCTGTTACGTAATGGATTTCCAATATAAGATAATTGATGATGAAATTATTATCTATTGATAATTACGAGCATACAGCGATATAAATAAGCTGATTGCTTTTATAAAGAAAACCCCGATTATCCGTCGCCAAACATCAATCGGGGCTAGCTGGTTAATTAACCATTTGATTAATTATAATTATTATAAAACTTAATATTACAAACTTATGTATTCTTTACCAAAATCCCCTGTAAAAAAGCAGTTCTTGTTTTTTTATATGATGCTTTCATTCCTCACTTTTCAAATAAAAGCTCAAAATAATTCGGTTTTAAATGAAAAAATAAGCCTAAACCTTACCAATGTACAGCTATCTGAAGCTTTACAAGCTGTAGGAGCTAAGGTTGGTTATTCTGTATCATTTAGCAATAGCAAAATGAATACTGAAAAGCGAGTAACTATTAATTATAAAGATGTTACCGTTCAAGATGCCCTTTCTAAATTACTTGGTAATAGCCTAAAGAAAGTACAAGTAAGCGATAAGTCTATCTTAATACAAATTCAAACAGAAGGGAAAGGAACAATTAAAGGAACCGTAAAAACGCCAGACGGCAAGCCAGCTCCTTTTGTAAATGTTGGATTAAAAGAGGTTAACAAAGGGACAACGACGAATGAAAATGGGTACTTTGAAATCAAAGGGATTAAAGAAGGTACTTATTCCATGAAAGTTTCGTCGGTGGGTTTGAGCCTACAAGAAAAGAGCGTTAAAGTAGTTGAAAACCAAGTTGCTGTGCAAGATTTTGTGCTTACAGAAAGTACTTCACAGCTTGAAGAAGTAGTTATCACGGGTTCAAACGTAATCAACAAACCTGTTTCATTAGGAAAAGCTAATATTCGTCCGCTTGACTTACCACAATCAACAGGTGTAGTAAGTAGCGTTGTGATTGCTGACCAACAAATATCTAGATTAGGAGATGCCCTTCAAAATGTAAGTGGAGTATCGCTTACTCAACAAAGAGGTGGTGTAGCCGAAACTTTTTCTTCAAGAGGTTATAGTATTGGTATTGCAGGTTCGTCGGGTAGTATTTTCAAGAATGGTGTTATTTCAAATACACAAGGTTTTCCAGAAACTAGTACCTTAGAATCTGTAGAAGTATTAAAAGGAAGTGCGGCGTTATTATATGGAAACGTTTCGGGTGGATTAATAGTAAACATGGTGACTAAAAAGCCAAAATTCAATTTTGGCGGAGAAGTTTCTATGCGTGCAGGAAGTTATGATTTATACAAGCCTACCGTAGATTTGTATGGTCCTATTGCTAAAAACCTTGCTTTTCGTGTGATTGGTACTTACGAAACTTCCAATAGTTTCAGAGATGTAGTGAGTACTAAACGTACGTTTGTAAACCCTTCTTTGTTATATAAATTAGGTAAAAAGACGGACATTTTATTACAAGGAGATTATACTAAACAAAACCTTACACCCGACAATGGTATTGGTTCGTTGAATGCTAACAGAGATGCTGAGATTATCCCTAGTCGTACAAGATTCTTGAATACTGTATGGGCATATAGTAACATTGATCAGGTGACGGGTTCAGTAAATATCAATCACCAGTTTAACGAAATCTGGAAGTTAAATATAATTGGAGCTATCCAAACGACAGATGTAAACTCTTTTTCAACAAACGTTCCGAACAGTATTGCTGCTAATGGAAACTGGGCGAGAGGTTTGACAAGAGCAAAAACAGGAGAAGATAGCAAAACGGCTCAGTTAAACCTTAATGGAAATTTCAAAACTGGGTCATTAGGTCATCAATTACTTGTTGGTAGCGATTATGTATATTTAGAAAGCGTAAGTAATACATTCAGAATTACGAGCGGAGGAAAAGCAATTACTACTTATGATACCATTAATATTTTGAACATGAATAAGTATGTGCAACGTACCGACATTCCAGATGCGGAGGCTTTAGCACGTACAACATCGCCTTCACACCGTTTGGGGGTATATGTTCAGGATATGATTAGCTTGACAGAGAAATTTAAAATATTAGCTGGTCTTCGTTGGTCACACCAAAAAACAATCCAGACTACTATTGTGAATCTTGCAGATAATGTAGTGACAAGAGGTACGGCGGCAACGATTAGCAATAGTGCATTATCTCCAAAAGCATCGTTAGTGTTTCAACCAATAAAAACTACATCATTGTATGGAAGTTACTCTAATAACTTTACGTTCAATACAGGAACAGATATTTATGGAGCGCAATTGAGTCCTTCAATTGTAGATCAGTTTGAGTTGGGTGCTAAAAATGAATTTTTTAATGGAAAAATTTCAGCCAATGTCAGTCTTTACCGTATCGTAAACCACAACATGGCACAAATGGCTCCGACAAAAGCAGACGGAACTGTGAATTCAGATGCTAATTTTAAAGAACTTACAGGAGAAACTACCAGTGATGGTTTTGAAATAGATATCAATGGTAACCTTTCGAAAAACTTTTACTTCATCACTGGTTATGGCTACAACTTCATGCGTTATACCAAAACGTCAGCATTGAGGGGCTCTTATATCACTGGTGAACGTTTAATCAACAACCCTGCGCATAGTGCCAACGCTACGTTGTTCTATACTTTTGATAAAGGAAAAGTAAAAGGACTTAAATTAGGAGCATCTGGTTTCTATACGGGGAATCGTTTTGCAGGGGTAAATAATACATTCGGACAAACACCTGAATATAGCCGTTTAGTGCCATTAACAGGTTTTGCCACTTTTGATGCATCGGCTGGATATAGCTTCAAAAAAGTATCATTACTTGCTAAAGTATCTAATATTTTCAATGAGCTTAATTATATTGGTCATGATAGATATAGTATCAACCCAATACCTCCTCGTCAGTTTGTAACGACATTGTCATACAAATTTTAAAGATTATCACTCATATAAGGATTATAGTTATTGTAAAAACCTCGAAAGGTCTTCCCTTCGAGGTTTTTCTTGTATTAGCCCTTAAATGATTTCAGGATTTCTGTTAAATACAACCGTAAAGCGATGCCATCCTTCTAGGTATTGGTAAGATAACGGCCAACGGTTTAAAGCACAGATTTCTTTGATAATGGCTAATCCTAAACCAGTAGACGAAGTATTTTCAGGATTCTTGGTGAATCTATCAAAAATATATTCCTCAGGAAAATCTAATGGGGAACCTGTATTGGAAATAATGAAGGCATTATTGGTGAGTACTATTTTAATAACACCATTAGCGGAGGTATATTTTAAGGCATTTGAAAGAAAATTCGAAATTAATGTATCTATGAGGTATTGATTGGTGATTAGCTCTGTTCTACTTATTTCTTCATTTAAACTAATGTTCTTCGCTAAGAAAAGGTCTTCCATATTGCGGAGATGTGCATCTAGGGCATCACTAAAAACAATTTGATGTTCATCGCTAAACAGTTGATTATCCAGTTTGGCTAGTAACAAAAGATTCTTGTTCATCTTAGAAAGCCGATTTACACCAGATTTTGCTTGTGTAATATAACTTGCCATCTGTTCTGTAATGTCCAGTTGGCTCATTCTATCTAGTTTTGACTGGACAATACTTAAAGGTATCTGAATTTCATGCGAAGCATTTTCGGTAAATTCCCTGAGGGCTAAATATTCTTTTCTACTCCTTTCTGTCAAGTCTTTTAGGGTAAAATTTAGTTCTTTAAATTCTGTAATGGCCGAATCGTGCAGTTCAAGACTGTGGGGGGAAGTAACTGAAAACGCTTGGACATTTTTTAAATTTTGAAAAAAAGGTCGCAAAATTTTCTTGTTGGAATAATAGTTAATCAGAATACCAGAGGCAGTCAGGAGGACAGCAGTTAATAGAAAAATGTATAGAATGGTGAGGTAATAATTATCCCAGCCAATGTGCGAACTCATTACTGTTACATCATAACGAGCATTTCCAATGGCTTGGGTTTCTTTCAGGTAATGATATTCTTCAATTTCTTTCTGAACGCGGTCATAAACCATGGTATCACCAAAAACCAGTCCGAGCGGAGTATTATCAGTTACCTGCTGTATTTTAATAAAGGGAGAATTGACATGGTTGCCCAGCCTGATACTCTCAAAGATTTGATCTGCTTGTAATTCTAGTTGTTCATCCATTTCATCGCTTACAGCTTTTTGGAGTATCACAAAAAGGGTAAAGCCAGTAAAGATTAAAATAGACACCGAGGCAATTAAATAATCTCTTGTAGTTTTATGAAGTAATGTCATTTTTTACCTTAAAACGTTTAATTAATCAGTTAAGAAATCCATTTATACCCCATTCCATATACTGTTTTGATATAGTCTACACCTGTATGTGCAGTTATTTTTTTGCGTAAATTCATGGTATAAACGTATACAGTATCATAGTTTTCAGCCATGTCGTAATGGTCGCCCCAAAGGTGTTCGGCGATGGCTTGCTTACTTACAACACGGTTTTTATTGATAACAAAGTACAATAGCAGTACATATTCCTTTTTAGTTAAAGTAATAGGTTCGTCTTTATAACTTACTGCTTTGGTTGCCATGTTGATAACAAGGTTATCAAGCTTTATTTCATTTTCCCCATCAAAAGTCCTTCGCCTGAGTAATGAAAAAATTCTTGCGTTCAGTTCTTCTAAATGAAAAGGCTTTGTGAGGTAATCATCAGCTCCCATTTCTAAGCCCGTTATTTTGTCGTATAGAGAATCCTTGGCTGATAAAATCAACACACCAACATTTTCATCTTGCTTTTTTAATGTTTTGAGCAAAGAAAGCCCATTGCCCCCTGGAAGGGTGATATCTAATACGATAGCATCGTAATGATATAAATGCAATTTTTCCTGTCCTTCAGCAAATGTCGTAGCTTTTTCACAACGATAACCTTGTTCGGTCAGGTAGGTATCCATTTCTTCTAAAAGAAGTTGTTCGTCTTCTACCAATAATAGTTTCATAGGTTTTCAGCGTTTATTGTGACTATTACTTGTGAACACAAGATTAAAAATACTTGCAAAAAAATAAGTTATTAGCCTTTATTAAGTGTGATTGTAGAAAAATATTTTTTGTACGCGACTATTTTCCGCAATTTGTCGTATAGTCTATCAATATGAAGAATTTATTTAACTAATTGGCTTTAATCGACTTATCAAAAATAACGTCAATCCCAAGAAATGGTTCTTTAAAGGATTCAACAATTTAAAATACATCAAGAAATATTATTTAGAATTAGTTTAATTTAAAAAAAATTCAGAATTGACTCTTTATTTTGTGCCATGGAGATTCTCATTATGAAAAATTCTGGAAAGTTTAGCGATGAGATTGCCAATGATTTATTAGGAATGGGCCATAGAGCCGAATTTGTGATAAATGACCAAGAATTAAAGCAAAAGATAAAAACTACAAGGTATGATTGTATTGTAGTTGACTTGACATTCGAGGAAAACAAAGGCTTACAGCTCATTGAAGAAATAAAAAAAACAAATAAGAATGCAGGTCTTATTGTTATTTCTTCAGATAATTCTTTCCAAAAAAAGATTGATGCTCTATACAAAGGAGCAGATGATTTTTTGAATAAACCTTATGAAGTATCGGAATTAGTAGCCAGAATATTCTCGGTGCTAAGAAGAAGTAAACTGAATAATAAAAATATTATCAGGTATAACGAATTACAGATTGATTTATTAGCGAAGTCGGTTCTTGTGAACGAAGAACTACTTGGACTAACTAAAAAAGAATTTGAACTACTTATATTCTTTTTAGAACATAAAAACAAAGTAGTTACCAAAGATTCCCTATTGACGTATTTGTCGGGACAATTGGATGATTCTAAAAGTAATGCAGATATACTGTATGCGCATATTAAAAATCTTAAAAGAAAGATGAACAATGCTGGGTGCAGAATATACCTCAATACCGTATATGGTATTGGCTACAAATGGGAAGACTAAAAGGTGCTAACAATTAGCCCTATTTTTTTGACTATTTGTTTGGAATAAGTCTAATTACAATTAACAAAGAATAAAATAAATTTTTGAATAATAAATAACTAATTCCTTATTACAATGTTTAAGAGAACCTACAAAATGAAATTTGTGTTAGTTGCTTTGGCAATTGCAGGTATGACCTCATGTAAAGATGATGATGCAGTAGTAGCACCATTGCGTACTACAAAAATTGACTATACAACCCTAACTGCTACAACTCCATATAGTAGTGCGTTTATGGATGGAGGAAAAACTACAGTAGATTTGAGTAATGGAAACAATCGTTATAAGATGTTCCAAGCAATAAATACATCAATCAGCTCATCAATTACTGGTAACAAAGTGATAGATGCTACTGTGTTGAAAAATATGTATGCTAACACTGGTAATCCATTTGTTGATAGTACAAAACTAAATACTTCGGGTGTACAATTGCGTAATACCGTTGCGTCGTCTTGGGCTGCTGCTGATGCAGAAGTAGTAAGAACAAAAATTGAAACACTTTTTAATGAAGTTGCTGAAGCAAGTAAATCAGTAACTACGGTAGCAGAAAAAGGTAAAGCAGGTAAATTAGGTAGCCGTTTGGTTGATGCAAAAGGTATTGAAACAGTACAAATTATTCAAAAATCGTTAATTGGTGCATTACAATATGATTATATTGCGAATGTATTATTAACTAAAGGATTAGAGGCAGATAATAGCAAGCTTGTAACAGGTAAAAACTACTCTCAATTAGAACAAAACTGGGACGAAGCTTATGGTTTATTAACATTGAACCAAGCTTATTTAGCTGGCTCGACAGATGCAGTAAGAGGTACTACTGAATTTGCATTAGGCTCATACGCATGGGAATACAACAAAGCTGCTTATCCACAACTTCACCTTGCCTTCTTGAAAGGTCGTGCAGCAATTGTTAATAATGACAAAACAGAATTGAAAAAACAAGCTGATTTTATTAAAGCAGCATTTGAAAAAGCAATTGCAGCAGCAGCGGTAGGCTATTTAGGAAAATGGGGAACTAGAACTACAGAAGCAGACAAAGTACATGATATTGGTGAAGGTGGAGGATTTATCTACTCTCTACGTTTCTGTACAGTTAACGGTGCTAATGCTAAATTCTCAGATGATATTTTAACAGCATTGTTAGGTTCGGCAAATGGATATTGGGATTTGACTCCTGCTAAAATTGCAGCGGCGTCTGATGCTATCAAAGCAAAGTTCGCTTTATAAGAACTTATTTTTTAATAATAGTAACCAAGTGGGTTGGTGGCAATGGTATTGCTGTCAACCCATATTATCGTTTAATGTGATGACTAGAATAGACTTAAAAAAAGTAAGTATTTTATTGATTGCAATTGTATTGGTGTTGGCATGTTCAAAAAATGACGACCCACAAAATACAACGCCAGATTTGAATAAAGACCGTGCAGCAATATTGACCAATCTGGCCGATAATGTCATTGTGCCATCCTATACCAATTTTAAAACAAAATTGGACGTGATGTCTACTAAGTCACAAGCCTTTATTGCTAAGCCAGAAACAGCAACTTTGGCTGAATTTCGTCAGGCGTGGGTAGATGCTTATATCAGTTGGGAAACTGTTGAAGGCTTTGATTTTGGTCCAGGAACCAAGACAGGTATTCGTAATTATTACAATATTTATCCAACCAATGTTGCGGGTATTGCTACGTATATCAACAATCCGTCTGAAAATTTTGAAGTAACTGCTTCTTACGACAAACAAGGTTTTCCTGCGTTAGATTATTTATTGAATGGCACAGGAAGTACAGATGCAGAAATAGTAGCCTATTTTAAATCATCTACTGATGGTGCCAAACGTCTTGCTTATATTAAGCGAATTGTAGACCACATGAACGAACTTATTACCAAAGTAATAAGCGATTGGGGTACTTACCGAGCTGAGTTTATCAAAAAGACAGGTACAGATATTGGCTCGCCAATGGGTGAAATGATTAATGGCTATATTTTACATTATGAAAGATTTATCCGTTCAGGTAAATTTGGCATACCGTCGGGAGCTATGCTCAATGGCGTTGTATCAGCAGATAAAGTAGAAGGATTGTATAAGAAAGATATTTCTAAAGCATTGGCATTAAGCGCACATCAAGCAGCCGTTGATTTTTTTAATGGTAAAAATGTAAAAACTGGTGTAGAAGGTCCTTCTTTCAAAACTTATCTTGATGGTTTAGTCGCTAAAGATGTTACTACTGGAAAATTATTAAGCGAAATTATCAATACACAGTTTGTTGCTAACAAAGCAAAAATAGATGTATTGAAGCCTGATTTTCACCAAGAAGTGTTGGATAACAACGCAGCGATGAAGGCTGTATATACCGAGCTACAAAAAGCTGTAAGAATGCTAAAAGTAGATATGACCTCGGCTATGAGCATAACCATTACTTATACTGATAATGACGGTGACTAAGCTTTGGCGTAACAGCACTTTATATACTCAATATTTTAACAAAGAGGTTTCTGTCATACCATTAGCTGTATTCAGAATGGCTCTGGGCTTTATGCTTTTCGTAAGTCTTTTGCGTTTTTGGAGCAAAGGGTGGATTTATGATTTGTACATAAAGCCTCGTTATTTTTTTCCTTTTTATGGATTCGAGTTTGTTCATCCTTTAGGGCAATATACTTACAGCCTGTTTGTAGTATGTATTGTGTCATCGGTTTTGGTAATGATTGGCTATTTTTATAGAATAGCTATTGTCAGCTTATTCCTCAGTTTTACTTATATAGAACTCATGGATAAGAGTACCTATCTAAACCATTATTACTTTATCAGTTTGCTTTGCTTAATAATGGTATTTTTGCCAGCACATCGGTATTTTTCATTGGATGCTTACAAAGACAAAACCTTATTGGTAGATAAAATACCTACATGGTGTATAGATGTGATTAAGTTATTGGTTTTCATCCTTTATTTCTATGCTGGACTTGCCAAATTAAATAGTGATTGGTTGCTAGAAGCTTTACCGCTAAGGATATGGCTTCCTGCTAAAAATGATATGCCTATCATAGGTTTTTTGTTCAATTATTCATGGACACCCTACGCTTTTAGCTGGTTTGGTTGTGTGTACGACCTCACTATTGTCTTTTTCTTATTGAATGCTACAACAAGACCCATCGCTTATTTGACAGTGGTGGTTTTTCATATTTTTACAGCCCTGCTGTTTCCAATCGGAATGTTTCCATATATCATGATAGTGACAGCCTTGATTTTTTTCTCTTCTAATTTCCATCAAAGTATTATTCAACAATTGGGAAGCCTGATAAAAGTGTCAGAAAATTTTTTGCAATCCCATAAAACTTACTCTTTTTCTCCTGTAGCCAATAAGCTTTTGATAGGTGGTTTTATGATATTCTTCACTATCCAGCTTATATTTCCATTTAGGTATCTTATGTATCCTGATGAGCTTTTCTGGACGGAAGAAGGCTACCGATTTTCATGGAGAGTAATGTTGATGGAAAAAGCAGGCAATGCACAGTTTACTGTAAAAGATGATGATGGGCATTACCAGATAGTTAATAATACAGCGTTCTTGACGACCCTTCAAGAGAAAATGATGGCTACTCAGCCAGATATGATTTTATATTATGCACATATCTTGAGGGATTATTACCAAAGCCGAGGCTTTCGTTCTCCTCAAGTCTATGTTGATGCTTACGTTACCCTGAATGGTAGGTTGGGTAAAACATTTATTAATCCTACTACTGATTTAGCCAAAGAAATAGAATCCTTCCAGCATAAATCCTGGATTATTCCCCTCAATAATGAAATTAAAGGTTTTTAGTACAGTTTTTATCTGTTTTTTCTCGACATATACTTTTGCACAATACCGTTTGAAAGGTATTGTTAAGTCAAAAATCGATAGTACCATCGTGGGGACATCAGAAATTTACCTTGATGGCAACCAGAAAACATTATCTAACCCAGAAGGCATATTTATATTCCCCTCTATCGCCAATGGCGAACATACCTTACAAGTTATTTCTCCAGACTTTAGGCCTGTCAAACGAACGATTGTTATCGCAGGAAAAAATGAAGAAATAGTAATTTACCTTTCTTCACGTGACGAAACCCTGAGCGAAGTAGTGGTATCTGACAAGAAGACCGATTTCGGATTTTCAAGATTAAGAGGGGTTGAAAACATGGGTATTTATGAAGGCAAGAAGTCGGAAGTAATTACACCAGACCAATTGGTGGCTAATTTGTCAACCAACAATGCCCGACAAATTTACTCAAGGGTAGCGGGTCTTAATATCTGGGAGAATGAAGGAGGAGGTTTGCAATTAAGCATAGGAGGGAGAGGACTAGACCCCAACAGAACTTCTAACTTCAATGTTCGACAAAATGGACATGATATAAGTGCTGATGCCCTAGGCTATCCAGAAAGTTATTATACTCCTCCCGTAGAAGCCGTAGGCAAAATCCAAATTGTACGCGGAGCGGCTTCGCTTCAGTATGGTACGCAGTTCGGAGGGCTTATTAATTTTATCATGCGAAAGCCCGTTCTTGATAAAAAAATTGAAGTAGTCGCTAGACAAACAGTAGGTTCTTTTGGATTTTATAATGCTTTTACCAGTGCGAGTGGGACTGTTGGAAAACTTAGCTATTATACTTTTTTTCAATACAAAAAAGCTGATGGTTGGAGAGCCAATTCTCATTTTAATAGCTACACATTTTATTCAGACATAGATTATAAAATATCAGAAAAAACCTCTGTTGGCTTAGATGTAACCCACATGGAATACCTTGCCAAACAACCAGGGGGACTTTCGGATGCAATGTTTGCACAAGACCCAAGACAAACTAACAGAGAACGAAATTGGTTTGATGTAAATTGGAATATGTTAGCAGTTCATTTTGACCATAAATTTAATGAAACTAACCAGTTCAACCTCCGCTTCTTTGGTTTGTCAGCTCATCGATATTCGTTAGGTTTCAGACCAAACCGTGTGGCGACGATTGATGATAATAGTGAACGAGATTTAATTAAAGGAGAATTTGACAACTGGGGAACCGAGGCGAGATATTTAAAACGTTATTCAATCGCCAAAAAACAGTCTGTATTGTTGGTAGGTGGAAGATATTATCATGGTTTCAACCATAGTTTACAAGGGCTAGGAAGTACAGGAAAAGATGCGAATTTTAATTTTGTTGAGCCAGAACGTTTTATTACCTACGATTACAGTTTCCCCAACCGAAACGTATCGCTGTTTGCAGAGAACATTTTTTACCTCAATGATAAGATTTCGGTTACCCCCGGTATACGCTATGAATATATCAGTACCAAAGCAGATGGCTATTATGGAAGTATCATGCGTGATTTAGCAGGGAACGTAATTAATATTACCAGAACGGATGAAGTTCGTGTGAATAACCGACAGTTTGTATTAGCAGGTATAGGGATTAGCTTTAAGCCATTTGAACAGACTGAAATTTATGGTAACATCTCTCAAAATTATCGTTCAATTACCTTTAGCGATATGCGTATTTCAAACCCTTCGTCGGTGATAGACCCTGATATGAAGGATGAAAAAGGGTATTCAATTGACCTTGGTATTAGAAGTCACCAGACATCTTTCTATAATTACGATGTGAGTTTGTTTTACCTCAATTATAATAATAGGATAGGTGAAATACAGTTTTATGATGAAAGCAACAGAATATTACGTTTACGCACTAACGTCGGGCAAGCTGTGATAATGGGAATAGAGTCGTATGCAGAAGCTGATTTTTTCCGTTTGTTTAAACCAGATAGTAAAGATATGAGTACGGTGTTATTCGGTAATTTTGCCTTCATTAAATCGGAATATCGCGAGAGCAAGATGGTAGGAGTGAAAGGAAATGAAGTAGAATTTGTACCTAAAATAAACTTAAAAACGGGTCTTAGGGTTGGCTATAAAAAATTGAAGGGCTCGTTTCAGTTTACCTATTTAACTGATCAGTTTTCGGATGCCACCAATGCCAGAGACGGCGGAATATCATCTGTAATAGGATTAATTCCAGCCTATCAAATTATGGATTTAAGCTTTTCTTATGACTTCAAGAAAATTAAGCTAGAAGCAAGTATCAATAACGTTGCCAATGAAATGTATTTTACCAGAAGAGCCACAGGTTACCCAGGACCAGGTATTTTACCTTCAGATGGTAGAAGTTTCTATCTTACTTTACAGGTTAAGATATAAATTTTTTCTTATAATTTATATCATTAAACACCATAAGTTATTCACAATGATGAATAACTTATGGTGTTTGTTTATAAAGAGGATTTCTACAAAATTATTTAACGAATTTACGAATGTTCATTTTACCGCAGAATTACCACTATATACGTTGCTGTATGTTAAAGAGAAAAAATGTTTAAAAGAAAAGTCATAGAGTTTTAGCGAAAAATGAAAAAGCTTTGCTAACTTCAATAAACACACTAATTGTAAATAGCATACCAAATCACATAAATATAATACTTCTGCTCTAATAGTATAAAAATTGGGTCTTTCTACCTCTGATGTTATTACCTATGATAAAAATTACTCCATACCGCCGCATGGATGCGTATTTCTTGTTGAAAGCGCATATAAATAAAGCTGTTTTTACAATTGCGTCATTATTGTTATGTGCAAGTTCTACCGTTGCACAAAAGGCTACCTTTGAGTTTTTTAGCACTGCTAACGGACTTGCTGGAAACCACACGTCTTCAGTAACACAAGATGACCAAGGATTTATTTGGTTTATAAATGATGGGAAAATCCACCGTTATGATGGATATAATTTTTTAATCTATCCAACCCCAAGTGCATTAACGGCCAAACAGGAGTACATATCAGGTTTGACTTTGTACCAAGATTCTTTACTATTTGTGTGGAGTGAACATCATCATTTTTTATTTAATCCCAAAAAAGAGCATTGGCAACCTATCAACCTAAAAATAAAGGATACCCCAGGAGGTAGGATTAGGTTTTGGCCTATTGATGGGCAAAATGCTAAGCTAATGACCAAAATAGAGGTGGGCTCTCAGCGAGCTTGGCCGTATAAAATGGATAAATCGGATGCGATGGGAGGGACACAATATCCTGACTTGTTAAGTGCCTATTATTGGCGTAATATTAACGATTATGATTATTCTTTAGCATATGTAGACACGGTATATCACGTAAATAAAGCTGGTAAAATCACTACAGCAACGCCATTAGATAATATATGTAAGAATTGTGGTGATATGTGGTTTCAACCTTATATGAAGGGCTCGGTAGCACTTTTATCAAATAGGCTTTTTTATCAGTTGGATAAAAGTAAAAATAAATTCTTACCACACCCTGTCAATCGATTACTAAACCCTAATAAGATTGAAATAAGGAGATTTATTACAGAAAAAAATGGTAGTATATGGGCGTGTGGTTACGACAGAAGTCTTATTTATTATGATGCTCGTGCGGATAAATTATACAATTTTCGTGAAGAATTAAAACGACTGTTACCGAATAATAACGATTTCTTAGGGTTGTTTCAAGATAATACGGGAATAGTATGGGTAGAGACCAGACTCGGCTTGCTAAAAGTAAGACCATGGCCAAATCCTTTTGATACTTATTTCAGTGGTATGAACAATGTGAATGCTAATTATAGTTTCCGTGGATTGACAGAAGATGCACAAGGCATGATATACGGCGTATATTATACTGGAATTGCCAAAATTGACCCTATAAAAAAACAAGCACTACGAACTTATATATTCCCTGGTACTGTAAAGTTGTATGATTTGTATACAGATGGAGATATCATCTGGCTTAATGGCTTTCAAGCATTAGAACCGAATTCTGGAAAAATAATAGAAGTTCCAAGCCCATTTAAGGAAAAAACATTTCAGGATAACGGTTTTTTTACTAAGGACAAATACGGAACGCTTTGGTGGATAACGCATTACACATTATATCGTTTGAATAAAGCGAATAATCAAATAAAATGGGAGAAAGAGTTTGACTTGCCCGACAAGTTATTCAATGCAACTGAAGCTTTTCATGCAGGTATGAAAAGCGGGAAAATATGGCTGAGTTTTAAAGGAAGATTATTGCAGTATGACCCCATAACGAAAGTACGACATTGGTATGATCCTAAGACTTGGGGATTGGCCTTATCTCGTATATTGGCGATTGAGGAAGACCGTAAAGGAAACCTTTGGTTAGGTAGTGATGCTGGCTTAGTATGGGTAAATCCGTCTAATGGTTCACACCGTCAATATACTATTTCTGAGGGTTTACCAAATAATTTTATCAGTGGAATGTTGATGGAAGGAGATTCGTGCTTGTGGCTAAGTACTAATCACGGGCTATCTCGGTTTCATTTACCCACCAAAGTTTTTAGTAATTTTCTGGAAGAAGATGGACTAACTTTTAACGAATTTAACCGTAAGTCATTTTTCAAAGCCAAAGATGGTCGGATGTTTTTTGGCGGAATGCGCGGAGTGAATGCCTTTTTTCCAAAAGATTTGATGCAATCTTATATCACCAGAGTGGATAGAAACCAAAAGGCAAAGCTTGTACTTACTGCTTTAGAATATACAGATGAAAAACAAGATACGGTATTGAGGAAAACCTCATTCGCCAGTCAACCAGAAGTACAATTCAATTATTGGAATTGGTCTTATACGTTTGAATATGCTCTTATGGACTATGACAACCCCAAGGAGATATTTTACAGTTATAAGATTGATGGTTATAAAGACAGTTGGTCATCACCTTCTAAGTTTAATTTTGTCCATTTCAACAGTTTGCCTAGCGGAGAATATATTTTAAGGGTGAAAGCACGAGACAGCAGAGGACGGTGGCGTTCGAACGAAATGGCTGTAAAAATAATAGTACATCCAGCTTGGTGGGCATCTTCGTGGGCCTACTCCATCTATTTTCTGTTGTTTTTGGGTCTTTGCCTTGTTATTTATAATGTGTTGAAAAAGAGATTGATTCTTCAAAATGAGCTGAAGATGAAACACCAAGAAGCTCAACGGCTTAAAGAACTTGATTTGTTCAAAAACCGTCTTTATACCAATCTCACACATGAATTCAGAACCCCATTGACAGTGATTCTTGGTATGGTAGAACAAATTCGGACTCAACCCGATAAATATCTAGAGGAAGGTGCGCGACTTATCAAAACCAACGGCGAAAACCTGCTTAGGCTTATCAATCAGTTGCTCGATTTATCCAAGCTTTCTGACAATTCATTCCAGCTATATTTTCAACAGGCAGATATTGTGCCCTATTTACGCTACCTCACAGAATCTTTCCAAGCTTATGCCAACAGCCAGAATTTATCATTACGATTCTTGAGTGCTTTGAATATACGGGTAATGGATTATGACGAAGAGCAGGTAAAACAAATATTGACGAATCTTATTTCTAATGCGATTAAATTTACACCGTCAGGTGGAGAAATTACCATTAGACTAAAGCAGGAAGATAATAAGTTGATTATCGAAGTACAGGATACAGGCATAGGAATAGCTAAAAAAGAGTTGACATATATATTCGATCGTTTTTACCAAATAGATAATTCACATACTAGGCAGCGTGAGGGCACTGGCATTGGGTTGGCACATGTCCATGAGATGATTAAATTGATGAATGGAGAAGTCTTTGTAGAGAGCGAACTTGGAAAAGGCACTACGTTTATCGTTAAATTACCCATCACCAACAAGGCACCTATTGTGGCTGGTTCTCCGACATTAGATAAATCTGTTTCTTCTATAAATTTTATTAACCGTGAAAGTATTACTCCCATATCATCTTCGGTGATTGATGATTCCTTGCCACATCTTCTTATTATTGAAGACAATGCCGACTTAGTTACCTTTCTCAAAACTTGTCTATATGGGTTATATCAATTAGATGTAGCGTATAATGGTATAGTTGGCATTGAAAAAGCCATTGAAAATACTCCAGACATTATCATTAGTGATGTGATGATGCCAGGAAAAGACGGTTTTCAAGTTTGTGAAACCTTAAAAAGTGACCAACGTACAAGCCATATTCCAATAATTTTATTAACCGCTAAAATGGATACTGATTCCAAAATAGCTGGGCTCAAGCACGGAGCAGATGTCTACATGACCAAGCCTTTTAATAAGGAAGAGTTGATAGTACAATTGGAAATGTTAATGCAGAAACAAAAGCGTTTACAAGCATATTTCTCACAAAATAACCCTATAGAAGAAGTAGTTGATATTGTCACGGAAGACTTACCAGAGGAAATTTATGAGCTTGAACATACCTTTGTTAAAAAGGTAAAATCAATTGTACATGAAAATTTTGCAGATGAGAATTTTGGATTACCTCAACTCTGTCAAGAAATCGGTATGAGCCGTTCGCAATTGTTTCGAAAAATGAAAACTTTGATGGGTGTTTCTCCTTCTGACTTTATACGTTCTTACCGACTAACGCAAGCCAGAATTCTTTTAAAAACTAGCAATTTCAACATCTCAGAAGTCGCTTGGAAAACGGGGTATAAAAATGCTGGACATTTTTCTACTTCGTTTCAGGAAGAATTTGGGTTTTCTCCAAGTGCAACAAATAAGTAATTGATTATTAGTTGTTAAAAAGGTATAAGATTATTGCATGCAACAATCTTATACCTTTTTTTTTGCCTGATGCAACCAATAGAAACATATTTGAAACCAATCAAAAATCCTGTCAGCAACTTATTTTATACTTTTGTAATCCCTAGGGACATGATTAAGAAACGATTACTTAACCACTAATTAAATAAAGAAATTATTTTGACATTCCGCTTAAGTATTTCAAAAAGTAGTTAAATGATTTATAAGCCGAGCATCAATAATAGTTCAAATCCCTACCTGATAAAGTAGAATTTTATATAGTTTAGTTGTTATACCATTCAAAATCAATCATAATAATAACCCTATAATTAATATGTTTACTCCATATTCAATCGCCATAGTAGATGATAATTCTCTCGTTAGAACTTTAGTGAGTTCTGAACTAAAAAAACACAGATGTAATATTCCTTTCCAAGCCGAGAATGGAGAAGAATGTATTACAAAACTCAAGCAAAGTAATTATTTGCCAGACATGATTATTCTTGATATTGAAATGCCAAGAATGGATGGTTTTACCACGGCTCTCATTGTAAAAAAGAACTGGCCTTCAATAAAAATAATAGCAATGTCTACCTTAGAGGATGAAACGTCCATCAATCGTATCTTAGATGCAGGGGCAGATTGTTTCTTATCCAAATCAAGTAATATAAAAACTGATTTGGTAGGTCTGATTCATTATATGCTAACTTTAAATAGTTATGGTGATAGTAAAAATTCGAAATCATTCGTTCACCATGGTTTTAATAACCTAAGCTTACCGAAGTTTAGACAGCATTATATCTAAAATCCGTTTACCCAACACAAGCACCTCTCAAATTTATTGCATGCATTTAAGTAATCCTCAGAATATCCTCAACTCGTCGATATTATATCTACTTACTGGCATAAGTGTGATAATGTCGGGCACCATTGGGCTATTGGAGTGGATATTGGGAATAAGTATTATTGAAATCCTAATGCCACAGTATATCACAACAGCGTTCGGAACCGTAATGTCTACTGTTGTATTTGTTTTGCTTGGAGTTTTAGTCATTCGGAAAACGTTAAACGAAAGCGAGCAAAAAAAAATAGCAGCAGAGCAAACAACCCTTGAATTGAATAAAAGGATTGAAGAAATGGTATTACATCAATCACCAGATATTCAATATTCTCATGAACTGTTTGTTAAATTGTTTGAATCCAATCCAACAGGCATAGCTATCAGCAAATTGGATAACGGCGAATATATTAATGTTAATCAGGCAGTGCTGGATATGGTTAAATATACGCACGAAGAAATGATAGGGCATACAGTCACGGAATTGTTAATACTGGATATTCCAGCGAGAAAAAAACTGATTAGCTTATTGAATGAACAAGGACGTATCCTCAATACCGATATTACCCTAAGAAATAAAGATGGAATGCCAATACATTGTATTTTTTCGATGGAAAAATTAATAATGGGAAATGAACAGTACTTGATGTCGTTCATTTATGATATTACAGACAGGAAAATCATTGAGAATAATTTAGTAGAGGCACACCAAAAACTAGAAATATTAACTAAAAAGTTAACAAAACAGAATCAGCAGTTGCGTGCTTTTGCACAGATTACTTCACACAACCTCCGTGCCCCAGTTAGCAATTTAAACCTATTGTTGCAATTCTATAAAGAAAGCACGACGATAGAAGACAAAGATGAGCTAGTAGGAAATTTAGATACAGTAGTCGATAATCTCACGGTTACGCTTGATGAATTATTAGAAACCGTTAGTGTTCAAGAAGACAATACAAAAGAACGAATAGAATTAGTTTTCGAAGACATTTTTGCATCTGTAAAAGTCATACTGAAAGACCAGTTAATCAAAAGCGAAGCTATTGTGAGTGCTGATTTTTCTAAGGTACCTATTATTAGCTATCCTAGAGTTTATCTGGAAAGCATTCTGTTTAATCTATTATCCAATGCACTTAAATACAGTTCGCCTGACCGTATTCCTGAGATACGTTTGAAAACCGAAAATAACAATGGTGAAATAATCCTAGAAGTAGAGGATAATGGGCTTGGCATAGACTTAGCTAAACACAGAAGAAACATATTTGGAATGCACAAGACCTTCCACCGCCACCAGCAGGCCAGAGGTATGGGTTTATTTATGACTAAAACACAAGTAGAAGCTATGGGAGGAGAAATCACCGTAGAAAGTATAGTTAATAAAGGTTCTATATTCACCGTAATTTTTAATAGGACAAAGCAATGAAAAAGTTATTAAGCCTATGTTTTATTGATGATGACCCCATCTATCAATATATGATTAAAAGAATGATTAGTAAAGATTATCAGGTAAATAAAATGTGGAACTTCCTTAATGGTGAAGAAGCATTCAATTATTTTGTTAGTCATTATATGGAAGTAGAGAATATTCCAGATATTATTTTTTTAGATATCAACATGCCTCTCATGGACGGGTGGTTGTTTTTAGAAGAATTTAGCACTATCAAAGCACAGATTAACAAACCCGTTACTATTTATATGGTTACGTCTTCTACAGACCCAGAAGACATTCAGCAGGCAAAGAAGATTAAAGAAATTTCAGATTATGTGGTCAAGCCTTTTGATTCAGCTAAACTAAAAGAGATACTTGATAGCCATGAGTAATTAAGTGCTATTATGCATTGTAAAAAATAATAAATCCCCGATATATGCCAAATGCTGACATATCCGGGGGTTGTTTATATAGGTATGTATCTTATATTTATACGAGAAGGGTAATCTGGAATACCTTAAATCTCAATATCACTTATAACTGCCACTTGCCGTTGCTGCAATGGTGGACGAGGCAGAAGGACTAGCACTTAACACTGTAGACAAAGTGAATGATTTTTCCCCTGTTTTAGTAAGTGTTCCATTAATGCTAGCAGATACGTCGCCACTTTCCTTTTGTATTAACACATAAATATTGCAAGCAGGATTAGCAGCCCAACCGTTAGTAATAGTAAAATTACCTGAACTAGCCGTTGGCATGTTATAAACGAGCAAACTTTTGGTAGATGTAATACCCACATCAGTTGAACCTTTACAAATCTGCGAGGATACAGCCGTGCAGGGGCCAGTATATTTATCACTACCAAAAGTAAATTCGTTGTTCGTGTTAACAGATGCTACCTCATCATTCTTACAACCCATAGCCATACAGCCAAGAACTGTGGTAATAAAAAGCGATTTTAGTAATGAGGTTTTCATTATATCAGTCTCTAGTTTTTTATTTTATAATACTAAATGTCAATCCTGCAATGATGGCAGGGTCTCCCTGTCCGACATGCACTTCAGCAAAAGCTCCAAAGCCCTTCGTAAAATTTAAGCGACCGCCAACACGCCCAAACCCACCAAAATCTCCTGAAGAAACCATCTCGTCTGAAGCATCGGAGGTTACCGCAGTATAAGTGTACGCAACGGCTGCACCTATATACAAAGCACCTTTGGTTTTGTCCAATTTCAATGCCTCATTCAAATAATATGAACCTCCAACGAGTGCTATAAATTCTCTTTTACCATTTTGATAATTTATCATGAATACCTGTGATTTGGCAATATTGTATATTGGTCCAGATAGGTTATCCCAATCATGATATTTAATAAAATCACTTGTTATTTCAACAACCTTTGCCTTAAGCTCAGATTTATCATTCTTGATGATGATGTCTTGTGCGAATAAAAATGAGGGAGAAGCAGCTAATAAGAATATTAAAAATAGTCTATTCTTCTGCAATTTCAACAATACTTGAATATCAGCATGGATGGCACAAGCATCCATAAGCTTAATGTAAAAGTGTTTTATAAAGTAACTGTTGTTTTTTTATTTGTATTTGGTAAAGCCTAATTAGCAAAGCTAATTTAGATGATTAGTGAAAATGTGGCAATACCTAGCGCTAGGTATTTTAGGCTACTATTTCCAGCTTTCAGAGATGACTTTACTTACTAAATCAACAGATTTTTTCAATATCCATACAGTTAATGACCTGAACCCTGTCTTGTTATTTTATTAGAATACCCACGAGAAAAGACTTCCTATTTTAAAATAAATTATATCCCTCGATTTACACCTTTATGAATAGCTATTTTATTCAAAAAATAAGTAAGGGATTGAAGAGTAATTGATTGTTTTTCAAGGAGATATATTTAACGATATAGCTATTTGGGACTTTTATGCTTCCCGATTTTTGAAATATGTGAATTATATAAGGTTATTCTTTAATGATATAAGGTTATTGTCGAATAAGATGCTCACCTTTACTGATAGTTTTATATTAAATTCAAGTAAAACCAACATATTAGCTAAAATGTTGAATTTACCGTGGCAGACATAGGCAGGGTTTAAGTAACTGCTGCCTTAATAATTATTTATAGTTAAATGATAGTTGACATACATTCAGCTAATAAATAATGAGAAACGAAAATAAAATTAAAATTTTTCTAGTAGATGATGATGTGGTGTTTTTGAAATCGCTAGAAATAGAATTCCTTCAATTAGATAACTTTATCGTTGAAACATACGTTACAGGTGAGCTTTGTATAGAAAACTTATCGCATGAACCCGATATCATTATATTAGATTATTTGCTTGATGGGATTGATAAATACGCAATGAACGGAATACAAGTATTGGATGAAATAAAAGCTTTTGATGCTAAAATCTCTGTAGTGATGTTGTCTCAACAAGATAGAATAGATGTAGCCATAAATTGTATGCACCACCATTCTTATGATTATGTGGTAAAGAGCGAAACAGCCTTTTTGCGGTTACAGCAAATTATTTCAACTATTTTCAAGTATCATAAAATGGAAAAAGAGTTAAATTGGTATATGGAGAGAATGTAACATCGACGAATGACAAAATTAAACAGCGCTTTTGTAAAGCCTTAACTTGCTAGCTCTTCCCACCCTTTTGCGTTGTCTGTGCTTCGTAAACAAACTTGATAGGTAAGGTATGAAATTATTTATAAAATATATGGTCAGCCATCGTTGTAAAATGGTGGTGAAAGCAGAGTTGAAAGCACTTGGATTGCATTATGTAAATGTAAATTTAGGTGAAGTGGAAATCATGGAAAATATCACTCAACAGCAGCACAACCAAATTAAAATCGCCCTTGCAAAATCAGGACTAGAACTAATGGATGATAAAAAAGCTATGTTAATCGAAAAGATAAAGAATGTAGTCGTTGAGATGGTTCATTATACAGATGAAATGCCTAAAATCAACTTCTCAGTTTATTTAAGCGAAAAACTTAAATACGATTATACTTATTTATCCAATCTTTTTTCGGAAACAGAAGGCACTACTGTTGAACAGTATATTCTTCTGCACAAAATTGAACGGGTAAAAGAGCTAATCATTTATGATGAGTTAAACCTTACGCAAATTGCGGCTAAACTACATTATAGTAGCGTGGCTCATCTTTCTAATCAATTCAAAAAGATAACTGGTTTAACCCCATCATTTTTTAAAGCCCTTAAACTCAAAAAAAGAAGTACTCTTGAAAACCTGTGAATCATGTAACTATTATCCAAAATCATGTAACAGTTTCTAGCTTTTTATACCCCATCTTTATACTGAATACTAAAAATCAAGCTATAAATACTAAAAAAATGAAAAAAATTAAATCGTATCTTTTAATCACGATTGTATTGGTTCTAGTGATGCCTATTACATTGAAAGCTGAAGGGAATGAACCTGAGAAAGCAACAACTGAAAAAGTGGCATCAGCAACAGCAAGTACGCTAATGAATAGATTAGAAGAAATCAAGGCTATGGATAAATCGAATATGAGTTCGGTAGAAAAGAAAGCTTTGAGAAAAGAAGTCCGTTCAATTAAAAAATCATTAAAAGAAGTAGGCGGTGGCGTATATCTTTCTGTAGGAGCCATTATTATCATCGTATTATTATTGATTCTTTTACTGTAGTTCAGAATAATATATGTTGGCTTGTGAGTCTGTACATAACCTATCAGATTAATCATGTATTAACTCACAAGTCAATATTTAATACAATAACTTATGTCTATCAATACAATAAATAAAGAAAAATCAATAGAACGACTAAACTCTCTGATTGAACTCGATAATGAAAGCTTAGAAAGCTATGGAATAGATGAAACAGGTTTGAAGGTTAAACCAACGAGTAAGTATTTTAAAAAAGAGCTTATTGACGAAATGTATGATATGGGAGATGAACCAACTAAGGAAAGAACGTCAACAAATAAATTTTTTGATTTTTTAAGTAAATTAAAAACAATGCTTTCAGGGAATTACCGAAAAGCCATCCTAAATGTCTGTTTACATAGCGAGGAAGAAATCATTAATACTTATAGAAAAGCCTTGAAGGATAATCTAGCAAATATCTCTACCTATCAGCGCATTATGATTAATGCTCAACAAAGGTTACTTAGAGTTGATTATGCCAGAATAATAGCGTTAAACAACAAATCAGATAAGTATTGAGGTATAATAAGTAGGTAAATTCAACTAGCTACGTATATAGGTTATCGTCAATATAGATGCTATTGAAAATTAAATTGAAAAGCCACCATTACTCCCCCAACCTGTGAATAATGCAACATATTTCTAAAGTTGTGTAACACATTCTAATGTCAAATTCCCAACCTTTGTAATAAGATAGTTCAATCAGCATTAAATCGAATATAAGTATGGGAAATTCTGAATTAGAAAAATCAAAAGCACTACAGGGAATATCACTATATTTTCTTTAGATGCTAGAGAAAAATTATCAAAAAAAAACTTCCTTACGATATATACATTCAAATTATTGATGGTTCTGCCAAGTTAATAATCAATGAAAAAAGTTTAAGCTAAAATTAGGCGAAGAAATTATTATTCCAGCCCATTCAACCTACTGTTTTAATGCGAATGTCCAATTTAAAATGATTTTAACCATTATTAAAAGTGGCTACAAAGACTATTTGATAGCCCAAAAAAATGAAAACCACAAAAAATATATTATTAATTGAAGATGATAAAGATGACCAAAGGTTTTTTATAGAAGCCTTGAGTGAAATACACGAAGTTCGTCTGTTTGGACTTGCAAATAATGGGAAAGAAGCTTTAGAACAATTAGAAAAGGCAGAAATACTTCCAGACTTAATTTTTACAGACATCAATATGCCTATTATGGGAGGTATTGAATGTTTTATTAAAATATTAAAGAACCCCCGAATGAAAAATATTCCAGTGGTTTTTCTTACTAATGATATGGATAGGATTAAAGAGATACTTCAGCTTGGGGGCAAAACATTTATCAATAAACCTTCTAATCAAAAAATACTTTGCCAGAAAATCAGACAGGCGATACAGAAAGCACTTAAACCCAATCCATCACTAGATTTTAAAGGCTCAGTTAATAAATTGATTTTTGAACAAAATGTTCCAACACAAACGTTTTTTATTGTTAATAATTAAACTTTATGAAGACGGAAAGTGACCTTAATGACGATATTCTGAAAATAACAATGCTTATTGAAGAGAAATTTCCTGAATTATCTAAATATATTGACGAAATGCCAATTAGCGCTCCAGATGCTGTTAACCCAGCGGTAAATCAGAAAAACTTACAAGATTATTATGATTCTTTATTGGCATTATTAAAAAAACACAATACTAATCATAATCGCGGAGATACAGCATAATATGGTTCTCTAACCTCTAAACCTATACTATTCAAACAATCTTATATACAAAAACAACATCAAGAATAATGACTACAAAGAAGAAATTGGGTATCTGGATGGATCACTCAACAGCCAATTTAATGGAATATAGTAGTATTTTCATAGAAAGTAAAACAATAACATCTGATTTTACACATGAAGAAAAAGAGCAAAGCTTGAGCAAAAGTGAAAATGTTATGCATAACAAGGAGCAACACCTTGAAATGGATTTTTATAAAAAAATAGCTACGGAAATAATAGGGTATGACGAAGTATTACTATTTGGCCCAACAAATGCAAAAGCCCAACTATTTAATATTTTGAATGAAGACCAACATTATAAAAACATTAAGATTGAAGTTAGGACAAGTGATAAAATGACGGATAAACAACAGGTAGCTTATGTCAGAAATTATTTTACTAGGCTTTGATGGTAAATAATTAAAAACGATATGCCGATAATGCTGAAGCAACCCTGCAAAGAGCATTACAGAATGTTCAAAAAATATTCTCTACTGGTACCGTGTAATGGCATTCATTATAAAAGGCTTGTATTATCGTAATACATGGAACAACCCATCATATACTATATTGGCACTTAATACATTCTATGAAGTTTTCAGAGAGGACGAATACTTGCATAAAATGAAGATAGCCTTTAATTGGTTTTTAGGTAATAACCACCTGTATCAGATTTATCTATAATCCTTGTACGAGAGGGTGACTAGAAGAGATTTATTTGATGGCAAGATTGACCCTCGAAAAAGCCAGTGATGTCCAGCAAAGAGTGGCAACTTATTATAACAGTTATGTAATTATTTATTTATAGTTTTTTATCATTAGCAAGTACTACATCAATAGGTAGAATTTATTTCAATCAGTAAAATAATATGAAAACAACCATTTACTTAAACAATACTTTGTGGTCAAGCGTAGTAGTATGCCTTATTATGTTTGGCTTTATATCTTGTAATCATCGTTATCCAAAACCTGATGAAAGTTTATCAAATATTTATCAAATCAAAGAAACTACACTTGAAGATATAGCATTAGAAAATGATAAACAGTTTTTGGTAAATGTTGCAGAAATTGATTTAGAAGAAATAAAACTAGGACAGTTGGCACAACATACTAGTCAGCAATATGAAGTAAGAGTATTGGGTAAAAAGATGGAAGTGTTGCATTATAAATCATTAAAAAATATAATAGCCATTGCCAAGAAAAAATCAATCAGGATTCCAACAGTCTTATCGAACCATGCTATTGATACTTACAGCAAATTAAATAAACAGTCGCAAAGAGATTTTGACTTTGCGTTTTGTAATAGCATGGTTATGAGCAACAAAGATGCGATAGCTTCCTTTGAAAAAGTTTTAGTAGAATCTAACGATTTAGATATGATTCAACTGGCAACCATCATGTTGCCGACATTACGCAGTAATCTCAATCAAGCTATTACTTGTAAGAGAAATGCTGGAAGTTCGTCAAAGTAAAAGTATTATTTATTTCGCTTCAAAAAAGGAGATTCCTATGTCTCCAAATCCGCTCTTATTCTCTCAGATAATATCTCGTTCAAATCTCACTCAATACCAACATTTAGATTACAAACAGGCGACCTAACAAAACTTGGTTGTGCCAGAATTTACCCAAAAAAGGTTTCTTCAAGGAAAGAGTGTATACCGTTAGTTAGATTATTAGATAATCTGAAAGTAGTGAATACATGGCGAATCACTAAGTACGAAAAGGACATCTTTTACTGCTTGGTAGCTTGTAAATAAGCCATCACTTAAAGTCCATCTCCTCAAAAATATTTATCAAGAAGCTTGTGTATAAATGCAATGAAAGAGGTACTTATACCACACTCTAAAGGATTATTCTATCTTTTGTGGCACTTAGTTCTCAGTCTACTACATATTTGAGTGGAATGCTTTTTTCACCATCTGTTACATTATATTCCGCTTAAATCATAAAATTAACATTCAAATTATTCAAACTTAATTCTAAGAAAATGAAAAACACTCCAAAAAACTCAGACGTGGCTACTGGCCTACGTGAATTATTTGAAGACAGCCTAAAAGACATTTATTATGCTGAAAAAGCATTGACAAAAGCTTTGCCAAAAATGGCTAAAAAAGCTACTTCTCAGGAATTGATAGATGCTCTCCAAGATCATCTCAAGGTTACTGAAGGTCAAGTGATTCGTGCGGAAAAAGTATTTGAGGCACTAGGCTTGAAACCACAAACCAAGAAATGCGAAGCCATAGAAGGGCTAATTAAGGAAGCAGAGGAAATCATGGAAAGCACGCAAGAAGGCGTAGTACGTGATGCAGGTATTATTGCGGCAAGCCAGAAAGTAGAACACTACGAAATTGCTACTTATGGTACATTGTTTTCTTTCGCCAATACATTAGGTGAAAAAAAGGCAGCTAAGTTATTACATCAGACGTTGGAAGAAGAAAAAGATGCTGATAGCTTATTATCGGCCATTGCAGAAAGTTCAATCAATATTGAGGCTGCTGAAGAAGTTTAGCTAGCCGATTGGATAAATGCATTTTAAAATAAACATTCACTACACACTATGTTTAATCTCACCCGAATATAAACGAGTGAGAAGGTTCTCTTTGAAGGATTGGTTTCCATACTACCAATCCTCAAAGGGAGTTTTATAAATTATCTAAACTATTTTAAGAGTAAGTTTTGTTCTGCTTGTTTAAATCCCACCGCTGAAATTTTCAATTTTACAGTTCCTGCTATTTGACCTGCACGCAAAATAGCCATGGCAAAACCGTTGTGAAGTGCTTTTTTATTTCCTACAAACAAATCATTGCTTACATGGTTGCCGTTATCTACTGCAATTATAGTTGCTGGTCCACTGATATCAAAAGTGATTTCTCCCTTTGCCGTTGGCACTTTATGTCCTTTACTATCAACAGCATATACCTTTACATATTGAAGAGCCATACCATCTGCTTTCCAGTCGGTATTTTCAGTTTCTATCTTTAGTGCTACTGCATTTCCAGTTGTTTCCAGTTCATCTTGAGCTACAATGTTGCCTCCTTTTCGGGCTATTGCCGTAATCTTACCAGCCGTAAATGGAATGTCTTTCCAATAAATAGTATTGCGTTTTTTTACGTCGGTAGAATTTTGTTGCACTCCTAACGATTTACCATTCACCAATAATTCCACCTCATCAGCATTGGTATAAGTATAGAGATTATACTTTTTGCCTTCCTGTCGATTCCAATGTGACGAAATAACTTTTTGTCCTACTAATACATCGTTCCACATTTTTGTATCTCCTTCATTATCTACGATACCGATATGCACTAAAGGTTCTTCCTTGAAAACACTTTTGGTTAGCCATGCTTGTGGAAAAGGCTCCATGGCATGATTGAAAAAGGAGTAGTTCCAACCCTTCTTCGGCCAACCGTCAGACTCCCCCCAATATTCAATAGCTCCCCAATAGGCTAATCCCACCATTTTATCTCTATCCATACCGAAGTAAGGAGCAGCCAATTCATTCGTAACAGCCTCACTTTGATAAATAATCATATTGGGAGCGTGCTTCAAATACTCTTGATAATCATCCCATACATAGTTGAAACTGGCCACATCAGTTACAGTGGCTAATTCAGGCGGAACGATGTTTTCTTTGATTTTGAAATCTGGGTTAGCCTTAATAATTCCTCCAGCACGAGCGGGATACATAGCAACTGTTGTTTTACGAGTAGGGTCATAACGTTTTGCTACTACATCCATCAGTCGGTAGGTAGTAACGCCCCAATCACCTGTTGCAAATCCCCATCGTTCTTCTTGAAACTGTAACTCATTTCCAAAGCTCCACATAATAACCGAAGGATGATTTCTATCTCGTTTAATCCATTCCTTTACATTGTTGAACCATACATCATTCCATGGTGCATTGCCTGCCCAAGCAACTGTACTTCCCCATTTGTCGTATAATTCATCGACAACTAGTATTCCTTTTTCATCGGCAAGGTTAAAAAATGCTTCTGAATAAGGGTTATGTGAAGTACGGATATGATTAAAACCAAAGGCTTTTAATTTGTCCATCATTCTGGCAATCGAGGTTTCATAAGCAGCCGCACCTACAGCACCCAAGTCATGATGATTGGCAACGCCTTTAAGAAAGACCTTTTTGCCATTTAATTTTAATCCATATTCTTTAGAGAACTCAATCGTACGGATTCCAAACTTTTTAGTGAGTTTATCAATCACTTTTCCATTTAAAACTAATACAGCTTCAGCTGTATAAAGATTGGGCGTTTCACACGACCAAAGTTGCGGATTCGTGATATTTATCCTTGGTAGGGGAACTTCTACGGTAGCGATATTTGATTTCTTCGGAGCCCACGTTTTTGTTTCAGCTATTTGTTTTCCTTCTGGAGAAAATATCGTTGTCTTAATCTCCAGTTGATATTGTTTATTTTTAATTCCTGCTACTTCCACTTGTACACTTACTTCGGCATGCTGATTAGAAATGTGTGGAGTTGTGATAAAAATACCATGACGAGCAATAGAGATGGTGTCTTTTACTACCAGATGTACATCTCTGAAAAGTCCACCACCAGTGTACCAACGGGAATTGCTGTTTTCGCCCGTAGAAGTACGAACGGCAACCACATTTACAGCGTCGTATCGAATGATTCCTGCAATATCTGATTCAAAACCAAGATAACCGTAGTCTGTTTTTCCAATCTTCTTTCCATTCACCCACACTTCCCCTGATAACATCATTCCTTCAAAATCAAGCAATACCTGTTTCCCAATCCAGCTAGAGTCTGCCTTAAATGTTTTTCGATACCAACCTATCCCCATTGCTTTAAATCCACGACCACGACTGGCTGATTTATCCCAAGGTTGCTCAATCTGAAAATCGTGTGGCAAATCTAGCTCACGCCAATCACTATCATCGTAAGTGAGATTTTGAGCATTCGAGATTTCACCCGCTTTAAATTTCCAACCAAAATTAAAAAGTTGGTTTATTCTAACGTGCTCATGCTTGCTTTGAGCAAAAAGGAATGTTGTATAAAAAAGGGTAACGATGGTTAATAAAATTTTCTTATTTTTCATTAGTAATTTACATTTAGTTCCTCTATAGTGTCTCATGGTGCAAAAGAAAGAGAATAGAATCATTTGCAAATAGAAGACAAATACTAGACTAGTTTGATTTCCGAAAATTACGTACAAGAAAGGTGATAAGGAGTGGGATATCTTGACCAAATTTTATCCAAGTTATGTCCATAATATGGATAAAATAAGTTGTTGGTTTACAGGTATTTGTCAGTTTTACTTTGAAGTTCTTTGAGGATGGTAATTAGAAATGGTAGAGGATTTTGCCATCTTCAGATGTTAGCTGACAGGTTTTTACGAAAGCAGTTCCTTCGAATTCAAGAAAAAGACCCTTAATGGCGCCTATCGATTCTTGGTATGTTCCTGTATATAGGAGCTTGTTGTTAACATAAAGCAATACTTTTTTATGATGATTTATCATTTTAACGGTAGTCCAATGGCTTAAATCTAATGTAAACTTAGAAAGATTGACTTTAGTCCCAACATAGCTTTGCTCACTAATTATATTGGTTATTCTATTACTGCAACCTGGGGTGGCTAATCTAAAACGAATACGATTTTTGATGCCAGAAACTTGAAACTGAGTGCTTTTACAATACATTCCATTTTTATCCACCATGTTTTTAAAGGTGGTTTCAAAAACAAAATTTTCGCCAGTATAATCCACAGACATAAAATTACAAAGCCTAGTATAAACCAGTCCAGACGTATCGATGCCTTTTGATTTTAGCTGTTCGTTTGAAATATGGAAGAGGCTGTCTTTCCCAGTTTTAGTAGCCAAAAATTCATAGTAATGTTTTGGTAACTCATCTCCCTGACGGTATCCAAGACCAACCCATTTGTTAGAACGGACATACACATTGATTGACTTCAAGGTATGTTTTCTACTTTGTAAGGTTACGGAAAATACACCTGGGAACAGATAGGCATGAGCGAGGCTGGCTTTCCCAGGTTCCACATACACCCATTGTGTTTTATCACCAAAATTCAGAAAAAGACTGTCTTTGCTTTTAGGAGCCTGATATTCGAAAAAGGCCGTTGCTGGCAATAATCCTTCCATACTCACAAATCGTAAGTCAGATGTAGAATCACTGTCTGTATAGAAAAAACTGAAAACCACAACCATTAGTCCCACAAAAGCGATTATAGCAATCGGTAGAACAAATTTATAAATGCCAATGCGTTTAGGTGCGGGTAAGATTAACGGTTCTATTGGTTGTTTAATATCGTCGAGCGCATTAGCTGATGAAAGATTTTGACCGTATTTTTCTAGCGCCTGAATGGTGGCCTGTTGGGGAATGTAATGCTGATAAACTGAAATTTTCCCAAAAATCCGTTTAAGGGTATTGGTACTAATAGAAACATTCGTGTCTTGAAGAATCTCATGGCTAAGCTCCACAAAATCCCTGTGCTTCCATGTCTCAGGGTCTCCATGGTCAAAACGAATTTGGCAGCTTGCCACAATATTTTCAAATGTAGTTTTCATATCTGTACAAGGATACTGATTTTAGTAAAACCGTAACAGGGCTAGCAGATTTTAAGAAAAATATGATTACTTTAAAATGAGAAAAGTGAATGTTAGGTATGACGATTTTTCTTCTTTAGGTTTTCAAATGAAGACATCTTATTGGCAGTTTTACCTTAAATTATGCGGAAAGATATAGTGCCAAATAAAAAAGGGTTTTTACAATAAGATGTAAAAACCCTTTTTTGTACTGTACCGGGGACGGGAATCGAACCCGTACGAACTTGCGTTCACAGGATTTTAAGTCCTGCGTGTCTACCAGTTCCACCACCCTGGCATGAAATTAAAGTAATTACCCTAACTTCTTAAACTTAAAAAGCACCTTACGGTGCTTCGATAAGCTGAGCGAAAGACGAGGTTCGAACTCGCGACCTCAACCTTGGCAAGGTTGCGCTCTACCAGCTGAGCTACTTTCGCTTATAATTCCGTTGAATTGTGGTGCAAAATTATGCCTTATAAATCACCTGTGCAAGCTTTTTGTGAAAAAAATAGCAAAAAAAATTTGAAAAATTTATAAATCGCTGATTATGTTTGGATTAAGTCTTAAACTTTTTTTTAGATTTTTCTGCATCTGAATGTGTCAGGAGGCATAAAGCTGGTATGGAAATTATTATTGAGGTAATTCATGCTGATTTTATGATAAACAAAAAGAGTCATTGCCAGAAATGGAAATGACTCTTTTAAAACAAACCTGACCAATCAATTATTTTATTCGATAACTACTCTTTTTGCAGTACCGTCTTCACCTTGTGTTACCGTTACAAAGAGTGTTCCTTTTGTATTTTTCTTTAATTCTACTTGTCCCATGAAATCTCCTTGGAAATCTTTAAATTTTTGCGTACCCACTTCTTTACCATTGACATCAGTAACGATTACATTCACATCACCTTTTTCAGGAGTGTAAAATTTAAGATTCAGTTTGTTGTCAAAAGGCTTGTTTGGATATATTTTCAGGGCTTTTACTGTTTTTGATTCGTTGAAAGGATCAAACTCTTTAAAGTCGTTATCAAACTTAAACTTGAATTCCTTCATAGCAGGTTTTAATGAACCTATTAGTTTGTCACTATCCAATCTCTTGAAATCGAAGTTATACGCATGGATATCTTTATCATTGAAGTCTTTGTCAATTCGTTTGCCATCTTTGTAGATTTCAATGCGTTTCTGCCCATTTCCAAAAGCTCTTGGCGCTTGTGATAACCTATCACCATTTCTGTCTATTTTAATTCTAATTTGTTTTCTACCGTGACCCGATGCCGAAAATAATGAATCTGTGATGTTATTGATTAAATTCTCTTTTTGTTCAGCATTCAAACCTTCTGCATTATAAGTACGGTCGAATACTTGTTTTTGTCCGTTTTCTGTAGTCTCTACATGGATTTTGATTTTTCCATCTTTTTCTTCAATATTTTGCGAAGTGCTTTTTTGAGCCATTGCTGTCATACTTACCGCAAATAAGAGGGCTGTCCCGAAAATTTTGATGTTCTTTTGCATAGTGAATGTTGGATTTTGATTAAAAAAAACATTTAAAATTTATATAAAACAAACTTAATCAACCTATTATATATCAAACCTTTAAACTTTGTTAAAAGATGTTAAACAAAATAAATTGGTTAAGATTTAGTTTAATTTTGTTGCTCTGAAATAGACACACTAAAAATGAAAATGTTGCAAAGTAAATTTTCGAGTATATTTTTTGTGCGAAAATTATTTGAAACTAATTTAGATGAACTAAAAAGAGTATGATTAATGCTAATTATTAAGAATGACTAAGCGAAAAATACAATATATTATTGCTTTGATGGCTTTTGCACTGTTAGGTTTAATCGCCTTTCAAATGTATTGGTTGGGTTTTACGGTTCGCTCTAAAAATGATCAGTTTGGAAGTGATGTAAGAGACGCTATGCAACAGGTCGTGCGGAAGCTTGGCAAACAGGAGTTTTATTATTTTGTCCAAAGGAAAGTAGAGGCAGAAGAAAAACAAAAACAACTGCTGGCGATAGCAAAGCCTGTAGAAGAAAAGGTACAGGAAGCACCCAAACAGAAAGTGCTCGCTCAAAACACTCCGAATCAATCAACCATTGGTTTGGATAAAGTAGCACGTACGCCTTTTCCTTCAGATATTTTGGTATCAAAGGGAACGGAGATTTTGCCAAATGGGGAGATTAGAGAATATCAGGAATTTTCAATGAATATTGATATTCAAGATTTTCAGAATCGATTGAATGAACATAAACAATTAGACGAGATTTTTTCGGAGGCACTTCAGCAACATCAGAATAGTTTACAAAAACAAGATTCTATGCGGAAGGCTGATTTGCTAGCAGCAAAAAGGAAAAAACTTGTAAAAAAGCATGTTGACAAAATTATTGAGCCTTTAAAAACAGAAGATAAAGTAATGAACAAAGCCGAAATGGCTAAGGAAGTTTTCAATGACTTTCTGTTCAAAAAAAGGAGTATTTATGACAGAATCAATTATATGGTTCTGGATTCTCTGTTGAAATATGAAATCAAAATGAAGGGAATAGAAATTCCTTTTGAATATGGTATCAGCAGTCAGGAAGAGCCAAACTATTTGCATTATGCCTCTTCGATGAAATACAAAATGACGGGTTTGAAAAATGATAAGGATACGTATACTGTTAATCTCTTCCCGAACGATTATGCCAATTCTGAAAATTATTTAAGAGTATATTTCCCTAATCAAGACCGTTACATTATCCGCAACATCTGGGTGATGTATGCTACTTCATTGCTGTTGATTTTGGTAGTATTAAGTTGTTTTTATGTAGCTGTGAATACGATTGTAAAACAAAAGCAATTAGCAGACATTAAAAATGATTTTATCAATAACATGACTCACGAGTTTAAAACGCCAATTTCTACGATTTCATTGGCTACTCAGATGCTCCAAGACGAAGCCGTGGCTGCTAGTCCATCGATGTTTAAAAGATATTTAGGGATTATCCGTGATGAAAACAAAAGGCTAGGCTCGCAAGTTGAGAAAGTACTACAAACTGCACAAATGGAAAGAGGAGACGTACAATTGAAGCTAAAAACGGTTGATGTGCATGAAATTATTGAGAAAGTATTAGAAAATATTAGCCCACAAATTGAGCTTAGAGAAGGTACTATTGATTTAGATTTACATGCCGAAAAGACAGAAATTGAAGCAGATGAAGTACATTTGACCAATATTATCTTTAATCTTTTAGATAATGCCAATAAGTATTCGCCAGGAAAGCCTGAAATTACCATCGTTACTCAAAATACTGAAAAGGGGATATCAATTATTATAAAAGATAAGGGTATTGGAATGAGCAAAGAGTCGATAAAGAATATCTTTGAAAAATTCTATCGCGTTCCTACTGGTAATTTGCATGATGTAAAAGGTTTTGGCTTAGGTTTGAGCTATGTGAAAAAGATGGTAGAAGAACATCACGGACGTATAAATGTAGTGAGTAGGTTTGGTGAAGGAAGTGAATTTGAAGTGATTTTGCCTATATAAGTATAGTAGAATATTTTGTACTTGATGATGAAAATTAAGCGTTTAATGTATTTATAAGGTAATGTTCAACAAGTTAGTGCGAGATACATAAAAGAATAAAATTACTTTTTACAAAACTAAAAATATGGAAACGCTTCTTATACAAACACAGTCTAAGCAGACAAGTAAGTTACTGGTTGAATTAGTAAAAAAAATGGGTGATAAAGCACAGATTCTTAACCCTGAAATTGCTGAAGATTTAGCGTTAGGTTTGATGATGACCCAAGAGAAAACAGGCAAGAAAGTGTCAAAAGCCTCTATATTAGAACATTTAAGCAAATGATTTTGCAATTTGATGAGTCATTTGAAAAAAGTATCAAAAAGCTCAAAGATAAAAAAATAAAAGCTCGTCTATTGTCTTTAATTGAAAGTTTTGAAAATTCAGATTCTCTTGCTGAAATTCCTAATATCAAAAAAATGCAAGGATTCCAAACGTATTATAGAGTTAGACTAGGTGATTATCGAATTGGTTTTGAGCTTCAAGGTGATGGTAGTATCCTTTTTATTTTGATAGCTCACCGCAAGGAAATTTATAAGTATTTCCCTTGAAAATATGTAGATAATTGTTATAAATGTCTATTGTTGAAAGATATATAGCCATGAATAACAATGTAAAAACACCAACAAATTAAAGATAAAAATCAATTTAACTGAAATGACAAAGATTCTCCTCGCTGAAGACGACCCCAATTTAGGTACTTTGCTACAAGAATATTTAACGATAAAAGGCTATGAAACCATTCTGGCTAAAGATGGTGATGAAGCCCTGACAAAGTTTGTACAGCAGGATTATGACCTTTGTATTTTTGATGTAATGATGCCTAAAAAAGACGGTTTTACGTTGGCTAAAGAAGTTAGAATGTCTGATAAAGATACGCCTATCATTTTCCTGACGGCCAAAGCGATGAAGGAAGATACTTTGCAAGGCTTTAAACTAGGAGCAGATGATTATATGACCAAACCTTTTTCGATGGAAGAATTGCTGGCACGCCTGCAAGCAGTTTTACGAAGAAGTCAGAAATTAGAGTTGCAAAATGAAAAAATATCGCACTTTACAATCAGAGGTTTTGCTTTTGATACTGAAAAGCAAGTCTTAGAAAGAAATGGTGAATCTCAGAAATTGACGGCAAAAGAATCAGCTTTGCTGAAATTGTTATGCGAAAACATGGGAAAGCCTGTCAGCAGAAGTTTTGCTTTGAAAATGGTTTGGGGAGATGATACCTACTTCAATGCCCGAAGCATGGATGTATATATTACCAAATTAAGAAAATTCTTGAAAGAAGAACCTGAAATTCAGATTTTGAACCTTCATGGAGAAGGCTTTAAATTAATGGTATAAAATTAATAAGTTGTTAGGCTTAAAGTACTGTATATCAATTTTGAGCCAATATGGTAGACTGCTCACAACTCATCACTCAAAACTAAATGGATATAGTTCTCTTGATTGGTTCAATAATATGCCTTTTAGTAGGTTTGGCAGGTGCAGTGTTACCATTGCCAGGGCCACCCCTCAGCTTGATAGGCTTATTTATGTTGCATTATTCCAAGTATGTGGATTTTGATAAGAAAACCCTGACATTCTTTACGTTAGTTACCATCAGCATCAGTATTTTCGATTATTATGCACCTATTTGGGGAACAAAAAAGTTTGGTGGGACTAAGTACGGTTCGTGGGGTTCAATGATTGGCCTATTAGTAGGCTTATTCGTTATTCCAGGCTTCGGCTTATTTATTGGAGCTTTTTTGGGAGCATTTTTAGGGGAGATTGTTGGAAAAGCAACACCTGAAAAAGCCCTAAAAGCGGCTGTTGGCTCATTTTTAGGGCTTATTGCTGGTATGGTTGGAAAAGTAATTCTTTGCTTAGCAATGTTGATATTTGCCATCATCGCTATTGTCGAATACTTTATGATTATGCTGTAACTTCCTCTTTCACTACTGTCGGTTTCTTTCCTGCCAATTGTCCACAGGCAGCATCAATATCTTTTCCTCTTGAGCGACGCACGTTTACTACCATGTTTTTACTTTCTAAAAACTGAGCAAATTTGGATAATGTCTGTGGGTCGGTATTAGTATAATTTGCTTCTGCAATGGGATTATATTCAATAATATTGATTTTACAAGGAAACTGTCTGGCAAACTCCCAAAGCTCTTTAGCATCTTGTAAACTATCATTAAAGCGATAGAAAAGAATGTATTCTAAGGTAATTCTACTGCCTGTTTTCTTGTAAAAATGCAATAAAGAATCCTTCAAGGCTTCAAGTGTGTTCGATTCGTTGATGGGCATAATCTCATTACGCTTTACATCATTAGCTGCGTGAAGTGAAAGAGCCAAATTGAATTTTACTTCATCATCACCCAATTTGGTAATCATCTTAGCAATACCCGCCGTTGAAACCGTTATGCGTTTTGGCGACATTCCTAGGCCTTCTGGCGAAGTAATATAGTTGATAGATGACAATACATTAGCGTAATTCAGCAAAGGCTCGCCCATACCCATATACACAATATTAGTAAGGGGAGTTTGATAATGCGATTCTGCTTGGTCACGAATCAATACTACTTGGTCATATATTTCGGCAGGATCAAGGTTACGCTTTCTATCCATATAACCTGTAGCACAAAATTTACAGGTTAGTGAACAGCCTACTTGTGACGACACACAGGCCGTCATTCTATCGTCAGCAGGAATCAACACGCCTTCTACTAAATTATGGTCGAATAATTCAAAAGACGATTTGATAGTTCTGTCTGAACTTACCTGTTTTTCAGATACTTTAACTGCTCTGATATCAAAGTTATTTTCTAACAGTTCACGCGTTTTCTTAGAAAGATTAGTCATTTCTTCGAAAGTCAGCACTGATTTTTTCCAAAGCCACTCATAAATCTGTTTAGCCCTGAATCCTTGTTCGCCATGCTCAGTTAAAAAGTCTTTGATTTGAGCGAGCGATAGTTTACGTATATCTTTTTTGGTGATTTTTACTGTTTCCATGTATTTGGCAATCTTAGCTTTCAAATGTCAAGTAAGATTATTTTATATCGACAAAAAAAGAGCAAAGATTGGCGTCTTTACTCTTTAGGTTATTTTTGCAAAGTTAAGGATAAAATTAAATCAAACCAAGATGTTGGTATGATATTGATAATCAAATGTTTATAAAGTTGAATATTGTAGCTTTAAAACTATTGATGGCATGATTTCAATTCATTCCATCAATGAAGTCAGTAATTCAGAAAATAATTTCTTATTTCATCCCCTCCAATAACAATTCAGCCAAATCATATACTTTCACAGAATCTTCTTTTTCTTTGTTTTTTACACCGTCCGACATCATTACCATACAGAATGGACAAGCTACGGCGATTGTGGTTGCTCCTGTAGCTAAAGCGTCTTCAATGCGTTCTACATTAATATCCTTTTTGCCTTTTTCGGGCTCTTTAAACATCTGTCCTCCGCCAGCACCACAGCATAAACCTTTGGTTTTGCAACGTTTCATTTCCACCAAATCTGCATCTAAAGCTTCTAATACCGACCGCGGAGCTTCATAAATATCATTGGCACGACCTAAATAACAAGAATCATGGTAAGTAATTTTACGTCTGGTCGGCACTCCGACATTGAATTCGCCCCCACCTTGTACCTTTACTTTGCCTGCATCAATCAGTTGTTGTAAAAAAGTAGCATGGTGAATTACTTCATAGTTTCCACCTAAAGCAGGGTATTCATTTTTTAAGGTATTAAAGCAATGAGGACAAGCCGTTACGATTTTTTTTACGCCATATCCGTCTAATACCTGAATATTCATGGTGGCTTGCATTTGAAATAGAAACTCGTTGCCAGCTCTACGTGCAGGGTCGCCAGTGCAAGATTCTTCTGTGCCGAGAACGGCAAATTTTATACCTACATGATTAAGTATTTTAGTAAATGCAATGGTGACTTTTTTATAACGGTCATCAAAAGAACCTGCACAACCTACCCAAAATAATATTTCAGGGGTTTCGCCAGTACTCATCATATCAGCCATTGTAGGCACTTTATATTCTATTTCTTTTAACATTTCTTTATTGATTTTTCTTCGTTATTTCACTGGACAAATCATAATTTATTTATTATCTTTGTAATGAACAAAAACGTTTAGGACGTTAGGAGGAGGGATAAAATTAATTTTTAGGCACTCGCTCGTTGTTTTTAAAAGGAACTGTCAGAAATGATGGTTCTTTTTTATTATACGCATGGAATTTAAAGCTAATTGTTTTTTCCCTGTTCTTACCTCTTTAATTATCACATATTTATCTCCAATTATTTTCTGAAATTGAAAAACATCTTTCCCTAATTTATTTTGACCATCATAGAAAACTAAATCAGGATTTTGTAAAATCTCTGGAATTAGGTTAAAATCAGCATCTGTAATAGCTACTTGGCCTTTAGGTATTTCAATTTCTGGAATTCCGTGATTCTTAATAATATGTTTTATCGCATATACATCAATAGAAAATCGATAATTAGTTAATTGAATGCCAGATTGCTGGGTTAAAATATTTGATAATTCGCTGGTAATTTCACCTATAATTAAAACTTTGTTTTTGTTTTCTGTGTCTGTTTTTGCTAGGGATAGAATTTCGCTTAAATCCATTATTAATAAGTGTTTATTTATTATTTATCTCTTCCTGCATTTGCTTCGCCGTTTTTCTAGAACCATCATGGCTCCAGCCTGGAGGAGCAAAAACGTAATGAAAAGCATTTTTTAATGAACCTGCTTTCCAAACATCTTTACTAATATCTACCCATTCGCTAAAGGCAATTTTTACGGGATTATAAGTTTTTAAATTGGTCGTCAGTCCATAAGTAGGTCGTTCCTCTTCTTCTATAAAAGTACCAAACATTCTATCCCAGATAATTAGAATACCTGCATAGTTTTTATCTAAATATTTCACATCCGAGCCATGATGTACCCGATGGTGCGAAGGAGTATTGAAGATAAATTCAAATGGTCTCCACATTTTTCCAATAGTTTCGGTATGAATCCAATATTGATACAACAAACTGATTTGTTGCATAATCACGATAACTATCGGATGAAAACCTACAATAGGCATCCATAAATAAAAAACAAATGAACCCGAAATATTACCCGTCCAAGTTTGACGAAGCGCCGTTGCCAGATTATATTTTTCAGAAGAATGATGCACTTTATGTGAAGCCCAAAAGTACCGAATCAGATGTGCTTCTCGATGAAACCAATAGTAGCTAAAATCGTCAGCAAAAAATGCCAAAACCCACATCCACCAAACAGAGCCATCTAAAGTAAATACCCGAAAATTGTCGTATAAATACAAAAAGATAAAAGCGATAGCCGTTTTAGAAATCAGTCCGCTCAATAAAT
This sequence comes from Arcicella sp. GW822-FHT02H01, assembly GCF_058802005.1. Classification (NCBI taxonomy): domain Bacteria; kingdom Pseudomonadati; phylum Bacteroidota; class Cytophagia; order Cytophagales; family Flectobacillaceae; genus Arcicella; species Arcicella sp. GW822-FHT02H01. The sequence continues at coordinate 2,324,787 of NZ_JBXANT010000001.1, read as the reverse complement.
TACCAATTCCCAAAGCCATAGAAGTAAATGAATCTTTGGCTTCTAAATAATCTTTTTGTTCGCGTGTAATAAAAATTGCCTCAATAATGACAGTCAATACAAAAAACGGAACAGCATATAAAATAAGATTCGGTGCCATTGTGATTAATTTGAAAATTTGAAAATGAGCTAAATTTGAAAATGACTGACAGTCGAAATCTGATTGCTCAAAGCCTTTACTTCAAAACCTTATCTAAAAATACTTCAGTTTTTTGCTGTACAGTCTGATAGTCTTTCGATAAAACATAAGAGCCAATCACATGATTGCCCGCATTCGGAAAAACTACTTTTTGTTTTTCGTTGGCCGGAACGCCCAATTCGTCATACATTTTTAACATAGCAGGTACAGAGACCACTTTGTCCTGTTCTTCTTCGTTTTTGTAATAATATCCCATAAAAGTTGGGCATTTTACTTTCTTAAAAGTTCCTGGCGTCATGATGTTCGTCAAGAAATTTTGCAAAGCAATTACACCATTGATATGATAATGGGTACTCCAATACCTGCCATGAATAGGGTTGTGCGGAGGAAAATCTCGTATTTCCGAACCTGTGACTAATTTCGCCATAGCCCGCCCCCAATGATTATCGAGTAACTCAGCATTATCGTCAAAAATTTTGATACAAGGAGAATATACTACAATTGATTTGATTTCGGGATGTTGCGAAGCCAAATACAATGTCAAAGCTCCACCAAAAGACGTTCCTACTACAACTACCTCGTCCCCCAGTTTTTTGCCAATGGCTAAGGCTTCTTCGGCTGATTGAATAAAATCATCTGCCGTGACATTTTTCATAGTAGAATCGCCCAAATCGATACCATGCCCAGCCAAACGAGCTAAATATAAATTAGCACCATATCTTTTTGCCAAATTAGTATGAACAGGGTCACCTTCTTCCTGACTTGCCGAAAAACCATGCACATATACGATGGCTAGTTTAGTTTTTACTTTTTTGGCAGTATCAGCCCAAATAATTCTGGCTTGACAATCAGGACGAATGCCTACAACGGCTTTTTCATCAGTATTGATTTTAGTTTCTAAATCGGTTAGCGAATTAGGTAAATTAAAATCGTAAGCTACCTTGATGATTGGAGCATCTGGCTTGGGTCCGAGGAAATAGCCGATTGTAAGCAATATCAAAAGGGTAATAATTACTTTTAATGCCTTCATGACTTTTAGAGAAAATTAGCGTGTTTATTAGCAACAGAATAATATTTATCTTCAAAGATTTCTTTATTCATCCTACATCTTATTTTATTTCATTCGCCCAATTGAATCTATCAGAAGGAGAAAACTTCCAAGGAGCTTGGTTAGTTTCTAAGTTAGAAAACATAGCATTCCATGAGGCAGGTGCACTAGACTCCTCCATAATTTGGTATCGACGTAATTGCAGGATAATATCTAAAGGCGAAATATTAATAGGACATTCTTGCACACAGGCATTACAAGTAGTACAAGCCCGTAATTCCTCTGAAGAAATATAATCTCCGTACAAAGCCTTTCCATCTTCAACAAAGATTCCCTCATTTACCGATAGGTTTCTACCTACTTCCTCCAGACGGTCGCGGGTATCCATCATGATTTTACGAGGAGACAAAGCCTTGCCTGTAAGATTAGCAGGACAAGCAGAAGTACAGCGACCACATTCTGTGCATGAATAAGCATCCATCAAGTTTTTCCAAGACAAATCTTTGATGTCTTTTGCTCCAAAACGAGCAATTTCTGTACTAGCCTCAGCATCAGGTTGTGCTAAGCCTAACATAATCTGAACCTCCTTAGTCACTTCTGGCATATTGACCATTTCACCTTTAGGTTTCAAATTCGAGAAGTAGGTATTCGGAAACGCCAGAAAAATATGTAAATGTTTGGAGTAAGTAACATACAAAGCAAAACCCAGAATACCCAGAATATGCAACCACCAAGCAATGCGCTCATAAACAATGAGGGCTGTTTCGTTCCAGTTTGTAAAGATTGGCTTCAAGAAAGAGCTAATCACAAAAGAGCCTACTTGATGATAATGCTCGTTGCCACGTTCTTGTAAAATACTATCGACAGCATTCATACTGAGGAGGGCAGTCATTAATATAATTTCGGCCAATAGGATATTATTGGCATCGATTACAGGAAAGCCATTGAGTTCACGGTGGCGAGTAGCTTGCAGACGTTCTACTTTAGTAATATTTCTACGGATTAAAAAGATGATACAAACCGACAGTACGCCGAAAGCCAATATTTCAAAGAAATTAATCAAGATAGGATAGAGGCTTCCTAAAACTGGCGCAAACAAACGGTGGGTACCTAGAATACCATCTAACACAATTTCTAGCACTTCCACATTAATCAATAAGAAACCAGCATAAATGACAAAGTGCATAATACCGACCAGGGGGCGGTCAAACATTTTCTTTTGTCCGAAAGCAATGCGTAGCATCGTCATTAATCGTTCAGAAGGATTGTCCGAACGGTCTTCAGCTTTGCCCAATTGAATGGTCTTTTTAATGGTTTGTATGCGTTTTGAAATAAAATAAGCTGCCAAACCGAAAGCTGCTACAAAGAGAATTTGTTGAATGATTTGCATAGTTCAGAAAAATAAGCCTGCTTAGCTTACTTAATATTAAAATGTATCAGAACCTCTTTTTGATGATTTTAAAGATAATCTGGTGATTTTTTAAACAATTTACTGAATTAATTGTGTGTTACAAAGATGTGGTTTTTCTATTTGTTATGCAAGCATACTATTTGAAAAATAATTTTAAAATTTTTGAAATTATTTTTAGAAAATGTTTGGTGCTAAAAAAAAGTTTCCTACCTTTGCAGTCCCGAAACACAGGCGGGATTCAGGTGAAGTAGCTCAGTTGGTAGAGCATCGGACTGAAAATCCGTGTGTCGGCGGTTCGAGTCCGCCCTTTACCACAAAAAACCCCTTAGACGTTACGTTTGAGGGGTTTTTGCTTTTGTGGGGTTACACTTTCAGGGACGTATTTTTATTAACTATTTTACACCACCTCCAAACGCAATTCTTTTCCAAGTCCTAATTCCACAATTTTATGTAAAGTTTCTAATTGAATATCGCTTTTCCCATTTTCTATTCTTGAAATATAATTTCGGGTTGTTCCTGCATTGATAGCAACATCTGTTTGGGTTAAACCAGCCTTTTCTCTTGCTTGTTTTAAAATACTTCCAACAGGAATAGCATCCAAAGTCCGTAAGAAAGTACTTGCTTGATATAATACATCAGGGTCTAAATCAGTAGGAGCAGTTTGTGTTTTGCCTTTCCAAATAAATGTTATTGGATGATTTTCCCATTGCAATGTGCGAGGTGAATCATTGCTTACAGATACCTCTTTAAAAACATCCCAATTTGTCAAAGCTAATAAATGAGCATTTTCTGTTGCCTTCCAATATTCAAACGTTGAAGAAAAATCATTCATGCGTATTTCTCCGTTATTCCATAGCGCTGTAATTTTGAATGGTTCAACGGCTATAATTTTCGATATTCTAATCAACTGATTCATATTCTCTTGATTTTTTGGTTTTAGAATAAATATAACAAATGTTGCCTAATTAGATAACATTTGTTGGCATTATCTTCGAGAGATTTAGCTTTTTAAATAACATCATGTATCGTTATCCTAAAAAATATTTAAACCACCCATTGGAAAATATTATCTTTGGGGCTGCAAACAAGCAAATCAAAATTTAATCATGAACTACATAGAAGTAAAACTAAACATCAACCCAGAATTTTCGGATATTTTCATGGCTGAGCTAGGTGAAATTGGCTACGAAACTTTTACCGAAGAAGCAGAGGGTTTGAACGCCTATATTACAGAAGATTTGTTTTCAGAAGAGCAACTGGATGAAATTATGGAGCGATATTTAGCGATGACTCCTATTAGTTATAGCTACTTGACTTTAGAAAAAAAGAACTGGAATGAGGAATGGGAGAAAAACTATGAGCCTATCTTAGCAGCAAACGGTCGTGTGAGAGTACGTGCGAATTTCCATGAGCCTGACCCAACTATTCAATACGAGTTGTTGATTAATCCTAAAATGTCTTTCGGAACAGGGCATCATGAAACTACTTCGATGGTGTTGAGTTTACAAATGGAGATAGACCATCAAGGAAAAAAGGTATTGGATGTAGGTTGTGGAACAGGGATATTAGCCATTTTTGCTTCAAAATTAGGGGCTTCGGAAGTAGCAGGTTTTGATATTGAAGAATGGGCTGCCGAGAATTCGCGTGAAAACGTTGGATTGAATGATTGTGATAACATCGTGATTCGTCAAGGTACTATCGAAGATGAGCCTGCTTACCAGTACGATATTATTTTGGCAAACATCAACCGAAATATCTTGATGCGTGATATTCCAAAATATGTAGAGTTTATGAAACCTGCCCCTTCAAAATTGATTGTAAGTGGTTTTTATCAACATGATATTGAAGACATAGAAAGCGTAGCGAGAGAAGCTGGTCTAATAAAAACACATACTGAAAATAAAAACAATTGGGCTGCTGTCATTTTTGAAAGAAAATAATTGGCTTTCGGCTGTCAGCTATCGAATTTCGGTTTTGAGATGTATGTAATTATAAGATAAAATGTAGCGGCAATCTTCAGGGTTGCCGTTTTGTTTTTTAAATGTTTTTATAATACCCCAATCCGATAGCTGACAGCCGAAGTCCGATAGCCATTTACCCCCTCACCAATCCCTCTACCCTCAAATAATCATTCGTTAACACCTCTTTATCTGGATTCAGAACCTTTTGTGTTAATACTTCACAGACAAATAATTCATGGTCACCAGAATCTATATTTCCCACACATCTACATTGTACATAACCTATGGCTTCCGTAAGGTAGGGGCAACCCCTTTCGTCTATCTCAAAAGGCAAGTTTACAAATTTGTTAGAAGTCCTGCCGCTTTTCCTGCCAAGTTTCGTAATTAGCTTTTTGGCTTGGTCTTTCGCTAAAAGATTTACATTCAGTATCATACTTTCTCGTACCAATTCGATGGTATAGTCCGTTTTGTATAAAGCCACTGTAATAAACTTCCCCTGCATAGCACTTTGCATGACCCAAGTGGCAATGTTGGCATTTATTTTTCCTAATGGCGAAACCGTCGTGATAGCATGCACATCGTAATTTTTGTATTTTAATAAAGATTTACTCATGGTAATTTTTTATAGGATTTATAAATTACAAAACAGATCATTAGAAAGAAATAAAACTTTTACTTTAGTGACCGATTGCGCAATTACTAATAATTATTTAGCCTGATTTTACACTTTTCGTGTAACTTTGAAAACTGTTAATCAAAAAAGTTGTTTAAAGAGATGGAGGTAATTAGTAATTCTTCTGATATTGAACTGTTTCGGGTGGAGGCTCCTTCAGAAGGAGATGCCCGAAGAAAAATGAAGAAAATGAAATCATTTCAGATTCCTGATCTATACAAGAGTACTATCATCGGCGGTATCAAGGAGAAACGCCGTGTTCAAGATAAACTCAAAAAAGACTTTACACCAACAGTCTTAGATTATGGTGCCGTAAAGTTCTTGATTTCTAGGCATTTTGGCTTTTGTTATGGTGTAGAAAATGCCGTTGAGATAGCATACAGAACGATAGAAGAAAACCCTGATAAAAGAATTTTTCTATTATCAGAGATGATTCATAATCCTGATGTAAATGCTGATTTATTGAGTAGAGGAGTTAGTTTTATCATGGATACTTCCGGTAGACAACTGATACCGTGGACTGAACTGACTTCGGATGATGTAGTCATTGTACCTGCTTTTGGCACTACTGTTGAAATACAACAACAGCTTTCTGACATAGGCATCAATGCTTATCAATATGATACTACTTGCCCTTTTGTAGAGAAAGTGTGGAACCGTGCTACCGCCATAGGACAAAAAGATTATACGATAGTAGTACATGGCAAGCCAACTCATGAAGAAACCAGAGCTACATTCTCGCATGCCAAAGAAAATGCTGCTACAATTGTCGTAAAAGACATGAAGCAAACCATTGAATTAGCAAAATACATTACTGGCGAAAAAGCTTCAGAACAATTTTATGAAGAATTTAAAGGTCAGTTTTCAGAAGGGTTTGATGTTACTAAAGATTTACAAAGAATCGGTGTGGTAAACCAAACGACTATGCTAGCTTCTGATACGCAGGGTATTGCAGATTATTTAAAGCAAATGATGGTTCAAAAACATAATATTGAAGGGAACGATGTAACAGCCTATTTCGCAGATACCCGTGATACCCTTTGTTATGCTACCAACGATAACCAGAGTGCTACATATGGATTATTGAAAGAAGATGCTGATTTAGTAATAGTAGCGGGTGGGTATAATTCATCCAATACCTCACATCTAGTAGAGCTTTGTGAACAAAAACTACCTACTTATTTTATTTCTTCTGCTGATAAAATACTAACAGAAAATATCATCAGTCATTTTGATTTACACTCAAAAACTGAAAAACATACCAGTGATTTTTTACCCAAAAAAGAACAAGTAACGATTATGCTTACTTGCGGAGCGTCATGCCCTGATGCAGTGGTTGAATCTATTTTATTGAAATTACACTCATTTTTCCCTGATGCACAGCCTGTTATAGGCTAATATTTTTGTTGAATTGTGATATTATCACGATTCAACAAAACACATTACTCAACATACATTTAGCTTATCTCTCCTCTTCCTATCTTTATTACCCTTATTCTATGGGAAATTTATAAGGTTAAACTGTTTTACAATAATAGGCATTATTTACGTAAAGCTATCTTTATTACCCTTATTCTATGGGAAATTTATAAGATTAAACTGTTTTACAATAAATAGGCATTATTTACGTAAAGCTATCTTTATAAGATATAGGTTTGACCTAAAATAAAGTAATATATTGTAACTTAAAGCCTTGATTTTTATTTTGAAAAGGGTAGATGATAAATTCAAGCTATAAGCTATTGAAAATCTCTTTCTCTAAGATGAATTTTACAGGTAATAAAACCACATAACTCAGCCTAATCCCTCGGGTAAAAAATCTTTTATTTGTATTCATAAATTAACCTTAACATAATGCAAAGACGTTCGGCAATCAAAAACTTGGCCCTTACGATTGGTGGAACAATCGTTTTACCAGCGTGGGCAAATGCTTGGAGTAAAGAATCACTTCAAAATAATATCTTTAAGATTAGCTATACCAAAGAGGCTTTATTGGCAGAAATCGTAGAGACTATTATTCCTAAAACAGATACACCTGGTGCAAAAGAGCTTGGTGCAGATAAATTTATCTTGAAAATGGTAGCAGACTGCTATGATAAAAAGTCGCAAGATATTTTTGCAAAAGGACTTGTTTCTGTAGATGAATTATCAAAAAAAGAGTATGGTAAAACTTTTGTGGAAAGTGATTCAAAACAAAAATTAGATATTCTAAAGAAAATGAGTACCTCACAAAATAGTGATGACAAAGGGTTTATTCAATTAGTAAAAGGGCTAACGATTGATGGATACTTGGTTTCTGAATATGTGATGACTAATCTAAGAATTTTTGAAATGGTTCCGGGACGTTATCACGGATGTGTACCAATTAAAAAATAGTATCAAAATTTAGCTTAAAAGTATAAGCAATCTGTTGCCGTATTAATTATTACTACTCTCAAATTTTATTTTAAAAAGATTATGTCCAATTTAAATATAGATGCTATAAAGAACCAAACTTACGATGCTATCGTGATTGGTTCAGGAATAAGTGGTGGCTGGGCTGCTAAAGAACTTACAGGAAAAGGATTGCGTACGTTAGTATTAGAACGTGGTAGAGACGTAAAACATGTAATCGACTATCCAACAACGTTGATGCAACCTTGGGAATTTGAACACCACGGACGTATTAATAAAGATGTAAGAGATGCTAATCCAATCGTCAGTAAATGTTATGCCTTTTATGAAGGTACAGAACAGTTTTTTGTAAAAGATGCCGAACATCCTTATGTACAAGAAAAACCCTTCGATTGGATTCGTGGCTACCAAACTGGCGGGAAATCATTACTATGGGCTCGTCAAACACAGCGTTGGTCTGAATACGATTTTCAAGGACCTGCTCGCGACGGCTTCGCTGTAGATTGGCCAATACGCTATGCAGACATTGCTCCGTGGTATAGTTATGTAGAAAAGTTTGCTGGGATTTCTGGTAATAAAGATAATGTGCCTAGTTTGCCAGACGGCGAATTTTTAGCGCCACATGAATTAAACTGTGTTGAAAAATACTTTAAAGAACAAGTAGCCAAAAACTACAAAGACCGTCATATTATTACTGGACGTTGTGCGCACCTTACATCACCTAAGCAAGTGCATTACGACCAAGGACGAGCACAATGCCAGAGCAGAACGATTTGTGAACGTGGTTGTCCTTATGGTGGCTATTTCAGTAGTAATTCATCTACGTTGCCTTGGGCTGCTAAGACAGGGAAACTAACATTACGTCCGAATTCAGTAGTGCATTCAATCATTTATGATGAGAAAAAAGGCAAGGCTACGGGCGTAAGGGTAATTGATGATACTACAAAGCAAATGATGGAGTTTTATGCACGTATTATTTTTGTCAATGCGGCCGCTTTAAATTCAAACTTGGTATTGTTGAATTCTACGTCACATCGTTTCCCAAACGGATTAGGAAATGATAGTGGATTATTAGGAAAATATGTAGCCTTCCATAATTATACGGCAACTATTAATGCTGAGTACGAAGGATTCTTGGATAGCACAACTGATGGACGTAAACCAAATTCAGCTTATGTTCCTCGTTTCAGAAACGTAGAAAAACAAGAAACAGACTTCTTGCGTGGTTATGCGGCTGGGTTCTCGGCAGGTCATTATCAGCACGATGATAGAAGTGGATTAGGGGAGGATTTGAAAAAAGCTTTATTAAAACCTCAGTATAATAATGTATGGAGTGTTGGCTCGCACATGATGGGCGAAACTATTCCCAAGGAAACTAATTATGTAGCTTTAGATAAATCGAAAGTAGACCCTTGGGGAATTCCTCAACTGAGAATTTCAGTTGATTATGATGATAACGACCGCAAGATGGTGAAAGATTTCTTTGAACAATTCACAGAAATGTACACTAAAGCTGGATTCATTAATATCAGAACGAACGATTCAAACCGTACGCCGGGCTTAGATATTCACGAAATGGGTGGTGCAAGAATGGGCAAAGACCCTAAGACATCTATCTTGAATAAATGGAATGCGATTCATAGCTGTAAAAATGTATTCGTAACAGATGGTGCTTCTATGACATCAACATCCACACAAAATCCATCGCTTACGTATATGGCAATGACGGCTCGCTCTGTTGATTATGCTGTAAAAGAAATGAGAAAAGGAACTTTATAGCGTTGAGTAATGAGCTATTAGCTTTGAGATTTAAGAAAGAATAAAACTGAAAAAGGGTAAGCATCAAATTCGATGCTTACCCTTTTTCAGTTAATAAAATATATCGGCAAATAAAAAGCTCAAGGCTGAAAGCTTATAACTCAAAGCTAATTCCAAGCTATAATGCTATAAAATTATCTTTTGTTTAGAAGGGATTGAACATTTTCGATACATATATGTTAAAATGTGCTAATGAAACAAAAACTAAATGACTTACTTTATATCCTTAAATATTGATAGCATTTTAATAATAACCATGAAACAAAATCCTTTTAAGTACGCATTACTACTAAGCTTCTTTTTATCGTCGTGTATTACCGCTTTAGGTCAAGATACCAACTTTCATATTTACTTAAGTTTCGGGCAGTCGAATATGGAAGGAAATGCTCCTGTGGAAGCCCAAGATACCATTAATGTTGACCCTCGCTTTCAAGTAATGGAAGCTGTAGACTGTCCTAACTTGGGCAGGAGCAAAGGGCAATGGTATACTGCCATTCCTCCTTTATGTCGTTGTCGTACAGGAATTACTCCTGGAGATTATTTTGGTAGAACGATGATTGAAAACCTCCCTGAAAATGTAAAGGTGGGTATTATCAATGTTGCGATAGGCGGTTGTAAAATCGAATTATTCGATAAAGACCATTTTGAAACCTATACCAGTACTGCCCCGTCTTGGATGAAAAATATGATAAAAGAATACGACGGAAATCCGTATGGACGTTTGGTAGAAATGGCCAAATTAGCACAAAAGGATGGTGTTATTAAAGGTATATTGTTGCATCAAGGAGAATCCAACACAAACGATACTCTTTGGACTAAAAAAGTAAAGATAGTGTATGATAACCTTATGAATGACCTTCATCTAAAAGTAGAGGAGGTACCACTGCTGGCTGGAGAAACAGTTAATGCAGACCAAGGAGGCATTTGTGCTAGTATGAACAAAATCATTGCTACGTTACCGCAAACTATTCCAAATGCTCATGTTATTTCTTCTGCAGGATGTACAGATACTACCGATAATCTACATTTTAATGCGGCAGGTTATCGCGAATTAGGTAAAAGATACGCTACTAAAATGCTTACATTGATTCAACATTAAATTTTCTTCTACTGGTATCTTATCAGAAAGGTCGATAAAACAAGAAATTAATCCCCTTCTTCTAAACAAAGGGAATTAACGATTCATAAATTTGTTGTAGTGTAGATTTACTCCACGCATTTTGTGTGGAGTAATTTGTTTATGACGCCCTTATACCTTAAACTTCTCTCTAGAACTCTTAATTTCTACAATATGCTCGTTTGCCCAAGTAGCTAAATTATTAATATGCGGAACAAGGCTAAAGCCTAAATGAGTCAATTGATATTCTACCTTAGGCGGAATCTCAGGAAATACCTGTCTTGATATCAGTCCATCGGCCTCTAAAGTCCTTAAGGTGACAGTCAGCATTTTTTGTGAAATATCTCCGATTGTTTTATTGATTTCGTTAAAACGCATTGTACCGTTTTGTCCTAAAACAATCAAGATAAGTATCGACCACTTGTCGCCAAATCTGTCCAGCACATTCCTTACAGGACAATTGGCTGAAATTGTAAAATTATCTATTATTTTTTCCATGCTAATGTGTTGATTATCAGTAATACTTACTTTTAAGTAAGTGCCTAACTTTTTAGTGCCTTCTTGATTTGTTATTAAAGAGAAACTACCTTTACTCTCCAAAAGTAACTTAATTACTTTTAGTATGCAATAAGGCTTTAAAAATAAACAATTAAAAAAATGAGCAAGATATTAGTAACAGGAGTAACAGGTGGGTTAGGCGGTGCAGTAGTAAAATCTTTATTAACAAAAACAGAGGCTTCGAACATTTCAGTATTGGTAAGAGATGCTGCTAAAGTTGAAGACTTAAAAAATAAAGGTGTAAATATCATCGTTGGCGATTATAACAATTATGATTCATTGGTTGCTGCTTTCTCAGGGATTGATAAATTATATTTTGTGTCAGGAAATGATATTTTCAACCGTCTTCCTCAGCATGAAAATGTAGTAAAAGCAGCAACACAAGCAGGCGTGAAACATATTGTGTACACTAGTTTCCAACGTAAAAACGAAACAGCTACTTCGCCAATTGCTTTTGTGGCAGAAGGACACCTAAAAACGGAAGAATGGTTAAAAGCATCGGGGCTTACTTATACCATTCTTAAACATGGTTTATATACCGACTTATTACCAATGTTTGTGGGTGAGCAAGTACTAGAAACAGGAGTAATTTATCAACCAGCTGGTGATGGAAAAACCGCTTTTGCTTGGCGTGAAGATATGGCAGAAGCAGGAGCAAATATTTTAACTAGTGAAGGATATGAGAATAAGACCTATGAAATTACGGGTGCAAAAACTTATTCGTATCAAGATATTGCCAATATCATTTCAGAAATAACAGGCAAGCAAATAGTATATGTTTCACCAAGTGTGGAGGAATTTACTAAAACGCTTACAGAAGCAGGTGTTCCAGCGCAATACATTGGTTTATTTGCTGGCTTTAGTGGAGCAATCAAAGAGGGTGAGTTTGATGAAGCAAGTTCAGATTTAGCGGATTTATTAGGCAGAACTCCACTAGATGTTGAAACTTTCTTGAAGGGAGTTTATAGCAAGTAATTTGAAGATTTGAAAATGTGTTAATTTGAAAATTGATGCTTTAATACAAAAAATAAAACCAGTTGTTGAAACGTCAACAACTGGTTTTTTATGATAATCGAATACTCATAGCTGAAAACTCATGGCTCAAAGCTAAATAGCTATAAAGCTGCTAGTGCTTGTTCAATATCTGCCTTTAAATCATCAATATGTTCAATACCTACCGAAATTCTTAGTAAAGTAGGTTCCACACCTGCTGAAATTTGCTCTGCTTCTGAAAGCTGTGAGTGTGTCGTTGAAGCAGGGTGAATAATCAGCGTTTTTGCATCGCCTACATTCGCTAAATGACTAATTAATTGTAAGCTATTTACAAATTTTTCAGCTTTAGCTTTATCACCTTTCAGTTTGAATGAGAACACTCCGCCAAAACCACGCGTAAGGTATTTCTTACCCAATTCGTGATAGGGGCTATTTTCTAAACCAGGATAATTTACGTGCTCAACTTCTGGATGATTTAATAGCCAATTAGTAAGTGCCAAGGCATTTTCTCCAATTCTTTCTACTCTTAACGTCAACGTTTCTAAGCCTTGAATTAATAAGAAAGAGTTGAACGGACTTTGTGCAGGACCCCAATCACGCAGACCTTCTACTCTGGCACGGATGATAAATTGAATATTTCCGAATGGACCGCCAATACCAAATACATCATTCAATACTAAACCATGATAGCTTGGCGAAGGTTCTGTAAACTGAGGATATTTGCCATTACCCCAATTGAACGTACCAGCATCTACAATTACACCACCCATCGTTGTGCCATGACCACCAATCCATTTCGTAGCAGACTCAACAATGATGTGCGCACCATGTTTGATAGGCTGACAAATAGCACCGCCTGCCCCGAAGGTATTGTCTACAATAATCGGTAAGTCGTATTTTTTAGCTAATGCAGCAAATGCTTCAAAATCTGGGATACTAAAGCTTGGGTTTCCGATAGTTTCTAAATAGATGGCTTTAGTTTTATCATCAATCAGGGCTTCAAAAGAAGATACATCATCACCATTGGCAAAACGTGCCTCAACACCAATGTTTTTAAATGAATTCTTGAACTGATTGTACGAACCCCCATATAAAAATGAAGTAGTAACAAAGTTATCACCAACAGTGGTAATATTATTGATAGCGATAAACTGTGCCGCATGACCAGATGCTACTGCCAAAGCTGCCACACCACCCTCAAGAGCCGCCAAACGTTTCTCGAAAACATCACTGGTTGGGTTCATGATACGGGTATAGATATTGCCAAATTCTTTTAAGGCAAATAAATTAGCACCGTGTTCAGCATTTTTGAATTGATAAGCTGTTGTTTGATAAATAGGTACTGCACGAGCATTGGTTGTAGGGTCTACTTCTTGCCCAGCGTGCAGTTGGAGTGTTTCAAATTTCATGAGATTGTTTGTTAAATTAGTCTGAGTATATTCTATAAAATCTATAGACAAAGTTATGATATAAAATTTAAGTATAATGAATAGGGAAACAAATTTTTCTGAAATATTAAATGAAATTAATAATAAGGTTTTATCATTAATACTTCTTCAAAATCTTCTCAACAGCATCTAAATAGCCTCCACCAAAAAGATTGACATGTACCATTAAGGGATATAAATTATAAAGAGGAATTCTATCACCGAAACCGTTCTCTATAGGATATACTTCGTGATATGCTTCATAAAAAGTAGGTTCAAAACCACCAAACATGGTGGTAAAAGCCAATTCAGCTTCGCGTAAGCCATAATAACAAGCAGGGTCTACCAAGGCAACAAAACCCTTACTGTCGGTCATTACATTACCAGACCATAAGTCGCCATGCAACAAAGCAGGTTTTTCGTTAGGAATAAGACTAGGAATTTTTTCAAAAAGCGTTTGAAATTTATCATACACTTCCTCAGAAATTTTGCGGTCGTATAGCGCTAAACCTGCCTGTACTTTCAATCTTTTTTCAATAAAAAACTGCACACCATCTTCCATCCATTCATTACTTTGGCGTAATGCACCGATATAATTATTGAAATCTAGTCCATGACTATGGTGTGTATGTGTATGAAGTTTCGCTAATTTTTGTCCGAAATCTTGCCAATAGTTTTCTTGCTTATAGCCTGCCGTCAAGAATTCAATCATCAGGTATTCTTTATCTAAAATCTTTCCGTAATTAATTACTTGAGGAATAGAAAGCACGCCAGTATTCTGTAAAACTTGTAAACTTTTTGCCTCAGATTCAAACATACCATCATGGTCGCCCTGATTCCATTTAATAAAGTAATCGCCTTCTGCTACTTTTACTTTTACAGCAAGATTGAAGTTTCCGCCATAAAAAAACTGGAAATCAAGTACTTCTGGATTATGTCCTAAGTTTTCAAAAAGAATACTTTCTATAAATTGATATTGTTCCTGCGTCTGAAAAGTCATACAAATATTGATTACGAAATGCTAAAGTCAGATTATTTTATTGACTGTCTACTATGGTTTATTCCAAAATTACTAGAAAACCATTAAATTGCATTGGTTGAACGATTTTATCAAAAACAAATTGTTAAAATCCATTCCAAAGATGTCAGCAAAAATTAAAAAATAAAATGAAATACAAGAAACACGTTTTTATTTGTACTAACCAAAAAGATGCACCCAAAAAAAGCTGCGGCGTAGAAAGAGGAGGAGCATTAGTAGATGCTTTTAAGGCATCACTGAAAGAAAAAGGGTTATTGAGCGAAATCAGAGCACAAAAAACAGGCTGTTTAGATGTTTGTGCTTTTGGACCAGGCATGGTGGTATATCCAGAAGGAGTATTTTATGGCAATGTGCAATTAGCTGATGTTGAAGAAATTGTAGAGAGCCATTTAATCGGCGATAAAGCCGTTGAGCGTTTAGTAATCGGATAATTGATGATAGCCATTAGAAACGGACTTGTCCGTTTCTAATAAAAAAATTAACACTCAGATGTACAGAATCTATCCCACATTAATCAATTCATTTGTTTTGTATGAGCAACAGGTATTAGATGCTCAGGGAAACATCCTTGTAGACTTGTGGGAAATGATAGACCGTATCAATAGAGTGAAAAGGCCAACTACTGAAGCTCAGCAAAGAGGGATTGATTTTGAGAAGGCCGTAATTACAGGTGAAAACGAAGAGCTATTCGGGGATGGGATCATTGAAAAGGCACGTGAATTATTACCAGCTAAATACAAAACGCAGTTTTATACAGAAGCAAAGTATAAAAATTGTTTAATTTATGGCTTTGTAGATTTAGTAGGAGGAGACCGTGCTGTTGATTTAAAATCTACCAGATTATATCAACCCAATCGTTTTGAGTTTAACCATCAAAACCTGTATATGTTAGGGTTACAGAAATGGGGCGTCAGAACCTTGGATTATATCATTACAGATTTTAATGATGTATATCAAGAAAGTTATGATGTGAAAACCTATAATTTTACTCCGCTGTATCAACAAATAGATGCCTTTATTGCCTTCTTAGAACAACACCGCAAGCTAATTAAGGATAAAAAGATTTTTGATAAAAAAGGAGATACCAATCAGTTGTCGCTATTTTAAATAGCTTTAAGCTATGAGCAGTAAGCTTTGAGCCTTTAGCAGTAAGCCTAGGGAGATTTTATTCATTCTGGCTAAATCTACAAATCCTCAAGTCTCAAAAAACAAAAAGTCTTAAGTCTAGCATCTAGCGTCTTCTAGTCCACAAATCCCCAAGTCCTAAAGTCTTCAAGCCTAAAAAATCCCCTTCAACTCAATCAAATCCTTTACCTCATGTTTAGGCTTTAATGTAAGCTCCTGTGCTCTTCCATCAGGATTAAAGAAAACCGTGTCGATACCCGCTTGATTAGCTCCTACAATATCGCTTTGAAAGCTATCACCAATCATAATACATTCAGAAGGCTTCGCTCTAACTAAACCCAAAGCATATTCAAAAATGCCTGCCTCAGGTTTTTTGTAGCCAGAGTTTTGGAAAGTGACAATCTCTTTGAAATAATGTTTAATTCCTCCAGAGGTCATTTTTATATCCTGTACCTCCATAAAACCATTGGTGATAATGTGTAAAGGATATTTTGGAAATAGATATTCTAGCACTACCTTAGCATTAGGCAATAAATTAGGCTTGCGGACTGAAATATTGATATATTTATCTGAAACCTCATCACAAAGAGAATAGTCGAAACAACCTAATTCACTGAAAATCATCCTGAAGCGCTGATGACGCAATTCAGGCTGACCAATCTTCCCTTGCTCATACAAATCCCATAGCTGATGATTTATTTTATTGAAAATAGTATAAAATTGAACAGAAGAAGGAATGCCATAAGTATGTAAATCAAAGTGCTGATACACCTCGTCTAAAGCAAGTTTAGAATTCGTGTTATGGTCCCAAAGAGTATGGTCGAGGTCGAAGAAAAGATGCTTATACATATTTTTTTATACAAATATCATAGGTGAAACTTTTGAAACAAAAACTAAGCGTTTATTTTTAAAGGATAAAACCTGAATTAATTTGCATCAAGATATTCTTTTATATAAATTCATAGTTTGTAAAAAACAATTTTAAGAAATCTAATTTAACCATAAAAATGGCTAGTCAACCCACAGAAGAAAACCAGATAAACGTAGAATTAACAGAAGCAATGGCAGAAGGAGAATACGTGAATTTGGCGATGATTGCACATTCTCAGAGTGAATTTGTTATTGATTTTATCAAAATGATGCCTGGAATCCCTAAAGCGAGAGTAAAATCAAGAGTAATTCTTACACCTGATCATGTTTATCGTCTTTTGAATGCCCTCAAAGAAAATATTCAAAAATATGAAGAGGCCTACGGCCCAATTACGGACGATAAAAACCAAAATGGCTTTCAGTTCCCAACCAATTATCGTGGTCCTATTGGGGAAGCCTAATATCCACATCAGGTTTTTACAAATAAGATAATACTTTCAGAATTTTCATCAACAGAGCGTAAATGTAAGTAAATAGAATATTCTATTGCTCATTTACGCTCTATTGTTGAAATAACAATGAAGCTGTTTAAACTTTCCGTTTCTTAGGTGAAAGTATTGTATTTTAGAATTGATTTTTTCAAAATTTGGGAAGCATAGCATCGCTACGTTGAGTAAATTTTGGAACAAGCTATTCTAAAAGACTTAGTTTAACCCGAAAGGGAAAGTTTAAACAGCTTCAATGAGTAGATAACCAGTGCCTACGGGCTTTAAAATAAATAAATATAAATATTGTGAGACAATGAATCAAAAACTGACCAGAGAATATTTAGCGGCTAATGCTGAAAATTTGAGTAAACTTGTTGAGTTACCTAATGATAAAATTTTTGAACTTCCTGAGAAAGTACTTCAATTTGGTACTGGTGTTTTATTAAGAGGACTTTGTGATTATTTTATTGACAAGGCTAATAAAAAAGGTATTTTCAATGGTCGTGTAGTAGTGGTTAAATCTACAGATAAAGGAGGTACAGATGATTTTAATGAACAAGACGGGCTTTTTACCCATGCCGTAAAAGGATTAGAAAATGGGCAAAAAGTAGAAGAGTATATTATCAATGCTTCTATTTCTCGTACTATTTCGGCACGTTCGCAGTGGAAGGAAATATTAGCTTGTGCTAAAAACCCTGAAATGCAAATAATCATTTCTAATACTACAGAGGTAGGTATTACTTTATTAGAAAACGATAAGATAACGAGTAATCCTCCGCAATCATTCCCTGTAAAATTATTAGCGTTTTTATACGAGCGTTGGCAAGTATTCAAAGGTTCTGCCAAAAGTGGAATGGTCATTATCCCTACTGAATTAATCGTTGGGAATGGAGATAAATTACAAGAAATTGTATTGGAACAAGCTCACCGCAATGGTCTTGAACCTGAATTTATCGAATGGCTTGAAAACCATAACTACTTCTGTAATTCATTGGTAGATAGAATTGTACCGGGAAAACCTGACAAAGAAATTTGTGATGATTTAGAAAAGAAATTTTCTTATCAGGACGACTTGATGATACTTTCAGAAGTATATCGTCTTTGGGCAATTCAGGGGGATGAAAAAATCCGTAAAATATTATCATTTGCGGCTGCTGACCCGGGCGTTATCATCGAAAAAGACATTGAAGTTTACCGTGAATTAAAACTAAGAATGCTTAACGGAACACATACTTTAACCTGCGGGATGGCATATTTGCTAGGGTTCCGTTTGGTAAAAGATGTAATGAGTAATAGTTATTTAAGTAAAATTATTACGAATATGATGTTAGGAGAAGTATCTTTAGCAATTCCTTATAAGATTGACCCTAAAATTAGAGACCGTTTCGGTAGAATGGTGTTAGACCGTTTCCGTAACCCTTTCTTACAACATAAATTACTAGACATTACCGTTCAGTATACTGCCAAAATGAAAATGCGTAATGTGCCTATTCTTTTGCAATATTATCGTGAATTTGGTAAAGCACCCGAATTGTTTGCCATGGGCTTTGCCGCCTATTTACAGTTCATGAAAGCTGAAAAAGAAGTAAATGGTAATTATTTCGGCGAATGTAATGGTGAATATTACCCAATCAATTGTAATTTCGCACCATACTTTTACGAAGCTTGGGAAAACTTTGATTTAGACAAAGTATTATCTAACAGAAGCTTGTGGGGTGAAGATTTAACACAGTTAGAAGGATTTTCAGACGCAGTGAGGAAATATTTATGAAAAAAGTAGTCACTTTCGGTGAGATAATGATGAGGCTCAGCACGCCACGTCATACTCGCTTTCAACAGGCGACAAGTTTTGATATTAATTTTGGTGGGGGCGAAGCGAATGTTTCGTCCTCATTGGCTATTATGGGGGTTCCAGCGAGCCATGTAACCCGTTTTCCTGAGAATGATTTAGGCAATGCCGCCATCAATACATACAGACGGTATGGTCTTAGTATGGATGATGTTGTAAAAGGGGGCGACCGTATAGGCATTTACTATGTAGAACAAGGAGCAGCCATGAGGCCAAGTAAGGTAATTTATGACAGAGCCGATTCAGCCTTTGCTACCCTCAAACCTACTGATTTTGATTGGGAACATATCTTTGAAGATGCCCAGTGGTTTCATTTCACAGGTATCACACCCGCTATTTCAGAAAGCGCCGCTCAGGCATGTCTGGAGGCCGCCCAAACAGCTAGTCGTTTAGGATTAAAAGTCTCCGCAGATGTGGGGTATCGTTCTAATTTATGGAAATGGGGTAAAAGACCCAATGAAATAATGCCAGCGCTGATTGAAAATTGCGATGTAATTATTTGCAGTAAAGGTGATGCCGAAGATATGTTTGGGATTGTCCCGAATGATGACAAGAAAAGTTTTAAATCAGTTTGTCAGCAACTTACCGACCGTTTTCCAAAACTAAAAAAAGTATTAACGACTAAACGAGGTCAAATTTCGGCTTCACACAATACTTTAACAGGAAAGTGCTGGAACGGATTTGAAATGTTAGAAACCAAGCAAATAAATATTCCTGATATTGTTGATAGAATTGGCGGAGGAGATGCCTTTATGGCAGGGTTTATTTTTGGCGAAATCATCTATCAGAATACGCAGAAAGCAATAGAGTTTGGTGTAGCGGCTTCTGCATTAAAACATACGATAGAAGGCGATTTTAACTTATCTTCTGTCAGCGAAATAGAAGCAGTAATGAATGGCGATGTCAGTGGAAAACTAAGAAGATAAAACCGATTATGAAGTTTTCAAAAGCACTACTTTATACAAAACTAAGCGAAACACCCATTATGCCTCTTTTCAATCATCCCGATGTAGAGAAGAGTAAGGCCGTAGTGAAAGCCTGTTATAATGGTGGTATTAGGGTTTTTGAATACACAAATCGTGGTGAGGGGGCTGATAAAGTTTTTGCAACATTGGTAAAATATATTCGCACAGACTTTCCAGATATGGCAATCGGTATTGGCACTATCTTCAATGCTGAGGAAGCAGCATATTTTGTCGGTTTAGATACAGACTTTATTGTTCAGCCAACACTTGATGAGGGTGTCGCTAACGTTTGTCAACAAAATAACATGGCTTGGTTTCCGGGCGTACTTACGCCCAACGAAATTTATAAGGCTAATCAGTTAGGAGCAGATATTGTAAAAATATTTCCAGCCAATATTTTAAACCCTTCTTTTGTAAAATCAGTCAAGACAGTGATGCCTCAGGTAGAAATGATGATTACTGGTGGCGTAGAACCCAACGAACAAAGCTTAACTACATGGTTCAGTGCTGGTGCTAAAGCTGTTGGCATGGGCGGACAGCTGTTTCCTAAAGCAATTTTAGACAATAATAATTTCAATTGGATTGAAAATACTGTCAAAGAATGCCTTAGTATTATTAAAAACTAGCATCTAATCATCATATTTTATCTTCTTGGCTTTAATTCCTACTAATTTTTCCTCATGGTTTTAAGGTAATCTCTTACATTCTCATTAATTTTGTACTTTTACAAGAATATCCGACAGCAGGTAGTTTAAATTGACTAACTTTACACAATACCTGTTCAAAAGAAATATAAAAATAAAGAACAAATTCACAAAATGGGATTATTCAATTTCCTGACTTCAGACATTGCGATTGACCTTGGTACTGCCAATACGTTAATTATCCATAAAGATAGAATTGTGGTTGACGAACCATCAATTATTGCCCTTGATAAAGCCACCAACAAAGTTTTGGCCATTGGTAACAAGGCAATGCAGATGCACGAAAAAACCAACGAGAATATCAAAACGATTCGTCCTTTGAAAGACGGAGTAATTGCCGACTTTACGGCAGCCGAATTGATGATTCGGGGAATGATAAAAATGATTGATACGGGAAGTCGTTTCTTTACGCCATCTCACCGCATGGTGATTTGTATTCCTTCAGGTATCACAGAGGTTGAGAAAAGAGCGGTAAAAGATTCAGCTGAACACGCTGGAGCTAAAGAAGTGTATATGATTCATGAACCTATCGCTGCGGCTATAGGTATTGGAATAGATATTGAACAACCAAACGGTTCAATGATTGTGGATATTGGCGGAGGTACTACTGAAATAGCAGTAATTGCTCTTTCAGGTATTGTTTGTGAGGCTTCAGTACGTATTGCTGGAGATGTATTTACACGTGATATTGTTGATTATATGCGTCGCGAACACAATTTATTGATTGGTGAGCGTTCGGCAGAGTTAATCAAAATAGAAGTAGGTTCAGCATTGCCAGAATTGGAAAATCCACCAGCAGATTATGAAATCCGTGGACGTGACTTAATGACTGGTATCCCGAAAGAAATTAAGGTTACTTATTCAGAGATTGCTTATGCATTAGATAAATCAATTTCTAAAATTGAAGAAGCCGTAATGAAAGCCCTAGAGGTATCGCCTCCTGAACTTTCGGCTGATATTTATCATAATGGTATTCATTTAACAGGTGGGGGAGCTTTGTTGCATGGTTTAGATAAGCGTTTAGCTAACAAAACTAAATTGCCTATTCATATTGCTGATGATCCATTAAGAGCTGTAGTGCGTGGAACAGGTGAAGTATTAAAACACCTTGACCATTTCAAGCCTATTCTCATCTCTTAATTAACTAGGCTAAGGAATGAGTAAATGAAAGAATGATATTTTTATGTTCTTTCGTTTACTCATTTTTACATTATAGCCTTTTCTGTCAAATCAATTATTCCAAGATTCTTCTTTTAAATGTATCAGTTAATCCAATTTATCTCTAGGAAACGAGCCTTCATTTTGTTTGCATTATTGGAGGTACTGAGTCTGTGGTTTTTTTATTCATACAATAATTATCCCAGTGCTATCATGTTCAATACTACGAACTATTATGCAGCACAAGCCTTGGATGTATCCAATAGTATCGTAGAGTATTCGAATCTGAGCAAAGTAAACGAAGATTTAAGCTCGGAAAATAAAAGACTTTATGAGTTAGTAGAAAAACTACAAGCTCAACAAACCCCTATTACTCACTCTATCATCAATTATAAGGCAGATTCTGCTGTGGCAGCTCGCTTTAAATTTACGGTCGCCAAAGTTACTAATCTTAGCGTAGCTCAGTTTAATAACTATATTACGATTGATAAAGGTACAGCTGATGGTTTAGCACCAGGGATGGGCGTAATTTCTTCAACGGGCGTAGTGGGTAAAATAAAATCATGTTCGGAACATTATTCAAGAATAATCTCTATCCTACATTCAGAATATACCGTTTCTGCTAAGATTAAAAGTAACAATGAAATCGGGTCTATCAAATGGGATGGACTCAATCCTTCTGTCGTAGAAATGACAGATGTTTCAAGGTACAAAAATGTGAGAGTAAAGGATACCGTAATGACCTCAGACTTCAATTACGTTTTCCCGTCGAACATCGTGATTGGTTACGTGAGCAAAGTAGGTTTAAAGCCAGACCAAACTTTTCATGACATAAAAGTAAAATTGGCCACTGATTTTAGTACGCTTTCGTATGTGTATGTCATTAATAACAAACTAGAAAAAGAACAAAGAGCCTTAGAAAGTACTGACAGTGAAGTAAAAAAATAGCGTACTATTTTCCAATAATTTGCATAGCCATTATAAACTCGGCAATCTAATTAATAATGACTCCAAGAAATATTTTTCCTCAAATACTTACTTTTATATTTTATCTTTTGTTGCAAATTTTCTTTGTTAGACAATTGGTATTTCTCAATCACGCATTTTGTTTTGTTTATGTAGCTACGGTTATTTTGCTTCCTTTTGATATTAACAGAGTACAGTTGGTTTTCTTAGGTTTTATTGCAGGAATGTTTGTTGATATTTTTTATAATACCATTGGTGCCAATGCAGCAGCCATGACATTCATAGCCTATATTCGTACACCAATTTTGGCCTTATTAGTGCCTCAAAGAGGCTATGACGAACGCCAAATACTGAGTCTGAAATCAATGGGCGTATCTTGGTTCTTGACCTACGTAATGATATTGACTGTTATTCATCATTTTATTTTGTTTTCATTAGAGGCCTCTAACTTTGGGCTAATTCTCCCCATTTTAGCAAAAGTAATAGCTAGCACGATTTTTACTACATTAGTAATTGTAATTATCCAGCTTTTTAGAAAAGATTAAAAATAAAAAAGTTTTACGCCTTTTTGTCAGGAAAAAAGTTCAAATCATGCTTGGCAAGTTGTTTGTTTATAGAAATTATCTAAAACAATGTAATGTAGATTCAATAAATTACTTGATAATTACGGTATCATTTTCTATTTTTATCAAGCGATATTCAGCAGCAATCATGGACGAGCAAGAAGAAATTAAAATAACTCAAACCTATACTGAAGTAGAAAAACATAGAGTTTTCGAAAAAGAGTTTAT
Source organism: Arcicella sp. GW822-FHT02H01 (assembly GCF_058802005.1). Classification (NCBI taxonomy): domain Bacteria; kingdom Pseudomonadati; phylum Bacteroidota; class Cytophagia; order Cytophagales; family Flectobacillaceae; genus Arcicella; species Arcicella sp. GW822-FHT02H01. The sequence continues at coordinate 2,301,254 of NZ_JBXANT010000001.1, read as the reverse complement.
GCCGTACATTGACTCAATGTACAACTTTGCTTTCCGTCTGACAAACGATGAGGATGATGCTAACGACCTTGTTCAAGACACATACCTGAAAGCATTTAGATTTATTAATTCATTTGCTGAGGGAACTAATGCTAAAGCATGGCTGTTCAGAATCCTGAAGAATAGTTTTATTAACGATTTTAGGAAAAAATCTAAAGAGCCGTCGAAGGTTGATTATCAGGATGTTGAAACAACTTATAATTCAGAAGAAGACGCAGAAACTACTCAAACAGTTGATTTAAGAGCAGATACTGTTCAAGATTTAATTGGAGATGAAATTGCCAATGCGCTAAATGCTTTACCTGTTGATTTTCGTACTGTTATCATATTATGTGATGTTGAAGGATTTACTTATGAAGAAATGGCGAAGATATTAGATATACCTATCGGGACAGTCCGTTCTCGTCTACACCGTGCTAGAATGTTGTTAAAAGAAAAATTGAAATCGTATGCCAAATCTTTGGGCTATGACGTAAATGCTGACAGCATGGCAGAATAGATAACTGTTGATGAAAAAATAATCATAATCAAGAAATTTTTTATATTTTTTAGCATAAGGGAATTTTTTTTACAACCTTCCTGTTCAATAACTACTTGATTATCACAAATAGTAACCCCAATACAACGCCAAATTAAAATTTGTTTAATCCAATAGAATAATGGTTTCCGAGGTTGAAAAAATTCAAAAAAAGACAAGCTGTCAGCATCAGTCAGATTGCATGAAATTAGTCCAGTTAATTGTGGACGGTCAGGCATCAGAAGAGGAAATAGCCCAATTTAAACAGAACATGGATAAATGTTTGCCGTGTGAGAAAGGATATGAATTGGAGAAGTGTATTAAAGAAACAATGCAATTAAGATTGGAAAAAAAATGTGTTCCAACTAGTTTGATTGATTGTATCAAAAAGAAAATAAGTGCATTATAATTGAGTATTTAAGCTCAAAAAATAAAGGTTATTAAGTTGGTCGTTTTGCTTACGATATACTTAATAGCCTTTTACTTTTAATTAATTAGGGTATTTTACTTGTTGAAAATTGGAAAACGGAAAACTTATTATCTTCTCTGCCCCTTCTGGTTCGGGCAAAACAACTATTGTTAAGCACTTGCTTGCCAATAATGCTAATCTTGGATTTTCTATTTCTGCTTGCACACGTGATAAGCGTGGACGTAATGAAGAAAATGGCAAAGATTATCACTTCATGACGCCAGAAGAATTCAAAGATAAAATTGATGAAGACGCATTTGTAGAATGGGAAGAAGTATATCCTGGTGCTTATTATGGTACGTTGAAATCAGAAATTGAACGCCTATGGGCATCTGGTAAACATGTAATTTTTGATGTGGATGTTCGTGGAGGAGTAAAATTGAAGGAATATTACAAAGAACGAGCGTTGTCTATCTTTGTAAAAGTGCCAAGCGTACAAGAGCTAGAAAAACGCTTGCGCGAACGTGGTACAGATTCAGAGGACTCTATTTCTAAGAGAGTATTCAAAATGAATTTTGAAATGTCATTCCAAGATAAATTTGATATTGTATTATTGAATGATGATTTAACAGAGGCATTCAGAAAAGCTCAAAAACTATTTGAGGAATTTATAAACTAAGCATTAAAAGCTGTGAGCATTGAGCTTATCCATTTGTTAATACCAATAATAATAATTGTTCATAGCTTGTTGCTCAAATCTTAAGAGCTCAGAACTATATGAAAATAGGTCTCTTTTTTGGTTCTTTCAATCCCATCCATATTGGGCATTTAATAGTTGCCAACGTAATGGCTACTACTACCGACTTAGAACAAGTTTGGTTTGTAGTATCGCCCCAAAATCCTTTTAAAAAGAATAAATCGTTATTACACGAATTTGATCGTTTGGATATGGTAGAAAAAGCCATTGCTGATAATCCTAAATTCAAAGTAACCAATATAGAGTTTTCGATGCCTAAGCCTTCTTATACGATTGATACCTTAATACGTCTGCAAGAGAAGCATCCACAGCATGAATTCAAATTGATTATTGGAGGCGATAATTTAGCTCAATTCCCAAACTGGAAAAATCACGATAAAATTTTAGAATACTTCGGTTTATATGTTTATCCTCGCCCTAATGCTGAACTGAGCGATTTAGAGAAACATCCCAACGTCCGTTTAGTAAAAGCACCTTTATTGGATATTTCTGCCACCTTTATTCGGGATTGTTTGAAAAATGGACAATCAATCAGTTACATGATACCTGAGGCAGTGGAAGAGTTTATTTTGAGGAAAAAATTTTACTTATGAAAATTAGTATTTTAGGTTGCGGTTGGCTAGGCTTGCCCTTGGGCAAATATTTAGTAGCACAAGGACATGAAGTAAAGGGTTCTACAACCTCCGAGGCTAAATTTCCATTATTACAAGCCGTAGGTATTAGCCCTTTTTTATTGAGGTTTACCCCTGAAATTGAAAGCGATAACCTTGCTGAATTTTTGACATCTGATGTATTGATTATTTGCATTCCTCCTCGTGCTGGCAAATATGGCGAAGACTATCATGTACAACAAATTCAATCATTAATTGCCTCCCTTCATTCTTCCAGTATTCAATCTATTCTCTATACATCATCTACTTCAGTATATCCAGATTTGAATAGAGAAATCACCGAAGATGACGAAGTAATAGCATCATCTGCGTTGATAAAGGTAGAGAATTTATTAAAAGGACTAGACTTAAAAACAACAATCTTGCGTTGTGGAGGATTGATGGGACAGGAAAGAATAGGGGCGAAGTACTTTGCTGGTAAACGTATTAATACGGGACAAATTCCTGTGAATTATATCCATCAAGATGATGTAATAGGCATTATTGCGATGATACTTGAAAAGGGCATTTGGCAGGAGACTTTTAATGCTGTTTCGCCAGAACATCCCGTTCGGGAAGCAGTGTTTTTAAAGAACTGTGAAGAATATGGGTTTGAAAAACCTATTTTTGAAGAAGCTACTGAATCTATTCCCTTTAAAATTATCAGTCCACAGAAACTCATACAGCAAACTGGCTATCAGTTTAAATATGCCAATCCATTGGATTTTAAATATAAGGTTGATTAATTAGTGAGTTAGTGAATTGGGGATTTAAATTCCTTGTAGGGGTAACCCTTGCGGTTACCGTTCGACGAAAACACTAATACAAGAAACGGTAACCACAAGGGTTGTCGCTACAAGATTATAATAGATTATAATGATTAGCTGATTGCTGAAATCCGATTTCCGATGACCAATTAATCACTAATTCACTAACTCACAATTCACCATTATTTAAGCGTTCTTTCAAACAGTTTAAAGATACGCTTATATTCATCTATCCACGACGTAGGTTCTACAAAGCCATGGTCTTCCATCGGATAAGATGCCAGTTCCCAGTTATCCTTTTTCAATTCAATCAGCCTTTGAGCCAAACGAACGGCATCTTGATAATGCACGTTTACATCTATCATACCATGACATATCAATAAATTTCCTTTCAATCCATCAGCATAATATATTGGTGAGCTTTTGCGATATGCAATAGAGTCTGTTTGGGGTTCATTCAGAATGTTGGCTGTATAAGGGTGATTATAGGCTGCCCAGTCTGTTACAGGTCTTAAGGCAGCACCCGCAGCAAATACATCTGGTGTAGTAAACATGGCCATTAAAGTAATAAAACCACCATACGAGCCACCATAAATGCCAATTTTTTTAGGGTCAACACCTTGGTTTTCAACCAACCATTTGACACCATCTACTTGGTCTGTCAAATCCTTGCCACCCATAAAACGATAAATGCCTGTACGCCAATCTCTACCATAACCTGATGAACCACGATAATCAATATCAAGAACTGTATAGCCGTTATCGACTAGCATATTATGGAACATATATTCACGGAAATACTGGCTCCACCATTTATGTACGTTTTGTAGGTAACCCGCACCATGTACAAAGATTACTGCTGGCTTTTTCCCTTTCTCTCCTTTGGCTTCGTATAGACGAGCATACACTTCTGCACCATCTTTGGCACTAAAAGTAATGATTTCAGGCTCACGCCATTTATACTCTTTGAACTGCTGACTTTGCGATTTTGTAATTTGTATAGGAGGGGCATTTACAACATTATCTTGAATATATACTTCCCAAGGGCGGTTTGAATAAGAATGCAAATAAGCTAATTTGGTTTCATCAGGTGAAAGCATTACTTGATTTGACCCTGTCATTTTGGTTAAACGCACTTTATCACTACCCGTTACAGTCATTTTATAAAAATGTTGTTCGCCCGGATGTACCTCGTTTGATGTAAAATAAAAATGCAGTTTGTCTTTTGATAGTTGCAGACTCTGTACTTCAAATTTACCTTTTGTTAATTGTTTTTTAGCCCCAGTTGATAAATTCACAGTATAAATATGCGAATAACCATCTTCTTCTGATTGATAAAATAACGTTTGATTATCGCCTAAAAAACCAATATTCCCGAAATTAATTCCTGGTCCACCAATCCAAGCTTCATCTCTTTGTCTGTCGATAGTCTTTAGTTTTCGGGTAGCAACATCTAATTTCAAAATCCAACGGTCTTTATTATCCTGACTTCTTACAACCACGACACAATATTTACCATCTGTCGACCATATTACTTCGCTAAAGATTACTTTTCTAGGTTCTACCTTTTTATTTTTAGTAGTATCTTTTTTAGTATAATCTTTTAAATAGTCAGGTTCGTCATAAATTCCCTCAATCTCCTTTGTAGAAACCTGTAAAGCAGTATCCTTTTTGATGTCATATACCCAAAACTCATTGCTTGACATCGGTGCTCCTACTTTGGTTCTAGCTGGCAAATCTTCCGTAAACCCAGATTCTGTTACATAGCTTGGCACAACAGCATTTTTAGCACCCGTTGCCGATTTCGTTAAGCGATAAGTAATATAATTTTCATCAGGACTCAAAGTCTGAATATCTACCCTTTTATCATCAATATAAATCTCTTTGGCACGTTTAGGCAAATCAGCTTTGGCAATTATATCTCCCTGCTTTTTCTTGTCAGCACGCTCTTTTAATATGTTAAAAAGACTTATCTGGTCTGTTTTTTGCCATTTTTCTTGTTCGTTTAGCTTAGTCTCAGCTTTTTTAGTTCCAGTTAAAAAATTGCTTAGTTGTTCGGTTTCGCCTGTGGATAAATCAAAACTAAACAAGTTGCTGGCTTTGGTATAAATGATTTTGCTTTCCTTGCCATTAAAATTAGGGTTACCCTCTGTTTCAACAGTATTAGTAATCTGGCGAACAGCCATTGTTTTACAGTCTAGCAAAAACAAATCTCCATTTTTTGTATAGATTTTTTTTGAGAAATCTCGACTATAAACACCTGAAAATGAAGGCAAAGCTCTACGTGTTTGAGGAGCTATTTTAAACGGCTTCTTTTCAGTAACAGAAGCCCCATATAACGAATCCGCCTTATTTCTAAATGGATTCCAATTAAAATAAACCATTCTACTATCCTCCGACCAATTGATAGAAGAAGGCAAAGCCCCAATGGTAAATTTAGGGTCTTGCATGATATGTTCAACACTCAATTGTTGAGCATAAAGTGTAAAACAAAAACAAGTGGTAATAATTAAGGTAAAGACTTTTTTCATGTTGATGAGTTTTTGCTATAATTTACATCTATTAATTTATATTAGACACCTTTTATAAGGTATCTAATATAAGCCTAATTATCTAACTAATTCCCCATTCCCTAATCTTAGGAATCAACGTATCAATATCACCAGCACCAACGGTTACTATTAGTTCAGGTTGTTTGGCCTCTAGTAAGTCTAATACTTCATCTTTATTACAAAGTGTTTTGATAGGCGATGTTACTTTGTCGAAAATAATTTGCGACGTAACGCCTTCGATAGGTAATTCTCTAGCTGGATAAATATTCAATAGAATTAAATCATCAGCTAAGCTCAGGCTTTCTGCAAAACCTTCTTGGAAATCACGAGTACGAGTAAATAAATGTGGTTGAAATACTACCGTTAATTTACGCGTTGGATATAATGCCTTCACGGATGATAAAAAAGCCTGTATTTCGGTAGGATGATGGGCGTAGTCGTCGATATAAACAATTTTCTCTGAACGGATATGGTATTCAAAGCGACGTTTTACACCACCAAAGCTACAAATACCCTCTTTGATTTGTTCAGCCGTCAATCCTGCTTCTAAAGCTACGGCCGTAGCCGCCAAAGCATTTTCTACATTATGAAAACCAGGTGTCAGTAAAGTACAATCTTTAATAATACCATTTGGATAGATAATATCAAAAATCATCTCAGCATTTTCAATCCTAAGGTTTTGTGCATAAAAATCACCTTCATTCAATGAATATTCTGCCGATTCATTCTTGGTAAAAGATGCTAAATTCAATCCTTTGCGTTGGTATAATTTACCGCCATCTTTGAGCTGAGAAACGAATAATTGAAAAGATTCTAGCAACTGACTGTGGTCGCCATAGATATCTAAATGGTCGGCATCTGTTGAGGTGACGATGGTTAGATTAGGATATAGTGTAAGAAACGAACGGTCGAATTCATCAGCTTCCACCACACAAATTACATCATCAGGAGATTCATTGATTAAAAAATTGGTACCATAATTCTGTGTGATTCCTCCTAAAAAAGCAGTAACGTTTTTACCAGCCTGTTTTAGAATATGCGATACCATCGATGAGGTAGTAGTTTTACCATGAGTACCTGAAACAGCAATGGTATAGAAACTCTTGGTTAATAATCCCAATACTTGCGAACGCTTCATCAATGTGAAACCATTATCTTTTAAATAGTTAAATTCAAGGTTATCTTTAGGAATAGCGGGTGTGTAGACGATTAAAGTTTCTTCCTTATTCGCTAAAAACTCAGCAGGAATCAAATTGATGTCATCAGAGAAATGAACAGGGATTCCTTCAGCTTGTAAAGCATTGGTCAAAGGGGTAGCGGTTTTATCATAGCCAGCTAACGAATATCCATTGGCAATAAACCAACGTGCAATTGCCGACATACCGATGCCACCTATACCAAGAAAATAAATGTGTTTTAGGACTTTAAGATTCACTTTTATCAAGGGTTAAATTTCATTAGAACAAAGATATTTTAAAAAAATTAAAACAAAATGATTTTACAAACTCTTACTATCATCAATAAGTGTAATATTAATTTTTTGTAAAATGACAAATCTTTCTACCAAAGTCCATTGCGATACTTTTAAGGAAGTTCGTGTGGTAAGTCCATTATTGCATGCCTTTGAGTTTATGAGTATTGCTGGTAATGGTGCGAGCGAATATGAGTTTTTGAAAGAGTATGCTAAAAATAAGGCTTGGAAGTTTGATTTAAATATAGTGCTTAACTTTATGAAACTTCGTGAAAATGCTGTTGTCATAACTTGTCCAAACGAAAAAATTCAATGGGTAAACAAGGGTTTTACCAGAATGACTGGCTATGCCTTTAGTGAAGCGGTAGGTAAATCTCCGAATTTTCTTCAAGGTAAAGAAACATCCTTAGAAACAAGGCAATTGATAAGAGAAAGTATAAATATCAGAACTACATTTTCGGGACAAGTAATCAATTATCGAAAAGATGGAGCGTCTTATGTCTGTAGGGTTGATATTTTACCCGTATTTAACCAAGATAATGTATTAAGCAATTTTATAGCCTTAGAACATGAACTAGTTTAGTATAAATGATGATGACTAATCCCATGAAGCAATTGTTTTGTGGGATTTTTTATTGAAAGAATAATCATTTGAAAAAATAGATGATAACAAAATATTATTATTGATATTTCTTGAAATATATACTGTAGATTTGGTTACTTATTTTCTTGATAAAATTATATTTGTAAAATAAAAATTAAACTTCTCAAAGAAAACACATAAAATTAATTCAAAGTATAAATAGTAAAATGTAATTTCGCAGTATATTATCTAATTGAACCATCAAGATTGAATAATTAACAGAAATATGTCTTATCAAAGAAAAACTAAAATCGTAGCAACAGTAGGTCCAGCGTCTGATTCAAAGGAAATGCTGGTTAAGTTTGCTAAAGCAGGTGTAAATATTTTCCGACTAAATTTTTCGCACGGCTCACACGAAGATCATTTACAAAGACTAAACACAATCAGAGAAATAGCTGATGAATTAGATATAAATCTTGCAGTGCTTCAGGATTTACAAGGTCCTAAAATTCGTACTCAACTTGTCGAAAACAATGGCGTAACTATCACCGCAGGAAATACCTTAACATTCGTAATGGATGAAAACTTAATGGGAACATCTGAACGTGTTGGTACTACTTATACCTCTATGTATTTAGATGTTAACGTTGGAGAAAGAATTTTGATGGATGATGGAAATTTAGAAGTTAAAGTTTTAGAGATTGATAAAGTAAAGAAAGAGGTAATTACAGAAGTTATTTACGGTGGCGTATTGAAATCTAAAAAAGGTATTAACTTACCAGGTACTAAGGTTTCTTTACCATGTTTAACTGAAAAAGACCTTAAAGATTTATATTTTGGCTTAGATAATGGTGTAGATTGGATAGCCCTTTCATTTGTTCGTACTGCTGCAGATATTCATGATATCAAAGACAGAATCAAGGCTTATGGTAAGAAGAATACAAAGGTTATTGCTAAAATCGAAACTCCATTTGCGATTGATAATTTAGATGAAATTATCGAAGCTACTGATGCTATCATGGTTGCTCGTGGTGACTTAGGTGTTGAGATTGATGGTGCTAGAGTACCACACTTACAAAAATTAATGGTTGAGAAGTGTACTTTGGCTGGAAAACCAGTTATCGTTGCTACTCAAATGTTAGAGTCAATGATTTCTAACCCAGTACCTACCCGTGCTGAAACTTCAGATGTGGCTAATGCTGTATTACAAGGAGCTTCTGCTACGATGTTGAGTGGTGAATCTGCTTCAGGAGCCTATCCTTTGAAAGCTGTTCAGACGATGGCTCATATTCAAGAGGTAGTGGAGCAACAACAAAATGAGATTAAAATCGTAAAAGGTGACGAGGCTTCAATTTACTTCAAAAACCACTCATTAAGTAAAGGTGCTATTGAATTTCCGTTAAACGACCGTATGATTGCTGGAGCATGTCGTTTGGCACGTGATACTGAAGCAAAAGCAATTTTGTGTATTACAAACAGTGGTTATACAGCTTTCCGTTTGTCTGCTCACCGTCCTAAAGCAGGTTTGTATATCTTCACTGCTAATAAAGCCGTTCAACAAGAAATGGGCTTATTATGGGGAGCAAATGTTTTCTATTATGAAACCAAAGGAAATGATGTTGAAGCGACTGTAAAAGGAATGACTGACTTCTTGAAAGAAAAAGGTTTATTAACAGTTGGTGATACTTTCGTATCAACATTGAGCATACCTTCAGATAAAAACTTGAAGACTAATACAGTTCAATTAGGAATTGTAGAGTAATCAATTGTTTTGATAATAGAAAAAGGGTTAAATCCATCGGATTTAACCCTTTTTCATGTCTTGGGATTTTAAAATTGAGCTAATAAAAAAGCCTGATAAAATTCAATTTTATCAGGCTTTTTTATGGTATGCTATATCCTTAGAAATTACGTTCTCCAGCTTCTCTCTTTCCTAACATTACTGCACCTACCATGGCTACAAAAAATAGGATTGATACCAATTCAAAAGGAAGTACATAATCACGGTATAAGATTTGTCCTAAGCCCTCAACCATCCCTGTTTGAGCATCGTATGCTTTTACTGCTACAGCGTTCTTCAAATCCATTTTACGGGATGCTGCAATGATGATTACCAATATTGTTCCGCCGAGTATCGCTCCTGCTAGTTTAGTCAATGTATTTTTTGAATCAGGGGAGTTTTTACTTAAATCCATCATCATAATTACAAAAAGGAATAAAACCATGATGGCTCCTGCATATACTACAATATTTACTGCCATCAAAAACTGAGCATTCAATAACACATAATGACCAGAAATACAGAAGAAAGTGAAAACCAAATACAACACACTATGTATCGGATTTTTAGATAATACCACCATCGAAGCACTTAGGAGTGTCAAAGCAGTTAGAAAGTACCAAAAGTTCATATTTTTAATGAATCGTTATCAGATATTACAAATAATTTATTTACAAAATGGTTATTTCCAACCTTCTCTTAAATAGCGGTTATCCATTTTTTCAACCAATTTATCTTTTCCAAAAATCACTTCAGAGCGGTCTTCAAAAACAGGAACCATTTTGTCGTGTTGTAGATAGATAGCTTGTTTAGGGCAAGCTTCTTCGCATAAACCACAGAAAATACAACGAAGCATATTGATTTCATACACGCTTGCATATTTTTCTTCACGATATAAATTTTCTTCGCCTTTTTTACGTTCTCCCGCAATCATCGAAATCGCCTCTGCCGGACAAGCTACTGCGCATAGTCCGCAAGCAGTACAGCGTTCAGCACCTGCTTCGTCACGTTTTAGGATATGATGTCCACGAAAGACAGGGCCTAAATAACGTTTTTCTTCTGGATAACGAATGGTTACTTTTTTAGAAAAGAAGTGCTTTAGCGTAGTTGCCATACCTCCAACGATAGCTGGGAGGTAAATGCGTTCTGCAAAAGTCATTTCTTCTTGCTCTAAGACTTTGGATTTATTTGATAATTTCATAATAGTCTTCAAACCTTAAAGGAAAGATTTTAAATTTTATTTGAAAGCCTGCTTGCGTTAATCAAACTAAGCTGTTGCTAATTTTGCTGATTTCTTTTTCTTGTATTTCATTTCGCTGAAAGCAAATGTTACTATCAACATGATGACAACACCTGCCCACGATGCGGCAACTGTCATCCAGTTTGAACCACCTTCGTTTACAGTAAACAACATTGATGCACCCGTCAATACAACATTGAACATTGATAATGGAATTAAACCTGTCCACCCTAAGCCCATTAATTGGTCATAACGGAAACGAGGTAAAGTCCAACGAACCCACATAAATACAAAAACAAAGAATAAAGATTTCCCGATTAATGCACCTACACCTACTAAGGTAGCGATGTTTGATCCAACAGTAGCACCGAATTTTTCAGAAGCAAAAGAAGCCACGAAGTCATGTCCAGGATAATCATAACCACCAAAATATAAAGTAGCCATTACTGCACCAGAAATAAACATGTTGATGTATTCTGCGAATAAATAGAACCCTAATTTCATCGATGAATATTCTGTGTGATATCCACCAATTAATTCAGTTTCACATTCAGGTAAATCGAATGGAGTACGGTTACATTCTGCAAAAGCACAGATGATAAATATTACAAAGCCAAGTGGTTGGTAGAAGATGTTCCAATGTCCATTTTGCTGAGTTTCTACGATAGATTTTGTAGACAAAGAACCAGAAAGCATCAAGATAGCGATGATAGAAAGCCCCATTGCCAATTCATAAGAAATGTTCTGTGAAGCCGCACGGATAGCACCAATCAACGAATATTTATTGTTTGAAGCCCATCCACCAATTAAAACGCCATAAACACCTAAAGAAACAATACCGAATACCCAAAGAATACCGACGTTAACATCAATTCCCTGTAGGTCTAAGATAATGCCGTCTCCTAAGTCTAATTTATCTCCAAAGGGTACTACTGCTGAAGTCATCAATGCCGTAAGCATTGAAATACATGGGCCAGCAATAAAGAGCCATTTGTTAGATTGTGCAGGAATGAAATCTTCTTTCATGAACATTTTTACAGCATCAGCAAGAGGCTGTAAAATACCAAATGGACCTGCTCTGTCTGGTCCTACGCGGTCTTGCATAAAAGCAGCAATGATACGCTCAAAGTAAGTAGAATAGGCCGCTACACCAAGGGTAATAGCGAAGATGATTCCTACATAAATGGCTTTGGCCGTAAATAATGTTGATGTAATTTCCATATATCTAAATGTGTAAATAGTAAACTATCTACAATCAATTAATTTAATTGCTTTTGTGGGGCTAAAAATGAACGATCACGGTTATCGTCAATCTTTTTATACTGTTCTGCTGCTTGTTTTAATGGAAATGCTGGCGTGATTGTTTTCGCACCATATTTGTTAGCAGAAATAACCGAATTGTGTGCTATTTGGGTTGGTCCTTCGATAGTCCAATCAGATGTCTTTTTGCGTTCAAAACGGCATGTATTACAGATAAATTCTTTTACTTCACCCCATTCGTTTTTGCGGGCAGTTACTCTGATTACTTCGTCTCCTCTGTACCAAAGGGTTACTTTTCCTGAGCATTTTCCACAATCACAACTTGCATCTACTGGTTTCGAGAACCACACACGGCTTTTGAAACGATAAGTTCTATCTGTCAAAGCTCCCACTGGACAAACATCAATGATGTTTCCAGAGAAATCGTTATCAATTGCTTTTTCAATGTAAGTACTAATCTCGGCATGGTCACCACGATTCATTACACCATGCACACGTCCGTCTGTAATTTGGTCAGCTGTGTACACACAACGATAACACAAAATACAACGATTCATGTTTAGTTTAATATTTGGCCCTAAATCTACAGGGTCAAATGTATTTCTTTCTTCTACCGTACGTGTTTTAGATACACCGTGTTCGAAAGTAAAGTTTTGCAAATCACATTCCCCAGCTTGGTCACAAATTGGGCAATCCAACGGGTGATTTAACAATAAAAACTCTACAATACCTTTTCTTACCTCTAATACTTGCTCGTTGATTGTATTTTCTACAACCATACCTTCTTGAATTTGCGTAATACAAGCAGGCACTAGTTTTGGCATCGGACGTGGGTCTTTTTCAGAACCAGCTGTTACTTTAACCAAACAACCACGGCATTTACCACCCGAAGCCTTCAGTGGTTCGTAATAACACATGGCAGGAGGTGCTATATGGGGCCCAATTTGACGAGCCGCCTGCATAATGGTTGTACCTGGGGCTACGTCAATGGTGATGTTATCTATTGTAACTTTCATATAAAAGCTTAATATTTAATTTTGTCGATTAAAACATGGTTTTTCCTAAGAGCAACCCAATTATTAACGATTTGAATAGTACCTTATCTCAAGATTAAGCAATACTTTCATGCTCGTTTATTTCTTCTAAAATTTGTAATATCTGCGGAGCTATCACAGAAGCATCATAATTTAAGGCTTTCTGATACATCTTTTGCCCAATTTCTTCTCTGAGTAATTTATTCTCAATCAAGGTAATCAATTTACTTTTAGCACTAATGATACTTCCGTAAGGAATGATTACTCTTTCATCTTTATCAACATATTCAGGCGCACCCCCAGCTTTATCAAAACACACAACAGGAATTTTATTCAAACTTGCCTCAATCATCACTAATGGATGAGGGTCTTCTCTTGAAGAAAGAAAGAATATATCGAAACAAGCCATGTAATCAATGTTATCTCTGGTAGGAGCAATTACATGCACGTGATTTTCAATGCCCATTTTTTCCAAATCATACAAAATGTTTTGGTGTTCAATAGAGTTTTTTTGAATACCTATCCACAAAAAATGAACATCTTTCTTTTCACTAAAAACGGCATTGGCTACTGACAAAAATGTATCAACGCCTTTTCTCCATTCAAAATTTCCGCATCCTCCAATCACTAAAGCATCACTAGGAATATTCAGGCGTTTTCTGATGCCTGTTCTGTTCGCATAATGCAACTTATTGAGAATGCCACTTACCGATATAAATGGATTCACAACTGTTACTCTATCTTCAGCAATTTGATGGTTTTTAAACAGATTACTTTTAATCTCTTTTGAGGCGGCTAAAAAATGAGTACAATTTTGTACTTGATATTCCAAATCCTCTGGTAACGTATATTTTTGAATAGAATTTTCAAGTTCATGTACATATACTACAAAGGGACATTTCAAAAACTCCAGACTTCGTAATAAGCCACCGTTGGCAATGGTATTTGAAAAAATCAAATCGAACTTTAGGTCGGCTAGCTCTTTATGTTTTTCCTGATAAAAGTTCAGTTTACGAATTTTGTTTAGTTTAAAAACTTTATCGTAAATGATTCTTGAATAAGGGTTTCTTCGTGATGATTCTTCATTGTATTCCCAAAGAATCACATTAGCTACTTTATTAAATTCAGCTAGTAAAGTACCGCCTTTTGCTAATAAAAGATATATTTCTAACCCTTGATTTTTTAAAGATTTAAGTAAATCAAGTAGTACATATTGTGCACCCGCAACATTGGCGTCGTGACCAATAAATAATATCTTTTTTTGCATATCCTTTAAATTATAAACTCCAACTTGCACCTTCACGCATAAATACTGCTCCTTTTTGTGTGGCTTTTTCAGGGAATTTAATGTGCCATTCAAACTCATCACGGAAGTGACGAATAGCGGCAGCAACTGGCCAAGCGGCAGCTTCACCTAATGGGCAAATCGTATTACCTTCAATTTTTTTAGCTACATCAACTAATAAATCAACATCTTCCTGACGGCCCTTTCCGTGCTCTATTCTATAAAGCACTTTGTCCATCCAGCCTGTTCCTTCACGGCATGGCGAACATTGTCCGCATGATTCATGGTGATAAAAACGACCAAAAGTAAGCGTATTATGAACAATACAAGTAGTTTCGTCCATCACAACAAAACCACCAGACCCTAACATAGTACCTGTAATAAATCCACCATCAGAAAGCGATTCGTAAGTCATCAAACGGTTTTCACCATTGACTGTTTTAAGAATCAACTCTGCTGGAAGAATAGGTACAGAAGACCCACCTGCTACGACAGCTTTTAATTTATGTCCATCTCTGATACCTCCACACCATTCATCTGCATAGATAAAATCTTCAACAGTAATACCCAATGGAATTTCGTATACACCTGGCTTACGAACATGGCCAGAGGCTGATATTAATTTTGTTCCTGTACTTCTACCAATACCAATTTTGGCGTACTCATCGCCACCATTGTTAATAATCCAAGAAGTAGCAGCAATCGATTCTACATTGTTAACAACTGTAGGGCATTGCCACAAACCTTTTACCGCTGGAAAGGGAGGCTTGTTCCGTGGGTTTCCACGTTTACCTTCCAAAGATTCCAACAAAGCAGTTTCTTCTCCACAGATATAAGCACCCCCACCAGGCTGAACAAAAAGGTCGAGGTCATATCCAGAACCCAAAATGTTTTTACCTAATAATCCTTTGTCATACGCTTCTTGAATAGCTTTTTCAAGGATATTGATAACATACATTAATTCTCCTCTTACATAAATATAAGAAGTATTTGCTCCTAAAGCATACGACGATACAATCATTCCCTCAATTAAAGTATGAGGCGACTTCATCATCAAATAGTGGTCTTTGAAAGTACCAGGTTCTGATTCATCCGCATTACAAACTAAATAACGAGGAATACCTTCGGGTTTAGCCAAAAATGACCATTTCATACCCATCGGGAAACCAGCACCACCACGTCCACGAATACCTGATTTCTTTACTTCTTCAGTAACCTCATCAGGAGTCATCGTTTTCAAAGCTTTCTCTACTGCGCTATATCCACCATTTTTACGAAAAACATCAATAGTGTTAATACCTTGTACGTCAATATGTTCAGTTAATATTTTCATTTTCTATTAAATTTGATTAGCGATACTTCGCATCGAATTCAGATAAAGTTTATCAATAAATTACTTTTAAAACTAGTTCAGATGTTTTAGTAGTAAATAGTCGTGATTGTATGAATTAAAATGATGTATATCAAATCGCTCAAAACTCATTGCTCATCACTCAAAGTTCTTACTTCATATCATTACTATTTTGACAACTCATCAATGATTTCATCAACCTTCTCGTTGGTCAAATTCATATAATATTTTTCTCGAATTTGAAACACAGGTCCCCAACCACAGGCTGCTAAGCATTCTACTTCTTTGATGGTAAACTTGCCGTCTGGCGTAGTTTCACCAGTTTCAATTCCTAGTTTTTGCTTTAAGTGGTCATATACTTCAACGCCACCCATCAAACAACAAGGCCCTGTACGACAATACTCTATTACGTGTTCACCTACTGGTTCAAGGTGAAACATTGTATAAAATGAAGCCACTTCATAAACTTCAACAGGCTTTATTTTTAACAAATTAGCCACATAATCCATTACTTCTGAACTACACCATCTCCACTCTGCTTGAGCCAAATGTAAAATTGGAAGTAAAGCTGATTTTTGCTTACCTTCTGGGTAACGTTTAATGATTCTATGAACTAACTCCAACGTATCAGCTGGAAACTGTATGGTTTGTGTATTTGTCATGTTTTATTCTGAATTAAGCAAAAATTACGCGTCTAATTCCCCTGCAATCACATTCATTGACGACATCGTAACGATGGCATCAGAAAGTGTTGAACCTTTAATCATTTCAGGGAATGCTTGATAATAAATATAGCAAGGGCGACGGAATTTCAAACGATATGGTGCACGTCCACCATCTGAGACTAAATAAAAACCAAGTTCACCGTTACCACCTTCTACAGAATGATACACTTCTCCGACAGGAGCATCGATTTCACCCATCACAATTTTGAAATGATAAATCAACGCTTCCATGTTGCTATAAACCTCGTTTTTGTCAGGTAAATAATAATGCGGAGCATTTGCGTGGAAAGGTCCTTCAGGCAAATTATTTAGGGCTTGTTTAATGATTTTTAAACTCTGCCACATTTCTTCACCACGAACCAAGAAACGGTCATAGGTATCTCCTTTGGTTCCTACTGGCACTTCAAAATCAAAATCTTCATACGACGAATATGGATTCATAGCACGAACGTCATAATCAACACCCGCAGCACGTAGATTTGGACCTGTAAATCCATAATTTAAAGCACGTTCAGCAGAAATAGCGCCTACATCTATGGTTCTATCCATAAAGATACGGTTTCGTTTTACTAGGCTTTCAAATTCACGAAGTACAGGGGGAAAATCATCAAGGAGCACTTGAATTTTACGGATAGCTTCTTTAGAAAGGTCTCTTTCCATTCCACCACAACGCCCCATATTGGTCGTTAGGCGAGCACCACACATTTCTTCATAGATTTCGTAAATGTGCTCTCTCCACTGCATTACATACAAGAAACCTGTTAAAGCACCCGTATCAACAGCAAGAATAGAATTACAAATGATGTGGTCAGCAAGACGGGCTAATTCCATCATGATTACACGGATATATTGTGCCCTTTTAGGTACTTCAACACCCAACAGTTTTTCTACCGTCATGTGCCAACCCATATTATTGATTGGCGACGAACAGTAGTTCATACGGTCTGTAAGCGTTGTGATTTGATAAAGAGGACGACGCTCAGCAATTTTCTCGAATGCACGGTGAATATACCCTACTGTCTGTTCTGCATCAATAATAGTTTCTCCGTCCATCGTTAAGATGTTTTGAAAAATACCATGAGTGGCAGGGTGAGTTGGCCCTAAGTTTAGGGTAGTCAACTCATTGACATACTTTTTATCTAGTTGTGCTTTCTCTAAGCCTACGAAAGGGCTTGATACTAATGCGATTTCAGACATATTTTTATAAATTTATCTACCAAATAAGGCATCAATTTTGTCTTGACGAGTGGCGTCTTCTAATGGATATTCTTTACGCATCGGATGATAATCCATTTCTTCATCATTCAGAACACGTTCCATTTTTGGATGTCCCAAAAACATAATTCCAAAGAAATCAAAGGCTTCTCTTTCCATCCAATTGGCACACGCATACAAACCTGTGATGGTTGGTACTACGATGTTTTCTCGTGTAACGTACAATTTAATAATCAATCTTACATTGTTTTCTAAACTATGTAAGTGATAAATAACGCCAAATTCATGGCTTGGAACGTCTGGAAAATGAATACCGCCTAAATCTGTTAAAAATTGGAATTTGAAGGTCGGGTGTTGATATAAGTAATGCATCAACGGCACAATAGTGTCGGTTGTAGTAGTTACGTTTAATAATCCGTAGTTTTCTACAATTCCAAAAATATTATCTTCGCCAAATTGTGCGACTAAATCTTGTGCTATTTGTTCGTTTGTCATTGTTAGCTTATCTGTCAATCGTCGTTACTAAATATGTTTAGTAAAACGGATAACTGTTACTCTATTCCGTAAGATGCTAAAAGTGCTTTGTATTCAGGAGATTCTCTACGACGGCGTTGCTCTGATTTAGCAATTTCCTGAATCTGCATAAAGCCATCCAAAATTTGCTCTGGACGTGGCGGGCAACCTGGAACATAAACATCCACAGGAATAATACGGTCTATACCTTGTAAAACAGAGTAAGTATCAAAAATTCCACCCGAACAGGCACATGCTCCTACTGAAAGAACCCAACGAGGCTCAGCCATTTGAAGATACACTTGTTTGAGGATTGGTCCCATTTTTTTAGAAATAGTCCCCATTACCATTAAGATGTCTGCTTGACGTGCTGAGAATGACATACGCTCTGAACCAAAACGCGAGATGTCATAGTGTGAAGCCATTGTAGCCATGAACTCGATACCGCAACATGAAGTAGCGAAGGGAAGTGGCCAAAGTGAATTTGCACGAGCAAGACCCACGAGATCATCTAATTTGCCAGCGAAGAAACCTTGTCCTTCAATTCCTTCTGGAGCATCAACTGTTTTTATTATTCTATCGCTCATTGTATCTATTTGTGAAGCTAATTATTAGAAACGTCATTGAAGACATTTTATTCAATAATCAGTAACACAATATATTAAATATTCAACATCTGTGATAACACTGTGAATAACGAAAGGCTTGTTTACAGAAAAACCATTCTATTCAACGATACTATTTTTCCCAAGTCAAAACACCCTTCTTGATAACATAGATAAAGCCTACTAATAATAAGCCCATAAATACTAACATTTCAAGAAACATCGTAATGGCTACATCAGAAGATGATTTTACCCATCCCATAAAGTTTACAGCCCAAGGATACATAAAAATAATCTCTACATCAAATAACACAAAAAGAATGGCTACAAGGAAGTATTTAACAGAGATAGGCGTGCGGGCATCACCAACTGATTCGATACCACATTCAAACGCATCATCTTTAAGTACACTGTGACGTTTAGGACCTAGCCAGTGTGTTGCAAGCATTGTTGCAACAATAAATGCTAAAGCAGCCCCTAATTGAACAAGTATTGGAAGGTAATCTGACGGTTGATAGTTCATTGTTGATTTTTTGAGTTTTAGGTTTTGATTTTCAGATGATTACATCTTCGTCTCCAAACCGATACGTTATTTTACTAGTATCTTTTCAAAATTTATCTGCAATTTACTGATAAAATTTTGTTTGCGACATTTTTTTAATGCTAAAATTAGACGGAAATGCCAAAGAGAATACAGAAAGCCATGTTATAATCTGTTATATGGATTCATACTAAATAAGACATTCATGTTTTAACATTTAATCGCTTTTTATGAATGCGTTTCAGAAGCATATCTGCTCGTTAATTTCTGATTTTTTACGCCAAAAAACTTTATTAAAAAAAACAAATACAAGGCTAAGACGATGTTAGTCGTTAGAGTTTTGATTGTGTTTATTAACTTGCTAAAAATATTCATCATGGAACAAGACAACATAAAATTTATGAAGAGAGCCATCGAACTATCTATCAAAGGAAGTTCGGATGGAAAAGGAGGGCCTTTTGGAGCAGTAATTGTAAAGAATGGAGAAATTGTAGGTGAAGGTTATAATCAAGTGACCTCTACAAACGACCCAACGGCTCATGCGGAGGTAATGGCTATTAGAGATGCCTGTAAAAACTTGAATACTTTTCAGTTGGCAGATTGCGAGCTATACACTTCATGCGAGCCTTGCCCGATGTGTTTGGGAGCAATCTATTGGGCGCGTCCTTTAAAAGTATATTATGGCAATACACGTGACGATGCAGCTAAAGCGGGTTTTGACGATGCCTTTATTTATGACGAAATTCCCTTGCCTATTTCAGAACGCCAAATACAAATGATTCCTTTGGGAAGAGAGGAAGCCCAACAAGCTTTTGACTTGTGGCAAAATATGAATAACAAGATTGATTACTGAATCCAATTTAATTTTAATATACTCTTTTAATTACGTTCAATGAAACACACAAAGACACGCTACTCGCTAAGGCTACTAGCACTTTCATTACTCTCTTGTCAGGCTTTTGCTCAGCAACCGACCAAAGTAGAAGATTTTACGGCAGAGAACCTATTTACTAATAATATAGAAGGTCCTAATTTTGATAAAGCGGGAAATTTATATGTAGTTAATTTTAAAGAAGATGGCACGATTGGTAAAGTAAAACCTGACGGTACTTGCGAATTGTTCCTGACTTTACCCAAAGGTAGTACGGCGAATGCCATTCAATTTGATAAAGCAGGTAATATGTTATTAGCCGATTTTTCTGGGCATAACGTATTGAAGGTAAATATGAAGAATAAGGCAGTCTCTACGTATTGCCATAATGATGCTTTTAACCAGCCCAATGATATTTGTATCACCAAAAAAGATGTGATTTTTGCTTCAGACCCTAATTGGAAGAACTCAACTGGAAAAATTTGGCGCATAGATAAAGGAGGGAAAGAAACCCTATTGACAGACCAAATGGGAACTACCAATGGCATTTGTTTGAGTCCAGATGAAAAAACGTTGTATGTCAATGAAAGTGTTCAGAAGAAAGTTTGGGCTTTTGATGTTGACCTTGCAGGAAATATTTCCAATAAAAGACTTTTCACTTCTTTTGAAGATGGAGGTTTGGATGGGATGAAATGTGATGCAAAGGGAAATCTGTATGTTTGTCGCTGGGGACTAGGTAAAATCCTAATATTTACTAAAGCAGGTAAATTGGAGAAAGAGGTACAACTGAAAGGCTTACAAAGTAGTAACATCGTATTCAGCCCAGATAAGAAATATGCTTACGTAACCCTACAGGATAGAAAAGGGATGGAGCGTTTTAATTTGAAGTAAGGGGTGAGCTGTGAGCTTTAAGCCTTGAGCTGTGAGAAATGAGCCTTGAGCTATAAGCTGTCATTGCCTCAACCATAAACTAATGGCTCAAAGCTGATAACTCATAGCTCATAGCTCAACATCTATTCCCCTCCGTTTAAAAACGATTTTAATTCGGTAGCATCTGATGGTTTCATTCTGCCTGCCAAAACCAAACGAAGTTGACGTCTACGTAAAGCTCCATCATAAAGTGATTTTTCCTCTTCCGTTTCTGTTAATGAAATAGGTACATCTATTGGGCGACCACTTTGGTCAACTGCTACAAAAGTAAAAAAGGCTTTATTAGTACTTACTCTTTGTTGAGCAGGAATATCTTCCGCCCACACATCTATTACCACTTCCATAGAAGAACTAAAAGCACGAGTAACTTTGGCTTGCAACGTAACTACACTGCCCAGTGGAATAGATTCCTTAAAAGATACATTATCTACAGAAGCAGTAACTACAATACGGTTTGAATGTTTCTGAGCACAAATAGCACCCACAACATCCATCATACGCATAAGGTTACCACCCATCAAATTTCCTAAAGTATTGGTATCGTTCGGAAATATCATTTCCGTCATAGTAGTAAGAGATTCTGAAACGTATTTAGTCTTTGTCATTTTAGTTGAATGAAGGTTAATATTTTTGGGGCTTTTTTGGCTTTCGGTCGTCGGCTTTCGGACTTCGGATTTCAGCTTTTGGGCTTCGGTTATTGGTTTTCAGGAGTTAACTTTTGGGCTTTTTTATACTTTTGGAATATTTAGCTTTCAACCTAATCAAGAAATAGCATAATGGCCGAAAGCTGAAATCCGATGACTGACAGCTGATGTCTGACAGCCGAAAATCCGAAAGCTGATAGCTATCTACTCTTCCGAATTAGTACCTATTTCGTCTAGATTGATGGTGTTGAAATGTTCATGTGCTTTCAAAACGATTGCCAATGCCACAACGGCTTCACAAACGGCTACTACAATTACAAAAAGAGCAAACATTTGTCCTTGCAAATCAGGGTCGTTTTTACTGAAAGCTACAAGGTTTAGGTTTACAGCATTTAGCATCAATTCTATCCCCATCAACACTACGATAACATTTCGTTTCGTAACCACAACAGCCAAGCCTATGCTGAATAATAAAGCACCAGTGAGTAAATAATATGAAAGAAAACTATTATCCATGTTGAAAATATCTACAGCGTTTATCAATATTTATACTTTAGATTTATTACTTAGATATGCCGCACCAATCAAAGTTGCCATTAATAAAACACCTGAAACCTCAAAAGGTAAAACAAAGTCAGTCATTAATAAAACACCAATATTTTGAGTAGTAGAAAAGGTCTCAGTGGTTTCGAATAAGTAAGATTGTATTTTGATGAAATCAGCCCTTGCAAAAGAATAAAAAAGTAATCCGAATAATCCTATGGCGACAACAAATCCAATGAATCGGTTAGTATTTGTACCTATGATGTCATTCTTGCCATTCTCCTTACTTCCTTTTTGGTTGGTAAGCATTACACCAAAAATTAATAAGACTAAAATTCCTCCTACATATACTAGAAGTTGAGTAATAGCCAGAAAGTCTGCCCCAATCAATACATATAGCGCCGCAATACCAAAGAAAGTAAGCAAAAGGCTGAAGGCAGCATATAATACATTTTTACTCCACAAAACAACACTTGCAGAGACGGCTATTAATAAGATAAATGCTATAAAAATGAAAGGTATCAATTGTCAGTTTTTGGTTTAGGTTTAAACGTTGGTTTAAAAGCAGGTTTTGGTCTTGGCGCAGGAGTGACTTCTTCTGCTTTTACGTCTTCTACTTCTTTTATCTCTTCTGTTTCTTTCTTTACCTCCAGTCTAACATCTTCCAGTCCTTCTTCTTTTTTCTTAAACGTTGGTTTAAAAGCAGGTTTTGGTCTTGGCGCAGGAGCTTCTTCTGCTGCCTTTATTTCCTCCACATCTTCTTTCTTTACTTCTAGTCCAGTGTCTTCCAGTCCTTCTTCTTTTTTCTTAAACGTTGGTTTAAAAACAGGTTTTGGTCTTGGAGTAGGAGTAATTTCTTCTTCTTTTATTTCTTCAACGTCTTCCTTCTTTACCTCTAATCCAGTATTTTCTAATCCTTCTTCTTTTTTCTTAAACGAAGGTTTAAAAACAGGCTTCGGTCTTGAGGCAGGAATAACTTCTTCAACTTTTATCTCCGCTATTACTTCCTCTTTCTTTACCTCCAGTCCCGCGTCTTCCAGTCCTGTGTCTTGCTTCTTAAACGAAGGTTTAAAAACAGGCTTCGGTCTTGGAGCAGGAGCAACTTCTTCTGCTTTTACTTCTTCAACTTCCTCTTTCTTTATGTCTAGTCCAGTGTTTTCTAATCCTTCTTCCTTTTTCTTAAATGAAGGTTTAAAAACAGGCTTCGGTCTTGGGGCAGGGACAATCTCTTCGGCTTTAGTGTCTTCTAGTCTAGTGTCTAGCGTCTTAAGTCCCTCTAGTCCATTATCTTCCAGTCCTTCCTCCTTTTTCTTAAACGCAGGCTTAAAGGCTGGCTTCGGTCTTGGAGCAGGATTAATTTCTTCTATTTTTACATCTTCTACATCCTTCTTTACCTCCAGTCCTGTGTCTTCGAGTCCTGTGTCTTGCTTCTTAAATGCAGGCTTAAAGGCTGGCTTCGGTCTTGTAGCAGGGACAATCTCTTCGGCTTTAGTATCCTCTAGTCTAGTGTCTTCTAGTCTAGCACTTTTCGTTTTCAACCCTTTCATTGCTTCTTTTTCAAGCATGAATTGGTCATAAAGCTCACGTTTCTCTTGGGCTTGTTCAGCAGAAAGATTTCCGAAGGCAAAATTATGTTTAGTAATATCGAATTCAGAAAAATCGTACTCATGTGTCATCGTCAAACATTCAGTCGGACAAACAGTAGTACACAACCCACAGAAACAGCATTTTGCCATGTCTATGTCAAACTTTGCTGCATACAAACGAATAGCAGAACCATCGGAAGCATACCCAGCAATACCCGTTGCCTTGATAGGCTCAATTTCGATACAATCAACAGGACATACCTTCGCACATTTATCACAGACGATACAATCGTCCATTTCATTATGCAGTTGATAGCGACCATTGTCGGGCAATGGAAGCTTCTCATGAGGGTATTGTAATGTAACAATGCCTGTCTCTTGTTTGAAGTAATCAGGATTATTTACAAAAATTGGTTTTCGGCTTTGGCGTGCTTCTTTTAAGTGTCTCCACGATAACGAAAGCCCTTTTAAAGAAGATTTAATACCTTCCTTGATGTTTCCGAAATATGTATTGTTTGCTCCTTTATGCACAGGTAAATCAATTTTTCAGGTTTATGACGCTGAATCTACTTTTATCATTTTCAAATTGAAAGATAATTTCTCAACAAAGGTACGTTGTGAGCATTTACAAATGAAAGAACAATTCATTTTTCTAGCTGTGCTATACAGTATACAGGATAGGGGTAGTTTTTAAATGGAGTAAATATTTTATAAAAAAAGTATTACTCAGCTTTTTTTTATAAAAACTATTCATATATTTACATAAAATATAAATATAGGTAGACTAACTGTTTAAATTAATAAATTCCCATCCATTATGATTTTTACGTATTCCAGCGTTTTGCTTGACCATATCTCAAGCAAATTATAAATATATATTCAGTTAAATAATTGAAATATAGTGTTATTAAAGCTTCTAGCATATTACACAATACCGCCACACAACACACACAATCATTAATTTATACTAGCATAAAATGCATTTTATTAAAAATGTCATTAGCAATTATAATTGAAAAATTGTAATTACTCATGATATGTTTAATAGTGTATGACTATGGATTTTTATAGTATTTTTTATTTTTGTTTATATCCATCCATCCATTTTTAATGATCTACTATCATGAAAACCAAATTTTTCCTTGTTCTTACAGTGTTTTGCTGCTTAATCGGAAGTCAATTATTTGCACAGTCAGATAATCACACGATTAGCATTACGATTCCAGCAGTTACGTTAATTAGAATTGCGCCGGTAGCTTCCAAAAATTTGACGATGGATTTTACAGCACCGACAACAGCGGGTAATGCGATAAATGCTCCAACTAACAACTCTACACTTTATTTGCAGTATTCTTCCATCCTGACGGCCCCTGCAACAACCCGAAAGGTATCTGTGAAAACATCTGCTTTAATAAACGGAGTAAATATCAGTGTTACTGCGGCTGACCCATCAGCAACTAATTTACTGGGCGGAGGTGGAACTGGCTCAACAGTTTCGGCGATTGCAGCAACAGATGCAACCTTAATTACGGGTATTACTAGTTGTGCAACAGGGATAGGTGCTACCGATGGAAGTAATCTAACTTACAACCTTAATACAGGAACGGCTTCAAATTATGGTAATTTAAGATCTGGCACTACTTCTGTAACAATTACGTATACATTGTCAGACTAGGCAAGTCTTTAGCAGTGCTGTGATAAACATCGTCTAATGGTTTTACCAGCAATTTATCACAGCACTGTCTATCAACATTTTATTTATTCCACTGTCATGATGCCTATGGTATTTTATACCATAGTGAAGACCTTATTGTCTTTTAAATATTATAAAGCCATCTACAGATACATGAAAATATCAATACTTTTTTCTTATCAAGTCGTCCTTATTATCTTGCTGATAATCAATTCATCATACGGTAGTATAGTGATATTAAACGGATTGACACATATCCATCAAACCAATCATGGAAGTGCTATTACTGGTAAAATCAAACTCAGGAATGATTCTAATACGCCAGAGAAAGTATTAGTCTATAAAGAAGAATTAATATTAGCATGTGGTGTCGAAGGAGATTTTTCTAATGCCACAACGCATCCTCGCTCATTATCCCCTTATATAATTACCAACCTGAATGAAAAAGAGCTGTTGCCAAATGAAGAGTATGATGTGAATTATACCATTAGTTTGCCCGCTAATCTGTCAAATGGAAGTTATTGGACGGTCTTGATGATAGAAGGAGCAGACCCCGTTGTAACAAATGATAATTCTGGCTTAAAAATAAATTCTAAAGTTCGATATGCAGTTCAAATAATAGCCGACCACGGGAGTTACGAAAACGGAAACTTGAATTTTGAAAATGTAAAGGTGAAGAATCTGGCATCAGAGAAAAAAATGGTTGACGTTTTACTAAAAAATGAAGGCAATTTTTCTACAAAAACCAAAGTAATACTAGAAATCTACAATGAAAAAAAGCAGAAACTGAAAGTGCTTGAAAGCTACTTCAAGCGAATATATCCTCAGAAATGCAATAGTTTTGAAATAGAAGTGAGCGGGCTTGCGAAGGGTAAATATGAAGGAATTTTGATTGCAGATAATGGCACTGACTTATTGGCATCAAATGTAGAAATAGAAATAGAATAGCGTTATACCTTGAAAGTAAAATAAATGATACTTTCTCAAATTAAATATTGTTGCTGGTATTTGAGAAACCATCCTCTCCAAAGAGGACGTGTCTTTATTGTTATATTGATTAACATATTGGTTACTAATGCTACCGCACAGTCAGCAAACGAAGATATTTTAAAAGTTGATGTGCCAGCCGTTGTAGAGCCAGGAAAATACTTTACACTCTTTGCTGATATTAAAAGGAATATAGCTAAAGACACTTTATTCGAACCATCTATCAATGTTCCAGAAAAATGGCGCTTATTATTAGGGAAGAAGACTTTGAATAACGATACGCTTGTAAGGTATATTTATACCATTATGTGCCCAGCAGATGCCAAAGCCTCTGAACACGAAGTGTTGATGATTTTTAAGATGAATAAAACAATACTTAGTAAGCGTATAAAGGTTTTAGTTAAAAGAGTCAGAGATATACAGATAACATCTTTTGATAATCCAGACTATGTAAAAGAGGGAGATTCACTTAAAGTACAGTTCCTTGTTTATAATGGAGGCAATGCTGATGAGAAACTATTTATTAAATCAACACAGGCTAAAATAGAAAAGCTTGGAGATTCTTTATTGCTTAAAAAGAAAGAGTCTATCCAAATCACTGTTAGTCAGAAAGTACCCAAAACTGCCGAGAGTACATGGTATATTACGTCAGACCTAGTGACTTTATTAAAAGATTCATTGAATCCCATCATTAGTCTAGTAAGTACAACAGTATATGGCATCGAAAACAAACCACAAGACCAAAGCTTAAGGTTCCCGATTGAAATTGGAGGAATGTATATAGGTGCTTTTTCTGAGCAGAGTAAACTAAAAGCATTGCAATATGACGTAAGAGGAAGAGGTTTTTTAGATTTTTCTAAAAATCATTTTGTTGAATTTGTTATTCATGGCCCAGACCAATTCAATATACCTATTACGGGCTCGTATGAAATTCTTTCTCTGAAGTATATTTTTAAAAAAAGAGGAGCATTGCAAGTGGGAGATTATCAACTAAAACTTTCTAATCTTGTTGAATTTGGACGCTTTAGCAGGGGATTTAGGTATGATTATGACTTTAAAAAAATTGGATTTAGTGTGTTTTATGCTAAACCTAGGTTTTTTTCAGATATTAATTATGAATATGGTGCAAATGTACGATTCACTCCTTCTACCAAATTTCAACTAGGGGTAGATTTAGTAAAGAAGAGCAATCAAAACTTTTTGAAGCCCAATACGATGTCAAACCTTGTGAGCATAACTAGTAGCTATAGGGCAAGAAATTGGGATATAGAAACAGAGGTTGCCATGAGCGAAACATCGAATAAAAAGAGTTATGCCTTCTACAATAATTTGAATCTGAACTTGGGGAAACTTTATTTATCAAGCAACCTTATTTATGCTAGTAAAGACTTTCAGGGATTTTATAAAAATAGCTGGCTAGCGATAAATAATTTAAATTATCGTTTTTCGAATAAACTAAGCGTAGGGTTTAGCCACAATTTTACCAGAATTAACCCTAGTCTGGATTTACTCGTTTATAACAGTTCACCTTATATTAATAGCTTGATGGTAGTGGGTGATTATCAGATAAATGAGCGAAACCAAGTAAGAGTTAGTTATAATTGGCAAGAAAGAGAGGATAGAATGATGCCTCAGAACTTCCATTATAAAGAAGACTTTGCCAATGTGATGTATAGTTACTTTTCAAAGCGGTTTAACATTAATTATAGCGGAAGATTCGGCTCGGCACAAAATTTATTAGTCCCCAATGATGCCACGACGCTTAGACGCTCTATTGCTAATGCCTTAAATCCGCAGATAAGGATTGGGCGTTCTATCTGGTTTGGGGCAATTCTGGAACATCAACAAACTAGTAAATACTCAGCCAATAATGCCATCACCAATTATTATTTTTATGGCAGTACTTTGAAAATTAATGCTAAACATTGGTTGAATGCATCATTCATGTATCGTAATAATTATACCCCTGATGCATTGGTTGAAACGCAGTCTTTTGTCAATGGAATGATTAATGTAAATATTAAAGAAAAGCATGCTGTTTCGGTAAACTTCGGCAAAACCTTTGTGCCTTATCAACAAAATATCAACTTAGGCACACGAGATATGTTTTACTTTTCTGTCAAGTACTCCTTAAAGTTGAATTTGCCCATTGCTAGAAATAGAAGAGTAGGAGCGATTCACGGACAAGTATCAAGTCTTGATGCTGATATTCGAGTGTCGGATGTGTTGATAAAGCTGGGTAATAAAAAAACAGTAACAGATGCTAAAGGGAATTTTTATTTCAATGGATTGATACCAGCAAAATATTTATTGAAGATAGACAATACTTCTATGGCGGCGGGAATTGTAAGTACGCCCAAACCTCCGATTGAGATAAATGTTAAACAAGATAGCTTACATAAAATCAAGATTAATTTGGTGAAGACGGGAGACGTAGTCGGAAAAATTAATTTCCAAAACATTAATGATGATAGGGATTCACTTCGACAAGTACCTTTAATATTTGTGAAGTTTCAAAAAGACTCAGAATCCTTCATTACGAAAGTCAATGAAAAAGGAGAATTCTGTTATAAAGAAATCTTGCCAGGCGAATGGAAGGTATCTGTATGGTTGCCTAATCAACAAGAACAATATAGTATTGAAAACCCCGAACAAATAATCCAAGTAATGTCTAGTCAGACAAATCGTATGTCTTTTTCTGTAACCAGCAAAGAGCGAAAAATACGTTTTTCAGATAAAACGTTTCAGTTGCATGTAAAAGCAAATAAATAAGGGGAGTTGAATAATGTTTATTAACATGTGTAATGAAAATATTAACGTTTTTAATTTTTCTATTATCCTTTCAGCATTTGCAGGGGCAGAGTACAGCCTCTGTGAGTGTTAATCTTACGCTTAATTCAGTTTCCTTGCTTAGTATTAAGCCCAATAATGGTGCTATCAGCTTTCAGTTCCCCGTACCCAGTACATCAGGAGGAAGCCTTACTAGCACATTGACGAATAATACTAAATGGATAAATTTTACTTCAAGTGTAGCCACGGGTACTACTAGAAAAATAACGGCTCAAGTATCCAGTGGGAGCATACCGAGTGGACTTACCTTGAGACTACAGGCGGGAACAGCCGCCAATAGCTTTGGAAGCTATGGCACTTCAACAGGATTAGTAACATTGTCGGGCAGTACCACCACAATAATTAATAATATTGGCGGAGCTTATACTAGTGTAGGAGAATCCAATGGTTATAATCTTCAATTTAGTTTATCAATCACCAATTATGCTTTACTTCGCCAAGGCACAACATCTTTTTCTGTAATTTATACCTTATCAGATAATTGAAATGCTTAATTATATGGACTAAAGTGCAATATTTTAAACTTAGCATTCATCATTCACTACTCATACTTATGAGATACACCATCATATTCTTGTTGATGTGCCAATCAGTTTTTGGACAAAGCATTAGCGTGCAGGCTGGAGGGACCATTTGGTCTGAGTCGCTAGCCGCCTCTACTATTACCCAAGCTGGTGCAGACTATACCGCTAATGTGACAAGTGCTTCAAACCAGTCTCTTATCAATGTTAATGGCTCTTTGCTAGGGTATCAAGTAGTCGTTAAGCGTCAGGATGTAGTATGGGATTCAAGGCTATTATTATATGTTCGTAAAACTGGGGATGGTTCAGCGGGTTTATTAGCCACGATAAGTCCTTCGGGTGTGAGTAGCTACCAACAAATAACTACTTCAAATGTTAATTTTTTCTCAGGCTCATTGGCTCTTTTAGGCAATCGTGTAGGGGTACCTATTCAATATGAAATTTCAGGAGTTTCAGTACTAATTCCTGTTAAAACATACTCAACAACAATCATTTACACCGTAGCAGGTCTTTAAAATGGATAGAGAATCATCATTTTAATCTTGATAAATAAGAGTCAGCATAAGTTTCTGAAAGGATAAGATAAAAAAGCTTAGATTTTATCAAGAAAGAAGGTAAAACTTTTGCTGTTTTTTTTGCATATCACAAAACAACTCCGTAATTTTGCGTTCCCAATTTTTAACTGGATGCCCGTTCAGAAAGAAAATAAGGCAAAATCATTGAAAATCAGAGACGTTCCAACTTTGATTTACCGAAAATACTTTCACAGCAATTAATAAGAGTCCACCGTGAATATATTTTTTGTAACACCTTTTGGCAAAGGTGCTTTCTTTGAGAAAACATTTAGGACTTTTAAAATCTTAATAAAGTGGATACTTTAAGTTATAAAACCATCTCAGCCAACAAGGCTACCACAGAAAAGGGATGGGTTATTGTAGATGCAGAAAATCAGATTGTAGGTCGTTTGACTTCTGAAATTGCAAAAATTTTACGTGGAAAGCACAAGCCTTCTTTCACTCCGCATGTTGATTGTGGTGATAACGTTATCGTTATTAATGCTGATAAAATTCGTTTTACTGGCAAGAAAATGACTGATAAAGTTTACATCCGTCACACAGGGTATCCAGGTGGACAGCGTTTTGCAACGCCAAGAGAAGTGTTAGCGAAAAACCCAAGAGGAGTTGTAGAAGCTGCCGTTAAAGGTATGTTGCCTAAAAACCGTTTGGGAAGCCGTTTGTTCACTAACTTGTATGTATATGCAGGTACAGAACATCCACACGCAGCTCAACAACCAACTGAAATTAAATTCTAATAATCGTTATTTGTTATTCGTTATCCGTTATTCGTCTTTACGAATTAACCATTAACAGATAACTGATAACTTCTCTATAAAAAAATGGCAGAAGTAACTAATACATTAGGAAGAAGAAAAACAGCTGTTGCCCGTCTTTATATGACTCCAGGTAACGGTACTATTCTTGTGAATGGTCGTGCTTTGAATGAGTACTTTCCATCTGAAATTTTACAAATTATCGTTAATCAACCATTTGCATTGACTAAGACTGAAGGTTCTTATGATATCAAAGCAAATCTTGATGGCGGTGGAATCAAAGGACAAGCAGAAGCGCTTCGTTTAGCTATTTCTCGTGCTTTACAAGAAATTGATCCTGAGCGTCGTCCAGCTTTGAAAAAAGAAGGATTCTTAACGCGTGACCCTCGTATGGTAGAACGTAAGAAACCAGGTCGTAAGAAAGCTCGTCGTAAATTCCAGTTCTCGAAACGTTAATATTCGTTGTAATTTGGAAATCTGGCAATTTGAAAATTGGGAAACAATATTTCTTGATTTTCAAATTGCTAAGTTTTTAAATTATTCCTTCACTAATACTTACAGTGACCGATGTGTTAGTGATATATTTTTCATATTTTTTCATTTAAAAAATTGGTTATTCAGTACTTAAAAATGAAGAAAATTAAATGATTAGAAGGTTGAAATGCAAAGCATCTTCAAATTTTCAAATCCCCAAATTTTCAAATCACAAAGGCTGATGACTGTCAGAAAATGGCACAATTAGAATACAAAAACCTTTTGGATGCTGGTGTTCACTTTGGACACATGACACGTAAGTGGGATCCAAGAATGGCTCCATACATCTTTATGGAGAAGAATGGTATCCACATTCTTGATTTGAACAAAACTTTAGCTTGTTTAGACGAAGCTTGTACTGCTATCAAAGCGGTAGTTCGTTCAGGTCGTAAAGTAATGTTTGTTGCTACAAAGAAACAAGCGCAAGAAATTGTTTCTGAAGAAGCTCGTCGTTTGAAAATGCCTTACGTAACTGACCGTTGGTTAGGTGGTATGCTTACAAACTTCGCTACTGTACGTAAATCAATCAAAAAAATGTCGACTATCGACAGATTATTGAAAGACGAAGTAACAGTAAAAGCTTTAGCAAAACGTGAGCGTTTGATGATGTCTCGTGATAAAGAGAAAATGGAAAGAGTATTAGGCGGTATCACTGACCTTACTCGTTTACCAGCAGCTCTTTTCGTAGTTGACGTTAAGCGTGAACACATTGCAGTAGCAGAAGCAAAAAGATTAGGTATTCCAGTTTTCGCAATGTGCGATACTAACTCGAACCCTGATTTAGTTGACTATCCAGTACCAGCTAATGATGATGCTTACAAATCAATCGCTTTGATTACTTTAGCAATTGGTAAAGCTATCGAAGAAGGCTTAATGGAGCGTAAACAAGATAAAGATGATGCTCGTTTAGCAGAGGAGGAAGAAGCGAAACGTTTAGCTGACGAAGAGGCAGCTAAAGAAGCAGCGAAAGTTGCGGCTAAATACGAGAAAGAAGATTAATAATAATTTGAAGATATGATAATCTGAGAAAGCCATAGGAACTATCTTTTTGTCATAACTTTATCATTATAATTTATCAAAATTGAAGCAGCCCATGGAATTCTATGGGCTGTTCCTTTAAAAATTAACATTGAATTAGCGAATGCGGATTGCGATTTTAACGTAATAAAAGCCAGTTCAATTTAGCAATCCGTAAATCCAAAATCTAAAATCAATAAAACGATGGCTATTTCAGCAGCAGACGTTAATAAGTTAAGACAAATGACCGGTGCGGGCATGATGGATTGTAAGAAAGCCCTTACTGAAGCAGGTGGTGATTTTGAAGCCGCTATTGATATTCTTCGCAAAGCTGGCCAAAAAGTGGCAGCTAAACGTGCAGACAACGCTACTAACGAAGGTGTAGTATTAGTTGCAATCAGCGCAGACGGAACAAATGGTAAATTAGTTGCTTTAGCTTGCGAAACTGAACCAGTTTCTAAAGTAGCAGATTTCAATGAATTAGCTGCGGCTTTATTGGCAGCAGCAGTTGCTACAGATGCAGCAGATAAAGATGCTTTATTAGCTTCTACTTTAGCTGACGGACGTAACGCTCAAGAAGCAATGGTTGAATTGACTGGTAAAATTGGTGAGAAAATCAATGTAGCTGGTTATGAAAACATCACTGCTGATAAAGTGGTTTCTTATGTACACTCTAACAACAAAATTGGTGTTTTAGTAGCATTTACAAACGTAACAGGAACTGATGTTGCTGAAGTTGGTAAAGATATCGCTATGCAAATCACTGCAATGAAGCCAGTTGCTTTGGATAAAGACGGAGTTGATGCAGCTACTATCGAACGTGAAATCGAAATCGGTAAAGACCAAGCTCGTCAAGAAGGAAAACCAGAAGCAATGTTAGAAAAAATTGCAACAGGTAAATTGGAGAAATTCTACAAAGAAAACACTTTGTTGAACCAACAATTTGTAAAAGATAACTCTATCAATATCAAACAATTGTTAGAGCAAACTCAAAAAGGATTAACTATCAGTACTTTCAAACGTATTGCTTTAGCATAATTTACTTTCGAGTAATAATATTAAAAAAAGGCTTTCAGTAATGGAAGCCTTTTTTGTTGCTATAATTTTAATATAATTATGTTTTTTCATAATAAGATTATATTTAAGTAGAATAATAAGTATTTTTACCTGCTATGCAACGCTTATGAAAATAGGGCTGTCTATGTAGTTGTTAAGATCAAATTAATTTAAACTTAAATACCATTACACAATGAAAAAATTAATGTTTCTAATGACAGCTTTTATTGGTGTCATGTTAGCGAGTTGTTCAAAGCAAGATGATTTATCGGCTTCGGATGATAATTATTCAGCTTTAGAAGTATCTGCTGCCCGTACGGCAGCTGTGACTGATACGGTAACTAAACAAAAATGTAAAGGAAATATCACTAGTATTGACCCAGCGGCTTTGCCAGCTACTATTACTACTTATATTTCTACTAATTATGCGGGAGCAAGTATTAAGTTTGCAGGTAAGGATGCACAAGGACAGTATGTAGTAGGTATTTCTTTAAATAATGTTGAAACAGGGCTATTGTTTGATGCCAATGGTGTATTTGTAAAAGCGTTACAACATTATGCTAGAAAAGCGAAATTAACGGAAGTAGATATTACTACTTTGCCAACTACGCTAACAAGTTATGTTACTACTACTTACGCAGGTTATACTATAAAACGTGCTGGTAAAGATGCAGATGGTAACATTTATGTAGCAATTAGTGATGGAACAAACCGTAAAGTACTTTTATTTGATGCGACTGGTGCGTTCAAACAAGCGTTGGAAACGCCACTACATAAAATTGTGAAACTTAAAAAACACTAGGATTTTAGTAAGATACAATTTCTATAAGAAGAATAAATAATTCGACAGAAGAGGCTTTCAGCAATGGAAGCCTCTTCTGTTTTTTATGGTCATTCAACAACCAAATCATGATTTTATACTTAAAGAGTACATCTAAAATTATTATTTTAAAATTATTAAGGATGAATAAAAGTATTAAAAGCGTAATAATTTATTCGAAATAATGTACCGTTAAATAAATTTAGATACCGCTCAATAATTTTCAGGTTGTTCTCAATTCATTAATGTACAATTTTATGCCTAGTAATTATTGCTAAACAACATTATCTAAATCAATTAAATGATGAAAACAATCAAATCTATAGTGCTTTATTGGGCGCTAGTCACATCGCTTGCCATAGTTAGCGGTTGTGAAAACAAAGGAAACTCCAATGCCACCAAAGTGGATGGAGCTAAACTCTTTTCTGATATTATGTTTATCGAAGGAGACGCGAGTGTGAATATTCCTGAATTGAAAAAGATTCGAGATTATGCTGGGATTGATAAGTTTAACGCTGCTCAAAAGAAAACGTATGATAAATACAAGGAATTTGTCATCGCAGATATTAAGAAGCAATCTCCCGAGTTTTTCGAGGAATTCAGAGCAATGGTACAAAGTGGAGACCCCGTTTTGGTTCAAACAGCATTAAAATATGCAGGCGAGAAGATACTTGGCTCTACAAGTACGCTGATGCCTTTGCTTATTTTAAAAAGAAACCCCGAGCTAATAGATAGTCTTTATTCGAAAGAAGATAAAAAGAAATTAAGAGAATTGGCTGAAGTATCTGATTTTGCTAAGTTAAAAGAACTTCTTAATGTGCCAGACCCTGAAGGTAGATTATTAAAAGGACTTATGACCAATAGGGTTACCAATCTCCAGATTAATCAGAACAGAATGGTGAATTTATTTCCAGGACCGAATACAAATAGTATGTTGGCTGTGAATAAAAACAGAAACTTTGATTTGAATTTTGATAGAGACATCAATTTCAATTTGAATACCAATAAAAACTTAAACTTACAGCTTGACAGAAATCTCAATCGTCTTCAAAATCTCAATTTTAATAGAAACATAGACATCAATTTTAACAGATTAGCAGATATTGGAGCAGGCAGTTGGTTTAACGTGAACGAAAATGTGAATGAAAACAAGAATGTCAATGTGAACCAGAATGTAAACATCAATCAAAATGTGAATGTGCACGAAGCGGTTAATATAGCAGTAGCGGTAAATGTTGTGTTGTTTGCCATTGATAATACCCCTATGCCATCAGACCTTTTTGGGAAAGAGGTTTTATTTCAAGAGCAGTTAGTGAAATCAATCACTAAACAATATCAATTCAGAATATGAGAGCCTTATATATCGTGGGGCAACTATTTGTAGTGATGTTTGTGATTCTGACAATGACAATTTCTTTGCCCCATAATCCATTGTCGATTTACAATAGCGAGGTGACAAGTACTTTCCAGTCTTTTTTACCCGAAGGATGGGCATTTTTTACCCGTAATCCTAAAGAAGATGAAGTGATAATTTATTATAAAGAAAATGGTAAGTGGATACAAAATCCACTTACCCCACTTTCAAAACCGGGTAACTCATTTGGATTAAATAGACTTGTAAGAGCTCAATCTGTTGAAATGGCTATGATTATTCCTCAGCCATCTGAAAACGACTGGCAGCATTGTAAGGGAAATTTTGTTGATTGTATCAAAAAAGATACGACCAAAATAATAGAGGTTAGAAATATCTCTCCAATGCCTATTTTGAAAGATACAATCGCAATAGTAAGTTATTCTCCCGTTCCTTGGGCATGGTCTGAACTTAAAAAAAGTGAAGAGATGCCAGCTAAATATGTAATCCTAAAAGTGATATGTGGCAAGAAATAGATAATCAAATCGAAAGAAAACTAAACCTAAATATTTGGAGCAATGTTTATGGCTTAGGCAGGTCGCTTATTGCGTTGAGTGTTTTACTTACCTTATTAATGAATGATGTAAGTACGCTATTCAGACCGATATTAGGCGTTGATGATATACCGATGTGTAATGGATTAAGTGGAAAAATTAGTCTTTTTTGCTTATTATCCAATAACCTTGAATTAGCAAGATGGATTAGCATTATCATCTTGTTTGTAGTAACAATCGGTTGGAGACCCAGAATAATGGGTGTGCTACATTGGTGGATAAATTATAGCTTGATTTCATCTGCCCCACTGGTAGATGGCGGAGAACACGCCGCTACCGTGATTAGTTTTTTATTAATTCCGATTACTTTAACAGACAGTCGTTTGTGGCATTGGGACACTGCTGAGAATGTCGATGGGAGTGCTAAATATAGATATAAGAACTTAGTAGCTTCTATTTTTTATGATTTGATAAGGATACAAGTAGCCGTGATTTATTTACATTCGGCTGTCGGAAAATGTAGTGTGTTAGAATGGCAAAACGGAACAGCGCTATATTATTGGTTCACAGACCCAATGTTTGGAATGGCGAATTGGCTTAAACCTATCGTATTACCATTGTTACAAAATCCGTTGTCATTAACGATTATCAATTGGTGGGTAATTATTTTAGAGTTTTTACTTTTTGCAGGATTATTTATGAGTAAAAGTAATAGAGGTACGGTATTATTCTTAGGAATATTATTTCATGTCTTAATAGGGTTTGTACATGGCTTAGTAAGCTTTGCTTTAATCATGATTGGTGCGTTAATTTTATTTTTACGACCTTTTGAGCATGATTTTTCATTTAAAATTAGTAAAATCAGTGTGTTTAGATTATTTAAATTCAGCAATTCACAAAGTTTACCGTGAATAATAGTGCTAAGTAACCAAGCACGAAGAGCTACTTTTTAGGCAAACAGATTTTTATAAACCCCATCATATTGAGTATTTCAATAGGGTGGGGTTTATGCTTTTGTAAAGCCTATTGATTTTTAAGCTATAATTCAATTAAGAGGCGTATTTTTGCATTCTTTTAAATAGAATGACATTCCATGAAAATTATGCATACTGCCGATTGGCATTTGGGTAAAAAACTCCATAAATACGACCTTCACGAAGACCATAAACTGTTTTTGGAATGGCTAATAACCACTATCCAAGAACGAGAGATTGATGTCTTATTGATTGCTGGGGATATTTTTGACCTTGCCAATCCTCCTGCCGAAGCCAGAATGCTATATTATTGGTTTTTACGACAAATGATTGTACAGAAATGTAAAATCATTATTACAGGGGGTAACCATGATTCTGTGTCGATGCTGAATGCACCAAAGGATATTCTGGCGATGTTGGATGTTATTGTGATTGGTGGTATTACACCTAATATTGAAGACCAAATAATCGATTTGAAAGACGTTATTGTCTGTGCTATTCCTTATTTACGAGATGCTGATTTGCGTCAGCCAGTAGAGGGAGAAACACCTTCAGGACGCATTGAGGCAGTGCGAAATGGTATTAAAAATCATTATGACCAATTAGCAAATATATGTCAGGAACGTTTTCCGGGGTTGCCTGTTATTGCTATGGGGCATTTATATGCCAATGGTTCTATCAGTTCTGAATCTGAACGGGAAATCCAGATAGGTAATCTGGCTTCTTTTGAAGGAAGTGATTTTTCTGAACTACTTGATTATGTAGCATTAGGACATATCCATAGACCACAAAGAGTATCAGGGAAAGAACATATTCGTTATTCAGGGTCGCCGATTGCTTTAAGTTTTAGTGAAAAAAATGATTTGAAGATTATCACCGAATTGGAAGTAACTAATCGTAAAATCACGCGGATAGAAGATATCCTTATTCCTAAAAACAGGTTATTAAAGAAAATAAGTGGTGATTTTGAAAAGGTGAAAAGTCAACTGAGTAGTTTTCAAAATGAATGCCTTTTAAAAGCATTTTTAGAAATAGAAGTAATTGAAGAATTGCACAACCCGCTTTTAACAAGAGAGTTGAATGACATCATAGCCGTTTTTGAAGACGACAATGCCATTGTGCTGAAACATAGAATTACGTTTAAAAATGAAGTGCAAAGTACCCACGAGCTTTTTTATGAAGGAGAACACATTGATGATATCAATGAAACTGAGATTTTGAAAAGAAGATTGGAAAAAGAAAGTGGACTTTCAGAAGAACATCAGGCTTTATTGATGGAGGCTTTTACGGAACTATTACAAAAAGTTAAGGAGGAGAATTAGGCGATGAAAATCAATAAAATATATTTAAAAAATATCAACTCTTTTAAAGGAGAGCATAGTATTGATTTTACGGCAAGTCCACTATCAACAGCAGGGCTTTTTGCCATTGTTGGGCCAACGGGAGCAGGGAAATCTACCTTGCTTGATGCCATCACTTTGGCATTATTTAACCGAGTGCCAAGATTTGATAAAAAGATTTCTAAAGACTTAGTGGGGTCGGGAGGGTCAATTCTTACTCGTGGGGAAAAAGAATGTGTTGTTGAAGTAGAATATGTTTGTAAGTCGGGAGTATATGTGTCTAAATGGTGGATAAATGTCAATCGAAACAATAATCTGAATGATTATGGGATGGAGCTAATCGATAAAGCCAAAGACCAGATTATTACCAATAAAAAAACAGATGTACCCGATAAAAATCAAAGCCTAATAGGATTGAATTATGATCAATTTGTGAAATCAATTTTGCTTTCACAAGGTGAGTTTTCAAAGTTCTTAAAGTCGGGGAAAGACGAGCGGGGAAAATTGCTAGAAGATATCACTGGCATGCAAATTTATCGCTTGTTAGGTAAAAAAGCTTTTGAAATTAATAATGAAAAAGGTGGGGAATTAAAGCTTAAGCGTAATCAAATAAAAAGTGTTTCAGATAAATTAGTTGCCAAAGAAATTGCTGAAAACTGGGAAAAAAACTTAGTTGAAAAAGAATTATTGATTAGTCAGGCGAGTGAAAATATTGAAAAAACATCAGAAAGTATTCGAGTAAAAAATGCCTTAGCAATAATCAATCAAGAAATAATTCAGAAGGAAAAAGACTTTGTTACGACAGAAGCTATTTGGCAGCTATTTGAAACGGAGAAACTACCAATATTACAGCAACACGAATTGGTTGAGCCTTTCAGAGAGCAGATTGCCCAAGTAAAAAATGATGAAAGAGAACTTGGAAATCTTCAAAATAGACAAGAAACCCAAGCGAAGGATTTACTTAATAATCAGGACGCATTTAAACGAAATCTGGAAGCCATTGCAGAACTGACTAAACAAGAAGTAGGAGCAGAAAATGCACGCGAACTATTACTAGAATATCGTAGAAAAGTAACGGAATTGATGCGTGAATTGAGCGAACAAGAAGGAACATTGAAAGCTAAACAACAGCAAATTAATGAGTCAATATCCTTTTTGAGAATTCCGCAATTAAGTAGTTTATCAGTCAATCAATTGACTGATAGTTCTTTAGTACTTATTCAATCTGTTGCTCAATCACAGAAAGTACAGATGGAAAAATGGTATGAAATCGCTGAGATTTCATCACCCGAAGAAATAGAAGAAAAAGGATATCGGTTAGAGTTTGAGGTGAAATTATACCATCAACTTAACCAATTGATTAGTGAGTATAGTAATCTAAAGACGCTTTTTAATGAAGCTGAAAAAGAAGAAAAAAACCAGCTTGAAAGTCAAAATTCGAATACGCTTATTCTTGAAAAAAAACAAATTTCACTAACTAATCTCATTAAGAAAATAGAGCAGTTAGAAGCTGAAAAAGAACGTTTGGGGAAGTCTTACAATTTTGAAAAAGATAGAGCTACGTTATTGAAAAAAGACGAAGCTTGTCCGCTTTGTGGCTCCTTAGAACATCCTTTTCTGAGTCACTATGCTAATAATTATATAGAGATAGACCAAGACTTAAAAGCTCAGAAAATAGCAGAAAAAGAATTAAGTAATGAAGTGAACGTCTTGACAACGCAAATAGCTTCTGCACGACAAATAGAAATAAAAGAACAGCAAAAAAAACAAGGATTTCAGGATAAGCTAACGGAAAAACATGTAGAAATAACTGATATAAAACAGAACTTACAGTTAGATAAAGTAGGGAATAGAGCGTGGGTGCAAGACCAAATAAAGCTGAAAGAAGGACAAACAGAAGCCTTGAATTTATTGATAAAGTCGGCTAAAGTATTAGAAGATTTAAGGACTTTACACAAAATTATTAAAGAAACAAAGAGCTTTCAAGAACAAAAAAATACCCTTCTTGACACCATTAAAGGTTTATATGCGGGCAAGAATATCAATAATGATTGTGATATACTCCAGCAACAATTCTCGGAATTACAAACAAAAATCAGTGCTAATCAGCAAGTAATTCAACAACTTCGCATAGAAATTAAAGAAAAGAGCGAAGCGGTAAAAGAATTACAGCATGAGTTGTTGAAGGCATTGAAAAACTTGGGTTTTGCCAATATAGAAGAAGCTCAAAAACAATTACTTTCTGTAGAACAAAGCAAAAATTTGCGTGAAGAGCAAGAAAAACTTAGGACAAAAATAACCGTTTTAGAAAATGAATTGAAGAGTAAAAAAATAGAATTTGCACTAAAACAACAAGAAGATAACCCAAGAATAAGCTTGGAAGAACTTTTTGAATTTAGTAAAATTTTGCAAGAACAGCGAAAAGCAGTGGCTGATGAAGTGGTAGATTTAAGGGTAAAAATACAGTCTCAGAACACACTTCTCAACGAAGTGTCTGTTTTAACACAAGAAATTGCGTTCTTAGAAAAATCTAATTTGAAGTGGGAATTATTAAACCGATATATTGGAGATGCAGAAGGGAAAAAATTTAGTACATTTGCACAAGGCTTGACATTAGCCAGACTGGTGGCTTTATCTAATCGAAGATTAGCAGAGCTTTCAGATAGGTACTTATTGGACAAACCCACTGAAAATGAGGATGATGAGTTGATGATTGTTGACCAGTATATGGGAAATGAGCGTCGTTCAGTAAAAACACTTTCGGGTGGAGAGACCTTTATGGTAAGTTTATCGTTAGCATTAGCTTTGTCGGATTTGGCCTCTAAGAATGTAAAACTTGAAAGCCTTTTTATTGATGAAGGTTTTGGTACCCTCGACCCTGAAACGCTTGATTTAGCGTTGAGTACTTTAGAAAAACTACAGCAAGAGGGACAAAAGAATATAGGGATTATTTCGCACGTAGAATCAATCAAAGAAAGAATTTCAACCCAAATAAAATTGGAGAGAAACAATAGAGGGTTTAGTAAAATAGAAATAAAAAGTTAGCTTTTTGTAAACTTAAATACGCATTCAATTTATATAAAAATAGCATAAAGACTGATTTTATCCAATGTTTCATTAAAATCCAAGAGTATTCTTCAAAATGCCTTATCAACCCATAGCAGAAGAAATTAAAGAGAAATATCATTTGAAGTCTTTTGTAAAAAGCATCCTGAGTAATCTTAATTAGTTATGAATATTTTATACTTGGTTTTTGGTGAAGAGCAGCGAAACCATACGCAAGCTTACTTTTCTATTTGCTCGTTTCTAGGGCAGATGGATAATTCCGATAGAATTTATATTTTGACTGATGCACCAAGGTTCTATCAGCGTGTAGCCGAGCGAGTAAATATTGTAGAAATTAGTAAAGGATTATTAGAAGAATGGGAAGGAGAATATAGATTTTTTTTAAGAGTAAAAATCAAAGCCATTGAATATATCTGCTCGATTCACCCGCATGAAGATGTGCTTTATGTGGATACAGACACCTTTTTGTATTCAGATATTAAAGAAATAAAAATGACCTTGGATAATCCATTGATGCATTTGAATGAAGGAAAACTGTCTAGCCTCAAGAGCAAAACCGAAAGAATAATGTGGAAGCAAGTAGGTAAAAAATCTTTTGGAGGAATAGTCATTAGTCCAGACCATTATATGTGGAATGCTAGTGTAGTAGGGTTACCTAGTAAAATAGGAATGAATATAGTGAAACTAGCATTGATTATCTGTGATAATATGCTTTTGGCTAAAGTAAATAAAAAGCTAATTGAACAGTTTGCCTTATCAGTAGCGATGGCTGAATTTGGAAATGTAAAGTCAGCGAGTGAAAATATTGGACATTATAATAGGAATAATATAGAGTGGAATGCAGTAATAAATCGTTTTTTACAAGAGTCTTTGCTGTGTGTACGCCCACTTGACCAAGACATAGAGATTGTAAAAAATTGGGACTTCACAGCAATCAGTGTACAGCAACGTGTTTCTGTAAAACGAATTAATCTAAAACGATACTTGAGACACTTTTCATTGTTGTTCAAGAAGTAAAAAGATTTTGTGCTGATATAAATCTGATTTTCGCAATCATACTTACCTAAAATAGAGAATAATAGGATAGAACCATCAATTGCTGAATTAATCAAAATAGCTATTTTTTTTGAGAAACCTATTGATTTTTTTATTGGGTAAAAAACTACCCTAAGTTTTATTTTTTTACAATTCCAAATGGAGTAAATGGATCTGTTTCTGCTTGTGTTACTTTCTGTAAATCCCAAGTTTCTTGTGGGATTTTAGTTTCTTTATGATGCAGATGGTAAACTAAAGCCGAGGAAGCTACAGATTTTGTTGATTTGCCAATTTGACGAAGTCTTCTATAAACATCTAAATCTTCGCCAACACCAGGCCAAAGGAAACGCTCATCAAAACCATTAATGCTTAGCAAATCTTCTTTATGGATTGAAAAATTACAGCCTAAAATATCGCGGTGCTTATTGTTAATCATTCTAGCAAAAAATGGGACTCTTGCATAAAGCATTTTTTCCCCATGACGTGTTTCACCTGATAATAATAAATACAGAAAATTCTTTTTGAAATATCCTTTTTTGATGCTTTCAGGGGTAAGTTTTTTAGAAATTTTATCTGATAAATATACTCTTCTTCCTGATAGTGCAAAACCTTTTTCTTTAGCTTCCAAGTGAGCTTCCACAAATCTATCATCAGGAATACAATCACCATCAATAAAAATAATGTAATCAGATTTCGCACTCATCACTGCTTTATTTAGCATGATATTTTTTTGCCAGCCATTATCTTCTTGCCAAAGATGATTGATATGGAGTGATGAATGCTTTTGAATTTCTTTGATTTGCTTAACCACTTCTTCACGAGAACCATCATCTGAAATAATCACTTCAAAATCTTTAACAGTTTGGCGTTCTAATGCTGCCAAAATGAGTTTTAGATGATCAATTTTATTGTAAAAAGCGATATTCACTGAGCAACGCATAAACTTCTATCTTTAAAATGGAATGATTTTCAATTAAAGCCTCAAAATTACGGTTATTTCTTTGAGTATAGTCAAACTACACAGACAATACCTTAAATTTGTGGTATTAAGTATGATTTTTTCTTAAGAAAACAATCTTGAAATTTTTTAAATTTTGTTTCTACAACGGCTTTTGTAGAAACAATATATTATGAATATACTTCTTCAACATAATGCGATACTTCCTGTAAATCAATATGGTGGAACAGAACGAGTAGTTTGGTGGCTTGGAAAATACCTTAGTTTATTAGGGCATAAAGTCACTTTTTTAGTGAAAGAAGGTTCCCAATCATCTTTTGCTAACATTATTCCCTTTAATGAAAATCAACCATTAGATGAGCAAATTCCTGATGATATTGATGTGGTTCATCTCAACCAAAAACCACAAGAATATATCAGAAAACCTTTTGTTGTTACGCAGCATGGAAACAGCTCTCAATTAGATTCTTTACATCAGAATACAGTTTTTGTATCCAGAAATCACGCAGAACGCCACGGTGGAGAAGC
Source organism: Arcicella sp. GW822-FHT02H01 (assembly GCF_058802005.1). NCBI lineage: Bacteria > Pseudomonadati > Bacteroidota > Cytophagia > Cytophagales > Flectobacillaceae > Arcicella > Arcicella sp. GW822-FHT02H01. The sequence continues at coordinate 2,256,772 of NZ_JBXANT010000001.1, read as the reverse complement.
ATTTGTATATAATGGAATCGACTTTGATGAATATGGAAAACCCGATTTTAACCTTCCACGAAAACATCTTCATTTTTTAGCAAAAGCCGCTTGGCGTATAAAAAATGTAAAAGGAGCGATTGAAATTGCCAAACGGAGTCACCATAAATTAGTGGTTATGGGTGGCAGTCGCTTAAATTTTAAAATGGGCTTTCGCTTTACGCCCGACCTCAATGTACGGTTTCATGGAATGATAGGTGGACAAGAAAAACTACAAATATTGAATCAATCTAAGGCATTGCTTTTCCCAGTTTTATGGCATGAGCCATTTGGTTTGGCTATTGTTGAGAGCCTTTATATGGGTTCAGCGGTGTTTGGTACCACTTATGGGTCATTACCAGAATTGATTCATCCAGAGGTAGGCTTTCTGTCAAATCATAAGCATGAATTGGTAGAACAACTCAAAAATGTTGACCATTTTTCGCCTAAACTTTGTCATGAATATGCTCAAGATGTATTTTCGGCTAAGGCCATGACTGAGAAGTATATTACTTATTATGAAACAGTTTTAGCTGGAAAACCACTTAATTCGCAAATACCAAAGGCTTTGGAGAACTATCCAAAATTTTTGCCTTTTTCTGAATAACGTTATGAAAATATCTGGATTTACTTTTGTTAGGAATGCTATAAAATTTGATTATCCCGTGGTGGAAGCCATTACTTCAATCTTACCAATTTGCGATGAAGTAATAGTAGCCGTGGGAAATTCAGAAGATGCCACATTAGCATTGATACAAAGTATTGATTCGCCAAAAATAAAAATAATAGAAACCGTTTGGGATGATTCGCTTCGCAAAGGTGGGCAAGTACTTGCCGTTGAAACAGACAAAGCGTTAGCTGCTGTGTCGCCTGATGCTGATTGGTGCTTTTATATTCAAGGAGATGAAGTAGTACATGAAAAATACCTGCATATTATTAAACAAGCCATGGAAGATAATTTGAACAGACCTCAAGTAGAAGGACTATTGTTTAATTATACACATTTTTATGGTTCATACTGTTATGTTGGTAATGCACATCGTTGGTATCGACGAGAAATCAGAGTGATAAGAAATACAGGTAAAGTACATTCATATAAAGATGCACAGGGTTTCAGAACGCTTGATAATCAGAAATTAAAAGTAAAATTAATTGATGCCTATATCTACCATTATGGTTGGGTAAAACCACCAGAAATACAGCGTGAAAAGATGAAAAGCTCGATTAATTTTTGGGGAGAAGGACAAGATGTGGATAAAATAAAGGAAGTATTAGAGGAATTTGACTACTCTGAAATAGATTCTTTGACACTCTTTGAAGGAACTCATCCAAAAGTGATGCAAGCACGTATAGATAGTGTAAATTGGATGTTTGATTATGATATTCATGAGAAAAAATTATCATTCAAAAATAAATTAAAGATGGCAGTTGAGAAACTGACAGGCTATAGAATAGGAGAGTATAGAAATTATAAATTGCTGTGAAGATTTATAAGGAATAGACCATAAAAAAAGCCTGAAACTTTCGTTCCAGACTTTTGATAGATTAGAGGGAATTTTCTTAGATGAAGAAACATAATTCAAAAATTATGTAACTAGAGTTTGATTAAAAATAGGGTAAACTTTATGAACTAGGTGTTGGGGAATTGTAAAAAGTGTAGGATGAAATAAAGTTGCCAAAATTTCAATACCATTTACTAAGGTCGATGCACTGGGCTGGGTAAATAAATCATAATCAAGCACATAAACAGCTTTGTTTTGAACTGCCCGTAGGTTTTCCCAACCGCTTTTTATCGTTAATAAATGCAATTCTTCTATACTTCTTTGCGTATCAAAACCGCAAGGAGCGATGATTAATACTTCGGGGCCGTACTTCAATATTTTTTCCCACTGGGTTACAATACTATCTCCCGATGGATTACTTAACATATCTACTCCACCTGCATAAGCAATTTGATGAGGAATCCAGTGTCCACAATTATAAATGGGTTCTATCCATTCCAACAGCATTACTCTTTTGGGTAAAGCCCTGTGTTCTCTGAGTTTGTCGATAACATTATCAATTCTTTTTTGCAGATTTGCCAAGTGTTGATACGCAGCTTCTTCTCTGCCTAAAGCTGTAGCAATAGTAATGACGGTCTGAAAAACATCTTCTAAGCTTTGTGGAGTCAGCGTAACAATCTGAGGTGTTTTTTCAAGATTATCTATCACCGCTTGCGTACATTTTGTATCAATCTGGCATACTTCACAAACATCCTGCGTAATTACTACATCGGGAGCAATGGCTTGTAATTTATCTTCCTCTACATAATACAAGCTTTTCCCTTGCGCTTTAGACGCTGAAAAAATTTTATCAATTTCAGTACTTGAGTAATCTTTTCCTTCTAGCACACAACGCACAATGATTTCATTTTCAGTTCTGGATGTTGGCGGACATTCAAAAGTTACGCCATAGAGTAAGTCTTGCAAACCCATGTCGTAAATCATTTGCGTTGCGGCTGGAAGAAAAGAGACGACTTTCATAATGAGTGATTTGTGATTGGTAATTTAGTGATTAGAAGTCAGCAATTACCTGATAAAGAATAAATTAGAGGTAATAGCTTTTAGAAGCTTATCCTTAAATAAAAATTCAAAAAGATAGAAGATAGCCGAAGTCCGAAGACTGAAAGCCTCAAGCTTGAGCTTTTGCCAAGCTTGGAAAACGTACTTGTAACAATTCAAAACTGCCAAAAAGCAAAGATGAGTAGGCAAGTGTTCCTACCAAAAAGTTTTTCATAAATGGAAAACCTTGTATAAGACATTGTTGTAAGCCTGCCCAATCACGTGTTAGCGGTAGATTTGTTCTCAAATCTGTACCTCCACCAATCCAAACGGTTAAATCAGCTAAAACCCAATGCGAAATCGAAGCAATCACAGCGGCTAATAAAATATTCTGCACATTGATTTTCTGAAGGATTATTCTGCCAAATAATACAATGATGGCGAAGATGCCATAAATCCAGTACCAACCTTCGTACATCATTCCATATTTACCTTGAAAAATCACCTTATTGATTACAATATCGCTTACTAATATCGTAAGAAGAGGAAATGCAAATGCCTTCCAACGACTAGTAAAATATGCTCCACCAAAAAGCCCCATAGCACCCAGTGGGGTATAGTTAGCAACAGGTGTAAGCTGTGCCGAATTGGCAATTCTTAACAAGGCAATGGCTAGAATGAAGCAGAGCAAAGTTAAAAAGCGAGGGTTGATAGTTTGTTTCATAAGTGGATATTTGTATAATAGATTGGTCAATTTTTTAAAAGTTGACCAATCTGAAAATGATATATAGCTTTGATAAATCAAAGCTGAATTACTTGAAAATAAATCCTTCTGGTCCGATTTCAGCTTTCAAAGAATCAATCAATGTTCCATTTGATTGGTACCTGAATACATAACCAGCTTGCTTAAGCGAAGGAGCAAACCCTGCATAAATATTACCCGTTGATGGGTCTGTATTTAAACCTGTGAATAATTTATTGATGAATGGCTTTGTTGTAGCAATACTAGCATCGTTAATATTAAAGCTATAAGTTTCTCCTTTACTTTTATTAGTAGCATAGTCGTAGTAAGAGTAAACAAAGAAAATAACATTTTTGTCTTTATTGAAAGAGAAACTTCCAGCCGATTGATTAAGGGTACTAGCTGTAGCAAAAGCAATACGACTTTCTACGGCTTTAGTACTTAGGTTGAACTTCACAAATTTACCGTCGGCTTCAAACCATATTTTTCCATTAGCATCTGCACCAATCAATTTTGGTTCATAGCCTATTGTTACTGTTTGTGAAACAGCGTCTGTTTGAGTATTAATCACTGTGATATTACTTGAACCACTGTAACCAGTTGAAGCAACTACTACCTCATTGCCAACAACTAGCAATTTTTCAGCACCAGGCTGAACCATAATTTTCTTGGTAATTTTGTTTGTCGTCAGGTTAATTACTAAAATATAGCCTGCTTTATAAGAGTAATCTGCATTAAAAGCATCCCAACAAGAAACATACGCTTTGTTTGTACCCGCTTTTACAACATAACGTGGGTTTTCAACGATGTTAGAATCTATTTTAGCTACAGCCTTAAACGTACGAGCATTTACGATTTGAATATAGTCTTTGCCAGCAGTCGAATTATCTACCAAGATTAATCCTTTGTCATCTACCTCAGCATAATCAGCTACACCCCCAGCCACAGCATTTGTATTTTCTTTCTGGAAAATATCAAAACTAGTAACTTTAGTAGTTGGATTTATCAAAGTAATAGAGCCATTGTTATCAAAGAAATTACCTCTATTTACTACAAAAACACCAGTATCATAAGGTTGAGAAGGTTCAGGATCAGAGGTTGAATTACAAGCATTTAATGACAAGAACAACGTGCTTGCCACTAATGAGCGAACGATAATAGAATTAAATTGCATTGTTTTAATGGATTAAAAATTGAAAAAAATATTTTTTTTGGACTTCAGCTTTCGGTCGTCGGCTTTCAGCTTTCAAGCGAAAGTATTAATACTGACAGCCGATATCTGACATCCGATGACCTATTACCGAAAGCCAATCGATAGCTAAATATTAAAAACTAACCCCAGTGAAAAGCCTCGCCCAGGCATGGCTTTTTTCTTTACACTTGGATATACAGTATCAGTTAGGTTATTCATTTGAAAAAGCAAATTAGCTTGTGTTTTTCCTACTTGAATTTTCCCTGAAATGGTAGCGTTCAACATAAAATAAGGAGGGAAAGGGCGACCTGAATGATCAAAAGTGATATAACGTTCGGAGTTATACAAACCTTGAAAATTTAATGTCCAGTTTCCTTTGCCTACATAGGCAGTCCCCGAAACGGTATGCAGGGGTACATAAATCATTTGTTTACCAATAATATCTTCTGTATACGCAGCATACATTTTTTGTTGAGAGACATGCGTATAAGCATAAGTTGTGGTAATACCTGCCAGCATTTTCCCTTTTAGGTATTTTATATTGCCCGTTACTTCAAGCCCTTTTGTTAATACTTGTTGTAGATTTTCTACACGATAAGCATTGTCAGGGTTCCAGTATGTCCAATTATCAATTAAATTATGATAGGCATTCACGCCTAGTGAGGTATTAAGCTCTTCAGAAATTACTTGTTTCCAATTAATGCCTACTTCTTTATTGAAACCACTTTCTGGTTGAATATTTGGGTTACCAAGTGTTTTCCAGTAACGCTCATTAAGCGTAGGTAAACGATAACTTCTCGCCACATTACCTGTTACTATTATTTGACTTTTCTTGGCAGAAAGCAATAGGTATTCAATACCCAGTGAGGGGGTAAAGGGCGCTTGATAACGATTAGAAAATGCTTGACGAAGATTAAATGAAGCCGTTAGCTTATCAGTGAATTGATTACGGATTAATGCAAATACGTCTTGACGGTTTTCGGTGATACCTCCTTGTCCGTCGTAACCATCAACGTTTGCTACATAATGTACAAACTCACCACCAATTCTGATATTAGTATTCCATATAGAATTAGCTTTTTTATAGCTAATTTCATGTTCAATACGAGCAATGTAGCGATCTGTTTCAGAATGGCTAGGTGCTGAAAAATCGCCCGTGCCATAATCAATAATATCTTTTACAAAGCCCATTTTTACATTCGTATTACCGAATTGATAAGAAGACAAAAAGCGAGAAGCCTTGGTTTGGGTAATTTCTCTGAATGCAATTATATCAGGTTGAATACTTAGTTTATTGTCGGTCAACCAAATATTCAAAGAGAGTAAGTTACCGTTCTGTTGTTTCAGATATAAATCTTGAATCAAGCCTTTTTGAGCCGTTTCAGAAGGCTCAATCTGATATGTCCTTCCTGCATTATCTGTTCTTTCTTCTTCCGAAAAATGGTTGTTGTACTTACTTCCATAAAGCAAAGTTTTCCCTGAGAACTGTATGCCTTTCTTCAACTGATGAACAAATCTTAACCCTATTTGTCCATTATAATTATCAAAACTTCCGTATTGACCGCCTACAGTAATATTTATTCCTTGCTTGTTCCATTGTGGAACAGAACCTAATAAGATACTTCCACCCACAGCATCAGAACCTACACAAGAAGCCGCCGAACCGTATTGGATAGCCATTTGGTCAAAGCCTAAGAGTGGCACAGTAGAAAAATCTGTTTGCCCAGCCATAGGATTATTGATATTCAGACCGTTCCAAAGCACGGCTGTATGCATGGCAGAAGTGCCTCTGAAAGAAATACTAGTTAACTGACCATTGCCATAACTTTTGAACGTAATGGGCGATTGATATTGGAGGAAATCTGCTAAGGTTTGGTATTGAAAACGTGCTAAAGTAGTAGAATCGATTTTTTTAACTTTCAAGCCAGCCATAAAATGCTCGTTTGAAAAGCCTGTTACTTTTACTTCATCAATCTGTCTAGTAGAAATTTCTTGGGCATAGCAATTTAAGGATACAAATATCCCAATGAGCAAAAATATAGGCTTACAACGTAACAAATACGTAAAAATAGCAGACATAACCTGAATAGTTAAGCCTTGACCTACGGAAATGAACCGAAAAAAATGACCAAGAAAGTTTGAAAGAAATAATCGAACGCTCAATGATGCTTATCCTCCGTAAGCAAACGATTAAGAATGATTTAATGGCAGGTCTCCTGACTTGTTTCATCATTACCTTGACCTTCCCAGTTTTGTGAATTATTAGTGATTGGTAATTAGTGATTAGAAGCTGTAAAAGACCTAGCTTTTTGCTTATTAATCGCTAATAACTATTCACCAATTACTAGTCACTAAAAAAACCAGTGGTTATCGAAGAATGGTAATAATTGTATTGAAACTTACAGTTGCGGGGACAGTTCAGGACTTAAAACCTGATTCCCTATTAAGCCTTAAACTCATATAGAAACGAGCCTAATGCGCCATAAACTGTTGCAAAGGTAGTAGAAAATTTATTTCTATGATATAAAAATCAGATTTAAACTATATAATGTTGTTTTTTGAGAATTATTAAATGTTTGAAAATCAATTATTTGATAATTAGTTTATTCCATTAATTTTTTGAGATCCTCCATCTTAATAGGCTTAACCAAATAATTACTAACGATTTCGTAGGCTTCTGCTTTTTTAACATCCTCTGGGTCTATCGAACTTGTTACTATGTAAATGGTAGTGGCTTTTTCATTAGGAATCTGGATAAACTCATCTAAAAACTGCCAACCGTCCCATATAGGCATATTCAAATCTAATAAAATTAAATCTGGAAGTTTTCCTCCTCCAATGATAATCGCTCTCAAGCTCTCGTATGCCTCTTTCCCGTTGTGAAAAACTAAAAATCCTTCACAAAAATTTGCAAGTTGCATGATTCTTTTTGTACCAAAAATAAAAATCGGGTCATCATCAATGATGCAAGCAATATTAAATTTTTTCATGTTTAAAATATATACTAAATGTCGTTCCTTTGTTTACTTCACTTATCACCTCTATTTTTCCTCCCATTGCTTCTATCTGGTTCTTTGTGATGAATAAACCAATACCACGAGCATCTTTATGCGCATGAAATGTCTTATACATACCAAATAATTTTGCACCATGGCGTTTTAAATCAATACCCAGTCCGTTGTCTTCTACTTTTAAAACAACGTATTCATTATCAATAAAGGTCGATAATTTAACATAACTATCTCTCTCTTCTGTGCTGTACTTTATTGAATTGGTCAAAAAATTTAAAATGATACTATCTAAATAAGCAGGAACAGCCAAAACTCGTTCATCTATACTGATAGTATTTTTAATATTTACGTTTGAATCTTTTGCAAAAGCCGAAACATTTTGAATAGCATTTTCTATCGCATTGTACAGATTAACACTCTTTAAATTGTCAATAATGGTGGTATTCATCAAAACTACTTCATTTAAATGAACGATAGTTTCTTTAAGGTTTGTCGATGCAGCTTTTAATAAAGTGATGTAGTCGTTATCCAATAAGGTCGGGTATTCTTCCAATAAAATATCCATCATCATTGAAATATTCCCTGAATGTGACCGTAGGTTATGCGAAACTATATGAGCAAAGTTTTTCAGCCTTTCGTTTTGGTCTTTTGTGACATCCAAAAGAGCTTGAATTTCTGCCTCAGCCTTCTTTTGCTGCGTAATATCTATTATTTGAGAAATAAAATATAATGGTTTACCAGCCTGATCTCTTGCTAAAGAAGCCGCCAAAATAACATGTACAATATTTCCCTTCTTATGGAAATATCGTTTTTGCATGTGATAATATGCTCGCTCACCATTTACTAATTCATTAAGTAAGTGTAAATCAGCTTCTAGGTCTTCAGGATGAGTAATATCCTGAAAAGTTAATGAAAACAACTCTTTCTCTGTATAACCAACAATATTACAAAGTGTTTGATTTACCTTCAACCATCGTCCGTCTGGCTCTAGTAAAGCCATGCCAATAGCAGCATTTTCAAAATTTCCTCTAAAAGATTCCTCACTAATCAACAGCTTCTCTAATGCCTTTTTTCGCTCTGTTACATCATGCATAGCAACAACTGCACCAAATAATTCATTATTGGGCCCTCTGAGCTGAGCACCAAAAGAAGAAACAATGTGTGAAGTGCCATTGATAGAAGAAATCAATATTTCTTGATTTTCTACTTTATGGCCTCTTAAAGTTTTGATAAGGGGTATTTCTTCAGTCAGCAGCGGGTTTCCTTCTAAATCATAAAGTCCATAATATTTTGAAAGTTCAGATGGAGGAACATCGTCTAATGGTAATCCATGCCAACGTTTGGTCGTACTATTGAACAGCGTAAGAGCCCCGTTTTGGTCGCATGCTACAATTCCTACATCAATACTTTCAAGAATTGTTTCTAATAAAGTATGTTTTTCCAGAAGGCTCTGTTCAGTTTTCTTTTGCTCAGTAATATCATCAGTATACATAATCAATCCACCTATGGTATTATTATCATTATACCACGGCTTTACTTCCCATTTGAGCCATTGAACAGTGCCATCTTCTCTGACAAATTTATCTTCGTTTCTTTTGATAGATTTCCCCTTTAGGCATTCTAGATGAATATTTTTCCAATCTTCGCCTATTTCAGGAAAAATCTCATAATGTGTTTTTCCAATTAAGTTGATGCCTTCTAAACGATAATCAGCCCTCCATTTTTCAGAAACTGCCAAATATTTTAAGTTACTATCAAACATTGCTATGGCCGTAGGGGTATGTTCAATAAACACCGTATTTCTTTCAACGATTTGCTTTTGTTCGCTAATGTCCGAATGTGTTCCATACATCATCAAGGGTTGCCCGTCGCTTGTCCACGTAACTACTTTACCTTTATCGTGTATCCAAACCCAATGCCCATCCTTGTGTTTCATCCTGCATTCACAACGGAAGAATTCTATTTTCTTTTCAAAACAGTCCAGTATCTTTTGATTAGAAATCTTTAGGTCTTCGGGGTGTACTAGGTTTTCCCATGTCTCATGACTTATTGGAGCCAACTCCTCTAGTGTATAGCCAATAATCTCAGCCCAGCGTTCATTATAAACTGTTTCTCCTGTTTGTACATTCCATTCCCACGTACCTACATTAGTACCTTCAATAACACTTTGAAGCTTTTGTTTTTCTTTAAGTATTTCCTCTTTGGCTAATGTCTCTGCATTAATATCTTGAAAAGTACCAAACAGCCTAACGCACTTTCCGTCCAAGAACTCTACTTTACCGATACTCCTGACCCATTTTAGGTGATTATTAGCCGTAATTATTTGTAAGGTTAAATCATATTTTTCTCCGTTTTTAATAGCATTATTTATTGCCTCTATTATTTTTTGTCTATTTTCTCCTTCCTTATAATAATCAATAGCAGTAGTTAAATCGGGCTCACAATCATCATCTACCTCATGTATTGATTTAGTCGTCTTACTCCAATACAGTTTCTGGGTCTGTAAATCCAATTCCCAATAACCTATCATTGCCGCAGTATTACAACGTTCCAGAAATTCCTCTTTTCTTTTTAACTCAGTAATATCTGTATAAGTACAAAGTATTTTAATGTCTTGGGGGCTATCATTCTTAATGGCTATTGCCCTACAGTGAAGCCAGACAGTAGAATCATTTTTATGTTTGAATCTTATAACTTGGTCATAAGGTTGATGATGAGTTTGATGATGTTGAAGTTGTAAGAAGTTGTCGGTTAATTCTTTTAAATCATCGGGGAAAATGATGGTTTTCCAAGCAGTTAAATCCAGCGGTATATCTGTAGCCTTATATCCGAGCGTAGCCCAGAACTTAGTATTTATCCATCCGTTATTAGGAGACTCTACATTCAAATACCAAAAGCCATCCAAGGCAAACTCTTGGATAAAGTCAAAAATTGCGATATCACTTTTTATTAGTTCGTATAACTCTTCTTTCAGATTACTCATTTATATTATGATATTTTAAAATCGCTAAAAAAGCAGTAAGGATTAGTCTTTAGCTTTAGTTGTACATTTATCAAACTACCTATTTTTTATGTAGAATGTTTAAATAAATTTTACGGATAAATGAGTCACTATATCTAAACATAATTAACATTTGGTAAATAATGAAATTTTTATCGTAAAAATGAAAAAAATAATAAACTATTACCGCTAAGGATAATAGTTGTATGAAGAGCTATGAGGTTTTGTATACTAATCTTTGTAGATATATTAAATCAAGCTACCCTCTATGTACAAGAAAATTAAGGGCTTTCTTAATTTACATAACATTGCGGTAACATAAACATAACCCAAGCATAATACAAGCGTAATACTGTGGTTAAATAGCCGACCTAATTTTGTGCCATCAAAAAAACAAACCAGTATGATGAGGCACAAATTACTTTACACATTAATTATTCTATTTTCTTCACTTTCATTCACTTTCGCTCAGGAAGGAACTATTCGCGGTACAATCAAAGATGCAGCAAGTAAAGAAGACCTAGTAGGCGCTACTGTTTTCATTGAAGGAATTAACAGAGGAGCTGCCGCTGATATTAACGGATTCTTTTCTTTTAATAAAATTCCAGTTGGAAACTATAAACTTAAAATTTCTTTCGTAGGATATAAAGTAAAAGTTATCGAGAACGTAAAAGTAGTAGAAGGAAGCGTTACTGAAATTAATACTTTTATTGAAGAAGACCAAGCTACTACATTAAATGAAGTAAGAGTAGTCGCTAAAAAACTTACTAACACAGAAGTTTCTGTTATCTCAGAAATTAAAGCTGCTCAACAAATTGTAAGTGGTATTTCAGCCGCTCAAATCGGAAAAACATTAGACCGTACTGCTGCTGAGGTAGTTAAGCGTGTTCCAGGTGTAACCATCTTCGGAGACCGTTTCATTAATATTCGTGGTTTGAACGAACGTTACAACACAGTAATGTTAAATAACGTATTTACACCAAGTATGGAATCGGATGTACGTTCGTTTTCATTTGATGTAATTCCTTCAGGACAAATAGACCGTATTTTAGTATATAAATCTCCAGCAGCTGAATTGCCAGCTGAATTTGCAGGGGGTGTTGTGAAAATCTTCACGAAAAGTATCCCTGATGAAAATTATTTGACTATCGACGTAAGCGGAGGATACCGTGATGGAACAACAGGAAAAGAATTTTTCCGCCCACAAACAGGAAAATACTCTTATACTGGTTTTAACAATGGTTTTTCAGATTTGCCTAAGTATTTCCCTACGACAAATGATTTAAAACAAATAGCTACGACAAATCAGGCAGCATTAACGCAGGCAGGACAAATGTTAAGAAATACTTGGACGCCAGAATCTTCAAATGCTATTCCTGATTTACGTTTCTCAATCACGGGTGCTTATAAATTTATTGATAAAGAAGATTTGAAATTGGCAAATATTACGGCTGTTAATTATAGCAACACTCGTACAATATTTGAAATGGCAAGAAGTGATTTTGGTTATTCAGTTGACCAGACAAATGTTGAGACGATTAATGAAGATACAAGATTCAAAGATTTACAATATAATAACTCTATCAGAGCAGGTTTCTTACACAACTGGGCTTTGAGATTGAACGAGAAGCACACATTTGAATTCAAGAACTTGTATAACCAAATGAGTAACGCTCAGTATGTAAACAGAAATGGTTTAGAAAATGGTGGTACTTGGAATATTCGTTCTTTAGATCAAGTATATCGTGGAATTTATACAGGACAGGTTTTGGGTCGTCATAGTTTTAACGATGATAAAACAAAAGTAGACTGGGTAGTTGGATACAATAAATCAAATAGTGACCGCCCTGATTATAAGCGTTTTAGATATTCAATTGATGGTGGTAACACGCCAGTATTATTAGTGCCTTTTGGTGCAGCACAAACTGTAAACTTAGGTAGAACAAATATTGTATTAGATGAACACGCTATTTTAGGAGGAATCAATTTAGTACAGAAATTAACATTAGTAAAAGGTTCGACGCCTGAAGGAAATAAAGAATTAGAATTGAAAGCAGGTGCTTTTTATGAAGATAAAGAACGTACTTTCAAAGCTCGTAACCTTGGTTATGTACGTGCTAATAGTTCATTGTTTGACATTGGTAGCTTACCAATTGAACAAATTTTTGCACTTCAAAATATCAATAGCACAAACGGTGTGAAAATTGATGAGCAAACGAATGCTTCAGATTCATACGATGCAAGTAATAATCAGATAGCAGGTTATGTTTCTGGAAACTATTCTTTTACGAAAAAATTGAACTTAATTGCTGGTGTACGTGTAGAGAAGAACGTTCAAAAATTGAACAGCTATGACATCAGTAGAAATACGCCAGTAAATTATAAACGTGACCTGACAAATATCTTACCATCAGCGAATTTAACGTATAATTTCTCTGAAAAAGCCTTATTACGTCTTGCTTACGGTAAAACATTGAATCGTCCTGAATTCCGTGAAGTTGCACCATTCTCTTTCTATGATTTTGTAAACAACCGCGTAATAACAGGTAATCCTACATTGAACAACGCAGAGATTGATAACTACGATTTCCGTTATGAATTCTACCCAACTCCTGCTGAAGTAATCTCAATTGCAGCTTTCTATAAGAACTTTAAAAATCCAATTGAAGTAATTTTTGATGGTGTTAACAATGCTAACTTAACTTTTGGAAATGCTGAAAGTGCTTATAGTGCTGGTTTTGAGATTGAAGTGAAAAAATCGTTAGATAAATTAACGGCATCGCCATTACTAAGTAAAATAAACCTAGTATTCAACGGAGCATTTATTTATAGCCGTGTGAAACTTGGTGCTGCTTCGCAAAACCAGTCAGACAATCGCCCATTACAAGGACAGTCTCCTTATATCATCAATGCAGGTATCAATTATAACGATGCTAAAAAGAACACACAGATTAGCTTGTTGTTCAACGTAATCGGTAAGCGTATCTATGCGGTAGGTAACTCATTTGCAGCAGGTTATCCAGACTGGTACGAGATGCCAAGAAATGTAGTTGACTTTACATTCTCTAAAGAAATTGCCAAAAATCTTATGCTGAAAGGCGGTATTACAGATATACTGAACCAAAGAAACTTAATCATTCAGGACGGAAACAAGGATAATACATTTGATAGTAATGTCGATCAGATTATTCAGGCTTATTCTCCGGGAAGAACTTACTCTTTAGGATTGGTTTACACGCTTAGAAAAAATTAATAACCCATAGATACATTTCAATTTCTAAAACATTTTTTTCTTAATCTAAAAATTAAATCAATGAAATTTTTAAACATGAAAGCTACTCGAATTATTGCTTTGTTGCTATCAATGGCGACGGTATTTCAGGCTTGTAAAGACGATACAGCTGAAGTTGTTCCTTTACCTACTATTTCAGTTTCAGGAACTTTGGCTGGTGTTCCAGGAGCAACAGTTCAATTAAAAGCTTCAATCAATGCTCCAGGTGGTGTTAAATCTGTAGTAGTATTGAAAAATGGTGCTGCTTTTGATACAAAAACAGGTACAGGCGAAAAAACACTTGATTATACAAAAGATTATGTAATTGATAACGTGTCTGCTGGTACGGTTGTAAACTTTACTGTTCAAGTAACAGACCAGTCAAATCAAGTTTCTGCTTTAACTAATATCCCTGTTACAGTTTCGGCAGTACCTGCTCCTACAGTTGTAATCGTTGAAGGTATCATTGAAGGAAACGTAACTTGGACTGCTGACAAAATCTACAAATTGAAAAGCTTTGTACGTGTAGGTCAGGAATCAGTTTTCGGAACAGTTACTAAAACTGGTACATTAACAATCCAACCAGGTACTATCGTTATCGGTGACCGTGCTACTAAAGGTACATTGGTTATTCAAAGAGGAAGTAAAATTATCGCTGAAGGTACTGCTGCTAAGCCTATCATCATGACGTCTGAGCGTGCAGTTGGTGAGCGTGAGCCAGGTGACTGGGGTGGATTAGTTATCTGTGGTCGTGCAGTAAACAATTTGCCAGATGTTCAAGCTAGCCGTGAACTTGAAGGTGCTTATGGTGCATTCCACGGAGGTACTGATAACGCTGATAACTCAGGTTCATTAAAATATGTACGTATTGAATATGCAGGTATTCCAATCAACCCAAATCAAGAAGTTAACTCATTCACATTTGGTTCAGTAGGTTCAGGTACAACATTAGAATATCTTCAAGCTTCATTTGGTTTGGATGATTCATTCGAATGGTTTGGTGGTAATGTAAATGCTAAATATTTAGTTGCTTACAAAGGTTTAGATGATGATTTCGATATGGATAACGGTTTCTCTGGAAACATTCAGTTCGGTATTTCAGTTCGTGGAGCAACTCAAGCAGATATCTCAGGCTCAAACGGATTTGAAGTTGATAACGATAGCAAAGGTTCAAGCAACACTCCATATACAGCAGCTACATTAGCTAACATGAGTATCATCGGGCCAAAAGGAAGCTTGACTACAACTATCAGTTCTCAATTCCAGAATGGTATGCAGTTACGTCGTAACAATAAATTGAAAGTTTATAATACAGTTGTTACAGGTTTCCCTTACGGTGTTTATATCGATAGCCAATTAGGTGATGCTAAAGGTAATGCTGAAAGAGGAGAGTTAGTACTTAACAACGTAGTATTAGCTGGATTAGAAGCTTGGGGAACAGGTGGTTTCGGTACGAGTGCAGTTTCTGAAAAAGAACAAGGTGGTGCTTTAGCTGATATCTTAATCGGTGGTCAGAAGCCTTCAGCTTGGTTTGCTGCTCAGACTGGTAACAAAATATTAGCTACTTCTTCAACTGTTGGTTTAAGCCCTTCTTTATTCTTAACTGGTCGTCCTACATTTACTTTAGCTACTGGTTCTAGTTTATTAGGTGTTAATCTACCAACTACTTTACCTGCATTCTTTGTTAAAACTGACTACGTTGGTGCATTCAAAGATACAGACTGGACAGCTGGCTGGACAGAGTTTAACCCACAAGGTATTACTTACGTTAAATAAAAATACTTAGTACAATTCAATACTTCAGTCTGTATATTTTTAAAATAGCAGACTGAAGTTTATTAAGATTGCATCAACTACCAATATGAAAAACATACTTATCATTCTTTCTGTTTTTGTGTTGCTTTTTTCTTGTAACTCAAAAAAATATCAAACCAGTGAATACTTTTCTAGTACCGAACAAGATACACTTTTAACAAACATCATTACTTATATCTACTTACCTGCACCGGGTGCTGATAATACCACAAAATTTGAAACACGTTTCAGAAGTTTCTACGTAAAAGCCTTACCTTTTTTTAAAATCCAAAATTATTATCAAACAGAAGATGGTTGGAATTACGTTTTCTTAATTCGTCCAGTATCATCTAGCCCAGTATTCAGACGAGGAGTATTGGCAAAATTCAAGTTGAAAGAAGGTTCATTAATGCCCGAATCTTTTGAAGAAATCATTAACACGCCTCATTTAACAGAAGAAATTGTGAAAGAGCGAGGAGGCTTTTTATTCAGAGAATTAATTAAAGATGGGAACGTAGATAAATACCTACCCATGAAACAATATATAGAATGGCCCGACGACCATTTGCAATACAACAAAGCTACTCATGAGTGGGTAACTGTCAAGCCTTACTAAGGTTTTCTCTCCGTTGAGAAACGGGGAGAAAGTCCGAAATGGATTTTCATATTGGTGTAATTATGCAAAAGCCGAAGCGTATCGCTTCGGCTTTTCTATTGTTTAGCCAAGGTATAATTATAAAGCTCTGCCACTCTAACGGTATGGAAAGGAGGAATTTCGTCTTCTAACCCTAATCGCCAATTGATACTGTTTAATAATTCTATGAAATAGGCGTTTTCAGCATATACCTTCCTTAAATTTCTTCTAGACAAAGCTATTAGCTCTCCGTCTGCTTCTTTACTAAAGTAATAAAGTTGTGTAGAGATGTCGTTACTGATGTCTAAACGATAAATGTATATACCGTCGCTGTTTATTATTTCATAGGATTTATTCCCTACGAAACGCCAATCTTTATCACCTTTATGGTAACCAAAAGCATTTTTAAAATTGTAAATACTGCTAGTATCATTTTGTACTTTAACACTGCTATATCTTTCCTTAAAAATACCCAAGTTGGTTATACTAAGTTTATGGGTTTCAAAGTCGCGAGCAGTTAGATAAATACCATCTTGTGCGGTGCTTTCCAGATAGCAGAAACAGCATAAAATACAGTATATCTTTTTCATTTTGTAATAGTTTTGTACTATACAAAAATCAGATTTAGATATTAATACATGATTAATGGTATGTTAAATGAAAGTTATCATTATTAAGTTTTGTGGCTTATATTCTGAAAAATCAAATGAACACTAGAAAACATGATGGTATAAACTAAACTTTATGCTTTAATTTTGAGTTGCAATAAAACCAATAGCACCATGAAATCCGTAAATATTAAAACCATTAAAAAAATAGCGAATGAACCCCAATATTATTAAGATTCAATCAGCAATAGAGCCCATCCGTCAACAAATTACTTCACATTCAGTTTACAAACACATCCATGAATTAGAAGATTTACAGCTTTTTATGCAAAACCATGTTTTTGCAGTGTGGGATTTTATGTCTTTACTCAAAGGCCTACAACGCCATCTTACTTGCGTAGATATTCCTTGGGTTCCTGTAGGCAATGCAAGTACTCGTTTTTTAATCAACGAAATTGTGATTGGTGAAGAAAGCGATACTGATACCGAAGGTAATACGATGAGCCATTTTGAGCTTTATTTAAAAGCAATGGCACAGGCAGGGGCAAGCACAGCACAAATCAATCAGTTTATTCAGTTAATCACTCAAAAAACATCAGTACTTGAAGCATTGGCGGAGGTAGAGGTATCTGAAAGTATTCGTCAGTTTGTAGCCTTTACGTTTGAAGTAATCAACACACAAAAGCCGCACATCATGGCAGCCGTATTTACTTTTGGGCGTGAAGATTTAATCCCTGATATGTTCGTATCGATGGTGAAAGACTTGAATAAAAGTATGCCTGAAAGGATTTCGATATTCAATTATTATTTAGAAAGACACATTGAAGTAGACGGCGACCATCACAGTCATTTAGCATTGAAAATGGTGGAAGAACTTTGTGGAGATGATGCTGAAAAATGGCAAGAAGCCGAAGCATATTCGCTAAAATCATTAGAAGTAAGAAACCAACTTTGGAGTGGAGTAGAAGTAAAGGTTAAAGAGCTTGAAAATAGTCTGTAAAGGCTTGAATCGTATATAACAAAATAAAACCTCATCCGCAGCTGCAACTTTGGATGAGGTTTTTGTATTTATTCAGTTATACTTAATTTTGAGAGCGACTAATTTACTTAAGTAATGAATACAATTTAAGTAACGTTTTTTTTTGTTGTAAATAACTGATAATTAATGGTTTGTAATGATGTAGTGACGGCGGACTATTCACCAATCACTACTTATCCCACCATACCTTAGTCGTAAATAAGTCTGGCCCTTGGCGTGTAATGGCGTCTTTGAAATTAGGATTGATTCCTAGTTCACTTAAAGGATAACGCAAACGACGTGGAATAACTCCTCCAGTTTCATTGCCTGCATAATTCACAGGCGTTAGCTGCGGATAACCAGTTCTTCTCCAGTCAGACCAAGCTTCAATATGGTTAAGCGTTGAAGCATGAAGTAAATAAAGTTCTGTATGGATAGCCTTTATTTTATCTTCTAAGCTACCACTTTCAGGATAAGTATTCAAGGCAGCATAAGCACTTACATCGCTTGCTGTAAGCGTACTTCCTACTACTGAAAGCTGATTGATGCCAGCACTTTGCCCGTCTACAAACGCTGTTTTTGCTGAACCAGTTGCCCAACCTCTTTCAATCGCCTCTGCTTTTAAGAGTTGAGCCTCCGCATAGGTCATATAAATCCAAGGAGCAGCTAGGCTCATTAAACTACTGCTTGGACGAGAATAATTATTAAGATTTTTCTCATCCAATGTATTCAAGATAATAGCATCCGTAGCATTAGGTAAGCCTCTTTGGTTTTCGATGGTTCTGTCACCACTTCTCAAACTTGAAATAACTGCTAAACGAGGGTCTTTACGAGCCTTCATAAGGTCGATAAAAGTTTTACCCCATTGTACACCCGCATTGTTCAAATTAGCAATGTTCTGACCACTTGGCCCAAGTACCCAAGAGTTAGGGTTCGAGTTAATCATCGCACCCGTATTGTCAA
The DNA here is from genome assembly GCF_058802005.1 of Arcicella sp. GW822-FHT02H01. Taxonomy (NCBI): domain Bacteria; kingdom Pseudomonadati; phylum Bacteroidota; class Cytophagia; order Cytophagales; family Flectobacillaceae; genus Arcicella; species Arcicella sp. GW822-FHT02H01. Next base: position 2,237,980 of record NZ_JBXANT010000001.1, on the reverse strand, counting down.
ACTTAAGGGCAATAGTTTCGCTGTTGTTAGCAATCAAGCCACCATCTATCGCTTTTTTAACCCACGACTGTGCCGTAGCGGCATCTACTTTTTGCAATCTCATTGCCAAACGTAACATCAATGTATTGGCAGCACGTTTCCATTTATCCAAATCACCCGAATAAAGGTAGTCTGCTGTTTTAGGGATGTAAGATGTAGCATTAAATGCTTTGCCTGCTTCGTCTAATTCTTTCAGCATATCAAAATAGATGTCTTTCTGAGCATCGTATTTTGGAGAAAAATTGCCATCTAAAAATGCTTTTCCTGCTTCTGAATAGGGGATATCGCCATAAAGGTCGGTCAATCTGGCCATTTCCATTACTTTCAAGATTCTAGCCATCGACAATACGTTGACGTACTTAGCATCCTTTTTGGCAATATCAATTACATTGACCAAGCTTTTTACCGCATTGGGGTAAGAATAGTCAAAGAATGAGGTAAAGTTATTAGAGCCAGAGTTATAAAAACTCCCTCCATAGAACGTTACATCAATGGATGACATCTGTTGTACAAAGCAAGCAGCGAAACCAAAATTGATACGCCAAGCTTTGCTAGAGGCATCGCTAGAACCAGCAATAAATAATTCTGATTCTCCTAATAAATAATCAATGGGTACGGTTGATGGCGTATTAGGGTTGACATTAATTACTTCAAAATCTTTCGTACAAGCTCCCATTGATAAGATGAGAGAAGCGAATATTGTTATTTTTTTTAACATAATTGTATATTATATTAATTGAATTTTAGCTAAAAAGAATGATACTGTTGATTAAAACTTCAAGTTTAAATTCATCCCAAACGACCTTGTTGAAGGTGTTCCAGCAAACTCTAATCCTTGGGCATTCCCGTTGTTATAAGTAGACTCTGGGTCAATGATTGGCGTTTTCTTCATCAAGATTGCTAAGTTTCTACCCACGATAGAAATCGATGCTCCTTTGAATGGCAACTTGTTTAGGTATTTGCTTGGGATACTATATTCCAATACAATTTGTCTTAACTTAATAAAGTCAGATTGATAAACAAATGGTGTAGCAATACTACTATACAATCCGCTGTAATAGGCCTGTGCTTGTGCTTTTACCGTATTGGGTTCACCCGATTGCGTAACGCCGACACCCACTAAGCCACCTTCGCGACCTTGCAAGGTTTCTTTGGCTAAACCAAAACGATAAGCCAAGGCACTTGTACCAGAATAAATGTAGCCACCGAACTTGCCGTCAAACAAAACACTTAGCGTAATACCTTTGAAAGAGAAAGAGTTGTTTAAACCTAACGTATATGGCGAAACCCCTGTGCCAAAGTTTTTCAAGTCGCCTTGCATTGGATAGCCTTGTGCATTGTAAACGATGTTACCGCTAGCATCTCTTTTGAAATCATATCCTTGAATTTGGCTATAAGGCAAACCAATCGTTTGTTGAACAAAAGTAGCACCCGGTCTCGACTGGTCAACACGTAATGTATTTAAGTTGCCGTATAAGCTCAACACCTCGCTTTTGTTGTACCCCATATTGAAAGACGCATCCCACGAGAAGTCTTTAGACTTAGCAATAGCCACTCCTAGCAATAATTCAATACCGCTATTTTGAATAGCACCAACGTTGAATAAAGCACTGTTGTAACCCGAAGCACCAGAGATAGTAGCCGCTACGATATCATTTGTCGTTTTTCTGTTATAAACGGCTAAATCAATATTGACTTTATTTCTAAATAATTTTGCTTCAAGTCCTAATTCAGATGCCGTTGATGTCAAGGGCTGTAAGTTTGAATTAGGTACACGGTTTGAACTTACTTGTGCTATCGGAGAACCCAAATGAGCACCATTCAAAGCATAATATAATGTTAAATTATACGGGTCAGTATCGCCACCCGCCTGTGCCCACGAGCTTCTGAATTTTAAATAATTAATCACCTCAGGCATTTGGATAGCCTCTGATATGACAAAACTTAATCCAACAGATGGATACAAAATGCTGTTTCTGCCTGGAGCAAGGGTAGAGAACCAATCGTTTCTAGCCGTTGCTGTTAGATATAAGAAGTTATTGTACGAGAATTCAGCAGAACCATATACTGAGTTAATTCTTTTTTCGATATAAGCTTCTGATAAAGTCCTTGCAGAAGGATCAATATTTGAAATATCATAAAAGAACGGAATGTTAAAGCTATTAGAGGCACTGAATTCTGTTACTCTCGTAACTTGTCTCATTTGGTTGCCACCCACTAATCCATTCACACTGAATTTCTCTCCAAATTTCTTGTTAAAACCTATCAACAACTCTGTGTTAGTTTCAGTGAAATTACGGGTTGATACACTGTAGTTTCCTCTGAGGGCATAGCCCGTACCATAAGGTTCGATGTTTTTGTAGTAATAATTGAAATTATCAAAACCTAAACGTCCTTTTACATACAGCCATTCGTTAATAGTATATTTAGGTTCAAAAGAAGTGATGATTCTCTTTTTCTCATCATCTTGTTGAAACTGTTCTGTCGCAAAATATGGGTTTTGGGTAAATTGGTTATCAGACCATACTTTTTCGTTACCACTAGCATCCACCACAGCATTTCTTAATACATCCACGCCCAAAGAAGTAGGTAACACATACATCGTAAAGTTGGCGTTTCCTGGTGAATCGTTTACTCTTGGTCTGTTATGATTTTTTTCGATGATGTATTTTGCATTGGCTACGAATGAGATGTTTTTACCCAAGTTACCATTAAGGTTCAGGGCAAAGTTGTTTCTACGTAATGTGTTACTAGGCAAAACTCCTTTATTATTTAAATCATTCATCGAAAAACGATACGTAACTTTTTCAGTAGCGCCTGTCAGAGCGATAGAGTTTGTTAAAGTTGTTCCTATCTGATAGAACTTCTTTAAATTATCTTTAACTGCCACATAAGGTCTTTCTATACCATCATAAAACATCGCATTGCTTCCGTCCAGTTTTCCTCCCCAGCTATTTCTTGTAGCAGTCTGGGCAACTGTAGTTGGTTTTACGCCATTACTTCCTAGACCATATTCATATTGGTAATCATCATAAGATTTGATTAATAAATCCTCCGCAACAAAATTGCTGTTTATTTCTAACCCAATGCCTTTTTCTGCTTTTCCACCTTTGGTTGTTACCAAAATTACTCCGTTTGATGCTCTTGAACCATACAAAGCTGCCGCAGTAGCCCCTTTCAACACACTGATATTTTCGATTTCATCAGGGTTTAAGCTCGAAATACCATCGCCTCTGTCAGCCCCAGTCCAGTTTCCATCACGGTTTGCACCAATGTTTACTGAACCCAAGTTATCATTATTGATAGGAATACCATCTACAATAATCAAAGGTTGGTTGTTCCCAGAAATAGAACCATTTCCACGAATTACAATTCTGCTTGAGCCACTTGGTCCTGTGGCAGTTCCCGAAATATTCAAACCTGCTACTTTACCAGCTAACGTATTAGCAATATTAGTAGAACGTGCCTTTGTTAATTCCTCTCCCTTTATTTCAGAAACTGCATAACCCAAAGATTTTTTCTCTTTTTTGATACCTAGTGCCGTAACCACTACTTCTTCTAAAGCCTGATTCTCAGGAATCATTTGTACGTTGATTAACGATTTTTGAAGCACGGTAACTTCTTGTTTCTTGAAGCCAATAAAGCTAAAAACAAGCACTGAATTAGATGACTCTACCTCAATTTTATAAATCCCTTTTTCATCTGTCAAAGTCCCTTTTGAAGTCCCTTTGATTAAGATGCTTACACCCGCCAACGAAATACCTTTGTCATCTACCACCGTTCCTGAGATAATATTTTCGGCAACAACTTCAGCACTAACTTCTTCGGGTTTGGTTAATTCTTGTGCTTTGCTTTCAATCGAAACGCTCGTTTTGTTGGCTGTGGAGGGTAAAATTACATAAGAGTTTTTCTTGATTTTTTTAAAACGCAAACCCGTTGGCTGTAATACAGATTCTATGTTTTGTTCAACAGTATTCTTATTATCAATCAATGTTCTCTGTACTTCGTGGTTGGCTACCAACCCTTCCTCAAACAAGATATCAGCTTTGTAAATTTCTTTTAATTTCAATAAAGCCTCTCTTAATTTAATAGTATTTGAAGTGTTTTCTTTTTCAGTAAATTTAGATTTACTTTTCTGATTGGAATATGCCAATAGTTGTGAAAAAACCAATGAGGGAAAAATACTCAGGGCGATGCCACAACAAAGCATTCTAAGTAAAGCTTTGTTTCTCATATTGAATTCGGATTGTTTAGTGAATTTTTACGGGTTGATTATGATTAGTTTTACTCGAGTACTACTTAATTAGTAAAAGAAATGATATAAGAATTCTCTTCTTTCACTACGCTGAATTCTAGCATTTCGGCTAATACATTGACTAATTCTTCGGCATTTTCTGCCTTGAAAGCACCAGTAATGGTTCTATTGGCTAATTCTGGTGTTTGAATCTTAATGTCAACGCCAAAGTTTTCTTTGATTAAACTGGCGATTTCTTTCAAAGGGGTATTATCAAAGACAAAGCGGTGGTCTTTCCAAGAGAGCTGGGTATTGAGCTTCTCTTTATTCAATACTTGTAGGTGCAATTCTCCTTTTTTAGAAATATTCACCATGTCGCCAGGCTTCATCGTAATAATTTCTTTTTTGTTGGCAGAACTCAAAATTACTTTTCCTTTATTCAACACCACCTTTGTGCCTCGTTGTCTGGCATATACTACAAACTCAGTTCCTAACACCGTAATCTGATGTTTGTCTGGGGTATTGACAATAAACTTCATGTGGTCTAGGGTATGCTTAACTGAAAATTCTGCTTCTCCTGCCAATAGTACTTCTCTGGTTTTTATACCAAATCCCCATCTTGGAACAGATAATTGTGAGTTGGCATTTAGCGTTACTTCACTGCCATCTGATAAATGTATATTTCTTATTTCGCCAAAGTCAGTGGTGTAAGATTGATACATAATATCATCTTTTAAGAAGAAAGCCGTAGTACCAAAAACCAAGAAAACAGCGGCTGCTATCCACCATAAATTTAGTTTGGTACTTTGGGGAACAGGATTGATAATAGTAGCGTCATTTACTGGTAAAACGTTATTCTCTATACGCGCTAAGTTTTTTAAAAGCGCTATTTCAACATCAGGTAAGAACTGCGGACAGGTTCTTTCCCATTCATCGAGCCATTCAAAATACTGCTCAATATTCTTCGGTTCTTGCAACCAATCTTCAATTAATTTTTTATGTAAAGGCGAGGCGTTACCAGCGAAATAATTAAAAATCATTTCTTTGTATAGATTCATGTTGTTGATATATTTAAAAGAAAAACTATCACTTACTGTAATACATGATGATTGAAAATATCAAAAGGGAAACCAATCCATAATTTTTTAATCCCTTTCGTAACTCGGCTAATGCTTTACTTACGTGTGCTTCAACGGCTTTCTGACTAACGCCTAATTCGGTGGCAATTTCATTGTATTTTTTACCTTCAAATCTGCTCAATAAAAACACTTTTCGGCATTGCGGAGGAAGTGTGCCGATTACTCGTTCTACTTGCATATATAACTCGTCATATTCAAGTACTTTGTCAGGTTGGGGCAGGTGAGATGCACCATTCCAGTCAACAATATCATCGGTATTGTTGTTATTATACTCGCTTTTGAGGTAAGTAAAACTTCTGTTACGAACCATCGTATATAAATATGCCCTTAGCGAAGTATCAATCTGCTTATAAAGAGCCTTGTGCCAAAAATTATAAAATACCTCAGCTACGATATCCTCTGCCACCTCCTTGGAATAAACATACCTGATGGCATGGCTACACAACGGAGCATAGTATTTTCTGAACAACATCTCATAACCTTTACGAGGCTCTTCTTCCAGAATTTTTTTAATGAAAAGCTCGTTATCGATTACTTTTTGTGAAGAATCGATAAAATTATGGTTAACAGATGTCGTATCTAACAGATTCTTATTAAAATCCTTCGAATTATCTTCTATTGGTAAATTCACGGGCAAACTTTATAGTTAGTTGCACTTTCAATTAGATAGACTTTAAATTTTCATTTTACCCTACCTTGTTTTTAAAGTTTTTTTAAAATAAAATATAAGTATAGTTCAATATTGTGCTAAAGGGTATCAAAATCGTAGTATTTTTTCTGTAAATATCACTTTATTAGGGGGTTAATACAATGTTTTTTTCACAGAGAGATTACCATAAAAAAACCTCTAACATCAAGTAGATGTTAGAGGTTTTTATGATTAAACATGTTAAGGCTAATGCTTAATGAAACAATCACTTCATTTTATAAGCAGGATGATTTTTTACGTATTCATCAAACGAAAATTTACCAGAACCAATTAACCAAAAAAGACATAGAAGGAATAACACAACGATTGATAACCAAAATTCAGAATTGACGAAAGTAAAGCCGTTACTGATATTGGTAAAAAACACTGCTACAAACAAAATGGGTACTTGGAAAGCCGCCGCCAGTCGGGTAAGGCATCCTAACGCAATCATCAAGCCTCCTGCCAGATGAGCAAAGGCCACATAATGCACCGCTACGAAAGTCCAAGCATTAAAATGCAGTCCTTCAACAAGCGTTGATAAATAGGAAGTATCGCCAATGAAGCTCATTCCTTTAAATAATAGTAACAACCCCAACGCAATCCGAATAATGTCAAGCCATGCTGGGTGATGTCTATCACCCCAATTTTCTATGCTTTCAATTGTAGTCATATTGATAATTGTTTAGTTTATTGAATTTATAATAAAAATATAATATTGTCAATATTATATAGAATTATTTTGCGTAAGTAGTAGAAACTTCAAATTGGCAAGCTAGCTGACAATTGGTGAAGGGAAAAAAAGCCAAATTTGTGGTGTAATTAAACAAAAAACACGATGAAATTTCTAGTTATTCTATTCAGTATCATTAGTTTAAATATTTTTTCGCAAGACATGGCTACTCGAAAAAAACATTATTTAACAGACAAAAGTGTAGCCATTAATGGCTTCGACCCAGTCAGTTATTTTCAAGGAAAACCAGTGGAAGGGAAAAAGGAGTTTTCATACAATCAGGAAGGAGTTATCTATCATTTTGCAAGTGCTAGTAATTTGGAAAACTTCAAAAAGAGTTCCTCAAAATACGAACCCCAGTACGGCGGATGGTGTGCTTATGCAATGGGAAGTAAGGGTGAAAAAGTAACAATTGACCCAGAAACCTACAAAATTGTCAACGGCAAATTATACCTGTTTTATCATACTTTTTTTGCCAATACCCTACCAGATTGGAACAAAGATGAGGCTAACTTAAAAGCAAAAGCAGATAGTAATTGGGAAAAAATACTCAAAAAATAAAAACATGACTAGTCAAAAAAACTTTATCAGTTGGACAGCCCAAATCATTGCAGCAGTGATTTTAGCCCAAACACTTTTCTTTAAATTCTCAGGCGCGCCTGAAAGTGTACAGCTTTTTACTAAATTAGGCGTAGAACCTTTCGGGCGTTATGGCGCGGGCGTGACAGAATTAATAACAGTCATCCTATTATTAATTCCTAAAAAAGCATGGATAGGTGCTTGGTTAGGAATGGGAATAATGCTTGGTGCAATTCTGGCTCATCTTACTGTATTGGGCATAGAAAGCGACGGAGATGGAGGATATTTGTTTATCTTAGCATTAGTTACCTTATTTTGTTGTGCGATAGTAGCATATATACGTAGAGGTGACTTTTTTGCCTTTTTTTATACACTAACTTAATTAATCAACATGCAAGAGGAAGCAAAATATTGGTATCTCCACGACCATCAGTTGTTCTCGGTATTAAGCAGAGAAGAGAACCGTGCTTTGTGTTTGATTCCAAATTTTAAGACGGTTAAGAAAAACGAAATCATCTATTTTTCACATGATGACGAACAGCGACTTTATACTATCAAGAGCGGTACGCTTAAAATCATTTCGGTGGATGCTGAAGGAAACGAAACGGTAAAGGAGATTTTAAGGTCAGGAGATTTATTTGGGCAATATACTTTTGATGAAGTAGATGAAAACGAAGATGAATATGCCGTAGCAGTTTCGGAGAAAGTAGTAATATGTAGTTTTAAACTAAATGATTTTGAAAATATTGTTAGGAACAATCCACAATTGGCTATTCGTTATACCAAATTGGTAGGTTTTAAACTCAAACGCATTACGAATAATTATACGAATCTAATGTTTAAAGATGTGCGGACAAGATTTGTCTTATTTTTAAAAGATTGGGTCACGAAAGAAGGCAATGGACAAACCAAGGATATTATCGTAAAGAATTATCTTACCCACAGCGACATAGCAGGCTTAATTTGTAGTACCCGTCAAACCGTAACAATGCTATTTAATGAATTAAAGAATGCAGGGTTAATAGACTATACGCGTAGTGAAATTATTGTAAAGGATGTTCATCGCTTAGTTTAAAGATAGATGAATAAGTCGGCTCGTTCGCAATACAATGTTTTATAAAAATTGACTGACAAAGCATTAGTATTTTAAGGTGCTAAAATTATCTTTGTAGCTTAACCAAAAATAATACAAAAAATGTCAAGACAAAATATCCTTACAGGTTCACCTTGGGAAGATAAAATGGGCTATTGCCGTGCCGTAAGAATCGGAAATATTATTGAAGTATCAGGAACGGTGGCCATCGTTGATGGCGAAAATGTAAAGGCTGACGACGCTTATGCTCAAACCAATAATATCATTGAAAGAATTGCTAAAGTATTAGAAGAAGCAGGGTCGAGTTTGAGTGATGTAGTAAGAACAAGAATTTTTACTACAGACATTACTCAGTTTGATAATATCGCGAAAGCACACGGAGCCTATTTCAAAGACATTAAACCTACGACAGGCATTTATGAAATCAGTAAATTGGTTTCGCCAGATTACTTAGTAGAAATTGAATTTACGGCGATTGCACAGTAAAATATCAGAAGACTTAGCCATAAAAAAAGCCTCGATGAAAATCGGGGCTTCTTTGCTTTTTTAATGCGTATGATAGTAAAACGCTGAACGTTTATGAAAAGTTTTACGTTTGAAAAATAGTTAAATTATTTTTCATTAAAATTTATGAAACAACAAACTATTTATGAAGTAGCCGTAATGCCGATTGGTTCGTTGAATGCTATCAGAGAAAAAGAGACTGTTTTAAGCTATTTCTCGAACCTCAGTAAGTGTTTAGACCAAGTGATATCATCACTAGTGATTAATGGTTGGGAAAGTAAAATAAATTATACGGCTGTATACAGAAGCTTGAAAGAGAAAGGGAAATACACTACAGAGTTTAGAATAGCCAACAATAAGGTTTTTAAAATAGTAATTACGCCCAGAACCATAAATCCATCTTTGACGATGTTGGGGATAGAAGAGAAACCTTAGGTAATTTAGTGATTGAGCGAATGGTGATTTAGTGATTTTTTTTAGTTGTGAATTAGTGATTATTTTCTAATTGTGATTGAATAAGCGGTGTGTAGTTACGATTGTGATATTGTGAATAACTACATGAGAAAGATTTGCCATTAAAATGACTCACAACTCACTAATTCACAACTAAAAAAATCACTCAATCACTAACTCACTCATTCACAATTAAATATTATACGGGTTTTCGGCTTTTATTTGCATGAAATTTTCTGGTTTGTCTAGTGCTTTAAAACCATATTGTGCATAAAGGCCTTGGGCATCCAAAGTAGCCAATATCCATCTGCGTAGTCCTTGCAAATCAGGATGTTTCAACACAGTTTCAATCAAGAACTTAGAAAGTCCATTACCACGGTATGTTTCCAATACAAAAACATCGGCTAGGTAAGCAAAAGTAGCCAAATCACTAGTGATTCTACAAAATCCTACTTGAACCAATTGATTTTCTGTTTGATGATAAATACCAAAAGCCATTGAATGGTCGATAGAACGTTGAACGATTTCAATAGGAATACCTTTAGCCCAATACGAGTGGTTGCTTAGGTAGTCATGAATGACATTGATTTGCAATTTTGATTTATCCGTAGAAATCAAAAAGTTATCCTTTTGTACTTCAAACATGATTAGAAAATGCTAAAATTAGTTTTCAAAATTTAAACTAGCCTCTTTTTGTAACAAAGCTTTGTCAATCGGCACAACGCCTAATGATTCGCAGACTAATCCACCGCCTAAATTAGACAAACCTGCTACTAGCTGTGGCGTTAACCCCAACGCTATACAACAAGCCGCAATGGAAATAACGGTATCGCCCGCTCCAGAAACATCGGCAATTTTACGAAAGTAGGCAGGGTAATGTTTTTTCTCGTCTTCAAAATCAATATAAACACCCCTTTCAGAAAGAGTGATAAACGCACCTTTTAACTGCAAAGTATCCTTTAGTTTACTCACCGCATTTTCTAGCTCTTCGGTTTTCTTTACATCAAAAGTAATGTCTAAACCCTCGCGTAATTCTTTTAGATTGGGCTTGAAAAGAGTCGCTTGTTGATAATGAAGAAAATTGCGTTTTTTAGGGTCGACTACGGTAGGAATATTATGACTATTGGCAAAATCAATGATGTCGGCAATAAGCCCTTTAGATAAGACACCCTTGTCGTAATCTTCAAAGATGATTACGTCGGCATCTTTAGCCAATTCTTTTATTTTCTCGGTGAGTAATTCGTTTTCCGTATCATTAATCAAGGCATCCGTTTCGGTATCAATGCGCACAATTTGTTGCGAGCCTGCTATAATTCTTTCTTTGACAGTAGTAATTCTGGTATCAGATTGAATAATTCCATCTGTTGATAAACCTCTTTCTTGCAAAAGGTTGATTAAATCATTTCCATAAGTATCATTGCCAATCACCGAGCAAATAATCGCTTCAGCACCCAGGCTTTGTACATTCATTACTACATTGCCAGCACCCCCTAAGCGAACTTCACGATTGAGTACATTTACTACTGGTACTGGAGCTTCTGGCGAAATACGTTCTACTTTTCCCCATGTGTAAGAATCAAGCATTACGTCGCCAATAATAAGAACTTTTAATTGATTAAATTGATTGAATATCTCAGAGATTGTCATAATAACAAGGAAATAGATTCTAGTTGTACGGGTAAAAGAAAAGAAGTTTCTTGCCTACAAAATTAGGGCATTTTTGGTAGAATCAAACGGAAAAGGTTTTTTCGGTTTACCCACCAATCGTGGTCATTGATTCTGTGATGATACTTTTGCGATTGCGTTCGGCCTCAAAACCATCTTTAGGGCGATTGCTAAAAACATGGATAAAAGTATCTTTGAGTTCTGTGTCAGAAATACCATTTCTTAGTAAATCTCTGATATTCAGTACACCATCATCGTAAAGACAAGTTTTCAACTCGCCCGTAGCGGTTAAACGAATGCGGTTGCAAGTGCCACAGAAGGTACGTGAAAATGCCGCAATAATTCCGATATTACCTTGATGATGCGGAATTTGATAATTGTATGAGGTTGAGTTGGGAGCATCAACCAATTTTTGTAAATCAGGATATTCGCTTCTGATTTCTTGTAAGATACGAGTAGCATTCCAATGAAGTTTTGGATAGTGGGCACCCTCGCCATTAAAAGGCATTTCTTCAATAAAACGGATTGAAACATTATTATCTTTAGTCAATGCTGTTAGTGGAATAATGTCTTGGGTATTTTGCCCGTCCATTACTACAGCATTTACTTTTACTTCAAAACCAGCATCTAATAATTGAAAAAGCGTTTCATATACTTTGTCGAATTCATCTCTGCGGGCAATTTCAAAAAAACGTTTTTTATCTAAAGTATCCAAACTCAAATTGATAGAACGAACCCCTATTTCTTTCATTTGGCGAATGTACTGTCCCGTAAGAATACCATTCGTAGTAATGTTAAGCTCAGTAATGCCTTCAATTTCAGAAAGCATATACATGAAATCAATCATATTATGGCGAACAAAAGGTTCGCCCCCTGTGATGCGTACTTTCGAAACACCTAATTCAGACAATACAGAAACGGTTCGATGCATTTCTTCATAAGTCATCAATTTTGATTTATGAAGGTACTTTACGCCCAATTCAGGCATACAGTAAAAGCAACGCAAATTACAACGGTCAGTCACAGCCAAACGCAAATACGTAATTGGTCGACCATGATTATCGTAAATCAAGGTTTGGTTAGGTTGCTTTTTGTTTTGAGTGATCATTCCGTAAATTCGTCTCTTTGTTGAACAAATTTAAGTAAATAACCTTAGCGAATATAAAAACATTCAATTGTTATCGTATAAAAGGTAATATTTAGCCAATAATATGAAGTACAGTATAAATCTTTTCGGTATTACTAAAGAAATAATTGGTAGTACATTGATTGAAATAGAAATGCAGGAGTCTGTTAATGTAGCGCAACTGCTAGAAAAGCTAAAAGACGATTATCCAAAGCTGAGGGCGATAAAATCGCTATTGGTGGCAGTAAACAGCGAGTATGCAGAGCAGGATTTGACCTTAAATGTCAGAGACGAAATAGCATTGATTCCGCCCGTAAGCGGAGGGTAATAAAATAGCCTTTGATTTTACAATTATATTGAAAATCAAAGGCTACTTACTTAGATACCATTTGAGGACTTTATGGTAGCATTCAAATTTTTGATTCTTCTCTCGTAGCGATTAATAATTTCACGTTTCTGACTAGCGTGAAGTCTACGCTCTTTCATTATTTTGCTAGATAATAACTGAATATTTTTATCTTGCTTTTTGATGTGCGTATTTAAAGTACTTACTTGAGTTTCATACCCTTCAATTTTTTTCTGAGTTTCTACTTTATAAGCCTTAAATTCTTCAACTTTTAAATCTACGTCTTTAAACAGATTTACCATTTTTAAAGAATCTTGCTTATAATTGTTTCTGATATTGCCTATTTCAACAAAATAAGAGCGATATCTTTTCTCTTGGGCAAGTAACTCGTCAGACAGCGTTAATGTTCTAGACCGTAAATCTCTTACTTCAACTTGTGAGCGTTTAAAGTTTTCATTAAGTCTACTTTTTGATCCGTCAAGTTCTTTGTACTTTTTGCTACTAACACAAGAAGATTGACTTAAAATAAGGGCTATCATAATTACAGAGGCCGGAATAATATTTGTTTTCATGTGTTTTAAAATTGATGGCGATTTTAGGTTAAAAACAATTTTTTTAGTTTAAATAGCAATGGTACATAAACTCATTCCATTTTTAATATTATGAATGAGGGTAAATGGCTATTCAATTTTTTTAACGAATTTGTTTAGCCTTAAAATGCTTATTTGGACAAATAAACTTTACAAAAGTTTATTTTGTATTTAAAATAGATGTCGTATTAAATACTACTTAAAATACCTAACTATGAATAAATCAAAATTAGTATTAAGCAATGGCTAGTAATAAATGGAAAGAAAATGATATATGCAAATTAAGGAAAATATAATTTATTCAACAAATATTTTAGGTAAAAACAATCGTTAATCATCAAAAAACTGCACTTTTCAAAAAATAAAATGCTCAATTAGTGTGGTATAATATTTACTAAATAGCTATGTTTATATGTTATCCTATGTTAATATAACTGATTCGATTTTTAGCATTGTTACGTATATATAATAGTTTTAGAGTGTGCAAAAAAATGACGAATATGAACATACGACGTATAACTACAAATTATTGTGGATGCAGTCATGTCCTTTTTTTTCTGAAATGATACTGATATTATTTATTCATGGAATTTTGATGAAAACACTCTCCATAAAGCATCGTGTGCCTTTATAAAGAAAACAAAATTTTATTTGTACATTCATGGACGAACCTAGTGACTAATAAGCGATTTATTTTTAATAAACTTTACACTTTTCAACACTTTGTGACGATATGGATATTTGTGAAAATGAGGGCTACAAAATGCCACCAAAAGTTATTGCAGATTTAGTGACTGCAAACGTAACACCAAGTGTAAGTGTTGATTCAAAAGGGGAATGGATGGTGCTGCTTCAACGTTCGGCTCAGCCATCAATAGAACAATTAGCCCAACCTGAGCTTAAACTAGCAGGCCTGAGAATTAATCCTGCCAACAATGGGCCAAGCAGAACAGCTTATTTTGTGAGCATCAAATTGAGGAAAGTGCTAGGTACAGCCGAGGTCATCATTAAAGGGTTGCCTGAAAAACCATTATTAAGCTATGCAAGCTGGTCGCCAGATGATTCTAAGATAGCTTTTTGTAATTCAACACCTGATAGAATAGAGCTTTGGGTGCTTGATATTGCCACGGCAACGGCAAACAAAGTAACAGACTTAGGAATGAATGCTGTCTTTGGACATCCATACGTCTGGTTATCTGATGGTAAATCTTTGATAGCCAAAACTGTTGACCCGCATCGTGGAAATCCTCCTCAGAGAAAAGCAATACCTTCAGGGCCTACCATTGTTGAAAATTTAGGGAAGACCAATCCGAGCAGAACGTATCAGGATTTGCTTAAAAATGAAAGTGACGAAAAACTTTTTGAGTTTTATGCCACATCTGTTATTGTGAAGATTAACCTTGCAGAAGAGGCTGAAACAATCATTGATGCAGGCATTATTCGCACAGCCATTACTTCACCCAATGGGAAGTATATTCTAGTGAAAACCATTCATCGACCTTTTTCTTATCTTGTTCCTCACAATCGTTTTCCTCAAAAAATAGACATTTTTGGAATAGATGGGGTATTGGTGAAAACTTTGGTAGATAACCCATTGATAGAAAACGTTCCGATTTTATTTGATGCCGTTCAGAAAGAACCTCGTGGATTTAACTGGCGAGCTGATGTGCCAGCTACCATATATTGGGTTGAAGCCCAAGATGATGGTGACCCTAAAAATGAAGTAACAATTCGAGATAAAGTATTTGCTTTGTCAGCACCCTTTACGGGAAATTATAATACAATTGCTGAAACGAATTATCGCTATGCAGGCATCATCTGGGCTAATGAAACATTAGCTTTGATGGAGGAATATTGGCATAAAACCAGAAGAGTAATTACAAAAATTATTGATCCAAGCGGACAACAAGCAGTTCAAATTTTATTCGACCGTTCTTCTGAAGATAAATACAATGAGCCGGGTAATCCATCAACGAAAAAAAACCAATATGGTAAATTGGTGATGGATGTACAAAAGGACAATAACGTATTTATGACAGGGGATGGAGCATCTGCGGAGGGGGATAGACCTTTTGTAGATATTTTAAACCTAACTACGAAGGAAACAACTCGGTTGTGGCGTTCAGAAGCACCGTTTTATGAAAGACCAATCTCTATTCTGGATAATGACAAACAAATTGTGCTGACTGTCCGAGAATCCAAGCAAGATAATCCCAATTATTTTGTCAGAGATTTGCTTAATAAAAATATCACACAGCTTACTTTTTTCCCGCATCCTTATCCAGCATTAAAAGGAATAGCCAAACAAGTATTAAAATACAAACGACCAGACGGAGTAGAGCTTACGGCTAATCTTTATTTACCAGCCGATTATCAAAAAGAACAAGGAGCCTTGCCTTGTTTGTTAGAGGCTTATCCCCTAGAATTTAAGGATAAAAGTAATGCGGGGCAGATTTCAGGTTCGCCTTATGAATTTACCTCTATTTATTGGGGTTCGCCGATATTTTGGGTAACCCAAGGCTTTGCTATTTTAGAGGGAGCTTCGATTCCGATTGTAGGTGAAGGAAATGTGGAACCCAATGATACCTATCTGGAACAATTAGTAGCAGGGGCGAAAGCAGCCATTGATGAAGGGGTTAGTCTAGGCGTAGTAGATTCAAATAGAGTGGGCGTTATGGGGCATTCTTATGGGGCTTTCATGGTGGCTAATTTATTATCACACAGTGATTTGTTCAAAGCTGGCATTGCTAGGAGCGGGGCATATAATAGAACATTGACTCCCTTTGGTTTTCAAGGAGAAGAACGTTCGATTTGGCAAACTCCTGAAACCTATCACAAAATGTCGCCATTTAATTATGCCGATAAAATGAAAACGCCTTTGCTATTGATACATGGCGAAGCAGATAACAATATGGGAACTTTCCCTATGCAGTCAGAACGATATTATAATGCCTTGAAAGGATTAGGAGCAACGGTGCGTTATGTCCAATTGCCTTATGAAAGCCATGGATACCAAGCCAAAGAATCTATTTTACACATGCTTTGGGAAATGAATACTTGGTTGACTACTTATGTGAAGGAAGTAAAAATGGTAGAAATGAATGTTGTTTAGTACTAATGCAAAGTCCATCGAAAGATTTTTCGATGGACTTTGTGTTTGAAAGCTATTTAATAAAACTATATAGAAAAGGAGCTTTGTGAGCCTTGCCTAAAAATTGCTTTTCGTGCCTTTTTAAAATATCCAAACCCAATATTTGTCGTTGGAAAGTAGTTCTACGAATCTTTTCTCCTAAAATCGCTTCATAAACTTGCTGGTATTGTTTCATGGTAAACTTTTCGGGTAATAAATTAGCCCCAACCAATTTTTTATTGATGTTGTCTCGAAGCGTCTCCAAGGCTTTCTGTACCATTTCATCGTGGTCTAACATCAGAGGAGGCAATTCATTAACGGGATACCACTCGCATCTATCAGATAATGTATCTGGTTGTGGGTTTACTTCATTAAAATTGATTAAGGCATAATATCCCACCGAAATGAAACGCTCTAAAAGCCAATGCTCTTCGCCCGAGTTTAAATGTCCATTATTTAACATTATCTGTTCTATAGTTGCTGGAACAAATCTTTCTAAAGAACCAAAAGTATGAAACTGTTCGAGATAAATATTTTCTAAACCCGTTCTGTCGTGCAAACCTCTTCTTACAGCATCATTTAAGCTTTCATGTTCTTTGACAAATCCTCCGGGCAATGCAAAGAGTTTCGTATTGTGATACTCTAAAATAAGAATCTTCAAAGTCTCTCCGTCAAAACCAAAAATGACTGAATCGTAGGCAATATGAGGCAAAAAGCCTGATTCTTTTGCGGTGTTTGCATACTTTTTATGAATAGCCCTTTTTGTCATTTTTAAAAAATAATAAGATTTAATTGTATTTTTCTATAAATCACTTTATTATTGTCACAAAATGAGACAATAAGTTCAATCTTTCGTAAAACTAACAAATAAAATGAAATTTAGCATCAGACTGTTATGCTTACTCTGTGTATTAATGAATCTAAACATTACTGCTCAATCGCTCAAAAACGGATATGTATTGCCTATTCAAGCCAAAACGGTGAATGGCATTGTAGAAGGTGAATTTGATGTTCGTACGAATACGCATAGTTTCAAGGGTATTCCTTTTGCCCAGCCACCCATTGGTGATTTAAGGTGGAAAGAACCTCAGCCTGTCAAAAACTGGACGGGCGTTTTGGAAACTAAGCAATTTGGCCCTAAAGCCATTCAGCCTGCTATTTTTGGAGACATGGGCTTTAGAAGTAATGGCATGAGCGAAGATTGTTTATACTTAAACGTGTGGACACCCAAAGTAAGTAGTCAGGAAAAATTGCCAGTGTTAGTATATTTCTATGGCGGAGGCTTTATCGCAGGGGATGGCTCTGAACCAAGATATGATGGCGAAAGTATGTCGAAAAAAGGAATCGTTACGGTTACTTTGAATTACAGATTGGGCATTTTTAGTTTTTTCTCACATCCTGAGCTTACCAAAGAATCTTCTCATAAAGCTTCAGGTAATTATGGCTATTTAGATCAAAACGCGGCGTTGAAATGGGTAAAAGCTAATATTGCTAATTTTGGCGGAGATCCTAACAAAATTACGATAGCAGGCGAGTCTGCTGGTTCAGTTTCAGTAAGTGCGCAAGTGGTTTCGCCATTATCTAAAAATTTAATTGCAGGTGCTATTGGCGAAAGTGGCGGATTAGTTTTCCCAACATTAGCAGCTGTTACTTTACAAGAAGGAGAAAAAATAGGGGTTGCTTTTGCTCAAAAAGCAGGAGTGAGTACTTTGAAAGAATTGCGTGCAATGACAACCTATGAGGTTTATCAGAAAATGATGGAATTTGGGGTATGGAATTTCAAATCAACGCTTGATGGATACTTTTTGCCAAAAACATTACCAGAGATTTACGCTAGTAAAGAACATGCTAATGTACCATTATTACTAGGTTGGAACTCGGAAGAAATGAATTATAAGGCTTTAACAAAAGGAAAAGAAGCTACTGCGGAAGTGTATACCAATACCGTAAAAGAATTGTACGGAGATAAAGCACAAGAAGTGTTGAAATTATACCCTGTAGGTACAGCCGAAGAAACAGAACAGTCGGCAACGGCATTGGCTGGCGACCGCTTTATTGCTTATTCTACTTGGAAATGGTTTGACGAACACCGCAAAAATAGCACACAGCCAGTATATCGTTATTTTTATGCACATCCTAGACCCGACATGAAAGCGCAAGACCTTGAGGCTGCCTTAGCTGGGGGAGTAGTGAAAAGAGATAAGAATGCACCGAAACCACCAAAGCCAAAAGGTGCTGTTCACTCAGCAGAGATTGAATATGCTATGGGTAATTTAGCAGGCAATACTACTTATGATTGGAACGAAGACGATTATAAAGTGTCGCAAACGATGCAAAATTACTTTGCCAACTTTATTAAAACGGGAAATCCGAACGGAGCAGGTTTAGAAAATTGGCCAGTGGCTAAAGACGAGGCTAATCCAGATGTGATGATTATTAAAGTACAATCAAAAGCCATCAAAACGCCAAATGACAATCGTTATTTGTTTTTAGACAAAGAGTATCAGAAGAAATAAGAATATCAAAAGAAATAAATAGTGAAAATTTAAAGGACTGTCTTAATAAGTAATATCCATCCAAGAAAATTTGAAGATATTATATATCGAGACAGTCCTTTTTAGTAATAGTATAAGGTCTAGTATCTAGTGTCTTAAATTCTAGTATCTTTAGTCTAGCATCCTTTAGTCCTAAATCCTGCAATCCTATAGTCTTAACAGATAAACACTAATATTTTAACTAAATCTAAGAATAGTTACAATTTTAAAAATGATTGCAAAAAATAGTGTTAATGAATCCTTAAAATTTGCTTTTTTCAAAGTTATATCTGTAATTTTGCTTACAGAAAAATAACCCATCTTTAATTTTTTTTTAATCTGAGATTTATTGCGAATTCTTACCAGAACCATTTGACATTAAATACATTGGTTTAGGGAACTTTATTTTCAAAAAAATAGGTTCTAATAATTCAAAAAAAATATAATCAAAGTCATGTCTGACGCAATTAAACACGAGTGCGGGATAGCGCTAATCCGTCTTCGGAAAGACTATCAGTATTATATCAACAAATACAACACGCCGCTGTACGGTCTGAATAAATTGTATTTGATGATGGAAAAGCAGGTAAACCGAGGACAAGACGGTGCAGGGGTTGCTAACATCAAGATTGATGTTCCTCCAGGTCACCGTTATATCAGTCGCTATCGTTCAGTAGAACAAAATGCAGTACCTGATATTTTTGGAAAGATTTACAAGAAATTCCGAAAGGCTCTGAAGGACAACAAAGACAAAGCTAAAGATGCTCATTGGATTCAAGAAAATGTGGCTTTTTCTGGCGAAGTATTTTTAGGACACCTTCGTTATGGAACACACGGACAGAATGAAATAGAGAACTGTCATCCGATGCTCAGACAAAGTAACTGGCGAAGCAGAAACTTAGTAATGGCTGGAAACTTCAATATGACAAATGTTGAAGAGTTGTTCGATAAACTCGTTTCACTAGGGCAACACCCTAAAGAAAAGGTAGATACAGTAACGGTAATGGAGAAAATCGGACATTTTTTGGACGAAGAAAACCAACGCCAATTCGAGTATTTCAAAAGCGAGTATAATAATCCAGAATTATCGGATGTTATCCAAGATAATATAGATTTACAACGAGTATTACAGCGTTCTTGCCGTGATTTTGATGGTGGATATGCGATGTGTGGAATGACAGGATACGGTGCAGCTTTTGTAGCCCGTGACCCCGCAGGAATCAGACCAGCATTTTATTATGCCGACGACGAAGTAGTAGTAGTAGCTTCTGAAAAGCAAGCTATTAAAACAAGCTTCAACTGTAATTATGAAGATATTAAAGAGGTGCAACCAGGACACGCTTTAATCATCGATAAAAAAGGAGATTATTCTGAAAAACAATTCATCGAGCCCATCGAAAGAAAATCTTGTAGTTTCGAACGCATCTATTTCTCAAGAGCTTCAGATCCAGATATTTATGCAGAACGTAAGCAATTAGGCCGTTTAGTGATTCCTCAGGTACTCCAAGAGGTAAGCTTCGACCTTAAGAATACAGTATTCTCGTATATTCCTAATACTGCCGAAACGGCCTTTTTGGGAATGATTGAAGGATTGGAAGACTATCTTGCCAAAGAGCGTAAAAAAGCTATCATGGAAGGTGTCTTGTTTGAAAAAGACCTTGAAGATTTGCTTACTTTCCGTCCAAGAGTCGAGAAATTGATTTCTAAGGATGTTAAGCTAAGAACATTTATTACCAATGATGCCGACCGTAATGACATGGTAGCTCATGTATATGATACTACTTTTGAGGTAATCAAGAAAGGCGTTGATAATGTAGTATTAATTGATGACTCAATCGTGCGTGGAACTACCTTGGAACGTTCTATCGTGAGGTTATTGGATAAGCTAGGACCAAAGAAAATCGTTATTGTTTCTTCAGCCCCACAAATTCGTTACCCTGATTGCTATGGCATAGATATGTCACGTATGAAAGAATTTGTAGCTTTCCGTGCGGCTTATCAATTATTGGTTGAAAGAAATATGGATGATGTGCTAGAAGACACACTAGGACGTTGTTTAACAGCAATAGAATTAGGAACTGCTCATAAAGAGAATTTTGTAAAAGCCATTTATGAACCGTTTACAACGGAAGAAATTTCTGATAAAATTGCTGAGTTAGTAAAACCAAAAGACTTGAAAGCTGAATTAGCAATTGTTTATCAAACAGTTGATAGTTTAAACAAGGCTTGTCCGAATGATACAGGAGACTGGTACTTTACAGGTAATTATCCAACACCGGGAGGTAACAAAGTAGTAAATACTGCGTTTGTGAACTTTATGAAGGGTGTTGAGATGAGAGCTTATTAGTAGAGTATCGATATAAAATAAATAAAAACGACTTGCTGAATCATCTTCGGCAAGTCGTTTTTGTTTATCATTAACTAATCCTAGCCCAATTACTAGCATTTGCTTTTTGTTGTTCTATCTGTTCTTTAACCATCGCATTTTGTGGTAGGTCTAAGTCATGGTCTTCTTCCAAGATGGCCGTAGCACATTCTCTGGCTACCCTTAATATTTCGCCATCTTTAGCTAGGTCTGCAATGAGTAAATCTATTACACCACTTTGTTGCGTACCTGATAAATCACCTGGACCACGCAATTGTAAATCTACATCGGCAATTTCAAAGCCATCTGTAGTTCTTACCATGGTTTCTAAACGAATACGGGTATCTTTAGAAAGCTTTACATCCGTCATCAAAATACAATAACTTTGTTCAGCTCCACGCCCTACACGTCCGCGTAATTGGTGTAACTGTGATAATCCGAAACGCTCGGCACTTTCAATCACCATGATAGAGGCATTAGGCACATTTACGCCAACCTCAATCACGGTAGTTGCTACCATAATTTGCGTTTCTTTTTTGATAAAGCGTTGCATCTCAAAATCTTTATCCGCTGGCTTCATTTTTCCATGAACTATGCTAATATGGTATTCAGGGAAAGCCCTTACTATACTTTCATAGCCATCAGCCAAGTATTTGTAATCTAGTTTTTCAGACTCCTCAATCAAGGGATACACCACATATACTTGTCGCCCTTTCTTGATTTCATCACGCATAAAACCAAACACATTTAGGCGGTGCGAATCATATCGATGAACAGTTTTGATTGGCTTTCGACCTTTAGGCAATTCATCAATGATAGAAACATCCAAATCTCCATACAGCGTCATGGCCAAAGTTCTTGGAATAGGAGTGGCCGTCATGACCAAAATATGTGGGTGAATAACTGAGTTTTTCTCCCAAAGTTTGGCTCTTTGTGCTACACCAAAACGATGTTGTTCGTCAATAACTACAAAACCTAAGTTTTGAAATTGTACAATATCCTCTAAAATGGCATGTGTTCCTACGAGGATACTCAACGAGCCATCCAAAAGTCCTTCATGAATACCACCCCGTGCTTTTTTACGAACCGACCCCGTCAGTTTATCAATTTTAATGCCTAATGAATCGGCAAAATCTTTTAAGCCTTGATAATGTTGGTCTGCTAAAATTTCGGTAGGCGCAATAATACATGCCTGACATCCATTGCTTATTGCCAAAAGCATACAAATGAAAGCAACAATGGTTTTTCCAGAACCTACATCACCTTGCAAAAGCCTGTTCATTTGTTTGCCCGATTTCATATCTTCAAAAATCTCTTTGATTACACGCTTCTGGGCATTAGTTAAATCAAAAGGAAGATGATGTTTGTAAAATTCTGTTACTAAACCAGTACTCTTAAAAACTTGTCCTTTATAATCAGTCCTTCTATTCAGCTTTTGTTTGATAAGCCTGAGCTGATTATAGAAAAGTTCTTCAAATTTCAACCTGCGTCTAGCTTGATGCAACCAAGCTTCTGACATGGGCAAATGAATATTATAAACAGCATCTTTCTTTTCTATCAAACGGAATTTTTGTCTGATATTTTCAGGCAATGTTTCTCGAATTTGTGCATAAGAGATGTCTAATAAATTGCGTTGCATCGTCGCAATTACTTTAGAATCTATATAGCGTTTCTTTAGCTTTTCGGTTAAACCATATACTGGCTGAAAATATCCTCCTTTTTCATTGGTTGGGTTTAGCAATTCCATTTCGGGATGTTGCATTTGTGGGCGACCTTGAAAGAAGGCTAGTTTGCCATAAATAACATATTCTGAATTAGGTCTTAACTTTTTCTCTAAAAAACTTACTCCTTGAAACCACGTTAATTCCATCGTACCCGTTCCATCAGAGAATTGGGCAGTAAGACGAGCCTTATGGCCTTCGCCCATTTTCTCCATAAAATGTAGCCTTCCTTTTATTTGTGCTACCTCCATTCCTTCATATAAGTCGGCTATTGTATGGAATTTAGTACGGTCTTCATACCTGAAAGGATAGTATTGAATCAAGTCGGCATAGGTGAAAATTTGCAATTCGGTATTGAGTAGTAGGGCTCTTGCAGCACCTACACCTTTGAGAATCTCTATGCGGGTATCGAAAAAATTGTTTTGCATAATTTTGCTCTTAATCGCAACGTTATTAGTAAGTTAGTAGTCTTATATTGAATTTCTGGAAGAACATATTTGCCTCTATTTGTTCACAGGAAATACAATATTTTAGATAGATGATAAACAATTATGTGAAAATACTGATTTTTATATCAAAATATTAACTTTAAGCCCTCTGAATCTCTAAAGAGAATATACTAATTAATACTTCCCCTCTACACTTTTTAAATACAATGACACTCTCGAATCCAAAAACTATGAAGAAAATTTACGTTGCAATTTTTTGCGTTCTCTGCTTTTTAAATAGCTTTCAGCTCAGAGCCAATCATATTCTCGGGGGTAATTTCGACCTCGTCAAAGGGAATATACACGGTTGGTTTACCCTAACTATGCATCTCTATTTCGACAATGCAGTCAGAAAAGCATCTCAACAAGAAGACAATGGATTGAAAGTCGGTATTTTCAGGAAAAGAGATAATGCCTTGATGCAATCACTTATCCTGTATTCTTATAATTTAAATGGTATTCCGTTTATTTACAGCAATGCTGCTTGTGCTACCAATCAAGGGCTGAACATTACCGACATCACTTATATTGACAATGTGTACCTAAACCCAGTTGATTATTCCGATGACCAAGGTTATTATATCGTTTATGATAGGTGTTGTAGAAATTCGGCCAATAATATTAACAATCCCCAAAATACAGGTATGCTATTCTATTTAGAATTTCCATCCTTGAAAAAAAATGGGAGCGATTTTGTTAATTCTTCTCCACAATTCTCAACCCCTAATGGCGAATATATTTGTAAAGGCAAACCCTTTAAATTTGATAACTCGGCAACCGATGCAGACGGTGACCAATTAAGATACTCTTTTGTAACTCCTTATCGTGGATTTAGTAATGGTAACAATGCTATACCTGACCCTAAAGGTGCTTCTAACATCCCTTTAATTACTTGGAACAACGGATATACTGCCAATACTGCTATTCCAGCCAATGCACAAGGAATGAAAATAGATAATCAGGGAATAATTACGGTGACAGCTACCGAACTAGGACTTTTTGTGTATTCTGTATTGGTTGAAGAAATCAGAAATGGTGTTGTAATTGGGCAATCCCGAAGAGATTTTCAGTTTAAAGTCATTGACTGTTTTGACCCTCCTGCCAAGCCCGATATTTTCAAAGATTTATCGCCCGTCAAAACACATACTGCATCAATAGATTTTTGTGATTATGGATTTGTAGAAATTGCGACAGCATTAGATGCAAGATATACCTATCAGTGGCAAAAAGACAATGTTAATCTTAGTAATGAAAAAGATTATAGAATCAAAATCAATGAAGCTGGAAAATATACGGTAGTAATTGGTTATAATACTGGTTGTAGTGAGTCTACCACCTCAGAAATAACAATAGTAAACAAAGTAGCTGGAGAACAATATGTAATTAATCCTGATGCCAAGAAAGCCTGTTTTAATGAAATTCCAATTAAGTTAACCATTCAGAAACAAGATGGAAGTGCTTTTACTCCGAGTGATTTTAGCTACCAATGGTCGCGGAGTACCACTAATATCACCAATAATAGCCATATACTTGATGTTAATTTATCAGGAGAGTATGTTAGTAGGATGACCCAAATAGGGGGCGTTTGTGAATACGAGCCTAAAGCTAGTGTAACAATATTCGCTTTGCCAGATGCTATGTTATCAAATGCTACGGGAAAGCAAGTAATTTGCCAGAAAGATTCTATCCCACTTACTGCCAATACTGGTTATAATTTACAATACGCTTGGTATCAGAATGATGTTGCTATTCAAAATGCAACAGATAATAAATTTAATGTTTTAACCTCTGGCGTTTATAAAGTATTAGTGACGGACGAAAATGGCTGTAAGAAAATGTCAGATGCGGTAAAACTAACTGTAAATCCCTTAACGCCCATCAAGTTTGATACCATCCTTCCTTTTTGTGGCTCAACCACTACCAAGCTTAATTTACTCAATTATGTAAATCCTTATGATGCTACCAAAGCCAAATTTATAGGTATGAATGTCAGTGGCACGGCATATACGCCATTAGTTTATGGACAATCGCCTATTACCTATCAATACACAAATGAATTTGGCTGTGTATCTAAACTGACCAGAATCGTTTTTGTTGACTTGCCTCCCAAGGTATTGCTTGGGAATGACATCGTTATTTTTAAAGGAGATACCATTACCTTGAAAAGTATCACGGGCGGAGGATTTGATAATAACTTAATTTATGAGTGGTCGCCTGAAAGTGGTTTGAATAACAGTCGCGTTCCCATGCCCGTTGCTTCGCCTACTGTATCTACTGAGTATGTGTTGAAAGTGAGCTCACGTGCTAGTACCTGCACTAGCAGCGATAATATTTTGGTAAAAGTAAAAGCCAAGATTATTGTACCGTCGGGCTTTACACCTAATCAAGACAACGTAAACGATATTTGGGAACTAGAGGGCATCGAAGAATATCCGAATGCAGAAGTGAAAATTTATAATCGCTGGGGCAACGAAATTTTTAGTACCCTGAGTTATTCCTCTAACCCATTTAATGGGCGAATAGATAATGCTAGTTTACCAGCAGCCACTTATTATTACGTGATAAAAGCCGATGCAGATATTCGTCCCATCACAGGATATTTAACCATTGTCAGATAATTTTAAGGGTGAGAGCAGTAAAATGCAGGAATGAGATTAAATTTGCAGTCGGGGACAACATTTTTAGCCCTACAAATCTAAATCATTATGCAAGGATTACTCGATCAACAGTTCAATGAAGGTGGCGTTGTTATTACCAAAGTAGATGACCTTATCAACTGGGCACGCTTAAGTTCGCTTTGGCCTATGGGCTTTGGTTTGGCTTGCTGTGCTATTGAAATGATGCAGACAATGGCCTCTGGCTATGATTTAGACCGCTTTGGGGTTTTTCCAAGACCTTCCCCTCGTCAATCAGATGTAATGATTGTAGCAGGAACAGTTACTTTCAAAATGGCCGACCGTATCCGTCGTCTTTATGAACAAATGCCTGAACCTCGTTACGTAATTTCGATGGGGAGTTGTTCAAATTGCGGAGGCCCCTATTGGGAACACGGCTATCATGTAGTGAAAGGTGTGGATAGAATCATTCCTGTAGATGTATATGTACCGGGTTGTCCGCCTCGCCCCGAGGCCTTGATTGGTGGTTTTTTGAAACTGCAAGAAAAAATTAGAAGCGAAAGTTTAGTAGCGCCCAAAGCACTATTAGACATGGAAGAGGAAGAAGCCAGAAACCAAAAACCAGCATTTGCCATTAATGCCTAAGCAAGATGAAAATAGAAAACTTTAAAGATATTCTGATGGAGAAATTTGGAGAAGGAATCATTCTCCAAGCTGACCACCAATGTATTACTGTGCCTACGGAAAACATTGCGGAAGTTTGTCAATTAATGCTTGAACATGAAGATTGCTATTTTGATATGCTATCTTGCCTGACAGGGTTGGATAATGGTGTTGAAAAAGAAACGATGGAGGTAATCTATAACCTTTATTCAATTCCTTACGAACACAAACTGATGTTAAAAGTGGTTTTCGCTAGAAATGAAAAAGGAGAAGCTTTGCCAAAAGTGCCTTCTGTTAGTAATATCTGGAAAACGGCCGATTGGCATGAAAGAGAAGCCTTTGATTTAATGGGAATTGAATTCACAGGTCATCCAGATTTAAGAAGAATTTTACTACCAGAAGATTGGGATGGACATCCCCTTCGAAAAGATTATCAGGCTCAAGAATACTATCATGGTATCCAAGTAAAATATTGATTCCTCCTCCTATCCAATGAAAATAAGTGTTGTACTGATTACTTTTAATTCCGAAAAAACATTGGCTAAAGTATTGGAAACGGTAGCTTGGGCAGATGAAATCGTGATAGTCGATTCGGGCAGTGGTGATAAAACGCTTAAAATAGCCGAGCGATTTAATGCAAAAGTTATCTACAGAAAGTTTGATAACTATGGTGTTCAGAAGAACTTTGCTACGCTTCAAGCTAGTAACGATTGGATACTTTCACTGGATGATGACGAAGAACTAAGTGCTGCTCTGCAACAAGAAATACAAAATCTTTCGCTAGAGGAGACGCCGTATCAAGCCTATAAAATTCCTCGTTCTTTAATCTTTCTGGGGAAGCTCTTGCGTTTTAGCGGAGAATATAAAAGGCTTACACTCAGACTTTTCAACCGAAATTTTGGTAATTGGAATACTGAACACGTACACGAAAGTGTAGAGATTCGAGGGAAAGTAGGCGTACTGAAAAATCATATCCTACACGATAGCTACCGAGATTTGACAGACTATTTCAATAAATTCAATAAATATACTTCACTAGGGGCAAAAACGCTGGCAGAACGTGGCAAAAAAGCCTCCGTTGCCACCATCGTTACTCGCTTTCCGATTACTTTCTTAAAAATTTACCTACTGAAAGGCTCTTGTTTAGACGGTTATGCGGGTTTTATGTGGGCTTTGCTTGCTGCCATGAATCCCGTGATTAAATATGCTAAACTGAA
The DNA here is from genome assembly GCF_058802005.1 of Arcicella sp. GW822-FHT02H01. Classification (NCBI taxonomy): domain Bacteria; kingdom Pseudomonadati; phylum Bacteroidota; class Cytophagia; order Cytophagales; family Flectobacillaceae; genus Arcicella; species Arcicella sp. GW822-FHT02H01. The sequence continues at coordinate 2,210,058 of NZ_JBXANT010000001.1, read as the reverse complement.
GGAAGCAAAAAATCTTTAGTGGTTTTAAACTCAAAGCCTTCTTTTTGTAAAAAAGCCATTAGCTTATCGAATCGCTCCAACATTTTTTTGCCGTTATTTCTATGTAAATAGAAAGGATATTTAGCCCCGTTTGGTAAATCAGTATAGTCTGTAAATTCCCACGGGTGAAAATACAAATGCAAGTAGCCGTCGGCTTCTACTACTTTTTTACATAAAGAGAAAAAGTACGACAACGGGAAGTTATGAAAGGCTATCCAAAACAAAGGTACTCGCCAAGCAGGCGAAACCGAAGCAGGGAAATGAATCAGGTTGTTCTGCGTGAAAAATGTACGAGAAATATGACGATAATCGTATCGCCCTGGTAAATACGTTGGATTGATAGACGCATTGTATAAATAGCCAGCATCCAGCAAATCTTTATCCGAAACAGGTGCCATCCTAGGCATTCTAAACCCAACAATTGCTTGTTGGATAATATTTTCCAGAATAGCTTTTGACGTACTTAAATCTTCTTTTTTATGGCTAGAATGATAATGATTATGCGAAGCAATCTCATGCTTTTTGCTTAATTCCTTAATCTGTGCTGTTTTTGCCAAAGCATATACTCCCGTACAATAAAAGGTAGCCGTAGCTTGATATTTATCTAATACTGAAACAATGGATTGTAAACCTTGATTAGAAGTCGCGATTTGCTCTTCCATAGGCGGAACCCCACCATATTCAAAGGGCATATCAAATTCTTCTACATCAAAACTCAACAAGGCTATTTTCATGAATATTCTGTTCTTGAACAATGTACAAAGGTCTTTCTTTATTTTGGATTAAAATCTTGCCAATATAAATTCCTAAAACCCCTAATACGATTAAATTTAATCCTCCAAAAAATGCTACTGTTACCAATAGCGAAGCCCAGCCATCAACGGCTTTGCCAATAGCAAGGCTATACATTACATAAGGTAAGTACAAAAATGATAAAAAGGCAATAAAGAAACCCATGTAAATAGCCGTATATAATGGCTTAATACTGAATGATGTAATGCCAGCCAATGCTAAACGCAACATTTTTGAAAAAGTATATTTACTTTCTCCAGCAAAACGTTTGTTGGCTTTGTACTTAATAGTCGCTTGGTCAAAGCCAATCCACTGAATCATTCCTCTTAAAAACACATCTTGTTCTTTGGTGTTTTTCAAAGTTTCAGTTACCTGTCTGTCAATCAAACGGAAATCAGCTTGTCCAGGTTCTAGCTCTAGGTCACTTACTTTATTCAGGATTTTATAGAAATTCTTGCTAGACTGTCTTTTGAACCATGATAAATCTTGGTCTTCTTCACGAAGCGTATTGACCATGTTTACATTTTTAGAAAGCCAAATGTCAATCAAATCTGGAATCATTTCTGGGGGATGCTGTAAGTCGCTATCCATCATAATAATAGCATCAGCATTGATGGTATCAATACCAGCCTTTAAGGCTATCTGTTGCCCGAAATTTCTTGAAAAAGAAATATACTTTACTGATTCGTCTTTTTTTGCTAGGGCTCTAATCACTGATAGCGTATCATCTTTACTGCCATCATTTACAAAACAAAACTCGAACGTATAAGGTAATTTATCGATTACTTTTTTGACGGCATGATAAAAAACTAATAGGTTTTCACCCTCATTGTATGCCGCCGACAGGATACAAATGTTTATTCTTGACTGATCCATAATGATTTAATTTCTGAGGTTTCACTTAAAAGAAGTTGATAAATACACGCAAACCAAACCAAGCAACATGGAAAGGCCTTAATTGAGTAAACGATAAACTTCATTCGCAACCAAGCTGGCAGAATATCCGTTGCTGAAAGCGAAGTGAAGGCAACAACTGTAAAAAGTAAAATCCAAACCCATCGTTCTACAGGGTGTGCCTGTGTAATAAACCAGATTGCCACACCAGCCACCCCAATAATAAAAGTTGGGGATTCGGATGATGATGAAAAAATGACTACAAAAATGGATAAGGAAGCAAGGTATCTTAATTGAAAGAGTAAGTTTTTATATTGTTTAAATCTTAATAGAGGAAGTACTTGTAAAATAAAACCAGGGATAAGAAAGAACAGATTAGAGAGGTTCGGAAAACTGCCTACTCTTCTTACTAGTCCCATCAGCGAAACATCTTGCATACTTGTACCAACACCATTTGCAACGCCTTGATTTTCAATATTTTTATGAACCAAGCTGTTAAACCAATCGTAATACGATTGTACGATAAACTCAGGTGAGCTTATTGCCATCGGTAAAACAAAAAGGATAACCGCCCACATAATAGCATAGCCAATGTATTTTAGCTTGCTATCTGAAAATACCCAGAAGGCCAGTCCGACTATACCATACAACTTCACAAAGACGCCAATCATTACAAAAAGAGTTGCCCATATTACTTGGTCTTTCTTTACATAATACCATGAAAGTATTATCAAAGCTACCACGCTTGGGTTTACTTGTAAATTATGAGATGAAGTGTTTAAATCGACAATACAAATAGCTAATAAAATCCATTGATAGGCTGGTTTTATAGGTAACAAAGCAAAAGCTTTGTAAAGTACAAATGCATGAAATGCTACCCACAGCGGAATACCGATTACATCAGGAATGAATGTAAAAGGCATAATAATCAAACTAAATAATGGTCCATAATGATTAGAATCAAAATATTCCTGTGGGTATAGTTCGTATAAATTATAAGAGTGTATCAGGTGAGTAAATACCCCTTTAAAAATATTGTAATTATTTATTGAATGAAGTCGCCATTTCATAAAGCCAGCAACAACAGGCAGTAAAAACCACAAAATTGGAAGTAGTTTTCTTTTGTCTTTCAGAACAGAAAATGTCATTCTATTGTATGTGTTTCCTTTGAGCAATTAGTTTTACCTTATTATATTCAATAATCGTGCTATGATTTAACAAACATGAAGTTTATTAAGATAGAAACGGCAAAGTGCTATTATTGACGTTAATTTGTTCAATAAGGTTGGACTGGGCATAACAAAAATGATAAGACAAATTCTGAGAAGAATTGCGCTGAAACACAGGATTCAAGAAAACCTTTTGCCAGAAAGAGTAGAATATGTTGAGAACAGATTCTACTTGAGAAAACCTTATTCCAATGACAGAAAAAGGCTTTGATAGTTTTAAGGATTTAATCATAAAAGCAATTAGTATATATTCAAAAGAGGTTTCGAAACCTTAGTGGAAGTTTCTAAACAAAATTAATATTTATCTTTCACAATTTAGTGTTTTTTGCCTAATCATTCAAGTACTATATTGCAGATATTTATCAAAGCAGAAATAGTCAATACATTTTACTAAATTTGTAGCGGTTATTTTTGCTTTTACTTTCAAATCTGAAACAATTTTCATTGAAAACTTACTTTCGTATTCTTCAATATGCAGAGTCTCTAAGGGTGTTTGCATTTCCATATTTTTTGTTTTCGTTACTGGCGAGTTTATTCGGCATTTTAAACTTCACGCTACTGATTCCTTTGCTTGATGTTCTGTTTGATAAAGTGCAAACTGTTGATTTAGCGAAGTTTAGCAAAAAACCTGAGTTCTCGCTTGAATCAGATTACTTCAAAGAAATCTTTAATTATTACTTCTACCAAATCATTGATTTGTACGGTAGAATGGGGGCATTAAAGTTTGCCTGTATCGCTATTGTAGTATCGGTTGTATGCTCAAATATCTTTCGATATTTTTCTCAAAGAATCCTCAAAACAGTAGAGGCACAAACCATTGCTTCGTTGCGTCAAGCCATTTTTGAGAAAACCCTTAACCTACATTTCGGTTTTTTTAACAATGAACGAAAAGGCAATTTGATGGCTCATCTTACTACGGATGTACAAGAGGTTGAAAATTCAGTCGGTAGAGCTTTTACGGCGAGTTTCAAAGAGGTTTTTACCTTGATTATGTACTTTGTTTTCTTGTTTAATATGTCGGTAAAACTAACCTTGTTCTCCTTGTTGATTTTACCTATATCAGGGGGTGTAATTGCGACCATCAGTAGACGCCTACGCAGGGCTGCTCGTGATGTTCAAGAACGCCAAAGTGCTATGATTGGTACACTCGACGAAGTATTCGGAGGAATGAGAATCGTAAAAGGATTTAATGCTGAAAAGGTTGTAGCTGAACGTTTCAAAGCAGAGAATTACGGCTATAAAGCTGCTGTATTACGCATGGTATATCGTCAGGAAATGACATCCCCCGTTTCCGAAGCTTTGGGAGTAACCGTTATTGCTGGTATTTTATTATACGGAGGCACCTTAGTCATTAATAACGACGAAAGCCTAAGTGCTTCAACGTTTATTTCTTTTATCATTTTGTTTTCACAAGTAATGCGTCCAGCCAAAGTAATTGCAGATGCCTTTAGTGGAATACAAAGGGGAATAGCTTCGGCAGAAAGAATCTTGAAATTGATTGATACCGTACCTGCTATTCAAGATGCCAAAGATGCCATTAATATCCCTGAGTTTAAAGAAGAGATTGAATTCAAAAATGTAAGCTTTGAATACCAAACTGGAAGAAAAGTATTGGATAATATTTCGTTCAAAATTCAGAAAGGGAAAACTGTTGCCTTGGTCGGTACGTCAGGCGGAGGGAAATCAACCCTTGCTGACCTATTACCAAGATTTTATGACCCTACGGAAGGGCAAATTTTGATGGATGGCATAGACCTAAAGCATATTAAATTAGCATCTTTAAGCAAGCAAATCGGTATTGTAACCCAAGAATCTATTTTGTTCAATGATAGTGTAGCCAATAATATTACTTTTGGTTCTGTAGCTAGTCATGCACAAATAGAAGAAGCCGCTAAGATTGCCAATGCACATCAATATATTACCCAGTTGGCTGATGGCTATGAAACCTTTATTGGCGACCGTGGAGGAAGGCTTTCGGGCGGACAACGTCAGCGATTAAGCATTGCCAGAGCAGTGTTGAAAAATCCTCCGATTTTGATTCTTGATGAAGCTACTTCTGCTTTAGATACAGAATCGGAGAAATTGGTGCAGGAAGCTTTAACGCATTTAATGAAAAATCGTACTACGCTAGTAATTGCACACAGGCTTAGCACGATTCAACATGCAGATGAAATTTTGGTTATTAATCATGGAAAGATTGTAGAAAGAGGAACCCATAGTGAACTTTTAGAAAACGAAAATGGATTTTATAAGAAGTTAAACAGTATGCAGGAAACGTAGATAGCTATTAGCTACACTTCGTAAACTCGTAAGGTTAGGGTTCTTAAATAATTTATCATGGAAAAGCACGCTCAAGAAGGTTGCCCGAGATGTGGGAAAGTTTTTATCTGTAAGGTAAATAATATCTTACAGTGCGACTGCATGAAAATTAACCTGAGCAAAACCCAAATAGAACACATTTCAGACATTAGTCAGTGGGAATTTGACGGTGCGTGCTTGTGTAATGAATGTTTAGAGGAACTGAAAGCGGAAGTGTCTTAGGCTTTCGGAAGTCGGCTTTCAGCTTTCGGGTGATTTTAGACAAGCATATCTTATGTCTTAAATCTTGTGTCTAGTACCTTGTGTCTTAAATCTATTGTCTAGTATCTTATGTCTTAAGTCTTGTGTCTAGTATCTTAGGTCTTAAATCTAGCATCTAATATCTTTCGTCTTACATCTTCAAGTCCTAAAGTCTAATAATCCTAAAGTCCCCTTCAAAAATTCCTTTACACAAATTTCATCTACATCAGGTCAGGTCTGACATCGAAAATGAATAGCTTTGCTGAAAAATCTCAAACAGTCAGCAAATGAAAACTTCTTTCTATTCTCTGCTATTAATACTTTTCATAAGTACTTCTATGAGCAGTTATTCACAACAAAAATTAAATGTAATGACTTTCAATATCCGTATGGAAACTGTGCAGGATGGAGAAAACCAATGGGCTAAGCGCAAGGAAAATCTTAGCAGTATGCTAGATTTTTACGAAGCAGATATTTGTGGAATGCAAGAGGTATTAGTTGGACAAATTAGAGATTTAACCAGATTGCTTCCTAATTATTCCTATGTAGGCGTAGGGCGTGATGATGCTAAAGAAGGAGGGGAGTTTTCGCCCATCTTTTACAGAAAAGATAAGTTTACAATATTGGAAAGCAATACTTTTTGGCTGAGCCAAACGCCTGATGTACCAAGCAAAAGTTGGGATGCAGCGTTGAACCGTATTGTTACTTATGCCAAATTCAGAGACAATAAAACTAAGAAAGTATTCTATTTCTTCAATACTCACTTCGACCATATTGGTCAGGTAGCTCGTCGTGAAAGTGCTAAAATGCTGGTTGCTAAAATCAAAGCAGTTGATGCTAAAATTCCTGTTATTTTAACTGGAGATTTCAACAGCACTCCTACAGAAGAGCCAACCGTTATCATCAATGCAGGATTAATTGATACGGAGAAAGTTACTTTAACACCACATTTTGGACCAGTAAGTACTTTTAATGGATTTCAGGCTAAAGAAATAGAAGGAAAACTGATAGACTATATTTTTCTGAATACTGATAAAATAAAAGTATTGAAGCACGGAACACTAAGTAATACATGGAATGGTCGTTTTGCATCAGACCATCATGCTGTATTTGCACAGCTTGCATTTTAGTAGGCTATCGGCTTTCGGTCATCAGTCTTCGGCTATCAGCTATTTTATGTTGAACTGATAGCCGGAAGCCGATGACCGAAAGCCCATAGCTACATTAATGCTTTCACCATTCTATCTCTTCCAAAAAAGTCTTTCACTACCTCAACACTGCTAAAACCTTCGTCCCAGAATAAAGCTGCTGTGTCTAAACCAAATGATTGGTTAATTTCTACGATACAAAATCCATTTATCGATAAATGTTTTTTGGCAAATTTGGCAATAGCCTTATAGAAAATCAATGGATTGTTGTCTTCTACAAATAGAGCCAAATGTGGTTCGTAGGCTAATACGTTTTTCTCCATCTCCTGCTTTTCAAAATTAGTAACATAAGGAGGGTTAGAAAGAATAATATCAAATGTAGGCAGTGAATCATACTTTGATTCATCTAAAAAGTTTACTTCTTCAAAATTTACTTTTACTTTGTTATTTATTGCGTTCTGACGAGCAATTTTCAGGGCTTCAATAGATACATCATAAGCAGTAACTGAGGCATTATCAATACCGCCTCCCACAGAAATAGCAATACAACCTGTGCCCGTACCAATGTCTAATACTTTCGGATTCGATACAATCAAATTATTCTTTGCTAAATCTTGAAAAGTATTTAATGTTAGTTCAACTAATTCTTCTGTTTCTGGTCTGGGAATTAAAGTAGCAGGACTTACTTTGAATGTTCTTCCATAAAACTCCGTTTCGCCAATAATGTACTGAACAGGTTCATGATTGTTGAGTCGGGTGATAATCTCTTGATAATCAAAAACCTCTTTTAGTGGATTATCCAATAAAATATCTGTTTTAGAAATACCTTGAAAGTGTTCTAATACCAAATAAACGATGCTTTTTACTTCGTTTTCATCATAAACAGCACTAATTTCGGATACTAATTGTTGAAAAAGGGTTTTTGCAGACATAAAATGATTAATAAAATTTATGCAAAGTTACAAAGAAAATTACGCTAATGAGCCTGAAATATGGATGGCTCGTGCTTTGCAATTAGCTCGTTTAGGAGCAGGCACTGTTTCACCCAATCCAATGGTAGGTTGCGTAATTGTACATAATGGGCAATTAATTGGTGAAGGCTGGCACAAAAAGTATGGAGAAGCCCATGCAGAAGTAAATGCTATAAATTCGGTAATAGATAAATCTTTGTTGACAGAAGCTGATGTATATGTTACGCTTGAACCTTGTTCACATTTTGGCAAAACCCCTCCTTGTGCCGACTTACTAGTAAAGCATGCCGTCAAACGAGTAATCATTTGTAATGTAGATTCAAACCCACTGGTAGGAGGAAAGGGCATTGCCAAGCTACAAGCTGCGGGAATAGCAGTAGAGACGGGAATTTTAGCAGAAGAAGGACGAGCATTGAATAAACGTTTTTTCACTTTGATGGAAAAGCAACGACCGTATATTATCTTGAAATGGGCAGAAACTGCTGATGGGTTTATTGCTAAAGAGAATTTTGAAGCTGTTCAAATCTCTAATGCACTTTCCAGAAGGGTTGTCCATAAAATGCGTAGTGAAGAAGATGCTATTATGGTCGGCACTAATACCGCTCGCTATGATAACCCTAGTCTAAATACCCGCTTTTGGACTGGTAAAAGTCCTTTAAGAATCATAATAGATAAAGACCTCACCTTAGACAAATCCTTGCATATCTTTGATGGCTCACAGCTTACTATTTGCTATAATTTGTTAGCAAATAAAGAAGAAAACAATGTTGTTTTTGTGAAAATAGCGGCTGAAACAGTCTTTTTACAGTCTATTATACAAGATTTAGCGCAACGGAAAGTACAATCGTTGATTGTTGAAGGAGGTAGTAAATTATTGCAAAGTTTTATTGATGCCAATCTATGGGACGAAGCAATTGTATTACAAAGCAAGAAAACCTTGGAGACGGGCATTACTGCCCCAAGGATTAAGGGTGTTACCATGGTAAAAGAAAACCTTGGTAGCGATAATGTTCTTACGAGACTTTACCGCTAACTACTTTCAAACCAATAATTCCTACCGTAATTAGCATGATAAAAAAGACTTCAAACCAGTTTAATTTTTCATTAAAGAAAGCTATTTCGGCTATTTTAATAAAAATCAGTGTGGCTGCCGTCCATACGGCCATTGCCGTAGCTGTGGGAACTGTTTTGAGTGCAACTGAGAAAAAATAAACGTTGGCTAATCCAAAAACAATATAACCCACGAATGGCATTAGCGTTACAATTCCTTCTGTAGCAAAATACTTGTTTAAGGGAAGTGCTTTAATATCTTTAAAACTAAATAACTTTAATGAGAAAGTCCATGCTGCTTCAAACAAAGCAGCAATAATAAGGTATATCCAAGCCATTTATGTAAGGTCTGAGGGTCGATTAGTTGAATCTTTATTTTCCTCTATTTTGTGTTGCTCTATTCTACGATAATTCATACTCGAGTTTTCAATGAGGAAATAATGTTCAATATCTTCAATCCAATGAGTGATTTTTTTCAAAATGGTAGGGCGAAGGTTATAATACCTTGCGAACCATTTAAAGCGTAATAATTTCTTTTCGTCGAAACGTTTAACCGAAAAAGCATGCTGTAAGAAATAGTCTTTCGGATAGTCATAATATAATCCCCAATTTTCTCGCTCATTGCCTGGCTTATGCCCTGGGAAATACACTGTACCAAAAAGATAGTCCCAAAAGGCAAATTTTGTTGAGAAATTAGCATGAAACACTTCTTGATAATTGGAATGATGCCATAAATGCAACTCTGGAGAGTTGAAAATATATTTCCATTTACCCAATTTTACATTAATATTCGCATGAATAAACATGCCAAAAATAGCATCTAATAAGGCTTTAATCGGTAGCACAGCAGGGTCAGCACCTAACACAATGATGGGTAGAAATTCAATGGTTTGATTAATAATAATTTCTACAACGTGTGAACGTGAACCTTCTAAAAAGTCAACTTCTTTTCCAGAATGGTGTGCTTCATGTGTTCTCCAGAAAAATTTATTGGAGTGCTGAAAGCGATGAAACCAATAAATATAAAAATCGTGTGTAATCAGAAAAAAGAGAACTTGTACTGGAACTGACCAATGCTTAACAAATTGGTATTCAGACCAATCGAAACTTGTATTGATAGGCTGAATGATATAATCAAAAATAAGAATTTTAAGAAAAAAACTCTGAATAATCGTGTACCAAACTAAATCCACCCAAAAGCCTTCTCTGAAAAGCTTTAACCCTTTACGATATGGATATAACCTTTCCATTAGAATAATAAAAATTATCCAACATATTAATATTGAAGTGGTTATTGTTAAGAGATTCATATTGGTCGTATAATGTTGTTGTGCTGGAAAAAGAATTTCCACTAATTACTTTTACTTATCATGAGTTTGTAGAAATTAAGAGGTAGCAAACTTTGGGAAGCCTCTACCTCTTAACGAAAAATGTATTGTTTTTAATCAATTTATGCTAATAAAATAGACGCTCATCAGAAAAACGCTGATAATTTCATTGAAATTAAGCAGAATACTCAGCAGAAATATGTTTTCTAAGTTTTTTCATTTGAGAAATCTCAGCTTCATATACTTTTTTAACGCCATCACCTACTGCAATTTCTACGTCACGGATGTCTTTTACCAAACGAGATAACCCTTGAGGCTCTACTGAAGCAGCATGGTCAGAACCCCACATAGCACGGTCTAGTGTGAAATGACGCTCCACAAAAGTAGCTCCTAAAGCCACAGCCGCTACAGTCGTAGCCAAGCCTGTTTCGTGACCAGAATAACCAATTGGCGTGTCTGGGAACATTTCACCCAACGTTTTAATCATGCTTAAATTCAATTCTTCTGGTTTGCATGGATAAGCTGAAGTAGAATGAGCAATCATCAATGGATAGTTTTCATCAAAGTTTTGAATGAAAGCCACTGTCTCGATAATCTCTTTTACGGTTGACATTCCCGTTGAAATCATTAATGGGCGACCAGTATGAAGAATTTTTTCGATTAATTCTAAGTCAGTTAAAGAAGCCGAAGCTAATTTGTATAATACTGGGCTAAAGTATTCTAAGAAATCAACCGACTCGACATCCCAAGGTGATGCAAACCAGTCGATACCTCTTTGCTTAGCGTGCTGGTCGATGGCTGAATATTCTAAATTGCCAAATTCAGTTTTACGTTTGTAGTCGATGTACGACATTCTTCCCCAAGGAGTATCACGTTGGATTTCCCATTGGTCAAGCGGAACACATAATTCAGGTGTTCTTTTTTGAAATTTTACAGCATCTGCTTTAGCATTTGCGCCTTCGTCAACCAATTGTTTTGCAACGTCTAAAGAACCGTTGTGATTGATTCCGATTTCGGCAATAATGTAGCATGGCTCACCTTTACCGATAACTTTTCCTGATGATAATATAACGTTTTTCATTGATAATGGACGTAAAAACCCCCTGACCCCCGAGGAAGGTTTGTTAGAAAAGTATTGATGTCTTTGGGGATAAGAGATTGTATAAATGATCAGATTTATACAATCTCTGGAAGACATTATTGTTAAATTTTTAAAAATCAATTAAGATTGTGCCGCAATAATCAATTCTGCAAACTCTCTGAAACAGCCTTCGCCACCTTTGTTTTCGCAGATATAATCGGCTACTTCTTTGGTAAAACTAATGGCATCATTAGGACAAGCTGTTAGCCCCACATGTTGCATAATTTCAATATCATTTACATCATCGCCGATGTAGGCAATGTTGTTTTTAGTAAGATTACGGCTAACCATTATCTGTGTTAGAATAGCCAATTTGTCTTTGATACCTAGGTGCAATTCTGTGATTTTTAGCTTTTCAGCTCTTTTCACCACCGAAGGAGAAACCTCACCTGTGATAATAGCAGTTTCCACATTGGCTGACTTACGAAGTCTTTCTACACCCATTCCATCACGGATATTGAATTTTTTTAATACCTCACCATTCTCACCATAATAAACGCCTGCATCTGTCAGAACACCATCACAATCAGTAATCAGAAGTTTTATATGCTTTGCTTTTTCGTGTATATCCATGTTTTATTTAGTGATTTAGTGGTTTAGTGGTTTAGTGAATGAGTGATTTTTTTAATAATTATAAATTAACTATGTACTGATTAAACTATTCAGAACTAAAAAAATCACTAAATCACTCATTCACTAAATCAAAATTATATAGCCGTCCAACCACCATCTACTACCAAGTTTGCGCCTGTCATGTAGGCAGAAGCATCTGAGGCTAGGTAAATTAAGGCTCCTTGGTAGTCATTGGCAGTAGCCATTCTTCCTAATAAAGTTTTAGCCGAATAATTCTTTACAAAATATTCATCTTGCGCATTGCCTACGCCACCAGGCGAAAGCGTATTTACTCTTACGCCTTTGTTGCCCCAATAAGCCGCTAAATATCTTGTAAAATTGATAATGGCTCCTTTGGTTGTTGGATACGACGGCGATTTGAAAAATAACTGCTCGCCTGCTTCGTTGCGGTAAATGCTTTGGTCTGGCCCAACGATTCCGTAAGTAGAAGCGATGTTGATAATACTTCCACTCCCTTGTTCAGCCATGACAGAGCCAAATATTTGTGAGCATAAAAACACCCCTAAAACATTTACTTCTAGCGACTTGCGGAAAGATGCTATCGGATATTTTTCAAAAGCCGAAAGTTCTGCTGCAAGCTCAGGGTTTTCAAACATATCATTGATAGCGGCATTGTTTACCAAAACATCTATCGAACCAAAACGAGCGATGATTGCTTGTTTAGCATTTTGCAAAGATGCTTCGTCAGTAACATCTATGCTTATTCCTATCGCTTTTTCGCCTAAGCTTTCCGCAAATTTTTGTGGGTTTGCCTGTGCAATGTCTGCTACTACTACATTGGATCCAGCAGCTATTAACGCTTCGCAATGCTTTTTACCGATAAGTCCAGTTCCACCCGTTACGATAGCTGTTTTTCCTTCTAAAGAAAACAATTGAGGGAGGTTCAAATCAGGACTTGTGATTGTATTTTCCATAAATAATTTAACGTATCTAAAATCAAGCAGGTTATGTAAAATAAACAATATTGATATGTTGTTTATCAATATGTTAACTTCTCAGCTCATCGCTCACAACTCACAGCTTTTACGCTTTAGCCAAAGCAGGCTTGATATTATAATTGCTTGTTTTTCTGAAAACTGCTTCTAACACTTCACCTTTCAAGTACGATTTTACATCATTACTTTCGATAGCTTCTTTCAAAATTGGCATTATCTCACGATACGCCGAAAGTGTATAGTTGATGTCTTCGTCTGAATGGCTAAAACACATATTATGAAAACCAGCCCATAAAACACCACGCTTAATCATTTCTTGTTGTACTAAGGCTTTTACTTCTAAGCCATTACCAGCTTCGGGCGCAAACGTCACCATCGAACGGCAGTTATAACCGATACATTTCGTAAGGTTTTCTAACCCAAATTCTTTCGCGATTTCGTTATAGCCATCTTTGATAATTTGTCCCTTCGCATCTAAATAAGCAGGTACATTTTTATCCCTGATTTCTTTGATAGTAGCAATGCTTGCTGCCAAAGAAAGGGCTTCACCACCAAAAGTAGTATAGCTAAATACATCACTGTTGAACAATTCCATTACATCAGCACGCCCCGTCAATAATGCAATCGGCATACCGTTTGCACAGGCTTTTGAATACACCGCTAAATCAGGCACAACATTGAAATACTCCTGAGCACCACCCACAGCGATACGGAAGCCCGTCCACATTTCATCAAAAATGAGCAATGTGCCATTTTCACGACAAAGAGTTGCTAATTCCTGTAAGAAGTTATTTTGTGGTGCTTCAAAAATGAATGGTTCAAGAATAATAGCAGCTACGTCTTCATCCAACGCCTCACGGATTGCTTGAATATTGTTGTATTCAAACGTATAAGTCATGTTTTGAATAGCCTCTGGAACACCCGCATTACGGCTTGTAATACCGATATACCAATCATGCCAACCATGATAACCACAACAGAAAATCTTTTCGCGACCTGTGAAAGCACGTGCAACACGAATAGCTGCCGAGCAAACATCCGCACCTGTTTTTGAAATCTTTACAGCTTCAGCATTAGGAATTACTTCTTGAATCAATTCAGAAAGTTCTACCTCTAAAGGGTGCATCAATGAAAATGTGATTCCATCTTCTAACTGTTGCTTGATAGCTTCATCCACTACAGGATATGCATAACCCAAAGAAAGTGGGCCAATCGCTGCATTGAAATCGATGTATTCGTTGCCATCAACATCCCAAACGTGCGAGCCTTTCCCTTTTTTCAAATACTTAGGAGCTACTCCCTTCGTAAACTGACCCGGTCCTTTGGCAAGTGTTTGTGTAATTGGTTTTTGTACTTTTAAAGCTCTGTTATACAAACTATCAGACTCTGTGATAGTTGGATAATTATCGTTAGATTTTATTGAATTTGGCATTTTTGTTGGAATTTAGGACTTTGAAGATTTAGGGACTTGAGAATACAAAGAGATAAGACTTTAGAAGAAAGACATAAGACTCAAGAAGTGAAAACTTAAAACTAACATCTCATTTCTCAAGGCTTATTGCTCAAAAGCTCAGTCTCACAACTAACTCATCACTTATCATTCAATGCTAATCGCTTCATAAGTCAATATTTTTTCAGCCATTTGTTTGCCCGTGAATCCCTCGTATGCTAATACTTCATTCAGACGAGCTGGCTTAAACCATTTTTCTACTAAAGCGATTGGTAACACATCGGCCGTAATTCTATTTTTCAATAAAGTTTCGGCAACAATGGTGTATAATCCGCCTGTTAAGAAGTGGTCTTCGATAGTTACCACTAAATCTGATTGAAGGGCAGCTTTTACAATGGCTTGTTCGTCCACAGGTTTTAGGCTTCTCATGTTTACTAACCCTACTGATTTACCTTCTTGACGTAAAATTTCTGCTGTAATCAAGGCTTGTTCAAACATAAAACCATAAACTAAGATGGTTACATCTGTTCCTTCTGCAATGATTTCAGCCTTCCCAATTTCAAAATTAGTTTGGTGTTGATACTGAGCAGGTCGTGTACAAATACGTACATAAGAAGGATTTGGAGTATTCCAGATTTGAGGTAACATCGTTACTAAATCATTTTCATCAGCAGGAGCAAAAACCTGCATATTCGGAATACCACGCATGATATTAATATCTTCAATGGCTTGGTGCGTAGGGCCATTACCATCTGATAAAAAGCCTGGGATAAAACTGCTTAATTTCACGGGTAAATTAGCAATACCTGCATCGGTACGGATAAACTCAAAAGCACGCATTGACAAAAAAGCCGACAAAGCATGGACTACAGGAATGCGTCCGCGAAGTGCCAAACCAGCGGCAGCACCAATCATCGTTTGTTCGGTGATACCCGTATCTATAAATCTTTTACCCAAAACAGCTGGTAGATTTCTGACTAATGCACGGTTTTCGGCAGTCATTACTACAAAACGTTCGTCGTTAAGGGCTGTATTTTTTAATAATTCTTCGTACATAATTTTATATGTTTTTTAAGTCATCGGATTTCGGCTATCAGATTTCGGATTAAAGATTTTAATACCATAAACTAAAGGCTTAAAGCCGATAGCTGACATCCGATAGCTGAAAGCTATCTAACTACTAATACTTCAGATTCGATTGTTGCTGAATGAACACCATGTAATTCTTCCATCAGTTGCGATACCTCATTGGCTGAGAAATTACAAAACCAACGATCAGCACGAGCCTCTATACTTGGTAAGCCTTTCCCACGGATAGTATCAGCAATCACTACGTGAAGTTTGCCTTTGCGTTCATCTAAACTTGTAAAAGCTTCTTCTAAATCCTGAAAATTATGTCCGTCTATTCTTACCACATCCGCACCAAAAGCTTTGAATTTATCAGCCAGAGGTTCCAACGGAATCAAATCTTCTGTAGCAATATTTGCTTGAAACTGGTTGCGGTCTACTACAAAAACGAGATTGTCTAATTGGTAAGCGTTGGCTACCAAAACAGCTTCCCAACATGATCCTTCGTTTAATTCACCATCACCCAAAATACAGATGATTCGGTTGTTTGTACCTCTTATCTTACAATCTAAAGCAACGCCAAGGGATACCGCTGGCAGGTGTCCTAATGAACCCGAGTGAAATTCGATACCCGGAATTTTAGTGTTAGGGTGCCAGTAAATATTATCAGAAGTAGAAAGGTGATTTTGAAGACGTTCGGCTTCTAAAATGCCCATTTCAACTAACGTTCCGTACAAAGCAGGTACGTCATGACCTTTTGAAAGAAACAGATAGTCACGATTAGGGTCGTCAAGGTTTTCTTTGGTAATATTTAAAAAATTGTTGTAGAGGTAAACCATCAAATCGGTAGCCGAAAGGGAAGCTCCTACAAAACAACCGCCATCCGTTGACATTCCGATGATATGCTCACGGACACGTAATGCGATACTTTTTAATGTTTCTAATTTTTCTTCGGTCATTGTATTTATTTGGAATTTATGCTAAATACTAATTTTGGTTTGCTCAGGCGTGATGGTTTTCAATTCATCTAAATGATTTCTGTACCAGTTTACGCCAGCAAAACGTTCGTTGATAGTATATATTTCAGGTTTGTTCTGTAGCAATGTAAGAATATCATCCATTGAAAATGCAGGATTTTGTGGATATAATTCTTCAAAAACACGCTTGATGAATAGATAGTCTTCGTAGTAATCTATGGTAAAACGATGAGACATAGAATAGTCTAAGCCTGTTTCCCAAGTAACATTTGCTAACCGAAATTTATCTGGATTTTCCCAAAAGTAAGGAGTAGTATGTTCTAATTCTAACGGGCGACTGGCTTCATTCCAAGCTTTGCTCAATGCTTCAAAAGTCATAATTTCAACATCATTGCCGTCTGGATAAGTAGCTGGGTGAAGATTACTTACAAAATCATATTTTCCTTCATTGTCGAAATAAAAATCTAATACTTTGTCCACAATCCTTGGGTCGATAAGTGGACAATCAGAAGGAATTTTCAGCACAATTTTGGCATTAGTCAATACGCCAACCTGATAATGTCTGTCTAATAAATTATTCAGGCTTCCACGGTAACAGATGATGTTTTTTTCTTGACAAAACTGTTCAATCACATCATCTTGTTGATCTTCAGAGGTAGCAATTACAATAGTAGCCTGATGTTTAATTTGTTGTAAACGCTCTATCATTCTGTACAGCAGACTTTCGCCCAAAATGGGTAATAATACCTTTTTGGGTAATCTACTAGAAGACATGCGCGCTTGAACAACAATTGTAATTTCTGACATTATTTTAATATATTATTTTGAAACAAAATGTCTGTAAGTAAGTGGGCAAAATTAACTTTAATTTTACTCGCTGTAAGCTATAGGCCTTAAGCAATAAGCAAAAAATAGATATGATTTTATCATGAAAAAATAAACATTTTGCATATTGCCTACGGCTTATAGCCTAATATAATGCTGCATGATTACTTATCATACAGGTTATTCATATACCAATTCGCTAACAGCTTTGTAGTCGTAAGATTTAACGAAATCTTCTTTCTTTCCTTCAAAGCCTAAAAAGTCTCTGCAAACCTGAGCGATATTTTTAGCCGAAGTACCTTTGTTTTGAAGAGGCATTTGTCTGATAAGTTCTTCTTTATCAAAGAACGAATGTACTTTTTTACCAAGCGCCATGCCCACATATACTGCCGATGAATATTGCGTGATAAATTCATCACAGTTGGCAATCATTGGATTAATATTACCAGAGGTATAAATGATTGTTCCTTCAGGCGTATTCTCTTTGATTTCGTTAGTAGCTCTTTCAACAATTTCATTAGGATGAAGCTTGAATATCATTTGTCTTCCTGCTGCTTTTACTACACAGTCTTTGATAAAACCGACTCTGTCTTCTGGTCTAAAGCATTCTCTTCCATCAGAAGTTGCTACTAAGACATAATTATGTAAGGGAAAATCGTTTGTATGATACTGTTCACAATTATCAAAGTTTGGAATACCCGTTACTACAATTTTGCTTTTGTTAGTACCAATTTTTGAGAAATGTTCTTTATATCCTTCTGAAGCTGCACAATAAACATCACAAATGTTGGAAGAACCATTTAATGATGTCCCTACAGCAAGATAAGGGGGTAAATGTAATGTTTTTATAAGCCTACTTAAATTAGTGTACTCGTCAATCATACCTTCTTGCACCCACAAGGTTCTAGTTTGGAGCATTCTATCAGGAATAACCATATCTGAGCAATAAACCACTAAATCATATTGATTTTTTCTAGCTTTATAATCCAATTTGAGATGATGTTCATAACAGTATTTTTCAGAGTTTTCTCTGAACTGCCCCGCTAATACAGTTTTATCCAAAAACTCTGTTTTGTCTATAACCCATTGCATAAAGGGGGAATCTGCAAAAATTTGGCTAAACCAACAATCAAATTCAGGAAGTTGCTCCGAAATCTGATGCATTTGAGTAGTTTGATTGATTGAACCAGTTATGAATAAAATCTTCTTTTTCATAGACTATCTTTTGATTTATTTAAAGCAAAATTATCAAGCAAGTATTAATTCAATATTATCTCGAAATTAAGTGTTTGTGAGTTTGAGCTATATCAGGATGAAATTGATATTAACGTATTTTAAAAAGGTGGTTTAAAGTCAATTTTAAGGTTTTTTAGGTATGATATTTTGGTTTAAACTTGATTAAAAATCAAACCTCATTCTAAACCTAATTGCTGTTCCCGTACTGACATTTGGATTTTCTAAATAGCTTAAACGCTTTACAAAATCTAGTCGAAGTACTTTAAAGATATTCTCAATACCAAAACTCATTTCCATATAAGGTTTATTTTCGAGCGAAAAAGTAGTGGGTTTTCCATTTTCGTCTACAGGTAATAACATTAAACCGTTCTGTGTTGTTGGGAGATTTTTATCACTTAGCCTTCCCATCAATCCTTTAAAGGTAATAACTTCTCTTAACTTTAGTTTTTTTATCAAGGGTAATTTGTTGAAAATAAATCCATTAAAATGGTGGTCAACAAAAAGAGCGGCGTATTCATCACTGACAAATTCTAAAAAATTCATCAGGTTATAGGCTTCTGGCTGATAGGCATAGCTTTGGTTGGCTCTATGAATCGTTAATAATGGATAGGGCAATGTATTGAAAGTTTTGCCTCCTTCTAACGTAAAATCGGTGTAGCCGATAGGGGGCAAATACATCCTTTTGTGAACATAACCTACTAGGCGATGGAAATTATATTGTCCATTTAACAAACCTTTTATGCCTAACGTATATCGTATTTGAAAGGTAGGATATTTGTTAATAATCGGGATACGGTAATTTTTGCCTTGATAAAATTGCTCATTAGGGGCATATTTTAGACCAATCATCAACTCACTACTAATCACTTCGGGGGTAGGCGTAATATTGCCATCTTTGATGGTATTAAAAGTAAGCGCACCAGTAGGCGTTTGTCTGATATTCTTGAAATTGACATTCACTGTTAATCCCGACCTCGATTCATTTAAATAATCCAGATTGATTACTTTATTATAGGTCATTTTATTATTCTGACCTCTTTTGAAAGAGAGCAAGAAATTATCTTCTTGAACAAACTGTAATTCCTGACCAGGGATTTTAATTTCATCTTGATAAGAAATCCTGAGATGTTTGATAGGGTAGGTATAGGTATTATGGTCTGTCAATGAGAAAGTAGCAGAAGCAAAATACTTATAGCGTTCGTCTCTGAAACCATAAGCAGCATAGCCCTCCAAGGCCATTTTATCACTAAAAGTAGGCGTTGTTCGCCCGCCTACTCGTAGCCTAAAACCCTCTATTGTATTAAAACTGTAAAACGTATTGACTGGCCCGATTTCAAAGCCTCCGAGGGGCTTATAACCTTCCAGTAAAAAAGTGGCAGTATTCATGAAACGCTGAAAAGCAGGTACTTTTTTTACACTATCGACCATCGTGTAAATACCCAACTCTTTTGATGATAGTTCCTGATGTCGGTTTTGTTGCCAAAAGCTATCATCTCTATTGGCGGCATCTTTTAAGATATCTGTTTTTAGTCCTGAAAACTTTTCATCACTGATGGGCTTGTTGATAACGTACCTATTATACGACACACTCCTTTGCCCAAAAAGCCCCATACCATTTTCCTTTTTCAATAGGTTGAACTCAATTGCTAAGTCATCTTTAGTGAGCATCAGCCCTTCGTTTTCAACAAAATCGTATTCTTGAGCCACCCTTAAATCTGTCACAAAATTGACGTTAATGTCTTTAGAAAAGCCCATTTGTACCTTCCTAATCGCATAACTAGAGTCCAGTGCTACCAGCATTGTTCCTTGAAAAAGTTGGTCATTAGAATTTCTTGGAGAGAAACCTAAATTGACACACTTGGTTCCTTTAAAGTTGGTGGTATCAATAATTACATACCGATAAAATTGAGGAGCAACAGGAGCCGTTGGTCCTAAAAACTGTGTGGCTAATAGTAGAATATTGTTGTCATACACATTTACATCTTGATACAAGGCCTCCAGATATAGTTTTATACCATTGTTATCTACATAATTCCCCAAGCCCGTCATTTTCTCACCGCTGATTACTTCTTTTTTGTTTTCTGGTGATTTTTTGTAGTAAACGTCTGATATAGTCTCTTTTAGGTACATTGGTAAATTGACTTTACCAGTGATTTGTGAAGTGTCGAGGTGATTAAATACAAAGTCAAATTTTCTCAAAGAGCGTTTGTTCCTGAATTTTTCAGAAATATTACTAAGGTCAAATTCTAATTTTTCGTATTTATTATATTGATAAAAATCTAGTGCCTCTTTCCTGTTTTGGTCTTTGTGTTCTATTACCTTGCGAATCAATACAACAGCAGGATTGTCTTTGTTGCGGTATCTATCTTTTTTGCCTTTTACGGTTACTTCTTGTAAGTCTGTATTCTGCGTTTTAAGTTTGAAGGTTACAGTTACTATTTTGCCACCATCTATTTCTCTGACCTCAGGGGTATAACCTACGAAGGCTACTCGGAGAGTAGGTTTTAGCACAGGAGTTTCTAGATAAAAACTCCCATTCATATCTGTCTGAGTACCCTGTTTAGTTCCCATAATACTTACATTTACAAATGGCAACGTTTCTCCAGTTTTAGCATCGCTTACTTTTCCTTTAATACGGGTAAGTTGTTGTGCATAAATAATTGGTGTAATAGCTACAAATAGTAGAAGTAAGCAGGTTTTGAGTATTTTGTAATAATCACTCATTTTATAAAATTAATTTAAATAAAGCAGTTGAATTATATAAGAACGGCCATCAGAAACAACCACATGTAATAAGGATTAACTTGAGATTTTTTTTGAAAATACGAAATCAATATTTTTAATAAACCAACTGAAAGTAGGTTGGGAATAATAAAAAAAAACGGTCTTATAAAACCGAAAAACCAATAAATGAATAAACTATATTCACAAAAACTAAGGCTACTTCTAAAAGGTTCAATTGTTAGATAAATAGATTTAAAATACGTATTTTAATCCTAACAAAACTAAGAATCAATATAGTTCAACAAACGAAATAAATGATGAACAACTGTTTTTTTAGGATAAATAACAGTAATACTGCTATCAATGAATAATGGTAAACTAAATTGACTATGTAAAAGTAAGTATGGATAGCCTAAAAGTCAAGTATGTTTACTATTATTATTTTAGCGGTAATATTTTTGAGAAATGCCTATTACTGTCAACTATTGATAGCAAAGTTCTGTGGAAGAATTTTAAAAATAATTAAAGACACATTTTTATTAATATTGAAGCATGAATTATAATTTATTGTTAACATTTCAATAACTTTTTCAGTCCTATAAATCGCTACTTTTGAATCCTTTTAAGGCATTCCAATTCGAATAGAAAATATTTAAAAAATCAATCAATGAATATTCTGCCCAATGCTTCAACCATGATTAAACTAATGGTGAGCGATTATATTTTTCAAATAAGGAAAGTATTGATGTTTTTTCCTCAAATATTGAAAAACGCTTTTGTATTAACTGCATTTGCTACGTTAGTTTTTTCGCAAGAGGGTTTCTCACAACATAAAACAGAACATATTTTTTTGATTACCACAGACGGCTTTCGTTGGGAGGAAGTATTTGGTGGAGTTGATTCTGTACTATTGAATAATAAAGAATATACTAAAAATAAAGACAGGGTAAAACAAACCTTTTGGTCTGATACAGCCTCTGTAAGTCGTAAGAAAATAATGCCGTTTGTATGGAATACGATGGCTAAACAAGGGCAATTGTACGGTAATCGTTGGGCAGGCAATAAAGTAAATGTAAAAAATCCTTATTGGTTTTCATATCCAGGCTATAATGAAATTCTGACGGGTTATGCTGATGATAAAGTAAATTCAAATGATAAAATTCTGAACGAAAATATTACGGTGTTAGAGTTTTTGAACAATCAACCAAAATATAAAGGGAAAGTTGCAGCATATTCTACTTGGGATGTATTTCCATATATTATCAACGAAAAAAGAAGCGGTATCCCTGTAAATAGCGGTAAAGAATTGGTAGAAGGCAATTTAACAGAAAAGGAAAAAATGTTAAATGAAATTCAAAGTAATTATCCAAGTTTAGCTAGTGACCGCCACGATTTTATTACGTATTATTTAGCGAAGGAATATATCAAAAAGAATAATCCAGAAGTATTTTTCTTATCGTTTGATGAAACAGACGAATTTGCGCATGAAGCTAAATATGATGAATATCTTTTTGCTGCCAATACTGTTGATAAGTTCGTGGGTGACTTATGGAATTATTGCCAAAGCAACCCAAAGTATAAGGACAAAACAACGATTATTTTAACAACAGACCACGGTCGTGGAAATAAAGTTAAAAGCCAATGGACAAGCCACGGTCAAAAAGTACCAGACTGTTATGAAATTTGGTTTGGCGTAATTGGACCAGATACGCCGGCGTTAGGGGAAATAAAAACAGAAGGGCAGTTTTTCCAAAATCAGTTAGCAAAAACATTAGCTAAATTCTTAGGATATGATTTTCAGAATGGCAAAGAAATAGGAGAGGTGATTAAACAAACGATGAAATAACACTCTTTCTTTTATAGAAAATCCCCTGATGAACGTCACAAACGTAGTTTATCAGGGGATTGTTTTTTCAAAGGAAAAAATGGAATCTACAGATATGGCTAACTATAATTGTTATCAATTATGGTTGATACAATTCGTAGTGTAAAATATAATCACTGAAATTGTCACTAGCTTTTACTTTGGTAGTAGCTAATAATGTTTGTGTTTGACCTGCAACGTATACAAGTTTAAGTTTTTGTTTATAAGCTATATTGTCTAAAGTCATTGTTACAACCACCTCATTTTTATCACTATTACTAGTTTCTTTGATGGCATCAACCACTGTTTGCTCCACCACTATATCATCAACCTCTTTTTTATAAACAGCTTTAGGCTTGTTGAAAGCATCAAAAGTAATAATCTCTTTCTTATCACTAGGCACTTGTTTACCATTAACGTCAGTGTAAATTAGTCGCCAAGACTTTAAAAAGTTCAATTCGGCTGGATAAGTACATCCACATTTCTCTCTCTCGCACGAGCTAATCGAAAATGTGATAACAAATAGAAGGAAGAGTAAAGATATTTTTTTCATGATATCGTTAATTTAAGGTTTAATGCTAGTTTTAATCAATATAGATGTTGTTTAATCGTAGCAATATAACGTCTCTTAAGCGAGGGAAATTGCCAAGAAATATTGCTATTTATCTGACAGTCAAAGATAAATAAAAAAACAAATAAATGTAAGATTGGTTAAACTAGCTATTCCCTAACAGTTTTATTATAACGCATACCCTTACTTAAAAATATCCTCAATGCGTTTACGGCTATAGCCTGCGGCGGTAGTCATCCCTTTGCCACCGATACCTGTTGAAATATAGATTTTATCTCCAATTTGGTGTTCATACGAACCACCATCTGCCGTTTGAGAGTAATATCCAGCCCAATAATTTTGAATTTTCCAGTTAGGCAAAGACATAATTCTTTTAGCTTCCTTCAAAATCAAATCATTTATCGACATATCAATGCCTAGTGGCAATTTAGCATTCTCGTGTACATCAGCATATTCGTGCGAGTCACCAATGATGATAGAACCATTTAATGCCTGTTTGAAAAGAATATGAATACCCCACTCTTTATAAACTTTTTGCCATTCGGGCGTCTGAATATATGGATATGAATTGCAAGATTTAAAGCTATCATAACGACGAATAGAAAGTCCCGAAAGAATATTCCCATTCAGTTTTAACTCAGGTAAAGGGTAGGTCTGCATCATATTGAGTTTGCAGATTTTCATGCCACTGTTGTTAAATATCTCAGGGAATAAAATTTTGAATTCATGACCATTACAAACAGCTACTTTGTCAGCGAATAACTTTTGATTGGTTGCAGTGCTGATTTCACAAATACCATTCTTTATTTCACAGCCGATAACCGCCGTATTGTTCATAAATACTAACCCAAAATCTTGGACAAGCATTTTCCTTACTTGATGAACCATCGTTCTAGGCTCAACAGATACCTCTTCGGGAAAAAATAAACCACCTTTATAATATTCAGAATTCAGGTTAGGAAAACGTTCATAACAAGATTTTCTGGAAAGTAGCGTAGAAGGATATTCTCTGATTTTAAACAATGCTCTTGCCTCCTCTAATAGCAACATCTCCTCATCATCAGAAGCGAAATAGTATGAACCATTTTGACGGGCTGTAATATCAAATTTTGCCTGAATTTTCTTATAAATACCTAGCGACTCTCTACCATATTCAAACCAAGTATCTAACGCTTGTCCAGAAGGCACTACCTGTCCGAAATTTCTAACTGTAGCTTCTATGGGTTCCGAATCTTTATCTATCATCAATACAGATTTGCCTTGTGCTAAAGCATGATAAGCATGAAAAGTACCTACGTTTCCTGCTCCAATGACTATCAAATCATATTTTTTCATGGAATGGTTTTTAAAAATCGTATCTAAAAGCTAGGTGCATTTAGATAACGTTCTATTGAATAGTGGTTTTGTTGAGAATAGAGTATTATAGTAAAAAGTTAAGTTTTTTTAAGAATGGAAATGGTGTATCTTCCTCCAAACGTTCGTTTTCAATGTTCTCTATAATGTCTTTAATGTCTGAAACTTTGTTCAACAGACCATCATTTCTATGGATGCTCAATTGTTGACGCGTATGGGTACCATTGGTTACACCCAACGACATTCTGCATCCAGCACGTACACCTGATTTTAAATCAGAAGGTGTATCGCCAATGTTGATTACTTTGTTTGCATTCGACACATTTAGCATCTGAATCGCTTTCTGAATCATAAAAGGTTCTGGGCGACCTTTCTGTACCTCATCTGAAGCAATAGAAAGCTGTATCAATGTATTTTCGTTGCCAACATAATTGTTGTTCAAGCCATCGAGCCAGCCTAACTTTTGTAAGATAATGTTGGTTACTTTTCTATAGAATCCAGTAGTAAGCGCAATTTTTATTTTTTTGCTTTTCAGATAATCAAATATTTCTAAGCATCCCTCGGTGGGATAAATGTCATGGTTGATGTAATGATTCTCTAAAATTTCGCAAAAAGTATGGTATGAATTATTCACAAATTCACGCAAATCAGGATGATTATCGCCAATCATTTCCGACCATAATAATTCAAAAACATATTTTTTAGAATACCCCTGTAGTGCCAGAACACGTTCGGGCGATACGGTTAAACCAGTTTGAGTAGCGGCTTCAATAAAGCACATTTCTACCTCATGGCGATCTTGAACGGTTGTTCCCGCCATATCAAAAGTGACTAATTCAATGAGTGACATTTAATGTTGGATTTAGTGACAACCAAAGCTTTAATTATGAAAATTACTATACAATCTGAGTGTCATTTTTAATGAAATCAAAGATAAGTAGTCTCATTTTAATCATACGTTAAATCTTGATTAAGGCTTTGTAAAATGCTGATTTTTAGGTGTTTTTGTTTGTAATGTTGTGATTAAAAAAGTCATCTTTCAGCATAAAGTATATACTGAAAGAGATGTTTTTCATCCATGAACAAACTAGAAAATTTTCTTCAGCGCCAATCTCAAATATTTCTTGCTATCTATTTAGGCATAGCCGCTTTCAGTACTTATTTCTGTATGTATGCTTTCAGAAAGCCCTTTACTGCTGGTGATTTTCATGACGTTAATTTATTAGGAATAGACTATAAAATTGTTTTAGTAATCTCGCAAGTGTTGGGATATGCTACGGCCAAAGGCTTGGGTATCAAAATAGTATCAGAAGTAAAGCCCCATCAAAGAGCCAAATACATTGTAGGAATGATTTTATTTGCGGAACTCAACTTGTTATTGTTTGGATTAGTGCCTCCTCCCTACAATTGGGCGTTCTTGTATTTCAATGGCTTGGGCTTAGGGATGGTATATGGCTTAGTGTTTAGTTTTTTAGAAGGTCGACAAATCACAGAGATTTTAGGCGCTGGATTGGCAGTGAGTTTTATTGTAGCGTCTGGCATGGTAAAATCTATCGGGAAGTATTTTATTAATATGGGTGTGAATGAATATTGGATGCCTTTCTTGACGGGATTAACATTTTTCCCACTATTACTGATATCGGTTTATGCCATGTCTATTGCTCCCAAACCAAGTAAAGTAGATGAAAACGAACGGTCGGAACGCTTACCCATGAATACCCAAGACCGAAAGAATTTCCTCAAAAAACATGGTTTTGGACTGATAGCCTTGATTACGATATATGTGTTAATGACTATCCTAAGAGACATCAGGGATAATTTTGGGGTAGAAATCTGGCGAGAAATTGGTGTAACTAATGCTTCTATCTTTGCCAAAACAGAATCTTTGATAGGCTTAGTAATTTGTGCTTTTACGGCCTTTATGTATTTTGTAAAGAATCATAAACAAGCTTTTTGGTTGAATCATTTGATGATTTTTGCAGGAGTAATTTTGGTGCTGATTGCTACCTTATCTTTTTTAAATCATACTATCTCTCCTTTTTGGTGGTCTGTTTATTTAGGAATAGGCTTATACATGGCTTATGTACCTTTTAATGGAATGCTTTTCGACCGACTCTTGGCAGTATTGAAAGAAAAAGCTAATGTAGGGTTTTTGTTTTACTTAGCCGATTTTAGTGGATATGTAGGCAGTGTGGTGATTTTGATTTACCAAAACTTTGGCACTAAAAATACGTCATGGTTGAACCTGCTGACTGACTTGTCCTTGTTTTTACCGTTGATTTCAATGGTATTAATTATTATTTCCTTCTTTTACTTTAATCGAAAGTTAAATACCAATACTTCTTCTACAGTGCTTAGTATATAAAAAATGATTTATTCTTCTCTGGAATATTAGAAAATATAAACTATAGACTTTTTGCTTTGTTGAATTGTTCAAGAACTTGTTTCGGCAAACCTGCTTTTGAAAGTAGTTCTTTAGCTTTAATTAATTTTTTTGATGACATATCTTCTCCATCCAAATAATCTAATTTGGGGTTATACCGACTATTTGTGCTAGCATGCTCTATGTTTGTCTTTGTCGTTTTCATAATACTAATATAATAAGTTTCTTTTATTGATAATCAAAAAAGCATCATAATTATTGCCAATTGAATATTCTTCCCAAGAGTAATTTGTCAATCCATAGATAGTTACTTCTTTCAATATTTCATTAAGATTTTTTGAAATAGCAATTTGATAAAGCCTATTTCTTTCTGAAGTACTGCCTGTTATGAATAAGAGTGAGTCTGGATGATAATCCCAAAACTCTCGGATAGTATTAGCAATTGTTGCTAATACTGTTTCAGTATCTCCATTATTACTTCTAGCAAAATCATCTATATCTCCAGATTCTTCATTCCAATCACCGAAAGCTAAATTATAAAGTGTTATATGTTTAGGTAATCCATAATTTTCAATATCATTAATTTGAGTAAATTGAACTCGTTTTTCGATTACATTACGTCCGATACTTGTAAAACTAAATATAGATTTATTTGCGTTGCTTTGTGTAGGGTACTTTTCAATTTTCATTTTAGTTAGGATATTCATTGAAGAAGAATAATATCCTAAATTAATAAAATATTAATTATAGACTAATTTTTTACATGAAAATAGGAGTCTTTCTGATTTTTGTTCTATAATAATGTTTATAAGAGAAAGTAAACCAAAAAATGCTAACAAATATTAAGATTTTTATATAAATTTGATTGCTCAAGTAATGTATTTAAGTTGTGAGAAAAATCATAAGCATATCTTTTCTTTGTCTTTTGCTGTACAATATGTTCAGCACAGGCATTATATTGCTGTGTTTTGATAAAGAATATGCTACTGCAACGCCGTATGAGGCAAATGATGAATTTTTAGAATTAAAAGTTCCGATTTCTCTACCTTATACCTCCGACTTTCATAATACATCACCCACCGAAGCTTTAATTCAATACAAAGGTGAATTTTATAATGTTATTGAACAGCGTTATGAAAATGATACGTTGATTACAAAAATCAAAACCAATCAATCTGCCAGAGAACGATTTGCATCCTTAGCAGATGAAATCAATACAGTGTTGGCTCGTAATCATTCTGACAAACAATCACCGCTTAAAAAAGCTTTGGAGCTATGTAAATCATTATCGGTTACTTATATTCAGAATAATGGAATGAACCTTGCTCATTACCAATATACATTGGATGCAGGTACAATCAACTCTTTTTCTTACGAAGTTCATCTTCCTACGGATTATAGTCAGTCCTTTTTTACCCCTCCCGAATTGTCTTAGTGTTCAATGATTTTTACCATGGTGTCTATTGATACCTTGGTAATAGTTGCTGTGCATACAGCAGCTGATTCTTACTTTCCATCAATCAAAGAAAATCAACTAATGGCACATATAACACTTACCAATCCTAATCTGCCTGGCATGACAGGATTATTAGATTACAGCAAAGTTACCGCAGTACCTTTATTAAATTTGGCAGAAGCATTATTACGTAGCGACTCAAGTTTGAGTAGCGTAGAATGTGAATTGATCGCAGCCCATGTTTCGTATTTAAACGATTGTCATTTTTGTCATTCCTCACACGCTGCAACAGCCGTCGCTCATTTAGGCTGTGATGCTAGCTTGATAGATGACATCAAAGATAACTTTGCCTCAACGCCCATCTCTCCGAAACTCAGAGCCTTGTTAGATATCGCTACTAAAGTACAGATAGGAGGGAAGAACGTATTGCCCGAGGACATCGCTAAGGCACGCGAACATAACGCAACAGACCGTGAAATCCATGATACTGTATTAATAGCAGCAGCATTTTGTATGTATAATCGTTACGTAGATGGCTTAGGCACGTGGGCTCCGCAACAAAAAGAAGAATATCTTGAAATGGGGCAAGAAGTAGCTTTAATGGGTTACGAACGTCAGCATTAGTCTATCTTATAAAAGGATAAAGTTTTCGATTTTCATGGGTTTTACCATTAAAAGGCGAAAATTTTATCCTTCATTTCAACAAACTCTTCGATTCCATAAGACACGAAAAGATGCTCTACGAGGCAATTTGACCGTTTTTTACCTTTCCCTAATATTCTCCTAACAATACTCACGATAATGAGTGTTGATTGCTCTCTATTCTTCATGGATTGATAATGCTACCCTAAAGTTGTGGTTAAAGCAAGGTTTTACTTTTGCGAGGAATTAAAAACCTTACTCACATCCACATGAAAAACACTTTACGAATTGGATTTAAAAGAAATATTGCATTGTCGAAGAACATGATGTTCTTAGCGGTAATGTTTCTTTTCTTGTCGTTCGTTACCAATGCCCAAGAACGCATCGTTACGGGTAAAGTAACTGACGCCACAGACAGCACTCCTATTGCAGGAGTATCGATAAGAATTAAAGGTTCTGGAAAAGGAACAACAACTAACGCTGATGGTACTTATAAAATTTCTGCGGCTACTTCAGCTACTTTGCAATTTACATTTGTTGGTTATTCAAACCAAGAAGTAGCAGTTGGTGCAAAATCGGTAATCAATGTAAACCTTTTAGCAGATACTAAACAAATTGAAGAGGTAGTAGTAACGGCACTAGGGATTTCTAAAGAAAAAAGAAGTTTAACCAATGCTATTCAAACTGTAAAAGGTTCAGACTTAATTAAAGCGCGCGAACCGAACTCTATTAACTCATTAACAGGAAAAGTAGCTGGTCTGACAGTTGGCCCATCGGCTGAATTATTAGGTCGCCCGAATCTAGTGTTAAGAGGTAACACCGATATTTTATATGTAGTAGATGGTGTACCTATCAATTCAGATACTTGGAATATCTCGGCAGATGATATCGAAACGTATTCAGTATTAAAAGGAGCCAACGCTGCGGCTCTTTACGGATTCAGAGGAAAAAATGGTGCTATTTTGATTACAACCAAAAAAGGTACTAAAGATAAACGTGGTTTCTCGGTCGAGTTTAATTCTTCGACCATGATAGAGAGTGGTTTCAATACTATACCAAGAGTGCAAGACCTATATGGTGCCGGTGACCACGGGCAATATTCATTTGTAGATGGTAGAGGGGGAGGATCAAACGATGGTGACTATGATATTTGGGGACCTAAATTTGACCCAACTGGTCAGAAAAAAATCGCTCAGTACGATTCACCTATCGACCCAGCTACAGGAAAACGTATTCCTACTGCTTATACAGCACGTGGAGCAAATAACCTTACACGTTTTTTACGTGACGGCGTTTTGACTAACAATAATATTTCGATAGGAAGTAGTAATGATAAAATGGATATTCGTTTTTCATTATCACATAATTATCAAAAAGGTATTGTGCCTAATACACAGTTGAATACTGTTAACTTCAATATTTCTACGAAGTACAGATTCTCGGATAAATTAACGTTTGATGCTAACCTTAATTACAACCGTCAGTCAACGCCTAATATTCCAGATGTAAACTATGGACCTAACTCATTGATTTATAACATGGTTATTTGGGGTGGTGCAGACTGGAGCGTTGATGATATGCGTAATTACTGGCAAGCAGGTAAAGAGGGTAGCCAGCAAATCTATGCTGAATATCAGCGTTATAACAACCCTTACTTCGTGGCTTACGAATGGTTGAGAAGTCATTACAAGAATGATGTTTACGGATATGCTTCTTTAGATTATAAAATCAATAATAACTTAAGTATCACAGGACGTACTTCTATCACTACGTATGATATCTTCCGTTCAGAAAAATTCCCATATTCAGCTACGTCTTATGGTCGTGAAGAAGCAAAAGGAGATTACAGAGAAGACAAACGTTCTTTGTTTGAAAACAATACGGATCTCTTGATTAAATATGATCAAAAAATCGCTAACGATTTTGATGTAAAAGTATGGGCTGGTGGTAACATCCGTAGTTTTAAATATAATTCAAGTTATGTAACTACTGATTATTTGAACACACCAGGTGTTTATACGTTCTCTAACTCTTTGAGACCTGTAAAAGCATTCAGTTATTTATCTGATATGGAAGTGCAAAGTGCTTATTACTCTGCTGACTTCTCTTATAAAGGTTTAGTAACTTTATCAACAACAGGTCGTCTGGATCGTCTCTCTACTTTACCAAAAGGGAATAATTCGTTCTTCTATCCATCATTTGGTTTAAGTACTGTAGTTTCTGATTATGTAAAATTGCCAGAGGTAATCTCTTTCGTAAAGGCACGTGTATCTTATGCTAACGTAAAAGACGGTTTAACACGCTCTACGATTGGTACAAACCCAAGTGCTAGTTATCCAATAGGATATGGTACTGAATATCAATCATCTTATGATGGACCTAACTATGCCAATTCAGTTGGTTATGGCATTTCTCCTGCATATAATAACCTACCAGGAGCAACCTATTCAGATAAGTTGAACAACCCATCTTTAAAGCCAAATACTTCAGAGCAAATTGAAGCTGGGGTTGAAGTAAGCTTATTGAAAAACCGTTTCTCCGCTGATGTTACTTACTTTACTTCAAACGATGGTCCAAGAATCTTTAACCGTGATTTATCACAAACTACAGGTTACACTTCAGCTATCGTAAATGGTATCTTAACTAAGAAAACAGGGTGGGAAGTTACTTTAAAAGGAACGCCTTTGAGAAGAAATAATTTCTCATGGGATGTGATGTTGAACTGGTCAACTTTCAAAGAAACGTTGCAAAGTGTATATAACGAGAATAATATTAAAATTGATAAACTAGCTTCTAACTATTTTGTTAGCGGAAATGCTGGGACACAATTTATCAATGTTGGTGATAGAATTGATAAAGTATATGTGGCGACTTTCCAAAGAACAGCTGACGGACAACTTATCAATGATGCGGGTGGTCGTCCTATTGTTAATAATGCTGCTGCTTTAGTAGGTTATGCCAATCCAGACTACGTTTGGGGTATCAACAACAAAGTGAACTACAAAAACTGGTCGTTATCTTTCCAATTTGATGGGCGTGTAGGTGGAATCATCGAAGACTATATTCGTAAGCAAACATTCCGTGGTGGTCGTCATATCGAAACTACAGAAGGAGCTTATGGTATCGCTCGCGACTTTGATGCACAAGGCATTAAAACTTACATCGGTGAAGGTGTGATGATTACAGAAGGTACACCAACGTATGATGCACAAACAGGTTTGATTACAAACTATAGTCAGTTAAAATTTGCTCCTAATACGATCAAGACTTATGCACAAGACTATATCAGTAGATATAACGGAACAGCTGAAGGAAACTTGATGAGCAAGACTTTCTCAAAATTACGTGAAGTAACATTAGGATATTCTTTGCCACAATCGATGTTGAAGAAAACATTCTTCAAACAAGCATCAGTATCGTTGGTAGGTCGTAATTTATTCTACTTCATTGATAGTAAGCATGATGGTGTTGACTTGGACCAATTCACAGGATTGAATGCTACCTCTGGTTTACAAACACCAACGATGAAGCGTTATGGTATCAATATCAATATTGTGTTTTAAATAATCCTCTTGAACAATTCTCTTGCTTGATACTTATCCTAAAAAGCAAGAGAATAATACAATCGAAAATTCTCATGAAAAAATATATTTTCTCATTTCTAATCATCACGCTTTTAGCAAGCTGTAGTGATTACCAATTGTTGGAGAAAAACCCCAACTTACCAACCTCTGTCCCTTCTTCTATTATTCTTAGAAGTGTATTGAACGGAATGAACGAAGGTGCTTGGAACGGTACGATGCGTAATAACCAATTTTACTGTTCAAACTACGCTTATTACGATACTAACGAGTATAACTGGCAATATGCATCTTTGCAGTTTACTACCTTGAAAAACGTAGTTAAATTAGAAGAAGAAGCTCTTAAAAGTGGTGCAAAAGCATTAAACCCATATTCGGCTTTAGGTAAATTTTTAAGAGCGTACTCTTATGTAAATATGACGTTAAGAGTAGGTGATTTACCTGTAAAAGATGCCTTGAAAGGTAGTGAAGTAGATAAACCAAAATACGATACTCAGAAAGATGTATTTATTCAAGTATTAAAATGGTTGGAAGAGTCTAATTCAGACTTAGCAGCTTTGATAGTGGTAGGTGATAAATCTTTAGATGGCGATATTTATTATGCTGGCGACTTAAGAAAATGGCAAAAAGCTGTTAATACTTTTAGATTAAGAGTATTGATTCACCTAAGCAAAAAAGCTGACGATGCTGATTTGAAAGTAAAACAAGATTTTGCTACTGTTATTGGTAATCCTACAAAGTACCCATTGATGACTGATTTGTCAGAATCTTTACAATATGTATGGGGTGTAAATAACAAATATCCACGTAACCCTGATAACTTAGGGAATAATGCAACGCGTGAGAATATGGCTAAAACTTATATCGACTTATTAAAAAACAATCATGACCCACGTTTATTTGAGGTAGCGGAACCTGCTGATGCTCAAATAGCAAAAGGCTTAAAGGCAACTGATTTTGAAGCATACGTAGGGGCAAGCTCAGGTGAAGATTTGGCTGATATGTCGTCAAAAGCAGGTCGTGGTGAATATTCTTTCCAAAGCCATAAGCGTTATTATAGCTCTTATACAGGCGAAAACACTTTCTTGATAAGCTATCCTGAAATGTGTTTTAACATTGCTGAGGCAATTAACTTAGGATGGGTAAGCGGAAATGCACAAGATTGGTACGAGCGTGGCGTAAAAGCTTCGATGTCGTTCTATAATATTTCAGATGCTACAGCTTATTTAGCACAAACGTCGGTAAAATATGCAGGAAACAACGCTACAGGTTTAGCACAAATCTTATCGCAGAAGTATATAGCTTTCTTCCAAAATTCAGGTTATGAAGCTTATTACAACTGGCGTAGAACTGGCGTGCCAGCTTTCTTAATTGGTGTTGGTACTGGTAATGGTACAAAAATTCCATTACGTTACAGATACCCACAATCAGAAGGTTCTACAAATGCAGATAATTTAAATGAGGCTGTTACTCGCCAGTATGCAGGAAGCGATAATATCAATGCCGCCATGTGGATTATTAAATAAAATACTGATTAGCAAATGACAATCTCTGAATCTATCCTCCGTCAAAGACTTGATTCTATCTTTGGACTTTATGAAATCAATGGAGCAGACGAATACGTTGGCGAGCCATTGACTATCCTTGAACATAGCTTTCAAGCTGCCATGTTAGCAGAAGAGGAAGGCTATGACGAAGAAGTAATCTTGGCGGCTTTCTTTCATGATATTGGGCATTTTCTACCTAATAGAAATGAAATGAATGGTTTAGGAAATATCAGGCATGAAATAGCGGGTGCCAATTTTCTTTACAAAAATGGTTTTTCTAATAGAATAGCATTACTTGTGAGAAATCATGTGGAAGCAAAAAGGTATTTGACCTTCAAATATCCTGACTATTACAGCAAATTATCAGAAGCCAGCAAGAAAACATTGGAGTATCAAGGAGGTGTAATGACAGAAGAGGAAGCAATAATATTTGAAAGAATGCCTCTTTTTGATTTGTACATCAGAATGAGAGATTGGGATGATAAAGCTAAAGAAGTAGATTTTGAAAAGCCATCGTTAGAAAAATATAAGCAAATGGCTTGGAAACATATTGGTTATCGATTGAATTAGATTTCCATTAATACAAGAAAAGGCTGTCAGATTTCTGACAGCCTTTTCTTGTATCATTTTTTCTGTTGCTTATTCAACTACAATAGTACGTGTTGCTTCTTGTGGCTGAGCAGAGTTAATATTGATAGTACGAGTAATCTTTTCAGTACCATCTGTAATTTCTACTGAATACGTACCGTCGTTTAAAGCTTGAAGGTCGAATTTACCATGATATGTACGAGCGTTTTTGGATATTCTTTCATTGTGAACAACTTTACCATCCTTGTCTTTAATGGTTACAGTAACGGCTTTGCCTACTGTTTTGTCAAGTGTTAAGTGCATATCTAAAGTACCTATGCTTTGGTACATGCCGATAGCGAAATTAGTTGTTTTGTTCGCATTCACATTTGTTTCACCAATAGTAGGATTAGCAAATATAGAAGAAGTAGTTAAAGTGGCGATAGCGATAATTTGTGCAAAAGTTTTCATTTTCTGATTTGTTTAGATACGGTTAAAATTATGATTGTATAGAGGTTAAACACCTGTTTATTAATTGATTATACTGTTATTTTGTTAGATTATTGAATCAAAATTAGCAGATGGTGTGATAGTTTCAACACAAAAAGGAATGGTCGGTTGGCGG
Organism: Arcicella sp. GW822-FHT02H01; assembly: GCF_058802005.1. Taxonomy (NCBI): domain Bacteria; kingdom Pseudomonadati; phylum Bacteroidota; class Cytophagia; order Cytophagales; family Flectobacillaceae; genus Arcicella; species Arcicella sp. GW822-FHT02H01. Next base: position 2,174,470 of record NZ_JBXANT010000001.1, on the reverse strand, counting down.
AATTGATAAACGGTAATTTTGATAGGATGAGGATAAAATATAAACAAAGAAAGAATGGTTTTGACTATTCCGTTTGTTAATAAAGGTTCCAAAACAATTTTAAGAGATAGAATAATAGAAAATATGTTAGATGAAGCCTTAGCCTAAAAATTTAACATAACTTTAACGAATTTTATACTTACTTTTGCATCCCAAAATTTTAAGTGTAAATGCAAGATAATCAAGATATTAGTCCGTCGTCCATTGCGGTAGCTCAGGAAAATGTTTTTTCAAAAGATGCTTTTGGGAAAGATTTTGCTTGGGGCGTAGCGATGGCTTCTTTTCAAAACGAAGGTGCTTGGGACAAGGATGGTAAGGGGGAATCTATCTGGGATAAGTTTTCCCATAAAAAGAATAAAATCAAAGACCATCAGAACGCAAAAGTCGCTTGCGATTTCTATCATCGTTTTGAAGAAGATATTTTATTAGCAAAATCGCTCAATTTCAATACATTCCGTTTTTCAATGGCTTGGACACGCATTTTGCCTCATGGTATTGGCAAAGTGAATCAGGCTGGTTTAGAGTTCTATCATCAGGTAATAGACTGTTGCCTTGAAAATGGACTAGAGCCTTATGTTACTTTGTATCACTGGGATTTACCACAATCTTTAGAGGACAAGGGAGGATGGACAAACAGGGATATTATCGACTGGTTTTCGGATTATTGTGAGGTAGTCACACGCGAATTTGCATCAAAGGTAAAATATTGGATGGTACTGAATGAACCCGCAGGTTTTACGGGCTTGGGTTACATGACGGGCTACCATGCTCCGGGGCGATTGGGTATGCGAAACTTCTTGCCAGCAGTACACCATGCAGCCATGTGTCAAGCTGAAGGTGGAAGAATTATCCGCAGGAATGTACCTGATGCAGTAATTGGCACTACCTTTTCATGTTCATTCATTGAGCCTTATACCAATGCTGAGAGCGATATAAAAGCTGCCAAACGTATAGATGCTTTGTTGAATAGGTTATTCCTAGAACCAACTTTGGGATTGGGTTATCCTGTACATGAGCTACCTTTTCTCCAAAACATGGTTAAAAAGTATGTTCATGCAGGCGATATGGAGAAATTACAATTCGATTTCGACTTCATTGGCGTGCAAAACTATTTTAAATTGGTCGTAAAAGGTGCTTTTTGGATACCTTACTTAAAAGCAATTGAAGTAAAACCTAAAGCCCGTAATATAGATAACGTAACAGATATGGGGTGGGAGATTTCGCCTGACGGGATGTATAATATTTTGAAGCAATTTGCTGAATACAAAAATATTAAGCAAATAATTGTGACAGAAAACGGAGCAGCATTTAAGGATGAATTATCCGACGGAAATATTGATGATAACGAACGAGTAACATTCTACCAAAGCTATTTACAGCATATCCTGAAAGCTAAACAAGATGGCGTAAAGGTAAATGGTTATTTAGCTTGGACACTCACCGATAATTTTGAATGGACAGAAGGATACAAACCCAGATTTGGTTTAGTCCACATAGATTTTAAAACACAACAAAGAACTGTGAAGAAATCAGGGAAGTGGTTTAGGGAGTTTTTAGGGTAGCTATGAGCTGTAAGCTTTGAGCAATGAGAATTATCCCTAGCGAGGGACTTAAGTCCCTCGCTAGGGATGGGGGGTGAACTTAATTTGTAGGAATCACTATACGTCAACAAACAAAAAAACTCACAGCTGATAGCTCAAAGCTCACAGCTAAATTACCTTTCAATAAACTCCTTAAACGACTTCCTATAAGTATCGCTAATTGGCAAAAACACTTTTCCGATTTGCACTTTTTCTCGATGGACAGATTCTATCCATTCTAGTGCTACGATATAAGAATTGTGGATTCTGACGAATTGTGTTTCGGGCAATTGTGCTTCTAACGCTTTTAAAGTCTGTAAGGCAACTACTTTTTGTTGGGTAGTATAAATCGTTACGTAGTCTTTCAGACCTTCTATATACATAATTTCTGCTAAGCGAATTTTTACGAGCTTTGTACCATCTTTCACAAAAATAAATGCTTGTGTGGCTTCTTGCTGATTGATGATTACTTCTTTCACCACTTTTTCTTTCACTACTGGTGCTTGCACGGCTGTATTCAACCGCAATGAAGCTTTCTCTACCGACTTTAGAAATCGCTCAAAAGTGATAGGCTTAAGCAGGTAATCTAATACATCTAATTCATAGCCTTCAATAGCGTATTCAGAATAAGCCGTTGTGAGAATAATCAAAGGCTTTTTCTGTAAGATTTTCAATAGTGTAATCCCCGTAATTTCAGGCATCTGAATATCCGAGAACAAAATATCAACGGTATTCTCTCTGAGGAAATCCAATGCTTTTAATGGATCTGAAAAAGATTGAACTAATTGTAAATAAGGCACCTTTCTCACGTAAGTTTCCATTAAACTACGCGCCAAAGGTTCATCTTCTACAATTATACAAGTATGAGGCATGATTTTATTATTTAGTGATTGAGTAATTTAGTGATTGGTGATTATAAAAATCTATTATTAAGCAAGTATTAATAATCACTAATTCACTCAATCACAACTCACTCAATCAATTTGTAGCGTCAAATTTACCTTATAATCACTATCTGTATCTTCTACGACCAACTGATATTTGTTGGTGTAGCTTAAATCTAGTCTTCTCTTTACATTTCTTAGCCCGATACCAGACTTTTCGTGATTTGAAGACTTTAATTTACTGTTTTCTACGATATAAATCAATTCTTGCTTTGTTACGGATAACTTTACGATGATATAAGCATCCGTAGAATTATTGCTCACGCCATGTTTGAAAGCATTCTCTAAGAAAGTAATCAAAATCAAGGGTACAATCTGGGTTTGACTGATATTCCCTTCAATCTCAAAAGTTATCGGAATTTGGTTGTTCAAACGTAGCTTCTCAAGACTAATATAGTTCTCTATATATTCTATTTCTTTGCTTAATAATACCTTCGCATGATTTGAATCATAAATCATGTAGCGCATCATTTGCGATAGCTTAGCGATTACCTCCGTAGTATTGGGCGAATTGGTAAAAGCCAAATAATAGAGATTATTCAGGGTATTAAACAAAAAGTGTGGATTGATTTGAGCTTTCAAAAAAGTAAGCTCAGCCATCAGTTTTTCGTTTTCTACTTCTTTCCTTTTTGCTTCCAGTTCCAGCCAATCTTCAGCAAACTTTAACATTCCCACAAAAATTACAATGAATATTGTTCCTACAGAGTGTTGAACGATAAACTTAATACTGTAAAAATATCCAATATGCTCGTTATTAGCCATTTGAAATCTTTTTATATATACATAGATTGTGATAAAAATGGCAAACACTGGAAGGAATTCTAGCAGGTAGGCAAGAAGATTCTTTTTATGAATAAGGCGTGGCAAAAAGATAAAGTAGTTAATATAAGCTAAAGTAGCCATAAAACCTATGTGGAGTATAGTGGTAACTAAGGCCTCAGTAAGGTCTGTTTCTTCCCCAGGTTTTCCAAAGCTTACCTGATAGTAAAAAAAAGAAAAATACACCCACCAGAAAGATAGATGAATGAGTAAGATTCTGTTTCGTTGAATATAAGCTTGCATATTTTGAATGAAAAATAACTAATTTGGTAAAGTACAAATCAAATTTCTGTAAAAAAACTTAGATAAATACTTTACATTGTTTAGAAGTACTTCAATTGACCAAACTATTGGACAACTACGCTGTTTTATCCGATAGTTTGCCCTAAAATCCCGACAATTCCTCGTTATGGTATCTCAGCCCCAATTGTCGATTTTCTCAGCCTGATTGTCTATTGCTGATTTCAACCTCATTTTATTGTTATTGTTTTGTGCATCAATTTTAAAAGAACTAAGAAAGCTTTTTCATAACAATCAAAATATTTTACAGCAATGAAAAAATTATTAAGCCTTATCCTAATCATTTTCACAACGAGTGGAATCGCATTAGCCCAATTTGGAGGACCACCAAACGGAGGAGGAGGAGATGGCAACGGCAGAAACCGTTCGAGTCAGCAAAATACACCAAGCTTTGAAATAAATACCCCAAAAGGTAATTCAAAGATTTCAGGATTTATCATTGATTCGACAGCGACTAGTGCAGTAGAATTTGCCAATATCTCTTTAATCAGCAAAACTACCAACAAACCTGTTGATGGAACAATGGCCGATGATAAAGGTAAGTTTTCATTGACTAAAGTAGCCGTGGGCGATTATAAATTGCAGATTTCGTTTATCGGTTTTGAAAGCAAAACCATTAATGATATTAAAGTTGAAAAAGGTAAAGACATTGATTTGGGCATTCTTAAATTGGCGCCTATTTCTCAAATGCTTGATGGCGTAACAGTAACAGCTGAAAAAGCTATGATTGAAGAAAAAGTAGACCGCCTAGTATATAATGCTGAAAAAGATATGCTGGCTAAAGGAGGAGATGCGTCAGATATTTTGAAAAAAGTGCCGATGCTTTCGGTAGATTTAGATGGTAATGTCTCTTTAAGAGGAACGACTAATATTAAAGTATTGATAAACAACAAACCGTCAACTATTGTGGCAAGTAGCATTGCTGATGCCTTGAAGATGATTCCTGCTGATTTAATCAAAACAGTAGAAGTGATTACTTCGCCATCTGCAAAATATGATGCTGAAGGTTCTGCTGGTATCATTAATATCATCACAAAAAAATCATCTATTGAAGGATTGACCCTTAATCTTGATTCAGGTGTAGGACTTCGTGCTTCTAACTTAGGATTGAACGGTAGCTATCGTCATGGTAAATTAGGGATTACTTTAGGAGGCTTTGGTAGATTGTTCTACAATAAGGCAGGAACCACATTAGAGCAATCAAGTGTAAAAGATGGTATAACCCAACTAACACAACAAAGTTCTGATGCGAAAGATAATGGCTTGTTTGGAAGATATAACTTAGGGTTTGATTATGAGATTTCAAAAACACAATCAATAAGCTCTTCAATAGCTTTTGGTACTAGGAATTTAGATCGTAACCAAGAGTACGTTACAAAGTTATTTTCAAACAACAACTTGACTTCTACTTCTTACAGAGATGTGGATAGTAAAGACTTATCCAATTCAGTTGACGTAAATGTTGATTATATCAAAACATTCAAACCTCAACAAGAATGGTCTATTTCAACTCAGTTTAGTCAGAATAATTTAACGAATAATTTTGACGCTAACATCTTGAATGGTGCAAGTGAATTATTAAGTCGCCAGAAAAACATCAACGGAAATACTAACCGTGAGATTACTGTTCAGACGGATTATCAAACGCCAATCAAGCAAAACCAGATGTTTGAAGTTGGTCTAAAAAGCATTACTCGTCAAGTTGATAGCGACTATCAGTATCTATATGCAGGTAGTACAGGAGGTTTCAGTACAGATGCTAGAAACCCATCAGGTTTGTTAAACTATAAACAAACTATTTCGTCGGGATATGTTTCATATACTTATTCTACTAAAAATAAGTACACGTTTAAAGTAGGAACACGTTATGAATACACAACGATTGATGCAGTAACGAATGTAAACTCAATCAATATTCCTTCTTATGGAAATTTGGTGCCAAGTATCAATATCTCTAAGAGTTTAGGAACTGCAACCTTGAAATTAGCGTATAACAATCGTATCCAACGTCCAGGCTTACAGCAGTTGAACCCTAACTTCAATGCTTCTAATGCACAGAACATTACGATTGGTAATCCGAGCTTAAAACCAGAAATTACCAACAACGTTGAATTGAGCTTGAGTAAAAATATCAACAGAACGTATTTGAACCTATCGTTATTTGGTCGTCAAACAAATAATTCAATTGTTAGAATCAGCGCACCATCTGATACCCTTGCAGGAGCAATCGTGACAACGTTTCAAAACATCGGTAGACAACAAACGCTTGGAGCAAACCTTTTCGGAAATACCTTTATTACACCGAAATGGTCATTGAACGGAGGAATTGATATTTATTACAATTATTTAGATGGTCAGGTAGCGAATGCAACAGGTGGTTTTTCAACCATTAGCAATACAGGCTTAACAATTGGTGGAAGAATTACATCGCAATTACAATTAAATAATGGATGGGGCGTTCAAGCATTTGGGGGTTACCGTGGAAACCAAGTACAATTACAAGGTTCACAAAATGGAATGGGAATGTATTCGTTAGGTGTTAAAAAAGACATTAATAATAAAAGAGGAAGTATTGGGTTAGCTGCAGAAAATTTCTTTGGTGGTATGACGATGACCTCAACCTTGAATACTGCTCAGTTTAATCAGAAAAGTGTTAATAATATTTATAACCAAAACATAAAATTGACATTCTCTTATAAGATTGGAAATATGAAATTCGTTGAACAGAAAAAATCAAAATCTGTAAAAAATGATGATGTAAAAGGTGGTGAATCTAATAATTAAGTATGAAATTTGTAAAATCAAACATTTAATCTTATCTAATTAATCTAATACAATGAAAAAAATCGCAATCTTAATTACAACACTAGTTGTTTCAGTATCATCATCATTTGCACAAAAGTGGAATGTAGACAAAGCTCACTCTAAAGTAGGCTTTACTGTTACCCACTTAATGCTTTCAGAAGTTGACGGTAACTTCAAAACTTTTGATGCAACCATCACTTCATCAAAAGAAGATTTTACAGATGCAGTGTTTGAATTTTCAGCAGATGTAAGCAGCGTTGATACTGATAATGAAATGAGAGATGGGCATTTGAAGAAAGCAGATATGTTTGATGCTGAGAAATTTCCAAAAATTAGCTTCAAAAGTACTTCTATCACTAAAGTAGATGCTAAAAAATATAAATTGGTTGGCGACCTTACTTTGAAAGGTGTTACAAAACCAGTAACGTTTGATTTAACATTGAATGGTGTTGGTAAAAACATGAGAACTCAAAAGCCAATTGCTGGGTTTAAATTAACAGGAACTATCAAACGTACTGACTTTGGTGTGGGAGGAATGCCAGGGGCAGTAGTAAGTGAAGACATTGAAATCAGAGCCGTAGGAGAATTCGGTAAAGAATAAGAATATCAAGATTTAATCAATGATTATCTCTTCATCGACATAATCAGTTTGAAACACATGTAAAATTGTGTTTTTGATTGAAAAAAAGAAAGGCTTGCTGTTTTACGGCAAGCCTGTTCTCTTTATAAAGGTTTTTGAATCAAACATTACTTTCTTTTCCTACAAATCGATACAAATAAGGGGCTTTGTTGGCAGCACCAGTCATTTTTTTATCCAATCGCTCTAAAATTCCTAAACTCAACATTTTGCGTTGGAAGTTTGTACGAAGTAGTTTTTTATCTAAAATTGTTTCGTACATATTTTGCAAGTCGTTCATTGTAAACACTTCTGGTAATAAATTAAAACCAATTAGTTTTTCATCTAAAAAGAAACGAAGGGTTTCTAATGCTTTTTTTACCATCGCCGAATGGTCGTAAATCAAAGTAGGAATCGTATCTATGTCATACCATTGGCATGAATCAGAAGTATAATCAGGTGTTGGGTTTGCCTTTGTGAAATCTATCAGAGCATAATAACCTATTGATAAAAAGCGAGTCATTAAATAATGGTCTGGGCTAAGCTCTACTCCATCAACAGCTTTCATCAAAGACTTTAACATCTCATTATCACGCCTATCTCTATCCCCAAAAACATAAAATTGCTCCAGATAAATATTGGTTAGGCCCGTACGTTCTTCTAAAATTCTTTGCGCTGCTTCTTCTAAATTCTCGCTTTCTTTGATAAATCCACCCGGTACTGCTAGCCAATCTGTATTCTTGAAATTTAATAATAATATTTTTAATTGATTGTCATGAAATCCGAAGATAACACAATCAATAGAAATGCCTGGAAGGTAGTCGTATCCACGAGTTTTAGTACTCATAATTCAAATATTTGAGATGTTTAAGCGAATTTTAGATAAATGTAAAGAAAAATTTGGTAACATAAAAAGGTTCAAGTATTATTGTACCGCAATGATACAATAAATTTAATACTATTTAATCTTAAAAAATAAATATGAAAAAGTTTTTAGGCTTTTTCCTACTACTTTGTTATACGGGTGTTTTTGCTCAGGACCTCGACAAGTATGAGAAGAGAGAATATGTCCGTTCAGATGGCTTTAAATTGCCCTATCGCATATTATATCCTAAAGACTACGATAAAAGTAAAAAGTATCCATTGATACTCTTTCTTCATGGTGCTGGCGAGCGTGGCAATGATAATGAAAAACAACTGACACACGGAGCTACATTGTTTTTAAAAGATGAAAATAGGGAAAAATTTCCATGTATTGTCATTGCTCCTCAATGTCCTACTGATAGTTATTGGGCTTCAGTAAAAGTAGACAGAAGTACTTCGCCCATTACGCTTGGCTTTGATTATCATAATCAGCCCACTACTCCAATGCTTTGCTTTATGGATATTGTAAAACAGGTTTGTCAAGACGAAAGTGTGGATAAATCTCGGTTATACATTATTGGTCTCTCGATGGGTGGCATGGGGACTTTTGAAACAGTATATCGTTATCCAAAAGTTTTTGCAGCAGCCATTCCAATATGCGGAGGAGGCGATGTAGAAAAATACGACAAATCTGTAAAAAGAACTTCTTTCTGGGTTTTTCATGGCGATGCTGACCAAGTAGTAGATGTGAATAACTCTCGTAAAATGGTTGAAAAATTAAAACAACTTAAGGTTGATGTAAAATATACTGAGTACCCAAACGTAAAGCATAATAGTTGGGATAATGTATTTCAAGAACCCGACTTATTACATTGGTTGTTTGCTCATAAAAGAAAAAAAGTACAACTATAAACTCCGACTAAGGCCTGCCTTATTATGGCAGGCGATGTCAATTTTGCTTCTGTAAATACTCTTTATTATCCAATATCATTTTTATAAATAAATTAATAAACGCATTTAAAAATCTGTTACATTACCTACAACAACGACTATGCAAAATAGAAGAGACTTTCTGAAAAATACAGGAGCTTTAGCCCTTGGAGGAATGCTTTTGCCAAATTTGGCCGATGCGTTCGGACATAAAATTACGCCTAAGAATTTTGGTGTGCAGTTGTTTACCACGATGTCGATAATTGATAAGGATGTAACAGGTACATTAAAGCAGATTGCAGATATTGGCTACAAAGAAATAGAATCAGCCTTTAGCATGAAGGGTGGATATTATGGAATGAAACCCAAAGAATTTGCGAAAGTAGTGAGCGATTTAGGAATGACATGGCAAGCACACCATATTATGGGTGCGCCTTTCAGAATGCCAGCACCTAAGCCAGGAGCTGCTGTAAATCCTAATGCTGAAATGCTAAATAAGATGCCTCCGATGAAATCGTTGATGAACGATACACAGCAGGTAGTAGATGAAGTAGCAGAAGGCGGAGCAAAGTATTTAGTATGTGCTAGTATTCCTGTGAAGACTTCAGAAGACATAAAATCGTCGTTAGAGATACTTCAAAAGGCAGGAGAGGCTTGTAAAAAAGCAGGATTGACTTTTGTATATCATAATCATACTGCTGAATTTGAAAAAGTAGATGGACAATTACCATTCGATATATTCACGTCGCAAATTAGTGCAGACTTATTGAAATTTGAATTGGATCTGGCTTGGGCAACCAAAGCTGGGGTAAACATCCCATCACTGTTTGCTAAACACCCAGGACGTTTTCCATTATTTCACGTAAAAGATTTAAACAAAGAAACATTATTACCTGTTGAAGTAGGTACAGGGATTGTGGATTTCAAAGCCATTTTTGCCGCAGCAGACAAAGCGGGTGTAAAACACCTTTTTGTAGAACAAGACGGTGCTCCATCACCTATCAATAACCTTGGTACAAGCTTTGGTAATTTAAAGAAAATAATTAGTTAGTATAAATTTTCAGGGAAGTTATAAACCACGTCGGGATAAGCTGACGTGGTTTTTTTATGTTTGGGATAATCCTCAAAGACGCTCTCTTGGCGTAGTGTTGCTAACTACGTCAGAGTGTACAGCAATGTTACATTGCAAAAATGCACCGCATTTTATAATTATTTCCAAGTTGTGTACTCATATACCACTAGCCATTGCGGAATAGGCGTCGCGTTCTAAGAATGTCAGACACATTGACATAGTGAAAAACGCCACTTCAAGTGAGGGCAGTCTACATCACAAAACTTGCTTTACGAAATAATACCCCTTTTTCTTTATATAGAAATTGTTATCGGCTCCAATACCTTTAATAAAATTAAAAGATTGCTTTGGTCTATCGTCATATACCAACACAAGAGAACGTCCCTTTAAATAGTACTTCCCTTTTAACAATTCCTCTTTATCTAATTTTAGATTATAATCATTAAACTTAAATCTTCCATTTGGGTAAAATTTAATATTTAAAAAGGCTGAATGAGGCTGAAACCAGAAGCCTATTAAATTTTGCCTATCTGACTTTTCATTTTGCTGAATGCAAAATATTTGATTACTACTAAAAACTAGACCTATAATTATGAATAATTTTATAATGAATGGACTTTTCATATTTAATGATTTTGTCGGAATTTCTAATCTTGGGTGATAGTATGTTCTCTTAGAATTGTTGCTATATCATCCCTTCCCAAGACAACTTAAAGCCTCAGCAACATCATTAACAAAGTTAATACGTCCTGTTTTATTACTTTCAAAAATAAAGTCTTTGATGCTTTTACTAGTGTAGTGGCTAAAATCTCCAACGATAGCCAAAGAAACACGATAAGTTGAAAACTTTTGAAGTATTTCACCAGCAATGCCCGTTTTTAAATCAAAAAAATCTGGAGTGATGTTTTTCTGATGAATGATGATGTTGTCAAAGCCTTGATAATATAGATTTCCTAACAAGTCTAATCCATCTTGTGCATGATTAATAAAAATATAATCTGCCGTTGCCTCCGCTATCTTGATGGTATTTACTTCATGTGTTTTTATTTCCATTTTTGTTATTTAAATAGCTTAATATTGCTTTGCATTTGTTTTTTGTAGGAAGCTTAAAACAAAAAAAATTACCGAAAATTAAGCCATAACGAAGAGTTTTCCAATAAAACATTCATAAATGGTTTACTAAAAACAGGCTATCTGTTTTTAGTAAATGTTATCATTAATATGTTGATAATTGCTCTTTAGAAGTAAGAAAACAGTAAATTTTAAAGAAATTTATACGTAAAAACACTTAATGACGTTATAGAAATAGGATTTAATAAAGAAGATAATTTTTGTTTTTAAAATTTTATTGTTAATTTAGTTACAGTATTATTAAATATAACCACGCGATTTTAAGATATAACCACACGATTATGCTGAAAAAAGTCTTATTTACGATACTTTGTATAGGGTTACAATATACTATCTTTGGGCAATTTTTACCAAAAGATTCCACTCAAAATAAAGCTTCACATACCACGCTAGGTACTGTAAATAATCTCCTCGATTTCGCTAACGACCATCTTCATTTAAGATATCGCTCGGGTGGAACTTCTAAAAAAGGTTTTGATTGCTCAGGATTTGTCCGCTATTGTTTCCAGAATTTTGGGATGATTTTACCGCATGGTAGCGCTGCTCAAAGTCTATTGGGATATTCAGTATCAAGATTGGATGCTCAACCCAGTGATTTGATTTTCTTCAAAGGACATAATGCGAAGGGGAAAAGAGTCGGTCACGTCGGAATTGTTACCGAAGTAACCGACAAATATATTAAGTTTATTCACTCAGCTTGGAACGGTGGTGTTCGCTACGATTATTTAGATGCCGCTTATTATCAGAAAAGATTTATGGGCATCAAGCGTGTTTTGCACACTCCAGAAATTAAAAATGTTAAGAACTAGTAATTGGCGATAGTGAATAGACTTTGTTCTAATACTGCGCTCATTTCTTAACTAAATCTTTTCAAAAACCTGCTGAATTTCGCAATATAACAATCCGCTTCCACCTCCGTAATGTTGTACAATGGGTAGATGTGGATTAATATTTAGGAAATATTCTCTTAGTTTTTCTTCCGATTCTTCTTCTATTCCACTTCCTAATAATACCATATCAAAGTTTTTTGCCTCGCATATTGCAAATACTTCTTCATCAGTTAATGCTCCTGTAGCCAACCATGCTTCATTTTTGTTGATTAATCGCAGTACTACTTCATGGATTTCAACATTTCTTCCGATTACTAAAATTTCAAATTTTTTCATATCGACATCGGTACTTCCATTAACAATATTTCTGCGTCTTGACTAATCGCTTTTATTTGTAAACTATCTACATTCCAAACACCAAAGCCATCTCTGTTTGCGACCTCAAACCCTTCAATATCAAAACTTCCTTTCAATACAAACGCATATACCCCGTTTCCTTTTTTCTTGATTTGATACGTTTTTTCAAAATCTTTATCAAATGTTCCTAAATGAAACCAAGCATCTTGGTGAATCCAAACGCCTGCATCTTCTGGATTAGGTGATAATATTTGTTGTAAATTATTATGCCTGTCTTTGGTATCTAACGTAATTTGGTCATAACGTGGCGTAACGTTCTTTTTATTAGGGAAAACCCATATCTGCAAGAATTTTACCAAACTATCTTGACTTTGATTGTATTCAGAATGATAAATGCCTGTTCCTGCACTCATTACTTGAATATCTCCTTGCTTAATTACCGCCACATTCCCCATGCTATCTTTATGTTCCAAGTTCCCTTCAAGCGGAATAGAGATAATTTCCATATTATCATGCGGATGTCTGCCAAAGCCTTTACCAGCATCCACACGGTCGTCGTTCAAAACCCTCAACACGCCAAAGTGCATACGTTCTGGGTTATAATAATTAGCAAAACTAAAAGTATGATTGCTATCTAACCAGCCATGGTTAGCATGTCCACGAGAATCAGCTTTATGTAAAACAGAGTTTTCTAGTATTTTTGAAGGAGTATTAGGAATATGATTAAAACCGATAATATCCAATTCTTGTAATTCATCTATATCGTTTTTGATTACATTACCCAAAGCCGCAGTTGCCGCAAAAATACCAGTTCCTGTAATCCCTTTTTGTATGAAAGTCTTTCTGTCCATCGTCGTGTTTGTTTTTTCTTGAGTCAAAATTACTGTGCCAATATTTCCGAAACATTGAACTAGGACAAGATATTCAATGATTGTGCTTTTTTATGTACAAGTGCCTACAAAATTAACGCTATCATAATTTTATCATTTAGCGATATGAAAGAAAAAGATATAATTTACTCTTATGTTGAAGTCTTTCTCAAATTGAAGAGTAAATTAGCTACTCTCTTCTTTATAAATGATTACTTTCTTTATACAAACCATTCAACTCAAACAACCTAATACTAAATCGATGAAAAGTTACATATTCTTGTTTTTGATATTTTGTGCGTCCGTTACTACGCTTCAAGCACAAATAAATCCAGATACTACCAATATTCAATGGCATCAAGGCTATTTAGATATTCATCATATTGTTACTGGAAGTGGTGTTTCGACATTCTTTGTTTTGCCTGACGGAACCACCATGATGGTTGATGCTGGAGATATTGGCGAAGTAGCTTTTCGTAGAAATAGTTGGCCCTTTACGTATACACTTCCTTATCCTAATAATACTAAAACTGCGGGACAATGGATTGCAGATTATATTCAACAAATATTGCCTAATAAACCTGTTATTGATTATGCGCTGATTACTCATTATCACGACGACCACATGGGCATTATTAACGCTGGCACTAAAACGGCTACTAATGGTGCTTATAAACTATCGGGTATTACCGAAGTGGGTGATTTAGTACCTATCAAAAAGTTGATTGATAGGAATTATCCCTACAATAATTTCCCGACAGATTTAAAAGTAGCTTACAAAAATGAACCAAGTATTTTCTTGAATCTACAAAAATTCATTGAGTACCAAAAACAAACTAATGGACTCGTCGGCGAACAATTGAAAGTAGGAGCAATTGATCAAATAGTTTTAAAAAACAATCCATCAAAGTATCCAAGTTTTAAGGTTCGGGGAGTAAAAGCCAATGGCACTATTTGGACAGGTAATGGGAACGAAACTTTTGAGTTCTTTACAGCAGATAGTGTTTTAGATGCCAAAAAAAGATTTAACGAAAACCCTTTAAGCCTTGCCATCAAGCTATCTTATGGTAAGTTTGATTATTTTACGGGAGGAGATAATACAGGTTTGCAAGGATATGGTTTACCAACATGGTTTGATGTAGAAACGCCTATCTCAAAAGCTGTTGGTAAAGTAGAAGTAACCACGTTGGATCATCATGGGTGCAGAGATGCTACCAACGAAAACTTTCTTAGAAATCTACAACCCCAAGTAGTCGTAGAACAAACTTGGAGTAGCAATCACCCCGGAGAAGAAGTTGTCCATAGGCTTATCTCAGACCATATTTATAAAGGAAAAAAGAATCTTTTTGCGACTAATATCCAAGAAGCCACAAAAGCAGCAATAGGTTTTTGGTTTACCGATGGTTTTAAAAGTATGTTTGGACATACCATTATAAGGGTTTTGCCTGGAGGAGAAACGTTCTATGTTTTAATTGCAGAAACAATAGATAATAAACTCAACATCAAAAAAGCTTTCGGTCCATTTCAATGCCAATAATGTATGTGAGAGATGGGTACAAGTAAAGGTTTTTTGTAATATACTCAGAGTCAATTGAGTATATCATACATATTGTTTTTAGAAATATAACATAAGTTTGAAGTGTACAGAAAAAGGAGTAAATTAACTACTCGTTTTATTATACCTCAACAAGCCATTATACTTTTAACACATCATGTACGATATACTCCGTCAATATATTAATAAACTAATTGCTACCGACCTTTCTGATGATGAATATGCAATGATTAAAGCAGTTTTCACCCCAAGGAAATACAGAAAGAAACAATACTTACTGCAAGAAGGAGACGTATGTAAACATTTATCCTTTATTATTAAAGGAGCAATGTGTCAGTATTCCACAGATGATAAAGGTAACCAGCGTATTATTCGCTTTGGAATCGAGAATTGGTGGATGATGGATAGAGAAAGCTTTGAAATGGAAACGCCCTCGCTATATAATATAGAGGCCTTTGAAGAGGTAGAGCTATTACAGATAAAAAGAGAAGATTTTTTATACCTCATGGAGGTGTCGCCCATGTATAAAAAAATGACACAAGAACTAGACAAACGAGGGCAAATTGCTTCTCAGAAAAGGATTCATTCAGTGATTAGCTATACTGCTGAAGAACGTTTTCTCGACTTATTAAAAACTCATCCAGTTTTTTTTCAACGTTTCCCCCAAAATATGATTGCATCGTATCTGGGCATCTCTGCCGAAACCCTTAGCAGAATCCGTAAGAATGCCCTTTCTAAATAGACATTTATCGTAATTACACCCAATGGTCTTGACATTTGTCAAGACCATTTCTTATTTTATGTCATTGGCTTTGCCTTATCAAATGTTGCAACTTTGTAATGTAATTAAACGACACAGTTACAGAAGATTAAAGCAATAAAGATGGAAAATGACTCAACACAACAAACACTATTTGTCAGTATGGTAATTGCCAACTGGGACTTACAAAATAGAAGATTAGTGACGCTCTTGAACGGACTTTCTGACGAAGAGCTTCTATCAGAAACATCCTCGGGAAGAAATACAGGTACCTACATCCTTGGTCATTTAATAGCAGTGAGCGATGGCATTCTACCATTGCTAGGACTACAGGATAAATTGTATCCACATCTCCAACATATATTTATTGATAATGCCGATAAAGCTGGTTTGACTTTCCCATCTATCGCTACATTGAAAGAGAATCTTCAAAAAGTAAATGAAGTGCTGAGTCAACATTTTAAGGACATGCCCGTGAATGAATGGTTTACCAGACACCTAGCAATGACAGACGAAGATTTTAATAAAGAACCACAACGCAACAAACTCAATATTCTAATCAACAGAACCAACCATTTAAGCTATCATTTAGGACAACTTATTTATTTGAAAAACTAACTAACATTCATTTTTAAATCAAAACAACCATGAAAACGCAAACATCAAATCCCCAAACAATTTTATTCGTAACTGGTGCATTCGTAACCAATTTAGGCTGGAAAGAATGGCAAGAATATTTTGAAAGCAAAGGCTATAACACCCTTGCCCCAGCTTGGCCTTATAAAAATGGTACGGCAAAAGAATTGAGAGATAGACAACCTAATGATACCGACCTTGCAGCATTGACACTTGATGAATTAGTAGACCATTACGCTAATATTGCTAAGAGTCTTCCTGAAAAACCAATAGCCATTGGACATTCACTAGGAGGGCTTATCACACAAATATTAGTTAACCGTGACTTAGTTGTTGCAGGAGCCGTGCTTCATCCAGTGCCTCCGCTAGGCGTTTTCCCTTATGAATTCTCGTTTTTGAAAGCTGGCTGGAAGTCATTAGGATTATTTACTTCTTTGAAGAAAACCTATCTAATGTCATTTAAAGATTGGCAGTATGCTTTTGTAAACGATATGCCTTTGGAAGAACAGCAAAAAGCCTATGATGAAAATACCATCCCTGAGTCAAAAACAGTGGCGCGTGGAGGATTAACGAGTGCCGCCAAAGTTGACTTTGATAAACCCCATCCACCACTATTGATTGTAGCTGGAAGCAAGGATAATATTATTCCTGCCCACCTCAATATGCGTAATTATAAGAGATATGCAAAAGATAATGGCTCTGTAACCGACTATAAAGAATTTGAAGGACGTAATCACTTTGTGGTAGGGCTACCTACTTGGAAAGAAAATGCAACGTATATCTATGATTGGTTGCAAAAAAACAGCTAGGTATAATTTTTTTACGAGGAATGTTCAATGAGTCAATCTAGGGCTCTTGATCATTCTCAACACATATAAACATTGAAATCATGAAAACTAATGCAACACTTAATAATAGCATAGACCCCGCAGAGGATCCAGCAATTCAATCTCAAACGAAAGATTTTTTAAACACTTTGAATAGTAGCGGTGGTACACCCATGGAAGAATTATCACCTGAAGAAGCCCGTAAGGTATTAGAAGGTGCACAAAAATCAGTAGAGGTAGACATATCAGGTATTGATGTATCAGAGAAAACAATAGAACAAGATGGACTTTCGATAAAACTTTATATTGTTCGACCAACAGACGTAGAGGAAACATTACCTGCCTTTATGTTCTTTCATGGCGGAGGCTGGGTATTGGGTGATTTTGCTACGCATCAGCGGTTTGTAAGAGATTTAGTTATTTATTCAGGTGTTGTAGCAGTTTTTGTGGAATACAGTCGTTCTCCAGAAGTGAAATTTCCTGTAGCGATTAATGAAGCTTATGCTGCCACTAAATGGGTAGCAGAACATGGCGATGAAATTAATATTGACGGTTCAAAACTAGCCGTAGTGGGGAATAGTGCAGGAGGAAACTTGGCTGCTGTAGTAGCACTTATGGCAAAAAATAAAAAAGAACTTGAGTTAAAGCTACAAGTGTTGTTATGGCCAGTGACAGATGCCAATTTTGAAACGGAATCTTATCATCAATATGGCGAAGACAGATTCCTGACAAAAAACATGATGATATGGTTTTGGGATAATTATATCTCTACAGAAGAAAGAGACAATATATATGCTTCACCCCTAAAAGCAACTTTAGGAGATTTAAAAGGCGTAGCACCTGCTTATGTACAAACAGCAGAGAACGATGTGTTGCGTGACGAAGGGGAAGACTATGCCAGAAAAATGGATGAAGCAGGCGTAGATGTTACCCTTATTAGGATGCAAGGAATGATTCACGATTATGGTTTATTAAATCCTTTAAGCGATGTTCCTGCTGTACAAGTAGCGTTACGCCAAGCAGCGAATGAAATTAAATATGCTTTGAAATAATAAAGCCGATAAGTTGAAATTTTTTATCCCTAGCGAGGTACTTAAGTACCTCGCTAGGGATAAAAAATTTATTGTCTGTAAGAAAGCAAGACCTATAGTTGAGGTATCAACCGTTATTAATGAGATTTTTTATGTCCTATAAAGTTGAACCCAAAGACCTACGAAACAGTCGTCCCAATTGTGTAGTTCTTCTGAAAGTATATATTTCTACTTTTTTCTGCGATACTTCTTCTAAGTTTTTCAAGAATACCTGTGCAGTTTGTGCTTGCCAAGCCTGAAAGGTGTGGCTAATACTTTGGTGAATTGGCACATATTCAATAAAACGAGAGAAATTGAAGGTAGTATCTGCAATGCCTGCCCCTGCACGTTCGCCATCTAGGGCGTTAATTTGCTGTTCGATATGATTTGGCACTGGTACCATCATGATAGGTTTGCCTAAATACATGGCTTCGCAAACAGATTCAAAACCAGCCGTACAAACCAAACCTGAACAGTTTTGCATCATGGTTAAGAACTTCTCTGCATTTACTTGATGAAAAGTAAGGTTTTCTTGGCAATGCCATTCATTCCCAAAATCAGGATTATTCCAGAAACAATGAATTTCGATGTCTCTATGTTCGGAATGCCAATTAATAATGTCTTCACCCAATTTATGGTGAGTAATATAGGCTAAGAAATAAGGTTTTACTGTTGGCGTTAACGCCTTCACTTCTTTTCGTAAAAGTGGTGGCGTTACTACAATATGCTTAGCTTTGTCTTCGGGCATTTCTACAAAAGACAAAGCTAATTTTTTAGTTGAATTAAGAGAGGTAAGACGGGTATTGAGGTTTAATAAAAAACGGTCTATCTTTTTATCGGGCAATGAGACGAACTGATTGTGCAACAACAAATATTGATGTCCCACACAAACTACAGGAATATTTGGGCGGTGGAATTGTGCATACAAACCACAGATAATATCATAAAAATTCACGATAACATCAGGACGAGATGCTTCAACCTGTTCTGCCAAAAACTGAACACTTCTACGATATTTTTTTAGTCTTAAAACATGCGTTTTAATCGTATCCCATACTTTTACAGCCTTGGTTTGTCCGTAAACTAAGCTAGGAGCAGGGAAAGTATTGATGGGAGCATTAATTTTTTCTTTAAAAAAAGCAGGGATATGATGTTTATCCTCCATACCCACCATTACAGAAACTACCTCGTGCCCAGCAGCCGTTAAGATTTCAAAAAGGGAAATAGCCTGTGTTAAATGTCCACGACCTTCTCCTTGTACGACGAATAGATACTTACTCATATTGGGTATATTTTAAGAGATACTCATAAAAATTCCTTTGGCAGTTTTCATGGCCTCAGAATCTATTAATTCATCTGATAATTCTTCTTCTAAATCCAGACTATTTTGGAGTAAATAGAGCAAGTCCCAATTCCCTTGATAGTCTTCTACTAAGGCTGTTAACGATTCCACCCAGTCGCCCGAATTCATATAGGTGATTTCCTGAATAAGGCGGATGTCTGGTTTATGAATATGTCCACAAATAATCCCTTCGCAATGGTTTGCTCGGGCTAGCTCCGTCAATTTCTCTTCAAAATCCGATACATAATTCACGGCCTCTTTCACTCGTTGCTTAATTCTCTGTGAAAAAGAATAATATTCAAACCCTCGCCACTTACGGTATTGATTATACAGCTTATTGATAGATAATAAAAAGGTATAACCAATGTCTCCTAAATAGGCAAGCCATTTCATTTGAGAGGTCACAGAATCAAAAATATCACCGTGTGTAATAAGGTAACTCTTTGAGCCCGACTGTAGAATATAGTCGCGCTGAACAGTAAAGTATTTACCTAACTGAAAAGGGATAATCTGGTCTAGAAAATCATCGTGATTACCTCTCAGGTATATTACTTTCGTATTATGGTTCTCAATCATTTTCAACACAGCCCTAAAAAAAGCAGTGTGTTTCTTCTTCCATGAACCACCCTTTTTGAGTTGCCAGCCATCAATAATATCGCCATTCATAATTAAGGTTTCGCACGAGATACTCTTCAAGAAAGCAGTTACTTCTTTAGCTTTTGAACCTTCTGAGCCTAGGTGAACATCAGATATGATGACGGTTTTATATTGTTTTGGCGTTTTCATAAACCAAAATTGTAATTTTACTTTAACCCTATGATTGCTAGAATATTAAAGGATTGTTAAGGATTTAGTTTCTTGAGAACAAATAACCAACTCCTTTGATAGTGCGGATATAATCTTCACCAATCTTTTCTCTAATCTTACGTATATGTACGTCTACCGTACGTTCAGTTACGTGAATGCCTTTCCCCCAAACACTTGAAAGAATTTCGTCGCGCGTATATACCTTATTAGGGTTACTGACAAAGAACATCAGCAAGTCGAATTCCTTCTTAGGCAAAGTCCATGAAGATTCTTTTACGGCAATAGAATAATTCTGGCGATTGATTATCAAATCCTCTAAAACCACCTTTTCTTCATCTACTGTATCCGCAATATTTCTTTGGAAAACAGCTTTTATCCTGCTAATCAAAGCCCTTGGTTTGACAGGTTTGATGATATAATCATTGGCACCAATATCAAAGGCCGCTACTTCTGAATATTCTTCTGTTCTGGCGGTCAAGAAAATAAGGTAAGAGTTTTTCAATTCTTTAGATTGCTTAATAATACGCCCAGCTTCTATGCCATCCATGATAGGCATCATAATGTCCATCAAAATCATATCTGGTAAAAACTCTTGTGCCACTTGAATACCTTGAAGACCATTTTCGGCGGTACGTGTTTGAAAACCTTCTTTCTGTAGGTTGTATTCAAGTAATTCTAGAATATCTGGGTCGTCGTCAACCAACAAAATTTTCAGCGATAGGTCAATCATATTTATAATCTTAAAAACTGTTTGATTCAAAAATTTAATCAAACTTACTGTTCCAAGATTATCTCAGTGTTAAGGTTGAATTATGCTTTCTTTATGTTTATTATGAAACAAACATTGATGTCATAAACCAAGTAAAATTGCGTTGAAAAACGGTCAGATAACGTCTTGCTTTTTGCATGAGATGATTTGTTTTAAGTTCTAGGCAAAAATACATTTTCAATGTAACCGTATCATTAACAGCACTTTATGGTTTCGTAAAGGATTAAAGAATGACGGAAAATTAACATATCCATAATTATCTGATAATCATAGAATATTCCTGAGCGTATTATTTTCGATTTCTAATATTAATCATGAAATCATGTCAGCCCAAAAACTCATTTTTCTTTATTCTGACTCCACCTTTACTCCGTGGAAAGAAAATATTTTCGGAAGCACCATCGCTACTTTCTTGAAAGCTACGCCCGAAAACTATTATCCCTATGTAACACATTTTGTGGGCTTTACGACAGAATTTGCAGATTTTCTAAAGCAATTCGACATGGTTTTTAATGTATGCTATGGTTTCCGAGAAGCTGGTCAGGCAGATATTGCCCGTTGGTTAGATAGCCATGCCATCAAACATACAGCCAGTACTTATGATATACAGATACTTGCTAAGGATAAGATGAATCTTCCACAAATCTGTGAAGAAATCGATGTAAAAACGCCCCCTATCATCCAGTTGAGCGACGTAGCTACTTTAGAATACGAACGTTATATCGTAAAACACCGAATGGGAAGTTTACACCTGAATATGCTAGTATTCGATGCCTCTGAAATACCCTATCAGGAATTACTCGAAAAAGAAAACTATATCATACAGCCTTATATTACTGGTCGTGAATTTACGGTAGGGGTAATTCCCAATGAAAATGGGACAGACTATATGGCATTGACGCCTTTAGAAATCCGTCCTGATGACGACCGTGAAGTATACATCGCAGGGCAATCGTATGGAGTAACCGAAAAAATCCTGAATCCTGATATTGAAGAAAGTATCAAAAGCGAAATCATGCATAAAGTATTGACGTTGCACAAAACCATGAAAATAAGAGGAATGTCTAGAACAGATATCCGAATCCATAGTGGTGAGATTTATGTGTTAGACATCAATACAATGCCTAATTTGGATGCCCGTAGTTTCTTACCAAGTATTGCCCAAAACGAAGGGATTGACTTGAAGGAACTCTTCCGTAGAATATTATTAGTGACTCAAATAGCCTATAATCAACCTATTGAATTAGAAATGGCTTAGTTTACAATTCCTTTACAAACAATAGATAAAGTTTACAAAGGCTTAATTGTCAGAAAACTAAGAGGTTATCTTAAAAGCCCATCTTTGCGCAACCAAACTGTAATTAGATGCAAAGACGTGATTTACTTCGCCAGATGGGGCTTGTTGCTGGCGGTTTATCCATTCCAAATTTAGTAAAAGCACAAGAAGACGAACCAGCTGCTCCTAAAAGAGTATTGAGGGTGGCTCATATTACTGATGTACATATCGAAGAAGCAATTCCTTTAGTGAATTCTTCTAAAGGTTTTGCAAGATGTTTACATCATATTCAAAATGAAGTAAAACCTGATTTGATTATCAATTCTGGCGACTGTGTGATGGATGCCCATAAACACAGAAAAGGGAATGTAAAAAAGCAGTGGGATTTATTTAATGATGTACTAAAAGCTGAAAACTCCTTACCTGTTTTCCATAGTGTAGGCAACCATGATATTTGTTGCGAGGGCGATAGCCTAAGCAGTTTTGATGATGGAAAAAAATGGGCAATGGATGAAATGGGGCTAGCCAAGCCTTATTATAGCTTTGACAATAACGATTGGCATTTTGTGATGCTAGATAGCGTTCAGAAAAAGAAGGATGGCTCGTGGTATACCGCTAATTTGGATGAAGAACAATTCAACTGGCTAAAAAAAGACCTGAAAGCTTTACCTGAGAATAAACCAACGATGGTAATATCGCATATTCCGATTTTGGCAGCCTGTGTTTTTTTTGATGGTAATAACATGAAAGAAAAAGATGGACGATGGGAAGTGCCAGGGAGTTGGATGCACACAGATTCTAAACAAATTGCAGAACTTTTTCATCACCATAAAAATGTAAAGCTCGCCGTATCAGGTCATATACATTTAAGCGACCGTGTTGATTATAATGGTGTTTCTTACTGTTGTAATGGAGCTGTATCAGGGCGTTGGTGGTTTGGAAAGTATCAGCATACAGAAGCTGGCTATGCTGTAATTGATTTATACGACGATGGCTCTTTTACTAATCAGTATGTGAGTTATTAATAGTTGTGATTGAGTGATTATATTATTGAGCGATTGAGTGAATTGTGATTTAGTGATTATTATTAATTTTATTTAAGTACAAATTCATAATTCACTAACTCACAATTCACAACTAATATAATCACTCAATCACAACTCACTCAATCACTAAATAATAAACTCACAATTCACTAACTCACAACTCCTTACTTCAAATACCCATATTCAATAGCGAGCTTAATCAAGCCCGCTACATTTTTTACCTCGAATTTTGCTAATAAATTACTTCGGTGAGTCTCTACAGTTTTATCACTGATAAAAAGTGTAGTAGCAATCTCTTTTGTTGTTAAGCCTTTCCCGATAAGGTCGAGTATTTCTCTTTCTCTACGGGTAAAACGAATTTGATAAAGACTTTTCTCTTGTTGTTTCTGACGAGTTAACCCCCTCATAATGATATTCATTACCTCCTCACTTTGATAGGTATTGCCTTCATACACCGTTCTGATAGCTTTTTGAAGCTCTTCACCACCAGTATTTTTCAAAATATATCCCGACGAACCGTTTTTAATCATTTTAGTGATAAAACTCTCATCGTTATACATCGACATCGCCAATACTTTTACCTTCGGATGATTGTCCGAAATAAATTTGCAAACATCCAGCCCACTATCTTCCCCAAGGTTGATGTCTAGCAAAACCACATCAATGCTATTTGATTGTAAAAAAGTCTTAACTTGTTTCGCTGTTTTACATTCTCCTACCACCTGAAAGTCTGCCTCTGTCGATAACAGTGAAGCAACACCTTCAGTGAAAATTTTATGATCATCAACTAATAAAATGCGTACCATTACGTGATTAATATTTAGCAAATGTATATTTAACTGATATGAAGAAATATTTTATATACCCTAAAATAACAATATTTTTTTTGCTTTTCAAGGTTTCTTTAGCAATCGCCCAAGATGAGTACCCTAGTTTAAGTAAAAATTATACGAAAGCACAGCTAGATGAAATGCTAGTGAAATATCAAAATAGGAAAGATACACTTGGGCTAGCTTACACTTATTGGAGTTATGCCAAAAGTGAGGAGAAACAGTATGGCCTCAATTATTCTCCACTCACGAACCTCCGTAAAAGTATGGAGTGTTTTCTGATAATGAAAGATTCTGCTAGTTTTTATAATATCAGAGGAGCATTGGGGTCTTATTTTATGGATAGGCCTTTTATCAAAGAATATGCAAAGGAATACATTAAAGGTGCTGTTGATTATTTCAGAAGAAAGAAACAGCCCAATAGCGAAATCGGGCATTTAGTTAATTTAGCCAATATTGATATTCATGGGAATAATTTTAAAAATGTAAAAGCAATACTCGATAGGGTTGAAATGCTTAATAGAGAGGTAAAAGATGAGGCATACGAAGGAAGGTTACATTCTTCCTACTCTGATTATTATTACCGTATTAAAAAATATGACGAATCGCTAAAACATGCTGAAATAAGTTATGAAGTAGGAAAAAAACTACAAATCGACTGGCTGGAGGCACTTTCACTGTATGTGAAATCTAAATGTTTGGATGCGCTAGGCAGACAGGAAGAAAGACTAGACGCATTATTGGAGAGTCAGAAAATTGTGGAGAGCAATACTATTTTGATACAGCTACAAAAGGAGATTTACTATGAAATACAAAACTATTATTTGAAAAAAAAGAACTATCTGAAAGCCTATGAATTTATGAATAAAGCTCGACAGACCACGGAGGAGTTATATTTTTCAAAAATGGAAAGTGATGTTCGGGATTTTAGTGAAAATAATTTATTAGAAAAACAGCGGATGGTTGTTGCTAAAATTGCCTTAGAAAAAAAACTTGCAGACATAGAATTGGATAAACTCTTGATAAGGCAACAAATGTACATCGTGTTAATTATTCTGGCTATATTTTTTATTGGGGTATTGGCGTATGCTTATCTTAGTCGTCAACGTTTTAATAGATTGGATGCCGAGAAGGTAAAGAAAAACATACAGATAGAAACCTTAAGGGCATTAATTAGCGGACAAGAAATAGAACGAGTAAGAATATCACAGGAACTCCATGACGGTTTAGGAACTTTGCTTTCCAGAATAAAATTTCAAACGGAAAATATTGCTACTTCTAAAGAGCAGATTGCAGAAATGGTAGATGTTGCCTGTGATGAAGTACGTACAATTTCGAGTAATTTACAACCCAATGCCCTTACAAAATTTGGCTTAATTCGTTCGATAGATGATTTGATATTGAAGCAAAATAGTATTTCGCCTAATATTATCTTTCAACATTTTGGCAAAGAATTTGAAATTTCCCCTGAAAGTAGCTTAATGATTTTCAGGATTATTCAGGAATTGATGACTAATGCGCTAAAACATGCGGAGGCGACAGAAATATTGATTCAGATTGTATATCAGGAAGAAAGGACGCTGACTATTACTGTAGAAGATGATGGAAAAGGATTTGATGATGCCAATGTTCAGCCCGAAAATAATGGTTGGAACAATATTCGTTCAAGGGTAAATTATTTACATGGCATCATTAATCTTCATTCAGAACCATCAGATGGCACGTCGGTAACTATTGCAATTCCTTTTGTATAAAAAATAAATGAAACTTTAGAAATCTTTCAAAATTTAAAAAAACACATAATATGAAACCAATCACCTGTCTTTTATTATTATTGATCGCTACAACTAGTTTTGCACAAATTGACAGCACAAAATCAAAAGACATCAAAAAGCTTCTTGTTCTTACTGGTACAGTTCAAACTGTAAAAATAATGATTAGTCAGTACTCGACCATGATAAAGACTAGTCCTCAATACAAGGGCTTGCCAGAAGGCTTTTTAGAGAGAATGCTAGCAGAAATAAACGTTGAGGAATTTGTTGAATTATATATTCCTGTTTATGATAAATATTATTCTCACAATGAAATTAAAGACATTATCACCTTTTATGAAAGTTCTACAGGAAAAAAAATGGTTCAAAGTCTTCCTAATATTCTTGCAGATTCCATGAAATTAGGCAAGGAATTTGGAGAAAAATTAGGAATGAAAATTTACAATAAAATGCTTGAAGAAAAAATAATTAAGGGTCAAAATGAAGCTGAAGAGGAGGATGAAAACTAATTATTTTAGTTGTATTTTGTGATTATTAACCCCAATCATCTGTTAAAATCTTAACAATTAATTGGGGTTAATTTTATCGTTAGCTTATTCAACTACGATTGTTCTTGTAATCTCTTGTGGTTTAGCAGAGTTAATATTGATTGTACGAGTAATTTTTTCAGTACCATCTGTAATTTCTACTGAATAAGTACCGTCGTTTAATGCTTGTAAATCGAATTTACCATGATATGAACGAGCATTTTTTGCGATTCTTTCATTGTGTATTACTTTACCGTCTTTGTCTTTGATGGTAACAGTAACTGCTTTGCCCACCACTTTGTCCAATGTAAGGTGCATATCTAAAGTCCCCACACTTTGGTACATACCGATAGCGAAGTTGTTAGTTTTATTAGCATTTATAGTTGTTTCACCTGCAATAGGATTAGCAAATATAGAAGAAGTAGTTAAAGTGGCGATAGCGATAATTTGTGCAAAAGTTTTCATTTTCTGATTTGTTTAGATACGGTTAAAATTATGATTATCTAGAGGTTAAACATCTGTTTGTTAATTGATTATGATGTTTTGTTGTTAGATTGTTGATTCAAAATTAGCAGATGGAGTGATAGTTTCAACACAAAAAGGAATGGTCGGTTAGCGGAATTGATAAACGGTGATTTTAGTAGGCTGGTTATAAAAAAGCATTTATATTTTCCATTTTATTACTAGCGATAGTATATAACTACAATATTCATAGGTTGACAGTTCTTGTGTCTAAAGTCTTAAATCTTAAAGTCTAAAAAATATAACTACACTACCCACTCGTTGACATTACCTTATTATTTATCTCCAACAATCATTTTTGCCTACTTCAAAGTAATATTTACCCCTGAGAAATCACAGCTTCTTCTTTGTATGATGGAATGAAGTATTCTATAATACTATTATGCTTCCCCCGATATAATATTCATATAGTTCAAATACATCTTCTATTAGTCAAATTCCATCATTTCGCCCAAAAACCAAGGGTAAACCCTTGATTTTTAAATCAGGGGAAAGCCCTGATTTATATAGTACAAATTAAACCCAATTTTGTACTATTATTTATTATACTATACTGGTATAAAGTTTAACTTTTTTAATTATGTAGTTTCCTCTCATATTTTAAATACATTTTACCCAAAAAATTCATTTACAATGAAAACAACTTTCCAAAGCAGTGATCCTCCAAAAGTGGACAAAAAATTGTTTCTAAAATTGTCATTAATTGTTTTGATGTTCGTATTTCACCTTGGTGAAGTATCAGCACAAAAAGCAACTGGTCCGACACAAAAAATTACTGGTAAAATTGTTTCTAGTCAAGACAACCAGCCCGTACCTGGTGCAAGTATATTAGTAAAAGGTACAACATCGGGCAGTACTGCAAATTCGCTAGGAGAGTTCGCCATTGAAGCAGGTAGTACTGCTACTTTAGTGGTTAGTTCTGTCGGGTATTCATCTCAAGAGATTAAAGTAAATGGCAGACTAAAAATAAATATCACCTTAGTAGAAAATATTTCTTCCTTAGACGAAGTAGTTGTAGTAGGGTATGGTTCACAAAAAACACGTTATCTATCAGGTTCGCAAACCAACATTGGTGAATCTGAAATCAAGAGAACCGTAAACACTTCGCTTGACCAAGCACTTCAAGGACGTGCTGCCAACGTATATGTGGCAAGTAACTCTGGTAAACCAGGTGGAGCTTCATCAGTATATATTCGCGGAGTTTCTTCAATCAATGGTAATACGCAACCAATGTATGTAATTGATGGGGTACAGATTCAGCCACCAAGTAGCACAGAGTCAGATGGACAGTCAAACATTCTGGCAAGTTTGAACCCAGATGATATTGAGTCGATGAACGTTCTTACAGGACCTTCGGCACAATCTATCTATGGATCAAAAGCATCTAATGGGGTAATTGTAGTAACTACTAAAAAAGGAAAGGCTGGAGATACAAGGATTAATTTTACAAGTATGTATAATTTCCAGACATTACCCAACCAGTTACCTGTAATGAACCTGAAAGAATATGCAATCTATAGCAATGCATGGGCTGATGTTTCTGGATATGGTCGTCAAGCTGAATTTTCAGACCCTTCTATCTTAGGAGAAGGTACAAACTGGCAAACTGCTTTGTTTAAGACTGCTGCTATGAAGAAACAACAGCTTTCTTTAAGTGGTGGAAATGATAGAACAACTTATTATCTATCTTTCGAATTGTTGAATCAAGATGGACTAGCGCCTAACTCAGGTTTTGATAGAAAATCATTAAGATTAAACCTTGAAAACAAATTGCGTAGCTATTTAAAGGTTGGTACTAATTTGTCGCTTTCAGGCACAAATGAAAATCTTTCAATCGGAGACGACCAAATTATTAGTACAGCCATTCAGCAATCGCCTGCTACGCCTCTTAAAAATGGTGATGGCTCTTGGGGTGGTCCACAAAATATTACTCCGTCAACACCATCGTATGTTTTTGTAACAAACCCTGTGGCTTTAGCATATACAAATAGTAATGTGTACAAACGTATAAGTACATTCGGGGCTGTATATGCAGACTTAACTTTCTTGAAAGATTTTGTTTTTCACGCAGAGTTCAACGGTACTTATGGTAATGATACGAGAGCGGTTTTTAATCCATCTTATCAGTTTGGAGTGAATAACATTACTCAAGGAGCATCTAATTTAGTAACATCTTCAAGAAGATATGCAGGTAATAGCTATTATTGGAGTACGAATCAACGTTTGAACTACACAAAAAGATTCCAAAAGCATGATGTCAACATAACTGTAGGACATGAATCTCAATATGGCTTTAATGAAAACTTATCAGGAAGTGTAACAGGCTATACAAGTAATAATATTCCAGAATTATCAGCAGGTACTAAAAGTACTTCTATCAGCGAGAGTTATAGAGATGCAAGTTCTCAAGAATCTTACTTTACTCGTATAGGTTATATTTTTGATGATAAGTATATTGTTCAAGCTACTTATAGAGCTGATGCTTCTTCAAATTTCGGACCTAATAATAGATGGGGTTTCTTCCCTTCAGTATCAGCAGCTTGGAGAATCTCGAAAGAGAATTTCATGAAAGATGTAAGCTCTATTGATGACTTGAAGTTAAGATTAGAAATGGGAACTACTGGTAACCAATATTATGGCAAACCAATTTATGCGGCTTTGAACGCAATCCCAACTCAAACAGGTCAAGGTTTCTTAGCAGCCAATTTTGCTAACCCAGATTTGAAATGGGAAAGTACACAATCTTATAACATCGGTTTTGATTTACATGCTCTTAAAAATAGAATCCAAGTTGTTTTTGATGCTTATTTAAGGAAAACAAGTAACCTAATTACAGAACTTCCTTTACCAGCTTATGCAGGTACAACAGGTACAGGTGCTATTGCTGCTCCAGTTGTTAACTTAGGAGATCTTGAAAACCGTGGACTTGGTATTTCTATCAACACTGTTCCTATTGAAGGTAAATCAACTGGTTCACTAACTTGGAAAAGCGGTTTCAATATCTCATTTGATAGAAATAAATTGCTTAAGCTAAATACTGAAAGAGCATTTGCAATCCGTAGTCCTTGGTTCACTTCTGTAATTTCTCGTTCAAATATCGGGCAACCACTTTGGCAGTTTTATGCTTATAAATATGATGGAATCTTCCAAAATTATCAACAACTAATTAATAGTGCTGTGCCTGCAGCTATTCCTATCAGTCAAACTGGTGTATGGGTAGGTGATGTAAAATTTGTAGATGTAAATGGCGACAAAGTCATTAACAGTGATGATAGAACACTTATTGGTAATCCTTGGCCTAAGTTTACTTTTGGTATCAATAACAGTTTCTCATATAGAAACTTTGACTTGTCTATCTTTATGCAGGGTACTTATGGTAACCAAGTGTTTAATCAGTTGAAATTGAACAATTCTGGTTTTACAAACCTTATTCGTGGTGCTTATAAGGAAGTAATCAATTTTGCGAGACCAAGTAGCTATGATGAAACTGCTGTATTGTTAAACCCAGGAACACAAGTGCCAAGAGTGGGTAATACTCCAAACGATAATGCTCGTGCAACTGATAAGTTTATTGAAGATGGTTCGTATTTACGTGCTAAGAACATTACGTTGAGTTATACATTACCAAAAGCAATCCTTAAAAAATACTTACCAATTAATGGATTGAGATTTTCAGCAGGGGTTCAAAATGCGTTTACTATTACTAAATATAGTGGTTATGACCCAGAGGTTGGTAATTCATCAAACGTACCGGGTTTTGATAATGGTCGCTATCCTTCTTCGAGAATGTACACTTTTAGTTTGTCGGCAGACTTGTAATCATCGTACATTTTATCATGTTTAAACATCAAAAAAATGAAAAAATATAATTTTTTAAAATACATATTCTTATTCTTAACTATTTGTGGTCTGGCAAGTAGTTGTAAAGAAGACTTCTTAGAAAGACCCCCATTAAGTAACCTTACAGCAGGTACTTTTTTTAATACTGATGCTGAATTGTCTACTTCATCAAGTGCTTTATACAACCAAGTATGGGCAGGAGCTAACGGGCAGTCGCTTGTAGCTTTTGGTGATGGTCGTGGAGGGAACTTCTTTACGCCTTATGTAGCAGACTGGCTTCAGTTCTCTTCGTTTGCAGTATCGAATACCAATGGAGCATTAAAAGATTCTTGGTCTTCATTCTATAACATTATTGCACAGGCAAATGTATTAATGTATAATATTGATAATTATTCAAAACCAGCAGTTTCGGTTACTGCGAAGAGTACTGCATTGGGTGAAGCTCGTTATATGCGTGGATTAGCTTATTCTTTTTTAGTTCAAAACTGGGGGCCAGTGCCAATTATTACTGACAACCTTAAACAAGGTGCAGATACTACATTGTCAAGAAATACTGTGGAAACTGTTTGGGAATTTGCCATTCGTGATATGCAATATGCTATTGCCCATCTTCCACTCACTACTACAAATGGTCGTTTGACAAAATATTCTGCTAAAGGTATGTTAGCCAGATTCTATTTAACTCGCTCAGGTTTGAATTCAACTAATGGACAACGCAGCCAGATGTATTTAGATAGTGCCAAATACTATGCTAAAGACGTTATTTTGAATAGTCCATACAAGTTGATGGAAAGTTATCCGGATCTGTTCTTTACAAAAAGTAACAACAATGCTGAACAACTATTTGGGTTACAGTGGGTGCCTTTGCGTCAACCTTGGGGTGTAGGTAATGGTTTTCAATCTCAATTTGCAGAAAATAGTACAATCACTGGTGGAACTGATGGTTGGGGCGGTGGTCACGGAGCATCGGCAGATTACGTTTTAAATCTTGATCCGATAGACTCTATCCGCAGAAAAGCAACGTATATGTTCCCAGGTGATTATTATCCTGAACTAAATAAAAAAGGTGGAGGCTGGGCAGAACCAATCCCTACTGCAACTACTTATAGTAACATTGCTCACGTCAAAAAATACGTAGTTGGTACTCCTGACGATAATGGAGGAGGACAATTACAAGCTACTGGTAATAATACTTATATGCAACGTTTGGCAGATGTTTACCTTATTTATGCTGAAGCTATTTTAGGTAATAATGCTACTACTACAGACCCTGACGCACTTAAGTATTTCAATGCTGTTCGTAATCGTGCGGGTTTACCTTCATTAACATCAATCAATATTGATAAGATTTTACATGAAAGACGTTATGAGTTTGCTATAGAAGGAGATGCTTGGTATGATATAATTCGTCTTTATTATTATAATCCAGCGAAAGCAAAATCAATTATCAACTCGCAACAAAAGGGTAATTACAAGATTGAAATTAAACCAGGGACTTATGCATATGGTAAAATTCGTGAATTCACGACTACGATTTTAACACCTGCTGTTTACACGGTAAACGATGCTACGATGTTCTTGCCATATCCAGATACTGAAATGGCAATGGCACCAAACTTGAAAAAGCCACCTGTACCATATAAGTTTTAGTTTCAATAGTTATGTTGTAACATTTTGAAGGAGAGAAAACTTCTCCTTTGATAAATTTTCCAAAAAAATGAAAAAAACACTCAATCATATATT
The DNA here is from genome assembly GCF_058802005.1 of Arcicella sp. GW822-FHT02H01. NCBI lineage: Bacteria > Pseudomonadati > Bacteroidota > Cytophagia > Cytophagales > Flectobacillaceae > Arcicella > Arcicella sp. GW822-FHT02H01. The sequence goes on along the minus strand of NZ_JBXANT010000001.1, from coordinate 2,141,992 downwards.
TGGTAAGCTGGGGCTTTTGATAATTGTCGCACTTGCTATATTTTCTTCTTGTAAGGAGTCTGATTTGGCCGAACCTATCTCAACAGGTCAGCCAGTCATCAAAAAAGTTTATTTGTTAGATACCATTGCCAAACACAAAGACAGTACAGTAGTAGGGGCTGAACCAAATGTTTTACTAGTAATTAACGGTGAAAATTTGGGTGGAGTGATTAAAGCATATTTCAATGAATATGAAACATCATTCAATACTAACTATAATACGAATACCAACTTAATTATTAGACTTCCAGGTGATGCACCAACAGATGGTACTGCTACTAATACAATCAGATTAGTAACATCGCATGGAGAGGTAATATTTCCTTTTAAAGTAATTGCAAAACCTAATATTACAGGATATGATAAGATAACTTTTGGTACAGGGCGAGGAGACATTACGTTCAAAGGTAAAAACTTCCCAGACATTACTCGCATAGTGGCTTATGCTGTAAGAGATAAGCCGACTGATCCAATTAAAGACAGTGTGGTGTGTACAGTCGTTTCAAAAACTGTTGATAGGTTGGTAGTAAGAATACCAAGTACAACGTTTAGTCGTATAACGTTTAATATTACTAACTCAAGCGGAACGACTAAACTAGCAGATGAATTTGTAAATGCAGATGTTGCAATTCAGTTTTTTACAGAAGGTTTTGGTTCATTTACAAACTCTGAAGGTTCAGGTACTTGGGGTGGGGATTCGTGGGGAAATGGGGTTAAAGTGAATTCAGACCAAGCTTATGCTGGAACGCAGTCATTTTCAATCGCATTAAGTGCAGGAGGATGGTCATGGTTTGGCTTTTCAAGTTGGTGGCCAAGGTTTTATTACGACCCAGCATATAAGTACGTTACTTTTGCTATCAAAGGAGGTGCTAACGACATGTCTCTTTGGATTACTTCTGAGGTTGCTAAATCGGGGTTTGCAGAGTTTCCTGATAAAAACAGAATTGATGTAAGGGCTGGTGTTTGGAATTACTATAGACTAGCGATTGCAGATTTAGACTTTATGTATGCTGGAGTGCCTATTCCTAGAATTGGCTTTAGACCAAAAGGACCAGATAAGTCTGATTTGCTCTATTTTGATGATATTATGCTCGTTAAGTAACCATTAAACACACACTATATAGAATTGCCTTTTTTAATGCTTGACTGCTCTATAAGCTAAACAGTTAATATAACAAGGCATATTTAAAAAATCCTTCTATGAAAATTTAGAAGGATTTTTTTTCAAACATCCTTACTTTATACTATCCAATTTAAAATCTTTGCTACTCATAATTATGAAATGTTTCAACCCAATACTATGTTTTGGAGTGTCACTCTTTTTGGGTTTTTCTTGCTCAAAAAGTGAAGAAAATATCATTACAACACCAAAAGATACCACTACTATTACAGTTACTCCGCCAGTTGAACCTAAAATTGCGAGTACCGTTGGTTTTTTCTTGGATGATTGGCAACCTAAAAATTATCTAGTTCCTGCTTACACAGATTTTACAGCACCCACAGAAGCCTTAACGACAGTTACGGTAGATGCTTCGGATATTATAGCCAAGATACCCCAACAGATATTCGGTCATAATGCCAATACTTGGATGGGAACCTTTGTTGATCAGCCTAGTTTTATGACTGATATTACTAACCTCAAACCAAACATCATTCGTTGGCCTGCTGGTAGTGGTAGTGATGGCTATTTTTGGAACGCCAGTCCTACACAAGACCCTAATAACAAAAACCGACAAATACCCTCTGCTCAATACATGAAAGAATGGGGGCTTCCAGATAAATATATAAACAAAGATGGTGTATCAGAGGATGCATGGTTTGGCTATGGACAAACGACCGATAACTGGAGAGCATCTTTGAATAACTACTACGATATGTTGAAGCAAAGTAATAATAAAGGCATTATTACGATTAATTATGGCTTTGCTCGTTATGGCACAAGTGCTAACCCTGTTGCTACTGCCGCTCATCTAGCGGCTGAATGGGTACGGTATGATAAAGGAAGAACACAATATTGGGAAATAGGAAATGAAAACTATGCCGATTGGGAAGCTGGATATAGAATAGACGTTACTAAAAACAAAGATAGTCAACCCGAGTTTTTGACAGGAAAACTATATGCCCAACATTTTAAAGTATATGCTGATTCTATGCGAAAAACTGCGGCTGAGGTAGGCTCAAAAATCAAGATTGGAGCAGTAATGCAAGAGTCTGTCACAGAATCTTGGCAGAATACTACCACCAAAACTTGGAATTCAACCTTGATTCCTGAACTCAATAATAAGGCTGATTTTTATGTAGTGCATAATTACATTACGCCTTATCAACAAAAGTCGAATGCTGCTACCGTGCTTAGTTCAGCCCTTTCTGTGCCTGCAAAGATGATGAGTTTTGTAAGCAATGAAATTACGAGTAATGGCGGAGAAATGAAACCTATTGCTTTTACAGAATGGAATATGTGGGCTGCTGATTTGAAACAACAAGTGTCCAATGTAAGTGGACTTTTTGCAATTATCGTTCAAGGAGAAGCCATTAAAAATAAATATGGATTGTCCGCTCGTTGGGATTTATTAAATGGGTGGGAAAATGGAAACGACCATGGGCTTTTTAGTGATGGTGGCAGTAGCGATGACCCACGGTGGAATCCTCGTCCTTCATTTTATTATATGTATTACTTCCAAAAACTTATTGGCGACAGGTTAGTCTCATCGACTGTTACTGGCAATGGCTCAACATCCATCAAAGCTTATGCTTCTACGTATAGTGCTGGTCAAGTAAACGTAACGCTACTCAATACAACCAGCGTCCCACTCACAGTGGAGGTAAAAACGAAAAATTTTCTAGTCGGCAATCGCTATTACTGGTATAGTTTAGAAGGCAGTAATGACAACGGGGAATTTTCAAGAAAAGTATTAGTGAATGGCACTGGCCCTAAAGGAGCGGCAGGTGGTCCTTCAGAATATACCACTTTGAAAGCTCGTTCGGCACTCGTTGGCAGTGGCATCAAAGTTATCGTCCCCGCTTTCGGTTCTATTTGTATGGTCGTTGATAAAAAGTAACTTTTTGATAAAGGATTATAACTGCTCATGCTAAAGTAATGAGTCAACATTAAGCGACATAATGCAAAAGAGTAATTTATTAATCACTCATTCATTAAATCGCTCAATTATTTAAAAATATCATGAAATATATTTTAGCCATATTCATTTGCATAGGCTTGTCTGCTCAAGCACAAGTATCAATTAAGATTGATGCTACTGCTGAAAAAAAAGCCATCTCTCCATACCTATACGGAAGGAACAATTCGCTTTCTACAGACCCGGGGAAAGTATTAAATATTAACTGGACGATGCTGAAAGATGCAGGCGTAACTTTTTTTAGAGAAAGCGGTGGAAATAACTGCACAAAATATAATTGGCGAAAAAAGCTTTCCTCTCATCCAGACTGGTATAACAATGTGTATGCCAACGATTGGGATGTAGCAGCAAAGTCACTAAAAAGCAATATGCCTACTGCCCAAGGAATGTGGGCATTTCAATTATTGGGTAAAGTAGCCAAAACCAATCAGGCTAATTTCGCAGATTGGAGTTATAATAATTCTCAATGGTGGGAAGGCATCAATCAAAATTTGGCTGGAAATGGTACTCCGAATCCTACGGGGTCTAAAGCTAAGATAGAAGGAGATATTAACCAATACCTTGAAAATTGGCCAGCAGATTCAACTGTTGCTATTCTTGACCATTGGTTTAAAGATTTAGCCTTGGATAAAAACCAATTGATGTATTGGAACATGGATAACGAAGTAGAAATATGGAATGGTACACACGATGATGTAATGCCTGTTCAGATTTCAGCGGAGGAATTTATGCAGAAGTATTTCGAGGTGGCAAAAAAAGCCAGAGCCAAATTTCCTAATATTAAATTAGTTGGGCCCGTAACAGCCAATGAATGGCAATGGTATAATTGGCCAAAAGCCATTACTGCGGATGGTAAAACCTATCCGTGGTTAGAATATTTCATTAAAAGAGTGGCTGATGAACAAAAAAGTTCAGGCATTAAGTTACTAGATGTTTTAGACATACATTTTTATCCAAGTAGTAATAAAATTGATGAAGTAGTACAATATCATCGTGTCTTTTTTGATAAAAACTATGTATATCCAGAAGCAAATGGCGTAAAAACAGTCAATGGAGGTTATGATAATTCATTGAATAAAGAATATATTTTTGGACGAGTAAACGACTGGTTAGATAAATACCTAGGCACAAATCATGGAGTAAAATTGGGCTTGACTGAATCTGGTGTAAATATCACCGATCCTAGCGCGATGGCTGTTTGGTATGGCTCTACTTTAGGCGAGTTCATGAAAAATGAAGTTGAGATTTTTACGCCGTGGTCATGGAGTACGGGGATGTGGGAAACACTGCATTTATTTAGCAGGTATAATAAAAGCTTTTCAATCAAAAGTAGCTCATCAGATGAAACCCTTGTCTCGGCTTATCCAAGTATCAATGCTACACAAGACTCGATGACAGTTGTGTTGATAAATCGCTCTTCGACAAGTGCCAAAACTACTTCTTTAAGTTTTGACAACTTCGTTTTAACAGGCAAAAGTGCCTCATCACTTGCATTAAAATCATTACCCACTACAGAAACGTTTGTATCTCACTCTCAGAATGCTTTAAATAAAAGTGACGTGGCAATAAACAACAATGCTATTTCGCTTACACTCCCAGCTATGTCAATTACTTCGATACAATTAGTTGGCAAATTAGGACAATACTCCGCTGTTTTAGGGACTTTAACAGAGCCTGAAAATACTGTTAAAGTTTTCCCTAATCCATGCACGAATGAATTTACAGTAGATGCTGGTACTGAAAAATTCAAGCAGTTGGAACTCATAGACGAAGCAGGAAGACAAATTCATACGCAGGTGATTACTGACGGCGATACAATTATTAAAGTGAATCAAAAATTAAAATCTGGGACTTATCTGCTAAAATTATCAAACGATAAAACGGTAGTAGTAAAGAAGATTTTAACTTATTAACAAGTAAATACATACAGGGAAGTGCTTTGTTTTTCGGAATTTCATGCGGAAATATTTTACTGAATATTTCACTGGAATGGAAAAATTAAACCTTCAATGAATTAGTATGAAAAAAAACAAACTATTTTATGCCTTCTGGGTAAGCATTTTTTTGCTATCACTGAATGCATTCGCTCAAGAAAGCCAAAAAGTATATCTTTCTGGAACTGATAAAGACCATACCGTACAGTGGGATTTCTTTTGTAACAAAGGAATGAATAGCGGGAAGTGGACTAAAATTGCCGTGCCTTCTAATTGGGAATTACAAGGTTTTGGCAAGTATAGTTATGGTACTGAAAATAGGAAAGAGGAAACGAAGGCAGACGAGCAGGGGCTTTACAAACACACTTTTGACGTTCCAAAGGCGTGGAAAAGTCAGAGAGTCTACATCATTTTTGAAGGCTCAATGACTGACACAGAAGTGAAAATCAATGGAAAATTAGCAGGTGATGTGCATCAAGGAGGCTTTTATCAATTTCAGTACGAGATTACGGGCTTATTAAAAACAGGTAAAAATTTACTGGAAGTAAAAGTCAACAAAGCATCAGCCAATAGGTCGATTGATGTTGCCGAACGTCACGGTGATTTTTGGGCTTTTGGTGGAATCTATCGTCCTGTTTATTTGGAAGTAGTACCGCAAAGTTTTATTGAGCGTTTGGCGATTGATGCAAAAGCAGATGGCAATTTTTCTGTAGATGTTTTTACTTCCAAAACTACTGCTAATCAAAGTGTTGATGTACAAGTACAAACTTTGTCAGGGCAAAACGTAGGAGCGTTGTTTAACGCTAAAATTAATCCTGCTGACGAGAAAACAGTATTAAAACAAGCTTTTCAACAGGTAAAATTATGGAATGCTGAAAATCCTAATTTGTATCAGGCAAAGGTTTCATTGAAAGATGAAAAAGGTGTGATTCATACACGCACGCAACGTTTTGGTTTCAGAAGCATCGAGGTCAGAAAGCGAGATGGTATTTATGTGAATGGCGTAAAGGTAATGCTTCGTGGGTCTAATAGGCACTCTTTTAATCCTGAAACAGGCAGAACTACCAGCAAATCAGTAAGTATCAATGATGTAAAGTTGATGCAAGAAATGAACATGAATGCTGTTAGAATGTCGCATTATCCTCCTGATATTCATTTCTTAGACGTTTGTGATTCACTAGGGCTGTATGTAATGGATGAGCTAACGGGCTGGCAAAACAAATACGACACTATTCCCGGCAGAAAACTGGTGAAAGAAGTAGTGATTCGTGATGTAAACCATCCATCTATTTTATTTTGGGATAATGGTAACGAGGGAGGTTGGAACAGAGGGTTAGATAATGATTTTGCTCTGTACGACCCACAAAAACGCCCAGTGTTTCACCCTTGGGAGCGTTTCAATGGTTTCGATTCAAAACATTATATTACCTATAATTATTTAGCGAATGCCGTTTTGTATGATAAAGACATCATGATGCCAACCGAATTTATGCACGGTTTGTATGATGGAGGACATGGTGCAGGCTTAGAAGATTTCTGGGATTTGATGCTCAAACACCCCCATTGCTCTGGAGGTTTTCTATGGTCATTTGTAGATGAAGCCGTCGTAAGAACAGATAAAAATGACATTCTTGATGGCTTTGGAAACAATGCACCAGATGGAATCTTGGGACCACATCGTGAAAAAGAAGCTAGCTTTTATGCTATCAAAGAAATATGGTCGCCCGTAAGAATTACCAAAAAATACTTGCCCCGCACTTTTGATGGAAAGTTGCCCGTAGAAAACCATTATTCCTTCACCGATTTGAATCAATGTACTTTTGAATGGCAATTGGTTTCTTTCCCAAAACCAAGCGATAAGTCTTTAGAAGCCATCGTAAATCAAACAGGAAAGCCTGCGTTTACTTCCATTCCTGCTGGAGAAACAGGGTATTTGAAATTGAATTTACCTAGCAATTGGACAGATAGTGAAGCACTTTATTTAAAAGCAACCGACCCGAATGGTAAGGAGATTTTCACATGGTCGTGGGTAATTCCTGAAGAACAAGAAGACATTACCAAGATAATTGCCTCAAAAAACACTGTTTCAAAAATTGATGCAAGCGAAGATGCTAATTTCTTGACGATTAAGGCTGATAATACCACCTATGTTTTTGATAAGACTACAGGTTATTTATCTAAAGTAAACAATTCAAAATCAGATATTTCATTATCAAATGGTCCAAGTTTAGCAGGAGTAAATGTTACCCTAAAATCGTTCAAACATTATGCTACGACTAATGGCTATGAAGTAGCGGTTAATTATAGTGGTGATGGCGGATATTTCAATGTATGGTGGAAATTTTCGAGCAATAACCCTGTAGAACTTTCATATCAATATTCACAAAAAGGTGATGCAGACTTTATGGGAATTACCTTCAACTATCCAGAAAGTAACATTACTGGCATGAAATGGTTGGGACGTGGACCTTTCAGAGTGTGGAAAAACCGCATGAAAGGGTTGAAATATGGGGTATGGCATAAGGATTATAACGATGCTATTACAGGAGAGGACTTTCAATACCCTGAGTTCAAAGGCTATCATTCAGACTTGAAATGGGTAGTGATTGAAACCAAGGAAAGTGCTTTTACGGTATATGCGGAAGACGAAAATATGTTTTTACAAATGTTTCAACCTCAAAAACCTAAAGGTGCGACCAATGATAATACTAGTCCTCCTTTTCCCAAAGGAAATATTGGTTTCTTGAATGGTATTAGTCCGATAGGGGCAAAATTTAATCCAGCTAATTTGTATGGCCCTCAAAGTCAGAAAAATATGATGCTGAATTATACACCTATTAAAGGCAAAATATTATTTGATTTTAAAAATAAAGCTATTGAAAACTAGTTAGTGACTTGTAAATAAACGAATTTGTTTTTTTTAAAAATATAATTCACTCATTCACAATTCACTCAAACACAATTAGAAAACATGACAACGATAAAAAAACTTAGCAATATATTTTTCTTCAGCTTGGTATGTAGCTGTACAAGTTATAGTCAGGAAACGATTTCGGCTATTAAAGTTGATAAAAAACTGATTTCAGACCAATTGTCACACCCAACGGTTTTTGCTGAATCTAATGATAAATCAGGCAGATTATTTGTAGGTGAACAAGAAGGAAAAATCAAAATAATCCAAAAAGGGAAAGTATTACCAACCTTATTTTTAGATATTACTGACGAAGTAGTTAAGAAAAAAGGCTATGAAGAACGTGGATTGTTAGGCTTAGCTTTTCATCCAGATTTTGCTAAAAATGGCAAGCTGTACGTATACTGTAGTATCCCTGTAGCAAGTGGTACGAAAGGCGTTGACCATAAAAGCTTAATCAGAGAATATACCGTTTCAAGCAAAAATAAGAATACCGTAGATGAAAGTACTGCTAAAACAGTCTTGGAATTTAATGAGCCACAATCTAACCATAATGGAGGTGATTTAAAATTTGGCTCAGATGGATTCTTATACATTGCAGTAGGCGATGGAGGTGGACAAAATGACAAACACGGCGATTTTGGTAATGCCCAAAACCTTAGTAACTTTTTAGGAAAAATCCTTAGGGTTGATGTAAAGCAATTGCCATACAGTATTCCTAATGACAATCCGTTTGTTGGAAAACCAGAGGTACGTCCAGAGATTTTCGCTTATGGTTTCAGAAATCCTTGGCGTATAAGTTTTGATAAAAAAACTGGAGATTTATTTGTAGGAGACGTTGGTCAAGACAATTATGAGGAAGTAGACCTTGTAACAAAAGGCGGTAATTATGGCTGGAGAATTAGAGAGGGATTACACGAAAAATTCCCGAACGACCCAGACCCTAAAAACTGGATTAATCCTATTGCTGAATACCCTCACTCAGACGGGTTGAGTATTACAGGAGGCTTTGTGTATAGAGGCAAACAAATTCCTGCACTTTATGGGAAATATATTTTTGCAGATTGGACTGGTCCTGTATGGGCGTTGACTGATAGTAAAAAAGAGCAGTGGAACAGAGAAAAACTTTCTATCTCGCAAGAGGCAGGCAACTGGCATATTTACAGCTTTGGCGAAGACCAATCAGGGGAAGTGTATTTATTAACGGTACTTTTAGGAAGCGACAAAGGTGCATTGTATCAGTTAGTGACTAAGAAATGATGAATTGATAGTTGTAAGTGGTGAGTACTCACCACTTACAACTAAAATGATTATCCTTAAAATTTAAATTTATAAACAAAAATTATCCAATGAATATCCTTAAATATATAATGTTCTGTATGCTTTCTTTTATTTTTCATCCAAATTTTGGGCAAAAAGTATCAGAAAATATTCGCCTTAATCAAATTGGTTTTTATCCAAATGCGCCTAAAATAGCCGTTATTGTTAATGCTAAAGTAGCTACTTTTTTAGTTAAAACAACCGATTTAACCAAAACGGTGTTGGTAGGTAAATTAAGTGCCTCTCGTCAATCTGAATTTTCTGACAAAACCACTCAAATAGCAGACTTTTCAAGCGTAGAAAACGTAGGTAAATATGTAATAGAAGTACCCTCATTAGGGATTTCTTATCCATTTGAAGTGCGTGTTAATGTTCATCAAAATATGGCTAAGGCATCCTTAAAAGCCTTTTATTATCAAAGAGCCTCTACCGAACTTCCTTCCAAATATGCTGAAAAATGGGCAAGACCATTTGCACATCCAGATACCAAAATATTAATTCATGCCTCGGCTGTTAGTCCTGAAAGACCAGCAGGCACGGTTATTTCATCACCTAAAGGGTGGTACGATGCAGGAGATTATAATAAGTATATTGTTAATTCAGGCATTACGATGGGAACACTCTTTTCTTTATACGAAGATTTCCCTGCGTATTTTCAACAACAAAACCTGAATATTCCAGAAAGTAATAATGATGTTCCTGATATATTAGACGAAGCACTGTGGAATTTACGTTGGATGTTAAGTATGCAAGATACCGATGGTGGTGTTTATCATAAACTAACCAATGCCGTTTTTGACTCAATTATTATGCCTATTGAGGCAACCCAAACGAGATATGTAGTGCAAAAAAGTACTGCTGCCACCCTTGATTTTGCAGCAGTGATGGCACAAGCCGCTAGGGTTTTCAAACAATTTCCAAAACAGTTTCCCGCTTTGGCTGATTCTTGTTTGTTAGCTTCAAATCGTGCTTGGAATTGGGCAATCAAGAATCCATCGGTGAAATATGACCAAAATAAATTAAATGAGCAGTTTTTGCCCAAAATAACGACGGGTGCTTATGGCGATAATGATTTTTCGGATGAATTTTTCTGGGCAGCCACTGAATTATATATCACTACCCAAAATGATAGCTATTACAAAACTATTGAAAATGGGCTTAACGCAAAAATGAATATACCTGCTTGGAATCAAGTACGTTTGTTAGGATATTATACCTTAGCAAGATTTCAGCATCAATTAACGGGAAAAGGAAAAGAGGATTTCCCTGCTTTGAAAAACAGACTCATCGCCTTTATAGATACGTTGGCAAATGGTGTTGAGAAGCGTTCTTTCCAAACAGTAATGGGAAGAACCGCTAGAGATTTTATGTGGGGAAGCTCTGGTGGAGCGGCCAATCAAGGAATAGCCATGATTCAAGCATTTAAATTGACAAAAAATACAAAATACTTAGCTTTAGCTTTAAGCAATTTGGATTACCTGCTTGGTAGAAATGCAACGGGTTATTCGTTTATGACAGCCTTTGGCTCAAAAACGCCTATGCATCCGCATCACCGTTTGGCGATGGCTGATGGCATCGTTGAACCTTTGCCCGGTTTTTTGTCAGGAGGGACAAATCCTGGACAACAGGATAAATGTGTAGGATATACCACTAAAGTAGCTGATGAATCTTATTTAGATGCAGATTGTTCATATTCGACTAACGAAATTGCGATTAATTGGAATGCTCCGATGGCCTATTTATCTGCTGCCATTGAAGCTCTACAATCAAAAATGACCATGTCTATAAAATGATATTAACATGAAAAAAAGCATTGTATATTTTGTATTATTCAGTATAAGCTTAATATTGAATAATACCCTTTTCTCGCAAACAATTGCTTCGAAAAGAGCCGCCACACTGGGCATAGGAATGAATCTTTCTTATTTAGAAAACTATTGGTTAGGGACAAAGGCAAACCATTATGGTGATTTTATAAAGATGTCAGAAGTAATGAAACGCAAAAGCATGATTGCGGATATTGCTAAAGAAGGCTTTAAAACTATCAGAATGCCCGTTTGTTTTAGTGCCTTTGCTTCTATACAAGCACCTTATCAATGGGATTATCCAATTGGATTAACTGCTACAGATTCTCTCATTAAATGGTGTATAAACAATGGATTAAAAGTAGTGATTGATTTGCATCATCCTGAGTACAACGGCTCGATACCAGAAGCAAATACCATCGATAGAAAATTATTTTTGTGGAAAAGCGTAGCAGAAAGGTACAAAAATACAGACCCTGAAAAAGTATTTTTTGAACTACAAAATGAACCTCATGACATCACCGCAGACGAATGGAGAGCAGAGGCCAATCAATTAATCAGTGCAGTCAGAGCCATTGCTCCTCGTCATACACTTGTGGTGGGTTTTCATGACTGGAATAGTAGAGAAGGTTTATTAAAATCCGAGCCTTTTTCAGACCCTAATATTATTTATAGTTTTCATTATTACGACCCTTTTATTTTTACCCATCAAGGGGCTACATGGACAAGCCCAGAAGTAAGAGACTTAAGAAATATTCCTTTTCCGAGTACAGATAATGCAAATTTGGTAGTACCCCCTTCGGCAAAAGGAACTTGGGTGGAATACAACGTTACCCACTATGCAAGATATGGAACCCCTGAAGCAATTTACAATGCACTTGCCAAGGCAAAAGAATGGTCTGTTCAGAAAAATGTACCTATCTTCTTAGGAGAGTTTGGCTCTTATAGCAATTTTGCAGATGCCGATAGTCGTTGCCGACATGCCAATGCTGTTTACGATGCATTGACTGCCTTAGATATTCCATCTGCTTGGTGGGAATGGAATGGAGGATTCAATATGTTTCAAAAAGGAACTACAGCACTATCACCTTGTATAAAAAGTGATATTGGAAATTATGTACTAAAAACGTTAGGGTTAAGTAAAACCCCCGAATTAACAGATGTAGCTATTCTTTCCAATGCTCGTCAAGATGTTTTTACGATAAAAAGTATAGGTAATACAGTTTATTCCGCTCAATTAATAAATCTTCAAGGAAAATCTATTGCAAAGAAAAAATTAAGTAAGAAAAAACTGATTGTAAATAAACAGCAATCGGGTACTTATATTTTAAAGTTTTTTGATGTTAAAAATAGAATCGTAGGGTATAAAAAAGTAGAAAAGCCGTAGCAAGTTGATGCATTGTTAACCATTAATCATTTTATTCTATATGAAAATAAATATTTATTCGCATGCCAAAAGAGGTGTTTTGTTTGCATTGTGTTTGGGACTTTTCCTAGGTCAATACACATTTGCTCAAAATACTCAAACAATGCTCAACGAGCCTGTTGACCTTAGCAAAGATTTTAAAGATTTTACCAATACTTATTTTGTAGCAGATAGTTTAGCAAGTTTTAATCCTACTACAGGCTCGGGCAGTATCAAATGGAAAAGAAATCAGTATTTTCCTGCTCATGCGTTTAATTATACACAGTCGGCTTTGCATAAAGTGCCGGGGAATGAATTCCCTGGACCAGAGTATGCAGAAAATCCTGTTCTACCTTTTTCAATAGAATTTATTTCGCCAAAATCGGTAAGAATCCGTGCGAATACTGGTACGATTACAAGGGCAGACGAACCATCGTTGATGTTAGTAAAAGAACCTACTCGCGATAATTCTTGGCAATACACCAAAATTGCAAAAGGACATCAATACAAAAGTGCCTTCGGAACAGTGACGATTACCGAAAGTCCTTGGGGAATAGAATTCAGAGATAAGGCGGGTAAATTATTAACCAAAACACGTGGTTTTGCAGATAATAAAACTTCCTATACAGCCTCGATGCCATTCTGTTTTGTACGTCGTGCGGCAGACTATTCACGGAGTATTGCGCCAGTATTTACGCTATCGCCCGATGAAAAAATCTTTGGTTGTGGCGAATCATTTACCAAATTGAACAAGTATGGTCAAAAAGTAAATTTGTATACCTCAGACCCTAATGGTATCGAAACGGCTGGAATGTATAAGCCTATTCCGTTTTTTATGAGTTCAAGAGGTTATGGAATGTTTATGCATACTTCTACGCCCATTACTTGCGATTTTGGTGCTACCTACGGTGCTGCTAATGCATTAATGATTGGGGATGAATCGTTAGATTTATTCGTTTTCTTGGGTGAACCCAAAGAAATTCTGGATGAATACACGAATGTAACGGGCAAAGCTTCTATGCCTCCGCTTTGGTCTTTTGGGTTGTGGATGAGCCGTATCACGTATTTTTCAGAAGAAGACGGACGCAATGTGGCGATTAAGCTAAGAGCTAACAAAATTCCTACAGATGTACTCCATTTTGATACAGGATGGTTTGAAACCGATTGGCGTTGTGATTATCAATTCTCCAAGAATCGTTTTAAAGACCCTGTCAAAATGATTTCGGATTTAAAGGAGCAAGGTTTTCGTACTTGTTTGTGGCAATTGCCTTATTTCGTTCCTAAAAATGACCTTTTTCAAGAAATTGTGGATAAAGGATTATTCATAAAAAATGACAAAGGTAATATTCCCTACGAAGATGCAGTATTGGACTTTACCAATGTCAATACCATCCAATGGTATCGTGAAAAAATTGGTAATTTATTGAAAATGGGTGTAGCTGCCATCAAGGTAGATTTTGGCGAGGCTGCACCATATAAAGGCATTTATGCCAATGGCCGTACAGGCTTTTATGAGCATAATTTGTATCCCTTACGTTATAACAAAATTGTGTCTGAACTAACCAAGGAAATCAACGGAGAAAATATCATTTGGGCTAGAAGCACATGGGCAGGCTCGCAACGTTATCCTTTACATTGGGGTGGCGATGCTGAATCTACCAATATGGGTATGGAAGCTGAATTACGCGGAGGTTTATCGCTAGGCGTTTCTGGATTTTCATTCTGGAGTCATGATATTGGAGGGTTTACACAAAGAACTCAGCAAGATTTATACCGTCGTTGGTTACCATTTGGAGCTTTGTCATCGCATACACGTTGTCATGGACAGCCACCAAAAGAACCGTGGGATTATGGGGTAGATTTTATGAACGATTTCCGAAAGGTAATCGAAATGAAATATAAACTGTTACCCTATATTTATGCACAGTCTAAACACGCTTCTGAAAACGGTTTACCAATGATGCGTGCTTTGTTTGTAGAGTTTCCAGAAGATGCAGGCTCTTGGCAAATTGAAAATGAATATATGTTTGGCTCAGATATTTTGGTAGCACCACTATTTGAACAAGATGCCAGAAGCAGAGAAGTATATTTACCTAAAGGAAATTGGATAGATTATCAAACCAAGAAAGTTTATGCTGGTGGGTGGCATAAGATTGACGGTGGAGAATTGTCGGTAGTAATGTTGGTACGTGACGGTGCAATATTGCCACATATCAAATTGGCACAATCAACCAATGATTTAGACTGGTCGCAGTTGGAACTAGTACCTTTCTCAGTAAGTGCTAATAAGGTAAAAGGTAAAATATGTTTACCATCTGATAATGTTTTACATGATATTTCAATGAGTAAAAAAGGGAAAGCATTTGCATTGGATACAGACCCTTTTGCAGGAAAAGTAAAGTTTATAAAATAATCAAAAGAGGTCGTAGCATTCATTTGCTACGACCTCTTTTGGTTAATGAATTTATATACATTAACTAATATCAGTAAGTCGAATTATTTTATTGCCTAAAAACTTGAAAATAGACTTCCCCACTTGCTTGGCGTAATGCTACTACACTATGCCAGTGTGTACTGCAATGTTACATTGCAAAAATATAACGCATTTTATAATTTTTTCCAAGTTGAGTCCTCATATACCACTAGCCGTTGCTTACTAGGTGATTCGACTTTCTAAGAAGCTTATTCTTAACTTCTATAAGTACTTTGTCTATTCACCATCCACCCTGGATATTGTAAGGGTAATGGACTTACTTCATTAATTTTGGCTAAGTCTTCAGGCGTTAATTGAATCTCGACGGAGCGAAGATTATCATTCAACTGAGCAACAGTTTTTGCTCCGATAATGGTACTTGTTACGCCACTTTGCTGTCTGACCCACGCCAAAGCTACTTGTGCTACCGTAGCTTGATGGGCGTTGGCTATGCTACTTAGCACTTCTACTAAATCATAACCTTTTTCTTTGTCGATAGGAGGGAAATCAAAATTTACTCTTCTCGAACCTGCTTCTGCTTGTTCCCTAGTATATTTACCACTCAAAAATCCACCTGCTAATGGACTCCACGGAAATATTGCTAATTTGTGATGAGTCGCCATAGGTACAAGTTCATGCTCAATATCACGGCTTACAGCAGAATAATAATATTGCAAGCCAATGAATTGATGAAAACCATTATATTTAGCAAAGGTTTGAGCCTCAGCGACCATCCAAGCTGGCCAGTTACAAATGGCAATATAACGTACTTTTCCTGTGTTTACAATGTCGTTGAGGGTACGCACAATTTGCTCGATAGAAGTTTTGGGGTCAACGCCATGCACATATAAAATATCAACATAATCCATTTGCAAACGCTTCAAACTTGCTTCAACTGAATTGAAAATGTGGTATCTTGATAGTCCAGTGCTGTTAGGATATTCGTCCATTTTGGCTAATACTTTTGTGGCAATCACCACTCGGTCACGCTGAATATTCAAATCTTTTAAAGCTTGCCCCAATAATTGTTCCGATTGTCCAAAAGAATAAATATTGGCGGTATCAATAAAATTGATGCCTGCCTCTACCGCTACTTTAATCAATTCATTTACTTCTTGCTGTTGTAGTTTGCCAATATTTTCCCACATTCCAGCATTTTGTCCGCCGAAAGTCATTGTTCCCAAACATAGCTCCGAGACTAATAAACCCGTTTCGCCTACATAATTATACTTCATAGTCGTTGATTATTTTTGAATGTTAATTAATATATTTATCTGTTGCAAAATTCCTTACAAAAACTCGTCTATAAATAGCCCATAAGAAACAGGAAATATAAAAAATCAAACAATTGTATGTCTGCCTGTCAGTTACGAAACAATTTGGGCGTGATTTGTGAAGCACGCCGAAAAAATGAAGTAAAATGCGAAGGGTCTTCAAAACCCAAGCAAAAACCGATTTCAGCAATGTTCCAATCGGTATGTTTCAATAAAGTTTTTGATTCTTGCAAAATCCGTTCAGCAATTAATTGAGAAGTAGTTTTGCCTGTAACAATTTTTAAAGCTCTGTTTAAGTGGTTGATATGTACAGAAAGATGCGTAGCAAAATCTATGGGGTTTCGCAATTTCATCGTTTGAAATGGCGATTCAATGGGGAATTGGCGTTCCAATAATTCAATAAAAAGAGAGGTGATACGATTGTTTGCTGAATGATTTTGCGATGAAATCACTGTTTCGGTGGGTTTCAAACGCATGGCTTTGTGAATGAGTTGCTGTACCAAAGTACGGAGTAAATCGTACTTATAGATGTACTCAAGGTTGATTTCAGTAAGCATTTGCTCGAAAATATGGCTGAATGCAGCGATATTTTCAGTTTCTAATTCATAAATAGGGAAAGAGCCAACTTTAAAAATGGGATATTCTTTGATATTGGGAATTTGTTGAAGAAAAGATTCAGTAAATACACAAAAGTATCCCGACTGCTTTTCGCCGATTCTTTCTAATTTGTAGGGAATCATCGGGTTGGCAAAAGAAACGCCTGCTTCTTGTACTTCCACGATTTTATCCGCATAATGATAATGGTTTTTGCCAATCACCAGTGAAATTTTATAATAATCTTTTCGACTATACGGAATCGGTTTTTGTGAATTTCCGATAAAATCTTCAACCCGAAAAACATTAAAATGTCCGATGTCATTTTTAAGGTTTTCGGGTACAAAGTTTAAACGATTTTTATATAAATCTTCTAAAGTATGAATTTGTTCCATCTTGCATAATTATAAAAATCAAACATACTAAATTATGATTTAGTTTTGATAGACAAAATATATTTTTAATTCTCAAAAAAGAAGAAAGCTTGTACCCAAGCTTTATAAAATAATCAAAAGAGGTCGTAGCAAATGAATGCTAAGACCTCTTTTGATTAATAAATTTATCTACATTAACTAATATCACTAAGCTTAATAATTTTATCATCCAAAAACTTGAAAATAGACTTTCCTTTTAATTTCAATTCGTCGCCTTTCTTTAATCCATTAGGGAAATCCATTCCTAATATGGCATAATAACCTATCTGGACTTCTACTTCATCATCTTTGTCCTCAAATGATGCTATAGTTTGAGTTCTTGCAGAGAAGTAAGCTTTTGCCTGTTCAGCTTGTTCTTTAAATGCATTAATTCCTGACAAAGTCAAGTTGACTTCTCCATTAGAAATATTCTCAAACACAATATTATCGTCAAAGTCTAGCACCATTTTATCAATATCAAACTGATTGTATCCTTCTATGTAGTTATTAATTATGTTTTCTTTGTTACTCATACGATTATCTATTGATGAATTGATTGGATTCGACAGATAAGGAATTTATGCTATTTTAGATAGCCAATACTTCCTTTATTTTTTCAATTTTAGTAACTAATTCCGTAGCGTAATCAATGTTTGTAATTCCTTTACCTTCCACAAAGCTCTTATAGAAACTTGGTAAAGAAAACGTCTCAATCACTTTACCACCACTATGAGGCATTCTATTTTTGGCTATTTCCATTACGCTTGCTCCCCCTCTTGCTCCTGGAGAAGTTGATAATAAAAACATAGGTTTATTCCCAAACACAGGACGCTCAGGAATCATAGAAAGCCAATCGAATACATTCTTGAAAGCGGTAGTATATGCACCATTATTTTCTGCCAATGAAATCAGTAAAAAATCACTTGAGTCTATTTTTTGAGCGAAATCTAATGTCAATTGAGGAATCCCATCTTTTGCTAACCTATCCACACTAAACAAAGGCATTTTATAATCATTGAGGTCTAGAATCTCAATGATATGTCCTTTAAAATAGGACGCAACGTGGGTTACTAGTTTTTTATTGATAGAAGTAGAGCTATTACTTCCTGCAAATGCAATTATTTTCATGTTAGATAATTTGTTCTTTACAATGGTAAAATCAGTTAGCGAATATTATTTACATTTATCATAATCTGCTACGATATTTTTCATATTCAAATTATTAAAATAGACTTCGCTGTACTTTTCCTTGATTGATGGACAATCGCTAAAATATTCAAAAAGTCTCTTTTTTACGTTAATAAAAGTTGTTTGTACTCCTTCTGTATCGCCTGTTTTAGCCAACCAAAAATAAACTTCTGGGGCTACATTTTGACGTTCTGGGTTAGAGCTTTTCTGTGAAACAGGCGAATCTTCAACAAATAATTGTTCGTATAATGCAACTTTAGGGCCTTTATAGGTACGCTCTAAAAGAGTAAAGTAGGTAAACGTCAGTAGTCTAAATTTACGAACAACGAATTCTTTGGAATCATCATTGCTCGTTATCTTCTGAATATTAGAGGCATAAAGTTGTTTAACCAATTCTTTACCATTAAAAAGCTTGATAGGAACTCCTACATCTTTTCCACCTAGCGTAGAGACTGCTCCGCTGTTGGTTATATTGAAATAAGGTTCTGGCTTTACAATTTTGATGGTTCCTTTAAAAGGTTCTTTAAAAAACTTATCACCTTCATAAGGAATGGCATTGCCTTCAACAGTAATAAATTGGTGTTTTTCCAAGATTGCGTCAAGTGGTATCTCTTGAGTTAGTAAAGGCTCTGTTTCTTTTTTAGGGAATATTTCATTAATAAGTACTTCCTCTATTCTATCTGAATACCTAAATTTTACGCCATTAAATTTTAACTCAACATCTACTTTTTTATATTTTTCTAAATAATCTCTTGCCATTTTTTCATCATGGTTTAGCGTATAGTAAACACACAAATTGTGCAAAGCAGCTCTTTTTATATCATTTTGGTCTGTATCATCTTTTTCATTGACAAAGTCCCCCCAATATTTAATGTCATCTTTAGTGATTTCCTTTAACCAAGCATTAGTTCCTTGTTTTCTAAGCGTTTTGTTAGTTTCTTCGATAATTACGTTGAAGTCTTTTAAATCTGGCCAATTTTTAGCTTTGCTAAACTGAGCCAATGTAACACGAACATATTTTTCATGACCTTCTACGCCTGCTTTGTACATTGTCGCTAAAAAGTCTTCGAGCGCACTTTCAAGGTTTGCTTTAAATTTTACTTTATAAGCAGAATCATCCGTTAGTTTTTTGGAAGCTTTGGGTTCTAGATAACTCCAATTCTTTTGAAATGTTCCCTGTACGTTCATAAACTTGTCGTAGAGGGTAATATAGAATCCAGTATATGCACCAAGTTTCATATCACTATACGCTTGTAGTAATACGACCACGTGTAAATCACCCCCATCAGTTACTTGTTTTAATGGATTGAATGAGACAGACGACAAAAGCGTTGAGAAGTCACTGTCGGGGAAATTTTTTATTTCTATCGGAGCATTTAAGGCAGTGTATTTAATGAGCCTTACATCAAAAGTCTTAAAATCTTTTAATTTGGGTTTTAAAGGGGCTGTTTGGGAAAGAGCATCAACTGTATATTCTTCAAATACTTGTGCAAAAATGGTAGAGCGAAGATTGAAAAATAATGCGATGGTGAAAAATAAGAGTAGTAATTTTTTGTTCATAGTGATTTATTATTAAGATTAAAATATAGGAATTTGATTGGTTGAAGACTTTGAAGGATGAAATATAGAAATCTTAGGGTATAGTATTAAGTAAATTTACTATTCTGAGTTAACGTAGAGATTCATCATTTGATTTTATTAGCTTTTCCCAAGTTGTAAAAGCAGGTAAATATTGTTCAAAAAGCTTACGGTTTTTATCATCTACCTTATCAAACAGCTGTTTTATATTTAAAGGAAACTTTAAATTCTCAGATTCTTTAAAACCATCCTCTAAAATTACCTCATAGTAAAATTCTGTTTTTGAGTTAGCTTTGCTTTCAATATCAGATTTGTGTTTGAGTGTAATAGATTTTATCTCTCCATAAAATCCAGTAAGAGTAATTGGATTACTTCGTCCTCCTGAATAAATCATTAAAATCTTTGCATCAAGTATTCCTATAGGAAAATCTTTAACAACATTATTATTTTCAATTGCATGAAAGTAAAATGTATTATTCATTTTTAGTGAATCTATTTCTTTTGCACGATAAAAACCAAGTACTACTTTAATCTCCTTATTTGTTTTTTCATTTTCTAGAAAATTAACTAACTGTCTGTTATCAATAAAGCCAGCGATTTTCTTTTTATAAAATTCAGCAGTTGATTGGTTTTCAATCTCAAGTTTTCGTCTTTCACTAATACTTAAGAATTGTTGTTCTTGGTCTATTCCTAAAAATCGTCTATTGGCTAAATTGGCGGCAATTCCTGTTGTACTACTTCCTGTAAAAGGATCAAGTATCCAAGCATTTGGTTTTGTTGAAGCTAGAATTAATCGAGTTAGTACTGAGAGAGGTTTTTGTGTTGGATGTTTTCCACAAGATTTTTCCCAAGGTGCAATAGCTGGAAGTTTCCAAACATCTTTCATCTGTTTATCATTATTCAATTGCTTCATTAATTCATAATTGAAGTAATGAGGGACTTTTTCATTTTTCCTTGCCCAAATGATTTGTTCAGTTGAATAGGTAAAGTAGCGACATGAAAAATTAGGAGGAGGATTAGTTTTCTCCCATGTAATCACATTTAGAATTTTAAAACCAAGTTCTGTAAGTATTTGACCAACTGAAAATATATTATGCATTGTGCCACTAATCCATATTGTAGCATCTTCTTTCATTTTATCTCGAACCAATGATAACCATTTACGATTAAAGTCATTTACATAATCAAAACCTTCTGATTTATCCCATCTTCCTTTATTGACACTTACAATTTTTCCACTTTGAATAGATAGTCCATCATTAGAAAGAAAATAAGGAGGGTCAGCGAAAACCATATCAAACTTATGGTCAAATTCAGGTAAAAGCTTCATACTATCACCATGAAGAAGATAGAAGTTTTTGTCTGAGGATTTGAAATAAGAGTTAAGCATTAGATCCTTCTATTATGTGTCGCAATGGAAACAATTTTGTAAATATCTTTATGTTCTTCAAGTGCTTTGAGAAGACGTCTAAACATAAAAGCAGTTGATAAATTAGTCTTTTCTTGTATCATTAATAATTTAGCAATCAGATACAAAAATTTAATACTGTATTCTCCTTTATTTGCTAGCTGAGGATATTTAGAAGCTTCACTATTTGCTTCACTCTTCAGAGCTTCAACATTTAAAAGAATACTTCTATCCTTATCACTTGTTAATGGTTTTATTTGATTATCCCATAAGTCGATTAAAAATGATAGAAATTTTCTTGTCTCTTCATCATTATGATGCATTTTTATAATTGCATCTACTGCCCAATGAATATGTTTCGGGGTTCTTATTCTTGACCAACCAGATTTGCTTTTATTATCTTTTTGTCTGTATCGTAATAACAAATCAAAATTAGATAGTGAGCCTTGATAAATACCAAGTATGTATGAGTCGTTAACTTGAATAACAGATAAAGGTTCCTTCCCTTTTTGTTTCATATGTGGTAATACGGGCATAGATTTATTTTAAAATTTCAGTTAGAATATCATCTTTTAACATTTCCAAATTCAATAAATAATCAGCTTTATCAAAATATTCCCTTAAAGGTTTTAATGTAGATTTCCATCCAGCACCATCAGTTATCCAAATAAACTCAATTCCCTGTTTATTCCAGTAACGATTCATTTCAATATATTCTGTGGCAGTTGACTTTAGCTTTGAACCACCACCGCCATAAAAGTTACATTCAATAAAAAATAGTTTTCCGTTTTTATTAATAGCAAAATCTAATTGTCGAGAAGACTTATCAACTATTACATCTAATCCCCAATGTAGTTTTATTTTTTTTGAAGTCGCTTGTGCTAAATATTGTAAACCAAGATTTTGACAACTGTCAGCAACAAATTCTTCAACTAAGGTTTCCATTAATGTACCGCCTCGATTTTTTCTGCCGTTACTGTCTAATCCAACCTCTACACCTGTAGCATAATCAACTAAATTTTTCACTTTTTTATCTTTTAGTATTTCCCCAATACCAGAATTAACGACAAAATAAGCTAATTCTTCACATTCTTCA
The DNA here is from genome assembly GCF_058802005.1 of Arcicella sp. GW822-FHT02H01. Taxonomy (NCBI): domain Bacteria; kingdom Pseudomonadati; phylum Bacteroidota; class Cytophagia; order Cytophagales; family Flectobacillaceae; genus Arcicella; species Arcicella sp. GW822-FHT02H01. The sequence goes on along the minus strand of NZ_JBXANT010000001.1, from coordinate 2,119,417 downwards.
TCGGTGAGCTTCTTTCGGGTAAAAGAATAGTTTACGTATAAAAACTTCTTGGAATCAGTAAGAATATCTACAGATTTTTCTCGAACAGCAATAAGAGTTGGGAATGCTTTTACTACTTCTGGATATTGTTTTATTAAATCAAATGCTTCTTTTTGGATATCTTCTTTTCCAATAAGAAAGTTTAATAAATTTAGTTCTTTTTCAATAGGTTTAATATTACTAAATACCTTAGACCAATTAACGAAATAATCCCATTTTGTAATTTTTTCTTTGAACGAGTGTTTTATTTTATCAAAAAGCTCATCTTCATTTTTAAGATTAAGTAGGTTGCAAAGCTTGTTCATATTTATAATTTGTAATTAATAGTTCGTTTAACTGCCCTCTTTTTTCAGGGTTAGCATTGATAATTCTTCTTGCCTTTACTCTAGTAATAAAGAAATCAGCATAAATATCATCAAAGAAATTGTCATTAATATCTTTCCCTTTTACATCTGAGTTGCTAAGTATCCAATTATGTCCTAAACAACTTAATTTAGCACAAAAATCCCTTAATCTAATTTGTTCCTCATCATTAAATACATCTTTAGAATAAGAATTAAAACTTGAGGTTTCATTAAGAGGTTTGTAGGGTGGATCAAAGTAAAAAAAAGATTTGGGATTTGCTTTTTCTAAAGTTAATTCATAATCTCCTGATAAAATTTCCACTCTTTGTAACGCATTACTAATAGCTAAAATATTCTTATTATCACATATAGTAGGTTTATTGTAGCTACCCATCGGTACATTATATCCATTGTTTTTATTTACTCTGTATAAGCCATTGAAACAAGTTCTATTCAAAAAGATAAATAAAGCGGCTTGAACACTTTTGTTTTCTTTTCTAGTATTATACATTTCTCTTTTTTGATAATAATAGAACTTTTTTTCTTCGAGCTTACTTTCTAATTCATGAAATTCATTTTGAAGAATTTCTAATATTGAAATAAGTTCATAAGGTTTTGAAGCAATGGTTTTGTATGTATTTATTAAATCTTCATTAATGTCGTTAATTACTGCATGTTTTAGATTGGGATAGTTGTTAAGCATCCAAAATAAAACGGCACCACTTCCTACAAACGGTTCAATATATGTGAATTTTGACTTGTTGACTTCTACTGGAAGTGATTTCTGAATCTCACTAATTAATTGAGTCTTACCACCAGCCCATTTTAAAAATGGTTTTGCAATTATATCTTTTTTAATATCCATTAAGCTTTGTTTCTAATGTCACTTTTTATCAAAAGTAAAAAAACATTCTCACCATACCCACCGCATTATTCATTTTTTATTAAATGGAGAATTTTATCTGCTTGCAAAAATGTAGATAACTAGTAAATAAGAGTATTATTATTATCTCAGTCAGTAAAATATTGGTTTTGGAAAGTTTCACTAATTAATGTTTCATCTGGGTATATAATGTGTTATACCATGTTATTAGAGATTGCTAAGTTAGAATAGTTGAGTTTTTTAATATAGTAAATATCTTTTCCATATTTTATCATACGGTCATATATCAATAAAAAACCATCTAAAAATAGATGGCTAAGAGTAACAAAATATTAATAAATAGCACTATTCCCCCCAAATCTCCCAAGCTTTTTCCGCTTGTCCATGAAGCATTTCTAAACCAAAATGCACGCCTTTGGCGCCATGCGCTAATCCTTTTTTTAAGAAAGTAGTTTCTAATGGATTATAGACAATATCGTATAACAAATGTTTGTCAGTTAATAACTCATAAGGGATAGCTGGAAAATTTTCTACTTTTGGAAACATACCCAAAGGTGTAGTATTGACGATAAAAAGATGCTCGTTCATTACTTCTTCTGTCAATTCCTCATACGTAATAGTATCTTCTTCCTTCGTTCTTGATACATATTGGGTGGTTAAGCCTAAATCTTCCAAGGCTTGGATAATGGCTTTGGCTGCACCACCTTTGCCCAGTACCAATGCTTTTTGTGGTTTGATGGCTTGAAAATCTTCCCATTTTTCTAGCGTCCAACGGAAACCCCAATAATCTGTATTATACCCCTTAGTTGTGCCGTCGGGTAAAATTTTGATGGTATTTACTGCCCCAATTTTCAAGGCAGCTTCGTCAATAGCATCCAAAAAAGGTATTACGTTTTGTTTATGCGGAATCGTTACGTTCAAGCCTTTTAATGCTGGACGATGACTTTGTAACAAAGCAGGCAAATCTTGAATATTTTCTAATTCAAATTTCTCGTAAGTATGGGTTTCGGAAATCCCTAATTGTTGGAATTTTTCAGTAAAGTATCCTTTAGAAAAAGAGTGTCCCAGTGGATAACCTATAAGTCCGTAAAGATTCATGTTGATTGTTTTGGCTTTAAGCAATAAGCCGTAGGCTATAAGCTTTGTTAAAAATTGTTGTTTTAAAGTAATACGTCAAAATTAAATGGCGAAGTGAAAAATGTTAATTTTGAATGTATTACAATCACTAAATCACTCATTCATTCAATCACTCAATGACTCACATCCCCTTACTCTCCATATAAGACTGTAAAATAATGGTAGCAGAAATTTTATCAATGTTCCCTTTTTCGCGACGGTCTTTTTTTGAATAGCCACTTGCAATCATGGCACTCATGGCCATTGACGACGTAAAACGCTCGTCGTGCAAATGAATGGGCATTTCGGGGAATGCTTTTTTCAACGTAGTAATAAAACCTTTTACTTGTGAGGTATTATTAGTGGCTTGTCCGTCAAGATTCACAGGCATCCCTACTACAAAAGCTTCTACGCTTTCTTTTTCCATATATACTTTTAGGAAGTTCAAAACATCTTTGCTATGGACAGTATCTAAAGCAGAGGCAATAATTTTTAAAGGGTCTGTTACAGCCAAACCTACTCTTTTAGTACCATAATCTATGGCTAATATTCTTCCCATGGTGTTGCTTAACCTCACCCCCAACCCGACTACGCGTCCCGCTCTATTCAGAGAGGGGTTGGGGGTGAGGTTTCATTGTTTTATAATCTCACAAAGTTACATCATTTTATTGGGCAAATATTTTCTTGACGAATTCTACGTTATTAAAACTCCTAATCCTATTCGAAAAATATAAGACATTATATACTTTTTGGAAATTTATTGGTATTTTGTTGTTAAAATAATATTCAGTTTGAAGATGAAGGAAAATAAGCCCGTGAATAATCAGCCGATGATTATCAGATTGCCCATCATAATTGCTTTTACTTTGGTAGCAGGAATGCTTATTGGTGCCAACTTTTTTAGTGGTCAGTCACGCATGAATAATGTCGCTAAGGGAGTAGCGAAATATCGTGAGGTGCTTTCGTTAGTTGAAAATAATTATGTAGATTCTGTCAGTACAGACTCTTTGGTGGAGTTCTCTATCAAAAAAATGTTAGAGAAACTAGATCCGCATACCTCTTATTTTTCTACGGAAGATGTAGCCGCTGCTCGTTCTCAGTTAGAATCTGGCTTTGATGGTATCGGTATAGAATTCAATGTTTTTAATGATACGGTTTATGTAGTGAATGCCATGGTTGGTGGCCCATCGGATGCTGTGGGTATAAAAAGTGGTGACCGCTTGATTAAAGCAGATGGCGTTTCATTAATCGGACAGAAAGTAAATTCAAGCCTAATATTCAGTAAGCTAAGAGGCCCACGTGGGAGTGAGGTTGAACTTGAAATCGTTAGAAGCGGAGAAAGTAAAATCAGACAATTTACCGTTACACGCGATAGGATTCCTTCGTATTCTATCAATGCTGGTTTTATGATGGATAACCAGACTGGATATATTAAAGTAGATCGTTTCTCAGAATCAACGTATGATGAATTCCATCAAGTATTATCTTCTTTGAAATCACAAGGTTTAAAACGTTTGGTGCTTGATTTACGTGGAAATCCTGGAGGATATAAAGACCGTGCAGAGAAAATGGTTGATGAACTTTTATCAGACGAACGCCTGATTGTATATACCAAAGGCAAAGGCTCTAAGTTTGATTCACAGACATTCACTCGTCAAGAAGGTATTTTTGAAAAAGGTGCCGTAATTGTATTGGTTGATGAAAACAGTGCTTCTGCGGCTGAAATTGTAGCAGGTGCATTACAAGATAACGACCGTGCCTTGATTGTAGGCAGACGCTCGTTTGGAAAAGGATTAGTACAAATGCCAATTACCCTGCACGATGGTTCTGAATTACGATTGACTATCTCGCGATATTATACACCAAGTGGTAGAAGTATCCAGAAACCATATTCGTTAGGGAAGGAAGAAGACTATGAAAAGGACTATGAAACACGCATGAAAAGCGGAGAATTCTTTAGTTCAGATAGTATTAAATTCAATGAAAAATTGAAGTATAAAACTGTTGCTGGTCGCACGGTGTATGGCGGTGGAGGTATTACGCCTGATGTGTTTGTGGCTCGAGATACTAGTTATTATTCTAAATACTTAACGGAATTGTTCAGTAAGAATATCATCCGAGAATATGCGTTGAATTATGCAAACAAGAATTTAAAAACACTGGAAAAGCTAAACTTCAAAGAGTTTAACAAGCAGTTTGTTGTAACAGATGCCATGATGGCTGATTTACAAAGATTGGCAACCCAAGCAAAAGTTAAACAATCAGCTAAAGATTATGACCGTTCGAACAATTATATCAAAGGACAAATAAAGGCTTTGGTCGCTAGAAGCGTTTGGCAAAGAAAAGCTGGTAAAAACTTGAATAATGAATATTATCAAGTGATGACATCTTTTGATGAAACCATTCAGAAGGCCCTACAGAATTTTGACAAAGCCGATAAATTGGCACATGGTGAAATAGTTGAAACGTTGACACATTCGGGTAAACAATAAACAAAATGACTTATTTATAAACGGTGATCGCTCTAGCTTTCTTCTCATAGAGAAAAAGCTAGAGCGATCACCGTTTATGATTGTATTTAAAACCCAATCACCTCTTCAATAGGTAAATGGTCACCCACAAACTTAGCATAGTGAGCATTATTAATAATTCCTTTTTCGTCGATTAAAAAATCAGCTTCCAAACGACTCATCTTTCCATCATTTTTGTATTTGCCTTTATACAGTTTTTCCCCTGCTTTTACTTTTGCAAAGGCACCTTTAAACAAGATGCCATTCATTACTTTTCCTAAAGAAGTTTGTAGTCCGAAAGTATCGTAAAGAATTCCATCAGGGTCTGGTAATAAAACGAATGGTATTTCGTCAACAGTTGCAAATTGAAGCAGATTTTCTTTAGATGATTCGTAAACTACTACCAAAATAATTCCTTTCTTTTGGAGTTGTTCATGCACCTTCATCAGTTGATGAACGTGTAAGTTACAGATTGGACAGCCAACAAAGCGTTCAAAAATTAAGGCTACTTTTTTACCTTTCAAAGTAGCTGAACTTACTTCATTGCCTTTAATATCAATAGTTGAAAAACTGGGAGCGATTTGATTTGTTTGTAATTTCATGGGCTTGTTGATATTTGTTGCTATAATAAAATAAGTACTAATTAATACTGAGCAACTAACTATTGTCAGCACCCATTTTTTAGCAAGAATATTCATGGTTGAATTTATTATTGTTTGATGTTACAATACTTTATTCCCATGCACTACCAAATATCACCAAGGCAAGAACATTTTTTTTATAATTATTTATTAGCCAATTTTCGGATAGTAGTCAAACATTTATTTTTTAGTGTACTTACGCTATGTTTATTTTTATATCCTGACATCATCATGATAGCCTCGATAGGTTGATTCAACCAGTAAAATTGATGTAGCACCTTTACACACCCTGCAGAAAGCACGTGCATAAGTTCCGTAATTTTCTCTACTAGTGAAGGTTCTTCATTATCAGCAAATGATTCATCCATAGCGTCGAATTCTTCCATATTTTCATGAGAAGCCTCTTTTTTATCTCGTAGTTTTTTCAACCAAAGATTTTTAGAAATAGCAAACAGATAAGTTTTTAACGAAGCAGATAGCACAAAAGCTGGGTCACGTGATTTATGAATCAACGTGATTAACGATTCCTGAAAAATATCTTCAGCATCAGCTATCGTACCTGAATTTTGGAGAATGTATTTTTGAATCGTTGGGAAATAGAATTTATATAGCAACTGGAAAGCTGCATTTTCTTCTTTTCTAATTCTTGAAAGTATGTCTTGCTCTTGCACTTCGGAAACGGTATTTAAGTTATCAACAATAGCGTTTGTTTATTTATTCCAAAACATATAAAATATCACCTGTTTAATTGATAATTTATTGAAATAAGAGCAAGTTTTATATTTCGATAAGACTTATTATTGAAAGTTTTTTATTATTCTGGCGTTAGCATTTAGTGAAATTCCACTGTTTGAGCGAAGCGAGTTTGGAATTTCTTTTGTTACTTTTCTTGTTTCAAGACAAGAAAAGTAAGGACTAGTGAAGGGAAGTATTATTTTTGGTATAAGCAAAATATGATTTTTAAATATATTCTAAACTAAAAAGTCCCTGTAAATATCATTTACAGGGACTTTTTAGTTGGATATTATTCGTATTAATCAATTGAATATCCTTTGTCTTTCAAGATTCTATCCAACAGCTTCTTATCGCTATCAGTATTAAATACCGTAAATGGTAAATAAATAAACTGATACTGCCCCATGTCTAAAATGTAGGCATCCTTAGCTTTTCTAGCACCTTTAATCATGTCCCATTTAATGACACCTCCCTCGGTATCGCTCAATTTCATTAAAATCTGGCGACTGTCGATTTCATAACGATATTTACTAAAAAGCTGTTTGTATTGTTCTAATTGGGTAACACCAGTAAACTGAATTGCCCAAAATATTAAATATGCAATTGCTCCGATTAGTGTCAACACGTAAATCCAGTAGTTATGATAAACGCCTGTAAGGTTCAAAATAACATTGATAAAAATTAATGCTAAAGGCACAAATCCCCAATACCATTGATTTTTAATAAGTTGCATCATGTTTATTCCGATGAATTTATTTTTTTCAAGGGCAAACTTTTTTGTTTTGATTGCTAATGGATTTGATTGAATTGGTTGTTGTACTCGTCTTTGTTGCGACTGAGCGTATCCTTTTGCCATGTCTATAATAAAATTTGGTGATTCAGACGACAAAGGTACAAAAAATAAGGAAGTTTTGTTGAAATGAGCATTAACAGCAACAAATTAATGATTTAATAAAGAAAGTATATCGGTCTGATTGCCTAAATGCTAAGATGAAATTACGGGTAAATTACCTTTAATGATTTGTTTTAGGGGTTTTTGAATGTTAATTTTAATGCCTTAACGAAAATATATCCAAGAATTTTCTAGAATTATTAAATATGGAACTTATTGAGAGCCAAATACTGAGTCAGACCCAAGTGCTTCAGAAAATTAGAAGAATTGCTTTTGAAATTTATGAAAATAATTTTGAAGAGTCGGATATTGTTATTGCTGGTATCAGAGGGCAGGGGCATGCCTTAGCCAAGTTATTAGCCAATACACTTCAAGAAATTTCACCTATTCAAGCCAGTGCCGTATTAATAGACGTAGATAAAGATGTTACTTACGAAAGTCCAGTAGAGTTTGATTGTGACGAAAGATTTTTAGAACACAAAACCATTGTCGTGGTAGACGACGTGCTGAATAGCGGAAGAACACTTGCTTATTCATTATCTCCGTTTTTAAGTATCCCTGTAAAACGCATCCAAGTAGCTGTAATGGTAGACAGAAACTATCGTCGTTTCCCAATTTTGGCAGACTACGTAGGATACGAGCTTTCAACTACCCTCAGCGAATATGTTTCGGTAGTATTAGACGACGAAGCTCGAATGGGAGTGTACCTAAAATAGCCTTATAAACTATTGATAATATTCATAAGCCAATCTGCATTGAAAAATAATGCTAGAATTGGGAATACCAACAATATTGCAAATACGGCTTGTTCTAGGCTAAGTTTGAATGTTACTCCTTCTTCGCTTTCTTTAAAAAACATCAGGAATGGTATTTTCAAATAGAAAGATAAAGAAATAACCGTATTCAATAAGCCAAATATAAAAAGGAGTAATAATAATTGCTTACCAGAAGCTTGGTAGGCTTCCCAAAGAGCAGAAAAGATATTCAGTTTTGCAATAAATCCGCCAGTAGGAGGTAAGCCCGCCAAGGAAATCATTACGATTAATATTAATATTCCAAACAAAGGATTTAATCTACCCAAGCCTTTAAAGTTTTCTACCATAAATTTAGAAGCATTGTCTAGCTTTTGTCCTTGGGTGTTATTTGCAGCGTAGTCAATTAATAGAAAAGCGGAGAAATTAGTAAATAAGCTAACTATCAAATAAAATACGATGCTTTTTATGCCTAATTCAGAAATCATCACCAGACCAATCAGCATAAAACCTGTATGAGCTATTGTTGAATAAGCCAATAACCTTTTGGCATCTTTTTGCCATAAAGCCGAGAAATTGCCAAAAGTAATACTAGCCAAGGCTACGATAGCAGTGATGATTGTTAGGTCGGTAGGTATGATAGAATAAAAGCGAATAATTACTAAAAATGAGGCTATCTTGGGCGCTACAGCAAAAAAAGCCACGATAGGTGTTGGGGCAGATTGGTACACATCAGGCGTCCAGATATGAAAAGGCGTTGCGGATATTTTAAATAAAAATCCAGAGAGTGTCAGTACTATAGCAATCGTTGAAGCTACATTATCTGTTTGGGCAATGCCTCTTGAAAAATCAGGTGAAGCAATACTAAGCGTGCCTGTCATGCCATATAATAATGACATTCCATACAGCATAATTGCGGAAGAAGCTGCCCCAAAAATGATGTATTTTAAACCACCTTCAGATGCCTTTTTTGTCTTATTAAAAGTAGTCAGCACATAAGATGAGATAGAAACGATTTCGATAGAAAGGTAAATCATTAATAGATTGACTGACATTGCCATTAAATTTAATCCTACCAGAATACTAATCACCAAAGGATAAAATTCGCCATCATATTTTCTTTTTGAAACATAGATGTGTGCCAATAAAATGATTACTGAAAACGTTGTAATTATTTTAAAGAAAATGGCTTTGCTATCTAAAATAAGCATTTCACCAAACAGAAAAGTATCGTTGGTAGTTGAAAACTGCGAAATGATTTGATTCAAAGCGATTAAAACAGAAATCAAGGAAATACCCCATAGCGTATTTTGATAACTTTGGGCAATTGAGTTTTCTAAGGAATCAGATTGTTGGAAGATGTATTTATAAAGAATTAATTCAACGATGATAAGGAGTAAAAATACTGCCCCCAAGAACACTTCCGGAGAAATGACGCTCAGGCTTTCAAGAATGTGAGCTAGTAAATCGGATAAGATTATTTTTTTGGTCATTATTTTTCTTCACAAACGTGTTTTATTCTACTTTTGTTGCTATTTTTGAGTTTAACTATAATTAGGTAAAATTTATGAATAAAACCAAATTTTACTGGTTGATTCAAATTCTATGTTGGTCGATTATTACGCTTCTTTCTATTCAACATATTGAATTTAATGATTTCAGTCAATCCACTAAAACTATTTATTTACTACTTTATTTTTTTTCAGGCTTCGTTTCATGTCATATTTATAAAACCATCATTAGTCGTTTCAGCCCTGATGATATTACCCATCTTCAATATGCCCTTTTCCCAATAGTTGGGGGTCTTTCAATAGGCTCTATTTATACTATTATAGACTATCAATTATATCATTATTCAGATACTTCTTTCTTTAATTTTGCTACCATTTTTGTTGAAAATGTATGGAAGGTATTTCCTTGGTTTATGTTTTTTCATTTGCACCGTTTCTTGAGTATTTATCAAGATAGAAGGCAACGAGAAGCACATACTGAAAACCTACTTAAAATTTCTCAACTAGAAAGTTTAAAAAAACAGTTGAATCCTCATTTTTTATTCAATGCCCTCAATAGTATAAAGGCACTAACGTTGATTGATAGTATTCAGGCCCGAGAATCAATCATTCAATTGTCAGATTTATTAAGACTATCTTTAAACCTTGGCGAACAACAAAAAGCAACGCTTAGTGAAGAACTTCGTTTAGCTGAGAATTATCTTTCTCTTGAAAAACTTCGTTTCGATACCCGCTTAAAGTACAATTTTCAAATTCAGGAAGATATAGGTAATATCTTAATTATGCCAATGACCTTGAATACTTTGTTAGAGAATGCCGTTAAACATGGCATTGGTCAGTTGAAATTTGGTGGATATATTACCATTACAGCCAGAACAGAAAAAGGTTTTATCATTTTATGTGTTGAAAATTCGGGGGTATTTGTACCTAAACCTAAAAACAATGAAGGTGGAATAGGGCTTGAAAACCTCAAAAAACGCTTAGAATTACAATATGGCGAGAATGCTTACCTAAAAATTGATAATACCCAAGGAAAAGTATTCGCCACTATTAGAATGCCTTATTGAACGTTAAAATAGTTTCAACAGCTCGGCAACAGTTACATTGGTTAAGTTAAAGATTAAATGAGGGAAAATACCAAATACCAATGCTAATATCGCTAAAGGATAAAGCATCATTTTTTCTCTAAAATTTAAATCTTCTAATGCTCCTTCAAATTGTCTGACCCAGTATTTTCCAAAAAATATTCGTTGTAAAGTCCAAAGGAAATAGCCCGCACCCAGTACCAACCCAAAGGCAGCCAAAGCAGTTAGCCATCGTGGAATAAGCGGACTGTTAAAGCCACCCATCAGGGTAAACACTTCGCCAATAAAGCCTGAAAAAGCTGGTAAACCTAATGAGGCAAAAAAGGCTATGGCGGTCATAGCAGTGTATAAAGGCATTTTGCCAGCCAGCCCTTGATAGCTATCAATACGGCGGTCGTGTGTGCGATTATATAAAACGCCCACTAATAAGAATAACATCGCCGAAAGTACACCATGCGAAAACATTTGGTAAATCGCTCCGTTAATACCTTCGCTTGTCAATGAGCCTACGCCTAGTAGCACAAAACCCATGTGTGAAACTGACGAATAAGCAATCATCTTCTTCAAATCATTCATTGCCAAAGCATTGAAAGCTCCGTAAATGATTGATAAAACGCCAAAGGCAACAATGACAAAGGCATAATCATGGGCAGCATCAGGAAAAATAGGATAGGCTATTCTGAGAAAACCATATCCCCCAATCTTTAAGAGGACTCCTGCCAATATCACGGATACAGGTGTTGGGGCTTCTACGTGGGCATCTGGCAACCAAGTATGAACAGGTACGGCTGGCAATTTAATACCAAAACCTATCATCAATAAAATAAAAGCTAAGGCACGAGCCGAAACACTAAAAATCTCGATACCAGAAAAAATATTTAACCACGAATTTGGAAGGAAGTTGCCAGCATCGGGCATAAAACGTAAATCGAAAGTATGTACAATTTGCTCAGAAGGGATTTTTAAATCTTTTAGCAAGGTTTGTACTTCTGTAATAATCTGTGGCGTAATATCCGATACATTGCTGATTAGTCCAATTCTCACGGCTGTTTCTACAGGGTCAACCACTGATAGATAGAGCGCAATCATGACAATTAAGATAAAAATAGAGCCGAATAGTGTATATAAGAAAAATTTGATAGAAGCATATTCTTTGCGTGGACCACCCCAAATACCTATTAAAAAATACATAGGCAAAAGCATAAACTCAAAAAAGAGGTAAAAAAGAAACATATCTAATGCTACAAAACAGCCAATGACTGAACCTGTTAGCAACAAGAAAAGCGAAAAATATCCTTTTTCTTTCTGTTTAATTTCAAAAGATGAAATAGCCCCTACAAACATCACGATGCCTGTCAATAAAACCATTGGCATACTGATACCATCTACACCCAAAAGATAATCGATAGAGCCAACTCCCAAGGTGCCTAGTGGAAGTGTTATCCAATCTAATTGTTCTAGGAATTGGTAGTCTGCAATATCATGATTAAAGTTTTGATATAAGTAAATACAAATTGCTAGTTCTACGGCAGTAATGCCTAGCGTAAACCATTTGAAATAGGCTTTGTATTGGTCTGGCGAAAAAGCCACTACCAACGACGCTACCAATGGTAAAAATATAAGTACTGATAAAATGGGCATAATTATATAAGAATAATTGTATTTGTTTTGAAAACAAACACAGGCACTATCAAGATCAAAAAACGATAAAAGTAATCAAAGCGATTAATCCTAAAAAGGATATGGCAACGTATAGTTGTACTTTACCAGCTTGTACTGAACGAGTAATTTTCCCGATTACTCCTGCTGAATAAGCTGTCGAGTTGGGAATGCCATCTATAATTTTAGCATCCCACCAAGCTACGATGCTGGCAATGATAATTTGTAGTTTGGCTACAGCATTCACTATAGTATCTATAATATGCAAGTCAAACCATTGTAATAATTCGGCTGATTTTAATACTGGGGCAACAAATATTTTTTGATAAATGCTATCAAGCGTAGGTATGGTATAAGCTAATGCTTTATTTCTAGATAAATATCCCAAGCCTATTCCTGCAAAAGCGAGTGCTGTGGATAAATAGGCAACCCAATGATTTTCGGTTGATTTTTCTATCATCTCAGGTTTCATAAATTCCCAAAACCAAGCACTTTCAGCATTCAATGGATTGAAAGTGAAAATGAAGCCGATAGATAAAATAGCCAATAGTCCAATTGGAAAAGTGATTTTCCACGAGCCCTCATAAATAGCGTAAAGGTCTGCCTTTTCATTCCTGAACTCACCGAAAAAGATAAGCCATACTTGGCGAGTCATATAAAAAGCAGATAGCAAAATTCCAATAAAAAAAACAAAGCTAATAATATATAAAGCCAAGTTTTGGTGCTGATTGGCATTAGCCACTACCTGTGCAAGGATAGCATCTTTAGATAAAAAACCAGAGAAGAAAGGAATGCCCGCCAATGCTAATGAACAAACGAGATAGCATACAAAGGTAAAAGGCATTCTCTTACGCAAGCCACCCATTAATCGCATATCCTGAGCATCGAAATCATGACCAGCATGATGGACCGCATGAATAATAGACCCTGCACTAAGGAATAGCCCAGCTTTAAAGAAAGCGTGTGTTAATAAATGAAATACGGAAGCATCAGAGCCTAAGCCAACCACCATTAAACCTACTTGCGAGATAGTAGAGTAAGCCAATGTTTTTTTGATATCAGTTTGAAAAATAGCATACACAGAACCCAAAAGCATGGTAAAACATCCAATAGATGATACGATAATGGTTTCTTCAAAACCAAATAATGGATGTATTCTCGCTAATAAGTAAACTCCTGCTACTACCATCGTTGCAGCATGGATAAGTGCCGAAACGGGCGTTGGCCCTTCCATCGCATCGGGAAGCCATGTGTGTAAGGGGAATTGTGCCGATTTACCGATACAACCACAGAAAAGTAATAAGCCTGCAACGGGTACTAAACTGGGTTCTGAAGCATTGGCAATAATATTGGGAAAATCTTGAAAATTGCTACTGCCAAATAAATAATAAATCAGAAAAATACCTAACAAAAAGCCTACGTCGCCCACACGGTTTACTAAAAATGCTTTTTTAGAGGCTTGTACAGCTTCGGGTTTTTGATACCAAAAGCCTATTAATAGGTACGAACTTAACCCTACTAATTCCCAGAAGGCATACATTATTAGTAAATTATCGGTCAATACGATGCCAAGCATAGAAAATACAAACAGGCTTAAAAAACCGACATACCTATATTGGTCGGGTTCTTCGTGCATATATTCCAGCGAGAAGATTTGTACTAATAAGGCTATGAAATTCACTAAAACCAACATCATTAGTGTTAGCGAGTCTGTCAGAAAGCCAAAAGAATATGTTTCTTTTCCGAGCAAAAACCAGTTGAACAGATAATGTGGATTAGCAACATGAAGGTTTTGACGAAGCAATAGGATTGAAAAGAGAAGATTCAAGCCTGTAAAACCAATTGTTAGCCAAGCTGCTAAGGTGTTGTTTTTTCTACCCAACAGAATTGGCATAATAAACCCTGCAAGTGGGGTTAATAAAATGAGCCAAATCAAAGTGGAAGGATTCATAAATATTAATTACGAAGGTTTTAAGCCTATACGTAGAGGTTTTCTTGGAAAATTTCAATTTTTGTGCAAATATACGGCTCAAATTGGATTTAGTCCTAATTGAATTTGCATAAAACCCACTAAGTTTGTGGGGTAATATAATAATATTTGATGTTTCTTTGCTATTAAAAGCATTTCCTTGCTTTATTTTAATATTATTTACTAACCAAATACTTATTATGATGGACAACGCTAAAACAGTAAACTATTCAAGAACTACCATCACAGAATTGATGATTCCATCTTATGCTAATTTTGGAGGCAAAATTCACGGGGGAATTTTATTATCATTGATGGATAAGGTTGCTTATGTATGTGCCGCCAAACATTCAGGAACTTATGTCGTGACTGTATCAGTAGATAATGTAGAATTTAAACAGCCTGTGGAAGTAGGTGAGTTGGTTTCGCTTCATGCCTCTGTCAACTATGTTGGAAATAGTTCTCTGATTGTGGGTATCAAAGTGGTTGCCGAAAATATCAAAACGGCTAGTGTAAAACATACCAATACCTCGTATTTTACAATGGTTGCCAAAGATGATAACGGAAAACTTACTGCTGTTCCTCCATTGATTTTGGAAAGTGATGAAGATATTCGCAGGTTTTTAGAAGCATTGAAACGCAAAGAAATCAAAAGCTCTTATAAAGAACTATTACACGATGCTAAAACTTGTATGGAGATAGACGAAAACTTACATTTATTAGATGCTGAGCGTTGTATTATAAAACGTGAAAAAGACATGCAGAGCGAGTGGGTATAATTTAATTATATAGTGTTTGGATTCATTTTGACGTCAAGATAAAATGGAGTATTTTTACAGAATTGATTTCAAATTTATCCTAATATAATTATTCCAATCTCCCTAATTGAACAATTAATGATGAAGGTTTTAAAAGTTATACTGATTGTTTTAGCAGTCTTAGCATCTGTTACCGTTTTTATTCGATTCTACTACAACAAACCTTTTAGTCCGTCAGCTACCGCTGAATACGAGAAGAATGGTTTAAGTATTACCGTAGATTATTGCCAACCTTCTAAAAAAGGTAGACTTATTTTTGGAACAACTCAAGAAAAAGCACTTGTCCCTTACGGAAAATGGTGGAGAACTGGGGCTAATGAAGCAACTGTTATAAAATTCTCAAGAGATGTAACCATTGGAGGCAAAGTACTCAAAGCTGGGAAATATACCCTCTTCACAATTCCTGAGAAAGGAGACTGGACAATTATTATCAATGCAGAAGTGGGACAATGGGGTTTATCTTATGATGACAGTAAAGATGTTTTAAGAGTACCCGCTACGTCTCTACAACAACCAGATTCTGTTGAAACATTTACGATAGATTTCAATGAAAAAGAAACAGGAGTAGATATGCTTTTACATTGGGATACTACCGTGGTAACAATTCCAATAAAATAATATTTATATATTTATAGAAATAAAAAAAGCAGAATCTCCCTGAAAGTTGTTCTGCTTTTTTTATTTTCTTTTTTTTAGAAAGACTATAATTAAAGGAAGTTTTTTGCTGATTGGCGCTTTTTTTTCAAAAAAAAATAAGATATTAATAAATATAAACAAGCTGTGATTAATTTTTGGTACGCTATTTGTCTGTATAGTCATTAATCAAGGTTATTTATTTAATAAGTGTCTTGATTCAATTGATTCGAATCTTTTTTAAAAAAATCAAGCAACAAAAACATTTATCGCTAAATAGATTTATAAAACTTTTTCCTCCATTTTTAAAATATTACATCATGAAATCTTATTATTACCTCATACTTTTAGTTGTAACGTCTACTTTGCTTAGTGGTTGCTTACCTAATGATAGCGGTTCAACAATTGATCCTGCTGCAGCAGCCATGGATAAACTAAATGTTCCATCAGGCTTTAATTTTACTACCTCAAAAGAAGTTACTTTTAAAATAGGTGCGTACGATAATACGAACAACCCAATTTCGGGCGTAATTATGTCTGTTTATAGTTATCCTGAAAATGTGCTTTTATTCAAAGGTATTACATTGAAAAATGGGGTATTCAGCTTAAATCAAAAAGTACCTACTTATGTTACTAAAATATCGGTAAAACCAGATTATATCGGTTTACCTTCTGAAACAATTGTTACATTGAGTGGAACTACCTCAGAAGTGAATTTTGGAGGAAATAATCCTACTGTTTCTGAAAGCGTTGAACAACCACTAAAATCAGCAAGAGTAGAAGGTACTACCGCACAAACATACCCTCTTATTACTTACTTAGGTTCTTGGAACAATGATGGTTTGCCTGCTTACCTTGAAAAAGACAGAGACCCAATCACTAGCCAATTTTTAGAATATGTGAATGCTAGTTTACCAGAAGCTAAATCAGTACCGACAGCTCACCCTGACTTTTTGAATAATAACAACCGTAACTTCTTATACATTACTGAAGCTGCTGATGTTTGGGTAACATTTGTACACGAAGGTGCTGGTTGGAAAAATACATTAGGATATTATACATTCAATCCGCTTAACCCTCCAAAAACTACTGCTGACATTTCAAAAATGACAGTTGTTTTCCCTAACGTTTCTTACAAAGGATCTGGTGGAGCATTAACATCAGGTGATAAAGTTAAAATTGGTCAGTTCCCAGCAGGTACAGGTATTGGTTTTGTTCTTTTAGCGGATGCTTATACATCAAATAGTAAAGTAGGAACGGGTAATTATGCTCACTTCTCGCATGATGTTCTTAATGTAGAAACGAAAGAAAGTCTTCGTCGTCACTTAATTGTATTGAACGAGCCAACTACTAAAAGAATGGTTCTTGCTTTTGAAGATATTCAAAGAGAAAGTTCTTCTTGTGACCAAGATTTCAATGATGCTATTTTCTTTGCGACTTCTAACCCAATCAAAGCAATTGATACTAACAATGTACCAATCGTAGATAGTCCAAAAGATACTGATGGCGATGGTGTAGGTGATAGCCGTGATGAGTACCCAACAGACCCTACAAGAGCAATCAACAACTATATTCCAGGAAGCAACACTTATAGTACATTGGCGTATGAAGATTTATGGCCATTACAAGGTGACTATGATATGAACGACTTAGTAATTAACTATCAATTCCAAGAAGTTTTAAATGCGCAGAACCAAGTAGTTGATTTGAAAGCTAAGTTTTATATCAAAGCAATTGGTGCAAGTTATATCAATGGTTGGGGCTTTCAATTACCAATTGATCCATCACTTGTTAAATCAGTATCAGGTCAGTCACTTACACAAGGTATGATTACTAATTCAAGCAATGGTACAGAAGCTGGACAAAAATATGCTACTATTATTGCTTTTGATAATGCATTCAAGCAAATGAAATCGTCGGGAGGATTTATTAATACATCAAAAGGGGCTACAGTAATTGCACCAAATGATACATTAAGATTAACAATTAACTTCACGAGCCCAATTAGCAAGACAGCGTTAGGAGTGGCACCATACAATCCATTCTTATTCTCAGCGAGTGATAGAGGGAAAGAGGTACACTTACCTAATATGGCTCCAACTTCAAAAGCTAATATGGCATTGTTTGGAACTGGTCAAGACCGTTCAGTACCTTCTTCTGGTATCTACTATAAGAATTCTAAATTGTTGCCTTGGGCTATTGATTTACCTAGCGACTTTAAATATCCTTTGGAAACAGTACCTATTATTGATGCTTATAACGAGTTCGGTATTTGGGCTGAGAGTGGAGGAACGCTTTACCCAGATTGGTATGTGATTAGTAAAGCATACTACGATCCAACAAAAGTATTTTAGTATTACCCAATAGGAAATTAACATATTAGTCACCCCAAATTTTCGGGAATATTAATACAAGAGACCTCCTTAGTAATTTAGAGAATAACCAAATCTCAAATTATCTAAGGAGGTCTCTTTTTTGTTTGACATACAGCTATCAAATAAAATCAATTGTTGATAAATTCATCTTTATCGAATTGGGATAATAATCATAAAATTTGTCTACACAAAACATATCAATATTCTTCTTCGCGCTAAGGAATGCGATGTATCATTAATAAATCCTCCTCCATTTGCATTATAACGTCATGTTTATTAACACAAGATAATACCCTGTTATTAGTGTGATAAATATGAAAAACAGACTCCATATATTCTTTAAAATACTCCATAAATACTGAAAAAGTGTTAAAAATCGGTTAATTTGATGATTGAATTAACATAAATTTATCCATGAAATGGAGTAAAAACCCCTTAAAAATGATGTATAGGTACTATATACTATATTTTATTGTGGTTTTTTAAATAATTTTTAGGATTATGCTTGGTTTTTTAAAAAAAAGCTATTAGTTTTAATTTATTAAAGTATTCAAATCCCCCGCTAACACTCTCCAAAAAACCTTCTTGGTATTAAACAAGTATTTATTACTTCAATTGAGTTGCTTATTTCATAAAAGCAATTTTTTGAAAATGATAAATCTATGCCCCTGTATTAAATAATATTCAGTGTAATTATCTAGTAATTTTTTTATTGCTAAGTGCATTAATATTTTTTTCCTCCATCTTAAATTTTAAAACCATGAAACATTGCTTTTATTTTCTAATCTTACTAGGAGCTTCTACTTTGCTTAGCGGTTGTTTTCCTGATGACAATGGTACAGTTGATCCTGCTACTTCAAGCATGGATAAACTAAAGATTCCCACGGATTTTAACTTTACTACCTCCAAGCAGGTCACCTTTAAAGTGGGTGCCTATGATAATGCGAATAATCCTATTGGAGGGGTAGTTATGTCTGTTTATAGCTATCCTGAAAATGCGCTTTTGTTTAAAGGAATTACCGCAAGTAATGGTACATTCAGCCTTAATCAGAAAGTGCCCTCTTATGTTACTAAGATATCAGTTAGGCCTGATTACGTCGGTTTGCGTGCAGAAACCATCATAACGCTTAGTGGTACTACGGCAGAAATAAACTTCGGTGGAAATAATCCTACTTCTTCCGAAAGCATTGAACAGCCACTGAAAGCAGCACGAATGGAGGCTACTAAAGCTCAGACATACCCTCTTATTACTACCTTAGGTACGTGGACCAATGATGGTATGCCTAACTATTTGGAAGGAACTAGGGATGTCATCTCAAGTTCGTTTTTAGCATACGTTAATGCTAGTTTACCAGAAGCTAAGCCTGTTCCAACAGCACATCCAGACTATTTGAATAGTAATAATCGCAATTACTTGTACATCACTGAAACTGCGGATGTGTGGATAACATTTGTACACGAGGGTGCTGACTGGAAAAATACATTGGCATTTTATACATTCAATCCTTTGAATCCTCCGAAAACTACTGCTGATATTTCTAAAATGACCATTGTTTTTCCTAACGTCTCTTATTCAAGTGGTTTACTTCCGCCATTACTCGGAACTCAAGTATTATCATCAGGAGATAAAGTTAAGATTGGTCAGTTCCCAGCAGGTACAGGGATTGGGTTTGTGCTGATAGCAGACGCTTTTGCATCTGCTAAAGTAGGAACAGGTAATTATGCTCACTTCACACACGATGCACTGAATGTAGAAGTGAATGCCAATCTTCGTCGTCATTTAATTATGCTGAACGAACCAGTTTCTAAAAGAGTTATACTTGGTTTTGAAGATACTCAAAGAGAAAGTCCTGCTTGTGATAATGACTTTAATGATGCCATTTTCTTTGCGACTTGTAATCCAGTCAGAGCTATTGATACGGGTAATATACCGATTGTTGATAGTGCAAAAGATACCGATGGCGATGGTGTAGGGGATAGTCGTGATGAATATCCAACAGACCCTACAAGAGCAATCAACAATTATATTCCTGGACGCAACAGTTATAGCACATTGGCTTATGAAGACTTATGGCCATTACAAGGTGATTATGATATGAACGACTTAGTAATAAACTACCAATTTCAAGAAGTATTAAATTCGCTCAATCAAGTAGTTGATTTGAAAGGTAAGTTTTATATTAAAGCAATTGGCGCAAGTTTCACGAATGGTTGGGGCTTCCAATTACCAATAACCCCGTCACTTGTCAGGTCAGTCTCCGGCGCTTCACTTACTCAAGGTGTCATTACCAATTCAAGCAATGGTACAGAAGCAGGGCAAACGTATGCAAATATTATAGCGTTTGATAATGCATTCCGGCAAATGAAATCATCAGGAGGTTTTATTAATACTACTAAAGGCTCTGCGGTAATTGCACCAAATGATACTTTAAGGATGACTATTAATTTTACAACCCCTATTCTAAAAACTCTTTTAGGTTTAGCACCATATAATCCTTACTTATTCTCATCAGGTGATAGAGGGAAAGAAGTCCATTTACCTAACTATGTACCTACTTCTAAAGCGAATACGGCATTGTTTGGAACTGGTCAAGACCGTTCAGCGCCTCTTTTAGGAGTGTATTACAAGAATGCTCAGCTATTACCTTGGGCTATAGATTTGTATAGTGACTTTAAGTATCCTTCAGAAACAATACCTATCATTGATGCCTACGATGAGTTTGGTACTTGGGCACAAAGTGGAGGATTGCTGTATCCCGATTGGTATGTACCTAGTAAAGGGTATTACGATCCAGCAAAAGTATATTAATTATAACAAAACAAAAAAGTTATTGTAAACATGAGTAATCCCACTTTTTTTGAGTGAGGGATACGGAAGTCCTATCGTTTAGAGACTAATTATAGTCTCGTTAGGAGCATAATATTGGTGGCCGCCATTGCGGTAGAAGTTCCTGTAAACTCATCACAGCCTCATCGGAGCAATATGTTTCGCTCTGATAAGGCTGTGGGGGGAATAGGGTTCGCATCTTTATCGCAAAGCGGCTGCCTATATTTTGCCTCTATGAGGTTTATTTTTAGTACGCAGAGATTTCCCTATTTTAAGAAAAATTGGGATAACTCATGTTTTTCCTTCTTCCATACCTAGCTACGGACTTAAGTCCTAGGTATGGAAGAAGGATTTTTTTTAGAACCCTCCTCTATCATAGAAAGTATTTCTACGCGAAAGCTTTAATTCTTGTAATAATGCTGATTTTACCCTGATGGTAAAGTTGTAGGTACTAGAACGACCATAATACGGACTGGCAATAGGAGTCCAGTCGAAATTAGCTTCCCAACAGTGTAAGTCTCTATGTATACTGATATTGGTTAATGAAATACCTTTATTGACAAAATCATAACCAGAACTTAGGGTAAAATTCCATTTCTCAGTCAATTTTACATCCCCTTTAAAGGTCAAAGCACTTACGATAGTAGCAGGAGCATAACCCGTTTTGTTCATATTATAGTTGAAACCAAACTGGAAACTCCAAGGCACAGACCAATCTACATAGTCGTTGATATTTCTGTTGATTTGGCTCATTTGCCCTTCAGTACCATTCGTGTTCTGTTTCTTTTTATCAGCACTAGCAGGCTTGAAGCTTTTGCTTATCGAAAGGTTTAAGCTGGCCAACTTTGCAAAACCTTCGCCCAAGTCAATTAACAAAGTGTCTATTCTACGTCCTGAGATAGAGTAACCATCGTTTACATACTTGTATGGGTCTAAAGAACCCCCAAAATTGATGTCAAACTTTTTTACCCTAGAGTTTGCCGAAAAGTTCAAATTAGAAAGTTTAAACTGCGTAGCAAAGAAGTTGTAATTTCCTGTAAACGAGAAATTATCAAGCAACATTATCTTCTCAGATTCTTTTTGAGCCGTATCCGACTTTGCTCTTAACTTGGCTTCTAACGTATTCTGAATCCCGAAGCTAATACCACCCGACTGGCTACCACGGTTGGTTTGGGTAGGATTGAAACTTGAAATGTTCAAGAAATCACCAGGAAGGGTTTCTTGTCCAGCCAAAGCACTTGGGATAGTTTCTCCTTTTTGGTATTTATGAACCCTGTTATTGATTTGAACCGTTTGGTAAAAACCATATTTAGGGTCTGTAAAATCGGGCGTATAATTTATACTTAATGAAGGCGATAGCGTATGACGTATGCCTTGTAACCTACCTTTTTTGAAGTTAATCGTACCATATAAACGGGTATTCATACTCATTGAAAAAGCATAAGTATAGTCTGCATAAAAAGCTCCACCCCGAAGCGTATCAATCTCGACAGCCCCTTTGCCAGCAGTAGTATCTTTACTATAAATAGCAGCCTTATCATTAAAGGCCTTGAAGTTGTACTTATATTTCTGTTGATAAATATTCCCAGAAAAGTTAAAGCCAGGCGTTAAGTTAATATACTTACCAATTTTAATATTAGGCAATGAAATCGGAATGCTGTATTGAGCCTTGAACTGAGCATTTTTTAATAATTCAGGTAAGGTTGATAAATTAAATGGAATTACACCATCTCGTGCCAAGTTAGTACTAGCGTTTGCCGCAGTTCTTGGGTCTATAATTACGGGCTTTGTTGGGTCAAGGTCTAGTGTATCAATCGTTCTGTAAACAGTATAACCAAAGTTATTGTACGAACGGTTGGTTAAAGCTACTTGGTTAGTAATCCCATAAGTACCCGAAAGGTCTAAGCCTACCCTAAACTGGTCAATAAAGCGGTCTGTAACAGCATTTTTCTTTTTAAAAGGCTGGAACTGGTTTAACCCAAATGTATAATTGGTATTTACATTTACCGCCTTAGTTACTGTATTTTGGTCGGCTTGTAAGCTTAAACTAGTACGAATAGTTTGCCCAAAATTTCGTGAATATTGTATGGACGAATTCAAGGCAGTAGAAATATAGCTACTCGTGTTTAAGCTATTGTATTGGCTATTTGAATTACTTTGTAAGTTTACAGAGGCCGAAAAGCTAGAATTTCCACGACTTTGTGGCGAATGAGACCATTGAATACCATAGTCATTTCTTTTTTGTCTGTCAAATTCACTACCGTTGTTACTTTGTCTGAAATTCACGTTGAAAGTACCCGAATAGCGATAACGCTTGATGTATTGAGAATTGGCAGCAACCCCGAAACTACCTTTTGAATAAATCTCTCCAGTAAGGCGTAAACCAATATTAGGACTCAATGCAAAATAGTAGCCACCATCACGCAAGAAGAAACCCCTGCCTTGCGGTTCTTCACCATAAGTAGGCATGATAATACCCGAAGTACCCGATTCTTGCGGAGGTTTATAAGGGAAGAAACCAAAAGGCAAGCCGATAGGCAAAGGAATTTCATTTAATTCAAAATGGAATGGCCCAGCTACAATTTCTCTTTTACCGACTACTTTAATCTTGGTTGCCCTAATATTAAAGTGCGGATGTTCAAGATTACAGGTAGTATAAATAGCATTTCGGATATAAAGGTTGTCTTCATTATCCTTTTTTACTTTCTCACCTTGTATCAAACCATCGCCTTGGGTCGTAATAAGTCCTTTGATAAAGGCCTTCCTACTTTTGAAGTTATACCTGATTTCCTCGGCATCATAAGGTTCACCACCTTGCTTAAAGATGGGTTTCCCTATAGTCTTATTGGTTGTGGAATCTTTCGTACCATGTGCCGACACTTCATTCTTTGCCCAATTGAGCTGAATATAGTTGGCTTCTAGGGAAATATCACCATAAGTAACTTTACCGTCGCCATAAAGATATACAATTTGGTTTTCGGTATCCATCACTGTAGAGTCTTTGGCAGAGTAAACAACGGTAGTAGTGAGGTCACTTTCTTTTTTAAGTGAGTCGGGTACGCTTTTTGTAATACTAAGCTTGGTAGAATCTAAACTAGCAGTATCTTTAGGGATTACTGTATTAGCTTTGCTGGCTTTAGGTTTAAAAGGTTTTCCGCCCAATAATCGCTGAGCAGAAGACTGATTTATGGTTAAAAGCCCCAAAAGTAAGCTAATTAATATACTGAATATGTGGATTGCTTTTTTCAGAAGTCTTTAAAATTTATATTTGTCTTTTATTAATAACGCACAAAAATACTTTATTACTTTTTGAACATAGCGAACCAACCCGAAAATAATGTTAAACTTTGTTAAAGGTTTTTTAATAATCACTTGTATTTGCTCGCTTAGTGGTTTTACTTTTCAATATTCACTCATTGAAAGCTCGACATATCAACCTGTTTTATTACAGACTAGAGTAAGAACAGTAGTGTTGGATGCTGGACATGGGGGTAAAGACCCAGGATGCCACGGAGCAAATAATAACGAGTCTAAAATTGCCCTTAAAATTGTCTTAGAACTCGGGGAAAAAATAAAAGAACAATATCCAGAGGTTAGGGTAATTTATACCAGAACAAAAGATGTATTTGTAGATTTGCACGAACGCTCTGCCATTGCCAACCGTAATAAAGCAGATTTGTTTATTTCAGTACACTGTAATGCACATCGCTCTGCTAAATTGGCTGGAACTGAGACCTACACAATGGGGTTACATAAAACAAGTAGTAATCTTGATGTAGCAAAGCGA
Source organism: Arcicella sp. GW822-FHT02H01 (assembly GCF_058802005.1). Lineage (NCBI taxonomy): Bacteria > Pseudomonadati > Bacteroidota > Cytophagia > Cytophagales > Flectobacillaceae > Arcicella > Arcicella sp. GW822-FHT02H01. Next base: position 2,094,841 of record NZ_JBXANT010000001.1, on the reverse strand, counting down.
GAAAACTCAGTAATTTTGCAAGAGGCTAATTATGAAAAAAACTATAATGGTTTTAATCCTAATTCACCCCTTGGACACATTATGATGGCAAATTATCAAAGCGCCTTTATGATGAATAGCATTAAGTTAGCACAAAAAATTGAAAAACAATTCAAACAAAAATCTGACAGGCATAGTTACGGCGTAAAGCAAGCAGGTTTTTTAGTACTTTGGGAAACAGCGATGCCAAGTGTTTTGGTAGAAGCAGGTTTTTTGACTAATAAAAATGAAGAGCAATATTTAGCCAAAAGCTCGGGACAAGATGAAGTAGCTGAGGCTATTTTTAAAGCATTTAAATCGTATAAAGAAGAAATTGAGGATTAAGTTTGGATTGATAATGTTTTTTTAATCAATAAACCTATTAATAATCAATTGAAAAACTTCAACAGTCATTTATGAATATCTCTAAAGAAACCAAAATAGGCATACTTGCCCTTACATCCTTCGTAATTTTATATCTAGGATTTAATTTTTTAAAAGGTAAAGATTTTTTTACACAGGAAAATAAATATGTCATTATATACAAAGATGTACAAGGTTTAACAGCAGCCAACCAAGTTTCACTAAGTGGAATGAAAATTGGGCAAGTAAAAGAAATAGAATTACTAAAAGGTGATGCAAATAAAGTAAAAGTAGTAATCAGTATCAGGAAAGATTTACAATTGCCCGAAGGTACACAAGCGATTTTAGCTTCCGATGGTCTGTTAGGAGGTAAGTTAATCAGAATTGAGATGGGTAAATCTTCTGGAAAATTTATTGAAGAAGGAGGAACATTAATAGCTACTTCAGAAACGGGTGTAACAGACCTACTCAAAGAAAAAGCTCTTCCATTAATTCAAAACCTAGATTCTTTAACAAAATCGCTTCGTGTAGTTGCCAGAAGTTTTGAAAGTACAGGGATGGTTGTGAATGGATTTGTTAAAAACTCTGACCGTTCGGTAAGTTCTTTAACGGCTTCATTGAACAGTACAATCAGTGAAAACAGAAGTAATTTGGCTGGTATCTCTGCTAATATGAGAACCCTTTCTAATAACTTAATAGAAACAGAGAAAAGCTTGAAACCTTTGATTGGTAAATTTAATACCATGGCCGATTCTTTGAATGCTTTAAAGATAAGTCAGGCAGTGGCAACAACGCAGAAGTCGTTGGATGGTTTGCAAAAAATTATGCAGGGTATCGAAGCAGGACAAGGTTCAATGGGTAAATTATTGAAAGATGATTCACTTTATACCAACCTTAACCGTTCGGTAGCTGATTTAGATAAGCTTCTAATTGATTTCAGATTGGCTCCAAAACGCTATGTAAACATCTCAGTATTTGGTGGGAATAAAAGTACACCTCCTGTGGTTAAGTAATTGTGATTGAGCGAATGAGTGATTTAGTGATTTTTAGGGAACTCGTTCAATGTAAATGGGCTTTCCAATCACTAAATCACTTCAATCGGCACAGGCGTTTGGCTTTTTATTTCGTTGACTACAAATCTGCTTTGTGCATTTCCGATATTCGAGAGCGTCGCTAATTTATGTAAAATAAAATGACGATATTCATCCATATCCCTTACCAACACCTTTAATAAGAAATCTGAACCCCCAGAAATACAATAACATTCTACTACTTCTGGTAAGAGTAAAACATCCTTTTCAAATTGCTCCAGAAAACTAGCTGCGTGTTCTTTCAAGGTTACATCTACCAACACCACCAAACTTTTTCCGAGCTTAGATTTATTCAGAATAGCTGTATATTTTTCTATTACCCCTTCGCTTTCGAGGCGTTTTATCCTTTCGTGAATAGGCGTTGTTGTTAAATTAAGCCTTGCAGCAATTTCCTTATTGGTCATCAACGCATTTGCTTGCAGAAACTGTAAGATTTTTAAATCTATGTTATCTAATGCTGCCATTTTATGGGTAATTAAAGGATTATTTAATGGGAAGTGAATCACTAAAATTTAAGGAATCGGATATCTTTAAGAAATTCTGTAAAACAGGATTGGTATCATCTTTTCGCCAAATAATAGAGAGATTGGTTCGCTCTGGAATATTTTTAAGCTCAATAAACTTTACTTTCATGGCCGAGCTATGCTTATAGGAAATAGGCATCAATGAAATACCCAGATTGTGCTCTACCAATTTTAAAATAGTAGCTCCATAGTTTGATTCATGGACTACATTGGGAAGAAAGCCTTCTCGTTCACAAAGACGCAATAATAAATCATGATAAACAGAACTTGAATTGCGAGGTGGTAAAATAAAATTATCATTTTTTATCTGAGCCAGACTCTTAAAATTATCCTCATTAATTGGATGACACGCTGGCAAAATTAACGCAAAAGGTTCTTTAAAAATAATTTTAGATGTAAGGTCTTTATCAGGATGAAGTTCTCGGATAAAGGCTACATCAATTTCATGTTTCTTTAGTGCTTCAATCACAGAGCTATCTAACATCTCAGACAAGTTTGCTTTGATAGCAGGAAAGAGGAGCCTTAACTCAGATAAAAGCGGAGGAATAACCGAATAAATAGCAGAACCGGGATGCCCAATCCTAATTTCGCCTTCTTCACCCTTATGAATCAGTTGAGTTCTGTGTTTGATATTATCTAATTGAGACAGTATTTTTTGTGCTTCATTATTGAGGTATTCCCCTGCTGGCGTAAGCTTTACATTGCGTTTGTCTCGTTCAAATAGCAATACCCCTAATTCATTTTCCAGTTGTTGAACCTGCCTGCTTAAAGCTGGCTGGGCAATAAAAAGTTTTTCGGAGGCTTTAGAAAAATGAAGCTCGGAGGCAACTCCTAAAAAATAAGATAGCTGTCTAAAATCCATTGTTTTTAATTTTAAAGAGTCAGGAAGTAAAAAAATAGATGAGTGCAGAAGTTTTGACTTATGCCTAAAAAGCATAAGTCGATATAAATTAAGCATTTTTTATTATAAATAGAAAATGGTTTATTTGTAAATATTCTATTATACGTTAAAAAGGGCTTGTTCTTATGAGTAAAAATATCCAAATTCGTGAAGCAAATTACCTAGATATGTCTGTGATTTGTAACATTAGTGAAGAAACTTTTATCGATACTTATGGCGCGCAAAATACTCCTGAGAATCTTGAAGCTTATTTAACTAAGCATTTCAACCAAACACAGATATTAACTGAAATTCAGACAGATGGAACGGTTTTTTTAATAGTAGAAGTTGATAACGAAGCGGTTGGATATGCTAAACTTAGGGTAAACAAAAGCGAATTTGCTGATAGAAATGCCTTAGAATTAGAGCGTATATACGTTAAAAAGGAATTTCACGGGCAAAAGTTGGGAGGATTGTTATTAGAACAATGCTGTGAAAAGACAAAGTCTGTAGGCTGTGACCTGCTCTGGTTGGGTGTATGGGAGTATAATTTGAAAGCACTGAACTTTTATAAAAGTAAAGGGTTTGAAATAAATGGAGCCCATGTTTTTATGTTAGGAAGTGATGAGCAGACCGATTATTTAATGACAAAAGAATTGAATATACTTAAAGTATAAATACTCACACAAAAAGAGGTGTGTACAAACAATATTTACACTATTCGTGTGAATTTTTAGAAAAGGTTAATACACAAAATCCCTACCATTGGTGGGGATTTTTGTTTTTTTGTGAAAGATAGAAATAATTAAATAGTATGCTTGCATAACAAATTTATTTTTATTTAACTTTACCTATATTTTTTATAAAACAAACAACATGAACCGTTCAATTAGAAAAGTAGCCGTTTTGGGCTCTGGGATTATGGGAAGCCGTATTGCTTGCCATTTTGCTAATATAGGCGTTGAGGTCATGCTTTTGGATATTGTTCCGAAAGAACCCAACGATGCTGAAAAAGCCAAAGGGCTTAGCACTGACCATCCTGCGGTGCGCAATCGTATTGTAAACGACGCCTTTCAACAAACTTTAAAAGCTAATCCAGCGGCATTGTATTCTGCATCTTTTGCCAATAGAATAAAACTAGGCAATTTTGATGATAATTTAGCCGAAATCAGTCAATACGACTGGGTAATTGAAGTAATTGTTGAAAATTTAGCTATTAAAAAATCATTATACGAAAAAGTAGATGCTTTACGTAAAGTAGGTACTTTGGTTACTTCCAATACTTCTGGGATTCCTATTCACCTTATGGCAGAAGAACGTTCGGAAGATTTTAAAAAACATTTCTGTGGTACGCACTTTTTCAATCCTCCTCGTTATCTAAAACTATTGGAGATTATTCCAACGCCAAGTACAGATACTGCTGTCATAGATTTCTTGATGCACTATGGCGACCGTTATCTTGGCAAAACTACCGTTTTATGTAAAGATACTCCTGCTTTTATTGCTAACCGTGTGGGCGTGTATTCGATGATGAAAACGATGCAAGTAGTAGAAGAACTTGGATTGACTGTAGAGGAAGTAGATAAATTGACATCCGTAGTGGTGGGTCGCCCTAAGTCTGGCACTTTCCGTTTATCGGATGTTGTAGGGTTAGATACTACCATCAATGTTTCCAATAATTTGTATGCAGGACTAACCGACGACGACGCAAAAGATACTTTTATCTTGCCAGAAATGGTGAAAAAACTGCAAGAAAAGAAATGGTTAGGCGATAAAACTGGTCAAGGATTTTATAAGAAAATAAAAGGAGCGAGTGGCAAATCAGAGATTTTAGCCTTGAACCTAAAAACCTTTGAATATGAGCCTTCTCAAAAAGTAAAATTTGCTGTTTTTGAACAAACAAAAAGCTTGCCTTTGAAAGACCGTTTTGCTGTTTTACTAGCAGACAAAAGCAAAGCAGGGGAATTTTATAGAAAGACTATCTTGGATGGTTTTAGATACGTTACCAACAGAATCCCTGAGATTTCGGACGAATTATATCGCATTGATGCCGCTATCTGTGCAGGTTTTGGTTGGGAAATAGGCTTGTTTGAAACGTGGGATGCTATTGGCGTAGAAAAAGGACTTGCCCTGATGGAAGCCGAAGGCATGAAATCAGCAGACTGGGTACACGAAATGTTGGCTTCTGGCGCAAAGACTTTCTATAAAAGAGAAGGTGGCAAGCGTTTGTATTATGATATTCCAACGAAATCATACAAGGTAATTCCAGGCACGGAATCATTTATTATTCTAGAAAACTTGTCTAATAACATTGTCTGGAAAAATGCTGAAAGCAATGTGTATGATTTGGGCGACGGTATTCTGGCTTTAGAATTCCGTTCAAAAATGAACACCTTTGGTGCTGGCGTAATAGAAGGCATTCAGAAAGGAATCAGTTTAGCAGAAAAAGACTTTCGTGGTTTAGTCATCGGAAACGATAGTACAGAAGCATTTTCAGCAGGAGCCAATTTAGCGATGTTGTTTATGTTTGCTATTGAACAAGAATACGACGAAATCAATATGATGATTGCTCAGTTCCAACAAACCATGATGAGAGTACGCTATTCATCAATTCCTGTTGTTGTTGCGCCACATTCATTAGCTTTAGGTGGTGGTTGCGAAATCAATCTCCATGCTGATAGGGTAGTAGCCTCCGCAGAAACTTATATGGGCTTGGTTGAAGTAGGCGTAGGCTTGATTCCTGCGGGTGGTGGTACGAAAGAAATGGCACTGCGTTGTTCAGATTTATACAAAAATGGTGACCCTGAACTAAATACGTTGCAAAATGCTTTCATGAATATAGCCATGGCAAAAGTAAGTACTTCGGCACAAGAAGCGTATGAGATGAACTATTTGCGTCGTGGAGATGAGATTGTTTTGAATCGTTCTCGCCTCATTGCAGATGCCAAACAAGCAGCGATTGAATTAGCGGAAGCAGGATATACTCAACCTAAAAAACGCAATGACATCAGAGTACAAGGTAAAGCTGGGATTGCGCTATTCAAAGCGGGTGTACAAGGGATGAAAATGGGTAGATATATTTCAGACCATGATGCTAAAATTGCAGAAAAACTAGCTTATGTGATTTCTGGAGGAGATTTGAGTTATCCACAGTTGGTATCAGAACAATATTTATTAGACCTAGAGCGTGAAGCTTTCTTGTCGCTTTCAGCAGAGAAAAAGACATTAGAGCGTATCCAGAGTTTGTTAAATGGAGGGAAACCGTTGAGGAATTAGGAGAGAGATTTGAGCCATGAGCATTAAGCCATGAGCTTTTTTTGCTAATTATTGTTATTCAAAATCACGGTAGCTTAATAGCCCATAGCTCATAGCTCAAGGCTCAAAGCTATACAAAAGCTAAAAAAATGAACGCATATATAGTAGCGGGCTATCGTACCGCTGTTGGAAAAGCCCCAAGAGGTGTTTTCCGTTTTACAAGACCTGATGATTTGGCAGCTGAAGTAATCAAACATTTGGTGGCACAAGTGCCTGCCCTCGACCCTACGCGTGTAGATGATTTGATTGTAGGCAATGCCGTTCCAGAGGCAGAGCAAGGCATGCAAATTGCTCGATATATTGCTTTACTATCATTGCCTAAAAATGTTCCGGGCTTTACCATCAATCGTTATTGCGGTTCAGGTATCGAGGCAATCGCTTTGGCTTCGGCTAAAATTCATGCTGGTCTTGCAGACTGTATTATTGCAGGCGGAGCAGAATCAATGTCGTTAGTGCCTACTACGGGGTATAAAATGGCCTTGAATTTTGAAATTGCACAGAAGCATCCTGATTACTATATCGGTATGGGACTAACAGCCGAACAGGTACGTGAGCAATTTAATATTTCGCGTGAAGAACAAGACGAATTTTCAGTAGCATCACATACCAAGGCATTAGCAGCCCAAGCGAATGGATTGTTCAAAGATGAAATCGTGCCAATTACGGTAAAAGAAACATTTTTTGATGCTAATTCAGGCAAAAAGAAAACCCGTGAATATGTAGTAGATACTGACGAAGGTCCACGTGCAGGGACAACAATGCAAGCTTTAACAAACCTAAAGCCTGTTTTCGCAGCGGGCGGAACAGTAACGGCTGGTAACTCGTCACAAACATCTGATGGGGCGGCTTTCGTCATGGTAATGTCGGAAGCAATGGTTAAAGAACTTAATCTTGAACCTATCGCTCGCATGGTCACTTATGCTACTGCTGGCGTAGAGCCACGCATTATGGGCATAGGTCCTGTAGCAGCTATCCCATTAGCGTTGAAAAAAGCAGGATTGAATATCAATGATATTGATCAAATAGAGTTAAATGAAGCCTTTGCAGCACAGTCGTTAGCGGTAATCAAGGAATTAGATTTAGACCGTTCGAAGATAAATGTAAACGGAGGGGCTATTGCTTTAGGACATCCGCTAGGCTGTTCAGGGGCTAAGCTTTCTATACAATTATTTAACGAAATGCGTCGAAGAAATCAAAAATACGGAATGGTTTCAGCTTGCGTTGGTGGTGGACAAGGCGTAGCTGGTATTTATGAGTTATTGTAGTTGTTAGATTTACTAATTTGAAAAGAAAGGGCAGGGTTTACTTGCCCTTTATTTATTTATCACTAGCGAGTATCGATTATCCGAAAGTATATAAATAGCTGATAATCAAGGTGTTTATTCCTAGTGAGGGACTTAAGTCCCTCGCTAGGAATAAATAAAAATTTGACTTGATTCTGTTATAATCTAAACTCAACACTACTTCCCATAAACCAACTCTCCAATATTCTGCACATTAAACATCACACCCTCTTGTGAATTTCCAAGAAAGGAAATTACTATATCATCGTCTGGATAAATAATTAAATACGAACTACTGCTAAAGGAATCGCCCGCGTGATACCAGATGCGATGTCCATTTTTGTCTTTACCTGTATACCAACCAATACCATAGCCCGTTGCTTGTTTGTCAGTAGTATATTGGCTTTCAAAAAGTGTCTTTTTGAGGTTAGCGTCGAAATAATTACCATGCAATATTTCATTCCCTAATGTTACTAAGTCTTTAGCCGTTGATAAAAGCCCACCGCCCGAATATTTATAACTTAAATCTCCCAAATCATTTTCTTGTCCCGTTGCATCATAAAATTTACTTCTATTGTTGATAGTACTTTTTATATCGTCTCCACAAGTAGAGGATAGTTTTAAAGGTTGCCAGATATTTTTAGCCATATACTGTAAATAACTTTGACCGCTCGCACCTTCAATCACCGCTCCAATTAAATTCCAGCCAAAACTAGAATAATGAAATTGCGTATTCGGTTTAAAAAGCAGGGTATCATCTTTAAATACTTTTAGGGCTTGAATGGCATTATCAAAATGTTCGGTGCGGATATAATCGTTCAAATCATCCTCTTTATAATCACGAAAACCAGCTAAATGACCAGCCAATTGTCGGGTAGTAACCGTATATTTTTTTGGCGGAAAATCGGGAAGATATTGTTGGATAGGAGCATCTAAATCAAGTTTCTTGTCTGACATAAGCTTGATTAATGCAAGCGAAGTGATCGCTTTTGAGATACTATTTATCCGAAAACGGGTAGAATCCGTAACAGGAATATTGTTAGCAACATCTGCATAACCCAAATTAATGGAATACCTGATTTTATTGCCTTTGCTAATGCAAAGCTGTAGTCCGTTCATACCGCTTTCATCGATAAAATCCTTGCAGCTTTTTTCTATAAGGCACTCAATCGCATCCTTACAAGGTATTGCTGGACTTGCTTTTACTTCTCCGCTCAAGTTTGCCTGATTACTCATAGTAAGGTAGGCTGTAACAATACCCCTTACTTTTTTCCATTCTCCTAAACTTGTTTCTCTGGCAAAACAAGTATAACGATTGTTATTGGAGGTAGATATGCCAATGAATGTACCCGGTAAATCTATTCCTCCTCTCATAATTTTTTGATTAACCACCTTCTTGCCTTCAAACTCTACGGTATCGGTCTTTAGTCTTTCAGGGTACTTTTGCATAAAATCTCTATAACCATCAGCAATAGCTGTTCTGTCGTGTAAATCAAGTATTTGTTCAAAACTTACAAAAAATGGTTTTGTGATTAAGTAGTTCAAATGAGAAAGGTCAAAAGTTAGCCATCCATTTTTCATAGAAGATTCTACGATAATACTTTGTTGGAGTAGGTCTTCGCTAGGTTGACCAGTCAAACTATCAACAGCATTTAATCGAATCCTGAACTTAAATGACTTGAGGTTGTTTCTAAATATTCTGAGGCTCACTTTTTCTAAATAAGCAGGAAAATCAAGCCCCTTTTGAATATACTCCTCTTTGTTTTCGATGAGTAATGCAATACAATGCCCAGCATAAGTGGTGTCTGGTTCATAGGTACCACCATTAAAGGTCTTATTGCCTAGTTCAAACGTTTTATTTTTCTGTTTAGTAGCATTGACAGTAACGGAATTCAGCAATGTAGATTTTTCATTCAAAAGAATATTAATATCTTTTTCATGTACTAACAATGTTATCGGAATCCTTCTTTTTCCAAAGCCAAGGGCTGAAAAAGTTAAGGTATCTGAGCTCAATTTTTGAGGAATAATGATTAAAAAGCTTCCATCAGCATTAGAAATAGTACCGATCTTTGATTTTTCAACCCCGATATTAACGTAAGGAATAGCTTCTTTAGAGTTTTTATGCAACGTTTTACCCTTGATAATTTTTTGTCCAAAACTCAGTTTGGATAGCAATAATAAAAAGATAAAAGAAAGAAAATATCTGTTAGACATATTATATCGTGTTAGCCTGTAAAAAAACGAAAAAAGCTTTTAAGTCTTTCATATTGAACACGATATTTTAGAGAAGGAGATTCATGTTATAAAATAAAAGCTTCAAAAAATGCCTAATTGACATTCATTGAAGCTTTTACTTATTAAATAAGGAGTGTTAAATAGTCTTAAAAACGATATTGATAAGTGAATTAAAGTGCTTGTAAATACTTTAGTTTAAGCTCATCACTCACAACTCTCAATATTATAAACCTATTACCCCTGTTATTGATAATGATACCGATACATTGCTATTAGATTGTACTGCAATGGTATTTAAATCTAATGCACTCGATATATTCAATAACGCATTTAATGTCAATGAAGAATTAGCATCGCCTGAAGGCTTATAAGAAGCAAAGTGTATTTCATAATTACCTTGTTCCAAGAACGATACTTTAAAATTACCGTTTCCATCAACTATTGAGCTTGAAACAGCATTTTTAAATTCTATTGAACTATCGCCTTGTCCTTTCGCTTCAGTGCTTGGATTAAATTCTCCTTTTTTGTACACATAGGCTACCACTTTCCCCATCATCGTAGAATTATATCCGTTTGCATGACCTGTGATAGTACCTGTAGCACTTTTGTTTACTACTCTTACTGACGACTGCAATTCGCCATAAGTAACAAATGAATAGTTTTTCTTAGCATTTTCTTCATAGGTTTTAATGGCTTTTCGTAAATCGAAATCAACCATTAAATCAGTAGTACCCGTTTCACTAACTGTAAAAGGCTTACTGTTTACATCAAGCGAGTTTCTAGCATTTCCAGAAATGGCTAATTTGCTTTTAGTCCCGTCTACTTTTGAGATATAAGTACCTGGGGCATTACCAGCTTGGTCTTTTTCATAGTCAAATACGAACGTTAGTTTACTATACGTACCCGTTTGGAATTTACCATCAACCAATGTCAAGAAAGTACCATTGTTAAGTTCAGCAATATTTACTGTTTTTGGTCCTTGAAATCCATCATATCTTTTTCCATCTAATCTTACTTCTGTAATTGTTACAAAAGCACCGTTAATTTCGGCATTGTCAATCGGAGCATCAGTAATACCTACTTTTACTTGTCCTTTTGGCGCATTAGGGTCTTGTTCAGTAGCTGCGGGCGTTACGTTATCGTCATCTTTACTGCATGACCATTGTAATGTAATAATTCCCAAAGCCAATAAAGCATACATAAGGATTTTTCTAGTTTTCATAAGACATTAAAGTTTAAATTTGGACGTTTGATTTTCAGGGTTTTCAGTTAAATTTTTAGGGTTTTTAGTCAAAGGTTTTTCTGATTGCTGCTCTTTCGCAGTGTCTAATTTGCCTGTTTGTATAATCAACGTAAAAGAAATGTACATGAATGTAGGAACTACCTATTGATGTGATGGCATAAAAAAGAGGTGTATTTTTTATAAATATTTGATTATTAGGCATTTATAAAAAAAAACTAACATTGTGCTTCACATCATTGTGTGATGAAAAAATGAAGTTTTAGGGAACCAATCGTTTTTGAAAGGAAAATTAATAAATATGAGAATAAATGATAAATTGAGGAGAAGTGAGTAAAAAGTGGGTAATTTTTGGGACACACCTGAGGAATATACAGAGAAGAATGTGATAAAAATATAAAAGTTCATTTAAACAATAGATGAAAATTGCTTAAATGAACTTTAGCATGGAAGAATAATGAGTGTGAAACAAATTGATTTTTTTAATATAAAATTTGGTAGGTTACTCTACCTTCCAATCACCAAAAATAGCTTCTTTAGTATAGCCCTTCGCTTCTTCATCACTTAACTGATGTGCCCACGGTGTTCTTTTGCCTGTGTTTGCACCTTCACCTGTGTTTTTGTACTCCGCAAAATAGCTTGTTTGTTCATTGCTTGCTTTATCCCAATTGTGCCATCCTTCGGGTCTTATTTGTTTGCCAAGTTTACATTGTATGAATACTACTTTGGCAAAAGGTCTCCAAGGTCGTCCTAAATAAAAAGTGTTGGCTTCGGCATCTCCTGTGATGGTACAATTTTTAAAAACATAGCCGAATGCTTTATTTTCTGGTGTCGAAGCTGCTGTTAAATAACCATTTTTTTTAGCAAACAACGTGCATTTTTCAAAGAGTACGGTAGATGAGCCAAAGATAAAATCGACCGTTCCTTCTATATAGCAGTCGTAATAATATTGTCTGCTTTCATGCCCATACGTATAAAGGGTATCTTGAAAACCTAAGAACCTACAATGTTCAAATTTGGCTTTATCACCTTTTACCCAAATGGCTACTGCTTGACCCACTGGACCAGCCGAGTTTTGGAAAGTGATATTTTTAGCTGAAAACTCATTGCCAAACACATAAAAACTTGCCGAACCTGTTGTGCCTTTTTCTTCTCCAAAAATATTCTTTTTCTGTGCATAATCATCATAGCTAAGAATGGTTTCAATGAGGCTTTCGCCAATGAATTGCACCATGGCTTTTGATTCAGCCAGTACTAATTTTTCTTTATAAGTACCTTTCTTGATAAAGATTGTTGTAGGCTTTTTACGAAAATCGGGTACGGCATTGATAGCTTCTTGAACGGTTTTGAATTGTCCACTACCATCTTGAGCAACTACAAAATCATATTGCTGAGCCAGTGATAAATTGCCTGTTATTAAAAAGAAAAAGAGAAAAATACTTTTGCTATTCATAAATAGATCCTTTTGAAAATGCTTGATTGTTAATTTTTAATAAACTTCAATACTTCTCGATAATCACCATTCAGGTATTCAAGGAAGTATGTTCCTGAAGATAGATGATTAAGCTCTAAAATAGTTAAAGTACTATTAGATTGTGTATTTATGCTCTGAATTTTTTGTCCTGAAGTCCCTAAGATGCTTAAAGTTGCTTTGGCTAATGGATGAAAAACCTTCAATTCATTTTGTGAAGGATTAGGACCAATCAATATTTTCCTAACAGGTTCTTCTTCTACACCAAGGGGGCTACTTACTATCCCTTTCAACGATAGCATTTTAGTACTCATCCCAGATGAAGCATGACTAATATCTCCTGTAAAAGTACCGATAAGTTTAGCCGTTAATCTTACATAGATAGTCGTTTGCGATAATTTTCCTGCGGACGGAGTAAGTTTTAAGGTCGAAGCCGCATTTACCCATGTAGCATTATCAATCGAAATCTCGAAATGAGGAGGAGGTACTAACACTACATCACCGAGTAGATTTTCACCCGTTACGCTATAGCTTTGCGTAGCTACTGACGAACCTATCAGATAAGTAAAGTCTTGTAAATTTTGTGGAATCGTTAGTGTAGGAGCAGAGGCCGTTAAAATGGCTTTTATTGGCAAAGTAATTGAATTAATTCCTGTCGTAGCATGAATAATATTGCCGTTATATGTACCAGCAGTATTAGCGCTTACTCTTACATTTATAGTCGTTTTAGCTACTTTTCCAGCAGACTGGGTTAATTTTAAAACCCCCGTTGAACTAACCCAAGTAGTACCATCTTTTGAAATTTCAAAGTTGCTCGGTGCCGTAAGACTAATATCATCGCTGAGGTTCTCGCCTGCAACCGAATAGGTTTGAACGGGCGAATTACTGCCAACCATATAAGTGAAATCGGTCAGAGACTGAATAATATTGAGCGTAGCAGGCTGTGTTTCCTTGGTTGAGCCTAATAAACTTAAATCTTTGATTTTGGCATAACGACCAGCACTTGAACTGCCAGTACTAAAATACATACGGATAGTTAAAGAATCGCCAGCAGCTAAGTTAATGCCATTGGCACCATTTAGGGCTATTTGATATAAAGTAACGGTTGCACTTGGTTCTGATACTGGAATAGCAGGATTCGCAAAGGAAGCATTAGCCGAACTAAGCATAGGTACACCAGCTATTAATCCCCCAGAAACGTCGGCAGAGTCTGATTTAAAACCTGTTTTTGAATAAACTACTGCAAATTTACCAGTGGCAGCGGCATACAAAGCCATTTTTAAACTGATAGAATCTACCTTTACAGCATAGCCACCAGAGGCTTTAATCGTAAATTGTTCATAAGATGAGCGACTCAAATTATTACCAAAGCCTCCACCAGCAGTAGTCCAAAGCCCACCCCCATCTGCCGAAGGAGCAAAAGCTTGTCCATGTAGTGTTGAATAAGCAGGAATTACAGACCCATTCGATAAACTAAGTTTTTTCAAAACAGGCTTGCTAATAATTACACCTTTACCTCTTAGTGCCGAGCTATCAGTGTCTGAAACAACCATTGACCAATATGCCAAGCGTTGAGACACAGGCAAGGCATCTGTTTGAGTAGTGCCGTTTATTGTGATTGATTTACTGGTTGCTCCAGTACTGGTATGTATGATATTTCCACTGAAAGTTCCTGCCAGAATGCTGTTCAAGCGTACTTGTATATTAGTAGTAGCAATACTTCCGTTGGTTGGAGCAATACTTACGCTATTTTTAGCATCAACCCATGTTTTCCCTGCATCAATTGAAACCTCAAAATTAGTTGGAATGCTGATGTTAAGCTTATCAGCTAAATTTTCGGCAGACAACGTATATACTTGTGCTGAGGAGGCTTTCCCTAAACCTTGGATAAAATCTTTAGGTGTTCCTGCTATTGTGATGGTTGGAACACTTGAAATCGTTAGGGTATCAGAAACAAAATCTTTCAAACCTGTTTTGCTTATTTTTAATAAATAATAATAGGTTTTCCCTGCCACAGGAGCGGCGTCAGTCATGCTAAAGTTTATCAGGGTATCGGTAGTAGCCACTGTTTCACTGATTTTGGAAAAGCTAACCTTGTTGTCGGTACTTCTGTATAATTCATAGCGGAGGTCTTTCATCGCCCAAGCAATGTTCCATGAAAAAGTAGTAGGAGTAGAGAGGTTAGCTCCTTTTACCGTTTTGATATTGACAGCTACGATTTCAGCTTTAGGAGTTGTACAAAAATCTGTGGTGGTAGTACATGGATTCCAATCGCCAAATATTTTGGTGTTGTCGTAATAGGGCAATGCTTCGGCATCTGTCAATTGCTTCGACCATGATAATCTTTTACTAATATCTGCCAATGCACCATCATACCGCTTGCTTTTATATTCCGCATAGGTAATCAAAGCAGTATTTGTTCCACTATCCCAAGTTGACCACCCTTCTGGTTTTACGATTTTGTTTCCGTAAATACTATTCAAGAAAACCACTTTATTGTATTTTTTCGCTGCATCAGCGGTAGAAGCATCGTTTTGCCAAGGTCTACCCAATACATAAGCAGTTACGCCTATGTTAGCAGGCAAAATACAATTCCTGAAAACATAGCCATAATTTTGAGTATTAGGCGTGTTAGCAGCAGTGATATAGCTACCTGACAGTTTATCCGCACGGTCTTTGGCATATACGATACACGAATCAAAAACAGTAATGGCACTTCCGAAGATAAAATCAACGACACCGTCGATATAACAATTTTTAAAATATTGTCTTTTTCCATCTCCATTGCTTAATACTGTATCTTGTCCGCCTAGAAAAATACAGCTTTTAGCCACATTTCTATCACCTTCCATAGAAATGGCCAAAGCCTGTGGCGCATCGCCTGTTGTGTTTTCTACGGTTAAGTTTTGTAAATAACAGTCACCTGCTTTAATGGTTAAGGTAGCCGAGGTACTTGTGCCGAAAGTTCCACCTGCGGGATTTACTTTTCCAGAATAGTCATTCCAAGAAATAATAGTTTTAGCGGCACTTTCGCCAATGAGATGGATAAAAGTTTTGTTAGCAACGATAGATACCTTTTCAAGATACTTCCCATTTTTGATAAAGATTCTATAAGGTTTTGTGCTATTGACAGGGGCAGCATCAATAGCAGCCTGAATTGTTTTATATGAACCAGTACCATCTTGGGCAACTACAGCATCATAACCCATTAAATCAATGATGACTGAACCTCCAGCAATCTCACCTGTACCTGTATCTTTATTAATACCGTTCAAGAAATTCTCTAAATTGGTATAACCATTTGTGCTTACTGAGTTTCCATCACTAGCATTGTTGGGATTTAGTCCATTGGCTATTTCCCAAAGGTCGTCCATTCCATCTTTGTCAACGTCTTTATACGGAGTATTTGAACCATATTTAGGCACGCCTCCCACATCCGCAGGACTATCAATAATGCCAGAAGGATGACTTACTCCCGTATCTTTGATAGTAGAATAGGCAGCACCTTCATAAGTAGCTGTACCATAAGTTGTTTCTCTTACAATTCGAGCATCAATATTATCTCGTCTAGGAAGTATCGCTCCTGCACTATCTAATACGGTTAAATAGGCTGCCTCCGCCGTTTGTGTACGTACTGGTGCGGTGGCAAAGGGCTGACTTTGTCGGGCTACTGCTAGTAAGGCATCTGCTTTGGCATAACCATCTTTTTGCACACCTTTTGCCCAGTTATCTGCCGAGACATCTGGATAACCCGCTACTACATTCCCATTAATATAAAATTTACCACCCCAAGTAGTATCTGTTGCATTATCTACTACATAACTTGAATAATAAAGGAGGCGGTTTCTTTTATTGGATGCTGAACTAACAGTAAGGCTTCCCGGAGTGGCTGGGCCTGGTTTATAGTAATTATTGACCATGTTGATTCTACTACCTTCGCCCCCGTAAGAAGAATTAATGTTTCCCCAATTGTATAATACGTTGTTTCGATAGTCAACTAATTCTTCCGAAGCTGGATATGGAATATACCCCGGACGAGTACCCCCAAAGCGTGGATTTCTGGAAGTATGGTGTGCAATTAAATTATGGTGAAAAGTAGCGTTAGCACCTCCCCAAATTCCCCCGTACCCATGTTTTCCTTTATCATGTTTTGAATTAAATAAGCTTTCGCTGAGGATACACCATTGTAAAGTAAAATTGCGAATGCCATAAAAAGAGCCTGTTTCGTCAATCGACCAGCTCATAGAACAATGGTCAACAATGATGTTTTCAAAAAGATGATTCCAACTGTTCATAGCATCATCATCGACAGCATTATCGTCACCAAAACGGCAACGGATATAGCGTATGATGACATCCGAAGCAGAAATATTTACAGTATAGCCCGTAATACAAATACCCTGACCGGGAGCGGTTTGTCCAGCAATGGTAATATTACTTTGCTTGATTTGTAAACGGCTTTTCAGTTTTATTTCACCCGAAACTTTGAATACAATCGTTCTGTTGGGCTGACTGATAGCGTCTCTTAAACTTCCAGTACCAGCATCGTTAAGATTGGTTACTTCATAGACAGTACCACCGCGACCACCTTTAGCAAAACGACCGCCACCTTCGGCAGTTGGAAAAGCCAACTGTTGCGCTTGGATTGTTGAAGAAAAAAAGCAAAAAGAGAGTATAAGCCAAAGAATATATTTTTGACTTAGTGAAGAGTTAAAATAGCTTTTCATAGAGGATAAAATCTGGAAAATTCTTTCCGTTATAAGGCTTAAATATTTAATGATTTGAGAGTTTTTATATTGAAGCTGTTTAAACTTTCCGTTTCGGGTTAAACTAAGTCTTTTAGAATAGCTTGTTCCAAAATTTACTCAACGTAGCGATGCTATGCTTCACAAATTTTGAAAAAATCAATTCAAAAATACAATACTTTCACCTCGGAAACTGAAAGTTTAAACAGCTTCATAATGTATGAATGAGGTATTGTCTATGCTGAAATAAATAACATTTAGTTTACTTTTGGTTTGATATGACCTTCTTTATTAAACACTACGGGTACGATAGCAGGTAATTTACTCACTGGAGCATCGGCATCATTCCCAAACATTGTACTCCATAATTGTCCTTTCGAGTCTTCAAAAAATGTATTGTGTCCAGCATAAGGAACAGACACATAACGAGCAGCATATGGTCCCATGATATTATCAGCCTCTGCCGTCATACAATGGTAGCGTTCATAATATCTTTCGGCGCATGAAAGATAATATTTGCCATTTTTCTTTAGCATATACACTCCTTCAAAACCTACATGGTCAAAGTCTTTGCAAGGTCTGTTAGGGTGGTGATGCTCAACGTCTAGGTCAGGAATGGCACATTTTAAGGCTACTGGTTTTGTTAATAAGCCACTCAGGTCATCTTTCATTTTTGCGATAAATCCACTTCCATACAGAAAATAAACCTGTCCGTCGTCATCTTGGAATAAGGAAGCATCAATGCCAGAAGTAAGTGGTGCATCAGGCACGTTTACACTGATATAAGGGCCTTCTGGTTTGCCAGATGAGCTTTTTAAAAGACCTGTCCCTAAACCTGTGACACAATAAGCGATATAATAATTACCTTTTAAGAAATGAATTTCTGGTGCCCAAAGTGCTCGCCTTTTTTGTCCGTTTTTTTCTGTCCATTGTTTTTGCCAAGTACCATCTTTTTCGATACTCCACACTAAGCCAAGTGCTTCCCATTCTTTCAAATCTTTTGAACGCCATAGCTTAATGCCCTCGTTCGCAATCATGAAGTCTGGACCAATTGTTCCTGTTAAATAATAATATTTATCACCGCCCACACATATACTTGCATCCCTCAATGGAACATCAAGGATAGGTTTGACAACGGGCATTGCTGGTTCACCCGTATGAGGAAAATCCTTCACCGTTTTCTTAATAGGAGTTGGCGTAGTTGGTGTTTGGGCAATGCCGTTCAAAACCACCAAACTTAATAATATCATTACCGAAATCTTTTTCATTCAGCGTTAGTTTTATTGTAAAATAGACAAAGAATAATCATAAAGAAATGCTTCGACTAAGCCATAAAAGGGTCGTCTATCATTTTCAATTTGATAGTTGGCATGATTAATAAAACGAAATGGATATGTCAATCAAAGTTCAATGGATATTGCCATTGCTTTGGAAATTTGAGGTAAACAAAAGCCCAATAATGGGCTTTTGTTATTTAATCGGTAAGCTAACGCTTATTTTAGGCTTTGTAATCAGCGATAATCTATTTTTTATCCCATTTTTTAACCCAATTAGGGTAATCAACCGCTAAAAGTTTGGCAGGCCAAATGCCGTAATAAGCATAGCCAACCCTTCTTTCATTTTCAATATCTGCTAACGCTGCTCTCGGTACGCTGTCTCGTCCAGTAAAGAAAGGAACATTCGTTTCATAATTATAAAACCTTGCCCAGAGCGTAGAATTAGGGTCTGCTTTAACAAGGCGATCTTTCCCTTTAGGAAGCGAAGGATCTTTTATTTCTTCTATTTTGATACCTACTATTTTTACAGCATCTAGCCAGCTTACTGCTGCATTAATCGCTCGTTTTACTTCGGGAGAGGGATTATCAATGCCCATTAAAAAGTGAATGATTCCTACTGTTTCATTACCACTCAATGAAGCTAATTCGAACTTTCGGGCTTTCGCAGGAAGCAAAGTCTCTCTGTCGTGTTGTGCACACCATACCGTAAGCTTGCCATTTTGTTTGTATTGCGTATTCAAGATACATGCAATACCTTTTTGTACCGCTGCTTGAGCAGGTGCTTTTAAGGATGCATCTACTACCTCAAAATTATTCTTAGCCTCCGCAGTATTTCTCAATACATTCATCACATCAATCATCGCATTATCGTTGTAAGTGATGTGCTTGTGGTAACCAGAAGTATCAGGAAAGAATTGTCCCCAACCACCTGCTTTGTTTTGTGCCTCCAATAGATACTTGATACCTCTTTCTGCCGCTTGGATATAAGCTGGATTTTGAGTTTTCTTATAAGCACCCACTAAAGTAGTGATTTCATTGGTAGTAGCTTTGTCGTCAATTGTCGTATCATATACTTTTTTCTCTGATAATAATTTTGCTTTCAGAGTACTCGAAACCGTTAAGTTATAATTGATAGCATCACCACCAGGCTGTGGCCAGCCTCCGTTATCTCTTTGGTACAAAAGCATTCTTTCTGCGACAGAATCTTGAGGGTAAGCAGTTGTTTGAGTTGTTTGAATGGGTTGTACACTTTTGCAAGCAATCATCTCAAAGCTTACTAAACAAGCAACACAAAGTAGGATTTTATAATACATAATTTTAGGGATATAATATAAATTGATTAGTAGTCTCTAAAAGAGATTTCTTTTAGAAACTACTAATCAATCAGGTTATTTTACTCTCCAACGAGGGTCACCAGTATCTTTACGACCAGCGAAAGTAGCATCTTTGAAGTTGAAATTTAAACCAGAATAAGGACTAACCCAAAGTTCTGAAGCCTTTTTAGTATAAGTAAACGATGGTAAACCTGAAATTTCAGTACCTGCTACATAACCAAAGTCACCAGTAGTATAAGTATTTAACACCGTGAAGTTGGTAACATCTAAACCAGCAGATTTTCCACGGACAGTCAAGACCGAAGTACCTGATTGATCCCACGCGTGTCCCCAAATACAGTTGGCTATTTTAATGCCATTCGTCACATTACGTAGACCAACAGCAGTACCACGCCAGTTGAATAATGAACCGCCGTTTGTCGCAATTTCGCTCAAGGTACAGTCTTCAATAACAACAGAATTTGAATTTTGACGAGATGTCAAGAAAATGTTGATTTTGCTAAACGTACTGCTTTGGAAAATAATGTTATCAACCGCCGCATTTCCAGCTCCATCTGTATCAGTTGTCAATACCCCATACGTACCAATCTGGTGAACGATAGAGTTTTTGATGATGAAATTAGTGATGAAAGCTTTTGCTCTGATACGCAATACCCCACGCATATTAGAGATAATACAATTATCAAACGAAAGCTCTTTTACGGTAGTCAACGTAGCGATGTTAGGGTTGAAAATATAACTACCACCAATATCAGCACCAATAAACTCAATATTATTAAAACGAACATAGTCTAATGTTACACCAGTTCCGATATTACCACCACCCGAAGTCGTGATGATTGTTTTTTGCTCGCCAAAACCATAAGCACTTGTAATGGTAACTGATTTATCGAAATTGTTAGTAGGCATTACATAAGTAGCACCTTTTTTCAACACAATAATGCCCTTTTCTACGACAGTTAATAAAGCTGCATTCAATGCATTAGGGTCATCGCTTTCTGATAAGTCTATTACGTTAGGGCTAGTAGTATCTACCGCACGACTGATAGTTGTGTAGTTGTCCCATCCTTTCACCGTTCCATCAGCACCATAGATGGCCAATTGATAAGTAGTAAGCGGATTCAATTTTTTAATAATCGTACTTCCAGCCTTTTGGTCAGCTGCTGATACATCATATTGCGCCAATGGTGTGGCTAACTTCAAATCTGTTTTAGCAAAAACCTTTACTTTGGTAATGACCACTCCGCCTGTTGCCCATCTTACTCTGGCTGCCACATCAAGCACATCAGCAGAGGTAGGTGTTACCATAATACTTGGGAATTTTTCTGTTCTTACACCTCCTAAATCCGAAACTTTACTATCAAATTCGGTTTTAAGGGCATGGGCTTTGGCACGAACCTGATAGGTAGTATTCCAATAAAGTGATTCGCCTTTTAATAACGTTTCGTCAACTACCACATAGTTAGTATCAACTTTAAAAGTGTAATCAGTCGTTTTAAAAGTATCTCTACTGATTTCTACGGTATAGCCTGTTGCTGCCTTGATATTACCCATGTTTACAATGATGGTATTATTTTTAGCAGAAAGCTCTTTGTTCAAAACAGGTCTGAAAAGACGAGTTTCGGCGGTAATTTCATCTTCAGTTTTGCAAGCAAAGAAAGCTCCTAAGCTCACTAATACTACTGCTAAACTTTGTTTTATATGTGTTTTATTCATGAGTATTTCTTTGTTTAATTATGAATTAGTGAATTGCGAGTGAGTGAATTGTGAGTGAGTGAAATTTCAATGGATGATTCACTCACTCACAATTCACTCACTCGCAATTTACCTAGAACTGGTATCCGTCGTTCAGTAATTTCCCTTGGCTGTTTGTAATAGCTTCTGCTGGAATAGGGAAAATGTATCGTGATACGCCTGGTACTGGCCCATTATAATACTTATCCCAGTCTTTCGTAATCCAGTCTTGATAAGTAGTAGCTGTTGGTTTTAAACTCGCTAAGAACGAAACCCTCGTCCAAGTAGCATCTGGAACACCCACATATCTACGGCTTGGGTTCAATACTTTGAAATTGCCACTTGCATCTCTTTTCCAGTACATATAATCTGGCAATTCTGAGTATTTTCCTGTACCAGTCAATGCGGCGTCGCCCATTTCTTTAATCGCCGTAACGGTTTCTTGTGCCTTTTTAGCATACAAATTCCAACGGATCAATTCATATTTACGAATCATTTCACCACCAAATTCCCAAGCTCTTTCATTCACAATCGCATCGAAGAATGCTTGTTTACTTCCCGAAATGTTCGCTACATAGCTAGTAACTTTTTCTGGCCAATATTTCGAATCAAAAGCTCTTTGGCGTACTCTTTTTAACGCTTCTTGTGCAACAGAAGTCGGTCCATTAATTTCATTTTCAGCCTCAGCCAACATCAACAATACATCTGAATAACGCAACATTGGCCAGTTGATACCCGTACCTTTAGCAGTAGAAGCACCAGGAGCTTTATCTAAAAACCAACGACTCCATTTACCTTGAGCAATGTTCATCGAACTGTTTACAAAAATAGCTTGCCCACTTGTATTGATTTTGTATAAAGCACAAGTTACATCGCGACGAATATCAAGGGTATCAAATGAGAAATAATAATTAGGAGGAATAGCCATATAATTACTTCCTGAACCATAACTGTGAGCCGCTGTTGTTCCACCATCTACTGTGATACCGATGTTCCAGCCCACATCGCCATTGCCATTGGCGAAGGGTACTTCAAATAAAATATCGCTGTTGGTTGGAGTTACAAATTTCGATTCATTCAAAAATACCTGTCTGAAATCAGTAGGTAAAGGACGGTCTTTCAGCGTGATTAATTTTTCAGAATACTCTTTTGCAATTTTGTAATAGTCTAAATAATCAGGTTTACGTTCCATTGCCAAGGCAGGAGTAAGGTAATAACCTCCTCTTTGTAAGGCTAAACGAGCAATCATCCCTAAGGTATATTCACGGTTAATTTGCTCGATTCCGTAGCTAGTTTGGTCAGCCCAAGACATTTTTCCTTCAATATCAATCAAATCTTTAATAACCTGTCCTAAAATTACGTTGCGGTCTTCTTTCGGTAAAAAGAAGTCATTACCAGCTTTAGGTGCCACACGAACGTTTGGCACATCGCCAAAATAAAATGTTAACATACTATACCAGTAAGCACGGATAGTATAAGCTTCGCCAAGCATGTTATACATTTTTTTAGAAGTAGCAACATCAGTAGAATTTAATGCCGAACTAGCTTCGATGCCTTCGATAGCAACATTACAGTTTCTGATAGCGGTATAGGCCGCATTCCATACAATACGCAAGTCAGCATTGGTGGCAACAGCAGTTAAATCCCAAATTTGGTAACGGTCTGCCGTGCTCGACCAACCACTTTGGTGTTCGATGTCGGTATTACCCGCCATATTATTCGAAAGTCTTGAACGAAAAGCATCTTGTCCAAAAGACTCATAGATGGCATTTACTCCCTTGCGGGCATCATCTACGTTTGAATAAATATAGTTTGTATCGAAAGTTGATAGAGAATCTGGTTCTAAAAAGTCTTTGCAGGATGTCATAAACATTGACAATACCGCGAGAATTACTAATTTCTTTTTCATAATTATTGACATTAACTGTTCGTAAAAACGTTCAGTGATTGATGTTGATTACCTCTATTCGAATAAGTGTTACAATTAATTAAAAAGTAATATTTACTCCGAAAGTATAAGAACGGCTTCTAGGGAAAGATGAATAATCTACGCCCGGTGTTAAGCCCGAATAGGTACTTCTTGTTGTACTTACCTCAGGGTCATAGCCAGAGTATTTCGTCCATAGATAAAGGTTGTTACCCGTTGCATAAACTCTTAATTGCGACATACCAAGTTTTGCAATCCATTTTTTAGGTAAAGAATACCCAATGTTCAAGTTGTTCAAACGGATGAAAGAACCATCTTCTACAGCCCAGTCGCTCATTACAGCTTGTGCATCTCCAAAACCTAAAGGAGACCATATCGTTTTGTTAGCATTTAGTTCTGCTAATTGGTTTAAGTCAGTTACGATTTCACCAGGAGTTCCCGTATATTTTCCGTCAACGTCTAGGTAAGTAAAGCGATTATCAATGCTCATGTCGTTCGTTAAGTTACCATAAGTAACACGACGGAATTGGTTATACTGAATTTTTCCAGTATTGTAAACACTATTTCCATACGACCAGTTGAAGAATATAGAAGCATCAAGACCTTTGTAGCGACCATTGAAACCAAAACCACCCTGAGCTTTTGGAAGTGTATTACCGATAACTCTGCGGTCTAAGCTATTAATGACTCCATCACCGTTAAGGTCTTTCAGTTTCATAAAACCCGGTCTGATAGCGGTATTACCAGTAGTTGATGTAGAATTGGTAACGCCTTCTTTTAGGGTATATCTTTTTGTTGCTGCATCATATCCCGAAAAGTCATTGGTTGTATAGAAACCATCAGACACATATCCATAAATATCACCTAATGTTCCACCTACTTTTACATAAAAGTCATCTTGTTCTCTTAAGTCAGTACTTGCCCAGTTTGATTGGAAGAAACGTTCAGTAGTACCATCCAATGCTTCCACCTTTGCTCTGTTGATACCAAAGTTGAAATTGGCAGAGAAAGAAACATCCGCTTTGTCGATGATATATCCAGTAAGTGATAGCTCGATACCTTTGTTTGATGTACTACCCACATTGTTCCATTGTTTGGTAAAGCCAGAACTTGACGGAATCGCTGATTGAAGTAATAAATCTTTCGTAGTGTTTTGGTATAAATCCAAGCTACCTACAATGCGTTGTTTGAAGAAAGCGAAGTCAAGTCCTAAGTTCTTGTTGATAGTAGTTTCCCAAACCAAATTAGGGTTGTACAACGTAGTTCCAGTAGGAGTATAATAAACGTTATCAACATTACCAAAACCAGGTCCACGGAGTGTAGTAGCCTCAAACAATAATTTTGTAGCAGTAGCATCGATACGGTCGTTACCTGTTGCACCATAACTTGCACGGATTTTCAACTCGTCTAATCCTTTTATTTGTTTGAAAAGCTTCGTTTCCGACAACTTCCAGCCTAATGCCAACGCAGGGAATAAACCTACACGATTTTCAGCACTGAATTTACTTGAAGCATCTGCTCTAAAAGTAATAGCTGCCAAATAACGGTCTTTGAATTGGTAGTTGATACGACCAAACCCAGAAACACGATTGATATCAGTGTTTTCAGTAGTATACTGACGGTCTGTACGACCGAAAGACATATTCGCGAAAAGCTCTTCTGGTGTAATAGATGCTCTAAAGTCTTCTGTACGAATAAAGCTTTGATTGCCACCTATTGCGTAAACCTCGTGTCCTAATAAAAAGTCAAGTTTATGTGCACCCAAACTTGGCATTTGGTAGCTTAAAGTATTCAACCAACGGAAAGAATCGTTTTCATTCACTGTTTTTTCTCCGATAGGTAAGCTACTACCATTATTGAAAGACTCGCCTGTTAATGGGCCATAATAACGTAAAGATTTGTCAAATTGTTTTGAGCCCGTAATAGTTGATTTCAAAGTAAGGTCTTTGATAATTGCCCAGCTTAATCCTGCGTTAAAAACATAGTCTTGCGTAGTTTTTTTACGCCAATCTTGTGATACTAATTTTTTAGGATTAACAAGCGCCAACAAGAAAGAGGCAAAGTCGTCGTCAGTTCCTGCTGTACTTAAATCAATATCCAATTGGTCAGCAATACCGTTTGTTGGTCTTGTCTGAACGGCATCTTTGATATTTAACTGAGCCGAACCAGAAGTACCCGCACCATCGATAACAGTATTTGTAACACGTGTAGAAGCATCAAATTTTAATTTCTTAGAAATCGTTTGGTTGATTTTAAAGTTGATAACGTTACGAGTATAACCCGAACCCGTCAAAAGACCTTGGTCAGTGTTATTCGTGATACTCAAGCTCATCGTAGTATTTTCGTTACCACCACTGATGCTTAAGTTATGCGACTGTGTAGTACGTGGCGCACCAAAAAGTTCGTCTTGCCAGTTTGTGCCTTTTTGATTTTGATACAAATCATAGTCACCATACTTTCCGAAAAACTTCTCCATATTGGCAACATCAGTAGAGGTTTTTAGCTTAGCTCTTTCATAGTTTACCAACACGTATTCATACGGCGAAAGCACTTTGTAGGCTCTATCAGATGGCAACGTTTTAAACTGCATAAAACCATTGTATGATACCGTAGTACGACCTGGACGAGGCTTTTTAGTAGTAATAACCACTACACCATTTGAAGCCTGAGCACCATAAATAGCTGTGGCGGCAGCATCTTTTAGTACGTTGATACTTTCGATATCAGACGGTGGCACATCTTTGATACTATTCACAATAAAACCATCCACCACATACAAAGGCGAATTATCTTGTGTGATAGACCCACCTCCACGCACACGAATAACAACATCAGCATCGGGTGAACCATCAGTAGTAACTACACTTACCCCAGCCATACGGCCAGTCATGGCTTGTGCAGCACTAGTGATTGGGATATTCTTTAAATCTCTTGCTGACATACTCGCTACTGAACCCGTATTGTCTGTTTTCTTTACCAAACCATAACCATCACTTACGACGGCTACTTCGGCCAACATACTGTTGTCTGGAGCAAGCGAAACATTTACTTCTGAGCGACCATCTACACTTACTTCCTGCGTTTTCATCCCAATGAATGAAAACACCAAGACTGCACCTTTGGCTACTGAAATACTGTATTTACCTGTACCATCCGTGGTTGTACCCGCAGTAGTACCTTTTACTTTTACTGTTACGCCAGGAAGTGTTTCGCCTGTCTCTGAATCCACCACTTTACCTTTAACAGTAGCGTCGGCGGATATAGTCGCCGTGGGCATGGGCAGCTCGACTGTGGAGGGTAGCACTACCTTCTCCTCAGTCATAGGCGTTAATATAATGGCGTTATGAACAACTTTATAACCAATATTGAGGGGTGGTAAAAAACGGCTCAATATGTTTTTTAGGCTTTCGTTATTAGCCGTCAAAGTAAGATTAGTGGCTTGTGCGATGCTGTTTTTAGAACTAAAAACAAAAGACACGCCAGATTCTTTCTCAAGTTCCTTGAGAACACCTTTTATTGTGCTGTTTTTTATAGAAACAGTCACGGTTTTGGCTAAAACTTCCTGCGCTTTGGCTTCTTTGGCATAAGATGCCACCATGAAAGCTATAGCAATGGCCAACTGAATGACAGTCATCCTCATGATTTTGAAAAATGTTGTCTTAATAAAATGTTTTTCCATAAATTTGCTTTGTACGATTTTGTGTTTGAAATCTACGTTACTCTTTAATCACCTAGGAAATGATTGGGGTAATTCTCGGGCTTGGGTGCTAGTAACACTTCAAGCCCTTTTTTTTACTAATTTGTATTGATTGTTTTTACTTTTCTGAGTACACTATTTGACGAAAACGTTTGTTTAGGATTACAAACAGCCTTCACCGATAATCGTAATTTCATTGCCTTCTATCTGATAAGTAGCATTAATAGAGCTACAGATAATATCCATGATAACGGGCAAACGTTGGTTGTTGAAATTAGCAAACAGTTCACATTTCCGAATGTCCATGTTTGGTGTACGGATGGTCATGCCATATTCTTGTTCTAATTTTTCTAAAACCTTATCTAATATTACTTCATCAAAACTGATACTGACAGGTTCCCAGAGTTGTCGATGTTTACTTTTTTCGAGTGTCAAATCGTGGGTCTCTAACGTGTTTTCTTCTTTCTGAATCACTACCTGTTGTTGTGGCGTAATGATTACTTGGTTGAAACGCTCGCTATTCTCGGGGTCTTGATATTTTACTTTTACTTTGCCCGTCACCACCGAAACCTCATATTTTGCATCTTTAGAGGAGGCCACCACATTAAAACTTGTTCCTAGTACTACCACGTTCAGCCCTTTGTTTTTTACATAGAAAGGTTGTTCTTTATTAGGTTTTACATCGAAAAAAGCCTCGCCTTCTAAATAAACTTCTCTGGTTGCTGCATTTTTTACAATCTTATACAGAATTGTCGTCGCTGGATTCAACCATACCTTACTGCCATCTGGAAGTGGTAATTCATGAATGGCTTTAGTGGTATTGGTAAAAGATTGCCAAAGTACAAGCTCTTGTTGTGGAACATCTTTAAATCCAACCATTGCCTGCATATCAGATTCTTCTTGAGGTAACCAAAACCATCCCCATACCATTAACAAGCTCGCTGCAATAGCCACAACAGACCAAACAAAAGCTTTGCGTTTGAATAAAGGAACGGGCGGTTCTATTACTGCTTGAGATTCGTCTATCTCTTTTTGTAATGTATCCCAAATACTATCTTCCAATTCAGTTTCTTTTACGATGTCTTGCTTATCATCGAAGGCATTGTACCAATCCAGCAGTTTTTTGATTTCATCAGGAGTATATTTTTGTCGGAGCGAATTGATGATTTCATCATCATCCTTGAATTCACCTTGGTTCATGTTTATTTTTATTTTTTATTAATAAAATACTATTTACTCCTTAACCTAGATGTCGGTCAAGAGAAATAGTTCCACTACTTGAATATGATTTTTTTTTAAAATAATTTTAAAAAAAGAAGAAAAGGAAAGGAAACAGCATATTTGGGCTGATAAATTCAGCCATACGAGACTTCAATAAGCGTAAAGCTTTGGCAATATGGTTTTCTACGGTATTTTCTGAAATACCCAATTGAATAGCAATTTCTTTCTGAGATACACCAGCTCTGCTCAATAAGAATACCTCACGGCATCTTTCAGGTAATACCACAAGGTTTTCTTGATACAAACGCATGGCATCTGCATAAAGAATATTCTCTTCGGTGATGTTAGAACTCTGGTCGATGTGTAATTGATAATCCAGAA
Organism: Arcicella sp. GW822-FHT02H01; assembly: GCF_058802005.1. NCBI lineage: Bacteria > Pseudomonadati > Bacteroidota > Cytophagia > Cytophagales > Flectobacillaceae > Arcicella > Arcicella sp. GW822-FHT02H01. Next base: position 2,066,105 of record NZ_JBXANT010000001.1, on the reverse strand, counting down.
AATTTTGTTTGACGGTATGGTGATCAAGGGCATCTAAAATCCTGTACTTTACACTACGCATGAGGTAGTTGGGAAGGGAGTCAATCTGAATTTTCTGACGATTAAGCCAAAGGTTCAAAAACAAATCATGGATAATATCCTCGGTTTGTTGGCTGTCGTACAGCCTACGTTTAGCTAACGCATGGAGCTTTTGGAAGTATCTTCTATAAATTTCCTCAAAAGCAGCTTCGTTGTCTTCCAGCAAAAGACCGAGTAATTCTGTATCACTTGAAGCTTTGAGGGGTCTGTACATAAGAAAAGTAATAATTATTATTAAAAAAATTATTTTCAAAAGTATGATTAAGCAATTACAATATCCAATGTTTTAGCTTAAATTTTTACGCAATCGTTCCCGACAACGTTTCCATATCATAATTTCGACCAATTCTTCATTTATATTTATTCATAAAATCGTCCTAAAAGAGACAAACCATTTCTTATTAATGGCATTGAAACAATGGAATGTGCATTATTAATAAATTTTTAAAAAAATGTTAAGCCAAATACAAAATGAATACTGATAAAAATTACAGCGTATGAACAAATGGTAATTATTGAAAGAAAAGTGAGCATAAAATTGTAAATTCTACATTTATTCAACATATTTAGCATCCAGACAATATCAAAGAGCTGCCAAACGTTATTTGCTGGTTCTTAGATATCATTCAGCAAAACTAGAATAAACCGCCAACCCAATATTCAATGTTTGATAGTACCTCTGTCAATTTAGAGATTTTAAAACAACGTGCATACAATTTAAGATGGGCAACTGTGCCACAAGGCGTTATCCCCCTTACAGCTGCTGACCCAGACTTCCCGAGTGCTCCAGAAATTGCTGAGGCCATTACACGTTTTGTAAAAGACCGCTATTTATGCTATGGCCCGCCCGATGGGTTGCCAGATTTTAAAGAAAGTGTGGCTACTTTTTTTCAGGATAAAAGAAATATACCTGCTAAGCCAGCCTATATTTTCCCTGTAGATAGTGCTGCTTTCGGTATTTACGTAGTGTGCCAAGCCTTTTTGTCGCCCAACAATGAAGCCATTATATTTGACCCTGTCGATTTTCTTTTCAGATATTCTGTCGAAACAGTAGGAGGAAAGGCAGTTTCTTTTGCCATTCCTGCGGGTACAGAAAAAGTTGATTTTGAAGAGCTTGAGAAATTAATTACGCCCAAAACACGCTTAATTTGTTTGTGTAATCCGCTTAACCCAACGGGGAAAGTGTTTACCAGAGAAGAGCTACTCCAACTAGGTAAAATTGCTTGCAAACACAACTTGACGATTTTGTCAGATGAAATTTGGAGTGATATTATTTACAATCCACATACCTACACAAGTATAGCATCACTTGATGAAGCTATTCGGGAACGAACTGTGACCGTTACTGGTTATAGTAAATCATACGGTTTAGCTGGCCTACGGATAGGCTCGGTGATGGCCTCCAATCAAGCACATTTTGATAAGCTTATCAAAGTGTCGTTACACCAATCTACCGTACACGGAGCCAATGTAATTGGTCAAATAGCAGCTACTACCGCCTTGAATGAATGCGACTATTGGTTAAAAGCCTTTGTTGAACATCTACATCAAATGAAACAACTTTGTGTAACAGAACTCAACAGTATGAAAGGTGTAAGCTGTATTGCCCCAGAAGGGTGTTATGTCGCTTTTGCTAATATTACAGGAACAGGCAAAACAAGTAAGGAAATTCATGAACTACTCTTGAATGAAGCCAAAGTAGCCGTTGTTCCTGGCCTAAAAGAATGGTTCGGTGCAGGTGCAGATGGATACATTCGTTTGAGCTTTGCTACATCAAATGAAATCCTTACTCAAGCACTCTCACAAACTAAAATAGTATTAAACGCATTATGAAAGTAGTAATTATTGGCGGAGGAGTTGCAGGCCTAACACTGGGACTCTTACTCAGGAAAAATAATATAGATGTTGTTGTAAACGAGAAGTTTAAGCAAATGACTACCCGTGGACATGCATTTTTAATGCACATAGATGGATGGTCGATTTTAAATGAATTAAATGCCAACACTGAAATCAATCTCCCTGGAGAAGAAATCGGTGCCTTTAGTTTAAATAAACAAGATGGAAGACAAGTAAAAAAGCAAAAACTGAATCTTTGGCGTTGTATCAAACGCAAAGACTTGATACAGTTTTTGTATGATCTGTTTCCGAAAGAACAACTAAAAACAGGAAGAACATTTTCTCATTTTATTTATGAAAACGGCAAAGCAGTGGCTGCTTATTTCACCAATGGTGAAATAGAATATGGCGATGTTTTTGTAGGAGCAGATGGCGGAAACTCGGAAGTACGGGAAGCAACGTTAGGGGCTGTCAATTATACACCCGTTGAAGTAAAAGAAGTAGTAGGGATTTGTACAAATGAAAAACTGGGGACTTCTCATCAAAATATATTTACGAAATACCAAAGTTGCAACCGTGGATTAAGCTTTGGGATGATTCCTGTCTCTGAAAAAGACTTTGTATGGTTTATGCAATATAGCGTGGCTGAAGCAGATTGTGACCAAGGCTGTACCCCCGATGAACTCAAAGCATTTTGTAATTATCAATTGGCAGATTTTCCGCCAGTAGTGACAGAATTATTATCTACGAACGATTTCAGCACTAGTTATATCTGGAATACTCGTGATTTTGGCTTGCTTCCTAAATTCCATGCGGATAATGTCGTATTGATTGGGGATGCCGCTCATTTGGCTTTGCCTTTTACGAGTGCAGGAACGACCAATGCTATCTTAGATGCTAAAAAGCTGACTGAAAAGCTGTTGTCATTGAATTTGAATAATGTTGAAGAAGCTTTTCAGGCATATTATGACGAGCGTAAGGATGATATCAAGAAACATATTTATCTGGGTAGAGAGCTAAAAGAGCTATTTTTGAATCCACTTGATGTAGATGGTGATAAAATGGTAGTGCCTTTGATTACCAAAAAGGAAGACAGAGACGCCCATACTGAAAAACTAATTGATATTCAATATTTCACCGACCCTATTTGTTCTACTTGTTGGGTAGTGCAACCATTACTCAGAAAGTTGAAGTTAGAGTACGGAGCCTATATTCAGATTGACTACCGCATGGGAGGTTTACTGCCATCATGGGATGAATACGAACGTGGGCCTATTACCAAACCGTCGGATGTGGCGCCACATTGGGAAGAAGTATGTATGATTCATGGTATCCCACTTGATGGTGATATTTGGATTGAAGACCCACTGCCATCTTCTTATCCGCCTTCTATTGCTTTCAAAGCCGCTCAGATGCAAGATGCAGACTTAGCTTTACTATTTTTAAGGCGTATCAAAGAAATGTTGTTCCTTGAAAAGAAAAACATTGTTGATATGGCTTATCTGGAAAAGGCGGCCTTTGACGTAGGATTAGATTCTGCACGTTTTGTGTATGATTATGAAAATAAAGCACAAGAAGCATTTAAAGAAGATTTGATTTTAGCCCAGAATATGCAGGTGGGTGTATTGCCAACGCTTATCTTTAGAAATCTTGAAAATGAACAAATCATCAGTAAAGATTATCAAGAATATGAATATTTAGAAGGCATTATCCATCAATTGGTGCCTCATGCACAGAAAAGAACGTTTGATACCGACCCAATATTCTTGTTTACCAATTTCTCGACGATGACTAGCAAAGAGTTTTCGTTTTTAAGTAGTACTTCTATGGAAGAGACTAATGGAACGTTAGCGGATTTGTTTGAAAAAGGATTTATTGATAAATATGAAAGCAAAAACGGAATAATTTGGAAAAGTAAATTGGCAAATTATTAGTGATAATATCTTAAAAATAGGAATTTTAAGTAATTTTAGTATCAAAAAAGCGGTCAAAATTGATTTTTTGACCGCTTTTTTGATACTAAAATTAGTCTTAAGCGTAAGTTGAAAATCAAAGCTTTAAACTAACGCTGACAGCTAAGGGCATAAGCTGACAGCCGACGACCGATAACTGACAACTCAAAATTTACAATTCACAACTCCAAATCATACTCCAAACTGACTAAGGTGATGGTCGAGGTGTTTATAAAACATATTATTCCATTCTTGTATGGTTAATACTCCGAATGAGTGTGACTCTTTGCCATTGAAATAGTTTTCGCCTAGACTCAATGTTTTATTGATATGGTCTTTCAAACGAGTTTTTTCTGTTTCAAAATCTTTTGATTCTTTGATGATAAACATTGGTGCAGTAGGACTGTTTTTCTTGTATGGTTTTTCGCTAACAACAGTGTTTTTAACCATCAGCTTCAAAATAGTCTTCATGAAAAAATTAGGCTTTGGGTATTTGTCTTCATATACAAGTTCGTAAGTAACATTGCAATGAGCCAACATTTGCCCAACATTCATTTTACCCCAAAGAGCAACGGAATCGGGACTTAATTTGTCGATGCGTGCTAGAAGCTCGGCGGTTTCGGTTTGGTTAAATACACTTTTCATTATCTGTCAATTAATTTAGGATGGTTTACTTTTCGTTTTTATAAAGATATGAAAAATAGCCAAATTGACAGGTTATTTTAAAATTAAGATTTTGTTTTAAAACCTATGTAATTAATTCAAACTCCTTCTAAAAATCAGTCAAGTATAAAATAATCCTACACAGTAGGTACTACCTCTGTTAACATTTCAATGCCATTTTTATCATAATATACGCAAGTCATTTTTTTCATATCAAGTGTCCATTTTTCAACACCTGCTTCCGCTGATTGACTACAGAATGTCAAGTAATCAGTTCCGCCAGCTTGGTGAATTTTTAAAGCATCTTTTAACGCTTCAATATTACCTGTTGGAGCTATTTCCAAGAGGGCATATTTGGCTTCAGATTGAATTTGAAAGTTATCTTTTCCATAGTATTTTGAGTGACCATCACAAACGTAATGGTCGTAACCAATTAATCCTAAGTCAATAAGGTTTTGAATATACTGTGGAAAATCTGCTCCACTTTTTACTTTTGAGTGAGTCTCTTTAATTTGATTGATTGTAAACATGTCTTTTTGCGTTTAAATGTGATGCAAATTTGGCAGTTTTCCTTGGCTTGAAATTGTAAAAAATCGTTTACTTATCATTCTTTTTGATGAATTTTTCGGGCGTTTCACCCGTAAAATGTTTAAAGTCTTTGATAAAATGTGCTTGGTCGAAATAGTTGTTTTCAAAACAGATTTCGGTCAGAGATTTTACCTGATTTAGGCTGTCTAATACGGCATGAAACCTGACAATAGAAGCAAATTTCTTGGGAGATGTACCAACCAACTGTCGGAAACGTTTTTCAAAGGGACTTTGGCTGATACAAAGTAGTTCAGACAATGCTTTTATTTTAATGTTACCTTTTGAATGGTAGATATACTGGATGGCTTTTATCACTAGTTTGTCATCTTTTTTTTCGATAATTCTAGCCAATAAGAATTGCTCAATGATATAGATTCTGTATTCATCGCTTTCGGCTGTACTCAAAGCTTCTTCAACTTTTTCTAAATCATATCGATTGATAAAATGTTCGAGCGAAACACTTTCAGTGTACAATTCGTTGATGGGCGTTTTTAAGAAATAAGAGGCACCAATTTCATTAAAAAAAACTAGTACAGACCCAATGTTTGGATTACTTTTGAAAACCCTGAAACCATCTTGCAAACCCGTAATACCAGTGTTAGCTAATGGATTTTCTCCGTCTTTGGTCAGATAAGCTAGACGTCCTCGGTATTGAAAACCCATCACTAGCCCAGTAGAAGGGAAAACCTTGTAGGTTTGCTCTTCTGAGGCTTCTGAAATGACCAAATGTTTGATATATGGTTTCAGTAAAGGAGAGGGAAATACCTTTTCAAATTTCATCTTTCAAAATAGCGTAAGAAGTGAAATAAATACAATGTTATTGTTTATCTTTTTTCAAATCATTAGATTTTCCATGTACCTATCTTTATATATAAAATAAATGTTGGAACGTTAATACACAGTCATTTAAAAGGGAAATCTTAACATTTCATTATTATAAACTATGATTAAAGCCTACAATGCATGAAGAGAAATTACACTATCATGCTTAATTTACGTCTTGAAATTTATTGAATATATTTTCCTTTGCTTCAGAAATGCTAAAAAATATAAAAATGATTCGTTTAGGTTTGTTGTGTAGCTTATTAGTGACAAGCTTACATGGCTTTTCTCAAAAAGATACCACGATAACTGTTAAAGTTTTAGGGGGACTACAATTCGATTTGCCTCGATTTGCTGTACAACCTAATACCCGATTGACGATAATACTGGATAATCATGATGATATGGCACACAACATGGTGGTAACCAAACCAAATGCCAGATTGAAAGTAGTAGAGGAGGCCTTAAAACTAGGGGATAAAGGTGCGAGTATGGATTATGTGCCCAACTCATCATTAATCATTGCCAATACCAAAATCCTAGAACCTGGGAGAATGGATACCATTATCTTTCTATTGGAAAAAGAAGGTATTTACCCTTATGTGTGTACTTATCCTGGGCATGGTTATGTGATGTATGGAGCTATTTATGCCACCACTAAAGCATTACCTCCTTTAGAAAAAGACCTAAATGTGCCCGATGCCCAGCGACAAAAAACGGCCACAGTAGTTAGTCACGAAGGGCACCACATGGAAATGTCCTCACCACATCCATTTGCTTTAAAATATCCGTTGCTGTACAGAACGTTTATGCCAGATTGTGGCCCAGCGGCTATTGCAGTAGGCTTGACAGCGACAGAATCCTATTGTTTTGATGCAGGAAAGTGTTATCTCAGATATGCTTGGTCGGGTGGGTTTGTGGATAACTCGGAGCAATGGAAAGGGAATGGGAGTAAATTAACCAAAGTAGTTGGTGAAATATATTGGCGAGATAATACCAATTTCCCTTTCAGAATGGGCAATGTTAAGACTATTCCGCAGGTTGATTTTAAAGGGTATAAACTTACTAAAAGACTCCCCACTTTTAAATATACTTTAGATAAAGTAGCAGTAACCGAAACCATCCGATTGAGCAGTGATGGCAAAAGCCTGATAAGAGATTTTACGTTTAAGAAAAATAAACAAACACTTTACTTTTTAGTAAATACTGATGATGGCATCGTTTACCAAAGTAAGCAAGGTAAATTCAATAAAGGCACACTCAGGATTCCTGCCAATGTACAACGTCTTAGTATTTCCATGAAAAAATGAAAAATATCAATCGTCTTCACAACACAACGCAATACTGTAGTCGGGTGAAAACCCATTTCAGCTGGATTTTTTGTTTACTACTTTTTACTACAAGCCTTTCAGCACAAGTTTCTGTGCCCAAAGATTCGGCGGCTAATTATTATGAAGTAGAAAATATTACCTTGCCTGATGGCTTAGTAGCCGAAACGGGTGCGATAGGTTTTATGCCCGATGGGCGTTTTGTAGCCTGTTTTCACCGTGGTGAAGTAATGATGTATAACCAGAAGACTAAGCAATGGAAGATGTTTGCCGAAGGCTTACACGAACCATTGGGAATGATGGTGATTAATAATCATGAAATTTTAATCATGCAACGTCCAGAACTTACTAGGGTAAAAGATACCGATGGTGATGGCGTTGCCGATGAATACCAAACAGTAACGGATGATTTTGGGATGTCGGGCAATTATCATGAATTTGCTTTTGGACCTATCGCCGATAAACAAGGAAATTTATTTATTGCCCTAAATTTGGCATCAAACGGAGCAGGGATTAGAAATGAAATTCGTGGGACATACGATTCACTTTCTCGTCCAGGGCGTATGTATTCTTGTGTGCCATACCGTGGCTGGATTATGAAATTAGGGAAAGATGGCGTTCTAAAACCTTATGCAGTAGGTTTCCGCTCGCCTAATGGGTTGGGCTTTGATGCTCAAGGAAGATTATTGGTATCTGATAACCAAGGTGACTGGTTAGGAACTAGTAAGTTATTCCATGTAGAAGAAGGTAAATTTTATGGACACCCTGCTGGCTTAATCTGGAAAGAAGATTTTCCACGAGTAGTACCGATTAATTTACCTGTAGCCAGACTAGACAGCATGCGGGTAAAAGAATCTATTCAGTTTCCACATGGCTATTTTGCTAATTCGCCTACACAACCAATACTAGAAAATACAGGAGGAAAGTTCGGGATGTTTGGCGGACAAATGTTGATTGGCGACATGGACCATAAATATGTGATTCGCCTATTGATGGAAGAAGTCGGCGGTGCCATGCAGGGAGCTTGTATTCCATTGAATTTTAGTTCAAAAATGAGAATTGGTAATAATCGGCTGGCTTTTGCGCCAGATGGAAGCCTGTGGGTAGGACAGAACGACCACGGTTGGGTAGGAGCAAGGGGTATTCAACGCATTACGTGGAAAGGAAAAAATCATTTGGATATTATGGCGATGAATCTGACTAAAACAGGTTTTGATTTAACTTTCTCGTTACCACTTGACCCAGCCAAAGCACAAGAGTTACTCAATTATAAATTCCGACGTTTTTATTACGAATACCATCAGGCTTATGGTTCAAAACAGTTTGATGTACAAGACGTACCTGTGAAATCAATCAAAATTTCGACAGATGGCAAAAAGGTATCGTTAGAATTAGCAGAATTAAAAGCTGGCTATGTTTATGAACTAAAAACAGGAGATTTACAAACCAGTGATGGCAAGTATCTATTCAATAATATAATTTGCTATACTTTAAATCAATTGAAGTAGAAAAGTAATTAAACAAGCTATCTGAATTGTAAGCTTACAATTCAGATAGCTTGTTTAATATCAGGTCAATTCTTTGTTCGGTAGTAAAATCGCCTCGTATTGCTAAAGTTGGACTAGTAATGTGCTGTAGCCAATTTTCATGTGCATTTAATGTTCGGGTAGCAATGCCTGTATGATTGTCGTAGTCGGCTGCCCAAGCCATAAAATCTTTGTATTGTTTTATTCTACTAGGGTCGGTATAAATAATATTTCCGTAGCGACTAAACTCTCTTTCTTTAAGCCTTTCCATCCTGATATGCGGAGGTATCCATAAGAAAACGATTAAATCAAAGCTTGGAAAAATATCTCCCCAACTGATTATCGAACCACCCAAAATCCAATCATTGGCCTGTTCAATATCTTCTTTTATCATCAAAGTCCTGTCGGATGGATTTCTCCTGACGGTAAACGGAGGGTCAGACTTTTCCCAATAACATTCATCACTATCAAAATAAGGAATATTCAGTTGTTGAGATAGCGCACTTCCTAACGTAGTTACCCCACTAGACGACGCCCCAAAAATGTGGATTTTCATTTCAATGAGAGATTATTGACTAAACTCGTTGCATAATAGCATCAATTTCTCTTCCTGATTCGGGAAAAAATACATTTTCTGATAACTCAGCCCGATTTTCTGTAAAAGCCTTTTAGAATGCTCGTTTTCGGGCATCGTTATGCCATAAACGCGTGGTAATTTCAAGGTATCTTTGGCATAAGTAATGATAGCATCCGCTATTTCAAACGCATAACCTTTGCCCATGAATTCAGGTAAGAAGGCAAAACCTATATCTGGACAATCAAGATTATCTCTTTTAATTAATCCACACATTCCAATGGGTGTTAAGTCGTCTTTGGTGGCTACTAAGCTCAATCCATAACCATTTTCAGTATAGCTTTTGATTGGTCCATTCAATAAATATGTTTTGGCTTCCTCCTCAGTACGAACATTTTTGTCACCAATAAAGGCTAACCAGCCTTCAGTATTTAATAATTGAATAACAAATTGGGTATCGTCAAGGGTGTATTCTCTTAAAATGAGCCTTTCAGTTGATAGAATTTTGTTCATGTTGATAGAAGAAGAGATATTTTCGTTGATTGTTCTACTGACAAAATTAATACATTATTTAAATGAATAATTGATTGAGGATGATTCTCATTATATTTACCAAAAAGCTTAGTTATAATGTATGCTCAATATTCCTATCATTAGTTTTATCATATTTTTAGGGTTGTTACAAGCCTTAATATTGAGTAGTATTTTGTTTTTTTCAAAGCGGAATAGCCCTATCAAGCAATATTTTTTAGCTTGGCTTATCCTTATTTTTGCCTACAATAGCTTCGAGATTTTAATGTTTACCCTTGGTAAGGCCAATAACTTTTTCTTTATTGATAATTACATTCCCTTGATTCATATTTACTGTATTGGTCCACTTTTATTTTTGTATGTAGTTAGCAATACCATTGGTACTGATGCCATAAGTCAGCCTAAATGGGTGTATTTTATACCTGCCCTTATTTGTTTAGCTGTCAATTTGGTGTTCTTCTTATTAATTACTTTCAATATTATTGATGAGATACACCGTCCGCAGTTCTTTATGATTTACAGAAATACCATTAACATAGAACGTAATTTAATGATTATCGTTTTCGGATGGTTTCTGTTTAAATCTTATCAAATACTACGGCAATGGCAATCGGATACCATTTTGGGGGAAGATATCAAAGAAGAAAATGCGATTATTCATCGATGGTTAACCTTATTGCTCCACGTTTTTTTAGGGACACTCATTATCTGGTCTTTTACCATCTATGGAAGTGTTTTATTGCATCAAGAAAATAACACGCAATTTTATTTGCCCCTCGAATGTTGGTTATCTTTTGTAATGTACTGGATAGCTTTTATGGGTTTTCATAACATCAGCGTCATCAGAATAGACAAACAAAAAACAAATCAATCTATCCTTGATGTGTTGGATGACAAGCAGGTAGGCGAAGCGCTAGAGCAACTCAGAAGGGTAATGGAGCAAGAAAAGTGTTATTTGAATCCAGCCTTAAACCTTACTAAAGTTTCAGAACTTACGGGCTTAACGCCAAAAGTTATTTCGGCAATTTGTAATCAGGTACTCAACAAAGGCTTTGGTGAGTATATCAATGAATACAGGATAGAAGAAGCCAAGCAACGGTTATTAAATCCTCAAAATAACCATTTAACCATTCTTAGCATTGCTTATGATGTTGGGTTTAATTCATTGCCCACTTTTCAGCGTTCATTCAAACAGGTTACTGGCATGACGCCTACTATGTTTCAAAAAAAATCTCAAGAGTAGTCATCAAATCGTGATTTGAGTAGAATCTCTAGTTCAAAACCCTGTGTTTTGGCCTAAATTCTAATTTTTAATACTCATTTCACTTATGCAGTTCAAATCATTCTTTCAGCAATTTTCTGCCTGTTTTATATTGGGCATCATCTTGTGTGCAGACATTTTGCTTGTGGGCAGAGACAAACGTCCTATTTGGATTAGTCCACCAATGGTCTTTGGTCTAGCAGGATTTTGTTTAATAGCCTCAATCACTTATGCCTTTGTCTGGCATTTTAAAACCAAGGATAAAATGGAGGCTTTAACACAACAATCAACATTTGTTCTTGCCTTTATCCGCTATGCATTAGCGTTTAACATAGCGAGTTTTGGGTGGAAAAAAATCTTTGGACAACAGTTCGTAGTACCACAACACATTGCCGATATTCCCATGAGTCAGCTCTCAGGCGAATGGCTTACTTGGTATTATTTTGGCTACTCATATTCATTTGGCTGTATCGTAGCCCTGATGCAGATAGGAGGCTCTCTTTTGCTACTTTTTCGTAAAACTCAGTTGCTTGGAATGTTTGTGTTGTTTCCAGTGATGCTCAATATTTTATTGATTAATCTATTTTATGGAATGAATGCAGGTGCTTTGATGCAATCTGTGATAATAGTGATTGCTTTGTCGTACTGCTTGTTATTAGATATTGATAAAATTATGCTCTTCTTTTTTCAGGAGAAGAAAGAACAGAAAACTAAGCTTACCAAAATACTAATCAAATTTTCAGCCATAGTTTTGGCTTTTCTATTTGTATATCGTCTTGAAAACGAACCCACGCAAAATGAAATAATAAGAGGTACTTATGAGGTGAAATCCTTCAAAGGTAAAAGTGAATTTTTCCCTACAGATTCTTCTTATCAAGCTGCTAGGCTTACCAAAATATATTTTGATATTAACGATTTATGCGTTTTTGAGTTTAATAGTACTAATCATCGCAAAATTGGACATTATGATTTTGATAGTACACAAAAGAAAATCAACGTCGTATTTGAACAAAGCCCTGAAAATGTAGCAGTACTTAGTGCAACACTAAGTCAATTAGAAGGTACTCAACAAACGTTGATATCAGGTAAAATGGGAAAAGACTCTCTTCGAGTAATAATGCAAAGAATAAACTAATGGTATCCAATCCATTTTCAACCTTAACGCTCCCAAAGAGGGTTAACGTTGAAAATGGACTGACTCAATGAATGATTTTACATTTTCCATATTTCAGTACCATATAGAATTTTGATTTTCGTCCTATTTTTCAAATAATCATTAAAATTATTAGCATTCGTAAAATCAAACTTCGTCCCATCGCAATTATACTGATGAATATTTGTGGAAGAACACACTGAACACTGAATCTCAATTACTTTGTTGTTATTATATTCAAAAAGCACAACTCCATTTAAGGTAGAGCCACCCTCTAAAACTTTCATTTTATCAGATAACCACTTCAAATCATTTACAGGGTCTTTTGTGCCACAAACTATCACTGCGTTGGGGTCATTGTCGAGTGGTGTATTAGTATCGTTTTTGCAGGATAATAATACAGAGAATAATAAGCTTGCCGCTAATAGCAAAGTAGATTTCGTTTTCATAGCATATTTTGATTGGTTTATCGATATTTCAAAATCTGTCAAAATTTTATCAAAAACTCAACTGTCACTTTAATACTTGCATAAAAATATTCATTCTTTATTAAATAACCTAGTAGTTGTAAATAGAGATTTTGTCAATTTTTTCTTTGAATAAACATTTGAATAATCTTATTCTTTTTTAAACCCATAAGGGCAATGTTTGCAACCATTTTTACAACAATAACCTCTTTTTAAATGATAAGCCTCAGTAAAAACCATGAAGCCATTTTCATTAATATAAAAGTCATCGGTTGTTAATTCAGTTGGATTATTATCGTTTTGTGCGCTGGTTTTCTTCATGGTATTTAATCAACAGCTAATTTTGTAAAATGTTCAATATTTTGTAGATTTGGGCTATTCTCATTTAAAAATAAATAGAGAATCTTTTAACCATGAATGATTTTTATCCTAAATACCAACATTTTGTAATACGTTCCAACAAACGTATCACTAATCGTGTGTTTACGACAAGCTCATTGTATGGTCACTTCTGTAAAATTCACCGTATTCTTTCTGTATTCGTACTTATTTTGTACATCATTGGTTTATCCGGATTGAATGATTGCTAATTACTCATCGTCTTTAGTATTTATTTTCAATGATGCTGAATGGTAGATTTTAAAATTACTCATTCACAACTCACTCAATCACCAATTAATCCCAATGACAGTACAATCACTAAGTACTCCATCGGCTTCAGAGAAAGCGATGCAGTTAGAAGACCGTTTCGGCGCACACAATTATCACCCTATGCCAGTTGTCCTTCAAAGAGGCGAAGGCGTATTTGTATGGGATGTAGATGATAAACGATATTTCGATTTCCTTTCTGCTTATAGTGCCGTAAACCAAGGGCATTGTCATCCAAAAATTGTTCAAGCTCTGATTGAACAAGCACAAAAACTTACGCTTACTTCTCGGGCTTTTTATAGCGACCAATTAGGGATTTGTGAAAAATTTCTGTGCGAATATTTCGGTTACGATAAAGTATTGATGATGAACTCTGGGGCAGAAGGAGGGGAGACAGCCTTGAAACTTACTCGTAAATGGGCTTATAAGGTAAAAGGTATTCCGCAGAATCAGGCTAAGACTGTGTATGCAGCAGGTAATTTTTGGGGACGGACATTAGCAGCTATCTCCTCATCAACCGACCCTTCTAGTTATGCTGATTATGGTCCGCTTCTACCAGGGTACGAAATCATTCCTTATAACAACTTAGAGGCATTGGCAGAGGTTTTGAAAGACCCTAATGTCGCAGGTTTTATGGTTGAACCCATCCAAGGCGAAGCTGGGGTTGTCGTACCAGACGAAGGCTATTTGAAAAAAGCCTATGAAATGTGTCGTGAAAAAAATGTATTATTCATTGCTGATGAAGTACAGACGGGTATTGCCCGCACAGGAAAACGGTTAGCTTGCGACTACGAAGATTTTCAGCCCGATATCCTAATTTTGGGCAAAGCCCTTTCTGGAGGTACTTATCCAGTGTCGGCTGTTTTTTGCAGAGATGAAATCATGCTGACAATCAAACCTGGGGAACACGGCTCTACTTATGGAGGAAATCCCTTGGCTTGTGCGGTGGCCATTGCTGCTTTGACGGTAGTTAAAGAGGAGAATTTAGCAGACAATGCCATGAAAATGGGAGAGGTCTTCAGAGGGAGAATGACAAAGCTAATAGCTCAGCGTCCTGATTTAGTAAGGTTAGTCAGAGGGAAAGGCTTATTAAATGCCATTGAAATCAACACTGATGAAGAAAGCGAAACGGCTTGGGAGTTGTGTGTAGCATTTAAAAATAACGGTTTACTTGCCAAACCAACTCACGGAAACAAAATTCGATTTGCCCCGCCTTTGGTCATTACCGAAGCACAAATGAACGAAGCCTGTGATATTATAGAAAAAGTAATATTGAATTGGGAATAACATAACAGAGGCTCATTGCTTGATGCATGAGCCTCTGTTATTATTTCGTGATTTCTCTTCTCAATCTACTAAGCGACTGTGGCGTAATGCCTAAATAATTAGCCAAGTATATCTGAGGCGTCCGCCTCAATAGCTCTGGTTTATGTTTCGATAATGCTTCATAGCGTTCTCGTGCTGTTTCCGAAATAAAAGAACGTAGCCTTATTTCTTGCTGAACAGTATAGTTCTGATACAAAACCCTTCCCAGACGCTCCCATTTGGGCGAATGTGAATATAAAAAGTCAAGATTGATTTTTGTTATCGCACATAAATCACAATCCTCTATGGCTTGAATATAGTCTATGCTAGGCAAGCCTTGGGAATAAGATGCCGTACTGGTTATGATTTGATCTTCAAAGCTTAAATCGTAAGTGATATCTACATTATCTTTAATGAAATAAGACCGTAACATGCCTTTATTAATAAAAGCAACATCGGCATTGTATTCACCTTTTTTTACCCAAAAACCACCTTTTTTTAAAATAACATCAGTGAAATAAGGTTGAGCAAATTCAATATCTTCATCAGAAAAATTAACGTACTTGCGCACAAATGCTATTAAATTATCTCTCATGTGCTGGGCTTATAAGGTTGATGATTTGCGTTAAATGATGCAACTTCGCAATAAATTGAATGTTCAAACAATTTTTTAGAGCAACACTGCTAATTTCTAGAGCAATACTATGTTATTGATAGGAATCACAATGGTATGTGGAGTTGCATTAATATTTATTTTGGACATCAATATTTTAATAAAGTCACATTATAAATGATAAATAAAATGTTACAGTACGTAATTTATGCTTTTGATGGAACAGACAGTGAGGCACTTAATCGTAGACTAGTGGCTCGTCCTTATCATTTAGAGTGTGTAAAAAAGCTAAAAGAAAACGGAAATTTCTTGATGGGAGGTGCAATGTTGGATGAGTCACAACAAATGATTGGCTCAACAATGATTGTCCAGTTTGAAACTGAAACAGCTTTTCAAGATTGGTTTAATAATGATCCTTATAATACGATGGGAGTGTGGCACAAAACAGCAATACATCCTTTCAGAGTAGCCAATGTGTAACAATAGACGTTATTCTCCCTTTTTAAATAACTGGGTAATTTTTGATAGCGGTTTCATCCACAAAGTATACCAATTAGGCTTTAGGTTATTTATTTTCCATGCTCTTCTATCTTCCATATTAGCCCTGTAACGATGCTTCAGCGAGGCAGTACTAGTGCCACCGTTGCGCATGGTAGTAAGCGTTAGGGGTAAATAGTGGGCAGAAAGATGATTTTTATAAAGCATTCTTAGCATTAACTCATAGTCGCCAGAACAAGTGAAATCTGTTAGGTATTCACCATACTTTTCAAAAGCAGCTTTTTTCAGATAAAACGAAAGATGCGGAGGCATCCATCCCTGCAACCAATTTTTACGTGAGTACTCACCAGCTTTCCAATAGCGCACAATCGTATGAATATCGTCTGGATTGATAAATTGTATATCTCCATATACTGCATCAGTGTGGTATTGAACAAATGCTTTGGCTACTTGACTAATTACTTGATTGTTTGGGTAGAAGTCATCCCCACCAATGGTACCAATAGCATCGCCAGTGGCCATCTTCAAACCCTTGTTCATGGCATCATAAATACCTTTGTCGGGTTCAGATATAAACTTTATTCTATCAGCAAATTCCTTCAAAATTTCCACCGTTCCATCTTTAGAGGCGCCATCTACAACGATATATTCTAATTCGGGATAATCCTGCGCTAAAACACTTTCAATGGTTTGACGAATCGTAGTTGCACTATTAAAGGAAACAGTAATGATAGAAATTTTCATAAAGAGCTATTTTGCTAAGAGTACAAAGATAGTAATATTTATTGTAAAGAGGGATAGAACTTCAGCTATCAGACATTCGGATATCGCTGATGGCATGACTTCAAGTCATGCCATCAGTATTTTTTTTATCAGTGAGTATTTCGCAATAAAATAAGGAGTCAGATTGATTGTTAAAAAAAAGTAAAATAATTAAAATATTTTTTGCTTAACTCATTGTATTTCAAAAAGAATCCTCTAATTTTGCAGTCCAATTAAGAGAGAACGTTTTCTTTGTTTTTATATGGGTTGGCAGAACTCGATAAAAAATACGGAAATAGGCAAAACGTAAATCTTCTAATTTGAAATTACCGCAGGCTTACCTGCAAGCGTGTCAGAACTGATATTATATTATAACACTGAATGCCCAGTCTGTAATGTTAATATTAAGCTACACAAGAAACGTTTCGTTTTTCTAACGCAATACGGTTTTTCCGTCTCTTCGTCTGCATACGTGCACATCTTGTAGCTTTACTCATTTCTGTCTCAGAATTTATTCGTGAATTAATTTAGTATAGATTTTGTTTATGCCAAATTAAATTCCGACCTTTGCAGTCCGTTTTACGCTCCCAGTTGGGGTTTTGTCGTAACTCGTTCATTCACAATCAATTATTAACGTTTTATTCTAATAAAATGTCTGGAATTATCGGAAAGAAAGTCGGTATGACCAGCCTCTACAACGCTGACGGTACTGCTGTCGCTTGTACGCTGATCGAAGCCGGTCCTTGTGTAGTAACACAAGTAAAAACAGTAGAAAAAGAAGGTTATAGCGCCATTCAATTGGGTTATGGCGAGAAAAAAGAGAAGCACACAACGCAACCTCTTTTAGGTCACTTCAAAAAAGCGGGAACTACTCCAAAGAAAAAACTCGTAGAGTTTAAATCATTCGAAAATGAACTTTCACTTGGAGAAGTTATTACCGCAGAATTGTTCGTAGAAGGCGATTTTATCGATGCTATCGGAACATCAAAAGGTAAAGGTTTCCAAGGTGTTGTTAAACGCCACGGTTTTGCAGGGGTTGGAGGTCAAACTCACGGTCAGCACAACAGAGGTCGTCACCCAGGTTCAATCGGTGCTTGTTCATTCCCATCTCGTGTATTCAAAGGTATTCGCATGGCAGGTCGTACAGGTGGTAATCGTGTAAAAGTTCAAAACTTACAAGTATTGAAAGTTTATTCAGAGAAAAACCTAATCGTGGTATCGGGTTCAATCCCAGGAGCGAAAAACTCTTACGTTATTCTTGAAAAATAGATTTGAAAATTTGAAGGTATCAATTAGCTCTTTGTAGCGTTGACATTACATTATTAAATTTTCAGGTTTTCAAGCGGTTCGCCGCCCGGCGGTTCGTCGCCCGATTAAAATTTTCAAATTAGACAAATGGAATTATCAGTTTTAAACATACAAGGCAAAGAAACAGGCAAAAAGGTAACTCTTTCTGACGAAATCTTTGGCATCGAACCAAACGAACACGTAGTTTGGTTAGACGTGAAGCAGTTCTTGGCAAACCAACGTCAAGGAACTCACAGAGCGAAACCAAGAGCAGAAGTTTCTCGCTCAACTCGCAAGATTAAAAAACAAAAAGGTACAGGTGGTGCTCGTGCTGGTTCAGCAAAATCTCCATTGATGAAAGGTGGTGGACGTATTTTTGGTCCAGTTCCAAGAGATTACTCTTTCAAGGTAAACAAGAAAGTGAAATCATTGGCTCGCCAATCAGCTTATGCTGCTAAAGTACAGTCAGGTTCAGTAACAGTATTAGAAGGATTTTCTTTTGATGCTCCAAAAACTAAATCTTACATCGCATTATTAAGCGCCTTGTCTTTAAATGATACGAAGACATTGTTAATCTTGCCAGAAGAAGATCAAAATGTGTATTTGTCAGGTCGTAATCTTCCGAAAACGAAAATTGCTTCAACAGGACAAGTTAACACTTATGATTTAGTTAACGCAACAAAATTGCTTATCGTAGAAGGAGCAATTTCAAAAATCGAATCATCTTTTAGTAATTAGTTATTGGTTAATTGTTATTCGTTATCCGTATGAATAAGCGTTTAACAGATAGCAATAGCGGATAATAAATAACGAAAATAAGAAAATGAGCATTATCAAAAGACCAATTCTTACTGAGAAATCTCAGGGCTTACAGAAAGGCGGTCAGTACGTTTTCGAAGTAGCAAGCAAGACAAACAAAATCGAGATTGCTAAAGAAATTAAGAAAATGTACGGTGTTGAAGTTACGGCTGTAAACACACTTCGCCAATTTGGTAAGAAGAAATCAAGAAGTACTAGAACTAAAGTTACTTCTGGTGTTACTTCAACATTCAAAAAGGCAATCGTAACTATCGCTAAAGGTGAAGTTATCGATTTCTATGATGGAATTTAAATTATAATTTGAATTAAGCTAATTTGAAAATTTGGAATTCGATTTCATCTTCAAGTTATCAAATCTTCAAATTACTTAACTATGGGAGTTCATCCCGATAAATTGAACAAAGCACAGAAATGGCAGCTACTAGAAAATTAAAACCAACAAGCCCGGGTTCACGCCACAGGATTGCTGCGACCTTCGAGGAAATAACAGCCTCAAAGCCGTACAAGCCTTTGTTAGCCCCAGTAAAAAGAACAGGTGGTCGTAATGCAGATGGACACCGTGCCATGCGTTATATCGGTGGAGGTCACAAACGTCGTTATCGTTTAGTTGATTTCTTCCGTAATAAATTCGATGTTGAAGCAACAGTTTTAACAGTTGAATACGATCCAAACCGTACAGCTCGTATCGCTCTTATCGAATATGCAGATGGCGAAAAAGCATACATCATTGCTCCAGCAGGAATTGTTGTTGGACAAAAAGTAATCTCAAGTGCTACAGCAGCACCAGAAGTAGGTAACACTATTCCATTATCAAACATTCCAACAGGTACTATTGTTCACGCAATCGAGCTTCGTCCGGGTGGTGGTGCTGAAATGGCTCGTTCTGCTGGTACTTATGCACAATTGTTAGCTCGTGATAGCAAATATGCTACGTTGAAATTGCCTTCAGGTGAAATGCGTATGGTATTGTCAAGATGTTTAGCAACAGTAGGTTCGGTATCTAACAGTGATCACATGAATACCGTAATGGGTAAAGCAGGTCGTCATCGTTGGTTAGGTCGCCGTCCAAGAGTTCGTGGTGTAGTTATGAACCCAGTCGATCACCCAATGGGTGGTGGTGAGGGTCGCTCATCAGGAGGTCACCCTCGTTCACGTAAAGGTTTATTAGCGAAAGGTAAGAAAACTCGTACGCCGAAGAAACAATCAAATCGTCTAATCATCAGTAGAAAGAAAAAATAGGTAGATGGCACGTTCATTAAAAAAAGGACCTTATATTGACTACCGCCTTGACAACAAGGTGCAAGTCATGACCGAATCAGGAAAAAAGTCAGTTATTAAGACTTGGTCACGTCGTTCGATGATTTCACCTGATTTCGTTGGACACACCTTCGCAGTGCACAATGGTAATAAATTTATTCCAGTATTTGTGACAGAGAACATGGTAGGTCATAAATTGGGTGAATTTGCTCCAACACGCAACTTCCGAGGTCACACGGCAAAAAAAGATAAAGGCAAAAGATAATTTGGAATGCTGGACAATGGGATTTGAATTATTAAGATATTATTATCATCATAATTGAAATTCCAGACTCCGAAATCCGAAATCCGAAATCATAAAATGGAAGCAGTAGCTAAGTTAAATAATGTTCCGACTTCACCTCAGAAAATGAGAATCGTGGTAGACATGATTAGAGGTCAGAAAGTAAATAAGGCTCTCGGTATTTTAAAATACGAGCCTAAGGTTGGTGCAAGACACGTTGAGAAATTGTTACTCTCAGCCATTGCTAACTGGCAAAATAAAAATGAGGATGTAAAGTTAGAAGATGCTGACTTATATGTTAAAACCGTTACAGTTGATGGCGGTAGCTCATTAAAGCGTTTGCGTCCAGCTCCACAAGGACGTGGTCATAGAATCTTGAAACGTTCTAACCACATTACCCTTGTAGTTGCTTCAGCAACCGCACCAACAATAATCACAGAATAATTAGAGAAATAATCTAAATATCAAAAAATGGGACAGAAAATAAACCCCGTTGGTTTTAGACTTGGTATCGTCAGAGGTTGGGATTCTAACTGGTATGGTGGTAAGAGTTTTGCCGATAAATTAGTTGAAGACGATAAAATTCGTAAATATGTTGCCGCACGTATTCCAAAGGGTGCTATCTCTAAGGTAATCATTGAGCGTACTTTAAAGCGCATAACATTGACTATCAATACTGCACGCCCTGGCGTTGTAATTGGTAAAGGTGGTCAAGAAGTTGATAAAATCAAGGAAGAATTAAAGAAAATCACAGGAAAAGATGTTCAAATCAACATTTTTGAAATCAAACGTCCTGAGATTGATGCTAAATTAATTGGTGAGGCTATCGCACAACAATTAGAAGCTCGTATTTCATTCCGTCGTGCTATGAAGCAAGCTATTGCATCAGCAATGCGTGTAGGTGCTCAAGGTATCAAATTGAAACTTTCAGGTCGTTTAGGAGGTGCTGAAATGGCTCGTTCTGAAGGATACAAAGAAGGTCGTATTCCTTTGCACACACTTCGTGCTGATATCGATTATGCTATTTCTGAAGCATTAACTGTTTACGGAAAAATCGGTATCAAAGTATGGATTTTCCGTGGTGAAGTTTATGGTAAGCGTGATCTTTCTCCGAATGCTGGTATGGCTGCACAACAAGCTGCTAGTGGAGCGGATGCTCGTGGAGGTAACAACCGTGGTGGACGTGGCGAAGAAGGCGATCGTAAAGGTCGTGGAGGTCGTGACAACCGTGGCGGTGCTGGTGGTCGTGACGATGCGCAACGTCGTAATAACAACAATAACAACCGTGGTGGCGGAGCTAACAAACCTGGCGGAAATCGTCCTGGCGGTGGCAACAAACCAGCGGGTGGAAAGAGATAATTCGTAAATTCTTGTCAGTGGTCAGTAGTGAAATGTAAGATAAGGGTGTTCTTAACAACTCATTTCTTAATTCTTGAAGCCACCGACCCATAGACTTAATAAGACAATGTTACAACCAAAAAGAACCAAGTTCCGTAAGCAACAGAAAGGTAGGATTAAAGGAAACGCTACTCGTGGTCATGAACTTGATTTCGGTACGTTCGCTATCAAAGCTTTGGAACCAGGACGCATCACTGCTCGTCAGATTGAAGCGGCTCGTATTTCAGTAACTCGTGCCATGAAACGTGAAGGTCAAGTTTGGATTCGTGTATTCCCTGACAAACCTATTACGAAGAAACCAGCAGAGGTACGTATGGGTAAAGGTAAGGGTGCTCCAGAATACTGGGTAGCACGTATCAAGCCAGGAACTATCTTGTTTGAATCGGCTGGTGTACCTTTAGAATTGGCACAAGAGGCGCTTCGTTTAGCAGCTCAGAAATTGCCACTTCGTACTTCATTCGTAGTGCGTAGAGATTATCAAGAAGCACAATAATTTGAAAATTTGGTTAGTTCTGATTTGATGGCTTTCCAAAGTTTATCGAATCTATTAATACATATTCAGATTATAATATTCATAATCAAAGTCATGAAAAACGCAGAAATCAAAAAATTAAGTGCGGAAGAACTAGTAAGTACTTTAGCCTCTGAAAAAGAGGCTTTAGCTCGCCTAAAGTTTGCTCACGCTATTTCTCCAATTGAAAATCCATTACGTATCCGTGAGGCTCGTAAAGTTATTGCTCGATTGGAAACTGCTATCTCGGCAGCGAAATAAATCAATTACTGAGAAGTAATTATAACAGACCTCATCAATATAACGCTTGAGGTCAATCTTGTAACAACAATTAATAGAATCCAACGATGGAAGAATTAAAAAGAAATCTGAGAAAAATCAGAGTAGGGCGCGTAGTGAGCGACAAGATGGACAAATCAATCACTGTAGCCGTAGAAAGAAAAGTAAAGCATCCACTTTATGGTAAGTTTATGAAAAAAACTTCAAAGTTGATGGCTCACGATGAGAACAATGAATGTGGTATTGGTGATACAGTGAAAGTAATGGAAACTCGTCCACTTTCAAAAAATAAACGTTGGAGATTAGTTGAAGTTATCGAGAAAGCGAAATAATTTCCTTCCCAACAATCAATATTATTAAGAAGTTAAATTTTTCGTTAAAATCAGTATTCCAATCATAAAATGGTACAGCAAGAATCAAGACTCGGCGTAGCAGATAACTCAGGAGCTAAAGAAGTTCTAGTTATCCGTGTGTTGGGCGGTACAGGAAAAAGATACGCTTCAATTGGTGATAAAATTGTAGTGACTGTTAAATCAGCACTTTCATCATCAAGCATGAAGAAAGGTACGGTTTCTAAAGCCGTAGTAGTAAGAACTAAAAAAGAGATTCGTCGTAAAGACGGTTCATATATTCGTTTCGAGGATAACGCAGCCGTATTGTTGAATGCCAACGACGAGCCACGTGGTACTCGTATTTTCGGGCCAGTTGCACGTGAACTACGTGATGCAGGTTTCATGAAAATCGTTTCATTAGCCCCAGAGGTGCTTTAATCATAATTCGTATCATGGAAAGAAAGTTTAATAAGCAGCCAAAACTGCACATCAAATCTGGTGATACAGTTATCGTTATCGCTGGAAACTCAAAAGGTAAGACAGGCGTAATCAAAAAAGTATTAGTTGATAAGCAACGTGCTATCGTTGAAGGAGTAAATCTTCAAACTAAACACGTTAAGCCTAATGCAAATACTCCGCAAGGTGGTATTGAGAAACGTGAAGGTTCTATTCACATCTCAAACTTGGCAGTTGCTGAAAACGGCAAGCCAGTACGTACAGGTCGTAAATTGAACGAAGAAGGAAAGTTGCAAAGATTCTCGAAAGCAACAGGAAAATTCATTTAATTAAATCTCAAGTAAATAGTTTTGATGCATAATCAAAACTATCAATTGAAAAAGTGGGTCGGAAATCCACATAAATTTTCATACAATGACAACTACAAGACTGAAAGATAAATATGTAAATGAAATCGTTCCTGCTTTAAAGGAAAAATTTCAATACAAATCAGTAATGCAAGTTCCAAAAGTTACTAAAGTTGTAATCAACAAAGGTATTGGTGCTGCTGTGGCTGACAAGAAATTGATTGATACGGGTGTTGAAGAAATTACTCTTATCGCTGGACAGAAAGCTGTTGCAACAATTTCTAAGAAAGCTATTTCAAACTTCAAATTACGTGAAAATATGCCAATTGGTGTTAAAGTAACGTTGAGAGGACAAAAAATGTACGAATTCCTTGATCGTTTGATGACTGTTTCGTTACCTCGTGTACGTGACTTCAAAGGTGTATCAGACAAAGGTTTCGATGGTCGTGGTAATTATACATTAGGTGTTAAAGAACAAATTATCTTCCCTGAAATTTCTATTGATAAAGTAAGTAAAATTTCTGGTATGGATATCACTTTTGTAACTACCGCAAAAACTGACGAAGAGGCTAATGCATTGTTAACAGCAATGGGAATGCCTTTCTCAAATCAGAAGAAGTAATTGATTTAAGTTATCTGTGAACTGTTATTATTGATATTATTTTCTAAATAACATTTACCGATAACGGATACAGATAACCGATAACAAATAAAGATTCTCAACACAATGGCAAAAGAATCAGTAAAAGCAAGAGAAAGAAAGAAAGAAGCAACAGTTGCTAAGTATGCCGCAAAACGCGCAGCCTTGAAAGCAGCTGGTGATTATTTAGGACTTGATAAGTTACCTAAAAATGCTTCACCAGTACGTTTACATAACCGTTGTAAACTTACAGGACGCCCAAGAGGTTATATGCGTAAGTTCGGTATCAACCGTGTTACTTTCCGCCAAATGGCCTCTGATGGGTTAATTCCAGGGGTAACTAAATCAAGCTGGTAATAATTACCGCTTCAGATAATTGATAATTAAGTAATTAGAATTATTTTAATTATCAATTACTTGTCTTCTTAATTTTAATTCCGTAATTTTGCGAGCCTTTTCAGAAAAGGTTTCGTTTCAAATATCGAAAACAATGACAGATCCAATAGCAGATTACTTAACACGATTGAGAAATGCCATCAAGGCACGCCATAGAATCGTTGAAATCCCTGCTTCTAACATCAAAAAGGAAATCACTAAGGTGCTTTTTGATAAAGGATATATTCAAAACTATAAATTTGACGATACAACTGTTCAGGGTACCATCAAAGTTGCTTTGAAGTATAACCCAGTTACTAAGCAGTCGGCAATCGTTAAATTAGAAAGAATTTCTAAGCCAGGTTTACGTAAATACAAAGGTGCAACTGAGTTGCCACGTGTATTGAATGGTTTAGGTATTGCAATTCTTTCGACATCAAAAGGGGTTATCACCGACAAAGAAGCTCGTGTGTTAAACGTAGGTGGTGAAGTACTTTGCCACGTTTATTAATATTTCTTAACGCTGAAAGAAGTTTCCATTAATTGATAACCACTGGTTATGGTTTTTGGACTTCCATTTAAGCAAAACAAATTACAATCATGTCAAGAATTGGCAATAAGATTATCACGTTACCTGCTGGTGTAACAGTAACGGTTGATAAAAATCATGTATCAGTAAAAGGACCTAAAGGTGCTTTAGAACGTACTATCGATCCAGACATCACTGTTGAGATTGAAGGTGCTGAATTAGCAGTAAAACGCCCTACTGAACAGAAACGTCACAAAGCCCTTCATGGTTTATATCGTTCTTTAATCAATAACATGGTTATTGGTGTAAGCGAAGGATACAAATCTCAGATGGAAATTGTTGGGGTTGGTTATAAAGCATCAAATCAAGGAAACATTCTTGAGTTAAGTTTAGGATATTCTCACGCTGTATTTGTTCAGATTCCTGGTGAATTGAAAGTGACTACTGCAATGGAGAAAGGTCAAAACCCTAAAGTAACTTTAGAAGGAATTGATAAAGAATTAGTAGGCCAAGTTTCAGCGAAAATTCGTTCATTGCGTAAAATCGAACCTTACAAAGGTAAAGGTATTCGTTTTGTGGGTGAGCAAATTCGTAGAAAAGCTGGTAAAACTGGTGGTAAAAAATAATCGTAATTTGTAATTGATATGATTTGAAAATTTGAAATACCCGTATTTATACGAAGTATTTTGAATTTTCAAATTGACAAAATTCAAATTCCAATCGTGGGTCGGCAATCCACAAAACATATAAATATTACAATGGCTACGCAAAAAGATTCAAGAAGATTACGCATCAAACGATCAATTAGAGCAAAGGTTTCTGGTACAGCTAGCAAACCAAGATTATCAGTGTTTCGTTCAAATACTGGTGTTTACGCTCAAATTATTGATGATGTTCAAGGACATACATTAGCAGCAGTTTCTACAAAAGAACTTGGCTTGGCTAATGGCAATGTAGATAATGCTAAACAAGTAGGAGTAAAAATCGCAGAGAAGGCATTAGCGGCTGGTATATTAGCGGTTGTTTTCGATCGTAACGGATACTTGTATCATGGTCGTGTAAAAGCAATTGCCGATGGTGCAAGAGAAGGTGGTCTTAAATTCTAATTAGTCAATTTGATTATTTATTAATCAAATTCACAAATTTTCAAATTCAGAAAAAATGTCGCAATTAATATCAAAGCCAATAAAGGTTAACGAAGGCGAATTAAAAGAAAAAGTTGTTGCTATCAATCGTGTAGCGAAAGTAGTAAAAGGTGGACGTCGTTTCAGCTTCTCTGCAATCGTTGTAGTTGGTGACGGAAAAGGTATCGTAGGTTTCGGATTAGGAAAAGCTAATGAAGTAACTGATGCTATCGCTAAAGGTATTGAGGATGCAAAGAAAAATGTATTCCAAGTAGCTTTATTGAAAAACTCTGTTCCGCACGAACAAATTGGTAAATTCTCTGGTGGTTTCGTATTGTTGAAGCCTGCTGCTCCGGGTACTGGAGTAATTGCGGGTGGTGCGATGCGTGCTGTATTAGAATCTGCTGGTGTACATGACGTATTAGCAAAATCTAAAGGTTCTTCAAACCCACACAACGTGGTTAAAGCAACAGTTGATGCTCTTGTGAAAATGAGAAATCCACATACAGTTGCTTTCCAAAGAAGCGTTTCTTTAGCAAAAGTTTTCAACGGATAAGAGCAGTTTAAGGTTATGAGTTATTAAGGTGTACTACATTGTAATAACTTTTAACCCAAACTCGTAACTATAAGACCATGTCAAAGGTAAAAATTACACAAGTAAAAAGTACAATCAAACGCCCAGACGTTCAAAAACGTACTATGCAAGCTTTAGGCTTAGGCAAAATTAACAAAAGCGTTGAAAAAGAGTTGAATCCTGCTATTGAAGGGATGATTCGTGCGGTTCAACACATGATTGTAGTTGAGAATATCTAATATTATTGAGGTCTCCTCATTAGTATAGCGAGTTACTCCACAGGGGAGTAGCGTTTAGCAAACATTAAAAAAATAATACAATGAATCTTTCTTCATTAAAGCCTGCTCAAGGCTCAACAAAAGTTAGAAAAAGAGTTGGTCGTGGTGCTGGTTCTGGTTTAGGTGGTACTTCTGCTCGTGGTCACAAAGGTGCAAAGTCTCGTTCAGGTTATTCTCGTAAAGCTGGTTTTGAAGGTGGTCAAATGCCTTTACAACGTAGAGTTCCTAAGTTCGGATTTAAAAATATTAATCGTGTAGAATACAAGGCTATTAACCTTGATACGCTACAAGCTTTAGCTGATTCAATTGGTTCAACAGTAATCAACCATGATGTACTTTATAACAATGGATTAGTTTCTAAAAATGATTTAGTGAAAATCTTGTCACGTGGTGCTGTAACATCAGCATTAGAAGTAACAGTTAAAGGTTTTTCTGAATCTGCCAAAACTGCTATCGAAGCAGCAGGTGGAAAAGCAATTGTGGGGTAGTTTGAAATTATGAAAATTTGGAGCTTCAAGTTTTGTTTAATAGATTTGTTAGTTTTCAAATTTTCAAAATCCCGATTTTCAAATTAATTAGATAGACAACAGAAATATTTGAGTAATCGTGTAAAAACTGGCAACAGATTTGTGATTAAAGAAAAAGTTGAACAATTTCAGTTTTCATTCATTATTTGACGATTATTTAAACAGATAGCATGAACAAGTTTATTAACACTATCAAAAACATTTTCTCAATAGAGGAACTAAGAGGTAGAATCCTTAACACTCTGTTGTTTATCACCTTTTTTCGCTTAGGTTCTTATATCGTTTTACCAGGTATTGATGCTGCAAAATTAGAACAAAAAGGAGAAGGCGGTTTATTAGGTTTGTTGAATATGTTTTCGGGTGGAGCATTCAATAATGCTTCTATATTTGCTTTAGGTATTATGCCTTACATCTCTGCCTCTATCGCTATTCAATTGTTAACAATTGCATTGCCATATTTTCAGAAGATGCAAAAGGATGGAGAGTCGGGAAGAAAGAAGTTAAACCAAATTACAAGAGTTTTAACAATCTTTGTTACTGCCGCTCAAGCAACAGCATACCTACAAACAACTATTCCTGCAGAAGCAATCATTGTTAGTGCATGGTCGTTCCGCTTGTTTGCAGTAATTATCTTGATTGCTGGTACAATGTTTTGTATGTGGTTAGGAGAAAAAATTACTGATAAAGGAGTTGGTAACGGTATTTCAATGCTAATTATGATTGGTATTGTGTCTCGTTTCCCGGGATCAATCATCGGTGAAGCTCAATCTCGTGGAATGTCAGGAGCTTTATTATTTGTAATAGAAATTGTAGCGCTTTTCTTCGTAGTAATGGGTGCCGTAATGGTTACTCAAGCGGTTAGAAGAATCCCAGTACAATATGCGAAACAAGTAGTAGGTAACAGAACTTCATCTGTAGGTGGCGAACGCCAGTATATTCCGTTGAAGCTTAACTCAGCAGGTGTAATGCCTATCATTTTTGCACAAGCTTTAATGTTTGTTCCAGGATTGGTAGCAGGTTCTTTAGCTGAAAAAAGTGAATTCGCACAATCGGTAGCTCAGAAATTCAGTGATTTCACTTCATTAGAATACAATTTGTTATTTGCGTTCTTGATTATCGTATTTACATTCTTTTATACGGCTATTTCAATTAACCCAACACAAATTTCTGATGATATGAAAAGAGGTGGTGGTTTTGTACCAGGTGTTAAGCCAGGGGAAGCTACTTCAACTTTTATCGCTGATATTTTAGATAGAATTACTTTGCCAGGAGCATTTATGTTAGCCATTATTGCTATCCTTCCTGCTTTAGCAAGTTTATTCGGAATCACTCGTGGTTTTGCATCTTTCTTCGGAGGAACTTCATTGCTAATTTTAGTAGGTGTGGTATTAGATACCCTACAGCAAATAGAAAGTTATTTATTGATGCGTAAGTATGAAGGATTGATGCAATCAGGTAGAATTAAAGGTAGAACAGAGGCGGTTGCTCAATAACAATTTTAGGATGTTATTTCCTAAGCATTAATAAGAATGATTTATTTAAAAACAAATAGCGATTTAGAAATCATCAGAGCAAATGGTATTATACTTGGCCAAACTCATGCAGAGGTAGCCAAAATGATAAAACCAGGCGTAACGACTAAAGAATTAGATAAAGTAGCTTACGAGTTTATTAAAGATAATAATAGTACACCTTCGTTTCTTAATTATAACAAGTTCCCTGCATCTTTATGCATTTCAGTAAATGATGTAGTGGTTCATGGAATACCTAACAATTATCAATTAAGAGACGGAGACATTGTAACAATTGATGGTGGTGTATTTAAAAATGGTTTTCATGCCGACAGTGCTTATACTTATGCAATCGGTAATGTAAATGAAGAGACTCTTCTTTTATTGAAAACCACCAAAGAATCACTTTACCAAGGAATTGAACAAGCAGTAGTAGGTAAAAGAATTGGTGATATTGGCTTTGCTATCCAAACTTTCAGTGAGAAATTAGGTTTTACCATTGTGAGGGAACTAGTAGGGCATGGAGTAGGAAAATCTCTTCATGAAAAACCAGAGGTAGCCAATTATGGTAGAAGAGGAGATGGAGCAAAGCTAAAGGAGAATATGGTAATTGCCATAGAACCGATGGTAAATCAAGGAAAGAAAGCCATTCATCAGGAAAATGATGGTTGGACTATCAGAACCCAAGATAGAAAGCCATCTGCCCATTTTGAACACACAATAGCAATTAAAAAGGATAAAGCAGATATACTAACTACCTTTAAATTTATTGAGGAAGTTATTGCTAAATCAGAGTACATCGTTAATATTTGAAATTTTCAAATTGAATTTATGGCAAAACAATCATCAATAGAAGTAGATGGAATTATCATTGAGGCTCTTTCAAATGCTATGTTTAGAGTAGAGTTAGAAAATACCCATCAAGTGATTGCCCATATTTCTGGTAAGATGCGAATGAATTACATTAAAATCTTACCTGGTGATAAGGTGAAGTTAGAAATGTCTCCTTATGACTTAAGTAAAGCAAGAATTGTGTATCGTTACAAGTAAAATAGGCAGTTGGCAATTGATAGTTTTAGTAAACTTTACGGATGCTTTTGCAAAACTGTAATTAATAGAAACATTAATAAATACTACAATGAAAGTTAAAGCGTCTATCAAGAAGCGTAGTGCTGAATGTAAAGTAATCCGTCGTCACGGAAAACTTTATGTTATTAACAAAAAAAATCCAAAGTTCAAACAAAGACAAGGATGATTATTAACATGGGGTAGTTGAGAAACTTCCTTCATTTAAAATCTAAAAAGCTAAAAAAGTATGGCTCGTATTGCAGGGGTTGATATTCCCGACAAAAAAAGAGGCGAAATTGCTCTGACTTACATCTTCGGAATAGGTCGTAGCACTGCTCAGAAAATTTTAACACAAGCTAATATTTCTTTCGACAAAAAAGCTGGCGAATGGAACGATGAAGAGGCAAGTGCAATTCGTGGGATTATCGCTGGAGAATTCAAGACTGAAGGTCAACTTCGTTCTGA
The DNA here is from genome assembly GCF_058802005.1 of Arcicella sp. GW822-FHT02H01. Classification (NCBI taxonomy): domain Bacteria; kingdom Pseudomonadati; phylum Bacteroidota; class Cytophagia; order Cytophagales; family Flectobacillaceae; genus Arcicella; species Arcicella sp. GW822-FHT02H01. Next base: position 2,035,440 of record NZ_JBXANT010000001.1, on the reverse strand, counting down.
AATCCAGTTGAATATCAAACGTTTGATGGACATCGGTTGTTACCGTGGTCTTCGTCACCGTAAAGGTCTTCCATTACGTGGTCAGAGAACTAAGAACAACTCTCGTACTCGTAAAGGTAAGCGTAAGACTATTGCGAACAAGAAAAAAGCTACTAAGTAAAAATTAGGCTGAGTTTAAGGATATAATATTCTTAATTCGTCGAGTTCTAAGATGAGAAGGTTGCTCTTTGGAGAATGTACGAACTCAAAACTGGAATTGAACAAACAAAACTAACAATGGCACAGGCTAAAAGAAAAGACAAAGCAAAGAAGAGAGTTGTAGTAGTTGAGCAGCATGGTCAAGTACACATCAAAGCTTCTTTCAATAACATCATTATTTCTATTACTAACAGTCAAGGACAAGTAATCTCTTGGGCTTCTGCTGGTAAAATGGGCTTCAAAGGTTCTAAGAAAAACACTCCTTATGCTGCACAAACAGCCGCAACAAACTGCGCTGCCGTAGCTGTAGAAGCTGGAATGAAAAAAGCTGATGTTTTTGTAAAAGGACCAGGTTCAGGTCGTGAATCAGCCATTAGAACTATTTCTAATGCTGGTATCGAAGTAATCTCTATCAAAGATATTACTCCACTTCCTCACAACGGATGTCGTCCTCCAAAACGTCGTAGAGTTTAATCTTCATTAAAAATTTACTGGAAACGTTAATTAGTAATTATTAACGTTTTCTTTTATTTATCTTAATTACTTCATCGAACAAAAGAGGTTTGATGACTTTATTAATTTTAGAAATGGCAAGATATACAGGTCCAAAATCAAAAATTGCTCGTCGTTTTGGTGAGCCAATCTTAGGTCCAAGTAAAGCGTTAGCGCGCAAAAACTATGGTCCAGGTCAGCACGGTAAAGGTAAACGTGGTAAAGTTTCAGAATATGCTTTGCAATTAAAAGAAAAGCAAAAAGTGAAATATACTTACGGTATCCTTGAAAAGCAATTTGAAAACTTATACCACAAAGCGGCTGTAAGAGAAGGTATCAAAGGTGAAAACCTTTTGAAACTTTGTGAAGCTCGTCTTGATAACACTGTTTATCGTTTAGGAATTGCTCCTACTCGTCGTGCAGCTCGTCAGTTGGTTATTCATAAGCATATTCTTATTGACGGTGAAATTGTAAACATTCCATCGTATTCTCTTAAGCCAGGACAATTAGTAAGTGTACGTGAGAAATCTAAATCTTTAGAGGTAGTTTCTAACTCACTTGCTGGAAAAGCTGGAAAACGTTTCAACTGGTTAGAATGGGATACTCCTACAATGACTGGTAAATTCGTTTCTTATCCAGAACGTACTGATATTCCAGAGAACTTCAATGAGCAAGCAATCGTTGAACTTTATTCTAAGTAATCATATATTTTGACAGAGTAAATGGTCAAAAATATTCTGACAATTTAATTGAAAACTTTGTGACTTAGATTTTACATTAATGTGTAAAATCTAAGTTTGTTTGATTTTGTGTTTATTCAATATTAGATGTACAATAATTAATATTGTTTATTCTAAGGGTCTCGATTTTCTGTAAACTTGTAATATAGATGAATTCTTCTGAAATGTCAAGGTTTTATCGAAAAAATAGTAACCCTAAATGCTAAAATTACAGAGTTAATTCGTAAATTGCGAATTGATTACTCTATTCTTACACATTCCAAGGTAAATTACGCTACGAAATATGTCAATATTAGCATTCCAAATGCCCGATAAAGTTGTCATGGAAAAAGCTGACGACTTTCACGGGTTATTTGAGTTTAAGCCACTCGAAAAAGGCTATGGCGTTACAATCGGTAATGCACTTCGTAGAATCTTGTTGTCTTCATTAGAAGGCTACGCTATTACAAGCGTTAAGGTTGGCGGAGTTTTGCACGAATTTTCAGCCATTGAAGGAGTAATTGAGGATATGACTGAAATTATTTTGAATTTGAAGAAAGTTCGATTCAAAAAAAGTCAGGAAATCCTTGAGAATAAAATCAATGTAAGAGTGAAAGGTCAAAGCACTCTTAAAGCAGGCGATATTGCTAAATTTACAAATTATTTTGACATCTTAAATCCAGATTTAGTTATCTGTAATTTAGATGAATCAAAAGAATTTGAGATGGAGATTATCGTTGAAAAAGGTCGTGGATATGTTCCTTCAGACGAAACTAGAAACTCAGAACCTCCTTTTGGTCACATCCCGATTGATGCAATCTTTACACCAATCAAAAATGTGAAATTCAGCATCGAAAATACTCGTGTTGAACAGAAAACAGATTATGAGAAATTGGTTTTGGATATTGAAACTGACGGATCAATTCACCCTGAAGACGCATTAAAAGGTGCAGCATATATCTTGATTCAACACTTTATGTTATTCTCTGACCAAACAATGACTTTCGAGTCTATGAAGGCAGAAGAAGACAACGTGGTAGATGAAGAAATGCTACACATGAGAAAATTATTGAAGACTGCTCTAGCAGATTTAGACTTGTCAGTTCGTGCTTACAACTGTCTTAAATCAGCAGATGTTAGAACTTTAGGAGACTTGGCTAGATTAGAAATTTCTGACATGATGAAATTCCGTAACTTCGGTAAGAAATCATTGACTGAATTAGAACAACTAATCGAAGAAAAAGGACTTCACTTCGGTATGGATGTTGCTCGTTATCGTTTAGACGAAGACTAAGAGGCATTCAGCTTGTTTAGCAATCAAGGAAAATTAGTGTTTGCTAACTTTAGTAAACACTAATTTTTTAATTTTTAATAGTAGTAATAGGTGAGTTGATGCGAATTAACTTAACCGCAATGATGGCTTTTTTCCGCTGGGAACTAAGTGTGTCATTTCAAACTTACGAAACAATATAATGAGACACGGTAAAAAATTCAACCATTTAGGTAGAACTGCTCCTCACAGAGCCGCTATGTTATCCAACATGGCATCTTCTTTGATTCTTCACAAAAGAATCGAAACTACAGCTGCTAAAGCTAAAGAATTAAGAAAGTATGTTGAGCCTTTGATTACTAAATCAAAAGACGACAATACTCACAATCGTCGTATTGTATTCTCTTACTTACAAAACAAAGAGTCTGTTAAAGAACTTTTTGGTATTGTTTCTGAGAAAGTTGCTAGCCGTCCAGGTGGTTACACTAGAATTATCAAATTGGCGAATCGTCTTGGTGATAATGCTGAAATGTGCTTAATGGAATTAGTTGACTTCAACGAAACTTTATTAGCAGCTACAGCTGAGAAAGCAGTGAAAACTCGTCGTGGTCGTCGTTCTGGAGCTAAGAAAACTGAAGATACTATCGAAGCTGCACCAGTAGCTGAGGTTCCTTCGGCTGAAGTAGTAGAAGATGAAACTCCTGCTGCTGAAACTTCGGAAGAAAAAACTGAAGAATAATCTAACGTAGATTTTTCTATTTCAAAAAGGACTTTGACTTTGGTCGAAGTCCTTTTGTTATTTTGGTCGATTATAACTTTTACGTTATTAATATCAATATACATCCGTAATTTTGTAATATGAAATCATCCATCATAATACTTGTAACGCTTACTTTGCTTATCGCTTGTAAGGAAGAAAAGACCTCTTTTATCAATAAATATTTTGATTTAAAAACTACTATAAGCAATCAAATCAATATTCTGAATACAAAGAAACCATCTTTTAATAAAACTGTCTGGAGCAATAATATACCAGAAACCAAGCTTATCAAGATAGAAGACTGGTCAAAAGAATTAGAGCTATTCGTACAAACTGATTTGAATAAACCTGCTTATTTAAATAGTTATGACATCAATCAATCTGATTCTACCATCGTTTATACCCTAAAAGCGAAGGAGAATCTTCCAGTAAAAATTGTAAAAATCTATCTTCAAAAGGGAGCATTTACGGCATTAGAAGCCACTATTACCAACGAAAACTACCTTTATGAAACCGATAAGCATATTAAAATGACTTTGGCGAATGGCGTAGTCGACTATTATTTAATAGAAGGTACACAGAAACTAGTGTTTGGAGATAAAAAGGCATTTAAGATAGAAGCAAAAGCACAAAAATGATACAAAGGTTTTTAAAGAAAATAGCTTTATTGTCCTTTCTAATTATCATTAGTTTATATGCCTTGGCATTTGTTGTAGATAGCGGTCTAAGAAAATCTAGGAATGAATATTATGCCACCTGGAATGATTTATTCGATGGAAAAATCAATGCAGATTTATTGATTTTGGGGTCATCTAGGGCCGAGTTTCATATTTCTCCTAAAATTATTGACAGTACACTAAAGCTTAATTCTTATAATCTAGGCATGTCGGCTTGGCATTTCGATATGCAATTTGCACGATTTAAATTGTATTTGGCTCATAATAAAAAGCCTAAATATATTATTCATAATGTAGATGCATATGGTTTTTCCAAACGTGCTGATGTAGTAAATCCAGAACAGTTTCTACCTTTTATCAACGAGCCAATCATAACGGAAACTACACGTGGACATAAAGGTGAGTTTGATGAATATCAACAAAACATACCCCTACTAAAGTATAAAAATCAACAGGCTTTGGCTTGGGAAGGCATTTGTAATTTTGTGAATTTTACTTCACTATACGATACTACTACTAAATATAAGGGTTACAGAGGCAATGCTTATGAATGGAATCAGGATTTTGAAAGGTTTAAAAAGCGGTATCCGAAAGGAGTGAGGTATACGTTCGATAAGACTATCACAAAACAGTTTGAAGACTATTTAGCTTTTTGCGAGAAACAACACATAAAAGTGGTGTTATTGTATGCTCCTGAGTATTACGAAGTACAGCCTTTGTATAAAAATAAGTATATCATGATTAATATGTGTAAAAATGTATCTGAACGATATCACTGTTATTTTTTAGATTATTCAAAGGATTCACTCTGTTATCAACAGAAGTATTTTTATAATTCTCAACATTTGAATAAATATGGAGCGGAGATTTTCTCTCAAAAATTAGCGTTGGATATCAGGAAACTGCTTCATATTTAATTGAAACGCTTGATTAAATTCCTGCAAGATTATCCATAAATTTGTATTTAAAGATTAAAAATAATGACAATCAATACCGAGTACCATCGCCCAATAATGCTTCAAGAATGCCTTGACGGACTAAATATACGTCCTGATGGCGTTTATGTTGATGTAACTTTTGGGGGCGGTGGTCATTCAAGAGCTATATTGGCACAATTGGGGGAAAAGGGAAAGCTATATGCTTTTGACCAAGACCCAGACGCTAAAGTAAATGCTCAGGGTTTTCAAGACCCTCGCTTTACATTCATCGAAACCAATTTTAGGAACATTAAAAAATACCTACGATTGTACGGAGTCAAAAAAGTAGATGGTATTTTAGCCGATTTTGGTATTTCATCACATCAGATAGATGAACCAACACGTGGATTTTCGACACGCTTTGAAGGGGATTTAGATATGAGGATGAATCAAAAGGCAGAGGTGTCAGCCTATACTATAGTCAATGAATATTCTGAGGCACAATTGCATAAAATTTTAGGGATGTATGGTGAAATCAAAAACGCTCGTACTTTGGCCAATGCTATTCATAGTGCAAGGCTGAATACACCTATTAAGACTACAGGCGAATTGAAAGCTATTTTAGAAAAATATGCTCCTAAATTCAAAGAGTTCAAGTATTTTGCACAGGTATTTCAAGCCATCAGGATTGAAGTTAATCAGGAATTGGAAGTAATAGAAGAGTTTTTGGAACAAGTGCCAGATTTGTTGAAAGATGAAGAAAGTAGGCTATGTATCATGACTTTCCATTCTTTGGAAGATAGACTCGTTAAGAACTATATCAAGGCAGGAAACTTCAAAGGAGAGCCTGATAAAGATATTATTTACGGTACGGTAACCAAACCTTTGATGGCTATCAATAAAAAACCTATTGAGGCATCGCCAGAGGAATTATCAATCAATGGTAGAAGTAGAAGTGCTAAACTAAGAATTGCAGCGTTGTCTGAAAAGTAAAAACAAGCATTATGGCAAAAAATGTATCCCGTGCCCCAAAGGTTAGTCAGTCGAGTAATAAACCTAGTAAGGGTATCTTTGCTTTTTTTGATAAAATATTCAACATGGATAGACTGTTGGGTGGCGAATTTCCAGCCAGCCAACTTCGCTATGTATTATGGGTATCGGGACTCATTGTTATCTATATCGTATCGTCGTTGAATGCTGAAAGTCTGATTCATAAAATAGATAAAGCAAAATTTGTGTTGGAAGAAAAAAGGGCTGATTATACCACCCAGAAGGCTGATTTTATGAAAGCAGGAAAGCAATCTGAAATTATTAAGAAAGTAGCGCCAATGGGACTGGAAGAAAACAAAGTGCCTCCAACCAAAATTGTGGTTGAAGATTAGGTGATTTTAAAATCTAAATCTTAATACTATTGATTAGCTTACTAAAATTGCTAGGGTCGATACCGATATAATTAGCTAAATATTTATGCGGTACAATTTGTAAAATATGTGGACTTCTCCGTAATAATTGTTGAAATTTTTCTTCGGAAGAAAAACATTGTAATTCTACTAACCTCTCCAATATTCCTGAAAAAGCACCTGTTAATCCTTTCCTTAATAATACTTCAATAGCAGGATGAGTAGCTAGAAGTTCATCTATGTGAGTATATGAAGCCCTTAAAAAAACAGAAGGACTTAAGGTCTCATAATAATATTTAGACGGGGTTTGATTCATCATCGAATCGAGGATACCGCCAAAATTTGATTGATAAGAAAAAACCAAAGTCGCTTCTCGGTTGTGTTCATCCAGATAATACAATCTTTGTAATCCATCTACTACAAAATACAAATACTTTTCAACACTACCAGCTTCAGTAAGTAGTTCCTTTCGTTTGGCAGAAAAAGGCTTAAACAACGCATAAAAAGACTCAAAGTCGTCCTCAGATAAAGGATGAATATGATTGACGGTTTGTTGAAGTAAAAGCTTTGGGGAAGTCATGCAAGAAAGTTTTTTCAAAGATACAATCAAGAGCAAAAAATTGATAAGGTGTATTGCTATATTTCTTTTCAGTGATGAGTTGTGAGTCTTGAGTTGTAAGTTGTGCTTTGTCCTTGCCTAAAATAGGTTGTCATTTAATGGTAACAACCTTTTAACAACTCACAACTCATCACTCACGATTCAAAACTCAAGACTCATAACTAAAAAAATGTATAAAATATTTGTCAAAATGTAAAATATACTTTACTTTTAGTTCGTTAAACTTGTCTAAAACTCTTAACATATATTCCGATGAAAGCAAAATTCTTATTTCCGTATCAGTACAAATTTGTTGGCTGGACATTAACAATCCTTTTCTTATTAATTTGGATTGTTGGAGCCATTACAAAAGCAGAGCTTGATTTTTTTACCATTACTTTACCTTTTAAATATGCATTACAAGATAGTTTCGATGCATCCAGCAATCAAACTACGCTTAATCTCGGCGACGAGTTTATGGTAATAGGACTTATCGTTGGAATGATTTTGATTGCTTTTTCAAAAGAAAAAGTAGAAGATGAATATGTATCACAAGTAAGGCTAGAAACCCTTCAATGGGCTATTTATATTAATTTTGGACTTTTAATAGTAGCCACCATTTTTGTATATGGCACTTATTATTTTAATGTAATGATATATAATATGTTTACACCTTTGCTGTTTTTCATTGGCAGGTTTTACTATGTTTTATACTTAAAATCAAAAATGGAAAATTAACCGTATTGCTTATGAAAAATACAATCAGAATAGAAAGGGCGATACTAAACATTACCCAAGGAGAACTAGCAGAAAGAGTTAAAGTCTCCCGGCAAACAATCAATGCCATAGAAAGCAACAAATATGTCCCTTCAACAGTATTAGCTTTGAAAATTGCCCGTGAATTTACTAAAAAGATAGAGGAGATTTTTGAATTAGAAGACAATGATTAGTAAGAAGTTTACAGGATACGATAGCCATAGCTAAGGCTTGATTTTTAAGATTTAGTAATTAAATTGAAGCATTAAAACTTATAAACAATTTAAATACTATGAAAATTAAGCTTCGTTTCTTGTCATTCTTTTGTGCATTAACCTGCTTTGTCAATGTAAATATATATTCACAAACTTGGGAGATTATACAGCCTGTGAATACTTCTACCAAGCGGTCAGAAAACACGCTAGCAGCGGTTGGGGATAAATTAGTATTGTTTGGTGGAAGAAATGTAAAAGCTACCGAAGTATATGACATCAATACTAAAACATGGACGAGGGTGGGAGATGTGCCTTTAGAGATTCACCATTTACAAGCAGTTACTTATCATAATGAAGTATATGTGATAGGTGCTTTGACGGGGCAATATCCTCATGAAACGCCTATTCCTAATATTTATATTTTTAACATTGAAAAAGGCGAATGGCGAAAAGGACCAGAAATACCCACTGATAGATTAAGAGGTTCTGCGGGCTGTGTTGTGTACAAAAATAAGATTTACTTGGTCTGCGGGATTCAAGATGGGCATTGGGATGGACACGTAGCATGGCTAGATGAATATGACCCACAGACTAATACTTGGCGTAAATTGGCTGATGCTCCCCATGTTCGCGACCATGTAAGTGTGGCGGTGATAAAAGATAAATTGTATTTAGCAGGAGGCAGACGGTCGACTGCTAAAATCAACAAAGTATTGGAATTGACAGAACCTGCGGTAGATGTATATGATTTCAAACAGAATAGTTGGAAAACATTGCCAGAAAACTTAAACCTGCCAACCCAAAGAGCGGGAAATTCTGCTGTAGCATTGGGCAATAAACTATTGATTATAGGTGGAGAAAGCCCAGCACAAGTACCCGCCCACAGTGATGTTGAAGCATTTGATGTAGATAAACAAGCATGGGTAAAATTTCCAAGCCTTAATCAAGGGCGACATGGCACAGGTGCAGTAATAGTAAAAGGGAAAGTGTATACGATAGCAGGGTCAGGAAATCGTGGTGGTGGCCCAGACCTTGATGTGATAGAAGTGTTGAAATAATGGTGTTTATCTTTTCAGTTTTTTCAAAATCTATATAATTCATAAATAAACAAGCTCTGAAATTGTCTAAATTCACAATTTCAGAGCTTGTTTTATGATAAGAATATTCCCTATTGCTAAGCAAGGATTCAAAATTAAACAACATAATCTAAAAGAGTAATTTGTTGATTTTGTAATCACTAAATCACACATTCACTAAATCACTCAATTACTTATCGTGTACATATTAGGCAATTTATTTTGTAAAACGGCCTTAGGACTTTTCGTGAAATCAACAAAGTCGGTAACATTTGATGCCGCTGGCGTGGGTACATAATAACTATCACCACTATTCCCCCAAAGCATCACAAACGCTATTTCAAGGTTATTGGCAGTAATGGTATTTAAAAGAAAATTAGAGAACCAGCCCGTCACAGGAGGAACAGTAGGTGTTACTTGAAAACCTGTTTCAGTAAAGGCTGCTATTTTCACTTTTTCTTTGGCTAAATCAGAAATAACTTTCAGTTTTTTATTAGCTAAGTTAGAGCCCGTTATGCCAGCACCACTCCTTAAATCCCCATAATTATCCATTCCCAGAATATCGACATAATCGTCACCTGGATATCTTATTAGGTACTTCTCTTTAGTATCATAGCTATTATCGGGGCCAAGCGAATACAATACATTATGTACTCCTTTGGTATTTTTAAGATAGTCAACAGTAAATTTGAAAGCCGTTTTGTATTCCTCTGCTGTACAAAAATCTGCTCCCCACCAAAACCAACTGCCATCATATTCATGAAAAGGTCTGAAAATAACAGGAATCAATTCTCCATTTTTACCTTTTAGCTTATTGAATACAGAAGCAATCTTATCTAATTTGGCTTTATACCACTCATGGTTGTCACCCCCTGGCAAGATACTTTTGAAAGCTTTCGTTTTTTCAAGTGCAGTCATATCACTTGCATAAAATGATTTTTCATTATAGGGCTCTCTGAGATGCCAACAAAAAATATTGATGATACCATCATTGTATGCCTTTATCACATTGTTAATAGTAGCAACCTCTTGTTGATAAAACCAATTACCACTAGTCCCATCATTGGCTTTATCAGTAATAAAGAGAAAGTCTGAACCCAACACAGCAGGGTCGCTTCCTGTGGATTTCTTGATGTCAGACATTCCACCTACGTTCTTATAAAAACCATCAAAGGCAGCTTGTTGACCAACTGCGAATTTTGTTTTCGATAGTATTTTTAAATTATAAAATAAGGCAATCGTTTGTGGCGTTGCATTTTTATCGACCATGTATTGGCTGACATTCTGTTTAGTAAGTTTATCTGATGCACTGGTAGTATCTACTTTTGGGGGCACCACGGGAGGAGTAACAACTGGGTCGATACTTTTAGCACAAGAGCCCAGTAGTGCCATTGAAGCAACAATAGCAAGACTTAATTTTTTCTTCATGTTTTTAATTTAATTATGAGAGTTATTTTTTATAAACTATATTTTTTGGAGAATTACTATATATTATTGGTGTCGAAAAATGCCCTGAATGTAAATAATTATCATGTTAGGTTAGGAACCGAGATTAAATTACAATTATTTCTTTTAATCGAATAAAGACTATAGCTAAATGAAAAAATTGTATTAATAAAGGATTTAAAAATATTATTTTTAGAGAACTTGCGTCTCCAAAAAGTTTATTATCCTATCGTAAAATTTGTTTAGGGAGATGTAAATAGCAGGCTCAGTTTATTAGGGCTTCGTCTTGTATTTATTTTCCCTTTCTTCATCATCTTGATGCTTTCTTCAATTCGCATTTCCGATTTTTAGTATATTTGTGGATATTGTAGCTTGGAAAAGCATTTATAAGCATTTTTCTGTCAGATTTATATATCAATGAACATCAAAAAAGACATTGTTTTAAGGTTACGCTTTGTGTTTTTGCTAATTCTATTTTTTGCCATAGGAATAGTATGGCGAATTGTTCAATTACAAAATATTGAAGGTGAAAAATGGCGAAAAGAATCGAGTCGCAGGTATGTGAGTGAAAGAACGATAGAGGCGGTTCGCGGGAATATTTATGCAGACGACGGTAGTTTGCTGGCTACCTCTTTGCCCAAATATCGTTTAGGCTTTGACCCACTAGTTTCTTTGTCTGATAAAAACAAAAAGATTTTTGAGGAGGGCATTGAAGATTTGTGTAAGAAATTATCAAACTTTTATGGAGATAAAGATTGGAAAGATTATTTCTCGATGATTAATTTAGCTCGCCATGAAAAAGACCGCTACATTCTTCTGAATAATTCTTTGATTGATTTTCAAGATGTAAAAATGATGAAGACTTGGCCTATTTTCAAAGAAGGAAAATATAAAGGCGGAGTAGTTTTTGAAAAAGTAAATGTGCGTTATAATCCTTTTGGTAAAATGGGGTTTCGTACAATAGGGTATAAAAAAGATAAAGAAAAAGTAGGGATTGAAAACAGTTTTGATAGTCAATTGGCAGGAGTACCGGGAAAAGGTATTTTTGAGAAAATAGGTCAAGGAAGTTTTCGCCCAATAGATGGAGGAGAAGAATCTATTCCAATTCCGGGTTTGGATATTCACACAACCATCAATGTTAATATTCAAGACGTTGCCGAAAGCTCTTTATTAAGAGCCTTAAAAAGATCAGGGGCAGATAAAGGCTGTGTAGTAGTAATGGAAGTAGCTACGGGTGAAATCAAAGCGATGACCAACCTTACAAGAATGCGTGATACGTCTAATTATGCAGAAACTTATAATCATGCTGTGTTGGGTTTAACCGACCCAGGTTCTGTGTTTAAATTAGCATCCATGGTGGCATTAATGGAAGAATGGAATTTATCGAATAATGAGTTGGTAGAGACAGGCGATGGTAAAATGAAAATCGGAGATAAAATCTTAGAGGATTCTAAAACTGTCGGTTATGGAACCATAACAGCACAATCGGTTTTCGAACATTCGTCAAACGTTGGTACTGCGAAGTTAATGTTAAAGTATTTTGGCAAAGGAAATGAAATGAAGTATTACAAAAAACTCCATGATTTTCATTTAGACCAACGGTTGAATTTTCAATTGCGTCCAGATGCGATTCCTAAAATCAGTCCTCCTAAAAAGGGAGATATCACAGGTTTGCCGTGGAATTCTATTGGATACGGGATGGCTTTGACACCCCTTCAAATGCTGACGTTCTATAACGCTATTGCCAACAATGGAAAATGGATTCAGCCCATTATCGTAAAAGAAACCAGAGTAGCAGATAAAGTAGAAGATGACTTCAAAATCAAACAAGAAGTTGACGAAAACCCTATTTGTTCTGAAGAAACTTTAGTAAAGGTAAGAAAGATGTTGGAAGGCGTTGTGGAAAGAGGAACAGCCTCTAATATCAAAAATGATTTATATAAAATAGCAGGTAAAACAGGAACTTCGCAGAAACTAATTAATGGTAAATACAGAAAAGGAATGTATTATACCTCTTTTATTGGCTATTTCCCTGCCGATGCTCCTAAGTATAGTTGTGTAGTGGCGATTGATAATCCAAGAGGTGTAAAAAGAGAAGCACTTTTTGCTAGTGATGCTTCAGCACCTGTTTTTAAAGAAATTGCAGACAAAATTTATGCTTGTGATATTCAAATGCATAAGTTATTAGCAAAAGGGGGTGCCAAGCTTACAAGCCAAAAACAAATTGCGCATACTTCAGACATCAAAGCTATCAACGAAGAGTTTGGTATCGAAAAAATGCCTGCTAATGAAGGATGGGCAACGATGCAAGCTGAAAATGGCAAGATGCATTTTGAGGAACACCGAAATCCTAAAAATAAAGTGCCTGATATGAGGGGAATGTCGTTAAGGGATGCTATTTATGTATTAGAAAACAAAGGTTATAAAGTAAGTTATAAAGGTATTGGTCGCGTAAGTAGCCAATCTATTCCACCCGGTTCTTTCGCTACTAAAAATAGAACAATTGGGTTAGTACTAAACTAATGGAGAATTAGTGGTTTTTTAGTTTGAATTTTTCAAGTATCATTATGCAAATCCTGACGAGTCTTCTTAAAAATATTAAAACAATTACTATACTAGGTAATACTGAAATAGCAGTTTCATCTATCATCATTGACTCTCGTGGCGTTACTGAAGGCTCGATGTTTGTGGCTTTAAAAGGCACACAGGTTGATGGTCATACATTTATTGATAAAGCCATTGAATTAGGGGCAAGTACTATTCTTTGTGAAGATTTCCCTGAAAATCCGTTATCATCAGTTACTTATATTCAAGTAAAAGATACTTCCGAAGCCTTGGGATATATTGCTTCTGCTTTTTATGGCAATCCATCTCAGAAATTAAAATTAGTAGGCATCACGGGGACTAATGGAAAGACTACAACTGTGATGTTGTTATTTCGTTTGTTTCGTCAACTAGGTTATCGTTGTGGATTGATTTCTACCGTGCAAAATCAGATTGACGAAGAAATTATTCCTTCCACTCATACTACTCCAGATGCAGTGAGTTTGAATAAACTATTGGCAGAAATGGTTGAGGCTGGCTGTACGAATGCCTTTATGGAAGTAAGCTCTCACTCGGTCGTGCAACATCGTATTACGGGAGTAACTTTTGCAGGGGCTATTTTCTCCAATATCACTCATGACCACCTTGATTTTCACGGTACGTTCGATAACTATATCAAAGCCAAAAAAGGATTTTTTGATGCTTTACCCAAGACGGCTTTTGCTTTAGTAAATATTGATGACCGCCGTGGTGCAGTGATGGTTCAGAATACCAAAGCCAGTATAAAAACCTACTCCCTAGAAACCCTTGCTACGGTAAAAGGCAGAATTGTTTCCGATAGTATTTATGGTTTGCAAATGGAAATAGATGGACGTGAGATACATTTTCAACTGATAGGTACTTTTAATGCATATAATTTAATGGCTATTTATGGCGCTGCAACTTTATTGGGCGAAGACCCCGACGAAGTACTTGTACAGATGTCAGGTTTGAAAACAGCTCCAGGGCGTTTTGAACAGATTGTTTCAATCAAAGACAAAAAGGTAGGTATTGTAGATTATGCGCATACGCCAGATGCTTTAGAGAATGTGTTGAAAACCATCAAGCAGATAAAAGGAGATAACCAACAGGTAATCACGGTAGTGGGCTGTGGCGGAAACAGAGATGCTACCAAACGCCCGATTATGGCAAAAATAGCTTGTAGTTTATCGAACAAAGTAATTTTGACGTCTGATAATCCACGCAAAGAAGACCCATTAGAGATTCTGACTCAGATGCAAAAAGGCGTTCCTCCGCTAGATTTCAAAAAAACAAAAACCATTGTAGACAGAAAAGAAGCTATTGATTATGCTGTCAATACCTTGGCCGAAGCAGGAGATATTATATTGGTAGCGGGCAAAGGGCACGAGACCTATCAGGATATTCAAGGAGTAAAATACGATTTTGATGACAGGTTGATTTTGAAAGAAGCTTTCGGAAATTAGAAAGACTTATCAACAAAAGAGATGCACGATTAGGTATAGAATATTGCTTTAAAACTAAATAACATTACTAAATTTGCACTTCAGTTTATACAAACAAAAGCTATTTTAATCTGTCTTCATAATTTCGCCATCATACTAACCAAATTATTATGCTTTATTATCTATTTGAGTATTTAGATAAACACTTCAATTTTCCAGGAGCAGGTTTGTTTCAATACATTACCTTTCGTGCTTTTGGGGCAGTAGTTACCTCTTTAGGGATTGCAGCCATTTGGGGAAAAGCCGTGATTAATCTATTGAGTAAATTACAAATTGGCGAAGCCATCAGAGATTTAGGATTAGAAGGACAAATGCAAAAGAAAGGTACGCCTACGATGGGTGGCTTTATTATTTTATTGTCTTTACTAGTACCAACCTTGTTGTTCGCTAAACTTAATAATATTTACATCATTTTGTTGTTAGTAAGTGCCGTTTGGTTGGGGGGTGTTGGTTTTATTGATGATTATATCAAAGTATTCAAAAAGAATAAAGAAGGTCTTTCAGGTAAATTCAAAATCGTTGGTCAGATTGGCTTGGGCTTAATCGTGGGTCTTACGATGTGGTTTAATGATGACATTAAAGTAAGGTTTTACGAGAAAGCAAAGATTGCTACCAACATAGGTCAAGTACAAAAATTTACGGATTCAAAAGCGTTGATTTCAACAGTACCTTTCCTAAAAAACAACCAGTTCGATTATAGCTATTTAATCCCCGATTTCTTGGGGCTTGACCAATATACGTGGGTAATATATGTAATTGCTGTTATTTTTATTATTACGGCAGTTTCTAACGGAGCAAATATTACGGATGGGATTGATGGTTTGGCGGCTGGAACATCTGTAATTATAGGTATTGGTTTGGCAGTATTAGCGTATGTATCGGGTAATAAAGTGTTCTCTCAATATTTGAACGTAATGTTTATTCCTAATTCTGGTGAACTGGCCGTTTTTTGTGCGGCCTTTGTAGGAGCGTGCGTAGGTTTTTTATGGTACAATTCTTTCCCAGCACAAGTATTTATGGGTGATACAGGTAGCTTAATGCTAGGTGGAATCATCGCGACACTCGCTATTGTAATCAGAAAAGAATTGTTGATACCAGTATTGTGTGGAATATTCTTAATAGAATTGCTTTCTGTCATTATGCAGGTAAGTTATTTTAAATATACCAAAAAGAAATTTGGTGAAGGGCGACGTATTTTCTTAATGTCGCCTCTGCACCATCACTTTCAGAAAAAAGGTTACCACGAAGCTAAAATTGTAACCCGTTTCTGGATTATCTGTATTCTTTTGGTGGTTGTTTCGGTAGTTACTTTAAAATTGAGATAGATTTTCGGCATCAAACTATATTATAGGATAAAAGCACTTTCGGAATTTCTGAAAGTGCTTTTGTTTTTAAACTATCCAAAAGCTTAAAATCTTATTCAAATGAAAATACAACCATTTATAAAAACTTTTTGATTTTTGTAATGACTGAAAAAACTAATTTGTAAATTTGGCGTTATTAATTTATGAAATCAATTCACTGGAGCTTGCCAAAACAGTACAGGCTACTCATTAAAATGTAGTATTTTTGTAGCGTAATAATGTATTTGGCAATCATCAATTGAAATACTTTTTACTTTCAGTAGTTCCGTAAATCATAACAATCATGTTGTTCAAGATATTCCTTATAATTTGTCTTATCTTATTTATCTTTCCTCGTTTATTAAAATGGGCTTTAAGAGGATTTGTGGTTTCTCAGATTAATAAAGCCCAGCAGGACTTTAACCAAAAACAGCAATCGTATCATTCTTCATCTAATAAGCGTGAAGGCCAGATTGATGTGGATTTTGTTCCACCCAAAAAAGGGAAAAGTACAGAAAATTTTGACGGTGGCGAATACGTAGATTATGAGGAGGTCAAATAAAGACCTCTTTTTTACGATTTATAGCCTTCTGAAAAATTTACCCTATTAAATCCGTGATTTAGTATCACTAATCGTTTGCTTCGTCTAAAAATCAATTTTAAATATTTTGATTTTAGGATAAAAATTGTATTTTTGTTAAACGTGAATTTGTAAATTTTGTGGAATTAACCCCAAAACATATTCTTTTTTGCATTAAATGCACATTTTTGATATTATTCCTCATCAAAATCACTCCAGTATCTGCAAATGTAAATTGTACTAATCAAAGTTTTTTTGTCAATCAACATAGTGCTTGTTTAATTAATAATTCCCTGCTATCTTCCAAGGATTTCGAAAAAATGATTGGCTTTTCATGCCAAAACATCAACAATTCATCAAAGCGTTATAAAACGCTTAAAGATTTAAAAAATCATGCTTATTTTTTCTCTCTTGAGAACCTAATACTTGGGTTTGATGATTCAGATGTAGAAGAAGAGCATGTACAAAAAAAGACAAAAAGTACTAAGCGTAATCGCTCTGCTTATATTACAAGAGTTTGTTCCGAAGGAGATTCATTTTTATTTGATTTAGGGACACCTCTTAAAACTAAGGGCAATTTTATCTATAAAGATGCCCATTATCTTGACGTAATTATTTTATTCCATTCTCCCCCTCCCGAGAGCCCGCTTTATGTGGCTTAACAATTCCAAAAACTTTCTTAAAATTAATTGCTTGAGGGTGAATAATGTCTTCGTTTTGGCGAGGTAACATTTGCTATGGCTATACTTTTTAGAAAGATTTTGAATCGTAAAATCTTATTGTATAGCAAAAAACTGATGATTAAGTCAGTATCAATGAAATCCCGAATTGGCGTTTCCTGATACTATATTGATTAGTTTTCAATAACCACATTCCTTAAAAATAATTAGTAAAATTTTACTGGGTATTTGATGTCGCTAATAATCAGCCCAAAGTATTTATTCACTTAATTTATTAATGTAATGAAAAAAGTATTCATGCTTTTATGTTTCAGTGCTACTGTTTTGTTTATGACAGCATGTTCAACCAACAAAGACAGTAAAGAGAAGCAAGAGGCGTTTCCAACCACTAATCCCATCATAATTGATACGGATTATAATAATGATTATGTATCAGATATTCATGCCATCAAAAATGTAGAAATACGTGCTCGTGTAAAAGGGTATATTGATAAAATATTGGTAGATGAAGGTAAGTCTGTCAAACAAGGACAAATACTATTTTGCATCAGTAATCAGGAATATAAAGAGGAAATACTAAAAGCTAAAGCAATGTTGAAAAGTGCTATTGCCGAAGCCAAAGCAGCCGAGTTGAACTTGCAAAATGTTAAGCAACTGGTTGATAAAAACGTAGTGTCGAAAACTGAGTTTGAAATGGCCAAAGCAAAACTAGATGCGTTGAATGCCAGAATAGAAGAAGCACAGTCGCACGAAACCAGTGCCAAATTGAAGTTGTCATTAACCGAAATAAAAGCTCCTTTTGATGGAGTAGTAGATAGAATACCGAATAAAGTAGGGAGTTTAATTGATGAAGGTACTTTGTTAACCACTATTTCAGATAACAAAGAGGTTTTCGCTTATTTCAATGTATCTGAAAAAGAATATTTAGACTTTGCCAAAACAATCAAAGAATCTGCCAAGAGTGAGGTGTCATTGATTTTGGCCAATAATGAGCCTCATAGCTACAAAGGAAACATAGAAACCATTGAAGGAGAATTTGATAAAAATACAGGGAGTATTGCTTTTAGGGCACGCTTTGCTAATCCAGAGAGAATATTAAGACATGGGTCGAGTGGAAAAGTAAGAATCAATAATAATGTAAGAAGTGCTTTAGTAATTCCTCAAAAATCAACTTTTGAAATTCAAGATAAGATTTTTGTATATGTATTAGATAAAGACAATAAAGTACAAACCAGAAGTATTGTGCCTAGACTAAGGATTCCACACTTGTATGTAATAGAAACAGGACTTACTACTAGTGATAGAATTATTTATGAGGGTATCCAGAATGTGAAAGACGGAATGAAGATTATTCCAGAGATGATTTCAATGACAAAAATTATTGCTGATTTAAGAAGTAAATAATCTCATTCAATTCCATTCTTCCATCCAAAGACGAAAAAATATGTTTACAACATTCATAAATAGGCCAGTATTGTCAATTGTAATATCCTTAATAATACTTTTATTAGGGGTGTTAGCAATGACTCAACTGCCCGTTACCCAATTTCCAGATATTGCACCTCCAGCAGTAACAGTAACCACAAAATATACTGGTGCCAATGCGGAGGTATGTGCCAAAGCAGTAGTAACTCCCCTTGAGCGTGCCATCAATGGTGTACCCGGAATGACCTACATGACCTCAGTATCAGGGAATGATGGCTCAAGTATTGTTCAAGTGTATTTTCAAGTAGGAACAGACCCAGATTTAGCTGCTGTAAACGTACAGAATAGGGTTTCGACTGTACTAGATGAATTACCTGAGGAGGTAATCAAGGCGGGGGTTTCTACCGAAAAAGAAGTAAATAGTATGTTGATGTACTTAAACATCATGACGAATGATACTACTGCTGATGAGAAATTCTTATACAATTTTACAGATATTAACATCTTAGCAGAATTAAAGAGAATTGACGGAGTTGGTTTTGCCGATATCATGGGTCAGCGAGAATATTCCATGCGTGTATGGTTGAAACCTGATAGAATGACATCATACAACGTTTCAGCAGAAGATGTCATGAATGCGCTCAAAAGCCAAAATGTTGAGGCTGCTCCGGGTAAAATAGGGGAAAGTTCTGGTAGAAAAGCTCAGTCATTACAATACGTATTGCGTTACACGGGAAAATATACCAAAATAGAGCAATACGAAAACGTAGTGATTAAAGCCAATGCCAATGGCGAGATGCTTAGGTTAAAGGATATTGCAGATATTGAATTTGGTTCACTCGATTACGATGTACTTTCAAAAGAAAATGGAAAGCCATCTGCCGCTATTATCTTAAAGCAAAGACCAGGCTCAAATGCTAGTCAGGTAATTAGCAATGTAAAGAAAAGAATGGCAGAACTGAAAGTAGCGACTTTCCCACCTGGGATGGACTACAACATCAGTTATGACGTTTCTCGTTTCTTAGATGCTTCTATTCACGAAGTAATCAAAACCCTTATCGAAGCTTTTATTTTGGTGGCATTGGTGGTGTTTATTTTCTTACAAGATTTTCGCTCTACGTTGATTCCTGCGTTGGCTGTACCTGTTTCATTGATTGGTACTTTCTTCTTTATGCAGATTTTCGGGTTTTCGATTAACCTACTAACCCTTTTTGCATTAGTACTAGCCATCGGTATTGTGGTGGATAATGCCATTGTAGTAGTGGAGGCTGTCCATGCTAAAATGGAATTGGAACATTTGGATGCACGAGAAGCAACAATTTCATCCATGAACGAAATTAGTGGAGCCATCGTAGCGATTACTTTGGTGATGACAGCCGTGTTTATTCCTGTAGCCTTTTTATCGGGGCCAGTAGGGGTTTTCTATCGGCAGTTCTCTATTACCATGGCCATTGCCATTGTGATTTCTGGAGTAAATGCCCTGACGCTTACACCAGCACTTTGTGCCATTATGTTGAAAAATAATCATGGACAACCTAAAAAGACCAATTTGCTAAGCAAATTCTTTGTGAAGTTTAACGAGAAATATGATGGTTTATCAGACGGTTATAAGTCGCTATTAGGTTCGATTGCCAACCGAAGAGTCGTAACATTGTTAATGCTGTTATTCTTTATTGGCGCTACTTGGGGTACTAATATCTTTCTTCCTTCTGGGTTTATTCCTACTGAAGACCAAGGTACTGTTTATGCCAACGTAACGACTCCGTCAGGTTCAACAGTTGAAAGAACAGAAGCCGTAATGGATGAAATCCAGCGAGCTACTACCCAAATAGATGCCGTTGAATCAATCTCTACCTTATCAGGCTTTAGTTTGTTGACAGATGGTTCGGGAGCGTCATTTGGTATGGGTATGATTAACCTAAAGTCTTGGGAAGAACGCAAAGAATCGGTTGATGATGTCGTTGAAATCTTAACGGAGAAAACAAAAAATATCAAGGATGCCAGTATTCAGTTTTTCCCTCCGCCAGCCGTGCCAGGTTATGGTAATGCCAGTGGGTTTGAATTAAGGGTACAAGACAGAACGGGTAGTGGTGATTTACAAAAGCTTCAAAAAGTTACAGAAAGCTTTATTGAAGAATTGAATAAACGTCCAGAAGTTCAAAATGCCTTTACCAGTTTTGATGCTAGTTTCCCACAGTACCTCATTAATGTGGACAACGACAAAGCAGCACAAAAAGGCGTTTCTGTGAATAATGCGATGGATAACTTACAATCGTTAATCGGTAGTTTTTATGCCACAAACTTTATTCGTTTCGGACAAATGTATAAAGTAATGATTCAGGCATTGCCTAAATACCGTGCTCAGCCAGATGATATACTAAGAATGTATGTGAAAAATGACCAAGGGGAAATGGTACCTTATTCTGCTTTTATCAGAATAGAAAGAGTTTATGGACCAGAACAACTTACGCGTTATAACATGTATACTTCTGCCATGATTAATGGTGAGCCTGCTCCTGGTTTCAGCAGTGGTAAAGCCATTGAAGCCATCAAGGAAGTAGCAGCAGAAAAACTTCCTAAAGGATATACTTATGATTGGTCTGGTATGACAAGAGATGAAATCTTATCAGGAGACCAAGCCATTTATATCTTTATCATTTGTTTAGTCTTCGTTTATCTTTTATTAGCTGCTCAGTACGAGAGTTTCTTGTTACCCATTCCTGTAATCCTATCGTTGCCGACGGGGATATTCGGAGCCTTCTTCTTATTGTTGATATTGGGCTTACAAAACAACATTTATGCACAAGTAGCCCTCGTAATGCTGATTGGTCTATTGGGTAAAAATGCCATTTTGATTGTAGAATTTGCCATTTTAAAACAAAAAGAAGGACGTACTCCATTAGAAGCCGCTATTGAAGGTGCGGTATCAAGGTTAAGACCAATCTTGATGACTTCCTTTGCCTTTATCGCAGGGCTAATTCCGTTAATGACGGCCTCTGGAGCAGGTGCTATCGGTAATAAAACCATCGGTTCGGCAGCAGCAGGAGGGATGCTCTTCGGGACGGTGTTTGGGGTAATAATCATCCCAGGGTTATACGTGATTTTTGCTACACTGGCACAAGGAAAAGCTAAGAAAAACAAGAAAGAAGAACTAATTCTTAATTAGAAAATGATGATTAAACTAAAATATTATATACTTATAAGTGGGCTTTTCATGGCAATGGTATTTACCAATTGTCAACCGCTGAAAACCTACAAACAGCCGTCTTTAAAACCCATGCCCGAATCCTATAATAATAAAAAGGATTCGACCAATGATGCAGCCATCAATTGGAAAAGCTACTTTACAGATGCCACGCTGATTGCTTTGATAGATACTTCCCTCAATAACAATATTGATTTGTTAATGACATTGCAAAGAATAGAGATGGCTCAAAATCAGCTCAATTTTGCGAAAGTACTAGGGAAACCTTTTGTAGGGGCAGGCATATCTGCTGGACAAAAAAGATTTGGAAAATATACTATGGATGGCGTTGGTAATTATGATACCAATTTTTCAAATAATATTTCTAACGACCAAAAAATTCCCGAACATCTTCCAGACTTCAATATTGGTTTGCAGAGTTCATGGGAAGTAGATATTTGGGGTAAATTGCGTAATAAAAAGAAAGCCGCCATTGCTCGATACTTAGCAAGTGTAGAAGGAAAAAACTGGATAATCACCAATTTGATTTCAGAAATTTCGGCTGGCTATTATAGCCTGATTGCGTTGGATAATGAATTAGACATTATTAAAGAAACCAGAAATCTGCAATTGAATGAATTACAAATTATTCAAGCTCAGAAAGAAGCTGGTTATGCCAACGAATTGGCGGTAAAACAATTTGAATCGAGAATCCTAAATACTAGAAGTTTAGAAGTTGAGATTTTGCAATCAATTATTGAGATTGAGAACAAAATTAACTTTTTGTTAGGCAGGTATCCACAACCGATTTATCGAGATAAGTTACAGTTTACGAAGCCTTTGCCAACGCAAATCAGAATGGGTGTACCTGCACAATTATTGAGAAATCGCCCTGATGTTAAAAAAGCTGAATACGAACTACTAGCAGCCAAAGCTGACGTAGAAGCCGCTCGGTTGGCATTTTATCCATCACTGAATATCAATGCTACTTTAGGATTTCAGACTTTTAATCCTGCCTATGTAATTGCTCCGCAGTCATTAGCCTATAATGTCTTAGGTGGATTATCGGCACCTATTATCAATAGAAAAGGGCTGATGGCTGATTTCGGAATAACAAGTGCTGTTCAGGTAGAAGCTTTGTACAATTACCAAAAGAGCATCATCGGTGCTTATACAGAAGTATACAATGAAATGTCTAATATCAAAAACCTTAGCTTGATTCAAGACTTGAAAAGTAAAGAAGTAAATGTATTGACAGAGTCTATCGTAACATCTACAGACTTATTCAAAACTGGTAGAGCGACCTATTTGGAGGTTTTATTAACCCAAGCCAATGCTTTACAGGCTAGGATAGAATTAATCAACGTGAAAAAACGCCAATACGATGCCGTAGTGAATATTTATAAAGCACTAGGCGGAGGTTGGAGATAATACCTTTTGGTTTTCTTATTTCTTGAAGATATTTTTTCAAGAAATAAGAAAACCTCTAATAAATTAATTGAATTGTCGGGAAGGGAGTTTAGTATGAGCAAATTGTTAAGAAAATGTTTTCAAATAATTTCCTTAAATTCGCATCATCAATAAATTAAAATACCCTTTCATGAAAAAATATTCATTCCTGATTAGCGTCTTGCTTCTTTCGGCTACTGTTTATCAAACAAATGCCCAAAAGATTGCAGATAAATATGCTAAGACCATCACGGTAAAAGACTTAAAAAAACACCTCACCTTTATCGCTTCAGATAGTTTAAAAGGGCGGGATACGGGTTCGCCAGAACAGAAAGTAGCCGCACAATACATCGCCAAACAATTTGATAGTTATGGTTTAAAAGGTCCCGTTAATGGGAATTCTTATCTTCAACCAGTAGATTTAATAAAACGTGGTTGGGGAGATTTTTACTTGAAAACTAAGTCGAAAGAATTCAAATACTTGTTTGATTTTATTGCCAATACTATTTCACCAATGCCACAAGAAGAAACCTTTGAAACGGTTTTTGTAGGGTACGGTATTGAGGATAAAGCCTTGAACGATTACGAAAGTACAAAAGTAAACGGTAAAATTGTTGTCGCTTTTGAAGGTGAGCCACGTTTAGCAGATGGCAGCTACTTGATTTCAGGCAATACAGAAATGTCTAAATGGAGTAAAGGTGAGGCTTGGAAAGAGAAAATGGCTACTGCTAAAAGTAAAGGAGCAAAGGCTTTATTACTGATTTCAAAACAAAGTGTTGAAGAGTTTGAGAAAGTAATCAAACAACGTCAAACGATGCTAAAACGGTTTGGTAATGCAAGACTTAGCTTTGCTGACCAAAAAGACCCTCAAGGTTCTGACTTTGCTGTTTTAACAGTTGGGCCAACAATGGCTGCTGATTTGTTTAATACAACGGTTGCTCAATTAGATATTCTGAAAGAAAAAGCCATTACTAAAAGTGTTGCAAATCAATTAGAAAAGCAATCTGTAGGGATAAAAATTGAAAGAACTGCTCAACCTGTTGAGACTTACAATGTATTAGGGTATTTAGAAGGAACGGATAAAAAAGACGAATTAGTGATTGTTTCTGCACATTATGACCACGTAGGAGTAACCGATGGGAAAATCTATAATGGTGCTGATGATGATGGTTCTGGAACTGTTTCTGTACTAGAAGTAGCTCAGGCATTTGGTGAAGCTGCAAAAGCGGGAAATAAGCCTCGCAGAAGTATGCTTTTTTTAACAGTAACTGGCGAAGAAAAAGGCTTGTTAGGCTCTGAATTTTATGTAACTCATCCAGTTTTTCCATTAGCAAGTACAGTGAGCGATATTCATATTGATATGGTTGGTAGGTCTGATAAGGAACATGAAGGCAAAGGAGACTATATTTATGTGATTGGTTCGGATAAACTTTCTTCCGAGTTACATGCTTCTTTGATTGAACAAAATGATAAACATAACCCTATCAATTTAGATTTTCGTTATAACGACCCGAATGATCCAAACCGTTTTTATTATCGTTCAGACCATTATAATTTTGCTAAAAATAAGATTCCAGTAGCATTTTTCTTCAATGGAGTTCATGATGACTATCATCAACCGACAGATGATGTTGAGAAAATAGAATTCGAGCAAATGGAAAAAAGAGCCAAATTGATTTTCTATTTAACTTGGGATGTTGCTAATCGTGATAAGAGACTCGTTGTAGATTCAGATAAAAAATAGGTTTCTCTTTCAATCATTTTACGTTAATCTGATAAATCTAGGCTTCAATTTGTGAATAATTATTCCAGATTGGAGCCTAAATTTGTTAATCTATTTATGAAAAAGTACTTCTTTTGTCTATTTATATTAGTCAGTGCTGTTTCTGACGAACTTACGGTTACTTATTTTGCTGATACTATTTCGATAGCAAACCTGCAAAGCAATTTGACTTTTTTAGCAAGCGATAGCTTACGAGGACGTTTGACAGGCTCGAAAGAACAAAAAATAGCGGCAGTTTTCATTGCGAATCATTTTCAAGAACATGGACTAGAAGCGATTGTTTCGGGAGATACCGTAGGCTCCTACTTTCAGCCATTTTACATCAAGCAATATTTTGGCAAACAGCATAGTGTGATGCTAAATCCGAGTGATAGAATGCGCCGTGCCAAAAGTGTAATAGCCACCGAAAATGTGATGGGCTTTTTGGAAGGAACAGATAAAAAAGAGGAAGTATTGGTTATCTCTGCCCATTACGACCACATCGGTACAAAAAATGGAACAGTATTCAATGGCGCAGACGATGATGGGTCAGGTACTGTAGCAATGATGGAAATGGCAAGGGTATTTTCTGAAGCAAAAAAACAAGGTAGAGGTCCACGCAGAAGTATTCTGTTTATTGCTTTTGCAGGAGAGGAATTTGGTTTGCTAGGGTCGGAATATTATGTGGCAAAGCCAGTAATTCCGCTTAAAAATACAGTTTGTGATTTAAATATCGATATGATTGGACGAATAGATAATACCTATTTGGATAAGAAAGATTATGTATTCTTGATAGGCTCGGATAAAATTTCGAAAGAACTTCATGCCCTGAGCGAACACAATAATGAACTTTACACTAAACTGGCTTTAGATTATAGCTATAATTCAGAATCGCATCCGCAACAATTGTACTATCGCTCAGACCATTATAATTTTGCCAAAAATCATATTCCCATTATTTTTTACTTCGATGGCGAACACCCAGACTATCATCAACCTACGGATGATGTTGATAAAATAGATTTTGGGCTCCTTAAAAAAAGAACCCAATTGATATTTTACACCGCTTGGGATATTGCCAATCGTGAAGGAACATTGAAGTAATCATTCACCAAGAATGACTTTTTCAATTACTGCTGGAAAATGTTTGTGTTCCAATACTTGTCCTTTTTTAGCTACATCCTCTGGTGAATCCGTAGGTAATACTGGATAAGATGCTTGGAAAATAATAGCGCCTTCGTCGTAATGTTCGTTTACCAAATGAATCGTGATGCCTGATTCTGTTTCTTTATTTTCAACAACGGCCTCATGAACAAAATGTCCGTACATTCCTTTGCCACCAAATTTTGGTAGAAGAGCTGGATGAATATTGATAATTTTATTGGAAAAAGCTTCTACCACATTTTGAGGAACCAGCCATAAAAAACCAGCCAAAATTACCCAGTCGATTTCATTTTCTTTGAGAATATCAACTACTTCGCCCGACTTGAATTGTTGGCGATTGAACATCACCAAAGGAATATTCAGGCGTTCGGCTCTTTGAATTACGCCCGCTTGGGGGTTGTTACAAAGAAATAATTTCACGTTGATTTCCGTTGAATTTGAGAAATATTCAACGATACGTTCGGCATTTGAGCCCGAACCAGAAGCGAAAATGGCAATATTTTTAGACAAAATAGATTGGATTTAACAAATTTCAAACAAATTTAAGCATAGATTTACAACCAAACTTAACTTTTCTGCGTCTTTGTTAAAACTAAATATCTAAATCATGAAAAAGAATCTTTATCGTACTTTAGTGGTTGCATTATTAACCACATTTGTTTGGGCATGCGGTATTACACTTGACCCAACACCATTATGTGGATGCTCGCCAGTGCCTACTCTGACAGATATTCTGGTTGGTAAATGGGAGTTTGTGGGGTATGTCAAGGAAGATAGTTTAGACATTGAAAAAGAAAAATTAAAAGCAAGTACGCCAGATTTCCCTGCTAATTTAGAGGTATTATATAATACGACTGCTGCAAATAGAAAAAAGCTGGATATTGCAGGTAGTTCGTCTGTAAATACTTATAACGGAGAAATTACTTTAGGTACTACTGATTCTTCGTGGAGAGCATGGACACCGATAACTAGTGGTGCCATAGCACAAACAAAAATGGCAGGTAGCAATGAAGCAATGGCTTTTGAAATAAAATACTTAAATGGTCTTTCTGTAGGTGAAAAAGTTAAGATAGAAGATGGCATGAATATCTTACTAAGAGTTAAAATTCCAAATGATGAAATGCTTTTTGTTAGAAAGAGATAAAATCTAAAAATGAAGAAAAATTCTTCAATCATGTATAATTAACGTAATGTATTTTACTATATTTGAAAATATTTTACCTTAAAAAGCACTATTATTGTTATATATAATATTATTAATATAGTTCTTTTCAACGAAATATATTGTTATAAATTTTAATTGTCTTACATGAAAAACCTATTATTTAAATTAATTGTATTCACCTTAATTATTCTATTTGGATTAGAATCTTGTACTACTATTGCATCTGATGAGGACATAAAGCCTGTATCTATTTCTGGTATAAAAAGTAATGAAGTAAGTGATGATTATAAGCAACTTACATTAATACCTGAATCAAATGATATATTACTAGTTCAGCATTGGTATACTAAGGAGATTGAAAATATAGAAAGGAAAGGAAAAAAAACTGCCTTTGCTCCTATCTGGAATAATAAAGCTAGTGTCATACAAAGCAAAAATGGAAAAGTTTTATTAATACCAGTTTATTTGAAAAATACATCAATATCTGAGATTGGGCATTATCATTTTTGGTATAGGTTAGCGATTTTTTTTGATAAAAAAAATCAAATAATAGATGGTAAAATAATTTTTGCTGTATCTACGATTAATAAGCTTTCAATTGAAAAAATCGTACTTGGATTTGTAGATGATAAATTTATAAGCGATTTTTCAGGATTTATAAATATTATGAGTCTTGATAAAACAGAGCAAGGCTCATATAGATTTGATTATGGTTCAATAAGCACTAAAAAGGTATTAATAAAGAAGGGCTCCGATTTTAAAGAAAATACAAGTGCTACAAGAATAGAAGCAATTACATGTAATGCTTATTATGAGGTCACTACATATGAAGATGGATCTAAAACTTGGGAGTATTTATATACACTTTGTGACAGTACAGAAGATACAGATCCAGGTAATACAGGAGGAGGAGGTAATTCTGAGCCTCCACCTCCTATACCAATAGATACTATCCTAACACCAGGCTTATATTCCAAACAAAAAGAATGTACAACTTTTAAAAAAATGTGGAACAGTAGCTTGGCTACAAATCCTGATGGAAGCCAGTATCCCTTAATAGAGCAAGCAGCTTTGTTAACAGACAAAGGCTTATTAGTTATGCCTACAAGTGGTAAAAGGGCTATATCACACAATAATAATGGTGTAGTTAGTTTCACTCCAGATGGTGACGAAGTAGAAAATACCGAACAAAGCTCACATCTTGATTTATTAGGGGGCTTTTATTTAAACTCAAATAATAAACTAAGTTATAAAACTTATGATGGAACAGTATATTTAGTTTTAGGATATATCCATACGCACCCCGCAACCTCATATGGTAATCCTCAATTACCTAGTACAGGTGACAAAAATGACAATTATATATCATTATATGGTATTCATGCTTATATTTTAGGAGCAGAAGGTATAATTGAATATAATAATCAAGGTTCTCTAGGAATCAAGTTTTCATTTTCTCAATTAATGGGGTGTAATTCTTTTTTATTTTGATATGAAAAATAAGGTCTCTTTATTCATTATTTTATTGCTTAATGGAAGCTGTCTTAGTGTTGGACAAAACTTAAGTCTATCTCTCATGAAAGATTCAACTTTTATTACTTTTTTTAATGACTATGTAAAAGTAAATCAGCTTGAAAAAACTAAAAGAGGAATTCCTGTAATATTAGTAAAAAATCAGACATTTAATAAATGTGAAGTGGTAGTAACGATGTTTGGTTCAATGTCTGAAATCGCTAAATTCCCACCTAGTAGATATACTTTTATATCCAATCGGTTAACTTTAATTTATGATGGAACTCAGCATTTATTCAGAGCTGATTCGGTTTTGCATAAAAAGTTGAATGAGTTAGTTAAAGCTGATTTATGTGATAATACTAATACCCCATCACCAAATCTTACAGGACAAGAAATTGCATTAAAGCGATGTCCTAATTATGACCCTCAGGAATGGAAGCTAACTTTTAGCAATGGAGAATTGTTGAAAAAGGAAAAATTCTATGGAGATTTAACTACTTTTTAGAAATCTGATTTTATTTATAGATAGTCACCTTCTTAAAATTTGCCTTTTAAGAAGGCTTTTTATTTAAAGCTGATTCACAATCATTTTCTGTAAAGCCTTTTCTTCCAAATATCCAGTAGAACGTTTTACTTGTTTGCCATTTTTGAAAACAATAAAAGTCGGGATTTCATCTACTTTATAGTTTTCTACCACAGCTTTGCTGGCATCGGCATCTACTTTTACAAATTTCACTTTTCCTGATAATTCCTGTGAGAGCTTATCTACGCTAGGCATCATTTTGATACATGGTCCACACCACGAAGCAAAAAAGTCTAACACTACTACTTCATTTTCTTTCAAAATAGCATCAATCTCTGTTTTGCTATAGCCCTTTGCACTGGTATTTTCCTTTGAATCTTCTACGGGTAAATTACTAGCAGTCCATTTCAAATAACCACCTTGAAGGTCATAAACCGTAGTAAATCCATTTTGCTTTAATACTTCCGCAGCCGCTTTACTTCTTCCACCAGATAAGCAATACACAAATACTGGTTTAGATTTATCTAACGCATTTATTTTTTGTATGAAATCTGGGCTTCTATAATTGATATTTTGGGCTTTTGCCAAATGTCCACCGCCATATTCACCATTTGTACGAACATCTATAAGTTGGGCATTAGTGTTTTCAGAATATTTTTTCTGAAATTCTGCTGTAGACAAAACTTGTGAGAGGCTTATGCTTATATTTGCAATAGAAAGTATGGTTAAAAATATAAATGTGCGAATAATATTTTTCATTATTTTTAGTATTAAAATTAACTAACAGTGAAAGTATTAGAAAAGTACAAGCAATCTTGAAAAAAGGCTTAAATTTGTTCTCAATATTTAATTAAAGTATTCAAATCATGCGAAAATAGATTTAATTTTCAACGATTGAAGAAATATTTTATTTGAACAAGAGAGAGTATTATCTAATTTACAAAAATTCCCTCCGTTTATAACCAAAAACAAAATTTACGCAAAATGAGTGCAATTCAACATGTACACGCAAGACAAATTTTGGATTCTCGTGGAAATCCAACAATCGAAGTAGATATCCGTACCGAAGATGGTGCTTTTGGACGTGCCGCTGTGCCTTCTGGAGCTTCAACAGGTATTCACGAGGCCGTTGAATTACGTGATGAGGATAAAAGCGTTTACGTGGGTAAAGGTGTTTTAAAAGCCGTAGAAAACGTAAATACTAAAATCGCTCAAGAATTGTGGGGCTTAGAAGTTTCTGAGCAAAATATGATTGACCGTTTGATGATTGAGTTAGACGGAACATCTAACAAAGGTAATTTAGGAGCAAACGCTATTTTGGGTGTTTCTTTGGCAGTAGCTAAAGCGGCAGCTCAAGAGTCTGGTTTGTCTTTATACCGTTATATTGGTGGTGTTAATGCTAACACTTTGCCAGTACCAATGATGAACATCTTGAATGGTGGTTCTCATGCTGATAACTCAATCGATTTCCAAGAGTTCATGGTAATGCCAGCTAAAGCTGAGTCATTCTCACACGCTTTGCGTATGGGTACTGAAGTTTTCCATGCTTTGAAAGGAGTATTGAAATCTAAAGGATATTCAACAAACGTAGGTGATGAAGGTGGTTTTGCACCAAACATCAAATCTAACGAAGAGGCAATCGAAATCGTTTTACAATCAATCGAAAAAGCAGGTTACAAACCAGGTGAAGAAATTTTCATCGCAATGGATGCTGCTGCTTCTGAATTCTATAACGAAGAAACTGGTCTTTATACATTCAAGAAATCTGATGGCAAGCAATTGAACAACATGGAAATGGCTGCTTACTGGAAAACTTGGGCTGATAAATATCCAATCATCTCTATCGAAGATGGTATGGCTGAAGATGACTGGGCTGGTTGGAAAGAGCAAACTAAATTGATTGGTAGCAAAGTTCAATTAGTAGGAGACGATTTATTTGTAACAAACGTAAAACGTTTACAAATGGGTATCGAACAAGGTGTTGCTAACGCTGTATTAGTAAAAGTAAACCAAATTGGTTCTTTAACTGAAACGATTGATACTATTAACTTAGCGAAACGTAATTCATACAAAAACATCATGTCTCACCGTTCAGGTGAAACGGAAGATGCTACAATTGCTGACTTAGCAGTAGCATTGAACACAGGTCAAATCAAAACTGGTTCGGCTTCTCGTTCAGACCGTATGGCAAAATACAACCAATTACTTCGTATCGAAGAAGAATTAGGCGCAAACGCTTACTTCCCAGGATTGAATTTCTAATTGGAAATAACAGATTTAAAAGAGCCTTGCAGTATTTTTTGCAAGGCTCTTTTTTATGCATGTCAGTTAGAAACAAACTATCAAAATCAGTATATTTGTAAAAAGCTTTGAATATGACACAAAGGTTATCACATAAAAAAACGAATAATATAATTCCCCTTTTGAAAAAGGGTGAATATAATAGCTATCGTCCAGAAGATATTAAGCGATGGGGGATTGAACGTTTTTTAGAAACTGTTTGTGCAAGTAAAGAAATTGAAGTGCCAAATCTTGGTTTCAATGACGAAGAAAATAATAGAATGGATTCTATACTGAAAGACGAAAATAAAGAACATGATTTTTGACACAAATTTGCTCATTAAACATATTCGTAAAGCTGAAAACCTTCCTCCAAAGTTAATTATCCCTATTCCAGTTGTTGGAGAATTAAAATCTTTTGCAATTAAATCAGACTGGGGAATACAGAAAGTATTATTTATGAATAGTCTTTTTAGCTTGTTTCCATTAGTTGAAATAACTGAAGAGCTGACAGAAATATATGCTCAAGTAGATGCTTATAGTCAGGGTAAATTAAAAGGATATCCATTACCTCTTGGAGTCTCTTCTCGAAATATGGGAAAAAATGATTTATGGATTGCAACAATGGCTACTTATTTTGATTTAGAATTACATACAACTGATAATGATTTCGATCATTTAATTAATTTTGGCTTGAGATTAATTAAACATCAGCCTTAATATATTAAATAGTAATCTATATTTAAATTAATAATTTTAGGTTTTGCCATTGTTCGTCAAGATAAGAAATATGGTAAACTTTTTTTGAAAATTAAATTATTCTTGATTTACCATGAGAAGATTACTCTTAGTAAAATATCGATTTTATACCCTTACGCTATCAGTATTGGTGGTGTGGATGATTTTTTTTGATGATAATAATGTTTTTAGTCAGTTTAAAATGTACCGAGAGTTAGGGCGATTAGAAGACGAAACTGCTTATTATGCTCAAAAATTGAAGGAGGTAGAAAAAGAAAAAATAGAAGTAATGGGCAATTCGAGCTTGATAGAAAAATTTGCGCGCGAGAAGTACCTGATGAAAAAGCCCAACGAAGAGATTTTTGTAATAGTTGACGAAGATAATCAGCCGATTGAAAAATAAAAAATAATTAAAAATGAATTGAGCCTGTAATAACCCTCCTGTTTTACAGGTTTTTTTGTGAAATTTGCATTCCAGCTTTATTTTACACAATTCTTAGCTTGAATGTAGCCCAGAATTGTTAGCGTTAAAAAATGATGTTAAAAATTTTATTTGTTTGTACTGGTAATATCTGCCGTTCGCCAATAGCGGAGGAAACTTTTAGAAGAGCCGTAAAGGCTCGTGGTTTACAGCGTGTCATTCTGTGTGACTCTGCGGCAACGCATGCCTATCATATTGGTGACTTGCCTGACCCTAGAACACGGAAAAATGCAGAGTCGCATGACCTAAAGCTTACGCACCATTGCAGGAAACTATCGGGCGAAGATTTTTCGGTGTTTGATTATATTGTAGCGATGGACAACTATAATATGGAAAATATCCAGACAATTAGTGCTAGGTCTGTCGGTATAAAACAGCCAGCTGAAAATTGTTTTTTGTATAGAAAGTTCGATAATACGAATACGACAACAGACAAAGTATTGGAAGTGCCAGACCCATACTATGGAAATTCAACTAATTTTGAGGAAGTCTATCAGATTGTCAATCGTTGTGCTGAAACATTTTTAGATTTCTTAATTATTAAACATGATTTGTAAATGGAGAGGTTCTTATTAATATGCCTATTGTTTATTTCGAACCAACTCTTGGCTCAATCGTACCAAGATAGCATTGCTAATCATCGAGAAAACTATAAGAAGGAGTTTTTAGATAGTAAGAGTAGCCCTTTGAAAGAAACAGATTTATCTTATCTAAGGTTTTATGAACCAGATGTAAACTATCGTGTGAATTGCACCTTTAAAAAATCAGAAGATGTTAAGCCTTTTAATATGTCAACATCCTCTGGTCAGAAGCAAGAATATTTCAAATATGGAGTGTTAATCTTTCAATTAAAAGGCAAAAATATGGAGCTAAACGTATATAGAAGCCTAAGCCTAATGCGAGTACCTCAGTATAAAAATTACCTATTTATTCCCTTTAAAGATGCTACTAACGGAAAAGATACTTATGGAGGTGGGCGTTATTTAGCCCTTGAAACTACCGATATTCAAAATGATAGCGTAATTTTAGACTTTAATAAAGCATATAACCCTTATTGTGCTTTTAGTGATGGATATTCTTGTCCAATTCCACCTAAAGAAAACCATTTAACAGTAGGAATTGAAGCAGGAGAGAAGACTTTCGGTAAAGTACATTAGGGAAGAGTTATGAATTGTGAGTGATGAGTTGTGAATAAAAAATATTAATAAATATGTTAATGCTCAGAAATCTCTTACTTACAGAAGTTACAAAAAATAAAAGCTCAAAGCTCAAAGCTCATTGCTCAAAACTTACAGCTAATTTCTAACGTTAATAAAACAAATCAAGCAATACATACGTGGACAAAAAAGTAATTTTAATCATCCTTGACGGTTGGGGAATAGCTCAGAAGGGTTATGAAGACCGTTCGGCAATCATTGCAGCAAAAACGCCATTTTATGATTCTATTTTGGCGAATAATCCAAATAGTACTTTAGTTACCTTCGGTCCTGAAGTTGGTTTACCGGAAGGACAATTTGGTAACTCTGAGGTTGGCCATATGAACTTAGGTGCTGGTCGTACTGTAAAACAAAGTTTGGTACGTTTGAATGATGCGATTGAACAAGATACTCTTCGCCATGAGCCAGTTTTGGTAAAGGCTATCAAATATGCAAAAGATAATAACAAACCTTTTCATTTGATGGGCTTAGTGTCTGATGGTGGCGTACACGCACATATCAATCATGTAAAAGCATTGTGCAATGTTTTAAAAGATAATGGTTTAGAAAAAGTATATATCCATGCTTTTACAGATGGACGTGATACAGACCCAAAATCTGGTAAAGGATATATCGCAGATTTATCATCATTCCTAGCAACCTCAGTAGGTAAAATTGCCAGTGTAACGGGTCGTTATTATGCGATGGACAGAGATAATCGTTGGGAGCGTATTCAGAAAGCTTACGACGTGATGGTAAAAGGGATTGGAACAGCAACAGAAGATGTGTTAGCGTCAATTGCAGCGTCTTATGAAGCTGGCGTAACAGATGAGTTTATCGACCCACTTTTAGTGACTGAAAACGGAGTGCCTGTTGCTACTATTCAAGAAGGTGATGTTGTATTGTGTTTTAACTACCGTACAGACCGCCCACAGGAAATTACAAAAGCTTTGACGCAACAAGATTTTCCTGAGAATGGCATGAAAAAATTGGATATTCAGTATTATACTTTAACCAATTATAATAAGTCTTTCACGGGTATCAACGTTATTTTTGATGATAGTAACTTACCTGCTACATTGGGTGAAATACTATCAGAAGCTGGTAAAAAGCAAATCAGAATTGCTGAAACTGAAAAATACCCACACGTTACTTTCTTCTTCTCGGGTGGACGTAATGAAGAGTTTGAAGGTGAAAGCCGTATTTTGTGTAATTCTCCGAAAGTGGCTACTTACGATTTACAGCCAGAAATGTCTGTATATGAAGTACGTGATAGTTTAGTTCCTGCTTTGACAGCAGAAAAAGCTGATTTTGTATGTTTGAACTTTGCTAACCCTGATATGGTGGGGCATACGGGTGATTTCCAAGCAGTAGTTGATGCTTGCGAAGCAGTAGACCAATCGTTAGAAGCCGTAGTAACAGCAGGTGTTGAACACGGTTATTCTGTCATTGTGTTAGCTGACCACGGAAATGCTGATTACATGATTAATGATGACGGTTCGCCAAACACACAGCATAGCTTAAACCTTGTGCCTTGTATTTTGATTGACAAAGATAAAAAAGCAATCAAAAACGGTAAATTAGGGGATATTGCTCCAACTATTTTAGATTTAATGGGTGTCGAAAAACCAGCAATCATGACTGGTCTAAGCTTAGTATAGTTTTAGAGATACCAATCAGATAATAAAAAAGGTCAGGTTTCAAAAACCTGACCTTTTTCTATGGTAATGGGATAATTAACTTCTCTCCTCGTTCCGTAATATCTTTTGTTTTTTTGTTAGCAGTCATAATCAATTGTTTGCTAACGCCATATTTTTCGGCTACTACCCTCAGAATGTCTCCGGGGCCTACTGTATGAATTGCTTTTACTTTTACATTCAGCTTAGTAATTCCCACTTTAATACCCTCAGGTGAAATATCAGGATTAAGCGTTTGCAAAGCAGACTTGCTAAGATGATAACGATTGGCAATGCCATAAAAAGTTTCGCCTGATTGTACTGTATGGGTAAACGATGTTCCTTTTACGGCAACTTCAGTTGTCTTCTTTTCGGGTTTAGCTGTTTCCTCTTTCTTTTTAGGCTCTTCTTTTTCCTTCTCAGCTACTTTCTTATCTTCTTTTTCTTTCTTCTTTATTTCAGCTTTTTCTGAAGACTTTTTGCCTTCATTTTCGACATCCTCCTCAGGCATTTCTGACGGAGCGGTTACAAGATCAGCATCGTCTTGACCTTTCATCGCATCCGACTGTGGAGCAGTACTTAAAACAACTTCAGTTTTTGTAGTTTCATCACTCATCGACTGCCAACCAACATACAACAAAGCAATTACCAATGCCACTAAAACCAAAAGGGTTATCATTGGAATGTTTGAGTTTTCTTCAACTGGGCGAGGATTACGATAATCTTCCATATTTCGTAAGGATTGGTGAGGTTTATTTAAAAAATTAAAGAGTTTTCGACTGTTAAAATAATCAATTAATTTAAAACAACTAGTTATTTCCCTTCAATTCATTAACCATTTCTGCAACTTTTTCGCTTAGTTCGCTTTTATAATTTTGCAATTTAGTAGCTATTTCCTGATTTTCAATACCCAACATTTGTATAGCAAGAATTCCTGCATTTTTAGCACCATTCAAAGCAACAGTAGCCACAGGAACACCTGAGGGCATTTGTAAAATAGAGAGTACAGAATCCCAACCGTCGATTGAATTGGAAGATTTTACAGGTACACCAATGACAGGAAGCGTTGTTACAGAAGCTACCATGCCCGGTAAGTGTGCCGCACCGCCTGCTCCAGCAATGATTACTTTAACGCCTCTTTCACGAGCAGTCTGTGCATACTCAACCATTTTTAAAGGTGTTCTATGAGCCGAAACGATGTCTATTTCATACTCTACTCCAAATTGTTTACAAACGTCGGCAGCTTCTTGCATTACTTTAATGTCTGAAATACTACCCATGATGATTCCTACCATTGTACAATAACAAATTAAATTGCGTTATAAAGAATACAAATTTAGGTCGAAAAATCGAAAAAGCCTCTACTTCCTATAACGCAGAGGCTTTTAAAATAATATAAAGACTTAAAGATTAAGCATTTTCAGAAGATTCAGTAGAGGTATTTTCTGTCGATTCTTCGTCAATACTAGCTACAGGCTCATCTTCTTTTCGTTTACCTGTTATAAAACGCCAGACGGCTGTTAAACCTGCACCAATTGCCACAATACCCAGTTTACCTAACTTGAGTAATGGAAGGAAAAACTTACCTAATAGTCCTAAGAACCCTAATTTAGCCAATACTTTCCCTGCTACTAAACCTCCAATACCTACAGCTGCCACAACGTCTAAACCTGGGTCGAAATCTTTGTATTTATTGCCATCTGTAAATTCTACAATGTTCAAAACCTTGCTGATGTCATTATTTACCATGGCTAATTGAGACATTCCACCTACAGCATTTAATATCAACACGCCTTTTCTACCCAAAATCCTAATGTTGTAATTAAGTGTATTTTCGGCGCTATCATCAAATTTAATTTCTTTGGCCCAATGCAATACCTTATGCTCTTTGTCATAAAATGGTTTTGCGGCCCAACCGACAAGCTTAACACTTCCATAACCCTCTTTTACTCGTTCTTCATTGCCAGCAGTTATATCTTCTTGCATGTCAGCTAGCAGGTCGTCATAGTTTATGTCGTCTGCGTCATCATCTTTTACAAAACCCATTTCGTCCCACTGGATAATAAAAGAATAACTTGACCCATCAGTCACTTTTCCACCTTCTGGCAAAATCATGCCCAATAATTCTTGTGGAGGATTCCCCCAGAGGTCAGTTACAACAAAATTAGCTTGTTCGGCATTTAGGAATTTAAAGCCAGCAGGAATGGTAATTTTTGCAATACCATTTTTTAGCAAGATTGTACCATGTTGATAATTCATGGCATGCTCAACGGAATCAATGTAGGCTTCTTGCACTGCCAAGGCTTTTGATTCCTCATCACTGGTTTTTTTGTCTTTCTGTGCAGATACTGAATAAAAAAAAGAGATACATAACAGTAGTAGACCTAACGTTTTTTTCATGTGTATAAAATTTAAGATGTGAGCCTTAAAAATATCATTAATAAATGAAAAAAGGAAAATAATTTATTAAATGGTAAGTTTAGGGCTGTGTAGCATACTATCACAACTTTCATAATTTACAGATAGAATAGCTTAATTGTATTTAGCCATTATTATGAACTATCTATATTACAGAATAGATATATGTAGAGCCACCGTATTGTAAATTTTTAACTACATCTATCAAACCTTCACCAACATTTTTTGTGATAGCCTGTAAAACCTCTATTAATTCGTTATAACTATTGGGTTTTACAAAATAACATATTGCTCCGAGTTTAACGGCGTTGACCATGTCTTCTTTATGCGATGATGTAGAGATAATAATCACTGGTATATTTTTATAGTTCTTGTCGTGTTTCAATTTTTTAAGACATTCCCAACCATCCATAATTGGCATGTTTAAATCCAAAAATATAAGTTGAGGTTTCTCACTAAGCATTCCTAATTTCCTGAAAAACTCTTCACCATTAATTGCACAATGACATATAATATTATCGTCTATGTCTTCCAGTGCCTCGCAAAACATTTCCGTATCATCCCTATCATCATCAGCTAAAAAAATTATCTTTTGTTCCATGTCTAAATACCTATTTCTTTTTGTTTTAATGGAAGTGTTATAACAAATGTAGCTCCTTTGTCTAAACTGCCAATTGCAATAATATCGCCACCATGACGCTCTACAATTTTCTTACAAAGCGATAATCCTAAACCTGTACCTTCATAATCATCTTTTGAATTTAGGCGGGTAAACGTTTCAAATATTTGCACTGCGTACTCAGGTTTAAAACCAATGCCATTATCTGTCACCGTAATACGACAAAAGTCTTGATTATCCATTGCTGAAGATATTGATATATGTGGAGGTATACCAGTTTTCGCAAACTTGATTGAGTTGTTGATGAGGTTATAAAAAAGTTGGTAAAGCAGTACCATAGCACCTTCTACTGTAGGAAGGTTTTGATACTCAATTGTTCCACTTGTCTTTTGTAAGGCAACTTCCAAATCGGTCTCAATATTTCGAATCACTTCATTCAGATTAACGGATTCCGCCTTTTGTTCTATCGCATTGATAGTTGAGTAGGCTAATACGCCATCAATCATTGCGAACATACGATCAGTAGCAACATGGATTCTTTGCATAAATCGCATTCCTGTATCATCTAACTTTTGGCGGAGGTGGTCTTCCAACCTGCCTGTGAAGGTCTTTATTTTTCTTATCGGTTCTTTAAGGTCGTGTGAAGCAACATGGGCAAACTGTTGGAGATCTTCGTTAGAGCGCTGTAATTCCAGAGTACGTTTGGTAACTTGCTGTTCTAATGTTCCAGACAATATTTTATAACGAATTTCACTTTCCTCTACTTTTCGTCTGGCTTGTACCTGTAGCGTATTGTCTAATACCCATACCACAATTTTCTTTACCGCACCAGTCGAATCTTTCATCGCCTCATAAATAAATGTAACATAAATTATCTCCTCTTTTCCATGTCTTATAAGCATGAGTTCGGCTTCATTTGCATAGAAAGGTTTTCCAGTATCAACGACTTCCTGTAGAGGAGCTTCGTAAGTGGAAGCCACTTCAGCGAAAGTATCCCAATATTTTTTATTAAAAATAGATTCGTATGGTTTACCAGCTATTTCGACAAATTTATCATTCACAATCTCACTGACCAAGGTATTGGCATCCATCAAGCAAATCCCGACAGGAGAATTTAAGACCATATTACGAAGGTCTTCTTCACTTTCTTCCAGTTTTTTTCGCGCTGTTACCTGTTCAGTTACGTCTATAGCTACCTGAATCATCCCAATAATCTTGTCTTCTTCCTTTAGTGGGCGATAGGCAATATTATAATAATAATCTTTTAATACTCCAGTGCGTTTATGAGGCACCAGTACTTCGAATTGGTCAAAAGGCGTACCTTCCCTATAAACCTTTATAACCTGTTTCCAAATATATTGATTGGCTAGTTCAGGCATATTGGAAAGTAAGGGAGTGCCAATCACTTCTTCTCCAAAACCAATCATTTCAAGCATAGATTTATTGATTTGCTCAATAACCAAATCATCACCCATAAGCACTAATGTGGGAGCAGGTGTCTGATCAATCATGCTACGGATACGATTTTCACTTTGCTGAAGTCTTTCCTCAATACGCTTTATCTCAGTGATGTCACGGGTCGTACCTGCAATAGCTTCTACCTGACCATCTTGATTTAAGACTGGCACGAGAATATAGTCATAAATTCGACTTCCAAGTTCAGCATGCGGAAAGGAAACAGTTCCACGGATTGATTTTTTTGTGGAAATTATCTCGTCAATTTCTCGCTCATGCATCTGTGCATGCCATTCTTCGTAGCCATTTTCGCGAAGTCCACGACCTATGGCATCTTCTGCACTTTTACCCCACATCGTAAGAAGTGCCTTATTAGCATAACTAAATCTGTAATCAAGGTCAAAAACATACACTAGGTCGGGTGTGTTATCCGTAATGGAGTCGTACAGTCGTTTTTGCTTTTCGGTAATCTCTAAAGCATTGTTGAGGGTTATCTCTGAATGTTTCCGCTCTGTAATATCTTCTGTTGTTACTACTAGTAGTTCTCTCT
Organism: Arcicella sp. GW822-FHT02H01; assembly: GCF_058802005.1. NCBI lineage: Bacteria > Pseudomonadati > Bacteroidota > Cytophagia > Cytophagales > Flectobacillaceae > Arcicella > Arcicella sp. GW822-FHT02H01. The sequence continues at coordinate 1,994,646 of NZ_JBXANT010000001.1, read as the reverse complement.
GTTTTACGGCTGTAAAATGAAACCAGTGCTTCATCCCTTCTCCTGTATAATAACGTTCAAACCTAGCAGTAATACCCGTTTCTGCAACCTCAATAAACTTTTCAAGAATGTCGGTTTGTTTTACCATAGGGAAAACATCGCCAAACCGCTTATCTTTATAATCAATATCGCCAATCCAGTTAAGCGTATATGCATTAAAAAGTAATATTGTAAAATCTTCAACCCTACCTTTTTCATTATACATACATTGCATCAGGGCAATCCCATTGGGAGCAGAATCAAAAATAGTTTGGAAAAGGTCTTTGTTGTCAGTTAATTCCATTGTTATAAAATATGTCTTTGGAAAGTATTATCACTATGATGAGTTAACTATAGATAATAAGCGGTTTGTATATTCATTGCAAATCAACTCTGCCGAATAAACCAGATTTTTTCAGATAAAGTTTTAAGATATTAATTAGCAGGGTATTTGGATAAGTAATAAGAAAAAGTGTGCAATATTCTAAAGAGCACTCAATTATAGCTCTCACACAAACAATTCAATACACAACTTTACAGCAAATTAGCAGAAAATTTTAGAAGTTTAAATATTACAAAAACAAAAAATTCGAAGGAATTTTCCTTCGAATCATGATTAGACGATACAAGAGGTGAAGTATTCCAACAAATATATTCGTCTTGTACAAATACTACCTATCATGTTGCTCTACTATTGCAAATATTAAGCAATCACTTTAAGTGTTTCTTTTACAGCTTTCACTTTTTCTTTTAAAGAAGTCAAGTCTTCGTCTACTACCGTTACATGTCCCATTTTACGGAATGGCTTTGTGATTTTTTTACCATACAAAAATGGATAGACGCCTGCTATTGCTAAAGCCTCATCCATGCCAACATATTTTGCTTCGCCAGTGTAATTATCTTCACCCAATAAGTTCACCATCGCTGCTTTTGAATGCGCAGTAGTATCGCCTAATGGCAGGCCTAAAACAGCCCTAAGATGTTGCTCAAACTGAGAAGTATGATTTGCCCTAATAGTATGATGTCCGCTATTATGTGTACGTGGCGCTACTTCGTTAATAAGAATCTTACCATCTTTCGTCAAAAACATTTCAACTGCCAATAAGCCAACAATCCCTAATTTTTCGGCAGTTTCTATCGCAATTTGTTTTGCTTCCTCATGAATACTTTCATTCACAGCCGCAGGGGCGAAAAGGTATTCAACCAGATTATGCACAGGATGAAACACACATTCTACTGTTGGGAAAGTCTTGATTTCGCCATGTTCATTTCTTGCTACGATTACGGCTATCTCTTTATCAAAGTCGATGGCTTTTTCTAGTAAACTTGGTTCTGTAAAGGCCAAAGGTAAATCAATCTCAGAACTTAGTTTTTGTACGCCTCTTCCGTCATATCCCCCTTTGCCTAATTTATTGAAAGCAGGTAAGAAATCAAGATTTTTGCTTATTTCTTCTACTGAATCTGTCAGAATAAAATCAGAAGTAGGCAGATTATTATCTAAATAAAATTGTTTCTGAATGCGTTTATCCTGAATGATTTCTAATACTTCAGGTTGAGGGAATACTTTTTTACCCTCTGAACGAAGTTTTTTTAAAGCCTCTAGATTAACATTCTCGATTTCAATCGTAATTACTTCACAGTCTTGTCCAAACTTGTAAACAGTGTCATAATCAAGAAACGACCCCACAACAAACTCTGGTGCAATTTTAGCACAAGGAGCATCAGGGTCAGGGTCAAGTGCTTTTACATGAATATCTAAATCGATAGCGGCCTGAAGTAACATTCGTCCTAACTGACCGCCTCCTAATAAACCTAATTTGAAATTTTTAGAAAACATTGGATGGCTGTAGGGAAAAGATACCAACAATTAGTCGCAAAACTTGAAAAAAAAGCTTGTTTATTTTGTCGTAGTATCCTTACCTTTTTTTAATTTTTCACAAAATTACGTTGAAATCTGTAAACCTTAGTAAATTTGTGTACTCTAAATAAATTAGAGGGGAAATTTTGGAGAAAAATTTATGAAAAATTCAATAAATCTTCGTTTTGGTATTTTGGTTGCTATTATTTTAGTAGCTACTGCTTTTCGTTTTTTAGCGGTTAGCGTACCATCTTTATCAAACTTTTCACCAGTAGGCACTATTGCACTATTTGGTGGCGCATATTTTACTAAAAAATATTGGGCTTTTGTAGTACCTATTCTTGCTTTGTGGTTATCAAACTTGGTGTTGAATAACGTTTTTTACAAACAATGGTACCCTACTTTTTCATTTGGGTTCGATGCCTCGGTATTTATCAGTTTTGCTTTAGTGGTATTAGTTGGAATTGTTACTTTGAAAAAAGTAAATGTAACAAACTTACTTGGTGCTAACTTATTGGGCACGCTAGTGTTTTTTATTGTATCAAACTTCTTTGTTTGGACAGAAGGAAAAATATATCCTCAAACTTTCGATGGATTGGTATCATGCTATACAATGGCTTTACCATTTTTGAAAAATACATTGATGAGTAACCTAATCTTTTCTGCCATTATGTTTGGTGCTTTTGAATATGCACAATCGACTAGTAAATCGTTGCAGTTGCAATAAGGGATTTTATAATGCTTATTTTGAAAATAGTGTAAGGCTGGCTTTACACTATTTTTTTGTGCTCAGAAAATGTTTGAAAATTTTCTTTGGTCTTCATCGAAAAAGAGAACTTTCCTTTCGCTACGCCTTACTTTTCTTGCCTTGACGCAAGAAAAGTAACAAAAGAAAGTCAAGAAATTCCGAAACTCGCTTCGCTCAAACAGCGGAATTTCATAAAATGCTTACGCTAGTTTAATTTTTGATTAAAAAGGTAGAGAAAGTTTAAAGATGCTTTTATTATCTAGGTTCATATACACTACATAAAATAAGAAAAAGTGCAGATTCCTCCGCACTTTTTCTTGTAATAATATCTCTCTACTTCACGCCTCAATGTCAACAATAGCTGCTAAGTGTTTCCAGAACGAAGGGTATGATTTTACTACTACGTCTGGTTCTTCAATCTCTACCTCTGCAATTAAAGCTAAAGGAGCAAAAGCCATTGCCATACGGTGGTCATCATAAGTGTGGAATGATACGCCCGCTGGAATGCTTTGATTACTCGAAGTCAATAAGTATTTATGATTTTTTTCAGTTTCCACTAAACTTGCTCCAATTTTAGCCAATTCTGTTTGTAAGGCATAAATTCTATCAGTTTCTTTTACTTTTAGCGATTCTACGCCTGTTAAAGTAAGCGGAATATTTTTGGCTGCTGCTACTACACAAACCGTTTGAGCAAGGTCTGGACAATTGGTAAAGTCCCAAGCTAAAGCACTTTCAGCAGGAATTTTAGTTAATTTAAAACCACGGCCTGTATATTCAGACTTCACACCTAGGTGACTCATAATAGCTGTAATGACCGAATCGCCTTGTAATGAATTTTCTTTTAATCCTAATAACTCTAATTCAGCATCTTCAAATTCAGAAAGTGCAACGATTGAAAACCAATAGCTTGCCCCCGACCAGTCAGATTCGATGGCATAAGGAATTACTTCATATTTTTGAGCAGGTACTGTAATCGTCAAATTTTCCCAATCTGGACTTACCGTAATCCCGAAACTTTTCATTTGTTGAATTGTCATTTCGATATAAGGTTTAGACCCTAACTCTCCCGTAATCGTCAGAATCAATCCTTCTGGCAACAATGGGGCAATCATTAAAATAGCAGAAATATATTGTGAAGAAACATCCCCTCTGATAGATAAATGATTGTTTCCAGAGAAACTAAATCCATTTAATTGTAAAGGAGGATAACCTTCTTTGTTTAAATATTCAATATCAGCACCCAAAGAACGAAGGGCATCTACCAAAATACCAATCGGGCGTTCGCACATTCTTGGCGTACCTGTCATCGTTTTGTGTTGACCTGTTACTGCGAAATATGCCGTTAAAAAACGCATGGTAGTACCAGCATCAATCACATCTGCAATAGCATCGTCAGAAGCCAACAAACGCATCATCGTTTGAGTGTCGCGGGCTTCTGCAAGATTTGATAAATTGTCTTTTCCTTGTGCCAAGGCATTGATAATCAAGGCACGATTAGATTCTGATTTTGAAGAAGGTAAGGGTATTTCCGTTTGGAAAGATTTCTGTACTTTAGGAAGTAATAGCTTTTTCAATGTATGATTTCTGATTTATTTTCGGAAAATATCATTCCCGATATACTTCTCTGATTCGTTTTTGGGATTTAAAGAATACAAAGATACAAGAAAAGCTTGAAAATAGGCTCTGTAGAAACGCTTTACAGCGTACAAAGTAAGAGCTAGGAAATAAGAATAAAATTAAAATAGTTTTTCGAAACTTGCTGGCGTTAATATTGTAGCTGTCACTACGTAAGATAAACGATGATATTATGTGAATTAAAGGATTGTATATAAATATTATAAATCGCATCGGCAGACCACTCACAACTCATCACTCACAATTCTAATTTAACTCTTCATCCTCTACAATACTCTCTCTAAAACGTTCTTGATAGGTATTAAATAATTCTTCTAATTGCCAAGCAGTAATGGCTAATGTATTGATGGGAATCTCCTGAATCCGTCCATTATTAGTAAAAACCAACGTTTCTGAATAATTATTATCTTTTACTTCTGGACGAATCTGTAAACCATGCACAAATGCCCAAGAAACAAAAGGTTGACCAACTAATTGAATGCCATCTTGACTAATAATAATTTTCGCCTTTGATTTAATGTTTTCTAAGTACTTATAAATCAAAAAGATGCTAGTAAATAAACACAGAAAGCTTGAAAGATATTCCGTTCTAATCAAGAAAAAAATCACATAGAGGAAAGTTCCTAAACTGCCTAATAGCAATAAAAGTTGGTCAGAGGGACGCGTATTAATAATGGTAACCTGAGGAATATTTATGTTTTCAGACATATCAGTTCAAACTAGGGTCGCTAGGATAATTAGCTAATACTTTAAAAGAACCTCCCATCTCTTTGAGAATGGTTCTCCAAAAATTTTCTATTGGCGTATCAAAAATTACTTCTGCGGTAGTGGTTGATACAATCCATGAGTCTTTCTTGAGTTCATTATCTAGTTGATCTTCTTCCCAACCCGAATAGCCAATAAAACAGCGGATGTCGCTAGGAGATAAAACACCATTATTAAGCAAACTCTTTACTTGTTGGAAATTTCCCCCCCATGTAACACCATCCATCAAAGTAATGCCACCTTCGATGATATCAGGACGGCGGTGTACATAATGCAAAGTATTATGCTGAACTGGTCCCCCTACATAAAGAGGTATGTCTGGATAAATATTTTCTTCTAATACATCATCAAGATTAAGGTTAGAAGCTTGATTCAGAATCAATCCAAAAGAACCTTGGTTAGTTTCGTGTTCACAAATAAGTACAACACTTCGATTGAAGTTAGGATCCTTGAGAAAGGGTTCTGAGATAAGTATGGAGCCTTTTGTGACGTTCTTCATTGTAGGTATTTAAAGGATTATTGGTGAATTAAGGATTATTTATAAATCTTTGCAGGAATATCCTGAAAGGATTGTAATGATATAGATTAAGTGCTATGGAGCTTAATTAAGAAGTTTAACTAAAAATACAATGCAAAACCTGAATCTCCAAACTACTTACCTACTTTTAGGCTCAAATTTGGGAAACAGAGAAGAAATTCTTGAAAATGCTATTGAATTAATTGGAAATAGGGTAGGGCATGTGCTCAAACGTTCAACGTTTTATGAAACCGCACCGTGGGGAGTAGATAATCAGCCTAATTATTTGAATATTGCCATTGCGGTAACTACAAGTCTGAATCCTAATGAATTGTTGATACAAACACAACAGATTGAAGAAACGTTAGGAAGAGTACGACTAGAAAAATGGGGCGCAAGGTTAATTGACATTGATATTATTTTTTACGGAGAACAAATTGTTAATGAGCCAACCCTTATAATTCCTCATCCGTTAATGCACGATAGAAATTTTGTGTTAGTACCGCTCGAAGAAATTGCCCCCGATTTTATGCACCCAATTTTTCATAAAAGTATTACAGCATTATGCAATCTCTGTGCCGACATAGGAGAAGTAAAACCTTATTTATGACCCACAGAATAGGGGAGGAGGAGGGTAAAAAAAGTAGTATTCCCGTTAGTATGAGCATTGATGCTACCGCCGTGAAGTTTTACAATCCGATTGACCAACGACAGCCCAACGCCATAACCTTTGATATTGGCCGTATTCTGGCTTCTATAAAAAGGTTCGAAAACTAAGGCTATTTCTTTCTGAGGCATAGCACCTGTGTTTTCAAACTGTACTTCAATTTGGTTTTCCAGAAAACGAATACATACTTTTACGGAATGGTTGTCAGAGAACTTACAGCCATTTTCTAATAAATTTACAAAAGCTGTTTTGAGTAATTGTGCATTTCCTTGGATAACGAGTTGCGTATCTTCTTCTAACTCACTGGTGAAGTTTACCTGTACTTGATAGTCTTTTTCAGCTTGTAATAGTAAATCCCCTGCTTCCCAGATGATTTCGTCGAGACGTACTTCATCATACATCAGACTGTGGTTCAAATCACTTACTTTGGCTAGCTCTAATAAAGTATTTGATAATTGTCCCAACTCCCGAATATCTTGTCTGACAGACAGTAGCGTTGTTAAATATTGCTCTTCACTTCTGCTTTTCAGTAACGTAACATCTATTTGAGACCCTATTTTCATCAAAGGATTTTTCATTTCATGAGATACATTCGAAACAAATAAGTTTTGTAAACGAAATACCTCTCCAATTCTTTCTAGTAGCTCATTAAAGGTAGCAGTTAACTGCCCAATTTCATCTTTGGGGTTTTGAATCGTCAGGCGTTGATTGACGTTTTGAGGATAAATGGTCTTTACTTGTTTAATTACCTCAGAAATAGGCGATAAGGCACGAACAGAAAAATACCAACCCGTTACAGCCACTACGGCAATTACAATAAAAAACAAGCCAAACATGGTGTTTTGTAAGTTCTTTAAATCACGCTCTCCTGATGAATCTACGGCACCTGCAATGGTAACGACCCTATTGAAGCGGTCTCTGTAAAGAATACCTACAATCTTAAAATCTCCTTGGGTAAACCTCGAAATGCGTTCTTTTCTTACCTGATTAAGCATTTCAGAAGAAATCTTGAACCCACTGGTATCATTGGTAGAATATACTTTTAGGTTTTCATAATCGTAAATAATGAGGTTTTCACGATACAGCACATCTCTGTTATTCTGATTGATTTTCTTGAGCAACTTAGAATTTACTTCATTGAATGTCACTAATAATTTAGCAGAGGTAGAAGCTTTTTGGGTAAGACGATTATAAAATTCTTCCTTTACGTAATTATGACGTAAACCATAAATCACAATAAAAATCACCAAAACAATTACAGACACCAAAAGTGTAAATTGTAGGGTAAGCTTTGCTCTAATTTGCATAATTTATGATAACGTTTTAAAATTACTCTTCAACTTTTAATACATAACCAACTCCATATTGGGTATGGATAAGTTTGGTATCATAGTTTTTATCAATTTTCTTGCGAAGCATCGTCATAAACACTTCGATAACGTTTGTGCCCATTTCAAAACGACTATCCCATACTTTTTCGGCAATATCTGCTTTTGAAATTACCTTCCCCTGATTTCTTAAAAGATATTCTAACAAAGCAAACTCACGAGCGGTTAAATCAATTTTATTACCAGCCCTAGTCACTAAATGGGCATCCAGATTCATTTCTAAATTATTATAGCTCAAAATATTGGTATTGCTAAGTAATGGCGCAACATGTGTACGTTTGCTTAATACCTTGATACGTGCCATGAGTTCCAGAAAATCAAAGGGCTTTACTAAATAATCGTCAGCACCAGCATCAAAACCCATCAATTTTTCTTGAATACTACCCATTGCCGTAAGCATTAGAATAGGAGTGACTACTCCTTCTTCACGAAGTTGTTTGCACAATTCAAGGCCGTTAATGCCTGGCATAATGATGTCAGTAACGATGATTTGATATTGATTTTTGCGTGCAAGGTGTTTGCCGATGAGTCCGTCGTAAGCTATATCTACTTCAAAACCATTTTCCTCTAATCCCTGTCGAAGCGATTGGAGTGTTTTGGGTTCATCTTCTATTAATAATATTTTCATGGATATTGTAGGTAAATACTTTATCAAAGATAAAATAAAAAACTCCGCAAGACACTTAAATTCTTGCGGAGCCATCACTAATTAAATATTTTTATAGATTTTCAGAGACTTTTGATTTATCCATCGTTGCCATCGTTCCAAAAACATAATCCCAAAGCGGAGAAGAAACACCAAAAACAGCATTGCCGTCTTTATAGTGATGTACAGCATGGTTAATCCATAATTGCTTCATAAAGTTTTTAGGTGGCGCATACGCATGAACAGAATAATGTACTAACAAGTACGCTGCATATCCCCAAATAAACCCTGGGAAAAAAGCATAGGCTGCTTCGCCCATAAAAACGAAAAAGAAAGAAAATAATGACACCGCTACAATCACCGCTACGATAGGAGGCATTGCCAAACGTGTTTTATCTTTTGGGTATTCATGGTGTACCCCATGAGCAATGTATTGAAATTTAGCTCTTGCTTCAGTGGTAGGCTCAATGTGGTATACACTTCTATGAACCCAATATTCAATAAATGTAAATGTGATAGCACCAGCTATGAATAAAGTACCAATAAGCCAATTTTCTAAAGCTGTATGTGTAAAGGCATAATACCCCAATACAAAACCTGCAACAAAAAATAACGATACAGGAATGGCAATATGCGTGTGGGATAATTTCTCTAAGATTGGATTCTCAAATAATTGCTTCGATCCACTATTTTTAGGTCTTATTTTTGTGTTTTTCGCTTCCATGATACTATTTTCGATAAGTAGGAGAGTTAGCGTATAAATTGTATTAATTTAATATAAAGAGCTTAATACCTATCATTTTGTTGAATTATAACGACAAAGATACTGAACTTTTATTTACAATAAAATACCGTTTGTCATGTAATATGATGATAATCTACCTATATGATTAATAGTCAATACGCTATGTTTGATTGTTTTTAGGAGATTTAGCTTTAATAATTAATCTTAACGACTGGTCGTATGTAACATAATTCCATAACCAGTTAATAAATATCAGTACCTTGTTTTTTACGCCTACTATAGCAATTAAGTGCACAAACATCCATGTAAGCCAAGCAAAAAAACCTTGAAAACGCCAAAATGGTAAATCTACGACGGCCTTGTTTCTACCGATAGTAGCCATTGACCCTAAATCTTTGTATTTAAAATCTTCTAGGGCATTTCCTTTTAGCATATTCTTTAGATTGGTAGCCAATAGGTCACCTTGCTGTATCGCTGGTTGAGCTACTTGTGGGTGACCATTCGGAAATTTATCCTCAGTCATATAGGCTACATCACCAATCGCAAAAATGTTTTCATAGCCATCTACCAGATTTTGTCTATTCACTTTCAACCTTCCACCACGAACCATCACTTCTGGCTTGATACCCTGTATCACATTCGCTTTTACCCCCGCTGCCCATACTAAATTGTTGGTTCGGATCGTGGTACCATTGTTAAAATAAACGTGCTTACCATCAAAATCAGTCACTCGGGTATTGAGGTGAACAATCACGCCTAATTGTTCCAGATAATCTTTTGATTTAATTTGTGCATTCACCGACATAGGCCCTAGTAATTCAGTGCCCGACTCTATAATATGCACTTGCATCAAATCAAAATCTAACTCTGGATAGTCGTTTGGCAAAACCATTTTTTTCATTTCAGCCAGCGTTCCTGATACTTCCACACCAGTAGGCCCGCCACCCACTACTACTACATTCATCAAGCCGATTTTATCTTCTTCTTGGTCGGCTAATAAGGCTTTTTCAAAGTTTTCTAATAGTCTATTCCTAAGCCCGAGTGCTTCTCCTACCGATTTCATGGGCAAAGCATTATCTTCAATATTTTTATTGCCAAAAAAATTGGTGTCAGCTCCAATAGCCAATACTAAATAATCGAAAGTAAGCTCTCCAATATTAGTTTCAATAATATTTTGCTCAGGAATAATCTTTGTTACAGTAGCTACCCTAACAAATACATTGTTATAATGATGAAAAGCTAACCGAAGCGGAAATGAAATGGCTGATGGTTCAAGCCCAGCAGTCGCTACTTGATAAAACAGCGGTTGAAATTGATGATAATTGTTTTTGTCAATCAGAACTACTTCAAAATCATCACTACCTGCTAACTCCTGGGCTAGTTTTAGTCCTCCAAAACCTGCTCCAATAATTACTACTCTTTTACGATTACTTTCTTGAATGTTCAGGGGCATACTGTTGTTAATTTAAGGTATCCACAGCACAGGGTTGGGGTGGAAATTTCCAACTTTTAGCTGTTACTTCTTCATAGTAACGTTCATATAGGGGTAAAATATTGGCAATATCAAATTCTTTAGCTCTTTCATGGGCATTATGTTTGAATCTGGCTAATACTGCGTCATCTTCAAGAATTGAAATGGCATTTTTTGCCATATCGTCAGTATCTCCAATTTTGGAAACATAACCTGTTACCCCATTGATGTTTACTTCTGGCAATCCACCAGCATCTGATGAAATGATTGGAACCTCACAGGCCATTGCTTCTAGGGCTGCCAAACCAAAACTTTCTTTTTCAGAAGTCAGTAAGAATAAATCTGCCAATGAAAGTACCTCCTCTATTACATCTAATTTCCCTAAAAACCTTACGTCTTGTTGTACGCCCAATTCTCTGCAAAGCATTTCAATAGAAGTACGTTCTGGACCATCGCCAACTAAGAGTAATTTAGAGGGAATCTTCTGATTTACTTTATGAAAAACATGTACCACGTCCTCAATTCTCTTTACTTTCCTAAAATTTGAGGTATGCATCAAGAGTTTTTCCCCATTCGGACAAATCGCTATTTTGAAGTGATCTTTACGAAGCTTTTTAAAACGTTCTAAATCGATAAAATTAGGAATTACCTCTATTTTGCTGACAATTTCAAATTCGTCATAAGTATCGTTTTTCAAACTTTCAGAAACTGCCGTAACGCCGTCAGACTCGTTGATAGAAAAAGTAACGACAGGCTCAAAAGAAGGGTCTTTGCCTACTAAAGTAATGTCTGTTCCATGCAAAGTGGTGATAAAAGGAATATGAATACCCTTTGATTTTAGAATTTGTTTAGCCAAATAAGCTGCCGAAGCATGCGGAATCGCATAATGAACGTGTAATAAATCGAGCCTTTCGTTGATAACAACATCAACAATCTTACTTGCCAATGCCGATTCGTAAGGAAGGTATTGGAAAAGTGGATAGCTTGATACACTCACTTCGTGATAGTAGATATTTTCGTTAAAAAAGTCTAACCTTGAAGGTTGTGAATAGGTGATAAAATGTACTTCATGACCTGCCTTAGCAAGTGCCTTACCTAATTCTGTGGCTACTACACCACTACCTCCGTAAGTAGGATAACAAACAATTCCGATTTTCATTAATCTAATATTGAAGCGGTTCGCCGCACGTTGTGGATATGTAAAGTTAAGTCTTAGCGAATAGACTTATCAAAAGACTAACACACAAAAACAAAAAAAAATCTCTTTAAGTCACTAAAAAGTTTTTTAAGGGACGAAAATGGAATAAATTTGGTTGTTAGAGTAAATCGTTTATCCCACTGTTGCTGTTTAATTCATGAAAGTTAGCCTTTAACAAAATGTTGAGAACCCCTCGTAAAATAACATATCTACAAGTAATTATGGGCTTTAGTCGACTAATCCGTTGGCAGAATTTAGCAATTATCGTATTTACCCAATACTTTACAAGGTATTTTCTAATTCGTGATAAACCTCTTTCTTTAGGTCACTTAGTTGAAATTCTAGTTGAAAAAAACTTATTCCTCATATCGCTAGCTACAGTGCTAATTGCGGCCTCAGGTTATATTATTAATGATTATTACGATATTAAGATAGACCTTGTTAATAAACCAGATAGGGTGGTGATTGGGCGATATATCAAAAGAAGATGGGCATTATTGATACACCAATTTTTTAATGGTGCTGGTATAGCGTTGGGCTTGTTGGTTGATAAAAAAATAGCTTTGGTAAACTTATTTGCCGTTTTTTGTTTGTGGCTCTATTCTAATCAATTAAAAAGATTACCCTTTTGGGGAAATTTAATGGTAGCCATCCTCACGGGTTTTTCTTTATTAGTATTGGCTGTTTATTATCCCGGACATCAGCGTCAAGTGTGGGTATATGCCACCTTTTCGTTTTTTATTACTTTAATCAGAGAAATAATTAAAGACATGGAAGATGTAAAAGGTGACGAACTGCATGGGTGCAAAACTCTCCCCATTATTTGGGGAATTGCTCGTACAAAAAGACTAGTTTTTGGATTTATAGCAATATTTATCTCAATCTTGTTTGTATTAGCCGCACAGTTGCCTAATCAGCGGGTAGCTTATATTTTCCTAGTACTGATGTTCCCAGTAGGTTTTTTGACCTATAAATTAGTGTATGCTGATAAACCAGACGACTTTGCTTTTTTGAGTAATGCCTGTAAAATGATTATGTTGATAGGTGTGCTAACGATGATATTTGCGTAGGGCTTTATTATAAATAACTAAGCCAGATAAAATAAAAAGAGGCTTCGCTAAAACGAAGCCTCTGAATAATCATCATTAAAGTTGATTAAAAATGTTCAAAACCTGGGGACGTAACATTAATCAATGTACCAGATTTCATCATTAGTTTTACGCCATCCACATCGTTTGTCATATAGCCTAAAAAGCTAATATCAGACATGTTTTTGATGGTTTCAAAGTCTTCTTGTTTTACCGTAAATAACAATTCATAATCTTCGCCACCATTCAAGGCGGCCGTCATCGGACTAAAATTCAATTCAGTAGCCACCAAATATGTTTGGTCGTCGATTGGAATTTTATCTTCAAAAATCACCGCACCCGTGCCCGAGTTTTTACAAAGATGTAATAACTCAGAAGCCAATCCGTCTGAAACATCAATCATTGATGTTGGAACAACGCCTAAATCACGCAATTCATAAATTACATCCATTCGGGCATTCGGTTTTAATTGACGCTCTATTACATAATCTTTGTCTTTATCTAACTGAGGTTGCATATCAGGATTCGCCAAGAATACCTGTTTTTCTCTTTCAAGGGCTTGTAAACCAATCAACGCAGCACCTAAATCACCCGAAACGCAGATGATATCATTTGTCTTGGCAGTATTTCTTAAAACGATGTTCTTCTTTTCAGCAGTCCCTAAAGCCGTAATCGAAATCACTAAACCAGCACGCGACGCCGAAGTATCACCCCCTACTAAATCTACTTTATATTCATCACAAGCTATCTTGATTCCTTCATACAATTCTTCAATGGCTTCTACTGAAAAACGATTGCTCAACCCTAGACTAACGGTAATTTGTTTTGGAATAGCATTCATTGCTGCAATGTCAGAAACGTTCACTGCAACGGCCTTATAGCCTAAATGTTTAAGGGGAGTATAAGCTAAATCGAAATGTACGCCTTCCATCAAAAGATCAGTAGAAACTACTAATTCTTTCCCAGCGGTATCAATAATAGCAGCATCATCACCAATGCCTTTGATGGTTTCGGGATTGATGTTTTGAAATTTTGAATCGATTAACTTTATCAAGCCAAATTCTCCGATTGTACTTAATTCTGTTCTTGTTTCCATCCTACAAAGTTACGTTGGATTTTGTGATTGAGACAACCGAAGGATTGATATTTTAGGGAAAAGAAAAAAGCCACCCAGTTACGGATGGCTTCGGTGCAATAATTTATGTTTGGTTTAAGGATTTACTAATTGTAAATTAACAATTTTATTACCAGCTTTTATATCAGCCTGTAAAGATTCCAACGTAACAGCAGCACCAGTACCATCAATACTAACAATAGTAAATTCTATCGTACCAGTTGTGCCTGTAGGGTTACTTCCTGCTGCGTTTTTCAAGCCTGTAAGACTTAACGTTTTATCTGTATTCGTTAAAGTCCAGCTTCCTGTGAAAGTAGAGTTATCTTTAGCAGTTAATGTAGCCGCACCTGATGAAGTCAAGCTTAATTTATAATAACTATATCCAGCCTCGATGTTTGTTGCTTTTGTTTTGTTATAAACTTCGACACCTGCTTCTTTAGCAATACTTACTGTGAATGTTTTTGTTAGCTTTTCTTTCACAGAAGGCTCAACTGCATTTTTACCACCACAGCTACTTAATACTAAGATAAAGGCAAATAGAATAGGAAGGGATAGAATTAATTTTTTCATTATCATGTTAGATTTTTAATTTTTGAGAGATAAAAATGATAAAATAAATTGATTTCAGCAAATTTGATACAATATATAAAAAATAATTATGCTAAAAAAATACTCCAAATCTCAACTATCGTTAAGAAATGGTCAAGACCGTGATGAAATCTGGGTAGCCTACAAAGGTCATATTTATGATGTTACTCATTCAAGACTTTGGCGTAATGGTAAACATTACGAACATTGGGCTGGCCAAGACTTAACAGATGAACTAAAAGACGCACCACATACTGATAAAGTTTTTGAGAAATTTATTGTTGTGGGTGAATTGATTTAGCTACTTTTATATGACTACTACACTTAAAAAAAGGTTGCATTTCATTTTTATAATAATACATTTTAAATAGAAATAATGATTTTAATTGCAGAAAGTGGCTCAAGCAAAACAGACTGGCGAATGATTGCTCCTAATGGAAGCGTATCGCAAGTCAAAACGATTGGGCTGAATCCATATTATCAAACGACAGATGCTATTATTGAAGAATTACAGAAAAATTTATTGCCTTCTCTTAACAATCAAGTAGTTTCTGAGGTTTTTTATTATGGTACAGGCGTGACCAACGATGAAAAAGCAGACATTATTCGTTTGGCTTTTAAAGCAATTTTCACTGAGGTAACATCTATTGAGGTTCATAGTGATATGTTGGCGGCAGCACGTGCTTTGTGTGGACACACTGCTGGTATTGCCTGTATTTTAGGAACGGGTTCCAATTCTTGTTTTTATGATGGAAGCGATATTACTTTTCAGGTACCGCCCTTAGGTTTTTGGTTAGGTGATGAAGGGAGTGGAGGCTATCTTGGCAAACAATTAGTATTAAGTTATTTACACAAAGAAATGCCACAAGACATCCGTGAAAAATTTGAAAAACGTTTCGGTGCCAAAGACCGTCTGGAGGTGTTAGAAAATGCTTATCAGAAACCTTTTCCGAACAGATACTTTGCTTCATTTTCCAAATTTATTTTTGATAATAGGAATAATCAATTTACGTTTAAATTAGTAACAGATGCCTTTAGCCTATTTTTTGAAAAATACTTATTAAAGTATCCTGACTATCAGCAACACAAAGTTCATTTTACGGGTTCTGTCGCTTTTTATTATTCAGATATTCTTAGAAGAGTGGCTATCGAAAAAGGCTTTAGCGTAGGAATAATTATGGAAAGTCCCATTGCAGGATTAACCTTATATCATAAGCCATCAAAGTTGTAAAACCTCACTGAAAAATGAATTCTACTAAGCTATTAGATGTTTAAAATAAAGAGACAGCTCTTAGCTATATCAGAAGATGACGCTCAACGTTTTAAAAAGGATACATATTTATGGCTAATTATATTTTTGTATTACTTTTTTAGTAAAGAGTTATATTTTTGGTAGATTTTTGTCAAGCTTTGACCTTAGAATTGTAAATTAGGAAATGGTTTTAGTGATAATGTACAATTAAAAAAGGAGAATAATTTCATGGTAAATTACGATAGAAATTTAGGCACAAAACAGAAGGCTCTTCGCATCAATCTCGACCGCAGGATTTATGGCTCTTTTGCTGAAATCGGGGCGGGGCAAGATGTTGCGGCTAATTTTTTTAAGTCTGGAGGAGCATCAGGTACAATTGCAAAAACCATCTCAGCATACGACATGGCTTTCTCGGATGCGATTTATGGAGAAGAAGAGTCAGGGCGATATGTAGTAGAAGCCCGCTTAATGAAAATGCTTACGCGTGAGTATAAGTTATTGAATGTACGCTTGACGGAAATGGCTTCAGAACGTACATTCTTTGCTTTTGCTGATACTGTAGCTGCGTTAAACTATCAAAAAACTAATGATCCTCATGGTTGGATTGGACTACGTTTCCAACTTGAACCCAATGGAGCACCCAACGATGTTGTTATTCACGTAAGAATGAAAGACAATGATAACGTACTTCAGCAACAAGCTTTGGGGGTTATCGGTGTAAACCTGATGTACGGTTGTTTTTATTATAATGCTCAACCCGAAATTTTACTTCAATCTTTGATGGATGATTTATCATCCGACAGAATTGAGATTGATATGATTCGTTTCCGTGGGCCAGATTTTAAAGAGGTAGACGACCGCTTAATGTCGCTTCACCTTGTAAAAAATGGATTTACCAATGCAGCACTTTTTGGTCCAGATGGCAATGTGATGCAACCTTCTGAGGCGTTCTATAAAAAACATATTGTAGCAGTACGTGGTCGTTTCAGACCAGTGACGAATGTTTCGTTAGATATGATCAAAACGGGCTTAAAGCAGTTTGAAGCTGAGCCTGATGTGGATGATGATAAAGTGGTTTTATTAGCCGAGCTTACTTTAAAGAATTTACAAGCTGGAGGAGAGCAAATCAATGAAAGGGATTTCTTAGACCGTGTAGATATATTATGTTCACTTGGTCATACCGTATTAATTTCAAACTTCCATGAATATTATCGTTTAGTGCAATACCTAGGTGGTTTTACCAAACTTAGAATGGGCTTGATTCTGGGGATGCCTAACCTTGATTATATCTTTGAAGAAAAGCACTATACTAATATTACAGGAGGAATTCTTGCAGCATTCTCAACATTGTTTGCTCCTAAGATTAAATTGTATTTGCACCCTATGTTGAATGCTGACGGAGAAATTGTAACTACTAAAG
This sequence comes from Arcicella sp. GW822-FHT02H01, assembly GCF_058802005.1. Classification (NCBI taxonomy): domain Bacteria; kingdom Pseudomonadati; phylum Bacteroidota; class Cytophagia; order Cytophagales; family Flectobacillaceae; genus Arcicella; species Arcicella sp. GW822-FHT02H01. The sequence continues at coordinate 1,977,528 of NZ_JBXANT010000001.1, read as the reverse complement.
AATTTACTCCTCCTTCACACCTTAAAGGATTGTTCCAATATTTGCAAGACAATGATAAGTTTGCGGATATTAAAAAATACGATAAAGACTTGCTGAAAATTAATACCGATGCAGTATTGAGATTGATACAGTCTGGCGAACCGGGATGGGAAGAATTAGTGCCGCCAGTAGTATCTAAATTGGTAAAAGGAAATTGTTTATTTGGTTATCCATGCGAGGTAACACCCGCATAAAATACCAAAATAGCTTTTTAGTAATATAATTCTCAATCCTTCGTCTTCCTATTAGGCGGTGACTTAAGTCACCGCCTAATAGGAAGACGAAGGATTTGAACTTTTTATAGCTTAATGGCTCTCACTACTTCTCTTTTCCCCCATATACCTACATGTTTTTCTACTTTAAATCCTGCTTGTTCCATTGCTCTTCTTACAACAGTTTTTGAGCAATAAGTAGTTAGGAATCCCCCTCTTTTTAAGAAAGATGCTACATGCGTAAATGTTTCTGCCGTCCAGAGTTCTGGTTGTGAAGAAGGAGCGAAGGCATCATAATAAACTACATCGAATAGTTGAGCCGTCTTAAAATCTTGAAGTGTACAGTTTACTTTTCGAAATGAAAAATTAGGTGATAGTTCAATATTTTCGTTCCAATTTACACGATGGAGTTTTTGAAGTAAATCTGTTTCTGTACCAGTCTGATAATTCAATGATGATACATCTTCTTCTGAAATAGGAAAAGGCTCAAGGGTAGTATAATGTACGTTGAGGTTGTTCTTTTGTGCTTCTAAGGCCGTTACCAAGGCATTCAAGCCAGTGCCAAAACCTATTTCTAACACGCTAATCTCCTTTGTTTCCTGCATTTTAGCCAACAATCCCAATTCAATATACACCCTTTGGGTTTCGTCTAAAGCACCCCGAACAGAATGATAATATTGGTTAAACGCTGTGCTGAATAAAGTAGTAAAACCGTCGTCAGTAATTCTTACTCTTTGCATTTTTTTTAGACAAAAGATTTTAGATATAAGACATTAGACAAAAGATTTTTAAAAACAAGAGATTAGTCATCAGATGGATAAACACATTTTAATAATAAAGACTTGACAATAAAAGCTTAATATCTTTCATCATCAAGTCCTATTTCAATAACTTTAGTCTAATGTCTAGAATCTAGTGTCTATTATCTCACCTACAACATTTCCACAAAATTATCAAACAAATAACGAGAATCGTGTGGGCCTGGTGATGCTTCAGGGTGATGCTGAACTGAGAAAGCAGGTTTGTCTACTCTTCTTAAACCTTCCACCGTTTTGTCGTTTAGGTTAATATGAGTAAGTTCTACATTTTCGTTTGCTTCCAATTCTCCCATTTTTACGGCAAAACCATGGTTTTGTGAAGTAATTTCTGATAGACCAGTTACCAAGTTTTTCACAGGGTGATTTAAACCACGGTGTCCGTTTTTCATTTTATATGTTGAAAGACCAGACGCTTGTGCCAAAATTTGGTGTCCTAAACAGATACCAAAAGTCGGGCTATCGTTATCAACAATTTCTTTTACTGTTTCAATAGCGTAAGGCATTACCGCAGGGTCGCCAGGGCCATTCGAGATAAAATATCCATCAGGATTCCACGCTTGCATCTCTGAATATGGCGTTTTAGCAGGGAATACTTTCAAATAACAATCTCTATCAGTAAGGTTACTTAAAATACTTTTCTTCACGCCTAAGTCTAATACAGCCACTTTATGTTCAGCATCAGGGTTGCCTAAGAAATAAGATTCTTGTGTACAAACTTGTGATGAAAGTTCAAGTCCTTCCATTTGAGGCACTTTAGCCAACTCCTTTTTTAATTCTTCCACATCTAAGATTTCAGAAGAAATAATACAGTTCATCACACCTACTTCACGAATGTGACGTACAATTTGACGCGTATCAACTCCTGAGATTCCTACGATTCCTGCCTTTTCAAAGTAATTTTGCAAAGAGCCATCAGATGTTTTACGTGAATGAATCGGTGAAAATTCATTACAAACCATTCCTGAAATTTTTATCGAGCCTGACTCTTCTTCTAAATCGTTAACAACTCCATAATTACCGATATGAGAAGTCGTATTTACAATTACTTGTCCGAAATATGAAGGGTCAGTATAAATTTCCTGATAGCCAGTCATACCTGTATTGAAGCAAATTTCTCCGCCACTCGTCCCGATTTTCCCAAGGGCGTTCCCTCTAAAAACTGTACCGTCTTCCAACAACAAAATAGCTGCTTGGCTTTGTGTTACTTTCATTTGATTGTTTCTTGGTTACTGTAAAGGTTGTACTATAAAAAAGGAGGTCAATTAATTTGACCTCCTAATAAAAATATTTTTAGAAACGATAAAACCGCCTTTTTTTGAAGGTAAATCTTTGGACATCTCCCAAAAGTTACTTGTAAAAACTGCTTGTATCATCATTTTTTTCATTTCTGGTACAAAGATAGGGAATAAAAGATTTTTGGACAAATCCAATATTCTTAATTTTGAAATAGAACATAAATTTATCGAAAAACATTCATCATCATTCATAATAAAAAAGCACAAACCCCAAAGAGTCTGTGCTTTTAATAGCTTGTTTATTGAAAACAGGTTTTCAATAACGATATTTTATTACAATACAGCTTCAGCCAAAACTAAGATATTGTTGTTCAATACTTCAACAACACCACCATCAATGATGAACTCTTGTTTGTCAGCCGCTAATGTTCCTTTTCCTAACGTCGAAACGATAGGAGCGTGGTCTTTCAAAATTTGAAAAGAACCATCTGTACCTGGTAGCGTAACGATGTCTACTTCACCAGAGAACACTTTCTTGTCGGGAGTAATAATTTGTAAATTCATTTCTATAAGAATTTGAAAATTTGAAAATCTGAAAGTTTGAAAAGAATTCAAATCAAAAGTGTGCCAATCGTTTTCAGATTAACACACTTTCAAATTTTCAAATTATTTCGATGCTTCAGCTACTAATCTTTCTCCTTTAGCAATAGCATCTTCGATACTACCTACTAAGTTGAAAGCAGCTTCAGGAAGGTGGTCATACTCTCCATCAATGATTGCGTTGAATCCTTTGATAGTGTCGTTAATATCAACCAATACTCCTTTTAAACCTGTAAATTGTTCAGCCACAAAGAATGGTTGTGACAAGAAACGTTGTACACGTCTAGCACGAGATACTACTAATTTATCATCTTCAGATAATTCGTCCAAACCAAGGATGGCGATAATATCTTGTAATTCTTTATAACGTTGAAGAATCTCTTTAACACGTTGAGCAGTGTTATAGTGAACATCACCTAAAATACTTGGAGATAAAATACGTGATGAAGAATCTAATGGATCCACAGCTGGATAGATACCTAATTCAGCAATCTTACGAGATAATACTGTAGTAGCATCTAAGTGAGTAAACGTAGTAGCAGGAGCAGGGTCAGTTAAGTCATCGGCAGGTACATAAACGGCCTGTACTGAAGTAATTGAACCTCTTTTTGTTGAAGTAATACGTTCTTGCATCGCACCCATTTCAGTAGCAAGCGTTGGTTGGTAACCTACCGCCGAAGGCATACGACCTAAAAGAGCCGATACCTCTGAACCTGCTTGTGTAAAACGGAAGATGTTATCGATAAAGAAAAGGATATCACGTCCTTGGTCTTCACCTTCAGCATCACGGAAATATTCAGCAACTGTCAAACCTGAAAGAGCAACTCTAGCACGAGCTCCAGGAGGTTCGTTCATTTGACCGAATACCAAAGTAGCTTGAGAACCTAAAAGAGCCTCTTCGTCTACTTTAGATAAATCCCATTCTCCTTTTTCCATCGCGTGTTTGAAATCTTCACCGTAACGAATTACGTTTGATTCAATCATTTCACGCAATAAGTCGTTACCCTCACGAGTACGCTCACCAACACCAGCAAATACCGAAAGACCTTCGTATGCTTTAGCGATGTTGTTGATAAGTTCCATAATTAATACAGTCTTACCCACACCAGCACCACCAAATAAACCAATTTTACCACCTTTTACATAAGGAGCAAGCAAGTCGATTACTTTGATACCTGTGAAAAGCACCTCAGTTGAAGTTGCCAATTCATCATACTTTGGGGCAAGACGGTGGATTGGCATTGATTTGTTAGATTTAGGCTGAGGAATACCGTCAATTGCCTCTCCAACTACATTGAAAAGACGTCCTTTGATGCTTTCACCAGTTGGCATAGACATTGGTTGACCTAAGTCATAAACGTCTTGACCTCTTTGAAGTCCTTCTGTTCCTTCCATTGCAATGGTACGAACTCGGTCTTCACCTAAATGTTGTTGTACTTCGAGAATAACTTTGGTGCCGTTGGCTTTTGTAACCTCCAAGGCATTCAAAATTGTGGGGAGATGAGAGTTAGCACCCTCGAAGCTCACGTCCACAACTGGTCCGATTACTTGCGTAACTTTCCCTGTATTGACTGCATTTGCCATTTGTATTGTGATTTTGTTATCTGATTGTCAAGTGATTACGTTTTTTATGTACTTAACGTAGTATTTCAGACTGCAAAACTACTTGGTAAAATTCAGATTAACAATTCTGTTTTTGGATTTTTACCATATTTTTTGCTTAAAAAGTATCGTTTTGTTGGATTGGTTTAAGAGTGGGCCTCAAAAATTATGATTTTTTCATGGTTTTTAGGACAGAATCACTTTTTGATCAATATCTTCTTAAAAGTATCCATTTCAACTCTTTTTGCAAATTCAGCAATTTTGTCAGTTTACTACAATGTTATTTCTTTATAGACTTAAGGAAGTTTGGATAAAAAAATACTTTAAACCGTAAATAATTTGTCAGACTTTCAACAAAGCATAATAATTACCAATTTTGTGCATTAGTAGTATTAGCAAAAACATTACTGCTAAGTTCATTCATTCTCTAGCGAGGGACTTAAGTCCCTCGCTAGAGAATGAATGACATGATATTTTTTAAAACAGCTTAATCGCCTTGCCTTAACAAAGCTTTAATTATCATATCAATATGCATTCAATACAATTCTGGAGAAACTGGCAGAAACCTTCTCGCATACTTTATTTTTTTTCATTAAGTATTTTGTCGTTCAGCCTAATTACCTTTATTTTCTTTTATTTTAAAGGTTTAGAAAATGTCATCCATTGGAACATACTTAGTGAACTAGGAGAAGTGCCTTTTATTCTAGACCAATTTAATATAGGCAAGGAAACGCTTTCGTTTCCTACCAAAACCTTTATTGTTACTGAGCAGTTTTTGGCATCGACAATGGAGATTAATCTTTTGGGCAATTATATTTTTATAGGACTTTTTGCCTTGGGTGTTATCCTAATACTGTCGGCACTTTCAGCGCTTGCACGGTTCTGGTATTTAATGGCGATGGGGCTTGTTATTTTGTTGTTGGTTACCTTCAATTTTGAATTATTGTATAATGTAACTAACCGATATTTTACGATAAGTTTGATTATACTCTATGCAGGGCTTAGTTATTACTTTCATGCTTTTCGCCCAACTATCAATATTTTTACAAGGTTTATAAGCTTCTTTTTCATTACTGTATTAGTCATATTATTCATTGCTTATACTGCTAAGGTAAATAGCCCTTTTTTATTATTAGCCAGTTACCGCACAGCAGGGGCGATGATATTGTGTGTTGCTTTTATTTTCATGATTGCTTACGAAATCATCCAAGGGTTCTTAGTGCTTACAACTTCTGCGAAAAGCCCACAGGCTTTAAAGAACTTTATCTTGATTTCCGCCATTTATCTTATTAATGTGTTGTTAGTTTTTTTGCATAACAATAAAACCATTGATTGGGAAATGATTTACATCAGTCCCTTTGTTTTGCTTGTTGTATCCACAACATTGAGTATTTGGGGTTTCAAAAAAAGATTAGCTGGCAATAAAGAAATCATCGATTTTGAATCGTCAGGAGCATTTATTTACCTTGGTTTAGCCATCATTACTTTTGCCACTAACGGGCAAGCCTTTGCGACTGGCAACGACCCAATGATTGAAGTATTAGAAGATGCTATTACCTATACACATTTGGCAATGGGTATCTTGTTTTTTATGTACGTTTTAGTAAACTTTCTACCACTTTTCAAACAAGGTTTTGAAGTACATAAAGTAGTTTTCAAACCTTTAAATTTACCCATTTGGACTACTAGAGTACTAGCTGTCATCGTGATTGCGGCACTGTTAGTCTTGAAAAATTTCTTTCCATTCCAACAAGCCAATGCAGCTTATTATAACGCCTTGGGCGATTATTATGCTTTTGATAAGCAATTTAGAATAGCAGAATCTGAATACCAGTCAGCCCTAATCTATGAATACCGAAACCATAAAACCAATTATGCCTTGGCGTCTTTGGCACTATGGCAAAATGATAATGAAAGAGCAGCCCTTTATTTTAGAAAAGCTTTAGCGAAGAATCCCTCAGCCTTTGCTTATGAAGGCTTGAGCCGTTCTTTCTATGAAGAAGAACATTTTTTTGATGCCATGTTTACGCTAAAAGAGGGATTACAAAAATTCCCTAATTCGGGTGAATTACAGAATAATCTAGCATATTTATACAACAAATCTAATTTAATAGATTCTACAGTGCTGTATTACGACATGGCGATTAAGAATGCCCAAAAACCAGCAGTTCCGTCAAGTAATCTTTTAGCGTTTTGGGCAATGAATGGCAAGAAACAAACGATAAAGGAGTTACTAGCTAAGCCAGAGAATATTCAATATGCTTCTTATCAGGCTAATGTTTCTGCGCTTAAGAACATTGCCAATGTGGAAGATGCTTCAAAGGATGATTGGAAGGTAATATTGTCGCCAGATTCTGTATTGAGCAATATATCAGACTTCGCTTGGATATATAATCAAACACTTTTTCAGAAATCACAAGGAGAGAAGTTTCCTTTGTTAAGATTAGCTGAATTAGAAGACAATGAAGCACATGCCGAGGATTTACACTTTGCAAACATTGTTCAAGAATATTATAAAGGAGATAAAATATCGACTTTCCAAAGCCTATATTCATTAGCCGCTGCCGACTCTACCGATAAAAAAGGGAAGTATTATCAATTATTATTAAATACTTTGCTGAAAAAAGAATCAGTAGAAAAAGTAGATATTTTAACATTGAAAAATCTGACTACTGATGGCTTGAAACAGCACCCTCTTAATGAATTAGTAGTACAAAAAGCCGTACAAATTTTTAATCAACAGAAACAAGGCGAAAAGGCTTATCAGGCCGTATTGAATGCGATAACTTGGCGGAAAGACTCTCCTGTTTTATATCAATTATATATTCTACAAGCCTTAGAAATTGGAATGAAAGAGTATGCGATAGATGGATTGGAGATACTACAAAAATTATCTCCAACCGACTATCAGCGTTTTCTGCCGACCTACCAAGCTAAAATACAATCCATAGAAAAGGTAAGTGCTGGTTTTCAGTAATTTTTTAAGTTTGTTTAATGTAAACTATTAGTGGGTCAAAAAAAGAAAAATAAATTGCGTTTTCTTTCGTCAGCCTATTAAATACAAATCTTTACCACTCAGGAAAAATGAAAATTATTGAAACTAGCCATATCTCCAGACGTTATGTAATGGGTGCAGAAGTAATTCAAGCCTTGAAAGATGTAAGTATTTCAGTGAGTAAAGGCGAATATGTAGCCTTTATGGGCCCGTCGGGTTCAGGAAAATCTACATTGATGAACATAATTGGTTGTTTGGATACCCCTTCTACTGGCAGGTACATACTAAATAATCAAGATGTAAGTGAAATGACTGAAAATGAATTGGCCACAGTTCGTAATAAGGAAATTGGGTTTGTTTTTCAAACGTTCAACTTATTGCCTCGCCAATCTTCTTTAGAGAACGTAGCGCTACCATTGATTTATGCAGGTTATAACAAAGCCGACCGTATTGAGAAAGCAATGTTAGCCCTAAAGGGTGTGGGACTAGAAAACCGTGCTGGACACAAACCTAATGAGCTTTCAGGGGGGCAACGCCAACGTGTAGCCATTGCCAGAGCATTAGTGAATGACCCTTCGATTCTATTAGCCGATGAGCCAACAGGTAACTTAGATTCTAAGACTTCTTACGAAATCATGGATTTGTTCGATCAGCTTTATTCTAAAGGAAATACCATTGTAATGGTAACGCACGAAGACGATATTGCTCAATATGCACACAGAATTGTAAGATTGCGTGATGGTTTAGTCGAATCTGATAAGATAAATAACAATGTCAAAAAGGCAAAAGACTTGATGGCAGGTCTTGAAGGACATTGAAAATGAATTTATTTGAAAATATTTTAACGTTATAAGTTGTTGATTATCATTGCCTTGGAATATTTTTAAAATTAAATGAAAAATATTTTAGATTTTTATTTAAGTGAATGCTTGCAGAATAAAATAACTTTCGTACCTTTGCAGTCCAATCAAATGGAAACAACACCGCAGGATGGAGCAGTAGGTAGCTCGTTGGGCTCAAGTTATTGTTAATTGAGAATTTTGAAAATTACTTTATCAAAGTTTTACAATCAATTTGCAAGAGGGCTGCGTAGAAAGAAATTTTTACGTGAAAGTTTGTCAAATTCGGGGAACCCTTTAAGTATGGCAATCCCGAGCCAAGCCTTAGAAATAAGGAAGGTGTAGAGACTGAATGGCAGATACCTTAACGATTAGGTCGAAGGTAAAGAGACAGTCCAGACCACAAACCAGTAGGGTAGCGAAAGCTATAGTGGTAAGCATAACCCAAAGGTCACAGGTTCGAGTCCTGTTCCTGCTACACAGAATAAAGCCAATTATTTGATATTCAAGTAATTGGCTTTTTTGTTTTTATTTTAGATTAGAGAAATGATAAACACCAAACACAAAGGAGATATAGCAGAACAAGCGGTTGTTCTAGAAGCTTTAAAGAAGGGCTGGAATGTTTTGAGACCCATTGGTGATAGAATGCCGTACGATTTGGTTTTTGATATTGGAGACAGGTTTATTAAAATACAAGTGAAAAGTGCTTGGTTTGATGAAAAACGACAAAATTATGTTGTTGATAATCGCAGAACAAAAACAAATAGAAGAATAATGTTAAGGGAGAGGTATTGTGAAACCGACTTTGACTTTGCCATTGTTTATCTTGAAGAAATACATATTTTTTACATTATTCCTGTTGGAATTTTTATTAGTTATAGCTCTGAAATTCATTTAGTTGAATCAGAAAGAAGGCAAAGAAAACCTAAATCTGCAGATTATCGTGAAGCATGGTATTTATTGAATAATAATTTAGTAAATCAACAACGAATAGCAGAAATCAACTTCTAATCGCATGGAACAACTCAATCATAAAGCAGGCTTTGTCAGTATTGTCGGAAAACCAAACGTCGGAAAATCTACTTTGATGAATGTCTTGGTGGGTGAACGCCTTTCAATTATTACTTCAAAGGCACAAACTACTCGCCATCGTATCATGGGTATCTTGAATGGTACGCATAAAGGAACTGATTTTCAATTGGTTTACTCTGACACGCCTGGAATTATTCTTCCAAAATACGAGTTACATAAATCAATGATGACTTTCGTGCATAGTTCTTTAGAAGATGCCGATGTTATTTTGTTTGTTACAGATATTTTTGAGAAGTATGATGAAGACGATGTTATTAATAAATTAGCTAGAATTGACCATGTGCCTGTTTTGTTGTTAATCAACAAGATTGATTTAGCAACTCCAGAACAGGTGGAAGAAAAGATAGCCCATTGGCGCGAACGTTTCCCAACACAAGCTATTATTCCGATTTCTGCCTTGAAAGAAGAAAATATTGGTCAGATTTTTGATTCTATCGTTGAACAATTGCCATTACATCCTCCATATTTTGATAAAGAGGAATTAACTGATAAGCCCGAACGTTTTTTTGCATCAGAGATTTTAAGAGAGAAAATCTTCTTGAATTATAAAAAAGAGATTCCTTATTCTTGCGAAGTAGTAATCGTCTCATTTAAAGAAGAAGACAATCTTATCAGAATCTCAGCAGAAATTTATGTAGAAAGAGTAACACAAAGAGCGATTCTGATTGGTCATAAAGGAGAATCTATCAAAAAAGTAGGTACTCAGGCACGTGAAGCAATGGAGAAATTCTTTGGTAAAAAAGTGTTCTTAGAGCAATTTATCAAAGTAGAACCAGACTGGCGCTCAAAAGCACAAAAAGTAAAATCATTTGGTTATAGTCAAGACTAATGAATTTGAAAATTTGAAAGTGTGCTAATTTGAAAATTAATACTTAAATGATTTTTAAAATATAATTAGCTCAAAGCTGAAAGCTCACTGCTGATAGCCGACAGCCATTCTACCCTAATTTTTAACAGTATATTATAATCTTTAACGTTGAGGTGCTTGTTAAGCCAAGATTGAGCGACTGATATTCAGGAAATTAATCATAAAAGGTACGCAGGGAACAGCTCAAAAAATTAAAAAATGTCAAACATTGTTGCAATTGTAGGTCGCCCAAACGTGGGTAAATCTACCCTTTTTAATCGCCTTATCGAACAGAAAAAGGCCATTATGGATAACGTTTCGGGCGTTACACGTGACCGCCACTATGGATATGGTGAGTGGATTGGTAAATTTTTCACCATTATTGATACTGGTGGATATGTACATGGTTCTGATGATACCTTTGAAGGTGCCATCCGTGAACAAGTAGAAATGGCAATCGAAGAAGCAGACATTTGCTTGTTTGTAGTAGATTGTTCTACAGGAGTAACCGATTTAGATAAAGACTTTGCTAAAGTGCTTCGTCGTTCAAAAAAACCTGTTTATATTGTAGCCAATAAAGCTGATACTTATGAAAAAGGTATGGAAGCTGTTGAGTTTTATGAATTAGGAATGGGCGAGCCTTATCCTATTGCAGCAGAAAGCGGTTCGGGAACAGGAGATTTATTAGATGCTGTAGTGAGCCATTTCCCTGAAGAAGGAATTGAAAACCCGAATGCTGGTATTCCGAAAATTGCTATTTTAGGTAAGCCAAACGTAGGTAAATCATCTTTCTTGAATGCGCTATTAGGAAAAGAAAGAAGTATCGTAACAGATATAGCGGGTACAACGCGTGATGCTATTGATAATCACTATACCTTATTTGGGAAAGATTTTATCATTACTGATACTGCTGGTATTCGTAGAAAAGCTAGGATTGATGATAACATTGAATATTATTCAATATTACGTTCAATCAAAGCGATGGAAGAATGTGATGTAGCAGTGATTATTGTTGATGCTACAACGATTGACGTTCAGACGGGTTTGCAAGCACAAGATATGAACATCGTATCAATGGCTGATAAAGCTAAAAAAGGTATCGTGTTGATGATTAATAAGTGGGATTTGGTTGAGAAAGATTCAATGACTGCAAAACGCATTGAAGATGCTGTTCGTCAAAGAATGGCACCAATCAATTATATGCCAATTATTTTTACTTCTGTAAAAGATAAACAGCGTATTTTCCAAGCAGTAGAAAAAGTTTTGGAAGTGTATGAAAACAAAACCAGAAAAATTCCTACTTCTAAATTAAATGATGTGATGTTGAAAGTGATTGAAAACTATCCTCCGCCAGCTTGGAAAGGGAAGTATATCAAAATCAAATACATGACTCAATTACCAACTAAAGCACCATCGTTTGTGATGTTCTGTAATTTACCTCAGTATATTCGTGAGTCTTACGAACGTTATTTAGAAAATCAAATGCGTGAGCACTTTGATTTTACAGGTGTACCGATTCAGATATTTTTTAGAAAAAAATAATAATATACATCATGAAAATGATTTCAGCATCTTGGTTACTTCTCGCTATCAGCCCTCAAGGCATGAGATAAGTAACTATTTGATATGAATTTATTAAAAAGACCTTTCTCAGCAATGTGAAGGGTCTTTTTGTTTTTACCTTAACTTAAAATAAACCATGACGAAAAAAAGTAAGTTTCAGTATTTTGTTGGAGTAATGTTAGTATTGACAGGCGCAATTTTATTTGCAGGAAAAGCTGTTCTGGTAAAATATAATTATCTACATTATCACGTAGATACGGTTTCTCTGTTAGCCCTACGAATGTTGTTCTCAGCACCATTTTATCTGATAATTCTATTCTTTCAACAACAAAAACAACAAGACCAAGTAAAGCTTACTACGCGACAATGGTTTTGGATGTTTGCTATCGGGTTAGTCGGGTATTATTTGGCTTCATTGTTTGATTTCTGGGGCTTAAATTATATCACTGCCAGTGTAGAACGCCTCATCCTCTTTATATATCCTACTATTGTAGTAATCATATCGGCCATTTTTTTAAAGAAGCCTATTTATAAAATTCAGTACTTAGCTTTAATAATTACCTATCTGGGCGTAGCGATTGCTTTTGTCCCTGACTTGCAATTAGGTTTGCAAAAAGACTTAGTAATTGGCTCAATCCTGATTTTCTTAAGTGCCTTTACTTATGCGTTATATTTAATAGGCAGTGGCGAAATGATTCAAAAGGTTGGTGCTCTACGATTTACTTGCTATGCCATGCTTATTTCTACAGGGATGGTTATCGTGCATTACTTTATTGCGGGAGAAAAGGGATTACTCTCTTATGAAGCAGGAGCTTATTGGCTGAGCCTTGCGATGGCTGTATTTTCTACGGTTATTCCTTCATTTATGATTTCTGAAGGAATAAGACGCATTGGCTCAGGCAATGCGTCTATTATTGGAAGTATCGGGCCAGTAGCCACGATTATTATGGCTAATATTTTTTTAGATGAAAATATCACTGCTTGGCAATTAGCAGGAACTTTCGTTGTGTTATCTGGCGTGTTAATGATTTCTTGGAAAGGGAAATGATTGCTTTATTCTTTTTCTAACAATGAAGTATCCAATTTGGCGATGCTTCCTCTTCCTCCAACTGCCCAAATGCCATTTCCCATAATACTAATGGCATGAAAAGCGGAGGTGTCGATAGCTTTCCACGACTTTCCAAAATCTTTAGAATAACTAGTTCCTGATGGCCCAACGGCTATCAGGATTTTTTTCTTATAAACCGCTACCCCTTCTTTCAAACCCGCAGGGTTTGTTTGGGGAGCATCAACCCAAGTTTTACCGCCATCGCTTGTCAGTAAAACATTTGGTATAGCTTTATTAACTTCTAAATAATCACCACCCACAGCAATACCATGATTAGTATCCCAGAACCTCATACCAAATAATCCGCTGGCTTGGCTCGCCGACATCGTCGTGTTGATTACTTCCCAATTATTACCTTGATTTGTACTTCTGAAAATTCTTGAGTTTTTGGCTCCACCAGTACATATATATACATTACTTTTTTCTGAAACAATCAAACTTGTTCCACTTGCAGCAAAAGCTGCTTCGCCTTCTTGGTTAGTAGGAATATTCTCTGGATTAATCGGCGTCCAAGTCTTGCCACCATCTTTTGTTTTAATAATAAAGAAATGTCCGTTAATAGGGTCACTAAAAGCGATACCATTTTGTTTATCCCAAAAATCGATACCATCAAAGAAAACGCCTTTCTCATTAGTTTGATAAACGATATTCCAAGTTTTACCACCATCTTCAGTGCGGTATATTTTAGCATTTCCTTTTTCAGCTTCGCCTGCACTCATCAAGATAGCCTTGTTTGCATCGAAAGCATGGATGTCTCTAAAATCCAATTTTTCGGCTTCAGATACTTGCTTTACCTCCCAAGTTTTTCCTCCATCAATCGTTTTAATAAAAGTCCCTTTTGAGCCACCCATCCAAACGATTTTATCGGATACAGCATGCACAGCCCTAAAGCTTGCATCGGTCGCTATGTTTTGTTTAAGCCATTGAGCATGTGCATGAATGGAAACTAGCATTAGGAATAAGGAGGTAAAATACTTAAGGGTCGTCATTGATGAAAAGATTTAATGTTAAATGATTTGAATTACGAATGTACAAAAAGCCCAATAAAAAAGCCTTCTCAATTTTGTTGAGAAGGCTTTAAAATGATTTTTAAAATTATCTATTAACAATAATACGTTTTGTTAAATCAAAATTTGCTGCTTTGAAACGAAGCATATATTCGCCTTCATTGTTATTTCTTAAATCAATAATTACTTTGCCTTTGATAGTTGGTAAAGTTCCAGCATAAATCTGTCTTCCTAAAAGGTCATAAATCAAAATCTCTGGATTGTCATAATCAGCTAACGTTTCAATGGTTAACAAACCGTTGCTTGGGTTAGGATAGATAGATAATCCTGCGAAACTTGGGTCTTCTTTGAAAGAAAATGCTTTAGAGAAATTTGAAAAACATGCTAACTGACCACCTGGTGCTGAAGGAATAGCAAACAATGTTTTAATTCTCGCTGTATAGTCTCCAAATCTATTGGCTTTAATGATTCCTTCTTTGAAGGCTAATACTTCCGAACCATACTTCCATTCATATTCGTTTCCAGCAGGGAAATTAACCGCTTTTAAAGTATAAGTACCGTCTTTTTCAATAGATGCTGCTGATGCATCAGGGTTGTTTCTAACAATGATGTTAATCGGTGCTGATTTTGGTGAAATACAACCCGTGCTAGTATTTTTCGCAAATGCAGTATATTCTCTTGAAATATCCACAAAAGTACCTTGGCTATTAATAGAAGTTAAATTAAGGGTTTTTCCTACAAAGCCTGTGCTCCATGTTACTTCAAAAGTACTTGTTGCTACTAAGTTTACAGTATTGATTTTGCTATAATCATCATTACTTCTTGAACAGAATATTGTTGCGCCATCAGCAGCAATCGTTGGTGCATCTGGTACAGGCAAAGCAACTGTTGATACTAAGTCAGACGAAGGAGAAATACATCCACGTGGGTCAATTACTTTTACAGAGAAAGTACCTGTAGTTTTTACTGTAATAGACTTTGTTGAATCTTTACTACTCCATATATACTTTGTTTTTTCGCCATTGATTAAATCCGAAGAAGTAATAATTACGCTTTGGTCTGCACAGAAAGATAAATTTCCACTTGAAGTAATCGTTGGTTTAGCAGGTAATGCATAAACAGTCACTTTTACTAAGTCAGACGAAGGCGAAGTACAGTTATTTGCATCAATAACAGCTACTGTCAAATCTCTAGAAGTACTTAACGTAATTGAGCGAGTAGTTTCGTTGTTACTCCAAATATATTTAACATTTGGCGTTGATGTTAAAGTAACTGAGCCACCATCACAAAATGCGATTGGCCCACTTGCTGTAACGACAGGTTTCGCAGGAAGCGCATTTACTTTAATCGTTGTAGTATCTGATGATTTAGACACACAACCTTTGGCATCAATTATTTGCAAAGCATATTTTCCTGCTAATTTAATATTAGCGATAGTTCTGGTAGTTGCACCTGTGTTCCAATTATAGCTAAAGCCCGCTGTTGAAGTAAGGGATATTGTATCGCCAGCACAAATGGTAGCATTTAATTTTGATGACGTAATAACTGGCTTAGTTGGTAATACCAGCGATGTTAGTTTTACGGGTTCAGATATAGGCGAATAACATCCTATTTGCTTTTCTGTAGCTATTACCTGAATGGTAGCTGTTTTGTTGAAAGACTTCACCAAACTTGTTGTACCTAAACTGTCTTGTTTTACACCATTAATATACCATAGATATTTTGACGTTAAAGCACTACTGTCTGCTTTTAATGATACGCTTTTATCTTCACAAAACTCTAATGCACTAGCTGTAATAACAGGCTTGCTAGGAATAGGAATCGCTTTTACAGCAACAGGGTCAGAAATAGGAGAAAGACACCCTATTCTAGATTCTACAGAAACTACTTGAATATTGCCAGTTTGTGTGAATTTATCTATATGGCTTACAGTACCTAAATTATCTTGTTTTACACCATTTACATACCATTGGTAGCTTTTTATAAACTGAATACTATCTACTTTGAGGCTAGTACCGAAGTCTTCACAAAAAACAGGAGCTGAAGCCGTAATTTTAGGCTTAGGCAATGAATAAAATTCTACAAAAACCTGACCATCTGCATAAGCCGGAGCTTGAGGACATTCAGGTGAAACAACTGAAAGATAATAATAACCAGAAACTTTAGTTTTCAATACAGGAGTACCGAAGCCTTCAGTAGAAGGGTCAATATGATTTGGAGATGGGAAAGCACTAATCATTCGCTGCCATCTATATTCATAATTAGGATTAGTTATATTAGACTTTAAAGTAACTGCATCGCCATCACAGGCAATAATTTTATCCTGAGTAATATGTGGAAGTTGTGGTGCTGATAAATATTTTACATCCAAATGATTTGAATGTAAGCTAACACCATTTCCTACGATAGTACAAGTAGCATAAACGGTAGTATTTGCAGTGATTTCTAAGAATTTTAACTCAGTAGTAGGAGTATTTAACCCTAAATCGCGTCCATTAGAATCGTACCAAGTGATTGTTCCAGTATTACAACCAGAAGATCTTAATACTACAACGCTTCGAGGATCACCAATAGCTTGGTAGCCACATCTATCTATTCCTACATATTGAACAGTTGGAGCGTCTGGAATGGATGTGTTTGTGGTGTTCTTATTCTCTTCTGAAATTGAAGTAGAACCATTCGCTAAGACAACACCAAAAGACGCTATCAGAAAGGAAATGACTAAGAGTGTTCTTTGAGTAAAGTTGTTCATAATTAAAATATTTTTTTTTGGTAAAATTTTTAGGTTGAGATTTTAGAAAGCACTAGAAATTCCGCTTTAATGCTCGTAGCAATTTACTTATTTTATTCTAAATAAATGCTATGCCTTGTAAAGTATGGAGTAAAAATAAGACAGGACTCGCTTAAAACCATAAAAAAAACATTAAACTTTTTGATTTAGATAATTTAAGCGCTTTGCTGTATTGGATTTAGTCATTATTAAATCTATTTATTTCAAAATTTCAGGGTATTGATACAATTTAAAACCCTCATAAATCGTGTTGTAATATAGTATTAAGTTGATTTTATAAATAAAAATTTGTATTTAATTACATTAATTTCACAAAACATATACCTTTGTATAATTATTAATAATTTTATATTTTTTATAAAAAATTTGTGATAACTCGACGATTTTAAATGAATATTCGCAAGTTACCCTCAGCCAGTCACGCTTTTAAATATCCTTTATTGATTAAAAGTATTCTTGCTTATTCTACAATTTTGGAACCTCATAACGAAATTGTTTATAAAGACTCGTTACGATATAATTATTTCGAACTGAATCGCAGAGTTCGAAAACAAGCAAATGTTTTCAAAAACATGGGGCTGGATGGTGGCAAAACTGTTGCCGTGATGGACTATGATTCTCATAGATACTTGGAGTGTTTCTTTGGCATTCCCATGACGGGCAATGTATTACATACCATCAATTGGCGACTTTCACCTGCTCAGATATTATATACTATTAATCATGCGGAAGACGAAGTAATTATTTGTCACGTTGATTTTTTACCACTTCTGGCATCTTTATTTGATGAAATAACTACCGTTAAAAGTATTATTGTTTGTACTGATAATGGCGAATATATTAACAACACTTCGTTACCAATAATAGGCGAATACGAGGCTCTATTAGAAAATGCTGCTGATGAATATGACTTCGAGGACTTTGACGAAGATGCTGTAGCTACTACCTTTTACACTACTGGTACAACAGGCAATCCTAAAGGGGTATATTTTACTCATCGTCAGTTAGTCTTGCATACCTTATCCATCAGCGTAACATTCAGTGCGATAGATGGTGCTTGTCGTTTTAATAATACCGATGTATATATGCCACTTACGCCCATGTTTCATGTACACGCATGGGGCTTTCCTTATGTGGCTACGATGTGTAATACTAAGCAAGTGTATGTTGGCAAGTTTGAGCCTGAAATGGTATTGAAATGTTTTGTGAAAGAAAAAGTTACCTTTTCACATTGCGTGCCTACTATTTTACAGATGTTTGTTTCACATCCAGCTACGCAACAAATTGATTTATCTCAATGGAAAGTAGTCATTGGAGGTTCTGCTTTACCAGAGGCTTTGGCTAAAGCAGCTTTACAAAGAGGAATAGATGTAATTACAGGATATGGGATGTCTGAGACCTGCCCGATTTTATCAACAGTGCACTTGAACCCTGAAGATGCAAAAAATCCAGATATAGATTTTCAAGTAAAAGCCCGTACGCGTTCTGGAACGCCTGCTATTTTAGTTGATTTACAGTTGTTAACAGAAGATGGAAGTATTGCTAACAAAGACGGAGAGACCATCGGAGAAGTGACAGCAAGAACACCGTGGTTGACACAAGGTTATTTTAATGAACCCGAAAAGTCGGAGGATTTGTGGGAAGGAGGATGGTTGCATACTGGCGACGTGGCTACAATGAACCAGCATCATTCCTTAAAAATAACAGATAGAATAAAAGATGTGATAAAGTCTGGAGGGGAATGGGTAAGCTCTATCGCCTTGGAAAGCCTCATTGGAAAACATGAAGCTGTTCAGGAAGTGGCAGTGGTGGGGATTCCAGATACAAAATGGGGCGAACGTCCACATGCGATGATTGTACTGAAACAAGACCAAAGTCTGAGCAAAGAAGATTTGAAGAATTTTTTGCAAAAGTATGTGGATGATAAAACAATCACTGCTTGGACAATCCCAACATCGGTTGATTTCGCCAAAGCTATCCCGAAAACATCAGTCGGGAAAATTGACAAAAAAGTGATTAGAACTTTGTTGCCAATCTAAAGAAGAAAAATCTTTCATAACGATTTTTATATAAATGCTTGATTACTGAAACCTTGCTCGGATTCCGAGCAAGGTTTTTTGTTTGTATCTTCGCCTTTCAAATTGCTATTAATGGCCATTGTTGGGTATTAACTTTATATTTATAGACATTCTCATTCAATTATTCGAACAAAAAGATGATGCAAAATACTTCCATAAAAAACCGATTGTTTCCCGTTTTTCTTAAGTTAGAAGAATTGAATGTTTTGCTTGTAGGCGGAGGAAATGTGGGTTTAGAAAAACTTTCGGCGATGCTCAATAATAGTCCTGAAGCTAAAGTAACTGTGGTGGGAACGATAATAAGACCCGAATTGAGAGAATATGCGCAGAGTTTTCCACAAGTAATTTTAGAGGAACGGAATTTTGAGTATAATGATTTAGATAATAGAGATTTGGTGATTTTGGCAACGGATAATCCCGAATTGCATGCAAACATCAAACGCAGTACTGCTGAAAGACACATCTTATGCAATGTAGCAGATACACCAGCCCTTTGTGATTTTTATTTGGGGTCAATCGTACAGAAAGGAGATTTAAAAATAGGTATTTCGACCAATGGAAAATCGCCCACGATGGCAAAAAGGATGCGAGAATTTTTGGATGATATTATTCCAGACGATATTCAACAATTGCTGGATAATTTGCGAGAAATCAGAAAATCAATCAAAGGGGATTTTCAAGAAAAAATCAGGGTGTTGAATGAAGTAACAGAAACAATGATTAATAAAAAGTAAATGATAGATAATAAATCAATGGAAACGCTTAAAATCCTTAATGCTAGTCAGATAAGAGCTTTGGATGCTTTTACGATACAAAAAGAAGGAATTTCTTCTATTGATTTAATGGAGAGGGCGTGCGCTACTTTTGTCAATTGGTTCGGTCAAAAATACTATTCGAATACAAAATTGTGTATCAACATATTCTGCGGCTTAGGCAATAATGGGGGAGATGGTTTAGCTATTGCTCGCTTGTTAAAACAACAGGGCTTTTGTGTAAAGGTTTTTGTCGTACAATATACCGACAAAACAAGTGCTGATTTTGATATAAACCTGAAACGTCTTCAAAATTTTGCTAAAGTTAATTTTATCAAGACAGTTAACGACTTTACACTATTCTCAGAAATTCAGCAAAATAATATTATCATTGATGCCCTATTAGGGGCGGGAATCAATCGGTGTGTAGAAGGAATCTTGAAAGAACTTATCAATACTTTAAATGAAACACCAGCCATAAAAATTGCCGTAGATATTGCTTCGGGGTTGTTTATGGATAATACAAATGATAAAGGAGATATTATTTTTAAGCCTGATTTTACCGTTACTTTTCAGTTGCCTAAATTGGCATTGATGTTGCCTCAGAATTATGATTTTGTAGGTGAATGGGAGGTACTAGATATTGGCTTGCAGGAGGAAATGATTAATGAACTCCCTTCTTATTATTTTTATACGGCACAAATCTTCCCTAAGCACCGTCAAAAATTCTCTCATAAAGGTACTTATGGGCATAGCCTGATAATTTCGGGCTCAAAAGGAATGATGGGGGCTGCCATTTTATCTGCTAAGGCTTGTTTGAGGTCAGGTGTTGGTAAACTTACTTGCCATGTGCCGAATATGGCTTATGAAATGATGCAAGTTTCCGTGCCAGAAGCCATGACGCTAACTACCACAGATAATTTAGATTTTATTTCTACACAGTTTACCGAAAAAGATTTCGAACATTATCAAGCTATTGCTGTTGGTCCTGGTATCAGTACCCACCCAGATGTTTGTAAAATGTTGGAAAGTGTAATAACGGCTACTAATAAACCAATGGTTATTGATGCTGATGCCTTGAATTTACTAGGAACTGAAGAAGGTAGAAGTTTACTAAAACAATTGCCTCCCAATACTATCTTGACACCTCATCCTAAAGAGTTTCAAAAATTATTGGGATTGACATGGAAAGATGATTATGACAAACTGAGTTTACTGCAACAATTCGCTAAAAAGCATCAAATATTTGTAGTGTTAAAGGGTTATCAAACAGCTATTGCTACTCCCGAAGGAGATGTTTATTTTAATTCAACAGGTAATGCAGGTATGGCAACTGCGGGGAGTGGAGATGTGTTGACAGGTATTATTGTAGCTTTATTAGCTCAAGGATATTCAGCCAAAGAAGCGGCTATTCTAGGCGTTTTTAAACATGGTGAAGCAGGAGATTTAGCAGCGAATAGTCGTGGACAAATGGCTATGATTGCGAGTGATATTATTGATAGTTTGAGGTGGTGAAGAGAGGGAAAATTGTGATTGAGTGATTTATTATTATGCATTTTTTACCTTATTTAATCTATCTAATATATTGTTGTGTTTCATTCAAAGAATAAATTAAAGTTTTCAGTAAAATTTACTTCATTGAAAACAAAAAAAGGCAAACCTAAGCTTGCCTTCTATCAATATTTTTAACGATTAACGTTATTATTTCAAAACCTGATAAACAATAAATGCTGAAATATAAGCTAGGCCAGTCATATAAAATAATTGGATAGCTGGATATTTCCATGATTTAGTTTCGCGGTAAGTAATTGCTAAAGTACTCATACACTGCATGGCAAAGGCATAAAAAATTAATAGCGAAAAGCCCAAAGCAGTATCATACATAGGTTTACCCGTTTCTGGGTTGATTTCCGCACGCATTCTGTTCATTACTGTAGAGTTTTCATCGTCTACTTCACCCCCTAAACTATAAATAGTCGACATCGTACCGACAAATACTTCACGTGCTGCAAAAGAGGTGATTAAGGCAATTCCGATTTTCCAATCATATCCCAATGGCTTAATCACAGGTTCAATTACTTTACCAAAAACACCAGCATAAGAATTTTCTAATTTCTGTGAAGCTATTTTATTCTCCAACTCGATACCCGTCAATGTTGGGTTTTCTGCTTTTATTTTAATTTCAGCTCGTTCAATCGCATCTCCTGGGCCGTAACTGGCTAATACCCAAAGGACGATTGAGATTGCCACGATAATCTTACCAGCTTGAAAAACGAAAGCTTTTGTAGAATTCCAAATCGTTATGGCAACATGTGAAAACCTAGGGCCTTTATAAGAAGGCAATTCCATAATGAAGTAACTTCTTTCTTTTACTTTCAAAAGTAACTTCATAATCCAAGCTGAAACCAATGCTACAAAGAAGCCTAATAAATATAAAGCAAACAAGGCTACTCCTTGTAAATTGAAAATACCGAACAAAGAACTCGTTTCTGGCACCACAAGGGCAATCAATACTGTATAAATAGGTAAACGTGCCGAACAAGACATCAATGGCGTTACCATGATGGTAATCAGTCGGTCTTTCCAAGAGCTAATACTACGCGTACTCATGATAGCTGGTACGGCACAAGCAACCCCTGAAATTAAAGGCACTACTGATTTTCCACTCAAACCGAATCTTCGCATCAGTTTATCCATGATAAACATCACTCTCGACATATACCCTGTTTCTTCCAACATTGAAATAAAGAAGAACAAAAAAGCAATTTGAGGAATAAAAATCAATACGCCACCGATACCAGAAATCAATCCATCGGTGAGCAAATCGGTTAGTTTAGAATCAGGAAGTTCTGTTTTAAGGAACTCGTTGAGGGATGCTATGCCACCATCAATCAAATCCATTGGATAGGTTGCCCAAGTAAAAATGGCTTGGAAAACGATAAACAAAATGGCTAAGAAAATGAAATAACCCCAGAAACGATGCAAGAATATTTTATCAAGGCGGTCTGTCCAAGTATTGATAGGGTCTTCTTCAACAGGCATTTCATGTAAACAGTTATCCACAATTTCATTCAATTGTGCATACCTTGCCATAGTTTCTTTTGATTGTGCCTCTTGGGTTTTCCAACCATACTTTGTTTGCAGTTCGTCAAAGCCTACTCTTTGTTGCGTATTGAATTGTCTTAAATTATCATGTTCCGAAAGCCATAGTAAAGCATGATAATCGTCGGTATCTCCATATTTCTGCTTGATTTCATCCACCAATTCGCTTGAATAAGCCATTGGTAGCGTATCATTAGAATTATAACCAGATGCCAATGTTTTATTAACCGCCAAACGTAGGCCATTTAATCCGATACCTTTTTTCGCATTAACTTCGGCAATCTCAACGTTTAATTCACGCGCTAATTTTACTGAATTGATTACAATTCCCTGATTTTCAGCAACATCAATCATATTTAAAGCTAGTACAGTAGGAATGCCTAAATCACGTACTTGGCTAAAGAGCAATAAATTGCGTTTAAGGTTGGATGCATCAGCCACAACAATGGCTAAATCTGGATAGTCGGGATGTTGTGGATTAGCCAAAATGTTGATAACTACTTGTTCATCCACAGATTTGGGATAAATACTATAGATACCTGGTAAATCTAGAATTTCAGCATCATCCCCACTTTCTAATTTCCATTTACCAATTAGTTTGTCCATCGTCACCCCAGGAAAATTACCTGTTTTCTGACGAAGACCAGTTAGTGAATTAAATAATGATGATTTCCCAGCGTTTGGATTACCGATGAGAGCTATTTTTGGAGATTTTTTCAATTTTTTAAATTAAATTAACGGCAATTTTTTGAGCGTACTTCATACAAAGAGGCTTTAAGCTGAGCAACTGAAACGATAAAACTGAATTTTGCAGTTTTTGATAATTGCCTTTTCGTCAAGAAACACACAAATATCATATTTCAATTACTGTTAAGCAACTACAATCGTTGAGGCTTCATCTACTCTCATCGAAAGTACGTACCCAGAAACCTTAACAGCGATAGGGTCACCAAAAGGAGCAATATGTGTCATAGTTACTTGTGTACCGGGTAAACAACCCATTTCAAGTAATTTTAACGACAAACCTTCGTCTGTAAAATTAACGATAATTCCTCTTTCTCCTATTTGTAAATCTGCAATGGTTTTCATGGGCTTTATTTATCAGTATTCAACTGAATAGAAATTCAATTCTAAAAACAGAATCAAACAGTCAATTTCATGTAATCTTGAAATGATTTATTTAGACTTATTCTAAAACAAATGCAAATTAACAAAGAGTTCCTTCATTAGAAACAATTAATGACTAAAATCATTTTGGAATGTCAAAATATTATTTTGTTTCATGACCAAGCGTTTTGTTTGTGTCGTAACTTTGCAAAAAAATACGCAAAATAGACAATTGCTTATTCCGCAGCATGTACAAAGAGATTAAAGCTTTAATAGAAAAGGAAATTACGCTTGAACTAAGACAAAAATATGCCCTTAATGGCATGTTGTTATATATTGTTAGTACAGTGTATGTTTGTTATTTGTCTTTTCGGATGAAAGCTAATCAAATCGATAAAATTACGTGGAATACGCTGTTTTGGATTATTTTATTATTCACAGCAATGAATGCCATTGCCAAAAGTTTTACCCAAGAGCGATACGGAAGACTTTTATATTATTATACTTTGGCTAGCCCTGTAGGCATTATTCTTTCAAAAATTGTTTATAATACGCTTTTGATGTTAGTGTTGGCTTTGGCGGGTTTTGGGGTTTATGCAATAGTAATGGGCAATCCTGTAGGAGATATGCCATTGTACCTAGCAAGTATCGTATTAGGGGCAGTAGGTTTTTCTAGTACGTTAACGATGATTGCAGGTATTGCTTCAAAAGCAGAGAACAGTGCTACGCTGATGGCTATCCTTAGCTTTCCAGTAATATTACCAATGCTATTGATGTTATTGAAAATATCTAAAAATGCGTTGGATGGGTTGGATAGAGCAAGCAGTTTAGATGAAGTATTGATGCTATTGGCGATAGATGCCATTGTATTAGTATTAAGTGTTATTCTTTTTCCTTTTTTGTGGAGGAGTTAGAGGAGAAGCAAGAGACAAGACGCAAGATTCTAGACTTTAGGATTTTGAGCCTTTAGAGACAAGAGGTAAGACTTTAGATTTGAGTTTGTTGGCTTAAATATTTGTAAAAGGGAAAAGATATAAGTTGAGGTTGATAAAATAGATTATGGAAATTATCAATCACTAGATTACAAAAAAAATAACGAGAGAGTGATAAAATGTAGAGTGAAATAGTAAATCACTAACTCACAACTCACTCAATCACAAATAATATAATGAAACAAAACTGGTATAAAATCTTGGCCGTAGTGCTATTGGCCTATGTAGTAATTTGGGGGTTTCTAGGACGTATCCCTAGTCAACCTATTCTTCACGAAACTGCTCGTAACCTTTATTTTCATGTGCCTATGTGGTTTGCGATGTTCGCCATGCTAGGTGTTTCAGTATGGAATTCTATCCAATATCTCCGCAATCCTTTAATGAGTTTTGATGATAAGGCATCAGAATATGCCAATACAGGGATTGTATTTGGGATTGTTGGCATTGCTACAGGCAGTATTTGGGCAAGATATACTTGGGGGACTTGGTGGACAAATGATGTTAAACTGAACGGAGCCGCTATTGGGCTGTTAATCTATTTCGCTTACATCATCCTGAGAGGTTCTTTTACAGATGAACAGCAAAGGGCAAGGATTTCAGCGATTTATAACATCTTTGCGGTAGCTCTGTTGATTCCGTTATTGATTATTTTACCAAGAATGACAGATTCTCTTCATCCAGGAAATGGTGGAAACCCAGGTTTTAAACCGATGGATACTGAACATACGATGAGAATCG
This sequence comes from Arcicella sp. GW822-FHT02H01, assembly GCF_058802005.1. Taxonomy (NCBI): domain Bacteria; kingdom Pseudomonadati; phylum Bacteroidota; class Cytophagia; order Cytophagales; family Flectobacillaceae; genus Arcicella; species Arcicella sp. GW822-FHT02H01. Next base: position 1,952,011 of record NZ_JBXANT010000001.1, on the reverse strand, counting down.
TTTTTTATCCTGCCTGTATTGGTTGGATTTGTCTGGCTTTTTGGATTACTAGCCTACGATTAAGAATTAGAAAATTGATAGCATTGAATCAAGATTAGAAATATGAAAAAATCACTTTCGTTAATTATTTGCTTACTGATGTCTGTAAGCCTTTTTGCTCAGGATAACGCCGCAGGAGAACCTGAAATGGCGGATAAATTATTTGCTGACGGTAGAATTTATGTGGTAGTAGCAGTTGTTGCAACCATTTTTGCTGGAATTATTGTTTACTTAATAAATCTTGATAGCAAGATTACTAAGTTAGAAAAACAACTTAAAAAATAGCTGTAAGCTTTGAGCCTTCAGCTTTAAGCTTTTAGGAATGAGCGATTGGAAAGTTAGATGTTGGCTTACCAATGTGATTGTTCACTCAATCACTAATTCACTCAATCACTAATTATAAACAAATATGAAAAAGACTCATATCATCGGACTTATCGTAATTGCTATTGCAGTTGCCATTCTTGTTTCAACAGGTACGGAAGCAAGTACTTATGTTGATTTTTCTGTAGCTGAAAATATGGCTAAAGCAGGAGACAATGACCAAGTACACGTAGTTGGGAAATTAAAAAAAGACGCTTCTGGTAATATTCAAGATTTGGTTTATAACCCTGTATTAGATGCCAACCATTTAGAGTTCATGCTTATTGATAACAATGGTCGTGAACAAAAAGTAATCTATAATGCGCCTAAACCACAAGATATGGGCAGAGCAGAGCAAATGGTGATTATCGGCAATATGGATGGCAATGTATTTAAATGCGAGAAAATTCTGCTAAAATGTCCTTCAAAATACCAAGACGGCAAAGTAGAATTTAAAGAAGCAAAACCCGAAAAACAGTCATAATTCTCTTGAATATTAAATAGCTTTCAGCCATCAGCTTTAGGTTATCCGAACATTGCGATAGCAACTTTATCAACGATTTTGGAGTGGGTATTTAGGTCGATTCAATCCTACTCCAAAATCCCAATTCCCTTTATGTTACATACAACCATCGGAAATATTGGTCATTTGTTTATTATTTTGTCTTTTGTGACATCATTAATTTCAACAATTGGCTACTTCAAATCAGTACAAACGACTGATTTATTACAGCAAGCTTCTTGGAAACGCTTTTCGCGTTTCGCTTTTTATATCCACGGAGCCGCAGTTGTAGGAATTATCGCAGTCTTGTACACCATTATTTACAAGCATTATTTTGAATACCACTATGCGTGGTCACACTCATCAAAAGCATTACCCGTTTATTATATTGTTTCTTGTTTTTGGGAAGGTCAAGAAGGTAGCTTTTTGCTTTGGATTTTTTGGCATGCCGTATTAGGAGTCGTATTAATCAACACCAATAAACATTGGGAAGCACCCGTAATGGCCATATTTGGGGCAGTACAGGTGTTTTTATGTTCTATGATTTTGGGCGTAGTATTGCCGTTGATTGACCTAAAAATAGGTTCGTCTCCATTTTTATTAATGCGTGAAGCCATGCCAGACTTACCAGTTTGGACGATGAAACCAGATTTTGTACCCGAAGATGGTAATGGTTTGAATCCATTACTTCAAAACTATTGGATGGTTATTCACCCACCAACACTTTTCTTGGGTTTTGCTACTACCTTAATTCCATTTGCTTATGCTATTGCTGGGCTTTGGAGAAAAGAATTTAGTGAATGGATTCGTCCAGCTTTGCCTTGGGCTTTAGTATCGGCGTTGGTATTAGGCGTTGGTATTATTATGGGGGGCTATTGGGCTTACGAAACCTTGAATTTTGGGGGATATTGGAACTGGGATCCTGTTGAAAATGCTTCGTTTGTACCTTGGTTAGTATTAATAGCGGCCATTCACTGTATGATTATCTACAAGAATAATGAAGCTGCCCTTCGTACCTCTTTTATCTTGGTAGTAGCAACATTTATCTTGGTTTTGTATTCAACCTTCTTGAACAGAAGTGGAATTTTAGGAGAAGCATCTGTACACTCATTTACAGATTTAGGACTTTCTGGTCAGTTATTGATTTATATGTTATTCTTCCTGTTTGTGGCAGTAGTGTTACTAATCATCCGATGGAAAGAAATTCCTTCAGATGATAAAGAAATAACCACTTACAGCCGTGAGTTTTGGATTTTTATGGGTGCTACTACGCTTTGCTTGTCGGCTTTCCAGATTATTGCCGCTACGTCATTGCCAGTATATAATAAAATTGTAGAAGGGTTAGGGTTTGTTTCAAAACTAGCACCACCAGCTGATGCACCAACCTACTATTCTAAATTTCAATTATGGTTTGGCGTAGGTATTGCAATCTTCTCAGGGATTGGACAAGCATTTTGGTGGAGAAAAATCAAGAAAGAAACGCTTAGTAAACATTTACTTACACCCCTTTTGTTGAGCTTAGTGTTAACATTTGTTGTGATATTTTTTACGGCAAAAACGCAAGTCGGAGATTTTTTTAGTACACCAACTTACATTACCTTATTGTTCGGAGGAATTTTCTCTATCATCACCAATGGAAGTATTTTATTAGATATTTTTAAAGGGAATTATAAATTATCAGGCGGAGCAGTTACACATATTGGGGTAGCCATGATGCTTCTAGGAATCTTGTTTTCTTCGGGCTATTCAAAAGTAGTGTCTATTAATAATAGCGGTTTTGCTATTTCTGAAAAAGACGAAGCCTTTACAAAGGATAATGACAAAGAGAATAAAGAAAACGTAATTCTTTGGTTGAATACACCTTCTGAAATGAGTGATTATACCCTTACTTACAAAGGCGTGAGGGTAGAAGGAAGGGAATTGCCTGAATACCTGCATCCTAAGCAAGTAGAATTAATCGAGAATGATTTCCATGCAGTAGCTTTAGAAGACATCGTTCAGCAAGGAAAGAAATACTATTCAGTGGGCGATACTTTACCAGTTTTCCCTGAAAATAAATTCTATGAAATTGATTTCAGAGACAAAGAAGGGAAAATCACTACGCTGTATCCGAGATTTCAGATTAATAAAAAAATGGGTAATGCACCATCGCCAGCCTTGAAACATACGATTGGCGGTGACCTTTACACTTATGTGGCATTAGCGCCAAATTTGGAAGAAAAGGAGTGGAGTAAAACAGAAAACTTTACAGTGGCGTTGAAAGATACCTTCTTCTTGAACGACTATGTAGCTGTGTTAGACCAAGTAAAACGTGTTGATACGTATGAAGGCAAACCTTTAGGTGCTAACGACGCAGCCGTACAAGCGACGATTAAAGTAATGGGCAAAGACTTTAGACCTTATGAAGTAAATCCTGTTTTTGTGATTAAAGAAGGTTTAGTAGCAATGCCTTCGGTAGAAAACGACGAGATTGGTGTAAGAGCTAAATTTACGAATATCGACCCTAAAACTGGTCAGTTTGGGTTTGCCATCAATACTACTCAGCGAGATTTCATTATCTTGAAGGCTATCAAAAAACCATTAATCAACCTACTTTGGTTAGGTACTTTTGTATTGATTATAGGCTTTGTAATGGCTATTATCAGAAGATACCGAGAGTTTAAATTAATGAGAGACAAAGGTTTTTAAGTGACAAAGGTTAACGCTTGGTGATTTAACATTGAAAAGCGTTAGCCTTTGATATATTAATATTTAAGATTAACATGAGTAAGAAAGAAATACTCCTCCTTTTCGCAGCCATTGGTTTCATCATCATGTGGATATTAGATTTACGTGCTGGTTTACCTGCGGGGCTAGAGCCTACCTTTTGGAATAAAATATTTTATCATTATTCATTTTTAATGTTTGCGATGGTGTGTTTGTTTTATTTCCAATATACTAAACAAGTTCGTTTGAAGAAAGAGGAGGAAGAAGCAAAAAATAAGCCTGCCGAAAAGCCAAAGGATGATAAACAAGCCCAAAGAAAGGCATTAATGAAAGGGAAAAAATAAGTGATTTTTAAAGAATTCTTTCTATATTTGAAAAAGAAACAACAATTCTGTTAGGTATATCTCTAAGCTCCTAACCCAAAATATGGACTCCCAACAAGCACTAAGTATAATAATAGCCATTATAGCCTCGGCATTTTTTTCAGGGGTTGAAATGGCCTTCGTATCTGCCAATAAACTGTACTTTGAACTCCAAGCCAAACAAGGAGTAATCACGGGGCAGATTATCTCAAATTATCTTAAAAATCCTTCAAAATTTATCGGTACGATGCTCATCGGGAATACACTTTCCTTGGTAGCGTATGGTATCTTTATGGAAGGATATTTACATCATGAAATAGAAGCCTATTTGCCCATTTCGGGAATAGCCGCTGGATTAATAGCTTCTTTTATCGGTACAATTATCATTTTAGCTACTTCTGAATTTACCCCTAAAAGTATATTTTTATTGAATCCTGACGGCTTTTTAGAAGTACTAGCCATTCCGATTCTGATTATTTATACGTTGATGTACCCATTGGTTTGGGCAATCGTAGGTTTGTCTAAATGGTTTATTAACAATATCTTACGACTAGAATATTCAGAAGAAAGACCAGCTTTTGGTTTGACTGATTTGAATAATTACTTACAGAATCTTAATCGTAAAACATCTACAGAAGAAGAAGCTGAAGTTGATACGAAGATTTTCAATAATGCCCTTGAATTCAAACAAGTACGTGTACGCGACTGCATGATTCCAAGAACGGATATTATAGGAGTGGATATCGAAGGTGGAATTGAGGAATTGAAAAAAGTATTTGTAGAAAGTGGTCATTCAAGAGTACTGATTTACAAAGAAACCATGGAGGATGTATTGGGATATTGCCACTCTTTGGCATTGTTTAAAAAACCCAAAGAAATTCAGGGTATTCTTACGCCTATTCCTATTGTGCCAGAGGCCATGCCTGCCAAAGATTTATTGTTTCGCTTTTCTAAAGAACATAAATCGTTAGCGTTGGTAGTGGATGAATTTGGAAGTACTGCTGGTTTAGTAAGCATGGAAGACGTAATGGAACAAATTTTCGGTGAGATTGAAGACGAATACGATGATAATGAAAACCTTACTGAAAAACGAATTGAAGATAAAACCTATTTGCTTTCGGCAAGATTAGAGATTGACTATTTGAACGACAAATATGACTGGAATCTTCCAGAAGGGGATTATGATACCCTAGGCGGAATGATTATTAGCATTAACGAGGACATTCCTGAAATTAATGAAACGATTATCCTCCACCCATTCAACTTTCAAATCATTGAAATGACAGACGCCAGAATTGATATTGTTAAGTTGCTTATCATAGGAGATATCGAAAAGAAATCAGAATCTTTTACGATGAAACACTAAGTCATCTATAAGATTACATTCATTAAAGTCTGGCTTTTCATTTCTGTTTCGTACCATTCTTTCACAGGGTTAGAATCTGCGGTGATGCCACAGCCTGCAAAAAAAGTAGCGTGATTTCCTTGAATTTTTACTGTTCTGAGGTTGACAAACAGATGACTTTCGTCTTTAATATTTACAGGGCCTAAAAAACCACTGTAAAATTCACGATGATGGAGTTCTGTTTCAGCAATCAAACGTAATGCAGCATCCTTAGGCATTCCACAAACGGCCGAAGTAGGATGAAGTAATTCAAGCATGACAGTGCCTAGTTGTGGGAAATTGAGGGCTTTGGTATCAACTTTAAAGTCGGTTCGTAAGTGCATCAAATTCCCAGCCTGTACGGTTTTAGGACCGCTCTCACAATATTCTCTCAAACGGATTTTCTTAAAACACTCAATCACATACCTGCTTACGAAGGCTTGTTCTTCAATTTCTTTATGTGACCAACGAATGCTGATAGGTGAAAGCATCTCTCCGTTATCACCAATGGCAGATTGAGTTCCCGCTAAAGACATCGTCTTAAAAATTCCTTGACCATCAACGCTTACTAAGGTTTCAGGAGTAGCACCTAGCCAAATGGCTTCAAATTCTGGCAAATAGACTAAAGAGATAAAGGCATTTGGATAAGCTTTGCACAATTTCTGGAAAGCATCAATAATCTCAAAACTTTCGGGCAAAGTAACATTTTTAGTCCTTGACAAAACTACTTTTTGCATATCTCCATTTTCAATAGCTATAATAGCTTTAGAAACCATTTCTGCAAAAATCATTTCATTGTATAAACCACCATTCCATTTCTCTAAACTACCGTCTAGAGGGTGAACAGGGTTTTGTTCATCTTGTTTTTCGGTAATTGATGCTACTTCCTCTTCGTCTGAATAATGTAGGTATTTTTTTTCAAAAATTGCTGCTTCAAGGGTTTTGCCTTTGATGGCATCTTCTATCTCGTGATTATTGGTATCAAAACGATAGTATAGGTCACCTCTTAGGAATAAAGATTCTCCCTGAAAAGGACTCATGACAAAGCCAGCAGGTAATTCATCTAAATCAGTTTTTTTTCGCTGAGTACTCCCGGAAAGATCAATGATAAGTTGTTTCTCGGTAGACTGTGGCAATTGCCATAACGCCATAGGAAAACCTTCTGAAAAAGCCGTTTGCCAGAGTTTTGCTAATTTGTTTGTTTGCTGTAAAATATGAAATTCCGAAGTCGGGGTCATATCCTGAAGTTTTATAGTGATGTATTATTGATGTAAAAATAACATCTTGTATAGTAATGAGGTTTCAGAAAACTTAAAATTTTCCTGATATTTTATAAGATGTTGAGTATTAGTAATTTGTATTTTATTGATATGCTTCAACTATGAACGTTTTTCAATAATAGCGGTTGTCAATCTACTAGCACACACTAAATCTCCTTTTTCATCGGTTATTTTTATGTCCCAAACGTGCATAGTTCTTCCGATTTTCAAAGGAGAACATTTGGCATAAACATAGCCCTCACGTGCTGACTTTAAATGGTTCGCATTGATTTCAATTCCTACTGGTGCATACTTGTCAGGGTCTTCCAAAACCATCCATGAGGCAATACTTCCTAACGATTCTGCTAACACTACCGAAGCTCCACCGTGGAGTAATCCCATAGGCTGTTTGGTTCTTTCATCGACAGGCATTTTAGCCGAAATGTAAGTGTCTGTAACTTCGGTAAATACGATTCCTAAGTAGCCTACCATGTTACCTGCACTTCTTTCATTCAATTGTTCGAGGGTATAGGATGTTTTTATCATGTCAGATGGTATGAATTATGTTCAAAAACTGTATTTTTGCGGGAAATTAGTCAAAGTAAATTGTTATTTTATTGATTAACTTTATAAAAGTTGAAAAAAGGCGAGAAATACTTTATTAAGATTGCCATAAATATAATCCTTCAAATCAATGTCTAACGACCAATCAAAAACTCCAAAAGTTAAAACCATTTATTTAATCCGTCATGGAGAAACAGACTTCAACCGTCAGGGAATAGTTCAAGGCAGTGGTGTAGATTCTGATTTGAATGAATTAGGACAAGCGCAGGCTGAAGCTTTCTATCAAAGGTATCAAGGTATTGTTTTTGATAAAGTGTATACTTCTGCTTTAAAGAGAACCCACCAATCGGTAAAAAAATTCCTTGAAAAAGGGCTTCCTTGGGAACAACACGAAGGACTTAACGAAATCAGTTGGGGAGTGCGTGAAGGAAAAGTGCCTAATGATGTTGATAACGAATATTATAAAATATTAATAGACGGCTGGATTAATGGAAAGGTAGATATGCCTTCTGAAGGAGGAGAAAGTCCACTAGATGTATTAACCCGCCAGAAGCCCGTGATAGATTTGATTGTATCGCGTTCGGACGAAGAAACAATTTTGGTAGCCATGCACGGTAGGGCTATTAGGATAATCCTGACATTGTTGCTTGAACGAGAGCTACACGAAATGGATACCTTTGAACATGCCAACCTTTGTTTATACAAACTTACTTATGATTATGAACAAGGTAAGTTTTCTGTAGAATTAGAAAATGACCTTTCTCACTTAGACGACCTAATCGTTGAATAAAATCATTCAGGGAAATATGGCGTTAAAATACTTCAACACATATTTCCCTCAAATCTTCATTTCTTCTTTTATCCGTTTATCATCCCCACCTTCCGTTTACTGAATAATTCCATTGCTTTTTATTACATTGCCTTAATTTGTTATAAAAAAGGATAGAAGAAACGGTAGTAAATAAATATATACGCTTTTATTTGAAGTGTATTTGAATAGATTAATATGTCTAGAGCTAAGTTATATTGGATTCTGCAAGTATTCGGCTGGTCAGCGTGGTTGGCCAACGAGGCCTTGATTTATTCGAATGATTTCGGTTGGTCTTTAGATTGGTTCGTGGCGGCATTATTAAATGTTGTTGTAGCCATTATAATTACACATAATTTCAGGAAAGTAATAAAAAAATACGGATGGGTAGAATTGCCAATAGATAGAGTAATCCCACGCATATTGATAGCGGTGGGGTTTATGTCGTTTTTTATGGCGTTTGTGAACATCCCTTTAGATTCTTATCTATTGCGCGAAGAAGAAGGACGAAACCTATGGTCGTTCTTTTTTGTCATGCAATTCATATTTAGCTGGGCAAAGCCATTGATGATTTGGACATTGTTTTATTACGCTTCACACTATTTTGAACGGAAGTCGGAAGTAGAAGTAGATAAAATACGATTAGAATCATCGGTAAAAGAAACAGAATCGAAAGTATTAAGAGCACAAATGAATCCGCATTTTATGTTCAATGCGTTGAATAGTATTCGTGCGTTGATTTTGGAAGAACCAGACAAGGCCCAAAAAGCGGTTACGCAATTATCCAATATTCTGAGAAGTTCTTTATTAGCAGATAGAAGAAAAACCGTTTCGCTGTCGGAAGAGCTAAGAACTGTTGATGATTACTTAGCTTTAGAGAAAATAAGATACGAAGAACGGTTGCAAATCAGAAAGAATGTATATCCAGATACCATGCATGTGCAAGTTCCACCGATGTTATTACAAACGCTGGTAGAAAATGCCATAAAACACGGCGTATCGAAGCCTGTAAAAGGAGGATTCGTAAGCTTAGAAGCAAAATTAGTAGGAAAGAATCTATTAATTATTATCAGTAATACGGGTATTTTAGAAACGACGGAATCAGGAGGATTTGGACTAGAAAACACTGCCCATAGATTAGAATTATTGTTTGGACCAGAGTCTAAATTTAGAATATATCAGGCTTCCAAAGAGGTAGTAACAGCCGAGATTACCATACCGATACCCTCAGTAGAACCAGAAAAAGATACACCGTTTTCAAAAATAACCAATATTGTAAAACCCAAAGTGACAATCTAATGTATGATTAGTTATAAAGGATAATACCGCTAATCAGAAACCATAAAATTAAATATGAAGGCTATTATTGTTGATGACGAACGTTTGGCAAGAAACGAGTTAAAACGCTTGCTAGAGAATTTTCCTAAAATTAATATCGTTGGCGAAGCTGCTAATGCTGATGAAGCAGTAGTGCTTATCGACGAGGTACATCCAGATTTATTGTTTCTGGATATTCAAATGCCAGGCAAAACGGGCTTTGATTTGCTAAGCGACCTTGAAGGAAATGTACCAGAAGTGATTTTTACGACGGCCTACGACGAATATGCTATTAAAGCCTTTGAATTTAATGCCCTAGATTATCTACTAAAGCCAATAGAATTACACAGACTTAGCGAGGCTATTCAGAAAGTAGAGGAGGAGTTTGACCGCCAAAAGCAACTTACAGAAACAGTAAAAGATAATACAATCGTATTAACTGAAAATGACCAAGTATTTGTAAAAGATGGTGAAAAATGCTGGTTTGTACGCTTAGGAAATGTTCGTTTGTTCGAGTCGATGGGGAATTATGTAAGGTTATATTTTGATGACCAAAAGCCATTGGTGCTGAAATCATTAAATGCCTTGGAAGACAGATTAGACCCTAAAACCTTTTTCAGAGCCAACCGTAAACATATTATCAACCTAAAATACATTCAGAAAATTGAACCTTGGTTTTCGGGAGGTTTACAAGTAACCTTGCGAGAAAGCGGTGATAAAATCGAAATTTCTAGACGCCAGGCCATTCGCTTTAAAGAATTATTAAGTTTATAGACATTGATATGTTCATTAATTACAGACAGTCACCGTAATTGATGAACATATTTTTTGACATGGAAAAGCCAAGTATTGCTCAACTGCATAATCCTAATTATTTCTCATTGATTGAATCGTTTAGGATTGAAGAAATGATGAAGTTTTTGATGAGGGAATTAGGGGTTAAACCTACTAGCTCGAATCAAACGAAAAAGCCTCTTGCTCAAAAAATCATTTTTGTGGCTTTATTAATGGTAGGCGGCGTTTTCGGATATGTGATTAGTAAACAGATAGGGCAAGCAAAAATTGATTTTGGACAAATAGCAGCAGCATTCCCAGTCTTATTATTCATTTTATTACCCATTCATGAAGGTATTCATGGATTAGTATTTAAAATATTGGGGGCTGAAAAAGTAGGATTTGGTTGGACACCCAAAAGTTTGATGGTGTATGCTTATGCCCAAAAATTTGTGATGAGCCTTAAAGAAAATGCCATCGTGGCTGTAATGCCTTTCCTCGTGATTTCTTCGGTGTTGATAACAGCCTTGGTATTTATTCCTAGCTACAAGGTGTTGATTATTACAACCTTCATATTGCATACTTATGGTTGCTTGGGAGATTTCATTTTGATTAGATATTACACAAAAAATCGCCATAAAGAAATGTTCACTTATGACGATATTGATGAGGAGGGAATGTCTTATTTTTTTGAAAAAGATTGATGCTTATCCCCTAAGGTTAGCCAACTTGTGTTCTTCAAGAATAGTAATTTCACTACCATTTACTTCAATAAGCTTATCAGATTTAAAATCGCTCAGGGTTCTGATAAGTGATTCTGTGGCAGTACCCACTACAGAAGCTAGGTCGTCTCTGGAAATTCTGATTGAAAATTTATCTTGTTTTTCAGTTTTATATTTTCTTGATAGCATCACTAGTGCATCCGCCGTACGCTTTCGCAAAGAATTATAAGCCATTTGAGTTAAATGCTTTTCCTTCTCGTGGATATCATTAGCCAACATTTTGATGAATTTATTAGCAACAGACTGATTTCTAGTGATTAACTCTAAAAAATCATTTTTAGGAATACCGATAATTTCACAATCTTCAAGGGCTTCTGCTGATTCTTGGTATTCACTACTTTCTATGATGGCGATATGACCGAAAAAATCACCAGAATTGTATAAGCCCGTAACGAACTCTTTTCCATCACGATTAGACTGATACGTCTTTATTTTGCCTGACTTTAAAAAATAAAACTTAATAGGTTCGTCCCCTTCGGTATAGATGATTTGCTTCTTTTTAATGTTCGATATTTTCCTATCTTTAGAAAGAGAATTGATATCAACATATTCACGTGCTTGCTGATAAAGCTCTTCTATTTCTGATTCGGTATTTTTAAAGGCCTTCGTAAGGTTATCTATTTTCTTTAACCTGCTTTCTACAGCATTCAATAATTCGATTTCCTGAAAAGGTTTTGTGAGGTAATCGTCAGCGCCCATTTCCATTCCTTTTCGATGGTCTGAACGTTCAGCTTTAGCAGTCAGAAAAATAAATGGAATATTTTGTAAATCAGGATGTTGACTAAAAATATGCAATACGCCATAACCATCTAAGATAGGCATCATGATATCGCAAATTACTAAATCTGGTTTTACTTTCTGGGCAAGCTCAACCCCAACTTTTCCATTTTCGGCTGTATGAACATTATAACTAGCAAGTTCTAATATTTCAGCAGTGGTTTCTCTGATGTCATCACTATCTTCGATAAGCAGGATTATTTTCATATGTTTGAATAGTTAAGATGTTTTTAAATAAAGGGTGGTTTAAAATTATAAATCAAACTTAATACTAAAAGTTGTTCCGCGATTAAGTTTACTTTCTACAAATACTTGTCCACCAAGTAACTCCGTATATCGTGCCACAATGTGCAAACCCAAACCAGTTCCTTGAATATTTGTTACGTTAGCACCCCTGAAAAAGCGGTCGAATAAATGTTTTTGATCCTCCTCTGAAATACCAATACCTTGGTCGGATACTTTAAGAATAAGCATTTTTTCAAGCTTTTCAGTAGATATACTTATCGTTGTATTTTCATTTGAAAACTTCACCGCATTAGAGCCTAGATTAATAATGATTTTCCTGAACAACGATTTATCAAGACATACTATAGTATCACCGAAATGCTGATAATCTATTCGCTGATTTTTCTTGAGCATATTCTTTAAGTCGTTTATACTTTCTTCGACTAGTGTTGGCAATTCAAAATTAGCCAACTTAGCATATACTTTTCCTTCTTCTAGTTTACCTACAGAAAGGAATTCCTCCAATATATCAGTCAAATTGCCCACAGCATTCATAATTCGCTGTGTATGGCGTTCTCTTTTATCTTGCTCTTCAGTTTTAACATATTTCTCAATTAATGAAGCCGCCGAAAGAATGGCTGTAAGGGGTGTTCTAAATTCATGCGACGCCATTGAAACAAACCTTGATTTTAGCTCGCCCAATTCTTTTTCTTTGTTAAGGGCAACTTCAAGCTCTTTTTTAGATTGCTCTAAGTTCTTTAGCGTTTCAACCAAAGCATTCGTACGATTTACTACTTCTTTTTCAAGACTATTATTCAGTTTCTGTATTTCAGTAGTTTTTATTAATAAATCGGTCTCGGCTTTCTTCTTGAATGTAGCATCATTAATAAAAGAAATATAATAAGGCTTGCCGCCCGATTTAAAATGACTTAAACTAATCTCTACGGGGAAAAGTGTACCATCTTTCTTACGAGCCTTTAAGTCAAGCCCAATACCCATGGGTCTTGACTGTGGCTTATGGGTATAGTTTTCGTATGTTTCGCGATGCTTCTCTCTAATATTGTGTGGAATCAATACTTCTAGTAATTGCCCTTCTAATTCACCCGTTTCGTAGCCAAATATTACATTGGCAAAACGGTTTGATAAAATAATCTTGCCTTCACGGTCAACCATGACTAGCCCGATAGCAGCGTGCATAAATAATGCTTCAAAACGGTTGTTATCGTCCTCTAGTTGCTGTTCAGCATTTCTTTGATAGGTAGTATCATTGATTCTAACCAAGTAATATTCCTTCCCTTCGCTTTCAAATATGGAAATTTGAAGTGTTCCCCAAAATTGAAGCTTGCTTGATGTCTGAAAGAGTGCTTCTTCAATCCTAGTTTGCTTGGTTTTTACATGCTCATATATTTCGTTGCGATTATCTAAATTCAGTTTATCTTTTCTAAAGCCTTCTGGATATTTTGCAGCAAACTCCTCTATATCGCTAACTTCAAACATGTTTAAACCTACTTTATTAATGAAGACATACCGATTGGTAGCGATATTGTAGATACCCATAAACGTTGGGGTATCTTCTAGAATTGATTTTAAAAGTAGGCTATTGATAGGGAAGTCCATAGTAAAAGATATTAATATATGATAAAGGTACAAATTTGACAGCTATCAACCCAAGAAACTTGATATATGTCAGTTCTTGATATGATTCTAATGATAGCTAAAACCCCAAAAGTTGAAGAAATTTATGATATAAATATTTAATTATCAAATTGTTGAAAATATGGATGAGATAACAAAAAACGTTTATGATACACAGGTGTTTAAATATGGCGTTTATCATAAAGAAAATATCAAATGGCTACTAAATTTAACTTTTTATCGGGAAGAATTAACGTACTTTTATACACTCATTGATGAAGTGAAATCAAAAAATACTTTATTGGAAGTATTGAATCAAGCTTTTATTTTTGAAACAAGATGGCAAAATTTATATAAAGAGTCGGATGAATTAGTACACTTAATCAATCAAGAGCAATGGGGTTTTGAAGACGATGCATTGGGGAGAGAGTTTTTATTAGGAGAAGAGATTTATAACCAGCATTATATACTTCGTGAACGTTATCAAGTTTTTGAGAAAGAGTTTATTCATACCAAAAATGATTTTTATAAGTGTTTATCAAAAATTCTTTAATCCCAATAGTTATGAAATTTGAAGTATGTCACCATGAAAATAATCAATGGATAGCATCATTAGCTTTTTTTGCTGATGAAGTAAAGTACTTCCAAACGCTTTTAGAAGAGGTTAAAAGTAAAAATACGGAGGAGGAATTATTAAAAGAAGTAGCTACATTCGATGAGCGATTTACTCATATTAATGAAGTAAGCGAAAATTTACTGATTGGTATCAAAACTCAGGAAAGTGCTTTTGTAGATTATGCCCAAAATAGACGTTTTCTGTTTGACGAACAAATGGAGCTAATTCATGAACGCCAAAGGTCGGCATTCGAAATGCTTGAAAAAGACTTTAACTTTTCTAAGCATAAACTGTATCAATTCCTTAGCAAAATACTATAAATAAACGCTGATTTCAATTAAGTTTTAAAGGAGCTTACTTATCATGGGTAGGCTCCTATTTGTTTTTAATAGACAATCAACTAAGCCTATAATGATGTTTTTTTTTAATATATTGTATTTATTGGTATTAATAAAGTATATTTAATGACTATTCATGCAGGACGATATTCCTGTCTGCTCCACTAAATCCATTTTTTTTCATAAAAGCCAAAAAAATAAAAATAAATTTATATTTTTGGGTTCTTCCAGTATGTCGTCATTTTATTTAAAAAATCAAGCAGATGAAAATAAAATTATATTTTCGTCCTCTCGGCTATTTATTTATTTTTATTGAAAAAAATCAAAAAAATCAAAATAAAGTTATATTTTTGATTTTAACATTCTAATATATCGTAGGAACATATAATTTTCGAATCCTTATTATTAAAAATAAATTAAACGTTATAACTAAATCATATATTTTTGAACTAATGAAAAAGCTATTCTACTTTTTGCTGACATTTGGCATGACGACCCATGTAATTGCTCAATCATCGCCGTCGCAGACACCACCGATTTTAACAGAACATATTTATGGAAGAAACTCTATAGGTGTTCAGTTTGGAACAATGGGCTTTGGTGCTGAAGTCGCTCAGGCACTTAAGTTAGACAATTCTATCAACCTTAGAGTTGGCTTTAACTACTTGGATGTAAGTATGTTTGTCACACCTCCCATAACCGTATCACTTGGAGATGGTGCTTCTGACCTTGATATTACTCCCAAGGTTAAATCTCTTCAAATTGATGCACTTGTTGACTTTCATCCATTCAAGAGAAAGTCTTTTAAACTGGTAGCAGGTTTAGCTTATGGTACTGGAGATTCAGAAGTGATGGCAGAACCAACAGTTAAAACGGGTAAGTTTAAATTTGCATCAGATTTTGAAATAGATGCACAGGATTTTGGAAAAGCAAATTTGAAAGTTACAGGCAATAAAATCCGCCCTTATTTAGGCTTAGGTTTTGGACGAGCAATTCCGAAAAGCAGTGTAGGTTTTGGTTTTGAAATGGGTGCTTATTATTCAGGTTCGCCTCAATTAGCTTTAGACCGTTCTGGTGTGGTTGAAACATTGATTACTGATGCCAACATCCTGAGTATTCAGAATAACGTGAAGAACTATTCTTTTATTCCTAAATTATCTTTTTCTGTTCGAATTAAAATATAGTTTAATTCAAGGGTAATGATATTAACTTAAAACGACATCACACAATGAAAAAATATATTACTTACGCAATATTACTTTTAGCTTGTATCACAATAAGCTATTCCTGTACTCCACCTTTAGAAGGTGTAAAATTCAAATTTCCTGACGCTGTAGTAAGCACCAATATTATCGTTCAATATTCACAAGCGAATGATAATTTAGGAGAATTACCAAGCACCATAGATGTGCATATTGCAGGGAGTGATTCAGCAAAAATTGTAGATAGCTTTAATAAAAAGGTTTATAAACCTAAAAATGGTATCATGATTTTGGCATTAAAACCTGGTACTACAGCTAGTACAACAGCACCAGTTAAATTTACGATAGTAACGGCAGTAGATGGTTATTTAAAAGAGATAACACCTGTAGAAATTACAAGCACTACTGATCAAAAAGTAATTGTTAAGCTTACAAAAATTGCTACGCCACCAACAGGAACAACGGTAATCCAAAAAGAAGAGGATGCTGATAATACAGGAAAAACTACGAAAGCCATTCAGATAAGTACCCCAGCATTAGCAGGGAGTAGTCATTCTGCTACCTTGAGTATCGGAGCTGGAATAACATTGAAAGATGGTGCCGGTGTTCCAGTAGCAGGTAAGTTGAATGTTGTACTTATACAGATAGACCCACAAAAGGCTAGTGTAATTGTTAACAAGCAACAAACTGGGATGAAAGTAGTAGATAAAAATGATAATGTAATTCCAAACTTTAGCATTAATCCAATTTCGGCAGTAAGTGCTGTGATTTCTAATGAAAATAGTCAGAAGGTGAAAACTTTTTCATCACCAATTGAAATCAAGTTTCAGTTTGGTGTAGGTACTAAAAACTCAGCTGGACAAGATATTAAAGAGGGAGATGCTTTAAACTTTGCAAGTTATGATGCAGATGCTAAAACACTTAAATATGAAGGAACAGCCATTGTGAAGAAAAATGGAAGTGTTTTGGAATTTGTGGCTTCGGTAAATCATTTAACTGAATTTTATTGTGGTGACTTATTATCAGAATGTTCAACCCTGAAATTGAATGTATTAAGTGATCCTTTGTATACAGGAGAGACCGTTAAAACGACTGTGGTAGATAATAGCGGAAGAATTTTATTTAACGAATCGCATGGCTTAGGAGTAACTTTGAATTGCAAACTTTTTGTACAAGGTCAGATAGGTGGTAATACCCCAACGTCGTCTAACTTAACCATTACTACTACAAGTATTACAGGCAAAGTATTGTTTACTAAATCTTTGAATGTAAGTTGTACTAATGTAAATGCTGTGACAAATGTTGATGTTACTTTGATAAGTCCTATCAACTATGTTAAAATAACGATTACTCCTAAATGTGATAATGGTTATCCATTCAAAATAGGGGATGTTCAAGCAGCGGCAGACTTAAAAGATGGAAAAGGCTATACGAGTATAGGAACATTAAAGGCGACGGCTGATAATAAATTGGTAGCTCAATCAACTTTATTAGTCAGAGGAGAAAAGTATAACTTTATGTTTAACCTTGGTGGTATCTGGTACTATCAGAACGATTTGTGGATTGATAATTCTGCGGAGTTGAATTCTACTTTTAGCTTACCATCGTTTTTATGTAAGTAAATAAAAAGTAAGCTATTAACAAAAAGGCTTCCGAATTCGGAAGCCTTTTTCATATATCCACCCTAAAACTAATGTAATAATTCTTCTAAATGTGCAACCTTACCTATTTTTGAATTACACTCTTTATAATATTCATTTTCCCAGTCGCTTAAATTTTCGATGGTTTTGTCTCCAATATTCGTCAAAGCCTCATTCGTTAAAAATGCCTGATGACCTGTAACTAACACATTTTCTAATTGCATGAGTGCTAACAAAAGCTCGTCCTTTTTCTCGGTAGGTTCGTGATTTTTGAAAAAGATGCCTCGTTCACTTTCGTAAACATCCAGTCCTAAATACCCAATCTTTCCTGACTGTAAGGCTTCAAAAACAGCTTTAGTATTAACAATTCCTCCTCTGCTAGTATTAATCAACATCACTCCATCTTTCATTTTGGCAATACTCTCTTGGTTAATCAAGTATTTTGTAGCTGGCGTAAAAGGTACGTGTAAAGTAATGATGTCAGACTCAGCATAGAGTCTGTCTAACGAAACATACGTAAAATTAAATTCGGAAGACTTTTCAGGTTTTTCAACAACATCATAAACCAATACTTTGCAACCAAAGCCATGTAGAATCTTGGCGATAATCGAACCTATTTCACCTAAACCAATAATGCCTACAGTTTTTCCGTGCATATCGAAACCAATTAACGGAGCTAAATCAAATTGATACTGATGGGCATTGGCATTGGCTAAAATCAATTTTCTATTCAATGCCAGCATCATACCGATACTATGTTCTGCTATTGAATAAGGCGAATAGGCTGGAACATTACCTACTTTAATATCCATCTGTTTCGCTGTTACAAGGTCGATATGGTCTGTTCCCACTGACCGTGTAGCAATATATTTAACCCCACCTTCTCGAAGAAGCTCTAAGACTTCTGCCGAGGCATCATCGTTAGTGAACACTGAAATGGCCTCATAGCCAGCAGATAAAATGGCGGTTTCAGCTGCTAAACTCTGGGTACTCAAACTAATTTCGTGTTTGTCCTGATTGGCATTAATAAGGTATTGTTTCTCAAATTCTTTGACACTATAAAAAAAAGTCTTCATGGATTTAGGTTTAATTGAGTGATAATTTTGACTTTACTATCGCTTCATTTAACGTCTCATAAAACAGATAAATAATTACTGATTCTCTGTTTTTCTTGCATCAAAATTACCCCCTTGTTTATCCCTAAACTATGATATTTGTTAGTTGAATTATTGATTGAAGACAGTAAACTTAATTAATGAACTCCCATGCACTTTGGTAGGCATTTAGGCTTTCGGTATATTCTATAAAATCTGCATAGAAAGGAAACTGAGCCAACGTAGCACTATCGCCAATAATTACTAGTTTTTTCCTAGCACGAGTCATTGCTACGTTCATCCTACGAATGTCTGATAAAAAGCCAATAGCTCCTTCTGTGTTACTCCTTGTCATGCTGATATAGACAATGTCACGTTCCTGCCCTTGGAAACTATCAATCGTGTTTACAGATATTTTATCCGTAAATATTTGCAAAGCAGGCGTATGGAGTAATTGTTCATTTAATAACTTGATTTGCTGTTTATAGGGCGAAATAACTGCAACAGTCGGGAAATCTTCGGGTTTATATTCCAGTGCCAATTCATCACTAAAAAGGCTGAGGTGTTTCATCAACAACATTGCTTCTTCTGGATTAGTAGAACTAGTGCCTTCTATTTTTTCTTCAAAGCCACAGCCAGCAGTATCAATGAATAGTAATGGTGTATTATCACTTTTAAGGGTACGTTTAGCGACCGACGCATGAGCCCTTAGTTTGTCATGATAAAACACTTTAGAAGAATAGCCCATAATCTGCTCATTCATACGATATTGTTCGGCCAATAAAGTAACTGCTTCGGAATGTAGAGCAATACATTTTTCTAATAGGGTATTGTTCAGCCCATCTTTTGCCGCCTCACTTGATTTGATAGTAGGTGGTAACTGACAGTGGTCACCCGCTAATACTACTTTCTGTGCTTTTAGAATCGGAATCCAACAAGCAGGTTCAAGGGCCTGTCCAGCTTCGTCAATAATTACAGTATCGAATGTTAGATTTCTAACTGTGTAGTGAGTAGCCCCCACCAAAGTAGCCGTAATAATTTGTGCTTTGCCTACAATGTCATCAATGATGTACTGTTCGGTATTACCGACTTCCTTCATGATTTTATGGGCTTCATCAAAAAGTAGTTTGCGTTGGTCTCGTTCAGATTTGCCGAAACTACGCTTATACTTATGTGCCATATTTTTGTATTCCTGAGCCTGTTTTTTAAGTTTTTTAGCATCACGGAGCATCGTATGGTCAGCCATTTTACTATCAAGGGTAAGCGCCAATTGCTTTTCATTTACTTTGGCTGGATTACCAACACGCAATACATTTAGTCCTTCTTCATGCAATTTTTCGCTGAGTAAATCTACAGCGGTATTGCTTGGTGCCACTACCAGAATTTTTTGATTATCTCGTTGGATAAGGGCTTTAATCGCTTGAATCAGCGTAGTGGTTTTACCCGTACCCGGAGGGCCATGGATAACGGCTAGTTCGTTGGCAGCTAGTATTTTATTGACAGCCTCATTTTGCCAAGTATTTAAACTTGGAATAGTAACCGCTTTAATGTCTGTTTGAAAAGTAGGCGTTTTTTCGCCAATAAGTACTTTTACCAAATTGGTATTAGCTTGTTCGCTAAGGGCAGAGGCTTGTTTAAGAGCAGCCTGCATTTCATCGAAACTATTGTCATCAAACAAGACATCAATGCCCAGCTTACCATCTCGGCTCCAGTCGGGTAATTCGTCTGTTTTGAGGGTAATTTTTAAACGATTGCCATTTTGATGGGTAATTGTACCTTCTATTCTATCAGTTTGAGGGTCGTGGTTACTAAAAAGCACCGCAGGCATACCAAATCTGAATTGATGGGAAAGGTCATGATGGGTAGTACGTTCAATTTCAACCGTTAAATAATCTCCACGACCAATTTCAGAACCTCTTATGGCAATCGGATACCATGTAAGTCCGTTTGCTCTACGTTCGCTCACGGATGATTTTTCAGTAAGTTGGATATACTGATTTAGGCTTTCGTCGCGCTCAGTTTTTAGTAAGTTGAGTAGTTTTTTAAAATAATCCATATACAAAGGTAATGGATTATTGACTTTCATGAAGAAATCTGTTTAAATGAAGGCTATGCAAGCTTTTCTTGATAAAGCTTTCGGGTATAAAAATATGGGAGAGTCAATAAAGAAAGAAAATGATGACTTGCTCTCATCATGGCGGTGTTGACAGGTAGCTATAACGATATTTAAAAACAAATAGCGACTCTTTCACCTGAAAAAGTCGCTTTGATAGTCAATAAGATTTTATTTTAAACCAGTGCTAATACAGGAATATCTGAATGATTAACAACATCTTCAGTGATACTACCAGCAAATAACAAGCTCAAGCCTTTTCTGCCATTAGTTGTTAATACAACCATGTCAGTTTTCATATCTTTAGCACAAGCTACAATTCCTTTGGCAATATTATAATAGTTGTAAATCAAGAAATCGATTTCTTTAATACCTAACTCTTCACCAAGTTTAAACATCTTTTGGGTAGTAGTATGACTATCTTCAAAACCATCTGGTGTGTTAATGAATACAAAGGTCAATTTAGCTTTGGTAGCTTGTAGTTTATGAATAAAACTGGCTGTAATTTTAGTGTCAAAATCTACCGCAACCATAATGCGTTTCATCTTGAATTTTTTCTCAGTTTGTTTTACAATTAATACTGGGCAATGTGAGTTTCTGATAACTGATTCAGCATTTGAATGACTTAATAAATCTTTCCAGCCATCAGCGCCAGTAGAACCCATCACAATTAAATCTACATCCGATTGTTGAGTAATGGCATCTTCAATGGGTAAGTAACTATCTGCTAAAATAGGAGTAATGGTTACACCATCGTAAATAGGTGCGTCTGCAATTTCGTGTAATTTCTTAGTTGCATCTTCTACCTCATATTTATATAAATCCAAATCTAAATTTGGCATCATTGTTACTGGAAATGGATCAGCACTTACCATATAATGTAAAGGCTGAACATGGAAAAGTAAAATTTCCGCTTTTGATTGTTGTGCAATCTCAACCGCTGCATCTAATGCAAGTAAAGAAAGGTTTGAAAAGTCGGTTGGAACAAGTATTTTTTTCATGACTGTATTTGTTTAAATCAGGCTTGATTTAGCGAAGCCGTACATAATATTAACGAGCACGAAAGCAGATAAGTATGAATATTTTTTGTTAATTATTTATTTTTCCGTGACAATCTGAAATTTTTTGGCTAAGGGGTACTTTTTCAAATTTTGGGCTAATATAAGGGATTCCTAGATTCAATCCTCGAACTATAAAAAAAGACGCTAATACAAAAGAATATACGGGTAAATACTTATTGATTTTTTGTCGGGTAGTTAAACTTAAAAACTTAGGTAAAATACTAACAGAAAACATTAATGGAGAAGTTCCCAAACCAAAAAATGTCATAAACATAGCTCCTTCAATGGGCGATGTGGTAACTGTAGCGCCAGCCAATGCTAGGTATACAGTACCACACGGCAAAAGTCCATTTAGCATTCCTAGCAATGCGAAATTAATTAGTGAATGGGTATTTATTAACGAACCGAAACTTCTTTTTATCAAAGAAGGTAACTTTTGAAAAGGATAGAACGAAATTAATTTGTTGGGAATCATAAAAATGAGCATCAACAAACCAATTGAAATTGATAACTGTTGCTGAAAACCTGCTACAAAAATTTGTCCTCCGAAGTATCCAAAAATATAGCCTAGTAGCCCATAAGTAAGCGTTCTCCCGAGGTTGTAGAATATGCGTGAAAGGGTAGCTTGAATGTAAGAAAGCTTTCCGACGGGTAAGGCTAGGGCAATAGGACCGCACATACCAACACAATGAAAACTGCCAGCCAGACCCGTCATAAAAGCTATGGAAAAAAGAACATTCATTTTATCAATTCAAACTTGGACGGATTGTAAAGCCGTATCTATAAAATGGTTAAAGCATAATCTTTATTTGTACTCAACGAACAACAAATTCATCTTCCAGATAATATTCTCTGATTCCATCTGTCCATGTAGCCTGTACTTTCCATTTACCTTTTTCTAATTTTTCGGTTGAATAATTGAAAACGGGTTCTTTTTTAACAGGTACAGTAAAGTCTAAACGTTTGTCAGAAGGTCTGAAGAAAGTAATAACGCCATTATTTACCTTTGTTGGAAAGCCAATTCTTAACGTTTGATTATCGGATGAATAAGTCATGATATTGCCAGCATTGAAATTGGATGAATTCTTTCTTTTATTAATTTGATCTTGATAATTTATTTCGTTTTTGTAGTAATCTTTATTTACTAAATCTACCTTGGCAGTAGCCATTTTATAAGCCATTGTACCAATAAAGCTGGCAAAAAGTATAAAACATAAAATGATTGATTTACCCCAGTTCATATTTGTTATTATTATGATTCAAAGCTATGGGATTAAACAATAAAAAAATATGAGTTTTGTTAGTCTTTTGTATGAAAAGAGTTATTTTTTGGGATTTTGAGACTTTGGGATGGAAGACTTTATGACACAAGATGCTAGATTTTAGACTATGGATTTTAGAACTTGAAGATATTAGATGCTAGACTTGGGATTATAAGACTTTGTGTCTTTTTTAGCATTGAGCATTTTAAGAATGTTATCTCATAAACTGTGTAATTCATCAAGTACTTGAGGTATAGCGCAAGTGCTTGATGAATTTTTAAAACAAACTTTAATAATAAATAATAACTGACAGATGCTTTTTAGTTCATCTTTAACAAGCAAGGAAAATCGTCTCCAACCAGCTATTATGGCTGTCTTAAACAGATAAT
Organism: Arcicella sp. GW822-FHT02H01; assembly: GCF_058802005.1. Lineage (NCBI taxonomy): Bacteria > Pseudomonadati > Bacteroidota > Cytophagia > Cytophagales > Flectobacillaceae > Arcicella > Arcicella sp. GW822-FHT02H01. Next base: position 1,928,799 of record NZ_JBXANT010000001.1, on the reverse strand, counting down.
CTTTAAGTATTAAATCATTTTCTTTAACCACTGAAAATAAAACGTACTTCCTTCGCCAGGAATAGAGTCAACAGTTATCTTACCACCTTGCTCTTCTACGTGCATTTTCATAATGTTTAGACCAACACCCGTACTAGAGTCGCGTGATGAAATTTGATTGCCCGTTGCAAATAAATTAAATATCTTTTCTCGGTCTGATTTAGGAATACCCGCGCCATTATCCTTCACATAAAAATTATAAAAGTCTCCGTCGTCTATGTGTCCTACAGCAATCTTTCCAACAGGTTTATCAATATATTTAATTGAGTTGGTCAACAAATTTTGAAACACCTGCTGAAGCTTTAGTTTTTTAGTCTGGATAATCGGTAGACGATTGTCAAAATCAATACTGATATGATTTGGTGGGAAAAGCAGTTTTGACATTTCTTCTACCAGTTCATGTACATCAAATTGTTCAATACTTTGGTCATTGTTATTCTGGCGACTATAATCTAATATAGAACCAATCATTTTTATGAGGTGGTTAGAGGCTTCCAACATCAACTTCATGTAATCAAACAACTCTTCAGACGAAGTAATCCGTTCGTCATCTTTCATCAGTTCCAGCAAGCCTACAACCCCTGCAAGTGGAGATTTAAGGTCATGTGCTACTACAAACATAAAACGCTCTAACTGCTTATTAATCTTATCCTTCAGTTCTATGGTGTCTTTTAACTCACGCTGATAATAATACAGGTCTTGAAATACTTTAACCTTTGATTGTGTCACTGCAATATTCAGCGGTTTTTGCAAATAATCGACTGCACCTTGGGCATAACCTTTAAGTACATGCTGTAGCTCGGTGCTGATGGCGGTAACAAAAATAATCGATATGTCACGTGTACGTGGGTTTGATTTTAAGATAGTAGCTACTTCAAACCCGTCTATATCTGGCATTTGTACATCCAGCATGATTAAGCCGATATCTTCGGTTTTAAGAGCAATCTTTAAAGCCTCATTACCTGAACGAGCTTTCAGAAAGTGTCGGCCTGGCGCTTCCAATATCTCTTGTAATGAAATCAGATTCTCTTCGCGATCATCTACTAGTAAAATTTTAAAAGGTTGCTTTTCGTGATCAAGCATTATTGTATGGTCAATCATTGTTGTAAAGTGTTAGATAGTAAAATGGGTGTTTTACGACGGAAAATTTTTTGCTGTGGGCTTACTGCTTCAAATTTCTTTTGAAAACCAGAAGCCGTCAACGACTCTCTATTACCAAGCGTTAGGAAGCCATTTTCTGTAAGGCTTCTATCAAACAGGCCGATGACCCTATTTTGGAGTGAACTTTTAAAATAAATCAACACATTTCGACAGCAGATTAATTGAAATTCATTAAAAACTTCGTCAGTGGCGAGATTATGCTGTGTGAAATAAATTTGCTTACGTAATTCGCGGTCAATGATAGCACCACCATATCCAGCTGTGTAATAACTTGAAAAATCACACTTTCCGCCAGCAAGCAGGTAGTTGGTGGTATATTTCTGCATATTTTTAAGCGGGATAACGCCTGTGCTGGCCTTTTCTAAGTTGGCTCTGTTCACGTCAGTGGCATATATTTTCGCCCGTGAAAGAATACCTGCTTCGTGCAATAGAATGGCCATTGAAAATGCCTCCTCACCAGTAGCACAGCCCGCATGCCATATCCGTATTACTGGAAGTTTAGCCAATTCGGGTATTACTATTTCCGCAATATTTTTATAAAAATCAGGGTCACGGAACATCTCTGTGACGTTAACCGTTAAGGATTCCAACAAGTCATTAAAAAATGCAGCACTGTTGGTCACCTGATATTTCAAATCAAAAAAGGAAAGTGTGGTTAATTGCATAAAACGTTCAAACCTTCTCTGAAGTGATGCTTCGGCATATCCACTCAGGTCGTAGCCATATTTAAAACGGACCAGTGCAATTAACTCTTGCATTTCCGTTGATGTCAGCTGATTATTCACACGTTATAAGCAAGCCATACCTTCAGTAAGGACAGCAATTTATTATTATCTACAGGTTTGGTAATATAATCTGATGCACCCGCCGCTAGGCATTTTTCACGATCACCCAGCATGGCCTTTGCCGTTAGGGCGATTAGCGGTAATCGTGCATATTTATTATTCTTACGAATGAGGCTCATAGCCTCGTAGCCACTCATTTCGGGCATCATAATGTCCATCAAAACCAAGTCTATCTCTGGATGTTGCTGGAGCATTTCTATCGCCTCTCTGCCATGCTCGGCTGTCAACACTTTCATTTCGTGTGCTTCCAGTAAGGCCGATAGTGCAAAAATGTTACGCATATCATCGTCTGCAATTAATATAGTTTTGTCTTTTAAGATATTTCCAAATGCAGTATCTGTCTGATTATAGGATGTCAATGATGGATTTTCACTAACTTTTTTTAGAAACAGTTCGATTTCGTCCAAAAGACGCTTGTTTGCTTGAGTCGATGCTCCAATTACGGTATCTGAGAAACTACTAAATTGTTTGATTTCCTCTTCTGAAAGCGACCGATTGACATAAGTAATCACATATAAACCATCAGGAGCCGTATCACGAATTTCTTTTAACACAACAGCCTCCTCCGCTGCTTGTCCACTACAATCGGCAATCAAGCAGTCGGCCTTACCCGCTTTTACCAATTCCAGTGCATGTTCTCGGTTTTCGGTAAGTTCATATACCAAGCCTGTCAGCACTTTTGTGGCTGCCGTTGCAAACAATTCTTTTAAAGGTGATTGCGGATTGCACAAAACGAGTGCCTTACGATAATGCTGACTAATATAGGTTTCAATACTTTCAAAAGTATGTTCAAGGTCAAGTTGATTAATGGGCTTTTGCACATAACTGGCCACATCTCTTGCGACGATATCTGAACCATCGTAAGCAGAGATAACATGCACGGGAATATGACGAAGATTGTGGTCTGATTTGATAATTTTTAGTATATGCTGTCCACTAAATACTGGCAAAGCCAAGTCGAGTATAATCGCTGACGGACGATATTGGCGTGCATATTGTAGCCCTTCGTCTCCGCTCAGGGCGATAATGGTTTTAAATCCCTTTTGAGTAGCAAAATCGTTAACTGTGCGGGCAAAGTTTACATCATCTTCAATAATCAGTACTGCACGCTCCTGAGGGATAAGCCCTTGTCGGTCGTCTTTTACTTGTGTTTGTACTTGGATGTCTTTTGGTACCGCTATACTATCTTCTAAAATGTTTGTCTTAGTGGCATACTGTATTGCGCTGTGTTGTAATGGCAGGGAGACTGTAAATATACTACCTTTGCCCTCAGTACTTTGCAACCTAATGTTTCCACCTAGTCTGCTTACCAACTCTTTGCTGATAGACAGCCCCAAGCCCGTACCGCCATATCGCCGAGTAGTTGCACCGTCAGCTTGCTGAAAAGCGTTAAAAATAAGTTCCTGCTTATCCTGTGGTATACCGACGCCCGTATCGCTTACACTAATGGCTATGCCTCCTCCATCTGTGGTAGCAAAATCAAGCATAACGCTGCCCTTGTTGGGTGTAAATTTGAATGCATTCGATAACAGGTTCTTTAATACTTGCCCTAACCGCTGTCGGTCAGTAACAATATTATCATGCATCAATCTATCAAAGGTGACATTAAACACGATGTGTTTATTCGTTGCCACTGCTTTAAACATATTCTGCATATCATCCGCCAAATGACGTATAGGCACTTGTTCAAAATGGAAATCGGCTTTGCCAGCCTCAATTTTAGAAAGGTCAAGAATATCGTTAATTAGGTTCAGCAAATCAGTACCTGAATTATATACAATCCCTAGGTTTTCCAATTGCTTAGGCGATAAGTTTTTTTGCTTATCTTCCTTCATAAGAGAAGTAAGAATCAGAATACTGTTTAAAGGGGTGCGTAATTCATGCGACATATTTGCCAGAAACTCTGACTTATATTTACCAGCTTGTTCAAGAGCTTCAGCTTTTTGTTGCATTTCCGAACGAGCTATTTCCAGTGATTCTGTTTTTTCTTCCAGCTCTAAGTTCATTTTGATGAGTTCCTCTTCCTGAACTTTCAAATCCTCTTCCGAAGCCCGAAGCTCTTCGGCTTGCATAGACAGTTCATTGTTGGTTTGTCGCAATTCTTCCTGTTGTACTTCAAGCACATCACGCTGTTCTTGCGTCAAACTTAGCAATCTTGCAGCGGAAAGACCAAGGGCTATATTTGCAGACATTTCTCTAAGTAATTCTTCTGCACCAGACGCATCTTTGCCAAAACATCCTAATTCGATGACGCCGATTAGCTCGCTTCCTTTCCAAAGAGGGAGTATAATCAGAGTATCTGGTCGGGCTGTACCACTACCCGAATTAATCCGCCAATAATCAGTTGGAATATCATGAATTACCGTGACTGTTTTTCTGTTTGCTGCAGCACCAGTTATTCCTTCACCAAGCTTGATACGCTCGTTCATTCCTGTTGCAAGGGCTATAGAGCCAGCCCGTACCAACAGATGTTGGTCGCTTTCAAATAAATAACATACTGCACAAGGCGCTTTCAGGTAATTAGTAATGGTTTCCAGACAATTATTTACCAGTTCGCTCACGTTGTCATTGCCCATTAAACTATTATTTACCTCACGAAGCCCATTAAGCAACAAATTAGCTGTGTTGGTAACTTTGTTAATATGGTTTAGCTCATCGTATTTCTCGTTGAGCATCAACTCTGCTTTAATGCGACTTTTATGTTCGATGATGACCAAGCGAATGAGCCCTACCATTGCAATTAAAACAAGGATAGTTTCGATACCCACGACAAGCGCACCATTGGCCGAGGCGGCAGCACTTTTGTTTTTTAGTAAAATGTAAGCGGTAGCACCGGCGACAATTACCAGTAGAATAGCTAGGCTAAACCATAGGAGAAAGCGTCTGTTCATCATAAAGCGACTATTTCAAAAACGATAAATTGTTAATAAGGAATTCGAAGGCTGTAAGCTATTCGAAACAGTCACAATATGTCATATTGAGATAGCCAGCTTGAACTCAGACAAGGCATATCTTAAATTGCATATCATACTATACATACGAAATGGAGCCGCTGTCGGTTTTAAAATAAGGAAAAAAAGTTGATTAAAATTAGGCAAGGATGCACTAATTTACACTATGAAAGTAGGAATTTTCAATTGAATAGATATGTATAAAGGGCTTAAATATTATTTTTTTATAAAAGTTATATTTATTAAATAAATATTAATATTTTTTACCATATGGTAATTTGTAGTGTTAATGAGAATGCTATTATTATAATTAATAGATTTTATTAAAAGTATATGAAAATATCAATGTTAAAGTGAAAAAAAAGCTTAAAGTCTAAGGTTCAAAGTCTAGCGTCTAATATCTTCCAGTTCTAAAGTCCATAATCTTAAAATCTATCATATTCAAGTCCTCCAGTCCTAAAGTCTTCTAATCTAAAGTCTAGCTTCTTCAAATCCTAAAGTCCCTAATCCTCCAGTCCCCTAAAGAATCGGGCCGAGGAATTTTGTTTTTACATGATCAATTACTCTGCCCTCTGAAATTATTTCAATATCCAATTTCACACTTCCATCGGTGAGTGATTTGTTTGGAATCTCAATGAAAAATGATGATTCGGCTAATTCCCCTGGCTGAACTACCAAAGCCTTGCCAATCATTTTAATCTGTGCATTTTGTTGGTTTATCTTAAACTGTACAGGCATAGCTTTATAACTTTTATTCAATACTTGTACATTATAAAGGTTTGAAACCGTTCCATTTTTATTTTCCTGATAAGTAAGCCCTTGAGCCCTCAGAATAGTGGTTTCAATAATATTTCTGGTCATTAATAAATAACCCAGGATGCTTAACAAAGCCACCAATATAAAAGAGTAAGAAGCAATTCTGGTATTAAATGTTAGTTTGGTCTTTTGCTCGATACCTTCCTGAGAAGCATAGCGAATCAATCCGCGCGGTTCGCTGATTTTATCCATTACCTCATCGCAAGCATCGATACAAGCCGTACAGCCGATGCATTCTAATTGCGTACCATTGCGGATGTCGATACCTGTTGGACAAACTTGCACGCATATTTTACAGTCGATACAAGAACCATGTGCTATAGGAGCTACCTTCTTTTCTTCAGCAGTTTGTTTTTTCCCTCGAGGCTCACCTCTAAGGAAATCATAAACCACAACGATGGATTTTTTATCCAACATTACCCCCTGTAAGCGTCCATACGGGCAAACTACAATACAAACCAATTCGCGAAAACGCGCGAACACAAAATAAAAAACAGCCGTAAAAATAATGATGGCAAAAAGCCCTGCGAGGTGGTCGAGTGGATTATCTAGCATGATTGCTAATAATGCTCTTTTACCAATAATATAAGCCAAAAAAGTATTGGCAATCAAGAAAGAAAGCAATACAAAAATACCATGTTTAAGGGTCTTTTTCCAGATTTTTTCAGTTGTCCAAGTTTCGGCATCCAATCTTCTTTGGGCATTATGGTCGCCTTCAATCAATACCTCTACTTTTCTGAAAAGCATTTCCATAAAAATAGTTTGCGGACAAGCCCACCCACACCAAATTCTACCAAAAATAACTGTAAAGAGAATGACGAAAACAATAAAAGTAAGTAAACCAATGGCTACTAAATGGAAATCTTGTGGAAAAAAAGTTACTCCCCAAAAGATGAATTTTCTTTCAATAACATTAAACATAAACACAGGGTGACCATCAACTTCAATAAGAGGAAGACCGAAAAGTAGTCCTAATAATAACCATGAAAAGTAGGTTCGAAGTTTATAAAAATTTCCGATGACAATACGAGGATAAATCCAGATACGCTTACCAGTTTCTGTAACATTCGAGAGGTGGTCGCGGTAATTGCTTGTATCAATTTTTGCCTGTTTCATAAGTTTTGCAAATAATCATCGTAAGTGACTGTAATAATTAGTTTATGTTATTTTACTCATCGAAATGTGAGTGTTTTCTAATCACCAATAACTAATTTCTAATCACTTCTTATTACGATTTTATCTGTTTAATGTTAGAAAGCAAATCCCCTAAGTGTGTTTTACGCTTAGGGGATTGTATCAATTTTACTTTAATGAACACTTGTGGTTTTGTTAGCTGTTGAATCTGCCGAAGCTTCAGAGGCGTCGTATTTTTCTCCCTGAGGTTCTTTCGGATTCGGCGGGTTAGTGCCCTTCAATGAAACGATATAACTAAGCACCTCCTGTACCTGAATAGGATTCAATGACTTTTTCCATGAAATCATCCCTTTTTCGGGTACACCTTCGGTAATGGTATGGAATATATTTTTTGCAGAGCCACCATGTAGCCAAAATTCGTCAGTAAGGTTTGGTCCAACTTTCCCTTCCGCTTTTTCTCCGTGACAAGCCACACAGTTTTGTGTATAAATTTTAGCTCCACTTTCTAACGATTTAGGGTCTCCCAACACTTTTACATTGTCTTCGTTAACAGCATTGGCAAATTTCTTCATGTACTCCTCGCGGGCTTTTTCGGCAATGGTTACCTCCTCAGTATATTCTGTTACCATAATTTTACCATTACCAATGATATGAAAACCTACTAAATAGATAACTGCAAACACAATAGTAGCATAGAAAAGGTACATAAACCACGGAGGAGTAGGGTTGTCCAACTCGGCAATGTCATCATACTTATGTTCCATTTCCAAATCCTTTTCCATTGATAATGGCTTCAAACTGGCTAATTTTTGCCAGAAAGTACGATTTTGCATGGCTTGCTCATAAGCCTCATCAATTTGCTGTGTAGGCTTCAAATAAGCATTCACTTTTTGCTGTAATCCGTAGGCAAGGAAACAAATAATAATACAAACAATGATTAAAATGCCCAATAATGAGACCATGAGGAGGTCTTCACCAGTTTTGATACCACCGAAAAAGTACTCTTTTTGTGGAGCATCGGCTGCAAAGATTTGATGCGAGCCTAATAAAAATGAGAATATATATATCTTTTTCATCGCTTGTCTTAATTGTTTTCCTCTAGGGGTAAGTGGCTCATGTACTGAAGGTGTTTTTTATCAATAATGAACAGATAAACTCCGACCATTAAGAAAAACACAAAAAATATCAGAAGAGAAGTAATCATAGGAACATCAGCTCCTTGAACTTTATTTAGCAATTGTCTGAACATCTTCTTGGTTGTTTAAAAAAGGAACCTCACCCTCTGCTCCCTTCTCATTAAGAGAAGGGGAGACATACAGAAGGGCTATTGGTGTATGTTTTGATTATCAGCTATTTAAATAGTGGTGACAGGAAGGGAAATTTACTTTTCTCCTTTTTTAATATCAGTACCTATTCTTTGCAGATAAGCAATCAAGGCAATGATTTCTTTGTCTGGAGTAACTTTAATGCCCTCTTTGGCTAAGTTATCTGCAATACCTTTTGCTTGAATGTTAAGGTCTTCATCAGCATGCTGAATAGCGTATTCATCATAAGGCACGCCTAAAGTCTTCATGGCTTTTAGTTTGTCTTTTGTATTCGAACTATTCAACGTTTGCGTTAACAGCCAATCATAGTTAGGCATAATAGAGCCTGGCGACATAGAACTTGGTTCACGCATGTGGTGATAATGCCAAGAATCTGGATACTTTCCTCCCTCGCGATGTAAATCTGGTCCTGTTCTTTTTGAACCCCACAAGAATGGGTGGTCATACACAAATTCGCCTGCTTTAGAATATTCACCATATCTTTCAGTTTCTGAACGGAAAGGACGAATCATCTGACTATGACAAGAAACACAACCCTCACGAATGTATAAATCTCTACCTTGTAATTCTAAAGGCGTATAAGGCATTACCGAAGCGATGGTTGGCACATTAGATTTTACCATTAAAGTAGGCATCAATTCAATCAAAGACCCTATCGCTACTACTACTAAAGCTCCTACTAACAAAGGCATTGGTTTACGTTCGAGCCATCTATGCCAATAAGTATCAGTTCCTTGTGCCACAAATACTTTTTCTAGTGCAGGAGCCTGAGCAGCTTCGTTGGCTACTAATTTGCCTACAAGCATTGTTTTGAAGATATTGTAAGCACCAATCAACGCACCAGATAAGTAGAAAACACCCCCTAAAGCACGCATCATGTACATTGGTATAATTTGTAGGGTAGTTTCCAAGAAGTTGGCATATTTTAAATTACCTTCTGCTGTAAACTCTTTCCACATCATCCCTTGTGTAAAACCAGCGATATACATGGGCACAGCCCAGAACAAAATCCCTAAAGTACCTAACCAGAAGTGAGTGTTCATCAATTTTTTAGAGAACATCTGGTTTCCATAAATCTTAGGAATCATATAATACATGATGGCGAATGAAAGGAAGCCATTCCAACCCAACGCACCTACGTGTACGTGTGCAGGAATCCAGTCGGTATAGTGAGCAATAGCATTGATGTTTTTCAAAGAAAGCATCGGTCCTTCAAAAGTAGCCATACCGTAGGCTGTAATACCCACTACCATCATTTTTAATCGAGGGTCTTCTCGTACACTATCCCAAGCACCACGTAGCGTAAGCAAACCGTTAATCATACCACCCCAAGATGGAGCAATCAGCATGATAGAGAAAACAGTTCCTAATGATTGTGCCCAGTCGGGTAAGCTTGTATAAAGTAAGTGGTGTGGCCCAGCCCAGATATATAAGAAAATCAATGACCAAAAGTGGAGGATTGATAATTTATAAGAATAAACAGGGCGGTTAGCCATTTTAGGCAAGAAATAGTACATCAATCCTAAAAATGGCGTTGTCAGGAAGAATGCCACAGCATTGTGTCCGTACCACCATTGTACTAAGGCATCTTGTACACCTGCGTATATTGAGTAACTTTTTGTCCATGATATTGGAATAGCTAACGAGTTAACAATATGCAATAAGGCAATTGTAACGAAAGTAGCGATATAAAACCAGATGGCTACGTATAAGTGACGTTCGCGGCGTTTTAGAATAGTACCAAACATATTGATACCAAATACTACCCAAATCAAGGCAATGGCGATATCGATAGGCCATTCTAATTCTGCATATTCCTTAGAGGTACTCATCCCTAAAGGAAGCGTAATGGCAGCCGATAGAATGATTAATTGCCAACCCCAAAAGTGAATCTTCGACAGTAAGTCGCTATACAAACGGGCTTTACAAAGACGTTGTAAAGAATAATAAATTCCTGCAAAAATAGCATTTCCTACAAAGGCAAAGATTACAGCATTAGTGTGTAATGCACGAATACGGCCAAAAGTAAAGTATTGCGTAATGTTGGCAGAAGGCATAAAGAGTTGAGTGGCAATAAGTACTCCGACTAGCAAGCCCACTATGGCAAAAATAATAGAGGCAAGTGCAAAATTTCGGACGATTTTATTGTCGTACTCAAAATGTTCTACATTAGTATTGATCGCTGACATAATATTATTTATTTCTGGTTAATTAGCTCAAAGTCAATTTCTTTCAGGGCTTTGCATCGTTTACAGTCTTTGTCACAAGTACATTTTTTCTGTTCCTGACTGTTTTGATTTTGTGTGTTGTTTTTCATGGTGGGGAGGGTTTTTAGTCTTTGTCTTCAAATAAAATCCGCATAGCGGGTGTATGTAAATCATCATTTTGTCCTTTAGACATCGACCAGAAGAAAGCCCCAAGAAAACCTAGGGCCATCAATAAACTTATACCAATCATAAAGAAGATAACTTGCATTTTTTGAAGATTTTAGCATTATTTATGCCTCAAAATTCGCCTAAAAGACTTGCTTTGACCATGAGATAAGTCAGAGCCTATACAAGGATTTATCAGTAACTAAACTGATAAAAATCATAAGACTTGGTGAGGATTTAAAGCTACTTTTGAGCTAAGTAATCAATATAATTTAAACAAGGTTATTATTTATGGTAAACAAATGACAACTAGGAATTTGAAATGCCAATCACTGTTTACTAATCACCACTTATGAATACATTAATTAATAAATACAATGTGCCCGGCCCACGCTATACAAGCTATCCGACGGTACCTTTCTGGCAGGATGATAGTTTCGGAGAAAATGCGTGGTTGTCTTCGTTAAGTGATACTTTTGAAACTACCAATACAGCCACAGGTATTAGCCTATATATTCATCTTCCCTATTGTGAAAGTCTTTGTACTTTTTGTGGATGCAATAAGCGTATTACTAAAAATCATCAGGTAGAAAAACCTTATATAGAGGCGGTTTTGAAAGAATGGCAATTGTATTTAAATCATTTTTCTGAAAAACCGAACATCGCAGAAATTCATTTGGGAGGCGGTACGCCGAGTTTCTTTGCGCCAGAAATGTTGGATTTATTAATAAATGGTATTTTAAAACATGCCACTATTAATTCAGCTTATGAATTTAGTTTTGAAGGCCATCCTAATAATACGTCTCATGAACACCTAAAAACATTATATGATATAGGCTTTAAAAGAGTAAGCTTTGGAGTACAAGATTATGACCCTATCGTTCAAAAAGCTATTCATAGAATACAACCCTTTGAAAACGTAAGACAAGTAACGGAATGGAGTAGAGCCATCGGTTATGAGTCTATTAGCCACGATTTAGTATTTGGCTTACCCTTTCAGCAAGTATCCTCTATTGAGGACACTATTGCTAAAACGATTGAATTACAGCCTGATAGATTGGCTTTTTATTCTTATGCACATGTACCTTGGATTAAAGGAAGTGGCCAGCGAGGTTTTAAAGACGAAGATTTACCTTCGGCTGAACAAAAACGGAAGCTTTATGAAACAGGCAGAATGCTTTTTGAAGAAAACGGCTATGCTGAAATCGGGATGGATCATTTTGCGTTACCGCACGATGCTATGTATAAAGCCATGCAACAAGGTACCTTAAACAGAAACTTTATGGGTTATACCACTACCCAAACAAAGGTATTGTTGGGGCTAGGAGTATCCTCAATTAGTGATTCTTGGAGTGCTTTCTCACAAAATGTGAAGGATATTGATGAGTACCAAAACATGATAGCAAATAATGAACTGCCGATTTTGAAAGGACATATTCTGACGGAGGAGGATTTAACAGTTCGTCAACAGATACTTGATATTATGTGTCAGTTTGCTACCTCTTGGGATGATGTAGAATTTAGCTTTGAAGAAAAACAAACACTGTTTGAAAAGCTAGAAGGCTTTAAGCAGGACGAACTATTGACTTATGATGCCAATTCGTTAGAAGTAAACCCAGTAGGACGACCTTTTATTAGAAATATATGCATGGCTTTTGACAAAAGAATGTTACAAGCAAATACAGCAAAGAAATTGTTTTCGCAAACAGTTTAGGGCTTGTTTTATCCTAAAGTAAATCTACAAGGTAGATTTTGGGTTTTATTTGTTAGTAGTTGGTATGAAAATTTATTTATAAAATCATAATGCTTTTAATATGACTAAATTCGAATAAAAGGTTGATATTCATTAGTCTAATAAATCAAAAAATACAGCGTTTTGTATTAAACCAATTTACAAACCATGAAAAATATCCTAGTTGCAACCGATTTTTCGGAAAGCTCACACAAAACTTTACAATATGCTATCTTAATAGCAAAGCCTTATAAGGCCAAAATCTATTTATTACATACTTATTTACCTTATTATACAGAGCCTGGCATCTATGGTGATTCTTTATTGATGTTAGAATCTGTGAATGAGCAGTTTCAAAGTATGAATATACAGTTTGCTCCTTTCGTAAAAGAAATAAAAGAAGCGGGCTTAGCATATGAAACATTGTTGGAATTGAATGATGTTACATCTGGTGTTTTTGATACTATTGAAAAACATGAAATAGATTTATTAGTGATTGGTAGAACAGGTTCTGGTGGTTTTTTGAATAAGTTAATAGGCAGTAATGCTGCACATATCACAGCCAAATCTACTATTCCTGTGTTAGCAATTCCTCAACATGTAGAAAATGTAGCTATCAAACAAGTGTTATATGCTACCCAGTTAGAATTTGATGAAAGTGATATATTAGCACAATTGTTTGCTATCACGCACGGATTAAAGGCTAAAGTAAATCTTGTAAAAATAGAAGCTTCATTTGAACCCAATATTCAATCAGATGAACAATTTATCACTCAGATAAAGGGTACTTTTGTGAAAGAAAACTTTGAAATCAGTACTATCAAAGCTGACAATGTATCTGAGGGTATTTTAAAAGCAGCTAAAAAGCAAGGTGCAGATTTGATTGTACTGGCTTCTCATCATCGTAATTTCTTAAGTCAGATTGTAGATCCTAGTAAGTCTAAACAAGTAATTCTTAGTTCTCCATTACCTGTACTTACTTTTCAGTTGAAAGAAGAGTTATAAAGGTTATTTTTAGGCGGAGAGTTAAGCCCTACTGATTACCCACATCTTTTAAAAAGTTGAAATAGAAATGTTATTATTGATCAAATTAGCTTAAATGTACATAAATAGTCTTTAAAACCAAGCGTTGAAGCCCTCATCTCTAGCGAGGGACTTAAGTCCCTCGCTAGAGATAAGTATTTGATTATTAATAATTTATAAACTTATGGGTAATGAGTAGGACTTAAGCCACTGCCTAAAAATAAATCCTAATCCAAAAAGCCTTTAACATGGGCACGCATTTTATCCCCTTCACAAGAAGTAGCCATGTGTCCACAATTGCCCGTAAGCTCTACTATCGGGGCTTTTAATAATTTTCCAAAACGAATTGCCGCTTGTGGATTTACCATGTGGTCTTGAATAGCAACCACTATCATTACCTTTGCCTTTACTTTTGTGGCAATTTCTTCTGGCTTTTTTCCTTGAAAAATATCATGATTAATCATTGCCTTTAATTGTATCGCCCAGTCATAAGGGTTTAGTTTCAATGCATCCTCCTCAATCTTTTTGATATAATTAGCATAATCGTCCGACTGTGTATTTTCTTCTCTGGAACTAGGCGTCCATAAGTTTAACTGGTGTAAGGCATTGATAGTCTTCATCGTCTCATTGGAATATTGACCTCTCTCAATAATATTCAACTGTAGATTCCAATACAATTTGTCATAAGAACTTTGCTTTGGACTACCAATAATAGGTACAATTTTATCAACAAAATCAGGATAACTAACCATCCACTGGAAAGACTGCATTCCACCCATTGAAATACCTGTTACTGCATATAAATGATTGATTTTTAACGATTCTTTTACCAATTTATATTCAGTATTCACCATATCGCGAATACTGATTGTGGGAAAAAGTTTATCTTTTTGGGTAATACTATTAGAAGGAGAGGAGGAAACGCCATTGCCAAGAGCATCTACAACGATGACAAAGTATTTAGTGCTGTCGGCAATATCACTTGGGTTGGCGATAAAAGATTTTTGTTGACTCGTCCCAGTAAACCAAGTAGGGACTAATATCGCATTTGACTTGTGAGCATTCAGCTTTCCAAAGGTACGATAACCAATTTTACAGTCTTTTAGTGTTTGACCATTTTCTAAAATATAATCACCAATCTGATAAAACTTTTGTTGAGCAAAAGTCGATTTAACTAAGGATAATAATAGTACGATAATAAAAAGTTTTTTCATGCTAAATAAGGTTTTGTTTTAATATTTGGTAAATATACAAACTTCATAAAAACGGATGTCTATCATGAAAATATAAGCTAAAAGAAAATATTGTTGCCTATAAACCCTTCCTTTACTTTCAGATTTTTGTTTTACTTTTATTTTGTTCACTCTCAAGCATTAGCACATGAAAAAATCTTTCTTATCGATAGTCTTTATTTTTTTGACCAATCTAGTATTTTCTCAAGAATCAAACACCGATTTTTGGTGGAAACGAAATAATCTCCGAGTAATCCAAACCAATCTTCCTGCTTATGAGGCTGCAACCCTCAATCCAGATTCTTTAGTAAAAGATTTGATAACTTTTTCTGCCAATACCTTAATCATCAATGCGGGAGGAATTATGGCATTTTATGACACCAAGCTAGATTTTCATTACAAAAATCCGTGGATGAAAGATAATATGCTGAAAGAAGTAGTACAGAAATGCCACCAGCATAATATCAAAGTAATTGTCCGTTTTGATTTTAGTCGAGTACAAGAAAGCATCTTTAAAGCTCATCCAGATTGGTGTTATATTTCCCCCAAAAATGAGCGGATTATCAATACCGATATGTATGTAGTATCAATTAATGCTCCTTATGTACAAGAAAAAGCTTTTAAAATTATTGAGGAGGTAATAGATTTTTTCCCGATAGATGGTATTTTCTTGAATATGCCTGGCTACCAAGTAAATAATCCTTATGAAGGAAAATATCAGGGAATAGACCAAAATGAATATGATAAAAAACGTTTTGCAGAATATAGCAATGGGTTGACCTTGCCCACTGTAGAAGACAAAGCCGACCCTGTTTTTCAAAAATACTTGGCCTTCAAAAAAAGTACGATTGAAGATTGGTCAGAGAAACTGCACAAACTGGTAAAGTCTAAAAATGAACAGATTGCTATTTGCACCTATTTAGATAAACACGTTGATATTATTCGACATGAATCTCAGACCAGCAACTTGCCTTATTGGCCTTATACTGCCTCTGATAATGTAAACAATGCCCGAAATTCATTTCCACAGCATATTATTAGTAATAGTAGTATTCAACAAATATCCTTTCAGTCACGCTATAATGCAGCCGAACCAGAGGAGGTAAGCATTAGACTTTACGAAAATATCGCTAATGGTTCAGGCTTAGATTTGAGTATGATGGGAGATATGCGTGGTTATGAAGACGAAAGAAATTTCCCAGTATTCAAAAAGATTTACGCTTTTCATAAAAAACATGAAGCTTATTTTGGCAATTATACCTCAGTAGCTAAAATAGCATTGATTGCCCCAGGCTCTTGGCCAAGTGGCGACCCCATGCAAGAATACAGAGGAATTCAGTTGATGTTGAAAGAAGCTCATATTCCCTTTGATATTATTGAAGATGCCCAAATAGCGAATTTAGCAGAGAAAGTAAAAAAATATCAGTTGATTATCCTTCCAGAAATCACTTACCTAAAACCAGAAGCCATACAAATTCTACAAGAAGCTAGTAGTGCAGGAACCAATTTGATAGCCACAAATCGTACATTTTTTGACAGTCCCGAAACGTTACAAAGCTTGTTTGGGGCAAAAATCATTAATAAAGACCATGAAGGTTCAGGATTTTATTTAAAACCAGATAATGCCGAAGTTTTTAAAAGATTCAAATTGCAAACAATGTTATTCTGGAAATTTAATTTAGGGTTATACGATTTTTCGGGAGCAGACAAAACCTTTTTGCCTATTCTAAGTAAAGGCAGACCCGGTCCGCCAGAAATTATTGGAGGGCACGAGCCAACTAATTATTTTGCCATGGCAATGAAAGAATTTCCCAAGAGTAAAGCGATTATTTTGCCTATCAATTTGGGGAAATTATATTATTTACACGGCTATGAGCAACATAAAAATATATTGTTAGACGCCGTAGATTATATTATGCCCAAAGCCACTGAACTAATACAAACCAATGCCCCCGAACGCATAGAGATAATCTTGCAGGAATATCGTAAGAATATTACTACTAATGTATCTGCAAAAAATACGGATGGGCTAATTATGCACTTAATTAACCTGACGGGCTTTAGCGGTAATTCGTATTTTAATGCATTACCTGTGTACGAACGTTCTTTTAAAATTAAGACCAGTTTTAGACCTACTAAGGTGTATTATTTAAGTACTAAAGCCCCCATAAAATATGTTTGGAAAGATGGCTTTATCAGTTTTAAATTAGCTAAGATAGGAGAGTATGAAGGGATTGTAATGGATAGATAGTTTGGGGAGTACGCCTATTTGGGTAGAATTCTTTACAGAGAGAAGTTTTGGTTTTATTAATGTTTGCTTTGTTTGATATTGTTCAAATGGAGCTAAAGCAAAGTTGTTTTATTTGGCACTTTCATTGTTAAAGGGTTATTTATTTCGTAATTTTAAACATGAAAAAGAAATTAAATATTACAAATACAGAAAGCCTCAGACAGGGTATTTTAGCCTCTGCCATTGCTTCTGCTCGTATAGAAGGTATTGTGATTCCTGAATCTGTGGGACAAGAAGTGTTAGTTAAGGTTATAAAGAGCCTCCCCAAATCTGCTCAATAAGTTGTTCCATTGGTTCATAATTTTGTAAGCCCGCTTGTTGAACGCTTCTGATATAAATTTCCATTAGATTTTGTTCAGTTATTAATTCCCATTTTGGCGATTGATATCCGTATTTTTTACAATACAAATTGGTGAATATTCTTGAAGTTCTCCCATTGCCCTCTCTAAAAGGATGAATGAATAGAAGTTCTGCATGAGCTCTAGCTGCCAATTTTATAATGTTTTCTGATATTGGTATTTCTTTTAAAAAATCTTCTTCAAATTTTAACATACTTTGCTGTAAAAATTGAGCTGAAGCAAATACAAATCCAGCTTTTGATAGGTTTACAGTTCGATATTTCCCTGCAAAATCATACAAGTTTTCAAAAGCTAATCTATGTATTTGGCAAATATATTTTACATTAATTGGCGTACTAGCTTTCAAACTTTCTGTTAAAAAAATTTCTGCTTTCAAAAAGCCTTCAAACTCCATTAAAGCAATTTCTGCGCTGGATTTTAGTCCAAGTAAATTTGGTAGATGTTCATTTTGATCATATTGAATCTGATATTTCATAGCCTAAATTCATAACTTAATTCTTCGATTTTTCCCTGAGCCTTGATAATAAATCTAATCAAAAACAATGGTATTAAGTTTATTCCAATAATTACTAAATCACCATTAAGATTGATTGACAATTGGGAGGTAGGAAAAGAAAATGTGGTTCTTAAAAGTAGGTCATCTGTATAATCTATAGTAAAGATTCCTCCAATACCTGCAACGAATTTGTAAGCATATCCAAACAATTCAAAATAAAATACTTGTAATGCCTGATTAATCATTGAATGTTTTAAGCCATTTTCAATTTTACCTTTCAATAATTGTTGTCCAACAAAAATAGAGTAGGAGTTAAGAATTGTAAAAGGAATAAAGACTACTAATAATAATAAGAGTCCATTTATTGTAATTAGATGGGTAGCAAGAACCCAAATTATATTGCAAATACCATAAACACCACCAGCAATTTGGTAGTATGCTAAAGCTTTTAATCTACTTTTTAACTCATCTCTCTGCCTTCTGTTCATAGTTCTAGCATTCTATTTAATTGATTTAGCCATTTTAATTATCAAAAATAATAGAAATAAAATTATTTTAACTCTTTACCACTCTACCATCCTCCATCTCAATAATTCGATTAGTTCTACTGGCAAAGCTTGGGTCGTGGGTAACGATAAGTAGGGCTTGTTGATATTCTATGGCTAGTTGTTGAAAAATATCAAAAACCACTTCTGTATTCTTCTTATCTAAGTTTCCTGTGGGTTCGTCGCCCATGATAATAAGTGGGTCGTTGATTAAGGCTCTGGCAATCGCAACTCTTTGTTTTTCTCCACCCGAAAGCTGAGTGGCACTTTTCATCGCTTGTTTTTCGATACCCAATTTCCTAAGATGCTCCATCGCTCTATGTTCTAATTCTTCCTCCGAATATTTATTCAGCTTTAAGCCTGGCAACATTACGTTTTGCAATACCGTAAATTCATTCAATAAATAATGAAACTGAAATACAAAGCCAATCTTTTCATTACGCACTCGGGCTAAATCCTGCTCTTTTTTGTCTTGCATACTAACGCCATCAATCAGCAATTCGCCTTCATAGTCGGTATCCATCGTAGAAAGAATATATAACAGCGTAGATTTTCCACAACCTGATTTCCCGACGATAGAAGTAAACTCACCTTTATTGATAGAAAAGTTAATATCCTTCAAAATAGGGATTGTTATAGGGTCATGAAAGCTTTTGTTGATGGCTTTTGCCTCAATGATGGTCGAGTGTTGCATATTATTTTCCTCTAATAATGTCCACAGGGTCGATTTTACTTGCTTTTCGGGCAGGAAAAAGTCCAGCGAAATAGGTTGTGATTAACGAGAAGGATATTCCAATCAAATAAAATTTAAGATTATAATTGATTGGATAAGTCGTTACGGTGGGTAAAGCTGCTGTATTAAAGGGGATTTGGTCGATGATAGAAGAAAGCAAAAAACCACAAGCCAAACCCGTAATTCCACCAAAGAATCCAATACTCAAAGCTATTGTAATAAAGATTCTATTTACATCTTTGCCCGAAAACCCAGTTGCTTTTAAAATGGCAATTGTATCCATTTTTTCATAAATCATCATATTCAGGATATTATATATGCCGAAACCAGCCACAATCAGTAAGGTGATACCAACGGCATAAGAAATTAACGTGCGTATAGAACTCCCAGTTTCAAATTGCGAATTGGCAGTTTGAATATCTTCGGCATCAGTATTGAAAATATGCGCATACTCCTTGCTCAACGCAGGAGCCTGTTTCATATCTTTTAGCTTAACTTGAATGTCTGTTATATAACTATTGGTTTGCCCTAATAATTTCTGTGCCGTTTTTATTGACGCATAGCTTTGTACTTTATCAATTTCAACAATACCCGATTGAAAAAAACCAACGACTTTCAGTGGAAAACGCTCGCCTTTGGGAGTTGTAATCTGGATAACATCGCCAATTTTAGCCAACATTTTATCTGCTGCTCCTTTTCCAAGAATAATACTATTAGGAACATTTTTTAAATCAAGTGACGAGCCCTCTGTAACGTAGTCTTGAAAGAAAAATAGTTTGCTTTCGGCTTCTACATCTATCCCATTTACTACACCAGTAATATCAATATCCCCGATGTTATAAAATACTTGAGCTGTCATTTTAGGTGAAATGCCTAATACTCTATCATCATTACGCAGTGCCTGCATGATGAGCCCATTATTGCGAATTTCAATACTATTACCACTAGGTTTGATAGAACGAATAAAATTATGATAGGCTTTATAACGTTCTGAAATATCAATAGGTTGGTTTTTATTGGCTTTGATTTCATTAAAAAGCCTAACGTGTGGAGTACGATTCAGGATTAAATTATCTAATAAGTCATTTAGACCATTCATAAATCCTAGTAGCGTAATGAACATGGTAATACTAAAAGTAACCCCCACAGCCGCTACTAGCGTTTGTCGCCAGCGTGCTAATAGTAACGATTTGGCTATGCTGATGATGAGTTTTGCGTTCATTTGGCAGGTTTTAAAATGATGTCTTGTGCGGTTAAACCTGAAATGATTTCTACAGACTGATAATCTTTTAAGCCTATTTTTACTTTAACTTTCTCATTTTTTTCATTCAGTACATAACTATCATCTACCAAATAGTTCCTAGGAATGGTCAATGCTTTTTCTTTGGTCTGAATGATAATATTTGCTTCTACCGTTAGGTTGGGGTATAATAGTTTTGGTTGCTTGGTAAAGTTTGCCTTTACCGTAAAAGCCCTCGTTTTTTCATTCATCAAAGGGTCTATTTCATACACTATGGACTCAAAAGCTTTGCCTTGGTAACTATCCATTGATACCATGATTTTTTGCCCAATTTTTACGCTTACTACATCATCTTCATCTACTTGTAGTTCAAGACTAAACAGGTTGGCGTCACCTATTACGGCTATGGCAGTCTGCAAATTAACCATTTCACCTTTTTCTTTTTGAAGACTATAGAGCCTACCTGTATATTCACTCTTCAACGTATAGTCTGCTTCTATAGTCTGGTTAATGGCTAGGTTTTTTTTTGACTGTGCCGCGGAGAAATTCACTTGCCGTTTTAGTTCTTTATACTTCAAAATAGCAGATTGATAAGCAGTTTTAGCATTTGAATAGGCTAATGCCCGTTGTTCAAGCTCCACTTTTGTACCTATTTGTTGTGCCCAAAGGTTACTTTGACGAAGAAACAACAGCGAGTCATTTTGAAGTTTTTTATGGGCTAAGTCTATCGCAATACTCAAATCTTTCAATTTATCAGCATTGGCATTTATAGCTGTATTTTCAACTATTAAAGCAGCATTTTCAGTATTTAATCTGCTAGTTTGATTAAAGATTTTCATCAAAGGCTGTCCTTTCTGTACAAAATCACCTTCTTTCACATAAAGCTCATCAATAATGCCATTTACTTTAGAAAATACTTGATATTGATTTTTACTTTTTACAATGCCAGAAGCATACACAGATTCTGAAATATTGATAACCTTCGGCTGGATTTGTTCTTGCGTTTTTTTACAAGAGAAGAGTAGGAGGGAAAGGAATAGAAAATAGATTATTTTCATGTGTTTTCGATTATAAATGTACTTAGGGCAATGTATTTATGAGATTTCTCAAAAGTACCGAATTCAGCGTAGAAAATAAAATAGTTTTAATGCTGTATTTTTTATAATTATTATGTGATATGTTGGCGGAAAACCAAAGATTAATGATGAGACTTTAATGTTTTTTGTGAATCAATTAGTAGCCAAAGTATCACTCTAGCGTTTCTTTCTATTAAGCTGGTTGATTGAAATGATGTATTTTAAAAGCCCATGACAACGCTACATTTTTAGCCCTACTTTTAATTTCAGTTGCTTTTTCTCCTTCAAAATGTTCGTTGACGGTAGCCTCAAAAAGCTCAAGCCATGTATTAAAATGTTGTGGATTTAGTGGATGTTGATTGTTAATTACAAGGTGTGGACGAAGTGGATGTCCTTCATAACCTTCTTTATTGAATAAAATCATCTCCCAAAAACTATACATTTTAGGTAAATGTTTCTCCCAGTTTACTTTGGCTACTTCGTCAAAAATATAGCCTAAAGTATCATTGTCGCGTATTTTATCATAAAAACTATTGACTAATAGTTCAATGTCTGCTCGGTTTTCTAAATCTTTTTTCATGGGAGATTATTTAGTGATTGAGTGAATTAGTGATTGTTAAATTTTGTTTAACGAACTATTTCGAATTTTCTGTAAATATTTCAACTAAGCTATTGAAATATTCACTAACTCACAATTCACTCAATCACAACTATTACTTCACAACTAATTTACCCAATTTATGATAAAATGGTGTTTTGCTTTTTTGATCTTTGGGTTGATATTTTCCTTGAACAATCGGGAAATACATCACTCTTCTGCGTGATTTTTCACCCGTAAACGGGCAAACTTCTACTCTGTGCCAAAGGTCACCATCGTGTACGGTTAAATCGCCTGCTTCTATATTTAAACCAACTTCGTTTTTATCAGGATTATGGTCGATGAATTGTTTTTTCAAAAATAACACTTTCATCTTATTCAATCGATGTGTACCCGGTAAAACTCTTAATCCTCCGTTTTCCATCGGACAATCATCCAAATGTGTACCCACATTTAGCATTTTCAGAATTTTTTGTCCTAAAAATAAATCTCTTGGACTATCTGTATGCCAACCCATTTGTGAGAACTTACTGTTATCAGCATTTACATAATGATTAAAAACCAAACCATCTTTTTCATCTTCACCAATGCGATTCGCATTATCTGGAATCAAAGTTAGTAAAGCCTTTAAACGAGGGTCTTGTAAATACTCATGCAAGATAGCACTGTGTTGTGATAAAAAGCATAAACGTTGAATCATAGGATTACCCTTTTCATCCTTTCCGAATTTGAGGGGTATTCCATTCATCTTATCGATACCTGCCGTAAGCCATTCTTTTTCTACACGGTGTGCCTCATTTTTGAAAGCTTCAACGGTTTCTTTTGAAATAAAATTTTTGAAATGAATAAATCCATATTGGTCGAAATACGCTTTTTGTTCAGGTGTTATTTGCTCACCAAGCGTAAAAGTTTTTGCCTCAAAGTCCATTTGTTATTAATTGTGAATGAGTGAATTGTGATTTAGTGAATGGGAAAGTACAATTAGTTTATTTGACTTTAAGAACAATTAATCACTAATTCACAACTCACTCATTCACTAAATTACCTACATATAATTCAAGTCGTTATTGCGTTTTAGTTTGATGACGTGTAATAAATTCAGTACTAAGATTACTGGATAAGTAGGGTCGAATTCATGCCATTTGATACCAAAATTGGCTCTGCCACCTAATTTATGGTGATTGTTGTGGTATGATTCACCCATCATCAAGAAATCAAAAGGTAATAAGTTTTTAGCCGTATCATTTACTTTAAAATTGACATAACCATATTTATGAGCAAACCAGTTGATGATTACGCCATGAACAGGACCCATCAAATAATGGATGGGTAATAAGGCATATTCCCAAGCATGCGTAGCAAATTTCATATAAAATAAAGTGTATAAAACACCCCAAGCAATTCTTACAAACCATTTATCTCCTAGTTTTTCAACCAAAGCATAATAGGGCACACCCTTCAAGAATTTAGGCTCAATGCCAGCACGGTCGTTCAATACAGCATTATAATAATCCTTCGTTTTCCACATCATGTGGAAAAGGTTATCTGAATAACTTGGTGAGTGGGGGTCTTTTTCGGTATCGGCATAAGCATGATGTAGGCGATGCATAATACCATAAGCTTTTGGACTTAAAAATGAAGAGCCTTGAGTAATAAAAGTAAACCAGTAAAAGAATTTCTCCCAACCTTTAGACATCGTGAACATCTGATGTGCTGCATAGCGATGTAAAAAAAATGTTTGCGAGAATAATGATAAGTACCAGTGTGCTACAAAGAAAATTAAAATTGCCATATAAGTTTTTTTTACAAAATTATGGCAAGGGCTAGGCTTAAAATATGATAAAAATCAGTGGAGATACTGAGGATGATTAATAATAGCATGATTTTGAACATCCACCATCTTTAATAATTTCATTGGAGTTCGAAGCTTTAATATTAGGTACTCAGAAAATATTTGAATATTAATTAACCAAGCCTTATGTGCTTTAGAACTTAATAGCTTTATTTGTTGTAGTTGGTTTGAGCCTCAGAACCGCGTTACATTTTGATAAAATTTGATATGTCAGCAGAAAAATTAGATTATACAAGTCGTGCTAGGAGAATAACTTTTAAATACCCCTTATTCACCCATTTATCAATCCAAATAAATTTTTGGATTATAGCACATCTATTTTTTGGAGCCATCAATTATTTACTTGTTCGTTCGCTTTCTTCTGAGTTCGTGCTTGTGGTGCAAAACTCTGCATTTTCTAATTTTATTCTGGCAATCATTCTAGGTGTTTTGTATGGTACTTTTTTTGGAATGATAGAATATTATTTAGAAAATAGTTTTTTCAGAAGCAAATCACTCGGCAGAGTCTTCATCCTAAAAGGTATTCTTTCTTTTATCGTTTTCCTCATACTTTTCTCTATCATCAGGTTTGTGCTTTTTGAACGGATGATTGCCCCGATGTTTAATGCAAATCATATAGAGCTCAATGACCAGTCATGGAAGTATATCTTTTGGTTGTTTTTTATTTATACTTTTTTCATGAATCTTTTCATCAGTTTTATCAACCAGATGAATAAAAAATTTGGACCTGGTGTATTATTGCCACTTTTGCTCGGAAGGTATCGCTCGCCCAAAGAAGAAGAAAGAGTATTTATGTTTATGGATTTGCAGTCGTCAACTAGCATTGCCGAAACCTTAGGACATATTAAATACAGTGCTTTTATTCAACACAGCTTTATGGATATTAATTATGTAGTACCTGAGTTTCGTGCTGAAATTTATCAATATGTAGGCGATGAGATTGTGATTTCATGGGCAAAATCTGAAGGACTAAGGGATTTATCATGCATCGCTTTTTATTTTGCCTGCGAAGCACAATTCAACAAAAGAGCAGAGGCCTATAAAAATGAATATGGCTTTGTGCCAAAGTTTAAAGCAGGGCTCCATTTAGGCAAAGTAACGGCTGTAGAAATTGGAGATATAAAAAGAGACATTGCCTATCATGGCGATACCTTGAATACTACGGCTAGGATTCAAAGTGTCTGTAATGACCATGGTAAATATTTATTGGCCTCTAAAGAAATAGTTGACTGTGCCAACGTAACAGAAAAATACATTGTACAATCAATGGGAGAGGTTTTATTAAAGGGGAAACGGAATCTTATTGAAATTATGAGTATCGAACAGTTTTAGATGCCTGCTAATTCGTGGATATCTTTTACTTCTAAAACTTTCTTTTTATATCCATCCAACGTAGCATTAATCATGGCTAAGCCAAGCTGTGTGAGTGTACAAACATAGTTGTGAAAGAGTGTTTGAAAGATAGGGAATAACCAACTAAGGTAAGAATAGTAACGCTGAGTATTTTTTAAACCATCAGTTGGATGAATATAGCCTGGTCTGAAAGCAAAAACGTTTTTGAAAGGCAGTTTCATCAAATCGTTTTCTGTCTTGCCTTTTACCCTTGCCCACATACTTCTACCTTTTTCGGTGCTATCAGTACCTGCCCCAGAAACATAACAGAAAGTCATATCAGGGTTTAATTCACTGAGAATCCCAGCAATATGAAGCGTAAGTGTATGGGTTAGCTTAGTATATTCGGGTTCTTTTTTTCCTAAAGAAGTAACCCCTAAACAAAAATAACAAGCGTTGTAATCAGATAAGGCATCCTTAATAGAAGAAAAATCGAAGAAATCCTGATGAATAATTTCAATCAATTTTGGATGATTGATACCACAAGGTTTTCTGTTTACAACCAAAACCGTTTCAACTTGTGGATGCAGTAAGCATTCGTGTAAAACACCTTCGCCAACCATACCTGTTGTCCCCGTAATGATTGCTTTTATCTTTTTCTTCATAATTTTGGATAAATATATCTTTTAAATTACATATAAAAATTTGAAGTATTGTTATTAACCCCTATACAGTTTTAATCAAAGACATAGAAATAATATCTGCCATCATCCTTACAGATTCGGTTGAGTATAAGTGCTTAACTGTTTTTAATAGATTAGTAGAATAATGGTCATCAATATTATAGTCGCTATGGGTTCTAAAAACACTAGAACACAGCATCAAATGAAACTGATTATCTCGTACATCATATACAATCATTGGACTAGTATTCGTATCATCTACTTCAAAACAATAAATAAAGACAGGGAAATCGAATAAGTTCAGAGCATTCAAACTCGTCATTAAGTCTGCATCAAAGTATTCGTATTGAAAGAAGGTATGTTCAAATCCTATTTCTGTTAAGGAGGCTGATAATTGACTAAGCTTATCAGTCATTATTACTAAAGGATTGGTATTGGGGTCATACTGACTAAACGGAAGCCAAGTATCAGTACAAACATCAAGGTATTCAAGGCTTGATTTAGCTAAATCTAATTTATAGTCGAATAAGCGATAGCCAGGAGCAAAATAACCAGGGTAAAAATAAGTATGTCCAAGTTTTTGGCAAAACTCCATTTTCTGATACATCAGAAATTTACCCAAACTATGTTTTCGATAGTCAGGGTCATAAAAACAAGTAATACCAGCCGAGGAAGTACTACCCAAATCAAAAAATCCCGTAGCAATTAATGTATGTTGATCGTAAACATTTACCTCGTAGGTATTATAAACATCATTGATACCATTGTTGAAGAGGAGGTTTTCAAGCGTAGGCGAAGCATCAAAAGCAATATGGCTCCTGTATTTTTGAAAAAGGTCTTCATGAGCGCTAGTGAGGTTAATAGGTTGAATCTCGACCCTAAAATCAGCATTGAGTTTATAGAGCTTTTGTTGCGTTTTCGATTTTTCAAAAGTCAGTAAATTAATTCTTAGCCAGATAGCACTATAGATAGTACCTGAGAATTTTAGAAAATTAGTAGTAAAAATAGTTTGTCCCATTCTGAACCATCCATCATAAAGGTAACTATCTAGGTCGTCGGGGTGTATAGCATCAGGAAAGATTAATTTAGCAAACATCTAGAAACAGTAAAATTTTAATATAAAACTAGCTATAAATATAAGGAAAATGTTTGTTTGATAAAAGTGGAAGGGAAAGGTATGCTTGCTAATTTATTGATTTGAGTTAAGTTTATCAAGTATATATTTTTGAAACCACGTGGGAATCTCATCACCTTTCAATTCAACATCTGTTCCATTAGTTATTTCAGCAATCCAAGTTTTATCCTCATCCGAGTTATCAAAAATATAAGCTCGATTTGTATGTTTAACAGCTTCAAACAATAACTCTAAGGAGCGATAGTATCTCTGAACAGCTTTATCTTCTGGTACGTCATGACCACCCATTTTAACACGATGACTTATTCTTAATAAATTAATAGAGGGGTCTTCTGTGGCTACAAAATACAAATATGTCCTATAACCTTTTATTTGTGCTTTTTTTAAGGTTTCTACCTTATCAGGTGATGACATTACTGTTTCAAAGGTGAATGATTGATTTGTTTCTAAATACTTATGTCTAAGAAAATCTGTTAAAATTGCACTCATATAAGAATCAAACCCTACGTTGTCGAAACTTATGAATCCTTGTTTACTATACGTTATTTTATCAACAAAAACACCTAATGCTGTTTTATTGATTAGTGGATGTTTACTGAAAAAAAAGACAACTTCTTCTTGACGAGTATGAATATTTAGGCTTGTAATATCTAAGTATCCATTACTCTTGATTTCCTTTTCTATATCATCAGGATTAAGGTAATGTCCTAGCAAACTTGAGGATACTACAGTTTTAATAGTACTTTTTCCTGAACCGTTAGGCCCGGCAAATATTCTTAATCGCGGAACGTCCATTACTTCTTAATTTTAAAAAAACGATTAGTAACCCTTATAGGTTTATCAATTTCCCTAATAATTCTTCTGTTTCCATTAGGCGAAACTTCAATTAATTGCCCATCCTTAGCAATCATAACCTTATCACCTGATGAAAGCGTTTGCCAATAAGCTTGCTTAGTAGCAGTCTCCGCTAAAAGTGGAATTTGTTGTTCTAAATAATCAAGTTCTTGTTCACTAAGCATAAGATAGATGTTTTCGTTAATATGAATTTACCCTTAAACAAAGATAAAAAACTACAGCAGATATTAATATGATTATTTGTATTTTAATAAAAACGAAAGTATTCGAAAAAAATAATTAATAAAAGGAGGTTGTTTTTTGAGTAGAATTTTAGTATTTTTTCTTTTTTATTTATTGATATTCTGTGTAAACCGTTTGTTGGTGTTTAATGATTGTTTAACTCAACCCATAACTTATGTTATATTCGTCTTCACGATATGATGAATTAGCCCTTTGGTACGATTTGCGTAATGGGGACGAAGAAGCCTTGGCTACTCTTTTAAGGCTTTATGCGAAGCCTCTGATAAGTTATGGACGAAAAATGATTAGTGACGATGCTGTCATTG
Source organism: Arcicella sp. GW822-FHT02H01 (assembly GCF_058802005.1). Classification (NCBI taxonomy): domain Bacteria; kingdom Pseudomonadati; phylum Bacteroidota; class Cytophagia; order Cytophagales; family Flectobacillaceae; genus Arcicella; species Arcicella sp. GW822-FHT02H01. The sequence goes on along the minus strand of NZ_JBXANT010000001.1, from coordinate 1,900,427 downwards.
AAGACTGTATTCAAGAAGTATTTATCCAGCTTTGGCAATACAGATGCTCCCTCAAAGAAGATGTAGGTTCTGTAAAGGCTTATATTTTTGCTTCGGTAAGACGAAGAATTATTACAGAAGTCAAGAAAAATGTCTTTACTGCTACTCAATACGACAATTCAGCATCTGATGGATATTTTGATATTGGTTTCTCTATCGAAGAGAAAATCATTCAAAATGAAACCGAGCTTCACCGTGTGAAAATCATTAATCAGCATCTTAATAGCCTTCCTAAACGCCAAAAAGAAGCCATCTATTTAAAATACTTCAAAGAACTTACTAATCAGGAAATAGCTGATATTATGGGTGTGAAGTATCAAACAGTTGGTAATTTAATTCACGAAGCCCTTACTTTTTTACGGACAGTTTTTCCAAATGATGCTGTATGGTTAAGTCTACTGCTGGTTTATATTAATTAAATTTTCCTGTCATATTATTTATAATAATCTGACTATCAGCTTATTATAAATAATTTTATTTTTTTATTTAAAAAAGCAGTATCAGCCTATTGCAGTCTTTCTACTGTATATAGAAAGCATATTATTATTTTATGAAAAAATATAATGATTATACGATAGATGATTTTGTCCTTGAACCAACATTTGTTCAATGGGTTAAGAATGCAGGCTATAAAAACCCTGATGACTTTTGGACAATGTGGGTTAATGAAAATCCTCAGCAACATACTATTGTACAACAAGCTACTGACTTTATCCTTGCTACTGCCTTGAAAGAAGAATCGGTGAGTGATTTTCAAGTAGAGTTATTAGTTAATAAAACCCTAAGTGTCATTAACACAGCCAATAATAGCACATCTTTTCCTTTAAGAATTTTTCGAAATAGGGAATCACTTTTTAAAATGGTTGCGTCAGTAGCCTTACTGCTTATACTTGGATTAGCGACTTATCTATGGCAGAAAAATATTTCACAAGAACTTTTTGTGAATAAAACCAATCAGAAACTGATTGAGAAAGAAAACTTTACGGCTCAAAAAATGCCTGTGGAATTGCCAGATGGCAGTACTGTACTTTTACAACCGAATAGTACAATAAGTTTTCCTGAAACTTTTGAGCATGCTAACAACAGAGAGGTTTATTTAAAAGGACAAGCTTTTTTTGAAGTAGTTAAAAATGCTAACCATCCCTTTTTGGTGTATGCCAAAGACGTTGTCGTAAAGGTATTGGGAACAAGTTTTACCGTTCAAGCCTTTTTACAATCTACAGACGTAAAGGTGGTAGTAAAAACAGGAAAAGTGATGGTTTTTCCAAAAGAAGATTCTAATATTGATAATAGTGCCAATACCATCACATTATTGCCTAATCAACAGGTAATTGTGAACAATGAAAACCATAGTGCTAACCAGTCGGATGTTAAACCTGAGCAAATTTTGGCAATTACTTCGAGCAGTATGCCTACGCTAGAATTTAATGATACGCCTATTAGTGAGATCTTTCAAACACTTGAAAAAGCCTATGGTATCTCTATCTATTTTGACCAAAAACTACTGGCAGATTGCTCGTTAACGACAAGCCTAGCCGACGAACCGCTATTTGAAAAACTAAAATTGATTTGTGAAGCAATAGGGCCAAATTCTCGTTTTGAAGTAGTAAACGAAAAGATTATTATTCAATCACGAGGTTGTAACCAATAAAATAAGACATGTTATGCTTTTTCCTTTAACATTACCTCCATAGACACAAAAAAAGGTATTAGCAATGTACCACCACCGCTAACACCTTAATATTATATCCCCTTGATGCCTGATGAACATAAACCCTTTAGCGAGGGGAAGGGGATTTTTTGTGCTTTTGTATTCCAAAAACGAACAATTATATGAAAAAAAATCGACAATCAAATGCCTTATGGCTTACTATTATGAAAATAACTGGACTACAGTTTTTCATGATTTTATCTCTCACGAGTTTCTCTTGGGCTAAAAGTTCAGCCCAAGAAGAACTCAATAGAAAAATCAGTGTATCGATTGATGGCATTGCGCTGAAGTCAGCTTTGCAAAAAATTGAAAAAACTGCTCAAATACGCATTTCTTATAACTCACAAGTAGTGCCATTAGAGCGACTTGTCTTTTTATCAGCCAAGAATGAAAAACTAGCAGAAGTGCTCGAACGTTTACTCAAGCCGTTAGCGGTAACCTATGTTGTGGTAAACAAGCAAATTGTATTAAGAAAATTGGAAAACGCTTCACAATCCTTGAATATTATTGAGGAAAGCAAGGAAGAATTTGCCGTGGAACAAAGTGTTTCTGGAACGGTAAAGGACGAAAAAGGGAATCCCTTGGCAGGAGTAAATATTACCATAAAAGGAACAACCAAAGGCACAAATTCAGATGCCAACGGACAGTTCAAAATAGATGTTGCCAATGAAAACACCGTCTTGGTATTTAGTTATGTAGGGTATGGAAAACAAGAAGTAACTGTAGGAAATAAAACAGTTTTCAATATTTCGATGATTGTCGACCAAAAATCTTTAGATGAAGTAGTAGTAGTAGGTTATGGAACACAAAGCAAAAGAGCGGTTTCAGGGGCTGTGTCGTCTGTTAATTTCAAACAATTTCAAGACCGTTCTTTTAGTAATGTTACGCAAGCTTTGGCTGGTCAGATTGCTGGGGTAAACATTTCGCAGGGGCAAGGAGCACCAGGGGTTTCGCCTATTATTCGTATTCGTGGCGTTAGTTCAATTACGGCAGGGACAAACCCATTGTTTGTCGTAGATGGTGTGCCTTTAGAAAACTTCAACTTGAATATGATTAATCCACAGGATATTGAATCGGTGGAGGTCTTGAAGGATGCTTCGTCAGCGGCAATTTATGGTTCACGCGGAGCAAATGGCGTTATTTTAGTAACCACAAAATTGGGCAAAGCAGGAAAAACTACCTTTAGCGTAGGCTATGAATCTGGTGTGCAAAGTGTACAAAGAAGAGTTTCTATGATGGACGCTCAGCAATGGATTGATTATTATATTGATGCGCATAATAATGCGTGGGTAGATTTAAATCCAGCCAAGAATAAGGCTTCAGACCCAAATAGCGTTCGTACTTCAACTTATAAAATACCTGACGAGTTTTTAACTAATCCACAACAGTTTGGAAAAGGGACTGATTGGCAAGATGTGATGTTCAGAGTAGCTCCCTCGCAAAATGCACAATTATCAGCATCAGGTGGTACAGAGAAAACACAGTTTATGTTTTCAGCGGCTTATCTTAATCAGCAGGCAGTTTTGGATGAAAATTATTATAAACGCCTTTCTATCCGCTCTAACATCAAACATCAACTTAGCGAGCAATTTACAATTGGACTGAATTTGGGCGTAACCAGTATTTTCGACCGTACTGATGGAACACAAGGTAAAAGTGATGTCGTGAGTTTAGCCCTACAAAGCGACCCTATATTTCCTGTTTACAACGAAAATGGCAACATCGGTTATCGTGACCCTAATTCAGTTTGGAACAAATATGTGGCTTATAACGATTTGAATTTATGGCATCCATATTCACTAACACGTTATATCCACAAAGAAAATAAAACCTTTAATACCTTAGCGACAGGGTTTTTAGAATATAAGATAATAGATGGATTGAAATTCAGAACCAGTATCAATGCCAATTTGTATAATACTCGTTATAATTCTTATCGTATAAACAAACAAGGTTATGGATATTCGGGAGTGTTAGCAGCCGAAGGATATTCAACGAGCGGATATACGTTTAACTGGCTAAGTGAGAATACATTGAGTTATGAAAAGTCGTATGGAGAACATAATGTCAATGTATTATTAGGCTATTCGGCTCAGAAACAACGCAATGAATTTGCATCGATTACCTCTGGAAGTTTCCCTAATGATTTGGTTGAAACCCTTAATGCAGGGGTTGTATCAAGCGGTTTTACCAATGCCTCTGAATGGTCTATGCTTTCATATTTAGCGAGAGCACAATATAATTTTCAGAATAAATATTTCCTGACAGCCGCTATTCGTCGTGATGGTAGTTCTCGCTTTGGCTCAAATACTCGTTGGGGTTATTTCCCTTCTGTATCTGGGGCGTGGATGATATCAGACGAGAGCTTCTTACAAGATGTCAATGCAATAAGTAGCCTTAAACTGAGAGTGAGCTATGGGATGGCGGGAAACAACCAAATTCCAAATTATGGTTCAAAAAGTTTGTTGAATTCATCTAACTATGTATCAGGAACAACATTAGCACCGGGTTTGACCATTGCGAACATTGCTAATACAGATTTAAAGTGGGAGCGTACCACTCAATTTAACATAGGTTTTGATTTAAAAGCATTGAATAATCGCATTGGCTTATCAGCAGAATATTATAATTCTACTACCAACGATATGTTATTGAATGTTCCCGTGCCTGATATTACAGGTTTTGCAACACAATTGACCAATATTGGTAAAATGGAGAACAAGGGGATTGAGTTGAACCTGAATACACAAAACGTAAAAGGAAAATTCAGTTGGTCGACTGATTTTAATTTCAGTTTGAACCGTAACAAAGTATTACAATTAGGTCAAAGTAATGCACCTATTACGTATACAGACTTTGTGGTAGCAGTAAAAACAGAAGTTGGACAACCTATTTCTAACTTTTACGGATATGTAGTAGATGGGGTTTTTAAAAATCAAGCCGCAGTAGATGCTTATCCACATTATTCAACGACACACCCAGGCGACCCAATTATCAGAGATGTAAACGGCGATGGAAAAATTACGGTAGATGACCGTACGACATTAGGAAATTATCAGCCTGATTTTATGGCGGGATTGAACAACACTTTTTCATACAAAGGCTTCGACTTTTCATTTATGTTTCAAGGAACATTCGGAGGCGAAATTGTTAATCAAAACTTCCGTTACTCAGGTTTTTGGAATAATGGACGTAATATGTATTCAGGGGTCGCTAATCGTTGGCGTTCAGAGATTGACCCTGGGGACGGACAGCATTTCAGAGCAACATTGGGTTTAACGGGCTTTCAAGACCAATTTACCAGCTTATGGGTTGAAGATGCCTCATTCGTAAGATTAAAAAATATCCGTATTTCTTATAGCTTACCTGCTAGTATCTTAAGAAAATTACCGATAAAAACAGCGCGTATTTATATGAATGCTGAGAACGTTTACTTGTGGAGTCATTATACCAATTATGACCCTGAAAATACTACCTATAATGCTTCGAGTTTCTCAGGAGAAGCCAATGGAAATACTTCAACTGGGCTAAATGCCTCAGGAAATGCACCAAATGGCGCTTTTGTAGGGGTTGACTATGGTTCATATCCAATTCCAAGAGTAATTACGATTGGTGCAAAATTCGATTTTTAAGAAGATATTTTGGTTTCAAGGAACCTCAAAACAGATAAGACAATGAAAAAAATTAAACAATTATACGTCCTGTTAGCCATCTGTTTAATGGCAACAAGTTGTAAGGATTCATTCTTGGAGTTAGCCCCCATTTCAAATGCTACGGCAGATAATTTCAAAAGTATTGATGATTTTGAATTGGCTGTCAATTCAGCCTACGCTTCTCTTTATACGATATATCATCCTGAAGGACCAGTATCATATTGCAATGAACAAATGAGTGATAATGCTATTATGTTCAATATTTCAGGTATTCAAGCTGATAAATGGCAATTTAAAGATTACTCATTAATGACCACCAATACGATGGTTTACCAATTTTGGCAAGACTATTACAAATCAATTTTTAGTGCCAATATTGTCTTGAATAAAATTGAAGGAGCTAATTTGAGTGCAGCTTATAAAAATGAAGTAAAAGCCCAAATGCAGTTTCTAAGAGCCTTATATTATTTTAATATGGTTCAAACTTGGGGAGATTTACCCATCGTAACAACCCCATTAACAGGTGATGAAGCGTATGCTATCCTCCGTTCACCTCAATCAGCAGTATACGAGCAAATTAAAAAGGATTTAATTTTTGCCGTTGATAAATTACCTTTGGCCTCAGCTATACCAAGTACAAAAGTTGGTCGTGCTTCAAAAGGAGCAGCCCAAACGTTATTAGGAAAGGTATATTTAACCTTGGGCGATAAAACATCGGCTGCTGCGGTTTTGAAAGAAGTTTATAATAGTAATGAATATGCCCTGTTGCCAAGCTACGCAAGTCTTTGGGGACCAAACGTAAAGAATACAAAAGAATCAATTTTCGAGATTCAATACTTAGGAGGTTCAGTATCGGCACCTTATAGCAGATACTACCAAACGTTTTATCCAAATAATAATTTCTTAGGATTTTACGGAGCAGGCATGAACCAAGTAACAGATGATTTATACAACGAATATGAAAGTACAGACCCTCGTCGCGACTTGTCAATTGCGTTGGGCTATAATAATGGAAACACATTTATTGCCCAGAAATATCCAATTAAATGGGTACATACCAACGCCGTACTAGGAGGAGGAAATCCATTAGCCAATAACAATTTTATGGTTTTGCGTTATGCTGATGTTTTATTGATGTTGGCTGAGGCTACAGGAGAAGCGAACTACTTGAATTTAGTAAGAACCAGAGCAGGACTACCAAAATTTGGCGAAACCAATTATCCAGCCGCTTATTCGACGATAAGTCTGGCAATAGAACACGAACGCAGAGTAGAATTAGCCCTAGAATTCCACCGTTGGTTTGATTTAAAACGTAGTAACAGGGCTTTATCTTTATTAGCAACCAAAGGCAAAGCCATTACCAACGATAAATTATTATTACCAATCCCTCAGATTGTCCGTTCACAGAATGCTGGTATTACGCAGAATAATGGGTATAATTAAAAATTACTAAACTCACCTATCTACATTTTTGAAGCTGTCCACATCGATTTTGTGTTAACAAGATTAATGTAGACAGCTTTTTTTATTTCCCCTTTATAAAGCATCTCTCTATTATCTAGTATTATGGACTTGTCGGGAGACCCGCCATGGGACAACTCTTACTATCAGTCGATGACTTAAGTCACCGACTGATAGTAAGAGTTGAAAGCTCGATTTTACCCAAATTAAATCAATAAACAATACCCTTTAAAGTTGTATCTAAAAAACAACTTTAAAGGGTATTTTATGAATATTAGTCCTTACTAAGACAGAGAATTAATAACCATTATTTTGATAATAAACCCCACCTTCTTGAAGAGACGTTAAGAAACCTGATGGAATAGGTTTTACTTCATTAATCCCATTTCTAAAAAATTGACCAACATCTGGATTTGTTTCTGATAAATAACCCATATTTAATTTTTTGGTTCTCTTTAAATCATAGTATCGTACATACTCACCACATAACTCACGTGCTCTTTCGTCCAACACTGTTTGCACTGTAGCAGAATTAGCTAAAGGTATTGCCTTAGCTCTTGCACGCACTTTATTAATGAAACTAAGCGTATTTGCACCACCATTTACATAAATATCTGCTTCTGCTGCAATTAGGTATACTTCAGCCATACGCATCATAAAAGTGGCATTAAGGTTTCCATATCGGTTACTACTAGCATTGTTTACATAATAGTTACTACTGTTATGCTTTATTAATGAAGGATAAAATCCTAAAAATGGATTAGTTGCAGTAGCAGGGTCTCTGTTAACACGTGTGTAATTCATCTTTACAGTTTTGGTGGTAGCGTCATACAAATCGTTATAATCTACTACAATGTGTTTTTGATTAAGTTTGGTTGTTACTTTTGCACTATAATCAGCATCATTTGGATGTATAAAATCAATACTTGTATTACCCGCTACGATACTACTGGTAGTTGTAACAGCAGAACCACGATCAAATGTTTTTAAATTAGCATCCGACCAAACAAAAGATGGTCTGTTTGATGTCCATGTAGTCTGAAATGATTTATGATAACGAGGGTCTAACGTTCCATCTGTTTGCACAAAAGAATTTAGCAAATAATGAGTAGGCATAAAGCTTCCACTAGACCTACGTCCCCAAGTAGTATAATCTTCTAAAGTGAATTTCATAGCAGGGAAGTCAGTAACAGCGGCATAAAACAGCTCGTTGTTCATATTCATAACCCAGCCATTATTACTTACACCACCCACTACAAAACGATGTGCCCATAATGCTTCTTTATTTTGTAAATTATTGGCTTCTAAGAATACTTCATCGAAAGTAGGATACATATAAGTATTGTATTGCCCTCCGCCCGATTCACAGTCATTAATGAGGGCTTTCGATACCTCCAAGGCTTTTGGAGCAAATGTTTTAGCGTCGTCATACTCAACAGTTTGTAAATAAGCTCTTGCTAAAAAACCCATTGCTGATTTCTTAGATGGGATAGTTATTACAGTAGTTGTTGGCAACCATTTAGCTGCAAACTCAAGGTCAGGAATAATGATTGTCTTATAAATTTCAAGTGGAGGAATCCGCTCTGGACGAGTATTTATTTCTGCTAAAGGTTGGGTTGGTGCAGTTACGCCCCCAAATTGTTCTACAAGGTTATAGTAGTACATGGCTCTCATAAAATAAGCTTGTGCTACTACAGCATTTTTTTCCTCGACAGTTTTAAAAGGAGCCATTTCTGCATATTTTATGGCAAGGTTGCAATAACCTATCCCATCATAGCATACATTCCACACAGTATTCAATGTATTGGTAGGAATGTTTGAGCTACCTCCCCATTTAAAAAAAATGATATTTGAGGTTGGACTATTTTTAGCATTTGTCCAGATATCTGTACCACCTTCAGTAAACATCATCCATTGGTTAAAACCATAAAGCTGACGTTCCATTCCGAAATAACAGTTATTAAGGAGTTTTTTATACCCATCAACCGACGACTTAGCTAGTGCTTCTAACGTAAAACCAGAAAGGTTTTCTTCTTCTAATGTACAAGAAGTCAGACACCCAGTTACTAATAACAACGTGAGTGAAAATATATTTATAATTTTGCGAAAATTCATGATTATACTTTATTAAAATGAAACATTTAGACCAACAACAAAAGAGGCAAACAATGGGAAGGTATCAGAGCCATTTGTTTCGGGGTCTGTATCTCTTATAGACTTTTCTTTTGTGAATACTAATGGATTATAAACAGTTGCATAAACTCTTGCTTTGCTCATTAAAGCTCTTTTTGCAACTTTTTCAGGAAGGGTGTAGCCTAAAGTAACAGTTTTTAGTTTTACAAATGAACCATCTACATAAGTTAAAGAAGCGATGCCTGTAGTGCTAGCAATACCCGGACGAGGGAAATAAGCGGTTTGGTTTTCAGGTGTCCAGTAGTCAACTCCAGCAGGTTGACCATCGTCATTACCACGATACCATCCCAGAAGTTTACTCTGAATAAGCTGTCCCCAACGCGCCATGATGAAAGTACCAAAGTCAAAACCTTTATAGTTTACTGTATTATTTATACCAAGTAACCATTTAGGAGCTGAGTTACCGATAATCATTTTATCAAAATCAGAATAGACATGTACTCCTCCATCACTTATTCCATTTACAATTTTTTCATTAGTTGCCACTTTTACATAACCAGGTTTAGCACCATATTTTGCCGCTTCTTCTTCTTCAGCTGTTGACCATATACCTAAGTATTTAAAATCGTAAAGAGCTCTAACAGAATAGCCTTCAAATAGTTTTTCGGCAATAATATCACCATCAGGTAAGTCTACTATTTTTTCCTGATTTCTTGTAAATGAAAAATTGGTTGTCCATTTCAAATTTGGTTTACTAATATTGATAGTTCTTAGACTAACTTCAATACCCTTGTTATTGGTTACGCCAATATTTTGCCAAGTTTGTAGCGGTGACCCCCATGCAGTTATTGCAGCAGTAATTGGTAAGGTTCTTTTGAACAAAAGACCTTTAGTGTCAGTATCATAAAGATCTACAGATAATTCTATACGATTTTTCAATAGTGATAAATCCACCCCTAAATTTAAGTTGTAGCTTCTTTCCCATGATATTGCGGGATTAGAAAATGTACCAACATTCTGCACATTAGGAACAAGAGCACCATTGAGTGATACCGCCTGATAAGTAGTTACTTGTGTTTGAGATGAATATGCATCCATCCCTCCAGAATTACCTGTTACACCATAACCTATTCTTAATTTTAAATCGCTAATGATATTTTTTGTGCCAGCCATAAACCCTTCATCAGAAATACGCCATGCAAGCGCTCCTGCAGGGAAAGCACTCCATTGGTGTCCTTGAGCAAGATGAGAAACCCCATCCCATCTGTTTGTAAATGTTAGTAAATATTTCCCTTTATAAGAATAGTTGACTCTTCCTGCAAATGATAGTCTGGTTTTCTTTTGATATGATGACCCTATTCCAAATTTTTGTGTCCCGTTTCCAATATTGTAAAACAAATAGCTGTCTAAATCTTGGCCTTGACCTAAAGAATTATTAAACTCAGATCTATTATCAGCCCAAGACGTAATGCCTGTCACGGTAAAATTATGGTCATCAGCAATGGTTTTATTATAGGTAGCTGTGTTTTCCCATATATAACCATACCCATTTGAATTTGTAAGTGTTGCTAATGGTAATGTGTAACCCGAAGGAGGTAAGGCAGTAGACTGTTTACCAATATACCTACCTTGGCGACTACTATTTAAAGACATTCCAATGTTTGAGCGTATACTTAAACCAGTAATTGGAGTGAATTCTAAATAAGTGTTTAAGAGTCCGTAAATAGAGCGAGTATTATCAGAGTATTGATCTGGGATTTCATCTCCTAGCGGCGTTGTTTCGCCATCAATATAATTGACATTTATATTGCCAAACTCATCTCTTGGTTTTCCTAGTGGGAAAGAAGGGAGTGCTTTAGTGAAAATATTATTATTACGGGCATTTCTAACGGTATAATTTAAGTTGATGTTAGTTCCTACTTTAGCCCAGCTACTAAATGAATGATCTAAGTTTAACCTTACACCACCTCGCGTTTGATTTTCTCTTGGTAATAATCCACTTTCTTTAGTATACAGAAATGAAGTAAAAACTTTCGTTTTTTCTGTTCCTGTTGTAAACGATAAGTTATATTTTTGTTGAACAGCCGATTTATTTACGAGCTCTTTTGTCCAATCTATCCATTGTCTATCATTATAAGCATTTAAAATATTGACATTGGTGAAAATCTGAGAAATATCATCTGCATATACGCCATTAGTAGTTCTGTAAAGTTCCTGTCTATATTTAATATATTCATCACCTACCATACTATTGGTATAATGTGGATTTCCGCTGATACCATAAAAAGAATCGAAATCTATTTTGGATTTTCCCTCTTTCCCCTTTTTTGTGGTAATAATGATAACCCCATTTGCACCAGCAGAGCCATAAATAGCGGTAGAAGAGGCATCTTTTAGGACATCAATACTGGCAATATCAGAAGGGTTTATCTGAGAATAACTTGATTGAATACCATCAACAATATAAAGGGGTGAATTATCTCCATATACCGACCTGTTTCCTCTTAATAAGACATCTGCATCAGTACCTACCGCACCAGAAGTTCTATTAATATCTGCCCCTGCAATTTTTCCTTGTAAGGCCTCCATCACGTTGTTGACAGGAGTAGCATTAATGTCTTCTTGACGAATAGATACCACCGAGCCAGTTAAGTCTCTTTTTTTGGTAGTACCATATCCAATAACCACCACCTCATCCAATGCCGAAGTGGTCTCATTCAAGGTAACTTTGATAGTTGTTTTTCCACCAGCTAATACCTCAATACTTGAATAGCCTATCATACTAAATATCAACGTTTCGTTGCCTGTTGCTAGGTTTAGTTTAAAAGCACCCTTTGCATCAGTAAGTGTGCCAATCGTTGTTCCTTTAATCTTTACTGATACTCCGGGTAGTGATTCACCCTTTTGATCAGTAACTACTCCATTTACAGTTACACTCTTAATCTCAAGTTTTGAGATTCCTAGAGAATTGGTGGGAATAGTAGCAAAAGCAGTATCAGCGATTGGAAGAAAAATAGCCAAAATAAGAGGCTTGCAACTTCCCACCAATGTTTTACCTTTTTTGTGCATTTTTTGTAGTGGTAACTTCATTGTTTTCTTGTTTTTGTTAAATAGACCGGCAAAAATGAATTTTATTGAATTATTTATTTCTCACTTTAATACATAGTAATGCCCTGAGCAAAAAAGTTATTTTTTGCTTTAAAAGATTTTCAGGGATGATGTAGATAAGTAAATCAGAAGAATTGAATACCAATTTAGTTTTAGGTAGCTAAAAACGATAATTACTATACGACTACACGAAAGTTTTGTCTCTTACTTTAGTCCATAGAAATATAGACAAACTAGTACCTGTTTTATAAGCTTGTAAGCATTAGGGAAGTTCTTCAAGAATTGCCTTTAAGCCCATAAACAATTTAATTGTTTGTGGGTAAAGGAAATATTTGAAGGGTAATAAAGTCTTTTACTTAATATGATAATATTGGATAATAAATAATCAATTTCAAACATCAATGTATCTATATCATCACGATTAACTTTTAAAGCTGTTTGTTGTGAAGGAGACTTTAATTTCTAGACCTTTGAGTCAAATAATAAGTCAGATAAAATTATGAGATACTGTATTGAAATAGCATTTAAACTACAATTGTCGAGCAATTGCATTTTGTTCATAGTTTTTATTAATCAATTAGTTAACAAGTTTATTACGGAGGGTCAAAACTTCTGTATTGAACACTATACAAAAGTAGTATTTGTAAAGTCTGATTTTTTGTATAATTTTTGCAAGATATTATAGTTTTTTGCCAATATTTAAAATTGTGTATAATCGTAGGCTAATCCATGTTATAATTGAATTATTTAGCATATAAATAAGGTTTTTTATCAATAGATTATGAGACCAGCATATGAAGGTTCATGCCGTAGGTGTCGATGATTTCATCAATGGAGTACTTAGTCGGTGGCGCATAGTCGAGACTCCAAATGAAAGCTGTTTGTAGTGATACAAACAGATTCTTTAAGATAGTAGATGAGTTGTTAGATATATTTATGGAAGAAAGTATTAGCTTTTAAAAGTATGCTAATGAATGGTATAAAAAACGTAACATTAGATATACAAAAAGCGTCCCTGCATATGTTTTTAGAAGGGTAAATTCGGGTAATAAAGATAAATAAATTATACTACCGCTGACCTAGAATCGATTGGTTAATGCCAAGAAATATGAAGCCTTTTAAAGGCTATAAAACCGTAAAAGCACCCATTTATGAGTGCTTTTACAGTCTAGACGGATATAGACAAAGTTTTGATTGATAGAGTATTATAAGCGACTTTTTTGGTATCAAACCAATATCATCGAATTTAAATTCTACATTTATACCAAATCATTGTCAAGTATAATGTTACTCATCTGTTAATTCCTTTTGAGATTAAATCTTGATTATGGCTTAATAGCTGTAAAATGGGTAATTAATCAATATCATTGCTTATATAAAAAAACATTTACAGAATCCTTTCTAACTGTTCTTTTATCTCATACTCTTCGGAACAAATATCAATATCAGTTGCCTTGATGGTTATTGGTTTGTCTCCAGCAAATTTATCGTTAATTACAAAACTGTCAACTTCATGTTCTAGCTTTCCAACCATCGGATAAATCAAAAGAACTTGGTCAATTTCTCTTCTAACAGCGTAGGCTAACATTTGATATAAATCAGCCTGAGATATTCCCTTTTGCCTATCTATTTTAACCCTAATCTTATATTTAGTATCGATAATTAGGTAAGGGTATTTTAAGATAATATCATTTTTAATAGAGAAAACCCCTTTGCCTGATTTATCTAATGCCAAATAAGATTTTTTTTGAGCATTTGGTTTACGCTCTGGAAAATGTTTTTCAATAAAGCCAAAGATGAAATCTTCAAAAATGATTTCCATCGGAAATAGTAGCGAAATATTGTCGCTATTGTTATTATTATCGCTCACGCTTGAATGTTCTAAAAACATTCTACACATTGATAGAATCATGTTTAAATCCTGATATAATGGATTTAAACTCACTTTATCGCAATCAGTAGCCACACAAGAAACTTCGCTAACTTCATCTAACAAGAATAAGAGTTCATGTAATTTCTCATGATTCTTCTCATTTGTACTAAACTTTAGTAGTGTTTTAGTGACGTTTTTTACTATTCTGTTGAATTGATTATCATAGACAAAAGGCTCATAAATACTTTGAAAATGTTGGTGACGTCCAGTAATTAAATTCTCTCTAATATAGTCAGACATAGCAAGTCTGCCACGCAAAAAGGTAGTTTCTTCTGTTACTTCTTGATAAGTCTGGTAAGGTTGAGCACTTAGCGTTTCGGTAGTATAATGCACAAACAAGTAAATATATGCTTCAATCCAATCATCAAAATGTTGGTTTTGATACGGTACTTCTGAAAATGGAAAATGAAGGCGTTTCCCATAACTTAACCAGTAAAAAACTTGTTTGATAATCTCTGAATAGTTCTCTGTCTTATCTACAATTTTAGGATAGATATTAATCCGAATATCTTCATATTGAATAAAGCCTACATAGTTTTTAGCTCTACAAGCATTCCCATCAAAATTAAAAAAGTTTTTAGCATTTTTGTTTCTATCTCCAATTTCCTCGTTCTGCTCTACCAACTCCTCTGTTTCATCAGTCTCATATCTAGTAGTAACTCCATATTGATTGCGTTTAGTCCAAATTTCGTTCAAGTAAGTTTTAAAACCTACCAGTTTATCTTTGGGGAAATCAAAGTGTTTACTGTACTCAAAGATATTATGTATTATCATTGGCTTGAATGGTTAATTGAAACATACCTTCTTGCACTTTGAAAGTTGGCAAAGTTGCCTTTAAAGCGTTTTCTATCAAGGATACCACCTCTCTGTTTGATTTAGGGTTATAGAAATATTCATTCAAAAGAGGAATTACTTTTGAATTCATGGTATTTACAAAGTCAAATATTTTACCAGACGATTCCATAAAGTAGGAGTGACCAATACAAAAATCAATGCCTTTCTTTGTAATTATCTGCTTATTGAGTTCCTCAAAAAAAGCTTGGTATTTTTTAGCAACTTTAGTTACATCAGGGTATAAAGGCACAAAATTAAAACGTCTTCTAAGAGCAATATCCAATAAAGCGATAGATTTATCAGCGGTGTTCATTGTACCAATGATGTACAAATTTTTAGGTACAGTAAATTTGGTGACACCATCGGGTAAACGAACTTCTGTTTCAAATTCATTACCCCAACGTTTGTCTTCTTCAATTAAAGTGATTAACTCTCCAAATACTCGTGAAATATTAGCCCGATTGATTTCATCGATGATTAACACGTAGTTTTTGAGAGTTATGGGTTGTATATTATTTCCTCCTATATTATGGTTTTTAGTAAAGTCTTTAAAAAGAGTAACCATTTTAAAGAAATACGTGATATGCTCTTCTGCTGTTCGTGATATATCAGGCGTCTTTTTTGCTTCCTTTCTGTTTATAGCTTTGGGGTTATTGTATATTTTTAAGATGTCTGTAAATTTCATTCTAAGTTGATGCTTCCAATTTTCCCCTGAATAGGAGAATGCATCATCAAAAACATATTCAGTATAAACGTTATCATTTAGTTCTAATCTACGATTAGGAGAAGTATCTATTTGGTCAATTATATCGTTTTTAAAATCCTCAAATAAGTCTTCTATTCCAATTTCCTGTTTGATTACCTCAATAGGTTTCTGACTATCTAATAAATTCTTCAAAGCCCTTTGGCAAATCTCAAAGAAAATTCCTTTATGTTCACGAAAACCCAAAGTATCGTCGCCTAACTGAGGTTTGATTCCCATCACAAAATCTTCATAACTATAATTTTGATGAAAAGTAATAAAATCAACCTGACGGTCTTCTGTATTAGCTAAAGCCGTTTTGTACCAATTACGTGCCTCTTCATAGCTATTGGGCTTAGCATTATGGATAATTTCATAAGCCAATTCAACAGTACTGTAAGTTTTGCCTGTGCCTGGAGGACCATAAAGAATTTGGTTGAGAGGGTAGGAGGTTGTGTTCATGTTAAAATTAGATTTACTTTCCATAAGATTAAACAAAACTTCATAATAATGATTGAAATTGGGATTTCTATTAGACGAATTGGTAATATCAGTAAGTGTTTTTAATACCAAATTATGATTTGTTTTCCAGACTCCTTTTTTTTTCCATTCCACATTTCTACAATGTTTGTAGTGACTTCTTGTTTCATTGTAATAATAATCGGAAGTTACTACACCATAACCTAATAATTCACTTCTTCCTTTTTTTACGAAAATTATATCACCAACTGACATTTTTTCTTTAAAATCATTATTTGCGGTGGCAGCGTTTCTCATAGAATTTGTCGTATTTTCTTCTAATTGTAAACGCTGCTCAATATCTTTTTTATCTTTGAAGCTATTCAAATCTTCAAGATAATCCCATGCAAGAGCCATTATTCCATCTTGGTAAAACTCATCCCACATATTAGCATTTTCCCCAGGTGCATAAATCCAATATCGTTTATCTGTCTTCATTTTTTTAATATTTTCGATGTATTTTATGTAACTTTTAAATTGTTTTCAGAGATAAAGAACTACTGATTAAAGTTAAGTATGTATCAATAATTTGTTTTCTATTTTGAACAAATAAGCAAGATTGTTTCTCCAATTACTTAGACTTGTATTTAAAATATTTAAACGCTCGTTCTTTTGAAAAGTATCCTTTTCTTTAAGTTGATTAATACTGTCGTCATAAACAATATCTTTACTAATCATACTTTCGTGTACCTATAAATAAATAATTTTCATTGCCATTAAATGAGTTGTTATCAAGTTTCTTCCCTTGCGTGCGTGATAGACCTTGTTCTTGGAGCAAAATAAAAAGAAGGATTTTTCTGATGATAGTCCATTAAAAAAAGAATAGATGTCTTCGTGTAGTTGTTGTAGTTTAGTCATTCTTTAGAATTGTCTTTTTGATTATTCGTTTAGTATAAAACTTTATACCTACAAAGGGTATTTTATATCAATATTAATGGTTCATGTATAGAAAATAGTTCTTTTCTATACATATCTGTATATTTATGTATATAAAATTACGATTTATTGAATGGTATAATCATGCGAGAACAGCGTAATAAGAGCATGGTTTACATAGTAACTGTTTTTCCCAATCTTGTATTTAGTAAGTAATCTCATCTCAACTAATTGGTCTAAATACTTCGTTGCAGTAAGCCTTCCTACCTGTAAATATTCTTGAATAAATTCTATTTTTGTGCATGGATGTTTAAAAAGGTTATTCAATAAATCTTGGCTATAAATTTTAGGTAATTCAGTTCTTAGTCTTAAAGACGTGGAACAGCGTGGGGTTTTACAAATCCATTCCTGCACCGTTGATGCGTAGCCATTTGATATGATTATCATAGTTGGCTAATACCTTATCTACTGTATTCCAAAATTCTGGTGAATGATTTGGATGAATTAAGTGGGCTAATTCATGCACAACGATATAATTCAAAACGTCAATTGGTGCCATGGCACATTTCCAATGAAAATTAACATTTCCTTTTAAAGTACATGATGCCCACCTGTTTTGTAATTCCATGATTTTTAGCTCTTTAGGCTCTACATTCATTTGACCTTTGTAACGGGAAATGATAGGGGAAATTTTCTCTTTTAGTTTAGCTTTATAAAAATCAATAAAGAGTTCTTTTGCTTTGGCTTTTTCATGTTTACTTAAAAGGAAATAACCATTTTTAAGGATTACTTCTCCAAGTTTTTCTTCTACCAAACGTAAACGATAATTTCTGCCCAAATACATAAACGACTGTCCATTTACGTATTCTCGCTCTATTTTGGCTTCATTTAATTGAATCCACTGTGCTAAGTTTTTATGTATTTGATATTCTTTTGTTTTGATTACCTCTGTTACTTCCTCATCAGTTAGATATTCAGGTACTAGTGCAGCTACAGTACCATCTCGCTCTATGTAGATGCTTACTGTTTTTCTATTACTTTTTGTAATTTGTATGTCTATACCCCAAATAACCATTTTTTAATTATTGATTAATTCTTGATGACGTTTTTTGGCTAAATTTAATACTTCAGTGCTTAATTTCTCATGGTTTGCTGAAATGGCATCAACTTCTGAAAAATCAAACATATCATCTATTTCGCCTCTTAATTTTCTGATTTCAGATTCTCTTCCTTTCCAAAAATCAGGTTTATTAATGGCTTCTTGTAAGTTGCCAATTAGGTTTTTAACAAGTTCTTTTACTATTTTTTTATCTTCGTCAGATAATGTCTCACCTTCTTTACAAGCCAGTAGAACAATTAAATCATAAAAGGGTAATTCTTGTTCAGTGAGTCCTTCTTCTTTATCTTCTTTTCGTCCCTTGGCAATATCATTATGCAAACTCGTAAATTCATCTACTTGATTTGCCCAATTCCCTTTATATCGCTCTAAAATTTGCTGTAAACGCTCAAAAAAACGTTGATAAAGGGCTGGGTCTTTTTCCATATTTACCTTTATATGCCTTCTAATGGCGTGTTCCATCTCCGATGCTTTTGATTGTGTATGCCCGCCTAATTTATTGAGTTCTGAAAAGAAATCACTTGATAATAAACTGACTGGTGGTATTTTACTATCAATGCCGAGTGTCTCAAGATATTGGTCTATCAGTTTCCGAACTTTAGGTTTTGCCCATTTTAGGTCTAAAGTAGCATCTTTGTAACGGTTTCGGATTCTTACTAATAAATACCCAAATCGTTTTGTCGGTATATAATATTCTTTTGCCACTCTGCTATTGAAAAGCAAATCAACACTATCAAAGAAGGCTTTTAGGTAAGTATCAAACTGAGCTCGAAACGAAACAGATTCAGCTAAAGTAATACAACGCTCGGCTAAATCAAACTCTGCTACTTTGTCGGTCATTGTTTGTTCAACAAATGCTCTGAATTCTTTAATGCCTTTATCTTCAAAGAGTTGAATCATTCTATTATAACGAGCTTCCAGTACAGGAATTTCTTTATTGATGTCTCTGAAATATTCTAAAAGCTCTTTAATATCTTTTTCGTCTTCTGCTCCCCAAATATTGAGGGCTTCTTTTAAATGATTCGATACGCCGTAATAATCTACTAAAATCCCATGCGATTTTGTGCCTTTCGTTCGGTTTACTCTGGCAATGGCTTGTAGTAAATCATGTTCACGGATGTTTTTATCTAAATACATTACTTGGGCAATGGGTGCATCAAAGCCTGTTAGTAGGCGGTCGCATACGCATAAAAACGCTACGCCTGTTTCTGGTTTTAAGTATTTGCCCGATTCGTCGGTTGAATAGTTGAAGTCTTTCTTGAAGTTTTCAACAGCATTTAGCTCCTTTGCTTTTTTTCTAACGGCACTAATATAGGCTTCTTCGTTGTTTTCTTGCATCGTAACAACGGTACAGGCATCTATAAAAGCTATTTGCTTTATCAGTTGTTCGTCTCGTACTTCTTTGGCTTCTTCAAGGGCTAAGCGTTTTTTAATGGCTTCTAATATTAGGTATTGATACCTTGCTGCTGCCAAAATAGAACTGGCTACTACCATGGCTTTGTAGCCATTAGGAAGTATTTCATCGATGTAGTGATTCACCAAGTCGTCGGCTATGTGGCGTAACCTATCCATGTTTTCAAGATAGGCTTGCATAGTGCCGTAGCGTTTTTGTATTTCTTCTTTCTCTTCTTTGCTACGCTTGCTAAATACGTCTTCGAATGCTCTATCGAATGCCTCCTTGTCTTTTATCTGGTCGTTGGTGGTTTTGCCGATATATACTATATCAAGGGTGGCTCGGTCATCTACAGCTTGACGTATTTTATAGGTATCAATAAATTCTTTTGAACCCCCAAACCGTTCGTGGGTTTTTTGTTTATGGCGGTTTGTGAGTAGAGGAGTACCTGTAAAAGCTATTTTAGTAGCATTCGGAAAAGCAGCAAATAAATTATCGCCCATGTCGCCCCCTTGGGTGCGGTGTGCTTCGTCTATTAGTAAGATAATCCGCTCTGACTTATTTACTACTTCAAAGGGTTTAAATTCGGGTACAACACCTTCTTCTACATAGGCTTTCATCAAGCTTTTTGAATGTTTTAGCTCTTCTTGCACAAACTTATGTATCATGACCATATTGAGGTCTGAACTATTTCCACTTAGTTTTTGGGATAACTCCTTACGTGTGTTTACGATGTTTTTCTCTTTAAACTCATCTGTTTGTTTGGCATCTTTAGATAATTGCTTCTCTAAATCCGAACGGTCAACGGTTACTATTACCTTAAAATCTCGAAGGTCTGGTTGTGAGCGAAGTTTACGAATAAAAAACATCATCGTTAGCGATTTGCCCGAGCCTTGTGTATGCCAAACCACACCCGAACGTTCGTTACCTGTGTGTCCGTTACGAAGTTTATTTAATATTTTGCCTACGGCTCTGTATTGCTGATAACGGCAAACTATCTTTACGATTACGCCTTCTTTTACTTCTGTAAAAAGCGTAAAATGTCGTAAGACGTCTAATATAATTTCTTTATTGAGCATTCCGTGAATCATCACTTCTTGCCTAACTTTTGGGTCTTTTAGTAGTCCGTTTTCTCGGTAGCGAAGTATTTCGTCTTCGGTATAGGTACTGATGTCAATGGCTTTGTAGATTTCTGGAAAAATATCTTTCCAGTTTAGGTAATATTCGGCATCGCCCGTTATGGTTCCTACTCTGGCTTCTTCACCATGTGTGGCTATAGTTAATAAATTATAGTGAAAAAGCTTTTCTTCGCCTTCTACAATGCCAAAGTCGCTGTCTCTGGTATTGGCGTAACGTCTTAGTTGATTGACGCTCTCTGAGATGGGGTCGGCTACGTCCACGTCTTTGCATTCGATTACAACAAAGGGTAAACCATTTACAAACAGTACGATGTCGGGAATGATGCCTTCTCGGGGGCCACCTGTAGTTATTACCCTAAACTGATTGATGGCTATAAAGGTATTGGCTTCCCAATTATCAAAGTCAATCAGTTTTATAGGTGGGTTTTGCTCGCCTGTTTGCTCGTTTTCCGAAACGGTTATTTTGGTTCTGCCCGTAAGCACATCAAATACTGCACGGTTGGTTTCTAATAAAGGTGCGTTTTTGCGTTCGTTGGCTGTTACTTCTTGATAAATGTCGTCAAGCTGTTTGGCTGTTAACCATGGCTTACTTTCGTGTAGATTGATGCTTTTGATACTTGCTTTAAAGACTTCTTTTAGGGTAACTTCTTTAAAATTGGTGCGTAAACTTTTTGCAGGGTCTTTGGGAATACCAAAGCCTTGGTCGATTACTTGCCAACCTAATGCTGTTAATTTAGTTAAAAAGGGTTTTTCGACGTTTTTATATTCTGCCATGAGGTACGACGCTTTATTGAATATGATAGGGTATTTTCTTTAAAATTACTTAGTTATTGTAAATCTGCCTCTTTAATACGTAAATACAAAAATTATATTGATACCTCAACCCGCCCCGTTAGTAAATCTTGCATTAAACCTTCTTTTATTTTCTTGTATTTGGATAATGAAGATTCTTCTGCTTTGAGTTTTTCATCAATATTATTTAATATTTCAACAAAACAATTTTTTTCTTTTCTCCCTTTTGGAATACTAAGAAGCATTTTATCTACAATAGTGATGTAAATATGCTTTATGGTTGATCCCCCAGCATCATCTAACATCTTTTTTTGATAAATAGATGTTTCAAGAAGATATTTAAAAAAAAAAGGATTTATACCATCATTAAATCTTATGATTGCAACGGACTGATTTATACAAATGTTTTCCTTGTCAACGATTGCAACCCTTCCAAGAGTACCGTCTTTTGTCAATAATAAATCATTGATTTTAGGTCTACTTTTATTTGTAAGTATAGTATCAAATAGCTTTTTAGATGTTTTTCTGGCTGAATTGTAATCTATTTTACCTCCAATTACATTTGCAGCAGTAATCATATAAGGACCATCTTCATATTCTGGCATTGGATTAGTAAATCCATAAGAAATTAACTTAAAATACTCAGAAAACCTCTTTACCTCCCACTCCTTCGGAATCATTCCCAACGCTGATTCTTTATACAGTTCTGGGGCTTCTTGGTAGCTTGGGCGGAGTTTGCCTGTGGCGGTGTCTATGCCACGAGTAAACAAATCGTGCATCATGCCTTGTTTGATGGCTTTGTATTTGGCAATTGCCGCCTCTGTTTTTTCTATTACTTCATCACAAGTACTTAATATTTTAGCTATTTTTTTTTGTTGGGGGAAGAATTTTGGAACTTTAAAAATCAATTTCATTAAATTATTTTGATTGATTTTAGGTTGAGCAGACCCTGAAACAATATCAGTATAATCTTTATTTTCGAGTAAGTAAACCAAAAAATCTGTATCATAACCACTTTTTGCTCTAAGTACATGAGCATGATTATTAACCCAGTTTTTACCAGATATTTTAAAGGCAAGTGGAAGGTTTCGAGAAATAACGTTTTCACCATCTTCTCCAAGTAAAATTAAATCTTCTTCAAAAATGTAATCATTAACAAAGTCAATTATTCCTGAAGCTCCATAGTAAGGGATATTACCTTTAATTAACTCTCGAACTTCTTTTTTAATAGGTCTTCTTTGTCCATCCAAACACTCAACCATATCACTTAGCTGAACGTTCACCCAATTATCCTTCATATCCCAATTCAATTAAATAGTTATCCAATTTATTTGTAGCGGTATCGCGGTCTTGTAAAATACCTTTTAGGGTTTCGCAGTATTTGGTATAGCGTTTTTCTAAGTCGTGTACCAAAGCCCGTTCAAAACGGCTTACGTAGTCCATTACGGTTTGTTGTAGGGTCAGTTTCCACCGTGCCATTATCAAAGCCTTGGCTTCGTCGGGCGTTATTTTCTCCCGTGCTTTTTCTACTAATTCCTCTTTACGGTCTTTTATTTCCTTAATGGTAGCTTTGCAGTCCTTTAATTCCTTTTCCAGAGCCGTATGGTTGGCTAACTTTACCTCAATCGCTTCTTTTTCAGTTTCAAAATCCGTTTGGGTTTTTAGCTTTTCATTCAATTCGGCTTCCAGTGCCTTAGTTTCGGTATTGGCTTTAATACGGATATGTAGGGCTTTTATCTCATTTTTTAGGGTTTTCAATGAGCCATTCAGTACCTTCAATTGCTCCTTAAAGTCGGCTAGTATTTTAGTAGGATATACCTCAAAATCCTCTTCGTTGTATGCCTCTTCTTCCACCTCGTTTACTTCCTTAAACATGGCTTCTAGTTCGTCTCTTCGGGCTTCGTTGCGTGCCAGTTCCTCCAACACCTCAGGAAACTGCGATTGTAAAATTTCTGAATCAGGAATCAGTTCGGCATTCCAGCCACTTGCCGCTACCGATTTTAGGTCGGTTTCTAGCGTAGCCCAATAGGATGCAAAAGCCCCACGGCTTTTGTACATATCTAACACCCCCAAAGCACTAAAATCATAAGCGATACTTTTTGAAAACTCTCGGTGCAACTCAAAAACATTTTTGTTGATAGGCAACGCTTCAAAGCGCTCCAGATTGGTTTGCCACCATAGTTCCAGAGAGTTCTCGTAAGCCAATCGTTTGTTTAGAATAGCCTGATGAGCTTGTACCAATTGTTTGAGTTCGTCTTTAGAAGTAATAGCCTCAGTAAACTGAGCGTATCCACCAATCGCCTCTGTAAATAAGTCTTTACGCAAGGCAGGATAGTTTTTCCAAAATACCGCTAAATCATCTACCTCAGCCAAAGGAATACCACCATGCAAATGAGCCTTCACGTTTTGCGGTTCAGCAGGGGGGCTGTTATCCACATATCTACGGATGTTAAAGTTAAAATCCTCACGGAGTAAATCTTCTTTACTAATCAGTTCGGCATAGCCTTCTACATTTTCACGTTTACGGTAAATATAGCTTATTTTGGTAATATCTTCGGGGCGGAGTTTATTTTGGTTTTTTCCTTCTTTAAATTCACGGTCGGCATTGATGAAAAGTACATCCTTACGGCTATGAGCTCCTTTTTTATTAATAATCAATATCGAAGCAGGAATGCCAGTGCCATAAAATAAGCCTTGGGGTAAGCCTACCACGGCTTCTAGCAAGCCACGTTCTACCAACCATTTACGCAGACTTTTCTCTTCACTACCCCTGAACAACACTCCGTGTGGCATTACTACCGCCATACGACCGTTGTCTTTCAGTGCCGCAATCATGTGTTGCACAAACATAAAGTCGGCTTTACTCTTTTTGGGCATCCAATAAGTAAAACGGTCACGATGTTCTTTTATATCTGAGTAATCCTGTGAAAAAGGTGGATTAGCCAGCACAATATCAAAGTGTTTGAGTTCGCCATTTTCTTTATGTTGAGGTTCAGCAAGAGTGTCGCCTTGTTGAATATCAGCATCAAAAATATCATGGAAGAGCATATTCATTTTGCATAACGACCAAGTAGTACCATTGAGTTCTTGCCCTGCAAAGCTCAGTCGAGACGTATCACCATAACGAGACTGCACATAGTTTTTTGCTTCAATCAACATTCCGCCCGAACCACAGGTAGGGTCATAGATAGAAGCATCGGCCTCGGGTTCGAGCATTGTTACTAAAAGCTTTACCACTTCGGCAGGGGTATAGAACTCACCCCCTTTTTTACCAGCACTATCGGCAAAATACTTGATAAGGTATTCGTAGGCAGCACCCAAAATATCAGGGAACTCAAAATTATCGTCGGTAAGTTTTACTTTATTGAAGTGGAAGATAAACTCAACTAGTTTCTCATCCGTCAGTGTACTTTTATTTTTTCCGATAGTACGGTTAAAATTAACATTGGTCAAAACACCGCTTAATTTTTCGGGGTTTTCCTCTTCCAATGCTGCAAGAGCTTTATTGAGGCTATCGCCAACATCTTTTTTTAAGTGAAGGACACCTTCATTTACCTCAACCAATACCGTTTTTTGACTTTCCTCAAGATTTTTCGTTTGGGCAAAAAGCTCGGCATCAAATTCTGTGATTTCTTTTTTAACAACGTAATTCCATCTTGCTATTGGCGGTACATAATATTGGTAATTATCTCTTTTTTCAAGGGCTTCTTCTATTTTTAATTCAGAAATTCCTTTTGTAAGTAAATCTTTTAATCGTTTATCACGGTCAGCCTCAAATTTATCATTTAGGCGTTTTAGGAATAACATTCCTAAGATATATTCTTTAAATTCTGAGGCATCCATATTTCCTCTTAGAATATCGCAGGCATCAAACAAAAAACCTTCGAGATAAGAGAGGGTTAATTTTTTAGACATAAAGTACTTTAATTTAATTGTAATGTTTTTCGTATTGGCAAAGGTATTAATAAAAGGACTGGATAAAAATAAACACAAGACTGTAGTTCAAATTAATAATCGTGTTAAGAAAGTAACCAAGCAAATCAATCAAGACTTGAAAGTTTTAGCAGAAATGGCTGGCATCGAAACTAATCTACTACCTACGTAGCTTGTCATACGTTCGCTACAGTATTGAAGAGGAGTGGAGTAGAAATCAGCAAAATAAGTGAGTTTTTAGGGCATGAATCTGAAAAGGTTACAAAAGTATATCTTGATTCTTTTGAAAATGCAGATGTGTATGAAATTACCTTGAATTTACTTTAAATCCAGTATAAACTAACAGGTATCTTTATTCAAATTCCAACAAATCTAACAAATAATACTATGACAACGGCTGAGCAAATTCGCACTGCTACTATTGAGCAAATAACGATTAAATATGTTGAAGCTTTGATGAAGAAAGGCTTTGATGCCAACTTTATAGCAGATACTTTTGGTTTACCACTTCAAAAAGTAGAAGACATTATTCAAAAAATAAAAGGATTTAGTAAATGATTTTTTATCCTTTTAAAGATATTCACAGAACTAATCAATAAAAAAGCCACCTAATCCGTGGCTTTTTTTAATAGGTTAAGTTAAAGTTATTTGTATGAAATCTGCTGAATTATAAGGATAGTCATTTTTGTTATAAAATGATTAAGTTTTTAATTAAATTAGAATATATTTTAGTTCAATTAGTCCCATTATATCTATTACAAATGAATTCAAATGATTATCAAGAAATAACATCAGCTGATGAACTTTTCAATCAACCTAATACTCTCACTATAGGAAATTATCCAGTATTAACTGCTCTTCAAGAATTACCGTATGAACGTCTTTCGACATGGAAAGATTTTGAAAGACTGTGTTTAAGGTTAGCCCAAGCTAAGGATTGTACTAAAAAAAATGACACACAGCTTTATAAAAAAGAAGGAAGCAAGCAAGAAGGTATTGACATTTTTAAACTTTATAAAGAAGATGGTACTTATGATGTTTATCAATGTAAGAAGTATCAAAAAATTTCAAGGAAAAATATCATAGATGCTATTGACGAGGTCAGAAATAATTCATTTTGCGATAAAATAAGGGATTTTTATTTTTGTACAAATACAGACCTAAGTACTTCTGATGAGATAATTAACGAATTAAAAATTGAACTGTATTCTGAAGGAATCAATTTAAATATCTGGGATTCAAAGCGTCTTAACATTGAACTCAAAGAATTTCCTCAATTAGTTTTTGAGTTTTTTGATGGAGGACAAGAGCCAAACTTTGTTAAGGCTTTTTGTGGTCACGATAAAGTTGACACACTGCATTATGATATTAAAAAGAAGGTTTATCCTCCTGTTCCTGATTATATAACCAGAAGATTAACAAAGCGAAATGACACTCAATTGTATAGGCAAGATTCAATTGAAGGTTCATTAGTACAACTCTTTGAAAAAAAAGAAAAACCTCTGAAAATTACTCTACTAAGTATCGCAGGGGATGGTAAGACATCAGAATTAAAACAACTTGCTCATCATTTTTCATCGCTCGAATCACCTGAATCTTTATATCCGATTCTGATTAGATTGAGAGATTATGTCCATGAAGACCTCTATGAATTATTAACTAAATACTGTAAAGGCTGGGAGAAAATAAATCAAAAAAGATTATTATTAATTTTTGATGGTTATGATGAAGTCAAAGAAATAGCTAAAGATGATTTAAGAAGGCGAATAGGGGGCTTAGTTGAGACCCATCCGATGATTAATATAGTAATATCCTCAAGAAACAACGGAATTTCTAATTTTGAACAATTTGAAGTTTACTATCTTCAAAAACTTAGCTTATATGGCGAAGTCTATCAATATATTTATCAACAATTACAATATAGGACAGAGGAGTTTATGAATCTAATTAGTACTAACAAAATGAATGATTTGTTAGTAACACCATTTTATTTGGTTAAGCTCACCCAACTTTATAACGAATCACCTAATAATTTCCCTGACAATAAAACGGAAATCTTTAATAGAATTATTGACCTAGTTAACAGAGAAGAAATTTCTTCTTGTAGAATTTCAAAATCGGACTGGGAAGATATTGAAATTAAACAAGATTATCTTCTATCTAAGTTAGCAACTATGATGCTACTGATGGGAAAGAATATTTTAGATTCAAAAGAATATAGAGAAGGATTTATTAATGATGATAGGAAAATAATAGAATACTCTCCCCTAATAAGTAAAAAAGAAAGCAAAATTGAATTTTCACATAACTTATTTCAAGAATATCTTGTCGCCAAACTTTTAGCAAGACAGTCATTTGACACTATAAGAAAATGTATATCCTTTGAACCAGATTTTATAAAAGTAAAGCCTAAATGGACTAATACATTATCATCATTATTCAGCCTGTTACCAGAAGAATCCGATATTTTTAAAAATCTATTAGACTTCATAATTGAGTCTGACCATACTTTATTAATAAGGTTTGAATTGGAAAAACTTTCATTAGAATTACGTTATGGTATTTTCAGGAAAATTATAGAAAGCCCAGAAAGAGATTATTTAAACTATGACTCTGGAGAACTTATAAAATTCGCTGGCATACATGAAAATCCAGAAGTAATTAAATACCTTATTAAGAATATCTCTATCAATAATCCTAAACTTACAAGAGAACTTATTTACTTATTGAAATTTGCTGACCCTGACGAGTTATTTGGGTTAGAAGGAGAAATAGCTGGAGCATTGAAAAATGTTCTCTTAATCAACACTTATGATGATGAAATACATGAAGATGCTCTTAGGGTTTTTTACAAACTTAATTTAGCTAATATTGGATTGATAGAGTGGCTATTTATTTACAAGCCCTCATTAGAACATAAAAATATTATTAGTATAGTGTTTCAACTAATCAATAGACTGGATTTAGTTGATGAATATATAAATTTTTACATAGAATGTATTCCTATTTGTAATAAAGAACTTATTAAAAAAGGTGTACGTATAAGTACAGATGCGAAAAGTTATTTCTATGAAGGGATTCTTAAAGTTAAATCAATAAACTCAATCCATAAAATTTTGGATTATATCATTAAGGATAACAAAGATGTATATGAAGAGAGGAGTAGAATATTTTATGGAGAAAGTTTTGAAAATATTTTTTTAGAAAAGTTTTTGCTTCAGTTAGCTAAGGGGTATAATTCCGATAAGAAACTATTTATTAAGATAGTTAAATTTGCTGAGCAAAAATTATATCAAGACTATGAAAATAAATTATTTTTAAAATTTAAACTGTTTTTTGAAAGTTCAGATACCACCGAAACTGCTTTTTGGTATTTCTGGAAAAGGGAAAAAAAGAAAGAAATTAAGTGGTATGTACGTAGTTGGGTTACTTGCTGGGTGACTAGGCCCATTATTGAAAAATGGCTCGTAAAGTATGAAAAAGGTTATTTTAATGACAGTGATGTTTGGGAGTTTAAGTTCGATTTATTGGCATTAGATAAAAAAGAGTTATTGGAATACTTCCTTAAAGAAATTAATTTAGTTTCCAAGTCCTTTCACGAATACCCTGTACTTCTACACACAGTGGAGAGTAGAAAAGAGAGAGAAGTAAATGATTTAGAATTATTATTGAATAAGACGAGATTTAAAGAACTTGTTTACCTTGTTTTAAAAGAATTGAGGAATGATTTTACATTAGAAAAAATTAGACATTTTGAATATAAAAATAATACAATTAAATGCCATCTACCTTATGAATATCTTGAAAAATATTACAGAGACAATGGAAAAATAGATGCTAAAAATATTTTTAATGAAATTGAAAGTGAAGAAAACTGGACATGGTATGTTTTAAATCAACTTGATAGAAGATTAAATATACATGAAAAGGAGCTACCACTTGAAAATATTAATTATCTAAAAGAATGGTGTTATTCTTTATTGCCATTTCTCAATTTCAAGACCACTTCTAGTAGTATAGAAAATGGGCAAGAATATTACAAATCAAGAAAATATTATTTTACTAATTTTTTCAAAAAGATAGATTTAGTTATTCCCCAAGAGATGATGTTAGATATGCTTTCTTTCGATATATGTGGAATTTATGAAATAGACTATAGTAATAATAAATCAAAGAGAGTAAAATCAATATCTGATATAGTGATTGAGAAAGTTGGTAATGAAAGTATTGTAAAAAAACGAATCTTGGAGAATTTGCAAAATAATGTATTAGTACCAAATGTTATATCTAATCATTTCCGAATATGTAGAAAATTAAAAATAACTGAGGCTACACCATATCTATTACAAGCAATAAAAAAAGAAATTCTTAGTAATCATACTCAAAAAGTAGCTATTGAAATATACTTAGAATTGAAAGGCGCTGTTACTGATTTAGCTTTCAAGCTTACAAATTTTGATGTCCAAAGTTATTCAGACTGGTTTGTTTTAGAAAAACTTTCGTCTCATAGTAAATATTTACCAAAAATTAATAGTATTCTAGAAAACAGTCTTACTGAAGAGCTAAGTGAGGACAACCGTTTCAAGGTAATGAATCAGTTAATTTTGAATAGTGATATTCTTGGATTAAAAGAGTTAAGGAATTATGTAAAAGAAAAAGGGGATGAGTTCCATGAAAAAAAAGATTGGATTACATCAATAGCCAAAATACCCTTCAATAATTCATTTTTAATTTTAGAGGAACTTTTACAACTAGCTATTGCTAATAGAATCAAGAATAAAGATGGTTTTTATAGAGGAGGTTTAGATACTTTAATATTTGAAATATTTAAAAAATACTCGTTGAATAATGAAAATCATTTTAATCAGACTAGAGAAATGGTAAATAAATATGTAGAAAAAGGAAATGATTTATTCTGGAATTTAAATAGAAAGTTAAAAGAATTTGAAGAAGACTATTATATGAATAAAATAGATATTTCAACTGTTTCACAAGTGAATGTATTTTGTGATAAGATTGGGCTAATTTTCGTTAATTATTAGAAAAGAAGGAAAGACTCTGATGAATAAGATTCTTATTTTAAATTGAAAATAAGAAATAACTGATACTATTTTTTACAAAACCCATTTACTAAATGCTAACAGAATTTAAACTCAATGATTTTTTTACTTCAATAGGAGATTATGCAAGTATTCCTTTAATAGAATTAATAAGAGAAAATGTAAATTCCGTTTTCGGTAGTAAGGGAACTCAGGATGCTGATTTCAGAATTCTTATGCATAGACTTGAAATTGCTGAAAGAAAAGGAGTATCAAATCAAATAAGACTTGAGCAGGAGATAAATGAATGTGCAGAGATTTTGGATGATGAGTTAAGAAGTCGTCTATATGTCATTGGTAATAGCTCAATTATTGAGGTATATTCTCAAATTACGGATGGGGATATTTCTATGATGGACGTTTTAAAAGACCTCAAACATAATTTTGAAGATGAAGAAATAGAATATTCAGAAGTATTTATACAAGAGTTAAATAACATTTATAATTTTCAAGACCCTGAATATTTTCAAAGTATAGAAGAAAGAATATCGCCTGAGGTGAAACTGCTGATGCAAAAAAGTATTACAGAATTAACGAGTAGAGAAATCATTCAAATCATTTTAGCAGTTTGTAATTTCTCAGATAATTTTATTAAATTAATTAGGAAGCTTTCTAAAGAAATTCTTTCGATTCATTCTCAGATGGAGTATTATCAAAGGATTGTAGATTATAGAGATGAAAATTTTTCAATTAATCAATTAGAAGAAGACCAAACAGATAAAAAAATAAGTATAACTTATCCTAAAGTTACTCGCAGTCCAAACGACAAAATAACATCTCTTACATCTAACCAAACAACCTATTTATTCTCTCTATTACGAGGATATGGCATTATTATTCAAGAAAAAAATTATCAACCTGCTTCAAATATAGCATTATCAATTAAAGCAATGACTGGGTATAATGAGCAGAATATTAGAGTCAAATTAGATAAATTTGAAGATATTGACAAATATGATAAAATTGTAGTAAAAGAAAAGATTGAGGATTTGTTGAGTCTGATTAACAGGTAGTTACAGTAGTTTGTAGTACTACAAAACATTTTTGTAGTACTACAAACTGATAAACAACTATTAAAAACCACAACACCTTTGTATCACCTAAACGGAATAAATAATCCTCCGTTAGAGTGATATAATGATAAATACCCCTAAATTAGTCTTAATGACTCCCGATGAATTAGCAGTACTAATTCAAACTTCAGTTCGCAAAGCAATTGCAGAACACGCTCCAAAATCACCTGACTTCAATGATAAACCTCTTTCAATAGATGAGGCTTCGGAGTTTTTGCACATTCCTAAATCAACACTTTATCAATTCACTTCAACTCGAAAAATTCCTTTCCAAAAAGTAGGTAAGAAAATACTATTTTTCAAACAAGAACTTATTGAGTGGGTGGAAGGAGGCAAAAAGAAAACCCAAAAGGAAATAGAAGCAGAAGGTTTTAGGAAGAAAGGAGGTGTACGATGAATCATTTATCTGCCTTAGAGCAAATCATCATAGGTCTTAGGAAACAATTGGAAACCTACGCTCAAAAAGAAAATGCTAGTGATTTTTATATTAACCGAGAGAACCAATTAATACAATCTCTTACAGAAATCTATAATGAGTTTAGTCTTCTAAAACATCAAGATTTATGGAAAAGTATTGAAAATAATTGGACAAGTCTGGAAAATAGTGACGCTAATTTTTCTGGAATTCAGATACAACTTCGTACTCATCCAGAAGGCTTGCTATGTAATTTACCTATCAACCTCTATGAAAATGGAATTTAAACCTATCTCTAAAAAAAATGTGTCTGTTGAAAGGCAAGAATCTCCTCAAGGATTATTAATAGTACAATCAGCAAATGAGTGTATCCAGAAGGCAAAAAGTCAACCTATACCTCTAAAGCTTTGCGGAAACCTGTGGTTTGAAGGTGAAGTATGTATTCTTTTTGCCGATACTAATGTAGGAAAATCAATATATGCAGTTCAAGTGGCTGATAATATTAGTAGAGGAAAGAATGAAGGTATTTTTCACACCGAAACTCAGCCTCAAAAAGTATTATACTTAGACTTTGAACTAAGTATCAAGCAATTTGAGAAACGCTATTCTATTGAATGGGAAAAACATTATTTGTGGGATGACAACTTTCTAAGAGTTGAAATCAATCCTAACTTTTCAGATTTTTCAGTTTTTGAAACACAGCTCTTTGCTGAAATAGAGATGCAAATTATCAGAAATCAGTCAAAGGTTATAATTGTCGATAATATCACATTTCTAAGTATGGAGGCAAACGAATGTAGTAAAAACGCTTTGCCTTTGATGAAGTACCTAACCAAACTAAAAAATCAATTTGGATTAAGTCTTTTAGTTTTAGCTCATACGCCCAAAAGGCTTAATCCATCAAACCCTTTGACAATAAATGACTTATCAGGTAGCAGACAATTAGCCAATTTTGCTGATAGCATTTTCTGTATTGGTAAAAGTAATCAGGGGGCTTCTATTAGGTATATAAAACAATTGAAAGCTCGTTCTTGTGCCATGATGGAGGAAGTTTGGACTTGTGAATTATCGAAACCTTATAATTTCTTAGGCTTTGAATTTATCTCAAGTGATTATGAGCATAACCATTTAAAGCCCAAAAAAGAAGCGGATGAAGAAATGAAAAATACAATTATAAGCATGAAAGCAGAGAATCCAGAAGTGTCAATGGGTACAATCGCAGAAGCATTGAGTACAAATAAAATGAGGATTAAAAGAATGATAGATAAATATAGTCTGTAACAATCGTAACGCCCGTAACACTTGTTACGACTGTTACGGATTCAGAATTTAAAAACAATGGAAACTACAAAATATAAAGCCATGACTCGCACTCAATTGGCACAGCGTTATCAAGTATGTTTGAAGACTTTTAATAAAATGCTCGCAAAAATACCAGACTTCATCCTTGACAAATCTACAAGAATACTTACACCCAAAGAAGTATTAATCATAATTAACCACCTTGGCGAACCACCAGATTAATTTATAACAATTTTCAGGAATTAACTTGAATTAATCCGAATTAACCCACATTAACCCCAACTAACACGAAAGTGGTTTATTGGGGTTAATTAGTTTTACAGCAAAAGAATTAATAAAGGTTAATTCAATTAGGTAAATCGTGGTTAATTTAAAAAAAGAGAAACATGAACGAAATCAGAACAGGAAGGGCATTACAGTTGGAAGGACTCCAAAATGCTACGAACAAAGTTACACTGGGCTTTAAGTGTGATGCAGGAACAAAGATTCAATTAGCACAAGAGGCTCAACAAATAGGAATGACGTTAAGCGAGTATGTCGATACAGTTATTTCAAGCAGAAAATCTAACACTCAATCTAGCGTAAGTAATACCTCAGAACTGGCAACTAAATTAGAGTTTCAGCAAAGAGAGATTCAAAACTTAAAAAGAAAAGTTGGTTTTTATGAAAACGATTTACTGAAAAAGGCTTTTCAAAATCGACAAGGTCAAAAAGTTGAATACAAAAACATTCATGGCGAAAAGGTTAGTAAAACTATTAATCAAATTGAAGATGTTTATACCATTTTATTAGACACTGTAAAACTATCATAATCATGTTTGAAGTAATATCACATCCGTTTACAAATGCTGGTGAAGGTTTGTCAGGCATTGTCATCGAGAAAACAATTGAAACCGTAATGCCTCACAAGAGCAAAGGCTTTAGCTTTTGGCGTTTTTTATTTTTTTTCTTACTTATTGTTTTTGGAGCTGGTCTTTACCTTTTGTATTTCTATTTTCCTAAGAAGAAAATAGAGAAGGATAAGTTGGAAGAGGTTAATAAGGAAATATTATTGAAGCCCTAAATCGTTTAAAACATTCGCTAATTATTTATTCAAAAGTCTGGTTTTTATGTTTCAGACTTTTGAATTAGGTAAGACTTAATCTTTGTTTTAAGTTACTAAATAATCGAAACTGTCAGATTAAGTCTTTATTTATTACACAGAGAAATTGTTATAGTTTCCTAAACAATCCACTTGTGTCGGAGTTTATAAAAGCAAATTACTAACATACTTTGATAGCATTTTTACTCAATACTTAAATGTTTTTTGGAATCCGTTTTGCAAGAGTAGTTAGATAACCATCTATCTGAATCGAAAACAATGTTGTTGGTTTTGGCTTTAAAGAACTAAAGACACTAGGTAGCATGACTAATATTAAATCTAAATTAGAGAATATAAAGTATAACCCTATTCGTATATAGAATAGGGTTATACTATAAATGTAGTATATAAATAATGCTTTTAAGTTATTTACTTCCTTGGTTTATAAAGTTAGATTTGTAGCGATAATTTTCTTGCTACGAAACTATAATCTCTATGAAGTTAAAATATTTCTACTTGATGTTAAGTTTTTTCTTAACACTTTTTCCTAAAGAGTCCCTATATGCTCAGTTTGAACAAACAACAGTTACAGAATATGAAAATCAGTACTTTCAGGTAAAAAAAGTAAGGACACAAAATAGTGATGGTAGTTGGAATTCAACCAGTTATAAGTATGCTTTTGACTATGCTATTCCTAACAATACTGTACATACTAGGATGGTGGATCGCAACATGGTTTCACAAGTAATTGAACAGGTTGTAAGCCTTGAATGGTATAATGCAGGTGTTTTAGATGATAGTAAGACGAAAATACTATCTACTACTTATACTACCTATACTGATACACAAGATCCAATAACTAATCCTTCAGGACTAGTTTTACCTACTAAAATAGCGAGAAAAATAGGAGATGCCACGGTTTTTCAAACAATAGTAGAGTTTTTGAAGTATGATGGAAAAGGCAACCTAACAGAATATAAAGCTAAAGATGGTCTGAAAAATACATTTAGTTACTTTACAGGCAGTGGTAAAGACAATCTAGTTGAATCATATAAGAATAATACAAATCAAGAGACTAAATATGATTATTATCCCCTAATAGGTCTAAAATCAGTAGAAGATATTAACAATAAGACATCAACTTATACTTATGACAGCTTTAATCGTTTAAAAAGTGTTAGTGATAATGTAGGAGAACTCAAAGAATATACTTATCATTATGTAGGTCAGAGTATTGAAAACCCTCTTGAATCCTTTTCTGTAACTGCTGTTGATTGTCCAAGTTGTGGTAGTGCTAAAAATTTGGAGATAAATCCCTCCAACTGGAATCCTACAAAAGACGTTTCTAATTTTAGTGCCAATGTTACTTCGAATGTATCTTGGACAGCAAGTAGTAATGCAGGTTGGTTAAGTGTTAGCCCAGAAACAGGTAGTAATAATGGAACATTATCACTTTCAGCAACTGAAAATACAGGAACTGATAGTAGAACAGGAATAATTACAGTAACTGGAGAAGAGGGCTTAAAAAAGACAGTAACAGTTGTTCAGATTGGATCTTCTGGCTGTCCGGATGAAGTACTAGTGGGTAAGCAAGGTGATTTAGACGTAGTAATAAGACATTTTGATACCTATTATGTTTTATGTACAAAATCTATCAGTGGGACGGTTACTAGGTATGTACCTAGAGGGAAGAATTACTGGAATTGGAGTGGTTTTGCAAAGAACAGTAATGTAGATCAATATTATAATACATGTATTAATAGTAATGAGTCAAACTACTCTGGATTAGCGAATCCCTTTGCCAGTAACTACGTACCTACAGGCTGGTTGAGTAGTACTTTTTTAGATGGTGATAATAATCCAATATTATATTTCTATCAAAACACAAATACATTAGTTTTATCACCAACTAGTTGGTCACCTTCGTCTAGTAGTAATACATTCAATGTTAGTGTTAGTTCAAATACATCTTGGGTAGTAACTAGTAATGCAGGATGGTTAACTTTTAGCCCTGAGTCAGGTAGTAACAATGGAACTATTACCCTAACAGCAACAGCTAATACAGGAGATAGTAGACCTGCTACTATTACTGTAACAGGAGGGGGAATCTCACGAACAGTTGCAGTTTCACAAGCAGGTACAGGTTGTCCACCAGATGAAGTGCTAGTCGGTAAGCAAGGTGATTTGGACGTAGTAATAAGACATTTTGATACCTATTATGTTTTATGCACAAAATCTATTAGTGAGACAGTTACTAGGTATGTACCTAGAGGGAAGAATTACTGGAATTGGAGTGGTTTTGCAAAGAACAGTAATGCAGATCAATATTATACATGTATTAATAGTAATGAGTCAAACTACTTTGGATTAGCGAATCCCTTTGCTAGTAACTACGTACCTACAGGCTGGTTGAGTAGTACTTTTTTAGATGCTGATAATAATCCGATATTATATTTCTATCAGAATACTTCTTCGTCTACGCTAAGTTTATCACAAAATAGCTGGAGTGCAAGTGCTAGTGGTAATAGTACAACAATTAATGTTAGTTCAAATGTATCTTGGGTAGTGACTAAACCTAGTAGTACAGAATGGTTAACTGTTAGCCCTAGTTCAGGCAGTAACAATGGCACACTTACCTTAACAGCAACAGCTAATACTACTGGGCAAACTAGAAATCCTACTATCACTGTAACAGGAGGAGGAATAACAAAAACAATAGAAGTTTCTCAAGCCACAACTGGCGGAACTACTAGTACTTGTATTGTTAACAAAGTAAGATTATTATTTAGATCAAACTGTTGTTTCGAACGTCTAGCAGGAGCTAAAATCCAAGGTTCTACTAATAATAGTACTTGGACAGATTTGTATACAATTACTAGTAATGGAACAGGTCAATGGCAAGAATTTACCTTTAGCAATAGTACATCTTATCCTTATGTTCGTTTTCAGGCTAGTGCAAATGGCTATGGAGAGTTATTTGAATTAGAATTTTATAATGGCTCAACCAAATTAGCAGGTACTGTTATTGGAGAGGGACAAGCCTTAGATGGTGATGTAACTACATTGTGGCATGGTACTGCTGTTGGTACTGGTAACTATGCAGGTTTACAGCTAACTAGCACATGTGCCGCTCCTACGATAAGTTTATCAAAAAATAGTTGGAATCCAAGTGCTAATAGCAATAGTACAACAGTTAGTGTTAGTTCAAATGTACCTTGGACAGCTACTAGTAGTGACACATGGTTAAGTGTGACTCCTGGTTCAGGAAGCAATAATGGAATACTTACCTCAACAGCAGCTACTAATACTACAGGACAAACTAGAATTGCTACTATCACTGTAACAGGAGATGGAATTACTCAAACAGTGGGAGTTACAGTTACTCAATCCGCTGCTGTAACTTCTGCCCCTTGTATTGTTAACAAAGTAAGATTATTATTTAGATCCAACTGTTGTTTCGAACGTCTTGCAGGAGCTAAAATCCAAGGTTCTACTAATAATAGTACTTGGACAGATTTATATACAATTACTAGTAATGGAACAGGTCAATGGCAAGAATTTACCTTTAACAATAGTACATCTTATCCTTATGTTCGTTTTCAGGCTAGTGCAAATGGCTATGGAGAGTTATTTGAATTAGAATTTTATAATGGCTCAACCAAATTAGCAGGTACTGTTATTGGAGAGGGACAAGCCTTAGATGGTGATGTAACTACATTGTGGCATGGTACTGCTATTGGTACTGGTAACTATGCAGGTTTACAGCTAACTAGTATGTGTGCAGTCATTCCTCCTGCGCTAAGTTTATCACAAACTAATTGGACACCTTCATCTAGTAGTAATACATTCAATGTGGGTGTTATTTCAAATGTATCTTGGACAGCCACTAGTAGTGATACATGGTTAAGTGTGACTCCTGGTTCAGGAAGCAATAATGGATCTCTTATCCTAACAGTTGCAACTAATACTGGAGCAGCAAGAACAGCTAGTATAGCTGTAACGGGAGGAAACATTACACAAATTGTAACTGTAAACCAAGCAATTTCTCCAACTGCCCAGTCTTGTGTTATTAATAAAGTAAGGTTGTTATTCAGAGACTGTTGTGTGGATCGTTTGGTAGGAGCTAAAATCCAAGGTTCTAACAACAATAGTAATTGGACAGATATTTATACAATTACTAGTAATGCAACCTCTAGCTGGCAAGAGTTTACTTTTAGTAATACTACATCTTATCCATATGTTCGTTTTCAAGCTAGTGCAAATAGTTATGGAGAGTTATTTGAATTAGAGTTTTATAGTGGCTCAACTAAATTAACAGGAACAGTTATTGGTGCTAGTCAGGCCCAAGATGGAAATATAACAACACTGTGGCATGGAACTGCTATTGGTACTATTAACTATTCAGGGTTACAATTAAGTAATACATGCAGTATTGCAGCTCCTACGCTAAGTTTATCACAAAATAGTTGGTCACCTTCATTTAGTAATAGTACAATAAATATTGGTATTATTTCAAATGTATCTTGGACAGCCACTAGTAGTGATACATGGTTAAGTGTGACTCCTGGTTCAGGAAGCAATAATGGATCTCTTATCTTAACAGCTGCAGCTAATACTGGAGCAGCAAGAGCAGCTACCATAACTGTAACGGGTGAAGGAGCTACCCAAATTGTAACTGTAAACCAAGCAATTTCTCCAACTGCCCAACCTTGTATTATTAATAAAGTAAGGTTGTTATTCAGAGACTGTTGTGTGGATCGTTTGGTAGGAGCTAAAATCCAAGGTTCTAACAACAATAGTGATTGGACGGATATTTATACAATTACTAGTAATGGAACCTCTAGCTGGCAAGAGTTTACTTTTAGCAATAGTACTGCTTATGAGTATGTTCGCTTTCAGGCTAGTGCAAATAGTTATGGAGAGTTATTTGAATTAGAGTTTTATAGTGGGTCAACTAAATTAACAGGAACAGTTATTGGTGCTAGTCAGGCCCAAGATGGAAATATAACAACACTGTGGCATGGAACTGCTATTGGTACTATTAACTATTCAGGGTTACAATTAAGTAATACATGTAGTATTGCAGCAAATTGTGGAGATACTCCTCAGAACTATTGTTTGACGGGCACTATTCCAGCAAATCAGTTTAGATTTTATTCTAGCTATGCTTCTACCAATATTGCAGGCCCTAGGAATAATCTTGACGGAGGTACACAGCCTTTCTATGGTAATGCAGGTTTTCTTCAAGGATATGCTAGTGGTGCAGGTAATATTATTTATTCAACCTATCAGAATGACATTAATCTACCCGTTACAAGCTCTGGTTATCGTGTTGATATTTGGTGGCCGAATACTACTTCTAAAGTACTTAAACTATATGTGAATGGTGTACAAAAATGGAGTCAAGCTAGTACCTGTCAAGATTATTGTCAGTATTTCCCAGATTTTAGCTCAGTAGTCAGTGGAGACAAAGTATATCTTAGTGTACAAGAAAATGCAACATTAAGAATAGCTGTTCAGAATGATGTGTATCAAAAGCAAGAAGAGCAAAAAGAGGATGTATTAGTTGTGTCACCAAATCCAACAGATGGAAAGGTTAAAGCTGCGTTTTATTTAAGCGAAGCACAATCAGTACGTCTGTCAGTGATTGATACACAAGGTCGTATTATTGGTATATATGACAAGGATGCTGATGCAGGGACTAATATTATAGACCTTGATTTACAACAATATGCCTCTGGGACTTATCTTATTCAGCTACAATTGAATAATAAGCAATTAGTTACAAAAATCATCAAACAATAAGTAAGGACTGTAGTTCAAACCAAATTGTAACTCATTGTCTTTTAAGCTATGTGTTATCATTTATTAGGATTACCAAATTCTAATAAATGATACTAGCAAAAAACTTTCTAAAAATATTCTAAAAGCATCAATGCTCATGTTCTATCAACAATATTTTTATCCCATATTACAACGTTTAACGCTGTTGTTTGTCACTTTTCTAGGGCTTTTCTTTCAAGCAAAAGCACAAACGATGTCAAATGCTCAAAGTAAAAACTTTGTTCGAGAAAGTAGCTTCCAACAAGCTAAACCATCTGTACAATCTGGTAATATAATCAATTATAGCGACCCCAAACAAATACAACATAAAATTACGTATTTTGATGGTCTAGGGCGTCCTATTCAAACAGTTTTACCTTCACAAGGTTCAACGGGAGAAGATATTATCACAGCAACAGAGTATGATGCTTATGGCAGACCATCCAAAAGTTATCTGCCTTATCCCAAATCATCTGGAAAAGGAGATATAGATGTTGATTTTTTTAATAATGCTAAATCATTTTATGGAAATGATAATCGCCCCTTTTCAGAGAGTGTTTATGAAAATTCTCCTTTAAACCGAGTAGTTAAACAAGCAGGTGCAGGTGATGCTTGGAGTTTTAAATCTTCTTCAACGGAATTTGATGATCGTACGGTTAAAGTAAAAACCTTAGCTAATGTAGCTGCTGATAATGTAATTATTTTTAGTGCAAGTAACATAGATGGTTCGGGTAATAGCTTTGGTTCAAGTAGTACGCCCTCAAATGCGGGAGGTTTTACTAAAATAGGCTTTTATAGTGCTGGAACATTACTGGTTACAGAGACATTGGATGAAAACAATACGACTGGTACTGGAGGTAATAGAATCCAAGAATATAAAGACCGTTCAGGTAAAGTGATATTAAAGCGGAGCTATGATGTTAGAAAAATATCAGGGACCAATACCTTAGAGACATACAGCTTAGATACCTATTATGTATATGATATTTATGGCCAACTCAGGGGGGTATTTCCTCCTAAATTAAGTCTGCTGTTAAATAGCGACGCAGCAGCGGATAAATTAGCAACAGCATTGGGTAAGTTAGGTTTTATTTATTGCTATGATGACCAAGGTAGAGTCGTCAAGAAAAAAGTACCTGATGCTGGTTGGGCGAGTATGACTTATACCGATACCGATTTATTAAAAACTCAAACCGATGCTAAAGGTACAGTGACTTATTATGAGTATGATGAGTTAAACCGATTAACAAATACTGGTATTAATACAGATCAATGGTTAGTTAAAAACAATTATGATGGTAATCGTCCTAAAGAGATAACTGATTTTCCTTATGGTAATGTAGATTTAAACGTGAAAAAAGGACTTTTAACAGGAAGTAGCAGAAGAATATTAAAAGCTGATGGTAGCATAGAAACAGCTGAATTATTAGAATTAAAGAGTTCCATTTATTATGATAGCCGTGGTAGAGTAGTCTCTACTTACAAAGAAACCTTTGATGGCACAAAAGTTATTTCAGAAACTATCCATCTAAAGTTACACTATACAGGTAGAGTAGAAGAAAGTACAACCGAGCAGAAAGTATCATCGGCATTAACCATCAAAACCAAAGAGGTTTATACCTATGACCATGTAGGACGTTTGATAAGCACCTGCCAAACCTTAAGTGAGCATGATGCTGGTAATAACAATGCCGTAATTTATACGGAAGCTTCTCGCCTTTTACAGTGCCAGTCTTATGATGCTATAGGACGTTTAACGACTAAAAAACTAGGTAAATTCCCGTCAGCTACTTTGGCAACATTAACAGATAAGGCATTTACAGAAGTGTTGACATATAGCTACAATTTACGAGGATGGCTAGAGAATATTACAGGTTATCAGAAGCCCAATGCTGGTAGTAATACGGTAGGCGGTGTAAAGAATTTTGACTTTAGCTTGAACTATAGCAATGCAAATCAGTATAATGGTAATATTGGGAAACTGACGTGGAATGACAATATCAGTGATTTTACTTATGATGGTTTAAACCGTTTAACAAGTTCGACAGGTAAGCACAGTGAAGAGTTGACTTATGATGTGAATGGTAATATCAAGACATTACAAAGGAATATTAATAATACTTTAGTAGATAATTTAAGCTATAAGTACATTGAAGATAATGCAACAGATAATACCAACCAATTATTAAAAGTTACTGATGGTGCTACTAACGTAGGGGGTTATACCGACAAAACAAGTACTACAAATGATTTTACTTATGATGCCAATGGAAATTTATTAAAAGATAATGATAAAGGAATTGATATTGTTTATAATGTATTTAATTTAGTGCGAAAGGTAACAGGATTTGGAACAAGCCCTATTGCACCCCAAAGTTATTTATATGATGGCAGTGGAGCGAAATTAGCTCAGCATAATGGTACTAGCTGGAAGGCATACTTAGGCTCAGGAGAATACGTAGGCGGTAAATTATACCGTATGGCAACCTCTGAGGGTTATATTATGGAAAACCCTAATTATGTACCGGGAGCAAGTACAGGAAAATATAATTACTTTTACAGTTTAAAAGACCATTTAGGGAATGTAAGAGTAGTAATAGGTGATGATGCCAACGCAACACAAGTACAGATAAGTGATTATACAGCCTTTGGCGTAGCGGTAAGTACACCAAATACGAGTGTTAATAAGTATCTTTACAATGATAAGGAGTTACAGGATGGGACTAATTGGTTAGATTATGGGGCTAGGATGTATCAACCAGAACTTGGTAGATGGATGGGAGTGGATCCAATGGCTGAAATATCAAGACGATGGTCTCCTTATACCTATACATATAATAACCCTATTCGATTTATTGATCCTGACGGAATGGCAGCCATTGATTATGGTTTAAAAGAAGGTTTCGAGTATAATACCATATTTAATGAAAACCAAGAAGGGGATGACAAGAATAGAACGAAGAAGAAAGAAGAAAATAAAAACTCATCATCAGGTATTAGCACTTATAACACTGGAA
Organism: Arcicella sp. GW822-FHT02H01; assembly: GCF_058802005.1. Taxonomy (NCBI): domain Bacteria; kingdom Pseudomonadati; phylum Bacteroidota; class Cytophagia; order Cytophagales; family Flectobacillaceae; genus Arcicella; species Arcicella sp. GW822-FHT02H01. Next base: position 1,857,234 of record NZ_JBXANT010000001.1, on the reverse strand, counting down.
CACGACTTTTAGGGACTGTAAATTCGACATCCAATGAAAGTGATATTTCTAAATTTTTAACCGCAGGATGGGGTATTGCTCTTGGTGAGCCTACTCCAGCAGGAGAAGCAGTAATGGGTGTGGCTACTATTGTTGTTGGTATTTATGCACTAGCAACATCAGGTATCGTTGAAAAGATGTCTAAAGAAATAGACAGAATAAAGGAAAAAACACTTCCTAATAATGGAGCAGTTTATGAACTTAGAGTAAGGCGAGCAGGAATATATTTGGATGTTAGAGGAAATCCTATCACATTAAGTGCTGGAGAGATTTGGAAATATGGTGAAACAACAATTGGTAAACAACGATATTCTGATGAAAAGTTAGAAACAATGGTTCCCGGAGGAGTAACAAGGAGAGATATATTTTATGGGAATCAGGTTGAAATAAAAGTGTTTGAAAAATATCTTATATATGGATACTATTTTAATCGTGGCTCATTACCTCCAGGGAATAAGTATTTTAGATAAAAATTAACTACTATGACTTTTTTTATAACAAGCGAATCTTCGTATGAGATTCCCGACCTTAGAACTGTTGAATTTGAAGATAAATTGAATAGTTTTTTTTACGAGAAAAACTATGGTAATTCAATTAGACATATTTCAACCATAATAATATGTGTTTCTGATAGGTTTGAATTATTACACCCTATCCGCAAAGCAAGAATAGTGAAAGAAACGGCTAAACTTGGTTTTGAATACAAATTAGATTTCAAGACTTTTAAGGCAATGAATGAAGAACGGCAGGTAAAATATATTGAAACTGAATATTTGAAAAATATTAAAGAAATACTTGAAAATAAAAGTATTAAAGAGTTTGACTATAAATCTTTTTTATCTGATTTAGATTTTTTTTTGAGAAGAGAATAAACTTGATTAATAATAGCATTATAAAGATGCAAATCCGATATGTACAAATTGGAGGTCTGGATATGAGTTTTGTCCTCTATTCGCGTAGTGTTTCACCATGTCATTGTGTTCGCCAATCTCATGATTGGCAAAATGCGATAGCATTTTATAAAGCGTTGGATAAGGGGAAATGCGTTTATGTCCCTCACTCGGCGTAGTATTTAACTACGTCGTTGTGTTCGTCAATCTTATGATTCGCAAAAATGCGATAGCATTTTATAAAGAGTTGGATGAGGGGGAAATTCACTCGGTAGAACTACTACCTTATACCCTTGCTTTTAGAAGTTTATATCTTCAAGGTATAAAATGTAGTCTCAAAAACAAATTTTCAAAAAAGAAAACAGTATTTCGTTTAGATTTGAGGATGAAGAAGGATTTTGTCTGTTTCTATATTGTAGAGCAGATAACTTTTTAAATGAATTAATAATTTAATTATCAATATACCCGTCAGGTTTAAAAACAATTAATAATATTTTAAAATGATTAATTTAATTAAAGAAAGTTAGTATAATAAGCAATAATAAAATAATATTTAAATGAAAAGTAACTACAACTACTTACGTATAAGAAAAACTATAATTTATAAAAAGTTTTGGATTATACTCTTATATCTTATATTTCCAATTTTCAATATTGGCTTATTTTCACTACATGCTCAATTTCAAAAACCAGATGTTAATATCCCAAGTCCAAACGCTGCAGGGTTAGGGTTATATGGAGAAATTCCTGTTTCTCTCTACACAGGTACACCTAATATAGAAATACCTATTTATACACTAACCGAAGGAAAAATAAAAGTTCCTATTACACTTAGCTATCACGCATCTGGTGTACGTATTAATCAACATCCTGGCTGGGTAGGATTAAATTGGAATTTGAATGCAGGTGGAGCAATCACAAGGAAAATAAAAGATGCTGCCGATGATTATGATGATGGAGGTACTTACACTCCTAAAGGTTATTGGTACAGTACTTTTCAGCTTGACAAAACTAATTGGGAAACAAAAAGTTATGTAAAAGACGAAATAGCTTCTTTTGCCAATGATACAGAACCTGATGAATTCGATTTTAATTTTATGGGATATTCTGGTTCTTTTTATCTTAATCATCTAAAGCAGTGGGTTGTAAAATCTAATTCGTCAATGAAAGTAACAACAGATGAATCTTTTTTACCTATGCCAGAAGATTTGAAAGTAACCTGTGATGGCTATATAGGATTGTCATTCACGAAAACGTCAAAAACATTTAAGAGTTTTACCATTACCACAGATGATGGTACACAATTTACTTTTGGCGGAGTATCATCTGCAATAGAATACTCTATGAATTTTTTTGGTCAAATGATGAACTCATCGGGTACAATTCCAGATATATGGGTTGCCAATACATGGTATCTCACTAAGATGAAGACCCCAGAAGGACAAGAGGTTATTTTTAACTATACAGCACCTACAGATTGCTCAAATGGGAAGTTCATTGCATCTTTTACACCATCTTGGTCATCATCTGCCTATTCTTTTTCATATGCTACAAATGTTAATCTTTTAAATTTTACTCATGCTTGTAGCCAAAGTGGCTATAAAATACCAACGAATGGGTTTTATGGTGGTTCATTAACAAGACCAACTTATTTATCAAGTATCACTTCCAGTTCGTATATCATCGAATTTAACAGTAGTGTTTCAACTGAAATGAAATACCCTGTTAGAATTTTAAGTAAGTTTTTTGAACAAACCTCTACATATCATGGAACATCTATTAACAATGTTCCAGCGAATATTTTCCCTTTTTTAAACTGGAATACCCTATTAGGTAGTGCTCAAAGTGGAGCTTCAGAGAGGATACAAGCATTGTTAGATAAATTAGTTTGGAGGAAGCTAGATAATGTTCAGATAAAAGATAAAGATAATAATCTTGTACGAAATGTGGCATTAGAATACAATACAGCAACTGATAATACGAAACGTTTGATGTTAAGCAAAGTAAATGAAATTGCTAAAGATAATGATAATTTAAAAATTAAACACGAATTTGAATATTATACAGATATTAGTTTACCTGGTTATTTGGAACAGTTTGATAAAACTGACCATTGGGGTTTCTTTAATAATAAAGCTGGCTACGATTTATCTAATCTGATAACAGATATCTCAAATAATAATTTTAGTTTATTTACAGCTTCTAAAGAGGCAACAACAGATATTTTAGCTCTACGAAGTGGAAGTCTAAAAAAAATAACTTACCCGACAGGGGGTACAACAGAATTAGTGTATGAACCACATACGATTCTTAAATATAAGGAAACAAATAATGATGGGACTTTCTCTTTATCCAATACTGGATTATTTCCTGTTGGAGGATTGAGAATACAAAACGTTCTTTCGTATGATGGAAATCAAATAAAAACGAAAAATTATACTTATTTAAATACTGATGGAACATCGAGTAGTGGTATTTCGTCAGGGAAACACATTTATTCTACAATATCCACTAATGGATATACAATGGTTTCTTGCAACTCATCTACAGCAACTTATACAAACAATTTTCTATCTATACAGAACACTCTTCCAATCAGTATTAATTCTATGGGAAGTCATATTGGATATAGAAGAGTAGTGGAAAAAGAACTTATAAACGGGGTGTCTTCTAATGGGTATAAAGTATATAATTACACTAATTATGAATCAGATGATGGTGCACACATGGACGAAGCTATTTCTAATAGCTTGAGAATTGGAGGAAGTGGAAATAAGTATGAACCTTTTATTGATAAGTCATTGGAACGTGGACTATTATTAAGCGAAGAGGTTTATAATTCAAGTAATCAAATTCTGTCTAAAAAAAATATAACATATGAAAAACTCTCGGGAAATTATGTAAGAGCAATATATACACAAGGTTTCTTAGAATGTGGTAGTGGAATAGTTATATGTGCGGGTTTTCCATATAGAATATATACATATCAATACAAGCCAACCAAAGAGGTTTCATTACGTTATAATCAGTAATATGATTAATCGAATATAAACATTTGTAACTTTTATATATATACCCACTACTCGCTTATTCATTTAGATTGACTTCCTCAAGGGAAGCCAATCTAAAATGAATGAAGTATTCATTATTTAATAAGCACCAAGTATAAAATATTTTATTTACTCAAGTATATTGAATATACTATATTTCTATATCTTTGTTTCCATGTATTATTTTTATTACTACAACCTTATATTTCTACTTAATAATTCTATTTAAGATATGAACATTAATAATTCTTACCCTAATTTAGTAATAGCCCTAGAAGATAAACTTACTGCAGAGTTTATAGCATCACTAAAATTTGACTCACAAGTATTTTTTGACGTATCTCATTTTTCAAGTAATGGGAGCATGCTTTTAAGTGATTTGTTAATGTATAGGCCAGATTTTTTACTTACTGATCCAATTACTTTAGCTAGTGTTGAAAATATTCTATCTGATTTTCTTAAAAAGAACAACTTAGCTACAAGGGTAATACTTTACGCAAGAAATTTTCTGGTTATTCGCAATTGTCTTAGTAAATCATTGTTGAAAATTACGAATGTTATTTATCACGGAATAACTAAAAATGAATTCATTCTTTACCTGCAATTTATATTTATGAGAAAAGACGTTGCATTTCAGAATGTTTCAGGAAATAAGTATAAAAATGATGAAGAAATAAATTTACTTTCAGATAGAGAGATAGATATTTGGAGTTTACTATTAGAGGCTAATTCAGAACTTGAAATCGCTAATAAGCTTCACATTAGTGTTTTTACTGTCAGAAAGCATAAGAGCAATATATCGTTAAAGTTAGGACTCAAGAACAAGCGAAGACTTACATCGTTTGCTCATGATTATGTACGATTGAGGAGTGTTTAGGTTTACTAAACAAGATACAACACTTAATATTAAAGAGTTATACTGCATTTTATTGAATCAAATAAAGAAAGAATTTAGGCTCTTTTTAAGGCTTCTTTTCTGACTATCAAATAATAGTAACACCTATATGCAAAAGTATTAATGAGCGTCAGTTATATTTAATGATAGCTTGAGAGTTTAATGCAATAAATATCTATTGTCAACATCTGTACAAAGCGTATATAGTACTACTGATGAATAATGAAAAAAAGCACAAAATATTGTATAATCTTTGCTTGAAGAGCCAATGAATAAGTGTATAAGAGTAATATCATCACAAAACTACATCATTCATCTATGAATATGTTTATTAAGATAGTTTGCAGTCTCACTTTTTTATTCTTAATAACAACAGATTTAAGAGCTGATCATATTGTGGGTGGACATATCGAGATGCAAGCTATCGGTAAAACTCCTGGGAAGTATGCAATTATATTGAAATTATATTTCAATGCACTTAACCCTTCCTATGATGTGCCTAATACTGTTGAAAAAGTTGGTATTTCTCAGAAGAGTAATCATAAGTCAATAACTGTTCTAAGTTTACCAATGAGTAAACAAACTTTATTTGAATATAGTAATGAAGATTGTGCCAAACTTAATAAGCTAAAAATCATTGAAGTTACTTATGAGGCAGAATGGGAAGTAAACCCTGAGAACTTTCAGGATGCGGATGGATATTATATTTATCAAGACCGTTGTTGTAGAAATGCAGGAATAACAAACATTGTTAATTCTTATCAAGCAAGTATGGCATTTTATACAGAATTTCCCCCGATGAAACGTAATGGGAAGTTTTTTTTAAATTCCACACCCTCATTTGATGTGCTTAGTGGGGAATATGTCTGTATAAACGACCCTTTTAAATACAATTTTAAGGCAAAAGATGCAGATGGAGATTCTCTTCATTATCAATTAGCAACACCATTATTAGGGAAATCTTCCATTTTTGAAACAGAAAGATTATTGAGTGGACCATTTGCGGGTGTTACTTGGCAGAATGGGTATGGTTTATCTAATACCATTCCAGGTGCTCCAAACTTAAGTATTGATGCTAAAAAAGGGTTTATCACGGTTACTCCAAACCAATTAGGTCTTTTTGTCTTCTCTGTAATTTGTACAGAATATAGAAAAATAGGAAAGGTTTATGTAAAACTAGGCATTACACAAAGAGATTTTCAATTGAAAATCATAGATTGTCCTGTACCTACTAATCTACCTGACCCAGTTATTTCAGTGTTGGAAAGACCAGGAACTGAACCTAGCATTTGTTTTGGAGATAAAGTAACTTTTCAGGCTACTACTAACCCCAATTGGAACTATCAATGGGAGTTAGATGGAGATAATATTCCTGATGCCAATTACGATAAATTAGTTGCGAGCAAACCAGGAGTTTATAATTTGACAGTATCTATCAAAAATCAATGTACAAAATCAAGAACATCAAGACAAATCACGCTTAAATTATTGACCGAAAAAGTTAAGTTAAAAGCTAATGAGAAAACCTTTTGTGAAGGAGGTAACGTTATTCTTGAAGCTCCATTAGAAGGTAGTAATTTTAGCTATACATGGTTGCAGGATGAACAAATAATAAGTAATGTTGAGCAGAAAATAGAAGTCAATAAAAGTGGCAAGTATTTTGTTGCTATTGCTGATAATACTAAGCCAACCGATTGTCCAGCTGTAAGTGATACTATTTTTGTAGAAGAGTTTATGAATCCAGAGGCAGAACTAAACTCTGATAGGGCTAGTAATTTAATTTGTGAAGGAGAAACACTTTTATTAAAAGCAAATGAAGGAGAAGATTTACAATATGACTGGCAACTAAATGGAACACATTTAACAATAACTACTATTCCAGAGTATAAAGCAGGTGTTACTGGGAATTATACTGTAATAGTTACCGATATTAATAATTGTAAAAAAGAATCAGAGAAATTAAAGATTGAGAGTGTACAAAAAGAGGAAATTAAGATGGATAGTATTCCTTCAATATGTGAACTTAATAAAGGAGTAATTTTATTAAAAGGTTATCCAGCAGGGGGTATTTTTAAAGGGCTAGGAATTATTGATCAGAATCAAGGAGCATTCAATCCAGACTTGGCTGGGTTAGGGAAACATACAATTAATTATGAGTATAAAGGACTTTTACAGTGTCAATCTGGTTCTGCACAAAGAGATATAATTATAGCAGAATCTTTTAAATTAAATTTAAATCCCAAAGAATTTAATATATGGAAAGGGGCAAGTGTATCTTTGGTTGCCCCTAATAGTAAAGATTTTAAATATCAATGGCTTCCAGAAAACACCCTTTCCAATGGGAAAATAGCATCACCTATTGCTAGACCAAATGAGACCGTAACTTATACTTTAGTTTTGATTGATGATAATGGCTGTGTATCTCAAGATACTGTTAAAGTAAATGTTACGCAAAAAATTTGGATACCCAATGTCTTTAGTCCTAACGGGGATTCACAAAATGATAATTGGATATTACCAGGAACAGAAAGCTATCAAGATGTAGAAGTAAGCATTTATAATAGATGGGGTGAAATGGTTTTCTATTCAAAAGGTTATTCAACACCTTTTGATGGTACGTTTAAAAATGATCTCTTGCCTGTAGATACCTATATATACCGAATTGTGGTACCCAGTAAAGGATTTCTTTTTAATGGTTCACTGTTGATTACTCGGTGATTGGTTTAGCAGATCGTATTCCATACTATGTCTTAAGTATTAAAGTATCATTTTTGAAAAACCTATCTCTAAGGCAATTTGGTTACACCCATTTTGCCTTCCTTATAATAGGTTTCTGCCAATATGCTCTTTCTCTGCTTTATTCGTCATGCTTTAGTGTCGTTTACCTTTTCTTCCCCCTGAAACGAGCAAGATTCCAAATCCGCTTTCGTTTTTTCTCTGATTAAGTCTCTTTCAAATTCAGTAAACAAGTAGAAATATTAAAAAACAAACGTCCTCTGGACGTAGTCGTATCAATTGCATTACCGATACTTCAAATGTTTTAAAGACCTTCCCGTTTCAAGTGGAATTTTTGGAGACTTAAAAGTTTAAACATATTTTTTAGAGAGTCTGAAGAGGAAGGATTTGACATATTGACACCTCTTAAGGACTTTACTTTTTCATGGTCAGTCGCACGGTTGAATGTTTCAGCTAAAGCATTTGTACTTCGATTGATAAAGAAATTCAGGATAGATAAATGAGGAAGGGGATGAATTTGAATACTGCTTGGAAAGATTTTATATTTGAGATTTCTACATTATTATATCACAGAGCCAATTTCTGGTTGCTTCTTCCTTACTTTTACATACCTTGAATTTCTCTCTAAAATTTATGCTTGAAATTTCTGTCCCCCCAACTATTCCACTTGAGCCCAAAAATGTTTAAACCATGTTTAAACCGAGATTTTGCGTTTAAACCAAAATAAACAAAAAAGTCTCATAATCTACTGATTATGAGACTTTTAGTTGGCGGTCTGGACGGGACTCGAACCCGCGACCCCATGCGTGACAGGCATGTATTCTAACCAACTGAACTACCAAACCTTTTTTACAATTTTAACAACTTGTTAACTTTTCGTTTACCTCGTTGTTTTATTGTGATGCAAAATTAGTCGTTTTATTTTAGAATACAATACCTTTGTCAAAAAAAAATCAAAAAAAATAATGAGAAAACCTTTTGAAAACGAGTTTCCTGATGGTAAGTATTTTTCTTTTTATATAGAAAAGGTTGAAAGTCAAAATGTTATTGAAGCACTTATGGTGCAGAAAGATGTAGTGAAAAATTTATATAAAAATTTGTCTGAAGAGCAAAAAAAGTATCGATATGCGGTTGGAAAATGGACTCCTCAACAAATTTTAGGTCACCTCACCGATACTGAACGCATTTTTGGCTACCGAGCTTTGGCGATTGCTAGGGGTGAAAAACAATCTTTACCCAGTTTTGATGAAAATGAATACATGGATGCCTCTGATTTTAATGAACAGTCTTTTGAATCTTTGTTAGAACAGTATCGTTTAGTAAGAGAAAGCTCTATCGCGCTGTTTTCATCGTTCTCTGAAGAAGTGGCTTCGAGGATTGGTATAGCGAATGGAAATGCAGTTTCAGCAAGGGCTTTGGTTTGGATGATTGCTGGACATGAACGCCACCATTTGAATATATTAAAAGAGCGTTATAATATTGCGTAGATTTTTAAGGAATATAAAACAGTAGAATACATTTAAGATGAAGTTTTATAAATATCAAGGTACTGGTAATGATTTTGTAGTGGTAGATGACCGTTCAAAAACTTTTCCTATTTCACAAGAATTGATTGCCCATTTGTGTCATCGTCGTTTTGGGATTGGAGCAGATGGTTTAATGCTCTTGCAAGAGGCTGAGGGCTATGATTTCAGAATGGTTTACTTTAATGCCGATGGTACAGAAGGTTCAATGTGTGGTAATGGTGGTAGATGTTTAGTGAGATTCGCTCATGATTTAGGTATTATTGGCGACTCTACGGTATTCATTGCAGTTGATGGCGAACATGAGGCGAAGGTGACAAAGGAGGTGATTTCATTAAAAATGATTGATGTCAATCAAATAGATAAAACACCCGAATATGATTTTATGAATACTGGATCGCCACATTATGTAACGTATGTGAGCGACTTGGCTAACTATGATGTATTCAATACTGGCAAGACTATACGTTATGGTGAACCTTTTGTAAGTAAGGGAGGAACCAATGTGAATTTTGTGGAGGTGACTGGCGAAAACACTTTATCAGTACGTACTTATGAACGTGGTGTAGAAGATGAAACTTATGCTTGTGGAACAGGGGTAACAGCTTGTGCTTTGTCTGCCAATATTCGTTTGGGCTTTGAAAATTTTGTAGATATAAAAGTAATGGGCGGACAGCTAAGAATTGAGTTCGAACGTATTGAAAACGGCTATCAAAACATTTTCTTAATTGGTCCTGCCATCAGAGCTTTTGAAGGTGAAGTTGATTTGACCGTTTAAACTACGGATTGACGATAACGGGCTCGTCTGTTTGGGCTAGTGGATTTCTAGCTTTTTTCCTATTAATAAATAAATAGTTGAAACTTTTGGTGTATAGCAAACTAGCACCCCCTGAAGTAAACGTCTGATAGGTATTCAATGCCCCTAAAATGGATGTTTGAATGTTTCTGTTATATGTTTTAAATCTTAGGCTTCCGTCTTTCGTAATAAACCATTCCAATGCCCAGTCGCCAATAAGTGATTGGGCATTTGTTTGATTGGTAGCCGTAGTAAATCCTCCGCTTCGTGTAATCCTGAAACGGTCGTTAAAATTGTAGGAAAGCCTAAGTTGTAAATTATTGATTAAATCTTGGTTCAGCCCATTTCCATTGAGCGACAAGTCAACATTTAGGTTTTGGTCAATCTTAGAGAATACATTACTCAACTGATTGGATAATAGCTCCGTTAAGTTACTGACTAAGTTAGCCGCCGCAAAGGCACTAGCATTCGTCTGCGAAACCATTTGTCCTAACAACAACACATTACTTACCTGTCTGTTTAATTCCTGCTCATCCGTTTTCATCCTGTTTTCAAAAGCGGTAACAGCCGAATTAAAATCAGGGTTTTGAGGATAATCATGCATTCTTAAATTAAACGAAATGGTAGGTTGCAAAAGCCTATCTTTTAAATTAATCGTAATATCTACTGGATATCGACGAGTATAATCAGCTTTGCTACGCAATTCTTTACCTCTGCCTGTTGAGTCTATTACTGAGCCTAGATAACTTAAATTTTGAGTATAAGAGGCACGAATATCAACGATGGCTTCATATGGGTCACCCGACCATGATATTTTACTTCCTCGTTGAATATTAAACTTTTTATTGATAATGTTCTGAAATGTAAAGGTATAATCTCCACGCTCTATGTTATAATCGCCCGTCATATCAAAGCCTCCTCTGGTATCCACTTTCAGGTTAATAATACCCGACCCGTTGGCACGCATAATATCCCCAGTTTGTTTGTCGAACTGTACTTCACCATAAGCATCAGGCGTAATTTCAAAGTTGAAATCCATTTTAATACCACTGGTTGAGGTGTTATTAAGGGCTAAGTTTTTATTGAGAGAATCTTTGGCTACTCTCGCACTCATAAATTCAATCTCTTCTTGGTTCCCAGCATCTTGGGCTTTATCAAGTGGAATATATAATTTTGTTCCACGGTCACTTCTTAAGTCGGCTGAAATAGTTAGGTTATCAAACGTACCACCTAAATTTAGTTTTCCTGTCGCGTAGGCGGTACCATAATAGGTGTCATTATCCCTTCTGGTGGTATTCAAAATTTTGAACCGATTCATCGTAGTCCCTAACTGAACGTTAAATGTCTTGTCACCATCAAAGAAAACACTGCCTTTCAACGTACCTTTATTCCCTTCGTCGTCCGTAAGGCGAAGACTTTTTGCCCTTACTTCATCAGGCTCAAACGTGATTTTATCTTCAAAGTTTAGTGTCGATTTAAGGTAGTCAAAGAACAACGTTCCTCTCTTAATATCAATTGCTCCTTCCAAAATTGGGTGCGAAGGTTTTCCTGAAACATTGATTGTTCCAATGGCTACGCCACCAATTTTAGAGAAAAGTCCTTTCGTAAAAGGCTCTAAAATTTGTAGGTTTGTCTGGTTCAAAGTCGCTAATAAGTCTAGCGAATTTTCGGCTTGCTTAGGGTCATAAATACCTCTGATTGTCAACACTTGACTTTGCAAACGTTCCAATGAATAGTTGATGTCAACCAATTGGCGTTCGTTATCAAAAATGCCATCACCTGTTACATTTCCAATCAAGAAATTATCAACATATAAATCTTTAATGCTCAGGCGACTATCAACGTTTATGTTTTTATAAATGTTTTTTAAATCAACCTCGCCATTCACTAAGCCTTTCATGTTTAATGAAATGATAGGTGCTAGGGTTTCTAACTGAAAATTTTTGGCTTTAAATGTCAGGTTCTTGAGCGAATCTTCCGAAAGCGTACCGTTTAAGGCTATCAATTGGTCTAAATTGCTCAGGTATAAGTCTTTCGCCGTGATTTCGTTGCCAATAATTGTCAGTGAGTTGTCTGGACTAATCTTCCAATCTTGATCTAATAAATGGAACTTAGAGCGTTTAAATTGCAAGGCCAAACCGTCTTGAATAAACTGTAACGTACCGTTCAAGTTTACTTGGTTAGTTGTTCCTTCTTGTTTAAGACCGCTGGTAAATCCAATTCTATCTACTGCCCACGACGCTTCAGCTTCAAGGTTAACGGTAGGGGCTAATACGCCAAGTTTTTGTTTTTTGGAATTCAGAATCAAAGACGCTAGTATTTCTGGCGTATTATAGAATTTCGAACTATTCAAATCTATATCTGACTGATAGAAACGATATTTTTGTCCCAATACCAATGTATCTATTTTGGAACTAAGCGAAAAGGTAGAAGTATTACTAATTCCGAAAGTACCTTCTATCAAAGTCTTTTTTGAAATATGACCATCAGGGTAATAAAACCCTAGAATTGGGTCAAAGTTTTTGAGGTAGAATTGATAGTCTATTTGATAATTCTGTGGAGGTGTTAATGGCTTTTTGGCATAGTATGCATTTCTAGTAGCTTCGTCACCCACAAAATAAATTTTATATTCCTCAACAAGCACCTTTAAATCCTCGAAAGCCTGACTAGGTTTGAAATTGCCTTTGAAGTCTAAGTTTACTAAATCTGATTCGATATTTAATTGTCGTCCTATATCTTCAATGGTTGAAGTTATATAAAGAGAATCAAGGATTAAGTTTCTTTTGTCTAGCGTAACATACGTGTTGATAAACTTTGCCTTGCCTACTAATTCATCAATATTTTTTCCTTTTGATTGAACATCAAGGATGGTAGAAATCCGCCAGTCATCTTTTGTGAAATGAAGGTTTTTTAGGTTAGCTTTAGATAATTTCCCCAGCATATCTACATCGCTTTTGCCATTGCGTAAATCTACTTTACTAAATACGTTAAGCACCAAGTTGGTATCTTTAACAGCAATTCTACCATCAAAAAGCTCTTTAGCTAGTTTACCATTAATATCAATATTCTTGTAATTATAATCGTTGTAAGTAATTTGTTTAACGGTTCCATCAAAATTCAAACTAGCATTTTTCAATGAAAAGCCTATGCCTTCTATCTTGCCAGAAAGAGAGATGTCACCCAATGAACCTGCATTATCTATTAGTTTGCCTAATTTAAAATCTTCTAATTTCAACGAACCTTTATAAGTAGAATTCGCTTCGTTAGCTTTTAAAACCATGGCTACATCCACATCCGATTTCCCTAAATCAGAAGTAATCAAACCCGTTGTTTTAAAATTGGAAGTCGTCCCTTTGAACGCTCCATCAAAAGTAATATTATTAAATTTTTCAATGGCTTTTACAGGGTCTTTCCCAATGTATTTCTCTAAGTCGTTGACAAAAACATACGATTTCCGCATGTTGAAATCCATATCTGTTGTAGGAATATCAGGAAGTCCTTTAAACGAAAAATCACCCCGTAGCTTAGATTTTTGCCCGAAGTATAAATCAAAATTATGAAGTTTAAACTCATTCACAGTACCATCAAATTTGCCATTGAGGTAATACACATCTTTGTATTGATACATATCATTCACAAATCGAGCAATGTCGTTGGCTACTACTACTGAAGAGTCGAAATTAGCATGCATTTTTACCCTAGCATTCCAATGTTTAAAGTCTTTTTGACTTTTGAATGACATCACGATGTTATTCCTTATTACCGAACTATTCACTTTCAGTAATAAATCATCAAAACGCATCTGTGTATCCGAAATCAAGAAATGTGTTTTCAGCGTTTTAATCCTGAGGTCAGACGAACGGTCGTAGGCTTTTAGCGTTGTCTGAAAAGTAACAGTATCTCTTATTAAAGTAAAATTCTTAAGATGTCCATTTAATTCATGAAGCTTGAAATGATAATGGTCGAACGACTTGCGGTCGTTCATATAGGGTTCCGACTCATCATTCATGCTAAAAATTCCTTCTACAATATCAGCCTCACTAATGATAAAAGGTGTTGGCTTATGCTTAGGATCTGGTGTGGGCGAAGCCGTCAATTTATTAATCCGACGAATAAATTCATCAATATTCAAATCTCCGTTTTTATCAGTTACTAAACCCACCTTAGGGTGATATAGCCTTACATAATCCAGTTTTGTTTTAAGAGAATCCTGTAAAAGACTTTTTAATTGAAAATCAAGGTCGAGCTTTTCAATATCAATCATCTGGTGATTGTGATAATCTTTTACTCTTACGCCTTCTAGAGTTGCTTCATCAAAAAAACGAATCGTTACTTTATCGATTTCTATCGGATAGCCAAGGGTCTTAGAAATCTTTGGCGCATAATATTGGGCAATTCTGGTTTGTAAATAGGAACTTCTAAGTGCTAAAGAACCTAAAACAGCCAACAACAATAAGCCTACTACCGTGTAGAGAATTATTTTTGTCAGTATTTTAGAAACCTTTATGAACATTTATTTTTTACTATATTAAACGGGTTGAATGCTAAGAACAAGATTTAGGAGGTACTATAGAATTACTAAGGTATTGGGTTTATATATGTTCTATCAACTAGCATTTATTATCTTTGCATTATTATGACAATCTTAGCAATCGAATCATCATGTGATGACAGCTCAGCGGCTGTAATTATTAACGGCAAACTTTGTTCCAACATTGTAGCAAGCCAAGCCATTCATACAAAATGGGGTGGGGTTGTACCTGAATTAGCAAGCCGTGCACATCAACAACACATTGTACCTGTTGTGGCAGAGGCACTTGAAAGAGCGAAGATAACAAAAAATGACCTAAATGCCATTGCTTTTACGCGTGGACCAGGTCTTTTAGGTTCATTATTAGTAGGGGCTTCCTTTGCAAAAGCTTTAGCAATGGGTTTGAATATTCCCTTGATAGATGTTCACCACATGCAAGCGCACGTTTTGGCACATTTTATTGACGAACCCAAGCCAAATTTCCCTTTTTTATGCTTAACAGTGAGTGGCGGACATACGCAAATTGTTTTTGTACGTTCACCTTTAGAAATGGAAGTAATCGGTGAAACGCAAGACGATGCGGTAGGAGAGGCGTTTGATAAAACAGCAAAACTGTTGAATTTACCTTACCCAGGAGGGCCATTGATTGATAAATACGCCAAAGAAGGAAACCCTGAAAGATTCCCTTTTCCGATGGTAGAGATGCAAGGCTTGAACTATTCTTTTTCAGGCATTAAAACGTCTTTCCTATATTTCTTACAGAAAGAGATTAAGCAAAATGCCAATTTTGTAGAAGAGAACCTTGCAGATATTTGTGCTTCTATGCAGGCTACGTTGATTAAAATATTATTACAAAAACTTAAAAAGGCATCTAAGCAATATAAAATCAAAGAAATTGCCATTGCTGGTGGCGTTTCCGCTAATTCTGGATTAAGAACAGCATTGCAAAAAATGGGTGAGCAAGAAAACTGGAATGTATACATACCTGCTTTTCAATACTGCACAGATAATGCTGGAATGATAGCGATGGCAGCGCATTTCAAAGCAGAAAAAGGCGTATTTTGTTCACAAGATGTAAGCCCTTTGCCAAGAATGGCTTGGTAATTGTGCTTTATCTTTTTGGGGCTACAAGTAACCAAACTTGTAGCCCTTTTTTATATCATGTTCTGGCAAAGGACTTCTTCATTAATATTTCCTTACCTTTGTCACTTAAAAAACACAATTTTGGCAACATTCAAAGAATTAGGCATATCTGAGCATTTCATCCAAGCAATGACTGAAATGAACATCAATAAGCCTACTGAAATACAGGAAAAAGCAATTCCATATTTATTAAAGAATCAAAACGATTTTATCGGACAAGCACAAACAGGAACAGGTAAAACTGCTGCTTTTGGTTTGCCGTTATTGATGAAGGTAAATCCTAAATCAAAAGAAGTACAAGCATTGATATTAGCGCCCACACGCGAACTATGTCAACAAATAGCAAAGCATTTGTTTAAACTGACAAAATATGCCCCTGAAAAAATATTTGTTGAAGCTGTGTATGGAGGCGAAAAAATAGATATTCAGCTAAGAGCATTATCGAAACCGACCCAAATTATTGTGGCTACCCCAGGGAGGTTAATTGATTTGCTAGCAAGAAAAGCGGTGAGTTTAACGGCTGTGAGAACCTTGATTTTGGATGAAGCCGACGAAATGTTAAGCATGGGTTTCAAAGATGAACTAGATAGCATTTTAAGACAAATACCTCATGATGGTACAAAATGGCTATTTTCGGCTACTTTACCAAGTGCTTTGCAGAAATTGGTAGACACTTATATGTCTAAAAATACGCATACGGTTCAAGTTAGTAAAAGCGAAGTGGTGAATAACCTGATAGAACACCAATTTTTTGTGTGTGATGAACGCGAGAAGTTTAATTATGTGCTTCAGTTTTTGAATACGATGGGTGCTTCTACAGGCATTATTTTTTGTAGAACCAAAGTAGCGGTACAAACATTGACGAAACAACTTGTCAGCAAAAATATAGCGGTAGATGCTATTCATGGAGATTTGCAACAAAGCGAGCGAGACAAAGTGATGCGTGCTTTCAAAAACCATAAATTAAAAATATTAGTAGCCACTGATATTTCTGCCCGAGGAATTGATGTTGATGATTTAGCGTATGTTATTCACTATCAATTACCCGACCAGCCAGAATATTACACTCACCGAAGTGGTAGAACTGCCAGAGCGGGCAAAAGAGGTATTTCGATTTGCTTTGTTAGTCAATCAGAGGTGAAAAGAATTTCAGAGTTCTCTAAATTGTTGAATATATCCTTTAGAAAATTATAACAAATACTATTGTTTGTAACTAAACTGTAACATTTAACGTTTGTTATAAATAAACAATCATTTGATTTGTAGTGTTTTATATGCTCGTTTTGCATATCAAAACCTTTTCGTTTTTAACAATATTCTCATGTCATTTCAAGCATTAAATTTAATTGAACCTATCCAAAAAGCACTAGCTGAGGAAGGTTATAGTACTCCGACACCTATTCAAGCTCAAGCGATTCCAGCAATACTTCAAGGAAAAGATTTGTTAGGAGTAGCCCAAACGGGTACTGGCAAAACTGCAGCTTTTGCCATTCCTACCATACAACTTTTAACGCAGCATCCTGTTCAACATCGTGCCAAGCGAACCATCAAAGCATTGATTGTTACGCCCACACGTGAATTAGCCATACAAATAGATGATAGTTTCAAAGCCTATGGACGATTTACAGGGCTTAAGCACACCGTAATTTTTGGTGGTGTAAAACAAGGGCGTCAGACAGATGTTTTACAAGATGGCGTAGATATATTAGTAGCTACTCCGGGTAGATTGTTAGATTTAATCAATCAGCGATTTATTACCCTGAAAGATATTCAAGTTTTTATCCTTGACGAAGCCGACCGTATGTTAGATATGGGTTTTGTGCATGACATCAAGAAAATCTTAACCTTTCTACCAGCTAAACGTCAGTCTTTGTTTTTCTCAGCTACGATGCCTCCAGAAATTCAAAAATTAGCGGATAATATTCTTTATAAGCCTGTTAAAGTAGAGGTAACACCCGTATCATCAACGGCAGATACCATCAAACAAGCCGTATATTTTGTAGAAAAAGACCAAAAGAATGCTTTGTTGATGGATATTTTGAAAGATAAATCCATAGAAACAGTATTAGTTTTTACACGTACAAAGCATGGTGCTGACAAAGTAGTAAAGGTATTAGCAAAACATGAGATTAAAGCCGAGGCCATTCATGGTAATAAAGCCCAGAATGCACGCCAAAGAGCTTTAGAAAACTTTAAAAATAAGACAACCAGAGTGCTTGTCGCTACTGATATTGCAGCCAGAGGGATTGATGTAGATAATTTGGCGTATGTAATCAATTTTGATATTCCGAATATTCCTGAAACTTATGTGCATAGAATTGGACGTACGGGTAGGGCAGGAGCAAACGGTACGGCCTATTCTTTCTGTGATAGTGAAGAGAAAACTTTTTTGAGGGATATTCAAAAGCTGATTGCTAAAAACATTCCAGTAATTGAAGACCATGCCTTTAAAAATAGTAGTCCGAAAATATCAACCCCGACTCCAGTACGTCCTCAAGTTGCTCAAAAATTACCTGCAAAATCAAGTGAAGTAAGCAACAAAAGTAAAAAAGTTTGGTTCAAGAAAAAGGCTGAATCAAGGTAGAAATAGGATGAAAAGTATTAACAGCACAATAATATATATCATTTTTTGAAAGAATCATCATTTTGAGCCTTCAAATGGATAAAACTTGTAGAATATAGCATTTAACTTTAGTTTTATGAGATTTATCCAAAAAACATGGAAATAGTACAAAAAAATACAGGATTTTATTAAGTAATAATTGTTTATTTCTAATAAATTGTTGTACTATGAAAAAACATTGAGTTCCTTTGTATTAGATTTAGACCCAAAATTTATTTTTTTGTGGTCATCAATGAAATCGGAATACTCATAAAGTTATACCAAGTTCATTGTCAAGTGATTACGTTGATATTTACAAGAAAAGACCAAAATAACCCAAATGTTTATAAACGCTATCGCAAGTTATTTGCCCGAACAAATTATTACCAATGCTTATTTTGAAGAATTAAATGGATTGAGTGACGACTGGATAACCGAACGTACTGGCATTCGCGAACGTCGTAAAGCTTCAGCCGATGAGAATACGCATACAATGGCCATTCAAGCTGTTGATAAAATTAAAGAGAGTTTACCTTATGATATTGCTGAAGTTGATTTAATTGTTGGTGCAACTTACACTCCTTATGATAGTATTTTCACATTAGCACATGCTGTTCAACACCATATTAATGTTAGTGAAATACCAGTAGTTACTATTTCTTCTGCTTGTTCATCTTTGTTAAATGCTATTGAGATTGTTCAAGGATATTTTGCACTTGGCAAAGCCACAAAAGCTTTGGTAGTGGCTTCTGAACACAATACTGCTTATAACAACGAAGACGATACCAAAGCTGGGCATCTTTGGGGTGATGGAGCCGTGGTAGTGTCTATTTCTAAGGAACGTACAGCAGATAGCAACTGGGAGATTAAGGATTTATTAACTGGCGGAGCTGCCAATGTAGGTAAAGCATCTGAAAGTGTTAATTTAAAACTCGTTAAGAAAGGCTTAATTATGCCTTTTGGTAGAGATGTATTTATCAATGCTTGTACTTATATGCCAAAGGCGAGCTTACAAATTTTAGAAAGAAATAATCTTACCATTGAGGATGTAGCCTATATCGCTCCACATCAGGCAAACCTTAGAATTTCTAAAAATGTAGCAGGCACTTTAGGTGTTTCAGAAGACATTATGCTTTCAAATATTCAATACTTAGGTAATACAGGTTGTGCTGGCTGTGCCATTGTATTAGATGAACACAAAACGGAGTTTAAAAAAGGAGAAAATATCATCGTAACTGTATTCGGTGGTGGATACTCATACGGAGCAATGTTGATTACGATTTAAAAAGTTTTATATAATACTTAAAAAGCCTCAGGATTAGTCATATAATTCTGAGGCTTTTTTTATAATCCTAAATTTATATTAATAAGTTTTTAAGTATTTTTTAATAAGTTTTTAAGTATTTACAATACTTGAATAATTGTAGGCGTTTCATTTGAAACTAAATCCCATTACAATGAAAACTTACCAATTATCTCTATTTGCCATTGCTATAAGTGCAATGATGTTTACAAGTTGTTCAGAACAAAAGGCCGAAACGACTATCAGTTCATCCGAAACTGCTGATACTACAGCTTTGTATGCATCGGAAAATGACTTTTACAACCAGAAGTCCGAAGAAGATGTGGCTTCAGACCAAAAACCAGCAGAAGATACTATTTCAGAGCCAAAGTCAGAAGAAGACTTTGCTTTAGGTCAAGAGCCTAAAGAAGAGGATGTTACGTTTGATGAAAAATCAAAAGAAGGAGTTGCTTCAAAGCAAAAACCAAAAAAAGAAGAAGTTGTACCAAATCAAGAACCAACAATAGGTCTTGAAAAAAAGAAAATTATTAAAACGGCAGATTTGAGATGTAAAGTAACGGATGTACAAGATGCTACAAATCATATTGAGGATGTTGTAGAAAAGTATGATGGTTATGTAACGCATGCTGAGTTGGAGACCAGAACATTTCAAAATGAGGAAGTTGAAATTAGTGAAGATTCGGTTTTGCACAATAGAACATACGAAATCACTAATAGAATTACGATAAGAGTTCCAAGTCGATATTTTGAGAAAGTATTACGGGAAATTCAACCTGTGATGGTATATATCGATCATAAAAATATTGCCGCAGATGATGTAAGTGCTTCATTATTAGCTACTGAATTAAACAAAAAGCGTTTTTCGAAATTTGAAGACCGTTATGCAAAAGAGATTGATAAAAAAGGTAAAAAACTAAAAGACATCACTACATCAGAAGAAAAACTACTTGATTTACAAACTCAAGCAGATATGAACAAAGTACAGGCTTTGAGTTTAAAAGATCAAATAAATTACAGCACGCTAACGATTGAACTATATCAGCCTATGGCAAATACGGTAGAAGTTCTTGCTAATAAGGATAATAGGTTAGCTGTTCAGCCTACTTTCTCTTATCGATTCTTAAATAGCTTAAAAACTGGATGGTTCTTTATTGAGGACATATTTATTTTCTTTACGACATTCTGGTTTTTTATATTGATTGCATTAGCAGGATATTGGATTTATAGAACTTATGCTAAATCAGTAAAAGAGTAGAATAGTTAATAATTAAGTAGAGGCTATCCGAAAAGGATAGCCTTTGTTTTATAAATCTAAATTTTTTAACAAGTTTTTAAGTATTTTTTAACAAGTTTTTAAGTATTTACAATACTTGAGTAATTGTAGGCGTTTCATTTGAAACTAAATCCCATTACGATGAAAACTTACCAATTACCTCTTTTTGCCATTGCCATCAGTGCAGTGATGATGTTTACAGGTTGTTCAGAACAAAAGGCTGAACATACGTCAGTCGAAAGTGCTGATAGTATAATTAATGATACTTTAGCAGGTCTACAGTCAGAGTCCACTAAAGACAGAAAATTTATTAAAACAGGCGATTTAAAAGGGAAAGTTAAGAATGTACAAGAAGCTACAAATAAGATTGAAGATATTGTAGAAAAGTATGATGGTTTTGTGACAAACGCTAAATTAGAAAACAGGGTAATTCAAATCAATGACGTTGAAATCAGCGAAGATTCGGTTTTACATAATAAAGCTTATGTGGTGGTTAACCAACTTTCTATGAGAATTCCTAATCAATATTTTGAGAAAGCGATAAGGGAAATTCAGCCAATTATGACATTTGTAGATTATAAAAACATTACAGCAGAAGATGTAAGCTTTTCTTTAATGGCTAAAGATTTATCTAAAAAGCGTTTTACAGATTTTGAAAAACGTTATAAAAAAGGGATTGCTGAAAAAGGTAAAAAGTTAGATGAAACTACAAAAGCAGAAGAAAATCTGTTAGATGTTCAGACACAAGCAGACATGAATAAAGTACAAACCCTGAGTTTGAAAGACCAAGTTAACTATAGCAATCTTACTATTGAAGTGTATCAGCCTGTTACTAATGCCATTGAAACTTCTCTTAATATGGATAATAGATTTGCTTTTAAACCCAATCTTTTTCTTAGAATTTGGAGTAGCTTAAAAATTGGATGGTATGTTTTTGAAGAAGTAATAGTGTTTTTGAGCAAACTTTGGTTGTTTATACTAATTGGTATTGGGATATATTGGCTTTATAAAACTTATCGAAAATCAATAAAAGAGTAGAAAATCAAACAGCCTTCTCGGAATATCCAAGAAGGCTGTTTGTATAAAAATAAGAATGCTACTATTATAAAGTAATTCTATACCCTACTTTTTTATAGTTAGCATTTGGGCCAATATCACTTCCGTTTCCTTCTAAAACAAAAACAACAGTAGCTGTTTGTCCAGCCTGTGCAGGTGCTTTAAGGATATTTACTTTTAATTCGCCAAAGCTAGACTTTGCTGGAATAGTGATGGTAGTAGCTCCTGCTAAATCGTAGTGAGTACCTGCTACAGCATTACTTTCAGCTGGATCAACCGAAAACTTGATTACTTCATCTTTATCACGCTGTGCACCCACTAAGTTGATTCTTAATGTTTTAGTTTGTACAGCATTCGTTGAAGCTAGGATAGGAAATGTTTTTCCTAAAGCTGGAGAGTTCACAACGGCATCTTGAAACTCTACAAGGGTTACTTTGTCGAATAACTGCTTATTTTCATCAAAACATGAAAACAAAGTAGTCATCACAAGTAAAAGCAATGATATATTGATTATTTTTTTCATTTGAAATTTCTTTAAATATTTAAAATATTAATATCCAACGTTTTGCTTCAAGTTTGAATTTGCTTGAATCTCACGAGTTGGTATGAATGACAAAATACGGAAATCTGTAAATGCGATAGTTTGAGCAGGTGAAGCTTTCACGATATCTACACCACGACGTTTTAAATCAAAGAAACGGTGTCCTTCAAAAGCAAACTCAATACGTCTTTGATTCGCAATTTCGTCAATTAACGCTTGTCCAGTCAATCCTACTTTAGCATCTAATCCAGCACGCGTACGGATAGTATTAACATCAGCCAATGCTTCAGTTTGTTTTCCTGTTAAAGCATAAGCTTCAGCACGGTTTAAATACATTTCAGAAATACGAATTACAGGAATGTTATCTAAGTTTACTGCACCACTTCTACCGAAGAATTTAGTACATTCAATTTCAGCAGTTCCTCTACCAGCAGTTCCTCTTTCGTATAAATTACGTCTTACATCTCCAGTTTCGAATGCAGCTAATAAAGCAGCTGTTGGAACTAAGTCACCAAAACCAGCAGTTGTAGAAGTATTACCTAGTTGAGATAAGGTAGTGAAAGTAGTTTGAAGAGATAAGTTTACACCGATGTTTTCATTTGTTTGATATACAATTTCAAACATAGATTCTGGGTGATTAGCTGTACGCCAAGCCCCTACATAAGCATCTTTCGTTTGGAATTTACCAATACCCGAAGCCAAGGCCGCATTAGCATATTTGATAGCATTATCGTAATCTCCGCGATACAACGCTACTCTTGAGAAAAGCGCATTAGCAGCACCTTTGTTTGCATAAGCTGTTCCAAGAGTAACTGTTGATAATTTTGCTACTGCATTTGTTAAGTCAGCATAAATAAAATCATACGTTTCAGCAATAGTTGCACGTGGTAATCTTTCAATTTGTGAAAGGTCAAGTACACCTTTTTTATGAAGAGGGATAGTACCTCTGTCAGACTGCGCAATAGCTACTTTTGGTTCATAACCATAACAACGAGCCAATTCAAAATAAAGTAAAGCTCTAAGCATCGCTACTTGTCCTTCAAAAGAATCTCTAGTAGCTACAGGTACTGCAGTTGCTTTAGGGAGTGCCTCTAAAATTAAATTTATTTCGTTGATTGCAAAATAAGCTCTTTCCCAGATAAGAAAGTGAGCGTTAACTTGGTTCAAATATTCTGCATTTAAACGGCCAGATTTATTGGTTGCTCTACCATTATCAGCTAGTGCCTCAGGAATAGCAATTAAATCACGACCATACAAGCTAGTCGACTGCAATACATCATACACACCATTTACGGCAGCACGGATAGCGTCTTCACTTGTAAGGGCAGTAGCAGAATCAATTGATTGACGTGGTTCCACATTCAAAAGATTGCTACATGAACTTGCCACTAGTACTAGACCAAGTGCAAGCGGTTTAAATATATTTTTTAGTTTCATTTGATTTTTTCTCTTTTAATGTTTCTAAACACAGGTTTTCTGATAAATGATTAGAATCCTAATTTTACACCTGCAGTTACAACGCGTGGTTGTGGAACGATACCTGTGTTACCACTACCTAAGTTTGTCCATTCTGCATCAAAACCAGACCATTTAGTCCAAGTATATAAGTTATAACCTTGTACGTAAACTCTAGCAGAAGCTAAACCAAATTTGCTTAGAGCTGATTTTGGAATATTATAACCTAGAGAGATAGTTTTTAGACGAATATAAGAAGCATCTTCATATACTCTTGAACCCGCTACGATACTAGCACCAAGTGTTTCAGCATTACCGTTGATTGGTCTTGGGGTACTTGTAATTTGTCCAGGAGTAGTCCATCTACTTTCATATACAGAACGTAAGGTGTTGAAAGTACGTCCTCCGTTTTCAAACATAAATGACGACTGGTTATTAAATGCTGTACGACCATATTCGTAAGTAAATAATATGTTCAAGTCAAATCCTTTGTAAGAAAAATCATTGGTAAAACCACCATACAAGTTTGGAATTTGGCTACCGATAATTTTTGAATATGAGTCAACACTACCAGCAAGACGATAAATGATATTACCAGCGTTGTCATACCACATTGCACGTCCAGTAGCAGGGTTAACACCTGCATATTGAGCTACATAAATCGAGTTCAAAGGTTGTCCGATTTTAATTTGCTCGTCAACAGCACGTCCTGGTAAAGTAGTTAAAGTATCGTATAGCTTTGTAATTTTGTTACTGATTTTAGTGATGTTAAAATCAGTAGTCCATTTAAAGCCTCCTCTGTCAACGTTAATTGTTTTAATACTGAATTCAAGACCTTTGTTTTGTAACTCTCCTAAGTTGTTAGAGATTGTACTAAAACCACTCGTTTGAGGAACAGGTTGATCTAACAATAAATCACTACTTGTACGAACGAAGTATTCAACAGAACCTTGGATACGGCTATTAAAGAAACCATAGTCTAAAGCGAAGTTAGAAGTTGTGTTACGTTCCCATCTTAAAGAAGCATTACTTAAACTTGAAGGAGAAATACCAGAAAGTCCATTATAGTTAGCACCGCCACCATACAAACCTCTTGAGTCAAAGTTACCGATTTGGTCATTACCCAAAGTACCGTAACTAGCTCTTAGTTTTAGTTGAGAAACTGAAGCATTGTTTTTCAAGAAATCTTCTCCAGAAATATCCCAACCAGCAGAAACTCCTGGGAAGAAACCATATAGATTATCAGCACCGAAACGAGAAGAACCATCATAACGTGCAGTAAGTCCTAAGAAATATTTATTCTTATAGTCATAGCTCAAACGAGTAAAAACCCCAGCTTTTTTGAAACCTGTCCATGAGCTAAATACCGAAATAGGGTTTGCTGCAGACGACTGTGTAGTAAACTGAGGTGTTGGAATACCTTCAGCAGTTGCCTGATAGTTCTCTTGTGTATTCTGACGATATTCAACCCCTACTAATGCACCAATTTTATGATCGTTTTTAATAACCTTATCATACATTACAGTAGCATTTGTCAAGAAGTTGATTAATTCAAATTGTTGACTAGCAATACGACCTTTTACGTTGAATGCATCAGCAGTACGTGGGTCTTGGAAGTTGTATCCGTTGATAGTACGGTAATCCAAACTAGCATAAGGTCTGAATGTTAAACCATCAATGATTTTGAATGTTAATCCTAATGAAGAAATCAACTGATTTGTTCTAGAATTGATTTTATTCAAATCACTTACCATCAAAACGTTTTGGTTTAAAACCCCAGCAATACCACCCTCAGCAGGTGTTCCGAAATATGAACCATCGTCATTATAAATACGGTTCATTGGTAAAATCAATGGAGACGAGAAAGAAGGAGAACCTAAGAAACTACCTCCGTTTGGACCACCAAAAGTACCTCTTTGGTTGAATGAGCTCAAGTTAATCGAAGCATCAACACTTACATGAGAACTTACTTTGTTATTGATTTTAGCACTAAAGTTACCGCCTTTATAGTCGATATTTCTAACGTTCGCATCAGACTGGTTATAAGCACCCGACAAAAAGAAAGTTGTTTTGTCGTTACCACCATTCATCGAGAAATTATAGTTGTTCGTTTTACCGCTCTGATAAGCTTCTTTTTGCCAGTCGTAAGTAGGAAGCGCAGCAATTTCAGCATCAGAAAGCGTTCCGCTTAATCTAACCCCTGTTAAAGCACTAGTTCTAGCTACAGATTCTGTTGAACCAGTTTGATTCATAAGCGCTTCTGTACGAAGTTTAATCCATTCTTGCGTATTTAAAACATCTAAATATTTAGTTGGTTCTACATATCCAGTGTTATAATCTAAAGTAATGCTTGTTTTACCAGCTTTACCTTTTTTAGTCGTTACTAAAACAACACCATTGGCAGCAGCAGCACCATAGATAGCAGCAGAAGCCGCATCTTTCAAGATTTCAATGTTCTCAATATCATTCGGGTTAAGGTATGATAAAGGGTTTGTAGAAGCATAAACAGAGCTACTAGTAGTATTAATTTGCACACCATCTACAACATACAGAGGATCTGTACCACCTTTGATTGAACCTACACCACGGATACGCACTTGTACTTGACCACCCGGAACACCATTTGAACCACTGATTTGAACCCCAGCAGCACGTCCTTGTAAAGCACGGTCAAAAGTTTGAACTGGAATACTCGCAATATCAGAACCTTTAACAGATGCTTGTGAACCTGTTAATGTACGACGTGACTGAGTACCATAACCAACAACTACAACTTCTTCAAGATCTGAAACATCAGATGATAAAGAAACATTAACAATTGATTTTGTTCCAGCAGCGATTTCTGCTTTTTTGAAACCTACAAATGTGAATGTAAGTGTAGCATTACCTGAAACATTGATTTTGTAAGAACCGTCAGCAGCTGAAACGGTACCTCTTGTTGAACCTTTTACACCAACACTTACTCCTGGAAGTGCAGAGCCATCTTCGGCAGATGTAACTTTCCCTGTGATAGTTCTGTCTTGAGCCGCTACTTGAAATATAAGTGCAAGCAGAAACACAAAACTAAGTAGTAGTTTTTTGTTCATTTTTTTTAGTTTGTATGAATGTTAAAAATTGTTAATTTTTTATTACAACAAAAATAATAGGAAATATATTGCGTTCCCAAATTTTTATTTGTTTAAACAATAATTATTTAAACAAAGAGGGCTAATAAACAATATTTTGTTGGGTTAAATGATGAAATTGAAGATAAAAGTTTGGTGAAAATAGTAGATGTGCCTTTTAAAGCAATAGGGGTATTGCTAGAAAATAGGGTTTAATAATATTATTGGGATTATTAGCAACAATATGAGTAAAAGCTATCATTAAACGTGAATTTGCCCTATTTTATATAGTAAAAATAGTTAAACAGGTATTAAAGATTTGGCAGATGGTTATTAAAATAGTAGATTTAGTTAAAATTCATTTCATCTTAAAATCAAACTACTATATATGAAAAAGATAATACTGCCTGTTGCATTGTTGATGCTTTCCTTATCAACATCATTTGGACAAGGTGCTGTGGCTTTAAAATCTAAAATTGCGCAAAAGGCGGAATCGCTAGAAGCTAAAGTAATTACTTGGAGAAGAGATTTTCACCAAAATCCAGAATTAGGAAACAGAGAATTTAAAACAGCTGAAAAAGTAGCTACGCATTTACGTGCATTAGGTATAGAAGTAAAAACAGGCGTAGGCAAAACGGGAGTAGTAGGGATATTAAAAGGTGGCAAACCTGGCCCAGTAGTGGCCTTACGTGCAGATATGGACGGCTTACCTGTAAAGGAAAGAGTAGATATTCCTTTTGCTTCAAAAGCGACAGGTGAATATAACGGACAACCAGTAAGCATCATGCACGCTTGCGGACATGATACACACGTGGCTATTTTGATGGGAACAGCAGAGATTCTAGCCTCGATGAAAAGTGAATTAAAAGGTACGGTAAAATTCATCTTCCAACCTGCCGAAGAAGGAGCACCTGAAGGCGAAGAAGGAGGAGCGCCTTTGATGATTAAAGAAGGCGTGTTAGAAAATCCTAAAGTAGATGCCATTTTTGGGTTGCATATTAATTCACAAACAGAAATAGGGAAAATAAAGTATCGTCCTGGGGGTACAATGGCTAGTTCTGATTGGTTTAAAATCAAAATTAAAGGTAAGCAATCGCATGGTGCTTATCCTTGGTCAAGTATTGACCCAATTGTGACGGCTTCGCAAGTGATTATGGGTTTACAGACCATCGTCAGTAGAAACGCACCTGTGACAGAATCGGCAGCCGTTGTTACTGTAGGGCAAATTAATGGAGGTGTCAGAAGTAATATTATTCCTGAGGAGGTAAATATGAACGGTACTATTCGTGCCTTGGATACAGGTGTTCAAGATATGATTCATGCGCGTATTTCACAGATTGCAACTAATATCGCAGAAAGTGCAGGTGCTACGGCCGAAGTAAACATTACCAGAATGTGCCCTGTTACGTATAATGATATTCCTTTGACTGAGAAAATGATTCCTACTTTGGATGGAGTAGCTGGTAAAGAAAATGTTTCAATTACTGCTGCCGTTACTGGTGCTGAAGATTTTGCCTTCTATCAACAAAAAGTACCGGGTCTTTTCTTCTTTTTAGGAGGAGCACCTAAAGGAAAATCGCCAGCACAAACTCCAGCACACCATACACCTGATTTTTATATAGACGAGGGTGGCTTTGTATTAGGTATGAAATCAATGGCTAGTTTGGTTGTTGATTACATGGAAATGAATCCTGTGGGGAAGATTAGTGTGGGGAAATAGGAGTAAATTTGAAGATTTGAGAATTTGAAGATTTGAAAATGAGGAAATTATATTCCTTGAACTTATCAAATAATATTGCTCTATTTCAAATCTTCAATTGTTTTATTTGAATCTATTAATATTATATTAATTCAATTTCCAGTCTTCAAATATTTATTTGAAATAATACTAATCCATTGTTAAATCTTCAATTGTTTTATTTGAATATCTTCAATAATATTAACTCATTTTCAAATCTTCAAATCATTTCGCAGTATTTACTTTCTGAACCATTTTATAGACGATGGCAGGGAAATATCGTTTTAAGTATACAGCCATTACTTCAAACATTCCCCCTACATATACTTCTTTTTTGTTATGCTTCACAGCTTTAACAATTCTTTGAGCACAAGTTTCGGGACTCATCCCACGACTTTGGTTACTATCCATTTTGCCATGCACATTTCCTTTTCCATCTAAGGCATGCAGTGAAATAGGCGTATTGATGTAGCCCGGACAAACAACTGTTACTAGTATATTCTCTTGCCAGACCTCCGCTCTTAATGAATCAAAAAAGGCAATTAAAGCATGTTTGGCTGCACAATAACCACTTCTGAGAGGCGTGCCAATTTTTCCTGCTACACTACTAATCGCTACAAAATGACCCGTTTTCCTTTCGCTAAAATGTGGAAGAATAGCTTTTGTTAGTGCTACGGTACTGAAAAAGTCCAATTCCATAATGTCTCGGTAAACTTTGAAATCGGTGTCTTTTACGAATGAACGCTGGGTAATGCCCGCATTTTGAACAACCACATCTATTTGTCCGAAATAAGCCAACACAGTATTTACTTTTTCAGGGAATAGCTCAAATTGTAGCATATCCATTGGTAAAACCAAAACGTTTTCAGGGGATAAGCCTGTCGTGTTAGCTACCCTTTGTAATTCCTGTTCTCGTCTGGCTGAAAGCACCAATTTTGCTCCTTCCTTAGCAAATTGATAAGCAAGAGCTTCGCCAATTCCTGACGAAGCCCCTGTAATCCAGACTATTTTATTATGGAATTTATTCATGATAATGACTTAGTATTCAAAACTCAAAATTCCCAATTCAAGAAACTCATCACTCAAGCATAGATTTCCATCAAATTCAACATAAAAGCATATTCCAAGGCTATATCATGAAAACGCTTGAATCTGCCTGATGCTCCACCGTGACCTGCTTCCATGTCTGTATGCATCAACAATATATTATTATTATTGGTTTTTAAGGCACGTAATTTAGCTACCCATTTCGCAGGTTCAAAATACTGTACTTGGGAATCGTGCAAACCTGTTGTTATCAACATATTCGGATAATCCTTCGCTTCTACATTATCAACAGGTGAATACGATTTCATATAATCGTAATACTCTTTTTGTTTAGGATTTCCCCATTCTTCCCATTCACCAGTAGTCAAAGGAATACTTTCGTCCAACATGGTTGTTACTACATCTACAAAAGGCACTGCCGCCAAAATACCTTTGTATAAGTCTGGTCGCATATTGGTTACAGCTCCCATCAATAAACCGCCAGCAGAACCACCATTGGCAAAAAGCTTATCTTTGGATGTCCATTGCTCTGCTATCAAATATTCCGAAACATCGATAAAATCATTGAAAGTGTTGAGCTTCTTTAACAATTTACCATCTTCATACCATTGCCTTCCCATTTCCTGTCCGCCACGGATATGCGCAATGGCAAAAGCAAAACCACGATTTAACAAGCTTAGTCGAGCAGCAGAAAAATAAGGGTCTATAGAATAGCCATACGAACCATAAGCGTATTGAAGTAACGGTTGCGAACCATCTCTTTTCAATCCTTTTTTATAAACAATAGAAATCGGTATTTTAATGCCATCTCTAGCAGTAGCATACAAGCGTTCGCTGGCATAATCATCTTTATCAAACTCGCCCAAAACCGTTTGCTCCTTCATCAGGGTTTGAGTTTGATTATCCATATCATAATCATACACAGAAGAGGGCGTAGACAGCGAAGTGTATGAGTACCTAAGAATATTCGTTTCAAAATCTGGATTTGAAGACACCCCAGCATCATAAGCCGTTTCATTAAATTGAATATAATGTTCTGCCTGCGTAGCTTGATTGATAATACGAATATGTATCAAAGCGTTGCTTCGTTCCTGTAAAACCAAATGGTTTTTAAAAACCTCCATGCCATCCAGATAAGTATCTTCACGATGTGGGATTACCTCTTTCCAATTGGTTATATCTGCACTTTGTCCTTCCGATACTTCCATTAATTTGAAGTTAATCGCCTCATCCACGTTTGTTCTGATATAAAACTTATCTTTAAAATGCTCGATAGAATATTCTAAACCCTCTTCACGTGGATAGAAAGGAACAAATTGTCCTGTTGGGTTGGAGGCTTCTAACAAACGGTATTCTGTGGAGACACCATTTTGTTCTGAAACCGAAATAATGTATTTCTTTGATTTCATTCTACCCAAGCCCATATAAAACTGTGGGTCTTCTTCGGTATAAACCAAAACATCTGAGGCTATCGGCGTGCCTATTTCATGGCGATATACTTTTGATGCCAGCAAAGTCTGCTGGTCGCGTATCATATAGAAAATGGTTTTATTATCAGTCGCCCAAGCATAAGCCCCGCCTTCTGTATTAGGAATTTCGTCAGCTAATATTTCACCCGTTGTTAAATTTTTAAACTTCAACGTATAGTTCCTTCTACTAACGGTATCAACTCCATACGCTAATATTTGCTCATTATCTGATATTTCATAACCGCCAATACTGAAGTAAGACAATCCTTCTGCCATTACGTTTCCATCTAACATAATCTGTTCTGCTGCATCCAAAGAACCCTTTTTCCTACAATACAAAGGATATTCTCCACCTTCAATATACCTAGAATAGTAGTAATAATTGCCATCTTTTACTGGAACAGACTCGTCGTTTTCCTTCACTCTGCCCTTCATTTCATTGAAAAGTGCTTCTTGTAAGGGCTTAGTAGATGCCATTACGGCATCTGTATAGGCATTTTCAGCATTAAGGTATTCAATAACTTCTGGATTTTCGGGTTCATTCAACCAATAATAATTATCTTGACGAGTGTCGCCGTGTAGCGTCATGGGATGTGGCTTTATCGCTGCCACAGGAGCTTGCATTACATCTGGATTCATTATTTTAATTTTTTACTTTCAATCAACCTACCCTCAAAGTGGAAACGCCAATGCTCAAAGATAAGTTTTTCAAAGATAAATGAGACTTTTATCTTTGAAACTTTCATCTTTGTAAAAAAGTTATTTGCCTTCCATAAAAACATAAATTAAACCCTAATAAAAAAATGAAAACGATAGCTTATGTATTATTAATTGTTGCAGGATTGATGTTAACAGCTTTATTTATATTATTTTTAGTTTGGTTTTTTTGGGCGATTACTTCTGATAATCATAGAAAGCAACTTTGGTTTATTGTTATATTAGGTTTGTCTGGTTTTGGACTTATTGCTAGAGTGATTTTTGTAGCAATGGATTCTTTCAAAAAAGATAAATTACGAAAATAGAGTACCCTTATTAAACATGAATAAAGAAGCCCTCGTGAAAGTCGCCAATTTTTGTGCCTATCAAGAACGTACCCAACAGGAAGTACGCAAAAGGTTATCAGAATTGGAAGTAATAGGCGATGAAGCCGAAGAGATGATTGTTTGGTTGATTGAGAATAATTACCTCAACGAAGAACGTTTCGCCAGAATATTTGCAGGAAGCAAATTCCGCCAAAAACGCTGGGGAAGATTAAAGATTCGCCAAGAGCTAAAAATGCGAGGCGTATCTGAATATTGCTTGAAAGCAGGTATGAGCGAAATAGATGATGAAGATTATATCCAGACACTCGCTGAAATCCTTGAAAAGAAATCAAGAGAAATCAAAGAAAGCAATCCTCTAAAACGCAAACAGAAGCTAGTAAGCTATGCATTAAGCAAAGGTTTTGAATCTGATTTGGTGTTTGATTTGATAAAAGATGCTATTGAAAAATAAACTTGTTTTGAAACACTTGTCAAAATAAAAAAATCACATTACCTTTGAAGTCATGAATAATTCAGCGAACACATACCGTACTTATTATTACTACTACGCGCAGTAGCAGTCGGTTGTGTTTTGACTAATCTTTTTGAAATTCAAAAAATACATATACACAAACCGACTTGAAAAAGTCGGTTTTTTTTGTGCCTTTTCGCAAGTTCGATGAGGTTTTTTAACCAATGAATGTAAAACCAGCTTCCCGAATGGATTTGGTGCAGGAGTATTACTTCTCGACCAAGCTAAAACAAATCGCAGAAATGCGTGCCTCAGGTATTGACGTATTGAATTTGGGCATCGGTAGTCCCGACTTACCACCCTCTGCTGAAACTATTTCAGCATTGGCAACGGCTGCTCAGAATCCTAAAAACCATGCCTATCAAAGCTATGTAGGTATTCCTGCTTTGCGTGAAGGTTTTGCTACTTTTTACCAAAATGCCTATGGGGTAAGTGTGAATCCTGTCAATGAAGTATTGCCGTTAATAGGTTCAAAAGAAGGTGTTATGCACATTTCTATGGCCTATTTGGAAGCTGGTGACGAAGTTTTAGTGCCAAATCCTGGGTATCCAACCTATCGTGCTGCTTCATTGTTGACAGGGGCCACGGTAGTGGCTTATGACCTTTCGGAAGAAAATGGTTGGTTGCCCGATTTAAAGAAACTAGCTGAACAAGATTTATCAAAAGTGAAATTGATGTGGGTGAACTATCCACATATGCCAACGGGAGCGAAAGCGAATAAAGCTTTTTTTGAAGAGCTTAGAGATTTTGCTTTGGCAAATAATATCCTTATCATAAACGACAATCCATACAGCTTTATCCTAAACGACGACCCACAAAGTATGTTGGCCGTTGAGGGAATGAAAGAAGTAGCCCTAGAATTAAACTCATTGTCGAAGTCGCATAATATGGCTGGTTGGCGATTAGGAGTTTTGGTGGGGAAAGCTGAGTTTATCAATCCAGTATTACGCTTTAAATCTAACATGGACTCTGGTATGTTTTTGCCATTGCAAATGGCAGCAGTAAAAGCATTAGAAAACCCACCTGTTTGGTTTGAGGAACTAAATGCTGTCTATAAAGAACGCCAGAAGAAGGTTTTTGAATTAATGGATTTACTGAACTGTGAATACGACCATAATCAAGCAGGAATGTTTGTATGGGCTAAAATTCCAGCTAACTATCAAACAGGATATGAATTATCTGACGAAATTCTAGCGAAAACAGGCGTATTTATCACGCCTGGGGGAATCTTTGGCTCAGCAGGAGATGGCTATATTCGTACTTCTTTGTGTGCAGAGGTTTCTATTTTTGAGGAGGCGATTACAAGGATTGTTAGCTCTTTAGCTTTGAGTAATGAGCTTTGAGCTTTTGTTAGAAGTAAGAAAAAAGAAGCAAGGGTATGACTTGAAAGTTTTTTAGTATAAAAAATTATAGGAAAAGAGAATTTTAAAAATAAAGGCTAAACGCCACAAGCTCACGGCTCATTGCTCAAAGCTTAAAGCTCAAAGCCAAATACAAAATTATGACTATCTCAGTAGTTGGGCTTGGACTTATTGGTGGTTCAATGGCTTTAAGCTTAAAAGAAAATGGTTTTGCTGATACCATCATCGGTGTTGATAACAAAACCGAACATATTATTAAGGCATTAGAATTAAAGCTAATAGACCGTATCGCACTTTTGCAAGACGCCATTAAGCAGTCGGATATTATTATTTTGGCTGTTCCTGTAGATGCCTTGCTAACTTTATTGCCAGAGGTATTAAATCAGGTTACTGAAAACCAAGTGGTGATAGAAGTAGGCTCTACTAAAAAGGCGGTGATTGATGCCGTGAAAAACCATCCGAATAGGGAAAACTTTGTAGCTACTCACCCGATGGCTGGTACAGAATTCTCTGGGCCAGAGGCTGCTATTAGAAACCTGTTTGATCATAAAAACTGCGTGCTTTGCGATATTGAAGATTCTAAACCTGAATTGGTCGAATTAATCAAGAAAATGTATGTGGAAGGATTAAAAATGAGAATTACTTATTTGGATTCTACTGCTCACGACATACATACTGCCTATATTTCACATATTTCGCATATTTGTTCTTTTGCGTTGGCATCAACGGTGTTAGCCAAAGAAAAAGACGAAGAGAGTATTTTCAATTTGGCAAGTACTGGTTTTGAATCAACGGTTCGTTTGGCTAAGTCAAGCCCCGAAACTTGGATTCCAATTTTCAGACAAAATCAAGAAAATATCATCGATGTACTAGATGCTTATATTACTACTTTGTTGAAATTTAAGGGATTAATGATTTCGGACAGCTACGAGAAGTTTGGAGAATACCTTACACAGGCAAACGATATTAAACGAATATTGAATAAGTAGAAGGTTGTTAAACGACAGCATTTAAAAACTTTCCAAACACTGTGTTTGGAAAGTTTTTCTGTTTAAAAAGAAAATAATTTTATATCCTTCTCGATTTCAACCTGTGTTTTATTCTTTTTCTTATTCCATGGAGCAGTGGTATTCATGCCCATTTGTAACGCTAGAATTGCCATTAGTAAGGTGAAAAGAATAAAAACCCAGCGAAATATTTTTTGATTTTTGTTCATGAGTCGTCAAAATTAAATAATGCCTCAAAGATAATAACATATTGATAAACGATAAGTTTGTCGTAATGATGGATTCTAAAGCAAATCTGATTATTTTGCAAAAGTTTTGAATTACTAAGCAGTAAACCAACCTTTTAACGGCCGTCACAATATATAATAACCCTAAAAACCATGAGAAAAAAATTGAAATATTTTTTGTTTGTTATTACTAGTACCATATTGTTTTGCTGTTCGAGTCCCGCTACAAAATATGAAAATGCTGTCGACGAAAGTAAGACCTGCTCAATGATTTTTATCGATAAATCCGTTAGTGTAAATCCAAGTAAGCAGTTTATTTATGAAAAATACACTAAGATTATTAATGAATTGATTGATGAAAATATCAAAGTAAAAGGCGATAAAATAGAAGTGTTTTTTATCCATGAAAATACGGCAAAAGCTAAAGTAGCTGAATTGGTTGCACGATCAGAAATGGAAATAGCCGAAGGAACAAGTGCTACAGATGCGGAAGCACAAAAGACAGAATTTGCAATGGAAATCGGTAAAGAGCGAAGCATTTTCAAGAAAGTAGTAATTACTCACTTAACCTCTCAAAACACGTCTACTAGTAAAAATAATACTGATATTCAGGCTGCATTACCATTGATTGACCATGAAATTGGTAAAGGATTTAAAGTAAAGGCATATTTCCTTTCTGATATGGTAGAAAGTATGTCGGGGACTAATCGTCGTGATTTTCACAAAACACCTCCAGTTGATGATGCTGCTGCGGTAGGCTGGGCTAGGGAAGATGCTGCTCGTTTACAAAGTGTGTTACCCAACATTAGCATGGCAGAAATTTTTATTGCTAAGCCTTTTGAACCCACTGCTTCAAGAAAACTTAATAATCCTGCTATTTCTACCTATTGGCAACGCCTCTTTTCTGAATTAGGTGTTTCCACAGAAGTGAAGGAATTATAACAGCTTTGAGCTATGAGCTATCAGCGTTGAGCCTTTAAGGGGTAAGCTAAGTCATTGTAGAGAATTATTAAAAAAACTAAAAAAAACTAAAAAAAGCTCAAAGCTCATTGCTCAAAGCTTACAGCCAAAATATGCTTATTGCTAAAATACCAAGTACGCCAGCAGAATGGGAAAAATATTATGATTTACGGTTCGTAGTATTGCGTGAACCTTGGCACCAGAAAAAAGGGAGCGAAGTATTAACAGATGAAAACGAAGCAGACCATGTGATGGCGATTGATAGTGAAACAGATGAACTGCTAGGAGTAGCCCGTTTACAAATGAATTCAGCGACCCAAGGACAAGTACGCTGTGTAGCGGTTTCGACAAATGCCCAAGGCAAAGGCGTTGGGAAATTTTTGATGAAGTATTTAGAAGATTTAGGGAAAGCAAAAGGCTTAGAGGAAATTATTCTTGATGCCCGCATTAATGCCCTTGATTTTTATAAAGCTATCGGGTATGAAATCTATGCAGATTCATATTTACTCTTTGGAGAAATCCAACATTGGAAAATGAAAAAACAACTGTAGAACGAGATTTTGTCTCGTTTTTATCGGAGACCAATTTTTTACATAATTATTATAAGTGGTTGGTATGAAAATTTTATCTTCTTGTAATATCAATTTAACTATCAAAGATTAACCATGAGGATATTAATTTTTATACTGATAACACTCTTCTTTTTGGGAAGTTGTTCAAATGAAAAGAAACAGACGATTGAAAAAACGCCAGTTCATAACAATACTTTGACGCTAAATTTCCCATCAGATTTTAAAGGTAATTGGGTTTTAACAGACTATATCAATGAGATAGAAAAAACTAAATCTCCTGTAAAATCATCCAATAAACTTGAAGGTGTTGTTGCCATAATCATTGGTAGTGCTATAAAAGGTGATAGCTTGGAAGTTCAAGCAAGTTGGAATAATCATGAAGGGCTTAATTTCTATGTATATCTAAATAAGAGGAAGAAAAATAGCTTTAAAACCAATATCCTAGATTATCAAGATAAAGTAAACTATTATGAGCTTGGCTATGAGGTTATGAATAAAGAGGCTTTTCTATTTTTGTATCATTTTAACAAAACAAATGAGCTGCTTGACAAAACGCAATTCTCTAAAGTAACTAGTCTATCAAATAACAAGAAAGATGTAGCGTGGGGACTTCAATACGTGGTAAATGATAAATTGTTAACGGGGAATAATCTGCTTATTGATACAGAGAATCATGCGACAAAGCTGAATTTTAATCCTGACGGTAGTTTAACAGGACATCCTACGTTTAAGACCTTCCATATTTTTACAGACTTTATGGGTGAACCCAACAATAATCTTGACTTGATAAGTTTTAACCTTGCAACTGGCAAGCCAACCCAATTTGCTTTTAAAATAGTAAACGATACTACTTATTTGTACACTACGATAGATAATGAGGAGGAGGGGACTTCGAAAATCAATAAAGTTAAATTTAAAATTGTTCGGCAATAAGCTTGTCCAAATCAATAAAAATCTCAAAATAATTATCCACAAATATGAAATTGAAAGCTATACTCGCTTTATTCTTGACACTTATTCAGTTTTCTATTTCTTTAGCCCAAAGCTCCCAACAAGTTTGGAATGGGAAAAAATGTGCTGTAGTATTGACTTATGATGATGCCCTAAATGTACATTTAGATAACGCCATTCCTCTATTAGATTCTCTAGGTTTCAAAGGAACATTTTACTTAATAGGTTATGCAGACGGATTTAAAAATCGGATTGAAGATTGGAAAGTGGCAGCTAAGAATGGACATGAAATGGGGAATCATACCCTCTTTCATCCCTGCGATGCTTCCTTAAAAGGTAGAGAATGGGTTAGTCCTGAAAAAGACATGAGTAAATATTCTGTCAGGAGGATGATTGATGAAATCAAGATGAACAATATATTGCTAAAAACGTTAGATGGAAAATCAAAACGTACTTTCGCTTATACCTGTGGCGATATGAAAATTGGTGATACCTACTTCATGAACGATTTAAAGAATGATTTTGTAGCTGCCAGAGGTGTAAAGTCGGATATGCATAATTTACAAGAAGTAGATTTATATGCCACAGATTGTTATGCAATTAATGGACAAACAGGAGAGCAGATGATTGACTTAGTAAAAAAAGCAGTAACATCAGGCAAACTTTTAGTTTTCTTATTTCATGGAGTAGGAGGTGAGCATAATATAGACGTTTCACTAAAAGCCCATCGAGAATTGTTAAATTACCTAAAGCAAAATGAAAAAGATATTTGGGTAGCACCGATGTTGGATGTAGCAGAACATATTAAAGAATTGCAAGCAAAGAAATAAATTATAAAAATGTAGGACGAGATTTTATCTCGTCTTTTTAATTGTTGTAAATAAGCCTAATTCCCAAAAGAGCAAAATGCTTTTTTATTAATATTTGGGAAATAGTGAAATTAAGATTTATATTTACATAGAATAAAAATCAAAAGATTATGAAAGTTTCAGAGAAATATCTAACACTTTATAGTTATGATAATGCTAAAAACATTGTGAATTTAGTATATGGTACAATGGCTTTAGAAGAGCAAAAGGTGTCTAAAAGCGTTATCGGTAGGCACTATTCAAAACAAAAAAAGAGACAGAGTAAAAAGATAGATATTTTAGTTAAAAACTAAATGGCTGATATTCTTGTCTTAATAGTTCGATAAAAAACTCTCGTTCACCTCTGTCATAAGCACGTAATGCTTGGATATACGTTTTCTTACTATAATTCTCATCTTTCTTCTTTAATTTTTCATCATATAATTCGAAAAAATTAAGATTAAGTTTGATTGCAATAAGATTGATAAATATCCGCCCCATCCTACCATTTCCATTAGTAAAAGGATGGATACAGACAAATCTGTGATGAGCATCAGCTAATAATTTAAGAGATTCTTCTTCCAGTTGGTCTTCTTTCAGTTGGATACAATACGCAATGTGAGCATTTACATCTTCGCAAAGACGATACATTTCTTCCCTAATTTTAGGGAAAGGAGTAAGATTAACAGCACCAACAGTTACTTCATGCTCCCTAAACTTTCCAGCCCAATCATATAAGTTTTCAAAAACAATTTGGTGTATTTCTAAAAGTAAATAAATGTCCAATGAAATTTGTTCTATCTCTAATTCTCCAATAAAAATATAGGCGTTAATAAAACCTTTTGCCTCAAGGCGGTTAATTTCATTTTTATCTGAAATGCCTAATTTATTTTCATCTGCATAATAGGTAGAGTCTGTATTTTCATTAGATTGGCTCATGTGCTATTTAGATATTTTATTCCTATATTAATTTTTCAACTTTCCATTAGTTAAATAAGCTCTAAATGCCACCATCATAGTAATAAAATCACTTTACACCTTCTCTCGAATCTGATAATCAGTAGTCTTCTCAGAATTTCTAGTCATTAATTCACCAATAAAGCCAGCCATAAACAACTGTACGCCTATAATGATGGAAACCAAAGCCAAAAAGAAAAGAGGATTATCGGTTACATTTCTGAATTTTAAGTGATTGGCAATGGCATAAATCTTATCCCCAATCAAGTAAACAGTAATAAAGCTACCAATCATAAAGAACAAAATACCAAAACCACCAAAAAGATGCATTGGTCGTTTGCCAAACTTCTGCACAAAAGTGATTGAAAGCAAATCTAAGAAACCGTATAAGAATCTTTCAATACCAAATTTGGTCGTTCCATACTTTCTAGATTGATGTTGCACTACTTTCTCCCCGATTTTATCATAACCATTCCATTTTGCCTGTACAGGAATATAGCGGTGCATTTCGCCATAAAGTGTAATAGATTTAATTACTTCGTTTTTATAAGCTTTTAGTCCACAATTAAAATCATTCAAATATACACCCGACATCGAGCGAGTAGCCGCATTGTATAATTTTGTAGGAATAGTTTTAGTGATAGGGTCAAAGCGTTTTTGTTTCCAGCCCGAAACTAAATCATAATTGTCTTCTGTAATCATGCGGTATAGCTCAGGAATTTCCTCTGGACTATCCTGCAAATCAGCATCCATCGTAATAACTACCCTACCAGAAGCGTCTTTAAAACCAACATGCAAAGCCGCCGATTTTCCGTAGTTTCTACTAAAGGAAATACCTTTTACAAAGCTGTTGTGCTCAGACAAACCCTTTATAACTTGCCAAGAATTATCACGACTGCCATCATTTACGAAAATGATTTCGTAGCTAAAATGATGTTCTTTCATCACTTTTTCTATCCAAT
Organism: Arcicella sp. GW822-FHT02H01; assembly: GCF_058802005.1. NCBI lineage: Bacteria > Pseudomonadati > Bacteroidota > Cytophagia > Cytophagales > Flectobacillaceae > Arcicella > Arcicella sp. GW822-FHT02H01. Next base: position 1,816,644 of record NZ_JBXANT010000001.1, on the reverse strand, counting down.
TGCAAAGTTCAGGTAATGATTCTTCTTCGTTATATAGCGGAATAATAACAGAAATATCTAACATGTTGTGAATACGATTTCGGGATAACTAACGGAATGTCCTCCGTTGTATGTCTAAAAAATTAAGTAATACGCTTTTAGTAGCGTTTCAAATTGAGCAGTATAGCTTTCGTCAAGATTACGAATAATTAATTCTTCTTGGACAAGCTCTTTTTTAGCAAGCCCAAAGGTCGTAATAATTCTTAATATTTTCGACCCATTTCTATGTCTTATCTGTAATTTTTTCTGAGGATAAAGTCCTTTCTCTAAAGCCAATATCTCTAAAACACTACTTTCATAAGCAGGAAGCAAAACCACAAACCGACCCGCTGATGCTAACAATTGAATAACGGATGCTATTAAATCTTCAAAAGAAAGTGTATCAGTATGCAAAGCCGTATTCCTTTTCTCTTGTTGAGACTTTAAATGATTGTGGAAAAAAGGAGGATTACTAATAATTAACTCAAAAGATAAATCTTTATTGCTTTTAGCAAAATCCTGAATACTTTGATGAAAAACCGCTATTTGCTCCTTGAAAATACTGTCTTGAACATTTTCTAAGGCTTGTAGATAAGCATTATCATCAACCTCCACGGCCATAATCTTAGCATTTGTTCGTTGTGCTAACATCAATGAAAGTAAGCCCGTGCCTGTACCAATATCTAAAATATTTTTTGTTTCCGTTACATCAGTGTAAGCCCCTAAAATACAGGCATCAGTGGTCACTTTCATGGCAGTATTTTGTTGCTGAACCATAAATTGCTTAAACTGAAAGCCGTTTATACTTTTTGACATTGAATATTGTGGATAATTTGCATCTTTGAAACAGTTTCAAAATTACAATAAATTAAGTACTGATATTAGTCATTCTGCTTTTAAAGTAGTGATTTAATATCACTAAAAATCATGCTCATGAAGTCTCTATTCATTATTTTCTTTGCCTCTCTTTGTTTATTCACTCAAACTTTTGCTCAAAATCAGGAAGAAAACATCGTCTTGAAGCAAGCTAAAGGTGTTTTAGATGGCACATTGCTATTGCCACAAAACACTAAGAAAAAAATACCAGTTGTATTAATCATCGCAGGTTCTGGGCCAACTGATAGAAATGGCAACAGCATGCTAAATATAAAAGCCAATTCATACCAATTATTAGCAGAAGGTTTAGCCAATAATGGAATAGCGTCGCTTCGGTATGACAAAAGAGGCGTAGGCAAAAGTATGGGTGCTATGATGAAAGAAAGTGATTTAACCTTTGAAACCTATATACAAGATGCTGAACAGTGGATTGATACGTTAAAGAAGAGCAATCGTTTTTCCAAAATAATAGTCTTAGGTCATTCAGAAGGTTCTTTGATAGGGATGGTTACAACACAAAGAGAGACTGTAGATGGCTATATTTCCGTGGCTGGCCCTGCCAGAGGAATAGATGACATCATCATTGAACAAACAGAAAAGCAAACTTTGCCAGATTCTGTTAAAAATGAAGTAAAGAAAGATTTTGCCGTATTAAAAAGCGGACAGAAGCTACCAAAATTGATGCAGGTTTTCTATATCTTTTCACTTTTTAGACCAAGCATTCAACCTTATATGATTTCTTGGCTGAAATATGTGCCTTCTGAGGAAATCAAAAAAGTAAAAGCTAAAGCACTTATCATACAAGGAACAACAGATATTCAGGTAGAGGAGAACGAAGCTAACCTATTGGCAGAAGCTAATCCCAAAGCAAAATTATTGATGATTAAAGGCATGAACCATACTTTAAAAGATGCACCGATGGACAGAGAAGAGAATTTAAAAACATATAGCAATCCCGATTTACCGCTTTCAAAAGGTTTAGTAGAAGGCATTGTAGAATTTATAAAGAAATGATAAATTAGAGAAACTTATTCATCAACAATATGAAACAACGCTTACTTTCTTTGGATGTATTTCGTGGAATGACGGTCGCCATGATGATTCTTGTCAATAACCCAGGCGATTGGGGACATATTTATGCACCGCTGGAACACGCCGAATGGAATGGCTGTACACCCACAGATTTAGTTTTCCCTTTCTTCCTGTTTATCGTAGGCGTGTCCATCTCATTTGCTTTTCAAGGAAAAACAGCCGACCGTAAGACTATTCTAAAGATTATTGAAAGAAGTGCTAAGCTTTTTGCATTAGGACTTTTTCTCTCACTTTTTCCTAAATTTGATTTTTCAGTAGTTAGAATCCCCGGTGTTTTACAAAGAATAGCATTGGTATTTTTAGTAAGCTCTATTGTGTTTTTAACTACTAAAAATAGAACACAACAAATCATCTTTGCATCACTACTGATAGGCTATTGGTTATTGATGACTTTCGTGCCAGTTCCTGATGCTGGAGCAGCCAATTTAGAACCAGAACATAATTTAGGAGCGTATTTAGACAGGCTAATTTTAGGAATTCCTCATTTGTACAAAGCCGTAAAAGTGTGGGATCCAGAAGGAATATTAAGTACAATTCCTGCTATTGCCAATGGCTTGGCTGGCGTATTAGTGGGTACTTGGTTGCAAAGAAAAGATAAAGAAGTAACCGAGAAATTGATGTATATCTATTTCTATGGAAGTATTTCTTTAGCAATAGCATGGGCTTGGGATGCCGCAGGATTTCCAATTAATAAGTCACTCTGGACAAGTTCTTATGCCCTTTGGACGATTGGCTTGGCGATGTTCTTTCTGGCTAGTTTTTACTGGTTGATAGATGTTAAAAAATATACCTTCTGGACAAAGCCTTTCGTCGTATATGGTGTAAATGCCATTACAGTATTCTTTTTATCAGGCTTAATTCCACGGATTATGAACATGATAAAAATAGCTTTGCCCGATGGTGAAAAAGTAAGCTCGATTACGTGGTTGTATAAATCATTCATTGTTCCCTTCTTTAGTGAACCTAAAAATGCCTCCTTGGCAGGAGCAATCACTTTTGTACTGATTTGGTTGGGAATCTTGTGGATTATGTACGAGAAGAAAATGATAGTGAAAGTATAAATAGAAGCATCCGAGGAGAAATCAAAAACTAAGGGTTAAGACAAGCAATAATCTAAATTACCTAAGTTCAGTACAAAAGTGTTGTATGTTTGCCAATACGATAGAAAATTATAATGATTTTACTCAACTTAATTTTCTACCGTCTTTTAATTAAGTGTCTGTGTAAAATAAACGATTCACAATTCATCACTCACAACTCCTACTTAAAGTACTACAACAGAGTTTTCGTCATAAGAAACACCAGTTGGAACGAATTTATCTGCTTCTTCATCATTCAACCAAAGGTCATTATCAACTAAATAACGGAATGCAAATTCTTTACCTACTTCTAATTCAACAGATGCTTTAAATGTACCATCTTTTTGTTTTTTAAAAGCTGTTGGATTCCATTCGTTAAAATCACCTAATAAACTTACTTTTTTTGCACCATTTACAGTTTCTGCAGGAAGAACAAAAGTTACTTTACAAACTGGTTTACTTTTAGAATACTGTTTCGTTAAAGCCATAATCGTAATTGGGTTTTAAGATTAATATTTTTATTTTATGAAATAATTCAGGTCGATACTTTGATGTTATTATTACCAAAGTTAACACAAATATTCAAAAAAATATTTTATAATATCCTAACTACCAAATGATTAAATTAAGATAAAGTTGAAATAATCATACTTTAACAAAGCTTTTTACTAAAACAATTTTTATTTTATTATAAGGATAAGCCCTTGGTTTATTGGTCAAGCTGGAAAACAATTGGTAACGTAAACTTTACAGTAACATTTCTACCCGATTGTTTCCCCGGATTCCAGCGTGGCATAAGTTTTATTACTCTCTGGGCTTCTTCATCACATCCAAACCCTAAGCCTTTCAGAATATCAATGTTTGAAATGTTTCCATCTTTACCAACCACAAACTGTACATATACTTTACCACCAATGCCAGCATCTGAGGCATTTCGAGGATAGCGTAGGTTTTTCTGAAGGAATTTAGCCAAGGCAGCGTTTCCACCAGCAAATTCAGGCATTGTTTCTACTGAAATAAATGTTGTCTCTATTTCGGCTTTTACTTCTACAGGTGCTGATCCTTCGCCAGTTTTAAATTTGTCAGGGTCATCTACGGGTATTTCACCTATTTCTCCATCTTGTGTTACTGAGCTAATCTGAGCATTTGTATTATTAAGTGTCTCTTGGTCAGGGGGCAATTCTGTTGCTTTATCGTCTTCTACGATTACAGGTGGGACAAAAGTAATCGTTTTGTGAGCAACTGGTTTTTCGGGTGGAGGAAGCACCTGTTCTGGCTCAATAGGGATATCTTTAGGTGGTTCTGAAATTTGAACCATTATTGGAGCTACAGTTATTTCTCTTTTATCATGAAGCTTAATATTTGCTAAAATCATAGGAGCAGCTACCGCTAAGCAAAATATACCAATACCAATCCCAAGTGCAATTTTGATGGATTTTTGGTATCCAGTGCGTAAAAGGTAAGCACCATAGGCTTTGTTGCGGTTTTGGAAAACAATGTCTTCCAATGTTTCATCTTCTTCGTGTAATACTATTTTATTTTCCATGATTGTTTTTGTTTGGATGTTAAAACTAATTTTTTAGTTGATTTGATTTTTTAAAAACCTCAATGCCACATTGAGGTTTTAAGTACTTATAATTACGAAATGAATATTTTTTGTTGTCAGCAATGACTTATAAAATCTGTTTATAGATTATTGCTGATAATGCCTAATAAAGTCTTTTATTTACTTCTTTTTTGAGGTTATTATTATCACACCATTTTTCCCTTTGTCACCATATTTTTCAGTAGCGGTTTTATCTTTCAAGACGTCTATTTTCTCTATAGTATTAGGGTCAATATCATTAATTACTGGTATTTCTAATCCATCTAAAATATAGAGTGGTGCAGGCTTACCTGTAAATAAATTTTCTTCTCCCTTAGCTAATGAAATAGCTATACCATTCGTTTTTCCTTTCAACTGAATAGTACCTTGTCCTTTATTAGATAATGTAATAGTAGGATTTTCATATTTGCTATTTAATGCAAAATGGATTGGAACAGTAAAACGACTATTTACTTTTTGTCCTTGATGTTCACCCGCTTCCCACTTTGGAACACTTCTTAAAACCCTAACAGCTTCTTCATCCATGCCATAACCAGCACTTTTAAGGACACTAAAATTAGAAGTAGTACCATCTTGATTCACGATAAACGATACATATACCTTGCCTGTTGCATTCGCTTTTCTGGCAGCTTCAGGGTATTTTAAATTAGTTTGAAGATATTTTACAAAAGCCTCCATACCACCTGGATATTCCGCTTGTATATCAACTGCTGAGAAAACCTGATTGGTATCTCTTTTCGATTCTTTACTTTCTTTTAGCTCTTTTGCCAAAGTAGGACTGATGATTAAAGCATCTGAAACATCAATACCAGACTCTAACAATACTTGTTTGGCAGATTTTGATGGGGGAGTATCGAGTTTGATTTTTTCAATCTCTTTTAAATCCTGCTTGCTTACTTCAGCAATTTTATCATCAATCTTAGTAATAGATTTATGAGCTAAAGTAGCTGATGAAACCACTATCATTGCCATAAATAATGGTGCTGTCAAACCGTATTTTAATAATGCTGTACTAGTCGAACGTTGTTTTTGTAACATATCAATGCGTAGTTTTAGAAGTGAATTATTGAAAAAATTATTAGTTAAAGGAATGGCTTGAACACCAAATTGTTCTTGAAAAAGTAACATAGCATAATCAGCTTTGGAGGCTTCATGGCGACTAGCTACTTCGTCGGCTATAAACTCATGTATTTGTTTTATTGAACTTTTGTAGAGATACACAATAGGGTTGAACCAGTTGAAAATAGCAATGAGTTCAAACAACATAATGTCGGCAGAATGTAATTGTCGGATATGAACAAACTCATGTTTCATAATAGTAGAGCGATTTTTCAACTCTCTGCTAACAAATACTACATTAAAAAAAGAGAAAGCTCTTTGATTTTTATCCCCATCAATCTTTCTTTTCATCATTTTGCCTAAGTATGCTAAGTTCCCTCCGAAGCGACAAATGCCCAAAATAATACCTATGATATAAGAGAAAGCAAGCATGTCACCCACTGTTAAGCTACCTTTTGACATCTTTTGAGTAGGAATATAAAAGACCTCTGGCGAATAAAATGTACTAAAGGTTTGTGATACTTGCTCAGTAACGAACCAGCTCCTTACCCATTCTGACTGCATCAATGGTACGAAAAATGCTAACGCTGCCGATGCCACCAAGTAGCCTCGATTAAGGTTAAAAAATGTCTCTGTCTTTAATAATAATCGATAGAAACCGTAAAAAAGTATTAAATACAGATTTACTTGAAGGAGATAGCTTAGCCAATTCATAGCGATACAAGTTTGGTTTTCGGATAGCTTAATGATTAAAGAGATTGTTGTAATTATTTAATACTCAATAGTTTTTCGTCTTCAGGTGTAATATTAACGATGGCATATCGTCTATTATTAGTAATTTTCATTTCATCTAATAAGTCAATCATGTTTCGATATTTTGCCTTGTTGGTAGACTTTATCACTACCGTGAAATTGTCTCCAATCTTGCGTTTATAATCAAATAATACTTGTCTGATTCCTCGGTCAGAGAAATCGGTGCTTCTAACTTTTGGATCACAAGCTAGGCCTTGATAATAGAAAACCTTATTTTGGTCATCTAGCACAACTGTCAAAGACTCAGAACAACGAATATCGGATTTAACACGACTGTCTTCAGGCATAGCTAGCTCCATCACTACAGGCTTTGCTAGCGTAGTGGTTAACATAAAAAAAGTAATGAGTAGAAAACCTAAATCTACCATTGGAGTCATATCAATCTTGGTCGATAATTTATGACTTCTCTTTTTAGAACCATTGTTTTCGGGTGCAGCTATTTCAGCCATCGTATTAATTGTGTTTTGATTGATAGAACATTAATTTTCAAAAGTTAAAATATAAGGTGTAGAATTATCATGTTTTTGTTTTATCATACTTATCAACTAATTGTGGTAGAACTGGATATGTTTAATATTTAATAGATGTACCTTAAAAACTTACTCAATGACCCTGACTTAAAGCTTTTACTGCCCTTCTTCTTTCATTTTGTTAATCATACTCAAAATTTCATCGGCATCTTTTACATCAATTTTCCCTTTTTTAGAAAAGAATGAAAACAAACTAGAAAACGAGTTTTCAAAATAACCTTCTACTAATTTTTCAGTGGCAAACGAGCTATAACTTTCTTTGCTAATAATTGGAAAATACTCGTGTGATTTACCATAAGAGTTATGACTAACAAACCCTTTTTCTTGTAAAATTCTAATAATGGTCGATACCGTATTATAAGCTGGTTTAGGTTCTGGCAACTCATCCAAAACGTCTTTAACAAAACCTTTTTCTATCTGCCAAAGTACTTGCATAATTTGTTCTTCAGCTTTGGTTAATTCTCTTTCTACTGATTGCATTTTTTCTATGAATTTATTTATGATAGATACCTCTTTGAATTCTTGATATAAATATAAAACTAATTTTTTAGTTTACAAACTATTTTCTTAGTTTTTGTTAATTTTTTTTTAGCGAATGTAAAAAAGAAGCCACTTTAGACAGGAAGGACTTCACCAACTTTTAAAATTTTCAGTGTTTTATTAATTTGTCCTTCGCTTTCCAATTGCGTTAAAATCTTTTCTGGTTCTGATAGGGGCTCATCAGCTTGGTCGAAAGTGCCATAATGAAATGGAACCATTATTTTGGCTTTAGTTTCGTTAAATGCCTGCACGGCATGCTCAGGGTCTTGATGGTTTGGCGACATAAACCAGCGTGGCGAATAAGCACCCGCGCCAACCATGGCTACATTGATGCTAGGAAACAAGGTAGCTACTTCTTTAAAATGACTTCCATACCCTGAATCTCCACCAAAATAAATAGTCTTATCATTACTTTTTATTACAAATGCTCCCCAAAGTCTCTTATTAGCATCGCCTAAAGAACGATTTGACCAATGTCTTGAAGGCAAGAAATAAAAGGCTAAGTCATCATGGGTTTGATATTGCTGATACCAGCCAGCCTCTTGGATTTCGTTATTAGGCATCCACTTGCTAAGTAAAGAAGTCATTTTCAGTCCCGTCAAAACAATTGCTTTAGGGTTTTGGCTTTGTAATAACTTCAAACTACTTTTATCGCAATGGTCGTAATGGGCATGAGAAACTAAAATATAGTCAATATTGGTAAGCTTTTCAGGAGAAATAGGTAATTCAGAATGGCGTTTTGTAGCAGGTATTTTACCAAGTACTGGGTCAATCAAGATTTGCTTGCCATTCAACCGAATAAAAAACGAAGCATGACCAAGCCATACAATCATATCTTTGGTGTCCTTCAAAAAAGCATCATCTTTTATAACAGGTAATCGCCAAGTATCTTCTTTTTTAAATTGTTTCTGTGGATTCTTAGTGGTCATCCATTTAAAGACACTCCCAAATTTAGGCAGAAAAGGAAATTCATGGTTCATAAACCGTCCTTCATCGTCGACTGGAGTGCCTTCCCAAGAGTTCAGAATAGTTTTTAAATTAGGATTATTTGTACGAGTTTTCATGACTTGTGTTTTTTCAACTTGTGTAAAAAGAATACCCCCGCCAGATTTTGACATCGTAGCGAGGGTAAAAATTTTATGAATGAACTTTCTGCGTTTCATACTTTTCTTCGAAATTCAAGCATAGCCTAAGGCTTATTGCTTGATGCTTAAAGCAATGTATTAATAATCATAATCCAATCCTAATGTATTTTTTAATTCATTAAGGGCAGGGTTTTTATCTGCCAAAAATCTAAACTTATCTGCTTGAGTATAAATCAACGTTTTGTTTTCTACCTCAGCCACTACAACTTCCAGATGAATTGTAGTATTGTTGAGAATCTTTCTAAGGTGATTAAGGATTTCTGTTCGTAAAGTAGTCGTTAATAAATCTACTTGAATATCATTATCTACTTCTATATGAATGGTTGTTCCTTTTAGCGTGAAAGGTCTGTTTAAAATTACGAATTCGCTAAAACGCTCTTTTTCTTCTAAATGCTTAACCAAGGCATCCCATGCTGTTTGTAATTCTTCAAACGAAAAGGCCTTATTTTGCTGAATAGAAGCAGGCTGAGCGATTGTATTGATAGGTTCTTGAGCTACATTAACAGGTTTACCTAGTGTAGCTGTACTTCTTAATTTACCAATTGGTGGAGCGATAGTTGGGGTTTGGGGAATACTTACTGGGTTTGAAGTTTGCACATTGGTGTTTGCAACAACTTCATTTGCCTTAGTTTCGTTTTCCTTACTCCCTAAATCCTTTCCCAGGCCTTCGCCCTCCGTAGCTGGTAAGGTGGCTAAGTTCAATACTTTTGAAATATTGGCTAGTTTCAATAAGCAAATTTCAACATGTAGCTTTTGATTTTTAGCCGCTTTATAGTTTAAATCACAAGCAGACCCGATGCTTAGAGCTGATGCTAAAAACGAATAAGGAGCTATGGCCGACTGTGCCAAATACTTGGCTTGTACTGATTCAGAAACTTGTAATAATCTGACTGTAACGGGGTCTTTGCAGACCAATAGATTACGGAAATGTTCTAGTAAACCTACAGTAAACTGATGACCATCAAAACCTTTTTTCAATATTTCGTCAAAAAGTAAGAATGACTCCGAGATATTACTATTTAACAAAGCCTCCGTCATTCTGAAATAGTAATCATAATCCAGAATATGCAAATTATCCAGTACTTCCGAATATCTTAAAATGTTATCTTTTGAAAAAGTAACATTCAAATCAAACATCGAAAGAGCATCTCTTAAACCTCCATCTGCTTTTTGGGCAATTAATTCCAGAGCATCATTATCAGCTTCTATGCCTTCTTGCACAGCAATTTTAGATAAATGCTGTGTCATGTCATGAATTTGAATTCTATTGAAATCAAATATCTGACAACGTGAAAGAATCGTCGGTAATATTTTATGCTTTTCGGTTGTAGCTAAAATAAAAATAGCATATGATGGCGGTTCTTCTAATGTTTTCAAAAATGCATTGAATGCACTCGTTGAAAGCATATGGACCTCATCGATGATATAAATCTTGTATTTACCAGATTGCGGAGGGTAACGCACTTGATCAATCAAACTACGGATGTCATCAACAGAATTGTTTGAGGCTGCATCTAGTTCATGAATATTAAAAGAGGCATTGTTCTGAAATGAACGACATGATTCGCATTCGCCACAGGCTTCTGCTTCTTCGCTAAGGTTCTGGCAGTTAATAGTTTTAGCTAAAATTCTGGCACAAGTAGTTTTTCCTACTCCACGAGGACCACAAAACAAAAAAGCTTGAGCTAAGTGGTTGGTACGGATAGCATTTTTGAGCGTAGTGGTAATGTGCGACTGACCAACGACGGAATCAAATAATTGCGGGCGATATTTTCGGGCTGAAACGACAAAGTTTTCCATATACAAATGTAAGTACAAGCGTACGATATTTCAAATAGGAATAAGAGGATGTCGATTTTATGGATTTAGTTTTAGTATAGAATACTGATGGTTATGCCTACAAGTCATGCCATCAGTAAATAAAAAAGCCCAGCAAAGTTGATTTTGCTGAGCTTTTGAAAATAAAATTATTAGAATTATCTAGCTCCGAAAAACTTAGTAACTGAGATGCCAATTACATTATTTTTTGTAGTTGAGCTATTATTATCAACAATATTTACTAGACCCAATGAGTAATTAGCACTAATTGTTAATCCATCAATTATTTCATAGCCTGCAGTGAAATTTAAACCATAGTCTAAACGTTTCATACCACCCTCTTCTACTTTTATATCTTGTGATACTTCTAGATTATTAGTTTTATCAGTTATAGTAGTTTTGCCACCTAATGCATACCCCAAATATGGACCACCTCCAATTGTTAAATAATCTATCACTTCATATACTACATTTACAGGAAGCTCAAGGTAACTATAAGTAACTTTTTGAGATATCGTTGAAGTCATATCTATACTAGCTCCTTTTCGAGAAAATAACAAATTAGGTTCAAGATATAATCTATCAGCCAATTGAGCTTCTAATACAACTCCTACATGAAAAGATATGACTGGCTTTGAATCAGTGGAAGTACCTCTAATGGTAACGGAACCATTAGCCAAATTACCACCACCTTTGATACCGAAACGAATTTGAGCTTTAGTGGCGTAAGAGAAAGCGATTAAGCTTAGGATGAGTAGAAACTTTTTGTTCATTTTTTTCATTAGTGTAAGTTATTTAAATTATGGTGTTATAAAATATTTTAATACGGTACAAAGGTAAAGGAGAAAAAATAATCAACAAAAAAATATTGAAAAAAGAAAATAAATATATTTTTATAAATTATTGATAATCAGTTATTTGTTTTGTTTGTTTTTTATTATACGGTAACTCAATCAAAAAACTTCTTTACCAAAATATCAAAAACTTCTATCAGAATCAAGATGATTACAATCCACTCTAATCGCGTACTTTCTCGGTTCTGTAGTAAATCGGTGAAGAGCTTTAGGTTTTCCTGAACAATCTTTAGTTTGTAGTCAATATCTTGATAACGCATCTTTAAATCAAGGTTTCTTTTTAACCCCTTGTCTATACGTTCTAAGTCTTCGTTTTCCCACACTATATCTGGTGCATCAAAAATGTAAAGATTATCGATAATACTATTCTTAATGTTGAGGGTTCTGCCGATAAATTTTAGTAAGTCTTTTTTTGAATGACTGAACGTTCCAGTTTGCTCAAGTTCGTCAGTAAATTTCTGAGAATCCTGAAAGATTTCTAACGTCAAAAATTCATAATAATCTAAGGCCACCGACTGCCCGATATTAAGCATTACAATTCTAATAGAATCTTCTGTAATTTCGGGAATAGTAATAGAATTATGACGAAGAATAAGGGCTGTTTGAGCCTCCATTTGAAGGTGAAAGTTTTCTTCAAACTTTGTAGTGACAAGGTCTTCGGCAAAGGTTTTTACAAATTTCAGAAACGCACTTTTCTCTAAATCATTAAATCCGCCAAATACAACCACACCATAACTCAGTAAGTAGCAGTATTTATTTTCTTCTTGTTTATAAAAAAGTTCAGAATTATTAAACAACAAAGGTTCGTTGGTATATTCGTTTCTAAACTTTTTTAAATTGATTACTTCTGATACTTGGTAGGCTTCAATTTTCATAATGATAACGAGAGGGGATGGACGAGCCACCCCTTTATTTATTTTCTTCGAAATGCCAATTTATATACACACTACCATCTTACTTGCCCGTCCCCTGTAATCACCCATTTCTCAGTTACTAATTTTTCTAAAGCAAATGGACCACGTGCATGTAATTTCTGAGTTGAGATTCCGATTTCAGCACCCAAGCCAAACTGTCCGCCGTCTGTAAAACGGGTAGATGCATTGGTATAAACCGCAGCAGCATCTACTTCAGTCGTGAATTGTTCTGCCAATCCTTCATTAGTAGTGAGAATAGCCTCTGAATGACGGGTAGAATGTTTACGGATATGTTCCAAAGCCTCCTCAATGTTTTTTACAGTTTTGATAGAGCATTTGAAATCAGTAAATTCTTTACCAAAATCATCCTCTTGGGCTTTTTGCAAATAAGGATAATTGCTTTTTGACAATACTTCGAACGATACTTCATCTGCAAAAATTTCTACCTCAGCTTTGGCAAAATCTTGAACAATTAAAGGCAAGAATGTAGGAGCAATGGTTTCATCAACAATGATGGTTTCCAGTGAATTACAAACCGATGGTCTTGATATTTTAGCATTGGCTACAATTTCTTTCGCTTTTGTTAAATCAGCCGAGCTTTCTACATAAGTATGACAAACACCTGCGCCTGTTTCAATAGTAGGTACTAACGAGTTTTTACGAACAAACTGAATCAAAGATGCCGAACCTCTTGGAATAATTAAATCCACAAAACGAGTAGCTGTCAATAATTCTTTTACCAATTCTCTGTCGGTTGGTAAGAGCGTAATACAAGCAGGATTGACACTAAATTCTTGTAAAACCTGATGAATCAAGCTCAATAAGTACGAATTGGTATCAAAAGCATCCGAACCGCCACGCAAAACTACTGCATTTCCAGAACGAATACACAGTGCCGTTACATCAACTGTTACATTAGGGCGTGCTTCATAAATAATTCCGATTACGCCCATCGGAACAGCTATTTTTTTGATTTTTAAACCGTTATCTAACGTTTTTTCTAGTAAAGTTGCACCTGAAGGGTCGGGGAGTACCGCTATTTCTCTAATGCTTTCTGCCAACGCTTCAATACGACTTTCATTTAATACCAGTCGATCATACTTAGGGTCAGATAAATCCATACGGATTAAATCTTTCAAATTTTCAGCGATGATTTGAGCTTTGTTTTCTAATAAAACCACTGCCAAACGCTCCAGAATTGCTTTTTTCTTTTCATCCGTCAAACGTCTCATTTCTCCAGATGCCGCATGGGTTTTCTCTAAAAGAGGAATGATTGTTTTTGGAAGGGCTAAAGTTTCAAGTTCCATTGTTTTTCTGATTAACAAAATTCAGTGTAAAGTTCGCAAAGTTTTTAGAATGTATTTAGATTTTTTGTAATATCGTTTGAACAAAGCCCAATATATTCATGGAAATCACGAAGAAATATACAAACGGTGAAGTAACCGTGGTTTGGCAACCTTCAAAATGTATTCATTCTACTATTTGCTTCAAAAGCCTGCCTACTGTTTTTAATCCTAGGAAACGTCCGTGGGTAACGCTAGAAAATGAGGATACTAATACGATTGTTGAACAAGTAAAAGCTTGTCCATCTAGTGCTTTAAGCTATTTTATGAATGATGAAGGTAAACAAGAAGAAAACCAATCTACAGCAACTACGTTAGTAGAAGTACTCCCAAATGGGCCATTATTGGTTTATGGAAACTTAACCGTAAAAGATAACGAGGGCAATGAATCCATGAAAAGCCAAACAACAGCCTTTTGTCGTTGTGGAGGGTCGAGCAATAAGCCTTATTGTGATGGCACACATGTGAAAATTACTTTTGAAGGATAGGTAAAGCAATAGGAGGGCTCAATTTGATGTATTCTCTTTTAAAGAAAGGAAAAATAAATTTTCATGAATCATGCTAGAACAAAACGAAGCTAGGATATTTCTTGCAGAAAAAAGAGGACTTACGATTGGAACAAATTCCAGAAGATTTCATACGTTCAATGATGAGTCGTATGCTGAGAAAAGTAGCATTCCTTTTGGAAACTTAAAAGTATTGAATGAAGAAGTACTTGGGGCTGAGCAGACTCATTTTATATTTTTTCTCAAAGAAAACTCAATCTTAATCCTTCTTCCTATTGTTGGAGGATTGGCTATTAGAGGTAATGAAGAAACAGAATACATTGTTGCTGGGCAAATAGCGGTGCTTACAAGAAAAATTGGTGATGTTGTTGTCCTTGAAAACCCTTATGCTGATAAATCAGTAAACTTTTTACAGATACAACTAAGCATCAATAATATTGATTCACTAACTGGTACTGACGATATTATTAATCTTTCACTTGAAAACAACAATCAATTATTAAATTTTGGGCCTGCCAATATTCCAATGGCTATTGGTCAATATGATGGACGCAATGAGGGTGTTTATCAATTAAAAACTCCTGAAAATGGCTTGTTTGCTTTCGTAATCGAAGGAGCTTTTGAAGTACAAAACAGGCTTTTAGAAAAGAAAGACGGACTAGCTTTATGGGCACTTGCCGCTAATGCTGAGATAGAATTTGAGGCTCTTTCAAACAATGCAATTATCTTATTTATTGAAGTGCAATTAAATTAATTTTAAAGCCAGCCAATAAAGCTTTCTTAAATGGTGTATTCTGTGATGAACCCCCTTAAATGTTGATCAAATGAAAAGAATAGATTTTTTAAGAAAAAGCTTTGGCTCTTTAGGTGCTGTAGCGATAGCCGTTCCTTTAATAACAGCCTGTAAAGAAGATGATATAGTTGCTAATACAACTACCACAACTACAGGTGGAAGCGTAGATACTACTATTACACCATCAAGCTGTTCAGTTACAAATGCTGAAACAGAAGGCCCTTTTCCTACAAAGTCTCCTGCTACATTAATTACTAAAGACATTACTTCTGATAGAACAGGTACCCCGCTTACTATCAATATTATTATCAGAAATGTAAACAATAGTTGTAATATTTTAGCCAACGCTATTACAGATATTTGGCATTGTGATGCCGCAGGTGAATATTCAGAATACGGAGGAACTGGTATGCAAAAAACTAATTATACTTCTGTACATTTTTTAAGAGGAAGACAAACTACTGATAGTACAGGTGTGGCTAGTTTCAAGAGTATCTATCCGGGGTGGTACTCTGGAAGAGCGCCGCATATCCATGTCCATGTATATAATGCATCGGGTACTTCTTTATTGGTTACACAAATTGCATTTCCTGAGAATGTGAGTGCCGTAGTCTATGCCCAAGGCGTTTATGCTAGTCATGGACAAGCTGATACTAAAAATGCTACAGATAATATTTTTGTAGATGGTATTGCTAATGAAATGTCAACAGTAACGGGAAGTGTAGCCGAGGGATATGTATTGGTTCATACGATTTATGTAAAGGCTTAGGCAATTAACTATTCATATTCATGAAAGAGGTTTTGGATGATACTTTCCAGACCTCTTTTTAAATTATATCAAATAATGCCACAAGGACAAGTAAGGTTTGCTTTTAGGATAGTTATTAATCAACATTCGCGCACAGCATGGGAGAAATATATTTGGGAGAGTACCTATCAAGAATTTTTGATGCAATCTCAGCTTTATAATAATAAGAACGAGCCACTCCTTACCTTCAAAGAAATACTCAGCAAAGACGAAAATGCTGAAAAGCTACATTTTTTGATAAGCATGGCAGCGCATCCCTATATCCTACAATGGAAGGGTAAAATATATCACTTGGCTGATAACCTTGGTAACAACTTTATGCCCTTCAATAATTACCAAATGGATATTATCGATTCTAATATTAAAGATATCAAGGCACATGAAATAGGCATAACGTTTTATACTCCTTTGGTTTCTTTAATTGATATTTGGGATGGTCATTATTTGATTTCTTTGGATGAAAATCTTCAAAATCTTAGCGAAGGACTTTCTACCATGTTGTTTAAATTGCAACCTCGTTTATCCGTCACTTTTTATAAGCCGAGTTGAAAGTAGCTGTTTATTTTTTCAACAATTTTACTCTTTCAACAGGAATGCCATCTAATAGATAATTCAATATATAAGTGCCAGCAGAAAGGTTTTCTAGGTTTGCCGATACCTGATAAGTATTGCTTGTCTGTATTTCATCTACTACAGTTTTTATCATTTTCCCGTTGATGTCATACAAAATAATTGAAACATTCCCTTTCTTAAATACCTGATAATCAATCATCGTTTGGCTCTCTATCGGATTGGGGAATACCCTAATAGGTTTTTCTTTTTCTACAATATCTTCATTGCCTAATGTTAAGGCAAATGTTTGGAATTGGGTATCTAGCCACAATGTCCGTATTCTAATCCATTCTTTTAACCAATTGACTTCATCCTGATAAGTAGAACCTACGTAATAATTGGGCCATACATATTTACCCAAAACATTAGGCCATTTATTGAAATTCCTTTTCATGGCTGGCTCTAAGCCAATGGCAGTAGAATCAATCCATTTATTAATGTTTTCTGTTTTGAAGGTAGTTTTACGAAGTGCTTCCCAGCGTTTTACTGTTCTGGTTTTGAAGATAGAATCCTGAGCTAATTGTTGCCACCAGAAGGGTGCAGGATAAAGGTCATTTTTAGGAATCGAAATGTCATTGATTTTATATTGCCACCCCGTAGACTTATAACCATCATAATAGTCAGCATTGCCAAAGGCTAGATTATAGTCCCACGCAGGTCCCATTTTCAATTTACCGCCTTTTGTAATTTTTTCTTTATAAAAAAAGGTACTTAGTCTGTATCCATCTACGTTTTTGACAAATTCAGTAATCAAGAAATAGTCGATAAAAGTATCTAAATCGCACATTTCACGCCATTTTGCTTCTGGACTCTTAAAATCTGGTGCTAGCAAAGCTGCTTCAAAATCATTGACATACTTTTGGATGTAGTCAAATTGAGGTTGGCTAATATCCGTATATTTTGGATATTCTACCTGAAAGAATGTTTTGTAGTTACCAAAAGGGGTAGTAGTATTGTTTGTCCAGTTTTTAGAAGGAGAGCCAGATGTTTTATCTATTTTCAAAATATAACCACCCGTTACATCGTCGCCAGTATTATCGGTTGTTTTTAAACTAGAAATATCAACCCGACTTTTATCTCTTTTGATTTTTTCCATCAAAATATACAAACCTTGATAGTCATTATTCAAAAGCATTTCACAGTAGCGAGTGCGTGTAGCATATCGCCCCATTTTATTGACTAAGTCATACGTCAACACATCACGCATCAACGTCTTATCATTATAAGTGGCATTAAGCACCCAATCTGATTCTTCGGGAAAATTGAGAAAACTAATTTTACGACTTTTACCAGTGGTATCCGCCCATGTTTCAAAGCCATAAGGCTTTTTAGGGAAAAGGTCTTTTGAAGAAGACCCCCTCAGTTCTATACCAATAAGTCCGTTGTAAATATTAGGCAAATCATTGATGCTATTTTGCGAACCTTTGTCATTATGAATTAGCTCCATCGTAGCTAATATTTTGGGTTCGTCAACAATATTTCTTCCTTTAGTATTGACTTTTAAAATAGGAAGATTTGAAGTCGTCAAAATTTGACTATTTCCTGAATAGAAACTAAACGATAATAAAACAGATAATACACAAATTGACTTATTCATATAAACTTTAGGATATTTTAAAAATCATATCCCAAAGTTATATAAGAAATTGGACTTTGTATCTCTTTATTGTCTAGCCCCCAGCCCAAGTCATACTTTACAAAATATCCTAGTATGGTAGTTCTAGCACCTACGCCATAGCCCACCAAGAATGGATTACGAAAATCCGTTACTGTCGCTTGAAATGGGTTGGTTGAAGGCCCCTTTACTACGGTATTAAAGCCATTTCTTCTAGAGAATGGACTAGCACCCGTCCAAGCAGAACCCACATCAGTAAAGCCTGTTAATTGAAGGTTTTTGAAGAAATTATTATAAATCGGGCCACTGTATAAATATTTAGCAATCGGTAATCTTACCTCTAAATTAAATAATAAGTGACTTGTTCCTGATAACTTGTTTACATTAAAGCCACGCAAAGAGGTAGCATAATCTAATAAAAATATATCTTTATTATCAATTTGTGGTTCTTTAGTATTGGCTGTTAAAGGATTAAAAGGGTTTTTAGTATCACCACTTCTATCTTGATACTGAATACCAAGCCAGTTATCCATACCTCCCATTACAGTTTGTTTTGGAGAATTTCCGAAAGAATGTCCTCCCGACAATCTTCCAGCGATGATAGTACCTTTTCCTAGTTTTAGATAATGACGTAAATCAAGATAGATTCTATTATACCCATCCATCGAATTGGTTAGACCAGTATAATGTTCAATTCTGGCTCTGAACCTAGTTCCTTCTAACATATTTACGCCATGACTGATGGTATTGTCGTAAACAAGTTCAATTTTACCTCCTAGATAAGAAGAAAAACCATCTGGTGTAGTCAAATCTACCAAATTCAAAAACCTATTTGCGGTAAATGAAGGTGTTGCAGTAATGCGTGTATTCGTATTAATTGGATAAGAAGCCGCTACTGAAACTCTATTAAAATGATATTTATTGATAGTCGATGATGTCTCTTCTGAAATTGAACGACGGTCAAATCTTATACTATAATCTATTCTATTAGCTAAATACGAATATTCGCCCCATAAATCAGAGTTTTTCAAATTTGGCGTAATAAATATCCCTCCTTGAAGATGATGGTTTTCAAGCAAGTCGTTCATATTAATCGTTCCTTTCAGCCCAAAACCTCTTTGTGGAAGCGGGTCAACCATAAAATCAAGGTCAGTATTATTGACCACAAAAGGGTTGTTATAATCTGTCGGAGGTTTTATTTTAATGTTTTCTTTACGACTCTGCTTCGCTAAGATTATCTTTTCAACCTTGTTTCTTTTGTCATTCTTCGGCGCATCAGTACCATTTTGTCCTGAATTTTTTGAAATAGAAGTAATATCAAACGTATAATCGTTTGTATCTATTTCTCCTTTATCAAGTATTAATTTTGGCGTTTTAACAGTAGTATTTGCTGTTTCAGCAGTAGGTGCAGATGATAGTGTAGTTGGTTTTACAGGATTATACGCCGCCTGATTAATGCCATAAAGCCTCACATTTCTAAGCGTATATGGAACATTAGTTTTAGGACTAAAATCAGCTTGTGCTTGATAGGCAATAATATCCTGGTTTTTTTCTAAAAATTTGTAAATCAGACTATTAGTGCTGGCTGTATAGTCGAAGTCCTCAATATCATTTCTGAAATTACTTACTTGTGTTACAGTAGAGTCTCCAGCAGTTAAGCGATAAATGTTTTTGATACCACGTTCATCACTTAAGAAATACACCGTACTTCCGTCTGATACGATAGGTCTGGTAATAGTTCCTAGTGAATCAACCAAACGCTTTACCGTTTCTTGCTTTGGTTTGCCTTCGTGTAAGAATAAATTAAAATGATTATTTACTTGCTTGTAAGTTCCTTTATCAACATCTAAAGAATCTTTGAGTCTGTTTGAGGTAAAAATAATTTTACCCGCACTGCCTACAAATTGTGGGCTTAAATCATCATATAAATCATTCGTTAATTGCTGTACTTTCCCCCTCGCAATGTCATAAAGAAACAAATCGTTTTGTCCTTTACTGATGGCACTAAGTACTACAGTATTACCATTGTCAGAAATATCAAAATCTTGAACTTGGTCAAAATCACTCAATACTTTTCGGGTAAAAAACTTACCTGTCAAATCTTTATCCGTAATATCAGTAAATACACTCAGCACTACGTCTCCTTGATTCTCATAAATAACAGCCAACGAACCACCTTTAGTCCATGAAAGCAAAGGCGTATTATAATCTACAGATTGTTTAAGTGTTTTATAGCCAGCCGTAAGCAACAAGGCTTTCTTTTTAGTTTTTACATCTAGGATTTCAATGCTCGATTTGCCCAGTTCATTTCTTGAATAAGCAATAAAAGCACCATCTGGACTTATTTTGAACTTGCTGATTTTATCAAAACTATTGAATTTACTTTCGTCTATTTTTAAATCGTATTTCAGCGCCTGATAGTTGCTATTATTGATAGCATCATTCATTACTGAATAATATTCACGCCAATCTTTCAAGAACCTAGAAAAAGGAACACCAATAGTACTAGAAATAGACGTTTGTTCATTCCTGATGATTCTGGTTAAGTTCAGGATATTAGCAATATTATCTTTTCCATATTTTTCAGCAATATAATTCCAGATAGACTGTCCAACTAGTTCAGCCTCTCTGCCACTCGCTAAGTTGGGTCTTTTTAAATATTTGTTGTTAATAGCATCACGCATATAAGTGTCTACTTCGGTATTCCAACCTTCAGAAATATAGGCTGTAATACCACTCATATACCATTCAGGCACACTAAGCAACAACGAGTTCTGTAAAGACTCTTTGATACTCCCGCCATATAACATATCATGCACAAAAACATGGGCTACTTCTTTGGTAATATGCTTTTTGAAGCTCTCAGCATTGCCAGAATACGCAATTTCGATTCTCGATTTTGCTAAATTTTCCTCACGAATTTCTCTTTCGCTTGAAAGATTTAGCCCCACATTGCTTTGATTGAGGTCTTGTGTGGCATTATATACAAAAATCTTAGTTTTTGTAAATGGCGAATAGCCTAGAATTTCAGTAATTCTATCGAATTCTGATTCAGCCAATTGAACGGCCAAAGTAGCGGTTTGCTGCCCCCCTTCGTAAAAATAAATTTCAAAATTTTGCGAAGCCAATACCTTCCATTTGAACGGACGGTATTGAATACGGTTTTTACCGAAAGGTTCTTGTGTAGGTAAAAAATTCTGAGCTAATGAACAAAAAGTAGTCAGAATAAATATTATTGGTAATAGTTTTCTCATTGTTTTAGGACGAAGTTAAAGGGCGTTTCTTCGTATATTAACCATTGCTATATAGAAAATGGGAAGTGCATTTTAAGCCAATTCCCTAATGAACAACGAATAAGCAATCACGAATTCCCAGCTCTTAAATATAACGAAGTAAAACGATTTATATTGACTTCCGGAGAAAGTTCTTTTCCAAAGAGTAAAAATTCTATAAATTGGGTAGCAAAATAGGGCGCAAGTGACACGCCTTTTGACCCTAAACCGTTAAAAATCCCTATTTCTTTAAGCTCTGGATGCATTCCTATGAATGGGCGACGGTCTTTAGTAGCAGGGCGTACACCAGCCAAATGACCAATTACTTCTAAATCTGGTTTCATTAATTTATGGTACTTCATTAACAAATCTTCTTTACCTTGATGTGTTGGTATAAAATCAAGTTCGTGCCAGCTATAAGTTGCTCCGAGCCTAAACGTATTGTTGGATAAAGGAACCACAAAAGCTCCTTGATTAATGATGGTATCTAAACTGATATCTTCAATGGTTACCTCTAACACTTCTCCTTTTACAGGATTAAAAGGGAGATAACTAAAATAAGGATTTAATCTCGCTTGAAAGCCTTCACAAAAAATAGTCTTACAATCATTAGATAACGCACTTTCAGGATTAAAGTTTTCTTGAAAAAGGATACCCTTTTGTTTAAAAAACGCTCTGAAAGCATCTAATAATATTTTTAAATCTACCCAGCCAGAGTGTTTGGTCGTTACTCCTCCCAACTGACTATTGACAAGGTCTTGGTAGGCGATGTTTTCAAATTCAATAGTAGCAAAATCAGCGAAATTCTCAGGTACTTTATCACTCTTAAAATATTCTTGTACTTCTTCGTTAGGAAATGGGCGATAAATGGGAACTTGATGAAAAAACTTTACTTGTAAAACATCTTCTAATTCAAGATAAAAGTGTTCAAGAAAGGGAAATAATTCATCGGCCATCCAAGTTTTAACTAGTTTTCTACCAGTAACAGGATTGAAAATACCAGCGGCCACCCTTGATGAAGAAGGAATTTCGGGTGCATCAAAAATCTGCACTTTTTTCCCTCTTTGAAGAAGTAAGTAAGCTAATAAAGAGCCTGCCAGACCTTGTCCAACAATTATAAAATCTGTTTCAGCGGATTCTTTACTCATAAGATATATTAGTATTGAGCGGGCAATATAATTAAAGCCTTTCCAATACGTTTTGGTGTAATTGTAATACAAAATCCACTTGTTCTTCCAATGTCATAAAAGAAGTATCCATCAATACAGCGTCCTCCGCTTGTACCAACGGCCCTTCGGTACGGGTAGAATCCAGAATATCTCTTTTCTTTAAATTATCAATGATTTCATCTAAATCAACCAATTCTCCTTTATCAAGCAATTCTTTTTGTCTTCTTTCAGCACGAATCACAGGGTCGGCTGTCATGAACACTTTCACCTCCGCATCAGGAAATACCTTAGTGCCAATGTCTCTGCCATCCATTACTACACCACGGTGCTTCGCCATTTGTTGTTGTTGAGCCACCATTGCTTTTCTTACTAAAGTAATAGCACTAGTCTCTGACACCATTTCAGAAATATACATTTTCCTGATTTCATCTTCAACATTCAGGCCATTCAGATAAACATCACTTGCTCCTCGATGTTCATTAAATTGAAAACTAATATGAATTTCAGCAAGTGCCTTTTCTACTTCTTTTGGATTAGTTAACGTAACATGATTTTCATGAAAATAAAGACTAACTGCACGGTACATTGCCCCTGTATCAATAAAAGCATACCCTAATTTAGCAGCAACTCGTTTTGCAGTGGTACTTTTCCCACAGCTCGAATGCCCATCAAGAGCAATAATAACTTTTTTCATTGAAAGATAATTTTGAGGATAAAACAATAAAATGATAATATAAATAGCTTTATTCGCTAGAAAAATTCAATAGAACAACATTTAAATATAAACAAAGATACTTAAATGGGCAGTACAGATAGCTTCTGAATGTTTAAATATATAGATTAAAATTTCGAATAAAACTCATTTTAAGTTAAACAATTGACTTTCAAAAAAATATAAATCATGCAAGTAAAAGGAAATATCATCAACATTTTTGATAAAACAATAAAATATGGAAGTATAGAAGTGCAAAATGGCAACATTAGTAAAATAGAAATACTAGGAGAAAACATCGAGCATAACTCACCTTACATTTTGCCAGGTTTTGTAGATGCTCATGTTCATGTAGAAAGCTCGATGCTTACACCCGTACAGTTTGCTCGTTTGGCAGTAGTACACGGAACAGTTTCAACCGTTTCAGACCCACATGAAATTGGCAACGTGTTGGGCAAAGCAGGCGTAGAATACATGATTCACAATGCTAGACAAACTCCCTTCAAATTTTGTTTTGGCGCACCTCCTTGTGTGCCTGCAACAGTTTTTGAAACAGCAGGCGCCACCATCACACCAGCCGATATTGAAGAACTCTTTCAACAATATGAAGAAATAGGCTACTTAGCTGAAGTAATGAACTTCCCCGGAGTATTGAATGGGGATGCTGATATGCTAGCTAAAATTGCCTTGGCAAAAACCTACAATAAGCCCGTAGATGGGCATGCTCCAGGGTTGAAGGGCGAATCTGCCAAGAAATACATTGAAGCTGGTTGCCAGACAGACCATGAGTGCTTTACGGCAGACGAAGCCTTGGACAAGCTAAAGTATGGCATGAAAATATTAATAAGAGAAGGCTCTGCAGCTAAAAACTTTGATGCTTTAATTGAGCTATTGCCTGAATATTATAATGAACTAATGTTTTGCTCGGATGATAAACATCCTGACAATTTGGTAGAAGGACACATTAATCTACTTGTGTTAAGAGCCTTGGAAAAATTCCCCTCATTATTATTTGAAATTTTGCAAGTGGCATGTGTGAACCCCGTAAAGCATTACAATTTACCAGTGGGCTTACTACAAGAAGGCGATACTGCCGATTTTGTGGTAGTAGAAAACCTAGCGAATTTTAAGGTACTAGCAACTTACATTTCTGGCGAAATTGTTGCAGAAAATGGTTTTTCGAAGATTCCTAATTTGCCTAGTGACATTGTAAATCACTTTGATTGTAATTTTAAAACAATTGAACAATTTCAAGTAACGGCTGAAACGGAAACTATTAAAGTAATAGAAGTATTGGATGGTCAATTGATTACTTTGAAGTCTGAACACCCAGCTATGGTTAAAGGCGATATGGTTGTGTCAGATTTAACAAATGACATTTTAAAAATTACGGTTGTTAATCGTTATCATGATGCCCCTCCAGCCGTTGGATTTATCAAGAATTTTGGATTAAAACAAGGTGCAATAGGATCTTCTGTGGCTCATGACTCTCATAATATTATCGTAGTAGGAACAGATGATGAGTCGATTGTAACAGTAGTAAATATGCTTATTGAAACACAGGGTGGAGTAGCCGCAATTGATGAAAATAAAGTCAAAATGTTACTTAAATTGCCGATAGCGGGCATTATGACAGGCGAAGATGGTTATTTGGTTGCCAAAGAATATTCTGCGATTGACAAATTTGCAAAAGATTTAGGATGTACATTGAATTCACCCTTTATGAGTCTATCGTTTATGGCACTTTTAGTGATACCTAATATTAAATTATCAGACATTGGATTATTCGATGGAGAAAATTTTTCACTAACTAGCTTGTTTATTGAAAAATTTAACTAATTTTAACATTGTAATAAACTCGTAAAGGTTATTACATCATCAACCAAAACTAAAAAAACTATTTCTCTTTGCTTCTTT
This sequence comes from Arcicella sp. GW822-FHT02H01, assembly GCF_058802005.1. Classification (NCBI taxonomy): domain Bacteria; kingdom Pseudomonadati; phylum Bacteroidota; class Cytophagia; order Cytophagales; family Flectobacillaceae; genus Arcicella; species Arcicella sp. GW822-FHT02H01. Next base: position 1,791,553 of record NZ_JBXANT010000001.1, on the reverse strand, counting down.
TAAGGAACAGAACCTCATTATTATGGTCTTTTCCAAGCATTTCTTTGTTTTTTTAGCTATTATTTAAAATCACCCCTTTGTGGGGTTGCTGAAGTTTGATTACAATCTTTTTGTAATATTTCTATTTTTTAATCAACCAAAACTAATCAAAGAAATGAGAAAATTTCTACTCATTACCTCCGTGTTTCTGTTGGCTTTAATCGGGCAAACCTATGCTCAAGATAGGCTAATCACAGGAAAAGTGACAGCAACAGAAGATGGTTCTCCGTTACCAGGAGTAAGCATTACTGTCAAAGGGACTTCAAGAGGTACTACTACAAATGCTGAAGGTGTTTTTAAAATCAGTGTAAGTAATACATCATCTCTAACTTTCTCTTTCATCGGTTTCGACTCAAAGACAGTTGCAGTAGGTACTCAAACTACGCTTAATGTTTCTCTTGGTGCAAATACTTCACAACTTCAAGAAGTAGTTGTTACGGCCCTTGGGGTTACTCGCCAAAAAGAATCTTTGGGTTATAGTACAACAAGTGTGAAAGGTGGAGAGCTTAATCAAGCTAAAGCAGTATCTGTTGCAAGTGCTTTACAAGGTAAAGTATCAGGTCTTCAAATCAATACTGTTAACAACGGTGTTAACCCTTCAAACCGTGTTGTTTTACGTGGTAACCGTTCATTGTTAGGTAACAACGAGGCGCTTATCGTAGTAGATGGTACAGTTGCTCCTTCTGATGTTTTAAATTATTTAAACCCAAATGATATTGATGATGTAACTGTATTGAAAGGTGCAAACGCTGCTGCTCTTTATGGTTCTGATGCATCAAATGGTGCTTTAATTATTACTACAAAGAAAGGTTCTGCTGGAGCTCCAAAAATTTCAGTATCAAACACTACTTTCATTGAGGATATTAGCTTTATGCCTAAGTTACAAGAAAGATTTGGTAGTGGTACTGAATCTTATAGCCGTACTTATATCCCTTTCGAAAACCAATCTTATGGTCCAGAATATACTTCAGGTTCAGTATTTGTTAGTCCAGGTGGTACACAACCAGGTACAGGTGTTGACTTAGGTATGCCTTTAGAAGATGGAACAATCCAAAAAACTCCTTATTCTTACAAAAAAGATTCAAAATTGAAATCTTATGATAAAGGTGTTACCACTCAAAGTGCGGTATCTCTTTCAGTAGGTGATAAATCAAGTACTTTCTTTATTTCTGCTCAACAAAACAATACTAAAGCGATTGTTCCGGGTGATGTAAAGAATCAAACTACTATCCGTACAAATGCTTCGCATGAATATGGTAAGTTTAAAGGTGCTTTCAACATTGGTTATACTACTAATACGATTGATTTCACTACTTCTGATTTTTATAACAATATCTTAAATACAGGTGGACAAGTACCACTTGATCAATATAGAAATTGGAGAGATTTTAAAAATGCAGATGGTTCATTAAACTATGCTAATCCAAATAACTATTATAATGCTTATTTCTACTCACCATTTTTCTTCAAAGATGTAAACCGTAGAAAAGAAGTTAACACTAACTTAACAGGTAACGTTGAACTTGCTTATAAAGCTACTTCTTGGTTAAGTTTCTTAGGTCGTGTTGGTATTACTAAAAAAGACTATAATGGTAAAGCATACCAAGAGAAATTCAAATATAGTGCTTATGCAAAAAGCGTAGCAGATTTCTCTGAAGCTCAGAATGACTTAAATGGTAATGCATTTGACTATAATTCAAGTGAGACACGTTTAAGCTCTGACTTCTTCTTAACAGTAGACAAAAAAGTTGGTAAATTTGCTGGAGTATTTATTGCTGGTATCAATAATAAAGAAATGACTGTTAAAAACGTAAGTACAACAGCCAATTCATTAGTTGTTCCAGGTTTATATAACGTAGGTAACCGTATCGGAGAAGCTGGTGCAGGTGAAAGTGATTTCAAAAGCCGTTTATTTGGTGCTTATGGTGACTTATCTATTACTTACAATAATTTCCTTTCAGTTCACGTTTCAGGTCGTAACGACTGGTCTTCATTATTGAGCAAACAAAACCGTTCATTCTTCTACCCAGGTGCTGACGTTTCTTTAGTATTAACAGAAGCAATTCCTTCAATGAAAGAATTAACATTCTTGAATTTTGCTAAAATTAGAGGAGCTGCAACTAAAGTGGGTGGTATTAATGTTGGGCCTTATGCGCTTCAAACAACATTTGGTACAGGTAACTTCCCTTATGGTAGCTTAGCTGGTTATTCAGTAGGTAATACATTACCTGACCCTAACTTAACGCCAGAATTTACAACTTCATACGAAATTGGTGGAGAGTTTGGTTTCTTGAATAACAGAGTGAACTTAGAAGTAGCTTATTATACTCAGAAGACTACAGGTCAGACGGTTACAATCTCTACTTCACAAGCTACAGGTTATAATGGAGCTTTGATTAATGCTGGAACAATGGAAAATACAGGTTTTGAATTAGATTTGAAAACTACTCCTATTAAACTGGCAAATGGTTTCAAATGGGATTTCAACATCAACTTTAGCCAAGTAGATAATAAAGTGCTTGAGTTGTATCAAGGTATTAATGAACTTAACTTGTCTAACTATTATGGTTTAACTACTGATGCTGCTTTAGGACAAGTATTTGCAACAGTTGGAGAACAATATCCGTTAATTAAAGCAATTGCTTATAAGCGTGACCCTCAAGGTCGTGTTATTGTTAACTCTGAAACAGGTTATCCATCAGTTGCTACTGGTTTGAAAACTATTGGTCAGGCTAACCCTAAATACAGATTAGGTTTAACAACAAGCTTGAGATTTAAAGGATTTGGATTTAATGCAGTTGCTGAATATCGTGGTGGAAACTATGTGTATCATGGTTTAGCAAGTACTATGTGGTTTACAGGAGTTGCTGATGCTACTGCAGCTTACGGTCGTGAACGTTTTGTATTCCCTAATTCTGTAATTCAAAATGCTGATGGTTCATATACGCCAAATACAACTGTAACAGTAAAAGATGGTGGTTTAGGTGTATGGGATAGTAACCTTCGTCGTTATGGTGAAAACTTCGTAACAAGTGCTGCTTTCTGGAAACTTCGTGAAATTGCTTTGACGTATGATGTACCTAAGAAAGTTTTATCAAGTACTAAATTTATTAAAAGTGCTTCAGTTGGTTTAGTAGGTCGTAACTTAATTACTTTACTTCCTAAAGAAAACGTTTATACTGATCCAGAATTTGCTAATACAACTTCTAATGCAGTTGGTTTGAATAACACAGGACAGACGCCTCCAACTCGTACTTATGGTTTTACTGTTAATTTAGGATTCTAAATCAAAATATTAAGTTAAATACTTGTCATTCAGATAAATATTTTACATTAAATAGAAATTCAAGATGAAAAGAAGAATATATTCAATCCTTACCGCAACAGCTCTACTATTTTTAAGTAGCTGTACAGGTGATTATCTAGATATTAATGATAACCCTAACTCGGCGGTATCTTCAACACCAGAATTAGTATTATCAAGTGCATTAAATACTACTGCTGGTAGATTAACACACAATCAAATCGGTAATTTCTTCGGAGGTTATTGGGCGCCGTCAGGTAGTTACTCTGGGTTTATTGAAGAACGCCAGTTTGATTACGGTGCTACTTATGGTACAGGTGTTTGGAATAGTTGCTATGATAACTTAACTGATTATCAGTATATTGTAGATAAGGCAGAGGCTCAAAAATGGAAAGCCGTTTCGGGAATTGCTAAAGTAATGATAGCGTTCAATTATCAAATCTTAGTAGATGCTTATGGAAATATTCCTTACAGCGATGCTTTGAAAGGAACAGCATCAATTCGTCCGAAATATGATGATGCTCAAGCAGTTTATAATGCTTTAGTAACATTATTAGATGCAGCATCTGCTGATTTGAAAGTAGCTATTTCTGGTGATAACCCTAGCCCTGCTGGTCAAGACATCGTGTTTAAAGGTGATTTGACAAAATGGAGAAAGTTTGCTAACACACTTAGATTGAGACTATTAATACGTCAAACAAATGTTGCAGGGAAAGATTTAAAAACTGAAATTGGTAAAGTTGTTGCTGAAGGTGCTGGTTTCTTAGGTGCTGGTGGTACTGTAACCTCAACACCTGGTTATTTGAAAACTGCTGGTAAGCAAAATCCATTCTGGGAAAACTACGTTCAGACTGCTGCTGGTAGTGATGCAGGAACTAAACAAGCTTATGTTACTTCAGACTTTTTTATTACTACTATTCAAGATGTGTTGAAAGATCCACGTTTACCTCGTTTGGCAGCTAAAAATAATGCTGGTATTTATGTAGGGGTACCACTTGGAGAAGGAAACGATGCTAACCTTTTTCCTAAACGCTCATGGTTTGGTCCAGCAATTATCAAGTCGTTTGATCAACCAATGGTCTTAATGACAGCTGGAGAAAGTTTCTTCTTACAAGCAGAAGCTATTCAAAGAGGTTATATGACAGGAGATGCTAAAGCAACATATGAAGCTGGTATCACTGAAGCATTTACTGCTGCTGGTTTAACAGCTGCTGATGCTGCCGCTTATTATGGTTCTAGCATTGTAAATGCAAGTTGGGCTAGTTCACCAGATAAAATTGAGGCAATTATTACTCAGAAATGGGTTGCAATGTTTAGTTTGACAGGTTTTGAAGCATGGAGTGAGTTCCGTAGAACAGGTTTCCCTAAGGTACCTTTAGCTACAAAAGCTATCCAAGCAAAAGCTCCAGCACGTTTGTTCTACCCAACTTCTGAAATTTCAACAAATTCAGAAAACGTAGCAGCACAAAATGTTACTAGTCAATTTGATAACAAAATCTTCTGGGCTAAGAAATAAATTAATTTGAACATTTGAGTGAATTATTACTCAAATAGTCACATTTACTCAATTTTAACATTAGCAATTACAAAATGAAAAAAATAATAAAAACAGGTCTGATACTTTTCGCTTCAATTATCGGGCTAAGCAGTTGTTTAGAGGACAAAGGCTATACAGACATCATCAATGGTGTCGGAGCAGATCCAATCGTTAGTATTTTTGGAAATGCAGGTGGATCTTTACAAACAGGAAAATTTAAAATAGATACTCTTGTTGAAGTAAAATATCAAGTAAACCTTGGTTCAGTAAATACATTAGACAAAGATTTGTCATTAACAATGGGAGTTACTACTGCAGCTACTGATTACTTGAAATCAACTAATGCAAAGAGAGTAGCAGCAGGGGATGATCCTTATGAGGCTTTACCAACATCTGCATATACACTTGTAAATCCTGTGGTTATTAAAGCAGGAACTAGAGATGCTGATTTTTCAATCAAAGTAAAGCTTCCTACAACACTTGATTTCTCTAAAGAATATGTTATTCCAGTGGGAATTGCAGATGCTAGCGGTGTTAAAATCAGTTCAAACTTAGGTTTTATGAACATCTTTGTTGGAGGTACTCCTAACAAGTATGATGGTGCTTATCACTCTAGTGGATATTTCTCTCACCCAACATCACCACGTGATATCGATAGAGATAAAACTTTAAAAACTATTGATAAAGCTACTTCTGAAACTGAATTTGCAGATTTAGGGTATATCATGTGGTTAAAAGTAAACAAGGATAACACTGTAACAATCATTCCTCAAGGAACTGCAACAGGATTAGCAGGACCATTTGAGCAAACTGGTGTTAACAAATATGACCCTGTTACTAAAACATTTACATTGAATTATCAGTATAGTACTGGAACACGTGTTATATCTGAAGTAATTAAGAAAAAATAATTTTTTTTATTTTACTAAAAAAGGGTCGCCCAACAGCGACCCTTTTTTTATGGCATTTTATCATTTTTATGCTAAATTGACCTATAAAATCAACCAACTTGCTATGTATCTTAACGGAATAGCTTCAAAAAAAATAACGTATGATGCCATCGTAATTGGCTCTGGAATCAGTGGGGGATATGCTGCAAAAGAATTGTGTGAGGCAGGATTGAAAACGCTTGTATTGGAACGTGGACGAGACGTAAAACATATTCAGGACTATCCAACTGCGATGACTGACCCTTGGGATTTACCACATCATGGTAAATTAACTCAGGAAGTTATCAGCGAAAACCCTATCGCAGACCGTTGCTATGCTTTTGATGAAGCTACTCAACATTTCTTTGTGAAAGATAAAGAGCATCCCTATATCCAAGAAAAACCTTTCGACTGGATTAGAGGCTACCAAGTAGGAGGGAAATCTTTGCTATGGGCAAGACAAACACAACGTTGGAGTGACTACGAATTTGAAGGACCTGCTCGTGATGGTTTCGCGGTAGATTGGCCAATTCGTTACAAAGATATTGCTCCGTGGTATAGCAAAGTGGAGAAATTTGTAGGTATTAGTGGTAATAAAGATGGTATCAAGAGTCTGCCCGATGGTGAATTTCTACCTGCTTGGGAATTGAATTGCTTGGAAAAACATATCCAAAAGAGTGTTAAAGAAAATTATGCTAACAGACAGGTGATTATTGGACGTTGCGCACATCTTACTAAGCCCAATCCTATTCATTTAGCACAAGGGCGTGGTCAATGTCAGGCGAGGCATCTGTGTTATAGAGGTTGCCCTTTTGGTGGGTACTTTAGTTCGAATTCTTCAACGCTCCCTTGGGCTGCAAAAACAGGTAACCTAACGCTTCGCCCATATTCAGTGGTGCATTCAATCATTTACGATGAGCAAAAAGGAAAAACCAAAGGTGTAAGAGTTGTAGATTCACAGTCAAAGGAAATATTGGAATTTTATGCAAAAATCATTTTTGTGAATGCCGCTACTTTAAATACTAACTTGATTTTGTTGAATTCTACTTCAAATCGTTTTCCAAACGGTTTAGGGAATGATAACGAGTTAATGGGTAAGTACGTAGCTTTCCATAATTATCGTGGTTCAGGTGGAGCTACTTTCGATGGTTTTGAAGAACAATATTACTTAGGGCGAAGACCTACTTCTGCTTTTATGCCATCGTTCCGAAATCTTGAAAAGCAAGAGATGGATTTTCAACGTGGATATATGGTAGCCTTTTCAGCCTCGCGAGCAGGTTGGCAGCAAGATATAAGCAAGCCTACCTTTGGAGAAGATTATAAAGCAAAAGTTACCAAAGCTGGACAATGGGGAGTATTTATCATGATGCAAGGAGAAACAGTTCCTCAAAAAGAAAATCATCTTAGACTAAGTACCGAAAAGAAAGATGAATGGGGCATTCCACAGTTGATTACATCGATTGGGTACGATACTGAAAACGATGAGAAAATGATTAAAGATTTTCATGAGCAAGCTACAGAAATGCTAGAAAAGGCAGGATGTGAAAATATTTATATGTCGGATAGCAAGCAAGCGCCAGGATTAGATATTCATGAAATGGGTGGAGTACGCATGGGAAAAGACCCCCAAACATCATTATTGAATAAGTTTAATCAATTACATACCTGTAAAAATGTATTTGTAACAGATGGTGCTTGTATGCCTTCTGTGGGTAACCAAAATCCATCGCTTACTTTTATGGCACTTACAGCGCGTGCGGTAAATCATGCTGTAGAAGAGATGAAGAAGGGGATGCTATGATAAGTAATTTTACTATATAGTATAAACTCTTCAATGGATTCTCTAATTTTACTTAAAATTACTAAAGCCAATTTAATAAATATATTATCATACAATGCATCAGTTAGGATTTGTGAGTGCTATTTTAGCGGATCATACTTTTGAACAAGTAATAGATTTTGCTTCAGAGAAAAACTTTAAATGTGTAGAAGTAATGTGCTGGCCAGCTGGAAATGCTGATGCCCGCAGGTATGCAGGGGTTACGCATATTAATGTAGACACCCTAGACGATGCACAGATTGCGCATATTAAAAACTATACAGCCGAAAAAGGTGTGCTTATTTCTGGATTAGGGTATTATCCTAATCCGCTTGACCCAGATATTGATAAAGCCAATTTTTATGTAGATCATATCAAGAAAATCATCTTGGCAACAGCCAAATTAGATATTCCTGTGATGAATACTTTCATTGGTAGAGACCCTTCTAAAAATATCACTTATAATTTAGATAAATTCAAGGAGACTTGGACAGATATTGTAAAGGTGGCAGAGGAAGTAGGAGTAAAGATTGGGATTGAAAACTGTCCGATGTTTTTTACAAATGACGAATGGCCAGGAGGTAAAAATCTAGCTACGACACCAGCTATCTGGGACAAAATGTTTGACATTATTCCTTCTCCAACATTAGGTTTAAATTATGACCCTTCGCATTTGGTTTGGCAAATGATGGATTATACGCGTCCACTATATGATTATCGTGACCGCCTGCATCATATTCACTTAAAGGATGCGAAAGTATATCCTGAAAAACTAAATAGAGTAGGTATTATGGGTAATCCTTTGGAATATCATTCACCAAAATTACCAGGGCTTGGAGATATTAATTGGGGAAAATTCTTTTCAGCACTGAATGATGCGCGCTATCGTGGGCCAGTTGTTATTGAGGTGGAAGACAAAGCATATGAAGGGACTGCCGAAGATGTAGAGACGGCCATCTTAACAGCAAGAAACTATTTGAGTCAGTTTTTAGGTTAATAATAAGTAATTTAGTGGTAGTAATCATTTGCGATGACTGCTACTATATAAATCAATAAGTCTAAAGTATTCAGCTTGAGCTTAAAAGTAACATCAATAAAAGCTTAAAGTGTGCTACTTTTAGCTTAAAGCCATAACAATGAGTAAAAACGTAAGCAACAGCAAAACCATAGAATATTCGTCACTGAAAGATATTAGGAAAGCAGCACAGGCGATTTTGGCTTTTGGGAAAAGCACACCAATTTGGCTTTTTGAAGGGCAAATGGGTGCTGGGAAAACCACGTTGATAAAAGCCATCTGCGAATGTATGTTGGTAAATAGCCATGTACAGAGTCCAACTTATTCATTGGTGAATGAATATGCTACTACACGTGGCGAAAATATTTACCATTTTGATTTTTATAGAATCAAAAATGAGGAGGAGGCAATGGACATAGGTGTCGATGATTATTTATACTCTGGTGATTATTGTTTTATTGAATGGCCATCAAGAATAGAAAACCTCTTGCCATCTAAGCACTTGAAAGTGAATATAGAAGTAGATGAAAATGGTAAAAGAGTAATAAATTTGTTAAAAGTTTAAGATTATCATTGATGAATGACTAGTTCATTCTGATAAATGAAATTCAGCAATCAAAATGGCTCAACCTTCAGGATTTAAAGAAGTACTTGCTCAGACAGGCTTAATGACACAAGAGGCATTGGTTTGGACAAAACAAAATGCAAAAAGCCTGTTTATAGGCCTTCCTCGTGAAGTGTCTATGCAAGAGCATAGGATATCACTTACACCAGATGCCGTTGGTTTATTAATCAGGAATGGGCATAGAGTGGTTATTGAAACTGGGGCAGGGAATGGTGCAAAATTTACAGATAGCCAATACTCTGAGGCTGGCGCTCAGGTAGTTTATTCAACCGAAGAATTGTATAAAGCTGATGTTATCGTAAAGGTTCAGCCATTAACAGACCTCGAAATTGAATATTTACAGCATGGTGCTACGGTGGTTTCTTCCTTAAATATGTCGAAACTAACGAAAGAATATTTCGAGAAGCTAAACCGAAAAAAAATAACAGGGCTATGCTATGAATATATCGAAGATAACGCTGGCGGAATTCCGATTATTAGGGCGATGTCTGAAATAGCAGGAAGTACGGTGATGTTGATTGCTGCTGAGTATTTGAGCAGTGGTAATGATGGCATGGGCGTTATTTTAGGAGGCATCACGGGAGTTCCACCAACCAAAGTAGTGATTTTGGGTGCTGGAACAGTTTCAGAATATGCCGCTAGAATAGCCATAGGCTTAGGGGCAGATTTAAAGGTGTTTGATAAAGACATTTTTAAACTACAACGCTTGAAATACTCGGTAGGTCAAAATATTTATACCTGTATTATCGACTCAAATGTTTTAACGCAAGCGATTCGTGATGCTGATGTGGTAATTGGTGCTTTGCGTGCGGAGGATGGCTTTACGCCATGTATCGTCACAGAAGAGATGGTATCGATGATGAAGCCTAATTCGGTCATTATTGATGTTTGTATTGATAGTGGAGGATGTTTTGAAACATCTGAAATTACTACACACGACCAGCCAATATTTAGGAAACATGATGTAATTCATTATTGTGTTCCTAATATTCCTTCAAGGGTAGCTCACACCGCTAGTCAGGCGTTGAGTAATATTTTTACTTCTTTCTTGCTAAAAACAGGTAAGACAGGAGGAATTGAAGAAGCCATTTTTGCGAACAAAGCATTTATGAAAGGGGTTTACTCTTTTAAAGGAAGTTTAACAAATGCTACTATCGCTAAGAAATTTGGTTTAAATTATAAGGATTTAAGTTTGCTATCCGCAGCGAGATTCTAGAGGAGATGTTAGATAAAAGAAGCTAGACACTAGATTTTACATACAAGAAGAAAGACGTGATAACGGAATTCTAGTTTAAATAAAAATAGAGGTATAAATGTTAAAGTTAAATTAACAATCAAACCCTTAAGTCAATAATCTAAAGTCTAGTGTCTAAAGTCTACTGTCTAAAATCTAATGTCTTGAGTCTATAAAATAAAAAACAATGATAGAAGATTACACAGCCATATCCAATGCTCCGAATTCTCCTGATTTAAATGGAAAATATTTGGGCATTATTTCAGCAGATTTTGCGTTAGTTTCTGAATTTTTAAAAGAAGCGTCTTATCAAATTAGGACTAGAGGTTTTTCTAAGTTTCCAATTTTTGCCGTTTCACAAAACCCTGTGCAAGTGGGTCAGAAATTAATTGGAATCCATGAGATGAACAATAATACATGGAATTATCATGCCTCATTTGTAGAAGAATTTCTACAAAGGGGAATTATTGCTGAGGAAAATGTAGAAGTTTTTCAAAGCAGCTATAAAGACCCAGATGAGTATTGTTGCCTTTTTGTTTTAGACAGAGATTTTGCCAGTTTTATTTATATTCCCTTCCCTGAAGACTGATTATAGGGAATTTGTTAGCATAATGGAAAATATAACTATATAAATAAAAAAAATAATTATACAAATAATGTAGGTTATTAAACTACGTTTACTAATTTTACAACCTCAACCACTAAAGCTTATTTTTGGTACAATAATTGGAAGGTTGTATAAAGAAATAAGCATGTATAATCATTTAAAATATTAACCATTATGTTAAACCCAATCTTAGGCATCGGCTCTCGTATCCGCCATACGGACTATGGAGACGGCGTAGTTGTAAATTTGAAATCTACAGGCTACGTAATTACATTTACACAAACGGATTCAAAAGAAATCAAATTCGATTATCCGCTTGAAATTATTGAAGAAGTAGAGAGAGATAATGACCTTGTTACATATCTAATGTGGAACTAATAGTTATTTTGAAATCTAAAATGTTTTAACTTTGTTAGATGCTGAGTATAGTTGTTAAACTAAACTCAGCATTTTTATTTGTAATACATTAAGACGATTAATATGTATGGTAGCTTTTCCTTTTGATAAAACTAATCTGGTCAAAGAGTCGATTTTTAAACTTGCTAATTTCTCCACGGAAGAATGGGAGTATTATAAACAACTACTTGAAGAAGTTACATTTTCTAAAAAAACCTTTTTGACAATGAGGGGAGAGGTAGAAAAATATGCTTATTTTATCATAGAAGGGGCTGTAAAATATGAAGCCTATACGCACGATGGCAAAAGTATTTGTGTGGATTTAGGCTTTAAAGGAAGCTTTGTTAGCTCATTTGCCTCTTGTTTATCACAACAAGTTTCAAATATTTCAATTCAGGCAGTTACGGCTGTGAATGCTTTTCGGTTGTATTATCCTAAAGTGTTGGAGTTGATGGAGCAATCAAAGAATGCAGAACGTTTTCATCGATTGATTGCAGAACAACTGTATGTGCGAGAGAGCAAACGCACTTATTCACTGATTTCAAAAAATGCCGAACAGCGATATTTATATTTGTTAGAAAATCAGCCAGATGCCCTCAGGCTAATTGCTGTAAAAGATTTGGCTTCTTATTTGGGCATTCATCCAGATAGTTTGAGCCGTATACGTCATCATATCAAACTTTAAGGTGTTTTTTACTTCTAGGATGAAAATCAACAATGGTTTGTTGTAAATATTCTCGGTCGAGGTGGGTATAAATCTCCGTAGTAGTAATAGATTCATGTCCAAGCATTTCTTGAACGGCGCGAAGGTCGGCACCACCCTCAATTAAGTGCGTAGCAAATGAATGCCTAAAAGTATGAGGACTAACGTTTTTTTGAATACCAGCTTGTGCCACTAAATCTTTGATAATCAGGAAAATCATTACCCTTGTTAGCTTGTTGCCTCGGCGGTTCAAGAAAACATAATTGCCTGCTTCCTCTTTGATAACCTGATATTTTCGGATTTCTTCTAGGTAAATTTGAAGATAATGAATCGCATCTTTACCAATAGGTACAAGCCTAACTTTGTTGCCTTTACCGATAATTCTGATAAAACCAATATCCAGAAAACACTCTGTTAATTGCATTTCTACCAATTCAGAAACCCTTAAACCTGAGCTGTAAAGTACTTCCAGTATGGCTCTATTTCTCGCACCTTCGGGTGTAGAAAGGTCGACGATAGATAATATTGCCTCGATTTCAGGAAAAGAAAGCGTAGGAGGTAACTTCCGTCCGATTTTTGGAGAAGCAATCAAATCCATAGGGTCGGTTTTGATGACATCTTCCAGTAAAAGATATTTAAAAAAAGCTTTAAGACCAGATAACATCCGAGCTTGTGAAGTAGTCTCTAAGCCCAATTCACCGAGATAAGTAAAGAAATTAAAGATGTGGGTATCGGTAACCGTCGTCGGGTTAATGTCATTCTCACCAGCAATATCAAGATATTCCCACAACTTTTGAACATCACGTAGGTAAGCTTCAATGGAATTTTCAGAAAGAGAACGTTCTAAAGTAAGATAGCTTTTGAAATTTTTTAGATAGCTTTGCCATACCATAAGAAATATCGGTTGGGATTTATTGAATAGAAAGTCGGTAAAAATAAAAATGTTGATTTTAATACCGCAGAATTAACTCAAAGATACTCAAAAACCATTTGTGAAGCATTGCTTTACAGGGTTGGAATAACCATTCATTTAAAAAACAATGTCAAAGAAAAAAATTATCATTATCAATGGCCCAAATTTGAATTTATTGGGCAAGCGTGAACCAGAAATTTATGGACACCAAACTTTTGAGCAATATTTTGAAGTATTAAAAGATAAATATTCAGATAGAGTAGAGTTAGTGTATTTTCAGTCGAATCATGAAGGTTTTTTGATTGATAAAATTCATGAAATAGGCTTTTCGTACGAGGGTATCGTGCTGAATGCAGGTGCTTTTACACACACTTCAATTGCGTTGGCTGATGCCATTGCAGGAGTAAAAACGCCTGTGGTAGAAGTACATATTTCAAATGTTCATAAGCGTGAAGAGTTTCGTCACCATAGTTATGTCAGTAAAAATTCAATTGGTATTATCATTGGTTTTGGCTTGCGTGGTTATGATTTTGCGATTCAAACATTTTTATAAGATTGGGTAGGCGTGAGGCATCATCATAAAAATCACGGCTAATACTATATCAACACCGTTAACAGTTAGCCGATTTCGACTAACATTAAGTCAATGATTACTTTTTATCCTGGACCTTCAAAAGTATATCCCCAAGTAGCTAGATATATGCAAGAGGCTTTTGAGGAAGGCGTTTTGAGTATCAATCATCGCAGTGCTGAATGTATGGAAATTACAAAAAGTGCCATTCAGCTTTTGCATGAAAAATTGAATATTCCTCCCGATTATAGCATTTACTTTGTTTCTTCGGCAACAGAGGCTTGGGAGATAATCGCCCAGTCGCTTACTTCAAAAAGCTCAACGCATTTTTACAATGGCGCTTTTGGAGAGAAATGGGCAGATTATAGTAGTAAAATAGTAAAGAATGTAGATAGAATATCATTTGCTGTAGAAGAAAAACCATCGGTAAATTTGGCATTGAATGCTGAGATAGAAGTACTTTGTTTGACGCAAAATGAAACATCAAACGGTACACAAATCAGAGATTTCAGTCCTTTCCGAAAGGCTTTTCCAGAGAGTATGATTGCAGTAGATGTTACGTCATCCTTAGGAGGAATTAAATTAGACTGGCACAACGGTGATGTCTGGTTTGCATCAGTCCAAAAATGTTTAGGCTTGCCTGCGGGGATGGGCATTATGATTTGCTCGCCGAAAGCTTTGCAAAAAGCCGAGCAAATTAATGATAGAAAATATTACAATAGTCTGCTATTTATGCAAGAAAATTTTGCTAAATATCAGACTCATTATACGCCAAATGTACTAAGTATCTATTTATTGAATAAAGTTTTAAGTGATATTTCAGATATTTCTGACATTTCAAGAAAAATAAAAAAACAAGCAAAAGATTGGTATAATTTCTTCAATGATACTGATAAATTTGGTGTAAATTGTTTAGTGCAAAATATTGATATACAGTCAGATACTGTAATTGCTATCCAAGGAACAGAACAGCAAATTAAAGCGATAAAAGAGCGAACTAAAATAGCAGGGATAACGTTGGGGAATGGCTACGGTACTTGGAAAAATACAACTTTTAGGATTGCTAATTTTCCAGCAATTGAAGCATTTGAAATTAGTAAACTAAAAGAAATTTTATATTAAAATAGATGGAATTAAATTTTAAAGAAATCATTTCGGTTTCACTCATTCTTTTTTCGGTCATTGATATTCTAGGCTCAATTCCTGTCATTATTGATATTCGTAGAAAAACAGGCGATATTCATGCTGAACAAGCTACCTTGGTTTCAGGGGGAATTATGGTCGGCTTCTTATATGTCGGAAAGTCAATCCTCAACCTTTTTGGTGTTGATATCAACTCCTTTGCTATTGCTGGGGCTTTAATCATTTTCTTGATAGGATTGGAAATGACGCTCGGTAGAAGTATTTTCAAATCAGAGGAATCGACAGGAGGAGCCAAAGCGGCTTCGATTGTGCCATTGGCTTTTCCAGTAATTGCTGGGGCAGGAACAATGACTACTATTCTTTCCTTGAAATCTCAGTTTGATGAAATCAATATTCTAGTCGGCATTTTACTAAATCTTGTATTTATCTACACTGTTTTGAGGGCTTCACAATGGATTGAAAACCGTTTAGGACAAGTAGGTGCTAACGTGCTGAGAAAGGTATTTGGCGTAATTCTCTTAGCTATCTCAATTAAAATAATTAAGTCAAGAATTGGATAATTTTTTTTGACGACATTAAAAGAATCTATTAACATTGGCAAAGAAAGCAAAATTTTATGTAGTCTGGAAAGGACGAAAAACGGGCGTTTTTGAAACTTGGGCAGAGGCAGAGGAACAAGTAAAAGGTTTTGAGACCGCTCAATATAAATCTTTTGAAAGTAGAAAAGAGGCAGACGATGCCTTCAAAGGTAATTATTGGCAATCTGTACAAAAAACACAAAGTGGTGCTACAGGTAAGTCGAGCAAGTCGTCGGCATTGGTTGGAAAACCCATTGCTGAAAGCATTTCTGTAGATGCTGCCTGTGCGGGTAATCCGGGGAAGTTAGAATATCAGGGCGTAGAAACAGGTACAAAACGAGTATTGTTTTCGATGGGGCCTTTTCCAGAAGGTACAGTAAACATTGGTGAATTTTTAGCCATCGTTCATGGATTAGCTTTTTTGCAAAAGCATCATTCAACTTTACCCATTTATTCAGATTCAAAAACAGCGATTAGTTGGGTAAAGAACAAAGCTGTAAAAACGAAACTAGAGCGGAATGCTAAAAATGAAGAACTATTTCAGTTGATGGAAAGAGGAGTGCTTTGGTTAAAAAATAATCAATACCCTAATAAAATCCTTAAATGGGAAACTGAATTTTGGGGCGAAAACCCTGCTGATTATGGTAGGAAGTAAGGTTAGTCGATGCTAAGTTTTAATCTTCATCACTAGCGAGGGACTTAAGTCGCTAGTGATGAAGGGATATATTTAAGCTAAATCTGAAGCACGATATGCTTCAATCAACTTCATTTCTCCTTCTTTTCCACCGATAGAATTGCCATGTTCCATTCCTAAAATGAATTCACCTCTATTGGTTGCTTTGGCTTTTTCGTTAATGTGTTTGAACAAAAACTTATAATTCACTTCGCCTGTAGTAGGTTCTTTTCTACCAGGTTCATCACCAATCTGGAAATAAGCAATTTCATCCCAAACCCAATCCATGTGTTGTGTCATGCGTCCTTCGTTGCGTTGCATGTGCCACATATCGAATAAAATTTTACAAGATGGGCTATTCACAGCCTTGCAAATCATATAAGATTGGTCTGAATTACGAAGGAATAAATCAGCATTATCAGAAAGTGGTTCCATCACCATCACCAAACCATGTGGCTCAAAAATCTCGGCACCTCTTCTAAAAGCATCAATTACATTCCCCGTTTGTACACCTATCGGTAAGTTGCGTTCAAAATAACCCGGAACAATCGTCATGTATTTTGCATTACAGCGTTTGGCTACTTCTACGGCATTTTTGCAGGTTTTCAAAAAAACATCCTTAAATTCTTGTTTGCCTGTGGTTAAAGATGTTTTCCAGTTGTCGCCACCATCAATCACAAAAACACCCATAGCCATATCCAACTTAGCCATAGTGTCGCCTATTTTCTTTTGCAATTCTGGGGTTCTACCCATCATTCCATTATCTTCTAAAGCACGGAATCCCATCTCGTGCATAAACTTCAATTGGTCAATTTCATCTTTGCCAGCCGAATTTTGGAACATCCCAAAGTGCGGAGCATATTTTAATTTAAATACGGGTTGAGGGCTAGCTACATTTACTTTTTCAGCCGATTTTGCCAAAGTAGGCAACGTCGCTAAGCCTGTGCCAGCAATGATGTTTTTTGTAAAATCTCTTCTTTTCATAGTTTAAATTAATTTTGAGTAATATTTAGATTTTAAAGTAATTTTTTACACCCGCTAAAATACTTTCTACTGCGAAAGCTGCTAAGACTAGCCCCATTACTTTGGTAATGACTAATATGCCAATTTGCCCAATTTTATCTTGAATACTCTTTGCCAAAAGCAACAAAAACATCGTAACCAGTAGTGTAAATATTACGACTAAAGTGGTTAAAAATTGTTGAGAGACCGTAAAGCGATGGTTGTCTGTTAATAAAACAACGGCCATAATAGCCCCTGGCGAAGCAATGGATGGAATGGCAATCGGAAAAACGGCAACATGCTTATAGTCTTCCACTTTGTCTAGCTTTTCATTTGATTTGCCATGACCAAAAATCATCGATAACGAAAATAAAAATAAAACTACTCCACCAGAAACCTGAAAAGCTGCCAGCGAAATGTGCATGGCTTCTAATAAGATTTGACCTATCACGATAAAAAAGATAAGCACCAATGCCGCTATCAATGATGCCCTGATAGCTATTTTTTTCTTCGTTTTATCACTGTATTTACTGGTAGCATCTAAGTAAATTGGGATTGAACCAACGGGGTCAATTACAGCAAAAATCAGCACAAAAGATTTTAGAAAGTCATTGATTATATCTGTCATAAAATTGTATCGCTTCAAAAAAGAGATTTAGTAAGGTTTTACGCTATTTTAGACCTGATATATTTGTTGAACCACGTATTTCTTTAAGTTGCTACTGTTCAAATATACTCATGCTAAATAGAAAATATGCCCGTACTTATAGGACTATGGCTTTTTAAAATTCCACCATACTTTGTGGGGATATATGCTGTCTAGGACAACGGGTTCGCCAATAAGAGGGGTTGTTAGTGTAATATCTGAATGCTCTAAGCTTTTTACTAAACGATTGATAGGCTCGTCCCAAGGGTGATAACCCAAGGCAAATTTTGCCCAATGTACTGGCATCAATACTTTGGTGTTCAATTCTATGGCTACTTTGGCCGTTTCTTCTGGTGAGGTATGTATCAATGGCCAATCTTTGCCATACTGACCGTTCTCTAATAAGGCAATATCAAATGGTCCAAATTTTTCTCCGATGGTTTTGAAGTGATGGTCATAGCCAGAATCTCCCCCAATAAAAATGCTGTAACCATCAATTTTCAAAACAAAAGAAGACCAAAGGGTCTTGCCACGGGTAAAACCTCGTCCCGAAAAATGTCTTGCAGGGGTTGAAGTAATCTCTAATGCATCATTAATCTTTTTACCTTCCCACCAATCGAACTCGACAATGTTTTCAGGATTTACTCCCCATTCTTCCAAATGCGCACCTACTCCTAAAGCGGTATAGAATTTCTTTACTTTGGGGATTAATTTACTGATGGTCACATAGTCCAAGTGGTCGTAATGGTCATGTGAAAGTACCAACATATCGATTTCAGGAAAATCTTCGACGTTGTATACATCAGCACCTTTGAAAGCTTTTCCAAAAAAGGAAACAGGAGAGGCTGCTCCACTAAACACAGGGTCTACTAAAACCGTGGTTTTTTTTGATTTGATTAAGTAGGAAGAGTGACCAAACCAAACGATGGTTGGCTTCTCAGAAGCTAATGTTTTTAAATCAGTTTTGATAGAAGGAAGGACATCATCTGGTTCAACTGTTTTGGGCTTATTCAAAAAATCGTTAAGCAATCCCCAATAGGAAGCATCCTTTGGCATTACTTCAGTAAGCGAGAGGTTTTGAAATGATCCATTTGAATAATTAGGTGACTTTTCAATACGAGCTAGGCGAGCGCCTGAGGGGTCTTTGCCGAAAACTTTTTGTTGCATAAAGACATACAAGCCCATTCCGAGAAAGGCAAAAACAAGGATAATTAGTAGCATAATTTTGCGTAAATATGTTAGGATCACTTTTAATGAGTAGTTATTTGAACAATTACCTTGCTAACACCTATTCTTGCTGATTTTGTTCATTTCTGCTGGTATTCGTCAATCCAAACATCATTACTAAAGCAGTTAATACAATCTATTGCTATATTCTTAAATAAGAAGACTTTTATGCCAATATTTTTGTTTAACTAGTAAGAGGAATTATCTGAGATTAATAATTGATTTTAAATGGAAAATATAGATGAATTAATCAAAGGCCAGCAAGTGATATTATTTGATGGCGTTTGTAATTTTTGCAATGCTTCAATCAATTTTGTGATTGACCATGACCCCAACAAGCGTTTCAAATTTGCTTCGTTGCAATCTGAGTTAGGAAATGCCGTTTTGCAAAAATATCAAAGAAATACAATAGATTTTGATTCGATAATTTTATTGAAAAATAATAGAATATTCACCAAATCAGAAGCAGCGTTAGAAATTGCCAAAGATTTATGCGGTTTTTGGAAGTATTTGTCTCTTTTTAGCGTATTACCGAGTTCAATCCTCGATTTTTTTTATGATTTGATAGCCAAGAATCGCTATAAAATTTTTGGAAAATCAGATTCTTGCCGAATGCCAACGCCTGAGTTAAAAGAAAGATTTCTCTGAACGGATAGTAAATAGTTGAATTGAATAGTTAATTTTGCGGACTTTAGCACAAGAGCAATAGAGATACTATGCTCTTTTACTTATTTTACTCACATTCATTTAATTATTAAAATGAAAGCATACGTTTTCCCGGGTCAAGGCTCTCAATTCAAGGGCATGGGTAAAGACCTTTATGATAATTCAGCATCAGCCAAGGCATTATTCGAGCAAGCAAACGAAATTTTAGGTTTTCGTATTACAGATATTATGTTTGAAGGTACAGACGAGGAGCTTAAACAAACCAAAGTTACTCAACCAGCTATTTTCTTGCATTCAGTTATTTTAGCCAAAGAAACAGCAGATTTTAACCCAGAAATGGTAGCGGGACACTCATTAGGAGAGTTCTCGGCATTAGTAGCTACAGGAGCATTGAGCTTTGAAGATGGCTTGAAATTGGTTTCTGCACGTGCGTTAGCCATGCAAAAAGCCTGTGAAAACAATCCTTCGACTATGGCAGCGGTTTTAAACTTATCAGACGAAGTAATTGAAGAAATTTGTGCTTCTATTACGGATGAAGTAGTGGTAGCGGCTAACTATAACTGCCCAGGTCAGGTAGTGATTTCGGGTTCAAACGAGGGCGTTGCTCAAGCAGGTGAAAAACTAAAAGAAGCAGGAGCGAAGCGTGTTTTATTGTTGCCTGTAGGTGGTGCATTCCACTCTCCATTGATGGAGTCTGCTCGTGAAGAATTAGCTGCTGCTATCGAGGCAACACCTTTTGCACAGCCTACTTGCCCTATTTATCAAAATGTAAATGCTCAGCCTTCAACGGATGTTGAAACCATTAAGGCTAACCTTATTTCGCAGTTGACTGGTGCTGTTCGTTGGACACAATCAGTTCGTAATATGGTTGAAGATGGTGCTACAGTTTTTGTAGAGTGTGGCCCAGGTAAAGTATTACAAGGACTAGTGAAAAAGATTGCTCCAACTGTTGAAACTAGTGGTGTAGCTGTTTAAAATAGCTTACTTCTACCACCAATAGTAAGGTCGGAATGATGTTTTTTTTGAAATATAAAGGTCAATTAGTCAATAACTTATAAAATTTTGTCAAGTCATTTTTTTATTTTTTGAAAAAATGACTTGACAAAGCCGAATTATACGACTAATTTTGCACCACAATTCAAATGTGATTGACCGATGGTGTAATGGTAACACTACGGTTTTTGGTACCGTCATTCATGGTTCGAATCCATGTCGGTTAACAAAAATCTCTTGAAACAATTGTTTCGAGAGATTTTTAATTAACAAGTCAACTCACAAAAGAATTATATTGACCGATGGTGTAATGGTAACACTACGGTTTTTGGTACCGTCATTCATGGTTCGAATCCATGTCGGTTAACAAAAAGCCTTCAAGCTATTTAGTTTGAAGGCTTTTATGTTAATATCATTTCGTACACGTACCAAAATATCGTTAAACAAACTTAAATAATACCGCCAGATAAATTTATGCACAATTAAATTGATACAATTTAGGTTTATCATAGCAGACAAGCATTTTTATATTTAACTTTAGTTTTTGAAAATTAAACGATCTTTAAAAATTTTATTAAGCAATTGACACTAATCAAATCAATATCAGGCATCAGAGGGACTATCGGCGGAAAAGCAGGAGAATCCTTAACACCTTTAGACGTTGTTAAATTTACAGCAGCTTTCGGCACTTGGTTAAAAAGAAGAAAACCTGAGACACTTAAGATTGTACTTGGACGTGATGCTCGTCTTTCTGGAGACATGGTTTCTAAATTGGTAGTAGGTACACTTCAAAGTTTAGGATTAAGTGTACTTGATTTAGGACTTTCTACAACACCAACCGTCGAAATGGCCGTACCTGCCGAAAATGCCGCAGGAGGTATTATTTTAACGGCAAGCCATAACCCTATTCAATGGAATGCCTTAAAGTTATTGAATGCTGCAGGTGAATTTATTTCTGGCAATGATGGAGAAGAAATGCTTCTTATTGCTGAAAATGAAGATTTTGATTTTGTGGACGTCAAGAAATTAGGTAGCTATACCCAAGACGACACTTGGCTTCAAAAGCATATTGATTTGATTTTGGCTTTACCATTAGTAGATGTAGAAGCTATCAAAAATAAAAACTTTAAAGTAATTGTTGATGCTGTAAACTCATCAGGTGGGATAGCTGTACCAATGTTGCTTGAAGCATTAGGCGTAACGCAAATTACAAAGTTACACTGTGAACCTACAGGGCATTTTGCACACAATCCAGAACCGCTCCCTGAAAATTTAACCGATATTACCAAGGCTATTGAAAAGGGTAAATTTGATTTAGGGATAGTAGTTGACCCAGATGTAGACAGACTGTGCTTTATGTGTGAAGACGGTTCGCCATTTGGAGAAGAATATACCTTAGTAGCAGTGGCAGATTATATTTTACAGAATCATAAAGGAAACTCGGTATCAAACCTTTCTTCAACACGTGCTTTACGTGATGTAACAGAGAAAGCTGGCGGTAAATATTATGCTTCGGCCGTTGGAGAAGTGAACGTAGTTACCTTGATAAAATCTGCTAAGGCTGTAATCGGTGGCGAAGGTAATGGCGGTATTATCTATCCAGAATTACACTATGGGCGTGATGCTCTAGTTGGTATTGCTTTGTTTTTGACACATTTAGCTAAATCAGGCAAGCGAATCTCAGTAATGAGAAAAGGCTACCCTGAATACTATATTTCAAAAAATAAAATTGAACTTACGCCAGATATTGATGTAGATGGAGTGTTGGAAGCTATTCAGAAAAAGTATGCTAAAAACCCAATCAATGCGATTGATGGCGTAAAAATTGAATTTGATAAAGAGTGGGTTCATTTAAGAAAATCGAATACTGAACCTATTATCAGAATATATTCTGAATCAGATTCAATCACCAAAGCTGATAATTTAGCTAAGAAATTGATGAGTGATATTAAGGAAGTAGTTTCTTCAAGATAAACTCAAAAAGATAAATACTTGTTAAAAGAATGTCAGGCAGTTTGTCTGACATTTTTAGTTTTCAATAATACCCATTTGTTATACAGAAGTGATAGACTTTTAAAAGAATTTTGTTTATCATCAAAGCCAAAACACTTCATTAATCTCCAAATTAATTCAATGAATAGAATTTATTTAGATAATGCTGCCACCACTCCAATGGACAAAGCAGTAATCGAAGCTATGTTACCCATGATGGAATCTAATTTTGGAAATCCATCATCTATCCATACACACGGACGTGAAGTTCGTAATACCATTGAGCGTGCTAGAAAAACGATTGCAGGATTATTAAATACTTCGCCTGCGGAAATTTTTTTTACCTCTGGTGGAACAGAGGCAGACAACACTGCTATCGTCCGTTCTATTGAAGATTTCGGCATCACTCATGCCATTACTTCACCCATTGAGCACCATGCCGTACTTCATACATTGGAATACATGGCTAAAAAAGGGAAAATCAAGCTAAGTTATGTTGAATTAGATACAAAAGGTCATGTAGATTTAAAGCATTTAGAGGAATTACTACGTGATAACCCGAAGACATTGGTTTCGTTGATGCATGGAAATAATGAAATCGGTAATTTGTTGGATTTAGCAGTGGTTGGACAATTGTGTGAAGACTATGGCGCTATTTTTCATTCAGATACCGTACAAACAATGGGGCATTATCGCCATGATTTACAACAAATGAAAATTGATTTCATGGTAGGTGCAGCTCATAAATTTCATGGCCCTAAAGGCATTGGCTTTTTGTACATCAATGCCAAGAGCAAAATATCTCCCTTTATTCATGGCGGTTCGCAAGAAAGAAATATGCGCGGAGGAACCGAAAATGTATATGGTATCGTAGGGTTGGCTAAAGCGCTAGAAATTGCCTATGCGGACATGGACGAACACAGAAAGCATATTGAAATGCTGAAAGCTAGAATGATAGCTAGATTGAGCAGTGAATTAGATGATATTGAATTCAATGGGGACTCTGACAATTTAGAGAGAAGTCTTTACACGGTGCTAAATGTAAGCTTCCCACCATCTGAAGAAGCAGATATGTTCTTGTTCAATTTAGACATTAATAAAATATCAGCATCAGGCGGAAGTGCCTGTACGAGTGGCTCAGATATTGGCTCGCATGTATTAACAGCCTTGAATGTTTCGCCTGAAAGACCATCAGTTAGGTTCTCGTTTTCAAAGTATAATACCATAGAAGAGATTGATTACGTAGTAGACAAATTAGTAAGTATACTCAAAGTAACAGCGTAGCTGTCAATTTAGAATTTAATACAAAAGGCTCAGAGATTCTCTGAGCCTTTTGTATATTTGTTTATTAGCGAATTTGAAAAAGGCTGAAAGTCGTCGGAATTCGACTATCAGTTTTTTTAGTGTTTGGGTTTTTTGGAATGGGTTTTAGTAGCGTTTGTGGATTTCGTCTTAATTTAAAATATATAGCATTATCAATTCATCAGCATTTTAATCCTTATTAATCCTATAAACTTATGCAGACAATCGACAGCCGAGAACCGACAGCCGACAACCATCAGCCAACCCTTAAAAAAGTTATTAACACTACCCAATTGTGGGCAATTGCAGTAGGACTTGTTATTTCAGGAGAGTACTTTGGCTGGAATTATGGGTGGGCTTCCTCTGGAACAATTGGCTTTTTAATAGCAACATTGTTGGTAACCGTAATGTACGTTACCTTTATTTTCTCCTATACCGAGCTTACAACCTCTATTCCTCATGCTGGTGGAGCTTTTGATTATGCCAACAGAGCGTTTGGTCAAGTGGGCGGTTTTATTGCAGGTTTTGCCACATTAGTAGATTTTTTATTAGCACCCCCTGCCATTGCCTATGCCCTTGGAAGTTATGTCAATTTCCTGCATCCAGCTATTCCTGTAGTACCTACGGCAATAAGCATGTATGTGATATTTATTACGATAAACCTTTTCGGTATCAAAGAATCTGCCCGATTTTCATTGTTTGTTACTATTTTGTCGGTTTTAGAATTAATCATTTTTATAGCAGTTATCTTTCCTTTTTACAAAACAGAAAACTTTATTGCCAACAATCCGCCTACTATTACAGCCGATAGTGTTTTTGCTGGTATACCTTTTGCAATATGGTTTTTTGTAGCGATTGAAGGAGTAGCCATGGTAGCAGAGGAAGTGAAAGAACCCCGTACTACTATTCCAAAAGCCTATATTTCTAGTATCATTACCTTGGTAATATTGGCTTTGGGCGTAATGATTCTGAGCGGAGGCGTTGGCGATTGGCGAACATTGAGTAATATTGACTATCCTTTGCCCGAAACACTCTCGATGGCCTTAGGAAAAAACAATAGTCTTTCAAAAGTGTTTGCTAGTTTAGGACTATTTGGCTTGATTGCTTCGTTTCATTGTAATACGATTAGTTATTCTCGGCAAATCTTTGCGTTGGCTCGGGCGGGATATTTGCCTAAATTTTTATCGGTTGTTAACAAAAAGTATCAAACGCCCCACTGGGCATTGATAGCGGGCGGTGTAGTAGGAGCAATTGCTATTTTTACGGGTACGACCAACAAAATCATTATTATGTCGGGCTTGGGGGCTGTGGTAATGTATGCCATGAGTATGCTAAGTTTGTTAGCTTTGCGAAAAAAAGAACCTCAGCTAGACAGACCTTTTATTGCTCCTTTTTATCCATATTTTCCTATTATTGCCTTGGTGTTGTCTTTGGTATGTATGGTTGCTATTGTGTATTATAATCAGTATTTAAGTATTTTATTTTTTGGAAGTTTGATTGTGTGTTTGCTTGGGTTCGTATTAAAGTTTGGAGGAAAAATAGCTCCGAAAACTATCATTAAATAAAATGAAGCAAGTGTTTAGACTTGACTTCTGGTATCAATATTATGAAAAAAGCAGTTGTATTATTACATGGTTTTGGTGAGGATGCTACCATTTGGAGCGGTTATGTACCTTTTTTACAAAAGGATTTTTATATAATTGTTCCAGAATATGCACGATTGAGTAATCTAAAGACGATTGATGATTACGCAGATTTTGTAGAAAAAAGTGTTACCGAAAGCGGTTTTGAAAAATGTGTAATCATTGGGCATTCAATGGGCGGGTATATTGCTTTGGCATTTGCCGAAAAATATCCTGACAAAGTATTAGGGCTTGGGCTTTTTCATTCTACAGCTTTTGCTGATTCAGATGAGAAAAAGGCAGCTAGAAATAAAAATGTGGAGTTCATAAAAACGCATGGTGCGGAAGCTTTTATCAAAGTTTCAACCCCTAATTTATATGCTGAGGCTTTTGCCAAAAAACACCCTGAAATCATCCAAAAACACATTGAAGCTTCTTCGTCTTTACCTGTCAAGGCTCTTATTGCTGGAATGGAAGCCATGCGCGACCGTCCCGACCGCAAGCACGTGTTGAAGTCGTTGCGTTGTCCTGTAATGTTTATTATTGGTGAAAGAGATAAAAGTGTTGCTCCAGCAGATGCCAAAGCACAAATTATGATACCTAAATTTTTCTCATCTTCTATTCTTGATGAAGTCGGACACATGGGGATGATTGAAGAACCAGAAGATTGTTTGAAATTTGTAGGGAAGTTTTTATTGAAATGTTAATTGTAAGAGATAATGCTCGAGAATAATACCATCCTTTTTCAACAACTTTTTGCAGGAGAACAATTGTATGTAATTCCTGAACAAAGTTTGCAAAAAGAAGAAATAACTGTTGAAAATAGTCCAATTGCAACACCAGTCGAGGAAAAAACGGCGGTAAAAGTTGCTACTACGGTAGACGAAGTAAAAGTTTTGCATTTTGTGCCTAATCACAGAATAGTTATTTTGGTGGATGAATATAGCGAAGCAGACCAAGCGTTATTGGCTAAAATCTTGACGGCTGTAAAGCTCAATCTTAATCAGATAGATTTAGTTCACTTGGCAGATTTGAGCCAGATGAATGCCAGAACGGCTTTCTCGCAAAACCTTATTAGCCATTTTATTACTTTTGGAGTAGCTCTGCAAAAGATAAAGCTTGAAATTCCACTCAATCCATATCAAACCAAAGAAATCAAAAGCATTCGGTTTTTGTTTTCAGATGCATTAAGTGACTTGCATACCGATGTAGAAAAGAAAAAAGCCTTGTGGAAGGCTTTGCAGGAGATGTTTTTGTAGTTTTTTTGAGGCTAGGTTCTGATAGAATCTAGCCTCAAAAATTAATTTTACGCTTTCTGCTCTACAGTATTAGTAAGTGTTCCAATACCTTCGATAGAAATATTTATGACATCGCCAATGGCTAACGAAAATTCATTCGGTGGTACTACGCCCGTTCCAGTCATCAAATAAGCTCCATGTGGGAACGACATCTCTCTGAATAAGAATGAAATCAATTCATTATGCTGGCGTTTCATACGATTAATCGCAATACTTCCCTGAAATTGAGAAACATTATCTCTCAAAATCTCTAGCGAAATCAACGTGTCTGGGCTAATTTCTCCATCAGTTACATACAAACATGGACCAATAGCGGCCGCCTTATCGTAACTTTTAGCCTGCGGTAAATACAAAGGGTTTTCGCCCTCAATATCTCTTGAACTCATATCGTTCCCTGCGGTGTAACCTACAATTTTTCCACTTGAAGTAGCAAAGAGTGTCAATTCTGGTTCAGGAATATTCCATGCTGAATCTTTACGGATGCGTACAAAATCATTTGTACCTACACAACGGCTCGCTGATGATTTAAAGAAAATCTCGGGACGTTCTGCATCATATACGCGTGCATAAAAATCTCCACCGCCCGCATCTTTAGATTCTTCAATTCTGGCTTCACGGCTACGCATATAGGTTACGCCAGATGCCCAAATTTCTTGTTGACTGATGGGAGCAAGTATGTCGTTACCAGCCCATTCAATGCTTGGAAGTGAGGTGATTTCCTTGCTTACTTGTTCATATAAATCATCACGATTTACATAAATATCCCAATTGTTTTCAGCAGATAAATAAAACTTGTCAGCCGATTCTACGATAATTCCTTGTTTGGTTTTGTATATTTTCATATTAAATGTTTTTTCTATTTTGGAAGACTCAAATCCTAAAAGCAGATAGAAATAGTATTTTTACTGAATATCTTGCTTGTAGTATGTTAAAATAAGTCAACTTTGTAGTGAGGAATCAAACCACCTGATTGGCTAAAAATGTCGATTTAATTTTTTGTACATTATTGAAAGACAAATTAACAATAAAAAAATGATTCAAGACAGACGAGATTTTTTAAAGAAAAGTACTTATTCTACTTTGTTGGGATTAGTCATTCCCAACATCCCTTTTGCAAAGTCTTCTCCAACAATTTTAAGTCCAGCAGAAGGCGGTTTACCCGACTGGAAAAACAAAGAATTAATCATTCTTTCTGATAAACCTTGGAACGTAGAAACGCCTCCACATTTACTTGACGATAAAGTAACGCCTGTTGAAAAAATGTTTATTCGCAACAACGGCTTGGTGCCAGAAGGCAATATTGACGTTAATACTTGGACGTTAACCATTGGTGGTGAATCGGTAAAGACTTCAAAGACTTATAAACTCAAAGACTTAAAGGAAAAATTTAAACATTATACCTATCAGCTTACATTGGAATGTGGAGGAAATGGACGTTCGGGCTATTTTCCACAAACTTCGGGTAATCAATGGGACCAAGGGGCAGTAAGTTGTGCAGAGTGGACAGGCGTTAGATTGAAGGATATTTTAACGGATGTCGGGTTAAAAGACGATGCCGTATATATTGGTTATTACGGAAAAGATATTCATTTGAGCAGAACGCCTAATAAATCAGTTATTTCAAGGGGGGTACCGATTAAAAAAGCCTTGGAAGATGAAACTTTGATTGCTTGGGCTGTAAATGGTAAAGATATTCCTTTGGAACATGGTTTTCCCCTACGCTTAGTCATTGGTGGTTGGCCTGCTTCTGTTTCTGGAAAGTGGTTGGATAAGATTGTGGTCAGAAACAAAGAGCATGATGGCGAAAAAATGAGTGGGCATAGCTATAGAATACCGATTAATCCGATTGAACCAGGAGAGAAATTAGCCGAAATTCCCGAGAATTTTAAAATTATCGAAGCCATGCCTGTAAAGTCTTTAATTACTTACCCTAAAACGGGCGCTGTAATTGATACAGGAAAAACGATTACCTTGCGTGGACACGCTTGGGCGGGAGATTTAGCCATTAAGGAAGTAGCCGTTTCGCTTGATTATGGTGTTAGTTGGAAAAAGTGTAATCTGGAAGTTCCTAAAAATCGTTTAGCTTGGCAACATTGGTCTTTAGTCTTAGATTTTTCACAAAAGGGCTACTTTGAAGTATGGGTAAAGGCAACCGATAGCAAAGGAATTACGCAGCCAATGGTAATTCCTCAGTGGAATCCGGGGGGATATTTGAATAATGCTTGTCACAGAATTGCGGTGAAAGTCGTATAAACCAACATCGAGATGAAAGTTATCAACATATATTTATTTGTCGGAACGATAATGATGGTTTTTCTTGCCTTCAAACAATCAGAAGAAAGTAACATCAGCATCAATACATCAAACTTAGTACTACAAAGTCAACACCATAGCCTATCTGATTCATTGACGATTGATTCAGAAACTGGATTAATCAACGATGCTAATTTGATAATGGTAAAAGCACAGTGCACTGCTTGCCATAATACTCAATTGATTCAACAACATCGATTTACTCGTGAAGGCTGGAAAGATAAAATCAGATGGATGCAGAAGAACCATAAATTATGGGATTTAGGGGAATCAGAAAAAGTAGTACTTGATTATTTAGAGAAATACTATTCACCGAAGATGGCTTCTAAAAAGATTCAGAATAGACGTGAATTATTGAAGACTATACAGTGGTATAAATTGGACAATCGTTGAGGAATAATACCACTCTCAAAATCATTTATCTCTAACGAGGGACTTAAGTCCCTCGTTAGAGATAAGAAGTTTAACTTAACAATTTACAGACTAGCACTAACCTTTAGTTTTCCTTTTTTATTGTTACGATGATTATATTTAATAGTTGCTTCATCTTGAAAGAAATCAACAATATATTGTGCAATGTGTACTTTGCCAGGATTTAAAATAGAGGGAAGAACTATACTTCCTATATTTTGAGTTGTGTCTGTATTATGTTTTTCATAATCTTTGTTATGGTAAAATACATAAATCTCGGCACTATCACTTAAATACCCATCAATATTCATGATGACAGCAGGACCATCTCCATATCTTTCAACAATAAAAGACGTATCTTTAGCTGCATCAAAAGTATATGTAACTGTTTTACCCTCTTTGATACAGCCTGAAAGTAAAAGACAGATAATAATATATTTATTTTTAGTAAAGACCATTTTAAAAACGGGCACTAATCTTTAGTTTTCCTTTTTTATTGTTTAAATGTTTGAAGCTAACAGTGGCTTGATTGTCATAAAAATCTAATCTTTTGTCTTGTAAATGTACATTCCCTGAATCTAAGATAATAGGGTCATCAGATATTACACTTATCATTGTACTATCACTTAAATAGCCATCAATATTTAAAATGATTGAAGGCCCATCCCCATGTCTTTCAACAACAAAAGTAGTATCTTTCGTAGCATCAAAAGTATAAGTAACCTTTTTTCCCTCTTTAATACAACTTTGTAAAAAAAAACAAGTAATTATTATTATAATAACATATTTCATGATGAAATCTCGTTTAAAAAGGTATTTTTTGAACACAATTGGGACCTCCAACTGTCCATAATTGACCATTTTTACTCATATTATAAATTATTGAAATTAAATCTACGCCGAAACCTGAGTAAGAAGAGCCTAAGTTAGCTCCAATACTATTATTTCTGAGATCCATCTCTGTATTGCATCCACTTTTTCCAACCTCATGAGCATTTGTTAATTGAATAGCTAGATTATAACCAAAATAAAACGCATGGAGTGCTGACCAATAGGTATGCTGAAAAGCATTAGAATGATCTGTGTTATCTTGACCAATTGGGGCATTCGGAAATAACATTCTAGTTGTTTCAGTGGCATTTGTACAATTTAAATAATATCTATAAATCTGAGTTGTACTCATTGTTCTCAATACGGCCATTTCAGATGCGTTAAGTGATTTTCCAGCTTCCTCAAGTAATAATTGTCTAATCTTTTCAATCAATGCATCTACTAGGTTAATATCATATTCAAGATCTACGGGACTACCACATCCCCAATCAGCACAAGGTTCAACCATAGCATTTAATGTTGTAGGTTGCATTGATGAGGGTTGAAATAATAATGATATTAGCATGGGAGTTCCATTATTATTAACATAAGCAGTAACTGTCACTTCTGGTAATGTTCCTCCATTGAGATCAGACATTCTTAGATTTTGCTTTTTCTCAAGTATGTTATCTTTAAACTTGTATTCTCTCTTTACTTTCTCATCAAGAGTCATAATGAGAATTGTTCCAGTAAACAATTTATTATTTAAGTTTTCATTATTGATTTCAAGTTTAAATCCACTTTTTTTACCATTAACTTCAGTCAGAAATATTTTTTTTACTTTTGTTTTACCCTCCTCCGAAAAATCCAAGGTTGGCAAACTAAATAGTTTATTATCACTATCAGTTTGTTTAAAGCTTAAAGCTTTGTCCCAAAGCTCAAGTTGTTTTAAATCACCATCTGTAGAAACACGAGAGCTTTTAGAGCTATTCAAATCAGAATACCAATTTTTAAGACCTTCAATTTCTTGATTAGAGGCTTTTATACCTTTGCTCGAAGGTTGAGTATTAACGTGTTCTATGTCAATACTATCTTTGCAACTAAAAATAATAACAGGAAGTGCAATTATGCTGAAAATGTAGACAATTGTAGCTTTTAATTTCATTGAATGAGGGTTTATAGATGATGTAGAAAATAAAGTGTAGACATTTAATATGTCAAAATAATTGTTGATTTTACTAAAGTGTTTGTGTAAAACTACGCTTATAAAAACTGTTTATAGCAAAATAGGCGTTTGAATAAATTTATACATTAATCTTGTAGTACATCATTTTCAATTAAAAGTATATTTATACCTTAACTTTCAATTTTCTACGATTATTATATTTGTATTGCAATACTCCACAAATATAAGTGTCAAATTTATAAATCAAATTATTTATTACTTAAATATGACATTAAATGGCCAACAATATCTAATATAATTCAAGAACTATCATTGATAATAATCAAGAAGAATTAACAAGTTTTTACATACTAGTACTAATCTTTAGCTTTCCTTTTTTTATTGTTCAGATGTTTGAATGAAATTTTGGCATAATGGTCATAAAAATCCTATTTTTATTTTTAATATTTATTCTTCCTGAGTCTAAAGGTAAAACCAATCTTGCATCTTCTTGTACAGTACTCTTATAGTAAGTGACGATTATTACTGTACTATCAGATAAATTACCTATTATGTCCAATGAAATAAAAGGAGCACTCGTACTTCTTTCTACAATAAAAGAAGTATCTTTCGCAGCATCAAAAGTATAAGTAACTGTTTTGCTATCTTTGATACAGTCTGAAAGCAAAAGGCAGATGATAATGTATTTTAATCCTAAAGTCCAAACTACAACCTATACCCCCTTAAAAACTCCTCAATTCCCATACGTTTTTTCCCTTCTAATTGTAGCTCTTCAATGGCTAAATAGCCATCAGCACATTTAAAATACAGGTACTTTTTACCATCACTTTTATAAGCCTCTTCAAATTGAATAGTCTCGTCCGTTACTTTTGAGGTACGGTAAATTTTACATACTTTACCATTCAAGGTTGTCCAAGCGGCAGGGTAGGGAGATAGCCCTCTGATAAAATCATAAATCGATTTAGTAGATTTCGTCCAATCAATCTCACAAGTTTCTTTAAAAATCTTAGGAGCGTGTTTTATTTCATCCGATTCTATTTGGGGTTCTTGAGGATAACTACCAGCTTCAATCGCTCTCACAGTCTTTAAAACCAATTTCGCTCCAATCTGCATCAAACGCACATAGACATCGCCCACGGTATCGGTCTCAGCAATCGGTTCTTTTTCTTGAAAGATGATTGACCCTGTATCTATTTCATGCTTTAAAAAGAAAGTAGTCACACCTGTTTCAGTCTCGCCATTAATAATCGCCCAGTTGATAGGGGCAGCACCACGATATTGTGGTAAAAGTGAACCATGTAAATTGAACGTTCCTAAACGTGGCATTGTCCAAACAGCTTCGGGCAACATTCTAAAAGCCACTACTATTTGTAGGTCGGCTTCATAACTTTTTAATTCAGTTAAGAAATCTGGATTTTTTAACTTTTCAGGTTGTAATATTGGTATATGTGGTGCATTGGCTAATACATATTCTTTTACAGGCGACATACCCATTTTTAATCCACGTCCAATCGGTTTATCTGGTGCCGTAATTACCGCTACCACATTACAATTATTTTCAACTAAAGTTTTCAAACTCTCAACCGCAAAGTCGGGAGTACCCATAAAGATTATTTTCATAAGATTAATATTTTTTATACCACGATTAATGTGGCATTGAGAATGCTAAAATTGTCCTTTAAAAATGAATTTCAGT
This sequence comes from Arcicella sp. GW822-FHT02H01, assembly GCF_058802005.1. Classification (NCBI taxonomy): domain Bacteria; kingdom Pseudomonadati; phylum Bacteroidota; class Cytophagia; order Cytophagales; family Flectobacillaceae; genus Arcicella; species Arcicella sp. GW822-FHT02H01. Next base: position 1,758,303 of record NZ_JBXANT010000001.1, on the reverse strand, counting down.
GAAAGAAATGATTTTCATTGTAATAGTTTTTAGCTCATAGCTAAAGGCTCAAAGCTGTTCGCTTCTTTAATTGAATACAAAATTTCTAAAAAAAACACAATTTGAAATTTCTCTTTGAAATCGAAATACGTTTTATTATCTTTGCTAACTCAATTCAGTAAAATATGCAACGAAAGACTCAATCAAGCAAAGTTAATTAGCTTCGAAATTTCTGCAAAGGTCATAAAAAATCTTGTAGAACGGTCGAAAGCCGTTCTTTTTGTTTGTAAAGAATTGAAGTTTATTATTTTCAGAATTGATATAACACTTGCTGGCAGCGATGTCAGTAATTTTTTTTGTATCAACTCAAAGAAGTTATGAATAGAAACGACAAAAATCTAGGCTAAGGTTTTGGGTCAGTTTACATTAATACTTTGTAAAAAATAAAACAATGGGAAAAGTACAGTATTATACTCCAGAGAAGTTAGAGGAATTAAAAGCTGAATTGCAATATTTAAAATTGCAGGGTCGTTCGGATATGGCCAAGCAAATTGCGGAGGCTCGTGATAAAGGTGATCTTAGTGAAAATGCGGAGTACGATGCCGCAAAGGATGCACAAGGTTTGTTGGAATTGAAGATTTCTAAAATGGAAGAAATCGTTGCCAATGCACGCGTGTTGAACGAGACTAACATTGATACATCTAAAGTATCTATTTTATCAAAAGTAAAAATCAAGAATAAGAAGAGTGGCATGGAAGTGGTTTATACCATCGTGTCGGAAGAGGAAGCAGACTTGAAAGCGGGTAAAATCTCTAATTCATCGCCCTTCGGAAAAGGACTATTCGGTAAATCAGTAGGCGACGTGGCAGAAATCCAAGCACCTGCTGGAAAACTTGAATTTGAAATTCTTGAAATCAGTCGCTAGACACTGTCTATTCTTTGATTTTATCTTTCTATAAAAGATTGTTATACAAATCTTGAATTAGCCATCGTTGATTTAATCAATGATGGCTTTTTTTTGTAGTTTTATACATTAATGAAATTTCAGGCTCAGTAGTAATAGGCTGTGACTTGAACAAAAACGAAGGAACATTTTCATGCAATTTCTATATCCGTTTTTTCTTTGGGGACTTTTAGCCGCAGCGATTCCCTTAATTATTCACCTTTTTAATTTTAGAAGAACCAAAAAAGTATACTTCACGAATGTTGCTTTCTTGCGGGCAGTCAATACTACTACATCGTCATTTCGTAGGTTAAAGCACCTATTGATTATGGCCGCTAGAATGGCTTTTATTATAGCATTGGTTTTAGCATTTTCCCAGCCATTTATTCCCTCAAAAAGTGGGAGCAAGGTGAAAATAGGAGGAATAACGAGCTTATACATTGATAATTCACTATCAATGCAAAACGAGCTGGATAAAAAAACGTATCTGGATAAAGCCATTAGTAAAACCGAAGAGTTGTTACTTGCCTTTCCACAAGGCTCAAAGCTACAGTTAGTTACCAATGATTTCGCTGCCGATGAACACGCTATTGGAAATACTCAGCAAATCAAAGAGCGAACTACTTCAATCAAGTTTACGCATAGTCCACGTACGTTAGAACAGGTTTTGAATCGACAAAAAAACCTTGCATCTAAACATAACTCACAGGGCGGTAATCAATATGTTTGGTTTTCAGATTTTCAAAAATCAACTGCTGGAAACCTGTCAAAGCTTGCGTTAGATTCCAACTCACACCTTTTTGTTGTCCCTGTGCAGGCCAAAGCGCTACAAAATGTTTTTGTAGATTCTGTTTGGTTAAATACACCTTTTGTGCGTGAAATGCAGGTAAATCAATTATCGGTAAAGCTATTTAATACAGGCGAGAAAGCAGTAGAAAACCTACCTGTAAAACTCTTAATTGATGGCTTACAGGTTTCATCTACCATTGCTACAATTCCTGCAAAATCGTCTACTGTTAGTAACTTCTCTTTCAATATTCAAGGCAAGGGCTTTAAAAAAGCCAATATCTCTTTTGATGATACGCCCATTACTTTTGATAATGATTATTTCTTTGTGTTGAATGTTGCTCCCAAAATCAAGGTATTACATTTGTTTGGTCAAAACAGTGGAGATAAGTATTTACCCGCAGTTTTTGCCAACGATAGCATTTTTGCTTTTAAAAGCTATGGGGCATCTAACGTAGATATTGGGATTTTCAAAACAGTAGACTTTATTATTTTAGAAGGTCTACAAAGTATTGAAGGAAGCATGAAGACTGCCCTGACGGACTTTGTAAGGGCAGGAGGGAGCTTAATGGTGATTCCTAATCAATCTCCTGATTTGAATAGTTACAATGCTTTTTTAAGTGCGTTCAATATTCGGAATATTCAGGATAAAAATATTAATACGGAATCCACACCGTTGGCTGAACCTGCCAAGTCGTCTTTATTCTTTGCAGATATTTTTGATAATTCTACTCAAAAAGAAATGATGCAAATGCCTAATCAGCAAGCAGTAATCAATTGGCAAGCAGTTGGAGACAAGCTATTGAGTTTTAGAAACAATCAAGCTTTCCTAACGGTTTCGCCCGTTGAAAAAGGCAAAGTATATTTATTAGCGGCACCTCTAGCTATTCAATATGGCGAGTTTGCCCGAAATGCACTATTTGTACCAATCATGTATAAGATAGCGGCTCAGAGCGTCATACAGGAACAAGCCGCCTTTTCTTTTGAGTCTAATACGATTGCGATCGTATTAAATAATGTCAAAGCTAATGTGAATGGACGGAAGTCGCTGTTTACGCTAAAAAGGAATAAAATGGAATTTATTCCTGTACAGAATTTAGTTGGTAATACGCTTACGATTGAACTGCCCAAAGCCAATCAATTGAATGATAACCAAGTGCTAGAGTCGGGATATTATGAATTGTTGTTAGAGGGACAATTACAGAAAGTATTGGCATTCAATCATGACCATAATGAATCAATCATGGATTTTTATAGTGTAAATGAATTGAAAAATATTTTTAGTAAAAACAAAAATATTGAGGTTTTTGATAAAATAGATGATGCCGATTTAGTAGATACCTTTAAAGAACAAAACTTCGGAATATCGTTGTGGAAGTATTTTTTAATAGCCGCATTAGCCTTTTTATTAATGGAGATTGTTATCATAAAAATGATGAAATAATTTTTCATAAATCAATAATAAGTTGCTTTTGAATTAGCAAATGTTAATTTTGCATAAGTGAAAGAATAGGTTTTTAGGGGAAAATATTATTAAAAAGTGTACTTATATAATATTTTATATTTTTTTAAATATTTGACAATTTGTAATCACGATTGTTTTATCTTTAAAAAATGAGGTTGACCTTTTGAATAAATTTCATTATCTGACTCGTCAAAAAGTCTTTATAGATGAATAATTAATCTTTAGGTTAGGAATAAAAAAACTGACTTTTGTTAGCTTTATTTCAATCAAATATCCTGATTCAGTGCAAGAAGTATCATTAACTTTGATAAAGTTATTTTACTTATTAACATAAAAGCGTTGGCTTGTCATCATTTTAAACATAACTAGATTCAATATTCCAAGTAAGAACTAACACATTAGTAAAATGCCAAATAACTCTATAGCTTTAATCGTTGACGATGAACACCTTAATCGCTTTTTGATGCGAAAATATCTACAGTCTTGTAATATTCCTTATGACGAAGTTACAGATGGACAAGAGGCTATAGAATGGATTAAACGCACTGAATATGATAAAATCATTGTGTTGCTTGATTTAAATATGCCTGTGATGGATGGATATGAATTTTTGGAATATACAGTAGATAACTATTTTGAATTCAAAGAAAAAAAGATATTAACAATTGTCGTTTCAGCATCTGATTATACCGTTTTTAGAAAAAATGCTCCCCATGCTGAAATCATTAAATACCTCTCTAAGCCAGTAGGTAAAGATGCACTTCAGGAAGCTATTTTACAAGCACAAGAATATTTTAATGCTATTGTATAACACTAAAAAGTGTTTTTAAACAAAAATCCCTTTTAGCAGGAATGCTAAAAGGGATTTTTGTTTAAAGATAGCTAGTTTTCAAAAAAAATATGCTAAAATTTAACTATAAAAACATTAAATTGTATTGAAATAATTTTTAAGACAAACGTATAATCCTTTTTTTGAGGAATAGAATATATTTCTTATATGAAAAGACTGATAATTTGCTTATTTTTAATGTATTATGTAGTAGGAATAATGTTGAAATTTATGAACGTGATAAATATAAGGTAGCCAAAATCAAGATATTGAGGCTCTTATATTTGAAATAATCTACCGACTAAACGATAAAGACATGTCTAGGATAGTGCTCATTGAAGACGATTTACTTCTTGCTGAAAATACCAGTTTAATTTTATCGCTGAATGGCTATGAATGTTTTGTAGCTAATAGTAGCAAAGAGGGAATTTTGCTTATAGAAGAGATTATTCCAGACTTGGTGGTTTGTGATATCATGCTAGACTCAATGGATGGATTTGACGTCCTGAGAATAATAAGGCAAGACAAGGGATTTATTAATTTGCCTTTTATCTTTCTTTCGGGTTTAGCGGATTTAACAGACAAAAGGAAAGGGATGAATCTTGGAGCAGACGACTTTTTAACAAAGCCCTATTCGTCAAAAGATTTAATTGAAACTATTCAGGCAAGGATAGAGATAAGTTCAGCTAAGAAAGTAAATGCTGCGATTGAAACAAGGAAAAATGCTATTGATGTTTTTTACCAAATTTCTACACACGAATACCTGACACCTTTGAATGGCATCATCAATTTTGGTACGCTCCTTGAAGAGATGATTAACCAAAATGATTTAAAAGATGCGAATAGTATTGTAAAAGCCATACAAGTTTCTGGACAAAGAATGCTTAGGGTTACTCGTAAGTTATTGTGGTATAATCAATTAGCACATAGGATTGACCCTTGGGGAAATGCTACTAGTAAAGCTAACGTGAATATTGCTGAGTTACAGAAAATCATTTTTGATTTCTTAAAGAATAGTACAAGCACACAATTTAATATTCAGATTAAAGGTGAAAGCTCTTTTTTGTTTGGCTGTGACAGAGAATTGCTAGAGCAAATGCTTACAGAATTACTTCAAAATGTAATTCAATATTCTGATGCTAAATTCGAAATACACTCAGAAGCCTTTTCAGAAAATAATATGTTTGTGTTGAAGATACAAAACCATTACAAAGGCTCATATGCTATGAGTACAGCGTTAATAAAACCCTTTTTTCAGGCACATTACTCTAAAGATATGAATGGTTCTGGGTTGGGTTTATATATTGTAAAGGAATGGGCTACTAAACAACGAGGAAGTTTAGAAGTGAAAACAAACAATAATATTTTTGAGGTTACTTTAAAAATTCCAGCATTACAAATTGATTAAAATTTACAACGTATAGGGAAGTCTGATAGTAAATGTACTGCCTTTGGATTGATTACTACTAAAGTTGATATCACCACCTAATTTCTTGGTGAATTCTTTGGTAATAGTCAATCCTAATCCCGTACCTTCAATATTCAAGACATTGTTTGCCCTAAAGAAAGTTTCAAATAAATGTTCCTGATCTTCTAAGGGAATACCAATGCCATAATCTTTTACGATAATGGAGAAAAACGAAGGATAATACTTTAAATGAAGCTCTGGTTCTTGGGCATCAGCAGAATATTTAAAGGCATTATTTACTAAATTACTGATAATATGGCTTAATAAAACGGGATCAGTAGAGATTTCATGGTGTTCTCCACTTAAGAATAGGTTTAATTTCCTACCATCTTTTCTGTTAGTATAATATTGATTATTAATATCATTCAAGAATCTATTAATATCGATAGGCTGGGGCTTAACAGATAATTTCCCTTCAGCTGTTTTTCCGATGAGTAAAATATCTTTCAGCATATCATCTAACCGATTTGCCTGAAATATTATCTTGTCGATATGGGTTTTGATTTTATGTTGAAGTGCCTTTTCATTGATGTTTAGCGTGTAATGATCTAATAAATCAGCACTTGTAACAATGGCAGTAATGGGTGTTCTGAATTCGTGGGAAGTCAGTGAAATAAACCTTGATTTCAAGTTGCTTACTTCCTTTTCTTTGGCAAGCGAAATCTCTAATTTTCGTAAATTCTTACGGTCTTCCTCCGCAATTTTTCTTTCAGTAATATCAAAAGATATACCATTATACGTAATTTTATCTTCTTTGATAATCGGACTTGCTAGTCCATGAAACCATTTTTTCTTGCCATCTTTTGTTTCTATTTCTCCTTCATAGGTCCATTCTTTTTTGTTGACAATAGCCAATGCGATAGAGTTAAAGAAAGCACTTTTTTCTTTATGAGGGATTTTTATTTTTGATGCCCAATTTTTATCATTTATCAAGTGACCAAATATGTCGTTGCCTTTATCACTTAAGTATGAGAAGTAGGAAGAGCCGTCAGGTTCAACACAAAACTGGAAAACAATGCCAGGCGAGTTTTTAGCTAAATCACTAAACATCGTTTCGCTTTGTTGCAATTGTTTATCTGCTAGCTTACGTTCTGTGATGTCTGTTAATGAGCCAGCCATCCTTGAAGGACGGTTTTCTTCATCCCACGTAGCTTGTCCACGAATTAAAAACCATCGATAAATTCCTGTGTTCGTCTTTAATCTAAACTCATGATGAAAAATATCATGTTGTTCAAGATGTTTGTTAATCGCTAAAGTAACTAGAGTTACATCGTCCTCATGGCTTGACTCATTCAAAAAAGTAAGAAATGGAATATTGAGGTATATTTCATCATGAGGGAAACCCAACATGTCTCTGAATCTATGTGATAAATAAGTGACATTGTTGGTAATATCCCAGTCCCAAATACCATCACTAGAGCCTTTCACAGCAAGATCAAACCTTTCTTTACTGATATGTAGCTCGATAGCAGAAAGCTTTTGATTGCTAATATCCGACAAAGCCATCACTAGCCCATAGTTCTGATTAGTTTTGTTTTCTATAGGATATAATCTTACAAAATACCAATTTGTTGTACCATTGGGTTGAGGAAAGTTAATTTCATATTCAAGCTTTTTGCCATCCAAAACGGTCAGCATCATTTTCTGCAATATTGGTCTTCTTTCTTCGGGGAAATAGTCTAAAATCGGTTTCCCTATTTCAGCTTTTTTATTGGCATTAAAGAAATTCTGAGAAGAAATATCACTGGCAATTTTATTGAACGAAACTACATCCAGATGATTGTTGATAAGGATGTAGCCAGTATCAGTTGTATTAAAAATAGCTTGAAGGTTAGCTTCTGACTCCAACAACTTTTGTTCAGCAATTCTTTTTTCAGATATATCTTGCAATGACATCGCTGCCCCAACGATATTTTCATTTTTAAAAATAGGGTCTACATTCACTTCATAATATATTTCTGAAGTAATTTCTGGGTCTATAGCCGCATAAGAAAAGTCAGTTGTAAAACTTTCCCCTTGAAAGGCCCTATCGTAAATTTGCTTCCAAAATGTTGTTAGTGATACTGACAATGATGGTACAAAAACAGGACTACCAACCTCATATTTAATTCCTCTTTCAGTATTACAAGTATTAAGAAAGGAATTATTCATCGTCATTAAATGATAGTTTGTATCAACACTCCAAACTAAATCGTCGGTACTATTAATTAAGGCTTCATAATTACTTGTTTTTGTGGCTAAATCTTTGGTGATTTTGATGATGTCAGTAACATTTTCTACCAATGACAAAATCGAAATTACTTCTCCATTTTCATCTTTTAAGATGGAGTTATGCCAATTGCAATAAATAATTTTGCCTGTTTTTGTTAAGTTTTTATTTTTAGATGTTAGCCTATTAATATTATCCCTAATCATCGTATTTGAATATTCCCTTACTCTATCAAAATCATTTTCAGGAACAAGGGATAAATCAAAATATGATTTATTTAACACTTCGTGGGCTTTCCAACCAAAAATCACCTCAGCTTGTTCAGACCAACTTTTTATGATTAGATTTTTATCCCAATTAATTACTGCTAACGGTGAGTTTGTGTAATGAAAATTGAGTTCCCTGTTTAGCGATTGGAGTTCTTTTTCATAATTTTTCTGGTCAGTAATATTAGTAAGGGTAATCACTACACCCTGAATATTATGTTGAGGGTCTCTTAATGGGATAAAACGTACTTTGTACCAATTGCCTTGTTTTGAAAATGGTATAAACAATTCATCAATAATGTCTTCCCCAAGTACAGCTTTAGGGAAATAGGTATCAATAAAAGTATGAGTAGAAGGATGTGAATACTCATAAATGCTCACACCATTTTGATATTTTTTGCCTAAAAATAGCTCAAGCCTTTCTTGAAAAGCTGTATTCGAATCGATAATGTATTTGTCTAAATCAAGAATAATGATTGAATCTTGCGTAATGTTGGCATAGGTTGAAAGGATTTTTTCAGCATGATTTTGTGCTGATTTTTTATTAAATAAAGATTGAGCCTGCCTAGCAAGAATCTGTAAGCTATTAATTTGCTGAGGGCTTAGCTTTAAGACTTTTGTATCAAAAAGACATAACGAACCTAAGATGTATCCTTTAGGCGTTGTAATTGGAATACCCATGTAAAAACGTACATAAGGCTCACCTGTTACAAAAGGGTTGTTTTTAAAACGGTCGTCTACAGTAACATCTTCTACAATTAACATAGATTCTTGTTGAATCATGTGCACACAAAAAGAATCGTTTCTGGAAACTTCACAAAAGTCAATACCAATTTTTGCTTTAAACCATTGTCGATCTGAATCCATCAAACTAATCAAAGCAATAGAGGCACCGCTTATTTGGGTAGCTAAGGTAACGATGTCATCAAAATCTTGTTCGGCGGGAGTATAAAGTATATTCAATTCCTTCAGGGCGGCTAAACGAAGGATTTCATTTGAAGGAATTTGCCTATCTTCCATTACTATTATCTATGTAGGTTATTTAAATCATCTTATGATTTAATCTTTAATTTTATCTTACTGGGATGGGTTTTTAGCAGTTATATTATTTATTGTACTTCAGCAATTACATTTTGAATAGCATTGACCAAATCTTTCCCTCTGATAGGCTTCGTTAAATACTCGTTGGCTCCGCTTTTTATTCCGTTTTCATAATCAGTATTTTCAGCATGGGCAGATAGTAAAATAAAGGGTAAATTAAGCCATTTTTCTTCGGAACGAACCTTTTTCAAAAATAGTAAACCATTCATGCGGGGCATTCTTATATCAGAAACAATTACATCTATCTCTTCATTTTGAAGAATTGCCATTGCTTCTTCACCATCTTCAGCAGGGATAACGGTAAAATCAAATAACTCTAAAATCTCAACATAATTATTCCTAAGAACAACGTCGTCTTCAACAAATAATATTTTAGTTTTCATTGTGGGATTTATAAAGTAAGTTTTTATAAACAAATGGCTAATTAATTTACAATAATTTTTGTCTTCTTCAAAGAAAGAGTTTGCAAATTTTAATATGGAAGCTTTAATGTAAATATACTTCCAACTCCTTCTTCGCTTTCAAAATCTATTTTTCCACCTAATTTTTCGGTAAATTCTTTGGTAATACTCAGTCCAAGCCCCGTTCCTTCTGTGCTTATTACATTCGTTGCTCTGAAGAAGGTTTCAAATAAATGTTCTTGGTCTTTTAATGGAATACCCATCCCATAGTCTTTAACAATAATAATAAAACATTGTTTATCGTATAGTAACTGAACCTCAGGACTTTTATCTATTCCGCGTGAATATTTAAAGGCATTACTGATTAAATTATTCATGATATGAAGCAATAAGGATTCATCAGTAAAGATTTCTTTTTCTTCTTCTGGTAAAATCATTGTTAGCTTTCTTTCCTCACGAAGATTAATATATAATTCTTTGGTTAATTTTTCTAAAAAGGCTTTAATAGCTACTGGTTTAAGTTTTACAACAATTTTACCTTCGGCCGTTTTTTCCAGCGTCAGTACATCTGCTACAATGCCCGTTAGCCTATCCACTTGCGAGGTTATGTGGCTAATGTGTTCTTGTATTTTGTTTTTTAATACCTCACTCACAATCTTTTCACTATGCAAGTTCAGTAGCTCTGCACTTCCTAAAATACCTGCAAGGGGTGTGCGGAACTCATGCGATGTTAAAGAAATAAACCTTGATTTGAGAAGATTTAATTGTTTTTCTTTGGTCAACAAAACTTCCAATTTCTGAAGATTTTTCGCATTTTGTTCCGCTATTTTATACTGATTAATATCTTGAAAAATACCATACACTCTTTTTACTTTTTCACCTTCTAGCTCTGCTTTTCCAATAACTTTTACCCAAGTTATTTCCTGTTGAGCATTCACAATTTGTACTTCAATTTCAAATGGCGTTCCGAGTTGAATACAATTTTGAACAGCGTCGGTGATAAACTGCCGACTAATTCCTTCTTTATAAAACAACAAACTCTCTTCAATAGTCGGTTGAAGATGATAGGGTATCCCAACAATTTCTTTAATTACTTTAGACAAATAAATTGTATTAGAAACCACATCTATAGACCATCCACCCACACGTGCTACTCTATTGGTTTCTTCCAATAAATCTGTCGTTCTTTTTAATTGTACCTCAGCTACCTTAATATCACTTATATCTTGAAATGTACCATATATTCTTTTTTTAGTTGGAATACTAAAATCGGCTTTACCTATTACCCTTACCCAAATTTCTCGGTTTTTGGCCGTAATTATCTGTACTTGAACGTCAAATGGTGTTTCATATAGAATACAATCATTGAATACCTTCTTGATTTTATCTCTACTATAACCTTCTTTATAAAAATTTATGCCACTTGAAACATCCACTGTGGGAGATTCGTCATTATATTCATGAATCTCTCTTGTAATCTGCGACCAGGAAGCAACATTGGTATTGATATCTGCTTCCCAACCACCAATTCGGGCAACTTGATTTGTTTCTTGTAAAAAGTTTTTGGTTTGCTTCAATTCTTCCTCTGCTATTTTCCTATCCGTAATATCACTCATATAGCCATGCCAGATTACGCTATCATTCAAACGCTCAGGTGTTGATATCGCCTTCAACCATATTTCTTTTTGTGAAGGCAACATTAGTCTAAACTCAATATCAGTCAGGGCTAACGTTTTGCTATTTTTTTGAATTTCACGGATAACCATCTTATAGTCATCTGGATGGATAAGTTTAAACAACGCTTTAGTCCTTTCTTCAGGATTGAGAGGCTCTAATTCCTGAGAGTTGACTAGCTGTCGAGAAACATACGAGAAAAAGTAACGTCCAGTATCAAAAAGTTGAAATTGGAACAAAACTCCAGGTACTTGTTTAGCTAAATGTTGCAGTAAATTTGATGATTTCTCTCTCGCAATTTCTGCTTTTTTTAGTTCGTCTATGTCTTGAAAAGTACCATATACTCTATTACAAACACCATCCATAAAATCAGCTTTAATAATACACCTTAGCCAAATATTTTGTTGACTAGCTGTTATAACTTCTAATTCTAAGTTAGACGAAGTCCCTTTTTGAATCCCTTTTTTAATAGCATTCAAAAAAGCTTTTTTGCTTTTAGGTTTAAAAAACTCAAGAATTTTCCTTAAATCTGGTGAGAACTCAGGCGGTAGGTCATAGATTTTACGAGTGGTATCCGACCAGAACAAGATTTTGTTGGAAGGAAAATATTCCCAACCACCTATATTTGATACTTCGCTGACTTCTTCTAATAATTCTTTAGTTTGTGTAAGTTGATTTAAGGACTCTACTTTAGCGGTAATATCATTAATCACCAAAATTGTTTCTTTGTTAAAGGGATGAATACTAGAGTTGATGCTTGTCCAATAGCATGAACCATCTTTTCTTTTTAGTCTTAATTCAAGATTAATAAAGGCAACCCCTGTAGCAATTGTTTTTCTAACGGCCCCAAGTGCTAACCCAATATCTTCATCTAATACAAAATCTAAGTACAGTTTACCCACTATTTCATCAATGGTATATTGATATAGTGTGGTAACGTTTGGTGATACAAATGTGATGATACCAAGGTGATTTACTGAAATGAGTAAATCGGTCATGTTAGAAACCAAAATTGATAAATCGTTCTCTGTCTTTACTTGGTCAGAGACATTATGACCTACACAAAGTATCTCAATTGTTTTTCCTTCATCGTTTATCAGCCCTGTAAACTCCCATAGATTCGTAATTATTTCTTGTTGCCTATTTTTTTTTCGAAGAATTACTTTAAAAGGTTTTGAAGGATACAAAAAACATTTTAAGACAGTCTCCTGACAAGCAGCACGATCTTCTTCGATGATAGATAATAATCTGTTTGTACCTAAAATGGCTGTTTTATCAACCCCAAAAACTTTATGAAAATAATCGTTAATATAGGTGTAATTCCCATATAAGTCTGTTTTGACTACAAACAAAAACTCACTGTTTATAATAGATTCGCCTATAGGAGTATAAAAATTATCATCTATTTTTTGCGGAGGACTAACGTCATGCTGTATGATGTTTGCACCTAATATTTTACTAATGTTTCCATCCGTATCATATATATATTTTAACGAGCAATCCATGTTGATAATACTACCATCTTTATGAATATAATAGGTGGTAATGGCATCAACACAATATATAGTATCATGATTGTTTGACGAGAGGAAGGAAAGCTCTTTCTCTTTGAAAATATCTAACCACTGATTTTGTAGGATGTTGTATTCCGTATCTGTATGATAACCAAGTATAGACGCTAGCTTAGGGTTTACCCAACAATCGTTAAGAGTTTTGGCATCCCAAAACCAAAATCCATCAAGTGCAAATTCTTGAATAAAGTCAAAAAGTGTTGAATCAGCTTTAATAAGTGCTATAAGCTCATTTTTTAAATAATTTGCCATACTTGTAAACTTATATTACTGCTAAATTTATGACAAAGATTATCTTATCATAAGATAAAATGTTTTTATACTAAGTAAGAAAACACAATAAATTATTTGAATATTAAAAATAGAGGCTTATACTCGGCAATTTAATTAAAAGGAATGCTATTTACAATGACGAAAATGAAATTATAATTGCTCTTTTTGCCCATTTATGTGATAGCTGTTGGTAGGGGCAATAGAGTGTAGAAAAAGTATGTTAAAAGACTAAAAAATAAAAATTAAATAATTGATTTTCAGTTAGAAACGTCAAAAAGTTCTTATTCTTCTGAAAAGAAGGAATACTAGATTTATTGGTAGTTTTACTCTCTTATCCCTAAGGGTAAGAGAGTAACGTCTTATAAAAAATACCATGACCTATATTCAAATACTATAAGGAAATTTTAGCGTAAAATTACACCCTTTTCCTTCTTCGCTTTCAAAACTGATTTCGCCCTGTAGTTTTTCCGTAAATTCTTTGGCAATATTCAATCCTAAGCCTGTTCCTTCGGTTTTTATGACATTACTAGCCCTAAAAAAGGTTTCGAATAAATATTTTTGCTCCGTTTGTGGAATGCCTATCCCATAATCTTTTACGTTAATACAAAAATGATTATCGAAATAAGTTAAATGAATTTCCGGGTTTTGATATATCCCTCTTGAGTATTTAAAGGCATTCCCAATAAGATTATTCATGACGTGCCGTAAGATAGATTCGTCTGAAATTATTTCTTTTTCGTCAGTCGGAAGAAATAATGCTAAACTTCGACGTTCATTGGGTTGATATTGAAATTCCTGAGCCATTTTCTCCAGAAACTCTTTAATCAGTAAAGGCTGTTTTTGTAAGATAATTTTGCCTTCTGCCGTTTTTTCTAAATTTAATATATCGGTTATAATCCCTGTTAGTCTATTAACCTGCGTAATAATATTATCTAATTGTTTAGTCGTTTTATCTTTTAGTTGAGTATCTTCTATTTTGCTAATATAAACATCTAGTAGTTCTGTACTCCCCAAAATAACTGATAACGGCGTTCTGAACTCGTGAGAGGTTAAAGATATAAACCTTGATTTTAGTTGATTCAATTGCTTTTCTCTGGTCAAGAGGATTTCTAAATTCTGTATATTCTTGTTATTCTCTTCTGCTATTTTAGACTGGTGAATGTCTTGAAATGTCCCAAAAATCCGTTTTATTTGATTGTCCTCCATTTCGGCTTTCCCTATTAGCTTCACCCAAATTTCTTTCTGTGTAGTAGTAGTTACTTTAGTTTCTACTTCAAAGGGTATTCCATATTCTATACAGTCCTGAAGGGCATTTTCTATTAATTCTCGGCTATAGCCTTCTTTATAAAAAGCAAGTCCTGTTTCTAAAGTGGGGTAAAAATCTAGGTTTACTTCAAGAATCTCTTTTATTACATCAGACCAATAAATATCCCTAGTAGCTACATCAAATGACCAGCCCCCAATTCTGGCTATTTTATTGGTTTGTTCTAATAAAGCTTTTGTTTTCTTTAGTTGTTCCTCCGCTCGTTTTGATTCTGTAATATCTTGAAAAGTACCATAGATTCTTTTTTTGTTTGGATCTGAAAAGTCTGGTTTACCTACGCTTCTCACCCAAATTTCTCTACCAGTGACGGTAATGAGTTCAAGCTCAACATTATAGGGAGTTCCAAAATGGATACAGTTTTCTACGGCAGTGGCTATAACCTTTCTATTTTTATCATCTTTATAAAAATTAATACCACCATCAACCGTAGGTTGATACGATTCATCAAGATCATGAATCTCTTTCGTGATTTTAGACCAATAAAGCGCTCCTGTGCTAATATTAAGTTCCCACCCACCGATTTTAGCTACCTGATTAGTCTCTTGCAAGAGAGCCTTTGTTCGGGTTAGCTCTAATTCAGCGTGTTTTCTAGCTGTTATATCATTGAGTACCATAATGGTTTCCTTGTTCAGCGGATTGACACTCGAATTGATATTTGTCCAGTAATAAGAACCATGCTTTTCTTTTAACCTAATTTCTAGATTTTTAAATGGCACTCCCGAAATTAATGCGTGTCTTATAGCATGTATGCCTGTTTCTAAATCTTTCTGATGGATAAAATCTGCATAAAACTTCCCCACTATTTCATTTACTTCATAATCGTATAGCTTAGTAATATTGGGTGAAACGTACGTAATAATGCCACGATTGTTGACAGAAATTAATAAATCTGTCATGTTTGCCACCAATACCGATAAATCATTTTCTACCTTGACATGATCAGAAACATTATAGCCAATACACAGCACCTCAAAAGGTTTACCTTCATCATCAATTAGGGCTGTAAATTCCCATTGATTAGTAATAATTTCCCCTTTTTTATTTATTTTTCTTAGAAAGACCTCAAAAGGAGTAAGTGGATTCCTAAAGCATTTCATGACGGTTTCTCTGCATACTTCATGATCATCTTTAATAACAGATATCATAGAGTTTGTGCCTAGCAAGGATTCTTTATCAGTACCAAAAAACCGGTGGTAGTTATCATTAATGAAATTATAATTTCCATGAATGTCAGTTTTAATAACAAACAAGACATTACTATTGTTGATAGATGTGCCTATTGCTTTATAGGTTGCGTCGGAAGTTACCTGTGGAAATTCATAATGTTGGGCAAGCGTATTAGCACCTAAAACTCTGTGAGGATTTCCTTCAGCATCATAGAAAATCTTACAAATACAGTTCATGGCTACTGTCGAGCCATTTTGGTGAATATACTTTAATAAATACTCAGGATGCGGAGTATTGGTAGCAGTTAGTTTAGTAGTATTTAATAAATCATTACCAATAAAAATACTTATTAATTGATTGACAAAAGCAGAATACTCGAAAATAGCATTATAACCTAATATCAATTCAATTTCTGAACTTATCCAACAGAAATTTGATACCTCCAAATCCCAAAACCATAAACCGTTTTTTGCATTTTTTTGAACAAAATCATAAAGCTCTTCATCATTTTTTAAATGAAGTTCTAATTCATTCTTTAAATAGTTTGTCATAACATTAAAAATATCTTGTCGTAAGGAATACAGTTTTGTCACCTCTTATCGCTTAGAAAGAGTGAAAAAACAAGGAGGTAAATTGGTTTAATAATATTAATTGTAATTTAAATATACTGTTAATTTATACAGATAGAGTGATTTATATAATAATAAATTAAAGCAATCTTATTCTATGGTAAGTTTTGGGTAAAAACAGTATTGATGTGACTTGGTAGAAATCAAGCTTTTTGATGGAGTGTGCTATTGTTTAAATACAAATTACGTTAAAAATAATTATACTTCCAATAACCTGATGGGTGTCAGTAATATATTCTTAAATCTGTTTTTATGGAGAATAGACAATAGGGGGGTATTGTTTTGGATAAGACAATTATGAACTTATACTTGTTTACAATCCCTTGCTGAAAGCAGGGCTGTTAGGTTAAATATTTATTCTTAGGGAGAGACTTATATCGCTCCCTAAGAATAAATTCAAATTTTATGGCGTTGTGAACAAAACAACTATTTAAGCTGTGCCTTTCACTAATGCTTTTAACACATCATCATTTACATTGCCAAATAAAGAAATACCAGCAGCACCGTTTTTCAACGCTAATTTAATACCTTGTACGATTTCGTCATTACTATCAAAATCGGGTAAGTACAAACCTGCATATAATGGGAATTTACCATGTAATGCCTTTACGCCTTCTTCTACGGCGTCGCCTATCCACCTTACATCTTCTTTATAAAATTTGTGGTAAATCATTGGACAGATGGCAGATAGATTCCAGTTTACCCAGTCTTGTCTTACAATTCTTTTGGCAACTTCTGGCGTAGGGAAAACGGCCGCAGTAATAGGCTTTTTGAAACTTGCTGCTGTTTTGGCTAAATGATTTACCAGACGAGTAACATTATCATACCTGAATTTACGCCAAGATAAATTTTGGTCAGGATTCTCTACCGTTTTGATATCAATCCCTTTCAATTCTTTGAACTTAGCCTGACAAACTTCACAATAACAAAAATCATATTCTGGCAATTCCTGATTTTGTTTGATACCATATACTTGCCATAAATTTACTGCTAAAATCACATCGCAGTAACGTACGTAGTCTAAGTGAATACCATCTACATAAGGCTTGCTTAATTCTGTTTTAACAGCCTTTTCTAGATAGTCTCTTACCTCAGGACGAGACGGACAAAGCCATCTGTAATAATTTACATAAGGAGGATTAGTCGCACACGATTCCCCTTTTCGGTTAATAGCATACCATTCTGGATGAGCCTTCAAAAGACTTTCTTCGCCTCTGTTCAACGTCCAAATCCAGCGATGCGTAGTCAATCCTTGCTTTTTGGCAATCGTAAAATGTTTTTCATCGTCGGCTTCAAAGAAAACACCTGTGATGCCATGTGCTTTATATTTTTTATAACGTTCAGTAAGTACGTCTTCTGTTTCCTTATGGTCAGGGTTTATCCAAACCCAGTTTTTTAGCTGAGTGCTTTTTTTCTCAGGAACTAAAGGGCGTGCTTGCAGTAAATTAGCACTTTGCCCAACAGCTAATGCTCCTAAGCCCATTTGTTTTAAGAAAGTACGTTTTTCCATTGCTTTGTTTTTTGTTGAAGATTGTTACAATTATAAAGACTTCAATTTGCTTATCTTGAGGAGGCTGTCCTGATTGAGGGATATTTTATTGTTTTCGGCTTTGTCAATAATCGTTATCACAAAAGTTTGACTAGTAGCTTCTATTTCTATGCTATGGGTTAATTCGCTAGTTTTAAAAGTAGGGTCTATCGCCAAAAGCGACAATTCTTTGGCATACTGGTGATTTTTAGCAAAGTACTCCTTTTGTTTATGATAAATATCCCATGCTATTTGCTTTACCTTCTCAATGTCAGGAATAGGGAAATCAAAATCTTCTGTTCCTACTTTTTTATCAGAAAACACTAAGTAGCCCCAATTTTCGGGCATGTGCATATCAATTTTGCCTTGTGGCGACCAAACCCAATTGTATTCTGGAAGCACACCTTGACCATCTTCCTTTTTCTTGCGACTATACTTACCCTCCTGCACCTCATGATTCCATTCAACCCTTGAAAAATTTATTCGCCAAATCGACAAATCTTCAGGTTTGTTTAAATGATTATCCAAACTGATTGAAGCAAACGGAATTGCTATTTCTATTACCCAACGTTTATCCGTATCTGTAGCATTGTTTATCGTTCCGTCTATGCTTACTGCCGTTTTAAGTTGTTTAATATCCCAATTGATTAAGGCATTGCCACCATTTCTATAGGGCTTTGGCAGAAACAAATCAAAGGTATTGTTGATAGCGTTTATCTCTAATTCAAAGTAGTTATGGGCATCTCCGTCTGGGTCAATAAAAACTTCAAAGTCGTTTTCTAAAAAAACAATCTGGTCTTTTTTGTTTTGATACGCCCAGATATTTTTTTCTTCCAGTTCAGCAACTATATAAAGATGCGTATCATCCCATAAAAGCTTGGCTTTGGTAGTTTGCAAAGGGTTCGGTTTTTTATCTCCTTCAATATCTACAAAAAGGCTTGTCCACTTAGCTTTTTGCCATGCTGGTTCAGAGAGCTTACCGTCAATTTTTAAGGGTGCTGTAGTTCGGAAACAATGGTATTGAAGGGGTTCAGGAATAACTTGGGCGAACGAAGAGCACAGTTTCAACCCAATTATTCCAGTAAGGAATAATTTTTTCATATACTTTAAATTTGGATAATTGTCGCGATTTTCCTCGTTGGATATACAAAATCACGCATCGCTTGTAATAATTAGTTAAACAAAGTAAGGATTAATTACTTCTAATTACTAATTATAAGGGAAGGAAAAGTCTATAAATACTCAATAAACTAGTAAAATAGGCATAAATGACTAGAAAATAGGAGGGTATGGTTTAATTTTAAAATCAAATTCGGTATTATATTACTTGTTGGAGGTAATTAGTTAATGCTTGCTAATTCTTGACAATAAACGATTATCGCAATAGCGTAATACTTCCCTGACTGTTATAAGTGGTGCCATCATTGAGTTCTACCTCTACCTCATAGGCGTATATGCCTGCGTCTGAAGGTAAACCATTATGTGTGCCGTCCCACCCGTAACTAGCTTGTGAAGGAACGATGTTGTCTTTCCAGAAAATAACTTCTCCCCATCTGTCAAACACTTTCATGGTTTTAATTTGCTTTACACAGCCAGAGGCAAAAGCATAAAAAGTATCATTGTTATTATCGTTATTAGGAGAAAAGGCATCTGGTAGAAAGACCAATCCACAACTCCTTACAGAAATATTGGCTACTTTTATTTTTTCGCATGCTTTGCCATCTAAACTACTTACATAGACGGAATATTGTCTGGTTGATGTGGGGCTAGCCCACGTTTCCGCACAATTAGCACAACTTAAATCAGTCGCAGGTTGCCATAAATAAGAATAATTCCCCGTAGTGGATACAATGGCTTTGAGTAGCACTCTATCACCCGAGAGGATATTAAAATCCTTGTTTTGTAGCGTGACATCAAAGTCAATCACTTTCAGGTTTGTCGTTACGATACTATCACACTGACCAGCCCTTGGAATCTTGGTGATATACGTCCCCGTCGTATTATATACTTCAGTACCAACTTTGAAAGTTGTTCCTGCACAAATCACAATATCCTGTTTCTTTCGTGCTAAAGGAGTAACGGTAAGGTTCAATGTGATGGTACTATCGCAGACATTGGTTCTTTGTATATTTTTTATGTAGGTACCACTAGTCTCATAAACGTCAGTGCCGAGCGTATATTTTTCTCCTTCACAAATGGTAGCATTAATAGTATTATAGGGGTGTTGGTATTTAATAGTGTAATCTAAATTCAATTCACAAGAAGCATCTAAACTAGATTGTGGTAATATTTTTACAGAATATTTATCGCCTAATTTCGCCAACACTCTAATAGACGGTGTCGTCGCCCCGTTACTCCAAGTATATTTTTCAAAACCATCAGGAGCACTCAATACCATGTAACCATCTGCATCTGGACAGGCAGAAACAGGTTTGACTTCAGATTTCAAGCATTGTGCATCAAAATAAGCATAGCCAAAATGTCGTTGTTTGGTACAGCCATGAGCCGTCACTTCTATATTAATTCTTTTTCCAATATAATTTAACAAGTTAATAGAGCCAACTGTCCAGTTACGGTACTCAATATTACCTCCACTTGTATAATTTTGCACACTAAAATTAGACGCTGTTCCAGACCTTGAAAGTTGGATATTAAAGTTACTACAAGTTAGTGGGTCTCCGTTTTCATCCGTAATACTGATGTTGAAGGCTGGTTTTTGTGCATCAGTATGGTTATTATTATCATTTTGAAGCACAACTGCAAACTTATATTGAAACAAAGTATTGTCTGGCGTAACCATAAACGAAGTTCTTAATCGATGATATACCCCTCCTGGGTTAGTCTCAGTCGTATTACCTAGCTGAATCGAATAGCTACTCCCCGGTGCTACCATCGCAATTCTTTCATTTGTTATTTTAGGGTCAAAACCACTTGAACTACTGGTAATCTTATAAATTCCTCCAGATTGTTCAGGACCATACTCTGTCTTTGCGCCATTATCTGTGATGGTTCCTGAAGTAATAGTCCAACCACTAATATTACCAAGCTCAAAACCAATATTTGTACAGTCTGTTTGTGCAAAACTGTAAATAGTTGATAAAACAAAAAATATGCTGACAAGTAAAAATTTTTGCATTTCAATCAGGTTATGAAATAATCCAACATGAATTCTAACTCATGAATTTATAAGAAATATGATGATTAATGTAAGCTGTAGAGGAGGTATAAATCTTAATAAAAAGGGTTGGTGTGTAGTAATTATATAGACAGGTAAAGCAGTATAAAGCGTTGCATTGAGGAATTAGATTTACTAATCAGGATAAAGTTAAAAAATCTATTGATTAATTTAAGTAATTGAACTAAAAATTTAGCTTTTTAGGCTATAGACTCATCAAGTGTAATTTAAAATATGACATACTTTAATATTGATAGTAGTAAAAAACAAACTTTTGATGCCATCGTAATTGGCTCTGGAATCAGTGGAGGGTGGGCTGCAAAAGAATTAACAGAAAAGGGTTTAAAAACGTTGGTTTTAGAACGAGGGAGAGATGTAAAACATGTAACCGACTATCCAACTACAATGATGAACCCGTGGGAATTTGAACATCATGGGAAAGTACCATTAGCACTGCACGACGAATATAAAATCCCACGCGACCATTATATTTTCGGAGAAAGTACCTTACATTTTTTAGTAAAAGATGCTGAACAAGAATATATTCAAGATGATCCGTTTACTTGGATGCGAGGCTACCAAGTAGGAGGGAGGTCGCTTTTATGGGCTAGACAAACCCAACGATGGAGCAACTTTGATTTTGAAGGGCCTGCTCGTGATGGATTTGCCGTAGATTGGCCCATTCGCTATGCAGATATTGCCCCTTGGTACAGCTATGTTGAAAAATTTGCAGGTATTACTGGCAATAAAGATGGATTGCCAGAATTACCAGATGGCGAATTTTTGGCACCCCACGAAATGTCATGTGTTGAAAAACATTTTAAACAGCAAGTAGCTAAAAACTATGCAACCAGCAGGCATGTAATTATCGGAAGAGCAGCCCACATTACCGAAAGCAAGCCGATTTATGTAAAGCAAGGACGTGGGAAATGTCAAAACCGTACTTTATGCGAAAGAGGCTGTCCGTTTGGGGGATATTTTAGTAGTAATGCTTCCACTATTCCTTGGGCAGAGAAAACAGGGAATCTTACGCTTCGTCCGCATTCGGTCGTACATTCTATTATTTATGATGAGCAAAAAGGAAAAGCCAAAGGGGTGAGAGTAATTGACGCTATTACCCAAGAAATGACGGAATATTATGCGAACATCATTTTCTTGAATGCTTCTGCCATCAATTCCAACCTGATTTTATTGAACTCCACTTCAAAGCGTTTTCCAAACGGATTAGGGAATGATAATGGACTATTGGGAAAATACATTGCTTTTCATACCTATCAAGGCAGAATTTCAGCAGAATATGATGGTATGTTAGATGCTACGACTGACGGTCGCAGACCCAATGCAAGCTATATACCAAGGTTCAGAAATGTATTCAAACAAGAAACTGACTTTCTAAGAGGCTATGCTGCTGGCTTTTCCGCTTCGAGGAGCCCTATTCAGTCTTTTGATGAAATGGGCGAAAACCTAAAAAGTGCCTTGTTGAAGAATGACTTAGGCCCGTGGAAAATAGGCTCACACATGATGGGCGAAACCATTCCTAAAGAAGAAAGTACAGTGAGGTTAGACCCACATTTGAAAGATAAATATGGGATTCCACAATTGAGAATA
This sequence comes from Arcicella sp. GW822-FHT02H01, assembly GCF_058802005.1. Classification (NCBI taxonomy): domain Bacteria; kingdom Pseudomonadati; phylum Bacteroidota; class Cytophagia; order Cytophagales; family Flectobacillaceae; genus Arcicella; species Arcicella sp. GW822-FHT02H01. The sequence goes on along the minus strand of NZ_JBXANT010000001.1, from coordinate 1,735,907 downwards.
TCAGTAAAGTTTGATGAAAACGACCGCAAAATGATGAAGGATTTTCATGAGCAATTTGCCGAAATGTACACGAAGGCAGGCTTTAGTAATATTCAGTTGCATGAAACCCACAGAATGCCAGGTTCAGAGAATCATGAAATGGGAGGAGTCAGAATGGGCAAAGACCCCCAAACGTCGTTGCTCAATAAATGGAATCAGTTGCATACTTGTAAAAATGTATTTGTCACTGATGGCGCTTGTATGACCTCTACGGCTACTCAAAATCCATCACTTACGTATATGGCTCTTACTGCTAGGGCAGTTGATTATGCGGTAAAGCAGATGAAAGCACAGAGGCTGTGAGAAGCAAGAGATTAGACGTAAGAAGCAAGAAATTAGACATAAGATACAAGACGCTAGACACAAGACGCAAGAAATTAGGGGATGACAAGTTGTGAATTGTGATAAGAAAATTCTTTCATAGTTTGAAAAATCACTCAATCACTAATTCACAACTCACTCATTCGCAATTCAACACTCAAAGCTCATAACTTAAAGCTCATAGCTATTATGAATACAAATACTCGTCGGGATTTTCTTATTAATTCACTCGCCATAGCGGGGTTGGCTATGTTTGAAGTTTCTTTAGATTTCAAGAAAACTAAACCCTTATTGTCATTTTCAACACTAGGCTGTCCTAATTGGTCTTTTGATACCATTTTGAAATATGCCGTAGAAAATGCCTATGATGGTATTGAAATCAGGGGAATTCAAAAGCAATTGGATTTGACAAAATGCCCTGAGTTTAGTGCAGTAAATATTGCAGCGACTAAAAGAAAGGTTGCTGATAATAAGTTAAAAATTGTCGATTTGGGTTCTTCTACAGAATTGCACCATGCCAATCCTATCAAACGCAAGGCACAATTAGACGATGCTAAACGATTTATCGATTTAGCTTCAAAGCTAGATTGTCCCTTTATAAGGGTATTCCCTAATGATTTACCCAAAGACCAAAATGATGACGAAACGATAGATTTAATCATCAAAGGATTATTGGAACTTGGCGACTATGCCAAAGGTTCGTCGGTTACCGTTCTATTAGAATCTCACGGGAAAGTTATTCAGGCTGATATACTATTAAAGATAATGAAAGCATCCGAACACCCGAATATTGGGATGATTTGGGATATTTTTAATATGTGGTCTGTCACCAAAGAAAGCCCTACTTTTGTTTACCAACAATTGCATCAATATATTCGACATACGCATATCAAAGATGCCAATTTGGTAAATGGCAAAGAGGAATACGTACTGTTGGGCAAGGGCGAAACGCCCCTTTCAGAAGCGATAAAAGTATTAACAAAGGGTGGATACAAAGGTTATTATAGTTTTGAATGGGAAAAACTTTGGCATCCAGAAATTCAAGAACCAGAAATTGCGATTCCTGATTTTCCGATAGCCATTAAAAAGTACTTTTAGTATGCCATTTTGGATTTTCAATATGATACAACCGTAAATAATGGCGGTTTGAAATTTTGTAAGCAGGATGTTGAAGTTTATTGATGACAAAACTAAGTCCTATAAAGCCTGTACTAATCGCTACAATAGCGGGATTAATAACAATAGGAGGGCTCTTGAGTTGGTTTAGTACATCAAATGAAAATAAAAAAACGCCTGCTCCGCCCAATGCACCCACACCCTTTAGGGCAAATAGCTGTTTTTGCCCTTGTGAGTATATTTTTTTAATATTCCTGAATTTTATTTCTTGAAGATCAAAAATACTATGTTGTTCTTCATAAGGAAAATAAAAAAATGAGCTATCACTTAACTGAACGATTGTGAGGTGTTGCTTTTTCCTATTGCCAAACGTTTTTAAAATAATATCACTGCCTTCATGAAAATGAATATTGCGTGTTTTGCCTGTCATTTGTAGAGTAAGACAACGAAAAGGTTGTTTTGCTTCAGGAGATTTCTGAGCAAATGCAACAGTTAATGGTAAGAAGAAAAAAATAAGTAAAAAATTAGTTTTCATATTATGTGTGCAATTAATGTTTTGGTGAGAACGACCGACTTGATTTTGTATTTTTAAAATGATAAATATTAAGATTTTTTAACATTTGATAATTGATAATGAAGTACTTAGTAGAAAACTATAAAATCGAAAATTCAATTTGTATCTTTGTCTAAATGTTATTAGATTAGTTTTTATAATATTTGGTCTATTGGGTCAGTGCCGAATATTATTCTGTAAAACCTAAGAAAGCCAATTAAAATAATTATTTTTGGGTTCTTTTATCCAAAAAATCAGTTGAAATAAGTTTTTAACAAGAAAAAATTAAACTATGTCAAGTTTATCTTCTCAAAAAGGCGTATTGCATGGAGATGCAGTGCAAGAGCTCTTCGAAATCGCTAAAAAGCACCAGTTTGCTTTACCAGCCGTAAACGTTACAGGAACAGATACAGTAAATGGCGTTTTAGAAGCAGCAAAAGCCGTAAATTCACCAGTAATCATCCAGTTCTCAAATGGTGGAGCTCAGTTTTATGCAGGTAAATCGTTACCAAACGGTAAACAAGAGGCTTCTATCGCAGGTGCTATTTCAGGTGCTCATCACGTACACCAATTAGCAGAGGTTTATGGTGTTCAAGTGATTTTACACACTGACCACTGTGCTAAGAAATTGTTACCTTGGTTAGACGGTTTGTTAGACGCTGGTGAGAAGTTTTATGAACTACATGGTAAGCCATTGTTTTCTTCACACATGATTGACCTTTCTGAAGAGCCAATCGAAGAGAACATCGAAATCTGTAAAACATACCTTGAGAGAATGGCTAAATTAGGCATGACGCTTGAAATAGAATTAGGGGTAACAGGTGGAGAAGAAGATGGCGTTGATAATTCAGACGTAGATTCTTCAAAATTATATACTCAGCCTTCAGAAGTAGCTTATGCTTATGAAGAATTGAGCAAAATTTCTCACCGTTTCACGATTGCTGCTGCTTTCGGAAACGTACACGGGGTTTACAAGCCAGGAAACGTAAAGTTATCTCCAGTTATTCTTCATAATTCTCAAGAATTTGTGAAAGAAAAATATGGTTTAACTGCTGAGAAACCAATCAACTTTGTATTCCACGGTGGTTCTGGTTCATCTCGTGAAGAAATCCGTGAGGCACTTTCTTATGGAGCTATCAAAATGAATATTGATACTGACTTACAATGGGCATTATGGGAAGGTATCTTAGGATACTACAAAGCAAAAGAAGGTTATTTACAAGGACAAATCGGTAACCCAGAAGGAGAAGATTCACCAAACAAGAAATACTACGATCCACGTGTATGGTTACGTAAAGGTGAGGAAACTTTTGTTAGCCGTTTGAAATTAGCTTTTGAAGATTTGAACGCAGCGAATGCTAATCAATATTTATAGTAGTTTAGAGTTCATGAGTTTAAAGTTTAGGATTGAAGAGTTTAGTTTTAGTATTCATTTAGTTTAAAGCTTATGAAAAGCTATAGTAAATAATTCTATTGCATTATTGTACTTTAAACTTTTAACTCATAAACCTTAAACTCAAAAAAGAGTCAGACTTCATCATAATGAAGTCTGACTCTTTTTTTATGGATAATTTTTGAATTTCATTATTGAAATTTAGAAAAATATCCATAACTTTGCACCCCAATTAAAGAGCAATTATGTGGCTGGGCAATCTGTATGAAGCAAGCAATTGTTTATCAGACCTTTAAAGTTACCGCTGGTTGTCTTTTGGATAAATTATTTAAGAATTTAACAGCAAAATAATCAAGAAATGAACGAGTTAATTAAATTCGTAGAAGCTGAAAATGCTGCACGCCGTGCAGAATTGCCCGAGTTTTCAGCAGGTGATACCATCAATGTTTACATCAAAATCCGTGAAGGAGCTAAAGAACGTATTCAGGTATTCCAAGGAACTGTAATCCAACGTCGTAATAGCGGTGCTGGTGAAATGTTTACAGTACGTAAAATTTCAAACAGTATTGGTGTAGAAAAAATCTTCCCTTTATTATCACCAAACATCGAGAAAATCGAAGTATTGCGTAGAGGTAAAGTTCGTCGTGCTAGATTATTTTATCTACGCGGAAAACAAGGTAGAGCTGCAAAAGTTAGAGAATTGGTTAAGAAAAAATAATCATACTGATTTTTCAATAAAAAAAGGTCGTTCAATATTGAACGACCTTTTTGTTTCTAACCAAAAAATACTAAAATACATAACTGTTTTTTTCGATAGCCACTTCTGCAACTCTTCTGCGTGCTTCTTTTAAATTGATAGGTTCTATTTTAGTAAAACGTTTCAATCCCATCAACATCACTCGAAGTTCGTCGCCTTCAGCAAAACTTGTAATCGCTGCTTTACCAGCATTATTTGTTTTCTCTACGGCAGTGTGTAAGTAAATTAAAGCGGCATCTTTTTGTAAAGCACACGCAGCTTCTCCACGCACAGCAATCAACTTTTCAACCCTTAATAATGTTGATTCAGCTATGTAAAGCTCAATCATCATATCTGCCAAATTCATGATAATTTCTTGTTCGTGTTCAAACTTCATCATGAATTTCTGTAAGGCAGCACCAGCCACCATCAAGATGGATTTTTTCAGGTTTTTGATTACCTTTTTCTCTGCTACAAAAATACCTTCGTCATCCGAAACACTGAAATCTGGAATTGACATAATTTCTTTGCCAACTTCCATTGCAGCAGGCATCAAATTGATTTCGCCTTTCATCGCACGTTTCACAACTGTTCCTACAGCAAGCAAGCGGTTGATTTCGTTAGTACCTTCAAAAATCCTGTTAATTCTAGAATCTCTGTAAGCTCTGTCCATCGGTGCTTCTGCCGAAAAGCCCATACCACCATAAATTTGTACGCCTTCGTCAACAACATAGTCTAATACTTCCGACCCATGTACTTTCAACATAGCACATTCTATGGCAAATTGCTCAACACCTTTTAGTTTTGCCTGAGCCGACTCTACACCCGATGCCAATAAATCTTCAATGGCGTCATCAATGTTTTGTCCAGCACGATAACACGCTGATTCAGAAGCAAATATTTTAACATTCATTTCGGCAATTTTATATTTTATTGCACCGAAATTGCTGATAGAAGTACCAAATTGTTTACGTTCGTTGGCATAATTTACTGCCTTGCCAATAATACCCTTAGCCGCACCCACCACCGCAGAAGCCAATTTAATACGACCAATATTCAGGATATTAACCGCAATTTTGAATCCACCTTCACGCGTATATAGTTGATTTTCAACAGGTACTTTGCAATCATTGAAGAAAATCTGACGAGTAGATGAGCCTTTTATCCCCATCTTGCGTTCTTCCTCATTCATCGTAATACCACCAAAATCTTTTTCAACAATAAATGCTGTTAAAGCTTTATCATTATCAATTTTGGCAAAAACGATAAACAAATCGGCAAAGCCACCATTGGTTATCCACATTTTTTGCCCATTGATGATATAATGTTTTCCATCTTCCGATAACACAGCTTTAGTTTTCCCTGAATTAGCATCAGAACCTGCATCTGGTTCAGTTAAACAGTAAGCAGCTTTCCATTCGCCCGAGGCTAACCTTGGCAAATATTTAGTTTTTTGCTCTTCAGTTCCGTAGTATAAAATAGGTAATGTACCAATACCAGTATGTGCTGATAAAGCTACCGAAAATGAATGTCCACCTCCGCAAGCCTCAGCTACCAACATCGAAGTATTAAAATTCATTCCGAATCCGCCATACTCTTCAGGAATAGCTGTCCCTAATAAACCAAGCTCACCAGCTTTGTCCATTAGTGATACCATTAAATCAGTATTTTTGGCATAATCGATATCATCTAGGCGTGGATGCACTTCTGTACGAAGAAAATCCAAGCAAGTCTGTGCAATCATTTGTTGCTCTTCTGTAAAATCTTCAGGAATGAAAATTTGCGAAGCGTCAATGTCTTTAATTAAAAACTCACCCCCTTTGATGGAAGCTTTATTAGCTGTGATTGTCATGTCTTTATAAATTTATTCTGAATAAAAGCCTAAAATATGATGCTTACATACTATTTTATGTAAAGATAAGCAATAAAAAAAATGTTATGCAAGCATAACATTTAAAATTATTTTCGTGTTCTCTAATTCTTTAAATAAACTCATCTTCGCCAATGTTATCAGCTTTGTAGCCAGCAGTATCGATATCTACTACTTCACTGATTTTTTGCATTACTTCAAAGAAAATCTCCAATTTTTCGGCTCCTATTTTTTCATAAATAGCATTATTAAAAATTAATACTCCTTCTCGTGCTTTATCTCTTTTCCTTTTTCCTTCTTCGGTTAGGTATACTTTTACTACCCTACGGTCTTCTTCGTCGGTTTCTCTTCTTATCCATTTTTTATCCTCTAAAGATTTTAACATTCTTGTTAAACTACGGGGTTCTAAACCCAAAGCAGGAGCGATTTTGGTCGCAGGAGTTCCCTTTTTATCAATATTCAATAATACATAACCAATTGCCATCGTCATGTCGAATGGTGCGGCAAATGAATTGTACATCCTGCTAATGGCGTGCCAACCAGATTTGATGTGATAATCTACAGTTTTGTCTGCTTTCATATTGGTTAATTATTTATAAAGAATGGGTTCTGTTTTGGATATTTAATTATTGTTATGCTTTGCATAATATTGTAAAAATGAGAAGGAAAAAATTATTATGCAAGCATACTACTAAATTAATCATTTTGTTGATATTATAATTTTGAAAATGAATCAATATAGATACAATTTTAAAAAAAAGCCCTTCTTCCATGAATACGTATTTCATAGAAGAAGGGACAAGCATAACTTTAAAAGAAAGACTAACTTAGCAAAAAGTGATCATTCGCTACATTTTCTGATATTTTGTATGAATCGCTTTGATTCCTACGCTTAAAAATATAGAACACGATGATACCCATTACTAGAAAAACTACTCCTGTATACGCGGTGTATTCCATTCCTCCACCTCTGACGATGGCAATTCCTCCTATAATTGCCCCGATAGCATTACCCAAGTTGAAAGCAAGCTGCCCCAGAGCTCCTCCCATCATTTCTCCACCTTTTGAATTCAAGATAAATAGTTGTTGTATAGGCGCAGAAAGTCCAAAAAAACAAGATGCTGCTATACATAGCATTATTAACGAAACGATTGGCTGACTACCCCATAAATATAGTATGCCCAATGCTATTGCTAATACTATTTGCATATAAATGATTGTGGTTTTGGGCATAAATTTATCTGATAACCTTCCACCTAGATAATTTCCAATACACATACTTCCCCCCGACAAAACCATCAGTAAGGGCATAAATTTTACATCTATTTTAGTTACATCAGTCATAAAAGGATTGATATAACTGTACCAAGAAAATATACCAGTATTAATAAGAACAGTGACGATAATCAAGAGCCAAGGGTTTAGTTTTTTTAAAAACCTAAACTGTTCTCTTACCCTTGTGCTAGGCAGGGCAGGAAGTTCGGGTATCCATTTATAAATAAAATAAATAGAAAGCAATCCACAGAGAGCGTTTGAAAGGAAAAGTACCCGCCAAGAGATATAATGACCTATCACATTGCCCAGAGGAACGCCCAGTAGATTAGCTACCGTCATGCCCATCATGACTGCTGCTACCGCAGAAGTACCCTTCCCATTGGGTACTAGCTTGTTGGCCACGATAGCTGCTACACCAAAAAATGCACCATGGGGCAAACCAGAAACAAATCGCCCAATAATAGTGATAAGATAAAAATTGCTTACAGCGGTGATTAAGCTTCCTAGCATAAAAATGGATAGGAGTATTATTAAGATAGTACGCAGTTTTAGGTTACGGGTAATCGTAATCAGGAGTGGGCCTCCAGCACACACACCAAGCGCGTAGGAAGCGATTAGATTGCCAGCTTTGGATATAGAAATGTTTAATCCATTAGCCACATCAGGCAATATACTCATCATTAGAAACTCTGCCATTCCAAAAGCAAACGCACCCATTGACAGGGCAAAAATATTTTTTTTCATTTTTATTAAAGTAAGGATTTTAAAATAGGATGCAAATCAACCAAAATCATAGCGATTCAAATTGTTCTGAATTACTCAGTTATTGTCTTATTTTTGTATTATTACTAAATAAAAGCTTTAACAATGACTGATAAGGTGAAATTTGAACAAATAGATGCCGATTTTCAGGCTTCCTATCGTTATGTATCTTCGAAGAAACATTATAAGCAAGAGATTTCACTTCATTTTCATCCAGAGCTCGAAATACTGTATGTCAAAAAGGGTGCGGGATACCGTATGGTGGGCGATTTTGTCGAATCCTTCTATGAAGGAGAGGTTATTTTTGCCCCGTCTAACTTGCCGCACTGTTGGATGTTCGATCCTTTGACTTGTCATCCCGATGGTTCCAGAGAAGTACTGTTTGTACAGTTTCATCCATCGTTTTTAAGCAGTGGACTAGCGTTTTTCAGTGAATGGGGTTCTTTAATCAATAGATTACGGGCTATTCAGCATGCGGTGAGGGTAGTGGGCGAAACCGCCGAGAAGATAATTGTGATACTAGAAAAAATGTATCATGAAGATAATATTTCAAGATTGATTTCCTTGATGAAACTGATAAGCTTGCTCGAAAAACAGGAAGACTTTTTAATAATTGGTCCCAACAACAAGGTGTCAAGTGGTATTAGCAAGAATATGAAGCGTATGGAGTCCATTGTAAAATATATCATGGAAAACTATCGTGAAAAAATCCCTTTAGAAAAGATTTCAGAAATAGCCTCTATGAGTCCAGCAGCCTTTTGTTCTTTTTTTAAGAAAGAAACAGGCAAAACATTTACTACTTATCTTAATGAATATCGTTTAGGAATGGTCTGTTCTATACTAGATGCTTTCCCTGATACAAAAATTAATGAAGCCGCATGGAGATGTGGTTTTGTAGATATCAATTACTTCAATAGGTATTTTAAGAAAGCAAAAGGGGTAAGTCCGCAAATTTGGATGAAGTCTTTAATAAAGTAGATTTCCATGTTGTATTAATAAAAAGAGCAAGCCTCTAAAGCTTACTCTTCAAATTATATCGTTAAAATCAGAGGATTATACTATTACTTTATCTTGTTTCCTTTCATTCTGCGTACTTTTACTTTCATGTTTGTAAAAACGCTTCTTGAAAGCATAATACGTACCCTTGGTTTTTTATAAACGACAAGGTACTTGCTACCTTCGTAATCTATACGAGAAAACATAGGATTGCCATTAGGATCAACCAATTGATAATAATATTCTCCTTTTTCGCCAGCTACTGGGCCAAATCTTAAAGAACTTTCTTCATTACTTTTTTCAAAGGCAATCATTAAATGTCCGTTGTTTTCTACTTGTACTAAACCGGGCGTGTTTTTTTCTAGTGTAATCCTATTGATATATCTTCCATTTTTGAAAACCACCTTTCCAGATTTAATATTGGCATCAGATGATGGCACTTCTCTTTCTAAATAAAGGGGATTGTCGTTATAAAATTGAATTCTAGTAAGGTCAAGTTCATTCTCTTGAAGTTGGTGCATTAATGAACCTGTCAAATAAACGTTTTTTTGACAGCTTGTTAGAGATAGGATACTAATGATGAACAGAATCTTTTTCATTGCTTCTGGTGAATTAGTTAAAAGGCGTGACCATAAAAGTAATCAAAAAGTTAATTAAATTCCAAATTTCCTATCATTATCAATATGAAAATTATGAGCTATTGGAAAAAAACAAACATTAGTGATATACAATGATATTTTTAGGTAACTAATTCAAAAAAATAATTAGCTATAACAGTACTTTTAAGGCAGAGGTTTATTTTTTTATTATGATGAATCCTTACTATATATAATATAGTAAGCTATCTCAGCTTTATTAAAAGATTAGGAAACTAAGATGTGTTCAATTAAATAAACTTGCGTTCCTAACAAACGAGCCGATTCACCCAAAGACGATACTTCAATATTTAAATTACTCTTGAAATCGACCAAGCAGTATTTATTAATAGCTTGTTCTATTGGATTACTGATGAATCGCCCAGCTTTTGCTAGAATACCATTGATAACGATAGCTTCTGGATTAAATAAATGTACAGCGATAGATAAGCCCTTACCCATTTCCTTCCCAATATCATGTAGTAAATCAATCGCCAAGGCGTCGCCACCATTGGCCACTTCAATCACCAATTCAATATCAATATCAGCCAGATTAGCTTTGGCAAGTCTGGAAACTTTTCCTTCTTTTAAACATTCTTTTACTCTCCGAATTAATGATGCTGCCGAGGTGAGGGTATCCAAACACCCAACTTTGCCACATGAGCATAGTTCACCATTTTCCTTTACTTGAATATGTCCTAATTCGCCCGCAAAACCAGTTGAGCCTTGAAATACTTTTCCATTTAATACAATACCTAATCCGACTCCACCCCAATCCATGTTGACAGACAATACATTTTGCATTCCTTTTGATAACCCAAATTGGTTTTCGCCAATGATAGTCGCTTGGGTATCATTAATAAGGTAAAAAGGAATAGAAAAATTGTTTTTGAGCCATTCAACCAGCGATTGGTTTTCAGGATTTATTTTTCTGTAGGTATAATTATAGCCATTGTTTGGATTAATCAATCCGGGCATAGAAATGCCAATGCCGATGATTTCCTGTAACTGAATGTCAGATTTTAATAAGATGGTATCAATGGAAGTACAGATTTTATCTAAGATAGCTGGATTGTCTTCTAAACAAAAATGAATGTCTTGTTCAAATACTACTTGATTTTGCAAATTGATAATGGCTGCTTTAGAACCATGAATAGCAATATCTAAGATAATAGTATAGCGTTGTTTAGGATTTAAGGTATAAAGAATAGGCTTTCTTCCAAACTGAGCTTCCGCAGGACCGATTTCAACAATCCAACGTTCAACCATCAATTCTTCGAGCAATGCCGTAACAGAGGGAACACTGGTATGGATCTCTTTAGTTAACTGAGCAATTGTTTTATTACCATTGAAGTATAAGTCTTGTAATATTTTACGTCTTAAGCTATTTTTTTTCTTATCTACGATGGACTCTTTATCAAATACTTCTATCTCAGAAGATTCTAGGGAAGGAAAAGACATGTTTGAATAAATGGAGTTTATGTGAAAAATAAGGTTATCAATCTTTGGCTTTTATATCTCGATAAATAGTCATATTAAAACGAATTATCTGATATAAAAGCGATAGTTAAATGGGTTTCATTACAAAAGAACAAAAAAATAATTTCCTCTACAACCGAGCTATCCTTTACCTAATTTATTTTTTAAATACTTTTTAATAATTTTTACTAATTACCAAAATTCTAAATTTATCGATTGGTGTAAAATAATCTTAAATTGTGTAATATGTTTCCGATTAAAAGAAATTTTTACATTTTTTTTTACTTTTTTCAATTATTTTGGTTAGAACTTATAGTATTTTCTTATATTTATTCACTTTTTAGATTATGTGTCGAAAATCTATATTTTAAATAAATTTATTATGTATTAAATATATATAAATTTTATTTACAAATAAAGAGAATTGTGCTAATTTAAATTAAATAAATAGTATTTCTCAACAACAAAAGTGGGCTGGGCTGTGTGACTAAAACAAATCAATTAAGCAACAAATTAATTAATAAATAAAGTTATGTACTCCAAAACCCAATTCCCTCCTTAAAGTCATTATTACATTTTTTTGGTCTAGGCCAAGTTTATTAAAGAAGTCTATTTTTCACTGTAATCTTAAAAAAAATGAAAGCATGCAAAAGTAATTTTACTATGTTAATTACTGCATTACTACTCTTTTCAAGCTCACAGCTTTTTGCTCAGGCTATAAAAGGTAAAGTAACCGACAGTAGTCAATCACCATTGGTAGGTGTTAACGTCCTTATCAAAGGAACTGCCAAAGGAACAGTTACCGATGTTTTAGGTAACTATACGCTCAATGTACCAAAAGGTAGTACATTGATTTTTCGCTCGCTAGGATTCGCTACTAAGGAAGTAGAAGTTGGAGACCGCGCTGTTGTTGATGTTGTGTTAGAAGCTACGGCTGAAAGTCTTGATGAGGTAGTGGTAACTGCCTTAGGTGTTCAGAAAGACAAGAAAGCGCTTGGCTATGCTGTAAGTGAGTTAAAAGGTAGCGAGTTTACGCAAGCTCGTGAATTAAACCTTGGTAATGCCCTTTCTGGTAAAATTGCAGGGGTGAATGCTACGAGTACTGCTACAGGTCCTGGTGGTTCTAGCCGTGTAATCATTCGTGGTAACGGTTCTTTGGGTGGTAACAACCAACCTTTGTATGTAATCAACGGTGTTCCTATGGACAACTCTAACGTAAACTCTGCTGGTATGTGGGGTGGTTTCGATACAGGTGACGGTTTGAACTCAATCAACCCAGATGATATCGAATCTGTTACAGTATTAAAAGGTGGTGCATCTGCTGCCCTATACGGTTTCCGTGCTGGTAGTGGTGTAATTTTGATTACTACTAAAAGTGGTAAAGGACAAAAAGGCTTAGGTGTTGACTTCAACTCTACTTATACTGCTGAAATGCCATTGAAGCTATCTGATTATCAATATCAATATGGTTCTGGTACGCGTGGTGCAAAACCAACAACTGCTGCCGAAGCTATTGATGCTGGTACAATGTCATGGGGTGCTAAGTTAGATGGCTCTTCAGTAATCCAAGCTGATGGTGTTGCTCGTCCATACGTAGCTCAAAAAGATAATATCAAAAACTTCTACAATGTAGGAAGTACATTCTCTAACACGCTTGCAGTATCGGGTGGTAGCCAGAATTTGAATTTCCGTTTCTCTATGTCAAATGCAGATTCAAAAAGTGTTGTTCCTAACTCTACTTTCGGACGTAAATCATTTAACTTGAGTACAAACGGAAAACTTTCTGATAAAATTGTATTTGAAAGTGTTGTACAGTACAACGTTGAAAAAGGTGAAAACCGCTCATTCTTGTCTGATACTCCTAAGAACCCTAACGTAGCGGCTCAATTATTGGCTACAAGTATCGATATTCGTACTTTGGCTCCAGGTGTTGATAGCCGTGGTTATGAATCACTTTGGAATAGTAACGTGTATTCTCAAAACCCATATTTTGCTACTACTAAAGTAAAAAATACTGATGATCGTAACCGTTTCATGGGTTCATTTAACTTACGTTATAACTTCAACGATAATTTCTATGCAAAAGGTCGTTTAGGTACAGACTATAACCAATTGAAATTCTGGCAAATAGAGCCTACTGGTCTTGCATATAGCACACTTGGTAGCATGAGCCAAAGCGAGCGTAAAATTATCGAAACTAACGCTGAGGTGATTTTAGGATTCCAAAAAGAAATCAGTAATCTATCGATTAACGCTTTTGTTGGTGGTAACAAGATGTTAAGAACGAATGAATCTACAGGTATTAGCGGTAGCCAGTTTAACGTTCCATTCAACTATTTCCCAAGTAACTTGATTTCAAGTAACTGGAACTATGAATATAAGAAACGTGCTGTAAACTCTGTATATGGTTCTGCTGACTTTGGTTACAAAAATATTTTGTTCTTAACATTGACAGGTCGTAACGACTGGTTCTCTACATTAGATCCTAAGAACAATAATATCTTCTATCCAGGTGTAAGTACAGGTTTTGTATTCTCTGACGCTTTAGCTGAACGTCCAAACTGGTTGACTTATGGTAAAGTACGTGCTTCGTGGGCTACTGTAGGTGGTGGATATCCTGAAGAATATGCATTGAACTTGCCATATACTTTGCAGTCAAATCCATATTTCTCATATCCATTGATGAATATCGGTAGCAACACAATTCCAAACTCAACGTTAAAACCAAACTCTACTACTACATCTGAATTAGGGATTGAGTTGAAAACTTTGAACAATCGTTTAGGAATCGATTTAACATTATATAACCGTGTTACTACTAATGATGCTGTTAAAGCTTCTGTTTCTTCAGCAAGTGGTTACCAAGATGTATTGTTGAACGTGGGTCGCGTTGAAAACAAAGGTATTGAAGTATTGTTAACTGGTAACCCAGTAAGAACAAGTTCATTCAAATGGGATGTTAGTTACAACTTAGCATACAATGATAATAAAGTAGTAACGATTGCTCCTGGTTTGAAAACACTTTCAATGGATGAGTCAAGAACTCGTAACGCTTATATCTATAACTTTGAAGGACAAGCATACGGTATGATTGCTGGTTACAAAGCTAAGAGAGATGCTGCTGGAAATATTGTTTATAACAAAGCTACTGGTTTACCAATCCAAGGAGAATTTACACAAATCGCTAGAGGCGTACCTCCAGTAACAATGGGTTTAACTAACTCGTTTAGCTACAAAAACTTCAACATGAGTTTCTTGATTGATGCTAAATTTGGTGCTTCGTTATATTCAGCAACTAATGCTTTTGCTACTAGATATGGTTTGGCGCAAAGAACTGCTGAAAATGGTATCAGAGAAACTGGTGTAACAGTAAAAGGTGTTGATGAAAATGGTGAAGCATTTACTAAAACGATTTCTGCACAAGATTACTTCACTGGTATCTCAACTACTATCACAGATGAGTTTGTTTATAATGCTAATTACGCAAAGTTGAGACAATTGACATTTGGTTATACTTTCCCTAAATCAGTATTGGGTAAATCACCAATTCAATCATTAAGTATCTCTTTTGTAGCTCGTAACTTGTTGATGTTGTTCAACAACGTGCCAAATGTTGACCCAGAATCTACTTACAACAACGGTAACGCTCAAGGTTTAGAAATGTTTGGTGTGCCAACTACACGTAGTTTCGGCTTAAACTTAATGGCTAAATTCTAGTTTTTTTACTCAAAACTTTTGAAATAATGATTAGATATATAAAACAAAAAAGAGGATTAATGCTAACAGGTATGCTTACGGCTGCCTCATTGTTAGTGTCATCATGCGATAGTGGTTTCGAAGAAATGAACAAGAACCCTAACGCACTTACTGACCCAGTTTTAGAAAACTTGTTTACTTATAACATCGTTAAAACTGCTGGTACTGGATACGAAAACCACCGTGCCAATTTGATTTACTGTGGTGCAATGATTCAACATTTTGCTTCATTGACTACTTACTGGTCGGGTGATAAATATTTATCGAATGTTGAATACTATAGTGCTTATTTTGATACTGGTTACCAAAACCAAGTAAAAGAAATTGAGCAAATCGTAGCGTTAACAAAAGATAATACTGCGTTAAGTAACAAATATAACATTGCTAGAATCTGGAGAGCTTATATCTATAGTCGTATGACTGACCTTTACGGAGATATTCCTTACTCTGAAGCTGGTAAAGGCTATTTGAATAACGTGTATTCTCCAAAATATGACAAGCAAGCAGATATTTATGCAGACTTGTTGAAAGAATTGGAAGCGGCTGGTACTGCTTTAGATGCTTCAAAAGCAACTTATGGTACTGCTGACCCTGTATATGCTGGTGATGTTGCAAAATGGAAACGTTTTGCTAACTCATTGATGCTTCGTTTAGGTATGCGTTTGACTAAAGTTGATGCTGCTGCTGCTCAGACATGGGTGAAAAAAGCTATCGCTGGTGGTGTAATGCAAAGCAATGATGATCTTGCTAAGATTAATCACCAAAATACCAACGATAACAACCGTAATTTAGATGGTAATACCTTGAGAACACAAGAGTATGATGCAGCTAACTTGAAAGGTAAAGCGAATAGCAAATTGAGTAATACGTTTGTTTCTTTCTTGAAAAACAACAACGACCCTCGTTTGCCATACATTGCTACTTTGTGGCAAGGAAATGCTGATGCAACACAGTTGCCAACAAGCTCTCTTCCTGCTGTACAAAAAGGCTTACCAAATGGTTATGACAATACGACAATCAAAACGTTGATTCCTACTTGGGGCGACAATTCTTTGGCTGAATATTCTGAAGCAAACCTAAACTATATCGCTAGTCCAGCAGCTCCAACAGTATTCCAATCGTATGCAGAAGTTGAGTATCTATTAGCTGAAGCTGCAGTTCGTGGTTGGGGCGATGGCCAAGCGGCTACTCACTACAACAAAGGTGTTACGGCTGCTATGAAAATGTTTAGTTTATATGGTGCAACTATTTCTGATGCAGAAGTTACTACTTATTTGGTAGCTCACCCATATACTGCTACGACTACTGATGCTCAGATGCAACAAATCCATACGCAATATTGGGCTGTTAACTTCTTGAACTCTTATGAAGCGTATGCAAACTGGAGACGTACTGGATACCCTGTATTGACGCCGACTAACTATGTAGGTAACGAAACTGCTGGTGTTATTCCTCGCCGTTTAAAATACCCTCAGTCGGAAGCAAGTAAAAATGCTGCTCAGTACAATGCAGTAATTGCACAACAAGGAGCTGACTTGTTTACTACTCGTATGTGGTGGGATAAATAATAATAATATTCTTTTGAGCTTTAGGTTAACCAAACCTAAAGCTCTTGTGTACAACTTATAATATTGAAACTATTGTCAAAATGCCTCTGTTTACGGAGGCATTTTGAGTGATAGAGAAGTTCTAAATTTTGTATCTTAATTATATTAAGTTATATTTTGATTTGTAATACTCCCTAACCAATAATTCATCACAAATTTAGAAGCGTATGAAATTGACTTATGCATTGTTCCTACAAATGTTGTTTGGGTTAATTACAGTCTCTGTAAACGCCCAATTCAGGTTTGTACCCTCCACGGAGTCTGGTGTAACTTTCGTGAATCAGTTGACAGAAACCGAAAAAAAGAATGTATTAGCTTATGAATACTTTTACAATGGTGGTGGCGTAGCGGTTGGCGACTTGAATAACGATGGATTACTCGATTTGTATTTTACAGGTAATATGGTGCAAGACCATCTCTACCAAAATTTGGGTAATTTGAAGTTTAAAAATGTTACTCAACAAGCAGGAATAAGTAAAGGTAATGGCTGGAAAACAGGTGTAACCCTAGTAGATATTAACCAAGATGGTTGGCTAGATATTTATGTATGCTATTCTGGAGATGGTGATGCAAATTCCCGACGCAATAAGCTGTATATCAATCAAAAAAACTTCATTTTTCAAGAAAAGGCCTCAGATTACGGCCTTGATTTACCCACGAATTCTACCCAAGCTGCATTTTTTGATTATGACAAAGACGGTGATTTAGATTGCTTTTTACTCAACCATAGCATCAAAGATTATAAACGCTTTGATGCCTCGGTGCTAAAATCTCAGCGTGACGAAACCGCTGGTGACCGTTTGCTCAAAAATGAAAAGGGAAAGTTTGTAGATGTTAGTATACAGGCTCATATCAAAGGTAATCCTTTAGGTTTTGGATTAGGTATCGCAATTGCTGATATTAACCTTGATGGTTGGCCTGATATTTATGTTTCAAACGATTATATCGAACAAGACTATCTGTACATCAATAATGGCGATGGTACTTTTACCGATAAATTGGAGGAGTCAGTTGGACATTTGAGCCAGTTTTCAATGGGTAATGAAGTGGTAGACATGAACAATGATGGTCTACCTGACATTTTCACCCTTGATATGCTTCCTGAAGACAATCGCCGACAAAAGTTGTTGTATGGCCCAGAGAATTACGAAAATTATAAAAGTATGATTCGCAATGGTTTTTATCATCAGATTATGCGGAATATGCTTCAACTCAATAATGGTGATGGTACATTCAGCGAAATTGCTCAGCTAAGTGGTATCTCGAATACAGACTGGAGTTGGTCGCCATTAGTGGCTGATTTTGATAATGATGGCTTTAAAGATTTGTTTGTTACCAATGGATACCTCCGTGATTATACCAACATGGATTTCATGAAGTTTTATGCAGACAAAGAACTCAAAGCCGCTCAGGGAAGTCCTACTGCCATGATGGATATTTTGAAAGAAATGCCTTCTACGGCTACTCAGAACTATATTTTTAGAAATAACGGAAGGTTACAGTTTGAAAATAAAACCAAAGATTGGCACTGCGATCAGCTTTTGTTGTCGAATGGAGCAGTATATGCAGATTTGGATAATGATGGAGACCTTGAAATTATTACCAATAACGTTAATAAAGAGGCCGCAATTTATCAAAATGAACAAACCTCACAGCATTACCTAAAAGTACAACTTGACGATATGGGTAAAAGTAGTACGTATGGTGCCAAAGTTTGGGTATATAATCAAGGAAAAATGCAATATCGTGAGCATTACCCAACCCGCGGATTTCAATCATGTATGTTGATGCCCTTGCATTTTGGCATAGGTGAACATACTTTAATTGATAGCGTCAAGGTAGTTTTTGCTAATCAGCGTTCTCAGCTATTTAAATCAGTAAAGGCAAATCAAGTTTTAAACGTAAGTCCAGAGAAAAGCGTTAAAGACTTCCTTCCAAAAGCTACAGTCAGTTTATTTGTTGCAGTTAAAAAAGATACAATTCCCTATGGAAACGTGGAGGATGATTATAATGACTTCAAACGCCAGTTATTATTGCCCAATATGCTGTCATATATTGGTCCGAAAGTAGCCAAAGGGGATGTCAATGGTGATGGTTTAGAAGATATCTATATCGGAGGTTCAAAAGGACAATCAGGGGCTATTGTACTTCAACAGGCAGATGGTTCATGGATAGGGACTGAACAGGCAAGTATAGACTCAGATATTATGTGTACGGATACTGATGCTTTATTTTTTGATGCAGATAAAGACGGTGACCTTGATTTATATGTCGTAAGCGGAGGTTATGCTTATTTACCAGATGATTTATTACTGCAAGATAGGCTGTATCTCAATGATGGAAAAGGGTCTTTTAAAAAAGCAGAAGATAATCTAATTACGGGTGATGTGAATAGTGATGCCTGTATAACTGCCCTAGATTTTGACCATGATGGAGACATAGATTTATTCATTGGTGGGAGAGGAGTCCCTGGTGCATATCCACTTGCAATATCAAGCAGATTGCTCCAAAACGATGGGAAAGGTTTTTTTACAGATGTCACCAAAACACTAGCCCCAGCCTTTGAAAAGTTAGGGATGGTTACGACTGCTCAAAGCTTAGATATTAATAAAGATGGTTGGGACGACCTTATTATTGCTGGTGATTGGCAACCCATTACTGTCTGGATTAACAATAAAGGTACATTTATTCAAAATACTAATGCTATCGTAGGGAGTGAATTGAAAGGTTGGTGGAATACGATGGAATTAGCCGATTTAGATAACGATGGAGATTTGGATGTGATTATGGGCAATTATGGCTTAAACAATCAGCTAAAACCTTCAGACAAAGAGCCTGTATCTTTAGTTTATGGCGATTTTGACCAAAATGAAGCAATTGACCCATTTCTTTGTTATTATGTTCAGGGAAAAGCATATCCTTTAGTCAGTCGTGACGAAGCCTTGAATCAAGTATTTGCCTTGCGTAGAAAATTTACAACCTATGCCGCTTACGCCAATGCCGAGCTAAAAGATATGCTAAATGCGGAGCAACTCAAACTAGCAGATACGTTAACAGCGAATACTTTTCAATCGGTTGTACTAGAAAACAAAGGAGATGGCACATTTAAGCCTATATACTTGCCTATTGAGGCACAATTTGCCCCCGTTTATGCCATTAGTTTAATAGATGCAAACAAAGATGGCCTAAAGGATTTGATACTAGCAGGGAACCAGTTTCATAGCCGTATCAAAATAGGGAAGATGGATGCTAACTATGGAATGCTGTTCTTAAATAAAGGTAATTGTCAATTTGAATATTTACCACAATCTCAAACAGGTTTGCAGGTGAAAGGAGAAGTGAGAGATATTGTAATTACGAAAAATAAAAAGGGACAACAGCTACATTTTTTTAGAAATAACGATACCATTTCGACTTATCAATTAAGGAATAATAATTAGTATAACTTATAACCTAACCACGCATAAAAAAATATTAAAATGAAAAAACAGGGTTTTATCTATGTAATAATATGTTTGGGAATGTTATTACAAACTAGCTTATATGCTAAAGAGACGCCTTCTCTGACGGATACAAAGGCTTATGTAAAAGCTTTAAAGCAACTTACCGACGTCATGGTGAGCGATGTTACGGGCCCCTGTGCAGCCGCACGTTATTATGCTTATGCCAACTTAGCACCCTATGAAATTTTATCACATAATGTTGCTAATGTCAAATTAAGGAAATTGAAAGGGAAGTTAAATGCTTATCCTAATTTTGATGATTTAAAATCTGCTGTACCCATTGCAGAAGATTTTGCGGCTATTTATTCGCTGTTAAGAATGGGCGAAGATTTGTTGCCGTCGGGATATACTTTAGAAAGTGCTCGTAAAGAATTAGTGAAAAATGTTGAACAATCTCGAAAATTAAGTCCACAAACCTTACAAGTCTCTATTGCTTATGCCGATTCTGTCGTAAAACGCTTAGTGAAATACGCAGCGAAGGACGGCTATGTAAAAACGAGTGGTTATTTAAGATATACGCCTATCAATAAAGAAGGTTATTGGCAACCAACACCGCCTGCATATACAGAAGCTTACGAGCCACATTGGCGTACGCTCCGTCCTTTTGTGTTGGATAGTGCCGCTCAATTCAAGCCACATCCAGCTATTCCATATAGTAAAGATAAAAATAGTGCCTTTTACGGAATTGTAAAAGAAGTGTATGATGCTACGATACATCTTACCAAAGAACAGATTCATATTGCCAGTTTTTGGGATTGTAATCCTTTCTTCTTGAATCAAAAAGGGCATGTTAGTTTTGGTACCAAAAAAATATCTCCAGGCGGACACTGGATGGGCATTACTGGAATAGCTTGTTTACAGAAAAAAGTCAATCTAGCCGAAGCAGTACGTTGGCATGCGATGGTCGGTATTACGATGGCTGATGCTTTTATTTCTTGTTGGGATGAAAAATATAGAAGTAATAGAATTAGACCTGAAACTGCCATCAATCAGCAAATAGATCCTAATTGGAGAGGATTATTACAGACTCCGCCTTTCCCTGAATATACCAGCGGACATAGTGTAATCTCTTCGGCAGTGGCAACCCTTCTGACGCATTTAGTGGGAGATAATTTTGTCTATACGGATGTTGTAGAAGTAGAATTTGGTATTCCAAAACGTTCGTTTAAATCCTTCAAACAGGCTGCGGCGGAAGCGGCTATTTCTCGATTCTATGGAGGTATTCACTTCAAAGATTCTATAGAATATGGGGCACAACAAGGAGCTAATATTGGCAACTTTGTTATTAAAAAAGTGATTACTCAATAGGTCATGGCTTAAAACGTATATCAAAACGGGTAATATTATTTGTAGAAGATTTGTCAACTTTTAAAAGTTGACAAATCTAAATCCAGATTATCTAATAAAGAAAACTATTAAATTTTTTCTACAACCTTCCCCTGTGCATCAAAAAGGTAATCTTTTTCGCTAGCCTCATCTTCACAATCAACCTTTTCTTAGTCTCATTTAACCTCAGCAGTCAGAAGATGTCTATAATGACAGATAGTAGATTTCATTTGTTTATTGTTTTAGATTGACGATGCAATAGTATAAAACAATGTTGTAGCAAATTTGGAGCAATCAGCAAATAATAATGATTTTTTTCCCCTTATAGACCTATCTCGTGGAGCTATTTACTCAAAAAAATGAAAAGATTGACGATTTATAATAGCTGGTATAATTTTTTAATAAATATGCTTACTACACTTACCAGCTTATCTGCCTGAATATGGTAATATTCACTACAAAAATTATAGGATTTTTTTGCGAATGATTAATAAAGATAGAGTCGTCATCCATTTTATAACATCAACACACATATCATGAAAATTACCAATGAAGAAATATTGAAAGGCTTGATTAATATCTTTAAAATTAATCGTCAACGTATAGAAGTGTATTGCAAACTGTCTGAGACAGTCTATACGCCAGAATTGCAACAACATTTTAAAACACAAGTGGATGAATCGACCTCTTTACTGAATGAGTTGAATCCAATCTTATATCAATCGCTTGAAAATCCAGAAAATCCTGTTCTTTATGAAGATTCGGAAATAGACCAATCTGTGTTCTATTTTGGAATGGCACGTGCTTCAAATAATATAAGAACGGTAATGATTTCTTGCCAGTTCGGTGATGAGTTTTTGATTAAAACTTATCAAAGAGTTTTAGGCTTTTTAGAAGTAAATCACGTATCAGCTTTAAATGATGTGTTGTCTGACCATTTGAAAAGCATCGGACATACTGACTTTAATATGGAGAATATGTTTTCATGTAATCTGACGATGAAGTATTTTAAATTGCAGTAGGTGTTATTATAAAAAATATTTAATACTATTGACCTAACTTCTTTTGCTATAAACATTTAATTCCTTTGGGATTTGAAACTACAAAACCGTTAAGATTTAAATGTTTATAGCAAAAAAACAATCCTCTAACCTATTTACGATAATCCAACGCAGGTTTTCTATCTCCCAATAAAGCTTCGTATTTAAAATTAGCGCCTCTTTTTTGTTCCCACTCAGCTTTTGCTTTGTCGATTAATGTTTGGTCTTTCAAAAGATCTATGGCTGTACAAGCAATGGTTTTAGCCGCCACAATCATTCCTTTTTGCCCAATACCCATACCACTCGCCGCTGTTGACTGCCAGCTATGTGCCGATGAACCTGGAACCCAAGTAGCAGTTTGCAGACCTACCGTCGGAACTGTCCAGCTAACATCACCTACATCTGTAGAGCCTCCACTTGTCGCACTTTCGGCACCATCACGAAAATCCTTTACTTGTGCCGCATTTTCGATAGGTTGTTTTTGTTCGCCAAGGGTTTCGCTGAGTGATAAGGCAAACTTCTTTTCTTCGTCATTGTAAATTACGCCTCCTACTTTAGCTAAGTTAGCATGCATTACATTGGCCAAAGTAATGTTTGGTAATAAGTTAAATACGCCTCCTAATACTTCCCATTCTACTTTAGTACCAGTTCCCAAAGCAGCACCTTGTGCCGCATTTTCAATGCGTTTCCAAACACTTTTTAATATTTCACGGTCTTTATGACGAGCATAATAATACACTTCTGCATAGGCAGGTACTACGTTTGGTGCATCGCCACCTTTAGTGATAACATAATGAATACGAGTATCCTGAGGAATATGTTCACGCATCATATTTACCATCATGTCCATGGCTTCTACACCGTCCAAAGCAGAGCGTCCACGTTCAGGTGAAGCCGCCGCGTGTGAGGCAATTCCTTTGAAACGAAATTTAGCATTTTTATTGGCTAAAGAAGTACCTGCATCGGCTGAGTTTACTGCACCTGGATGCCAATGTAATACTACATCCACATCGTTGAAGAAACCTTCACGCACCATATATACTTTCCCTGAACCTCCTTCTTCAGCAGGACAGCCGTAAATTTTGATGGTTCCTTTCTGACCTGATTTTACTAGATAGTTTTTTACCTCAACCGCCGCTGCTACAGAAGCGGTTCCGAATAGGTTATGTCCACAACCGTGTCCACCTTTTTGGTTAGGAATAGGACTTACTTCTGGAACTGCCTGTTGTGCTAAGCCTGGTAGGGCATCATATTCACCCAAAATACCAATAACGGGCTTGCCTTCTCCAAAAGTGGCTACAAAAGCTGTAGGAATGCCTGCAATGCCTGCTTGTACGGTAAAGCCTTCTTTCTTGAGTTGCTCTTGCAAAAGCAAAGAGCTTTTTTCTTCCATATAGCCCAATTCTGCAAAATTCCAGATTTGCTTCGATATACCAGCGTATTCATCAAAGCGTTTATCGATGTTGCTGATTACCGTTTGTTTATCGGCATCAGTAGCAACTGGGGCTGTTTTTTTCTTTTGGGCATTCCCCAAAAATGACATTAGCGTGAGGGCTAGTAATAATGGTTTTTTCATAAAGTGATGATAGTTTGTTAATTATACTGCAAAAATTACATCTTCGTTAGGTACTCTTATCCTGTCTGAATAAATACCTTCTGATTTACCGACGCCACAAGCAATTATCATATTGATTTCGGCAGCAGAAGGGAGTTTCAAAATCTTCTTGACTAAATCGCTATCAAAACCTTCCATTGGACAAGTATCATATCCATCTGCCGCCATGCTCAGCATAAAAGTTTGGGCTGCTAACGCACATGATTTATGACACATCACGCGCTGGTCGCCATGATTGCGAATACGCAAAAAGGGTTTATTAAAACCCATGAAAAAAACAATAATGCTACGTATAAGCGTATTGATTCCAAAAAAATCGTTGCGATATACTAAGGGCATCAATTTTTGATAATAAGCCAAAGCTCGCTCATCTTTCTTGGTTAATGTTTTGCCTTCAAATTGTTTGTGTAGATTAGCTAAATTCCATTGTACTCTCTCTTTCCATTTATCTTGGCGAGTAACAAAAACTACTAATTGATTGGCTGTTTTTGCCGCCGATTGCCCCATACAAGCTTTGTTAAGGGCTTCATGTACACTTTGTGTTTTTACTTGATAAAATTCCCAAAGTTGCA
Source organism: Arcicella sp. GW822-FHT02H01 (assembly GCF_058802005.1). NCBI lineage: Bacteria > Pseudomonadati > Bacteroidota > Cytophagia > Cytophagales > Flectobacillaceae > Arcicella > Arcicella sp. GW822-FHT02H01. Next base: position 1,711,313 of record NZ_JBXANT010000001.1, on the reverse strand, counting down.
TATTGCTACTATTGGCAGAAAGTACGGCAAACGATAAGGCTTTAGAAACTACTGAATCATCGAAAGGAGCATTGTTATCAAAAACTCTTACAGAGCGACGTCTCTCAACAATACTTTTAAAAAGGGAGTCAGACATATATGGGAATTAGGATAATTTGTAAGTGTAATTTACTCGAAAATCCTTAAAATAAAAAGCTAGTCCTTTGGAGACTAGCTTTTGAGATTGATATATGCATGATATTATTTTTTCCACTGCAAGGTATTTACCAGATGAATCACATCCTTTTTTAGGTATTCAATAACTGGTTCCAGAGAGTCACTTTTGAGAGCTGTATTAAAATACAATGCCCCACGTAAATAGTGTTGAGTAGAATCTGTGGTATAAAATTGCAGGTAAGTAGGTACTTCTCCTTCAAGCTGTATCAACATTGCTTTTTGTTTTGCTCCCGTCGTTAATACATAATTTTGAATAGATGAAGCTTTTTGATTATGTTTCGCCGCTAATTTGTAGGCATCATCAATGAGCTTCGATAATTTATTGGGGTCATTATTAAGGTCCTTATAGGTTAACTGAATCACTGCTTTATAGGCTGGATAATAAATGTATATCCAATGGGGCTCTGCCCATGCAACAGTATCCGGCTTTATAATGGCTTGGCTAGAATACTGAAAAGTATAAGGATGATTTTCAAGCAACTGAACATACTTCGTAGGGGGTAAATCAATACGGTTAAACCCTTTTGGCTTAGGTACATAATCGTTATTGTCTTGCGTTTTCCTACAACTGCTTAGGCTCAAAATAAGAAAAGTGCAAGCCAATAGACTTGCACTGCTATAAAAAAGAAATCTTTTTTTAATCATCATAAATAGTATCAATCAAAATTATCAACAAAAATAAGCCGATAATTTAGTTAATAGATTAATCGCCAAATATATTTCCTAAACCACCTATCACAGAGCCACTCTCTTTATTCGTATTGCCTCCGTATGGCGATAAAGTGCGGATTAATTTTGATAATGGCATCGACTGAATCCAAACACGACCAGTTCCACGAACGGTAGCCAAGAAGATACCTTCTCCTCCAAAAACCATCGATTTTAGGTTTCCAGCCTTCTGAATATCATAACTTAGTGTCTGTTCAAAGGCAACAATACAACCTGTATCTATTCTTAAGGTTTCGTTATTTAATCTTTTTTCAATAATTGTTCCACCAGCATGCACAAAAGCTAAACCATCACCTTGTAGTTTCTCTAAAATAAATCCTTCGCCACCAAACAAACCTGCTCCAATTTTCTGATTGAAAGTGATTGAAATTTGTGTCCCTAAAGCTGCACACAAAAAGCTATCTTTTTGGGCAATTAAGGTATTTCCAGGGAGTGTCGAGAGGTCAATCGGTATAATTGTTCCAGGGTGTGGTGCCGCAAAAGCTACTTTGCGTTTCCCATAACCACGGTTGGTAAAATGTGTCATAAACAAAGATTCACCTGTTAACAAACGCGAACCTGCTTGAAATAATTTACCTATTATCGAATTATCAGCACTAGAACCATCACCCATTTTTGTTTCAAAAACGATACCTTCTTCCATATAACACATCGTTCCAGCTTCTGCAATAACGGTTTCATTAGGGTCTAGTTCTACTTCTACCAGTTGGATGTCTTCTCCTATAATTTTGTAATCTATTTCGTGAGATCTCATGACTTTACCTTTTAGATTTTGATTGTTTATTTTGATTCAAAGTAAATTCTATCGTGTCAAATGATATTATTATTTTGGATAATAGGCAAAACAAACTTTTGATTGGATTTTATGGCATACTTTCTTGAAAATTGCCTTGCTTGTGATACGCCATGTTCAACGTTCCCTGAACAACATCAATAAACTGTTTTTTCAAAGACTCAATATCATTAGTAGTCATTCCTATCGTTTCAATGGGCTGATGAACAATTACTTTAATAGGCTTGGGAGATAATAAATACTCACCATCTTTCAACACATGGAAATTATTAAGAAAAGTAATGGGTACTACAGGTACTTGCTGGCTAATAGCCATTAAAAAACCTCCGTCTTTAAGAGGAGTATGCATTTGAGGAGGATGCTTGGTTTTAATACCACCTTCGGGAAATATAATGACACTTCTCCCATTTTTTAATGCCCTAAGCGAGCGTGTTAGCGAAGTTGCACGACTTTTTTTGTCGTTTCTATCTACTTGAATATGGAGTTTCCTAAACATATAGCCAAACAGCGGTACTTTCTTGAGGGCTGCCTTGCCAACAAATGCGTAATAGTTTTGAATAACCATGCCCATAACGGCAATATCTATATAAGAAAAATGGTTAGCACAAAAAACATACGTTTTGTTTACATCAATAGGGGTTTCAAATTTAATATGGATGGGTACGCCTATTATAGGGAAATATATTTTACCCCATAATCGGTTTAGATAGTGTGCTTTGGGTTTCCATGCTTCTTTCTGTAGGAAAAGCCAGAAAAAAGGAAAAAGTATAAGGAATAAAGAAACGAACCAGAAAACAGCCCAAACGGTATATAAAATTTTCAGTATACGCATAATAGCAAAGATAATAAAATCTGCCATTCAGTTGCTTTCCAAAGTAGAAATGATTGATAATAAAAAAGGTTCAATAGCCGCCACCATTAAACCTTTTTCAGAGTAATTTTTGAATTACTTTAAGTAAATGTACTTAACTTGAGGTAACAAAAGCAAGAGAAAGTACACTTTCGCAGAAATAGAATGATGAGGTCAGTTTTAAGGGTTGGACGAGTGAAAAAATGCTTTAAAATGAGAAATTTCAGGGTAAGAATTAAAAAAAACCGTTCAAGTGCAGAACGAAAAAGGTTCTCAAAATATAAATTTTGAGAACCTCCTAAAATTATAAGCTATAAATACGGATGTACTAAATACCCATCATGTCTTTAAACGCAACAGAGTTTCTTGTTGAAATCTCCAATTCTATTCCATTATTTAGTACTACTTTCATACCGCCTTTGTAGTAAGAATCTATCTCAGCAATGTATTCTGTATTGATAATTTGCTGGCGATTAGCTCTGAAAAATGTGTTCGGGTCTAAACGCTCCTGAATTTTGTTCAGCGAACGGTGAATCATCGGTCGGTTATTCCCGAAATGGAAACGGCAATAGTTCCCCACAGACTCAATCATGTATATTTCAGTAAGACGAACAAAGTAACATTTGTCTCCATCTTTCAAGAATATTCTTTTATCAGGTGGAAGTCGCCCTTCAGATACCGCTTCAGAGATTCGTGTTTGTTGAATTTCAGCACGGATTTTTTCTATCGTTCTCGCAAGTCTTTCGGCTTTCATGGGCTTCAATAGGTAGTCCATTGCTTCCGATTCAAAAGCTTGAATAGCATATTGGTTGTATGCTGTTACGAATACAATTTTAGGAATGAACTCAAGCTCATCCAATAAATCGAATCCGTTTTTTTCAGGCATTTCAATATCCAAAAAAATTAAATCAGGTTGTAGTCTATGGATTTTTTCAATAGCATCGTCCACATTTTCAGCTTCATCAATTATTTGAATATCCTGATAATCTTGTAATAAATACTTTAATTCTTGGCGAGCTAACCTCTCGTCATCCACCAAGATAGTCTTAATTTTCTTACTCATTGGCTTAATATTGGACAAGTCTTGATTTTGGCGGTCAACAGCTCTTGGAGAGTAAGGTTTTCTATTAGCCATCTCGCTTAACTGATTTGCAATAATTAATATAGGTCATCACCTGTGAGCCTTTCAGGGGTAGTTCTAGTACTTACCTAGTATTTTCCGCTAATATAGCAAATTACATTTCATTTTCAAGGAATATGAGCGTGTTAATTAGCAATTTTCTCGTTAATTTTTTTTGATTAACGTTGAAATATAGTTTTTTGGGATAGAAAAAACAACTTTATAAAAAAACTATATCTTAAATGGAATACTTACCTGAGCCGTTACAATATTATTTTCACATTCAATAGTAAGCGCATCTTTTAGTCCATAATTGATAAGAAGTCTTTTGTTAAGGTTTTCAAGCCCAATTCCTTTTCTTGTCTTATGTTCAGAGTTATCTGCCAAAATTGTGCCAGTATTTTGAATGCCAAATATTAGTATATTATTTTTTTTGTGAGCAAACACCGTAATATTCCCTCCGTTTTTATGTTTGCTAATTCCATGCTTTACTGCATTTTCGGCTAATAGTTGCAAGGACATCGGCGGAACCCTAGCCAATAATACAGTTTTACTAATATCTGTTTTATAATTCAGCCGCTCGTCAAAACGCATTTTTTCAAGGTCTAGGTAGTTTTTAACCAGCAAGAGTTCTTCGTTAAAGGTAATATCTTTTAAATCGTAAAACGACAGAGAAACCCTTAATAAATCAGAAAGCTTCATCGTAGCATCTCGGGCTAGTTTAGGTTCCGTTAAGGTAAGGGCCTGAATGCTGTTGAGAGAATTGAATAAAAAGTGTGGGTTTAGCTGACTTCTCAAACTGACTAACTCTATTTCTTTTACATGCATTTCTGCCTCCAGTTTGGCTTTTTCTTCATTGATAGAGCGTTTTGCAAACTTAATTCCATGATAAAAAATAAACCAAGGCATGATTAATCTGAATGTTTTAACAAAATGAAAAACATGTCCTAAAAAGTCTGTATCGCTATTTGTTGAATAAGGAATGGTGATATTCCAAAAGAATAAGTTGACGCTATAAACTATTATTGAAATAAGAAAATTAGTCGCAATAGGAAATACGATAAACTTATGCCAATTTAATAATTCTATTTGTTTGTTATTGACAGCCAAATAATAAAGATGCGTACCAATGATAAAAATACATAAGTTGGTAAGGCCAGAAATAATGGCGGTATTGATGTTTGCTTTATAATAGATATACTCACTTGTTGTATAAACAATATATAGACTCCAACAAGTCAGTTGAATTGTCCAATATATTTTTTTCTTTCCCATACTACTTTACATTAATGGTTAGGCATTACGTCACAAATTAATCAAAACAAATTTCATTAAATTGATATTTAATATAAATTTTCCATAAGTGTAAGATATTGTTTATAAAAGTATCAATTACAAATTTTAATAGGGAGATTAGGTATAATTTTAGTAGAAGAAAATAAGCCTTAGGGCTTAAAGAAGGGTTATAAATAGGTAATTTACTAGATTAAACAAAAGTCCACATGGTAAATACCTTGTGGACTTTTGTTTTCAGATATGCTGAAAAGTTATTATTTTAATTTAGCTACCGAAGTTTTAATTCTTTCGCAAGCTTCAATTAATTGCTCGTCAGCCGCCGCTGTTGAAATACGAACGCAGTCTGGAGCACCAAAGCTAGTTCCAGCTACAGTAGCTACAAAAGCATCTGCTAATATCCACATTGAGAAATCATCAGAATCTTTAATCGTAGTTGTACCATCTGATTTTCCGAAGTAATAACTTACATCTGGGAAAGCATAGAATGCACCATCAGGCATATTTACTTTGAAGCCTTCGATTTCACGTAAAAGACCTACTACTAAATCACGACGACGAAGATAAGCCTCCTTCATTTTGTAAGCCTCCTCTAAAGTACCATTGAAAGCTACTGTAGCTGCTTTCTGAGCGATAGAGTTTGTGCCAGAAGTAACTTGTCCTTGTAGTTTTTCAACACCATCAGCAATCCATTTCGCAGCGGCGATAAAACCAATTCTCCAACCCGTCATGGCATGACCTTTAGCAACACCATTTACAGTAATAACTTGGTCTTTAATTTCAGGGATTGAACCGATAGAAAAATGTCCAGCTTCTGTAAAGTTGATGTATTCATAAATCTCATCAGCCATCACAAAAATATTTGGATGTTTTGCTACGATTGCACCGATAGCTCTTAATTCAGCTTCAGTATAAACAGAACCCGTTGGGTTGTTTGGTGAAGCAAACATCACCAATTTCGTTTTTGGTGTGATAGCCGCTTCAAATTGTTCAGGTGTTACTTTGAAGTTATTATCAAAAGCACCATTTATTACCACAGAAGTACCTTCTGCTAATTTTACCATTTCAGAGTAAGAAACCCAGTATGGTGCAAAAATAATTACTTCCTCACCAGGGTTAACCAACGTAGAAATTACGTTTGCTAAAGAGTGTTTCGCTCCTGTAGAAACTACAATATTTTCAGGGTTCCACTCAATATTATTATCACGCTTGAGCTTATCAGCAATCGCTTTGCGAAGGTCAGGATAACCAGCTACAGGCGAATAGCCATGGAAACCATCATCAATGGCTTTTTTGGCGGCATCGCAAATGTGCTTTGGGGTTTTGAAATCTGGTTCGCCTACTGAAAGGCTGATAACTTTGTGTCCCTGAGCAGCAAGTTCACGGGCTTTTTTTGTCATCCCGAGCGTTGCTGACTCCTCCAGTGCATTAATGCGGTCTGCGAGCGATACTATTGAACTCATTTTTTGCTAGAATTTATTTATGGAAATCAGAAAGCCTTTATGGAAGAACTTTCATTACTAAAAAATTAAATCCCACAAAGTTAGAAGAGTATTATGGGATGCGAAAGAAAAAAAGGAATTTATTGAGCATTTCTGCTGGTATTTTGTAAATAGTGAATGAAAATCTTGCATTTTTCCCTTGTTTTGGTGTTCGTATTTTTAATAAAGGCTTTTCAAAATTGTGAATCTTTAAAATTAAAATAGATTTTATTCTACCTTTACTGTATGTATGATTTAGCAATTTTCCCGACAGATTCAAAAATCTGGGAATTTATGGCTTATTGTGCAGGTACAGGGGGAAGTGTTTTGATTATTGGCTCGGCAGCTGGTGTAGCGGTGATGGGTATGGAGAAAATAGATTTTCTTTGGTATATGCGTAAAATTAGCTTTACAGCATTGTTAGGATATTTTGCTGGGGTAGGGGCTTATTTGTTGATTTATGCTTTGATTCATTGATTTCAAAAGATACTGCTTTAAAAAGATATAGGAGAAATGAACTTCTTTAAGTCGGTGACTAAAATCCTATCAATTACCAACATCTTTTAAAAAGTTAAAATGAAGATATGATTATTAATAAAATTGGTTTGAATAGGGTTAAAGCGCCTTTCAAACCTCATCCCCCAGCCCCTTCTCCTTCAGAGAAGGGGAGCAGATTATCGAGCTTAAAGCTCCCCTCTCTGAAGGAGAGGGGTTGGGGGTGAGGTTGTTGTACATTGATTATCAGTTATTTATATACTTGTGGGTAATCGATAGGACTTAAGTCACCCACTAATAAGAATAGAAAAGTTATCCCTATTCCTTAATCAACTCATCTATCTTACTTTCAAATTCATTCACCCATTCAGTATAGTATTTACCAGTACCAGGGCCAGAGAAACCTGCGTGTGTTAAACGAATGACTCCTTTTTTATCCAATATGATGGTTGTAGGGAAGCCTATAACTTGATTGAGCGATGGCAAACTTTGTGAAGCACTTTCTGAATTGTTTAGCCCAGCATTTAATAACTGATAGTCAATTCCAAAGCGTTTACGAAGTAATGCCATTTTCTGTTTAAAGAATTCTGTTTCGGTCGATTTTTCGTAGGCTAAGCCAATTACTTCAAAACCACGTGCTTTGTTTTTATTATAAAAAGGTACTAGGTAATTAGTTTCGTCCATACAGTTTGGGCACCATGAGCCTAAAATTTGGACTACTACTACTTTGCCTTTATAAGCATTGTCTGAGAGAGATACTTTTTCACCTTTTTCATTTAAGAATGAGAAATCAAAACGATCATAACCATCTTTCAATAATGTGATTTTACTTAAATCAGGGAGGCTTGCATTGTTATCTCTTTTCGCTTCAAAGTTTCTGAATCCTTTAATGCCTCCATAAAATTTACCAGTAATTTTATCCCCTTCAACTTTCGCTTTTAACAAGAAAGCATGGGAGCCATCGAAAGTAGAAAGGAACAAGCTATCGCCAACAATATTGCCATCCATATAACGATAATCGCCTGTGGTTGTCAAGAACGACCCCGTTACGGTAGTTCCTTTTTGTTGGAAAGTACCCACAGCATAACTAGCTTTTTGAGTTTCAGCATTGATAAAATTCACAGACCATTTACCTGTAGTATTACCAAGAATCGCCATTTTGTTGGTTCTGAATCTGAACGCATATCCTAAAGTAGCTTGGAACGGAGATTGAGCAAAAGATTTACGACCCTTATTTTTACGATAAAAGCCTGTAAGGTTCTTATCACCTTTTTTCGCTATAATTTCAGCATCAAACAGTGAAATTGGAATAATCAGCGAGTCACCTTCTAAAGTAGCTTCATCTGTTTTGAATCTTTCAGCAGCATTCAAAACATACACATCAAACTTTTTTTTGTTTTTAGTAGGTTTAATCTCAAGGCCAAAAGGTAATGAACCACCGTCGGTCTGAATAGTTGCTCGCCAACGAGTAGCTACCTGTGCATCTACGTTTTGCCCAATCAGTGTGATTAAAAATAAAATGATTAATTTTTTCATTGTGTAATTAAAGGATAGTTGATGAAAACAGCATTTGAAAATTTGAAGATAAGTTAATTTGAAAATGTGACAAATCACTTACTATTCAAACAAAAAGTCTTGATATATTCGTTCCTTTTATATTTTCAAATCTACACATTTTCAAATCTTCAAATTAACCTTTATTTCTTCTGTAAGCAAGCCATATAAAAGCCGTCATAGCCTTCTTTAGCAGTAGAGGTTCTGCGTTCGCCTAAGAACTCCCATTCATCTCCAAACTCAGCCATAAATCGTCTAATATGATTTTCGCTTTCAGAAGGTAAAAGACTACAAGTAGCAAAAACCATTTTTCCCCCTTTTTTCAGCATCGCAGAATATTCAGTAAGAATATTCCATTGGGTTACTCTGAGGTTATCAATGAATTCTGGCGTCAATTTCCATTTAGAATCAGGATTTCTACGGATAACTCCTAAGCCAGAACACGGCACATCAAGCAATAATCTATCGGCACTGGCTTCGTATTTTTTCAATACTTTAGGCTCAATCAATTTTACTTCTATATTATCTACACCATTTCTTTTGGCTCTTTTCATTAACTCGACCAACTTGTATTCCTCCACGTCCATCGCTACAATCTTCCCTTTGTTTTCCATCAAAGCCGCTAGGTGAAGCGATTTTCCCCCTGCACCAGCACAGGCATCTATTACCCTCATACCGGGCTGTACATCCAAGAATGGGGCAATCAGTTGCGAGCCTGCATCTTGTACTTCAAAGAATCCTTCTCTGAAATAATCAGTTCTAAAAATACTCTGGCGTTGTTTTAATATCAACGCATCTGGCAGACCTTCTGGAACGATGGTTTCAATGTCGATAGCATCCAACAAATCTTGTAATTTATCCTGATTGGTCTTTAATCTATTGGCTCTTAACACTACGGGTGCTTGTTCGTTCATTGCCATGATTTCTTCAGACCATTTTTCATCGCCTATTTCTTCTTCACATAATTGGTCGAGCCAGTCGGGTACAGATTCACGAATTTTGCGAATCAACATACCTTCTTCAAAGCGGTCTAATATTTTGCCCGCTTGGATATGCGAAAATTCGTCCCATTTTGGCAAGAACTCGACATTATCGGCATTTGGATACAAACGTTTTTTGATTAATAACCATGAGCCAACAATTTGCCAGAAGTAAGGAGCTTTCAGTTTATCTTCATAAAGATTGTTCGAGAAAAGTATTAAACGCCAGTAGCGGACAATTTCATAAGTAGTTTCGGCAATAAAGGCACGGTCACGGCTACCCCATTGCTTGTTCGATTTCAATGTCTGTTCAATTACTCGGTCGGCTTGACGAGGATTCTTAACAAAAAATATTTCTTGCAGAGCCTTTACGGTTGCTATCACTAATGGGCGATGAAGACGCATGCTAATCTTGGATTTTCAAATTTTGATACTATTAATAAATACAAAGTTCCGAAAATTTGTTGAGACTTGCTCTTTTTTATGGAACGGAGGGCTTTTAAATACCCTTTTGAAAATATTTAATATTATTTTGAAAAATAGTTTAATAATTTTTCAATGATGAAACAAAAGTATATCGTCTGGCGTTTTACTATCATATCGCACATATCGCAAATTAAACAAAAAAGCCCTGCTTCACAGCAAGGCTTTTTTTATGTCCAAAGAATGTTATCAACTTCCGAATAAATCACTTGAAAGGTAACGGTCTCCACGGTCGCAGATAATACAAACGATAACGCCCGATTCTAATTCCTGTGCTAATCTAACAGCGGCTGACGCAGCCCCACCGCTACTCATTCCACCAAATACGCCTTCTACTTTCGCTAACGTATTTGCCATAGCACGTGCTTCTGTTTCTGAAATATCCATGATTCTATCAACTCTCGATGCATCAAAAATCTTAGGGAGGTATTCTTTTTCCCAACGACGAATCCCCGGAATCTTTGCTCCTTCAGTCGGTTGACAGCCTACTATCTGAATATCAGGGTTTACTTCCTTCAAAAATTTAGAAGTACCCATAATCGTTCCAGTTGTGCCCATCGAGCTTACAAAGTGGGTTATTTGCTGATTAGTATCTTTCCAGATTTCTGGCCCAGTAGAATGATAATGAGCCATGTAATTATCAGGATTTGAAAACTGGTCTAACATAAAAAAACCACCCTCTTTTACTTTAGCTTCAGCATAATCTCTTGAGCCTTCAATGCCTACACTAGCAGGCGTAAGGGTAACGGTAGCTCCGAAAGCCTCCATCGTTAATACCCTTTCACGGGTAGAGTTTTCGGGCATTACCAATTCAATGTCAAGGTCGTATAATCTAGCAATCATCGCTAGGGCAATGCCTGTGTTACCAGAAGTAGCTTCAATCAATTTTGTGCCAGGTTTTATCTCGCCACGTTCTACAGCTCCGCGAATCATTCCATAGGCAGCACGGTCTTTTACCGAACCCCCTGGGTTATGTCCTTCTAGTTTTCCGTAAATCTTAACATTCGGATTCGGATTTATTCTGTTTAATTCAACAATTGGCGTATTGCCAACTAAGTCTAAGAGTGTTGCCATTCAATTATGTTACTGCAATATTTTTACCTGCTCTTGGTGATATATTTTTGTGAATGAAGGAATGCTACGGGTAAGCCAAACATTTCCTCCGATGATAGAATTTGCCCCTACTACTGTTTCTCCACCTAAAATCGTGGCTCCAGCATAGATTACTACGTGGTCTTCAATCGTAGGGTGACGTTTTAGCGAAGCCATTTCTTTACTAACTGATAATGCTCCGAGGGTAACACCTTGGTATAGTTTTACATGTTTGCCAATGGTGGTGGTTTCGCCAATTACTACGCCAGTGCCGTGGTCAATCATGAAATATTCATCTATGTTTGCACCAGGGTGAATATCAATCCCCGTTTTTGAGTGGGCATACTCTGTCAGCACCCTAGGAACAATAGGTACGTTCATCTCTAATAAAGCATGAGCAAGGCGATAAAAGAAGATGGCATAAAAACCTGGATACGCCCTGATTACTTCGTATTCGCTTTGGGCGGCTGGGTCGCCCATCATGATGGCCTGTATATCTGTTAGTAGTACTCTGTAAATTTCTGGAAGTTTTTGAATATAAGCCTCTGCCAAAGTACGGGCATCCTCTTCAAGATGTTGTTGCATAGACCGCAATACACGGGTGAGCCTCAATTGAATTTGATCAAAGGCTTCTTGCAATTCGTCAACACAGCCAAAATGGCGTTGTGTTTGTTCTGGAAACATTGCCAACAAAATGTCGGTAAACAATTCTTTCACCGTCGAAGTAGATGGAAAAGTATTGGGTTTTGAATGTTTTTGGCAAAGAGCCTCTAAAAAACTATTGGGCAACGTTTGAGACATCGGTTATCAAATATTTATTAGCAAACTAACCTGATATTTGTAAAAGCATAAAATAAAACCATATTATTTTGCTTTATTATGGAAACAATTAACTACTGATTAATTAAATTTCACGCAATGATAACGATAAATGTACTGATTTGATTCTGTTTTGCTAAAAAAATCGTTAATTCAGGACTAATCTAAATCCCTATTATTATGTTCCATTCAAAAATTGTTTTATGGTTGTTCAATCTTCAATTGCTATTGTGTAGCTGTCATAAAGAAAGCAGTAAAAGTGATTTTTCGAAAGGAGGTAATTTTTATAAAATAACATCCCTTGGGAAATTAGCTCCCGAAGTAAATGAAAGCTCGGGCATTACAAAAAGCGCTAAGGACACTACCTTCTGGACGCATAACGACAGCGGAGGTAAACCTGAAATTTATGAAGTAGATATGCATGGAAAGCTTTTATCTACAATCCACTTTAATAATATTGAAAGCGAGGATTGGGAAGAAATCACCAGAGATAAAAATGGGAATTTATATATCGGAGACATCGGTAATAATAGTAATACGAGAAGAAATCTAACGATTTATAAAATAAACGAAAACAATCCTACTCATACGGAAGCCATTTCTTTTCATTATGCTGACCAAGAGCGTTTTCCGCCAGATAAAGCAGATAAAAATTTTGACTGCGAAGCATTTTTTGTGCATGGCGATAGCTTATATTTATTTTCAAAAAACCGAGGCAATGATTTTGTGAAAATGTATGCCGTTCCGACCAAGGCTGGGAATTATGCATTGTTGCCCAAAGGACAAGTATTAATTAATGCTATGGTGACTGGCGCAGCAATAAGCCCCGACGAAAAAACATTTGCTCTTATAACCTATGGCAAGGTAGTATTTTTCAAAATCAAAAATCATGTAATAGACTTCAAACATCCTCAGAAATGCTATCTTTTGGCTTTTCAACAATCAGAAGCCATTACCTTTTTAACAAATAATACGCTATTGGTAACAAATGAGCAAGGGGAAATAATTAAAATTGACATTGAAAAAAAATGATAAATGGAGGGTGATACCAAATAATCATTTTCATTTTCAAAGAATGTCCAATGATAATTTGCTTAAATGCCTCATTATGTTTGCTTTCATGGATTCTGTAAAGATTCAATGATTTAGATTTAACAATTCCGTAATATTGAGCTTATTAATTTTGCATTAACAATTGAGCAGAAGAAGTATTTAATTAGGGTTTTCTTAATGAAAATTATGGATTGCTGCAAACGAAAATATGGCAAACGCATTACCTATTCCCAAAATTTTACTGGTTGATGACGATCCAGACATCATTGAGTTGTTAGAATATAATCTTCAGAAAGAAGGTTTTGAAATTCAATCAGCTTTGGATGGCATTCAAGCTTTAGAAGTAGCAAAATTTTTCAAACCAGATTTGATTTTACTGGATGTTATGATGCCCCGTCAGGATGGTATCGAAACGGCAAGACAGCTCCGTCTGATTCCAGAGTTCAAAGAGGTTTATATCTTATTCCTTACGGCTCGTGCGGAAGAATACACAGAAGTAGCAGCTTTTGATGTAGGGGCAGACGATTACATCGTGAAACCTATTAAACCTAGGGCGTTGGTAAGCAGGATAAAAGCGATGTTTAGGCGTGATGCACAGCAGATTGAAAATGATGAGAAAATTGAAATAGGCCAACTGGTGATAAATCGTACAAACTATAGTGTATTGAATGATGGAAGCCCTTTAGTAATGCCTAAAAAAGAATTTGAATTGCTTTCATTCTTGGCCAAACATCCTAATAAAGTGTTCAACCGCGACGAATTATTAGAAAAAGTATGGGGAGCAGATGTGTACGTGGTAGAAAGAACAGTAGATGTTCATATTAGAAAATTAAGAGAAAAGATTCCTGAGCATTATATCAAAACCCTTAAAGGTGTTGGTTATATGTTTACCTTGGAAGACTAAATAGTATTAGCAATTAAGGTTAGTAAAAGCAGTGTATATATTCTTGACACCTCAAGAATATATACACTGCTTTCTCGTTTAGAACCAGAGAGTTTTACCCGAATTACCGATTTAGGTGATAATTCATTATTTTTGTGTGAATACGGTTTAGCCTTTTTTCACAGGATTTTCTTAGACAATGTTTTTTATTTAAGAAATCTCACCTCTTGTTTCGTATATGATGATTAATAAATTTATACTGATATTTTTTTCTAGCCTTACTTGTTTTAGCTGTAATGCCCAGAGTCCTGAGCTGAGTAAACCTCAGAAACACGAATTTAGAGCAGTTTGGATAGCTACCGTAGAGAATATCGATTGGCCAAAGTATGGTCAATATGATTCAGACCTTCAAAAACAAGATTTCACCCGAATCTTAGACGAGCATAAGAAATCAAACCTGAATGCTGTGTTTGTACAAGTGCGTGATGCTTGCGATGCTTATTATGCCAAAAGTACCGAGCCTTGGTCTGAATTTCTAACAGGTCAGCAAGGTAAATTTCCCACACCATTTTATGACCCGCTCAATTTTATGATTGAAGAAGCCCATAGCAGAAACCTAGAGTTTCATGCTTGGCTAAACCTTAATCGTGCTACTTTCAAAAAAGGGAAAACCATTGCCCCAGACCATATCAGCGTAACAAAACCAGAATGGATGTTGGTGTATGATGGACAAAAACTATTGAATTTTGGTATTCCCGAAGTAAGACAATACATCACTGACATCGTAGTACAGGTTGCAAAAAACTATGATATAGATGGAATACATTTCGACGATTATTTTTATCCTTATGAGGTAGCAGGGGGAGTGTTGAAAGATGATGAGACTTTTAGAAAATATAATGGAGGTATCAAAAATATCAAAGATTGGCGGAGGAGTAATACTGATTCGTTAATATACCAAATTAGCGAAGCCATCAAAAAAGTGAAGCCAAGAATGAAATTTGGCATTAGCCCATTTGGTGTTTGGAGAAACTATAGCACCAAAAATCCCACAGGCTCACTGACCAATGCTTCACAAACGTCGTATGATAATTTATACGCCGATACACGTAAATGGCTTCAACAGGGATGGATAGATTATATTGCACCACAAATTTATTTTGACCAAGCTCATGGTAAAATACCTTATAACGAGCTAGCATTGTGGTGGGGGCAAAATACCTTTGGCAAGCACCTGTATATCGGACATGGAATCTATAAAATTAAAGCAGGGTGGTTATTAACAGAAGCCCCGAAGCAGATTAAATTTAACCGTGCGAACCCGACAATTCAAGGAAGTATTTTTTTTAGTTCAAAAAGTTTAACCGAAAACTACGGAGGATTTCAAGATTCCCTACGGAATGATTATTACCGTTATCCAGCCATTATTCCAGCAATGCCTTGGAAAGATAGCATTCCACCTTTGTCACCCCAAAAGTTAATTGTTGTGAAAAATGATGAGGGAATCCCTGTATTAACTTGGCAACCTGGCGAAAAGGCTACCGATGGTGACGAAAATAATTATTTTGTCGTATATCGTTTTGAAAAAGGAGAAAAGCCAGACTTATCAAAGGCAGCAAAAATAATTTACATAGGTAAAAGCAATACTTTTAACGATACTTCTGTGGAAAAATACCGTGGTTATATTTATTGTGTGACTTCCTTTGACAGACTTCATAACGAGTCACAAGACTATGCTCTTTTTACCACCGAATATGGCTATTAATCGTTAGAATAGCATTTGTCGATAAGGAAGATTCCAGCGAATACCAAAAGATTGTATCGTATTGGTATAATCCAATAAAGGGTTGCCACTTTTGTAATTACGACTCAGCAAGTGTAAGTCTATGAAAAAATTATGCTTGAATTGATACGATGCCCTTACATCATAAATCATCGTATTGGTGCTTCTACCTTGTCCGATAATATTACCGTAATCATCACCATAAAATACTTTTCTACTTCTGGTATCATAACTTTTTTGAATGTTTCCTCCCCAGTTTTCAGTTGGAGTTCTGTCTTCGCCGAATTTTGCGTAAATAATCGTTGCAATGATATTAAGTTTTTTGAGAGGTTGCCAACGAATAATATTAGACCATTCAACAAAATTGGCTCCAAGTGGGTGAGCTAAGGCTTGGTTATACTGTGTATAATTTGAACCGTCGGAATGACTATAAGTATATGGGCGAGCACCATTTACTTCAGTCTGGAAATCTAGATTACTTATCCCGAATACGTCAATATATTTTGCTCCAGCTTGAAACGCATATTTATTAGCCCAATATCCTGATGATTTGAAAATCTCTTTAGCAATAAATTCATCTAACATTAACTGCCCATAGATTGAAAAACGCTTGGCAAAATTCCATTTAAAATCTAGGCCAATAAGGGCATTGTCGCCACTGCCTTGAAAACTTTCTACTGAGCGATAAAAAATTACTGGATTCAAATAATTCAAATCGAATCTATCACCATTTGTGCTATCACGTTGGAAAATAATGCTTTCAGAGATACCAATATTTAAATTGTTAGAAATATTTAAGCTAAGGTGGTGCATCGCCATGTATTTCTTGGGGAAAATCTGGCTGTTAGGTTGTAATCCCGTATAGACTAGCTGAGTAAAAAGATTTTGGTATTGAAATTTCCCGATATGAGTATTGATTTTAAGAAAAAGATTTGGGGCAGCATTATCCGAAAGCAACATTGATCTGAAACCATTCCCAATAAAATTCTTATCATGCCCGAATTGTAGTTGAATATTTTTAGTAGCCTGAAAAGTAATATAAGCCCTTGCTGCAAAGAAATCTGTACCATAAGGATTATTTTTGAAGGACTTGGTCAATCCTTCACCGGGCATTCCGGGTAGGCGGAGGTCGGCTTGTCTGAACTCGTTTTGATTATAAGAATCGACAAAAGTCTTTACGTAGTCAGGAATAAAAGCTTGGTTTTCCGAAATGAAAGTATAAAAGCCTACTTTTCTATTAATCATTCCCCGAATTTCGACGCCACGAGTATTTATACTTGTACTGTTCTGAGTACCGCCCGATACCGCACCATATTCTAAGTTAAGCACAGGGCTGACGTGTAAATCAAGAACATCGTCGGAATTAGAATAAGCATCTGCCTTTTTTTGATAAAATATTTTCCAGAAAGGCTTTTTGCTATTGCCCGTAGTATCGTTGTTTTTCCATTCCCAGCTATCGTTTTCAAGATATTCAAGGTTAAACCTATCTCTGTCCGACAAAATCATCGAATTGCTTGCCCAAACACTATCGACCAATTGTACGACACCCTTGCGCGTATAAGGTTTGACAGTAGTATGAAAACCCTCAGAAAATTTTCCACGCTTTATTTCATAGCGATCTATTAAATGATAATAGTCTTGATTGAGAGGAACGAAAACACTTTGTGCTTGAGCATAAATACTTGCAAAGGAGCAAACTAAAAGAGTAAAAAATCGTAATTTTTGATACATAATTTTATTAAGGTTTGGGCATTTCATTTTACAATTAATACCTTCGCAAGTTAGTTTAAAATTATTGATTGAAAATTAAATAATTTCATGACAAGATTTAATCAATAAAAAGTATAAATACTTGACTTACAACTACTAACACATTAATTATGACTTTTGGGAAATATTTTACCGTAATGCTTGCAACAGCCATTAAATTTTTTAATGGCCCTATCGCTGGAATTTTATTGGGATTGACTTGGTGGGAAACAGCTATTTGTTGTATCATTGGTATGATGACTACTGTAACCTTAATTACTTTTTTAGGAAAAAGAATTCAAACGTTAATAGCTAAATATCGAAAATCAAAACCAAAATTGTTTTCAAAAAGAACAAGGTTTGCTGTTAAAATCTGGAAAAAACTAGGCATTTGGGGTATTGCTTGTTTTACTCCCTTATTTTTTACACCAATCGGTGGAACACTTTTAGCTTTATCTTTTAAAGTACCCTTTGCAAAGATTTTCTTTACAATGCTACTTTTTGCGGTATCTTGGGGTATTATTTTTAGTTATCTAATTTTCCAGATTACGTGGTTGAAATCACTATTTGTTTGATTATTTTTTCTTATAATCTCCACGCGAAAAGAACTTTTCAATCATACAATAAAGCAAGATAAAGAAATATCTGCTTCCCATTTCCTTGATTTTTAGTTTTGATTCTCCATACTTTCTATTTGTCCAACTATTAGGGACAATCGCAAAAGAATAACCTCTAACATAGGCTTTTAGGGGTAATTCTACTGTTAAGTTAAAGTGTGGAGACATGAATGGTTTAATGCCTTCAATGGTTTCTCTTTTGTATAATTTAAAGGCATTGGTGGTATCATTGTATTTGATACCCACTAAAAAACGAATGATAAGATTGGCTACTCTGTTGATATAAAGTTTCAAAGGTGGGTAATCTATTATTTTTCCACCTTTCATAAAACGGCTTCCAAAAACGGCGTCAACGTCTTTTTCAAGCATGGTGTTGTAGTACTTTACCAAATCGTTAGGGTCGTCAGACATATCTGCCATCATTACCGCTACGCAGTCGCCAGTAAAACGTTCAAGGCCATATCTGACAGCATAGCCAAAACCGTTAGGGCCTTTGTTGGTAAAATAAACTAGTGTAGGAATTTCCTTTTGTAGTGCTTGCAAAACAGCCTCCGTATGGTCTTTTGAGTTATCGTTTGTTACACAAATTTCATGCTCGATACCATTTTCTTGAAGGGTATGATATAATGACCTCAACGTTTCAGGAATTGACTCTTCTTCGTTGTATGCTGGAATTACTACACTAAGTTTCATTGCTATCAACAATGAATCCGTTTGCTATCAAACGGATTCATCTTTTAATTTAATATTTTAAAGCGAAATCAAAGGCATTGAATCTCTTATAAACGAGATGCAATACCATCATGAATTTGTTGTAAAGTTTCGTTTAATCCGAAAGTCCAATTCCAGTTTGGATAATGAGACTTGAATTTAGAAAGGTCAGAAACGTACCAGATATGGTCGCCGATTCTATTAGTTTCCGAATAGCTAAAGCTCATTTTTTTGCCTGTCATTTCTTCACAAATAGCAATAGCCTCCAGCATTGAACAGTTGGCGAATCGTCCACCACCAGCATTATAAACTTCGCCAGCACGAGGGTTTTGATAGAAATTCCAGAACATATTCACTAAGTCATAAGAGTGAATATTATCACGCACTTGCTTGCCTTTGTAGCCAAAGATGGTGTAGTGATTACCAGTAATAGCACATTTCATCAGGTAAGACAAGAAGCCATGTAGAGCAGTACCCGAGTGGTTTGGTCCTGTTAGGCAACCTCCACGGAAAATACCTGTTTTCATGCCGAAATAACGGCCATATTCCTGCACCAATACGTCTGCTGCTACTTTAGAAGCACCAAATAATGAGTGTTTCGTATGGTCAATGCTATGATTTTCGTCGATACCGTTTTCAAAATAAGGGTGACTTGCGTCAATCTCATAACGTGTTTCGGTTTCGATTAATGGTAAATAATTTGGATTATCCCCATAAACTTTATTCGTTGACGTAAAGATAAAAACAGCATCTGGTGCATGTAAACGTGTCATTTCCAACATATTTAATGTACCGTTAGCATTCACTGAGAAGTCTGTGAAAGGTTCTTTTGCCGCCCAATCGTGTGATGGTTGTGCAGCAGTATGTAGCACACACTTGATATCAGTACCGTATTCTTTAAAGATTACTTCTAGTTGAGGAACCTCACGAATATCAGCTTGATAGTGTTTGTAATTAGAATATTGTTCTTCCAAACGATTACGGTTCCAAGCAGTAGAGGCTTCGTTACCAAAGAAGTATTGACGCATATTATTATCAATACCTATTACTAAATCAAATTTGTCTGAAAAGAAAGCGACTGCCTCGCTGCCGATTAATCCAGCAGAGCCTGTTACAAGAGCTATGTTCATTATATTGGTTCAAAGTTAAGAAATACGAAAAGCGTCACAATGTGATTTGCAACGCTTTTGAGATGTAATATTAGGTAGAAATTATATCCAAGAAGTAAAGATTAATTACTTTTAGTACCCGTACTATCATTGAATAGTTTTTCACGAATTTTGATTGCTCTTACTTCGTTTTCAGGCTTTGCTGTATATTTATTTTTTGTCTGACGAGCAGCAGAATCTGGATGTACACCATACACATATTCATCTCCTTCATGAAGGTCTGCTTGTTTGATGGTATTATTTTTTTGATAGTCACAAGCGATGGCTAACAAAGCGATACTGGCGATAGCTAAAATATTTTTGCGATTCATTTTTTCCGTGATATTCTGGTTTGATGACACAAAAATAACAGGGGATTCCCAATTAAAAAAGTTTATCATAAAGTTTAACCCTTTTTAATCAGATTCTATGAATTATCAATTTAAATCCTGCTAAAAGATAAATCCTAAAATAAGAATATCTGTTTAGCCTTTGAAAATATAATACGCTAGTGACGGTACTGATTATGAGAATGTTAAAAAAAATGTAATAAAAAATAAGCAAAAATATTTGATTATTTAAAATAATGGAATTATCATTGCAGAACAATTCACAATCCTGTGTGTTTCTTCCGTTAAGATTTTGATTATTAAATACTTAACATCATACATCCACATCATTCTAATATTTCCCAAATTTGACTTTAAAGTTGACAATCTTTTTTAAGATGTTTTTTATTAATATTTTTTAACCACAATTTAGAAAGACTTTGTTTGTAGATAGTCTATTCATTAACCCTTATGTACAAAATTGAAGAATTAGACATGATGCTTATTTCTGAGCTTCATGAGCTTGCCAAAGAATATGCCATTTCTAATGTTAATGACCTTCCAAAAAAAGAACTCATCTACAAAATTCTTGATAAACAGGCGGTAATGCCCACAAAAAGCCGCAAACCTTCCAGCAAAGATACTATGCAAGACGATAATAAAACAGAACGAAAAGTGAGGAAAGATTCCGGAGCAGCTTCAGATAGTCCTCGTCCTAAAAGACAGCGTATTTCTAAAGAAGATGCTGAAAATATAGCAGTGAGTGCTAAAAGCGCAACACCCAAAACAAGCCCTATAGAACAACCTAAGGTAAAACCGACAAAAGAAGTAAAAGAAATAAAAGTTAAACCTGAGGTAGTAACAGAAATAGCCTATGAATTTGATGAAGATCCAATCGTAGATTTCCCCATTGAAGTAGAAGAAGAATTTGCTATTGATACATCATTTATTACCCCTGATGAGCCTACGGGTGGTTTACCACAAGAACAGGAAGTACGGAGCAATGAAGTGACTCGTCAGAATAATAACGGTAATTTCAAAAAACCAATCTATAATCAAGCCATTCGTGAGTTTGATGGCATCATTGAAAATGAAGGTGTGCTTGAAATTATGCAAGATGGAGGATACGGTTTCCTACGTTCAGCAGACTATAATTACCTAGCTTCGCCTGATGATATTTATGTTTCACCTTCGCAAATCAAGCTATTTGGTTTAAAAACAGGAGATACCGTTCGCGGTTCGATTCGCCCTCCTAAAGAAGGAGAGAAGTATTTTGCCCTTTTAAGAGTAGAATCTGTCAACGGAAAAACGACTGAAGAAATCAGAGATAGAATTCCTTTTGAATATTTAACACCTCTTTTCCCAGAAGAAAAATTAAAGCTTTCTTCTCGCCCAGACCAATATTCAACCCGTATTTTGGACTTATTTGCCCCAATTGGTAAAGGTCAACGTGGTATGATTGTAGCCCAGCCTAAGACAGGGAAAACAGTATTGTTGAAAGAAATTGCGAATGCTATTTCTAAAAACCACCCAGAAGTTTATTTATTGATTTTGTTGATAGACGAACGTCCAGAAGAGGTGACAGATATGCAACGTAGCGTTAGGGCGGAAGTAATATCATCAACGTTTGATGAGCAAGCTGAACGCCACGTAAAAGTAGCAAGTATTGTTTTAGAGAAAGCCAAACGTATGGTTGAATGCGGACACGATGTAGTAATCTTACTAGATTCTATCACCCGTTTAGCACGTGCGTATAATACAGTCGTTCCTTCTTCAGGAAAAATTTTATCAGGTGGTGTTGATGCCAATGCATTGCACAAACCGAAACGTTTTTTTGGTGCTGCCAGAAATGTAGAAAACGGAGGTTCGTTAACAATTATCGCTACAGCGTTGATAGATACAGGTTCAAAAATGGATGAAGTGATTTTTGAAGAATTCAAGGGTACTGGTAACATGGAATTACAGCTTGACCGTAAGTTGTCTAACCGTAGAATGTATCCAGCCATTGATGTTACCGCTTCAGGTACTCGTCGTGAAGACTTGTTGATGGATAAAGAAACCCTACAAAGAGTATGGATTCTGAGAAAACACATGAGCGACATGAATTCTGTAGAGGCCATGGAGTTTTTACAACAACAAATGAAAGGTACTAGAACCAACGAAGAGTTCTTGGTTTCGATGAATAGATAATAGTATTTGAGAGGATGATATGATTGAAGATGGGCGGTCGTTACCATTTAAATTCTGTCATCCCGACATTTGAAAATAGAGGAGTTGCAAGAAATTGTAGCTCCTTTTTTTGTTTTTGGTGTAAATTAGGAAGCAAATAAACAATGTAATATGGATATAGGTTTTAATTCGATTAAGTATCGTCACGATAGCAATGGATTGATTGAATTAATATTCATTTTATGTCAATCAAATCGAGTGTTGTTTTTTGATGGAGGTAATTTTGAATATCGAGATAATTTACTTACAAACAAATATCAAGATTGGAAGAATATAGAATTAGAAGGGGTGATTTCTTCTATTAGACAAATAGAAGACTTTGATATAATTATTAAACTAACAAATGATTTGTTGTTAAAGATTTATTTTTCCCTTAATGATAGTTATCCTAAGTAGTGCAAACTATTATACTTTCAGAGAAAGCATCAACAGGATTTTACAGTTTAGTCGAAGATTTTAACTTGTATGATTTTGATATAGAAATTTAACAGGGCTATCAGTATTCTATTTTACCAATTATCAAAGGTCTTAATTGGTAATGATAACTAATTTCACTCTCAATAAAAGTCTAATAATTAATATTATAGCAATAGTCATATCATTGATTTTAAAAATAGAAAAATTTTTAAAAAAATATTAAAAAAAACGGCAAATCATCTGAATTTTACTTAATCTGGCATAAAAATTTGGTATTTAAATAGTCGAATACATATTATAAACCAAGTACTTAAAAAATAACAAAAGATGAAAAACCTGAAAAACTATTTCTTAATTACACTGTTATTCATGCTCGTGGTGCCTGTTTCGGTGCAAGCAGAGACCTCTGAACTAGAAAAAGTAAAAACTGAAAAAGAAGCATCTCCCGAGGTGAAGGCCGAAGTAAAGTCTATGATGAATAGGCTAGAGGAAATAAAAGCAATGGATAAATCGAACATGAGTTCGGCTGAAAAGAAAGCCTTACGACAAGAAGTTCGTTCAATCAAAAAATCTATGAAAGAAGTAGGCGGAGGCGTTTACCTTTCAGCAGGTGCAATTATCATTATTGTTTTATTGTTGATTCTTTTACTTTAATTATTTATTGAGGTGTGAGCTAGTGAATGCGTTGACTAATTCACACCTCAAACTTTTTTAATATTCTTCGTGCTAAATGTAATGAAGCCTTATTAAAATAAACCTCCATTATTCCTCCACACGTACCATTGAAAAAGGCAGAAAAGATTGACGCACTCAATAAACTTATTCAAGTAAATAATGACCGTATCGTAGGTTATGAAACTGCCTTTAATGAAACCTTCGATACATCCTTAAAAACCTTGTTTACGCATTGTATTCAAACAAGTAAAGCAAATAACAAAGCCCTTATTCTGGAAGTAGAACAATTAGGAGGCGAACCTATAAAAGGAACCAAAACTGCTTTTAAGTTCCTAAGAATTTGGATGGAAATCAAAACGTGGTTTACAAATCATGCTAATAAATCTATCCTACAATCGTGTCTTTTTGGAGAAAATATTGCTCTAATAATATACAAAAAAATACTTGACGACTATCTGAAAACCCTTGAGGATAAATACGTCGTTATGATTGCCACGCAGTTGTCTTTCATTGAAAATGATTACAATAAGGTGAAGAGCCAACTAAGCGAATAATATACTTCATAAATATTCAACTTTCAGGATATTCAGTTGCCCATCAAATGTATAATTCCTTGGCGAACCTGTTGGAATATTTACTTTCGAGATTGCCTCATTATCAATTTTTTCTAAATACATCATTAAGGCTCTCAAACTATTCCCATGTGCTACTATCAGCACGTTTTCTCCATTTTTCAACTTTGGTTCTATCTCTGACTGATAATAGGGAACAGTTCTATTAAAAGTATCTTCCAGACTCTCCCCTCCGGGTGGACGAACAGCAAAACTTCTTCGCCAAATCAATACTTGTTCTTCTCCATACTTTGTGGCTGTTTCTTCTTTATTGAGCCCCTGCAAATCTCCATACTTGCGTTCATCCAAAGCGCCATTTCTAACAACTGGCATAGTTTTTTGATGGATTTCTTGTAGAATAATTGCTAACGATTTCTGAGCACGTTTCAACATTGAGGTATAAGCAATATTATAGTTGATTGCTTTAATCTTTTTTCCTGCCGACAAAGCTTCTTGTTCTCCTAAAGGAGTCAATGCTACGTCTACATTTCCAGTGAAACGATTTTCTAAATTATAGGACGATTGTCCGTGCCGTATCAATGTTAATATCGCCATCTGTTTTATCAGTACTGAAAAATAAGTTTAATAACATAACGATATTAATGCATAGCTTATTCGGGGAAGGTCTAAATAGTATAACAATTACAAAGAAAAATAAATCTTTGTAATGCTGATATACGCTTGAAAGCCATATCCTGTCCTAACTACTTTCATTAACAAAGTTATATACCGTTTAAAGCCCTGTGGTATAGGGAATGAGATTTTATGAAAACAGATTCAGAAATGTCAAAAGTTGAAGTAGGGAAAAAATACGTTATCTCAAAAAAGATAGATGCTTTTTTTATAGATTTATACAATGTCTATATGTTTATTCTTCGATTTTTCAGAGAAGCTTTTTCAGCTCCTTTTGAATTCAAGGAAATCATTAATCAATGTTATTTGGTTGGTTATAAGTCACTAGCCTTAATTTCTTTAACAGGTTTTATCACGGGCATCGTGTTTACCAAGCAGTCTCGCCCATCATTGGCAAACTTTGGCGCCACCTCGTGGTTGCCCTCATTAATATCTATTGCTATCGTTAAAGCCTTGGCACCATTAGTTACGTCATTAATTGCGGCAGGCAAAGTAGGTTCTAACATGGGAGCCGAGCTAGGCTCGATGAAAGTAACCGAACAAATTGATGCGATGGAAGTATCAGCCACCAATCCATTCAAATATTTGGTAGTAACCCGCATTACCGCCATTACAATCATGATTCCTATTTTGGTATTATACACAGGTTTTGTAGGTATGATGGGCTCTTACTTAAATATCCACAAAACCGAGCTAACCAGTTTTGTTGCTTTTTTTAAAAGTGCTTTTGCTAACATTACCTTTTTAGATATTTATGCCTCTATTTTCAAAGCCATTTGTTATGGTTTTACCATTGGCGTAGCAGGCTGCTATCAAGGTTATCATGCAGGAAATGGTACGCAAGGGGTGGGCAAAGCTGCTAATACGGCAGTAGTAATATCCATGTTTTTAATTTTCGTAGAAGAAATGGTTATTGTACAATTTGTGAATGCTATTAGGTAAAAAGGAATGAAAGATAAAACCATAGATAAGGAAATCGTAATTGATATCAAGGATTTGAAAAAATCTTTTGATACGCTAAAAGTGCTTGATGGCATTGATTTGACCATTTACAAAGGTGAAAATGTGGCCGTATTGGGGCGCTCGGGAACTGGGAAATCGGTGTTAATCAAAATAATATCAGGTTTATTAAAACCAGATGCGGGTACTGTAAAGGTTCTGGGGCAGGAAATAGATAAACTCAGTGGTGAAGACTTGCGAGCACTGAGGATGAAAATAGGTTTTTCTTTTCAGAATAGCGCTTTGTATGATAGTATGAGCGTAAGAGCGAACTTAGAGTTCCCACTGGTAAGAAATAAGCGTGATTTAAGTAAAAGCGAAGTAAACAATGCCATTGAGGAAGTATTGCATGAAGTAGGGTTGTCTCAAACGATCAACCAGATGCCCTCAGAGCTATCTGGAGGACAAAGAAAGCGTATTGGTATTGCACGGACACTCATTCTGAAACCAGAGATTATGTTGTATGACGAACCTACCTCTGGACTCGACCCTATTACCTCTATTGAAATTAATAACTTAATTGTAAAAGTACAGCAGGAATATAAAACCAGTTCAATAATTATTACTCATGACCTTACTTGTGCTAAAACAACTGCCGATAAAGTGACGATGTTGCAGAAAGGAAAATTTCCACAAATTGGTACTTTCAAAGAAGTTTTTAGCTCAGATGATGAGAGTCTGAGAAGTTTTTATGACTATAATTTTATTAACGATAAATGAAAATGGTAAAAAATAATCGCCCCGTAGTTGTTGGAATCTTCATCCTTTTGGGGATAGTAATTCTATTCCTTACCCTGTTTACCATAGGCGGACAAAAAGAAACCTTTGTGAAATCATTCACTGTAAAGGCTATTTTTAACGATGTGGGTGGTTTATCAGTTGGTGCTAACATCTGGTTTTCGGGTGTAAAAGTAGGGACGGTAAAGAAAATCGGGTTTTATGGTAACTCTCAAGTAGAAGTTACGATGAACATAGAAAAAGATGCTGAGAGCCATATCCGTAAAGACGCCAAGGCTAAAATTGGTTCAGATGGCTTCATTGGGAATAAAATAGTAGTTATCTATGGTGGCACGCCCGCTTATCCGCCAGTACAAAAAGATGATTTACTGAAAGTAGAAGATGGCATCAGTACTGATGATATGCTAGCAACGCTTCAAGCAAATAATAAAAACTTGCTTGCCATCACTAACGACTTCAAGAGCATTAGTGGTAAAATGAATGCAGGGAAAGGTAGTTTGGGGAGTTTGTTAAACGACCCTAGCTTTGCTATAAAGTTGAACAAAACCGTAGATCATCTGCAAGAAATGGCTAGTAATCTTAAAACTGTTTCAGAAAATAGTAAGACGACTATGCAGAATTTTGAAGAATTCTCTGGTAAAATTAATCGTCCTGGCAATTCTATTAATGATTTTGCTAGTGATACGCTTGTATATAATCGAATTGTAGGTACCGTCACTCAGTTACAAAGTGCATCGGCTTCTGTGAATAAGTTTACAGCAAACTTAAGAATGGTGAGCGAAAAAATGAATAGAAAAGATAATACAGTAGGAGTATTGTTGAATGATTCAGCATCAGCCACATCAATAAAAATGACCTTGAAGAATCTGGAGACTGGTAGTAAAAAACTAGATGAAGACCTTGAAGCGATTCAGCATAATTTCTTATTCAGAGGCTTTTTCAAGAAAAAGGAAAAAGAGAAAAATAAAGCTGACTGAAATCGTAAGTATTAAAGTTTCAAGAATAGCATTTTTAAAAAAATATTCTTTATCACTAGCGAGGGACTTAAGTCCCTCGCTAGTGATAAAGAATAAAAATTTATACTAATATCGAAGGAACCAAAAAGGATTTCGTTCTTCTTTGGTTTTCTCTTTGATAAACTTTATTTGCATGTCTTTATATTCTGCTTCAGTTATTTTCTTTCCTTTTAATTTCTTTGGTAAAGCCAGCTCTTGATTTAATTTTTTAAATTCAATTTTTGACGCTATTATCGTTACAGTGCCATCGTTGATATCTAATTCAAGAATCATTCCAGGTAATCCCCAAAGCCTTTCTGGACCAGCATTTATAGGAATATCTTGTGCAAACCAAGCAATGATTTTTTGATTTTTAATAGGATCTTCAATCATCGCTTTCATACAAATATGCCCTGCTACTTCTTTGATATCGTTCAAGATTTTCCAATTAGGCATTTGTAAAGAATCTTCGATGATATAAGTTTTGCCTAACATTTCAAAAACATCAGTCATGGTGTTTTTGGCAAAATTCCTGTTCACACTAAATTCCTCTTTTCTTCCTGCATAGCCTTGGTCTTCCTCTGGTTTTTCATCAGAATCGATATACCTACTTTCGTTTTCATTAAAGTATAGAGTGGTATAAACCTTCCAATCATCCTTTCCTGCAAACATATAAGTCATTCTTTCCTTTTCTTGCTTACTGATATAACTTAATTGGTTGTTCATTTTTGTCCAATAAGTAGTACGAGTATAATGCACTATGCCCTCATTGGTTTGTGCAAAAAGCTGAATGGACGATAAAATAAGTGCTATGATTAATATTTTTTTCATATTTCAAGTTTGTAATTATTGATATGATTCAGTTTTATAGACGATGCGCTTTCGCAGCTATCATAAGCGTTGAAAACGCATCGCCCTTAATTCGATATTTCTTTTATCTACCAGCCATTATTTTTCTTTAATTTATCAACATGACCTTTTACGTTGTAAGTAATGCTTAACATAAAATAACGAGCTAATGTTAACGAAGTTTGGTTAGTCACATAGTTTTGATAACCTTGTTGCGTAATGGTTTGTCTTTTGTTGAAAACATCAAATGCCGCTAAACGAAGTTCAACTTTGTTATCTTTCATCAATAAACGTCTTACAGAACAGTTCAAGATAGGAATATCTTGCTTGAATCCGAAACGGTCGTTTTCATAACCATTGTAATCAAGGTTGGTTTCAAAGAAAGTTTTCTTAGCAAAATTCCATTTGATTGAGGCATCTACGCCTGTAGTTTTGATATTCTGGTTTTGTCCTTCTTCAATAGAGTATTTTATATTATTAAAGCCTAAATTTCCGCTAAGGCTCATCAATAATTTATCACTTGGCGTAATATTAAAGCCTAAAGTAGCATTATACCCTTGGTTTTGTGTTTCGTTTTTAACCCCATTAATAAAGGTTGGATTTTTACTGATGTTAACACTACCATTCAAATTCACGGTGAATTTTGTTTTTACGATAGGGAAACTTGTGTACAAACCTGTATTAAAACGTGTTCCTCCCGAGATATTTTCTGGACGTGTTCTCGTTACAAAATTGGCATCCACTGTTTGATTATAGACAATCTGGCTTTGATAATAATTATAACTTGACCACAAGCTTATATTCGTAAAAGTAGCAGGGTCAAATTTATAGAAATCTACGCCTATTTCATGACTTTTGGTTGGTAACAAATCCTGATTACCTGTAGTAATATAAAAAGGATTGTTATTGTTTACCACTGGCTGAAGGTCGCTAATACTAGGAGCCTGTACGTTCAAGTTATAGCTCAAGCCCGCATAAGCATTGTTCTTGAATTCGATACTTGCCGAAAGGTTAGGCGTAAGGGCATCATAACTTTTATTGATTTCAGCTTTTAGCGGAGCATTCTCTTTACCATAAAGCTGACCCGTTAAGTCATAGCGTAACACAGCCAAACCCGTAGAAATATTAACACCAGCGTGTGAATAACGCAAGCTACTTCCTAGTCTGTTATAAGTAATGTCATTTTTATAGAATGTACTTAAACTATCATATCGTTCATTGTTTGAAACGCCATTAAAAGCATCTCTGCCAACACTCTGCTTGTTATTGCTAAAGTTATAGAAAGTCTCCCAATACACTTTTTTAGAAAGTGGTTCTAAAAAATTTAAACCTCCGTTTAATGCATTGGTCGTATTGGCATTTTGGTTGAGTTGACTAATGGCTCTAATTTGGTCGTTTACATTCTGAGCATTAAAAAACTTCGTCAATGAGTTAATTTTATCGGTTCCATCTGATGACGACACATTATAAGAAAGACTTGAGGCAAATGTGCGACCTTTCTTTTTGAATTTATGTCTGAAAATAGCTGTTCCAGAAAAATTAAAAGCATTCAAATTCGACCCATTATTGATAGCTACAGAGTTTTTAAGCGCATTATCTTGGTTAATATATCGCTGACTGTTTATATCTGTACTATTAGAGTTACTAAAACGTAAATTAGCTTTCGTAATCAGGGTATTGCTTGAATCTAACATTTGTTCAAAACGACCTGCGAGGCTATGGTTACCTCTGAAATTGTTTGTATGAGTCGTATCAGTAGTAGTAAATGAATTATCTTGTAAGAATGTTCTTTTCGTTTGAAATTGATCAAGCGTAAGTTTTGTTTGGTTATAAAAATAGCTAGTACTCAATTTCGTTTTTTGATAGGTATAGTTATAGTTTACCCCGCTACCAAAGTTGTTTGTAAAACCTCTTCCATCAAAGTTGTTTAAAATTCCTCCACCATCAGAAAAGAAATAACGACCGCTACTTCCAAAACCAAAATCACCATTATCATTTTGATTAAAAGAGTTATTTCCTTTAAACTCGCCATAATCACCCCAGTTTACCCCCGTTTCGTTGATGTTGTTGACATAACCCAATATTGAAAACTGTTCTTTTTTATTAAAACGGTTATAGTTTCCTCGGGCAGCCCCTCTAGATTCTGTTCCGATAGCCCCTGTAATTTTTCCGAATGAGCCTTTCTTGAATTCATCCTTTAGCTCTAGGTTAATGGTTTTTTCTTTTTTCCCATCATCTACGCCCGTAAGCAATGCTTGGTCTGACTTACCATTGAAAACTTGTATTTTAGAGATAGTTTCAGCACCTAAATTTTTGGTAGCTGCTTTGGGGTCGTCA
The DNA here is from genome assembly GCF_058802005.1 of Arcicella sp. GW822-FHT02H01. Classification (NCBI taxonomy): domain Bacteria; kingdom Pseudomonadati; phylum Bacteroidota; class Cytophagia; order Cytophagales; family Flectobacillaceae; genus Arcicella; species Arcicella sp. GW822-FHT02H01. The sequence continues at coordinate 1,680,652 of NZ_JBXANT010000001.1, read as the reverse complement.
CCAAAAAACGTTTTACCATCTACCAGTACTTTCTTTACATCTTTACCTTGTGCTTTGATATTACCACTAGCATCAATCTCTAAGCCTGGCAAACGGCGTAATAAATCTTCTACCGATGACCCAGGAGGTACTTTGAACGACGATGCATTGTATTCAATCGTATCACCTTTAATAGTTAAAGGAGCTTTGGCTGTTCTTACAACTACCTCTAGTAATTCTTGAGAAATAGGTTTGATTTTAATAGGCCCTAAATCAGCAATTTCAGTTTCTGAAATTTTAATGTTTTGTTGGTAGGGTAAGAAACCCACGAATGAAATTTTAAGTAGATAAGGAGCATTTTTTACATTTCTGAATTCAAATACTCCTTTATCGTTCGCTCTGGAGAAGTTGACTAATGATGAATCTTTTGGTTGTAAAAGCATTGCCGTCGCTCCCGACATTACTACTGAATTGGTGTCTTGAACAATACCTTTAATCGTTACTCTTGTAGGATTTTGAGCTTTGACGAGGATAGAGGAAAACAGGCAGAGTAATAAAAGCAAAGTAGATTTATACATGATGATAGAGTTGATTATGTGGAGGTTTAATTATAAACGCTAAATTAACTAATTTATTAGTTATATAAAAACTAATTAACATTCTTTAACATTTATCTAACAGAGAGTGAAAAAACTACTTTTGTTGCAAGCTTGCATAGATATTTTGAGAGAACAGAGAGGGGAGGGCATAAAAAAGCACATGATATTTATCAAAGGATTGAAAAACATCATGTGTTTAAGAAAAAATAATGGTTAACTATTTAGAAAGGTTAATAATACGCCGTTAGTCCAACCAAAGCCATCTTGGTTAGGATATTCCCCACCGCCCGCTTCGATATTTGGTGTTTGTACATTATATTTTTCGGTCATTTTGCCCGTTTTTAAATATACCTTTTCGTTGGTTTGTATCCAGCGTGTTTTTACTTTGTCAGCCAAAATATCAAACCCATAAGCCCTAAGGCCTTGGTAAGTAATGTATTGCAAAGGAGCCCATCCATTAGGAGCATCCCATTGTTGTCCAGAGTTGATTGTTGTAGTAATTAAACCACCGTCTTTCAAAAAACTATCCTTTATTTTTTTGGCTACATTGGTTGCTTGAAATTTATTGGCAATTTCAAAAAACAAAGGAAAGCTAGATGCCAACGAATAAGAGTCCGTATGCTTTTGGATCACAAAATCATAATCAAAATAAAAGCCTTCTTCTACACTATAACAATATTTCTTGATAGCTTTTTCACGCAATTTTGAAGCATTGTATAATTTATTGGCTGAAAATTTATCGTCTAGTAAAAGAAAAGCACGGAATAAAGTTTTTTCAAGATTCAGGAGCAAACAGTTTAAATCTATAGGAACGATGTCTGTAGTATGAATAGTCGTCATATTTTTTCCATCCTTAAACCAACGACTGCTAAAATCCCAACCAGATTCAGCGGCCGCTCTGATATGACGATAGATTTCCGAAGGATTTTTCCCAGACTTTTCTGCCAATTCTATGTCTTCTTTATAGGCCTCTGGTCGGGGTGTATCGTTTTCATCCCAATAGCGATTCAGAATAGTTCCGTTAGGCATTTTTACGACTCTTGCAGTAGCAATGCTTGCTTTATCTTTGACAAGTTTATTTTTACCTGTCATCCAGAAATCATACTCTTTTTCTAAAGCAGGCAAATACTTTAGCAACACTTCGTCGCCCTTTTCTTCCCGCAATAATTCGACCATCAAAGAGAAAAAAGGAGGTTGCGAACGCCCTAAGAAATAGGTGCGATTACCGTTGGGAATATAACCAAGTTTGTTGATGAGGTAATTAAAGTTGTCGATAATACCTTCTATTAAATCAATTTGCCTATTTTCTTGTAAGCCTAGCATGGTGAAGTAGCTATCCCAATAATAAATTTCTTGGAATCTGCCTCCTGGCACTACATACCTTGAAGGTAAAGCAATCAAAGAACCGTCTTGTGCTTGTTGATTTGGCTCACGCGTAAGAATAGGCCATAATGCTGACAGATGTTCAGCAATAGGTATTGAAGTATCACTTTTATAATCGTTGGCAGATACTGTATTAGCGATATAGTTGGTATGAATAAACTGCTTTAAATCAAAATTAGACTTACTTTTTTCTTCGAGATATTTCTCTAATATTTTTTCAGAAGATTCCTTAGGTATATAATCATTAAAAGTCTTGGAATCAGGAAAAATATCACTCATCTGCACATCGACAAACAATTCATCGAAGGGATGATTTGATTTTGAAGTATTGTTTATGGACATCGTTATTCATTACTACAAAGCGAAAAGCAATCTTTTGAATTACGAATGCTTTCTAGTTTTAATTTTATGTGATTGTTTATAAATGATATTAAAATAATGTGCAATCTATTAAAAAATAATCAATGTCCTCCAGTACTCTTCAATTCAACATTCTCATTATTTGATAACTTGTTGAAAACAATTAAACAAACAATTAAAATGGTAAGTGGAATTAATGAAAAATAAAAGGCACTTTCACCGCCGTAAGCTTCAAAGATATGTCCTGTTATCAATGAACCTGTAGTTCCACCCAGTGCAGAGAAAATTACAATCAGACCCGACATTATTCCATGCTGACGATTAGGAAGTGAGCTCAAGATTACTGAATTAATAGCTGGATAAATCGGTGCAATTACTAAGCCTATCATCGGAAAAATAAATGCTACTATTGGGGCATTTCCCCAGCCAGTAATTACTTCACTGCCTAAATTTTTGGCAAGTGGTAAAGCTATCAATACTAATGCTCCAGCCAATATTACACAAGTCAATAATACATAAAGCCACTTGATTTTTCTAAGGACAATTCCTGCTAAAAATCTACCAACAGCCGTTGAGGCCGCCAAAATACTTGCCATTTGAATACTGAGGCTTGCTGGTAAATGTAATACCTTACTATTAAAAGTAGGTAGCCAACTCATAATGCTTTGTTCTATCAACACATAAATAAAAGCACTTGCCACAAATACCAAAACCATTGGCACTACTACCAAGCGAAGCATATCGCTAAACCCACCCATTGTATTTTCATCAGGTTGTGCTTTTATGCTCGATTCGTCCAAAGGTGACGTTAATAAAAGTAAAAAAGCAAAAACCGCCAAACCTGCCAATAAATAATAAACATTGACCCACGCGGGTGATTGTGGATTTAAGTCATCAATAAAAGCACTAAAAATAAAACTGCCTGTAAGCACCCCAATCATAAAGAATGATTCAATGAAATTCATTAAGCTGATATGTTCATTTTTATCTTTTGTAATTAATCCGATGGTTGCATACACAGATACTTTTATCAAAGCAAAGGACGTGCCAATTGAAGCAAATAGGAGCTTAGTCATCCAAAACTCATTCAAGATAGGCATCATCAAACAAGTAAATGCTACAATTGCCAAGGCAATCAGCATAGCATTTTTATAACCAATTTTAACAATAAACGAAGCTACCAAAAACGAAACGACCGCAATACTTAAATCTTTGAAGGCCTCTAAGACAGAAGCCGCTGATTCAGAAATGCCATAAGTGTTTTGAACCTGTAGAATTACTGCTCCCACACTGTTGAGTAAAATAGCAAATAGGAAATAATTAATAAAGATCGATACCTTAATTTTCCAGTTGTTCATAATTGGCGGCTTGTGTAATAAGTAAAAAAGAAGCGAACAAAAGTCCGCTTCTTGTGTTTGTTGGCTCAGTGATCAGAATAGTTATATAAATGGTTAATGTTTGATGCAAAATTCCGTAAATAAGTATAAATAAACTACTCTTTCATTATTATAAAATATTACTATATTAATAAGCATTATTATTATTAAGTAGTTTTTTCAGTAAATTAGCAATAAAAATGAAAATATTTATAATTTGTATAAAAAATATTAAATGAAAGCTGAATTTGAAATAATTCAACCTGACGAAGGAAGTTCCTTTAGGGTGTTATATCACAAAGTACCCGCGGGGTCATCTGGTGATTTCAGATGGAGTTATCATTATCATCCAGAATATGAAATCGTTTTGGTGTTTCAAGGAGAGGGTAGAAGACACGTAGGAAACCATTTAAGCTATTATGCTGATGGCGATTTAGTGATGATAGCTTCTGATGTGCCCCATTCTGGCTTTGGTTATGGCGCCATCGGTGTGCATGAGGAAATCGTGATTCAGTTTAAAGAGAATTTTTTAGGAGAAGGTTTTATTGAATCTCGAGAGATGTCTTCTATAAAATTACTTTTTGAGCGTTCCAAACAAGGAATTTCTTTTTATGGTGAAACATACGAAGAGCTTAGTAAACGTATTAAAAAATTACTTGAACTTACTGCTTTTGAAAGGCTTGTAGCATTACTTAATATCCTTCAAAGTTTAGCAAAATCTACTGAATATATTTTGCTAAATGCATCGGATATACGCTATAATTTCAGCCTAAAAGATCAAGAAAGACTTAATAAAATCTACAAATTTGTAGAAGGTAATTATAGGCAAGAAATTGATATACAGGAAGTTGCTGATTTGTCCAATCTTACTATTCCTGCTTTTTGTAATTACTTTAAAAAGAATGCTAACCAAACATTTACTGAATTTGTAAATGAATTCAGGATAAATCAGGCTTGCAAAATGCTGTTGGAAGGGGAGGACATTACAGATGTTTGTTTTCATTGTGGGTTTAATAATGTATCTTATTTTGGGAGAGTCTTTAGGGAATTCAAAGGAAAAAGCCCTTCTCAATTTCGCAGAGCTTTCACAGACAGTTTCAATCAGGTGTAGTTTCCGCATAAGAGTACAGTATGCTTACATGAGTATTTTGACTGTAATTTTGAGCTTTATCGTAAAGATTGAATTGAAGCCCCATAATAATGAAAGTAGCGCTGTTTATTCCTTGTTATATCGATCAGTTTTATCCAAATGTGGCAATTGCTACCTTGGAACTACTAGAGAAATTTGGTTGTGAAGTATATTATCCACTAAACCAAACTTGTTGTGGGCAACCCATGGCAAATTCTGGCTTTGAACACCTTACCAAAGGATGTGATAAAAACTTTCTTGAAAACTTTAAAGGCTATGAATACATTGTTTCACCATCAGGGAGTTGCACACTACATGTAAAAGACCATGTATTGGGCAAAGGTGATGAAAATGCTAAAATCTATGAATTAACAGAATTTTTAGTAGATGTATTGAAAGTAGAAAATCTGCAAGCAAACTTTCCACATAAAGTAGGCTTACACCAAAGTTGTCATGGGCAACGTGGACTGAAGCTTGCCCAGATGTCTGAATTAGTAGCCCAACCTTATTCAAAACCTGAAAAATTACTGAAAATGGTTGATGGCTTATCTATCATTGAATTGGATAGAAAAGATGAATGCTGTGGTTTTGGTGGAACATTCTGTGTGGCGGAGGAGGCTGTTTCTGCAAAAATGGGCAAAGATAGAGTAGCTGATCATTTGCGCCATGAAGCCGAATTTATCACAGGTGCTGATGTCTCATGTTTGATGCACATGGAGGGAATTTTAAGAAGAAAAGGCTCGAACGTGAAAGTAAAACATATCGCTGAGATTTTAAATAGCAAGTAGGGAAGACTAATTATGAGTTGTGATTGAGCGAATTAGTGAATAGAAGATTTAAGACAATAGACTTCAGACACTAGATAGACTATTAGGAAAATTCACTAATTCACCACTCACTCAATCACAATTAAATACTCATTTGTGAAATTTTTATTCGATGAATAATCCAATCAAAGATCACGCTACGGCGTCGATCGAGTTCAATAAAGACGAAGACTACGTAAATTGGCATGACGAAACGCTTTGGTTTGTACGTTCAAAACGTGACAGAGCCGTTTTTCAAATCCCTGAATGGGAACAATTACGGGAAGCAGGTTCGCAAATCAAAAATCATGTATTATCAAATATGCATGATTTGCTAGTGCAGTTTGAAGAAAAAGCGACCGCAAATGGTATCAAAGTTCACTGGGCTGCTGACGGAAAAGAACATAACGAGATTGTACATGCTATCTTGAAAAAAGAAGGCATTACTCGTATGGTAAAGTCGAAGTCTATGTTAACGGAAGAATGTCATTTAAATCATTTCTTGGAAGAACAAGGCATAGAAGTAATCGATTCTGATTTGGGCGAGCGTATTGTTCAGATGAGAAATGAACCACCTTCACACATTGTATTGCCTGCTATTCACCTCAAAAAAGCTGACGTTGGTGAAACTTTCCATATACATTTAGGGACTGAAAAAGGCGCTACCGACCCACAATATCTTACAGAGGCTGCTCGTCAGCATTTAAGAGATACTTTCTTGATCAGAAAAGTAGCTTTGACAGGCGTAAACTTTGCCATTGCTGAGACAGGAGGTTTTGTAGTTTGTACCAACGAGGGTAACGCAGATATGGGTGCCCACTTGGCTGATGTGCATATTGCTTCGATGGGTTTTGAAAAGATTATACCTCGTGCTGAACACCTGAGTGTTTTCTTGAGATTATTGGCAAGAAGTGCTACAGGGCAACCGATTACTACTTTCTCTAGTCATTTTCATACACCACGCGAAGGGCAAGAAATGCATATTATCTTAGTAGATAATGGCAGGACTACTCAATTGGGTCGTCCAGATTTCAGAAATTCTTTGAAATGTATCCGTTGTGCGGCTTGTATGAATACCTGTCCAGTGTACCGTCGTTCAGGGGGATTCAGTTATCACTCGGCTGTGGCTGGACCAATTGGTTCTATATTGGCTCCGAACTTGGATATGGAAAAGAATGCAGATTTACCTTTTGCTTCTACGCTTTGCGGATCATGTTCAAATGTTTGTCCCGTTAAAATCGATATTCATGACCAATTATATAAATGGCGCCAAGTATTGGTGCAAGGCGGGCATGTTTCTAAAGTAAAAGCTGCTGGTATTAATTCCATGGCAATGGTGTTAAACTCTCCTAAATTCTTTAGAACAGCAGGTAAACTAGGAAGATTCTTTATGAAAAATACTCCTTTCTTAGTAAACAATGGCTTGAATCCTTGGTACAACCAAAGAGAAATGCCTGAGCCACCTAAAGAAAGCTTTAGAGAGTGGTATGTTCGTGAAAAAGGATTATAAGACTTTAGGAATTTAAGATTTAAGACGTGAGATACTAGACATTAGACTTGTTCAGTGAGTTCCTACAACCGTGGTCTGTGTCCTCACAGACCACTATCGTCCAATGTCGTTCGCTGTGGTCTGTGAAGACACAGACCACGGGTATTAGATATGAACATCTAGCGTCTAGCATCTAATATCTAACGTCTAATACCTTACATCTTCCAGTCCTAAAGTCCCCAAATCCTAAAGTCAAAAAAATAAAAAGATGTCAAGCAGAGAAAAAATATTATCACTTATCAAACAGAACCAGCCTGAATATAGAGAGTTGACTGTTCAGTTTAAGTTTGATACGGCTTATGAAAATAATTTCAATAAGTTTGCTGAGATTCTCAGTTTTGTAGGGGGTAAAGCCGTTGCTGTGAACTCGTATGAAGAAATAAAAGCAGATATTCAGGCACATTATCAAGGCGTAACAAATATTGCTTCTACAGTAGAGGAACTAGCTGAGTTAGCCGACTTTAGTTTGAATATTAGTGACCCACATGAGCTAGAAACCTTGAATTTAGCCATCATCAGAGGCGATTTTGGAGTGGCAGAAAATGGGGCTATTTGGGTTTCTGAAAAACAGCTACCACATAGAGTATTACCGATGATTACCCAGTACTTAGTGATGATTATCAAAGGTTCTGAAATCGTAACTAATATGCATCGTGCTTATGAACGCATAAAAGTAGATGAAACAGGCTTCGGAACTTTTATTTCGGGACCTTCTAAAACAGCCGATATTGAACAAAGCTTGGTAATAGGGGCGCATGGAGCTAGAGGGTTGACGGTGTATGTGCTTCCATAGATAAGAAATTACATCAATATAGAGTATAAGGCAAAGGAAGAAATTCACTTGCCTTTTTTTATTGTATGAAGATTAATATCAATTAATAAAGTTATGGTTGTATTATGTGAAATTGTATCTGCTTTTAGTACCTTTAAAAATTAGTGAATACACGACAATGATAAACGAAAAAGAAAATACTAAGATTAGTAAATTTCTAAGCTCAGTATTACGCCACAAACCAGAAACTATTCAAATAAATCTTGATGAGAATGGCTGGACTAGTGTTGATAAATTAATTGAAAATGCACATAAATTTGGATATCATTTTGATAGAGAGATACTTAAATTTATTGTTGAGACGAATGCAAAAAAACGATTTGCTTTTAATGACAACTTCGATAAAATAAGGGCTAATCAAGGACATTCAGTTGAGGTTGAACTTGGTTATTCTCCTCAGATTCCTCCAGTAATTCTTTATCATGGGACAAGTGAAAAATCAGTAGCATTAATTTTACAAACAGGTTTAGAGAAACAAAGTCGCCATCATGTTCATCTAAGTAAAGATGTGGATACTGCTTTGGTAGTAGGTACACGACACGGAAAACCTTTTGTGTTTGAAGTGTTAGCAGAGCTTATGCATTCAGATGGCTTCGAGTTCTATTTATCTGAGAATGGCGTTTGGCTTACTGATAATGTGCCAGTTAAATATTTGAGAGAATACAGGAATTAATTATTACTAACACTGTTTTTATGGTTTGTATCTTAAACCTTTAAAATAGATATACGAATGAAACAGAGTATTATACAAATTGCGATAGTAGTAGATGATTACGATATGGCAATTGAATTTTATACAAAGAAATTGCAATTTGAACTTATCGAAGATACTCAATTGAGTGAAACCAAAAGATGGGTTTTAGTAAGTCCACAAAATTCAAATGGTTTTTGTTTGCTGTTGGCCAAAGCCGCTAATCAAGAACAAATGAAAGCGGTGGGTAATCAATCGGGAGGTAGAGTATTCTTGTTTTTAAATACGGATGATTTCTGGAGAGATTATCAATATATGAAAAGTGAAGGCATTGAATTTGTGAGAGAACCTGTTGAAGAAGTTTATGGAATTGTAGCTGTCTTCAAAGATTTATATGGTAATCTGTGGGACTTGATAGAGCAAAAAGGCAAGTGATATATGTTTCACTTGCCTTTTTAGTTAGCAATAAAGCAAACAGAAATACTTACTTCATCATCGCCAAATTATAAATCTCATACCAATCTTCATGGCTCAATTTAATGTCTGTTGCACTCACTGCATTACGGATTCTTTCCTCAGAGAGTGAACCAATAATCGGCAAAGTACCTAATTGTAAAAGCCAAGCTACCGCAGTTTGTTCAACATTAGCATCATATTTTTCGCCAATTTCTGTCAATTTGGCTCTTATAATAGACGATTTAGCATCAGTACCATCCAAAATCTTACCACCAGCCAACGGAGCCCACGCCAAAGGCTTGCTAAAACGTTGTTTAATAAAGTCTAATCTACCATCTTCAATCGCTGAGGTATTGATAAGGTTTAGTTCAATATGGTTTGTTACGATGGGTTTACGTAAATACGATTCTAGTAACTGATGCTGAAATACGGTTAAGTTACTAACGCCTACGTGTTTGATTTTACCGCTGTTTACCAACTCTCTTAATATCTGTGCTGTTTCTTCAGGATTACTAATCATGTCGATTTGATTCAACAAGAAAATATCGAGATAATCAGTTTTAAGTCTTTTTAAAGAGTTGTTTACACTTTCTAGCAAATACTTTTCGCTGTTGTCAAAATAAGTATAACCCTTATCAGACTTACGAACGCCACATTTGCTGAAAAGGACAATCTCTTCTCTTTTGATTGCTTTTTGCTGAATGAGTTTCCCAAAATATTCTTCGATGGTATAATTGCCATAAATATCTGCATGGTCAAAAGTATTGATACCTAATTCCAAGCATAAATTAACAATCCTCTCCATATTAGCAACAGTCTCAGCACCATTGTCTGTCCATCTCCAAAACCCATAGATTGCCTCAGAAACCTTTGGACCAGAATCACTCAAATAGACTTTATTCATAAAAATTAATTGGTTTTAATATAATCGAATACAAGATTGCTCAAAGATTGGAAAATTATATAAAACAGAAAACAAAAAGGCTGATAAATTCTGTATAGGAGCGATATTAAAGGCGATTATTAACGTAGAGAGAGATAAATTGACGATTTATTGCTTTGATTGAGCAATTTAAGGCTCTTATAGATTAATGAAAGTAAGAACCTGCTCTTCAAAAAATATTTTTGTAGAGTGGGATTTTAAAAATGAATTGCTCTGGTAAAATAGAAAACTATTTTTAATGGTATAAATACGATTATATAAAAGTAAAGAATTTTATTTCATTATTTGAAATGAATTTTTTGACGGTTTGTGTAGTTAATTTTTAAAGTATATATTTGTAACCATTGTGTAAGGTTAAATAACTTGGTTATGAATGAATATTTGACATTAGCGGAAGCTTCTGAATTAATTGGAAAAAGTAAAGAAACATTAAGACGTTGGGATAAGGAAGGTAAATTATCCGCTGTTCGTGAACCTATGAGCAATTACCGAGTATATAGAAAACAAGAAGTAGAAACCCTTTTTGCAACATTTTATGCAAAAACAATCCAAGAAAGTATTTCAAATTATGTAGAACCTGAGAATGAATATTCTGTATTAGAACTATTCGCAGGTGCTGGAGGGTTGGCAGTTGGAATGGAAAAAGCAGGACTTAAATGTGTAGCACTTAATGAAATAGACAAATGGGCTTGTCAGACTTTACGAATTAATAGACCAAATTGGAACGTATTAGAAGGCGATATTAAAGATTTTGATTTTTCGGAATATCATAATAAAGTTGATGTTGTGACTGGTGGTTTTCCTTGTCAAGCTTTTAGTTATGCTGGAAAGAAACTTGGTCTAGCTGATGCAAGAGGAACACTTTTCTATGAATTTGCCAGAGTCGTAAGTGAAGTTAATCCACCAATTTGTATTGGAGAGAATGTTAGAGGCTTATTAAGCCACGAAAATGGTAAGACTTTACAAGGAATGATTTCAATATTAGATGAAATTGGCTACAAAGTCGTTCCCATACAAGTGTTGAAAGCTATTAATTATAAAGTGCCTCAGAAAAGAGAGAGACTCATATTAGTAGGAATTAGAAAAGATATTGATTTGGAATATGAATATCCTAAACCTTATAAAAAGATATATAACCTAGTAGATGCTTTAAAAAAAGGAGAGCTGTTTGATACAGATGTGCCTAAATCAGAGGGAGCAAAGTATCCTAAAAGCAAAATCGATGTTTTAAAACTAGTCCCTCAAAAAGGATATTGGCGTGACTTACCATTAGATATTCAAAAACAGTTTATGGGAGGGAGTTTCTTTTTAGGAGGAGGGAAAACAGGTATTGCAAGAAGAATAGGTTGGGATGAACCCTGTTTAACGTTGACTTGTAGTCCAGCCCAAAAACAAACTGAAAGATGTCATCCTGAAGAGACCAGACCTTTTACTGTTCGTGAGTATGCGCGTATACAGACTTTTCCAGATGATTGGAAGTTTGAAGGTTCGATAGCTCAACAATATAAGCAAATAGGTAATGCTGTTCCTGTAAATTTAGGAAGAGAAGTAGGCTATTCAATTATAAAGTTTTTAAATCAATATTATAGCTTGTCAAAACCCAAATAATAATTATAATTTTCAAATGAGATTTGGTCTAAAATGCTTTTATGTGTTATTTCGATTTTAGTTTTAATTTCGTCTAATGCCGAATTTTGGGCCAATTCTCCATTTTTTTCTATAGTGTCAAGATACTCCTTAATGGCAATAGGAAGCACTTTGTATAGTTGAAGAAATGCTTCCTCATTACCAGTCAATGTGGCATAAAATTGGTCACCTGATATTTTATAAACACGACTGTGGCTATATTCTTTTCCATTTATCTCTCCATACCATTTTTCGTTGAAACTCCCCTTTGCTAAAATTTGAACCCAATAACATTTTGATTGTTTATAATTGTCTGCATACCGTGCCAGCTTTTGAAATAAGCTTTCTGCGGAACTACTATTCATCGTGTTGTGCTTATTTTTTATATCTGCAAATAAAGTGTTGTCTTTTGCTTTAATATCAAACCCACTCAATTTTCCAACTTCAAACCCTTCAATTCCTCCTAGAATTTGCTCATGAAAAGTGCCAATTGAGTTATTAATTGATTTGTCTATTTGTCTTAAAATTTCAGCTTGTATAAGACTTTCTTCATCAATATCATTAAACTTAGCATCAAAGGTTAGTTTAATTGTATCAACTTTATTACTATAAAAACTCTTCTTTGTTATATTATTTTTAGCTCTTAAATAAGCATTATGAAGGTTTGCAATACACTCTAGTAGATGTTCGTCTGTAATGTAGTTGAGATATTTATTATTCATCAATTATTTGTAGTTTATATTTTAAGGAAAAGTTAAAAGCTAGCGTGAAGGTAATTAACAAATTACTAAAAGCAAAAGTAGTATTATATGTGAAAACTTTTATAAAGGGTTAAAACTCAACAAAAAATGATCAAGCACTACACCTATATCAATCATGAAAATCTTGAAAGTATGTTCTCCCGAACTTAATTCCTTTGTTTTTAATATTCTTTTAGCGGTATTCGTTAATACATTTTGTTTCCATTCTTCGCTTCTATCGTACGTCTGAAAATTAACAAATTGTACCTTTTGATCATCAATCTGTATGCCTATTCTTTGTCCTATACTAAACTGAAGAGGGTGTAATGGCAATGCAACGACTGTTAATTTTAATGCTGATTTTTCGCTAACATTGAACCGATAAGTCAAAGTAGGAAGTTCGCCGAGATTGGTGCTATCAAGAGATGTGCCTAATTGAAATGGTCCACTCACTACGGATGAGCCTGAGAAACTAGGTTCAGCTATCTTTTTCCAAAAAGCTTTTGCCCCTTGTTTTACAGAGATAAAGTCTCCAGCAGGAATCTTTGTTGTCTTTTGTGTGACAACAGTTTTCTTTTGTTCAACTTTTAATAACTTCTCTGGACTGTTAAATACAGGCAAATCTCTAGGCGAAGCATCCATCATAAATTTCCATTTCCCGCCCGCCAATTGATTATTATAATAACTTGTCAACTCCTGAATACCTTGGTAGCTTTTTATCGAAGCCTTTAGATTTTCATCTGCATTGTCTCTTTGGTCAATTGGTTTTTCATAAAACTTATCCAAATACAAGAATTTCTGATTCATTTTACTAGCAGCCAAAATAGGATATTCAACTAACTGAAAATAAGCATCAGACAATGATTTATCAGCAGGACGATTGTCAAGTGTTTCTTTTTCTAATTGTAAATAATCCTTTAGTCTTTCGTCTATTTCAGCAGCACTAAAATCTGTAGGATGTGTAGCCCTTGTAGGTTCTGTTTGGCTCCAGCCCATAAATTCAGGCTTACGAACAAAGGCCAATTGATAATATTTCCATAGTAAATCAGCAGGCTTAGTACTTTTTAAGAGCGAATAAGTCCAGTTACTTAAATGTTCTTTGATGCTTTTTCCTTGTTGAAAAGGCTTGATATTATAAGCCATATCCAAAAACAATTGTGTGCCATATTCATTGGCTTTAATATCTCCAACATTCACTATCCATATCTTTCTAGCGTCCATTTCATAGGCTTTGTTCATTTCAAAATGAATTAAAGCAGGGTGAGTAGTACCTAGCCAAAGATAATCGTGTGGTCTGCCCCAATATGAAATATGATAATAAACTCCTGAGCCTCCTTTGCGTTTTCTTTCGGCCTCGTTGCTTAAATTTTTAATATATCCATAGTTATCATCAGGCCACATTAGCGTAATATCGTCGGGCACTTTCAAGCCATTTTCATAAAGATGCAATACCTCTTTGTAGAGTGTCATCGTTTGCGGGATGTCCTCCAATGGTTTGTTGAGGTTTTTCTTTAGCAAATCTCTTTGGAGTTGTATAATTTCCTCTGTTGTTTCTACGGCTTTGCTAATGTCTTTTACCCCTTCCATACCACTATCATGCTTGCCACGCATACCTAGGGTATAAAAGTTTTCATAATCTTTAATTTCCTTAATTCTACTTTCCCAATAGTTAATAATTTTATCTTTGTTGGTAAAATAATTATAGTCGCCCATAGTTTTATCTATCCATTCATCTACATTATTTCGCATCATAGGTTCTGCGTGGGAAGTCCCCATAATGATTCCATACTTTTTAGCTATTTCTTTATTTTCTGGGAAATGATAAAAAGCCTTTGTAGAAGGGTGCATTGCTGGCCAAATAGTGTTAGCTTTTAGTCTTAGTAATAATTCAAAAACTTTGGCATAAGTAGCAGGACCAATATCTTTTGTGTGTGTATCAAATGTTTTGGCAGCCCAAGGTTGTAAGCCCCAATCTTCGTCATTGATAAAAATACCACGGTATTTTACCGAAGGTTCTGCGCTGATAGTGTCTCTGATAATAACTTTTTTACTTGTCAATTTAGCAATCGGTATATCATCCCAAAAATACCAAGGATTTACTCCTAATTTTTTAGAAAGCTCGAATACGCCATAAGCCAATCCTCGGGCATCGCTACCTGTAATTATTAATATTTGCTTTTTCCCTTTACTTTGGTTGCTATAACTAAATACTTCCCATTTCCCTGCTATTTTTTTATCGTTTTGTGTGATTAAGTTTTTCAATTCAGCAGGTACTTTGTCGCCAACAATTCTTAGAATAATCTGAGGATCTGTTTTTTGATTAAGATTTACCTTTATCCCAAAAACCTGTTCAATGTCTTGTTTAAATAACTCAGCAGTAGTGTTTACTAAAGGATGTTGCGAAGAATAGACAATGTTGATAGTGGGTGTAAACTCAAAAGATGAATTGTTTTTCTGAGAAAAGGCATTGAAAACGAAAAATATTAAGAAAATAAACGATAGTTTCAATTTCATAGGAATAATATTTAAGGATTGATGTGATGCTTTATAAAGCTAAATTTCTAAGTAATCTACTGATTAGTCGGTCTATATCAGGTTGAAAAGATAATCACCTGCCTCATTTTGGATACAATATCAAGGGATTTGGCTACTTTTTTAAATTGGTGTTTATAGAACTTTGTCATGTTAAAGATAAACACTCATCTTAAAAATTAAATCATGAACAACTTAAATAAAATTGCATTAGGAAATCAAGGATTAATAGTGCCAAAAATTGGCTTAGGCTGTATGGGTATGACCCAAATAGCTGGAGCAGATATTTATGGAAAAGCCGACGAAGCTGAATCAATTGCTACTATTCATCGTTCATTAGAATTAGGAGGGAACTTCCTAGATACAGCCGATTTGTATGGTCCATTGGCAAATGAAAGGCTGATATCAAAAGCTATTAAAGGTAACAGAGATAAATACATTATTGCTACAAAATTTGGGTTTGAAATTGATGAAAATGAACAGCTTACTTGGCAAATAAATGGTAAACCTGAATATGTTAAAAAAGCCGTTGAGCGTTCGCTGAAAAACCTTGGGACAGATTATATCGACTTATATTATCTTCATAGATTAGATGCTAATACGCCCATCGAAGATACGGTTGGTGCAATGGCTGATTTGGTAAAAGAAGGTAAGGTGGGCTATATCGGGCTTTCGGAAGTGTCTTCTGAAACCATCAAGAAAGCACATCATGTACATCCATTAACAGCGATACAAACAGAGTATTCTTTATTTGAAAGGACTGTTGAAGAAGCAGGTATTTTAACAACACTAGAGGAATTGAATATTGGCTTTGTAGCCTATTCTCCTTTAGGAAGAGGATTCCTTTCTGGAGATATTGAAATTAAAAGTCCAGATGATTTTCCTGCTGATGATTTTAGAAGAAGTATTCCTCGTTTTCAAGGTGAAAACTTCTATAAAAATCTTGAATTGGTGAGCGAAATCAAAAAGCTTGCTGATGAAAAAGGTATTAGTCCTTCACAATTAGCCATCACTTGGATTATCTCTAAAGGATATTTGCCAATTCCAGGAACGAAACGAGTGAAATATGTTGAGCAAAATATTGAGACAATCAATATTCACTTAAGTACCGACGAATTAAATAGATTAGAAAGTATCGTTCCATTAGGCACATCAACAGGCGACCGTTACGATGCTTGGGGGATGTCTATGGTAGGGTAGTAAGAATGATATTTTAAGGAAAGACTTTAAAAGACTTTCCTGTTTTATCTTTTTTGAAACATTTACGAAAATGAAAAAAGAAACCAATCTGCCATATATCATCAATTCAATTTCTGAATTACACCGCCTGTTGGGTTTACCTAAGCCCGAACACCCTTTGGTAAGTGTAATTAGTATGAACAGCATTAATTGTCATTTTGATGATAATATGAAGAGTGTTATCTATAACTTTTATTCTATTTGTATCAAAAAGGATTTTACAGGCAAGTTAAAGTATGGACAAAACTATTATGATTTTGATGAAGGATTAATGACGTTTTTCTCGCCTGGACAAGTCATCTCAACGGTCGTGACAGAAGATATTGCTTTAAAAGGTTGGTGGTTGGTTGTCCATCCTGATTTTATCCGTAATTATTCCTTACAAAAGACGATTAAAGAGTATGGCTTTTTCTCTTATGCAGTAAATGAGGCACTTCATCTCTCTGAAAAAGAGGAGGCTATGCTAGATACTATCATTAAAAATATCGAACAGGAATACGGTTCTGTGATTGATAAGTTTAGTCAGGATGTCATCGTTTCTCATATAGAGCTATTACTAAATTACTGTAATCGATATTATAACAGACAGTTCATTACCCGTAAAACGGCTAATGACGAACTTTTAATAAAACTAGATGAGTTGCTGGCAAGTTATTTTGATTCGGGTAAAAATCAACAATTAGGCTTACCAACTGTTCAATACCTTTCGGCACAATTGAATGTTTCGGCGAATTATTTAAGCGATATGCTTAGGAGTTTAACAGGGCAAAGTACACAGCATCATATCCATACAAAGCTGATTGAAAAAGCAAAAGAGATATTGACAACAACCTCTTTATCTGTTAGTGAGATAGCCTATCAATTAGGGTTTGAACATCCACAGTCATTCAGTAAATTATTCAAGAACAAAACCAATGTTTCTCCGTTAGAATTTAGACATTCTTTTAATTGAGGGTAAGATACATATTGCAAAACCCCCATTCACCAATTCTGGTAAATGGGGGTTTCTTGTAATATAATCAAAGCGATATGCTTATTTCGAAGTAAGTACTGCTCCGTAATACTCACGGTTCATACGTGCGATATTTTCTAGTGAAATACCTTTTGGACATTCAGCTTCGCAAGCACCTATGTTTGTACAAGCACCAAAGCCTTCAACATCCATCTGAGCCACCATGTTTTCAGCACGAATTGTACGTTCAGCTTGTCCTTGTGGAAGTAAAGCCAATTGTGAAATTTTTGCTGATGTAAACAACATCGCAGAAGCATTTTTACAAGCGGCTACACAAGCACCACAACCGATACAAGCTGCTGCGGCGAAAGCTTCGTCAGCATCTGGTTTAGCAATTGGTAGAGAGTTCGCATCTTGTGCATTACCCGTGTTTACCGAAATATATCCACCCGCAGAAATGATACGGTCGAATGAAGAACGGTTTACAGCTAAATCTTTTACGATTGGGAATGCTTTTGCTCTCCAAGGTTCTACAGTAATAGTGTCTCCATCTTTAAAGCTTCTCATGTGAAGCTGACAAGTCGTAACACCTTTGTTTGGCCCGTGTGGCTCACCATTGATGTACATTGAACACATCCCACAGATACCTTCACGGCAGTCGTGGTCGAAAGCTACTGGAGTTTCGCCTTCGGTGATAAGACGTTCGTTTAATACGTCGAACATCTCTAAGAATGACATATCTTCAGAGATGCCTTTTACATCATATTGCTGAAAATTGCCTTCGCTATTTGCATTTTTCTGACGCCAAACCTTTAGCGTCAAATTCATATTTCCTTCCATTTCTGAATCAATTTGAAGATTTGAAAATTTGAAGATTTGAAAATGAATAAAAATAATATTTAGATGAAAGATTATTTTTTATCCATTTTTGAGCTACTAATTATTCTTGATAGTATTCGAATAATCTGAGTTAATTCTTCAATGATAATTTGTTCTGGTTGCGGATAGGATGCTGATAACTCACAAAGTTTTAGCCAATAAGTTACTTCGTCGGCTTCTTTAGCAGCAATTTTTATCTTATGAATAAAATCTGCTTTACTTTCTGAATTCTGAGCTTCCCAAACATTTGCTCCAATAGATGTTCCTGCTCTCAATAATTGTTTGGCAACAACAAATTTTCTATTGGTTTCTAATATCTCACTGAATTTGATGATTTGTATTGAAAATAAAAGTGTTTTGCTTACAATAAGATTTTCTTTGTCGTTTCGCATAAGGTGTAGGCTTTAAATTTTAAGCGCTTTATTTTACACTAAAATAAAACATCTCTTTCAAATTCTTTGCCTAATACTTTCAAAACTTTCATTTTCAAATTTTCAAATCATCAAATTTTCAAATTATTTGTAACTTCTCTGAGCAATCTTAATATTCTCATAAATCAATTCCTCTTTGTGTAATTCGAATTGAGAGTCGCCTTTGTATTCCCAAGCAGCTACGTAAGCGTAGTTCTCGTCATCACGAAGGGCTTCTCCTTCTTCTGTTTGGTATTCCTCACGGAAGTGACCACCACAAGATTCGTTACGGTTCAAGGCATCGATACACATCAATTCTCCTAGTTCGATAAAGTCAGCTACACGCGTTGCTTTTTCTAATTCAGGGTTAAATTCATCAGCATCACCTGGAATACGTACATCCGACCAGAATTGTCTTTTGATTTCTTGAATTTCAATGATAGCTTCTTTCAATCCTTTTTCGTTACGAGCCATTCCACATTTATCCCACATAATTAAGCCTAATTTCTTGTGGAAATAATCAACAGATTTTGTCCCTTTGATAGACATCAACTTGTCGATAGTATCTTGTACAGCTTTTTCAGCAGCAACGAACTCAGGAGCATCTGTTGGAATCGCTTTAGTACGAATATCACCAGATAAATAAGCACCGATAGTATAAGGAATCACGAAATAACCATCAGCCAAACCTTGCATCAATGCAGATGCACCCAAACGGTTAGCACCGTGGTCAGAGAAGTTAGCCTCGCCCATTGCATAAAGCCCTGGAACAGTAGTCATTAAGTTATAATCAACCCAAAGTCCACCCATTGTATAGTGAACTGCAGGATAAATACGCATTGGCAATTCGTAAGGGTCTTCACCAGTAATTTGCTTGTACATATCAAACAAGTTACCATATTTCTCTTTCACAACCTCTTTACCCATTGTCTGCAACTCTTCAGTAGTAGCATTGTGCATCCCTTTTTTCGTAGCCTCTCCACGTCCATAACGCAAGATAGCCGCAGCGAAGTCAAGATAAACCGCTTTTTTAGAAGCACCCACACCGTACCCTTCATCGCAACGCTCTTTAGCCGCACGCGAAGCAATATCACGAGGTACTAAGTTACCGAAGGCAGGATAACGACGCTCTAAGTAATAATCGCGTTCCTCTTCAGGAATATCAATAGCTAGACGAGTATCGTTTTGTTTTAACGGCACCCAGATACGACCATCGTTACGTAATGATTCCGACATCAAAGTAAGCTTTGATTGGTGGTCGCCAGAAACTGGAATACAAGTAGGGTGAATTTGTGTATAGCAAGGGTTTCCGAAGAAAGCACCTTTTTTATGCGCTTTCCAAGCCGCCGTTACGTTTGAACCCATTGCGTTGGTAGACAAGTAAAATACGTTTCCGTATCCACCAGTACCCAACAACACAGCGTGACCAAAGTGACGTTCTAATTTACCAGAAATCAAATCACGAGCGATGATACCACGTGCTTTGCCGTCTACCATTACTACGTCCATCATTTCGTGGCGCGTAAACAATTCTACATTACCTAAACCTACTTGGCGTTGTAAAGCAGAATAAGCACCTAATAATAATTGCTGACCAGTTTGTCCTGCCGCATAAAAAGTACGTTGTACCTGTGTACCACCGAAAGAACGGTTAGATAACAAACCACCGTATTCACGTGCAAAAGGAACACCCTGAGCCACACATTGGTCGATGATGTTACCAGATACTTCAGCCAGACGGTGAACGTTTGCTTCACGAGCACGGTAGTCACCACCTTTGATAGTATCATAAAAAAGACGGTAAACAGAGTCACCATCGTTTTGGTAATTTTTAGCAGCGTTAACCCCACCTTGTGCAGCGATTGAGTGTGCACGGCGAGGAGAATCTTGGAAACAGAAAGCCTTAACTTTATATCCCATTTCAGCTAAAGAGGCTGCCGCAGAAGCACCAGCTAGGCCAGTTCCTACAACAATAATTTCAATATTCCGCTTATTTGCGGGGTTTACCAAGGGTACAGTAGAACGGAACTTTGTCCATTTTTCTGGTAATAATCCTCCTGGTATTTTAGCATCTAATTTAGTTGACATAATTTTTGATTAAGAATTATGATTGAGAATCGTGTGATGGAGTGATGAAAGAGTATCATGAAATGTATACATTTATATCATATATACTTTTTCATTATGCAATCCATCCGAAATACATTGCTATTGGCATTGCTGCAAAAATAATGGGTACGATAATCGAAAACCCAGTACCCAATGACTTAACAAATGGAGTATATTTCGGGTGATTCCATCCCATCGTTTGAAAAGCACTTTGGAAACCATGTAATAAATGGTAGCCCAGAGAAATGCAACCCAATACATAAACAACAACAACAATTGGGTTTTCAAAAACTTCTTTCATTTCACCGAAAAGAGTTTCTCTTCCACTTGTAATCTCATCAGTAAAACGGCTAACTACCCAAAAATGACGAAGGTGAATAATTAGGAAAATCAATAATAATGAACCTAATAGTCCCATAGAACGTGAATACCATGTAGAATTAGCTTCTCCTTTTACGATAGCATACTTTACAGGACGCTTCTCTGAATTTGTCTTCCAAAGCATCAATCCATCCACAATGTGGATAATAAAGCCTAGCATCAAGCCTACTTCTGCAGTCCTGATTAGCCAGTTGTGCGCCATAAATTCTGCTGCTTCATTGAAAGTTTCGCCACCGTCGTTTAAAAAAATACATGCATTGATTCCACAGTGTACTACAAGAAAGCCTATCAACGATAATCCCGTAATGGCCATCAGTAGTTTTCTACCCAGTGAACTCGTTAGTGTTTTTGTTACCCAAGACATCTTTTAATTGTTTTAGTTATCAGTAAAATGGTTAATAGTTTTAGGTGAGTAGATAATAATCATGGGTGAATTTGATTCTTTGAAAGGCTAAATGTCACGAATAATCAGTATCTAGTATTTTAAAACTAAAT
Organism: Arcicella sp. GW822-FHT02H01; assembly: GCF_058802005.1. Classification (NCBI taxonomy): domain Bacteria; kingdom Pseudomonadati; phylum Bacteroidota; class Cytophagia; order Cytophagales; family Flectobacillaceae; genus Arcicella; species Arcicella sp. GW822-FHT02H01. The sequence continues at coordinate 1,659,186 of NZ_JBXANT010000001.1, read as the reverse complement.
ATCCTCCCCAAAACTACGACCCAAACAATTGTGTATCAAATTATCTATCACTTTTTAGCAATTATTTATAATGTTTTTACGTTTTTTTACAATAAAATAAGACTTAGATCTTGTTTTTATTGTTAAAGATTAATTTTGAAGAGCCTTCCTGCTGGCTCTTGTAATTTAACTTAATGTTCGATTTTTTGTTTCGTTAGTTAGCCAAAAAAATAATATATAACTTGTAGGCAAATCATCCGAATTTTATATTCTAAATTTTTATGAGATTTAAACAATTTTACCTTTTTGTATTAGGCCTTTTACTGGTACTTTTCACTACAGAGTCTTTCGCAACACACATGAGAGGCGGAGAAATTTCTGTAAAAAGAATTTCATCAACTTCATTTACCTATGAATTTACACTAACAATTTATTGTGACTTAAACACAGGATTTAGAGCGTGGCAAGACCAACGCGATGCGTCTTTTTGTTTTGGTGATGGTATTGGTAGTATCAGGGCTCCTCGTATCAACGGCGGTGGTAATGGGGAAGATATTGGTAATGGAATCGGGAAAGGTATCTATAAAGCAATTTATACCTATTCGGGTGCGGCAGATTATAAAGTAACTGTAGCGATTTCTAACCGAAACCAAGGAGTAAGAAATATCGGTGGGGCATCTGATGCAGTGGCCTTTTATGTAGAAACTATTTTTAAAGTAAACCCAGGACTAGGACTTAACTCTACGCCAGTGTTATTAAATCCTGCGGTTGATTTAACAGCCGTTGTAGGTCAAAAATTTATTCATAATCCCAATGCCATTGATGTAGATGGCGATAGTTTGGCGTACCGTCTTACTTTTTGTAGAAGAGGTGACCAAGATAACTGTACTGATAGAAAAGGAGATTCAGTACCAGGTTTCCGTCAGCCTAACGAAGTAGCTACTACACCAAGTAGCTTTACAATTAATGCATTAACGGGTGATTTGATTTGGGATGTGCCTCAAGAAATCGGCTTGTATAACTGTGCATTTTATGTAGAAGAGTGGCGAAATGGTGTATTGATTTCTATTACAGAAAGAGATATGCAAATTGAAGTAAAAGATGCCGACAATAAACCTCCAGTGATTAAAGTACCTGATGATATTTGTGTGGAGGCGGGTACATTAATTAGCCAAACTATTACAGCTACCGATACGCCTTCTAACTCTGGCAGAGTAGATAATATGACAATTATCTCAACAGGAGCTGTTTATAGATTACCTGATGGCACTACTTTCATTGGTCCACAATATGCTACGTTTACATCAACTGCTAATCAAGCATCACCTGCTTCTGGTAGATTTGTGTGGCAAACGGGTTGTAACCATATTCGTCAAGAGCCTTATGATATTCTCTTTAAAGCACAGGATTTACCACGGAGTGCGCTTATTCCTAGCTTGGTAGATAGTAAAATCTGGAAGATTAGGATAGTAGCTCCAAGAATTAAAAACCTGAAAGCAACAGGCGATGCTGCCAACAAAACAATTACATTAACTTGGGATAGTTACGCTTGTCAAAATGCAGGTTCTGAAATAGTTATCTATCGTAAAGAGGGTTGTACGAACTATACTCCTAACTCATGTGATACAGGCTTGCCAGCAAGCTTAGGCTATGTAGAGGTAGCGAGAGTACCTGTATCTTCCACAAGCTATGTTGATAAAAACTTAAAAAGAAATACTGATTATAGTTATAGAACAGTAGTGGTATTTACGAATGGTATTAATAAAGCTGAAAGCATTGTGTCAGACCAAACTTGTACTAACTTGCCAATACAGATGTCTGTCATGACGAATGTAACGGTAGACAAAACAGATGCAGCAACTGGCGAGATGACCGTGAAATGGACTCGCCCACTTGGTTTGGATAAAAATGTTTTCAAAGGACCATATCAATATCGTTTGTCAAGAGCAACAGGATTGAACGGAACAAACTTTGTACAAGTTTCTCCAAACATTGATACCGATTTGTCAGGCAAGGCTGATACAATTTTTGTAGATAAAAACCTGAATACAACAGCTAATGCTTATACCTATCGCATTGCATTTTATTATACAAGCAATACAGGCTTAACATTGTTGGATAGTACAGATAAAGCAAGTAGTGTGCGTTTGGCTGCAACACCTGATAAAAAATCAGTTCGTTTGACATGGCAAGCAATAGTACCTTGGAAAAACGAAAACCAAATTCACCGAGTTTATAGAGAAACGCGTTCGGGTTCAGGTGTATTTAACCGTATTGCTGATGTGCCTGTCACTACAGCAGGGACTTTTGCCTTTACTGATACAGGGGCAGATACTTATGCTGCCGACGGAATAGCCCTTGCAAAAATGTCGCAAGATTCTAGCTATTGTTATAAAGTAGAAACAGTGGGTACTTATGGTGATGCAAGGATTAAGCCTGATATCTATTATAACTTCTCGCAGATTATCTGTGCAACACCTTTGAGTGATATTGTGCCTTGTCCTCCACAATTGACCATTGATTTACTTGACTGTGATAAATACAAAAAGGATAATACCAATTGTGATTTAACATCATTCGAGAATAAGTTAACGTGGACTAATCCAGATAAATCGGCTTCTGGAAGTGATTGTACGAAGGATATTGTAAAATACACGATATATTATGCTGAAAGCTCGGATGGTACTTACACGAAAGTTGGAGAAGTAACCAGCCCGACACCGCCAGCGCAGACGTTTACCCACATAAAAAATGATTCATATTTGGGTTGTTATTATGTGACTGCTACGGATAAATATGGAACTGAAAGTGCGCCAAGTAATAAAGTTTGCAAGGATAACTGTCCTAGTTTTGAATTGCCAAACGTATTTACGCCTAATGGTGATGGTAAGAACGATATTTTCCAAGCAATGAGATGCCCAAGATTTGTTCAAAGCTTGACGTTTAGTGTATACAACCGTGCTGGACAAAAAGTATATGATTATACCGGACCAAAATTAGCTTGGAATGGTACTGACACTAACGGAAAAGAATTGCCAGTAGGAACTTATTTCTACAACGCAGAAGTGAAATTCTTAATGCTAGACCCTAGTTATCCAACAGTTAAATTAAAAGGTTGGATAGAGTTATTGAGATAGTATTATTGGATAGATTGAATCAAATATGAGTTATTCTATTGCAAATTTTCTTATTAAAGTAGTGAGATTTTAAAGATTTTAGGATTTATACTCGTCCTTACTTTTTGCCTTGATGCAAAAAGTAACAAAAAAATCAAGAATTCCTAAACTCGCTCCGCTCAAACAGTAGGAATTCGTTACGTATTAATCATAAAAAGCGGTCAGAAAACTAATTTCTGACCGCTTTTTGATGCTAAAATTCGGAATAGCTTATGTGTTATGATACACTATCAAAAGCTCATAACTCACGGCTATTAAGCTTACAGCTTTATTTTACTTCTTCTTCAAACTTGCCAAGAACTCAATTAAGTCTACTGCCTCTTCTTTACTCATTCCGTCCATCAATCCCGTAGGCATCATTGAATTATTCATCATCTTCATTGATTTTACAGCACTGGTTTTGATATTTTGAACAATTCCTCCTGGCATTTTTAAGCTAATATCTGTTTCAGTTTTTGAAGCAATAATACCACTCATGGTTGAGCCATCTTTCATTTTAATATCCCATCCTTCATACCCAAAACCAATACCTGCATCTGGATACATAATAGCAAAATACTGACCATCCTTTCCTAGTTTTGACCCAATTTCAGAAAGCTTTGGCCCAAAATCCATACCATCGCCATTTATCTGATGACATACCGAACAATTGCTAGCAAATACCGCAGCCCCTCTTTTAGCATCACCCGTTAAAGCAACCAATTCTGTTACAGGAGGTAGCTTTTTAGCGGTACTTGTTGATGCTCCCAAATATTTTGATGCTTCAATACGTACATTTCTACGCCAAGCTTTACTAACACCCTCTACGGCAAAAGGAATATAATCTTTCTCAATTTTACCCTCTTTCAAATATGCCAGAATCAAGTTTTGTCCGCTGTCACTGTCGCCAATAGCCCTTGTAGCTTCACGACGAATACTTACAGAACGTGTCTTATTAAGCATCAAACCCTTTAGTATATCAATCGATACTTGCCCTCCATTTGATTTAATGCCGTTTAATAATTGAAGTGCCAACACTTCTTTTTTAGGGTCATTGATGGTTTGTTTTACGATGATTAACCCTTCTGGAGATTTTATCAAAGCCTCTGCTGCCTGACGTGGCATTTCGCCTTTACTGACCATGCTTAGCAAGCGAGAGTTTTCTTCTGGTAATAAATATTTAGTTTGTAACTCTATGTATTCTTTCCCACTCAAGGTACTCAATAATTTACTGAGCGACTGTTTGGCTAGGGGAGAGGTTCTTACAAAATCTACATCTAAATGGTTTAAGGCTAATTTATTAATGGCGTTTTGGTCAGTAGCATTGCCTTTTAGCAATGATAATAACGTTTCGGATTTCTCTTTTCCTTTGATAAAATCAAAAGCCCTGAAATAGCGTAAACGTTCTTTTAAGCTGATATGACTATCGGTTGCCAAGCTAGCCAAAAACTTGACAGATTCAGTTGTTCTAGCACGCCAAACAATGTCTTTTCCCGCTGGGGTTAACGTTGGGTCTGGTACTTTTTTGAGGTAAGCTGCAAAACAAGCATTCCAATTATTTTCTGCACCAATGCCCAATGCTTCAAGGTACCAACGGTCTTTTCCATCATACTTTGATGCTAAGTCTGCCCAAATGGTAGGAACTTCAGCAGAAGTATTACCGTGCAGTGCAATGGCACATTCTCTCAAAATGTGAGGGTCGTTGCTAGTCGCCAATTGTTTTACATATTCAATCACATTTAGTTTCAACTGGCGTGCTGCACGCAAGCCTGCTATCTTAATATCTGGATTAGCATCAGCTAAGGCTATTTCTACATATTTTTTACCATCGACAATTTTACACAAAGCCCAGAAAGCACGTGCTTTCATTCTTTGGTTGTCTGATGCCCACAGTTTTAATAATTCAGGCTCAGCACTTTTGCCAAATTTAGTCAAGGCTTCCCATGCTAAATACCTTGTAGCAATATTAGGACTTGTTAAAGCCGAAATAGCACCTGTAGGAGTTGATAAATCTAAACTTGGAACGCTGTAAGGCGTATTATTAGGGGCAATTCTATAAATCCTTCCACGCGTTTGGTCACCTGCTTGGTGTCCACCCACGCCTGGGTCATACCAGTCGGCTACGATTAATGAACCATCAGGAGCCACACAAACATCAGCAGGACGGAACCATTGGTCTTTCTCCTGTTTCATGATATTCACAATATCAGCAGTATAGCCAGCACCCGATTTTTGAACTGGATACGAACGCACCACATTATGTCCCGGTTCGCAGTGAATCATTTGTCCTTGAAAAGCACTTGGTAATAAATTGCCCTCATACACAATCATTCCCGTTGGTGAGCCAGAACCTGTCTGTAAAAGGTTGGGTACAGTCCCAGGGTCATTTAAATGCCAGTGGCGTCTTGGTATTTCTTCTTCAATATTGGTACGATTACTTGGCCATGAAGCGTGCGTCATGGCATCTTTATAGCCAAAGTCGCCATATTCCATTACATAATTTATTCTTACCCCTTTGTTGCCATCATCATCATTATCCGATTGCCACATTGTGCCGTAAGAATCAATCGCTACTTCATAGTTATTTCTAAAGTTTTGTCCTAAACATTCTACTTCTGAGCCGTCTATATTACAACGGAATACCATGCCTTCTTGGTAGTTTTTAGGCGAAATCTCTTTGCCAAATTGGTCTTTTACAATATAACCATTCGCATCTTTTAATTGACGTCCTTCGTTTCCAAAGTTGAAATAGAGTTTACCATCTGGCCCAAAAACAAACGTATGCATACCGTGGTCGTGCTGTTCGCCACCTATGCCTTGAAATAAAATCTCTTTTTTATCAGCTTTGTCATCACCATCGGTATCAGTCAATTTCCAGACATAAGGACTTTGTGAAACCAATACCACATTTCCTAATACGGCAATTCCCAAAGGAGCATTCAATGAAGCATCCTGATAGAATATTTTACTGCCGTCTGCTTTGCCATCACCATCTTTATCTTCCAGAATAACAATTCTATCCCCTTCTTTTTTGGTTGGGTTGAGTGTAATATTAGGGCGATAATTATAAGCCTCTAATACCCAAACTCTCCCTTTGGCATCCACATCAATATCCGTGGGATTTATCAACATTGGCTCAGTTGCAAAGGTTTTTACAGCTAATCCATCTGTCATTTTTACACCTTCCAGCGAATTATCGGGTAATCTTTTTTGAGCTTCTGTCAACACCGAATCTACATAATGATTAATAAAGCGACTGGATGGAGAATTTTGATAACCAGTTGTAAGTAATGCACCCCCAAGCAAAATTGCTGGGATTCCAAAACGAAGTTTAGTGGATAATTTATTTGACATGGAAAATATGGTTTATGAACAATAGTTTCAATAATACTTTTCACCTAAAAGTAATATTGCCGTGATTTGTACTGAATGATAAACCCGAAAATATTAAATTAGTGATATAAACTTGTACTTTGTTGTAGGTGATAAGCTGAAAAAAAGAGAACTCTATAGAACTGTAACTTCCATTTATAACGAATAAAAAAAACTAAGTCAGGAAAAATATAGCCATAAAACCATGTTAAAAAGGCAAAACTGTCTGTTTTATAAAATCTATTAGCCTAACAGAATAAGATTATATGTTAAAATTCGTTAAAACTTATTGAATACTAATGATTACGGTCTTTTTAATGACGAAATTTGACTTTGCTTAATTTCTGATTAACAAATACAAGTATTGATTTTCAAACTCCCAAAAATTACTTAACTTTGCGAACTTATGCAGAGAACTCACAAATTTTTATTATTTATACTGTTTGCTTTGACCCTCAGTGCGTGTAGCAATTTCGAAAAAATCAGAAAGATGACTGATGAGAAGAAAAAGTATGACGCCGCTATTCGTTTTTTCAAGAAAGGTCAATACGACAAAGCAAGCATACTCTTCGAGGAATTGTTACCAATTTTAACGGGAACAGACCAACAAGAAATCGCTACGTTTTATCAAGCTTATTGCGATTATCATACAGGCAATTATGAAATGGCAAATTTCCATTTCAAACGTTTTGCTGAAACTTTTGCGAGAAGCGAATATTATGAGGAAGCAGTATATATGTCTGCTTATTCATTGTATAAAAACTCTCCGCAGTTCAATCTTGACCAAAGCGGGACGATTACAGCCATTAATGAGTTGCAAAACTTTATTAATAACTACTCAGACAGCAAGTTTAGAGAAGAAACGTCTGATTTGATTAAGGAGCTAAGAAAGAAATTAGAGAAGAAGTCTTACGAAAAAGTAAAACTTTACTATAAAACTAGTGAATTCAATATTGCTTCTTTGAAGTCTGCTGTGATTGAAATCAACAATTTTCAGAGAGATTATCCAGATTCAGATTATAACGAAGAGCTAGCGTACTTGAAAGTTCAATCACAATTTGATTTGGCTCAGAGTACTATCGAAAGTAAACAAAAAGAGCGTTTTGATGATGCTATTAAGTTTTATCAAGATTTAGTGGATAAATATCCAAAGAGTGACTTCTTGAAAAAAGCTGAGAAATTATACGACATCAGCTTTAAAGAAAGTGACAGAATTGCAAAACTTGAAGCCGAGTACAAAGCTGCTAGAGACAAAGAGAAATCTAATACAGCTAAAGTGGGTGCTGGCGACAAACAGAAGTAATCAGTATTTTATTGAAAACATTTAACAAGAAACAGTAGAACAACCAAAGATATGGCAACGAATCCATCAATCATTACCAGAGACGTAGATAAACTAGCTATTAAAGCAGGCGGAAATACGTATGAAGCCGTAGCAATCATCTCGAAACGTGCAAGACAAATTGCTTTGAAGTCTAAAGAAGAATTGAACAATAAATTATCAGAGTTTGCTTCTTCAGTAGATAACTTAGAAGAAATTTTTGAAAACCGTGAGCAAATTGAAATTTCAAAATTCTATGAGCGTTTGCCAAAGCCAACGTCATTAGCAATCGACGAATTTATGGAAGATAAATTCACTTTCGTTTTGCCAAAACATGATGAAGGTTCGGAAGACTAGGAGTTTTCTATTAATTATTAATCAAAAAGGTCAGATGTTTTACATTTGACCTTTTTGATTTTGATTAAGTTTGTATCTATAAACCAGTGTTGAATAAGATGCTTAAAAGCAAGAAAATATTATTAGGTATTTCGGGTAGCATTGCTGCTTATAAAATTGCGATACTTACTAGGCTTTTGGTGAAAGAAGGAGCAGAGGTAAAGATTGTAATGACAGAAGCCTCTAAAGAATTTATTACACCGCTTACATTATCGACACTCTCAAAAAATCCAGTTTTGTCGGCTTTTGTAAAAGATGAAACTGGACAATGGAATAATCACGTTGACTTGGGCTTATGGGCAGATGTGATACTGATTGCCCCCGCAACAGCCCACACGTTGGCAAAATGTGCGAATGGCATTTGTGATGATTTGCTTACTGCGGTTTATCTTTCGGCTAAATGTGATGTATATTTCGCACCTGCGATGGACTTGGATATGTACAAACATCCGAGTACGATTGCAAATCTTGCTAAGTTGACTGAATATGGGAACTACATTATCAAGGCAGGCTATGGCGAATTAGCCAGTGGCTTAGTAGGAGATGGGCGTATGGCCGAACCCGAAGAATTACTGGAAGTCCTGCAAAAACATTTCTCTGTCAATCCTGTATTAGCCAATAAAAATATACTGATTACCGCTGGGCCAACCCAAGAGGCTATCGACCCTGTTCGTTTTATCAGCAATCATTCTACTGGAAAAATGGGTTATGCCCTTGCTAATAAGTTAGCCAAAGCTGGCGCAAAAGTAACGCTAGTAAGTGGACAAGTAGCTTTGAAAAAAACAGATGAAAGTATCAATTTGATCAAAGTACATTCAGCACAAGAAATGTATGTTGCTACGCAGGCAAATTTTGAAGTAGCAGACATCATTATTCTGGCGGCGGCCGTGGCTGATTATACCCCTGCGGTGGTGGCAGATAAGAAAATAAAAAAGAAAGAAGATACGTTTAGTATAGAGCTTATCAAGACCACCGATATTGCCAAAACCTTAGGGAAACAGAAACGTTCAGACCAATTAATGATTGGCTTTGCCTTGGAGACAGATAATGAAGTTGAGAATGCAAAAGGAAAAATCAAGTCTAAAAATCTGGATATGATTGTCTTGAATTCTCTACAAGACGCAGGGGCAGGCTTTGGGCATGATACTAACAAGATAAGCATTATTAAAAAAGATGATAGCATCATTGAGTTTGATTTAAAATCAAAACAAGATGTTGCTCAAGACATTATAGACGCCATCATCAATACCATGATGAGTGAATAGAAAGTAAATGAATCAATTTCGAAAAATAACATTGATGAAAAATAGCATTACATATTATACTTTTTATAAATATACACTTTGTTCGGTGATGGCTGTAATGGGAATATTGGCTTTGTCACAGCCGCTACGAGCCCAAGAAATTAATTGTAGAGTAACCATTTCTACAGACCAAATCCAAGTAAATGAACAGCGCGGTGCTACCCAGATTTATACCGAATTGCAAAATATCATGCAAGAATTTATGAACAATCGCCGTTGGACAAATGATAATTTTGCTCCAGAAGAAAAAATCAATTGTTCGCTAGCCGTGATTATTACCAAAGCCACTGCTACAGGCGACTATGAAGCCAACGCTCGTTTTCAGGTTACTCGCCCAGTATATGGCTCTGCTTATGAAACCGTCATTTTAAATTATGTAGATAGAAACTTCGTATTCAAATATATCTCAGGCACACCCCTTACTTATAATGATAATAATTATAACGACAACCTAACCCAGATATTAGCCTTTTATGCCTATATCGCCTTGGCTTTCGATTATGATTCCTTTGAAAAAATGGGAGGTATCAATGCCGCTCAGAAAGCATTGAACGTAGTGAATTTAGCACAAAATGCTGGCGGAGGTTGGTCGTCTTCAAATGATATTCGGAGTAGATATTGGGTAGCGGAAAATATGTTGAATCAACAGCTACAGAGCCTACGTGAGGGCTTCTATACCTATCATCGCGTTGCGATGGATAATTATGCGAATGACCCTGCTGGTAGCCGAAAACAGATTACGGAATACTTGAATACCATTAAGCAGGTAATTCAGAACCGCCCAGGGCAAATTTGGTATCGCCTTTTCTTTGAAGCAAAATCTACGGAATTATTGAATATCTATGGCGATGCTCCGCTTGATGAAAGAAAAAAGATAGTGCCATTGCTTACTTCGCTTGACCCTAATAATTCTGAAGCATACAGAAAACTGAGTAAATAAAACAAAAGGACTTTAAGATAATTGTTCGCCACAATGCGGGCAAAACTTAAAGTCCTTTTTATCTTGTTTAGAAGATTTTATGTGTTCGTTAAAGCCTGAGACAAAAATACCCGTTGGTAAAGCGAACATCGCAACCCCTGCTACTGCAACAATACCTCCTAATAATTTTCCAAGTGGTGTAATGGGATAAGCATCTCCATATCCTACCGAAGTGATAGTAGTAACGCCCCACCAAAGCGTAGCTGGGATACTTGAAAAAACGTTGGGTTGTGCAGGGTTTTCGATATAATACATCGTAGAAGATGCAATCAGTAGCGTAAAGATAAAAAACACAAAACTTAAGATAAGCTCTTCTCGTTTGTCTTTAAATACACTTTCAATTACTTTTAAGGCATGTACGTATCTTGAAAATTTGAATAACCTGAAAATTCTGAATAAACGAAGTATCCTGATTAAACTAGTATCTGACGTGAAATTAGATAGATAGAAAGGCATAATTGCTAATAAATCAATCAACGCCCCTGCTGAAAACATATAACGAACTCTACCCCAAAGAGGATGACGATATTTTTCATTCTCAACACAAACCCACAGTCGAACGAAATATTCTATCGTAAAGAAGATAACGGAGAAGTATTCAAAGTCACTGAAGAAAGTGACAAAATCATGTCTTAGGCTTTTTACTGAATGCAAAATGATAGCGAAGGTGTTCAGAGAAATCGTTGTTAATAAAATGGAGTTAAAAAATAACGAAGCCTTGCTTTTTTTACCTCGTGTTACTTCCAGTACGTTATAGATTTCTTTTCTTGACCAATTGCTATTCATTCGATAAAATGATTTTATAAAATTATAAAACTAATAAGCATATATAAAATAAAGGACGCTTGTATATTAAACTTATTACTCACAATTCACAACTCATACTTCTTCCACTTGTAATTGTTTTTCGTAAAGTTCTCTATACACATTATTGGCATTCATCAGTTCCTCATGCGTACCTTGTTCTATGATGTTTCCATCATCGAGCATGATGATTTTATCTGCTAATTTAGCAGAAGAAACCCTGTGTGAAATAATCACTGATGTACGGCCTTTCATAATTTCCTGTAGATTGTTCAAAATCTGGTTTTCAGTTTTGGTATCTACAGCTGAAAGGCAATCATCTAATATTAAGATTTTTGGTTCACGCGCAATGGCACGTGCAATAGATAAGCGTTGTTTTTGTCCGCCAGATAAAGTTACACCTCTTTCTCCTAAAACCGTATCAAAACCTTCAGGAAAATCTATCACATTATTGTATAAATCAGCGTCTTTGGCAGCTTTGATGATGGTTTCCTCAGTCATGTCACTACTTCCAAAGCTAACATTGTTTCGGATAGAGTCTGAAAACAAGAAAACATCTTGAGGCACATACCCAATTTGTGAACGATACATATTTACATTCAAGCTTTTGATGGGCAAGCTGTCAATGTTTATTTCTCCTGCCGAGGCATCATACATTCTACAAAGCAAATTGGCTACTGTACTTTTTCCTGAGCCTGTAGTGCCTAAAATAGCAATAGATTCGCCCGGCTTAATCGTCATTGAGAAATCCTTTAAAGCCACAATCCCTGAATCTGGATAAGTGAAGTTAACGTTTTTCATTTCAATAGCTCCTTCAATGGTATGATTAATGTCTTCTTTAGAAACAATATCAGTTTTTATCTTCAAAAATTCATTGATTCTTTGCTGAGAAGCGGCCGCTCGTTGTATTTGCGAGGTTGTCCAGCCCAAGGCAATCATTGGCCATGTCAGCATGTAGACATACAAAATAAATTCGGTGATGCTTCCAGCGGTAAGTCTGCCAGCCATTACCTCTAAGCCACCCACATATACTACTATCACAGAACTAAGACCTGCCAATACCGAAACCAGAGGAGTAAACAATGAATCAACTTTTACTAAATCTAATGATTTTTCGCGATAAACATTGGCTTGTTTGGTAAAAGCTATCGTTGAGGGTTCTTCTTGTACAAAAGCCTTTAATACCCTAATGCCTGAAAAGGCTTCTTGTGTAAAAGTAGAAATCTTAGATAAGTTTGCTTGAATCTGTTCAGATTTTCGCATGATGATGGTATTGACAAAGTATATACTACCCGATAGAAAAGGAACAGGTAATAATACATACCAAGTAAGTTTCTCGTTCACTGAAAGCATGTACCAAACCACTAGAATAAACACTGATATAAGGTTCAGTCCATACATTAAGCTAGGACCAACATACATACGTACTTTATTGACATCTTCTGAAATACGGGCCATCAAATCGCCAGTATTGTTCTTTCTATAGAAACTCAGTGGAAGGGTTTGGTAATGCTGATAGATTTCGTTCTTTAAATCGAACTCAATATGGCGGGACATTACGATGAGTGTCTGGCGTACTAAAAAAAGGAAAAATCCTTTTAATAAAGCCAGAATCATGATTAATGAGCCATACAACAAGATTGAAAAGGCGAAGAATTCATAGACCATTTTTTGCGAAGCAAAGCCATCATACAGAAAGTATAAATCGATGGTTTCTTTGACCAAATCGAGCGCATAGCGTACAATTTGAGCAGGAACTACACCAAAAAGATTGGAAATGAATGTGAAAAGTGTACCTAGAATAAGGTACCATTTATATTTGAGAAAGTATTGGTTGAGATGCTTTAGGGATTTCATATTTCAATAACCAACGGAGGAAAGTAAAGGTTTCATCCATTATGCACTTTTAGTATTCAGTAAAATTATCATTTATATTGAAAATTTTGTGCTTGAATAATGCTTTTTTCTTTAAAAAATACTAATTTTGCACCCTCTTTGGATAAAGTAATATTACTTTACCGAAGCTTCACTACCAAAACGTTCTTTCTAAATTACCCAATGGTAAACAGACGACTTCTCCGAACAAAGGCATTTCAAAGCCTTTATGCCTTCCGCCAAGCGGAACGTGCTGATTATCAGTTAGCATTTGACCAAATTGCTGATTCTTTTCTCCCAAATCTTGACTTAATGATTCCTAAAGAGCAACAAATGCTAAAGCTAGATGCTTTGCGTAAGTTGGCTGAACAGCGCTTTGAGGAGCTATTCAATCTGAAATCGACAGATGATACCATTCCTGCTGAGGCTAAAAATGCAGCAAGATATGCATTGGAGTCATATAAAAGTTATGTAAAAAAAGACAAAGCTACGATTACTGATAACATGGTAGCGGAGGTGGAAGGAGTATATGATGCTTATCTGAAAATGCTTCAATTGTTGTTGGAAATCACTGAGATTGCTGTTTGGGATGAGCAACGTCGTTTGGTTGAAACAGACCACCGTACGTCAAGATTAGCGAGAAATCAAGTATTGATGGCCTTGAAGAATTTACCGATGTTTACTACGGGTATTATCAGGAGCAATGCTAAGTGGGGAGAAGAAGACCAAAACCTTTTGCGTAAACTTTTCTTAGAAGCAATCTTGCCTGATACTACTTTCCAGTCGTACCTTCGTATAACAAAACATACTTTTGAGGAAGATTTGGCGTTGGTTCAGTATCTTGTAAAAACTTTCATACTGAAACATCACCTGATTGCTGATTATTTTGAGGAAAAAGACCTAAATTGGAACGAAAATAAGGATGTACTTAAAAGCCTTTGTGTAAAGACTTTTAAGATTGAAAAAGTGGAAGATTTAACATTACAGCCTTTGGCATTAAATTGGGACGACGATAAGCATTATTTCGTAGACCTTTTTAATAATGTGCTGGATAATGACGAATCTTATGAGAAAATTATTACAGACCAAACACAAAACTGGGAAGGCGACCGTCTGGCGATGACAGATATGCTTATCTTGAAGTTGGGTTTGGCAGAAATGATTCATTTTACCAGTATTCCAGTAAAAGTATCAATCAACGAATACATTGAATTGGCAAAAAACTATTCAACACCAAAGTCAGGACAGTTTATCAATGGTTTATTAGACGTACTTTCACAGAAATTACAGAAAGAAGGAATCATCAGAAAGTCGGGACGAGGATTGATTGATAATAAATAATGGTTATTTGAACAACGCCACAGGCATAATCTATAAATTTGATTTTTTAACCGATAACTTGCAATACAATGAGTAAATCATCAAAAACATTTTGGGCATTCATGACTGGCGCTGCCGTTGGAGCTGCCTTAGGAATTTTATATGCGCCTGATAAAGGAGAAAATACCCGTAACAAACTGTTTTATCAACTTCAAAAGTATCGTGACCAATTACAAGGTTTAATTTCAGATTTGATTGATGGAAAAGAAATCCCTGAAACAATGGCCAAAACTGAAGGTAAGAAAGTTGTAAACGAGGCACGTGAAAAAGCAGAACGTTTATTAGAAGATGTAGAAAGCATGATGAGTCAGATTAAAGCTAAAGCCTAATTTTTGAAATTAATTTGAATATTCATCGTATGAAAAAAGCAATCATTTTGGCATTGGGTATTAGTGTTTTTTTTGCTTGTCAAAATAAACAAAAGACCGATAGCCAGACAATGGCAGACTCTGCATCTGCATATAAACCGACGAGTGATAAATTCCCTGTGATGCAAGCTGATTCACAATCGGTAGATTTAGGTGTAATTACACAAGGCGACACCATTATTCACATTTATAAATTTAGAAATACGGGTAATATGCCATTAGTGCTAAGTAGTGTAAATGCATCGTGTGGTTGTACTACGCCATCGTACTCTACTTCCCCAGTTCAACCGGGTGAGCAAGGCTTTATTAAGGTGAAATTTGATAGTAAAGGCAAAGAAGGAAAGCTGAGTAAAACAGTAACAGCGATAGCTAATACAACTCCTGCCGAAAACACTTTTTCTTTTAAAGTAGAAGTACTAAAGAAATAGTAAAACCACAAAGAATATTTAATCAAACAAAAAACAAATATGTTTAACAGTATTTTATTACAAGGAATGCTCGGTGGAGGTGGTGCATCTTCTCTTTTATTAATTGGTGGTATGTTCGTTGTCATGTATTTTTTCATGATTCGTCCTCAACAAAAAAAACAGAAAGAGCAACAATCATATGTTGATGCATTAAAAGCTGGCGATAAAGTAGTAACGATTGGTGGTTTGCACGGTACTGTTACTTCTGTAAGAGAAAAAACAGTTGTATTAGAAGTAGATTCAAGCAAAGGAGTAAGAATGGTATTTTTGAAAACAGCCATTTCTAAAGACTCTTCAGCACAGATTGGCGAATAAAATTTGTCATTTCCCTAATTGAAGTTACCTCAAAACGATGAGATGTTAGGCACGATAGTTTTAGTATTTAAAATATCTGCGTAATGTCATTGGCTTAAAACTATAGTACATTAGGCATGATAGTTTTGAGATAACTTCAATTTGTAAATTCTTTCAGATGAAACCCGCTCCTAAAAAAACTGATTTCAAAGCTGTAATAGTGAGCCTATTAGCTGCTATTATTTTTTGGATAATGAATGCCTTGAACAAAGAAGGCTATTCACAAAAAATTTCCTTTCCTATTCGTATTACTTACGACGATTCTCTTTACATACCAACTCAGCCACTTCCTGAAAAAATTTCTGTCAATGTTTCTGGTAGCGGATGGGATTTATTACGCAAGTCATTTGCTTTTAATAAAACGCCTATTCAATATGCTATCACTAAGCCTCTGAAGACTAAGTTTTTGAATACTGGCATGCTGACAGATTCTATTGCTGAATATATCAGAGATGTACAGGTAAACTATATAGTAGCCGACCGTTTTGAACTTGAATTTGACAGGAAAATCAAGAAAGAATTTACGTTAAAAATAGATAGCTTACATATTCCTTTGAAAGAGCATTACGTAGTTTCTAGTGTGATTAACCTTAGCCCGAGAATATTGACGATAGAAGGTCCAGAATCTATGTTGAAAGACATGGATAGCACGATTTATATCAAGGTGCCTGGGCAACAGATTAAAGATAATTTTGATGATGAAATAGGGTTGCCTTTTGCTAAAAACGGTATGTTGAAAACTAGCAAGAATAAAATCAATGTAAGTTTTGAGGTTGAAGAATTATTGAAATAATGACAAAGGTAATTGGCATTACAGGGGGGATCGGTTCGGGCAAAAGTCTTGTGTGTAAGATTTTTTCTATATTAGGTATCTCAATTTATGAAGCCGATACACGTGCTAAATGGCTTGTCGCTCATGATACTTCGCTCAAAAATTCGATTATTCAATTATTAGGAGAAAATACTTACACTGCCAGTGGTGAATACAACCGCGAATGGGTAGCTTCGCAAGTATTCAATAATGCGGATTTACTACTTCAATTAAATGCACTAATACATCCAGCAGTTCGGCAAGATGCCCGAACATGGATTGAAGAACATCAACAAGATTCATTTGTATTGTATGAAGCTGCACTCATGAAAGCCGCGGGGGATGGAAATGCCTTTGATAAAGTAATTGTGGTAGATGCTCCAAAAGCCCTAAGAATAAAGCGTGTAAAGGAAAGAGACGGACGTACAGAGGAAGCAATTGAAGCCATCATTGCCAGACAAATATCTGAAAGTGAAAGATTGAAAATTGCTGATTTTGTAATTAATAACGACGAGAAAGAACCCTTGTTAGACCAAGTATTAGCCTTGTATAAAGAACTAACAGCAGGACAATAATAAAGGCTCAGGGGAAAAACATGAGTCATCCCGAATTTTAAAATCATAAAAAAGCGGTCGAAAAACTAATTTCGACCGCTTTTTTATGATTGATGTACACCGAATTCCTACTGTTTGAGCGAAGCGAGTTTAGGAATTCTTGATTTTTTTGTTACTTTTTGCATCAAGGCAAAAAGTAAGGACGAGAATAAATTCCAAAAGCTCAAAAATCATCTAAAACTCGCTTTTGTTAGAAAAAATTTGGGATGATTCATATTTGTTACTCTTTAGCTTCTATTCACTGGTGTCTAACCAAAAGTTTTTTGGTCACAAGTGATCTGCCATCAGCAGACAGTTGATATAAATAAATGCCATTTCCCCAGTCTTTGGTAGAAATCTCTTTTCTTGAGGCATCTTTGTCTAAAACTTCTTCTTTAATCTCACTCCCCAAAACGTTGTAAAATGTGATTTTTACTTCGTTTACTTGGGATGAAATACTATATTTAATCGTCGCAATATCGTCTGCTGGATTAGGATAAATATTCCAGATAGATATTTTGTCGTTATTGAATAGTTTATCGTCAGCACTAAAAGATTCTTCTACTTTGGTCTCTATAGATGTTGTTGATGCCACCACTTGAGAATCATTTTTTACAGCGTAATTTTTAGGCGTTTGTACCATCAACGAATTAGTAAAATACTGACTAATGGCAGCACTCTGATAGTTTACATTCCTATCAAGAGAAAGATGCGATGGCTGGAAATATGAGAAAGGCATCTTTTTGTAAGATGACGAACTTGTAATCTGGCTCATAGTCTTTTGCTTTGGCTTAACATCCAAGCGACTTTTGTAGCGATTCTCAGTAGTCTGAGCAATCCCTGATATCGATGATATCAAGCATCCCCAAATTAACCAAGCTTTTGTATTAAAGAGTATAGGTTTCATCTCATTTAGTATTTCTTTATGAAGACAACATTAATCAATTGATAAATATTTTTACGCCTCTATTTTATTATAGACCTAAAAATCGTTTGAAAGGTTGCTTTTGCTTTTAAATATTTTATTTATAGAACAAAAATATATTAAAAAAGTTCAATTTTCAAAGTTTCGGCAACGATTTTTTGTTTATTTTATTATGCGGCAATTCATTAATTTTCTTTTCTATCTTTTTTTCTACCTTTTTTATCAAGATAGAATCCTTTGAAGCAGTTAATGGAGGGGTAATAATAGGACGTGCAACTCTTGCTAAAATACTTGCTTTATTAGGCATTTCGTTTATTCGCCATCTGAATCCATCCAACTCTTTATCGTCTTCTTTTACTTCTTTGGGCGGAATAAACTTACCATCTGGTTTAGCTAAAAAAGCTATGCGAGATATCTTGTTTTTAGCAAAATTCATATTCATTTTCCCACATTGTACCCTATTCATCCCAGTTAGGGTATTTTTTTCATCAATTGCGTAATAGATACTTTCCCCATTTCCCTCCACATTCACACGTTCAATTTTAGAATCATCTGTAAACCTAACCACCATTTTACGGCCTTTAATCTGGTTATAGTTAGCTAGTGTATCTGTGGCAATCACGAAAGACTTGCCCTTCATATTCATCACACTGATTTTATTTCTTTTCAGCAAAATATTGATTGAATCAGCTTCCGATTGATTTTTTAAATTCCAGAGAATAGGTTTCTGATAAAAATAAATGGTTGAATCTGAAACATTATAACTCAGCGAGTCGCACTTTGCGGCAAAATCACTTTTAGAAATCATGACTCTTTTATAAGCATACATTTTCTTCGTTTTGGTTTCCTTGTTATCCAATGAAACCAAGGTGTCTGCCGTTAAAAAAAGTGTGTCATTCTCAAAAACATTCTTCAATAAAGCATGTCCGAATACTCTAGTAACCCCAGTTTTCTTAGCATATCTACCACGGTCGCCCGTAAGGATAGCCTTGTCTTTTTTCGAGACGAAATGAATATTCCCAATCGCAATACCAATTTCGGTTGGTGGGTCATAAATCATCGTATCGGCCGTCATGGTATAATCTTCCGTTTTTACAGTTGACCGCCCTTTTAGGTTCGAAATTTTTGTGACAGTATTATACTGGCTACCGGGGTTGGCATAAGTGGTATCTTTTTTATTAACAACCAAGGTAGGGGCTATAAAAAAAGCTTCTTTTGATAAGGTGCTATACCGTAACGAATCTCCCGTTAGGCTACCATCCTTGTCGATAACGTGAACATCCGTTTTAAAATCAAATAGCTTTGTAACAGTATTATAATAGCCTTCTCTACTGGTCAGCGTACTTTTTTTATCAATGATTTTACCGCCAGTATTATAGTAGGCAATGCTAGTGTTTAGATTATAATCTAGCTTATTGGTAGTAAGTAAAATTGTTTTATCGTCTAACTTCACATGACCATTGATGATTGCTTTTCTATCATTACCGAAATAATAGGCAGTATCACCAGTAATCGTAACAGTATCTGCTTGAATAATTTTTACTTTTCCGTAAGCTTCAAGAATATTCGTTGTTTCGTTCAAAATAGCCAGATTACAATACATCAGCGTAGTGCCTTGTCGCAAGGCGACATTGCCAATCAGCTTCTTCATTTGCATAAATGGCTGGTTCTGACCAATCAAACTATCGGCTTTAATGATATCTACTTGGCTTCCACCAGCAGTTTGGGCATTAGCTGAAAAAAAAGTAAAAAACGATAAAATTAATCCTATAAAAATATACGATAAAGTACTGGAAATGGATTTGACTATTTCAAATGCTTTCATCGATTCTGGAATTACTTTTATTTGATGTATTTTTGTGGAATATTTCATAAATCTTGTGCTTGCAAAATTAGCCAAATAAAATCATGCTCAACGAGTTTTTAACGTTTATTAACAAACAAAATCTTATTCAACCGTCTCAAAAAGTACTTTTAGCGGTAAGTGGTGGTATGGATTCTGTCGTGATGTGCGACCTTTTCAGCAAAGCAAAACTTAACTTTGCGATTGCCCATTGCAATTTTGGACTTCGTGGCGAGGAATCAAATGAAGATGAAATGTTTGTGAAGAAACTGTCTATTAAATACAAAGTACCTTTTTACGTAACTACCTTTCAAACGACTGATTTTGCTGAAAATGAAAAGATTTCTACGCAAATGGCTGCGCGTATTTTAAGGTATGAATGGTTTGAAAAAATAAGAACCCAACATCAGTTTGACTACATCGCTACGGCGCATCATCAGAATGACGTACTCGAAACAGTATTATTGAATTTGACCAAAGGAACAGGCATAGCGGGCTTGCATGGTATCAGGGTAAAAAACGGTCATATTATTCGTCCAGTGTTGTTTGCTGAAAAAGAAAGCATCTTTGAATATGTCGTAGAAAATCAGATTATCTGGCGTGAAGATTCTTCTAATGAATCTAATAAATACCAACGTAACCTGATTCGTAATGAAGTAGTGCCTTTGTTGAAACAAATCAATCCAAATCTTGAAAATACCATTCAGCAAACCATAGAAAGAATTTCGGCAGTAGAAGATATTTTTGAACAAGAAATGGAAATGCTCAGAAAGCAAATCACTTGGTCAGATTCACAGGCAGTTTATGTGAATTATAAAGCCATTCAAACGCTTTCGCAACCTGTGATTAAACTAGCAGAATTGTTAAAACCTTACAATTTTAGCTATCAACAAAGTCAGGATATTGTTGAAGCTTTTGATAAAGAAGCAGGCAAAATGTTTCTTACCCCAACACATACCTTGGTAAAAGACCGTACAGAACTGGTAATTACCCCGAAGAATCTACAGGCTTTTACAAGCAAAACCATTGAGACAAATAATGTAGTAGTGGAGTTTGGCGATAGAATGTTGAACATTGGTGAGTTTACAGAAATAGAAGAAGATTTTGTAGTGCCTACGGCTAAAAAATTAGCTTGTTTGGATGCCGACAAGGTTCGCTTTCCGTTACAGCTACGTAAGTGGAAAGAAGGTGATTGGTTTTGCCCGCTAGGAATGAATAAAAAAAAGCTCATCAGTGATTTCCTGATTGACCAAAAAGTACCTTTGAACTTGAAAAAAGAAGTATACCTGCTTACATCAAACGGTTCGATAGTTTGGGTAATTGGCTTTAGAATTGATGATAGATTTAAGGTAACTGAAAAGACTACTAAGGTTTGTTTGATGGAAGTAAAGTAAATGGAGTTTTGAGTGTGGAATGTGGAGTTGAAGTAGGAAAGTTTGACAAAATAGCTCATAGAGGCGAAATATTGGTAGAAGCACCTATTTATTACTATTAGTCCCTTCAAGCCCCATCGGGGTGAAACATTTCGCCCCGATGGGGCTTGAAGGAGAGCTGTGTACAATGAGGCTACCGATATAGTGTTCCTAACGGAACTATAATCTTTATCCATAAATTTAAAAAGCGGTCTAAATTAGTTTTCGACCGCTTTTTGTTTTAAAATTCGGGATGACTTATGTTATTTCTTTTTAGTCGCTTTAAAATTACCATTTGGTTGAACAAAAGTAAGCGCAGTCACTTCGAGGCTTGGCGTTATGTCAAACAAAACACTATAACCTTTCAGCTTCACAAGGTTAAATTTATGATTGCCAATAGAGGCTAATTCATATTCTGGCTGACCGGGGATAAAGACATAGAGCGTTTTATCATTCTTAACATACGTTTTAATCGTAACACCTCCTAAATCAAACTCCCCTACATACTTTTTCAATTCTTCTGCCGAAATAGGCTTGATAGGAATCACTCTACTAAATACAACTGGTTTACCGATAGTAGGTTCCAATCCTATGGCTGATAATGTTTCAATCTCACCGTTAACCCCAGTGTTGAATTGAAAAAATATAGAACTTTTATTCGTCGTATCAATGCCATATCTAGTGTCAAAATTCAAGAAAGTATCATAATGATAATGAGAAAGCCACCATTTATGATTGGGCGATTGTAAAAACAATGAATCGCCTTTTTGATTGACATTTAATTTCCCATAACCATCACTAGCAAATATACCAGTATAGTCGGTAAGGCTGTGCGAAGGTTTTGTATTCGTTTTTCTGTTGCTTGTTGGTTTATTTTGCGCTTCTTTTGACTCTTTGATGGCTTTTTTATACGACTTCAACCGTTGTCCACTCCAATTATAATATTTAAGGTCGAGCATTTTGTCGGCAATGACATTACGCACAAGCGTAGGAATTGCAGAACCATCTTGATTTGTCAGCACAACAATACCTAAACTATCACTCGGGAAAAAAGAGGTGTTGGCACTGAAACCATCAATATTTCCACCATGTTCTACCCGATAATGTCCACGATAGGAGGAAAGAAGCCACCCAAATCCATAAGTAGATAGGTGGAGGTCAGGGGTTTCTTTACTGGGCAAAGCACCGTTTATGACCATCTGAGAAGAAATCGCATCTGTAACATATTGAGGAGATAGAATTTCTTTCCCTTCAAATTTACCACCATTAATCCAAGCGGATACCCAATTCGCCATTTCTAATACATTACTATTAATACTACCCGCAGGGCCCATTTCATCGATATTAAAATAATCTAAACGATAAATCAAGCTATCCTTTTTTAATCCGTACCCTTTAGCCACATCACTACTTTTATCAAATTCTTTGATAGAGAAATGAGAGTTTGTCATATTTAGCGGCTTAAAAAAACGCTCTTTGATATTATCTTCCCAACTTTTGCCAGTGAGTTTTTGTGCTACAATACCCTGAGCCGCAAACATGAAATTATTGTATTGCCAGCGTTCACGAATACCAGTAGAAGGCTCTAAAAAACGAATACGTGTTAAAATGCTATCGCGAGAGGTAGGAGAAAAATACCAAGAATAATCATGTCTGGGAAGTCCTGTACGATGGGTCATCATATCACGAAGGGTGATTTTATTATTCATATCATCGTTGTAGAACTTCAGTTCAGGTAAATAATTACTCACAGGCTTGTCTAATTCCAGTTTGCCATCTTTCTGTAAAAGACCAATCAGCGAAGCCGTAAAGGCTTTTGTACACGAACCGATTGCGAATACAGTATTCGGTGTAACAGGTAACTTATTTTCATAATCACGGTAGCCAAATCCTTTTGCATATACCACTTTGTTTTTTTGGATGATGGCTACTGCAAAACCTGGTGCTTTCCAGTCTACAAGAATATGGTTTAAGGCAGTATCTAAACCCGCAAATCGGTCAGGGACAGGGGTTTTTCGTTTTTGAGCATTAGATAAGAAAGTGAGGAATAATAAGCAGGTTATGAGTAGCTTTTGCATAATTTTGAATTGACTTTTAGAGATATTAAGAATCATTCAATTTAAACAAAATCTTAGAGAGATTGAAGTAGGTATGCGTTTTATTTTATGTGGTTTTTTTTAAATGTTGTGTAAGTAATTTTAAACTAGAACTTGTCCATTATAAAGCTGAGATGTTGGAAATATTAAATCCCAATTGGTTCCCCAAACTAGTTTGCCATTTTCAACACTAAAGCGCTTAAAGTTTTTTACTTTTCTATAAAACTTAAAGATAGCATGTTCTTTACCCGTTAAAAATGGTTCGAAATCCACTTTTCTTTGACTATTATCTGAAAAAGTAATATTCAGTATAAGTCCGTCTATATATTCAGCTTTTATTACACTAATGCTCATACTTTTTTTGTGATTTTTTTACTTTTTGTCTTTTTATTTAAAACGAAATAGTCCATCCAAGCATTAGTAATGTAGGACGAATACGTTTCTACAACTTTCAATGCTTCTTTTCTTTGTTTTTCAGGCAACGACTCTATACCAGAAACTTTTCGATGTTCTATAGAAACTAAATTTCCATTTTCAAATAAAAGCTCGAAAACACTTTCATATTCATTGTATGACACATGAACATGGATTGGTAAATGTTCGTTCGAATAGAAGTAGAAAATAAATCCAAAGTATTCTAAAATTTTAGGCATTTTGTAGAAGTTTTATTGTCAATCTTTGGCGATTTTATGTATGCAATTTAATGTTATTTTCCATTTAAAATAGATACAATATGTTAGATTTTGTATTATTTGCCTTTGTTGACCTTCCCGAAATAACTCCAACAAGGACAGAACTCAATTACAACTATTAAAAATAATCTCTTTTTTATGTAATTATTAGAATGCTCGTTCGACTAATCATTCAAAACCTCCAATGTATTGAACCAAATAGTAGAAAATCAATTTGTTGAATTAATCAAAATCCATCAGGGCATCGTGCATAAAGTGTGCGGGATGTATCGTCGTGACCATGATGACCGTAAAGATTTGTTTCAAGAAATTGTGATTCAATTATGGAAAGCTTTTCCGAAGTTTAGGCACGAAGCAAAGGTTTCAACATGGATATATCAAATTTCACTAAATGTCGCCATTTCTGATTTTAGAAAAGAAAGTAGAAAACCTATCCGAGTAGAATTGTCGGAAACAATTACCAATATTTCAGACAGTCAGTACGACTATGGTATTGAAGAAAAACTAACGGTATTGTATCAGGCCATCGACCAACTATCTGAAATTGAAAAGGCTATTATTATGCTGTATTTTGAAGAAAAGAACAACGAAGAAATTGCTGAGATAATCGGTATTAGTCAGAATAATGTAAGAGTAAAAATGACTAGAATACGTGAAAAACTAAGAACTTTGATGGCTAATGCCAAATAGTTTCACAACTATTGTAAAAACTATTATGCTCCAAAACAAAAGATGGAATTAGACGAATTAAAAAATATTTGGCAACAAACATCCCTTGAAAATATGTCTGCTCAAGTGATTGAAAACGATGAGTTTTCAATGATGATGAAGGGTAAATCAAATGATGTGATAGCAAGACTCAAAAAAAACATGATGTTTGAGTTCAGCATAAGCATTTTGTTTATCCCCATTTTCCTATACTTTATTTTTTTTACCGATATTCCTGTTTTTCATAAATATATTTGCTCAATCCTAACTTTTACTACTATTGTTACGCTAGCTGTCTTTTGGTTTGAATATCGTTCTCTGCAAGCCTTTGAAACAAGATTAAGCTTAATTACTTCGTTACGTATTACAGTAGAACAATGCTCAAAATTTATACTTATCTACATGATTATCAATTATGTGCTGATTTTTCCGATGATGTTTTATGGAATGGTAGTGGGTGTAGAATTGACAGGGCAAGAATTATCCTTAACATTTTTAATAGCTATTACCGTAATTACTTCTCCTTTAGGCTATTTTTGGGTTAAATTTTATATCCGTAAAGTATATGGACAGCACCTAGACAAACTAAAAAGCTGTTTAGCGGAATTAGAAGAGAGCATAGACTAAGCGATATTGGTACACACACGGACAAAGATTTTATATACAAGCAAGAAACAAAACCTTTAATATTTATTCCCCCAATGGCAAATCCTATTAAATTCTTTACCATTTCATTAATCTTTAGCTTTCTATATTTCTCTAAGATTTATGGACAAAAAGAAGAGAAATCATTACTGTATGAAATTTCAGGCAATGGACTTTCACAACCTTCCTATATTTTTGGTACCATACATGTTATTTGTAAAGATGATTTTTTCTTGCCAGAAGTTGTAAAAAATAAGTTTGCCTCAGCTCAGCAAGTTTATTTAGAAATCGATATGGATGACCCGTCGATGATGACAGAAATGCAAAAAAATATGATGATGCCCGACGGTAAGACGTTGAAAACAATCATGTCGGAAGCAGATTATACCAAAGTAGCCAAGTTTTTTAAAGACTCTTTAAAAACCAATATTGCTTTTATGGATGGCATGAAACCTTTTATCCTAAGCTCTATGAGTATTCCTAGTATGTTAGGTTGCCCAATGCAAGGCTATGAGGAGGTTTTTATCAAGATGGCACAAGAACAGAAAAAAGAAGTAAAAGGGCTTGAGTTAGTACAAGAACAGTTTGATGCCGTAGATAAAATGGGCATGGAAAAACAAGCCGATTTGATGCTAGTAAAAATGGTAGATAACTGGACAGATGGAAAGAAGGAATTAAAGCAGCTGATTAAAGACTATAAAAAACAAGATATAGAAGCATTGCTGTCGGACATAACTAACTCACCGACATCAGATGCTGGTTTTGAAAAAGATTTGCTCGAAACCAGAAACGCCAATTGGATTCCTAGAATGGCTACTATTATGAAAGAAAAAGCTACCTTTTTTGGCGTAGGAGCGGGGCATTTAGGAGGTACAAAAGGAGTATTAACCTTATTGAAAAAACAAGGTTATACGGTAAAAGCAGTAACTAAAATCTAAACTAGATGCTGATAAAGTAAGCATTGGAACAAGAGTAAGAAGAAGAATTACGTTCTTTTTAAGAAAACAAAAACCTGTGTGAATCATCAAATTCCACAGGTTTTTGTACTTTTGGGGGAAATTATAAATATTATGCTTCAACTCTCTGAAATCTGGATTTACCCCGTAAAATCGCTCGCAGGCATTAGTCTTCAAAAAGCAAAAGTTACCGAAAGAGGCATTGAGAATGACCGAAGATGGCTTTTAGTAAACGAAGAAGGCACTTTCCTTACCCAAAGACAATTCCCACAGTTAGCGCTTTTTCAGCCTAGTATTGATGATGAATTCTTGACGATTACCCATAGGAAAGATATTGTTGAGCCTCTTAAAGTAAGTATTACGCCACCCAATCATCAAGAATATGTGCGTGTAAAAGTGTGGGATGATACCATAGATGCCTTGGAAGTAAGCACTGAAGCCAACGAATGGTTTTCAAAGGCTTTGGCAATGACCATAAGATTGGTTTATATGCCTGAAGACAGTAGGAGAGAGGTAGATAAAAAATATGCCATTACTGGCGAAGAGATAACGTCTTTTTCAGACGCTTATCCTTTTTTGGTAATCGGGCAATCGTCTTTAGATGATTTAAATAATCGTTTAAAAGAGCGTGTAAAAATGAATCGTTTTCGTCCGAATTTAGTTTTCAAAGGAGGAGAAGCTTATGAAGAAGATAATTGGTACGAAGTGCAGATAGGAAAAACCACCTTTTGGGGTGTGAAGCCATGTAGCAGATGTATCATGACGACGGTAGACCAAGAGTCTGGAGAAAAAACAGGCAAAGACCCCCTCTATACATTATCAACCTATAGAAGGGCAGGTAAAAAAGTATTGTTTGGACAAAACTTACTAGTAACTGTGTTGGATACCATACAGCTTGGCGATAATGTCAATGTGATAAGTACTAGAAAATTGCCTCAATTTGAAATAGGAATTTCTTAATGGGTTTCTCTTGAAAAATGGATTACGCTAATCATTAATGAGAACAAACTTAAAAATATGACAGATTTATCCCCCAAACAATCTCCTTACGAAGCCCTTAAATATCCAGAATTTGTAGCCTTCATTTTTGCCAATGGTTTTGTTACGATGGCATTGCTCATTCAAGAAGTAATTCTTGGATATTCTATTTATAAAATCACCCACGACCCTCTGGCACTTGGTTTAATTGGTTTGGCAGAAGCCTTACCTTATATTTCATTAGCATTGTTCGGAGGACATTTTGCTGACCGTAGAAATAAGAAAACCATCATGCAAATTAGTTTAGCTTTTATTACTTTGGGTTCAGTCGTGTTAATTTGGGCAACTAATCCTACGAGTGGTCTGACCCAAGCTCAAATGTTAATGGTTGTTTATGGCGTAATTATGCTGATTGGTTTTTCAAGGGGTTTTTATAGCCCAGCGTCAAGCTCATTGAATCCATTTTTAATTCCCAAAGACGTTTTTGCTAATGCTGCTACTTGGCAGAGTTCTTTTTGGCAAGCAGGAGCTATTTTAGGCCCAGGTCTTGCGGGTTTTTTATATGCTTATCTTGGGCTTACGCATGCTTTGTGGTGCGTGGTAGGGTTATTTGTGTTGGTAATGATACTCATTTCTATGATTACGGCACCGCCAATTCCTCAGCAAAATGAGCAAAAAGTAAATATCTTTTTCTCGCTTCGTGAAGGAATCGTGTATGTTTTCAAAACAAAGATTATCCTTTATGCTATCTCATTAGATTTGTTTTCAGTGCTTTTCGGAGGGGTAATTGCCTTATTACCAGTGTATTCAGAAGATGTACTCCATGTAGGTGCCGAAGGGCTGGGGATTCTAAGAGCCGCTCCTTCAATTGGGGCTGTCTTGTGTATGATTGTGATGGTTTATATCCCACCTTTAGGGAAAGCTTGGCGTAACTTACTCTTAGCGATTGCAGGTTTTGGCTTGGCTACGTTGGTTTTTGCAGTATCTACTAATATTTGGCTATCGGTTGTTGCTTTGTTTTTTACAGGCGTGTTCGATAGCGTAAGTGTTATTATTCGCCAAACTGTTTTACGTTTCTTTACTCCTGACGAAATGCGAGGAAGAGTTTCTTCTGTGAATGGCATTTTTGTGAGTTCATCTAATGAATTAGGGGCTTTTGAATCAGGATTTTTGGCTAAAGTAATGGGAACAGTACCATCTGTAATATTTGGCGGAGCGATGACCTTAATCATTGTAACCATCGTATGGATTCGCTCAAAAGAATTATTTGATTTGAGATTGTAATTTTTTCTGAATAGCAGATTAAAATACTCATGGCATGACTCAAAGTCATGCCATGAGTGACCTCTTCCTTGTTCTTGCCTAAAATTGGTTGACATAAATTTTAACTTATTTTAGACAAGCACACCTAATTACTATTGACCAATCACTAAAAATATTACTAAAAGAACTTGACTAAAGATTCTGTAAAAAATACTTCTGAAAAATCAGGCTTACATCCTCGAAATCCTCATCGTTTTCGATATGATTTTAAGGCATTGACTGCTAGTTTACCCGAGCTAGCAAAATTTGTTTTTTACAATCAATTTGATGTTGAAAGCATAGATTTTACCAATCCAGAAGCCGTGAAAGTACTTAATAAGGCTTTATTAAAGCATTTTTATGGTATTAGTCATTGGGATATTCCACGCAATTATCTTTGTCCACCTATCCCCGGTCGGGCAGACTATATTCATTATTTAGCAGATTTACTGGCTAGCGGCAATAATGGAAATATACCAAGAGGAAATAAGATACAAATATTGGATATTGGCGTGGGTGCAAACTGTGTCTATCCCATTATCGGTAGCCATGAATACGGTTGGAAATTTGTAGGAGCAGATATTGATAAGAAAGCCATAGAATCGGTCAAGACAATTATTGAAGCCAATGATTCTTTGAAAAATACAGTGGAATGCAGATGTCAGTCATCTGCTACGAATATTTTTAAAGGAATTATCCAACAAGACGAATACTTTGATTTGACTTTATGCAATCCCCCTTTTCATGCTTCCTTAGCCGAGGCAAAAGCTGGCACTGAGCGCAAATGGAAAAATTTAGGGAAAAGTAATAATAAGGTACTTAACTTTGGAGGACAAAATAATGAACTTTGGTGTGAAGGTGGCGAAGAAGCTTTTGTAGCAAATATGATAACTGAAAGTACGATGTTTGCTAATAATTGCTTATGGTTTACTTCGCTTATTTCCAAGAAAACCACCTTGCCAAAAGCATATGCTTTATTAAAAAAAGTAAAGGCATTAGAGGTAAAAACCATTGATATGGCACAAGGTCAAAAAGTAAGCAGAATACTTGCTTGGACATTCCTGACAAAAAGCCAACAGCAAGATTGGCAAACAAAACGTTAGTAATAAGCTTTGAGCTTTCAGTCTAGGATGTTGATATTCAGTTTTATAGCTTGTTGTGCATAGATTACTTACTAATAAGCTATTACTTTACTGGCGATGGCTTTTTGTCTTCTTTAGGACCTCTTAAATGAATTACTAAGCCATTCAAAAAGTTTCTTAGAATCTGGTCTCCACAAGGTTTAAAATTTGGGTGGTCTTCGTTGCGGAACAAAGCACCAATTTCTGCTTTTGATACGTTGAAATCTACCAATTTTAGAATATCTACAATTTGGTCATCTCTTAATTGAAGAGCTACCCTTAGCTTTTTTAAAATATCGTTATTAGACATGGAATGATTGCTTAATGATTATTTCTATCAGCAAAGTTACCGCCTTCTATTCATTTTTCAAGTTGCTTTCTTTCTATAGGATGATTAATTTTGAATCCGAAAGCTGA
This sequence comes from Arcicella sp. GW822-FHT02H01, assembly GCF_058802005.1. Lineage (NCBI taxonomy): Bacteria > Pseudomonadati > Bacteroidota > Cytophagia > Cytophagales > Flectobacillaceae > Arcicella > Arcicella sp. GW822-FHT02H01. The sequence goes on along the minus strand of NZ_JBXANT010000001.1, from coordinate 1,628,933 downwards.
TAATGAGTAATTAATCAATTTAATTACTTAATTTTCAATCTGGTAGAAGTCAGACGATTGATAATATTTATTACTGCCAGTCGTTTTTAGGAATAGCCAAATTTGTTATTAGGTATAAATTGCCTCCAAACAGAAAAATCATCAACAGAGTGTTTCATCTTCAAAAAGCATTGCGTATTTATTTTACTTTCATGATAGTCTTGCTGAGTTTTTCACAGCAGGCTAAATCGCAGGTACTTGATGCTTTTGATTTAAAAAAAGATGCGGCTGGTCTTTGTCCAGGGGGACAAATTAGGGTATACATAGACCCGAATCCTAACTACGTTTTCTACTCTTGGGAAATCCTTCGTGATAATGGCTGGTCTGCTGTTCCTTTTGCCAATAATCCATCACTTAGCCACAACGAAGCTTTGCCTTATAGGCTAAAGGTAATAGATGTAAACGGTGTGGTAATGTATTCTAAACAATTAGATGTAGTTATATTACCTGCACCACAGTCAATTATCACGCCTGTGCCTAATGTCAATCAGATTTGTCAAGGCGATGAAGTAAGGCTAGATGCCAACCAATCACTGACAGCTTTTTATAAATGGGAATATGAGGGTACTATTTTAAAAGATGATGGGCTTTTTATAACAGCTAAAAAAAAAGGAACCTATAAACTCCATGTTACTGATCAGAATGGATGTACTACTGAGTCACAGCCTTATACATTAAGTTATTTTTCCTCTCTTGTCGTTCAGTTAAATACAGTGCCCACTATTTGCGGGCTAAATACTGTTCCTTTCAATCTTCAAGGCTCTCCCGCTGGCGGAGAATATCGAGGAATAGGAGTGACGGATAAAACATTAGGTACTTTTAACCCTGCTGTCGCAGGAGTAGGCAAGCATGAAGTTTCCTATGCCGTACCTAATACGGGAGCTTGTCCTGAAATTGTTGAGAAAGTTACAATTACCATTGCTGCCCCCAAGGCAACTATCACCAATGACCCAAACAGAACAGAATTTTGTGAAGGAGATTTAGTAACCTTGAAAGGGCCAACAGGACTAACTAACTATAATTGGTTTTTGAATGGAAACAGTATTAGTACCGACAAAGACATACAAGTAAGGACTAACGGAGATTATACCCTAAAAGTAACCGACGAACTAAATTGTAATGATACTTCAGCACCTGTTAAAATAGCTTTTTTTAATAGCTCGTCTACTTCAATGGAAACCGTTGCTTCTGTTTGTGGAACAGAACATCAGCCTGTTACGTTAAAAGGCTCTCCGTCTGGAGGTATTTTTACGATTGATAACACAACGGCTACAGTATTTGATTATAAAAAAGCAGGTATTGGTAAGCACGTTATTAAGTATAAAATAAATGGAGTGTTGAGCTGTTTAAATGGCGAGCTTAGCCAAGAAGTTTATATTGAAGCCTTTCCCAAATTAGATTTAGGCAATGATATATATTTAGCCAAAGGAAATAGCGTAACATTGAAGGGCTATATCGGTTCAGACTATACCTATGCATGGTTGCCAAGGAATTACCTTGATAATCCTAATGCTCCCAATCCTGTTGCATCACCCAGTCAGAGTATTCGATATACACTTTTAGCAACCAGTCCCAGAGGGTGTAGTGCCAAAGATTCTATCGCTGTGCTAGTTTACGACAAAGTATACGTGCCAACCGCTTTTTCTCCTAATGGAGATGGTCAAAACGATAAATGGGAATTATCTGGTATCAACAATTATCCTGATGCCGAAATATATGTTTATGATAGATGGGGAAATGTAGTATTTTATTCCAAAGGGAATTATGCGCCTTTTGATGGAACAAACTCGGGAAATCAATTATATGAAGGTACTTATATTTATAAAATTATCCTGTATCCAGACCATCCCATTTTTCAATATAATGGTACGTTGACTATACTGCGGTGAGGTATTAATAAAAAGAGATTGTCTGAAAAGTTTTATAATCAAATATTATTCTGTAAAATAACCTCATCCCCCAGCCCCTTCTCCTTCAGAGAAGAGGAGCGGACCTTGGTACTTAAAGCTCCCCTCTCTGAAGGAGAGGGGTTGGGGGTGAGGTTGGAAAATTCAAGCTTTAAGCCTGTGCATATTCTTCGATAGGCAAACAGCTACAAACCAAATTACGGTCGCCATAAGCTGAATCAATTCTTGAAACTGCTGGCCAGAATTTAGTAGCTTTCACATACGGAAGTGGGAATACTGCTTTCTCACGTGTATATGGTCTGTCCCATGTTTCTGATAACACTACCGACTGTGTATGTGGTGCGTGTTTCAATACATTGTTTGCTTTATCCGCCTGACCATTTTCTACTTCACGAATTTCTTCACGAATGGCAATCATGGCATCACAGAAGCGATCTAATTCAGCTTTTGATTCTGATTCAGTCGGTTCTATCATCAATGTACCTGCTACAGGGAATGAAAGCGTTGGAGCATGGAACCCATAATCCATCAAACGCTTAGCAATATCTTCTGCTTCCACACCTGCAGATAATTTGAAAGGACGACAATCCAAAATCATTTCGTGGGCACAACGTCCTTGCGAACCTGTATAAAGTACAGGATAGTATCCCTCTAAACGAGCTTTTACATAGTTAGCATTCAGGATCGCAGTTTCAGTAGCACGCGTCAAGCCATCGCCACCCATCAACGCAATGTATGCATAAGGAATAGTAAGGATAGATGCCGAACCGAATTGAGCAGCAGAAACCGCTGTAATACCTAATTCTCCACCAGTATCTTTTACGACAGCATGGCTTGGTAAGAAAGGTACTAATTGTTTCGCCACACCGATAGGCCCCATGCCTGGACCACCACCACCGTGAGGAATACAGAATGTTTTATGAAGATTTAAGTGGCAAACATCAGCACCAATCGTAGCTGGCGACGTTAAGCCTACCTGAGCATTCATATTAGCGCCGTCCATATATACTTGTCCGCCAAACTCATGAATCATCGCACAAATCTCTTTGATAGATTCTTCAAAAACGCCATGTGTTGAAGGGTATGTCACCATCAAACATGATAAGTTTGCAGCATATTGTTCAGCCTTAGCTCTTAAATCTGTAAGGTCGATATTTCCGTTTTCATCACATTTGGTTACGACAACCTTCATGCCCGCCATTACTGCCGACGCTGGGTTGGTACCATGTGCAGACGAAGGAATCAAAGCAATATTTCTGTTGAAATCACCACGAGACTCGTGATAAGCACGAATTACCATCAAACCAGCATATTCACCTTGTGCGCCAGAGTTTGGTTGGAACGACATCGCTGAGAAACCTGTGATTTCACAAAGCCAATCGTTTAATTCACTAATCATCTGAGTATAGCCACCAACTTGATTTTTCGGAGCAAACGGATGCACGTTACCAAATTCAGCCCAAGTAACAGGAATCATTTCGGTAGTAGCATTCAATTTCATCGTACAAGAACCCAAAGCAATCATGGAATGTACCATTGATAAATCTTTGTTTTCTAATGCTTTTAAATAACGAAGCATTTCATGTTCTGAATGATAACTATTGAATACTGGATGTGTTAAATACGTTGAAGTACGTTTTAGCGACTCATCGAATGCGTAGTCTACTTTATCAAACAGCGTAGCAACTTCTACTTCTCTTCTGCCGATTTTTTCAAAAATATAAACAATCGTCTCTACGTCTTCTACCGTACAAGTTTCATCCAGAGAGATTCCGATATAATTATAGTCTTCGTAATAACGAAAGTTTACGCCATTGGCTACAGCTTCCATTTTCAAGCGCTTTTCATTTTCGCCTACTCTCACTTTAATAGTATCGAAATATGAATCTGTTTCAATATCATAGCCCAAACTTTCTAAAGCTAGTGCTGTTAATTTTGTCAAACCGTGTACTCTTTCTGCAATAGCTTTCAAGCCTTCTGGCCCATGATAAATAGCATAAGCCGAAGCCATTACTGATAATAATACCTGTGCGGTACAGATGTTTGAAGTAGCTTTCTCACGACGAATATGTTGCTCACGCGTCTGTAAAGCCATACGCAATGCACGATTTCCTTCAGCATCTACAGAAACACCAATGATACGACCCGGAATCTGACGTTTGAATTCTTCTTTTGTCGCAAAGAAGGCAGCATGTGGACCACCAAAACCCATAGGCACACCAAATCTTTGTGAAGTACCAATTACTACATCAGCACCCATCTCACCTGGTGATTTCAATAAAGTAAGGGCTAGCAAATCAGAAGCCACTACTACATTGATACCTAGTTCATGAGCCGAGGCAATAATATCTGTATAATCAAATATTTGTCCGTCTGAGGCAGGATATTGCAATACCATCGCATAGATGTCTTCTTGGGTTAAGTCAACAGAGCGGTGGTCGCCAATTAATAATTTAATACCCAATGGCAATGCCCTTGTCTTCAGTACATCGATTGTTTGTGGATGACAATGTTCAGAAACGAAGATGGTTTCAGCATTTTTCTTTCCAGCTTTTCTTTGTCCGTGAAGCATCGTCATGGCTTCCGCCGCCGCCGTACCTTCGTCTAATAAAGAAGCATTGGCAATTTCCATTCCAGTTAAATCAATAATCATGGTTTGGTAATTCAACAACATTTCTAAACGACCTTGGGCAATTTCTGCTTGGTAGGGCGTGTAAGCTGTATACCAACCCGGGTTTTCAAGAATGTTTCTTAAAATAACGGCTGGTGTATTGGTATCGTAATAACCCATCCCAATATGAGACTTGTAAGTGTCGTTCAATTGTGATAGTTTCTTGAAATCTTTCAAAAATTTGGCTTCAGATTTTGCCTTTGGAAGATTCAGTGGACGAGATAAATGAATGGCAGCAGGGACAGTTTGATTGATGAGTGTTTCAATAGAATCAACCCCAATAGTGCTGAGCATTTCCTCACGGTCTGCAACATTTGAATTGTTGTGGCGATTCTCAAATTTTTCTTGATACTGAAAGTTTATTTTCATTTTAGAAGGAAAAATAGTCTTAATACTTTGAATATGCTGCAAATTTAATGATAATTTATTGGAAACACGAAAGATAAAATATCGGCTTCCTTTAAATTAACCTGTTCAATTCGCTCAGATAACTGGAATTGAATTATTTGAAAAACAGGAGGTTAACAAAAAATGTTTCAAAGTTTAAATGAAATTAAATATAATATAGTTAATCATGGAATAATACAAAATAAGGCCTCTGTGTTCTACAGAAGCCTTATTTGAAAAATTTAATATGAAAGATGACTAATTAACTTGGTCGATTGTCTTAACACTTACGTTAGGATTGCGTTCAAACATTTGTGCAAGTAGCCTTCTGTGCGAAGCTCCTACAAAAACCACTACCTTCTTAGCTTTACTTTGCTTGACGGCCTTTAGGGTATTTTGTACCATTTGCTCATTCCGTTGTTGCCAATATTTTCTTTTTTCTTGGTAGGCCTCCAACGGAAAATCTTCTAATTGATAAATATCTTCTCTTAAAAAATCTCCCCATTCAGCGAGGTCATCAAACTCTTTGGTATTAAAAAAATGAATTTGCGTTCCTTCTTGATAGGCTGCTCTTAGTCTTTTTTGACTTGCATAATATTCTTTCATAAAAGCATCTATTGTCTTCAACGACTTCTTGCTGTTTAAATCGTTGGTATCTGCTTTTAATTTATCTTCAAACGCTGTATAAAGGCTATCTGATTTTTCCCAAGCTATATTCCAAAGAGGGTCAAAGCGCTGGCAATCGAAACCATATAGTTTTTGGATGTTCAATTCATCAGCCAAAGGAAAAACAAGGTTAGTATATTCGTTATTTTTACGACAGGTATATTTGATAAGAGAATCTTTCACATCGAATGTATTGCTCAAATAGTCACTTTCTTCTTTGTTTAAATCAGCTTTCATCAATTGATAAATCTGATAATGGGCATTGCCTAAATCTTCATTGAGGTACAAAGCATGGGCTAAATCTACTCTAGCTTGTTTAGAATCGGGATTTGCCTTTAAGGTTTTATAACTTTTTTTAATGATTTCTGGAATATCTTTTTCTTCTATGGGTTTTTTGGCGAGTAGTAAATCTCTTCTCTGAGTCATGCGCTCGCCATAATATGTCTCAATCACAGATTGAGATTCATTGTCTTTTGACAGGTATTCTGTACAAAAAATATCAGGTTTGAAGTTCCTAACCGCCTCTTTTACATAATCAAAATCATTGGTTACGTTAAGTTCGTAGTTATGCGAAGTCCCAATTAATAATATTTCTACCTTTTTTTGGGAAAGGCCGTCAAAATTTAAAACAAATAAAAAATTTATGAAAAGTAAGAATGTGATTTTCATTTGAAAAAATATGTTTATTAAAATGCACTTCATGAGGCAAAGATAAAGTTTATTAGATTAATATCATATTTTAAGTATATAATATAAATTTTTAAAGTAGAGCGTCTTGGATAAATCCAATAATAGCGATTTGTAAAAATATAATTAAGGAAAGAATAAATTTAATTAATCCTTAAATTGAAATCTTAGCCTTTTACTTTCGTTGGTTTCTATTACCTTTGTACAATTTTTGGGGATACGTTATCGGTTATTCGTTAATAGTTATCCATTATGCTAGTCTCCGAGTTAAGTATCTCTTCAAAAATTACCCAAATCGCTTTCCAAAATCAGTGGTTTTAATTTTTTTAATTCTTGGATATTGTTCTTATCATAGAACATTGGGAAGTAAATACCTTAAAGAATGTCTTTAAATTAAAACTATCCAACTCAAAAACTAATACAAAAAGTGCCAAAAGATTCATCCATCAAGTCCGTTTTGATTATCGGTTCAGGTCCAATTATCATCGGTCAGGCTTGCGAGTTCGACTACTCAGGTTCGCAGGCAGCTCGTTCACTCCGAGAAGAAGGTATCAAAGTTGCTTTAATTAATTCCAATCCCGCTACAATCATGACTGATCCACTTAATGCGGATTATGTCTATCTAAAACCCCTTGATAAGAATTCAATCATCGAAATCTTAGAAAAACACCAAGCTGAAGGCATGCCAATAGATGCTGTTTTACCAACAATGGGAGGGCAGACGGCTTTGAACTTAGCCATCGACTGTGATGCTTCGGGTGTTTGGGAAAAATATGGTGTACGCATTATTGGTGTTGATATCAAGGCAATCGAGACAACGGAAGACCGTGAGAAGTTTCGTCTGAAAATGATTGAAATTGGTATAGGCGTTTGTAAAGGACGCACTGCTCGTTCGTTTTTGGAAGGTAAAGAGATTGCACAAGAAACAGGTTTTCCATTAGTAATTCGTCCTTCATTCACTTTGGGCGGAACAGGTGGAGGTTTCGTAAACAATCCAAAAGATTTTGATGCTGCCTTAAACAAAGGCTTGCATGCATCGCCAACACACGAAGTACTAGTAGAACAGTCTATCATGGGTTGGAAAGAATATGAGTTAGAATTATTACGTGATAATTTAGGAAACGTAATCATCATTTGTTCGATTGAGAACTTCGACCCAATGGGTATTCACACGGGAGACTCAATCACGGTAGCACCAGCCATGACATTGCCTGATACAATCTATCAGAAAATGCGTGACATGGCTATCAAAATGATGAACGCTATCGGTCAGTTTGCGGGTGGATGTAACGTTCAGTTTTCTTTAAATCCAGAAAACGACGACATCATCGCTATCGAAATCAACCCACGTGTATCTCGTTCTTCTGCCTTGGCTTCTAAAGCAACAGGTTATCCAATTGCGAAAATTGCTGCTAAAATGGCGATTGGTTACAACTTGGATGAATTGACAAACGCTATCACAGGTACAACATCGGCTTTCTTTGAGCCAGCACTTGATTACGTAGTAGTAAAAGTACCACGTTGGAACTTTGACAAATTCAAAGGTGCTGACAAAACGTTGGGCTTACAAATGAAATCTGTTGGTGAAACAATGGGTATTGGACGTAACTTCCAAGAGGCACTTCAAAAGGCTTGTCAATCACTTGAAATCAAACGTAATGGTTTAGGAGCAGATGGCAAGGGATTGGTTGACCAAGATGCCATTATGCACTCTTTGGCAAATCCATCTTGGAATCGTCTATTCCATATCTATGATGCCTTCAAAATGGGTATTTCTTTCAAAACGATTCAGCAGACAACTAAAATCGACAAATGGTTCTTATACCAAATTGAAGATTTAGTAAGAGTTGAAAACACGTTAGAGAAATATACGTTAAGCTCAGTTCCAAAAGAATTATTGGAAGAAGCAAAACACAAAGGGTTTGCCGACCGTCAGATTGCTTACTCTCTACGTTGTTTAGAATCAGAAGTTTTTGAGAAAAGAAATAGCTTGGGTATCAAGCGTGTATATAAATGTGTAGATACTTGTGCGGCAGAATTTGAAGCCAAAACACCTTATTTCTACTCAACTTTCTCGCAAGGTTCAGAAACGCTGGATAATGAGTCAATAAAAACAGGAAAGAAAAAAGTAGTAGTATTAGGTTCAGGGCCAAATCGTATCGGTCAAGGTATCGAATTTGATTATTCATGTGTACACGGAATCTTGGCTGCTAAAGAAGCAGGTTATGAAGCCATCATGATTAACTCGAACCCTGAGACAGTTTCGACAGACTTTGATATTGCTGATAAACTATATTTCGAACCAGTTTTCTGGGAACACGTTTACGAAATCATTCAGCATGAAAAACCTGAAGGAGTAATCGTACAATTGGGTGGACAAACTGCCTTGAAATTAGCAGAGAAACTTACTAAGCACGGCATCAAAATCATCGGTACTTCGTTTGAAGCCCTAGATTTAGCAGAAGACAGAGGAGCGTTCTCTACTTTATTACAACAAAACGATATACCTTTCCCTAAATTCGGGGTGTGCGAAGACGCAGACAATGCCGTAGAATTGGGTCGCTCTTTGGGTTATCCTTTATTGGTTCGTCCTTCTTATGTATTGGGTGGACAGTCGATGAAGATTGTAATCAACGAACAGGAACTAGAACAACACGTAGTAGATATTCTAAGAGACATTCCGGGCAATAAAATCTTGCTTGACCACTTCTTAGAAAATGCTATCGAAGCAGAAGCAGATGCTATTTGTGACGGCGAAGATGTGTATATCATCGGAATCATGGAACATATCGAGCCTGCGGGGATTCACTCAGGTGACTCACACTCAGTATTACCTCCATTCGATTTATCGCCAAACGTGATTCGCCAGATAGAAGAGCATACTAAGAAAATCGCGGTGGCACTTCGTACAGTAGGCTTATTGAACATCCAGTTTGCGATTAAAGACGAAGTAGTATATATCATCGAAGCTAACCCTCGTGCATCACGTACGGTACCATTTATTTGTAAGGCCTACCAAGAACCTTATGTAAATTATGCTACCAAAGTAATGCTAGGGGCGAAGGTAAAAGACTTTACTTTCAATCCAGTGAAGAAAGGATATGCAATCAAAATTCCAGTGTTCTCGTTCAATAAATTCCCGAATGTAAACATGGAATTAGGACCAGAAATGAAATCGACGGGTGAAGCAATTTACTTCATCGATTCATTAAAAGATGACTTCTTCCGCAAAGTTTACGGAGAACGTAATTTATACTTGTCAAAATAAATGATAAGAAGTAGGTCTGTAGCAGTGACTTTGTAAGGAGTATTGTTTTAATAATACTTCATTAAAGTTGATTATTTTTCGCTTATCAGGCTTGTTGATAAATAGTAAACCCTAGTCTTGAAAATTGGACTAGGGTTTATTTTTTTAAGTGAAAATTAGTTTTTTGAAATGATTATTTTCTTGGTTTTAAGTATTAATTTAATCCCCTATTATCTCTTTAAAACCTTAAAATATTACTTTGGTGTTCAGAAAAGCTATTTTATCCCTTATAATTTTATTCTTATCCTACTTGTCGAAGGTGGATTGTCCTTCACGCAATGAAACCATTAATGCCCTTCAAAAAATCTCAAAACTAGCACCTACTCAACAAAAAAAAAGCTATTTATTATTGTTAAAAAAGAGCGAAAAATGTTTTGGTCAAGATTCGGTTTATACGTCAATTCTTAAAAATATTGCTGATTGTTATGCGAACGATAAAGATTATGATAATGCCATCATCTATACCAAAAAAGCCATTCAAATCAATCAATCTGGCAGAGGAAATGTTAACCATTTTAGCTTAGAAGTTAATTATTTCTATTTAGCTCGCTATGAAAATCAACTAGGGCATTACCAAGTATCGTTAGATGAGCTAGATAAGTGTATTGCCATTGCCAAAACTAATCTCGAAAAAACCAACTATCTCTCAAAAGCCTATGCCCAAAAAGCCAATATTTTCAGTAAAATGGGCGATTTTGAAAAGGCCATCAGTAGCGTAGATTTAGGCATTAGCTTTGGCAAACAAACCAAAAATCATGAAGGATTAGCCTTTAGTTTGATTGAAAAAGTAAAGACACTCACGATGATGTCACAAATCGATAAGGCGAGTGATAACCTGAAAGAAGTAATACAATTATTAGAAGAAAAAGACCCCCTTGGTTATTTACCCTATGCCTATTATTGGGCAGGGCAATTATATACGGCTCAACAACATTACAAGGAAGCCATCTCATCTTATCGGAAAAGCCAACAACTTTACAAGCTTAGTAACAATACCTATAGTTACTCTTTGAATTTTTTAGACATTGGGTTTACCTATTATCAGTATTTGCAAGACTATGACCAAGCCCTACAAAACTATTTGATGGCCTTGCAAACGATGGATAATGCCTACATGAAAGTAATTATCTATGATGATATTGCGGCGGTGTATTGGAAGAAAAAAGATTATCCAAAAGCGTTTGAATATTATCAAAAAGCCTTTGAAATAGCACCAATCGGCTTTAAATCGAGACAACTAGCAGATATTCCTTCTATCAAATCATTACAAGCGGCCGACTTTAAATCTTATTTATTAACTACCCTGCAAGATAAAGCAGATACTTGGCTGGAATATCACAAAGCCACCCAGCGAAAAGATTATTTAAGAAATGCCTTGAAAACCTACATCGTAGCCGATCAGTTGGTAGACTTAATGCGTTTTGAACACGCAGGCACGGAATCGAAGCTTTATTGGCGAAACAAAACACATCATCTTTATGAACAGGCTATTGAAACCTGTTACCTATTAAAGAACTACGAAAAAGCATTTTATTTTTTCGAGAAAAGTAAAGCCGTCTTGCTAAATGACCGACTGAATGAACTAAGTGCTAAGCAACAACTTTCGCCCGAAGATTTACAAAAAGAGAAATCGCTACAACAAAAAATCACGGAGTATAATACTAAACTGGTAGGACAAAATAGTAACAATGCTAAAAATACAACCTTACAAAATCAGTTATTAGAGGCTCAGGAAGAGCAAGCAGCTTTTATTAAAAGCCTTGAGCTTAAAAACCCAACTTACTATCAGTATAAATACGATACCACGACGGCTTGCTTAGCGGATGTGCAAAAATACCTTAAAAAACCTGCACAGTTTACGAAGGAAGACATTTGCTTAGTAGAATATTTTGTAGGCAACGATGCCATCTATGCCATGAAAGTATTGCCAGACCAAGCCTATCTACAGAAAATTTCGTTGGTTAACTATGAAGAAAATTCAAAAGCATTTTTGAAATACTGTGCCGATAATCAACAAGCTAATGCCGATTTCTCTGGTTTTTTGAAAGTAGGAAATCAATTGTATCAACAACTTTTTGCGAAACTAGATGTCCCCAAAGGTAGGGTAATCATCGCACAAGATGGATATTTTTTACCTTTTGAAGCCATGAGTAAGTCTTCAAGAAAATCTGAATATTTACTGAAAGACTATGCGATTAGCTATACCTATTCGGTACAATTTTTATTGAAAAATATCAGCAACGAAAGTTTCTCTTTGACAAAGAAATTCTTTGGAATGGCGCCTGTAGGTTATCAGAAAAACTTGAACCAAACAGAACTGACTGATTCGGAGAAGTCGTTAGCAAAAGTGTCCGACTTTTTCTATTTCGGGAAAACCTTTATCAATCAAGCTGCAGACAAAAAAACATTCTTTGATAATGCCCATAATTATCAGATTGTGCATCTATACACCCACGCCCAAGCAGATGATAGCGACCAAGAACCGATGATTTACTTTGCCGATTCTGTCTTAAAGCTATCAGAATTGGGGGTATTGAACAGATTCAAAACGCAATTATTGGTATTATCAGCCTGTAAGACAGCAGTAGGCAGAAATGCCACGGGCGAAGGCATTCTGAGCTTATCCAGAGGTTTTGCCACATTAGGCATTCCTGCTACTTTAACAACGCTTTGGAGTGTGGAAAACAGAGCCACCTATTCCTTAAATGAATTATTTTATCAATACTTGTCTGAAGGTCTTACCAAAGACGTAGCCCTACAAAAGGCTAAAATAGCCTTCTTGCAAAGTCAAACAGGCGAAAACCAATTACCTACTTTTTGGGCAGGAGCCGTATTGGTGGGCGATGCCTCCGCTTTAAATTCATCTTATACTATGTGGTATGTGCTGGGCGTTATAGTATTATTGATACTGGCTTTTATAGGCTGGAAGAAATTTAAACGTCCTACTATCAAGAGCTAACTAAGTATTTGATAAACAGCTTTTTCTTTCCCTTCTTTTGCAAATTATTTTTGGTTCATGCAACCCTTTTATTAGGTTGGGTTGTCTATCTCTTTGAAATGCATCTCAAATCTTCCCTTGACTTTCCTGATCAAAAAATCAGGGGAAACAGTTTTAACTTTTCAATCAAAGTGTAATCCAAATTTGTGTGAAATTATGAAAAAAATCCTTTTTGTCATTGCATTCGCATTGACGGGCATTTTAACGAGCTGTAAAGAAAACATAAATCTTGATCAACAGAGCCAAAGCCAAACAACAACCAATGCGGCAGCAGTGGCCAAGGTTTCGGCAGTAATTAAACAAGATTACCCAACGGCTACAGAACTTTTAGTAACAACGATAGATTCAAATAAAGTATATGGTTGCGATTTTTCAGTAAATGGTGTTGCCCACGAAGCTACAGTTTCGGCTACAGGCAAAATTTTGAGCACCTATACCGTCAAGGCAGATACTACTAAAGCTGCTTTGATAGATGCCATCAAGGTATATCTTGAAACGAATTACAAAGGTTATAAGCTTGAAAAAGTAGCAGTAGGGAAAGATGCCAATGGTAAGGATGCTTACAAAATTTTGATAGTTTTCAATGACCAAAGAATAACGTTACTCTTCGATGCTACGGGTACTTTTGTGGCTTCTTTCACAGAACCGAAAAGTCAAAAGCCTGATCCAAAAAATGCGCCTAAAACGTATTCAGTGAGTTTGACAGATTTACCAGCCAATATTCAAAGTCAGTTGAGCGGCTATGAATTTGAAAGGGCGTTTGTAAAAACTAATGCTGATGGAACGAAGAGTTATTTTGTTTCGGCTAAAATTGGCGATGTGTTGTATGAATTAACCTTTGATGGTGCAGGTACGTTGAAAAGTAAGAACGCGATAAAATTGAAATTGCCGAAGCTTGAAGTTAAAACTTTGAAGGATTCAGAGCTACCCAAAGCAATTAAAGATTATCTTAGTACTAATTATTCGGGATGGAAGTATGAGAAAGGGATTGTTATTTTAAAAGATACCTTGCCAGATTCTTATACGGTGGCTATTTCAAAAGACGGTAAAATTGCTACCCTCAATTTTGATGGAAGTGGTAAATTTATCAGTGTTTTAGAACCGAAATTACCAACAGTTCCTAAATTTGAAGAAAAGAGCATTGCATCTGCCAATGACCTTCCGCAAGTAATTAAAGACTATTTAAATAAAGTATATGTTGGCTGGGTATTCAGTAAAGGAAGCATTACATTAAATAACGATGTAGCACAGGCTTATTTAGTGGTTATTACCTTTGGTACAGACAAATACTATGTTTATTTCGATAAGGACGGAGCTTTTATAGCTGCTAAAAAAGATAAATAGTAAAAGGCAGAACAGTTGTAGGAATGACTAACCACAACTGTTCTGTTTTGAAAACAATATGAGAATTTTTGTAGGAATATTTTTTATGATGGTGTTATGTTTGGTTTGTGCGTGCGACGAAATTATTGAAGTCGAGCCCGCTATAAAACCAACCACAACTACTATTTCGTTGATTGATACAAAAAATTATTACACACCCCCTAATAATTTTATTGCTATTGATCTTAAAGTACTATTGAAATCATCAGGATATACCTCCATTAAAATTGAAAGTGCGCCTCAATATGGCAAATATTCTTTTTCAAAAACAGGGTATCTAATTTACAAATCAGATTCTACGAAAAACGAAGTATCTGAATTGCTGATTTATAAGATGACAAATGGCAACGCGATTAAACGCGATACTATAAAAGTAAATATTACTTCTGATAACAATAAGATTCCGTGTAATGCTGGAGCCATTCCAGATTTCTTTACGGTAAAAGTAAATACGCCAACGGTGTTGGATGTATTGAAAAACGACCGTTTTTGTAATGCCATCGTGGATTCTAGTTCATTAGCCATTTTAGACAAACCTGCTTTTGGAACGGTAGAAATCATCAAAAATAAGATTGTTTATACACCGAGTAGTGGCAACCAAGATGATATTTTCTTTTATCAAATATGCACGGGCGGGAGTAATCCAGTTTGTAGGATTGTCGGCGTGAGGGTTGATGTAGAAGGTACGTGGTGTAAAAATATTTTGATTCCCGATGTGATTGTAGTGGATAAATACGATACTTCTGTACAGAAAATAAAGGTGTTGGAAAACGATAAAATTTGTGATGATTATGATATAAAAAGTTTAAAGGTTTCGATAAATCCACAGTTTGGTAAGGCAACTGTAAATGCCAATTCAGAAATTGAATACAGCCAGACAATCAAGCAAGAAGCTAACGATTTGTTAGAATATACCATTTATGACAAAAACGGGAATAATCCACAAAAAATGTTTGTCGAAATATTGATTCGCACAATTCCTGCTTGTAAGGCTTATATAAAAAATGGAGAAATGGAATTGTCGGCTAGTCAAGTACAAAGTTCAGAGGTTGAACTTCCTTACAGATTATATCTGGCTAGTTGTGTAGGTGTAAAAAGTATAACTATTGAAACCCAACCCATTTATGGAATGATACGCATTGAAGACAAAAAGCTTTTGTATAAGCTTAAACAACAAGATGGCAAAGAGTATACGGATCAATTTAAGTATGTTATTACTACTACCAATGGAGAGATACTGAAAGCCAATTTTACCATAAGAATAAAAAAATAAATGATAAATTTTAAAGAGGCAGCCCATAAACTTTGTATAAATGGTGTATTCTCTTTAAACAATTCATCATTTAATAAAACTCACTAAATGCTCAACGAACAGGAATTAGTCAAAGCCTGCCAAAAAAACGACCGCAAAGCCCAAACTGCTTTTTATAACCTGTATAAAAGTAAGTTGATGGGTGTTTGTCGTCGTTATACTCGCACGCCCGAGGAAGCCGAAGACATTTACCAAGAAGCATTTGTGAAAATATTTAATAATATTCATTCCCTAGAAAACCCCAAGGCCGTAGGTGCTTGGGTTAGAAAGGCGGTAATACATACTGCCATCAATTATTATCATGCTAATTTAAAATTTCAACAAAATACAGACTATGAAAATATTGTACTAAGCAATGATGATTACCCCAACCTATTATCAACTCTTACAAGCGAAGAACTTCTTGCGCTGATTAACCAATTGCCTGATGGATACCGCATGGTTTTCAACCTCTATGTGATAGATGGTTATAATCATGCAGAGATAGGGGAGCTGTTGGGTGTGAGCGAGAATACTTCAAAATCACAGCTTTCAAGAGCAAAAGAACTGCTTAGAAAGCAACTAAAACAACTGGGAATTATCAGCTATGAGCGCACTTGATAAAGATAAAGATCCTTTTGAGGACCTTTTCCGAGATAACTTGTTTGATTTTGAGTCAGAACCAAACGACAAACTCTGGAAAGCTATAGAGCCTCAACTTCCTGCTAATCCAGCAAGGAAAATACCTTATTGGCAATTTGCCGCAGTGGCTGTCTTATTATTGCTGACGGGCATAGGAGTATACCTATGGCCTTCTGAAATAAATAACGATACTGAAGCCAAGATAGAACAGCCTGCCGAAAAGCTTGTAGTTAGCCCGAAAGAGGCAGAGAAAAATAGTGAGAACAATGAAAACCGTAACGTTGAAACAAATAAATCAGACAATATAGCGAAAGATTTACCTACTGAAGAGATAAGTGCTTTGTCATCAAAAAATATAACTAAAAACCCTAATGATGCTACAAATAGTAATGAATTAACAGAAGAATCAGTAGGTATATCTTCAAAGATAAATGCATCCAAATGGGCAAGTATCCATAAAAAAGAGGAAATAGTATCGTATAAAAAGCAGATAGGTTCAAAAGCTAAGAAAGGTAATAAAACTTATATTGGCGAAGTACCACCTATTACACCGACAGACAATCATCAAAGTGAATTGTCAAGTGCTGGTGAACAACAAGGGAATATAACATATAGTAATACTCAGAAATATTCCTTTAAC
This sequence comes from Arcicella sp. GW822-FHT02H01, assembly GCF_058802005.1. Taxonomy (NCBI): domain Bacteria; kingdom Pseudomonadati; phylum Bacteroidota; class Cytophagia; order Cytophagales; family Flectobacillaceae; genus Arcicella; species Arcicella sp. GW822-FHT02H01. The sequence continues at coordinate 1,612,315 of NZ_JBXANT010000001.1, read as the reverse complement.
AAAAGCAATACAAAGGGGCGTTCTGGTGTATTCTCAGATAGAACCGACAACACAGTTAATGATAATGTAGTAAATAGTAATAATCAATTAAATGAAGTAACAGAAAATCGTTTTAAGATGCTTTCAGCACTTGATTCAAAAGAGTATCATCCGTTTACCAATCATTTTAGAACACCTAAAATAAGATATCGTGGGCCAAAGCCTACTGTATATTTTAAAGAATCTAAACCATTAGAATGGTATGTAAGTGCGATGCCACTTATTAATTACTATACCATCACTGCTAATGGAAACGACGCTAATTATGTGTATAAAATTGCGGTGAATGATGATGCCGACAGACTGGGCTTTTACACACAGGCAGGTTTAGTATTTACTTTATCAGACAGATTTAAGCTTAGAACGGGGCTGACTTTTACTAAAACCAATCATAGTTTTAGTTATCAGGTGCGTACAGATTCATTGGTAGTTCAGTCGCCTGACAATTCAGGCGTAGATGTAAGTTTTGCAGAGATTAAAAAAGTGTATTCACAGTCTGCTTACTATTTAGGTACTAAGGTAGAATTACAATATACTTTTCTGAGAGGCGAATCACTTTCACATTATGTGAATGTAGGAGTGGAGGGAGCTTACAAAATTAATGGCACTAGCCAATTAAATGGGTTTGCAAATATAGCCTATGGTATTACCAGACAGATAGGAGATAAGGCTTATTTGTTTGTTGAGCCGACCTTTAGTTATTCGTTGAATCAGCAGAGTGATTCAAATTCGTTATTATTAATAAAGCCCAATAAAATTGGATTCAATATTGGGATAAACTTCAAATTAAGATGAGAGACTGTTTAAAATTTTTCTGCAAAGCGTTAGCTTGTGTAGTAATCATAGTTGTAGCAATGGTGGTTGCTCTGTTTAGCAGTGAAGTCAGTAAGTTATAATATTAGTTGAGGAGTGTGCTTTTTGAAAGGCTCACTCCTCAGCTTTGAATTATTCGGTTCTTAATCTGACAATAATATTCTTCAAATAACTCATCTCTCCATAATGTGTATTTTCATGTAGAAGGAAAAATGAAACTTGGTCGCCTACGGTATTCCCTGCTGGCAATTTATAAGGACTTTCAGTATCCCATCTTTCTTGATTTATTTCAGCAAGCAATGCTATAATTCTTTCTCCTCTTTGTTGAAAAGTAGCTACTAGATTATCCAAGGTCGGATACATTTCATTCTCCAACAGTGCTGTGCCTGGTGCAAAGGTTATGCGTTCGTTATCAAAAGCTGATAGCTTTTCAGTCGGATTCAATAGTTTGATAATGGTATTCCTAATAAAAGTTACATGCCCAAGTTCCCATGTAAAATGATTTACCTTATCATAAGGACGGAAAAAGGCTTCTTCTTGATTAATTAAACTAGCCAGCTTAGTGATTCTGTTATTTGACAGTGCAAAGCCTTTTTGTAAGAAGGGTATTAATTGCATATTTATTGCGTTTGATTGAATTAGGCTTAAATTTACAGGAAGAATGGAGGAAAGCTAGGGATATATTTGGAATAATTATTCTATAAAATACGATGGCGTGACTTCAAGTCATGCCATCAGTTACTCCTCAAGTTTACATGATAAACTATGTATATTATTTCAAATTATTTTGTACAATATTATTAACAAACTCAATTGAAACATCAGTTAGCTTAACAATTTGTTCTATCGTTAATCCCATTTCTAAAGCATTATTAATAGTTTCAACCTTGTCTTTCTCTATTGCTTGCTTGATTTTTCTACTTTCAGCCTTTACAGCTTCAGCATTTCGAGCAATTAGTATCTCAAAGGATGCTTTTTCATCTGGAGTCATTTTTCTGCTATCCAATTCATCAATAGCAATTTTCAACCATTCTTCATCCCAAAATTGAGGGAATTGAGTTGGTTTTGTAACTGTATGTATCGTTTTCATGGTATATATCAGTTTTTCTAAATCGGTTTGACAATCAGACTCTTGTAAAACAAATTTATCTAATTCTACCGTAATAAACGACATTTGTTCATCAAAAAGTTCACCTTGTTCATTTCTTAGATTAGCAACTGAATGAAATTGAGGGTAAGGGAAAATATTGTTTGCTAAAATAGCAACACAGTAGATTTTAGTAAGTCTTCCATAATCAAATTTGCCTCGTTTCACCATCGCATTGAATTTATGCAATGCGTAGAATTTCATGCGTTGTACAAAATATGGAGCTTCGCCATATTGCATCTCTACAATAAAATGATTGTTATTTTCATCAGTACAAGCTAAATCAAAAATTCCGCCTCTACCATCTGGTGTTATTCCCTCGAAAGTGTTTTTATCAAATTTAACTTCTTTAATAGGTATTTTAGATTTTATTAATGCTTGTAAAGCTTTGCGTAAAAAGAGTGTATTAGTTTCATTTCCAAAAGTTGCCTTAAATCCATAGTCTGAGATTATAGGGATGAAAATTTGCTCATTGGTGTAAAAAGTTTCCATAGGGTAAGAATCATGTTTTGTAGAAAATAGAATTTTGAGTATTCATTTGATTGAATAAGCCTCAAATTTAATGGAAGAAAGATGAAAAACTAAGAGATATTTGCAATTGTTATTCTATAATCATTTCACCCTTTCAGGGTTTAAAAATAAGTGTTCATCTACTAGCATTTCGCTATAAAACACAGATGACATGACTCCAAGTCATGCCATCTGTTAACTTAATAAATAATATACCTTACAAACTCTTTAAAATATAAACGCCTCCTTTAGTCGTTTGGAAATTATAAGCATCAAATGCTTTAGCTTTTTTCAAGGTTGATTTTCCTGCTAATTTCAATTGATTAGGCGTTTTAATACTACAAATTCCACCTATTGATGAACGGATAACTAATTGCGTTACTTGCTTGTTTTTCCAAGTAATATCTACTTCAAAACCGCCACGAGCTTTCATTCCTTTGATTTCACCATCTTGCCAGTCGTCTGGAATAGCAGGTAAAATGTTAATAAGTCCGTCTTGACTTTGGATAATCATTTCTGAAATACCAGAAGTACCACCAAAGTTACCATCTATTTGAAATGGAGGATGTGCACAGAATAGATTTGGATAAGTACCACCACCATTTGTGTAATTAGTACCTTCCATACCTGTCAATTTCAATAGTTCACGCACTAGTTTGTAGGCATGGTTACCGTCGTGTAGCCTAGCCCAGAAATTTATCTTCCACGATTTACTCCACCCTGTGCCGTCATCACCTCTAATTTCCAACGTTTTTCTAGCAGCATTGGCAAATTCAGGGGTACGAAGAGGGGAAATTTGGCGACTAGGGTGCAACGCAAACAAATGCGAAACATGGCGATGTTGTGGTTCAACATCTTCCCAATCTTTGTACCATTCTTGCAAATTCCCTTTTTTGCCGATGTGCAAAGGGAACATTTTTGCTTTCTTAGCAATCAATTCTTTTCTGAAATCAGCATCAATGCCTAGTTTTTCTGAGGCTTCAATCGTATTAGTAAACAAATCCCAGATAATACCCATGTCCATGGTAGAAGCGATAGAAACAGAGCCTTTTTCACCTTTTTCAGTAATAAAAACATTCTCTGGTGACGTAGAGGGTGCCGTTACTAAATATCCGTTTTTGTCTTCAACGAGCCAATCCTCACAGAAAATCGCCGCACCTTTCATTAATGGATAAGCTGTATTTTGTAAGTAGTTTTTATCCCCCGTAAAAGCATAATGTTCCCATAAGTGTTGACTTAGCCATGCACCACCCATTGCCCAGTTGGCCCATGAAGGCGACCCTTTGCCTTTGTCACCCACAGGGTTGGATAAAGCCCAAATGTCTGAATTATGGTGAACCGTCCAGCCACGGGCATTATAAAAATTCTTAGTGGTTTCTTTTCCTGTTTTAGCCATGTAGCCAATCCATTTCAATAATGGCGTGTGCAATTCAGATAAATTACACATCTCAACCATCCAATAATTCATTTGTGTGTTGATATTGGTGGTGAAATTGCTACTCCAAGGTGGACGAACCGAGTTATTCCAAATACCTTGTAGGTTGGCTGGTATGCCATCAGGACGAGAACAGGAAATCAATAAATAACGACCAAATTGGAAATAAAGACTTTCTAAGGCAGAATCTTTACCACCATTAGCATACTGTATCAATCGTTCGTCGGTTGGTAAATCTACAGCAGGATTTCCATTCAAAGAGAAGCTTACACGTTTGAAATACTTTTGATAATCAGCAATGTGCGCTTTTTTCAGGGCATCTACGCTGAGTGGCAATGATGCTTTAAGGAATTTATCTGCAATGGCTTTTTCATCTTTTCCATCCGAATCAGGACATTTGTCAAAACCATTGAAACTGCTTCCTACTGAAATAATCAATACAGCTTCGCTGGCATCTGAAATAGTGATGCTCTCTGCATTGGTTGTTACTTTTCCGTCGGTAGATTTTACTTTAATTCTCCAGTCAAAACGAACGCCTCCGCAACCTGTAGAGTCTTTGTAAATAACAGGAACTTCATTATAGCGGACATAATTAGGGTCGGCATGCGCAGGTGTTTTACCTCTAATTCCCAATTCATTTGTCCCTAAAATAGATTTTTGAATAGGGTGTGGTGAAGTAGTAGAAGCAGTGAAATTCAATGCTCCTTTAGCACTCGCTTTTAAGTGAATAACCATCACTTGCGCAGGTGCAGACACAAAAAACTCACGGGTAAATTCTGTATCACCTACTTTGAAACGTGTACTAGCAGTTGCCTCAGCAATGTTTAAATCTCTGTAATAATTGCTTACTTCTCCTTTAAAATCTTGTTGCAAAAGCAAATCTCCCAATGGTTGATAAGCCTCTGAATAAAGTCCTTGTAATTTGTGTGTAAGTTGTTCTGCCTTTTTATAATCTTCATTAAACAGCGCTTCTCTTACTTGTTGAAGATACTTTGGGGCTTCTGGATTGGGGTTCGGATTGATAGGCTTCCCCGACCAAAGTGTTTGTTCATTGAGTTGAATCAATTCGTTGGAGGGTCTTCCAAAAATCATTGCTCCGATGCGTCCATTGCCAATAGGCAAGGCTTCATTCCAATTCCGAGCAGGCTGTTTGTACCAAAGTGTAAGGTTCTTTTGGGCAAAAGAGCTTACTGATGATAGCAAAAGTGCAAAAACAAAATACGTTTTTTTCATAATTTATTATTTTGAGAGATATTTGTTTGTTATTGAGTGATTTAGTGAATGGTGATTTAGTGATTGTACATTGTGAGATTGAAAACAAACTTATTATAAAAATCACTCATTCACTCAATCGCTAACTCACTAAATAACAATTGCTTAATACATTTTCTTCAGCCCTTCCCAACGAACTTTCCATTTGCCATTTTTAGGAATACCGGGATTAACTGTTTTACAACCATCATACCCTGCACACATCATGGCTACTGCTGATAGTAAGCCACCATTTCCTGGTAAATACAAACGTAAGCGAGCATCTTGGTAATTATGTCCGTTGGGTAAATAGGTATTCGTTCTGATGTCCATCATCAATGCATCCACTGCCTTTTCTGGCTGTCCCAATCGAGTAGCAGTCATGGCTACCATCGGAAAATCCCAACCCCAAGTATCATCCCAATGCCATATTTTCCATACTTTATCAAAAGTGCTTTGCATGGTTGTCATGTTCAACATCGTACTTGCTGGCAACATCCCTAAGGTACAAAGCACACTCGGGTGGTCGGTTAAAAACACAGGATTAGTATAAGAATCCTTAGCGCTTTCTGTGGCTAAATACACCCCATCTTGTACGGGTAGGGGAGATAGTTTTTTCAGCACATCATCATATTTAGCATTTCTTTTCAATCCTAAACGTTCACGCCAAGTTTGTGCTGTCGTCAATGCCCATTGCCAATAAGCCAACTCGTATGTCGGATTAAAAGTCTCTTCGGGTTTAAAACGCTCCTGAGCAGGAATTACTCCTTTGCCCAAAATATACCTGCCTTTTTCAGTATCGAAATAAGCATACGACGCCATAAAGTCGGCTGTTTTAAATACTAAGTCTTTATACTTTTCTAAAGTAGCTTTATCTAAGTGTTTCCGATAAGCCAATTCTGCAAACGTAATAAAATGAGGTTGTTGCCAAAGTAAATACGCTCCTACCGACGATGGTGCTTCTTTACCATCGGGGTCGGTCATTTTTTGCCAACGAACACCTTCAAAACCTTGTCTCTCTGCAATGATTCTAGCTTCTGGCTCTACTTTTTTGTACCAACCCATGCTTTTTTCAAGCAAATCAGTTCTGTTCCATAAAGCAAAATGAACACCATGCCACCAGTGCATTTCTAAATGCGGTTTGCCAAACCAAGAATTATAAGTCAAGCCAGTTTCTTGTGGAGGCTCGTTGTTAGCACACTGAATTTTGGTAAGATATTGTGATAAAATAATGCGTCGCTCCAACTCTTTTGCCCTTGGGTCGGTACTTCCTGCAAAGTCTACGACTCCCCCAGTATTCCAAAAAGTTCTCCAAGTTGATTTTGTACTCAATAAAGTGTTGGTAAAATTTGGAATTGTTTCTTTTGGAAGCTTTTCAGAGAACATTACACTGAATTCAAGCGTGTTTTCTTTTGTATCTGGACTCACCACAAAATAATGGGCTTCGCTTTGTAGTACCTTCGACGGCTGGCTACTTTCTATTTTGATAAAGTATTCAGTATCATCTAATTGATGGTTGAAAACGAAAAATTTATCTGTTGATAACATCAACGAAGACTGGTGCTTATCTGCATTCTTCCAATTATTTCCTTCATCTGTAAACTGGTTGGTTGGGTAAGGCAGACGTAAACGATATTTTAACTGACCAGTTTTCAATAATTCAGACTGCACTTTTACCGAAATCAAATCTTTTTGTTGATGAGCAACTGTAATCACTTTTACAGGAACGCCCTCGACAGCAAACTGACTAGTAATTTCACCCGTATAAACATTCAATGTTTGGTGAATATTGGTTAAATCTTTTGGTTTTACGCTAGAACCGTCTTTTTTGAAGAGTTCAAAACCGAGATTGCCTAATTGTAAACGATGTGGATTTTGGCGGAGGAAGTTATTAGCAGCCTTGGCGCGCTCACTATTTGAGGCCTGTACGGCATAAGGTATTTTTCGACCGTGCGAATTAATCTCTTTGAAGGTCTCTTCTATTTTATAGTTTTCTGTATTGGGGTAACGATGCCAGCCCCAAACGGATTGAGTGCCTAATGAAATGCCTTTGGCATAAAAATCAGGGAAAGTTTGTAGACCCGTAATGTCGGTAGTAAAAGCAAAATCTCCATTGCCCACAGACAATGATGCTAAGGTGTCAATCTTGGATAGTACAACTGTGTGGCGTTGTACCAAAGCCTTTCTGTCGATTTTACCTTGTGCAAAAGTATGTTGAACAAGTAAAGCGTAAATGCAAATGAAAAATAGTTTTAGGTTTTTCATAGACTAGATAGTTGAGAATTAGTGAATTAAAAAATGATTTTTATTTGTCTGCGAAAATCAGCGATAATAATCAGCGTATATCAGCGGGATTATTTTTTTACCCGCAGATTCACAGAGATAAACAATCGCAGATTTTGGAGATTTTTTAATTTCTCCACGTAAATCAGCGGGAAAAAATAAACCCGCTGAATCAAAAAAGCACAGATTAAGTCATCAATCTTCACATTGATAAACATTAAAGCTGTGCTTTTTTATGATACAACTGCACTCGGAAATCTGTCATTAAGACATTCTATATACACAAGATAAATTGGTAACTACAGGAGAGTTATCTGGATTAGTATCCATAATATCACCCATAAATGCCCACCATTTTTTCATGATTTCAGTTTCTGGTAATTCGTCAAGAGTATGATTATCTACTCTTTTCTGAACAGCAAATAAAATTCCAGACGCTTCATCTAAATAAATAGCATATTCTGTAATACCAGACTTTACTAGTAACTCAGACAATTCTGGCCAAATTTCATCGTGACGTTTTTTGTATTCTTGCTCAAATCCTTTTTTGAGCTTCATCGTAAAAGCGATTTCTTGCATTTTTTTGAGTTTAGTGTTTTTGAGTTTAGGGTTTAAAGTTTATGAGTTTAGTGTTTATGAATCAAAACCTTAAACTCATAAACGCTATCTAGATTTGTGAAAAATCTGTGGGTGTTAAGAAATGGATTTCGGCTTTAGTCATGGCGTGGTCGTATTCAGGGAGTCCTTTAATACGATTCCATTCAGAGTCTGCCCCGAAAGCCTTCCAGTGTTCATCTCTCGATGCTTTGTTATCAAAAGTGGTCATATACACCAAATTAGGCTGTTTGCCACCAATGATAGTCTGTGCATAAAACACAGGATTAAATCCTAATCTTACAAAAATATTGATTTCGCCACCTTGATTGAACATATGAATTTTGCTTAATCCTTTTACTTCACTGTGGCTTTCGTACAAACGATATTCGTATACTCTTTCAGCCTTTGGTGCAGTAGTAGTAGGTGCTTTCAATTTCGTCCAGTCTTTAAAAGCTACCGACAGCGAACTTTCATAACGTTCGTAAGCTGGTGTGGCAAAATTGGCATCTAAATACGCTTTTGCCGCTTTTTGATATACCGCATCAGCCGATAATTTACTCGCTATTTTGCTAAACTGATCCAACGATTTATAAGGAATCAATACATATAGCTTAATGCCATCTTTCTGGTCAGCTTCATTAAAAACACCTACGGGACTAATTCCTAAACGATTGAACGCAGGAATGGCAGCATCTTTGAAATAATCTTCTACTACCTTTTTCTGCTCTACGCTTTTGAAACTGTATACCCTAGTTTCGTAATACTCCGATTGAGGCTTGGCAAAAGTTAAGCTACTAAAAGTGGCGATAAACAGGTAAATAGTAAAAATTGAGATACGTTTTAACATGATTGATATATTGTTTAAAATGGTTGAAAATACAAATCTGCATTCAACGTATCTCAGTCTCAAACCTTTATTTCAATGATTCCACAGGCGTTAACGTTACTTTTTCTAATAATCCAGATTCCTTTGGTTCCCAGTTTTTAGTAGTAAAATAGCCTTTGTCTCCTAGATTTTGTTTTAGTCTTGCCGATACGTTGATGTTATAAAACTTCTGCCAAACTACGCCTTGTGCTTCCAAGGCCGTTACCCTGTTTGCCATTGAATTAGATACTTTTACCTCTAACACATTTTGTGCTTTTAATAAAGTAGTAGGCACAAAAACTTTGTAAGTTGGACCTAATAAAGTACCTAATGATTTCCCGTTTAAAGTTACCGAAGCACTTTCCGCTACTTTACCTAAGTCTAACAAATAACCTTTGGCAACAGTTTTAGGCTTCGCAAAATTCAATTGGTATGAAGCTGTTCCTGAAAAATCCTGATATTCCTTACCTGCTTTTGTCCACGAGCCTAACTTAGTCGTTTCAAGTGTTTTAGGTAAAGTTGGTCCACCATCCAAGAATGATATTTTCCATGTACCTTTCAACTCCACAGCATCAGCACTTGCTTTCCAATAAGGATATTCCGCACCTTTTTCTACTGCTTTTAATGTTTCAAGAATGCACGATTCTCCTATAGCCAATTGCAAATAAACTTCGTTGCTGTTTCTGAACTTTGCCATGCCCAATGCTTCAGTCATAGGATTGTACAAAGCCGCAGATTTTGCTTCAACTTCCAATTTTACCCAACCTTCAAAAGGTTTCCCAGATTTGTTATTGATAAAGTAATAGTTACCTTTAGCACTTGTTTTTCTAACAAATTGCAAGCCACTATCGGTCATTGTTTCACGATACACTTTAGCGTAAGTCATCATGGCTTCTAAATCATCGCTTAATAAAAACGAACCTTCGCCAATCTTCGCTTGGCTTACTTTGTCGTTTACTTTGGTAAAATTCAATACTGCTAACAATGCCTTGAATTTCGCTCTGCGTTCGTTTAAGTTTCCTAAGCCCGGTACATCAGCAGGTAATTTATGATGAACAACAATAGTCGCACCTTGTTTTGCCAACTGCACCAATTTTTCCAACGTTTCCAAAGGTACTTGCTCGCTCTCTGCCAATAGTACTGTTTTGTAGGCAACGCCACCAGTAATAATTTGCTGATTTTGAGATTGTAGATTAGCAATTTGTTTATCCGAGATAAAATCGAAGCCATAACCACGGTCAATCATCTTTTGGGCTACCTCTTTAAAGTCTGTTCCGTTAAATTCTGGTGTTACGCCATCAAAGTGTTCTAATAAACCTTTATGTGAAGGTTCGGTAAGGCGGTCGGTAATGGGGAAGTACAACAATACGTCGTTATTAGGTTTGCTATCTTGCAAGAATGCCTGTGTACGGGCTACGTAGCCATTCAAAGTAGAGAAATTCTTCCAAAAAGGGTTGTGTGGCGTAAAGTGTACGGCTGCATAAAATAACCAACCCGGGAAGGCTTCGTCTTTAGGAGAATAGTTAATCCCATGATAGAAGATATGGTTTACACCACCGACCAAGAATAGGTCTAATGCTTTTTTAACATCGCTTAATGATGATAGGAAATGTTCGTTTTCCCAAGTGGCCGATTCTGATGACGTTAGTTTCTTGCCTAATACGTTGGAAGCTGATGAGGCAAATTTGATTCTCAATAAATCAGTCCCTTCAATTTCTGGAATATCTACCAATCCGTATAAATCAAGGGTATTAGCAGGTGAACCATGTGCCTGATTTCTGACAATTTTACCACGTCCATGTGCCCATTTAGCCCATTCGCCAGTGTATTTTTCCAGAATCAAATCTCCGATTGTCGTCCTGTAGTCGAACAATACTCTATGGTTTAAATCTGTATTTTCTTTACTGAAAAGGTTAGGGAGATAGTTTCTTAAATCGTAGCCTCTTCTTTGCTGAAATTCTTGGAATAAATTTTCTGTCCAGTCCGACTGTCCACGTGCATCGTCTACTTCGTAAGAGTCATTGAAAAAAGCACGCATGCTCGAAACATCCGTGTTCGCAAAGGCTTTATCAAATTCTTTTAAATAATTCTGAATGGCTTTTTCTGAAAAGTGGTCGATTACATCGCCTTCGCCACCTGGTCCAGCACGTTCTACCAATTTGCCATGCCAACCTTGGAAGATAGCATACAGCTTCCAACTTCCTTTAGGGGCTTGCCAATTTAATTGTCCCATAGCACTAACCTCAGCCGTCAAATTGAGCACCTCGCCTTTATCCGAATACGCCATCAGGGTTTGTAATGGCAATGGTCTTTCATATCTTACTTGGTCTATCGCTAATTCTTGGAGATTCTCATTCTTAGAAACAGGGTATTTTAAGGCAGAAAGTTCTGTTTTATTTGGCAAAACATAGCGTAGCAATGGAGCTTGCTGAAAGGTAATCACCTCCGAAAGCTTTTCACCTTCCTTTAGTTGATAGGTTTTGAAATTGACACTCTTACAAGCATCTTCTGGGGTTACCCATCTGCCCCCAAAAGGCCAGCCCGAAGCATTGGCAACGTCGATACCTAAGCCTAAGCGAGTACCTTCATTCAAGGTATGCTTGAACATTTCTACCCATTTTGGTGAAAGAAAATCAATAAATTTCGATTCTTCCCCTTTTACACCATAGATAGGTGTAATCTCTAAACCGCCCAGACCTGCTCTCTGGTAGGTTTCCATATTATACGTTAAATCTTTGGGATTAACTGCGTTACCTTCCCACCACCAGCGTGACCAAGGTTTGGTTTGTTGCGTGATTGGTTTCCACTTTGCTTGTCCGAAACTTAAAGAGCAAGTAATTGATAAGAGAAAAAAAGTTTGAAAGGCTTTTGTTGATCTATGCTGTTTCATCAAATATGGTTTTTATTTCTTGCAAAGAAAAATCAACGACTTACCTGAAGCATCCTGTGATGTCATGCGTTTAGTAATATTTTCTGAAAATATATAATTTTTTAGAAGAGACATTCTGATAAAAATCAACCATGATTTTCGAGTACTGGGGCAGGCTTAAAAAATAAATGAAAAATATTTTTTTAAGCCTCTCTTATTTGCTCTCCAGTTTGAATAATGGTAAAATACATTAATGCCAAAACCCACTTTGAATAAATACAATTTTTTTGGCATATCAATTTCATGGAAATACACCATTGACGATTTTATGGCAACGTTCCCGATAACGATGACATGCTAAAATCGTTGTATTTTTCTTATAAAAGTGAGATACTATTAAATAATCTCCACTATATCAACCTTAGTGGTAAATATTGTAAAAGTACAAATTGTTATTGTGTTTAACTTTCCTGCTTTGTTTAGTGAGGACGCTATAGCAGGAAGGCACAGGATAGTGTTTTTTCTTTGATAATCAATATTTGTTATCAAATTTATACATTTTAAATTTGTATTTCAGCAACGAGATTCTTTATAAAATATTTTTTCTTTATAAGAATATTTACAAAATTGGCAGTATGTGTTTCCAACATAACGGAAACATTTAGCAATATCCTTGATAGTTCGACTACCTTGTTTTTGATTGAAAATAACAAAAGCATTATAAAATAGATTTTTTGGTGTAAAGACTAAGCCCTGCTGAGAGTATGTTCGGCAGGGTTTCTTATACCTAAAGGGAGTTATTATCGAGGCTTTGTATCATATAAAAAGAGAACCTAAATCGACAAATCATTAAAATTATCTTTCAAACTTATGTTTAAATATTATTGCTTTATTGTATGCTTGCTGGTGAGCAATATGGTCTCTGCCCAGAAAATCTCATTGGCTGGTGATTGGCGTTTTAAAACTGATTCAACAGATATTGGCGTAAAAGATAAATGGTTTAATACTAAACTTCCCGAAACCATCAAATTACCAGGCTCGATGCTTGAAAATGGAAAGGGAAACCGCGTAACGATTAATACACAGTGGACGGGTAGTATATACGATAGCTCATGGTATTTTAATCCGCATTTAGCTAAATACCGTACACCTGATAACCTAAAGTTTCCTTTTTGGTTGACACCTGCTAAATATTATGTTGGGGCAGCATGGTATCAAAAAGAAGTAAATGTGCCTAAAAATTGGTCGAATAAACGTATTGTGCTGACCTTAGAAAGACCACATACTGAGACCCGCGTTTGGATTGATAATGAAGAAATAGGCTTAGAAAACTCGATGTGTGTTGCCCAAACCTTTGATTTGACCGATAAGCTTTCTACTGGAAAGCATACCATCTCTATCAGGGTAGATAACCGTATCAAAGCCATTAATGTAGGGAAAGATTCACACAGCTTGACCGACCATACCCAAGGAAACTGGAATGGGATAGTAGGCAAAATAGAATTAGAAGCCGAAGGTAAAATTTGGTTTGACGATATTCAGATTTACCCTGATTTGAAAAAACATTCAGCACAGGTAAAAATCGTTTTGAAAAATGCATACAAAAAGCCTATTAATGGGCAAATAAAAATAAAAGCCCAAAGTTTTAACAGCATTAAATCACACACACCCAATTTACTCGTAACCGATTTCCAGATAGATGACCAAGAAAAAACCATTACTATCGATTATCCGATGGGTGATGATTTTCAAACTTGGGATGAATTCACCCCAGCCTTGTATCATCTATCTGCTGAAGTCATTGTACAAAAACAGGTACAGTCTGCCCGAAAAGTACAGTTTGGGATGCGTGATTTTGCCATAAAAGGCACTCGTTTTGAAATTAACGGTCGCCCTATATTCCTCAGAGGAACCGTAGAAAACTGTCAGTTTCCATTAACGGGCTATGCACCAATGGATGTAAAATCTTGGGAAAAAGTGTTTAGAACAGCCAAGGCTTATGGATTAAACCATTTTCGTTTTCATTCATTCTGTCCACCAGAAGCGGCTTTTATAGCAGCCGACATCGTGGGTATTTATTTACAACCCGAAGGCCCAAGTTGGGCCAATCATGGTTCGTCTTTAGGCGATGGACATCCTATCGACCAATTTATCATGGACGAAACCAACCGTATGGCAAAAGCCTATGGAAATTATGCTTCTTATTGTATGTTGGCTTATGGAAATGAGCCAAGAGGAGGCAAACAAGTAGATTACCTAACCAAATTCATAAACTATTGGAAGACTAAAGACCCTCGTCGTAAGTACACTGGAGCATCAGTAGCCATGAGCTGGCCTTTAGTCCCTTCCAATGAATACATGATTAAATCGGGGCCAAGAGGCTTACCTTGGAACAAGCTACCGAGTAGTAATGAAGATTTTGCGGATAAAGTAAAAGATTTTAAAGTACCCTATCTAACACATGAGTTAGGACAATGGTGTGTATTCCCGAATTTTAAGGAAATTAAAAAATATACTGGGGTTTATAAAGCTAAAAACTACGAGCTTTTTGAAGAAGACCTAAAAGATAAAGACATGGGAGACCTTGGCGAGAAATTTTTCATGGCTTCGGGAAAACTACAAGCATTGAGTTATAAAACTGAAATAGAAATGGCTTTAAGAACGCCTATTTCAGCAGGAATTCAGATGTTGGGACTAAACGACTACTCTGGTCAAGGAACAGCACTGGTTGGTATCTTAGATTCATTCTGGGAAGAAAAAGGCTACATTACCCAGCCAGAATTTGCCCAGTTTTGTAATACCACCGTTCCTTTGGCACGTATTCCAAAGTTTGTTTACAAGAACTCAGAAAGCTTTGAAGCCAATATTGAAATGTATCATTTTGGGAAAGAAGCCCTAATAAATGCAACAATTTCATGGCAAATTCTGGATGGAAATAAGCAAGTAATTGCCAAAGGGAAATTTGATAAAACGAATATTCCGATTGGAAACAATTTCCATATCGGTAATGTGACTTTTCCATTGAGTAGCATTGAGAAGGCTCAGAAATTAGTATTTGAAGTACGAATTGACGATACCAACTTTAAAAATAATTGGGAGTTTTGGGTATATCCACAAACGCTACCTACTATTAATACCGACCAAATTTATTTCTGTAAAGAGTTGGATGCCAAGGCTGAGGAGGTTTTACAAAATGGTGGGAAAGTATTTTTAGAAGCCGCAGGGAAAGTAGAAAAAGGCAAAGAAGTAGTCAACTATTTCCAACCTGTGTTCTGGAATACCTCTTGGTTTAAGATGCGTCCGCCACATACTTTAGGATTTTTAGTCGACCCAGCCCATCCTGCGTTCCAAAACTTCCCTACAGAGTTTCATAGTAATTTGCAATGGTGGGAAATCGTGAATCGTTCGCAGGTGATGTTATTGGATAGTTTTCCAGCAGGCTTTCGCCCTATTGTTCAGCCGATAGATACTTGGTTTTTGAACCGTAAATTGGGATTAATCTTAGAAGCTAAAGTAGGAAAAGGTAAACTGATTATTTCAAGTGCCGATTTAAGTTCAGACCCTGACAAACGTTTTGTCGCTAGTCAATTATTATACAGCTTGAAAACATATATGAATTCCGAGCGATTCAATCCATCTTCTTCGGTGGATATCAAAGAAATAAAGGCATTGTTTGATAAAAACTATAAATCAACCTTCAAAACTTATACAAAGGATGCTCCAGATGAACTGAAGGTTAAGAAGCCTACGACTAATTAAATAAAAATGCTGTCACTCATGGCATGACTTCAAGTCATGCCATGAGTATTTTTTCAATCCTTATTACTAGCGAGGGACTTAAGTCCCTCGCTAGTAATAAGGATTGAAAACTTTACACTCCTACCTCCAATTTATACCCTTTCCCATGCTGATTAGTAATTTTTACAAGGTCATCTTTCTGCAATTTTTTACGAAGTTTCGATACTAATACATCTAGGTTTCTACTTATCACAAATATGCCCTCATTTTCCCAGACCTCCTTCAAAAGTCGTTCCCTTTCAATCAATTGGTTCTGATTGATGGCAAATATTGCTAATAGTTTTGCCTCTCGTTCAGACAGTTCTATGGTTTCATCATCCCACTTCAAGATACTTTTATCAGGATAAAAAGCATATTTACCGATACTAGTATAATCTAAAATAGGCGGTGGAGGAGGGGTAGTACTTTGTTTACGGTTAAAATAGTTACCCCGCATAAAATACCCGACTATACCCAAAGGAATTAACAGCAATAGATAATTGTAAAGACTGAGTGATTTTGTTTTCAAAAACTCAATTTGAATCATGTAGCACCCTACGGGTTGTTTTCTACCCAAGCAAGGCAAAATATTGTCCGTTTTAATACTTACTTCGTAGGCAAAAATCAATTCCTTATTACCGCAATCTATCACATTTACGATGTATTCTGTGGGTAAATTAGTCGTTTTTAGTTTCTTATCTACCAAGCTTACAAGCGTATCAGACACAAAGGTAAAATTGCTCTGAAAAGTAATCTGGAAAGTATTGTCTTTGATTTTCTTGATGGGCAACACTCGAGACGTTGAGTCCTTAGCATGTAATAGTAACTGATGCCCAATGTCGCGTAGCACCACTATCAGGTGTTTTTCTGCATAGTCGTCATTTTTAGTGGTAGTAGTAGCCATAAAAAATAACGACCCAATCACTAGCACGGCAGATAGTATATAAAATTTTGTTTTCATAATCAGGGGCAATTTAAAGGATAAATAGCTTGTTTCAATTGTATTTACATGGCTTTTACACTTTTTTACATTTGATTTACTACCTACCACCTTCCATTAGATAGGTTTGTGTCAGTTAATTCAAACATAAACAAATATCGACATGAAAAAAATGCTCACCCTTTCACTTATGCTATTTTCTTATGCTTTAGTAGCAGAGACACCTGCTAAAAATTATTCAGACGTATTGTTTAATAGTAAAACAATGGTTAAAAAGTTTAATGCAAAGAAATGTTGTAAGCCATCATCAAAAGCCAAAACAGTTGTTAAAACGGTTATTATTGAATCATCAAAAAAAGAAACGAAAGCAATTACTTCTACTTTCCCTTACCGTGTTGCTATCAAAGACCAAAATTTAGTACAAAAGATGCTTTCTTTTAATGAAATCTTCCCAAAAATTAATATTAATAATGTTCCTGTTACCTGCAAAAAGAAGGACGCATCAGTTTTATTAGCTAGTACAGATAAACAAGTTGATGCTAATAAAGTAAGTGAATAAGGAAAAAGGTTTGAAGTGTAAAAACGGTTACTCAAATCTTACTTACTATTAGGGTGCGACTTAAGTCGCACCCTAATAGTAATCGATAAATATATCCTAAAACTTTCGTAATCATCATGAAAAAAATACTCATCTTTTCGTTACTTATTTTTTCTCATTCTTTGCTAGCACAAAGTACATTTACTGACTGCACCGCTGCCTTCTTAAATAGCAAAATGATTGTTGAGAAATATGATAATTTATCAAAATGTAAGGTTTCATTAAATGCCAAAGGTTCTTTGGCAGTCAGTACTGTTGAACTATCACAGGATAAGGCAAAGGCTATTAATAATATACCTTTTAGCATCGCTATCAAAGACCAAAAAACAGGAACGATAAAGCTTTCTTTTAAAGAAGTGTTTCCCAATATTGATATTCAAAACGTGTTGACAAAATGCAAAAAAGGGGATACGATAGTTTTATTAACCAGTTCTGACCAATATGCCTTACCCCATAATGAAATCACGGTTGAATAGGTAATTGACCGATAGCTAAAATATTCTTTCTCTAAATCCTGTTTACTATGAAAAAACTTATCACCTTATTCTTGTTGTTTGGTTATTTATCAGGTTATGCTCAACAAAAATTCAATTTGTCAGTTACCGAAAGTCAGATTTTTTGGAAAGGTACGCCCGCATTTGGTTATGGAGGACATGAAGGTACTTTAAAGTTTTCGTCTGGAAATATGATTGTTTCAAATGATGGAAAGATACAAGGAGGCACTTTTGTCATTGATATGAACAGCATCAAAAATACCGACCAAAAAGATTTAAAAGGACAACGGAATTTAGAGGAACATTTAAAAGCAGAGGATTTTTTTGCAGTCAGCAAGTATCCACAAGCGAATTTTATCATCACTAAAGTCCAACCAACGGCTCAGCCTAATAAATATTCGGTAACGGGGAATTTTATTATGAAGGGTATCTCCAACCAAATTGTCTTTACAGCTTTTATTAATGTTAGTAAAGATAATGTTGTTGCCAAAGGTGATTTGAGTATCTATCGTTCCAGATGGGGAATCACTTATAAAACACCCAATTTTATTTCAACGATTAAAGACGATTTAATCGCTGATGAGATACCTATTAAGTTAGATTTGGTATTTAGAAAATTGTAGGATTGTACTCTTTGTTTTCTGTCCTCCAAACCTCACCCCCAACCCCTCTCCTTCAGAGAGGGGAGCTTTAAGTAACAAAGTTTGCTCCCCTCTCTGAAGGAGAGGGGTTGGGGGTGAGGTAAATAAAAAAATCTTTTAATAATCAATCTACATCTTGTCAATAATATCTTGCCCAAACTGAATCAAATACCCATTATTATCATAAATAGCAAACTCCCGCATTTGCCACTCAAACTCTTCAATTTCATAACACACCTCTACTTTATCTTTTAATTCATCCCAAAGTTCATCCACCTTATCGGTATTGATGTAAAAACTACCCGTAAAAACAGGCTTATCAAAAGGGATATGCTCGTTGGGTTTAGCCAGCATAATTTCTACTCCATCTTTGTACAGAGAAGCCCATCCCCATGTTTCATTTTGTTCAGCTACAGCAAAGCCTAATATTTTGGTATAAAAATCAATTGTTTCAATTAATTGATTCGTCCACAGGATGGGTCTAAGACTATTAAATTTCATATGTTTGTTATAATGCAATACTATTAGTTTTATTAGGTAAAGTAATTCTGAAAATAGTGCCAATTCCTTCTGTACTTTCAAAAGCAATCAAACCTCCTAGCTTTTCTATTAGATACCTTAAGGTATAAAGTCCAAGCCCGGTACCTTCAGATTGTTTCGTAGCACGATAAAATAACTTGAAGATGTTTTTCTGGAGTTCTTTTTTAATACCAATACCGTTGTCATAGAAAACAATCTTTATCAAACTATTATCCCCTGAAATTTCTATTTTTAGAAAAGAATCTTCTTTATTAATATTTCTATACTTAATGGCATTATCAATAATATTTTGAAATAATGAGACTATGATGGTTTTGTCACAATAAAAATCAAAAGGATATGCTATGTTTTCTACAAAGTCAATATGATTGTAACCTTCCATACTAGCCAAGGATTTTTTTACCTCATTAATTACAGTATAAAAATCTATCAATTCAAAGGAGGGAGCCTGTTTTTGAATTTTCAAAGATTGATTTACTTGTTTTACGGTTTCCAACAATCTACTTGCACTTTCATGAATTAATCCGCAATAAGTCTTTAAGGTAGTATAATCAATCGGTTCTTCTTCATCAAGAGTAAGCGCTGTTAGTGCTAAAATACTTGAGATAGGGCTTTTAATATCGTGGGAGAGCCTATATGTAAACACTTCTAATGATTCGATGGCATTTTTATATTCAGTAATATTGGAGGCAGTTACCCCAACGCCATTACCCACCTTAAAGGCTTTTAATCGATTACTTTGATTGCCATGGATGGGGTGAGTAACGCTTTCTTCTATAATGATAGGCTTACCAGTACGTATTACTTCCATATATTTTTCATGCAAGCCTCTCTCTTTAGCATTCGGAGAAATCTCGAATATATGTTTCCCAATTAATACTTCTCTGTCTAAATGGTAATGTTTAAGCAAAGATTCATTAACATCCAATACGTGCAAGTCACTATCAAATAGTAAAAAATGTAGCTCAGCATTATCAAAAAAAGCAGAACGAAGAGATTGAATTTCATTTGAAGGTTTCATAATTTTAAGTGTTTTAGTATTAAAGAGGAGTCTGAATTAAAGTCTGATTCTTTTGTTTCCGATATTTCTAATTTAAGGTATCATTTTTAGTTAATTAATCTATAGAAACAAGCGATATTAATTTTTAGTAATTATCATAAGATATGATTTTTGCTAACAAAAGGGTAAGCTTTAAATATATTGCTTGCTTATTTATGAAACATAAATAAGCAAGGGGGTAAACAAAACTTTCCATTTAAAATTATCCGATATGTATTCAAGAATCAAATTTCTTTATACTATATTTATAGTAAGCTAAGTTGAGATAACTTACTGAATGAATGCCCAAGCAGTATTTTTACCATATTATCCTTTTAAGATTATGTTTTTTAAAGTTTTTAGGTTAATAATCTTTCTTCTTTTATTTCCTTTCATCGTTTTTTCTCAACAAAAAAAGCTAGAGCAATTGCTCTCTAAATGGAATAAACTTACGGTTGTAAATCAGACAAAACCTGATACTGCAACGATTAATTTATTAAATGCCATTTCCTCTGAATACATGGAAACGGTATCTGATAGTGCCTTTATTTACTCTAACAAAGCATTGGCATTAGCAGAGCAAATAAATTATAATAAAGGTCGTGCAAGGGCTTATGCCATGCTTGGCAAGATGCATTACATGAAAGGAAATTATGACCTTTCATTAAACAATAGCCTGATAGCTTTAACGATTAGTAACCAAAATAATGATAAATTGGGGGTGGCTAATGCTTCAAATATCGTCGGACTTATTTATCTTGCTCAGAACAAAATTAATTTAGCTTTAAAAGAATTTTTAAAAGCAGCAGCCGTCAATAAAAGCCTTAATAAACTAAATAGGCTTTCGGCCAACTACTTTAATATTGGCTTGTGTTATCTGGAAAATAAATCTGATAGCACTATTTACTACCTCTTGCTGTCTAAATCAGTAAGTAAACAAATCAATGAAGAGCATTTGTTGGCTATGGCAGACAACAGGCTTGGAGATTATTATCTACAGAAAGAACAATTAAATAAAGCCATTTTCTACTATTCATCTGTCATTAAAAATACTAGTTATCAGAACGATTGGGAGAATAGTTTTGCCTATACAGGTCTGGCGAAATGTTATTACAAATTGGGCAAATATAAAGCGGCTGTATTCTGTAGTCGCAAAGGACTTGTGTTAGCTCAAAAGACAAATACTAAGTGGGATATAGAGCAAGCCTTAAAGATATTGCATCAATCTTATAGTGCTGTCGGAGATTCAGGCAAGGCTTATCAGTACCTTTTGATGGATAAACAATATAGCGATAGCCTATTTAATGAATCGAAGGATAAAGAAATAAACGCCCTCTATCTGAAACAAAAACAGGCTGAAAATGAAGTATTGACCAAAGAGAATCAAATAGCACAAGAAAAACAGCTTGCCGATAGGATGCTTATTGTGTTCATTATCCTTGTCGCTTTATTCTTGATGGTGATTGCGGTAATGGCTTTTAGGACTGCCTCTAGAACGAAGAAATTATACGACGATTTACAGAAGAAATCTGATTACATCAATACCCAAAATCAATTGATTGAACAGAAAAATGATGAACTAAATAATTCTAACCAAACGAAAGATAGGCTGTTTTCTATCATAGGGCACGACCTGAGAAGTCCCTTCGCAGCGATGTTGGGTACATTAGAACTATTTAAATCGGAAGAGTTAGAGGAGGATGAAAAACAGATGATGCTCGACAAAGTATTTGAGCAAATGACGGTAACATCAGCCATGCTTGAACACCTGTTGACATGGGCAAATAGCCAACGCGATGGTCTGAAAACTGAAATAATAGATTTATCGTTAACAGGGGTAATTGATGAAATATTAGGTGTTTTTGTAGCTGTGGCCAATGAAAAAAAGATAGAAATTATTCATGAAAAAGAAGCATTAACCATCATACAAGCAGATGCTGATCAGGTTCGTATCATTTTTCAGAACCTCATTGCCAATGCTATTAAGTTTACCAAACCCACTGGTAAAATTATGATAAGCTATGAGCAGACAGCAGACAATATTAAAGTTTTAGTAAAAGACAACGGCTTGGGAATGTCAGAAGAAAAGCTAAAACAAATATTTCATGAGTCGGGGAAAAGTATCTCTACCTATGGCACTAAAAAAGAAAAAGGCATTGGTATTGGCTTAATGTTGGTTAAGAGATTTGTTGAGCTGAACAATGCTACTATATCAGTTGTTAGTCAAGTAAATAAAGGAACAACGTTTGTCGTTGAATTTAAGTTATCGGTTTAGTGATTACTTTGCCATTGATTTCTATGAACCCTTTTAGCTAACAGATTATGACACATACAGCTTCCTTAGATAAATTCGTAAAAGTAACGACGGTTGCAATTAATATCTTATTCGCCGTTTCAATCATCAGTTTCTTTACAGTAATGAAAGAAGTTGGGTTAGAGTTTAAATTGATAACAGGAATATTCTTGCTATTAGTCTTCGGACTAGCTTATGCTTATCGACCTATGAGTTATACCATCAACGATAGTAGCCTTATTATCCACAGACCCATCAAAGATTTAGCGATAGAGCGGTATAAAATCGTGAGTGTGGAGGTATTAAATCCTGAAAACTTAGCTTATTCACTCAGAACCTTTGGCGTAGGAGGATACTATGGGTATTTCGGGAAATTTGCCAATACCAAAATGGGAAGTATGACATGGTATGCCACCAGAAAAGACAATACCGTTTTGGTAAGAACAACCGAAGACGAAAAAATCATCCTAACACCTGATGACCCGCTGGCTTTTGTCGCGGATTATTATGGATGATGGGGATTGATTATCGCCTGTGTTCTTTCTCCGTGGTTCTTTCTCTTCTCCGTGGTCTGTGGCACACAGAACACCATTAGCGAAGTGTTCTGTGTGCCACAGACCACGGTGAGAGATATAAAAATCATACGTTGCCTATCTATATTTAATAGCTTTAATCAATTTGTCATTACGTCGTTCTGCTCTAGCATTTTGTAATGATATAACAGCCCATATTGCCGCAGGTATCCAACCAATTAATGTTATCTGTAAAAGCAAACAGATAATCCCAGTGAGTATTCTTCCACGCAGAAGGAATGAAAGAAAAGGGAAGAATATTGCAATTAATGTCATAGAGTAAACAAAATTAAGATATTAGGTTGATGTTTTTTATACAGATGCAAAAACAGATTAACTGTATTTTAGTATATTTTCAGTACAAAATTCTCTTAGATGAATATCTCTTGTTTCATCATTGGCAATTTGTACCAATAATGGGAAATATTTATCTTTATCATACTTTAAAAGACCTGAAACACATTCTATATAAGTTAAAAAGAAATCATCCCGTTCTTCTAATTTTTTCAAAAATATCTCCTCTGCCACCTCAGACTGGTAGAATTTTAATAAGATGACAGCTTTCCAAGATAGTTCACCTTTGTTTTCAAGAATCCAAATGCTTAAATTGTCAACAAGGTTTTCTGGCACATCAAAGGCATCATTTTCTGAACTCTCTTCCAATAAATTTACTACAGCATATAAAAAATCGCTTAACCAAATATCATCTTTATCAGATAGACTAATTGTTGACAATAGCGGATTGATAAAAGCTGAATTGTGTAGTTCACTTAATAATGATGCAAATTTGTTAGTATCTTTAATTTTGTTTGGATTAGCAATTAAGTCTTTTAACTCAGCTTCAAGTAGCTCAGAATTATCAATTAACAAATCGTAGAGTGTTTCAAGTTTTTGGTCTATATCTGTCATTATAGTTGTTGTAAAAATATTGTCGTTATTATCTGCTTCCCTTCCCCGTGGTCTGTGGCACACAGAACACAGTGGAGTAAGTGTTCTGTGTGCCACAGACCACGGAGAAGGGAAGCAAGCAAACCCTATTCCTCCTCAACAATCTTAAATCCCCAAGGCTCTAAATCAATATTTTGATTTAGCTGAATACCAGTGTTTGAAATCAATTCCTTCCCTGATTTAAAAGGATACTTTAAGCTTTTACTTTCGGCAGAATAGTTAAAGTAATAATGGATTTTTTTGCCTGCCATATTCGTGCCTTCTTTAGTGATTAAAGGAAAGTACAAGTTCTGATTCGCTCCCCAAAGATTCGCTTTCTTTAGTGCTTCTTTCAATACGCCTTCTGTAATTTTTTCAGTCGTCATACAGCCGATATAGGTTGCTACGCCTTTGCCATATTCATTTTGAGTAATGGCTGCGTATTTACCCCAAGCTGGGTGTTCGTAATACGCCAATACTTTGGCAGTCGTTGGCGTGATAAGCTCCATCCACGTGTTTACTTTGTTGTTGGCTGTTCCTACCTGATAAGGGTCGCCTTTCAACGAAACATTATTGGGAATAGTAAACTGGCTGTATGAAATACCGCACGCCTCATTGACGATACCGGGCTGAAGGCTAGTTCTTACTTTTACGTTTTCGTCCGAGAACCCACTTTTAAAGGTATATATTACATGCCCTCCGTTTTTGGTAAAAGTGTTTAGTCGGTTCAATAGTTCGTCAGAGGCAGCATATAGTGCAGGTACCACAATTAATTTATACTTTTCGAAATTAGCAGTACTCGGGTCGATAAAGTCGGTGCCGACGTTCATCCGATAAAGGGCGTCGTAAAGCGGACGAAGAATATCATTATAACGCTCTCTAGCGCCCCAACCAAAACTAAAAGCATTGAATGCCGTTTGGGCTTCGTTGCTAAATAGGATGGCTACATCATTTTGTTTTTTGAGGTTGATTAACTTTGGGCTTAATTTTTCAAAGTCTTTACCAATCGTTTTTGCTTCGTTGTAAGTAGGGTTTGGTTCAAAATCGTGGCTTAATAAGCCTTTCCAGTAGGTTTCTGCTGAGTTATGGATAGAATGCCAATGCCAGTATTCCAACATATTTGCCCCAGAGGCAATATGACTAAAGGCTTGTAAACGTAACTGATTAGGGTAGGGAACCCACTGCGGAAAACCCTGTGCCTCTGTTTCAATCACCAAATAGTTTTTGCCATTCTTCATCGAACGACCTAAATCACCACCAAAAGAAATTTCGATACCTGTCAAAAAATCCTGTGTTGGGTGGTAAATATCAACACCCGCATAATCCATTGCTTTGGCTGCATCAAAATGGTTTACATCGGTTTGAATACCATAAGAAATTCCTCGCCAGTCAAAATCAAAGTTTTGAGTAACAAACTGAGTAGGTTTGCTGTATTCTTTTACCAAAGCCACTTGCCACGCCAAGTAGTCAGTCACTAATTGTCTTTGAAACTTAGAAAATTCAGCATTCAAACTGGCGTTGATAGAACCCACTGTCGATGGAAAATCATCCCAATTATTAATTCTATTGCTCCAATAGTCTAACCCAAAAGCTTTGTTGATAGCCTCTAAAGTTTTGTATTTTGCTTTCATATAGGCTACAAATGCTTTTTGAACATTATCGCCTGCGGTGTTGTAATGCTTGGTTTCGTTATCTACCTGATAGCCAATGATGGCAGGGTGGTCTTTTACATGTTCCATTATTTTACGAATCACCCTTTCTGCATGAAACCTAAAGTGTTCATTCGTAATATCCATGTTCTGACGAACGCCATATCGGTTTTGTCCCTGAGCAGTAGTAGCCAATACCGAAGGATATTTTTTGACTAACCAAGTCGGTACGGCATAAGTAGGCGTTCCGATAATCACATGGATTCCTCCTTTGTGCATGGCATTTAATACACGGTCGATATGCGAAAAATCATAGACATTATCTTGTGGTTCAACGGTACTCCATGTCGATTCTGCAATCCTAACTACGTTAATACCTGCCTCTTTCATCATGGTAACGTCTTTATCCAAACGTTCGTAAGGCATATACTCGTCATAATAAGCTACCCCGAAAAGTAATTTATTGTTGGGACTTTGTGCTGAGGAATACAAAGCATTACCTAATATCAGCCAAGTCATCAACAGACACTGAGCCATGATTTTGGTGAATAATCTGGGATTTTTCATAATCGAGGAGGAATACAAATAAGATACGATTGATTGTTTTTGATTGAAAATTAGCCTTTCATTTCAAAAATAATACAAAAATGTATCAGAATGATACAATAAGAAGAATTCTTTTTTGTACTTATGTTGTGAGCGATTACAAAACTTAAAAACACTTAATCTATCTTCCTAAAATTAATATAATCATAATTCATATTACCTACATCAACAGTATGAATCGTAAAAGTTTGAATGCCTTTTTGAAGTTTAATTGTTGCTATATTATCAAGATAATTCCAGTGATGCCACTGACGCCAAGCGATGGTATCTGCGGCTGCAAAGGTCGAAGGAATGGTAATCTGCCCCGTTTTAGCGACATCATTTACCGAAAAGGAAATTACCCCGTTTTTATTGGCAGTAAACATGATTCCTAATTGATAAGTACCTGCTTGTTGAACGTCGATAGTGTACTTTATCCATTCACCGGGCATCGTCCAGCCCACATATAATTGATTTGGTTTGGTGGGTGCCAAATTATAGCTTGAATTGTCGATGGCTGGGTCTTGAAACTTAGTGTATGAAATATCAACGGGTTCGTTAATACGAAAGGAATGTAAATAACTGCCATCCACTTTATTGAGGCGACCGCTTCCTGAGTTAATGCTATCAGCATCATGATAAGCAATACCTTCACCTCCCAAATCATAGTATTCACATTGCAGTTTTCCTGGGATTTTCTGTGCGCCCTTTTTATACAAAGCATCTTGATAGGGAGTGCCTTTATAAAGGGAAGCCTTTTTTTGAGCACTGACTGACTTTAAAAAACAAATTATTACACAACATAACAGCAACAAGGTATGTTTGGACATTGGAGGAATTGTTTAGAGTTGAATTTTCATAGTCTTCCAAGTTAAGTGTATAAGTCGAAATGTACAAGTTGGTTTGTATGGTTCTGTGGAGAGTAGGGAATCCTTATCCCTAGAGAGAGACTTAAGTTTTATAGATTATCTATAAGTTTGTAAGTTTTTGATAATTAAATAGTTAATCACTAGAAAGGGACTTAAGTCCCTCTCTAGTGATAAGAGCATTGATGGTATGACTCCAAGTCATATCCTCAGTATTTTTGAGATTGGCAATCAGTATGATTACTTTAGATATTTATTCAATTTACATTTTTTCACTCCTTTCAAGCCTTCTACTACTGTCTGAGCGTTCACTTTTGCTCCTTCGTAATTAGTATGTGTATGGTCGATAGGGAAGTAGTTTTTCTTTAAAGTAGCCTCATCCGACTGCTCGTATTTTACTGCAACTAATTCGTTTAAATCTACAAAGAAAGCCCCCGTAGTTTTAGCTGTTTCAGCAGCCCATTTTCCATAAGTATCTCTCGGGATTTTTCCACCTTTCCACACATTGCGTGGCACTGGCGAGAATACGATGGCTTGCGCACCTTTTTCTTTAGTTTCATTGATGTATTTACGCATGTACCAGCCGTAAGTATGTACGGTTTCATGTTTTTTAGTCATCATGTTATCAATCTCTTCGGTCTCTTCGCCGATTCCTTTGATGCTTCCTCTGGCACGTGTACTGTCATTCAATGCTCCGCCGTCATTATGACCAAACTGTATCATCACATAATCTCCTTTTTTAAGATTAGCCATGATTTTATCCCAACGTCCTTCTGTCAAGAATGTACGGCTACTTCTGCCACCAATCGCATGGTTTTCGATATGGATTTTAGTGGTATCAAAATAATCTTGAATTACACTTCCCCAACCCCATTGTCCGTCAGAACCTTTACCTGAGCCATTTCTCACGGTAGAATCACCGATGATATACAGCGTAGGTTTTTCTTTTTTAAAGAAGGTAAAAGAAAGAAAAATAATACTTGATAGAATTAAAATGCGCTTCATGTTGTTGTTTTTATACTTTGATTATCAAATTTATTCCTATTAGCTGGTGACTTAAGTCACCAGCTAATAGGAAGGATTAACGCTTAACCGCCTATTTCATTTTCAGAACCTCTGAACCTGCTAATAAGAAACAGCCTAGTCCGAAATCTTCAAAATCTGGTTGTTTGTCAACGCTCAAAGGCTGTCCGTCTTTAGGTTCTTTTCCTGTGCCTTGTACATAACCCAAAAATCCATTAGGTTGTACACAGTCTTTCAGCATCGCATTGCTTGCTTTGGCGATGATAGGCAAGTATTGTTTTTTGCTCAATAGTCCGTGGTTGATACCCCATGCCATGCCATAAGTAAACAAAGCCGTACCTGTTAATTCTTTACCACCGAAATCAGTTTCATCAGTTAAGCTTACATTCCAGAAGCCATCAGCACGTTGAAGTGGAGGCAAGGCTTTCATCATTTCTAAGTAAGTCTTTTGGTATTCTTCACGATGGGGGGCGTTTTTAGGCATAATTTCTAAAACCCTTACTAACGCAGCCACTACCCAGCCATCTCCACGCGACCAGTAACAGTTTTTACCAGCAGGCGTTTTATAAGGAGGGTCAAAATCTTTATCTCTCCACCAAAGTCCTTCAGCAGGGTTATATAATCCCTTGTCTCCATGAATCGTCTTGGTATGCATATACATCTCATACATCTTTTCGTAATAACGATCATCTTTGTAGATTTGTCCTAAACGAGCAAACACAGGCATTGCCATTTGCAAAGCATCTACCCACGACCAATCGTCTTTTTTAGTACTGTTTACCATGCTATCGATTGATGCTTTGATATCACGGATTCTTTCAGGTTTTTGGTCAATCAAATACAAATCCAAATAGGTTTGTCCACAACATTGGTCATCGCCATTACGAGTTTTGATGCCATTACGCAAACCCCATTTATGGGCTTCTCCCCATGCCACGGCATAGTCATAATAACGTTTTTGTTTGTCAACACTATACAAGGCCATCAACCCTTCATAATATACCCCCCGTGTCCAAATATTACTTGGACGAGTTTTATCAGGACGCACAATCGGGGCAGAAACATCAGCCCATTTGGTCATAAAATAATCGTTGGCTACTGTTAAAGCCTTTAACATTTCCTGCTTTTTAGGAAGTTTCTGTGCCTGTAGCTGACAGATACTTATCAGTGCAAGAAGACAGAGCGTTGTTATGTTTTTTTTCATATCTTTTGTTTGAGTTAGTTGTGAGTTAGTGAATTGTGAGTTAGTGAATTAGTGATTGAGTGATTGTTTTTAGTTGTGAGTTGTGAATGAGGGAATTGTGAGTTAGTGATTGTTTTAGCTGCAAATGAATGATAGATGTGTTATAATATTTATCAACTCATTGACTTTCAATTTACTAACTCGTAACTCGCAACTAAATCAATCACTCAATCACAAATCACTCACTCACTCAATAATTTACTTCACTTTTATATTCGCCTTCGGTGGAGTTTTCATGCCTGTTCCTAAAAAGTAGCTTGTATGTGGCGGTTGGTTATAGCCTACATTTTGCCAAGCGATGCTTAGTCGGTATTGCGGGTCGTGCATCAACGTCGGTAAACGGTGTTCTGTAGGAATCGTCGTTGAAAAAATACGCAATTCCTTTTTATCGTTGGTTTTAAAAATTACCTCCTCACGCCAGTCGCCAAATAAATCGGCACTCAATGCAGGCGTTGATTTTGTACCATTGTTTGAAGAACAGTTTTCCGCAGTAAACAACCTGCTCACTTTGTATTTGTCGATATGGTTGCCATCTAGTAGCTCGCGCGATAAATCACCATCCCACCAAATCACAAAGTTGGTTGAACTCGGATTATCACCAATTTTATCACCTTTTGCATTAAACAGTCCGCCTGAGCCCGACCACCACATTTCTGCCCCTTCGTTACTAGGGTCAATGTCTTCGGCTACACCTCTGCCAGCGTCTTGTCCTTCATTTTTACGCCAGATGATTTCACCCGTTTTAGCATCATACAAAGCAGCACCTGGACCTTCGGTTTTTTCTTCAATTTCATGTACACCAAATACTTCTAAGCCAGGGCGAGAAGGGTCTAAATCTGTAACGTGCAGTGCATCACCATGACGCAAGCCAGTCGTAAACAACCCCTGCCCGTTATCATCAACGACCATTGAGCCATAGACAATTTCATCTTTGCCGTCAGCATCCACATCTGCTACCGTTAAGTTATGATAACCCTGTCCTGAAAAAGGGTTACTGCCATCTTTAGAATCAAACACCCAACGAGAGGTTAGCTTGCCACCACGCCAGTCCCAAGCAGCTAAAACGGTTCTTCCGTAATATCCACGACACATGATTACGCTCGGTAGTTTTCCATCTAAATAAGCCACACATGCCAAGAAACGGTCGCTACGATTACCTGATTTGTCATTGCCACCGTTTCCACCTTTGCCACCCCATCCGCCAAGGTCACCTCTGGCAGGGATATAATCGGTAGTCGCTAAAGCCGCACCAGTTAAGCCATCAAAAATGGTAAAGAACTCTGGGCCATCTAAAATCTTGCCATCAGCATTTCTATAGTCAGCCTTAGCATCGCCTATTACTTTGCCTTTGCCATCGATTGTAGCATCAGCCGTTTTACAAGCAAATTCAGCCTTCCCGTCACCGTCAAGGTCATATACCATAAACTGCGTGTAATGTGCCCCATCACGAATGTTTTTACCTAAATTAATTCTCCACAGTAATGTGCCATCTAGCTTATATGCTTCAAAAATAGGCTCATCAGTAACCCCTTTCTGAGAGTTATCTTTAGCGATACCTGTTTGATGAAGGATGATTTCGTACACACCATCACCATCTAAATCACCTACCGACGCGTCGTTTGGAGTATATCTGTCAGGCGTTTGTAAAGGAATAGAAAGATAGTTTTGTGCAGGGGAATTAGCTGCTAGTACAAAAGACTCACTCGCATTTCCTTCTGTTTTACCCGTAATAGTCTTCACGAAATAGGTATTTACTTTAGCAGAATCTACCTTTTCATCTACGAAGTTGGTACCTTTTGTCAAAGGCTCTTTATTAAGCTTAACGGCTTTGGCATTGCCTGTTGTTTTGTAAAGGTTGAATTTGGTATCAGGTGCTTCCGTACCCAATAAACGCCAGCTTACAAATACTTTCCCACCGCCTTGGTTGATGGCGATGATACCTCTGTTGAGGTTTTCCATTAAACGTTGTGCCGACGTTTGGAACGATACTGCACAAAGGAAAATGATACTTTTTAAAATAGTTAATTTCATTGTTAGTTGAGTTAGAGCGTCTTAATTACCATCAGGTTTAACAACATGTACTAGTGGACTGTGGGGAAAATTAAAGCTAGCTTCGTCGTCTGGATGAGCAGGGTCGAAACTAGGTAAATCACTGATGATTGATGTAGCAATGCCTAATTTTGCTTGCTTAATGCCCTCAATGATACATTTGGCTATTTCATAAGCACCATAATTGCTAAAGTGCGTGTTGTCGTGGATAGCCTTTGTTTGCTCAGGGAAAGTATTGGCTTCGTAATGCACAAAGGCTTTCATTGATTTGTCGGGTCCCATCGTTTCAAAAAGCACTTTGCTCATGGCATTCAAATCTATCAAAGCTACATTTTCGTCTTTCGCTACCTGACGCATCGCATCGGGAAAGTCGCCTAGTGTGTTGATGATTTTACCACTATCATCAAAATTTCTTCTAAGCATAGAAGTTACCAACACGGGAATGCCACCTTTTTCTTTTGTTTTCTGAATGTATGATCTTAGAAATTCCTTGTACGTCGTATTTGCTTCAACGCCAGAGCCCGCCTTTTGGTCGTTATGGGCGAATTCTATAAAGAAATAATCTCCAGCTTTCATTAGGCTCATTACTTTATCCAAACGTTTGGCACCTGCAAAACTTTTGATAGTCTCTCCTGATTCAGCATAATTGGCAAAAACTACCTCCTTGGCTTTAAAGAACCTAGGAATCATTTGTCCCCAAGCCGCATAAGGTTCTTGGATTTGGTCTACTACCGTTGAATTGCCTGCTAAAAAAACAGTTATAACTGAATCATCTGCTTTAGTGATTTCTAAGCCACAGATTTTAGGATTCACATCAGCGAATTCAAATGTCAACTGATTATCCCAATGCAAGTATTCAAATTCCCTCGGTTTAAGTTTTACACTTTCAGTATCATTGATACGAGGAGTTCTTACATTTACCGTAAATTCTTTGGTTTCAACTTTGCCTGTTGGTGTAATTATTTTCTCTAACATCAACCTGCGGTTTTCCACTTTCACGGTGGTGGTTGAAGTGCCTTTTGTATCTCCTAGGTATAACTTTACATTATAATTCCCTTCTGGAATATCTACCGTAAAATAGAAAGACTGCGTACTGGTACAGAAATCTGAGGTCAACGCATCTTTACCTTTTCTGGTTTCTGAAACGATGGGTGCATTTGGCAAAAAGCCAAAACCTTTTTCTTTGGTGTAAACGGATTCAGGCAAGACCTGTGTATATCCTTTAGCAACTTTTCCAGCACCAAAGTCAAATTTGAAGCTAGTTGGCGATTGAGCAAAAGTGTACAAAGAAGAAAATGTGGAAATAATACCCAATAATAATCCCTTAAATTTATTCATCTTGAATGTGATAGCGTTGAATTATGTATAAAGTCCTATAAAAAAAGAAATCGTTGTATTAAAATAAGACTATCTTATCTTTTTTAAATGATAATACAAATTAAGGGTTACAACGCTCTAAAACTCTCCTGTGGTCTCACGGGGTAGGTATAGTAGGGTTTTTGGGGACAAAAAATAGCTTAATCAGGGAACAATAAATATTCCCATCCATAAAAAAACTGCGCAAGATTTTTTGATTTTAACAAAAACACGGAAGATAACAGGCTGTAAAACTTTATATAAATATAGCGATTTTTCTTTTAAAAACAAAACCTTTCCACCTGATTTTTGCCCTTGATTTTGTCATAGCAATCAAAGGCAAAAAAAATAAAGCATTGTTATTCATCTTAACAACAATACTTTTTTTTATCATTGTTGTTGTTATTGTTTTAATGGTTTATATAGTTTTCTTAAGTTTTAATAGTTTTATTATACTAGCTTTGCTTCTGCAGTGCTGTGGTAGTTGCTCCTGCTTTGCTTCTACAGTGCTGTGGTATTTGCTTCTGCTTTGCTTCTGCAGTGCTGTGGTATTTTTTACCAAAGCAAAAGATAGGCATTTCACTACAAGACTATGTAGTATTAGTCATGCAAGGAGTGGAAATAGTTGCTTATATTTTATAACGCTCATAATATACGTTGATGGATAATTTTAAAAAATAGGAAGGGTTTCATTGATGGCATGACTTCAAGTCATGCCATCAGTAATCAATCTAATTATTAAAATCAACATCTGGACGCGTAATTTTTTGCTCCTTCTTCTTGGCAGCAGTGCTGTTACCTATTGGCAATTGCAAGGTGATTTTATAAAATCTTACTTCCCTTCTGTTCATCGACTCTTGGTATGACGTTGGCTGGTCGTAAATCGTAATAGGTTTTCTTGAATTAAAAATATCATTAATCGTAAACAATACGCTAGCCTTGTTGTTCATAAAGCTTTTTCTAAGGGCAAAGTCCATTGCTTTTATCCCTTGACGATAGCCTTGTAGTTGTGCCGATTTGCTGTCATAATTTGAATTCAATTGAGCCGAAATACTGTTGCTTACTTTATAAGTAATGTTCAACTTACTATTAAAACGCCATAACCTTTTTTCATAATCTGCCGATTTCAATACCATATTGAGTACATTCAAATTGGCTAAGAAGTTAAGGCGTTTACCTATCGCAAAAGTCAATGTATTATCAAAACCTGTTTGAATATCAGCCTGTGCATTAATAAAGGTAGTGACGTATACAGAAGGGTCTGTTGGCGACGCTTGTACAATTTGCTTAATAGTGTTGTCTTCATATACGTAATAGAAGCTCGACAGCCAGTTTACCTTTCCTAACGAAGTATTATAGTTCAACTCAGCAGTATTAACAAACTCAGGTTGAATTTGTGGATTACCAATCGTAATATTCTGTTTATCATTTGCCTGAATTCCGACAAACAATTGTCTGAAATTAGGACGACCAACTTTTCTGCTAAAATTAATACCAACCTCCGAGTCGGCATTCAGTTTTTTACTGATAGATAGCGAAGGGAACAACGCTTTAATTAAATTAGAGCCGTCGCTTGAGGGAAATTTATAGCCAAAGCTAGATTTAGCATCAAGGTTTGAAATGCCCGTCAGGCTCGACTGTTCAAAGCGTAAGCCAGCTTCAAAACTAACATTCCTTTTCCATTTGGTAGCATACATCACATAAACAGCATTGATGGTTTCTGTAATGTTAGCATCCTGTGAAAAATCCTTCTGAAGAATCAAGGTATTACTTGCTTCATCTAGTTTTGAAAAAAGATATTGTTGGTCACGTATATAGGTATAGCTTCTTACGCCCATCTCAAGCTTAGTAGAATCGTTGATAGGTTTTACATAATCCAATTGGGCAAGTATCTGGCTTCCCACGGTATTTCCTGCAATAATATCCGTTTCAGGAAACCCCGCCTGACTATTCCCATCGGCATTCAAAGCCGTTGTAAACCAATTGGCAGCATTCGATAAATTATTTCTGGTAAACGAACTCACAAAACTCAACGTTCTTCCTTTCTGAGCAAAATTATGCTTCCAGTCGAATTCAAGACCCACGTTATTAAAAGTGTTGTGCGGTTTCGTAGTTCTGCCACCATAACTTACTAATGCCTTATTAGCATCTAAATTCTGATACTGTTGGTTGGTCTCTGAATTATATTCACCCGTCACATAACTACCCGCCAACGAAAGTGTATTAGCTTTATCAAGGTTATAATCTGTTGCCAAACGTATATTATGAAAAAGGTTGTTCAAGGAAACATCCGTATTTTGATTATAATAACTTGCAATAACCCCTGTATTAGTGAAGTTTGTACGATAAGCATAACCATTCAGCGGATTTTTGGTCGCATTAAAGTTATAGATGGTTGAAAAATTCCATTTTCCTTGGTTCACATTCAGGTTTACCATGCCATCATACCGTGAATTATTGCCAATACCTACACTTGCGGTACCGTTATAACCAGCCTCACGATTTTTCTTCAAAATCAAGTTGACAATTCCGCCCGAAGCCGCTGCTTCATACTTAGCCGAAGGGTTTGAAATTACTTCAACCGATTCAATTTGTCCCGCTGGAATTTGTGCTAAACTCAATTGTGTGGGTTTACCGTTGATATAAATCGTAGCCCCCATATTCCTTAAATTAGCAGAGCCATCTGCATTAATAGTTAACGAAGGCAAATTACGCAGTAGATTCTCAGCCGTACCACCTACCGTAGTGAGGTTTCGTTCTACATTAAAAACCCTCTTGTCCATCCCCATTGAGGTAGTACTTTTGGTGGCCGTTACCGTTACTTCCTTCAACATTTTAGGCTCTGGCAACAGAGAGATGTCAGCCAAGACAGTCTCCAGATTGGTTAATTCAACAACTTGCTCATAGTTCTGATAGCCTACAAAAGATACCCTGATTTTAAGTTTTTCAGCAGGCAAATTAGTGAGTTGAAACATGCCTAATTCGTTAGCATTAACGCCTTTGAGCAAAGAATCTTTTCCAGTTTCAAGCGATTTTAATACAATAACAGAAGCAAAAGGGAGAGGCTCTTTAGTAGTACCATCAATCAATTTACCAGATAGGCTGTTACTTGGTTTAGTTTGTGCAAAGACAAAAAAGTTACTCATGACAAGTAACACTACAATTAGTAATTTATTCATACGATTTTATATAAATGCTGATGTATTATTGATTTTGATGAAACAAAGTTAAGGAAGGATTCTGTAAGGAATCTGAAGTTGATAATAATCCTTGTACTAGGCTTAGATTTTTCAAGAGCTAAAAAGTTTAAAGGGGAAGGTGTAGGTTGATGATAATTTATTTTTAGTGAGGGACTTAAGTCCCTCGCTAGAGATGAGAGATTTAATGGCTGGTTTTAAAGACTATTTATGTACATTTAAGCTAATTTAATCAATAATAACATTTCCATTTCAACTTTTTAAAAGATGTGGGTAATCAGTAGGACTTAATTCCCTCGCTAAAAATAAAGATTGAAACCCAAAAATATTCTTCAACCGTGGTCTGTGGCACACAGAACATAATAGTTGACTATTTTGGTTGGTAAAGCCATGGATATGAAAATTTAGTTTTGTGTTCTGTGTACCACAGACCACGGGTTAGAACACGCGTGATAATAATACCATGACACGCTTCATCAAAGGCGTGTCTTTGTTTTCTATCTGGATAGTACAAGCTACAAATTCAAGGGAATAATTTGATTTTTGTAAAAAACTAAAAACTATGAAAATAACAACTAGAATTATTTTAGGGGGACTGCTATGTTCTACCATGTTTGCTTGTAAAGTTAAAGAAAAAGAGAGCCTTCCTATCATTGGCACATGGGAATTGGTTTCGGCAGAAACCATTGAAAAAGATACTTCCTTTTCAACCTTTAACACGAAAGTAAAAATGATTAAAATTATCAACCCCAGTCATTTTGCTTTTTTAAGCCACCCAATTGCTAAACAAGATTCAGCCATTGCCTTTACAGCGGGTGGAGGTGAGTATACGTTGGTAGATAGTGTTTACACTGAATACTTAGAGTATTTTATCGACAAAAATTGGGAGAATAATAAATTCACTTTTGTCGTGAAAATCCAGAACGATACTTTAATCCAAAAAGGCGTAGAGAAGCTAGAAAAACTAGGCGTCGACCGCGTAATTGTGGAGAAATATATAAGAGTAAAAAATAAGTAATGAAATCAAAAAACGAATTATATACTAATGATTTTCTCCTTGCTAAAGCATTAGTATATAATCAATGTAGTGTCAATTGTACTACACCTACTCCAGAAGCTGAAAGTGCTGAATATGGTGCTTGTGATTTTAAGCTTGATAGTCTAAATATCAAATATCGTATGGCTAAAATTACACCAACAAAAACGGGGCAATTTGTTACCTTATGGAAAAGAAATAACGAAGGAATTATTGAACCTTACGACATTGATGATGAGATAGATTTAGTAGTAATTAGCGCCAGAAGTGACAATCATTTTGGGCAATTTATCTTTCCTAAGGCTGTTTTACTCCAAAAAGGGATATTGTCAGGTAATCATAAAGAAGGGAAAAGAGCCCTTAGAGTATATCCTCCTTGGGATATTGCCAATAGCAAACAAGCTTTGAAGACCCAACAATGGCAATTAGCGTATTTCTTAGAAATTCCAGAGGATGGATTGGTAGATTTAGTTTTGGCAAAACGATTGTTTGGTAATTTCTAACTTATCACTAGCGAGGGACTTAAGTCCCTCGCTAGTGATAAGTTATTGATTTTGAAATACTTATATGCTTGTGGCTAAAAATTATAACCGTGGTCTGTGGCACACAGAACACAAAGCTAAATTTTCATATCAATGTTTTTATAAGCCAAAATAGTCAAATGTTGTGTTCTGTGTGCCACAGAACACGGGTTAGGCATACAGAATACGGATTAATAACTTCCTCTTAGCGAGCGACTTATTAAGATTCATGAAATAATCGTTCTTTTAGCCTTTGTTAGCTACACATCAAAATTATGATGACGTAGGATTGTTGAACATAGAGGACTTTCTTGGAACAATCTGTAAAAACATTAACCAAAATACAAAAGGAACGGTTATTTTATGAAAGCTAATAAGTCGCTCGCTAAGAGGAAGTTATTAATTATGAACTACTATTCCCTCAAATCCCACACTACCACTTCCCAAAGCTCAGGATAGGTAGTATCAAAATATTCGTGAATAATTTCAAAGCCTACTCTTTTGTGGGCTGCCAAAGAACGAGTATTACGTTTGGCAATTTCGGTAACGCATAGCTCAAATTTATCTGACAATTCAGTTTTATGTTTGGCGTATAGTCCATCAAAAAGTCCTTGCCCACGATAGCCCTCCGCCACACAAATTTGCCCCATTGCATAATAGCGGTAATCTTTCACCAATTTGCCTTTATATTCCAGTTCATCGAGCATCGTAAACATGGCAGTAAGCACGGGGATATCATTTCTAAAACTTTCGGGCATTACCAATGCATAGCCCACCACTTGGTCGCCATCTTTGGCAATGATTTGCGGATAGGCATCATTCATGCGAGCAAGCAATTTGAAATTATGAACAACCGTTACAAAGCCTTGGTCGTTGGCTACATTCTCTGAAATATTTCGGGTTAAGTTCTTTTGTTGTAAATCCAATAACTGCCAGATTTCTTCGTCTTTAGTAATAGTGGTGAAAATTACGCTCATTGCTTTTGTAAGGAAAATATTAGTTTAATCGTCGTGTCATTAATGCTTTGATTACTTCATAAAATTGTCGGGGAGCTAATACTCGCCAATTTACTACATCTAGCGTTCCGCCAAAGTTAAGATAATAATCTAGTCGAAATTTTGTCCATTCCTGTTGGATAAATTCTCTGAAATTACAGGCTGCTATCCAGCCATCTTCTACCTCTTCAAACCATTCAGCATAATAATCGTCCTCGTGGCTCCCGTGGAAATTCAGCACGTTTTCGCCCACCAAGATAAATTGATTGATACCTTGATTGATGAGGTGGTCTATCACATTTCGTTTAAACCACATGATATCATTGTGGAGGGTATCATTCCATTCACCAAACATTTCGATGATGACAAAACGGAGGTCGTAATCACAAAATAATATCTTACAATATAATGTTTCCGATTCAAATTCATCCCAAAAAGGATGAATAAAGTAGCCATAAATATCGTGTTCATAATAGGACGTATTATAAAGACGCTCATAAAAAGGTGAGCGTGGATCTTTGGAAGCTACATAAAGGTTTTCCCAATTATAAAATGGTTCTATGTCTTGCATTTTTTTAATTGTGAGTTAGTGAGTTGTGAGTTAGTGATTGTTTTTAGTTAGTGATTGAGTGAGTTGTGAATTAGTGATTGTTTTTAGTTAGTGATTGAGTGAGTTGTGAGTTGGTGATTGTTTTTTAATTAGTGATTTAATATTTCCTTCTTTTTCTCTAATTCCCAACATCCTAAAGTCTAATATCTTGTGTCTAAAATCCTTTAGTCTTCTAGTCATAAAGTCCTTTAGTCCTTAACCCCCTCAGTAGCTTTTCGTCATATCATCAGGAATAGCAATAATAAAGTCTGCTGAGTTTTTAGCTTTGTCTGATGGATGTTCAATGTCACTTTCTTCAATCGTGCTAATCGTCACGATTTTCAACGCAGGATTCTTTCTTTTCAAATGCCAAACTATCCCTTCAAAATTATTTGAATGATAACTTCCATTATAATGTAAAAAACACTGTTCTTGTTGCCAATTCTTTAAAATAAAGTTTGCCATTGTGGCATCCTTAATAATTTGTGCTTTGGTAATATTTTCTGCAGAGATATTGGAGCCACCACTGCCGTGCATACCGCCCATCTTCATCATTTCGGCATAGGCAGGCAATGTTAAATCTACTTCGATGGGTAGGGGAGCAATATTCTTTTTGGCATCTTCTGATAGTTGATTGAGGGCTTCTAATCCACCTTTTGATACCATACTGGCATATCTACGAGGAATATTAGAGGCTACAAAGTTCAATTTATTTTTCAACGCAAAATCTAACAAAGGCTTATAATCAGTTTGATAATTTTGCCATACTTTTGCTTCGGTTTCCAATTGTTTGGCAGTAATAAAACCTTTGAGGTATTCTGTCAACACAGTTTGGTTATCCGCCTCAAACATTTCGGCACCGAGTACCAATTTTTCTTTTTTGAGCGCAAATAAATCCTTAGTAACCTGTAATTCAAGCCAATGATTTAAAGAATTATCATGTAATTCACCAAAGAAAACAATATCGGCTGTTGCCAATTCTTTTATCATCTTTTGGTAAGAAGTTTCTTTTAATTGCTTGTTATAAAGCATATAAGCAGGTTTGTCTGCTGATAACGAACAAGTAAATAGGAGGAAGGCAATGGCATAAAAATAAGTTTTCATAAAGGTATTTTATTGAGTGAATGTCGATGACGAATAGTTTAAAAATGTATTCGTTAAAATTAAGAAAATCAATTGAAATACTGTTAACTATACAAGACTGAATAACGATAAACCCCATTTTATATTCCTGATTAACTATGAAAAACACACGGAGAGATTTCCTAAAAACCTTTGCGGCTACGTCGCTTACTGTTCCTATGCTTTCAGCTTTACAAGCCGAAGCCGCTTTTCCTGAGAAAAAATTAGGCGTTGCCTTGGTAGGTTTGGGTTATTATGCTACCTATCAATTAGCCCCAGCACTAGAAAAAACGACTAATTGCCGATTAGTTGGTATCGTGACGGGCACGCCTGAAAAAGCGGAAACTTGGAAGAAAAAGTATAATATTCCAGACAAAAATATCTACAATTATCAAAATTTTGACCAAATTGCCAACAATCCAGACATTGATGTGGTGTATGTGGTATTGCCCAATTCAATGCACCACGAGTTTACCCTTCGTGCTGCCAAAGCTGGCAAGCACGTGATTTGCGAAAAACCGATGTCTGTTTCGGTAAAAGAAGCCGAAGAAATGATTGCTGCCTGCAAAGCTGCCAATGTTCAGTTGGCTATTGGTTATCGTTTGCATTACGAACCATTTACCAACGAAGTAATGCGTTTGGCAAAAGACAAAGATTTTGGCAAGGTTACTTTTGTAGAGGCAAGTTTCGGATTTCCGTTGCGTGACTTAAAAGCGTGGCGATTGAACCCTAAATTGTCAGGCGGAGGGCCAATGATGGATGTGGGGATTTATGCCTTAAATGCGGCTAGGTATGCCACCGGCGAAGAACCAATTTCAGTGACGGCACAAACCGTAAAAACACGACCAGATATATACTTACCAGGCGTAGAAGAAACGCTTTTCTGGCAAATGAAATTTCCGAGTGGAGCGGTTTCAAACCATACTACTACTTATAACAGTGGTTTGCAACGTTTGTATGTAGGCTATGAAAATGGAAATTTAGAGATGTCGCCCGCCTATGATTATGGTCCATTAAAAGGAAAAACATCAAAAGGAGAAATGAAATTGCCAATCGTTTATCATCAAGTACTTGAACTGGATGGTATTTGCGACTGTATTATCAATAACAAACCTAATATTACCCCTGGAGAAGAAGGTTTAAGAGATATGAAACTGATTGAAGCTATTTTTAAAGCAGCTAAGACGGGTAAGGAAGTGAAGGTGTAGCTTTTTTTAGCTATAAGCTATAAGCTATAAGCTATAAGCAGTGAGCTATGAGATTTTATGTGTGTTTGCCTAAAATAGGTTGACATAAATATCAACTTATTTATAAGCAAATAGAAATTAAATTCAATTATTATATTTTTGACTATGTTAATGTAGAGGTTTGATAAGTTAAAGAAATCTCATAGCTCACTGCTCAAAACTCACTGCTCAAAACTCACGGCTCAAAGCTCACAGCTCACAACTCAAAACTTAATATGACTCCCAACGAAACACTAATACAGACATTTTATGAAGCTTTTAAGGTAAAAGACTTCAAGACAATGGGTGATTGTTATCATCCAGAAGCTACCTTTAAAGACGAAGCCTTTGACTTGAAAGGCAAAGAAATTCCTGCCATGTGGCGAATGCTTTGCGGAGTAGGAGCAAGCACCATCATAGAATATTCAGATGTAAAAGCAGATGACAATACAGGGCAGGCACACTGGGAGGCGTGGTACACTTTCTCGCAATCGGGCAATAAAGTGCATAATATCATAGAGGCTAGTTTTACTTTTAAAGACGGTAAGATTCTCACGCATCGTGATAAATTCAGTTTTTATCGCTGGTCGTCGCAGTCGTTAGGAATGATAGGAAAGCTCTTAGGTTGGACTCCCTTCTTGAAAAAACAAGTAAGAGAGCGAGCTATGGGAAACCTTCGTAAATTTATCGCCAAACATCCCGAATATCAATAGCATGGAAACAGTAGTCGCTACCCTTCAAGATAGAATTACAGCAGTAGAAAACTATATTTCGCAATGCTCAGAAGCTGAACTAGCAACCAAAGGAAGTCCAGAGAAGTGGTCTAAGAAAGAAGTATTAGGACATCTGATAGATTCTGCCCAAAGTAATATTCGCAGAATGGTAGTAGGGCAATATCAAGAAAATGCACATATTATTTACCGACAAAACGAATGGGTAAAAGCCGCTGATTACCAACATTATGATAGCAAAGATTTACTGCAATTGTGGGTGTTGTTAAACAAGCATTTTTGTAGGGTGTTGCTTAATTTACCCAAAGAGAACTATGACACTATCACTAATTGGGGAAATGCAACGACCCCTATGTTGGGACAAGAGTTAGTGACCCTTGAATTTGTGGCAAATGATTATGTTCGCCATCTTGACCATCATTTGAAACAATTAGGACTTTCTTAGTTTTGAGTTTTGAATGTGAAGTGAATTTAGAAAGCTGAATAAAGCCAATCCCGAAGGGATATCAGGATTATAGACAAGAAAATAGCAAATAAGCTAAAACCCCAAAGGGGTGATACAGGAATTCTTTACAACTTTTCTTTCACCCTTTCAGGGTTCTGTAAACAACAATGCAATCATTGCTATAATCCTGACATCTCTTCGGGATTTACATTTCCCTTTTATGCTTTATTATTTATCAATTCTTCTTGTTCTTTAGCCTCCGCCAATTTCCACCAAGGTAAATAGGGGTAAGCATGGTGTTCGTGATGATAACCAAAAAAATAGCAAGAAATAAACGCCACAACATGGTTTAGTTTTTGGCTACGAGCTTTGTGGAGGTCGTGGGCTTCATGTTCGCCACGGTGGGGGAGGTATGTGCCAAAATAAAAAAGCTGTAGCGTACTCAGAATAGCAGGAATTTCCCAAAATACAATGAGGTTTTCCATCGGATACACCAGCTTTAATAAATTATAAGTAATAGCCATCAACAAAATCTGCCAGAGGGTTACATATTCTAAAGCGAACTTCAAATACCATCTGAAAAACCCTCCTGCATAATAATCTGGGTCTTCATCGGTCACTACGTTTTTATGGTGTAGATGATGCTTCTTTGATAATTTATAATAATTATTAAAGGCAAAAAGCGTAGCACAAACAAAGCCAATGGCATTATTCAATCGTTTGTTATCGGGTGTCACTACGCCATGAATTGCATCGTGAGCAGTAATAAAAATGCCTGTGTACAACTGCATTTGTATTAATATAAAAACATACACCAAAGGATTAGCGAAATCGATTGGGTAATTCAGTAAATATAATAGCGACAATGCCCAAAGCGAAATGATGCTGATGGCAAAGAATAGTCCTTTATGTCTCATGGAAAAGATGTACCCGAGCAAGTAATTTCAGTTTAATACGTTAAAAACTCATTTATCCGTAACTTTGTTATGAAGATAACAACAAATCATTGCTTCACTTTTTGTATTAGGAATGGCAAAATTAGAAAAAGAACTACAACAGGCAATTGTTTCAATGCCTCAGAAGGATAAAGATAAATTATTATTAAGGCTTATTGGCAAAGATGAGGTATTGATTCAACAATTAACCTTTACTTTGGTAGAAGAAGGGCTAACGGTTGAGTCGAGACGAGAAGATATCAAAATCATCATTGATACTTTATATGATACGCCTGTTTTCTCATCGGGTTATTTGATGATGGATATGCGTTTTACCAACGCTCAGATTACCCGTCATGTAAAAGTGACGAAAGATAAGTATGGTGAAGTAGAATTGACGTTGAAGCTCCTGAAAGATTGTTTTGAGAAACAACTGAAATGGATAGAAAAGTACAATTCAAAGTCGGATACATTAGCCCTTTATATCGTAAAACGAGTAGATTTTTTATTGAAAAAGCTCGTGAAACTTCACCCAGATATTCAGTTTGACTTTCATGCTGATACTAACACTTTGTTAGGATTCGTTCACAAGCACGGCACAGCGCATTATGCTAGAGAAATGGGCTTGCCAAAAATATTTGAAATCGCTGAGTAATATCCACATACCATGAACCAACCAGAACACTTAGCGACATTTATCCAGACTATCCATGAAAGTCTGCTCAATAATTCTTTCGTTAAAATATCATTAGGCAATTATAAAGGTGCTGAAGAACAACTCAAAAATATTTATATCAAAAGAGTTTTAATAAAAAAAGAAGAGAAACTTAGTTTTACATATCGCTATAAAACCCGAGACATTGTAAAAAACTTTGGTGTAACAGAAGGCATCGATTTAATAGAAAAAGCTTTACAAGAAGGCTTTAATATTGCTACGCTTTTTAGCACACAGTTTGATTTGATGATAGAAAAAATCAATCAGAAAACAGTACTTCGAAAAAATGCTTCTACCAATCCGAATGTTACTTCTTTAG
This sequence comes from Arcicella sp. GW822-FHT02H01, assembly GCF_058802005.1. Lineage (NCBI taxonomy): Bacteria > Pseudomonadati > Bacteroidota > Cytophagia > Cytophagales > Flectobacillaceae > Arcicella > Arcicella sp. GW822-FHT02H01. The sequence goes on along the minus strand of NZ_JBXANT010000001.1, from coordinate 1,568,083 downwards.
AACACGACAAGGCTAAAAATCGCTTAATAAAACCGCAAGAAAAGCCTTATTTGCATGAATTGAAGATTACGGATGAAGAGGGGAATGTCTATAAAAATGCACAAGATAAATATCGACAGATAAACCATTATGTAGAAATACTAAGCACGTTAATCAAAGATATTCCTACACAAAACCTTTTGAAAGTAGCAGATATGGGCTCGGGGAAAGGATATTTAACCTTTGCGTTATACGACTACCTGACGAATGTATTAAAACTAGAAGCGGAGGTAACAGGCGTAGAGTTTAGACCCGATATGGTGCAATTATGTAATCGTATTGCCCAAAATACGGGTTTTGAGAAGCTTAATTTTGTAGAAGGTACCATTGAAGACTATAATAGCATTGGCACGAATATTTTAATTGCTCTTCATGCCTGCGATACTGCAACTGACGATGCTATTTATAAAGGAATCACGGCCCAAGCCGATTTGATTGTGGTAGCTCCGTGTTGTCATAAACAGATTAGACGAGAAATAGAAAAACATAAAGCTAGTAATGAACTAGACTTCCTGACAAAATATGGTATCTTTCTGGAACGTCAGGCAGAAATGGTGACGGATGGTATCAGGGCGATGATTCTGGAATATTTTGGCTATAAAACCAAAGTGTTTCAATTTATTTCGGATGCCCATACGCCTAAAAATGTATTAGTAGTAGGCATTAGGAACCCGAAAGTGCAACAAAAGAACCCAGAGATTTTAGAAAAACTAAAAGCAACCAAAGCTTATTTTGGTATTGAATACCATCATTTGGAGAAACTGTTTCAATTGTGAGTTTTTAGTTAGTGAATTGCGAGTTAGTGGGTTGCGAATTGTGAGTTAGTGAATTATCAGTTAGTGAATTTTTAATTGATAATTAATGAATTAACTTTTCTACGTTGATAAGTAATACCAACAATTTACAATTCCTCTTAACTAAAAAAACACTAACTCGCAATTCACTAATTAAAAACTCACTAACTCACAACCCACTAACTCACAATTACAATCATGAAAAAGAACTCTGAAATAGACAAGCTTTTAGCTGATGAAAGCCAACATATTGAAAAACTTCACCAAATCGTTGAAGATACGATTAAATCGGAACGCCTTATCGTAGAGGATCAACTAAATCCACCGATAGAAAATATTACACGAGGACAAGCTATTTCGGATAAAGTAGCTCAATTTGGGGGAAGCTGGAAGTTTATTATCATGTTTATCAGTATCCTTACTGTATGGATAATTTTTAATTCACTGATAGTTGCAAAATTCCGATTTGACCCTTATCCTTTTATTTTAATGAACTTGGTGTTATCATGTATTGCAGCCTTGCAAGCACCCATCATTATGATGAGTCAAAACCGACAAGAAGAAAAAGACAGGATACAAAGCGAAAATGACTATTTGGTTAACCTCAAAGCAGAAACTCAAATCAGGAGTTTACAGCAAAAGATGGATTTATTGTTGGAAGAGCAAATCAAAACACTTTTTGAAACACAAGCCAAACAATTTGCTTTATTGACTGAAATTAGTAAAAAACTGGAAAATAATAATACCAAATAGCCCTTAACATTATCTAACCCAATAATGAAAGAAGAATTCTATGAGCAAACTTTTGAGAAGATTGATTTTTCAAAACAAGCAATTACCCATAAAGAATACGATAGTTGCACCTTTAAAAACTGTGATTTTTCTAATGCTAACCTTTCCAATAACGATTTTATAGATTGTACTTTTGAAAGTTGTAATCTTAGTAGCGCTAACATCAATAATACCAGTTTAAAAACCGTAAAATTTATTGATTGTAAAATAATAGGGGTAGATTTTAGCATCAGTAAAGAGTTTTTGTTTGCAGTATATTTCAAAAATTGCTCTTTAAATTATACCTACTTTTTCAAAAAGAAACTTCAGAAAACGAAATTTGATAATTGCCAAATTCAAGAAGCAAATTTTACAGAGGCAGATTTGACGGGTGCTTCCTTCAATCAGTGCGATTTGTTGAATACTGTTTTTGAACAAACCAATTTGTCAAAAACAGACTTTAGGAGTGCAGAACATTTTGCGATTAATCCTGAAAAGAATACCATCAAAAAAGCAAGGTTTTCTTATGATGGATTGAGAGGATTATTATATCAGTATGATATTGTGATAGAGTAAGTTGATTGTTCAAAAATGGTTAATTATCTTTGAAATACTATCTAAAAAGACAGACAATTAAGTAATCAATACAATTGAAGAAACGTTTTATTTATCGTAAATAACGGATAATTAGGAATTCTACCGCGACTGCGGATCGTTCACCAATCACTATTTACTACTCACTACTTATGTTTATCTTAACTTCAACCAACACAATTGCCAATCATTTTATCGCTGAATTGCGTGATGTAACCGTTCAACAAGATGCGATGCGTTTCAGAAGAAATATGGAGCGACTAGGAGAGGTATTGGCGTATGAGATTTCTAAAACACTTAGTTATGAAAAGGCTTTTATCCAAAGTCCATTAGCCATTGCTAAAACAGAGCTTTTGAGTGAACAACCTGTTTTGGTGGCTATTTTACGGGCTAGTTTGCCTTTTCATCAAGGGTTTATTAATGTATTCGATAAGGCACAGAATGCTTTTATTGGGGCATATCGAGGTAAACATCGGGCAGATGAAACATTTGACATTCAAATGGATTATTTGGCAAGTCCAGACCTAACGGGCAAAACTATTATTTTAATAGACCCCATGTTGGCAACGGGGAAATCTTTGTTAAAATCGTATGAGGCACTCTTAGCCTACGGCAAACCTGCCAAAGTAATTATTGCTGCTGCCATTACTGCCCCCGAAGGAATAGCTTACTTACAACGAAATATGCCCGAAGCCGAGTTTTTCGTTGGAACAATAGATGACCATCTGAATGAAAAATATTACATCGTTCCGGGCTTAGGTGATGCTGGCGATTTAGCTTTTGGGTTGAAATTATAGCTTTTCTCGTAACAAGCTAATGCCTACTTCACAAGAAAGGCATTTCTTGGTACTACAAAACTGATTGAACCATTCAATACCCCCTTGGGAATCAAAAGCTGTTTTCATTGGCAAATCTAATGTTTGCCAATGTTTAGTGATTTTATTGTTCTCAGCAGGCAATTCTTCTAAAAATCGGATAGCCTTTTCGAGGTATCTTTCATCATCTTTTTGTTTGCTATAAGATACTAGCAATGGTACAACGGTATTGATGACAATATTCTCTACCGAAGTTTCTCCAATAATCGGGACTTTCCCCGTTGCTTCCTTCCCAAAAACATAGTGTTCTTGCCAATAATCCGATTGTTCTATCTTAAAGGTCTTGGAAACATTTTCGATATTGTCGAGATGCAGTATTACCGAAAACAGATTGATATTTTCTTGAATGATCTTAGCAAATTGTGCTAGCCTGACTGTCGGGAAATTAGCAGGTCTTAGTCGTAAATATTTCCATTCGTGTGCTCCAAGAATATCACCTTGTAGTTGGTATTTAGCCGAAAGAAATTGAAATTCCTTGGCTAGTTTTGTTTGATATTCATCCTCCAAACTATTCGCTGATAAAAAACCAGCTACACCAAAAATCAATGCTTCAAGCTGAAAAAGGTTATCACGATGTTTGCCCAGTACTTTCAAAGGTAAAGCTTTTGCTAAGCGAAAAAAGGGTTCAGCATTTAGTTTAAAACCAAAGTTTTTTGCCAATGTTTGATACGCCGTTTCTTCCCAATCTTGGTTGTTTTCGGATAAATATTGATGTACAAACAAAGCTTTATTTGCTAGTCGTTGCATCAATACCTTGTCAAGCATCGCATATTTCTTTACTCCAGATACCTTCTGGAATTGCGAATAACAGGCCATAGACTGTTTGCTTTCAAGCAAAGCCTGATATTTCTGTGCCAAAGAATAATCCGTCTTATTAGAAAGAATCAGTGTTGGTATTTTGGTTTTGTCACTTCTTACAATAGGTTTGTCATCTTGCCAAACCACATGAAGAATTACGTTTTGATACGCCACATCCGAATCATGGGCATGGATATTCCAATCAGAAGATTTTACATGAATTTCAACCGTACCAGCCCATTCTACCTCATCAATCAGTAGTCTGGCATCTTGAAAATCTGCCCCAGCGTTGGTGTTGGGCTGTCCAATTCTTAAAACTTGAATCGTTTCATCATCAGTAGTTTGTAGGCAAGATTTATCAAAATATTGAAATTGCCATAGAAAGTGTAGAAAGGCTTCGTTCATTTAGTGTAGTATTAAGTGTATAAACAAAAATAATGACTTTTGTGGATTTGTGGATGATAGTGGGGGATTTTTTTAATTGATTAAGAATCGTGTTATCGTTAGAAGTGTTATTTTTGATGTAATAAAAGAAGAATATGAAAACAGAAAATAATATTTTAACCCTTGATAAATTTAAGGATAAGTATTACAGCAAACGTGGCTCAGCACGGCGAGAGAAATTAAAAAAAGGGTATAAAAATTTTAAAGAATTGTTGAACTAGGTTTAGACGGACATTTAGATGTTTCAATAAAACTTTGAGGAGTATTTATTTTATTAATAAATACTCCTCAAAGACACTTACCAAACATAAGTAGCCACCATTCCCGCTTCTAACGTCTGCACTGCTTTTTTGCCTTGATAGGAAATGTTGAATTTCTGAGGCTTAATGCTTTCATTTTGTACAATCAAAACCTTTTTGCCTGTTGGCGTTTTGAATGCTACATTTGTCAATGTCATCGTATTGTTAGAGGCTATTCTTACAGAATTTGGTCGGACAAATTTAGAGGCATGGGCAATGATATAATAAGCAGGATTACGGATAATATTATTTTTATCAATCGTAATGGCTCCTAAACATTCCGTACAGCCACCTTCAGTATGTGGGTTTTGTTTAGGGTCGGCGGCTAAGTTCCATTCCAACACAGTCTTACACCAGTTTCGTGGACCACCAATAATCAAGCTTTTGATATGCCAGCCTAAATCCCCTGGGAAATTCCCCGGACTGCCAATCCACTGCTCTGTAAAATATAGGTTTTTATCAGGATGGGCATTGTGAACATCCGTCAAAGCGTGGATACTTCCGCCATATAAATGAAAGGCTGAGCCATCAATGTATTTTTTGGCTTCGGGGTCGTCTAAAATACTGATAGGATAATCTGGGCGGTCGGCATTATGGTCATAAATGATAATCTTGGTGTCTATTTTCGCTGTTTTGAAAGTTGGGCCAAGGTGTTTTTTTACAAACAGTGCCTGTTCTTCTGGCAACATTAATAGACTTGGATTATTGCCAGGGTGTAATGGCTCATTCTGAACAGTCATGGCATCTATTCTGATACCTTCCTTTTTCATTTCTTGCACATATTTAGCTAAATATTTAGCGTAAGTAGTATAATATTCGGGCTTCAAACTTCCACCTTTTGAACTCCCATTCGTTTTCATCCAAGTCGGCGGAGACCACGGTGAAGCAAGAATTTTAATGTCGGGATTAATGGCTAAAATCTGTTTTAATACTGGAATAAGGTATTGTTGGTCGGGAGCGAGGTTGAATTTAGCTAGTTCAGTATCTGTTTGTCCGTTAGGCAAATCATCATAAGAAAAAACATGGTCGTCTAAGTCGGAAGCACCCACGCTAATTCTTAGATAACTGACACCAATATTGTTGTTATTGGTCGCAAAAAGCTCTTTTAACAAAGCACTTCTTTCATTAGCCCCCATTTGATTAATCAACATCGCACTTCCGCCCGTAAGGGTAAACCCAAAACCATCCATTTTCTGGAAAGTTTTACTTTCGTCTACCATGATACTGGGCAAAGTGTTACTGGTAACTTCAAAGTTAAACGTCTTTGCTTGTTTCTGGAATAATATAGATTTATCAGGACTCGTCAGCCAAATTTCTGCATTTTTAGATTGAGCCTTTATATCAAAATGGTTAATGAAGTATAAGCCAATGATGAAGATGATATGGTAAATATTTTTCATGTTAAAAAGATTATTTTGCACAGAGATTGTATCGGAATGCAAAATAATCTTTTTTGTTGAGGAAGTATTATCCTGCCTTATTTGTTTTATGTTACTAATCAATAGAGATTGATTTTTGGAAGGATACTAAAGCCCTGCTTTTATTTGTTCCATTAAAAAAGTGTGATATTTTTCCAGTTTCTTCTGTAACTGCGTTAACTGATTTTTAGAACCCAGATAGACGGTATTCCGTTGGTGAATGCTTTCAGGAACAACATCTAAAATACTTTGCATACCATCAGACGACAATCCGCCTGCCTGTTCAATCACAAAAGCCAACGGATAGCATTCATACAGCAATCTTAGTTTACCTTCTTTTGCTTTTCGAGTTGGGGGATACATATAAATACCTCCCTTCAATAGATTTCGGTGAAAATCGCCAACTAAAGAACCAATATAACGAGCCATACATCCAGAATGCTTGCGCATATCTTGAATAAAGTCTTTCACAGGATTAGTGAATTCTTCAAAGTAAGCCTCATTCACGGAATAAATTTTACCCTCTTCAGGCATTTTTATATCTGCATGCGACAGAAAATATTCGCCTAATGAATTTTCATAAGTAAAGGCATTCACACCTTTGCCAGTAGTATAAACCATGATAGTCGACGAGCCGTACAGAATATACCCTGCTGCCACTTGCTTGCGTCCGCCTTGTAAAAAATCATCTTCAACCGCAGGAGAGCCAATATCACTTACACGTCTATAAATCGAAAAAATCGTTCCGATGGAAACATTTACATCAATATTAGACGAACCATCTAGGGGGTCCATTGCTACTACATACTTGGCATTATAATTCCCTGTTTGAATAATCTCATCGTCTTCCTCAGAAAGAATCCCCACTACTTCACCACCATTTACTAATGCCCGAATAAATCGGATATTAGCAATCATATCCAGTTTCTGTTGCGCTTCCCCTTGAATGTTTGAACTCCCTAAAGCACCTGTAATATCAATCAAGCCTGCGCGATTGATTTCACGGTTAATGATTTTGGAAGCAAGGGCAATATCTCGTAATAATTGCGATAGCTCGCCTTTTGCATAAGGGAAAGCCTCCTGTTGACGATTAATAAATCTATCAAGCGTTGTGCCAACAGGTAAAGCTAGTGTCAGATTATTAGTCATAGTATAAAGGGTTTTTTTAGCTGTGAGATATGAGCTTTGAGCCGTGAGCTGTAAGCTTTCGGTCATCGGATTTTTTTAGCTTTGAGCTGTCAGCCGTGAGTTATGAGCTTTGGGATTTCAGCTTTTAAGTATTAAGTATAATATATGCACGTATTGAATATACAAGTACTGAATTTGGTTTTTAAACTTATTAAACCCGTAGCGGTTACCGCTACAGGGTTTTTTTATGCAAATCGGTGCTAAATCTCAAATCTCACTGCTCATAGCTCAAAGCTAAAAAATCCGACGACCGAAAGCTGATAGCTCAAAGCTTACAGCTCACAGCTCACAGCTCAAAAGCTTATCGCTAAAAAATTTTCCTCAAAAGCCTTCGCTAGACTTTTAGCTTTTTGGTCATAAGCGTCTTTGTCTGCCCATGTATTTTTGGGGTTAAGCAACTCTGCTGGCACATTTGGGCATTCTTCAGGCATTTCTAAACCAAATATATCATGTTTATTGAAATTTGTATGCGCTAATTCACCTTTTAATACTGCATGAATCATAGCACGGGTATAAGTCAATTTTATTCTTGACCCTACACCATAACCACCACCCGACCAGCCAGTATTGATGAGCCAAACTTGTACGTTACTAGCCTTAATTTTCTCTCCCAGTAAATGGGCATATTTAAGTGGATGGAGCGGTAAAAAGGCAGCCCCAAAGCAAGCCGAAAAGGTAGCTTGAGGTTCTTTAATGCCCATTTCCGTACCCGCCAATTTAGACGTATAACCTGCCACAAAGTAGTACATCGCTTGCTCAGTACTCAGTTTTGAGATAGGCGGTAACACTCCAAAGGCATCTGCCGTAAGAAAGAAAATATTCTTCGGGGCATTGCCTACTGAAGGCATTGCTACATTCGGAATAAAATTAATTGGATACGCCGTTCTAGTATTTTCTGTCACACTTCGGTTACTATAATCTACCGTTTTTGTACCTGTAACGAAACGAGTATTTTCTAAAATAGCACCATAGCGAATAGCCCTAAAAATCTCAGGTTCTTGCTCTTCGCTCAGGTTAATTACTTTAGCATAACAGCCTCCTTCAAAATTAAAAACTTGCTTATCGTCCCAACCATGCTCGTCGTCGCCAATCAGATTTCTGTGTGGGTCGGCAGATAAAGTAGTTTTTCCTGTACCCGACAAACCAAAGAATAAAGCCGTGTCGCCATCCTCACCAATATTGGCAGAGCAGTGCATCGAAAGTACTTTTTTCTCCTCAGGAAGGGTAAAATTCAGTACCGTAAAAATTCCCTTTTTCATTTCCCCCGCATAAGCCGTTCCGCCAATCAGAATGATTTTTCGGGTAAAATCAATGATGGTGAAATTACTTTGACGAGTACCATCTATCGTTGGATTCGCTTCAAAATCAGGCACATTCAAGATTGTCCATTCAGGCTCAAAGATTTCTATTTCACTTGTAGTGGGTCTGAGAAACAAATGATGACAAAACAGGTTGTGCCAAGCCAACGTGTTGATAATTAAAACATTGATGCGATGTTCGGGAGTAGCACAAGCATAACTATAACGAGCGTACAGCTTTTTATTAGCTACAAATGTTAACATTTTTTGATAAAGAGCCTCGAATTTATCAGGGTCAAAGGCTTGGTTGATTGCACCCCAAGCTACTGTGTCGGCAGTCTTGTCGTCATAGACCGTAAACTTGTCTTTTGGCGAACGACCAGTAAACTTACCAGTGTCGCACATAAATGCACCTTTGTCAGTAAGCGTTCCTTCTCCGTTTTTCAAAGCCTCTTCAATCAAAGTTGAAACACTGAGATTCAGATGAATATCAGTATGAAGGCTTAGGGTCGGGTGGTTCACTTTTTGTTTAGCGATAGCGCTAAGGTCAGAAGTAAGCGTATCATTTTTCATGTTTGTAATTGTTAATTTGATCAAAACGAAACTGAAAATATTGAAGCCTTCGAAAGCCTTACAAAATTATATTAGCGTAAAATTAAAAACAAGCGAAATTTCGCTAATATGAAAATAAATTTAATTTTATGTTAAAATTCATGTATAATATTATAATAGTTCAATTTTTAGATTAATTTGAAAAATAATTCACAGCATTGATTAAAAAAAGGAGAGTACAGAAGAGTAAAGCGAAAATTCGCTATTTTTATTTCCCAGTATAATGTTCCAGCAAATAGTATTAGCTTTGTGGAAATTTTATAACAATGAGTGTGAACAGCGATAAAGTAAAAATAATATTCGGACTAAAAATCAGACAGTTGCGTCTGGATAAAAAACTCTCGTTAAGCGAAGTAGCCGAAAAATCTAAACTTTCGATTTCATACTTAAATGAAATTGAAAAAGGGAAGAAATATCCTAAAACTGAAAAAATAATGGCTTTGTCTGAAGCCTTAGCAATAGATTACGATTCGCTTGTTTCCTTAAAGCTGAGTAAGCAATTAGAACCCATTGCTGAACTATTGAACTCTAATATTCTTACGGAGTTACCTTTAGAGATTTTTGGCGTTGAACCTTCTGACTTTATTGAGTTGATGTCGGAAGCTCCTGCCAAAATCAGTGCCTTTATTAGTACAATTGTAGAAATTGGGCGGAATTATGATATGAGTGTCGAGCAGTTTTACTTTTCAGTATTGCGGTCATATCAAGAAATGTATGATAACTATTTTGAAGATTTAGAACAGTCAGCCCAGCAATTTAGAAAACTCTTTGAAATATCTGCTACTACCTCGCCTAATGAAAAACTCTTGGCCGATATCCTTCAAAATTTCTATGGCTATCATATCGAAGAGTTTTCAAAAGAACAATATCCTGAATTAATTTCGATTCGGTCGGTGTTCAATCCAGCTACTTCAAAACTACTCATCAATAAGGATTTAAGTACCGAACAAAAAACCTTTACGTATGGGCGAGAAATAGGCTATCAGTTTTTACAATTGAAAAAAAGGTCTAATGTTTCGTCGGTTATTGAAGTAGATTCTTTCGAAGAAGTCCTTAATAATTTTAGGGCATCTTATTTCGCAGGAGCGATTTTGATTAACAAAGATATTCTGATTGATAGATTGACATATTTTTTCGCTTCCCCAAAATGGGACGAAAATATGTTGTTGAGCATCATGCGATTGTTCAATGTAACGCCCGAGATATTTATGCACAGATTGTCTAATTTGATGACGAACCATTTTAAGATTAATAATCTTTTTTTCCTTCGTTTCAATAATCAAATAGATGATGATTTGTTCTATTTAACCAAAGAAATGCACCTAGCCAAACTTCATACCCCGCATGGCACGGCACTCCCCGAACATTATTGCAGGAGATGGATGGCATTAACGATTTTAAAAGATTTAGAGAAAATACAAAAGGCAGAAGGCTATGATGCAGAAAAGGTATTATGCAAGGCACAGGTCTCTGAATACATGGATACTGGCAACCACTATTTAGTCATCTGTTTGGCAAAGCCTTCGCCTCCAAATTTAAGAATGAATAGTAGCGTTACTTTGGGTTTTGCCATTGACGATACCCTAAAAGGTATGGCTCAATTTTTACAAGATTCAGCCCTGAAACATCGAAAAGTAAATGAAACGTGCGAAAGATGTGGAGCTGTAGATTGTGCAGAGAGAATGAGACCTCCGTATGTTTTGCAAAAAAGACAAGCCAAAGAAAAAATAAAAGAATCAATCGCAAAATTGAGTTAAGCCTAAGTATTGATGAATTGATTTCTTTGAAATGTACAAGGGTTAATATGGTTTGTTGTACAAAACGAATAAAATTCTGATATTTTAATTATTTCAAAATAAAATTTTGAAATAAAATGATTTTAAAACCATTTTCACGTGTAAAAATAAGTTTATCCTAAGTATTGTATTGTTGCTTAATTGATATATATTTGCTAAATATACTATATCGTATTATTTCTATGAAAAATCCAAATTGTCCCCGCTGCGACTCCCAAAATGTTACTAAAAGTGGCGTAATCAAAGAAAAACAACGTTTTAAATGTAAAGACTGTAATTATAACTTTACAGTAGAAAAGCTAGGAAAGGGAATCTCAGCCTATTATGTTATCAAAGCTTTACAATTATATATAGAAGGAGTAAGCTATCGTGAAATAGAAAGACTACTAGGGGTTTCGCACGTATCTGTGATGAATTGGGTGAAAAAATATCAAATCAAAATACCTAAAAACTCTGATTATTACCCTACCTATAAGATAATGAATCATAAAGAGTTAGCGGCTTTTTATGCGGATAGAGAAAATCTGAGGGATTCTGGGATGATTGTCACTGAATTAGGAGATAAGTTTATGTTGATAAAATGGGAGCGTCTGAAACATTAAATTTTTGATACTCCGTCAATAAATAAAAGACATATTTGAAGAAGGGCTAGGATATTTTTCTAGCCCTTTTTTTGTTGAACTATACTTAAATAGCGTTACTATACCAATGCTGTCGAAGAGATAGTTTTTTTTTTGACCTTTGGTGGTTCGTGTTCAATAAAAACACGTTAAAGTACAAAAAAATATATGGCTGAAATAGGATAAAAATTAGTATTGTACTAATTGTTTTCAGCCACTGAATTTTTGTATTAAAATATGAAATAACTGTTAGCAATAAACTTATAAATAATGTACTAATGCTTTTAATCACTATAAAATATTCACTCTAAAAATAAAACCCCTTATCTAATTAACGTTATGACAGTAGAACACACAGTAAAGAAAACTTCGACTAAACAACTCGCTGCAATTATTGGCGCTTCGTCGGTAGGAACACTTATTGAATGGTACGATTTTTATATATTTGGCAGTTTAGCAACAATCATTTCAACCCAGTTTTTCCCAAAAGATAATCCTACAGCAGCTTTCCTTTCTACGTTAGCTACCTTTGCCGCAGGTTTCGTTGTTCGTCCATTCGGAGCATTATTCTTTGGTCGCTTGGGCGATTTAATTGGTCGTAAATATACCTTTATGGTTACGTTAGTGTTGATGGGCGGAGCTACTTTTGCCATCGGCTTAGTACCCAAATATGAAACAATAGGCTTTTTTGCTCCATTGATTGTGTTAGTGCTTAGACTTTTACAAGGCCTAGCCTTGGGGGGTGAATATGGCGGAGCAGCCACGTATGTAGCCGAACATTCCCCTGCTAATGAACGTGGATTTTGGACGTCTTGGATTCAGATTACGGCAACTGCAGGCTTGTTTATTTCCCTAGGCGTTATATTATTGACCAAAAACATGATGTCGAAAGAATCATGGGAAGATTGGGGCTGGCGTATACCTTTTATGGTTTCTATCATCATGGTTTATGTATCGGTGTTGATTCGTAAAAATATGTCGGAATCACCGCTTTTTGCCAAAGCCAAGGCGGAAGGAAAAACTTCAACCAACCCATTGAAAGAATCGTTTGGTAATAAATTAAACTTCAAATTTGTATTATTAGCCTTATTTGGAGCTACAATGGGACAAGGCGTAGTGTGGTACACAGGTCAGTTTTATGCACAAACATTCTTGTTGAAAATCATGAACGTAGATTTCGACCAAGCCAATACATTATTAATCATTGCCTTAATGATGGGGACGCCTCTGTTTGTATTTTTTGGATGGTTGTCAGATAAAGTGGGTCGCAAGCCTATCATGTTAGCAGGAATGTTGTTTGCAATTCTTGCCTATCGACCTATTTACGAGAAAATGTACCAGACCACTAACTTGAATCATAAAGATGAGATTAGTGCTGAAACAAAAATAGAAACAAAGCATATTTTAGTAGCCAATTCAACCACAGATTCATTGATTACCATGACTATCAGCAAGGTTTATACAGATGGTACAACTTATAAAGAAGTAAAAAAACAAACTTTACTCGCTGGAAAATCAGAAACTGAACAACCTAAACCTGAAATCAGTAAAACTGTTAAAATCAACAATAGCGACCATTGGACGCTGGTTTGGCTAGTGTTTGTTCAATTAGTGTTTGTCACAATGGCTTATGGACCCATTGCTGCCTTTTTGGTAGAGATGTTCCCTGTCAAAATTCGTTATACTTCTATGTCTCTGCCATACCACATAGGTAATGGTGTATTCGGAGGATTAATGCCAGCTATTGCTACTTATTTGGTTACTAAAGCGAAAGACACGAATGAAATAGCTGAAAAAACTGGGCAGGCTGTTATCAATACTCAGCCTTATTTAGAAGGATTGAACTATCCAATATTGATAGCAAGCGTATGTTTTGTAATTGGCTTGTTATATATCAAGGAGGATAAAAGTATCAGAGATTAATTGCTCAAGATTAAACGATTTCGACGTTATTAAACATTTATGTTAAAACACATTATCATTAAAAAGAGATGAATAGCATCAAGAAAATATTAGGTATCGTTTGGATACTTTTAGGGTTGGCAACTGCCTATTTTGGGATTTTTGAATTGGGCATTCCTAAATTTGCTTCGGGGAATCAGGAAGATTTAGTGTTTGGTATTATCATCATGATTGTATTGACACCAATCATTACTGGAGGATTATTGATTTTTGGAAAGTATGCTCTTTCGGGAGAGTATGATACTGAGGATTAAATTAATTGAAAAAGTTTTTAAAGAAATTTTCTTTAGAATAAAAAGTTTTAGAAGTTTGATATTTATTATCGTTCTGTCCTTACTTTTCTTGTCTTGATACAAGAAAAGTAACCGCGCGGCGGACCGCAAAAGAAAATCAAGAATTCCTAATCGCATCGGCGAACCGACTCGCTTCGCTCAAACAGTAGGAATTCGTTGTTCATCAATCATAAAAAAGCGGTCCAAATTAGTTTTTCAACCGCTTTTTTATGATTTTGAAATTCGGGATGACTCATGTTTTATGATTGATAGTTCCGTTAGGAACAGAATATCGGTAGAAATATCATGTTAATATCCCAATCTAGCCCCATCGGGGCGAAATATTTCGCCCCGATGGGGCTAAGAGAAAAATGTTGTTTAAACACTACCGATATATCGCCTCTATGAGGCTTATTAAACCTCTCTATTTTAATTGAAAATCAAAATGACTCATATTTTTTTTGTTTAGATATTTCTATTAAAATGATTGTGTATAATATTTTACCAACTATAGTTATCTCTTTCTGAGAAGAGTTAAATTTTTACCTTAAATTGTGATAAAATTAAGGTCTGGTGTCAAAGGTCTTATCGTTTATCATGAAAGAGAAATTAAAGAATCAAAAACTTTTGGTTTTAGGAGTTGTGTTTACAATTCTCTTTAATTTCCCTATTCTTTCGATTGTCAATCACGACACAAAGATTAATGGTATCCCTACACTTTACTTCTATTTCTTTTCTATTTGGGTATTATTCATCATTATCATTTATTGGAGCGTCCGCAACAAAGAGCAAGAAATTAATAAAGATGAATAGTGCAGTATTGATATTAACCTCTCTGCTCTATCTGGTTTTCCTTTTCGGAGTAGCTTATTGGGCTGAACAACGTTCTGCTAAAGGCAAAAGCATTGTCAACAATCCCTATATTTATGCTTTATCTCTAGCAGTTTATTGTACGGCATGGACATTCTATGGCTCAGTAGGCAGGGCAGTAACTAATGGCATTGAGTTCGTAACGGTGTTTATCGGACCGTCTTTAATGATGCCCCTTTGGTGGATAGTCCTTCGTAAAATTATCAGGATTTGTAAAGTCCAACGGATTACTTCTATCGCCGATTTCATTTCTTCTCGTTATGGCAAAAATGCCACCTTGGGCGTCATCGTAACCATAATCTGTATTTTAGGCATTTTACCCTACATCGCTATTCAGCTAAAAGCCATTTCAAATAGTTTCCTAATTGTAGCCGAAGCCTCTGGTGAAATCAGTAGCCAAGGTTTTTTCGCAAATGATTTAGCCTTTTATATTACCATCGTACTATCCGTTTTTACCATCATCTTTGGTACCCGTACTATCGACTCTACCGAGCGTCACGAAGGCATGGTAACAGCCATTGCGGTAGAGTCTATCATTAAGCTAGTCGCTTTTTTGATAGTAGGAATTTTTGTCAGCTATGTTATTTTTGATGGCTTAGGAGATATTTTTCAAAAAGCATCCCAAGTCCCTGCCTTACAGAAAGTTTTTGTCATAGACGCCCAACAGGATACTTCGGGTTGGTTTTGGCATTTATTGTTATCCATGATGGCCATCATGTTTTTACCACGCCAGTTTCAAGTAGCCGTCGTAGAAAACGTTGATGAAAAGCACCTCAATAAAGCCCTTTGGCTTTTTCCTTTGTATTTATTGTTAATCAATATTTTTGTAATACCGATAGCGATGGGTGGGGCATTGCTATTTCCCAATCATCTAGTGAATTCTGATGGATACGTGTTAGCGATTCCGCTAAAATTCAACCAAGATTTTATTACCCTCCTTACCTACATAGGTGGGTTTTCGGCAGCCACTAGTATGATTATTGTGGAAACCATCGCCCTGAGTGTAATGATTTCCAACAATATCGTCATGCCAGTGATACTAAAGAAAACAACTATGCAAGACAGGTTTGCAGGGAATTTAAGTGCTTTAGTAAAATACATCCGTCGTGCGTCAATTATCTTGATTTTACTACTAGCCTACCTATATTACAAAACCATTGCCGAACATTACTCGTTGGTTTCCAACGGAATGGTGTCTTTTGCTGCGGTATCACAATTTGGACCTGCCATTATAGGCGGAATTTTTTGGAAAAATGCTACTAAAAAAGGAGCTTTAATAGGGTTATTAGTAGGCACATTTTTTTGGTTTTATACCTTAGTCGTCCCGTCGATGGTGAGGGCTGGTTTTCTGCCAGAATCAATTGTCGAAACGGGATTGATGGGCTTTTCGGTCTTGAAACCTTATTCATTGTTTGGTTTAGAAGGCATGGATAGTATTTCGCATGGTTTGTTCTGGAGCTTACTCTTGAATATTTTCTGTTATGTTTATTTCTCCATCAATAGTCATGTCAGTTCGATAGAGCATAATCAGGCAGTAATTTTTGTAGATATTTTTGAATATTCAGAGCAAGTAGAAAACCCAACGATTTGGCGAGGGACGGCTCATTTATCAGATATTCAATCGTTATTGAGTAACTTTCTAGGGGAAAAAAGAGCAGAGAAAATATTGAATTTATATGCCCAGAAACATAAAATTAGGCTGATTAATACGAAGGTTGACCCACAAATTGTGACCTACGTTGAAAAATTGTTAGCAGGTATTGTAGGAACGGCTTCGGCGAGAATGATGATTTCGTCGGTTTCAAAAGAAGAAAGTATTTCGACAGAAGAAGTAATTAGAATACTGAAATCATCACAAAGTTTATTATCAGCCAACAAAGAACTAAAAAGAAAATCTGTCGCTTTAGAAAGAGCCACCACTGAACTAAAAGAAGCCAACGAGATACTGCAAAAGACAGATAAACTCAAAGACGATTTTTTATCAACTGTTGCCCATGAAATCAGAACACCGCTTACTTCCATCAGGGCATTATCAGAAATTGTCTATGATAATCCTGATATGGACTTGGAGGAACGAGAACATTTTTTAAGCACCGTAGTAAAGGAATCCGACAGACTCAGCAGGCTAATCAATCAAGTGCTGGATTTAGAAAAATATGAATCGGGTAAGCAAAAGCTGATTTTAGAAGATGTTGATATTCAAGAGATTGTAAAAGATTCTATCGATGCCCTATACCAACAAGCCAAAGAGAAGGAAATAAAGGTTGTTTTTATTCCTGACCGTTTTGCACCAAAGTTCAAGGCTGATAAAGACAAACTAATTCAGGTAGTAGTCAATCTTTTATCGAATGCTGTTAAATATTGCGAACCACAAAAAGGAGAAATTATATTAGCTACCCATTACGCTGACAACAATATTTACATCAGTGTGCAAGACAATGGTGCTGGAATTGACAAGCATTCTCAACGGTTGATTTTTGATAAGTTTTTTCAAGCAGAAGACCAAACCATTAAAAAACCAATTGGCAGTGGCTTAGGGTTGGCTATTTCCAAAAAGATTGTAGAGTTACATAACGGAGAAATTTGGGTAGAAAGTGAAGTCGGAAAGGGTGCGAAATTCACTTTTATGATTTCGGTTGTTTAGCTTACCCATCAATAATAATCACATATACTATTGAAATAAAGATATGAAAAAGATAATAAAAGTATTAATCGTTGATGATGAACCTAGCATTTTGATGTCTTTAGAATTTTTAATGAAGAAAGAAGGCTACAGTGTTTTTATCGCACGTGATGGCTCTGAAGCCTTAGAAATTATTGAAAAAGAAGTACCTTCTATTATTCTATTAGATATTATGATGCCCCGTGTAGATGGGTATGAAGTATGTAGAATTATCAAAGAAAGCATTCGGTTTCAGCATATCAAAATTGTATTCTTAAGTGCCAAAAACAAAGAAGCAGATATTGAAAAAGGGTACCTGACTGGTGCAGATTTGTATGTCTCAAAACCGTTTTCAACAAGAACATTAGTGGCAAAAATCAATACTTTGGCATTAGGAATTGTTTCAAATTAGGAGGTAGTAATGTCCTGATGCTTGCAATGTTTTGTATTTCACCTTATAGATACGTCATTGATAGGTTTTTAAGCAAAATAAGATACTTTTATGGTAAAAGTTCAAAATATCAATCAAAAAACTATACTTTGTTTAGTAAGAATAGCTATATTATTTTAGCGTAAAACCTAGAAAAGTGTATTTGAATAAAAAAAATGTCTTGTACTTTTACGGTACAAAATATTAAATTCTGAAGCGAGTCAATATCATACAATTTATATATCCAAATTAATGATGAATTTACAAATTAGCTCTTTTGAAGATTACGAATCAGCATATAATCAGTCAGTAACAGACCCTGAAGGTTTTTGGGCAGAAATCGCTCAAAATTTTCAATGGCGTAAACCTTGGAAAAAAACATTGGAATGGGATTTTACAACAGCCACTACAAAATGGTTTGCTGGCGGTAAAATGAATATTACTGAGAATGCGCTTGATCGTCATTTGGCAACCCGTGGAGACCAAGCGGCCATCATCTGGGAATCTAATGACCCTAATGAGGAATCCGTGACGCTTACTTACAAAATGCTTCATCAAAGAGTTTGTCAGTTTGCCAACGTGTTGAAGAAACACGGTGCTAAAAAAGGAGATAGAATTTGTATATACATGCCAATGATTCCAGAATTGGCTATTGCAGTATTAGCTTGTGCGAGAATCGGAGCAATCCACTCAGTAGTTTTCGGAGGTTTTTCAGCACAATCAATTGCCGACCGTATTAACGATGCACAATGTAATATTGTCATTACTTCAGACGGTTCGTTCAGAGGAAATAAAGAAATTGGCCTGAAATCTACCGTAGATGATGCCTTAATTCAATGTCCATCCGTTCAAAAAGTAATTGTTTCTACCCGTACACGCACACCAGTTTCAATGTTGAAAGGTCGTGACGTATGGTGGGAAAATGAAGTAAAAACGGTATCGTCTGATTGTCCAGCAGAAGAAATGGATGCAGAGGATATGCTATTTATCCTTTATACCTCTGGTTCAACAGGCAAGCCTAAAGGCGTAGTACATACTTGTGGAGGCTATATGGTATATGCTACCTATACGTTTGCCAATGTTTTTCAATATCAGCAAGGTCAGGTTCATTTTTGTACGGCAGATATTGGTTGGATTACGGGACATTCATACATCGTTTATGGTCCATTGTGCCACGGGGCAACCTCTTTAATGTTTGAAGGCGTACCAACTTACCCAGATGCGGGTCGTTTTTGGGACGTGATTGATAAGCATAAAGTTGATATTTTATATACAGCACCAACAGCCATTCGTTCATTGATGGGCTTTGGGTTAGACTATGTCAACGGAAAAGATTTAAGTTCGTTAAAAGTATTAGGTTCAGTAGGAGAGCCAATCAACGAAGAAGCTTGGAATTGGTACAACGAAAATATCGGTAAAGGCAAATGTCCGATTGTAGATACTTGGTGGCAAACCGAAACAGGCGGTATTTTGATTTCACCGATTGCGGGCGTTACCAAAACAAAACCAGCTTATGCTACGTTGCCTTTGCCAGGGGTGCAACCAATTTTGGTGGATGAAAAAGGAGAGGAGATAACAGGCAATGGCGTTTCGGGTAATTTATGTATCAAGTTCCCATGGCCAGGGATTATTCGTACTACCTATGGCGACCATGAGCGTTGTATCCAAACGTATTTTTCTACCTATAAAAATCTTTATTTTACAGGCGATGGCTGTATGCGTGATGAAGATGGATATTACAGAATTACGGGACGTGTGGATGATGTAATTAATGTATCGGGTCATAGAATTGGTACGGCAGAGGTAGAAAATGCGATTAATATGCACTTAGGCGTTGTAGAATCTGCGGTAGTGGGGTATCCACACGATATTAAAGGACAAGGTATTTACGCGTATGTCATTTGCGAAAAAGTTCAGGGAGATGATTCAGACTTAACACGTAGAGATATTTTGGCGACTGTAACCCGTGTAATTGGACCTATTGCCAAACCAGATAAAATACAATTTGTAAGTGGCCTGCCTAAAACACGCTCTGGAAAAATCATGAGGAGAATTCTAAGAAAAGTAGCCGAAGGAGAAACCAATAATTTAGGTGATACTTCTACTTTGTTAGACCCAGCAGTAGTGGAAGAAATAAAAGCTGGAGCTTTGTAGTAACGAATAGATGAAGAGAAATTTTGAGGAGGTTTCGTTGATAGCGAAACCTCTTTTTTTAATAAATATACCTTGGTGATTCTTTGTTAATGTTTGTTAAACTAGCAAAATTTTCAAAATTTAATATGAAAACTTCATAAAAGATAGGCTATAGGTGGACAGTTTAAGAGAATTATTGCTTGAAAATTTGAAAAGTGTTGATAATCAGCTAATTTACAAGTGGAATAGGAGTAAGGGGTACAGTGAAAATAGTTGAGAAATTAAGATATTAACCTGATTTTATACATTTAGCCTTGATACTTGTTAAGGATTGTCATAGTCTATACATCCGAATTTTGGATAAAAAAGTGTAAATTGCACACTTGATTTAACAAATGGTATTTAAAGAAATAGTATTTGGTGAATTTTTTTTGCAATTTTTTAAGGTTTAAGTTAACGGTAGCGTATCTGAATATTAAATGATTGTTTCACGAAACCCTTATTGTAAAACGATTTGATATAATCTTTTTCAATATCAATTGTACTACATCGCTAGGCTTTTGCGGTAGGTTTCTAAATATGTTATTATGATTTTAAAAACAGTTTTCCTGCTTTTTACAGCCACAATTACTAGTTTATCAACTCCTTCCAAACCTAAGAAGACTTTACATGGAAAGATTTCGTATTATGCTAGTAAGTTCGAAGGGCGAAAAACTTCAAGCGGTCAACGCTACAAAGCCACTCGCAGAACAGCTGCACACAAATACCTTCCATTTGGTACTTTATTAGAAGTAACCAATCCTTCAAATGGTTTGGTGACGGTAGTGAAAGTAAACGACAGAGGGCCACATAGTAGAGGAAGAGTTTTGGATGTTTCTTATGCTGCGGCTAAAGATTTAGGGTTGATAGGCATAGGAACAGCCTCAGTTAAGATTAAAGTACTCTCTTTTGGTGATGGTGTTGTGAGTTTGAATGAAGAGGAAGATGAAATACCAATGGGTATAGACAGTACTCAACAAATATCAATGGTTGATGTGTTATTAAGCAGAAAACCAATGTATATGATGGTTGTCAGAGATTCAGAAGGAAGGTTTAGGTTGGATTCAACCGCTACCAGACCGATGAGTTTACCAGTAAAAGAATAAAAAAAATGCTTCGCCGAACAGCGAAGCATTTTTTTATGATTAAAACTAATCATTTGAATTATTTTCCTCCGAATCCGAAAGTCAAACCTGCATTTACCATGAAGAATTTAGAAGAAGTACTAAAGTCTGCATTTGTAGGTGAGCCATTATCATTTCCGTTTTTGTTATCGAAGATAAAGTTATAAGTACCTTCAGCAAAAATACCTAGATTACCGATTGGAATAGCGATACCAAATTTTGGAGCGGCTCCGAATTTTGAAGAACTACTCTCAGAACTTACACCTAATACATTTCCTTTTACTTTTGAAGTAAAAACACCTGCTTCTGCACCAATATATGGACGAACAACACCTGTTGTTAAATAGTATTCAAGCATCCCTGTAACAGGAATAATCGTATTTGTGAACTCGTAGCCAGTGCCTTTGAATTCTTCTTGGATAGATTTTACACCCACACCCACCGCAAATTGTTCAGTTACAAATACTTTTGCTTGTAAACCACCACCATAAAGACCCTTAGCATCTTTAGCATCTGGAGCGAAATATGAACCATGAATACCTAATGAGAATTGTGCAGTAGCTTTCTGAGTTGTAGCAACTAAAGCCGTAGCAAGGATGGCGAATGTTAAAAATAGCTTTTTCATATTTTAATAATTTTAATGAAGAGATAGAAATATTATTCTTCTGTTTGATGTAGAGATATAGAAAAAACCTATTCCATCTTAATAATTCCTTTAATGTGTGGCATTTTTTACACGATTGCATATCTATACGTCTATTAAGGAATAGATGGGCAAAAAAGAAATGGGGAAAATCATGTTGATTTTCCCCATTTCTATAGTAAAAAATACTCATTTGCTTACTTTGTCCCGATATATCTTTCAAAGAATTCATAAATTCTAAGCATTCTATCAATTTTCTGACGAACATTTCCCGACCTCGAAAGCTCGTGTGTACCTCCTGGCATTCGTACATATTCTACTTCTTTACCCATAATCTTTAATGATTTATACATCATTTCAGATTGGATGACACCAGTTCTTAAATCATTTTCACCATGCTTGATTAAAAATGGTGTGTTGATTTTATCGACATACGTATAAGGAGATTCTCGTGCTAAGATAGGTTTGATATTTTCTTCCCAAGGATAACCCCCGAAATAATTAGGCGTTAGTCGCCACGCGTTACCTTCACCCATAAAGGTAGATAGTTCATAAACCCCTCTTTGTGCAAAGGCAGCTTTAAAACGATGGTCGTGCGAAATAATCCATGCTGTTAAATAACCAGCATACGAACCTCCTGTGATTAACTGTTTAGAAGTATCCGCCCAACCTTCTTTAGCAGCATCGCTTGCAGCAGCTAATACATCTTCCGTAGGTCCTTTACCCCAATCCTGATAATTTGAAAACTGGAAATCTTTTCCATATCCTCCAGAACCACGTGGGTTAGCATATACTAAACCATAGCCTTGTGCACAGAAATATTGAAATTCATGCCACATCGAGCCTTCGCCTGGTCCCCACATCGCCGTTGGTCCACCATGCATATTTAACAATAAAGGATATTTTTTACCAGCTTCATAGTTACTAGGCTTCATAATCCAGTATTCTACCGACTGTCCCTTAGAGTTTTTGTAAACCCTTTTCTCAGGGAAACTCAAGGCTTTATTTTGTAGCCATTCATCATTATGCGCACTTAATTTGATGGCGTTTTTCATCAATACATCAGCAGTATATAATTCAGAAGGATTTTTTACTTCTGTTTTTGCAAAAACGATACGTTCTTTTGAGATGTCAAAACCGCTAATGCCCGAATCAAAATCGCTTAGTCGTTCTATTTTCTTGCTTTGAACATCTAATCGATAGATAGGAGTACCCCGTTTGAGCTTGCCGTAAAATAAACATACTTACTGTCGTCTGTCCATTCAAAATTATTGGCAGCCCTATCAAATACTACATTGGTTTTATTCGTACCGTCAGCATTGGCTAAAATAATTTGATTGAATCCTAACCAATCTGTTTTCGACATCGTAGCAATCAACAATTTTCCATCGGGTGATGGCGTAGCACCACTATACGAAATACCTTTTTCAGCAATAAGTTGTTTTGAATCCGAACCATCAGCGGTTAGTAACACAATAGCTGAATTAAGCTCACGGTCGGGGTGTTGCAAACTATCTCTACCGCTCGAAGCATATACTTTCTTACTATCAGCCGACCACGTTCCACCACTATACGACCAGAAGCCTTTTGTTATCTGAAAAGGTTTTGCTCCTTCTTTCGCATCAACCACAAACAATAAGCTAAAACGAATTTCAGGTTCAGTCGTAGATTCTCCTTGAAAATTCAGACGGTTAATTACTTTCGCTTTCTTATCTTCCACATCTTTTTCAAGATAAGCCCTGATTTCTTCAATGCTTCCATTTGGATTCGCTTTAATCTTTTTATCACCTTTCAAGAAATCGTTGTTTTTAAAACCAGCTTTTTCAATCGACCAAGAAGGGAGTTTTTTGTTAGGATTCAATAAGGAATCTTTCAATATATCTGAAAAAGTAACACTTATCGAAAAGAGAATCTTAGAGCCGTCTGGCGACCATTGGGGATTGTTAGCGCCGTATTTAAAGTCTGTTAATTGATATGCCTCTCCACCGTCTAAGGGCATAATAAATATTTGCGATTTCCCTTTTACACTTCGAGCAAAAGCAATCTGTTTGCTATCTGCTGACCATGTAGCACCACCTACGCTTTCAGTACCGCGAGTTAACTGTTTAACCGTTTGGAAGTCAGTAAGCCATAGATGCGAGCGATAATCAAAGTCTAGTTTATCGGTTTCGCTACCTTCGTTGGTTCTTAATACATAAATAGCTCTTTTGCCATCGGGCGAGATAGATACATTGCCAGCTTGTTTGATTTTGGTCATGTCAGTAACCAAAATCTTCTCCTTTCCTTTCTGTGCAAAGGATAGGTGAGATAATAGTAAAACTAAAAATAGTAGCGTTTTTTTCATGATTGATGAAGGATTTTAGATTTTAACAAATCTAATAAAAAAAGGCTATATTCCCTCATTGGTTCAAGTACTGGTCTTTGGATTTCCTAATACCTAAAACCACATAGAGCATTTGCTCGTTCTAAGAATTAGCTAGGAATGTTTTGGGGGTGAGATGTTCTTTGAATTTTCTAACCATGGTCTGTGGCACACAGAACATAACGCTAAATTTTCATATCCATAGTTTATAAACTAAAATAGTCAAGCCAAGTATTGTGTTCTGTGTGCCACAGACCACGGTTTAGGCATGAATTCCATTTGCTTGGCAAATATGATGAAACTAGTAAAGGCATGCCATGAGTAGTTTATAAAATCTATGCGGTAACTTATTCAATACCTAAAAAGTCTTTAAGATTTTCTTTTTCAACACTTATAAAATTACCGTCTTTATACTCTTGTCGGCTTTGTTGAATCTTATCTACAAATTCAGGGTTGTACTCGCTTTTAGGGTCAGCCACTTGAACAAAGTTCAAAGAGTTAATTAACTGCATAAAAAAAGCAAACTTATTTTCGGGAATATTGAGCGTTACCTGATTCATGACTGAATGTGGAATAAAGTTTGAATCCTCATTTTAGCAATAAAAAGTGATTATCAACGAAAGTTAAATAATATATTGATATACCTAATTTAGCGTATAAATCAACTATATTCAAGAATATTAGCAATGAGATATAACCTAATCAGCAATCTCGAAAATATTTGTTACATCATTAGTTCAAGAGATGGTTTGTTTGACACTTGAACTAATCGTGTCTCTATAATAACAGACTATTAGTACCGAATAATAAATATACTGCATAATTATTCAAATAGTTCTTTCAATATGTTCTTACATAACTTATATTTAAATCATATTCTTAAATAGAAAAGAAGAAACTTATATTCTATTTTTTATTTAGCTTAGTATAAGATTTAATTAACTTATCAAGAGATATTTTTAACATAATTTTCAATTAATAGAAATATAATAATTATGCTGACAGAACAATTAGGTAGATTAAAAAAATCTCTTATTGACAAGGGAGATAATGCTAGAAGTGCTAACGAAGATAAATTATTAGAAGAACTTGTGTTTTTAGATAAAGACATTGTAATTCCTAATATTATCGAAAAAGGAGTGTTGACAGAAAGGATTAAATCATATGGTGGTTCAATTACTTGTCCTCACTGTGGTCTAAAATTATAAAAATGGCTATAGGAGCATTTATTGTAACTCAGAATCCCAGTGACTCGAGAGATATTTATTTCCATATTGCTTCCAATGTGACGGAAATCCCAGAAGACCAGCAAATATTCTCAGAAGAAGTTCATCGAACTTTAACAGTTATTCAAGGTTTATTTCCTGATGGTAATCCTAAATTTTTGGGTTATTATAATAGTCTGTTGGGTTTATGCCAGTTTGCTGTTGTTGGTTCTCTTGCACAGCCATCATATGGACTTCGTGCACTTGCTATTTATCAAGCAGACGTTGTAGCACGAGAAGGAGGACGGCTAAAGAATAATTATATGAAAAAATTAGGTATAAATGCCTTGTATATGGCTATCCCATCTATAATAGCTATTTATTTGTATTTACAATATAATATAATTGATTTGGCAACTACTTGTTTTTTTGCCATTTGGGGTGGATGTATGACGGGTGTTTGGTTATCCTTCGGTTCAAGAAAGACTATTTTGAAATTTGAGACTCTACATATTTTAGAAGAAGACCGCTTAGAACCTATTATTCGATTAATATTTGCTGGTCTTTTAACAATTACACTAGCTCTAATATTTGTAACTAATGTTCTAAATATTACTATTGGTCAGTTAGTAACTACTAATATCAACAAAGATTTAAAAGTAGCTTTATTGTTAGGATTATTTTGTGGGCTTAGTGAGCAGGTATTATCGTCTGCGGTTACTGCACAAGCCTCTAAGTTTTTCAAATTTGATTAATGGTTATATGTTTTTTTAGGGATATAATTTATGATAATTATTGAAATTACTTTTATGTAAATTGATAGGTTAGATAGGTAACTAACATAACTTTATAATTTGTATTCAGTTCGACATAGCTTATCAGTGAGATAATGGGAGTTTTTACCCACAATAAAAACAAAAAAGAGGTGTCTTACTTATCGCAAAACACCTCTTTCAATATATCTGTTAAGAAAAACTATTTTCTATCAGCAAGATTAACATAAGCACGTTCAGTAGCACCTACATATACTTGACGTGGGCGGCCGATAGGCTCTTTGTTAGCTTTCATTTCTTTCCATTGAGCAATCCAACCTGGAAGACGACCAATTGCAAACATTACTGTAAACATATCAGTTGGGATACCTAATGCACGGTAGATGATACCTGAGTAAAAATCTACGTTTGGATATAGCTTACGTGCTACGAAGTATTCGTCACTCAAAGCTGCTGCTTCTAATTCTGAAGCAATTTTCAATACTGGATCATTGATACCTAAAGCTGCTAACACATCGTCTGCTGCTTTTTTGATGATTCTAGCACGAGGGTCAAAGTTTTTATAAACACGGTGACCAAAGCCCATCAAACGGAAACCAGAGTTTTTATCTTTCGCCATCGCAATGTACTTAGAAGTATCACCACCATCTGCTTTGATAGCTTCTAGCATTTCAATTACTTCTTGGTTAGCACCACCGTGTAGTGGTCCAGAAAGTGCATTGATACCCGCCGAAATTGAAGCATATAAACTAGCATGAGAAGAACCTACTAAACGAACTGTAGAAGTTGAACAGTTTTGTTCGTGGTCAGCATGAAGAATCAATAATTTATTTAGAGCTGACGCAACCACAGGATTAACTTGGTAAGGAGCAACTGGTAAAGCAAACATCATGTTCAAGAAATTTGAACAATAATCTAAAGAGTTGTTTGGATAGTTTACTGGATGACCTTGAGATTTTTTGTAAGACCAAGTAGCCATTGAAGGCATTTTAGCCATTAAACGAATAATGTTTAATTCATCAGCCCCAGCTTTGTCGCCTGTGTAGAAAGCAGACATTGCACAAACCATTGCAGAAAGTACGCCCATAGGGTGTGCATTTACAGGGAAACCTTCAAAAATTTTACGCATATCCTCGTTAACGATGGTGTGCATTTTGATTTCGTTTTCGAAGGCGGCATATTGCTCTGTAGTGGGTAGTTCACCGTAGATTAACAAATAAGCAACTTCCAAGAAAGTAGCTTTTTCTGCTAATTCTTCGATAGAATAACCTCTATAACGAAGAATCCCTAGTTCACCGTCCAAAAACGTAATAGCACTTTTTGTTGCTCCAGTGTTTTTATAACCAGAATCAATGGTGATATGACCTGTTTCATCACGGAGTTTGGCAATATCAATTGCTTTTTCATCTTCACTTCCTGTTATTACAGGAAATTGATACTTTTTGTCACCTAACGAGAGTTCTGCAAATTCTGACATAACCTATAATTTATTGGGCTTTATCTTGAAAAAATATGTTTTTATTTTGTTGATACGAAATTAAATGAAAAATCCTCTTTCTAATGGATAAGTGGGTTTTTCTTTGCAAAATTTAGATAGTTGTTGAAAAAATTCTATTTTTCAATAAGAACCTTATATTCTGTAATAATCTCGTCGCAAGTTAATCACGAAAATTTAAACCTTTGTTACCTTTGTAAATAAAATACCTTAATAATTAAACAGACAATTTAAAACACGCTAAATGCTAACTAATTATAAAAATACATCGACAGAAAGATTTTTGAGATACGTACAAATTGATACGCAGTCTGACCCCAATTCACCTTCTCAACCTTCTACCTTTAAACAAAAGGATTTAAGTAAAGTTTTAGTTCAGGAATTGATTGAAATGGGCGTGAAAGATGCCCATTTAGACGAATTTGGCTATGTTTATGCTACTATTCCTAGTAATTCAGCCAAAAATGTTCCTGTCATTTGCTTTTGTTCGCACGTAGATACTTCTCCCGACTGTTCAGGTGCTAGCGTAAAGCCAATTATTCATTATAATTATCAAGGGCAAGATATTGCCTTACCAGATGATAATTCGCAAGTCCTCAAATTGACCGAACATCCAGACTTGGCACATCAATATGGCAACGATATCATAACGGCAAGCGGAACTACTTTATTAGGGGCAGACAACAAAGCTGGTGTAGCTGAGATAATGGATGCGGCTTATCATTTAGTCAATAATCCTGCTATAACACATGGTACTATCAAGATTTTGTTTACACCCGATGAAGAAATCGGAAGAGGAACAGCAGCAGTAGATTTACAGAAATTAGGAGCAGACTTTGGCTATACGATAGATGGCGAAACTTTAGGTTCATTAGAAGATGAAACCTTTTCTGCTGATGGTGTGAAAATTACTATTCAGGGAGTAAGTCAGCACCCAGGTTTTGCTAAAGGTAGAATGGAAAGTGCGTTGAAAATTGCAGCCGAAATTGTAGCGAGTCTTCCAAAAGACAGTCTATCGCCAGAAACAACAGAAGGCATGGAAGGCTTTATCCATCCTGTTGGTATTTCGGGCATGGTAGAAACAGCCACCATTGAATTCATCATTCGCGATTTTTCTGAAGAAAAACTTCATGCCCATAAAGCTAAATTGAAAGAAATAATGGACGATGTTTTAGCTAATTATTCACACTCAAAAGCTATCTTTGAAGTATTTGAACAATACCGCAATATGAAGGAAGTATTGGACAAAACACCACAAGTAACAACCTATGCTTTAGAAGCTATTCAAAGAAGTGGCATTGAAGCTAAACAAATGAGTATCAGAGGAGGTACGGACGGGTCAAGGCTTTCATTTATGGGTTTGCCTTGTCCAAATATTTTTGCGGGCGAGCATGCTTTTCATGGAAAACATGAGTGGGTTTCTGTACAAGATATGGAAAAAGCTACGGAAACTATTGTAAATTTGTGTAAAATTTGGGAAGAAAAAACACACTAACAATTACAGATAAATCAAATGATTAAGATTAAAAACGAAGCTGAATACGAAAAAGCCTCGGAACGAGCAGACAAACTTTACAATGCCAAAAAAGGCTCGTCGGAATACAACGAATTACAAGCATTATTAAAGGCGCTAAAAGCCTATGAAGATGATTTTGTAAAGATGTTGAAAGATGAGTATTGAAAGGATTTAAAGGAAAATAACGGTTGTTTCTGGGATGGAGACAGCCGTTGTTTTATTTAGAGTGTTTCAATAAATGATTTTACTTGGTTATGGAAAAGCTTGAAGCTTTTAGATTGTTTGGCTAGTTCTTCAAAGTCGGCTTTAGTTGCAATTTCAAGGGATATCTTTTCGATTTTAATTTGATTTGCGTTACTATCTCCGTATAACCTTTTCTTTATCTCATCTTTATTTCTACTTTCAAGAGAATTATTTGAGATTTTATTTTCACTTTTTTGCTGATATAAAATCCAATAATCTATGGCTTGAATCGGTACGAATAATATTGTTTTATCTTCAAATTTACTATAAAGGTTTCCTAACTTATTTTTCATTTCTTCGATTTTTGCATAATACTTGGGCATATTATCTTCAAAATCTGATTCATCTAAATCAATACCCGCAATAAAGAGTTTTACATCATTTCTATTTATAAATGATGTGATATAATGGTCTTTAATTTTCGATAAAATAACAGATGAGCTTGATTTGCCTCCACTAGGTTTCATTTGTCTGCTTGAAACCAATTGAATATTAGGTTTTTCTATTTCAAAAACTCTTTTCAAATAAGTTTCTAGAAATGCATACTCAGCGTATCCTTCGCCAAGTAAGGTGTAGATTAATTTTTCTTTCATGCTGGTACACCTCCCATTAGACCCATAAACCAATTTTCGCCAATATTATCTGTATAGTTAATTGGTTCAATACCAAATTCTTTTGCTTTAACAATACTAGGTTCAATAATATCTTTTTGAAGATTTTTAACAAAAGTTGCTCCTTCTTCGTCTTTATCAAAAATAAAAACTGAT
The DNA here is from genome assembly GCF_058802005.1 of Arcicella sp. GW822-FHT02H01. NCBI lineage: Bacteria > Pseudomonadati > Bacteroidota > Cytophagia > Cytophagales > Flectobacillaceae > Arcicella > Arcicella sp. GW822-FHT02H01. Next base: position 1,538,041 of record NZ_JBXANT010000001.1, on the reverse strand, counting down.
TCTGGCATTGTGCTAAATTCTTCCAAAACATGTTCGTTATGACTTGTCATAATTACCTGAATATCTTTATCTTCTACTAATTGAAAAATAAATTTCATGATTTCATGAATTCTTCGTGGATGAATACCTTTTTCTGGTTCTTCTAATAATAATAATTTGGGTGGATTTGGTTGATGAATAATACAGAGAAGAGCGAGAAAGTATAAAACCCCTTCTGAAACTTCGTCTGCCCAGTAATCATTATCCTCTTTATCAAAAAGCTTTAATCTTAATTTATTTCCTTCTGCTGGTGTACCAATTGAAACTAAATCCTCTATACATTTGGCTAAATTATCCTCAAGGGTTTTGAATAACTTTTTATGATTCTGACCTAAATTAAATAAGAAAGGAACTAAGTTTGAGCAGTTAGGTAATAATTTATCCGCCGAGTTTAAATCCGCAAGTTTTGTAAACGTATTTGGGTCTGGTTTATAAATGTTGGATTCCTCAACATAAGAAGATATTGAATCATGTCCATTTTTAACAAGAACTATTGTATCTTCTAAATTTTTGTTAGAAAGATTTATATTAATTTCTTCTGATACGAATAAACCAAATTTATCACTTGTACCTTCAAGTTTTATTAAGCTTTTTTTGTTATAATTTTCTATGTAGAAAGAAATGCTTAAAATATTTTCCAAATTCCTCTTAAAAAGTAAAGTACTGTCATATATACTTTTATCTTCTTTTGTAAAAAACTCCAACCCTTTCAAAAAATTACTCTTCCCCGAATTGTTTGGACCAATCAGTAGGTTTACTTTTTGGAGTTCGAGCGTCACATCTTTAAGGCTCTTGAAGTTCTGTATTCTTACTTTTCGTAACATCTTCTTTTCATTTATTTACACAATATTAACCATCTTTTCAATCTTCGTGAAACAGAACCAATAGATTTTGGTATTTTTGAGGAAATCTTGTCTTTCAAGACATATACTCTTCGTTACAATCAGATGAAAAAACTATTTCTTCTCGACGCAATGGCCTTGATTTATCGTGCGCACTTTGCTTTCCAGAAAACTCCTCGTATTACTTCTAAAGGACTGAATACCAGTGCGGTGTTTGGGTTTACTAATACATTGTTGGAAGTACTCACTAAGGAAAAACCTACGCACCTTGGTGTGGCTTTTGATACGGCTACTCCGACTTTCAGACACATTCAGTTTGAAGCTTACAAGGCTCAGCGTCAGGCTCAACCAGAAGATATTACCATTGCCATTCCTTATATCAAACGTCTTTGTGCAGCCATGAATATTCCCATGTTAATCATGGAGGGCTATGAAGCTGATGATATTATCGGAACGATTGCCAAAAGGGCTGCTCGCGAACATGAAGATATGGAGATTTATATGATGACGCCCGATAAAGATTACGGTCAGCTCGTTGAAGAACGTATTTTTATGTATAAGCCTGCTTTTATGGGCAAACCAGCAGAGGTATTGGGTGTAAAAGAGATTCTAGACCGTTGGGGTATTCTGGATGTTTCGCAGGTGATAGATACTTTGGGTTTGATGGGCGATGCATCTGATAATATTCCTGGGATTCCGGGAATCGGAGAGAAGACTGCCCAAAAGCTCATTCAGGAATATGGTACTTTGGAAAACCTTATCGAAAACGTAGATAAACTGAAAGGAAAACAGCAGGAAAATGTTAGAAATTTTGCGGTACAAGGGTTGTTATCGAAAGAATTGGCGACGATTCACTGTGAAGTACCTGTAATTTTTGATGAGGAGGATTTAAAGGTTTGTGACGTAAATAAAGAATTACTTTCTCCGCTTTTAGATGAACTAGAATTTAGAACATTACGCCGAAGATTATTAGGAGAAGAGAATACTGAGCAAGTTTCTGTTAATACGGAACCGAAAAAATCTATTGCTTCGGGTAAATCAAAAACAGCGACTGGACAATTTGATTTGTTCGGAAGTATTGTGGAAGAAAAGAAATTAGAACTTTTTGATATTAGCGAAGGTGATGATAATATATCCCATCAAAAAGCAACAATTAATACAACGGTACATCAATATCATTTGATTGATACACCAGAACTACGCCAGTCATTAATTCATTTTTTGAGTTTGCAAGATGAAATTTGTTTCGATACCGAGACTACTAGTGTAGATGCTGTAGAAGCAGAATTAGTAGGAATGTCGTTTGCTTACAGAACTGGCGAAGCATATTATGTACCTACCCCTGCAAACAGAGAAGAGGCGCAAGCCATCGTAGATGAATTTAAGCCAATTTTTGCCAATGAGAAAATTGAAAAAATTGCCCAAAATATCAAATATGACTTAATGGTGCTTTCGCAATATGGTGTGGAGATAAAAGGTAAAACGTATGATACGATGTTGGCCCATTACATCATCGAGCCTGAAAAACGCCACGGGATGGATATTTTGGCGGAGGACTTCTTGCAGTATACCCCCGTCTCGATTGAAGAATTGATTGGTAAAAAAGGTGCTAAACAAGGCAATATGCGTGAGGTAGAGTTTGAGAAAATCAAAGAATACGCTGCCGAAGATGCTGATATTACTTTACAGTTAAAAGGGAAATTACATCCTATTCTAGCCCAAAATCCGAGTGCAGTAAAGCTATTAGAAGAAGTAGAGATGCCTCTGACCCAAGTGCTTTGTGATATTGAAATGGAGGGAGTGAAGCTAGATATAGATTTCTTAAAAGTGATGTCAAAAACTTTGGAGAAAGATATGCTAGAGGTACAAACCAAAGTATTTGAATTAGCAGGACAAGAATTTAATATTGGCTCGCCAAAACAATTAGGAGAGATTTTATTTGATAAATTAAAACTCGACCCTAAAGCTAAAAAGACAAAGACTGGTCAGTATATGACGGGTGAAGAGGTATTGTCTAAATTGGAATCTGAACACGAGATTGCTCGTAAAATTCTGGATTTTAGAGAATTACAAAAGCTTAAATCTACGTATGTAGATGCCCTGCCATTGATGATTTCTCCACGAACTGGTCGTATTCATACGTCATTTAATCAGGCTGTTACCGCTACTGGTCGTTTGTCAAGTACCAATCCTAACTTACAGAATATTCCTATTCGTACACCGCGAGGTCGTGAAATTAGGAAGGCATTTATTCCTAAAAATGATGATTTTTTAATTCTTTCAGCCGATTATTCGCAGATAGAATTACGTATTATGGCGGCTGTTGCCAATGACGAGTCGATGATTGAAGCCTTTAACCAAGGGCGAGATATTCACGCAACTACGGCAGCCAAGGTATTCAATGTTAGTTTAGATGAAGTAACCTCTGATATGCGTAGAAAAGCCAAAACCGTAAACTTTGGTATTATATACGGCGTTTCGGCTTTTGGTTTGGCACAGCAAATTGCTATTTCCAGAACCGAAGCCAAAGAAATTATTGATAGCTATTGGCGAGAGTTCCCAGCTATTAAACGATACATGGATACTGCTGTAATCAATGCGCGTGATAAAGGGTATGTAGAAACCATTTTGGGAAGAAGACGTTACCTGCGTGACATCAATTCAAATAACATGGTAGAGCGTGGTTTTGCTGAACGTAACGCCGTAAACGCACCGATTCAAGGGTCGGCTGCGGACATGATTAAGTTGGCGATGATTAAAGTAAATAACTTTATCAAAGAAGAAAAATTACAATCACGTATGATTCTGACAGTGCATGATGAATTAGTATTCGATGTACATAAATCAGAATTGGAATTGATGAAAGAAAAAGTAAATGAATTAATGGTAAATGCGCTTCCTTTCCCTGTAAAAATGGAAACAGGTATGGGCGTTGGCTTGAATTGGTTAGAAGCACATTGATTTGGAGTGTAGCGTATTGGAATATGCAGTGAGGAATTACAGCTTTGACAACTTTTAAAAGTTGTCAAAGCTATTCAAAAAGTTGACAAACCTATATAATTTACTATATTTGAATATCTTCAACTAAACCATTCCCACAACTTTGTGAATATACTATACAACCTTTACCTTAGTGTACGACGTAACGAGTACCTTTCATTTTTTGTGATTTGGATGAGGTATCTCATTGGTTTTGCTTTTGTGCCCTCTGGGCTTACCAAATTAATGGGAAACCGTTTTACAACTATCCCAATTTCTAATCCAATCGGATTCTTCTTTGAAGCCATGTACCAAACAGGTATCTACTGGCAATTCTTAGGTTTTACACAAATACTTGCTGCATTATTATTAATGACACAACGGTTTGCTACCATCGGAAACCTTATTTTCTTAGGTATCATTACCAATATCTTTCTGATAACCTTTTCGATGAATTTTGCGGGGACAGTCTATATCACATTCTTATTATTGATAGCCTCAATCGGATTATTACTGTGGGATTTCCCTAAATGGAAAACACTTTTCTTCTCAGATAACTTTACCGTAAATATTGAACTGGAAAACCTACCTACTTATAATGCATGGTGGATATATACAGGACTTGTTTTCTTTATTGAATCATTATTATTCAGCACACTCACCTCAATATTCAAGGATGTTAAAATAGTAATGGCTTTATTGATATTGATTATTGTTACCGCTATCATATCGTTGGTTTTGTATAAGAGATATGGGACTGCGGTCAGGAAAGACTAATAAATAAAAATCCATCCGCTCTACTAGAACGGATGGATTTTATTAGATTCGTCAATATCAGATTGGTCAACTTTTAAAAAGTTGACCAATCTCTGACTCAATATATCTATTGAATCTTAAAAGGCAAAAACCAATTGTCTTTATTCATCAATTTACTTCTTATCGCAGCTGCGTTAGGGTTGTTAGCTTTTCTTAATTTATCATAGATTTTATCTGCTAAGAATGCAGGGTTATCTCTACGAAGTGCTACTCTTAAAAGGTCGCTCCAACGGTGGCCTTCAAAAGCAAGCTCTAAAGCTCCTTCATCTAAGATAGAATTTTCAATAGATAATGTACTATCACCAACTACTGCTACGTCTTTCAACATCGCTCTACCTCTGATTCCCGTAGCCAAGTGCCATGATGAACGATAACGCACTGGGGCATCACCGTTTCTTGCATCAAAGTCATAAGGAGGAACATCAAAAGTATTCATCAAGTTAGTTTTATCAGTAGATGTACCATTATAAGTAGCGGCTACTCCACTGTTCATTAAAGCAAAGGCCAATTTTCTACGACCTTCACGATTGGCTGCTTCAGCAAATTTTAAGTGTACGTTAGCTGCTCTGTTCAAGAACCAACGACCATTCTTTTCTTGTAAACTTTTACCAACTAAAGTAAGTACCGAACCCGTTAAGTTTGGATTAAGATAGTTATACAAATACTTGTACACAACAGGTCTACCATTGACCATTTTATACGACATTCTTCCGCGGGCATCGAATGAGAAATTGTTCGTTTGTGTTTGCGAATTCCACATATCCTGTGCTTGTTGCGAAGGCTGTAATAAATAGCTACCACCTACATTCGAGAAAAGATCAATGAATGGGTTTTGAGGTAAAAATTTATTGTCAAATGGTAGTAACCACAACCATTCAGGGTCACGCGAGATAGAGGATGTATTAGAAGTACCATTATAGTTAGTATTCGAACGATCACGTGCGAAAAGTGAACGCCAGCCAGTACTATTGTTATCCAATAATCTACTTTCGTCGTTGATATTACTATCATAACTTACCGCTACTGGCCCCATACCACTTGATATTTGTCCACGTGTAATTTTGTATAAGTGATACCAAGTATTGATGTCTGTTGCTTCATAACCAAGACGGTCAGATGTCGTCATGATATATTTATACATCGTAGCAGCCTTGTTAAATTGGTTATCCCATAAGTACAAATCACCTAACAACACGTGTTTTTCAATAAAGAAAGTAGTAGGAGAGTAGCCATCTACGTTGTTTGACACAAAAGTGTTATCTAACGTATAAGGGTCAAGATACACACTTGGAATCGTTTCCATGGCCGTAATAAGCTGTTTTACCATTTCTTTTAATGGAATAGAAGGCTTACTAGCAATAGCCGAAACGTCTGACACTTGTTCTATCGTTTCAGTAATGTAGGGTACATTATTGAAATGGATTGCCAATTGTAAATAAAGCCAACTTCTCAGGGCTATTACATCAGCATAACGTTGGTTGTATTCGGTTCTTTTTATTTTGTTAGACTCCACCATAATCTTGAAATTCTTCAAGATGTCGTTACAGTTAAGAATTACTTCATAATAAGGACGAGGGTCAGCATAAGCATTATTAGCAGAAACACTGTGATTGTTGATTTCACGGAGTGATAAATCAGCATTTTCAGTAACATCGAGCAAGTCAGCACGAAGTTCGTTTAATACTACATATTGTTTAGCAAGCTTCGAAAACTTACCATATAAGCCAATAATGGCAGCATCTGCATCATAGATGTCACGATACATTTGCTGGGTAGTTAGGGCTTCTTCAGGGTCAAGGTCAAATACCTTTGAACACGAGGAAGTACCAATCCACACACAAGAAAGTACACCTAGATTGATGATTATTTTTCTAAAAATTGATTTCATCTTATTTCGATAATTTTAACGATTAATAATTTCAGTTTACTGAGGGTTCTTGTTAAGCTTAATCTTATAAACCTATTTTAACGCCTAAGTGAAATGATTTTTGGATAGGCTCTAATGCATTATCAACGCCTTGTCCTACTACTGCATTTGTTGCACTAAATTCTGGGTCATACCCAAGGTATTTTGTCAGTGTCAATACATTGTTTGCCGAAGCATACACTGTTAAATACTTCAAAAGACTTTTGTTGACAGAGAAATTATAAGAAACTGAAATTGATTTTAATCTAAAATATGAACCATCTTCAATCCATCTGTTTGAGAAACGTGAGTTTTGAACAGGGTCACCATACGTAGCTCTTGGAATATCTGTTATTTGTCCTTCTCCTCTCCAACGAGTTACCATTGCTTGCGATTGATTTAAATAACCATTACCAGACTCTAACACTCTGCGTGTATAATTATATACTTCGTTACCAGATACAAAGCTACAAAGGGCATCTAACGTCCAGTTTTTATAGATTATACGGTTGTTGATACCACCATAAAAATCAGGATTTGGGTCACCGATAATCTTTTTGTCTTGGTCATCGATTATTTTATCGCCATTTACATCTTCAAATCTTATGTCACCACCTTTGAAAGCTCTTAAAGAACCATCTGCCAGTCTCGACATATAACCATCTGCTGCTGCTGCCGCATCCGTAGCATATACACCTCTTGAAACATTGCCATAGAATGCATTTGGACTTTCACCTACTCTGCTCAAGAACGAAGCCTGTCCGTAGTTAGAAATGATGTCTGCATTACCATTCGGAAGCTTATCTAACTTTGTTTTTGATGTGGCGATGGTAACACCAAAATCCCACTTCAAGTCTGATTTGTTCAATAATTTAATATTCAAACTAGCTTCTGCTCCTGTAGTACTCATCGCTCCACCGTTTGTCATTACATAGCTTAATCCCGTTACTGTTGGCAATTTTTCAGCCACAATCATATCGGTTGTTTTATTGTTAAATACATCAACACTTAAACTCACACGCTCATGAAGAATATTCATGTCTAATCCAGCATTGAATTTTGAAACGCTTTCCCATTTCAAGTTCGGATTAGCAATGTTTCCACGTACAATACCTTGAAGACCTAATAAGTTTTGGCCAACATAATATTGCTTAGAAGCATAGTTACCGATATCGTCATTGCCAACACGACCAGTAGATACACGAAGTTTCAATAAATCGAAAGGACCATCTGCTAAGAATTGTTCAGAAGAAAGCAACCAAGCCGCAGAAACCGAAGGCATCAATGCAAATGGTGTGTTGCCAATTCTGATAGCATCGCTGGTTGATACACTTTTACCAAAGCGAGACGACGCATCCATTGCTACGTTGAATGATAAGAAGTATTTGTCTGAATAAACATAATTCAAGTTCAAATAAGTGTTCATCCAGTTGTATGTACCAATGCCTCCTTGAATATCATTGTAAATAACAGAACCATTACCCACACTGATTAATTGGTCAGTAGCTGAGTTATACCCGAAGATTTTGTCTTGTTCTATTCTTGAATTAATAAAACGTACTCCTAAGCGTCCTGATAAATCATGAACGTTTTTAAAAGTTTTATTAAATGCTAAATACGTTTCGTTTGAAACATTGAACAAACGCTTCGTTTGTGAGCTCAACTGGTTAAGAGCCAATACGTTTTTAAGGGTATCGCTCACTAAACCATAGTTTGGTATAAAGCGGTTTTCTTTGATTTTATCAAACGTAACAGCAATGTTAGTTCCGATTTTTAACGCACTCGAAAAAGCAAATTGGAAATCAAGTACACCAAAGAAACGATAAGCTTTGTTACCACCAATCGTGCTTGTAGCAGCCACCGCAGGGTTACCTACTGAGAAAATATCTTCGTCTGCATAAAATGGCGAGAATATACCCGTATTTGAAACACTATAATCTGTTAAGAATGGTGCTTTTACCAATGATAAATAGATTGGGTTAGTCTTAGAAGCAAAACCAAAATCTTTTGTTTCGGCTTCGTTATAAGAGAAACTCAAATTGGCAGCAGCAGTAAGCTTACGGCTAAGGTTCATGTCTGCATTAAAACGCGTGCTGTATTTTTCTAACGTAGAACCAACCACACCATTTTTATTGCTCAAATAATTGATTGAAAGAGCATATTTTGCAATGTTGTCACCACCAGTTACACGCAAATACATGTTGGTTAATGGCTTGCTAGCATATACTTTCTTTTGCCAATCTGTTTCGTTATGATAAGTATAATAGTCAGGGTTGGTAGCCTTATTATCATTCATATATGGCAAGCTTTCAATCTGTGAATTTGAATAGCCTGACGAAGATAAAATATCTGATAAATAACTTCTATAGCTATTAACATTCATAACAGGCAAATCTTTAGGAGCCATGTTTACCCCGCCATACATCGCAAAGTCAATTTTTGTTCCTAATTCTTTCGCTCTTGATGTAGTAATTAAAATTACGCCATTCGCCGCCTTTGTTCCGTACAATGCTGCTGCAGAGGCATCTTTTAACACCGTAATGTTACTGATATCTCTTACATCAATGTATCCTAATGGATTATCGAAATAATTACTATTCAGCGAGCTTCCATATACGCCAGCATCATAAATGATATTATCAACTACATAAAGCGGGCGATTGGTACCTTGCAATGAATTTAAACCACGCAAAGTAGTGAATGTTCCGCTGTTAGCAGTACCCGAATAGCGTGTGTTGTTCAAACCTGCTACTCTACCTTGTAAATAACTATCTGGAGAATCTGTAATTTTTGACCAAGCATCTGGCACAGGCAATGAACTTGTAGCACCTACTACACGCTTTCCTATTGAAATTCCTGTTGGCAAAACATATGATTTTTCAAGGCCAGTTTGGTCTTGAATAACAATGTTGATTTTACTGCGTTTTGCTACAGCAATTTCAGTACTCTCATACCCTGGGCATTCAACCGAAATTGAAACCATTGGATTAGGAATACTTAATTTAAATGTACCATCTTCAGCAGTAATAGACGAAGTCATGCTTTTATAATACACCCTTGCACCAGTCACAGGTTTACCTGTTGATGCACTGATAATAACCCCCGAAATTTCGGTATTATATTTTGGATGAATTTTAACTACTTCCTGAATTTTGGTTTCCTGAGCCTGTACAGCTGAGCCGCACAGTACTAATCCACAAAAAGATGCTAAAGCGACAGTCGTTTTGGGGAATGTTTGTATATTTTTTATGAAATACTTCATTAGAATCATCGTTCGTTTTTTGGCAAAATATTATGTAGCAAACTAAAGAACTGGTACAAGCTTAATGTAATCCAGAGACATGGCATTGGTTCCGTTGGCTACTAAATATAGGCTTAGTGTACCATAAGAACTTACTGTGTACTCACCGAGTAATTGTTCTGTATAATTCTTCACTGGCAGTGCCGCTGCTGGATAAGCAAAGGTTGCTGAACTCAACGAGGCCATCGCTAACTTTTGGTTAATGGTAAAAGTGGCTGTTTCGCCCGTTGCAGTGTTTGAAGCATACAAATCGTTTATCGCTACCCAGTACACTCTGTATTTAATAGATGGTGTTTCAGGTAAGTTATAACGAAGCCAGAAACCTGCATTACCATGCCCAACCACAAAAACTGATTTCGAAGTTGTATTAGTCAATGGATTTAATAAAGTACGTGTCGCAATTACAGTAGAGGCAAGGCTTGATGCTGTTGGCATTCTGCTAGCATAATTTTCACCTTCAACAATGATTGGCTTAAACTTCTCGTTGACAGCTACGCTAATTTTATTCAATACATATACCGTTCCATTACTTACTTTAATCGTTTGCACGATAGCCGACTTATCAATCGTAAGATTTACATCAAATTTTGATTTTAACGTAGCTGGAAGTTGATTGATTGAATATTCTCCTTCAATAGCCAAATCCTTAATGGTTTCATAAGCAGCTTTGCGGTAAGTACTATCCGTTGTGCTAGTTTTGAAATATGGAGAAATTTTTGTCACTTCCTGACTGAATACATCATTTGCCAAAAGAAAATAGGTGTATTTTTTCGACTCATCATTCAAATCATATACGCCTTTTGTGAAAGAGTTTACTGTTTCGTAACCTGTTCCTGGGCGATATACTGGCAAACCAGTAGTTGCGCTAATACTATCAATCGTAGCTTTACTAGCATTAAATACCTGTGATGTAAGGTTGATAATGGCTGCATTTTGAGAAAAAGTAGCTTTGGTACTATTGACATATTCCCATAAAGAAGGTAATACAGAAACCGCCGAACCAATAACATGTAATATACCATTGCCTACATACTTGTTAGAAGATGTAATGGCTGCTGTAGCAAAAACATCCTTCCCGAAAGTAACATATTTACCATTGACCAAACCAACCGTTTCGGTGGAGGTTGTGGTAGGCATAATATGACTCTGTAAAGCAATGTGATTACCTACAAAGGCCTTTAACGCTACCGAGTCGTTGATGATGGTAGTACTTAAGCTAGCTAAGGCATCGTTGGTAGGAGCCCACACTGTATAGTTTTTAGAAGAAGAAAGTACTTTGCTATACCCCGATTTCTCTAAAAGTTCTTTGAACTTACTCAAGTTAGTTTGTGCACTAATTTCAGCAAATAAGGTTTTTCCTAAATCATCATTTGCAGATACTAAGCGGTCATCCCAAGTCTTACACGATAGTAGGATTGTTCCCCAAAAGGCAATTAGTAAAAAGTATAAGTATCTTATTTTCATTTGAATGCTTTTAATATTTATAATATAAGTCTCTTTATTGACCAGTTTCTATCATCGGAATACAAGCGGTTACTCATTAATCAGCGTACCGTCTGGTAAATGGCGAGGACTAATTTGATTCTGATTGATTGGAATGAACTGAATCATATCGATGTTGTTTGGCGAGTGCGTACCATTGATAGCCTGCAAACGGAAAGTATGTCTATCTGTCGTTTTAATATCAATCGTTCCAAGCAAACGTGCTGCCGCATTGATGTCTGTTCCTGGCGACATAAAAATTTTCCAACCTAATGATTCTAATTCTCCAGCAGATAATGAAGGAACTTGATCGATAAATAAGAAAGGACGCGTAAGCGTTTCGCCATCAATAGCCCCTGTACAAGTAATTGTAAAGCTGTTTGATGTACGTTGACGTCTGTAGCACATCCATACTTTATACTTACCTTTTGGAATAATTGGCGTTTTCATATCAAGCCATAAGTTTCTACTAGGTACACCCATTGGTACTTGTAGGTAATCTCTTTTGGCAGCGTTTTCAGAACCCGCATATACATAAGTAGGAGGGAAGCTGGCATTTGCCCAAGTGATGTCTTTCAATACAGTACCTACTGGGAAAGCATAAGTTCTTTTACCATAATATGTCGAAAGCTTTTTGATTTCAGGGAAATCGCAAACGTCCCAGTCAATTCTGATAGGTAAACGTAACTTTACGTTGTAGTCTCCTAAACTGCTGTGTACTACACCATTAGTGGCAGTGTTGTCGCTTAGTGTACGTGATAATTCAACACCTACTTCTCTTACTCCGTTAAAAATATCGTCGTTCAATAATACAGTTTGTCCCTCTAGTTTAGAACTAACTACTGTAGGTTCTGTAGATACCTTTGTGATGTGTGACGTAGCCGTAATAATATCCCCCAAATATTTAGCCCCATCTAGGATATGGTATGCCACATAAATATTAAGGCTGTCTGTTTTAAGTTTTGGATTACCCGTCTTCGAATATCTCGCTTTCAGCTTCGCATAGTCTGTAAAACCACCCTTTGCTAATACAGTGTTCGACTCCGCTACCAAAGTCATAAAGCGTTTGTCGATATTCTCGTTAATGACATTTAGCGAATCATAATAGCCAGTTTCTTTCAATGCCTGTGTAAAGATTGAATAGTCTGGATTATCACCTACAAATTGTGCAATTGTTTTAGTAGCAGGTTTCAATACTGCATCCAAAATATGCAACATTCCGTTACCCGTTTTGATGTTCGACTCAGTGATATTCGCTTGGCGATTTAATGTATAGCTTGAACCCTCAGTGCCATTAGTTACTCCTGATAGCAAGTATTGTCCATACATCGTTACTAAAGGTAATTTACCATCTTTAAAAGAGTTGGTAGTAAGGGTATCTCTGATTACGTGAATTTTCACGATACCTTGAGCCTCCTCTTTAGTAAGTTGGTCTGTTGTTTTGCCAATTTGAGTTAAATAAGCTTTCACGGCAGTGTTAGTAGGAGCAAACATCGTATAAGCTCCGTAAGCATCCAAAAAACCACTATAGCCAGACTTGTCAATCACTTTGGCAAAATCTGAATACTTTTCAGGGTATTTCAGGAGGTAACTATATAAGTTGGCATCACCCGTGGTGCTTTCAACAATTTTTACGTCCGTACAGCTCATAATACCTAGCCCTATTAATAGGCTAAGCAATGGTAATGTGAGCGATTGTATTAACTTTTTCATTTTCTTATTTTTTTAATGTCTCCAAAATCATCTTGAAAAATCTTGTTATAACCTTTGCTGGTTACTTATAAAATGGATTCTGAACCAAAAGTGTATTTGTTTGAAGTTCATATAGATAAATCGGCAAATAGTGACTATTAGGGTCCTTGATTTTAGCAATCGCAGATTGTTGTCTCTCGCTCGGAACACTTCTGGCTGTTAAATCAATCAATAAGTCAAGACGCTTATAATTACTTCTTTTGGCATGTCTAAGTACATCAAACCAACGTTTTCCTTCAAAGGCAAATTCTCTGGCACGTTCATCCAAGATATATTCCAACACACCCCCTACACCATCAATATTGGTAGGCTCTGGCGACTTTTCAGTTTGTGGAATTGCCCAAGCTCTTTGACGAATTTGCTTAACAATGGCTAACGCTTCTGTTCCTCTATTAAGCAAGGCTAAAGCTTCAGCTTTCATCAAGAGTACATCTGCATAACGATACACGATAAAGTTAAAAGGAGTATCACCTGTCAGACGGTCGTACTTTCTAATTACCCCCGTAGCTGTACTTAAAGAAGCATCATCAGCACGTGTGTCATAATTAGTAGGGTCTATGATATCTTCTGTGAAAAGTGTTTCAGTTACATAAGTGGTAGATTGGTATCTTCTATAAGTACTAGAAGCACCCGAACCAAAAATGGCATAGAAAGGATAAGTAGTAGCTACAAATCTGATTACATAATCACTACCATGAGCCAACTCGAAAATACCTTCGTTTGAATTTCCCGCTTTGATGGTATTGAACCAAGATATACTTCTTTCTGGGCTTGAAACTAAACCGAATTTAGCACTTGCAATTACTTTATTCGTAGCAGCCAACGCTTCAGTTGGTTTTTCCATCCACAAATACACATCAGCCTGTAAGGTATTTACCATGTGTTTTGTTATTCTACTATGGTCTTTTTCTTTGTTGCCATAAGTACTTGGAATATCCTTCTCTGCTTCTTCTAAATCCTTTACAATCTGTGCAAGAATAATATCTTTACCCGATTTTGCTAAAGGAACAATCTCATCATCACTACTAGTTGCCGACAGTTTCAATGGCACATCTCCGTATAATCTTACTAAATAGAAATACATCCATGCTCTCATGGCTTTTGCTTCAGCAACGTGCCCTTTCAAAGCTGTTTCTGTATAAGTCTTATCTTTGTCTAATACAGTTGGAGCAAACTCTACTACAGTATTACTGTAATTAATAATACGATAGAAATCTCTCCAGTCTGTCAAGGCATTCGTTGGTAGAATATTACTACTCATGATGTCTAGTTCAGCATTGGTAATTCTGAATGAACTAGTAACCATATCTGCTCTGATTTCACCCAGAATGAACATTTTTTCAGGCAAACCATCTATCAAAGAAGCATAGATACCACCTACTGCAGACTCTACTTGTTCTTTATTTTGCCAGAATCGGCTCTGCACGATTCCGTCTTGTGGGCTCAGTGTTAACCAACTGTCGCAAGAACTAGCAATCAGTAATGAGCTTACACAAATCAGGTTATAAAATATTTTTTTCAACATTGTATTTTTATCTATAATTGTTGTATCTATATTGATTATGCTTGGTTGGCTTAGAAAGTAGCCGCTATACCAAAGGTCACCGTTTTAGGTGCTGGTGTCATCGAGTTGTCTGTCGCTACTCTGAATGGGTCACTACCACGCATCTGTACTTCTGGATCTTGACCGCTATAGTTTGTCCAAGTCATTAAGTTTTCTACCGTTGCATAGGCTCTCAATGCTGTAATATTCAAGGTTTTCAAAAGCTCTTTCTTGAATGTATAGCTTACTGTAGCTGTTCTGAAACGTACGAATGAAGCATCTTCAACATATCTGTTAGACCCTAACCAGTTATAACCTGTGTTGTATAAGGCACGTGGTACCATTGTTTCATCGCCTTCTTTTCTCCAACGAGCCAATACCTCAGTACTTTGATTTCCGAAACCATACATATTGGTTGTATTCATACGTGTAGCATTTACTACGTCGTAATCGTTACGGAAGTTGAAGAAGGTAGTCAATTTGAAAGATTTATAAGTAACACTTGCTCCGAATCCACCTGTGAAAGCTGGGTTACTGTTTCCTAAATACACTAAGTCCATGTAGTTAATATTTCCATCTTTGTTAACATCTTCGTACATCGCATCACCCGGTTGGAACACGTAGTCAGTTTGTGGGTAATTGAAACGCATATAAACCGACTGAGCATCTGGTGTAATGATTGGCTCGCCACTTTTACCTCTAGCTACAGTAGCTGCTTTGTCTTTATAAACTCCTAAATAACGGTAGCCATAGAATGAACCAAACGGATTGTTTACTTGCATATATGTCATGTAAGCACCATTCAATGTTGAAATACCACCTTGACGAGGATATAAATCTGAGATTTCGCGGATTACGTTGACGTTATGAGCAATGTTCATGTTGAAATCTACCAACCATGATTTAGTCTTATAAGCATTCAAGTTTAAGCTGAATTCCCAACCTGAGTTTTCCATCGTACCCACGTTCATTTGAACAGTGTTGAAACCTGTAAACGCTGGAATCTGTAGGTCTTCAAAGAATAAATCTTTAGTACTGTTTTTGTAGAATTCAGCATCAATCGTTAATTTTCTGTTACGAGTAATTAAGTTGACACCAATGTTTCTACCAATGATACGCTCCCAACGGAGATTGTTCAACTGCATCGTTTGTGGTACAACACCAGCAGAACCAAGGTAAGACCATCCTAAAGTATTGTACTTGCCATAGAACAAATAGTCTTTGCGTGGAGCATTACCACTTTGTCCGTAACTCATTCTTAAGCCTAAGTGCTCAATTAAGTTATCGAATCTTTTCATGAAAGGTTCATCCGAAATAATCCATTTTGTTGAAATAGAAGGGAATAAACCATAACGGTAGTCTGGACCAAAACGAGAGTTACCATCACCACGAAGACCAACATCGAAGATATAACGATCTAAAAAGCCATAGTGAATGTTCCATAACAAACCAATGTTACGAGTCTGTGAAACACCTGATGATAATTTTGAAGTAGTTAAACGAGCGGGGTTAGTAACATCTGTTAAATCAGATGATGCCGTGTTGGTAACATAAGCTTCTTGCCAAACAGATTTTACATCAGATGTATTCAATGCCCACAAACTTGTGAAGTCATGTTTGGTGTTTTTCAATTTTGGTGTGTAAATCAAACTTGTTTTTGTTGTTACCGCAAAACCATCAGCATCACCATCTGTAGCAACGTTTACCGCAGGGCTAGTGAATGTTTGTCCTGTAGCAACTTGTGGTAAGAAAGAGTTTGTTTTATTATTATTGATGTCAAACTGAATATCAAAAGTAGCTATCCATCTTTCAGGTACTAAATCGTATTGTACTTGAAAGTGAGGAATAATTCTTTCTGAAATAATATTGTTTTTCGCAGACTCAACCATCGCAACAGGGTTATAAGTACCTGGGAAAGCACCCTGAATGTTTGTTAATGGCGAAAAGTAATTACCTGTTAATGTTCCTAAGTCATTGTATTCAAAAATACTCATGTTAGGCATTTTGCTATACGCTACCGAACGAATTAAATCTTTATTACTTGTTAATGCTGAAACATAGTTTCTTGCATTTGACGAGTGTGTAAACGATAAGTCAGTTTTGAAACGAATATTGTTTGATACGTTATAGTCAAGGTTAATACGTGTATTCAAACGGTCTAGGCCAGTACCAATTGTTGTTCCTTTTTGAGTAAAATAGCCAGTAGAAGCATAGTATTTAGCTTTTTCACCACCACCCGTAATAGAAACATTGTGGTCTTGAGAATAACCAATTTGTGTAATAGCATCTACCCAGTTGATGTTTTGCCCGTAGTTGTTGTACCAATAAGGGTCATTTGGGTCATACTGAAATTCTTTTACTGTTTGTGTATTCAATGGCACACCGTTTCTGTTCATGACAGCTTCAGGAATCAGCATAGAGTATTGGTCACCCGAAAGCATTGGAATAGCATTTGGTTGTTTAGAAACCGAACCTTTAAACGTATAAGTAACCTTAGGCGTACCTACTGTACCTCTTTTAGTATTGATTACAACTACACCATTAGCCGCTCTTGAACCCCACATTGCAGTAGCAGCAGCATCTTTTAACACAGCAATATTTTTAATATCCGACGGCGCTAAGTTCAATAAAGAAGCATAACCCATTTCATCGGCACTACCAAAGTTAAAGTCAGACGGAATAGATGTTTCATAAGGCATACCATCTACTACAATCATAGGGTCAACAGATGAGTTGATTGATGATGTACCCCTGATTCTGATTTGCATACCTGTACCCGGGTCACCCGAAGCAGCCGTAATATCTACCCCTGATAAACGACCTTGTAACATTTGGTCAATAGATGTTCCCTGCATATCTTCCACAGCCTTTGCATCAATTTTCGCAACGGCAATCGTAGTATTTCTTTCAGAAACCGACATCAAACCATTATCAGTCGGACGAGCCGAAACTACTACTTCGTCAAGGTCTGAAGTAGTTGCCTCAAACCAGATTTTTATCGAAGTACGTCCTTTGATATCAATCTTTTGAGTTTTGTACCCGATACTCGAAATCGAGAGTCTGTTATTGGCATTAGAAACCCTGATAACGAAGTTACCTTCCACATCCGAGCTTACCCCTTTGATGATACGGTTGTCGCGGTCAAGCTCAGCTACTGTAGCACCTATTACAGCAGAGCTATCTTTGAGGTCAATAATCTTACCTCTAACAGTATGTAAATTGGGTGTTTGTGCTATCGACAAATGTTGGCATAATAGCAATACACCTGTTATTATTAGTAATTTGGTAAAAATTTTCATTGGCTTATTTGCAAGTTTTTTTAAACGAGTTGTATGACCTATAAATCCACTAGTTGTTTACCCTTGGGGTCTAGTTGGCCTTTAAATAACCATCAATCAAATGAATCATCGCTCTGTTAGAAAGGTTGTTACTTTTATCAACTCGAACATTAGATTTCTTTGAAGTAGCATCTGCCAATTGCATCGCCCCTACGCTATTGAGTACAGTGACTTTTACAGGGTCGCCTACAGCATCTTTAAGCAAGGTTTCCATCGCTCCCGATTCTTTACCGTCTGGTGCAATTGATTTTTTGTTTAGGATATGATAACTGATAAAGTCTTCTACCTTCTTTTTATCAAGCAAACTAGCAGGGTTGAAATCTGGCGTTTTTACAGCTCCCGTACCCGTTCCTGGTAAAACACCAGCGTTTACTGCCGCTTGAATCGCTGCATTGTCAGGTACAAAGAATGTATAAAAACTACCTTCGTTTACATTGGCAATGGCAAATGTAGCAGCCGTGAAAATCGTTGAGTTTTTAAGGTATTGATAGAAATTATAATAAGGTAAATCTGAAGTAGCACCCAATACAGAAAGGTCTTTACCGATAGGGTCAGCAATGATGGTATTAGCTGGTGCAAAATTCAATAAACCAGTAGTATAATAAACCTTACCGTTTGAAGCCGTTTTAGATTTTACAATGCTTAACGGAGCCGTTTTAATACCTGTAGACGTTACTTTGTTGTTTTCGTATTTGATGTATTCACCATTGATTGCATCAATTACACCTTTTCCAGATAAATCATTCAATTGATTTTGTGGAGTGTAAACAACACTAGTAGCCACAATTCTTTGAAGGTTTGCTAAGATAGAAGTACCAGATGTACGCGTAGTAGTACCCGGTGCGGTATATCCCCATTCGCTATTCGCCACGTTTGATACAAACTTTGAAGGGTCATAGTCATAGCCAGCCGCTTTGAAGGCTTCGTCGCTAATCATAAACAAGGTATAATTTACTCTTGGGTTAAGGATGGTATTTTTCCAGTCCATATCCAATACTCTTGTCATGATGCTGTATTTAGGGTCTAGATACGCTTTTGAATAAACCGACGAGAAAAGGTTAGATTCTTGAACTTTGTTAGTACCATACAACAAAGCATTACTCAATACTTTTTTCTCAACAACGTTGCTAGCTGCATCAAAACGAGCTTCTTCGCCCAAAGCATTAAAGCTGTTTCTGAATTTCGTTGGCCAAACTGTCGTCGGGAACAAATGCGCATTGATAAGGTCGATGATAATTCCCGGAGGCATAGCATCCAACGAAGTATAGTTTTCTAATAATACAGTATTAATATACTGTGTCAGGACATCATTGGTAGGAATAAAGGCCGTCCACATATCTAACTGAGAATCATTATCTGCATTCTTCAAAAAGTTCTCGCAGTTAGGAGCGAAAGTCAAATACTTAGCACTACTAGCTTGTTTGTTGAATGTTTTGACATACACTTTGTCGCCTTTTCCAGTTAGGTTAGCATACTTAGTAGTCATTGGGTCATTCAAGGCATACGTTGCAGCGTATTTCTCAATCAGGTTTCTGAAAACACTGTATTGAGGCTTAGTACGTAGAAACTCATCGATAGAAGGCTGTGGTGTTAATACATGATCGATTTCGTGAATCATACCATTTTCAGCAAAAATATCTGCATTCACTACCTTCGCTTCCATTACATTGAAGCCCGTATAGGCTGAAGTAGGATAGAAGTAATTGTAGTCAGCAGCGCTCAATCCTATGGCTGTGAAATATTCGTCGATGAAATATGAAATATGCTTGTTGTTATTATCACCTACGATATAGTTATTATAAGGGCGGTTTAATGAAACAGCTTTTAGTTTAGTACCTTCAAAAGTAGTTTCATCATAGAAACCTGTATAAAAGGCCGTTTTTCTTCTGAAAGCTCTTGATTCTTGCCAGCCTAGGGGTGACTGATAGTCAGCCAGACGAGATTTATCAAAAGCATTAAAAACTAAAACGTTTTGTATAAGTTCGCGAGATTTGATAGAATCTAAGCTAGCCAATGTAAGGCCTGTTGTAGCAAAATAAGCTTTGAAGGCTTCATCATTGGGCGCAAAAAATGTCCAATAGCCAGCACTACTAAGGGTACGTTGATAGCCACTTTTATCAATGACTCCTAGCAATGTGGTAAAATTCCCTTTGTTTTGGAGTGTTTGATAAATGGGTGGCTCTAATGTTTCTGGACGTTTGTATATATCCAGCTCTTCTTTAGTACAGCTACTAAGCAAAGTGAACACGATGCCAAGCATGACAAAAAAATAACGAAAAGAGTATTGATACATCATTCTTTATGGTTTATGTATATTATAGGATTGTGATTTGAATTTTTTGATTTTGCTAATTTTTAAACAAACAGGTTTCACACGAAGATTTTTGACCTTCATTGATTCTTAAAATAAAATTGGATGAAACCCTTTTTAGAGTGTTATCTTATATAATAGTAGCAATTATTGTGGTAATGAAATGTGGCTTTGTTTGAGTATGTGTCTCCTTAACACATTTCAAGTAATTTATGAAGAAGTACTGTTTTGCTCATATAAAATAGTTTGTGTTATATAGTGATTTAATGATACTTTGGACTTGGGAAAACCCTTTTAGACTAGCTTTTAGGGATAAAAAAGTTTGATTTATGGTTTAATAATCTTGAAATTGTTTGTTTTTTCTAGCCTATTAAAGACTGATTTGATTTAATTCATAAAAACCATTTTTGTATTTTATGAATTATTTATTGTAAAATAACCTATTAAGCTTTCCCTGACCATCATGTACCATCCTGTAAGTACTGTTAAATGTCGGAATAGTGCAATTATTGATACTCATTGAATTGTAATTTTTTTTTAATTATTTTTTTGAGGAGGTCAATAAGAGGAGAGTATATTTTAAAAAAATAAAAGAATAATTAAGGATAAGCTATATCGTCTAACTACTTTGTTGATAAAAAAAAACGAGAGATTAGCAAAGATATTTAACTCACTAGGCAGATGAGTTATATTTCGTAAAAAGCTGAAATAAAGTGTTATACCTTACTTTTTAACAGACAAGTGAATAGATAGATTAATATAGTCAATTGGTGCAAAAATGCTGAAAATCAATATCCACTACGCAAAGTCAAAAAAAAATGCTAATGATATATATACTTAAAATAGTGATTTATCCTCCCATAAATTGTCAATTATAATGAACAAATAGCTATTTTAAAGCCCATGATTCAGGATGGTAATAACGGCAATCGTTGTATTTTTCCAATACCAAATTATTTAATAAAAAATGATTTTTTTTATTTTTCTGTCCTTTTCTATTATTCTTTTGGGAAAAAACAGGACACTTTGATAAAATAATACTGACTTTACCCTCTAAAAAGGATAACATCTTACATTTCACCCCAAATATCCATGTGTTTAAAACATTTTAAAATACGCAAAAGGCTAGCATACTAGTTTTGAAGAAAAAAAACGACATGAATGCACACGAGAGACTCAGACCTTACGAATTGTTTTTTATTCTTTTAGCCATTACCCTTTACATCCTCAGAAGGCTCTTTGGGATTGCTTCTGATTTTGATTCTGATATAGAATACCTGCAACATATTCCTATAAGTAACCGTATTATTTGGGCAGATCTTTCTGACTATAATCAATATGTCAATAATATATTTCCAACAGTAGTCGCTGCACTACTTTTTACTACAGCATGGGGTATTTTTCATTTTATTGTTTTCCCTGAAATCAAAAAGAAGCATATTGATGCCTCCACAATTATCCTATTACTTTTATCAATGGCTTTGGTAGTAGCTAGTTGTTATGTATTCAAAGAGTTTAAACTTTTTTGGCGGTTTCGGTATGATGATTACGGGAATGCTATTGGTTTTAAAGTGTTTTCTCTTTATCGAAAATTACATGTGCTGACAGACGCTTTTGGAGTAATGATTATCATCGGTTTTTACGAAGTTGTTGCTCAGTTATATTATTATACTGCCGAATTGTATGAAACCAAACAAGCACCTAAGCATCAGATACTAAGTAATGTTATTCTTGGGATAAGTGTATTTGCTATTACCTTTTTTTCCCTTTTTGGAAAAGTAGCAAACCTAATTGTAGGCAGTACGGGGCTTGTCACTGGGGTTACTCAAATTCTCTTAACGGTTGGGATCCATTATTTCTGTTATAAAAAGATAATTCCTTATTTTGTAAAGCTCAATTATAGTAAACGAGAAAACCTGATAGTACCTACACTATTGATTTTTTCCTATTTCCTGTCGGTTATCATTTTATATTTACTTTGGTATAGAATGGGCAATAGAGGATATTTTGCAGGAACGGTTATTTTGCCCAATGTATTCGGAGGAATCTCAGCCATTATTCGTTGGATATTCTTTGAAGAAAAGAAACAATTACAAACACAAGTATTTAAGAAATCTGCTGAACTGGATACTTTGCGGACACAAATAAATCCACACTTTTTGTTTAACGCTTTAAATACCTTATACGCTGTTGCATTGAAAGAAAATGCAGATAAAACCTCTACTGGTATTCAGAAACTAGGCGATATGATGCGGTTTATGTTGCACGAAAACCACCAAGACCGTATTCCAGTAAGTAAAGAGATTGAGTATTTAGAGAATTTTATCGATATTCAGCGAATGCGTTTGGATGAATCTCACGAGATAGAAATTCGGGTAAATATTCAGCCACTCAATCATGAAATTTACATAGCACCGATGTTGTTGAATCCGTTTGTAGAAAATGCGTTTAAACACGGTATTAGTTTCAGAAAACCCTCTTGGATATATATTACGCTTACATTTGATGCCAATAAACTTTATTTTAAAGTGCATAATTCTTTGCATCCTAAACAAGAAAACGACACAGAAAAACACTCGTCTGGGATTGGGCTAGAAAATGTAAAAAAACGACTAGAGTTGATTTACCCCCAACGATATAGCTTGGACATTCAACAATCGGAACAGGATTATTTTGTGGCATTAACGTTTGTTATTTTTTGAGGGATTGGTTGAGTGATTAATAAATAGTGATTGGTGATTAGATGTGTGTTTACTTTAAAGCAAACAGCTAATGTCTTAATTTTACACTATATTTATTACACTTCAACAAAGAAATCACGTATAAATAATTTTCTAATCACTATTTACCAATCACTAATCACTCAAACAAACCAATCACTCAAAAAGAAATGACAGCCATTGCTATCGACGACGAACCAAAAGCATTAGAAGTAATAGAAATTCATGCCTCCAAAATTCCCTTTCTGGATTTGAAGGCAACTTTTACTGATGCCTTCGAAGCGATTCCATATCTACAAAACAATAAAATAGACCTTATTTTTTTAGACATCAAAATGCCCGACATATCGGGGATAGAGTTTGTCCACTGTTTGCAGAAAGTACCGATGGTGATATTTACTACAGCCTATTCTGAATATGCTGTTCAAGGTTTTGAGCTAGATGCCCTCGACTATCTTTTGAAACCTTTTTCACTGGCTCGTTTTATGAAAGCCTGCAACAAGGCACTATCTATAAAGCAATTGAAAGAAGGAGAGGAGCGAGATTTTATTTTTATCAAGACGGGCTATGAAGAAGAAAAAGTGTTTTTTGATGATATAATATACATCGAAGCCGAAGGGAATTACCTCACCTTTATGTTGAAAAATGGCAAATTGCTCAGTCGTCAAACCATGTCTGATATTTTACAAGTATTACCCGAAAAGCTATTTGTCCGTATCCATCGTTCCTACATTATTGCTTATAATAAAGTAGAAAAAATAGCCCGCCAAGCAGTTTTTATCCAAGGAATAGAAATACCGATTGGAGCATCGTATGAAGATAACTTAGACTTGATTAAAGATAAATTGAAAGGATAAGTAGCTCGACTTTCCAAGTCGAGCCACAAATCTCAAATTTTCAATTTAATATTTATCCTACCCAGTAAAGTAGCAATACCAATAATGATAAACGAGTAAATCAATGATTTTACTAAGCCTACTATACCCGTAGTGAGAAAAGCAGGTAAGGCAATACTTGATAGATTAGCGATGCTATAATATAAATAAGGAATCAAATAGCAAGTCAGCGTGCTAGTACCCGCAGTTTTGATACTTTTAAACCAATGAGCCTTTGCTTTGATGTCAACGACGTAGTAAATCAAAGCATAAAAAATAAAGGAAATGCCACAGCAAAGGAAAACCCAAGTAGGCGTTGCTAGAATTTTTGAAATAATAAAATACTGTCTTAGTATAAAGCCCAGTATTAATAATACGATACCGATTATCACATAAACCCCTACCAGTTTTTGACGATTTTCAGAACTAGCATATTGTTCTAACAACACACTAGCCATGATACCTGCAAAAGCAAAAGCAAAGAAAGCACCATTCGCCAAAATCCAATCAGAAGGACCTGTACTCCAAATTTTCTGTAACAATCCTGCATGACCAGCAATGGCAAAAAGATTGAAAAGCACAGTAAAAAAAACGAGTAAATATGTTTTTTGATGGGTAAATAAGTAAATAAGGGCTGCTGTAAGATAAGTCCAGCCAATAAGACCTAAAATTCCCCACCATTGTGGTGTCATACCTATTGTATTATTGTCAGGTCCCGCTTTGAAAATATAGGCTAATATTAATAATAGCATTACTCCTAAAGCCTGTAATCCCAAAAATATTTTACCTTTCAATCCTTCTGTTTTAGGATAAACATTCCAAATCAAAAAGAAGCCTAAAACCATCAATATCTGGAATACTTCACTACTCATTCCCGTAGCTGTTTCATTAATTTCGGGTACGTTTACCGTAAACACACCCATGATTAGCAAAGCTATCGAACGCGTAATAATGTGTTTGGTTAGTTGTAGAGAAGTATCGCCTTTGGCAATACGGTTTTTAATGGCAAAGGGAATAGCCATGCCAAGGATAAATAAGAAACATGGGAATACAGTATCAGCCAGTCCCATACCATCTTGCTCGGCTTCGGTGTGTTCTAACCAAAGAGGTATATCTTTCAATGTCCAGAGGTCATTTACAAAAATCATTAACAGCATTGTTAATGCCCTGAATATATCGATTGAAAAAATACGTTTGGTTTCCATCAGGTTATAAAGTTAGCTATTATTTCTCAAGGCGATTTATCTCTGTAAACATTGCTCTAAAACAATTAGCAGAAGTGTTTTCTTCCGCTACTTTATTGGAATTTCTTCCATAAAATTCATCTAAAAAACTTTCAGCACTAGACCAAACCGTTTGCATCATTCCTTGAAAATGCGGTTTCATCGTTGATGTTGCCGACTGTCTGAATTTGACCATATCCTGTGTTTGAGTTACTGCAAATTTGGGCATTCTCCACGGGCAAGTGATTACGTTTAACCCTTTCATCGCAAAATAAACAGCCGTTTGGTCAGGACGTTCATAGTGCCAATCACAGATGGTAACGTCTTTAGAAATCAAGTCAATGGCTCGGTGAGTGTTGTTAAAACTAGCTTCCCACATACCAATGCCCGTTGTTTTGCCGTCAATTAGACGGTCACCCCAAATCCAAAGTTTTCTATTTTTCAATGCCAAATGATTTCTGATTTCATTTACTTCTCCTGCGAACAATTCAGCTTTATCTCTTCCCGAACATCTTGGACATTTATCATCGCCAATATAAAATACTTCGTCCATTCCTGCATGAAACGCCTCGCTTTCAAATGCCTCGCAGATTTCATCCACAAGCTCAAAAACTACTTTATGTACTCCTGGATGTAGAGGACAATAGCTTTTACAATACAATCCGTCTGGATTAGGCCAAACGTATTTTTCTGGCATTTTTACAGCAGGCGTTTCATCAAATTCTGGATATACTTTTAGTAAATTAGTAGTGGTGCTTGCCCAAGACTGATGCCCCAATAAATTGATTTGTGGGATAATGCGGATATTGTTTTTCTGGCAAACCTTTACCAATTTTTTAACATCTTTTTTAGAAAGAGCCTCAGGGTCTCTGAGTTCGGGGTGACTTTCAAATTGATAATTATAGTCAACCCGTAGAATCAACGTATTTACTTGTCGAGGAGCAAGTTCTTCTTGGATAAACTTAACGAAATCGTCAATTTTTTGTGCTTTTGGAGCAGTAATACAAAAACCACGCGTAGGAAGAAGGCTATCAATTTTTGATTGAGCCACCAAGTTATTCCATAGAGCCGTACAAAAGCTAATAAGTAAGATAAGAGAAAACTTAGCCATAGTTATAAGAGCGTAATTAGATTGGATGTGCTTACAAGTTGGCTAAATTCAATAAGGATAACAAGGGCTATAAAGCCTAAAAGCAGGCAAAACAGGTCAGTTTAAAGCTTATTTTATAGAAAAATATGGATAAGTAGGTATTATATTTCCGTTTCGATAAAAAAAGTAGCTTTTATCTGCTATTCAAAATTATCGTAATAGGTAAAGTCTTTAGTAATCAGTCCATTTTCAATGGTGAAAATTGTACAGATAGGTAATTTAAAAACAGATTTATCAGGAGCAGTGCCAGTAGAGATAAATTCTACTACAATATTGTTATCACCCGAAGGATAAATGTTAATAACAGAATCTTTCAAATCGGGAAATAGTTGATTCAGCTCGCTGTATTTTTTGAAGGTTTGTGCTCTTGTTTGTTTAACAATACCTTGACCCAAGGAAGGGTCTTTGAAGTCGGCAGTTTCAGTGTACATATCAGCCATCTTTTGCCATTCATGTTTGTTGAAATACTCGAAATATTGTTTTACTAATGTTTCGTTGGTATTGACTTCTGTTTTGGGTTTACAAGCAATAAATATAAAAATGGTGATAATGAAGGCGAATGTATTTTTCATGGGTTCAAAGTTTGTATAAGGTTTAGGATTTAGATTAGACAACTTTTAAAAAGTTGTCTAATCGTATCTTTTATTATAAGAATTTATGGGTCATATCAACCCCAGCCTTTTTACAAGCTTGTTGTAACATAACTTCGCTAACAGTTAAAATTATTGCAAAAGACTTATCGTCGGGTGTATCAATTAACTTTCCAATAGGAGTTGGGTCCCAGTCAGCATACCTTCTAATTACAGGCAGAATCGAGTCTGTTGAAAGGGAAATATAATTGATAATACCATTTTTCAACCCAAATTCTATAACAGAGCCTATCATCATTGCCATGATTTTTAATTTTGTTTTACCTCTTATTTCTTGTGAAGTACAAAATCTTGAAATTTCCCATATTGTAGAACACTTTGGAAGTTCAATTTTGCTAACAGATTGAGGATATATTTCGTGAATCATGTAAGGGAAATTAGTAGAAATTAGTCTACAACAGGCATTTACTTCTCCCTCTTCAGTTTTAGAAAAAATATAAATAGCATTATTGTTATCATATTGGTCAGTTTCCATCTCATCATTAATAATTAATCCTGCTGTCCATTTTAATTCCTTTACAAAAACATTATACCTCAACTTTAACATTGAGATTTTAACTTCTCTAGGAATCTCATTCCACCTTTTACACTCAAATGTGATATTATGCATATATTTAAATTGTAGGAACATTATTGAAATAAGTGTTGGAATTTTAGATTAGACAACTTTTTAAAAGTTGTCTAATCTTGCTTCAAAGTTAAGGAAATCAGTCAATTAACATCAAAATTATATGATTTTTTGCTTAATAGGTATCCATATCTCTTCTTCCGAGTTCGGGTCATCATTAATATACTTATCACCCAATATTTCAAAATGGACTCTGTCTTCTAAATCATATTCAGAATTTGGCAACCAAGTCCCGAAGATGTATTGAAAAGTTTGTGGACCGGTTGCAGCAGCTCCTTTGTGGATAAATACAGCGTACAATCCACCATGAAGGGTAAAGGCTTCCATACCTTCTGGGATGTTATCAAAATCACTTACTTCCATTGCGGCCCATTTTTCGAAAACTGCCGTTGGATTGAAATTGATAAAATCATGAGATGACGTATAGACTTGCAAACAATATAAATCATTACTTAAAGTATTGGGTATTTCCTTTCTTCTTGGCATAAAACTTTGCCATAATATCCTTGTTTTATTATCAGCAAAAGACATTTGGATGCCTTTTCCAACTAATTTCTTTTCTAATAAGGTCTCTATTCTTGGAGTCATGTCTTATGCTTTAAGATTTACTTTCCTACCTACAAAATTTCCGTATTTTTCTATTGCTTTCAATATTTCTTGTGCCTCTATCGTTGAATTAGGGAAGTTCAGAGCTATATGAACTGTATCTTTTTTAAAACTACGTTTCCATGAGCCTATTACATTCCCATTGACCAATATGGAAGGATTGAAAATGCCATTAGCTGTAATAATATCTTTGTTCAATGAAGGAATAAGCGACGCCGATCTATCTTTATAACTAATCAAAAACTCATCAAAAGCAGGTAAAAAATGAATAATTGTAGTTGACAAACTTTTATAATTAACTAGTTCAGTAAACCAATAAGTTTGATGTTCAATCGTGAAGTAATGAAGTGTTGGTTTAATGAGTTCTAAAGCCATTTTAGCATTACCAGCAGTTAATCCCGACCACCAAATGAAATCTTGTAAGGTAGCTGGCCCATGACTTTGGAAATACTTTTTTGCTAATGTTGCCAGAGCTTCTTCTTTACTAAGCATTTTTGTAGGAGGAACTCTTTCATCAAGCAAAGCATAAGTAAACTGTTTGCCCTGTATAATTCCATTGCAAACGATACCGTCTTGTTCAGCATCTATCATGATTAATGCCGAACGAATATCATCCGTTTGAATACCATGACTATTGAGTTCGAGCATTATTTGATCACGAGTCAGGTGCTGATTATCTCTTAAAATCTTCTCGATAATCGCCTTGCAATGATTTAGGATATTGCTGTCTAACTCAAATTTTTTAGACATCACTGCATTTTTCTGCTTTATCTGCGGAGCTGTAAGCATCAACATCCAGCGAATATCTTCGGCAGAGACAAAGTGCCAAGTAGGGCGTAAAATATGCGTACGGATGATTTCGGCATTATTGATAGCCTGTTCGATGGCTTCTTCATTAATTCCTAGTCTTAACCCAATAGCCCATTTTGCCATTGCATAATCTTGTGCTTGCATTGCGCCAAAATAAGCCAATATATCTTTGGGCGATGTAAAATCTGTCCCAACAAGTTGGTGTTTCAATAGGCGATATTGAGCGATATCTGTGAGTAACATTGTTGGGGTGATAAGGCTGGTTTTATGTTATCAATCATAAGCAAACTACCCAAATTCCTGAACAATGCCAAAAGTACTTTTGATAATTGGATTAAAATTTTAGCTACGATATGTATTTTAAATCCCTTGTGTTGAATTCTATTATGTTCTCAAAAAATAATACCGAACTCACAGTTCGCCCAGAGGGCTTATGCGAATAGGTGTCACTCGGTGAAACCGAGCGACTGCGTTACAAAAAATGCCCCAATCTTTCGACTGAGGCATTTGCAATAAATTTTATCAAAATAACATTACGCAATTACTACTGCAATGCCTTTTTCTACATCTTGTTCTACTGTTTTGTATTTGATGTTTTCTTTGATAGAACCATCACGATACTGAACCGTTACTCTTTGGTTACGGTCAGCAATTTTTACTGCTTGGCGTGGAGCAACTTTTTCAACTACCTGAGCACTTGGGTCATGATAATCGTTTTCGTCGCCTCTACCACCTGCTAAACCTCCCAATAAAGAAGAAATCGCTTCGTCTTTTTGTACTTGTAGCTTTGGCTGTGGAGCCTGACGACGTTGTTGTGCCGCTGGTTCAGCTTCTTGAACTTCTGGCATATCTGCTTTCATCAAGAAACTTACTGTATCTAAGTTGATTCTGCTTAAGAAACGTTCAAACAACTTAACCGCTTCAAATTTATAGACTAACAATGGGTCTTTCTGCTCGTAGCTTGCGTTTTGAACCGATTGTTTCAAATCGTCCATATCACGTAAATGTTCTTTCCATTCTTGGTCAATCAAACTCAATGCGATTGATTTTTCCATTTCTTGAATCAATTTACGACCATTAGTGTCAAGCGTTTCTTGGGCATCAGCAAATAATTGCGACATCATCGTGCCACTCATCAAAGGGACTTGCATCCCAGCATAACCATGCGTGATTGCTTCGTTAGCAAAAGCAACTACTTTTTCAGCAAGTCCTTTGTTTTTGATATGATATTGCTTCTCAGCCGCATCGTACAAACGGGTAGTACGTTGTTGTGTATTCAATCTACCGATTTCTTCACGTGTAAACGGAGGTTCAATACCTAAAATTTCAATACAACGTAATTCTAATTCATCATAACTAATGTTGTTTTGAATGATTTCAGAACATACATCATACGTATTATTGGCAATATCCAACGCCAAACGCTCACCGAAAAGGGCATTTTGACGACGCTTATAAATCGCATTACGTTGGTAGTTCATTACGTCATCATATTCTAATAGACGCTTACGAATACCAAAGTTGTTTTCTTCTACTTTTTTCTGAGCTCTTTCTACCGAAGAAGTAATCATCGAGTGCTGAATTACCTCGCCTTCTTCCATACCCATTCTGTCCATCACTTTTGCGATACGGTCTGAACCGAACTTACGCATCAAGTCATCTTCTAATGAAAGGAAGAACTGAGAAGAACCTACGTCACCTTGACGACCAGCACGACCTCTCAACTGTCTGTCAACTCTTCGTGACTCATGTCTTTCAGTACCTACAATTGCCAAACCTCCTGCATTACGCGCTTCTGGTGATAGTTTAATATCTGTACCACGGCCCGCCATGTTGGTAGCAATCGTTACTTTGCTTGCCTGACCAGCTTCTGCAACGATGTCTGCTTCGCGAGCGTGCTGTTTGGCATTCAATACATTGTGTTGAATTTTACGAATCGTAAGCATACGGCTTAATAATTCAGAGTTATCAACAGATGTTGTACCCACCAATACTGGACGACCGGCATTTACTAATTCTTGAATTTCGTCGGCAACGGCATTGTATTTTTCACGAACAGTTTTGTAAACTTTATCTTCGTGATCGAAACGAGAAATCTTGCGGTTTGTCGGAATCGTTACAACGTCTAATTTATAAATCGTCCAGAATTCACCTGCTTCAGTTTCGGCAGTACCTGTCATACCACAAAGTTTGTGGTACATTCTAAAGAAGTTCTGTAAAGTAATCGTAGCATAAGTTTGTGTAGCATCTTCGATGTTTACACCTTCTTTGGCTTCAATGGCTTGGTGCAAACCGTCTGAATAACGACGACCTTCCATAATACGACCTGTAGACTCATCTACAATCTTCACTTTACCTTCGTCCAATACATATTCTACGTCTTTTTCAAATAATGTAAAGGCTTTTAGCAATTGGCTAACTGTATGAATACGTTGAGTTTTAGCAGAATAATCACGGATTAAAGCTTCTTTCTTAATCAAACGTTCTTGTTCTGTAATGCCTAACGCTTGCTCAATTTGATTCAAATCAACTGATAAGTCAGGAATAACGAAGAAATCAGGATTTTCAACCATGCGAGTCATAAAGTTCAGACCTTTTTCGGTCATCTCTACTTGGTTGTTTTTTTCCTCAATCGTAAACATCAACGGAGCATCTGCTTCTGGCATCAATTTCTGATTTTCAGCCAAATAAATGTTCTCTGTTTCTTGTAAAATCTGCTTAATACCTGTTTCAGACAAGTACTTAATCACTGGACGAGATTTTGGTAAACCTCTGAAAGCACGGAATAAAGCCAAGCCACCTTCTTTTTTATTACCAGCAGCAATCAATTTTTTCGCTTCTACCAAGAAATCTTGTACCAATTTCTTTTGTTGCTCTACCATACGAGCCACCAAAGGATTGAAAGCATCAAATTCTTGCTCGTCACCACGGGCCATCGGTCCACTGATAATCAAAGGAGTACGGGCATCATCAATTAAAACTGAATCGACCTCATCGACCATGGCAAAATGGTGCTTGCGTTGTACTTGCTCTTCTGGAGTACGTGACATATTGTCACGTAAATAATCAAAACCAAATTCGTTGTTAGTTCCGTAAGTAATATCTGCCAAATAGGCCTGACGACGTTCTTCCGTGTTAGGGTCGTGTTTGTCAATACAATCAACTTTTAAACCGTGGAATTCAAATAAAGGAGCATTCCACTCAGAGTCACGCTTGGCTAAGTAATCGTTTACAGTTACTAAGTGTACACCCTGCCCAGCCAAAGCATTTAAGTAACAAGGTAAAGTAGAAACTAATGTTTTACCTTCACCCGTTGCCATTTCGGCAATTTTACCTTGGTGAAGTACCACACCACCAATTAGTTGAACATCGTAGTGAATCATATTCCACTCGATTTCATTTCCAGCCGCAAGCCATTTGTTATGCCAGATGGCTGTTTCACCAACAATCTCAACGTTTTTCTTTTTAGCAGCAATAAATTTATCGTGAACCGTAGCGGTTACTTCCAGTTTCTTGTTCTCGGTAAACCTTCGGGCGGTTTCCTTCACTACGGCAAAAGCCTTCGGAAGAATTTCGAGTAATACTACTTCTAGTTGTTTATCACGATCAAGCTGTAATTTATCAATTTGATTGAAAATTGTTTCTTTAGCATCAACAGACATCTCTTGGTTAGCTTCTACTTCTAATTTTAAATCAGAAATTTCGGCATCAATTTTTGCAAGGTTTTTCTGTATAATAGCCTTTAGGTCAGCGGTTTGTTGACGGAGCTGTTCGTCTGAAAGATTGCGAAGAGTAGCAAATTCTGCATTGGTTTTAATCACGTAAGGCATCAATTCCTTGATGTCTCTTTCTGATTTTGTACCAAACAGTTTTGTTACTGCTTTTGTGATTGAATTTATCATTGTATTGGGTTTTAATCATTTAGAAGTAATGATTGAATTAATTTTCTCAATCATTTGTATTACAAACTAAAAATAGAATACTTACAAATTTAGTTCATTCAACGCTTTTAAAAACAATTTCTGTATAATAATATTGCAGATTGGTACTTTATAAAGTCTTAAAAATATATCCCTCAAAAATAATGCCTTTATAATCAGCGTTTTACAGAAACTATGTTTAGCGGTAATTCAATATGCTAAAAGGAACTTTATTTATTTAATATTTTTAATCATTTAAAATAGTGAACTAAAAATATAGTTTTAAAAATATATTATCTATATTTAACCTTTGATATTAAACAACAGCAAATAATGGAACAAGCATCGCCACGTCGTCGTCCACCTCGCCCCAAACTAAAAATGCCTTTAATTGGCAATATGCTTGGCGGAGCAAATAATTCTTCTGCCAAAGACCCGAGTTTTTTGTCGAGTAAATTAACCCCTTTGATTGTGGGTGTGGTAATCGTTATTTATGCGATAGAATACTTCAGAGGGAAAAACGATACACACAGAGTATATCAAGGTGTTTCTGATATAAAAGAAATGGCTTGGGATGGAAAAGTTGCCAAAAAATGGGTCAATATTATTCCTCCAGATAATGACATTCACTATATGTTTCAAATAATTGATGCCAAAGGAGAAGTTCAAACAGTAGATTTGGGAGACGAGAAGGCTGGATTAGGGGATTTGATGATGCCGAAAAATACGTTAATTAAAAAAGCAGGAAGTTTTGATGTAACTGTAAAAAGATATTTTAAGAACGATACGACGATTGTATTGAAGTATTGAAAAGGCTTTCTTTAGCTATGAGCCGTGAGCTATCAGCTTTGAGCTTTTTAATTAATATATCATTAATAATAATATAAAAACTCAAAGCTGATAGCTCAAAGCTCACGGCTTAAACCTAATCAAGATACACCTCTTTTTCAGGATTATCTTTGTATTCAAACATCATTTCAATTTGGGAAAGAACATTTCTAGGCTCTGAAAGGAGAGGGAGGTTTCCAATTCCGAAATATTGAATATCTGACGTCTCCACAGTATTTACTAAAATCTCACCACCTATTTTTTTGCAAAGAATAAATAGTTTATAAACATACCAAGCTTCCTGTGGATGTGGGTGATTTTTCTTATCCATTACGGCTAATAAACGAACAGCTTTTACATCCAATCCTGTTTCCTCTTGTACTTCTTTTACTGCCACTTCCGAAGGAGTATAACCAACATCCGCCCAGCCCCCTGGCAATGCCCAACGGTCGTCCACTCTTTCTTTTACCATTAGAATTTCGCCCTTTTCATTAAAGACTACTGCTCTTACATCTACTTTAGGCGTTTGGTATCCATCTCGTTCTTCAGTAAACAAAGCCCCAAATTTTTCGATAGGTTCGTCAGTTAATTTTTCTAAAATTTGTACACTAAGGTCAGATAATTCTTGGTAACGGTCTTTATCGTAAAGACTTTCTGTATAAAATAATCCAGCCTGAGCAATTGCTTGAATTCTTTTAGCCATTGCTAGCCAATCTGTGTTTTGCATAATAAAGTAAGGGTTTATTTTAGGCTATTAAATTAATATCAGAAAAAGCAATGTGCAAAAATTGCACATTGCTTTTTCGTCAATATAAATTCACTAAAATGTATCAAAAAGGGTCAACCATTGGCTAACCCTTTTTCATAAATCCTTAATTCGGTTTAGGAGCCTTATAATTTAAAGGCTTCCAAGTATTATTTTTTGAATTGAAATCTGGGAAAGCGTGGTCTGGGTCTATCGTTACAGATTTTAGGGGTAAGTTGGTCGTTGTTTTAAAAGTCCAAGTACCGCCTCTTTGCCAAATTTCTACAGGTAATGTAACTCTTTCCTTGGTTCCGCCTACCATTTCCATTTCTACAACGGCAGGCATGGCTAATTTTTCTAGGTTTTCAATCACGATAATTGCACCATTTTTGGGGTCTTGTTCTATATACTGTACATCTTTTACAGACTGGTCTAGTTTCCAAGTTTCATAGAACCAACCTTTCCAGAACCAAGATAAATCTTCGCCAGCGGCATCTTCAATCGTCTTAAAGAAATCATAAGGAGTTGGATGCTTAAATGCCCAACGTTTAATGTACTCACGGAAAGCATAATCAAAACGTTCTTGTCCAAGTATTTGCTCACGCAATAGTTTCAGCCCAATAGCAGGTTTGTAATAAGCTTCATAGCCTAAGCTATTTGGTTGGATAACATCAGGGATATTCATGATAGGCTCGGCAGTTTCTCTGAAAAGCTGTTTCGACATTTGGTGCATATCTATTTTATTGCCTTTGTATTCTCCGTTATTAAAATTATCAGTCGAATAAAAATTGATAAAAGTATTGAAACCTTCGTCCATCCAAGCAAACTTACGTTCGTTCGTGCCTACAATCATTGGGAACCAGTTATGTCCAAATTCGTGGTCTGTTACACCCCAAAGACTTTCGGTTTGGTCACGCATTCCGCAGAATACAATACCCGGATATTCCATACCGCTAATAGAACCTGCTACATTGGTTGCGACTGGATAAGAATATTCATAAAGCCATTTTGAATAATATTCAATACAACCTTTTACATATTCGGTAGAGCGTGCCCATGCTTTATCGCCTGCTGATTCAACTGGATAAGCTGACATCGCTAATGATTTTTTACCACTTGGTAAATTGATTTTGGCAGCATCAATAATAAATGATTTTGAACTAGCAAAAGCTACGTCACGGGCATTCGTACAACGGAATTTCCATGTGATTTTTCCTTCTTTTTTAGGACGAGAACCACTTGTTCCTACTTCATCTTTACCCAAAATCATGACTGTTTTATCACTATTAGACGCTTCTGAAAAACGTTTGATTTGCTCAGCCGTCCAACAATCATTTGGATTAATCAATTCTCCCGAACCTACTACGATATGCGAAGCAGGCACCGTTACAGCGTATTCAAAATTTCCATATTCTAAGTAGAACTCACCAGCCCCTAAGTATGGCAATACGTTCCAACCCTCAATATCATCGTAAACAGACATCCTAGGATACCACTGAGCCATTTCAAAAATAGTCCCATTTTTTACCTCTTGCGTTCCCATACGGTCTGAGCCATATTTGGGGATAGGGAAAGAGTAGGAGATTTTAATTTTAGTAATCCCATTGCGTTCAACCAGTGGCGATGCCAATTTGATTTGCATACGGGTATCATTTACTAAAAAGTCAGCAGGTTTGCCATCAATAGTTACCGACTTTATTTGATAACCTCCTTCAAAGCTTGTGTTACCAAAACGACCACCGTTGATAGGCGTAGTAAGTCCTCCGCGTGATTTGGTGTTGAATTGGTTTTGGTCTAATTGTAACCACAAGAAATTCAATTTATCAGGCGAAGCATTTTTGTAGGTAATCTCTACATCGCCTTCAACTATATTTTTTTCGTCGTCTAATGCTATATTGATTTTATAATCAGCTGAGTTTTGCCAGTAAGTAGTACCAGGCGCACCTGTTCCACTTCTAGTAGGAGTAGAGAGTGTATAATTGAACAAAGGGTTGAACAAATCGTACTGACTATAGTTTGATTTTTGTTGTGAAAACAAACTTTCTGACCCAAAGAGTAAGCAAGCTGCTAAAAGTAGTTTTTTCATTTGTAAAGGAATTTTATGGTAATCTATATAATATTCAACGCTCAATATAAAAACTATGTTATATGCTGTGCAAGATATTCATTAAAAATAGAAAACTACAAGGGTTTGTCATTAATAGGTTATAAATAATCATGGGTGCTTTTGATAAGTTAAATATTCACGTATGCTAGTGATTAATCAATGATCAAATGGTTATTTTCCTCTTTTCTCTAACTGAGAATTTGTCGTTCTAAAATATATATCGTAATATTACGATATATGAATTGGGAAATATGAGAGCGACTAAATCAGACCACTTCACCGAACGTCAAAATCAATTAGCAATGCTGGCTAAAGCCATCGCACATCCTGCAAGTATTGCCATTCTGGACTATCTAATAAAGGTAGATTCATGTATTTGCGGAGACATCGTAAACGAATTGCCCTTGGCACAAGCAACTATATCACAACATCTAAAGGAGCTAAAGAATGCTGGATTAATTAAAGGTGATATTGAAGGGAATGCCATTTGTTATTGTATCGACGAGAACACATGGAAGAAATTCCAAGATATTTTGAATGCCCTTTTCGATGGTTATACTCCCAAAACCCAATCTTGCTGTTAATAGCTTAGTGCTTTGTTAAAAGCTTAAAATTATTGAAATAATGTATCCTCCAATCAAAAATCTATGCAATGAATTAGTTAATTCATTCGATGCTATTCCTGACCAAAGACAAACTTTGTTGCTAAAAATTAGTAAATACATTCAAGCTAAGAAAGATGCTAACCAGCCTATCCAATTGGTTTATGTATGTACGCACAACTCGAGAAGAAGTCATTTCGGGCAAATTTGGGCAGCCGTTTCGGCATCCTATTATGGTGTGCAAAATGTAAAAACCTATTCTGGCGGCACAGAAGCCACAGCTTTTAATATCAATGCTATTAATGCACTGAAAAGAACAGCCTTTTTAATTGAAAGTAGTGACAATACTAACAATCCTGTTTATACCGTGCGGTTTAGTGAAAATGAAAGCACTACTTGTTTTTCAAAGGTTTATAATGATGCCGTAAATCCACAAGAACATTTTGCTGCCATCATGACTTGCTCGGATGCAGAAGAAAACTGTCCTTTTATCCCTGGCGTAGAACTGCGAATAGGGACTACTTACGACGACCCCAAGGCTTTTGATAATACACCACTTCAAGATGTTAAATATGAAGAACGGTCGCGTCAGATTGCCCAAGAAACCCTTTTTGTCTTTTCAAATATTCAATAAATAGTTATTCCTTTATTAATTTACTTTTTCATCATATTTGTACTAATTAACAATAGTAGAGAGGCTTTTACAAGTGGAATAGGTCCTTTGGTAGAAGTTCCTGCTTTGATTGCATTGGTAAATTTAGCCTTTTGGTTTAGGAAAAAATATTATTCAACAGAAGCTCAACTACAATCATAAACGTATGAAAATTGCCTTATTCAGTGATATACATGCCAATGTGCTTGCTTTAGATGCTTTCTTTGTAGACCTAGAAGAGCAAAAACCTGATGCCATTTATTGCTTGGGCGATTTGATAGGATACCATATTTGGCC
Source organism: Arcicella sp. GW822-FHT02H01 (assembly GCF_058802005.1). Classification (NCBI taxonomy): domain Bacteria; kingdom Pseudomonadati; phylum Bacteroidota; class Cytophagia; order Cytophagales; family Flectobacillaceae; genus Arcicella; species Arcicella sp. GW822-FHT02H01. The sequence goes on along the minus strand of NZ_JBXANT010000001.1, from coordinate 1,499,919 downwards.
AAATGAAGTAATTGAAGCCATTAAATCAAGAAGAATTGCTACGCTAGCGGGCAATCATGACATAAAAGTTACGCTACCTTTTGAATCAGCAAATGAAATAACGGCGAGTACTTATGCCTATGATATCATACAAAAACAACATCGTGAATACCTGTTGTCGTTACCATATCATATCCGACTATCGTTCTTTATTCAAGGCAAAGAAAAGCAAATGCTGATGGTACATGCTAGTCCGAGAAGTATTACCGAGTATATCTTGCCAGATATGAATGAAGATGATGTAGATGCCATCATGGTGGAGGCCAAGGCCGATATTTTATGTTTTGGACATTCGCATAAACCATATCATCGGGTAATAGAGCGAGATGGTAAGAAAAAACATATCATTAATATAGGTTCCTTAGGCAAACCCAAAGACGGAGATATTAGGGGGTGTTATGTACTACTAACAGTCCATCCCGATTCATCAGAGATTGAAGTTGTTTTTAAGCGTGTAAAATATGACGTAGAAAAAGCAGCGGTGGCACTTATACAAAGCCCTTTACCTAACGAACTGGCAGACAGATTGCGTGGAGCTTATTGAGCTTTCCGTATCAATACATCATAAAACACAAAATTTGTGTAAATTTGATTTTGGACTTTATTGAAATACTGAGTTTTAAAATCGATTGAACAAAATGCTTTTTAATTGGATTGGCTTTGGGAGTGTTTTATTTTTACTGGGCTTGGCTATTTTCTTTCTGAAAAACCGACATAATAATGCGGAAAGTAATCTTTATTTGGGCTTACTTTTTCTACTTCAAGCCATAAGCAATCTGCATTTTTTTGCTTTCCGACTATCTGATATTATTAATCATATTCCTTACTTTATTCATTTTAGCGCAGGGTTTCGGTTTCTTTGGGGGGTATTATTATACTTTTTTGTAAAGACTTATACAGGCAAAACGATAAAATATCAGGGCATTACTTATCTACATTTTGTGCCTGCCATTGTCGCTACCGTTTTCTTTTATGGTAAACTATTCTTTATTCCTACTAACGAAATTCATCAGTATGTAACACTCATCAAGCTTGATAAACACCCCGTCAACAGACCTTATCATTTACTACTATATCTTTCAAATGTTTCCTATTTGGTAGCTTCTTTGGTTGCATTGTTAAAATATCGCTTAGCATTAACAACTTATTTCTCGAATATCGAAAAACTAAGACTGGTTTGGCTATTTAATATTTTACTTTTTTTGATGATTTTCCACTTCGTATTGCCCTTAGGATATGGACTGATAAGTATCAAGTTTTTCCCTTATGTGCCACTGATGCAATTGCCAATTTTAAGCTTCGTTGCTTGGAAAGCTTATGCTCATCCAGAGTTATTTACAACCATTGAAACTTTTTCAGAAGAAATACATCAAAAGGAAATCCAAAAATTGGATGAAACAAAAGTCGTTGTAGCCATGCCAATGCTTGATGATAGTTTTATCAATACTTTACTCCAGTTTATGGAGGTTAACAAACCTTATTTGAATGCTGAACTTACTATTAAGATACTCTCAGACGATTTAGAGATTCCTAGCTATCAATTATCCAAAATCTTGAATCAGCATTTCCAAAAAAACTTCTTTGATTTTGTGAATACTTATCGGGTAGAAGAAGCCAAAAAGAAATTGATAGCACCCGAATATATGCACCTTACTTTGGAAGGCATAGGGTATGAATGTGGTTTCAATTCAAAATCATCTTTTTATGCAGTCTTTAAAAAATACGCAAGCCAAACCCCAGCAGAATACCGCAAAGAAAAACTGGTGTAATTGAGTGATTGAGTGAGTTGTGAGTTAGTGAATTGTGAATGAGTGATTTTTAGTAGGTATTTTTTTTGAAATTATCCACTAGTTTTATTTAACTCATTTTAACGAATTTACAACTAGCTAATTATCAGTTCACTAACTCTTAATTCACAACCCACTAACTCACAATTATAATAAATCACTCATTCACAATTCACTCAATCACTCAATAAATAAGTGCAGATTTATAAGTTTGGACTCCTTTATTTTTTTGTTTTTATACCCTGTTTCTACCTTTGCCACAGATGCTAGTAAAATATGCCACTTCTTTAAATTCCTAAATATCGTTTCTTTACACAAATCCGCCCACTGTTTTAGATAATTCAATTAGTAGTCCGCACGTTTTTGATAAATTCAATAAAGTAGATGAAAAATAATGGACTAACCTTGTCACCTAAAGATATTTTTTATCGTACTAATGAATAAGTGATGATATGAATAAACGCTTTCAGGTTTCGGTACAAACAAAAAACTATCAGACAGTTTTTCTAATGTATGATACCGACAAGGAAAGTCAAAGAGAAATAGGACTAGTAACGTTAATAAAGACAACAGAAAAGTAGCATAAACTGTCATCTTGTGCAAAAAGAAATCGCTTAAAAGATGATTACAGTATTTTAAATGCTCAGTAAAATTTTAAATATTTAGTGGTTAGGTTTCTAAAACTCTCGTTCACTTGAGCGGGAGTTTTTTGTTTTTTAGGAAATATTATGGTTGCTTGAAATTAAACTAACAATGATATTTCTGAGGAAGAAGCTTCTATATTATATCCTCAAAATTCATTTTCTATTAGCTGGTGACTTAAGTCACCAGCTAATAGAAAATGAAGAATCGAAAATTTTAAGGGAAATATATTTAAAATACCCCTACTTCCTCAACAAACACTTCTCAAAAAAAGAACCATTCTTCAAAGAGTATTCCAACACAGCCGTGCTATCGCCATACATTACTTGTTGGAAAGATAACATATTATGCAATTGTCGATAGTCCGCTTCTACGATGGTAGTCTGTGGTTTTGAAGGCAACATACTTTTGTAAACTTGATGTAAAGTAGGCAATGTATTAATCAAAAAGAATGCAATGCCCAACCAATAAAATGTTTTGCGACTACGGTGATGCACAAAGACATAAGCAATAGCTACCGTAAGAATGAGCATAGCAGGAATAGAAGCCCTAATGTTTAAATCGTTAGCAATGCCAATTTGATACAAGGGTATAATGATGAGAAACAACAATGAAACCCCTACCATCTTTTTGAAAGGATGCTCGAATTGTCTTAGGAAAAAATACCACGTCAAGAAATTAAAAACGATGTAAAAGAGATAACACCAATACCATTGATTAATCCCCGCTTGCCACATAAATAAGGTATTGCCATGATTTACACCTTGTGTACTTAGAAAGTAGATCATTAGTGGGCTAAAAGCTATTACTATCATTATCTTTAGTAATATACTTTTCCATTGAAAGAATATCGACCAATTACTTAAATAATAATACAATACAAAAGGGAAAATACCAATGCTTGCTAGCGGACTCCAATACATGGTGGCTAATAACATCAATAAGATTTCATCTAAATTTACTTTCTTTACAAGGTTGGCTTCTAACATAAAACACGCACCCAAGCAAGCAGGTAAAATATGTTGTGGGGCTAAAGAAAATCCATCCCAAAAAGATGGACGCATTAGCCAGAAAGCATTGAGTTTTACATGATAGGGAGGATAGATATAAGTCTGAAAATCTAGCCAATAAATGACTTTATAACATAGCCAAGCATTTGAAAACAATATGATTACAGCAATAGCCATAATCCTGTATTTATCTAAAAAAGTACTTGCCCACACAAATACCAAGAAAGTGCCAGTGGTACTCCAAATCAAAGAAATATACCGACAATATTCTAACCCAACGAGTTTTCCCAAGCCTGCTGTAGGTAAATAATAGCCCAGATAATAGCACATATAAACCTTAAATGTTGGATAATACAAAGGCCATTGATTTTGGACAAGGTCACGGTATTTTAGGTTATTTGCCATGAAATCAATCGATTGCTCTCTGAATTCACCGATACCCACTAATAAATTAATAACTAAAGCAAGGATAAAAGCTACAAAAACCGTAAGCCAAGAGAGTGGATTTTTCAGCGTACGAAAATCATTAGATTGAAGATTTTTAAGATACTGAAAAGCAAAAATACTAATTATCAAGCAAGCAGAGATACCAATTTCAAGCTTTACCCATGTCAGTAAAAAAAGGTAAGTAGGAATCAATAAATAAACCAGCGAGCTAATTTTTAAGAGTTTTATGATTTTCATGCTGAGTAGGTTGAGCAAATTTTCTCTAAAATTAAGGTGTAGAATAGTTTTTGTAACATTAAGCTTAACTTTTTCTAATCTAATATTAATTAGGGTGTGGCTTGTGAAGATGTTAGCTAAGGATTGGCTGTAAGGATTTTAGATTAGACAACTTTTGAAACTTGTCTAATCTTTGGATAGGATAATATAATTATAAAAATGGTTTTGTATTACAAATACTGATGGCATGACTTCAAGTCATGCCATCAGGGAATAGCCAATAAAGCCTATACTACTTGCCCCATAGCTGGGTCAGTATAGCTTTCTTTCCCAGTTTCAATGTGTCCTGCATAGCGTTGTTCAAAGGTTAAGTTCCCTTCAATTTTTACTGAAACGTCATACCACGCATGACTTTTTGCTAAATCTAAAGTAACAGACACCGTTTTGCCTTTGGCTACTTCTACTACTTTTTTGCCTGTCTTATAGCTCATATCCTCAATGACAAAACGAAGCGTTTGTGAGTCATTATTTTTTAGCATCAAGACAGCATTTCCTGTTAAACTTGGTTTAGTGCCTTGATACGTTAGTGTCGTTTCACCCTTAGAACTTGTCGCATTTCCTTTAAAACATCTAAAGAAACCATTTGGGCCATACACCTCTATATGATATTGATTATCACCAAAATCACTTAATTGCCAACTATCCTTTAATATATCTCCAGCCTTTACAGCGTAGTTGCGTGTATGTAATTCATCTTTTTGGGCTAACGATTGACGAGCATAAACTATAAAGGCAGCACCCGCTGATTTTGTGCCAAATACTTTATTATCAGCCGAAAAAGTAATATCAAAAGATTTTTTATCAGCACTCAAACTACCTTCTACATATAATTCATAAGGCAAAGCACAAGCTTTACGAATACCTTTTTCTTGTTTAGGCATCAGGTCAGATGCAGTGCCTTTTGTATTAGCTTCGCTGATTTCTGTAGCCGATAAAGCCTTGAAATTAGACGGTACATTTTTAAATTTAGCTTTATGTACGCTTTGAATAAATGGCTCTTTTTCAACAAAAGTAGGGAGCGCTATTTTCTCTCCATTGTAAGGTTTAAACACCGAGGTTAAATCTCCACAGATGGTCCTTCTCCATTCCGAAATGTTTTCTTCTTTGATATTTTTCTTCGTTTTTTTACTCAGAAATTTCTCTAAAAACTGTAGGATAGAAGTATGGTCGAATATCTCAGAACATACATTGCCTCCTCTGCTCCAAGGCGAAGCAATTACTAAAGGGACTCTAAAACCTAAACCGATAGCACCATCACGGGTTTCGGTTTCTGGGTTTTTATAACCTCGCTTTTTCTCATCATTAATATTCACTTGTTCTACCGACACATCAATGCCCGAAGATACTTTACCAGTATTAGCTATTTTATGGTGCGGAGGAAGGAAAGGAGGAATATGGTCGAAATAACCATCGTTTTCATCGTACGCTAAAATGAAAATAGTTTTCTTCCAAACCTCAGGATTTTGCGTAAGAATATCCATCACTTCTGATAAATACCAAGCTCCATACCACGGAGCACCAGGGTGGTCAGAGAAGTTTTCAGGAGCAACTAGCCAAGTAACAGCAGGTAATTGGTTCTTGGTTACATCTTGTCTGAACTGATGTAAGACATCACCTTTAGGAACTTCTAGTTTTCTGGCTGTGCCATTGTCAGTATATTCTAATGACGTAAGCTCGTGAAAATGTGGGTCGTTTCGGTTGTTGGTAAATGCTTTCTGGTGGATGTTTTTCTGGAAAGTAGAAAGCTTTGCAAAATTCTCTGGTGTATAATTAACAATATCTTCCTGAGCAATTTTTAAGTACATTTTCTTCTGTGCCAAAGCCCTTTCAGCTTTTTTCAAAGCATCGCTACCCGCAGCAAGTTTAGGAATTTCGCTAGTCAGTTTTTCGATTTCTTTTGGTAAAAACTTCACTACTTCCTGAATATAGCGATAATATTCAGGTGAAAATTTTACTTGATATTGCTCAAACCATTCAATAGGGTTATCTGTAAAATTAGCTAACCAAGCATCGCCTTCCCCCTCTAAGCCCGTAGGCAAACTAATTTCATTTTGATAAATTTTCCAAGAAATCCCGTTTTCTTCCAAGCGTTCAGGAAACGTTTTCCATTTTGCCCATTTACCATAATCAAGGTCTTCATTTTTAACATTGGCTTTTGAAGAAAAATCTTGTTGCTCACGAATCGTGCCCGTCCATAAATATAAACGATTGGGCGTAGTGCCTGTTAATGAAGAACAAAAATTTTGATCACATACCGTAAAAGCATCTGCCAAAGCATAATAAAAAGGAATATCCTCACGATTATAATAACCCAATGTCAGGGGTAAATCTTTATATTCTTTATGCCCAGACTGTTTTACATGAAGCCATTTGTCATTTTTACCACCGTTCAGGGCATCCACTTGATTCTCCCAAGAGTGTGGCAATGAACTCATCCAAGTGGCATTAGAATCTCTCAGGTTTAAACGGAAAGGAGCAAAGGTTTCACCTTTTTCGTTTTGTTGTAACCACACTTTATTTTTACTAGGCAGGGTAATAGCACGCGGGTCGTTAAAACCACGCACTCCTTGTAAAGTACCAAAACAATGGTCAAACGAACGGTTTTCTTGCATCAAAATCACGACATGTTCAGCATCCCAGAAAGTACTTCCTTCGGCAGGGTTAATGGCCATTGCTTTTTGAATAGAAGCGGGCAACATTCCTAGAAAACTTGCCCCACTAGCTAATACTGACGCTTTTTTGATAAACTCTCTTCTTGATTCCATGTGTTGATTTTGTTATTGGCTATCAGAATTCGGATGTTGGCAATCTGAAAATAACTTAGATTACTTATAACCGTTTTCTTCAAAAGTAGGTTGATTTTACCACAAAGATAGAGGAGGGAAAAGGATTAAACTGTACTGATATATTATTGCTTTGTTAAGGAAATAGAAAACCTTTTAAAATGCAAACGGTAACCACAAGGGCTACCGCTACATATTATAAATAATTGATTTTAGTTGATAAAAGAATAATATCTACACCAAAGCCTCAAACAAAATCTCAACAGCGTGTTTGGCCGTTCTGCCTGTACCATCATGAATTTGGTGACGACAACTTGTACCAGAAGCGGCTATAATTACATCTTCACCTTGCTGACGAATCGTTGGAAAAAGTACCAATTCGCCTACTTGGTTCGATAGTTCAAAGTGTTCTTTTTCATAACCAAAAGAACCCGCCATACCACAACATCCTGAAGGAATAATCTGTACTTCATAGTTTTCAGGTAACGAAAGGGTTTTCTTCGCAGGTACCAAACTAGATAATGCCTTTTGCTGACAATGTCCATGCAGTTTAATCAAACGTTTCTCCGTAGTAAATACCTTTTTAGAAATACGTTTAGCATCAATTTCTTTGGCTAAAAATTCTTCAATCATAAAGACATTTTTAGCTAAAGCTTTAGCCGCATCCACTAAATCATCATTTACCAAATCAGGATATTCATCACGGAAAGTAAGAATTGCCGAAGGTTCAATACCTATCAAAGGTATTTCTGCTGTAATTACATCTTTTAAAAGGCTAACGTTTTTATTAGCCAATTTCTTAGCATCATCTAACAAGCCTTTTGATAACTGCGGACGTCCAGATTCTGCATGATTAGGAATGATTACCTCATAACCCAAGCGATTCAACAACTTAACGGCAGTAATACCAATTTCAACATCGTTATAGTTAGTAAACTCATCAATAAATAAGAATACTTGCTTTGACTTCACTCCTTCAGCAAGGGGAGTGATTGTTTGAGACATTGTAGGATTGAGATTTTTACCAGCCCACTTCTTCAAAGTAGTGTCCGCCAACAAAGGCATCGTTCTGTCAGGGTGAAAACCTACTACAGTATTGGCAATTTTACGAAGAGCAGGCGTATCAAAAATAAAGTTATAAGCCCACGGCACATAAGACGCCACCTTTGAAAGGGAAGAAAAATTTGCTACCAAGCGACTACGAATCGGTACACCATTTTCTTTATAATATTGGTGCAAAAATTCCATTTTCAATTTCGCTACATCCACATTTGATGGACATTCGCCTTTACAACCTTTGCAAGCCAAACATAAATCAAATACTTCCTTGATTTCTTCGTGATTGAAGCGATTGGCTTTATCCGAATGCGTTAAAAATTCACGAAGAATGTTGGCTCTAGCACGGGTAGTTTCTTTTTCGTTACGAGTTGCCATGTACGATGGACACATCGTTCCACCCGAAGCAGGCGTTTTCCTACAATCCCCTGAACCATTACACTGCTCGGCATGCTGTAAAATATTTTGGTCTTGGAAACGGAAAGTCGTTTTAAATGCTGGGGTTTCTTGTCCGGGAGTATAGCGTAAAAACGTATCCATTGGAGGCGTATCCACAATCTTGTTAGGATTAAACACATTGTATGGATCCCAAGTACGCTTTACTTCCTTCATCAATTCGTAGTTATGGTCACCCACCATTTGTTTGATGAACTCTCCACGCAAACGCCCGTCGCCATGTTCACCCGAAAGCGAACCTTTGTATTTTTTTACCAACGTCGCAATCTGCTCGGCAATCAAACGAAATTGCTTATTTCCTTCAATTGTCTTTAAATTGATAATCGGACGTAAGTGAATTTCGCCAGAACCTGCATGGGCATAATGTACAGAATACATATCATTAGCAGTCAGAATCTCATTGAATTCACGGATAAAATCTGGTAAATCGTTTACATCCACGGCAGTATCTTCAATAACAGCCACGGCTTTTTCATCACCTGGAAGGTTAGACAATAAGCCTAATCCTGCTTTTCTAAGATTCCAAACCTTTTTGGTGTCTTCACCATATATCACAGGGAAATGATAACCCAAACCAGCCGCACGCATTTCTGCTTCCATGGCTTTAGCTTGTATCTCAATATCTTCTTTATTATCAGAACGCAATTCTACTACCAATAAAGCTCCTGGGTCGCCTAATACAAAGAAACGGTTTTGACTGTGTTCTACACTTGCTTTGGTACATTCCAAAATATAGTGGTCAATCAATTCCGAAGCCGAAGGCTTGTATTTTAAGGCAATCAAATTAGCCCTTAATGACTCCTCTACATTATTAAAATGCACGCAAACCAAGCCTATTTCTTTAGGAGGTAAATCGTTTACATGCAATTTGATTTCTGTCAAAAAGCAAAGTGTACCCTCTGACCCAGCAATCAATTCACAGAAATTGAAAGGCTTGCCTCCTTCAGTATAAGGCTCGCAATTCAATAACATATCTAAGGCATAGCCCGTATTTCTTCTTTCAATGGTTGGTTTAGGAAATTCATTCTTGATTTCCGCCTGATTTTTTTCATCTGAAAGCACCTGATTGGTTTTCAAATAAATTTTGTCCAACAAAGTAGCCGACCCATTTTTACTTCGTGCCGACTCAACAAGTGCGTTAAACTCGTTTAAGCTATCACTTTTGAAAACCACATCAGTTCCATCCGCTAAAATAGCTTTTACTTCCATCAAATGCTCGCGGGTAGAACCATACACTACCGAGTTTGAACCACAAGAGTTATTACCCACCATCCCGCCAATCATGGCACGGTTGGCTGTAGATGTTTCTGGTCCAAAAAACAGACCATGTTTTTTAAGTTCTATATTCAGTACGTCGCGTACTACCCCTGGTTGTACTCTTACCCAATGTTCATCCTTGTTGACTTCCAGTATCTTAGTGAAATTCTTAGAGACGTCCACAACGATGCCGTTTCCAACTACTTGGCCCGCCAACGAAGTACCAGCTGTTCGTGGAATAATGGAAGTCTTATTGTCACGAGCGAAATTTATTAATTTTCTAATATCTTCAATCGTTTTCGGAAGTGCCACAGCTTGAGGCATTTCTCTATAGGCCGAAGCATCAGTTGCGTAGAGGGTACGCATGACAGTATCGAAATAGAGTTCACCTTCTAATTGACTGGCAAGTTGAGTAAGAATGTTTGGATTGGTCATTTTTGGATTTTACAAAGAATAATATAGTTTTTCTAAGTTCTCTTTTCAGACTTCAAATTTACCAATAAAATCAATTTGAAACTTAGAAAAATATTTTATTAAGATATTTGTATTGAAAAAGTACAAAAATACATTAATAGAATGTCAATTGAAAATTTAACATTTTTTAACAAAAGAGCCTTTAAGCACTTTATTTGAACAGTTTTGCTAGGGACGATGCTATTGCTTAAGTTTTTAAAATAAGTATAAGTACAATTTTATTGTAAAAATTAAAAAACAAAGAATTAAATTTTTTCCTAAAAAAATTGAATTATAGAAACTTTTTCCTCTACTTTGCAGTGATTTATTAGAGCAATTTTACATTTTTTATTGTGAAAATACCAAAGTTTCATGCTTCGCATCCATTCTCTTTGAAACTTAATAAGCGGTAGTTTTCCTTTCTTTCTCATTAAAAATCTTGTGAAATTACTCTTGATTTCATTAACCATTTTCAAATCTTAACAAAACCTTATGAATAATCATTTTTACAGATGGTTCTGTCGCTCTGTGCGACAAGGTGCAGCATCAAACTCGCTAGTTAAAGTAGTTATGATGGCTGTTGCTATGTTTGTATCTATGGGCGTAAATGCTCAAGATAGAACTATAACTGGTAAAGTAACAGAATCAGGAGACGGTTCAGGATTGCCAGGTGTATCAGTTGCAGTAAAAGGTACAAATAGAGGTACTCAAACAGATGTTAACGGAGCTTATAAGATTTCTGTGCCTAGTAATGCTACATTGGTATTTACTTTTGTAGGTTTCGCAAAGCAAGAAGTTGCAGTAGGAAGCCAAACAGAAGTGAACGTGCAATTAATTTCCGAAACTAAAGCTTTAGACGAAGTAGTGGTAGTAGGTTATGGTACAACTACTAAAAAGGATGCAACAGGTGGTGTTGTAGCTTTAACTTCTAAAGATTTTAACAAAGGTGTTATCGCTTCTCCAGAACAATTATTGCAAGGTCGTGCAGCGGGTGTTCAAATGACACCAAACAGTGGCGAGCCAGGTACTGGTATTAATATCCGTATTCGTGGTACCACTTCAATTCGTTCTGGTAATGGTCCATTATATGTTGTTGATGGTATTCCTTTGGATGGCTCAAGTACAACAGATGGTGCTGACGGTAGTGCTGGTTTCGGTAATGCAGCCGCTAAAAACCCATTGAACTTTATCAACCCTAACGATATTGAAAATATCTCAGTATTGAAAGATGCTTCTGCGGCAGCTATTTATGGTTCTAGAGGTGCAAACGGTGTTGTATTGATTACAACTAAAAAAGGAAAATCAGGACAAAGTAATTTGAACTTCTCGGCAAATACTTCGATTTCAAATAATTACAAGAACTATGACGTAATGTCACCAACTGATTTCTTGAAAAATGCTACAGCTGCTGGCTTAGATGTTTCTAGTAAATTGATTAATGGTGGTGCTACTACAGACTGGCAGAAAGAAGTATATCGCACAGCAATCACTCAAAACTATAACTTGAGTTACGGTGGTGGAAATGATAATACTAACTATTTCTTCTCTTTAGGTTATAACGACCAACAAGGTACAGTGAAAGGAACAGCAATGAACAAGCTTACGGCTCGTATCAATGCTACGCACAAATTGTTTGATAACAAAGTAGTTTTAGCAGTAGCAATGACTACTTCAAGAATTAAAGACAAAAGTGCTGCGATTGGTGGGGACATCGGTTTTGAAGGAAACGTAATCAGTAGATCAATTCAAACAAACCCTACATACCCTATTTATGCTACTGATGGTACATTCTTTACTAATGGTACGCCTGCTTTCCGTAACCCAGTTGCTTTATTAGAACAAATCAGCATTGGTGCTAATACAGGAAGAACTTTGATGAACTTTAGTGGAATATGGAACATTACTAAAGATTTATTTTACAAAGCTAACTTTGGTTTAGATAATTCAGATGCAGTAAGTAGAACAGCTGTTCTACCAGGTGCTATAGGTTTTGCAAACAGTATTGCTGGTAACCAAGGTTATGCTAGAATTGCTAACCGTTATATTACTACTACTACAATCGAGCATACTTTAAATTATAAAAATGTAATAGGAAAATCTAAATTGGATGCTCTTGCTGGTTTCTCATATCAGAAATTCGAAAACCAAAGCAATTATGTACAAGCAAATTACTTTATTGCTGTTCCTGGTAGTGATTTAACAAATAATATAGGCTTTGTAGATAATAGCGGAACAAATAAGGCATATACAGGTGGTTCAGGAAAAGGACAAAGTGAGTTACAGTCTTATTTTGGACGTGTAAATTACACATACAATGAAAAATATTTGTTAACAGCTACCCTTCGTGTGGATGGTTCATCTAAATTTGGTATCAATAACAAATATGGTTATTTTCCATCTTTTGGTGCTGCTTGGCGTCTATCTAACGAATCATTCATTCCAAAAGAGATTTTCTCTGACTTGAAATTAAGAACTGGTTATGGTATCACTGGTAACCAAGAGTTTCCAACAAATACTTCTTTGGCTACTTATGCTCCTAATTCTGGAGGAGGGAACGTATCTAAAGAAAATGTTCCTAACCCAGATATTAAATGGGAAACAACTACTGCTTATGGGGTAGGTCTTGACTTTGCTTTATTGAAGGGTAAGTTATCGGGTACGGTTGATTATTTCAACAAAAGTACTGATAACCTATTGTTCCCTTTTGCCGCAGCTAACCCTGAAACTGCAACAACGAGATGGAGCAATATTCCTGCTGATATTAGAAACACAGGGGTTGAATTTAGTTTAAATTACCAAATCTTATCAGGTAAGAAATTAGATTGGGAAGTGATGGTTAACAGTACTTTCTTGAAAAACAACGTTGCTAGATTAGATGTTGCTACGATCCAAACAGGTAACTTGTACGGTCAAGGTTTATCAGGTGCTTATATTCAACCAATTACTCAAGGATATCCATTATATGGTTTCTTCTTACAGGATTTTAAAGGATATGATGCTAATGGTAATACCATCTTAGGTGCTGAGAAAACATACAAAGGAAGTCCATTCCCTTCAATGACTTGGGGTTTAACTAACAACTTTACTTTTGGAGCTTGGAATGCAAGTTTATTCATCAACGGTCAGTCAGGTGGTTACATTTACAACAACACTGCTAACGCTGTATTGAACAGAGCTTCGTTGAAACAAGGTAATAACGTTACTTACCAAACCCTTTCAAGTACTACAGGTCAAGCTTATGGGGATGCACCAGTGCCTTCTACGTTCTATCTAGAAAAATCTGACTTTATTCGTGTATCTAACTTGTCATTAGGTTATAATGTTAAATTGCCAGCTAATAGCTTTGCTAAATCGCTTAATATTTCATTAACAGGACAGAACTTATTGTTAATCTCTAGCTATACTGGTTTAGATCCTGAAATTACTAACCCAGCAGCTTCAAGAGGTTCAGGTACTAACGCAGTTCCATCTTTAGGTATTGATTATATTTCATATCCAAAAGCAAGAACATTTACTATTGGTCTTAGTGCTAATTTTTAGGAATATTTTAGTGCCAATTCATAACAAAATAGTTTAGTTAAATTGTTTGAATAGTACTTAGTTGAAAAAATCTGAAATATAAAATGAAAAATATAAGAAAAATATTAATTCCTTCATTAATCACTGTATTAATGACTGGAACGATTGGGTGTAGTTCATTAGATGATGCTGTGCTTGATCGTACTAGTAAATCGAATACTGCTGTTGACTTACTACTCAAAGCAACCTATCAAAGTCTAGGAACTTTCACTGACCAAGCTGCAATCTATGCTTTGACAGAACATCCTTCTGATGAGATGCAAGGTCCAACTAGAGGTGCTGACTGGGATGATAATGGTAGATGGAGAAACCTTCATACGCATACTTGGACTAACCAAAGTGATGACGTATTGAACGCTTGGAACAACTTGAACAGAGGCCATGCCTTAGCAAATGAAGTTATTGCTGATACGAGATCAACTAAAAAACAAGTTGCTGAAGCTAAATACTTACGTGCTTTCTACATGTTTTATACAGTAGATATCTTTGGTAAAGTAGCATTTAAAGATTTAGCTAAGCCAAATGATTTACCATTAGGGTTAACACGTAGTCAGGCGACTGACCAAATTATTGCTGATTTAAAAGCCGTAATTGGTGATTTGGATAATGCTTCTGCTACAAATACAGGTTTGGCAACTAAAGAGGCAGTTTCATTCCTTTTGGCTAAAATATATTTGAACAAAGCAGTTTATTCCCAAGATCCAACCAAACCAGCTGGTCCGTTTACCTTTGCTAAAGCTGATATGGATGCTGTGGTTACGTATGCTGATGCTATCATCAATTCAGGGAAATACAGTTTGACCGCAAACTATTTTGACAACTTCCACCCAGACAATAGTACTAAATCAAAAGAATTAATTTTTGTGATTCCAAATGAAAAAGGAGCTAGTCTTTTAAATAACTCTTCAGTAAGAAACCGTTATTATATGACGTCTCACTATAGTACTATTCCTAGTGGATGGAATGGATTCACTACGTTAGCTGATTTCTATAACAGTTTTGAGCAAAAAGATAGTCGTATAGGTGCTGCTATCCCTGGTTTAACTGATAAAGGTGGTGTTCGTGCTGGGTTCTTGATTGGTCAACAATATGGATTGAATGGTGTAGCGTTATTGGATAGAGAAGGTAAACCATTAGTATTTACTGCTGATGTTGATATTAAAAATGCCAATGAAAGAGCAGGTATTCGTGTAATTAAATATACACCAGATATCACTGATATAGATTCACCAGCCAATGATTATGTATTCTTCCGTTATGCAGATGTTTTATTGATGAAAGCAGAAGCTTTGTTTAGAGGTGGAAATACTTCGGGAGCTTTAACAATTGTTAATAGCTTGAGAACTACTCGTGGCGTTGATCCATTAGCTACTTTAACAGAAGCATCTTTATTAGCAGAACGTGGACGTGAAATGTACTGGGAAGGTTGGAGAAGAAATGACCAAATTCGTTTTGGTAAGTTCTTAGCACCAGTTGATAACCGTGCCGCTACTTCACCTGACTATCGTGTGGTATTCCCTATTCCTCAAAGAGAATTGGAAGTTAATCCGAATTTAACCCAAAACTTTGGTTACTAGAAGATTTGAATATTAATGCAATAAAAAAATGCTCGTACATACGAGCATTTTTTTATTAATCTCATCTGTCAATAAATTTTAAAAAATAGAATGATTAAACGTGTTTATTTATTATCTAAAGTATTTATAGTATTCGTTACTTGCTTTTTTTTAACGGCTTGTTCTTCTGATAAAAGAGAAGAAGAGATTTATCAATCATTAAAGAATAATCAATCTAAGTTCATCTTTAAATTAAATGGTGCAGATTTCTATCATGCGGAAAGTGTTTTTACAGGGCATTTAGAAATTGTTGAACGTTCTTTTACAATCAATTTCTTTGATCAATTTGAAGGAAATACGATGATACATTTTAGTGGGATAGACTGGTATAAAGGTAGACCCATTAAAATACCTATAAAATTAGCCAGTAGCTACTCCAACGTAATGTTTGGTAGAATAAAGGATAAAGCAAATAAACTTGGGGAGGGCTATTTGATGTCAGAAGGAACCATTACTTTCAAAGCACTGACAAAAGAAAGAATAGTGATAAAAATTGAGGGTAAAGCAAAGAAGTATCCTAAAATTGATGCTGATAACCCAACTTATGATGTGCAAGGGTTGGTAGTTTGTAAAAAACCTAAAATCGATTTCTTAGAGATTGATGAGAAAAAAGCATTCTACAGTAAATACTAAAATGATTATAATTTTTCATCGTCAAGCATATTAAATATTGTTTTAGACATGATTTTAACAAAGCCTAATAAGTTTATTGTTTTGTTGATTTTTATACTTTTCTCAAGTACGCTCCTAGCACAACAAAGAAAAGCATATTCATTAAAAGGAAATGTAACAGATGCACTAACAGGTAAGCCTTTAGTAGGTGCTATCATTTCGATAGATTTTAAGAAATCAGGCATTTTAACCGATTCTCTTGGTAATTATTTTCTTCGTATTCCTGAAGACGAATATGTATTGAAAGTATCATATCTGGGCTATAAACCTTTTAGGTTATATATTAAGCTCACTAAAAATACAGTAGTTGATATACAGCTTCAGGATGTTACTAAGCAATTAGAAGAAGTTATCGTATCTAGTATTGCTACCCGAAAGAACATTCTTACGCCTTCGTTGGGGGTTTCTTTACTCAGCATGAAAGGTATCAAGAAAATTCCTGCTATGATGGGCGAAGTAGATATTCTGCGTAGCCTTCAAACCTTGCCAGGGGTGTCGTCGGTAGGGGAAGGTGCCAATGGATTGAACGTGCGTGGTGGAGCTGTTGACCAAAACTTGATTTTCATTGATGATACACCCATTTTCAACCCAACGCATCTTTTTGGATTGTTTTCTATTTTTGCTTCAGATGGTATCCGTGAATTAGAACTATACAAAGGCGGAGTGCCTGCCCGTTTTGGGGGCAGAACAGCATCGGTTTTGGATATTAAAATGATTGACCCAAGTCTGGATAAATTTAAAATTGAAGGCGGAATAGGACCAATATCGAATAGATTATTGTTGGATATTCCCATCGTAAAAAACAAACTATCTGTTTTAGCAGTAGGTCGGGTATCTTACAATGATTTTTGGTTCAAAGCCTTTGCCCCTGATAACATCAAAAATACCAGAGCCAATTTTTATGACATAGCTACCAAGGTATTTTATAAACCTAATAAAAACAATACCATCTCGTTGATGACTTACCTAAGTCATGATTATTATCGGGTAGATTCATTGTTTAGCTTAGAAAACGTAATCGCCAAAGAATCTGAATTCAGATATGGGCATCAAAATGCATCTTTGAAGTGGAACCACTACATTAGTGCGAAAGCGAGTTTTGAACTGATAGCGGCTTTTAGTAAATATAAAACAACTACAGAGTCACCCGATTCAGTTAACCGAATAGATTTAAAGAATAGTATCCAGTACCAAAACTTCAAAGCCAACCTCGATTATGCCTTTACTGAAAAACACAAAGCTAATTTTGGTTTTAGTGCTGTTAGATATGATTTGAGTCCGGGGAGTTTGAATAGAGACATTGTATCGAAAATCTCAAAAGTTGAATTAGAAAAAGAACAAGCATTAGAATTGGCCGTTTATGCTGATGATGAATACAAATTGAATGATAACCTAACCATTCAGTATGGCTTGCGTTATACCCAATTTTTGAATCTAGGACCTATTGAAGTAAGGAAGTATCTGGAAGGTGAACCAAAATCTACCGTCTCGCTGATTTCGACAGAACTAAAAAATGGTGTTGCCAAAAGCTACGGAGGTTTTGAACCAAGATTAACGATGCTGTATGTGTTTAACCCTACGACTAGCCTTAAGCTTGGATATAACAGAATGCAACAGTTTTTACATTTAATTTCTAACAATACCACTCCTTTACCCACTTCTCGGTGGAAAATTTCTGACGAAAACGTATTACCACAAACAAGCGATTTTGCTTCTATAGGCTACTTCAAAACATGGAATGATAATGTTTGGGAAGCATCTTTGGAGACTTATTTCCGTAACATTAACAATGTAGTAGACTATGTGTCGGGTGCGAATTTGCAGTTGAATCAAACCTTGGAAACACAGCTACTGAAAGGGAAAGGACGTTCGTATGGTGCGGAATTGATGATTACTAAAAAGAAGGGAGAGGTAACAGGTTGGTTTAGTTATACTTATGCAAGGTCGTTTATACAAACTACGGGGCAATATCCAGAACAGCGAATTAATGGAGGAAATTGGTATCCTGCCAATTATGATAAACCTCATACTGTTAATATAGTGTTCAATGCTACGCCTGATAAACACAATAGTTTCTCGTTTATTTTTGCCTATAACACTGGTCGCCCGTTTTCGTCGCCAGCGGGTACTTATACGCTCGACGGTCAACAATTGCCTTTGTATTTGAGTAGAAATAATGATAGAATTCCTGATTATCATCGCTTAGATTTTTCTTGGACGATTACCAACCCAAGTATGAAAGAGAAAAGGTGGGAGGGAAGTTGGATTTTTACAGTATATAATATTTATGGACGTTCGAACCCTTATTCCGTATTTTTTACCAACGGTAAAGATGGAACAAAGGTATATCAGCTAAGTGTTTTTGCGAGTCCTTTGGTTTCATTAGCTTATAATTTCAAATTTAAATGAAAGTTGTAAAGCGTCTTATACTATATTTTTTGCTGTTCTCAGTGGGCTTATGGTCTTGTATTACCGAAGTTCGAGACTTTGAACAAATAGATAGTGCCGCTTTTTTGTCAGTAGAAGCTACGATGTCTAACCAAAAAGGACCACATAAAGTAATACTTTCTTTTTCGTCGCCCAGTATTACGATTAATGTAGAAAATGTACCCGTAAAAAATGCACAAGTATTTATTACAGACAATAAAGGAGGAAGAGAAAACCTCACGGAAATGGATAAAGGCATTTATGTGACCTCTGCTACTTATCATGGAATTGTGGGCAATATTTATACTTTGCATATTGATTTACCTAATGGGAAAAAGTATGAATCAAGCCCTGAAATATTAAAAGCTGCTCCAGCTATTGATACCATTAAAACTCAATTTAGCATAAATAATAATTACCCATTAACGGATGCCAGAAGTGTAGGGTTTGATGTAACGCTCGATTTCAAAGATTCACCCGAAACAGCTGATTATTATCAATGGAAATGGACACATTATGAACGTACCGTCTTTTGTGCTAGTTGTGAACGTGGTTACGACTATTCACTAAAGAAATGTAGCATAGAACCGAATTATCCATACGGACAGACTTCTCCAGAATTGGTAAATTATGGCTGTTTAGAACCTTGTTTTGATATTTCGTTCAACGAAACATATAATATATTATCGGATAAACTAATGAATGGTCAGCAAGTGGTGAATTACCCTATTATGCGTGTGCCATATAGTAGCATGAGTATCTATTATTTGAAAATAGAACAACGAGCTATTTCTGAAAAGATGTTTCGGTATTTTAGAAGTATTAAAGATGTTACCCAAGGTTCTGGAACACTTTTTGACGTGCCAGCCGAAACGCAATTTAGTCCGAATATGGTTTCCTTAAGCGACCCTAACGAGAAAATTATTGGTGCTTTTCAGGTGTTTGGTTCACAAGAAAAGATTATCTATGTTAACAGACAAAGAACGGATTATTCACCTGTACGTGTCGTTTATCGCGGACGAGAGTTACCAATACCAACAGGGGGCAGTAGCCCGAAAGCCTATTGTACAGAAAGTAAATACAGAACCAAGACAGAACCTGAAGGTTTTAAAGAATAGCTATGAGCTTTGAGTTATCAGCTTTGAGCGAATAGCAATTAAAGATATTCTAAGCTATTAGCTTTAAGCAATGGGTTTTGAGTCAGTATTAGGTTGAAAAAAAGACAATATGTCTCTTTGGAATAGGGAGCCAATTGTTCGTGTTTTTACAAGTCATTTGGTTCTTATAGCTTATAATTTCAAATTTAAATGGTGGTTATGAAGCGTTTTATCATATATTTTTTACTATTTTCAGTGGGTTTTTGGTCTTGTATTACTGAAATACGAGACTTTGAACAGATAGATAGTGCCGCTTTTCTGACGGTAGAGGCTACGCTGTCAAATCAAAAAGGACCACATAAAGTAGTGCTTTCTTTTTCGTCGCCCAGTATTACGATTAATGTGGATAATGTGCCCGTAAAAAATGCACAAGTATTTATCACTGACGATAAAGGAGGACGAGAAAATCTCACAGAAACGGATAATGGTATTTATATCACGTCCGCTACTTATCATGGTATTGTGGGCAATGCTTATACCTTACACATTAATTTATCTAATGGAAAAAAGTATGAATCTAGTCCTGAAATATTAAAAGCTGCTCCAGCTATTGATACTGTTAAGTATCAATTTAGCGTAAAAGATAATTATCCCTTAACGGATGCCAGAAGCGTAGGGTTTGATGTAACGCTTGATTTCAAGGATTCGCCCGAAGCTGATAATTATTATCAATGGAAATGGACGCATTACGAACGTACTGTCTTTTGTGCCAGTTGCGAACGTGGTTATGATTATTCTCTAAAGAAATGTAGTATAGAACAGAATTTTCCACAAGGGCAAACTTTTCCAGAATTGATAAATTATGGTTGTAATGAAACCTGTTTTGATATTTCGTTCAATGAAACGTACAATATATTGTCGGATAAATTGATGAATGGACAACAGGTGACCAATTATCCGATTGCGCGTGTGCCATATAACAATAAAAGTATCTATTATTTAAAAGTAGAACAACGAGCCATTTCTGAAAAGATGTTTCGATATTTTAGGAGCATCAAAGATGTTACCCAAGGTTCGGGAACGCTTTTTGACGTACCCGCCGAAACACAATTTAGTCCGAATATGGTTTCTTTGAGTGATCCTAACGAGAAAATCCTTGGTGCTTTTCAGGTGTTTGGTTCACAAGAAAAGATTATTTATGTGGATAGACAAATAGGTACTTTAAATTACTCACCTGTATTGGTTGTTTATCAAGGAAGAGTATTGCCTCCTCCACCAGGTGCTATCAGTGGCCCCAAGGCTTATTGTGTAGAAGGAAAATACAGAACCAAGACTGAGCCAGAGGCTTTTAAAGAATAACATTCAATAGCTATAAGCTTTGAGTCATTAGCCATTAGATTTGTAAAAAAAACAGTATTGATATATAAAATTTTACCCTTTGGATGAGCAAAAAAGACATTATATATATAATCATAGGAGGTCTATTCCTATTGTTTTTGGATGCCTGTAAACAAGATAAGACACTTTTTGAACAAGTAAATGCTGAAGAAATTGGAATACAATTCGCTAACAATGTTCAAGAATCTGAGAAGGAAAATATCTTGAATTACGAATATTTTTATAATGGTGGCGGTGTAGCTGCCGGAGATTTTAATAATGATGGATTAGCGGATTTGTATTTTACGGGTAATCAGGTTGAGAACAAATTATACCTAAACACTACTAAAGAGAATAAACTAAATTTTGAAGACATTACGACCAAAGCGGGCGTAACGGGAAGAAAGGGAGGATGGAAAACAGGAGTAAGTATTGTTGATATTAATGCCGATGGTTGGCTAGATATTTACGTGTGTTACTCTGGACTTAGAGAGATTAGCTTACGCAAAAACCAACTGTTTATTAATAACCATAACCTTACTTTCACGGAAAAAGCGGAGGAATATGGATTAGCTGATTCAGGTTATTCTACACAGGCTACTTTTCTCGATTATGATTTGGATGGTGATTTAGATTGCTTTCTCATCAATCATAATTTAGGAGGTTATCAACGCAAGGAGGCCGCTGTAATGCGTAATGCACGAGATGAAAACGCAGGAGATAAACTATTCAGAAATGATACTAAACTAGGCGAAGCACCACATTTTACAGATGTTTCTGCTGAAACAGGCATTAAAGGAAATCCTTTAGGATTTGGCTTAGGCGTTTCTGTGGCGGATGTGAATCAAGATAGTTATCCAGATATTTATGTTACCAACGATTATGTAGAAGATGATTATCTATACATCAATCAAAAAGATGGCACTTTCAAAGATGAATTGCGTGATAGAATTGAGCATACTGCCTATTCCGCGATGGGGGTTGATATTGCCGATGTAAACAATGATGAATTGCCAGATATTTTTACACTGGATATGTTGCCAGAAGACAATGCCCGCCAAAAGTTATTATTATGGTCGGATAGTTGGAATACCTACGATGCACAGTTGCGAAATGGCTTTTGGCATGAGAATATGCGCAATATGTTGCAAATGAATTTGGGAAATGGAGCATTCGCAGAAATTGGACAACTATCAGGCATATCGAATACAGATTGGAGTTGGGGAACGCTTTTAGCAGATTTTGATTTAGATGGCTACAAAGATATTTTCGTGAGCAATGGTCTCGGGAAAGACTATACCAATGCTGATTTTATTAAATACTTTAGCGAGCAAGAGGAAAATGGGATTAAAAAGCCTATGCTAGAGCATTTACAACAAATGCCCACGAGCCAAACGAAGAACTATATTTTTAGAAATAACCATGACCTGACTTTTTCTAATGAGCAAAAAAACTGGGGCTTCGATACGCCCACAGTAGCAAGTGGAGCAATTTATGCAGATTTAGATAACGATGGTGATTTAGAAATCATCACGAATAACCTGAATGAAACTGCACATATCTACAATAACAAAAGCATTGAAGATAATACTAATGCTAAATTTCTGAGAATTCACCTAAAAGGGAATGTGTTAAACCCTTTTGGCATTGGCGCTAAAGTAAGTATCCGGTCAGGTGAAAATGTACAGGTTCAAGAAGTTACGGCGACACATGGTTTTCAGTCGAGTGCGATAACGGATTTGCTTTTTGGTATAGCCGAAACAACAAAGCCTTTAGAAGTAATCATTGTTTGGAGTAATGGCAAATTGCAGAAAATTACAAATCCTGTAGTAAATCAAATGTTGGTAGTAGAGGAGAAAAATGCTGTAACAGCATCTAATCCAGTATCGAAAACTGAAGATGTTTTGTTCACTGCGACTGAATCACCAGTATTTTTTCCAGCGATAAATCCGATTAATAATTTTGATAGACAGGTAATGTTGCCTACTCATTATTCATATTCTGGACCAAGAATGGCAGTAGGAGATGTGAATGCAGATGGCAAGAAGGATGTATTTATCTGTGGAACAAAACTACAAGCTGGAGCATTTTTCTTACAAAATGCGAATGGGAGTTTTACTAAAAAAGAATTGCCAAATCTTGCCCCTAAGTTTAATCAAGATGCTGTAATCGCAGATTTTAACGGAGATAAATTCCCAGATTTATACATTACGAATGGCAATTATGGGAATGCGCAGTATGAAGAGCAAAACGACGAATTGTGGCTAAATGATGGCAAAGGAAATTTTCAGAAGAGTATCTCTTTTGAAGACCAAGCCAATACTTCATGTGTAAAAGCTGCTGATTTTGATAAAGATGGTGACATCGATTTATTTGTAGGAGGACATATCAAGCCCAATAGATTTCCAACGGAGGAAGAAAGTTTCTTATTGAAAAACGATGGTAAAGCGCATTTTACAAAAGTATCATTAGGCATTTTAGGATTGGTGACAGATGCTACTATCATAGATACTGACAAAGATGGTTTTGACGAAATAATTGTAGTAGGAGAGTGGATGTCGCCAGTATTATTAAAGAATAACAAGAACTTTCGTTTTACTCAGACAACCCTAGGCGTACCATCGGGTTGGAATTACAGGATTGAAAAGGCAGATTTAGACAATGATGGTGATGAAGATTTGGTGTTGGGAAATCTTGGAACAAACACCCAAATAAGGGCATCACAAGCGGAACCAGCCTTTTTAATATATGATGATTTTGACCAGAATGGAACGATGGATTTCTTCTTAAATTATTATATTCAAGGGCAACCATATCCAGCTTGTTCAAGAGATGAAATGGCAGAGCAGATTCCTGCATTAAAGAAGAAGTTTCCTAATTATCAGGTTTTCTCGGAAGCTAAAATGGAGGATTTTTTTGATGCCAATCAATTAGCAAAAGCCAATAAGAAGGAAATTGTTAATTTAAAAACCATCGTCCTTGAAAACAATAAAGGTGCATTTGTCGCTCATGAATTACCCCTTCAAGCACAGTATGCCCCTGTATACGCTATTTCGATAGAGGATATTGACCATGACGGAAAGAAAGATTTATTATTGGCAGGAAACAACAGTAAATTTAGATTGAGAATTGGTAAGGTAGATGCCAATTATGGCGTAGTTTTGTTAAATAAAGGCAATTTTAGCTTTACAAATCTCCCCGTTACAAAATCAGGCTTGTACTTACGTGGCGATGTTAGAGAAACCAAAGCTGTAGATAAATTTCTGTTTGTTGGCGTAAACAACGATAAGTTGAGAGTTTTTAAGCTTTAAGCTGTTAGCAGTGAGCAATGAGAGAGCAGTAAGACTGAAAAAAAAAACAAAAAGTAAAATGCTCATAGCTCATAGCTCATAGCTCATAGCTCATAGCTCATAGCTTAAAGCAAGAAGATTAACCATTTTTATCAATAATAAAATTATAATCAATGAAGTATTTAGGCACATTTCTGATGGTGCTTTGCATTTCTTTTGTAGGCATAGCACAAAAAGTAATTGAATTAAATTCGCCTGATGGTCGCCTTAGGCTACATGTTTCTCTTCAACAAAAAGGAGAAATTACGTATGATATTCGCCTTAAGAATGCTGTTGTGATAAAGCCCTCCTCGCTAGGATTTAAACTAAGTAAGCCCGCTTTATTACTTAATCATTTCAACATAGTTTCTGTTGATACCTCCACCCATTATGATACATGGACACCCGTTTGGGGGGAAGTCAAAACCATTACCAATCATTATAAAGAAGTAAAACTGAAGCTCAAAGCCGTCAATGCAGGTAATGTACTCTTGCAAATTGTGTTCAGATTATTTAATGATGGCGTAGGATTTCGCTATGAGTTTCCTGAGCAAGCTAACTTTAAACACTTCGTGGTTGACGAAGAATTAACACAGTTTAATTTGGCAGGAAACAATAAAACCTTCTGGATTCCAGGCGACTATGATACCAATGAATATTTATACAATACCACCAAGCTTAGTGATATACACGCACTAGCGGCAGCACATAAAGAAAAAGACATAGCGCTGCAGTCATTAATAGCGGATAATGCTATCCAAACGCCTTTGATGATGAAAACGCCAGAAGGGATTTATGTAAACATTCACGAGGCCGCTTTGGTGAATTATCCAGTAATGCACCTATTGGCTGATAGAAAGAATTTCAAACTTACTACACACCTTACTCCTGATGCAGTAGGCAACAAAGCGTATTTGCAAACGCCTGCCAAAACCCCTTGGCGAACCATCATTATCAGTGATAAAGCGATAGATATTTTGGCATCCAAAACGATTTTGAATCTAAACGAGCCTTCTAAAATAGAAAATACATCTTGGATAAAACCACAGAAATTTATTGGAATGTGGTGGGAAATGCACGTTGGTAAAGCTACTTGGGAAAAAGCCAGTGGAAAACATGGTGCTAATACAGCTAATGTAAAGAAATATATTGATTTTGCCTCTGAAAATGGCTTTGACGGTGTTTTGGTAGAGGGCTGGAACGAGGGTTGGGAAGACTGGTTTGGTAATTGGAAAGAAGAAGTATTTGATTTTGTAACGCCTTATGCTGATTATAACCTAGATGAATTGCTAGCCTATGCCAAGCAAAAAGGCGTAAAATTGATTATGCATCATGAGACTTCGGGTTCAGCGACCAACTATGAACGTAGAATTGATAAGGCTTTTCAGTTGATGAACGAAAAGGGCATCAATACAGTAAAAACAGGCTATGTAGGTAAAATTATTCCGAGAGGCGAACACCATGACAGTCAGTGGATGGTGAATCATTATAACAGAGTGGCTGACAAAGCGATAGATTATAAAATCATGTTAGAGGCACACGAGTCTGTTCGTCCTACAGGGTTACATAGAACATATCCAAACTGGTTAGCCAATGAAGCCGCCCGTGGAAATGAATTTAACAATGCCCCAACTTTGGGATTAGTCCCCGAGCATGAAACCATCTTACCGTTTACTAGACTCATGGGCGGGCCGATGGATTATACCCCAGGTTTTTTTAGAATGCACTTGAATCAGTTTGTACCCGAACGTAAAACTAGGGTAAGAACGACTATCGCCAAACAATTGGCCTTGTATGTAACCATGTATAGTCCTTTGCAAATGGTAGGCGATTTACCTGAGAATCTTAATGCCCATCCAGATTTACTACAATTTATTAAAGATGTACCTGTGGATTGGGACGATACTAAAATGCTGGAAGCAGAGCCAGGAGATTATATCACGATTGCCCGTAAACAAAAAGGAAAAAATAACTGGTTTGTAGGCGCAGTGAGTGATGAAAATACCCATAAAGCAATCATTAACTTTAACTTCCTGGACAAAGGAACGAAGTATCAAGCCATTATTTATCGTGATGCACCCAATGCCCACTGGAACACTAATCCAGAGGCTTATATCATCGAAAAAGTAATGGTAGATAATAATACCATATTAAATATTAATTTAGCCAAAGGCGGAGGCTGTGCAATTAGTATATTCAAATAAGTTTGACGTTTAACCATCTAACATATTCAAAAACATTATTATCAATGAGCATTTTTCAAAGACTATTTTTTATAACTTTTTTATACCTATGCCTTGCTTGTTCGAGCAAAGACAAAAATACTTTGTTCGAGTTGATGGATGAGAAAGACACAGGAATTGGCTTTAATAACAAGATTGAAAACACCGAGGAGTTCAATATTTTCAATTACCGAAATTTCTATAACGGCGGAGGTGTAGCTGTGGGCGACATCAATAATGATGGACTGCAAGATGTATTTTTTACTTCGAACATGGGGAGTAATAAATTATACCTGAATAAGGGAGGGTTTAAATTTGAAGATATTTCTGCCAAAGCAGGAATTGAAGAAGCCGACAAATGGAATACAGGTGTAGTAATGTTGGATATTAACCATGATGGTCTGTTAGATATTTATGTATGTAATGCGGGAGTGAAAAAGTTTGTAAAACAACAAAAAAATGCACTTTTTATTAATAATGGTAACCTAACCTTTACAGAATCAGCAGCTAAATATGGCTTAGATGAAGGCGGATATACTACCCATGCAGCCTTCTTTGATTATGATATGGATGGCGACCTTGACTGTTATATTCTTAACAACAGTTTTATCCCTGTAAATACCCTCAATTATGCCAACAACCGTGATATGCGTGCGGAAGATTGGCCTGTAAAAGATTTCTTAAAGGGTGGAGGAGACAAGTTAATGCGTAATGATGACGGACATTTTCATGATGTTTCAAAAGATGCAGGTATTTATAGTAGTTTAATAGGCTTTGGCTTAGGGGTAACCATTGGTGATGCCAATAATGATAATTACCCAGATATTTATGTGTCGAATGATTTTTATGAGAAAGACTACCTTTATATCAATCAACATGACGGTACTTTTAAAGAAGAAATCGAGCAACGGATGAAACACATTAGCTTGGCATCAATGGGGGCAGATATGGCTGATGTAAACAATGATGGCTACTCAGAAATTGTTACTACAGATATGCTTCCAAGAGAGGAATATCGTTTGAAAACGACTTCTTCTTTTGATAATCACTATGTATTTAAACTGAAAAAAGACAGAGGATTCTATAATCAGTTTCAGCAGAATAGTCTTCAACTCAATAATCAAGACGGTACTTTTAGCGAAATTGCTAATTATGCAGGCGTCGCAGGGAGCGATTGGAGTTGGGGTGCTTTGATGTTTGATGCTGACAATGATGGTTACAACGATATTTATGTGTGCAATGGAATTTATAATGATGTAATAGACCAAGATTTCATCGATTTCTTTGCCAACGAATTGATTCAAGGGATGGAAGCCAGTGGCGTAAAGAAAAATATTAATACCATTATTGAAAAAATGCCTTCGGTTCCTATTCCCAATAATTTCTTCCATAATACCAAAACCTTGAAGTTTGAAGAAAAAGGAGAAGAGTTTGGTCTGGCTGAACCGTCGTTTTCAAATGGTGCTACCTATGCAGATTTGGATAA
The DNA here is from genome assembly GCF_058802005.1 of Arcicella sp. GW822-FHT02H01. Lineage (NCBI taxonomy): Bacteria > Pseudomonadati > Bacteroidota > Cytophagia > Cytophagales > Flectobacillaceae > Arcicella > Arcicella sp. GW822-FHT02H01. The sequence continues at coordinate 1,471,908 of NZ_JBXANT010000001.1, read as the reverse complement.
TGACGGTGACTTAGATTTAGTAGTGAACAATGTAAATATGCCTTGTTTTGTCTACAGAAATAATGCCGACAAAAAAGTTGAAAAGAGCCATTACCTAAAACTTAATTTTAAAGGAGAAGGAAAAAATACTTTTGCGATAGGTACTAAAGCAGATGTTTATACCAAAGGGATGGTGCAAACTCGCTCAGTGATTCCTTCAAGAGGGTTTCAATCAAGTACGGAATATAACTTAACCTTTGGGTTGGGGAACATTACTAAGATAGATTCTATCAAAATCACTTGGCCAGATTTACGAGTAAGTACAGTAAAAAACCCAAAGATTGATCAACTGCTTACCTGTTCTATCAAAGATGCTAAACTTGAAAAAACGAAAGCTAAAGCGGTTACTCCTGCGGGATATTTTGAGGCGGTCAATTCAAGCTTTGATAAACATCAGGAAGATGAATACGTAGATTTTTACCAAGAAAAAAACTTACCTGCCTTATTATCTAAAGAAGGTCCAAAAGCAGCCATTGGCGACGTAAATGGCGATGGTTTAGAAGATGTATATATCTGTGGAGCTAAAGACCAAGCAGGTCAGTTATATCTTCAAACATCTGCTGGTTTCAAGAAATCTCCTCAAAAAGTATTTAACGATTTTGCCTATTTTGAAGAAACAGCCGTATTGTTCTTTGATGCTGATAAAGACGGCGATTTGGATTTATATGTAGGAAGCGGAGGAAACGAAGTACATTTTGGTGAACGAGAATTGATTGACAAACTTTATGTAAACGACGGTAAAGGGAATTTTACTTTCAATTCCAGAGCGATTCCTCAAAATACAACTAACACTGCTGTGATTGCCCCTTATGATTTTGATGGCGATGGCGATGTTGATTTGTTTGTAGGAAGCAGAAGCTATCCTATGGAATATGGTAAAAATCCTCCGAGTTTCTTTTATGAAAATGATGGAAAAGGAGGATTCAAAGACATAGCTCAGGCAGTTAGCCCTGAATTGACGGAATTAGGAATGATTCGAGATGCTTATTGGGAAGACGTCAATGGAGATAAAAAGAAAGAACTAATCGTAGTAGGGGACTGGATGTCTCCACTGATTTTTACCTTGAAAGGTAAAAAACTGGAAAAGTTAGTAACAGGACTAGAAGAATATACAGGTTTCTGGGGAGCTTTAAAAGTGACAGATATTGATAATGATGGTGATAATGATTTGATACTGGGCAATATGGGCGAGAATTTCACCCTAAAAGCTTCACTGGAAGCACCACTGAAAATTTGGGTAAAAGATTTTGATAACAATGGTACTATCGATAAAATCATGACGAAAACCATTGAAGGAAAAGATAAGCCCGTGTTTCTAAAAAGAGAAATGGCAGAGCAGTTCCCAGCCTTGAAAAAACAGATTCTCAGACACTCTGAATATGCCAAAAAAACGATTACAGATTTATTCCCAAGTGAGGTTTTAGAGAATGCCTTGGTTAAAACAGTGAAGTATTGTAAATCAGCAGTGGCCATTAATAATGGGAAGGGACAGTTTACGTTGGTTGAATTGCCAGAAGTAGTTCAAACGTCGTGTGTGAATGCGATAATGTATTATGATATCAATCAGGATGGCTTACAAGATATTATTTTAGGGGGTAATTATACAGGTTTTATTCCGCAATTAGGCATGATTGATGCCAGTCGTGGCAATGTATTATTGAACAAAGGCAAGGGGCAATTCAAGGCATTAACAAACCAACAAAGTGGTTTTGTGATGAATGGAGAAGTAAAACAAATCAGTCCCATCAAGATTCATGGTAAAGTAAACTTCTTGACTTTGTTGAATAATGATGTACCAAAGATTTTTAAATTTAAGTAATTCGCTACCCTATTCTAAATCCTAAAATGATGATAAAACGTAATAATAAACAAATATATTTTTGTTCATTACTATCGATAGTAATAAATAATATTATCCACAGTCACTCTTCTTCAAAGAAGGGAGATGTTAAGTTTAAACCCTTATCACTAGCGAGGGACTTAAGTCCCTCGCTAGTGATAACAATTAGGAAAATTATATTATTTAAAGAGCTATTTTATAAAAATATCATTTCATTTTTAGCATCAGCATTACAGGTAAGGTTAATCGCAATCTTCCTCCTCCTAACCACCCTCTCATGCACTAAAAAAGAGCCTTATGCTTTCGAGTTATTAGAAGCTGAAAAAACAGGAATAGATTTTTCCAATGATCTTACGCCTACTAAAGACCTCAACATCTTTACTTATATGTATTTCTATAATGGCGGAGGTGTTGGGGCAGGGGATTTTAATAATGACGGATTGGTGGATTTATGTTTTACGGCCAACTTGAAAGACAATAAAATCTATCTGAATCGTGGAGGAATGAAGTTTGAAGACATTACCGAAAAAGCAAATTTCAAAGGAGATAAAGGGTGGTCAAACGGAGTATCGATAGTAGACATTAACCAAGATGGCAAATTGGATATTTACGTGAGTCAGGTCGGAGGCTTTGAAAGTCTGCAAGGACACAATTTGCTTTTTGTTTGCAAAGAAATTACCAAAGAAGGTATTCCTGTCTATGAAGAAAAAGCTAAAGAGTATGGCTTAGATTTAGTAGGTTTTGGCACACAAGCCGCCTTCTTTGATTATGATTTGGATGGCGATTTAGATATGTTCCAACTCAATCATTCTGTCCATCAAAATGGTACTTTTGGTGTTAGAAAGGCTTTTCAAGGTACTTTTCATCCTTTGGCAGGCGATAAATTCTTTAGGAATGATGATGGAAAGTTTGTAGAGGTAGCCGAAAAAGTTGGTGTAAAAAGAGACGCCTTAGGCTATGGGTTAGGGATAGGATTAGGAGATGTCAATTTTGATGGTTATCCTGATATGTATGTCGGCAACGATTTTCATGAAAATGATTATCTGTATATTAATCAAAAGAATGGTACTTTTCTGGAAAGTATCGAAAGCTCAATGATGCATACCAGTCAGTTTTCGATGGGTGTCGACCTTGCCGATATTAACAATGACCATTATTCGGATATTATTTCTTTAGATATGCTTCCTTACGACCGAGAGATTTTGAAGCGGTCGGAGGGAGAGGATTCTTATAATACCTTTCGTTACAAACTGAGTTATGGCTATAACTATCAGTTTTCTAAAAACAATTTGCAGGTAAACAATGGCAATGGCACATTCTCAGAAATAGGATTATTTTCAGGTGTCTATGCTACCGATTGGTCATGGTCGCCTTTGTTTGTCGATTTTGATAATGATGGACAAAAAGATTTATTCGTTTCCAATGGTATTCCAAAACGCATGAATGATATTGATTACATCAACTTTATTTCGAATGAAGAAATTCAACGGAAGATGGAATCAAAAACGTTGGATGAAAATGATATTTTGTTGACTGACAAACTACCCGAAATCAAAATTCCGAACAAGTTTTTTATCAATAATAAATCCTTAGAATATCGTGATGCAGAAGCCTTGATTGGCAATAATCAAAACTCCTATTCAAACGGAGCATTATATGCAGATTTAGATAATGATGGCGACTTGGATATTGTCACCAATAATATCAATCAGAAGGCTTTTATTTATGAAAACAAAGCCAACGAATATGCATCAAATAATGCTCATGTACGTGTGTACTTAAAAGGGTCAGAGAAAAACCTCAATGCTATCGGAGCAAAAGTATTAGTTTTCAAAAAAGGAGGTGAGACGATAGCTTACGAGAAATTTCCTGTTAGGGCTTTCCAAGCAAGCATGGAAATTCCGTTGAATATTGGGTTAGGAAACAAAGCTGATATAGATTCAACATATCTGATTTGGCCAGATAGAACCTATCAAAAAATTAACCTTAATTCAGAAAAGGATTCTTTAACGATTACTTATCGGAAAAATCTGCCACTATTTGATTACGAACATTTTAAGCGTAAATCATCTCAAACCTCCACGTTTGCCGATATAGCACATGACCTAAATTTGGATGTAAAACATCAGGAAAATGAATTTAATGAATTTGAGCGTGAAGCCCTGATTCCACATAAAATGTCGGCTGAAGGTCCCGCTTTGGCAGTGGCTGATATTAACCATGATGGTTTAGAGGATATATTTGTGGGTTCTGCTAGAAATTCATTACCTCATTTGTTCCTACAAAATGCCAATGGGAAATTCAAAGAAAGTATTCAGCTAGCCTTCCAAAAAGATAGTGTTTATGAAGAAGTAGATGCCATTTGGACAGACGTAAACAATGATACGCATCTAGACTTGGTAGTGGCCGAAGGGGGAAATGAGTTTTATGGTAAATCCAATTTCTTGTTTCCTAGAATCTATCTGAATGATGGCAAAGGCAATTTATCGGTAAAAGAAGATGCTTTTAATAAAGATATTGCCTTATCGGCTTCCGTAGTTACTCCGTTAGATTTTAACAAAGATGGTAAAATAGATTTGTTTATAGGGGCAAGGTCGGTGCCGTTTTCCTATGGAAAAATTCCAGAGTCGTATCTTTTGCAAAACGATGGCACAGGAAAATTTACAGATGTAACTGATAAATATGCGAATGAATTGAAGACCATAGGTTTGGTGAAAAATGCTATAGTACAGGATTTAGACAAGGATGGTGACCCAGATTTATTATTAGCCTTGGAATGGGATGGAATCTGTGAGATGGAAAACCAACAAGGAAAATTTGTCAAAAAAATGCTAACTACCGAAAAAGGTTGGTGGAATTTTGTGATGCCCTATGATTTTGATAATGATGGCGATTTGGATATTCTTGCAGGTAATCTCGGACGTAACAGTCGATTAAAGGCAAGTGTTAATGAGCCTATAAGAATGTATGTGAGTGATTTTGATAAAAACGGTACGACTGACCAAGTATTGAGTTATTACCTCGGAGGGACAGAAGTGATGTTTGCCAACAAAGCCGAAACACAGAAGCAATTTCCGTTTACCAAAAAGAAATTCCTTTTAGCCAAAGATTTTGCCAAAGCTAGCATTGCAGATATTGTAGGACAAAGTGAACTTGCTTCGGCTAAGGTTTTTGAAGCCAATTATTTTGATAATGCCATTTTAGTAAATGATGGCAAAGGAAATTTTAGTTTACAGTCGCTTCCAGCCAAAGCACAGTATGCCCCTTTTTATGCAGCCCAAATTATTGATGCCAATGGCGATAAACTGCCAGATGTATTGATGCTTGGGAATTTCTATGATTGTAATATTCAGATGGGTCGATGCGATGCCGACTATGGAACGGTTTTAATTAACAAGGGCAATTGTAAATTTGAAGCAGAACAACTGAACGGCATCCAAATAAAAGGACAAGTAAAGCGCATCAGAAGTATTAAGGTAGGTAAAGAAAAGCTGTTTTTAGTGGCAAGGAATAATGAGAGAATGATGGCGATTAGATTTTAATTGTGAATGAGTGAGTTGTGAGTTAGTGAATTGCAATAAAATCAAAGAACCCGAAAATTGTTGGTTCAATTTTCGGGTTCTTTGATTTATGTGTGATTGATATTTTTTAAAAATCACTCATTCACAATTCACTAACTCACAACTAAACATTACTCAAACATCAAATACAAAGTAACACTATGTGCATTCAATCCTTGGATGTCTCTTGCATAGTTATTCACACTTGGTGGAATAAACAGATTGGTTAATCCATGCGAGAACCTGAGTTCAGGCGTAAATTTAAAGTACTTAAAAAACTGCTCGAAGCCTATACCATATTCTAGCGAAAGGTCGGCTGTTCTAGTATCCAATTTTCTCGTTGAGTTAGCATTTTTCCTGACGTTGGTTTCCATACCAATTTTTACACCAGCATCTACATACATCCTAGAGTTCCCCCTCCGCATCGATTTATATTTCAATAAAATCGGTATTTCCAGCCAAGTAGATTCGCGTAATTCTGGTGGAAAATCAGGAGAATTAGTAAAACGATAATTTAACTGACGACCATACAAGGCAATATTAATCCCCGATTTTAAATCAAATCGGTCATTTAATTTAAGATTCACTAATCCGCCCACTTGAAAAGAAAAGTTACCAGGAGAAACAATTGTTACAGCTGTATCACCAGGTGCCTTAAAATTTGCACTATGGGATATATTGAATCGGGATGAACCAAAACCAAATAAAAAGCCAAAGTGCACGGCTTTATCATCGTAAAATTCATCGTAAACTCGCTTGTAGTCATAACGTTGCGCCTGTGCTTTGTTGATAGTGCTCAACATAGCTACACAGGCAATTACTACAAAAAGTATTACTTTCTGCCGATATAAATAGTACTTATTCCGAAAGTGAGTGGTAAGCATTGGGTTCTGTTAAAACCTGCACGTTGGAATACTTGGATAAAATCGTTTCCATCTGGAAATGCTTGTACTGAATCATGCAGATATGTATAAGCAGAGGTATCTTTTGAAATGATTTTACCAACTACGGGCAAGATATATTTAAAGTAAAAATTATATAGCTGTTTAAATGGAAAAGCAGACGGCTTCGAAAATTCAAGAACGATACAAGTGCCATCTTTTTTCATAACACGACACATATCTGTAAGTCCTTTTTCAAGATTCTCGAAATTACGCACACCAAAACTAACGATAACGGCATCAAAAGTATTGTCCTCAAAGTTTAATCTTTCAGAATCGCCTTTTTGTAATTCGATGATATTATCGACGCCAAGTTTCTTGATTTTTTCACGCCCTACATTGAGCATCCCTTCTGAAATATCTACACCCACAATTTTCTCAGGTTTTAATGCCAAAGCCTCAATGGCAAAATCGCCTGTACCTGTGGCAATATCCAAAATAGTTTTTGGGGCAGATTTTTTTAATAATTTGACGGCTTTTTTACGCCATAAAATATCAATACCACCGCTCAACAAATGATTTAAGAAATCATATTTGGGTGAAACATTATCAAACATCTGAGCTACCTGCTCTTTTTTGCTTGCACTTTGCTCTTTGTAAGGAACTACGCTCATTATGTTGCTATGCGGACAGCCTTGTCCGTCGGATTGATTCTATCTTAATAATTTTACAAAATTACCATACTATCCCGAAATAACATCTTGTTTGAAAATATTGTTTCTAAGATATCACAAACGTTGTCGGAATAATCAGTATTATTACTATGAAACTGTTTAAGCTTTCCCTTTCGGGTTAAACTAAGTCTTTTAGAATAGCTTGTTCCAAAATTTACTCAACGTAGCGATGCTATGCTTCGCAAATTTTGAAAAAATCAATTCAAAAATACAATACTTTCACCTCAGAAACGGAAAGTTTAAACAGCTTCTAAAACAAAAACCAGATGATACAGCAAATAGGCCTTTACTTGATGTCTTTCCTTTATACTCTTGCAGGCATCAATCATTTTATCAAACCCAAAATGTATTTAGCCATAATGCCACCATACATCCCTGCACATGGATTGATGGTGATGCTAAGTGGCATTGCCGAAATTGTGTTGGGGTTAGGCTTGCTTTCTCCTGTTACTCGTCCTTGGGCGGCTTGGGGCATTATATTGTTATTAATCGCTATTTTTCCTGCCAATGTGTATATGCTTACCTCTGGTAAATTTACAAAAATCGCTGAATGGCTCCTTTGGCTTCGTCTTCCCTTACAGTTCTTTTTGATTTGGTGGGCTTATTTATACACTAAGGGGTAAGTTAATATCACTAGTTTAGAAGTATACAGAAGAGGAGTATTAGCCTTAAATTGAATAATATTCCTAAAGATGGGTTATCATTGTTAAAGGATTGATTTTCTTTTGGCTAGCAAAATAAAAACCTTTATATTTAGGATATATTATTAACTGCAAACGAACCTGAAAATCATTGATAATTACTCAGTTATAAGACATTAAAACCGATAAATCCGTTTAACTTTTTAGAGTTGCCTCGTAAAACAGGCAACTTTTTTTATGTCTTAAATTAAAACAGTATGCTTGCATAATAATTTCAATGTTATTATTTTTACATTTTATTGTATGCAAGCATAATAACAAGCCAAACCCTTAGCCATGACTCAGCAATATTCACGTCGGAACCTTGATTTTATGTTAAAAGAAGTACTGCAAATAGCAGAACTTACCAAATATCCTTTCTTTCAAGACTATACCCCCGATATGTTCGATATGGTTTTGGATACTTCTGAAGAAATTGCTGAGAAAATCCTGCGAAATGCCTTCAGTGCTGCCGATAGAAATCAGCCTGAATTAGTAAACGGCCAAGTAAAAGTACATCCTGCTGTAAAAGACTATATAAAAGCGATGGGGGATGCTGGCATGATAGGAGCGACTTTCTCTTATGAAAATGGCGGACAACAATTGCCTACCATGGTGGAAGCAGCGACAGAAATGATTCGGGGCGCCGCCAACAACGCCTTCGTGATGTTTACGGGGCTGACAGCGGGTTCGGCTAATTTGATTTTTACTTTTGGGTCGGCTGAATTAAAAGAAAAGTTTGCATCAAGAATGATTACAGGGGAATGGACAGGCTCTATGTGCTTGACAGAACCTCAGGCTGGTAGTTCACTATCAGATGTGATTACAACTGCCAAACCACAAAGCGATGGTACTTTTAAAATCAAAGGGCAAAAAGTATTTATCTCAGCTGGCGACCATGATATTGCCGATAACATTATTCACCTTGTACTTGCTCGAATAGAAGGAGCACCCCTTGGTACAAAAGGGATTTCATTATTTGTAGTGCCAAAGTTTAGAGAGGAAAACGGTAGTTTTACGGTAGATAACGATGTGATTTCTACAGGAATCTATCATAAAATGGGACAAAAAGCTACGCCTGCTATGCATTTAACCTTTGGTGATAAAGACAATACCATTGGATATTTAGTAGGCGATGCTAACAAAGGGCTGAACTATATGTTTCAGTTGATGAACGAAGCCCGTTTGGGTGTAGGCATGGGCGGAACTTATATCGCTTCTGCTGCTTATTATGCCTCATTGGAATATGCCAAAGAACGCCCGCAAGGACGAAAATTGAATAATAAAAATTTAGAAGAAGAACAGACGTACATCATTAACCATCCAGACGTAAAACGTATGCTATTGTTTCAAAAAGCCGTTGTTGAAGGCTCTTTGGGACTCTTATTAGAATGTTATCATTGGCAAGATATGATTCATGCCTTGGGCAAAGCCTCGGAAGAGGCCAAGCCTTATCAATTAATGCTTGATTTGATGACGACGGTAGCTAAAACCTATCCCGCCGAAATGGGCATCAAAGCAGTAAATGAAGGTTTACAAGTATTTGGAGGCTACGGTTATACCGAAGATTTCCCTTTAGAACAAATGGCGCGTGATGTCAGGATTATGTCTATTTATGAAGGAACGACAGGGATTCATTCTCTCAACCTTTTGGGCAGAGGCATCACACTAAACAATGGTAAAGCACCACAATTGCTCTTTAATGCAATTACAAAAACCATTGAAGAAGCAAGTACTTATGATGACCTAAAACCTTACGCTGAAAAGCTAGAGAAAGAATTAGGTCGCCTACAAAAAGTAACGATATATCTATTAAGCACCGCTGCCAAAGGTGATAACGAAATATTCTTGGCAGATGCGAACCTTTATATGGAGCTTTTTGGCATCGTTAGCGTAGCATGGGTATGGCTAAAACAAGGTATTGTAGCTAAAAAAGCATTAATTACCCACAATCACGAAGGAAGCGAATTGGCATTTTATGAATCTAAAATTCATACCATGAAATTCTTCTATCATTATGAACTAATAAAAACGTTGGCTTTAGCTACTCGATTGACAGATCCAACTTTATTGACTGTCGATTCAGAGAAGCAACAAGTTTTTCAATAATATCAAATTACACATACATCAAAACAAACTCACATCCCTGCTTTTTAAGTGGGGATTTTTTTGTGGGATGTGTTTTGAGCTATAGTTGAAAAAATTGAAGTCCTAATCCCGAAGGGATGAAAGGATTATAGAAAAAAATAAAACAAAGAAACACAACCCCGAAGGGGTGACAGCGTTCGCATCGACATATTTATGTCACCCCTTCGGGGTTTAATATTTTTGTTTATAAATTTTTCTATAATCCTTTCATCCCTTCGGGATTTTTGATATTCTATTTCTTCATTGTTTCTATAATCCTATCATCCCTTCGGGATTCTGGCACTGAAATTTTTCAAATATATTTCATATTGCTATTCAAAAAAAATATTAAATTCAATTTAATAAAATATGATTCAAACCTAAATCAAAATATGGCTGGAACGTTCTCACAAATGTATATTCAGATTGTTTTTGCTGTAAAAGGTAGAGAGAATTTGATTGATAAAACTTGGAAAGATGATTTGTATAAATACATTGCTGGAATCATCAAAGGCAAAAATCAGAAACCAATCATTATCAATGGTATGCCTGATCATATTCATATTTTTATTGGATTAAAACCTTCAATGGCAATTTCAGACTTGGTTCGTGATATAAAAAACAATTCCTCCAACTATATTAATGAACGCAAATTAGTCAGGGGAAAATTCTCATGGCAAGAAGGATTTGGTGCATTTACATATTCTCATTCACATATTTCTGCGGTTTATGATTACATTCTCAATCAAGAAGCACACCATAAAAAACAAACATTTAGAGAAGAGTATTATAATTTTTTGAAGAAATTTGAAGTTGAATTTGACGAAAAATATCTGTTCGACTGGCTTGATTAACAAATTTCTGAAAATTCTATAATTGAGGAAGGCTATTGGTATAATTGTAAAGAAAATTATAACAATAGCCTTCTTCAAGAATTTGATATGGTAGATATAACCGAATTTTTTAGGGAGTTTTCTAAAACATATATTCGAAAGAAAAGACAAGGTTTTTACATCCTCTCTCCAGCCTTCAATACCACATTTAAAAAATTCTCTGCTGGTGGCACAGGGCAAGTATAAGTAGGATTATAGGCACAATAAGGCTGATAACAAAGGTTGAAATCAATTTCAATCGTTTTGTCTTTAATATCTTCCATCTTCAAATCAATGTATCTTCCAGCCCCATAAGTCTCTTTATTGGTAGTCAAATCACGAAAAGGTAAAAACAAATTTCCCTCTGGCGTTTTAAATAGCTTCAAGGCACATTTCTTCCCATCTATCTCAAATTTAACATTGGCAAAGGCTTCATATTCTTCTGTTTCACCACCAGTCATAGCAATTTTTATACTTTGTCCGCTCGTTAGCATATCCACAGTAGCCACTACTTTATAAGCGGGATTAACCTCAAAATAATGTAATCCCTTAAAGGCTGCCTTTTTTTCAATAGGCGAATCTTTTTCCTCTCTAAAAGCTTGGTCTTTTTCAAGTCTTAGCTGTTGGATAGTTTTCGCATAATTATTGTCTCCTTTCACAAGCTCGGCAGGTTTTTCTTGTGAATCAACAAACGAATAAATAATGATAGCCATTAGAATTACACTGGTAAAAACAAGGAAAAATTTATTTTTGAACATTTTCTGAGGAATTTTAATAGGAACATACCTGTTCTTGATAGAGAAGCAAATTTAGTAAATTAACTTGCGAAATGGTATTTCTTTTTAAAAGAGCTTTCAGCTTTCGGTCGTCAGCTATCAGACTTACATAGTACCCATTGCTTGAATATTGAAAACAAAAACTAGCAACAGATAGTCGAGTACAGTCGAAGAATATTCGAAGATAAAAATCTGACATCCGAAATCCGACATCCGAAAGCCAAAATAAACTTTTCCACAATTTATACAATACAAAAATGTTCACAGGAATTATCGAAGCCATTGGCGAAGTAAAAAAGCTTAGTAGCGAAGGAACAAACATTACTTTTACCCTTACTTGTCCGTTTACAAACGAACTAAAAATAGATCAAAGTCTTTCACACAATGGCGTATGCTTAACAGTAATAGCTATTGAAGGAGAACAATATTCCGTTACTGCTATCGACGAAACCTTGAAGAAAACCAATTTAGGAACTTTACAGGTAGGCTCTAAAGTGAACCTTGAAAGATGCATGCCAGCGAACGGTCGTTTTGATGGTCATATTGTTCAAGGACACGTAGACCAGACAGGAATAGTTACTAACATCATCGAACAAAATGGTTCTTGGTTATACGATTTTGAATATGCTAACGACGGACAAAATGTAACCGTAGAAAAAGGCTCTATTTGTATCAATGGTACTAGCCTAACGGTGTTTAATTCAGGCATAAATACCTTCAGAGTAGCCATCATTCCTTACACTTACGAGCATACTATTTTCCATACATTACAGGTCGGGAATGTGGTAAATTTAGAGTTTGACATCGTTGGAAAATACATCAAAAAGATGATAAATATATAACGAAAAATAGCGTATTTATACCTGTTTTTTTCGTATATTTACCTTAAATAATAAGCATTTCTTGCTTGTATCACATCTTATAAATAGTTTCGTAAGTTACTAACCAACATTATTAACATGAGTAAAATAATAACCGCTGACAATGCTGATGAATATCAATCAGCAATGGGATTAATTAAAAATTATCAAGACACAAAAAAGGAAAATTCGATTGATGCACATTTTATCAGTAAAGCATCTTTACAGCAATTTATAGATAATCCAGATTTTGATGCTTTCAAAATCCACCATGCTAGAAAAGAAGAAGGTACAAGAACATTAGTTTTTGAAGCTGTAAACAAAAAAGGAGAAACTTTAAATACATTTGTTTGTAGTGGACCTGATTGTCCTCCAAATTGCAAGTGGGATGGTGACGATGATGATAGTAGTGATGATGATAGTGATGATAAAGATAAATAAGCTATCATGATTGAAATAATCTTTCTAAGATATAGTCTTATAGTATATTTTTCTTCATTGATATTAATACTTCCTTTAATAATTGGAGGTATTAATATCAAAGAGGTTAATCAGTCTCCATTAAAGGTTATTTATGCGTACTGTATCCTGCATAGTATTTATGATATATTAGCTTGGGTATATGCTTTAAATGGTTGGAGAAACCATTTTATTAGTAATACAATTTCCTATACAGATATTATTTTTTGGGGATATTTTTTTTATAAAATCATAGAGATTAAATCACTAAGATATGCATTAATAGGATTAGTAAGTATAGCATTAATTTTAGTTACGTTGTCGCACATAGGGGCTGATTATAATAAGATAAATTCTTTTGCTCAAAGCATTACTAATATTACTTTAATTACGATTACATTAATGTTTTTCTATCAATTATTGAATAGTTTAGAAATAGGGAATTTGTTTAGCTATCCTCAGTTTTGGATAGCAGTGGCAGTTTTGATTTATTTTTCTGGTATTTTCTTTATTAATATTTTTGCTGAATACATTACTTTTAATAAAGACAGAAGTATATCAATTTACTGGGATATTAAAGACTATTTAACTTTTATTCATAGAATTCTTTTAGCAATAGGCTTATGGTTTACTAAAACAACCATACAATTGAAAAACACATCAAATTAAAATTGGCAATAAATAATTAATCAAGGAGAAAGTGTAAATGCCTGATTTTATGAAATTTGCCTGATTACTATTCTAAAGAATAGTAGAGAGGATAAATAAGTATTGAAATGATTTTTGCAACAATTTATTTTCTCTCATTATTTGCTTCGTCAATGTTAATACTCCCACTAATTATTGCATGTATTAACCTAAAAGACGTTAATAGGTCTCCATTAAAAATTATTTTTATCTATTGTATTGTATTTAGTGTTTATGAAGTAGTAGGATGGGTTTATGCATTAAATGGTTGGCAAAATCATTTTGTTAGCAATATAATTTCTTACACAGATGTAATTGTCTGGGGATGCTATTATTACCAAATTATTAAGAATAAGCAATTTAAATACTTGGGTGTATCACTAGGGAGTATTACTTTAATATTAATTCTATGGTCTCATATCGGAACTGGAAGAGATTTTAATAGAATAGATTCTTTTGCTTATAGTATTGTTAATATTTTTTTGATTTCAATTGTATTAATGTTTTTCTATCAGTTACTGAATAGCATAGAAATAGAAAATTTATTTACTTATTCACATTTTTGGATAGCTGTAGCAGTACTGATATATTTTTCAGGTATTTTTTCTTTGGAAATTTTTGCTGAATATATTGCTTTTAATAAAGATAAAACAATAACTCGATATTGGGAGATTAAAGAATATTTAACTTTTATCCATCGCATATTGTTAGCAGTAGGTTTCTGGTTTAGTCAATCAGCTATGCCAGTAAGAAAACTATCAAACTAATAATTTTGGCTGTTTTTCGTGATATAATTGGGTGAGATGTAACTAAGCAAATCTTAATGAAATGATATTCGTTACAATACCTCTTATTTCAATAACTAATTCTTTGATATTAATATATCCACTTATAATGGGTATTATTGATATTAAAGAAGTGCGAAAATCTCCTTTGAAAGTTATATTTAATTATTGTATTCTTTTGACATTTATTGAAATATTAGCTTGGATATTTGTTTTGAATGGTTGGCAAAATCATTTCATTAACAATTCAATTAATTACATAGATGTATGTTTTTTTGGATATTATTATACATTAGTTATTAAAAGTAAAGGGTTAAATAATCTTATTAAAGGCTTGATGGTAGTTTCTATCATACTTATTGGGGGGTCGCATATTGGAAGAGAGTTCAACAGAATAGACCCGTTTTCTCATAGCGTTGTAAATATTACAATGATTTGTATGGCTTTGATATTTTTTTATCAATTGCTAAATAACCTTGAAATAAAAAATTTATTGACCTATTCCCATTTTTGGATAGGTGTTTCTATTTTATTGTATTTTTCAGGGGTGTTTTTTATGCATATATTTTCTGAATATATTGCTTTTAATACAAATGAAGCAATAACAGATTATTGGTACATCAGAGAATATCTATCATTTGCTCAACGCATATTTTTAGGAATAGGCTTCGGTTTAATAAGTAAGCGATACCAATAAGAAAACCATTAAACTAAAATAAATACTAAGAATTTTAATGAAGTAAAGTGACTATAAAAACAATATCATATATTGCTTCTTTTGCATTGTTTTGTCCTTTGATAATAATCATTCTAAGAAGAAAATATCATACTAAAGAACTAAGAATACTTTTTCTATATTTAATATTCTCAGTTATTGCTGAAATTTTATCTAATATATGGGCTAGGATTTTACACATGCCTAATCATTTTATACTCAATATCTTTGCCTTATTTGAATGTATTTTAATCAGTCTTATTTTTCAAGAGTCTTTTTTAAATAAAAACTTGAAGAGAATCACATTTATTACAATAAGCATTTATACATTAGTGAGTATTTATCTGTTCATGATGCCAGATGGTTTTTTAAAGTTTAATAGCATAGTTAATACCATATCATGCCTTTTAATTATTATTTGGGTTTTTGTATATTTTTATCAATTACTTCAAACACTCCAAGTAATTAAACTCTATACATTACCTTTATTTTGGATAAGTGTAGGATGTTTATTGTATTTCTCTGGAACACTTTTTGTTTTTCTTTATGGTGAAACTATTCTTTTTCAAAAAGAGCCAATACTATATAAACAACTTTGGACTATTTATTATGTATTGCTTTTTGTTTTTAGAGTCCTTTTAGCAATAGGCTTATGGTTTAGTAAAGCATCTACACAAATGCCTAATACATTAAATCAAAAATAAATAGTTACACCTTTAATCAAATAAATGGAGATAGATTTAATTTTTACGTATACATCTTCTTCAGTTGTATTTCTTCCTTTGATAATTGGTATTATCAGAAATAAATATCTTACTAAAGAATTGCAAATGCTTTTTTTATACGTAATAGCTTCAATTATTTTTGAGGTTTTTTGTGTTACATGGGCAAAAATACTACACCATCCCAATCATTTTATACTGAATATCTTTGCTTTGGCAGAAGGGATTTTATTAAGTTTTACTTTTCGTAAAGCTTTTATTAATAAAACATTAAAAAGAGCCATATTCATTTCAATAAGCATTTATACATTAGTAAGTCTTTATTTGTTTATGATGCCAGATGGGTTTTTAAAGTTTAATAGCATAGTTAATACCCTATCATGCCTTTTAATTATTATTTGGGTTTTTACTTATTTTTATCAATTACTTCAAATACCTCAACTTATTAAGCTATATGCGTTGCCTATGTTTTGGATAAGTGTAGGCTGTTTATTGTATTTCTCTGGAACACTTTTTATTTTTCTTTATAGTGAAAAGATACTTTTTCAAAAGGAGCCAATACTATATAAACAACTCTGGAGTATTTATTATGTTTTGCTTTTTGTTTTTAGAGTCCTTTTAGCAGTAGGCTTGTGGTTTAGTAAAACATCTTTTCAGTTGAGTAAATCATTCTCAAATTAAAATAGGCACTAAAAGCCTTAATCAAGTAGCGAGTGGCTATCAGTACACTATCATATATTGCTTCAACTGCGATAGTTATTCCTTTGATAATAGCTATAAAACAGAGAAAATATCTTAACAAAGAATTAAAGATACTTTTTGGGTATCTAGTAATAACATTTATCATAGAAGTATTAGCTAATATTTGGTTTATTTTAAATAGGTCAAATCACTTTATCATCAATGCTTTTGTCATCATTGAATTTGTTTTAATTAGCTTGATGTTCCATCAAGTTTTTATAGGAAAAAATCTAAAAAGAATAGTCTTAATTGCAACAAGTATTTATATACTAGTCTGTATTTATACATTTACGGTGTCAGAAGGCTTTCAAACATTTAATAGTACCATCAGCACCATCGCTTGTTTGCTTATTATCATTTGGGTGTTTATTTATTTTTATCAACTTCTCCAACAATTAGAAGTAAAGAAATTAACCATAGTACCGATGTTTTGGATAAGCGTGAGCTGTTTGTTCTATTTTTCAGGCACACTCTTTGTATTTCTTTATAGTGACGTGATTATTTTTCAAAAAGAACCAAAGTTTTACTACCACCTCTGGAATATATATTATGTTTTACTTTTCATCTTTAGAATCCTTTTAGGAATAGGTTTATGTTTCAGCAAGACCCCTCTACAATTAAAGCCATTATCGAAATAGGAACGACGATTATGCTTACATTTGCTACTTCTATTACTGTTTTAGTGTATGTGTTACATGAACGCCTCATTAAACAAAAATACGGTAGCTTATAAATACGCATAATTGAATGAGTGAGGTTAAAATCGTTATACTTGGTACAATAGCCATGCTTTTGCCCGTTTCGGCAATTATATTTTTTGTTATACTCTATTACCGTCGCCAACGTATACAACGAGCAGCCCACGAAGAAGCCCTTCATCAAGCCATGCTTGAAGCCAGTGTGGTTTCACAGGAAGTAGTCCGCCGTCAAATCGGAGGAGACCTTCATGATGAAATTGGGGCGATACTTTCTGCTACTAGAATGAGCCTTTCGCAGATGAATAAGTTTGCCGATAATGAATCTAAACGAAAAGTGCTTTTGGGCAGAACCGAAGAGCTACTCAACGAAGCCCTTTTTAATGTAAGAAGAATCTCTAAAGATTTAATGCCAAGTACCCTAGATGAATTCGGGTTGATTGAGGCATTGAAAGACTTCTCACAAAAAATGACTCTCCATACCAACTTGCCTATTCACTTCTGTCATGATAATCTCAACAAAAGATATGACCCTAAAATAGAGTTATCCTTATACCGCTCTACCCAAGAATTAGTGAACAATGCCATCAAACACGCGGAGGCTAAAGAAATCAAAATTTCTTTGAAAGAAGATAAAAACGTCCTGATTTTGCAAGTCAGTGATGACGGAAAAGGTTTTGATTTAGTCGCTATTAATCAGCCTAGCAGGGGCATTGGAATAAAAAATATTGAAAGTCGTATGAGTCTTATCAAAGGACGTATTAAATTTGATGTAGAAATTGGCCGAGGCTCTACTTTTATTATCAATGTACCTCTTTAAATAGCGAGCGATAAAAGTTTAATGGCGATTTCTAAGCATTAATTTTCTATGTAAATCTAACCATTAATGAGTAATACAACTAAAATTAGAATTGCCGTCACCGACGATCATGCTCTTTTTCGTCGTGGTATAGTGTCTTTATTAAGCCACAATGATGATTTTGAAGTAGTACTTGAAGCATCAAACGGACAAGAATTAATTGATAATATTCCCCAAGCACTTCCGAATGTCGTTTTAATGGATTTGAATATGCCTGTATTGGATGGCATCAGAGCCACTGAAAGGATAAAAACACAGTTTCCTAAAGTGAAAATAATCGTGATTTCAATGCACGACGAAGATAAGTTTGTTTCACACATGATGTCTATCGGTGCCAACGGTTATTTACTAAAGGATGCTCATCCCGACGAAGTAGAAAATGCCATTTATACTGTGTTTAATGAAGACTACTATTATGGACCTTTTCTGGTTAAAGTAATGCATAATAGGCTCATCAATAAGCCTGAGAAAAAAAATCCAACTCCGCTAAGTTTACAAGCAGGTATTTCAGAGCGAGAACTAGAAGTGCTAGAACACATTTGTCAAGGTACGACCACCCAGAATATTGCGGATATGCTGTGTTTGAGTGCTAGAACGGTAGAAGGACATAGAAATAGGATAATGGAAAAAACGGGTACTAAAAATGTGGCAGGATTGGTAGCATGGGCAGTTCGCAATGGCGTTTGTTAAGAAAATACGTTAAACAATTAAACTTCCTTTATCGATAAGAATCTTACTATAACTTTCTCCACATTGCAGGAATCCCAGCCTGACAAGTGAAATATCAATATACAATCTCTAACTTTGTGTAAAATTTTAGAGAGACTACTTATTAATCAAGAAATGAAAACCAATTTTATAGAGGAACTTCGTTGGCGTGGAATGCTTCAGGATGCAATGCCTGGAACAGAAGAGCAACTTCAAAAAGAAATGACAGCCGCTTATATCGGCTTTGACCCTACAGCATCATCATTACATATCGGTAATTTAGCAACGATTATGTTGTTAAAACATTTTCAATTGTGTGGACATAAACCTTATGCCTTAGTAGGAGGAGCGACAGGTATGATTGGTGACCCTTCTTTTAAAGCATCTGAAAGATCGTTCCTTTCTGAAGAAACCCTACGATTTAACCAAGAAGGTATCCGTGCACAATTGTCTAAATTCTTAGATTTTGATTGTGGTGAAAATTCGGCAGAACTTGTTAATAACTATGATTGGTTTAAAGATTTTAGTTTCTTAGGATTCCTTCGCGAAGCAGGGAAATACCTTTCAGTAAATTACATGATGTCTAAAGATTCAGTAAAGAAACGCCTTGAAACAGGGATTTCATTTACCGAATTCTCTTATCAGTTGTTACAGGGCTACGATTTTTA
>NZ_JBXANT010000001.1:0-1447500 GCF_058802005.1 Arcicella sp. GW822-FHT02H01 | reverse complement strand
AAGCGACGCATTGAATCGAAGCCCCAGTAAACGGCGGCCGTAACTATAACGGTCCTAAGGTAGCGAAATTCCTTGTCGGGTAAGTTCCGACCTGCACGAATGGTGTAACGATCTGGACACTGTCTCAGCCGTGAGCTCGGTGAAATTGTAGTAACGGTGAAGATGCCGTTTACCCGCAACGGGACGGAAAGACCCCATGAACCTTTACTATAGCTTAGCATTGAGTTCTGGTACTGGATGTGTAGGATAGGTGGGAGACTGTGAAATTGTGTCGCTAGGCATGATGGAGTCAACGTTGAAATACCACCCTTCTTGTACTGGAATTCTAACCTAAATAGGGACATTGCTTGGTGGGTAGTTTGACTGGGGTGGTCGCCTCCAAAAGAGTAACGGAGGCTTTCAAAGGTACCCTCAGCACGCTTGGTAACCGTGCGTAGAGTGCAATAGCAAAAGGGTGCTTGACTGTGAGACATACAAGTCGATCAGGTACGAAAGTAGGATATAGTGATCCGGTGGTTTAGTATGGAACAGCCATCGCTCAAAGGATAAAAGGTACTCTGGGGATAACAGGCTGATCTCCCCCAAGAGCTCACATCGACGGGGAGGTTTGGCACCTCGATGTCGGCTCGTCACATCCTGGGGCTGGAGAAGGTCCCAAGGGTTCGGCTGTTCGCCGATTAAAGTGGCACGCGAGCTGGGTTCAGAACGTCGTGAGACAGTTCGGTCCCTATCTGTTGTGGGCGTAGGATTATTGACAGGTTCTGACTTTAGTACGAGAGGACCGAGTTGGACTGACCGCTGGTGTATCAGTTGTTCTGCCAAGAGCATAGCTGAGTAGCTACGTCGGGACCAGATAAGCGCTGAAAGCATCTAAGTGCGAAACTGACCTGAAGATGAGTAATCCATATAAGGGCGGTCGTAGATGACGACCTTGATAGGTTGCAGATGTAAAGGTAGAAATACCAAAGTCGAGCAATACTAATTACCCAACAGCTTTATTAATACAACCGTATGATATATAATCTTTATAGTTCTTACTCTTCAACATCTTTCACAATATTATATGAATTACTCATAAAGAAATAGAGCTTAATAGCTCAAAGAATTTATGGGGTTGATAGGACTGGTGTTCACCTCTTCCCATCTCGAACAGAGAAGTTAAGCCCAGTTCCGTTGATGATACTGCAATCACATGCGGGAAAGTAAATAAACCCCAAAAATATTAGAAAAGAGCTACCAGAAATGGTGGCTCTTCTTGTTTTGGAGAACTACAGGATAGGCAGGACTTGAAGATTAAAGGATTAAAAGACTATAAGACACAAGATAAAAGACACAAGACTAGGTAAGTACATGTAGGGGCATATTGCATATGCCCTTTTGAGAGAACAAATAGTAAAGCCATTTCTTAAACAAGTAAGATGTGGCTTTACTATTTCTATTAGCGGGCGACTTAAGTCCTATCGATTACCCAAAAGTATATAAATAGCTGATAATCAAGGTATTTATTTCTAGCGAGGGACTTAAGTCCCTCGCTAGAAATAAATGTTTCAAGTAGTCAGGCTGTGACATGAGGAGACCAAAGCTCAGTTTGAAAGGCGATTTAAGCCCATTTTAACCCATTTTATCAATAATTATATCTTCATTTCAACTTTTTTAAAAGATGTGGGCAATCAGTAGGACTTAAGTCACCCGCTAATAAGAAGGTTTCGTAAAAAAGACTTAAAAACTGTAAGATCATAACAATCCTACAGTCTTTAAGTCTTATAATCCTAAAGTCATACATCCTAAAATCCTTTAGTCATCCAGTCCTAAAGTCCTCTTTCAATGCCCACCACCGCTCGTTGGTATTTCCAATCCTTCTTTTATCTTCTCAGATTTCATCAACATGGTAGCTCCACAGGCTAATAATAGAAAAATACCTGCAAAAGTGATAGCCTTACCTGCATCGTTATTTAAAAAGTGTTCTAATATATAGCCAAAAGTAAGGTTCTGGATAATCATAGGTATCACAATCATCATGTTGATAATACCCATATATACGCCATAACGTTCTTTGGGAATCTCTGAAATTACCATTAAATACGGTATACCCATCATACTTGCCCATGCTATACCAAAGCCCGTCATGGGAGCGAACAATAAATATTTGTTTTCAATAGATGGAAAGATAAGCAAGCCTAACCCTGCCATTAATAAACAGATTGTATGTACAGTCTTGGGTGTGTATTTTTTCGCAATGCCTACCAGTGCAAATGCCGACAAAAAGGTAACGATATTATACCATCCATTTACTAAGCCCGTCCAACCCACAGCTTCTTGGTACAACTGTTTGTCATGCTCAGGAGTAGTATGCCAAACCGATAGGGCAATGCTTTTAGAAGCATTCTGCCAATAGCAAAATAACGCATACCATTGAAACAAATATACTAAAGCCAATTGCCACATTATTTTTGGCATATCCTTAATAGCCTCTGCAATTTCAATAAAAGGAGAAAAAATACCTCTGTTACTTTGCTTGATATGCTCCAATTCTTCAAGAGTAGGCGGAATTTCAGGCGTTTTAGCCATAGACCAAAGAACAGAACTTATCGAACAAACAGAACCCAGAAAGAATGAACCAAATACCCAATATGGAATACTACCATGTTCGCCAGTAATGAATTTTTGAAAAATAAATAAGGAAACATTCGCCAAGGTAATGCCGAGACCAGTGAAAAAACTTTGAGATAAAAACCCTGTAGCCTGCTGGTCAGCAGGTAATTTATCAGCAATAAATGCCCTATAAGGTTCCATTGCTGTATTATTTCCTGCATCAAGTATCCATAGCAGCCCTGCGGCCATCCATAATGAACTACTAAAGGGATAAATAAACAAGGCAATGCTACATAATAAAGCCCCTATTAAAAAATAGGGCTTACGCCTTCCCCAACGTGGATGCCACGTTTTATCACTCATTGCTCCAATAATTGGTTGGATTAAAAGACCCGTCATGGGGCCAGCTAAATTGAGAAGGGGTATTTCATCGGGACTAGCTCCTAGAAAATCATAAATGGGATTGATAGCACTTTGCTGCAAACCAAAACTGTATTGAATGCCAAAAAAACCTACATTCATGTTAATGATTTGAGAAAATGATAACCTTGGTTTGGTAATGTTCATAAATTATGATTGATAAAAATGGTCAATATTACTTGCAATAATACTAATTAATTTAGAATAATTTATATTTAATCAGGTTGGCTATGGTTAATTATTTCCACCCATAAGTGGATACAATATTATTTAATTTAGCAATGAGAACATCGATATGTTACTACTGGTATGAAGATTGCTTGAAGTATGTTATTGGGATAATTGCTTAACTTTGATATATGCTACTTTTTACTTTCCTTTTTTCTTTATTTAGTACTTCTTTTAAGCCCATCCAACCAGATTCTTTTGTGGTGGTAAATGAAATTGTTCTTAATGGGCATCATAAAACAAAGGAGAGTATCATTCTTCGCGAATTGGACTTTAAAATAGGCGATACGTTATTCATCAATGATGTCAATAAGCGTTTAGAAATAAACAGGCGAAAAATTGTTAATACTAACCTGTTTGTTTCGGTTGACATTCATCATCAGCTTACTGAAAACGGACAGCTGAACATTCAGATTCATCTACAAGAACAATGGTTTTTGTTAGGGTATCCTGTTTTTCTATTGGCTGATAGGAATTTTTCGGAATGGTGGGATAGGGGGCATGATTTCAATCGAACTATTTATGGGATAGATTTAATCCATAGTAATTTTAGAGGACGCGCTGAAAGACTTTCGCTGCATCTTGAAAATGGGTTTACACAACGGATAGATGTTGGGTATAAAATTCCATACATCAACAAAGCTCAAAAAACAGGGATGGGCTTTAGTATATCTTATATGACAAATAATAACGTAGCATTTAGGAGCCTGAATGATACATTGTTTTATCATAGAAGTAAAAACGAGACTATGCGCGAACGCTTTTCTACCGCTGTTTTCTTAAAGAAACGTTTTGCCTTTTACGATAACCATACTTTTGAATTGCGTTTCAATAATATCTCTATCAACGATACGATTAGGAAACTGAATCCAAATTATTTTGCTAACCATGGTACACTCCAACGTTACCTTCAGTTTACTTATTATTTTAATTATGATTTCAGAGATAACGTTGCTTATCCATTAAGAGGAAAACGCTATGAGCTATTTATCAATAAATTGGGAATTTCGCCAAACGATGACATCAATCAATTAGAAATCACTGGAAATTATTCCTATTACAAACCGCTATCGACTAAGTGGTATCTGGGGATTAATATTGAAGCAAAAATATCCTTTCCCAATCGTCAACCCTTTTACAACACCCGTGGCTTAGGCTATGGCAGTCACCTTGTAAGAGGATATGAATTGTATGTAGTAGATGGAGGTAAGTATTTTTATGGAAGGAATACACTGAGATACGAGCTTTTTAACAAAAAAATCAATTTGAAATTCCTTAAAATGAAGCAGTTTAATAAAATTCCTATTGGTGTATATCCAACTCTTTTTGGGGACTATGGATATGTTGAAAATCGCTTTACAGATGAAAATAAAAGTAAGTTAGCAAATAAGATGTTGTATAGTTATGGCTGTGGACTGGATTTAGTAACCTACTACAATCTGGTAATACGCTTTAATTATGCCATCAATAGCTTTAATAAAGGACACTTTGTATTTAATATAGGACGGGAGTTTTAGGAAAAAACTGTTAAGTACTAATTTTTTCTATTAGCTGGTGACTTAAGTCACCAGCTAATAGAAAAGGCTTTGTTAAAAAGATCAACAAAATCAGAACTTAATAGATTTTGGGAAGGCTATAAAAGACAAAAGGAGACGTTAAAAACATCCCCCTGTGCAAATTAATAGTTCTACACCTATTATCTTTAATATTTTTGAAGATTAGGAATTAAAAACGTGGGGCAACAAAGTTCACCCCCGTTTCATAAATACCTAACCACTAATTTCTTTTTAATTGATGCGAGAATACCCAAAATGTTTTCTCACTCTATCAATAAACTCTTTCTTTTTTCTTCTCGAAATAGATATTTTACTACCATCCCTTAATTGTACAAACATTTCTTCTTTAATGTCAAATTGAGAAACGCAGTTCAGGTTGATTGTAAAAGACTTATGAATCCTCACAAACATTTCGGCATCTAATTTAGGCAAAAAAACTTTCATTGTACGAGAAACTAGCAATTTTTTTCCATCAGTGAAGTAAAACATGGTATAATTGCCGATTGCTTCTAAATGACTAATGTCTTTCCAAGCTACAATAATGTTCTTTTTACAAGAAATCGATAAAATAATGTTCGATTCATTACTAAGAATATTCTCTCTTTTAAAGTTTAAATCACGACTTATGTTATTGATTAAGTATGTATTGTTTGTTAATGATGGACTTGCCATGATAGTTATTTAGTTAAGGTTATTCCATAAATTTAATTCTATAGCATGGTTGGTTTCTTGATTACAAAGTTGGGGACTAATTTATCTATTGTCAATCACATGATAGGATGATATTGATTATACAATTCTTTCATGGATAGCTTTCGCAACGGCCTCGGTTTGCGAATGTACATGTAGCTTATCATAGATTTTTTTGATGTGCGACCGCACAGTGTCTATGCTAATACTACATTTATCGGCAATCATTTTATAACTATTGCCTTTTACTAAAAGATTTAATATTTCGCCTTCTCGTTCTGTTAATTTATAGTCGTTGTTTTCTGTAATTTTTTGTTGAGCAGGCAACATCTGCAAAATTTTACGGGCAATACTCGAAGTCATGGGTGCACCGCCATTATTTGCATCCTGAATTGCTTCAAGCAGTTTAATAGGAGGCGTCCTTTTTAATAAGTAACCCACTGCCCCTGAACAGATTGCCTCAAAAATATTTTCATTATCTTCAAACACCGTAAACATGATTACATTTACTTGTGGTGCCAATTGTTTGATTACTTTGAGCCCCTTTAAGCCATTTGCAATGGGCATATCAATATCCATTAATACCACATCTGGCCTTAAATCAATAATTTGTCTGGCTACTTGCTCACAGTTTACAAAGGCGCCGATAAGTTCAAAACCAATTGATCCTCTGAGCAATACAGAAAGGCTTTCTCTTAAATCAGGGTTATCTTCATAAATTACGATTTTAATGGATGCTTGGTTCATTGGTTGAGGAAAATTTAGAGACATGATGTTGAAGCTAATAGTTTTGAATAAATGCTTGATTAAGAAGGATACTGTTTTGCTACTAAATTTATTGTAAACTTACAAAATATATTTATCAGGTGGTATCACATGATTGGGTGAGGAAACTTATATCATCAATCAGAATGTGGTAGCTACTCAGAAAGTTTTTGTATTTTTGTATTTAAAAATCTTAATACATACAATTCGTGAAAAAATATAATCTTTACTTCCTTTTATTATTTATACTATTGATTGCTTGTCAAGATAAAAAAGAAAGTACCCAAACCGAAACAAGCAGTCCTGAAAGTAGTTCGGCTGGCTCATCTGCTTTAGAAAATTATAGCTCAATTTTTCAAGCAATTCTTAAAACCGATGCTGGTATGGCACGCGGTGTAAAAATTGGTGATAACATTGATACAATTAATGAAACAACTTTGCCTTCTGAAACGCCAGCAGAAAACGGGAAGAGTTTTACGGAGTATTTTGATGATACAGATTTAAACTTTGCTGATATTTTGTATGTAAGGAGTGCACAAAATAAAGTAGAAGCTATTACGATTGATGTGTACATCGAGCGACAAACAGCCGTAGATAGCCTAATGACGGAGTTTAAAGGTTATTTCGATACTAAATATGGTAAGGGGACTAGTACAGAGAAAGCTACGACTTGGCAATTGGCTGATGGCAAAAATAGTTTATTACTTCAAAATGTAAGTACTGAAAAAGACCCAGGCTTAAAGATAATCTTTGCTAATAAAGAAAATAAGCTTTTACAGTAAGTTACTGTATCATAAAAATAGCCTTTAGATATTATCTAAAGGCTATTTTTATTTATAAACAATCATGAAAACTATATTTTCATTACCCATCCACGTGTATCATCTTTTTTACCTAAACGAATATCATTGATTTCCTCAAATACTCTTTTAGAGAATGCGTCGTCTTTGCGTTCTGGTAATTGGTAATCAACACCTTCGTAGCCAATCGTTGCGATAGGGGCAATTACAGCGGCTGTACCAGCACCAAATGCTTCAGTTACTTTACCTGACTGAATACCTTCTACTAATTCTTTTACCGAAAGTTGTCTTTCTTGAATTTCCATTCCCCATTCCTTCGCTACTTGTAAAATTGATTTACGCGTAATACCGTCAAGAATTGTATCGCCAGTCGGAGCCGTTACTAAAGCACCATCTATTACAAACAAAAGGTTCATCGTTCCTGCTTCTTCCACAAAAGTATGCGTAGCGGCATCAGTCCAGATAATTTGGTCATAACCAGCATCCATCGCTAATTTAGTTGGATACAACGACCCACCATAATTACCTGCATTCTTAGAAAAACCAACACCACCATGAGCAGCACGAATAAATTGTGTTTCAACACGTACACGTAGAGGCTTGGTATAATAAGAACCTACTGGACAGTTGAAAATAATAAACTTGTATGTTTTTGATGGACTAACACCAACGTATTCATCCGTAGAGAACATAAAAGGACGAATGTACATCGAACAACCCTCTTTCGCAGGAATCCAGTCGGCATCCAAGCGTAAAAGTTGTGAAAGACCTTCCATAAAAATATCCTCTGGAATTTCAGGAATACACATACGGACAGCAGATTTATTGAGACGTTTCCAGTTCTCTTCTGGACGAAAGACCAGTATTTCACCCGCTGCATTTTTGTAGGCTTTCATGCCTTCAAAAATCGCTTGTCCGTAATGAAGAGACATCATCGCTGGAGAATAAGAGATAGGGCCATAAGGCACAATTTGTGGCGTTTGCCATTCTCCATCTTTAAAGTCGACCACCAACATGTGGTCGGCAAAAGAACGCCCAAAAACAAGGTTGTCAAAATCAACCGCATCAATCCTAGATTTTTCAATCTGATGGATATCAATCTGCAAGGTATCTGTCATATATATATACTATTTGTTATTCTAATATTCAAAGTCACGAATCTAGAGTTTAAAGTCAAAAGTTTAAGGTCTAAAGTCAAGAAAGAGTCTAGTGTCCTTAAGTCCAACGTATAAAATCTAGTATCTTAAATTCCTAATTCCTATAGTCTAGTGTCTTAAGTCTAACGTCTAAAATCTCACCTCTAGTGTCTTAAAGTCCTAATTCCTCCAGTACTAAAGTCTATAATCCTAAAGTCCCCTAATCCTAAAGTCTCAAGAAGAAACCCTCGGTTTCCAAGCTACTTCCTCTATCCCAAGCTCCTTTGCCATCATCCTGCATAATACAAAAATATAATCAGACAGTCTGTTTAAATACCTGATGACTAAATCGTTTACCTCTGATTCCTCTGAAAGTCTAAGCACAATTCTTTCCGCTCGTCGGCAAACTGTTCTGGCCAAATGCCCAAACGAAACAGATTGATGTCCTCCCGGTAAAATAAAATATCGCATGGATTCTAAATCATTATCCATTTTGTCCATTTCATTTTCTAGTAGCTCGATGTCACTTTCTAATAAATCAGGCAAACGCTTTTTGGTTTGTTCAGGCTCAGAAGCCAGAATTGAACCAATCGTGAATAATCTATCTTGAATTTCCTTTAAAATATTTTTACGCTTTTCATTTACCGCTTGATCACGCACTAAACCAATGTATGAATTTAGTTCATCCACTGTGCCATAAGCTTCAATCCGCAACTCGGTTTTTGATACTCTTGTGCCACCAACCAAAGAAGTAGTCCCTTTATCGCCAGTTTTGGTATAAATTTTCATAATGTTACTCATATTCAAGGCTTTCTAGCCCTTGAAATCGTTCATTTTACAAAGCTAATTTTTTTTAAGAAGTTTTACTCATTAATCCTTAAAAAAATAATTGTCATGACAAGTATTTTTTAGGTTAAAAAGGACAAGTTTAGTCTAAAGAACGATTTTTATTCTTGATTAATCATCCATTTCATTAGAAATCCTGCCTTTTCTAGCGTAATTTTGCACCCTGAAACAACAAATATCAATGAGTATAGAATTTTTCATTTCCAGAACTTGGCGTTACTTATCAATTTTAGCCTTCATCCTTGTCTTATTATTTACCTACCGTGGCTTGCCCGACACCACTGCCGTGCATTTTGGACCAAGTGGGAGAGGAGATGGCTTTTTACCAAAAAACGAAGTTTTCTACCTTTTTGGAACAGTCATGTTCGTTTTCAATATATTATCAATTTTGTTAGCCAATAGCGTAAAACGTGTTCCTGTAACAGCCTTTGCTTGGATTCCCAACAAAGTATGGTTAAAAGAAGGCGAACAATTAAAAGCTGCAATCGTAAACTGGCTAAATTTTTTGCCTGCCATTGTGAATACTTTTTTATTGCTTATTCTCAGAGCATTATTGATTTTAAATGATGAACGAACTTATCAAACAGATTATTCTTATTTATTAGTATTAGGCATTGCTTTGATAATCGCTTGGCTATTTTATTTGCCTATCAAATTGTTGTTTACCAGCCCAATAATTGCTGTAGAAGAAGATTAATTGATGGATATTCAAGATTTAAAGCTTGCTGATTATACATATGATTTGCCAGACGAGAGAATTGCCAAATTCCCTTTAGAAAAGCGTGATGAATCTAAATTACAAGTATATCAGCAAGGTAATATTACCCATACCGTTTTCAAGAAAATCAACGAGTATTTACCCCAAAATACTCTATTAGTTTTTAACAATACTAAAGTAATACCTGCCAGAATCCATTTCCAGAAATCAACTGGGGCTGTCATTCAGATTTTTTTATTGCACCCTATTGCTCCCACATCAGTCATTAATTTAGCGATGGAAGCCAACGATGAATGTGTGTGGGAATGCATGATTGGCAATAGGAAACGTTGGAAGAAAGAAGACGTTTTAGAGAAAATATTAAACATTGCAGGAGAAGATATCGAAGTAAAAGCCGAGTTGTACGATTTTGAAAACAACCAAGTGAAATTATCTTGGCGAGTAATGTCAGAAGATAGTACTATCCCCAAGCCAAAGTTTGTCGATATTATCCAAGCCTTGGGCGAAATACCATTGCCACCCTACCTAAACCGCGAAGCCGAAGCAGCAGACTACGAAACCTATCAAACTGTTTATAGCGAGAAAAAAGGAGCTGTAGCCGCACCTACTGCAGGCTTGCATTTTACTGACGAGGTACTACAAAATCTTTCAGCACAGGGTATCAAAGAGGAATTTATTACACTTCATGTAGGTGCTGGTACGTTTCAACCTATCAAAGTTGAAAACATCGTAGAACACCGTATGCACAATGAGCAAATTGTGTTTACAAAAAAGAATATTGAAGTCTTATTAGAAAATATTGGCAATACTATTCCTGTAGGAACGACATCAATGCGTGCTTTAGAGAGTTTGTATTGGTATGGCGTAAAACTGAGTAGTGATATTGCAAGCGATTTTTTTATTGAAAAATTATATCCTTATCAGCACGTTGTCGACGATTTGCCGAGTATAGCATCGTCTTTGAAAACGATTTTATCGAAAATGGAAGCTTCTGGCGAAACTGAAATTACGGGCGAAACCGAAATTTTTATTTTCCCAGGCTACCAGTTCAGAATCTGTAATGGTATCATTACCAACTACCATCAGCCCGAAAGTACCCTGATTCTACTCATAGCAGCCTTAATTGGGGAAGACTGGAGAAAGGTATATCAACAAGCCATGATAAACGATTATCGTTTTTTGAGCTATGGAGATTCATCTTTGTTATTGCCGTAAACCTTTTATTTCTATTAGGGGGTGACTTAAGTCACCCCCTAATAGAAATAAAAGGTTTAGACTCTACACATAACTCAACCACCAATAACCCTGATGATTTTGCTTGTAAGCCCCATACCAACGACAAATCGGGTAAGTAGACACTACTATAACAATCCATAATAAATATACAAAGCTCAGACTAAAACCGTAACCCTGCAAACGAGGCGACATATAAACCCACGTGTCTAAAACCATGGCATCAGCACCAAAGCCTGTCATGCTAGCTGCCATCATGGCTAAAGTATGGATGACATAAATATGCAAGATGTAATAAAACATCGATACCTTACCATAGACTAATACTTTGTTCCAGAATGCCCCTTTAGCATTTTCAAGATATGCTAAAAGTAAAAGTGCAGGCCCAATTGTTAATAAGATGTACAATAACGAAGGTGGATATTTGCTTACGTTAATAAATGAAAGTGCGAGATTAATACCGTTCGCATGAGTATCCCAGAGGCGAGTATCTCCGTATAAATTTGTACTACGGATGATAACAAATAAGGCTATACTAAGCCATCCGTATTTTAACAATATTTTTCTACGCGCTTCAGGATTAAATTTTGAGGTATAAAGAACACCAAAGGCATATCCTAATGCCATTACACCGACCCACGGAATAATTGGGTAGCCAATATAAATAACGTGGTCGGGAATCCAATGAAACATTTTTTGTTGATGCAAAATAGCCCAAATAAATGCCTGAAAGCCCTCTTCTTGCACAGTAATGCCATCTAAAAGATTATGCCCAAAAATCATGAGTAAGCTCCCTCCAATAATCCAAGGCATGGGTAAATAAACAATAGCCGAAAGTAAAACCATGCTTAACCCTATGGCACCAATTACCTGAAAAGAAATAATCCCAAAATGTGGATTAAAGAACCAAGCAATGTTCATTACGGTTAATTCTAAGATAATCAACCAAATACCCCTTTTTAGTAAATAGGCCGATAGTTCGCTAATGCCTTTTTTCTGACCGACTTGGTAAGCTGATGTGCCTGCCAAAAAAATAAAAATTGGTGCACAGTAATGCGTAATGATACGGGTTAAAAACAGGAAGGGATTGGTTTTGCTTAAATCTGTAGGGTCGAATAAATATGCATCAGCGTGAAAAAAATCACGGACGTGGTCTAAAGTCATAATAATAATGACGATACCTCTTAATAAATCTATCGACTCAATTCTCCGATTTTGTTGTATAGTTTCCATCTTTATTGTGAAAAATAAAATTATCTTTTGGAATTTTGTTGAAACAAAGATACCTTGCTGATATAAGATAAACGCTTTATAAACCATTGAACTTGATGGTAATAACCTTTGATTCAATGTTTATTTTGCTTAAATACCTTCGATTATGGATTTGGATAAATTGTACTGGAATATTCTGGCTTTATTGCAGGAAAATGCCCGTTATACCTTTGCCGAAATAGGCAGAAAAGTAGGACTTTCGGCACCAGCCGTGGCTGAGCGTGTTCAG
Organism: Arcicella sp. GW822-FHT02H01; assembly: GCF_058802005.1. NCBI lineage: Bacteria > Pseudomonadati > Bacteroidota > Cytophagia > Cytophagales > Flectobacillaceae > Arcicella > Arcicella sp. GW822-FHT02H01. The sequence continues at coordinate 1,435,015 of NZ_JBXANT010000001.1, read as the reverse complement.
AAACTAGAAGAAATAGGCGTCATCAAACGTTTTGGTGTTGACCTAGACTTTGGAAAGTTGGGTTATTCCCTAAAGGCAAGTATTTTGTTTAAAGCGCACAATGGCAAAATGCAATCTTTTTTAGCACACATCAGCCAAATGCCCGAAGTGTATCAATGCGATAGAATCACGGGTGAATATTGTTTGGTGATGAAAGTAATCGTAAAACACCCCAACGATTTAGAAAACATCATTAATAAATTCTCTGAATATGGCGAACCTACTACTTCTGTCATATTATCGAGTCCTGTTGAATACAAAGTGGTAAAACAGGGTTCTTGACATCAATAACCGTATTCGTCGCCCCAATCTTGGCGGAGTTTCTGTTTGATTTTCTCCTCAGCAGGATTTTGTTGAGGGTCAAAGAATTTTGTGCTTTTAACTTCCTCAGGCATAAACTGTTGTTTCACAAAATTGCCTTCATAACCGTGGGCATACTTATAGTTTTTGCCATAGTCTAATTGTTTCATCAATTTGGTTGGGGCATTTCTAAGGTGTAGCGGTACGGGCAAATTACCAGTTTCACGCACCGTTGCCAAGGCTTGGTCTATTGCCAAGTAAGAAGAATTACTTTTGGCAGAAGTCGCCAAATAAATAACCGTTTGCGAAAGTATAATACGAGATTCGGGCATACCTACGGCACGTATTGTCTGGAAACAAGTATTAGCCATCAACAACGCATTCGGATTCGCCAAACCTATGTCTTCAGAAGCCAAAATCATCATTCGTCTTGCTATAAACTCTATGTCTTCGCCACCCTCAAGCATCCTTGCCAACCAATACACGGCAGCGTTTGGGTCAGAGCCACGAATAGATTTAATAAAGGCCGAGATAATATCATAATGTTGTTCGCCGTCTTTGTCATAGAGGGCTATATTTTGCTGTAGTTTCTCAACCACCATTTCGTTGGTAATTTCCAGTCCTTCGCCTTCAGGAATAAAATTGCAGACCAACTCTAAAATGTTGTACAACTTTCGCCCGTCGCCCCCCGAAAACTGTAAAATAGCCTCGTATTCCTTTACTACAATACCTCGATTCTTCAAGAAAACATCTTTTTCCAAGGCCTGATTAATCATAAATATTAATTCGTCCTTCACCAAAGGCTTGAGTACATATACCTGACAACGAGAAAGCAAGGCTGAGATTACTTCAAAAGAAGGGTTTTCGGTAGTAGCACCAATCAACGTAATAATACCTTTTTCAACAGCGCCGAGGAGCGAATCTTGTTGAGATTTTGAAAAACGGTGGATTTCGTCGATAAACAATATAGGAGAGGGCGTATCAAAAAACTTTTGCTTTTTGGCCATTTCTATAGTTTCACGAATGTCTTTTACTCCCGCACTAATGGCAGACAATACATGAAACGGACGTTTCAGGGTCTGAGCCACAATACTTGCCAAGGTAGTTTTGCCAACGCCTGGAGGACCCCACAAAATAAAAGAGGGAATCCTGCCAGATTCTACGGCACGGCGTAAAACGGCTTTTTCTCCTACTAAATGTTGTTGTCCCACGTAATCATCAAGCGTTTGTGGACGCATTCGTTCGGCTAATGGTTGCATAATAGTATTGTTAATTCTTATAGCAAATATACATTCATTTCAAGACGCTAAGGCTAATCCAAAGCTTTGTGCCAAAGAAATATTATCTTTGTAAAATATTTTCATCCTAAAATAATTACATGACTTTCGCATCACTTGGTTTATCAGCATCTCTTTTAAAGGGAATAGACGAAAAAAATTATACCGAACCTTTCCCAATTCAAGAACAGGCTATTCCCGCAATTTTAGCAGGAAAAGATATCCAAGGAATTGCCCAAACGGGTTCTGGAAAAACTGCGAGTTTTGTATTACCTATTTTAGAGATGTTTCAGCGCAAGAGTCCAACTAGAAATTTACACCTAAAAGTATTGATTCTGGTACCTACGCGCGAACTCGCTATTCAGATTAAGGAAGTCATCGATTCATTTTCTTTACACTTAATTAATCCTGTAAAAAGCATTGCTGTTTTTGGAGGTGTACCGCTCAATCAACAGATGGTGACGCTTAAAAATACAGAAATTTTAGTAGCTACCCCAGGCAGGTTATTAGACTTGGTTTCGACGCAATCAATCAACCTTGCCAAGATAGAAATTTTGGTATTAGATGAAGCCGACAAAATGTTGGATTTAGGGTTTAAGGAAGAAGCCAACAACATTTTTAAGTTATTACCCAAAAAACGCCAGAACATTTTGTTTTCGGCAACATTAGATACTGATTTAGAGATTATCAAGGAGAGCCTTTTGAGCGAACCTGTAAAAATAGAGATTGAACCCGAAGTACAGAACCTTGACCAAATCAAGCAAATTGCTTACTTAGTTAGCCCCGAAAGAAAAGGACCTTTACTAAGATACCTTATCAAAACCCAAGCCATGCCGCAAGTATTGGTATTTGTCTCGGCAGTAAGGACGGCGGATAATTTGGTAGATAAACTAAAGAAAAATGGCATCAATGCCTTGGCGATTCACAGTAAAAAAACACAAGGTGCCAGAACCGAAGCATTGAGGAGTTTTAAAGCTGGAAAAACTACGGTATTAGTGGCTACAGATTTGGCTTCACGTGGGATAGATATTGAGTTTTTGCCTTTTGTGATTAATTATGAATTGCCACGTTCGCCAAAGGATTATGTTCACAGAATTGGTAGGACGGGACGCGCTACGGCCTCAGGAGACGCCATTTCGCTGATTTGTCCTGAAGACCAGCACCATTTTCATATCATCCAGAAAAAGATGAAAAGAAAGGTAGAAACAGTAGATTCTGCTGATTATGACCTGGGTAAATTTTAAGTGAAAATTCAAAGAATCAAGCATTTTATTACCTCTATAAACAAGCACAAAATGCTGTTTTAAGGGTGTTATAAGATACTTGATTATCAGCTTTTTGAGGAAATCTTAGGAAAAACTACCAAATAAAAATAATTTGCTATGGTATATGGTTATTTCAAGATTTTAATTATATTTGATAAATAATTCCCAAAACTAACCACACATTAACCCCTTAAAATGTCATGAATCTAAGATCGATGCTTCGAATTTTGTTTATTAGTTCACTGGTAGTTTTCTTAGGATACATTTTTTTGAAAAGTTTTGATTCATTTGCACATCATGTAGTAGCCTTTAAAAAATATTAAAGGCTTTTTATTAAATCACAAATGCTACTTCTTGGAAACCATAATATTCGACTAGCCCGTCGGACTCAATACCCAATTGCCCACTTTCGTCGATACCAATTATTTTCCCCAGAAATAATTGCCCGTTCTTTCTAAAATGATGAAATTCATCTATTCTGAAAAGATTAGATAGGTACCTTTCTTTCAATACTTCATAATCTCCGTTTTTTACGGCCAAATAATTTTTCTCAATACAAGCTAATAATTCAGAAAGTAGGTCGGATAAATCATATTTTAGCGGATTCGTCGTTACATTCCTGAGTGAGGTAGCATTGGGTACTGGAAACTGGGCTTGATTGATGTTTAAACCTATTCCAATCACAGAAAAACCAATCTGATAACCTTGCAGGGTGTTCTCAATAAGAATGCCACCCATTTTTTGATTTTGAAAATAAATATCGTTCGACCACTTTACTTTTAGGTCGTCGTCGATATATTCGGATAGGCAGTCTAAAACCCCCAACGAAACCGCCACATTGAGTTTGAACTGTTCGCTGGCTTTTAAAAAATTGGGTTTTAGGATTAATGAAAATGTTAAATTTTCGCCCACAGAGGCTTCCCAAACGTTGCCTCTTTGTCCGCGACCAGCCGTTTGGTTATCGGTAATTATGACCATTCCCTCAAAAACGTTATTACCCGACTGAATTATTTCAGCCGCTATGTCGTTAGTAGAGTGACAGACTGGCAGGTATTTAATTGTTTTGCCAGTAAATAATGTATTGGGTTGAATTTTGTACAAGGTTATTTTGTAATTTTAAAGTTCAAATTATTTTTTGTGTTATTGAGTGATGAAGTTATGAGATTTATCTCTAAACATTGTGACAAACACTTGTGAATTTACAAACAACAAAGCATGGCAGAAGTTAAATTAAAAAAAGAAATTAGTTCACAAGAACTTAGCCAATTGGTGGTGAAAGGGATGCAGGAAAGAAAGGCAACCAATATTGTAGTGATGGATTTAAGAAAAGTAAAAAATGCTTTCACTGATTTTTTTGTCGTTTGTTCTGGTAATTCTGATACGCAAATCGATGCTATCTCAGAATCTGTTGATAAAGAAGTATGGGAGGCAACTCGTAATCATCCCAAAAGTATGGAAGGCAAAGCCAACCGTGAATGGATATTGGTAGACTATTATGATGTAATAGTACACATCTTTAAAAAAGATAAACGAGAGTTTTATAAACTAGAAGAATTGTGGGGTGATGCTGAATTTACTTATATTGACGACGATGCCGTTTAAAGTAATAACATTCCTTTCATAAATTTATCATACCACTTTTCATGAAAAACATAAGTTCGAAACAAAGTTACCAGACCTTGTGTTCTCAATATAGATAACCAAAGTTTACAATTTATCTCAAATTATGTAAAACCAATTACTTTTTAGAATAAATTGGATACTGTTTAAAAGTTAATTAAAGAAAAAATGGCAGAAAATAATAGTGAGAATAATAAACCTCAAGGCTTTCCGAAGCGTCGCCCAAATGCTTCTGGCAATGGTTTTCAAGGATGGTTGGTTATAGGATTGATAGTTGCTTTAATCAGTATTTACTTTTTGAGTAAAACAAAAGTTCTAAAACCTATTCAGCAAACCGAGTACGAACAAATGGTGCTCAATCAGGAAATTGCTAAATTATCCATTATCAAAGGAAAAGATATTGTTGAGATTACCCTCAAACCAGAGGCACTTCCTAAATATAAAAACGAATTAAGTGACCAACCAAATGCTGTGGTTAATCAGAATGCGGGGCCTCAATTCGAAAAAGAGATTACTTCTATCAATTCTTTTGAAACAGAACTGAATGAATTGCAGAAAGATATTCCTCGTGATAAGAGAGTGCATGCCACTACGGAAGAACATTATGGAATTTTTGAATTCTTGATGGGCCCAGGTTTCTTTATCGTGATGTTTATCGCTATTTACTTCATGTTCTTTAGAATGGGTGGTGCAGGCGGACCAGGAGGACAAATCTTTAACATTGGTCGTTCTAGAGCTACCTTGTTTGATGGCGAAGCTAAAGTAAAGATTACCTTCAACGATGTAGCTGGTTTGGATGAAGCCAAAGAAGAGATTCAAGAGATTGTAGAGTTTTTGAAGTTCCCTAAAAAATTCACCGACTTAGGTGGTAAAATTCCAAAAGGAGCTTTATTAGTAGGCCCTCCGGGAACAGGTAAAACCTTGTTAGCAAAAGCTGTTGCTGGCGAAGCAGGCGTACCTTTCTTCTCGTTGTCTGGTTCAGACTTTGTTGAAATGTTTGTTGGTGTGGGTGCGGCACGTGTAAGAGATTTGTTCAAACAAGCGAAAGAAAAAGCACCATGTATCATCTTTATTGATGAGATTGATGCTGTAGGACGTTCTCGTGGTCGTGGTGCGATGCCAGGCTCAAACGATGAGCGTGAAAATACATTGAACTCATTATTGGTTGAAATGGATGGTTTTGCTACTGACTCTGGTATTATTATCATGGCAGCAACAAACCGCCCTGATGTATTAGACTCAGCTTTATTACGTCCAGGACGTTTCGACCGTCAGATTTCAATTGATAAGCCAGATATTATCGGAAGAGAAGCTATTTTTAAAGTACACTTAAAACCTTTGAAATTAGCGGCTGATATTGACCCTAAAGAATTGTCTGCTCAGACTCCTGGTTTTGCAGGTGCTGAAATCGCCAATGTTTGTAACGAAGCGGCTTTAATAGCGGCACGTCGTAGCAAAACTGCGGTTGATATGAAAGATTTCCAAGAGGCGATGGACAGAGTAATTGGTGGTTTAGAGAAAAAGAACAAATTGATTTCTCCTGAAGAAAAGAAAATTGTTGCTTATCACGAAGCTGGTCATGCCATTGCTGGATGGTTCTTAGAACATGCCAATCCATTGGTAAAAGTAACGATTGTACCACGTGGTGTAGCTGCTTTAGGTTATGCACAGTATCTGCCTAAAGAGCAGTTCTTGTACAGAACAGAACAATTAATCGATGAAATGTGTGTTACCTTGGGTGGTCGTGTAGCTGAAGACATTGTTTTTGGTAAAATATCAACAGGTGCACAAAACGATTTAGAGCGTATTACCAAATTGGCCTATAGTATGGTAACCATTTATGGTATGAACGATAAGCTTGGTAATGTTTCATTCTACGACTCGAAAGGCTCGGAATATAATTTTAACAAACCGTATTCTGAACAAACAGCCCGCGAAATAGATGAAGAAGCACGTAAGATTATTCAACAAGCTTACGAAAGAACAAAAGCCTTATTGACTGAAAAACAAGATAAGTTAGAAATTTTAGCGCAAGAATTATTAGTAAAAGAAGTGCTTTTCCAAAATGATTTAGAGCGTTTGGTAGGACCAAGACCTTTTGAGCAATTAACAGCCTATCAGGAGTTTACAAGAAACGAAGATAGAAAAGCAGCAGATTTGGAAGCAAAAGAAGCCGAAAAAGCTATTGCAAAAGAAAGTGAAGAACCTGCTGAAAAGTAATAGACGGTTTTAACCTCAACCCTAAGCCCCCTTTCTTGATAGAGAGGAGGCTTTTTTTTGCTGTTTTGTCTTATTAGGACGCAACAAGCTTTTAGTTGATGGGTCTCTTACCTCACACTTAGATTTGTTGTATATTTGTCTTTTAAATATGTTTCAATGACTACTATTAATTTACAAGCCGACAAGAAAATATACTTTGCCTCTGATTTTCATTTAGGATATCCCGACCATCAAACTAGTTTGATTCGCGAACGAAGAATCATCGCTTGGCTCAATCAAATCCAGAAAGATGCACAAATAATTTTTTTGATGGGCGATTTATTCGATTTTTGGTTTGAATATAAAAATGTGATACCCAAAGGTTTTGCTAGGTTTCAGGGTAAATTAGCAGAACTGTCGGATGCGGGTATTGAAATAATCATTTTTAAGGGTAATCACGATCTTTGGATTTTCGATTATTTTGAAGAAGAAATGGGTATTAAGGTATTGAGAGAACCTACTGAATATGTTATTAACCAAGGCAGTAATAGTACTTCTTTTTACCTAGTGCATGGAGATGGTTATGGCCCAGGAGATTATGGCTATAAAAAGCTGAAACGTGTTTTTGAAAGCAAGCTTAGTCAATGGGCATTTGGCTGGGTACATCCACAATTGGGTATGAAACTAGCTATGGCGTGGTCTGCTTCTAAAAAAGATGAAGAAAGGCTCAAGCGAGAATTACAGTTTAGAGGTGAGGGAGAATGGCTGTGGTCTTATGCCAAAGAAGTAGAAAAACAAAAACATCATGATTTTTATATCTTTGGACATCGCCATTTGTTATTAGATTTAAAAGTAGGTGAAAATAGCCGTTATATTAATTTAGGAGAATGGTGTTATGATAAACCAGAAAGTAATCATTATGCCATATTCGACGGGATTAATTTTAGTGTAAAACAATTTCAGGGATGAAAATAATAGCGATACTCTTATTATTTATTAATTGTACAGTGTTAGGGCAAAACGTTGCTTTTGATACCTTAATTCCGAAAAATACCTACCGATATTTCGAAAAGAAAAACTTTGTAGTAGCTAAGGAAATAGCCCTCAATGGCGCTGATCTTTTTTCTAAGAATAATTACCTGATAGAGGCCGAATTGATTTGTAAATCAGCTAAGAATTTTGGTTTTAAGGTAGCCCAATGGAGAGACAAGGTTCATCCTAAAAAAGTACTTGAAGAGTTGACACTTGGCTATAATGCACATCATAAAGAAATATACATCGACAGAACAAAGTCGTCGATACCTGCTAAGAAAGATTTAGTAGCTCCTTATCACCTTGTGAATAAAAAGATAAAAATGCAGATAATTGTCAAGAACAATTATGTTCGTTTTTATGCCAATAATAATGAAGTAATGTTGGCAGATTCTATCGCCCCAAGTCCTGATGCACTAATATTTTCAATTTTTACCAAGCGAAAAAAAGTATTTGTTGAATCTTTGAAAATTTGGGACTTAGAGGATTTCCCCACTAAAAAATAAACTTAGTCATTGCATTCCATCATTAATAAATCACCAGATTCATAGGTAATCTTCACCAAACCGTCTTCTTTTACCTCATTACTACTACCCGTACGATAACCGATAGTCAGGCTTTCGGCTGATAATTCATACTTTAGGTTGTGTGTAGTAATGCCCGATACTTCACCCACAGGAATCAAGGAAATATTGGTTTTGGCTGGATACCATTTTTCGTAACTATTGGGTAGTACAAAAATCTTTGAGTAATCGTCAATCACTACTATTTTTAATTGTTCCCTAAACCGTACAATGTTTGTAACATTGGTGATGGTATGGTCTGCTCGTCTACCTGTAGCCCAAACAACATTGACGGCAGGAAATCCTTTCTCCACTAAATAATCAAAGGCTTTTTCCAAGTCGGTTTTATCTTGGTCTGGAGTATGAACAATCTCGATGGGGTACTGGTCTTCTCTGATTTTCTCTAAATTAATGGCTCTTTTAAGATTTTGTTCGTCTAGCAGAGAGATGTCAGAAGTGTTTCTGAGAATATCAAAATCGCCTAAGAGAACATCTACCTTAATGCCCAATTCTAGCACACGATTGATGGCAGAATCGAGGACAATCACTAAGGGTGACCATTCTAATAGCTGTCCCAATAATTCAAAATTACAGGCTTCGCCATTGGCAATGATAAGAGCAGGCTCTTGTTGTTCTCTGATAACGTGATGTGATGACATACTATAAGTAAGAGTTATGAGTGATGAATTGTGAATTTAAAGTGTTTTATAACGATATTTTATTCATAATTCATCACTCATAATTCACAACTTTTACTTACTACCAGAAAGTAGCATAAAGTACCACTAAGATAGTAACGATAGCAGCAGCACCAATGGCAAAACCTTTTGTCGTTTTGAACATAGTAGCATCTATTGCCAAAGCTTTAGGGTTTTCTTTAGTAGTTGGGTCTAATAGACCTGAAACAACCATAACGATAACACATATAACAAAAGTAATGGCCATACGGTCAAGGAATGGAATAATGTGTTTGCCTTCGCCATCTAAGAAAGAAGTATAAATTGGTGTTTGATAAAGACCAGTCCAATCTGGGAATTCTTTTAATACCAATGAGATAACCACCGAGCCGATTGTTGCAATCATAGCACCAGCAGAGTTAGCACGTTTCCAGAAGAAACCTAACAAGAATACTGCGAAGATACCCGGAGAAACATAACCAGTCATTTCTTGAATGAAGTCGAAGCCACCTTTTTTATCAATACCTAAGAAAGGAGAGATGAAAATAGCAAGAATCATGGCAACAACAATCACGATTCTACCAGTTTTTACTAGTTCTTTTTCAGTAGCATCTTTCTTGAAGAATTTCTGATAAATATCCAGTGTAAAGATAGTTGAGATAGAGTTTGCTTTACCAGCCAAAGAAGCCACAATAGCAGCCGTTAAAGCAGCAAAAGAAAGTCCTTTTAACCCAACAGGCAATAAATTCAATAATACTGGGTATGCGTGGTCTGGGTTTACAGTACCGTCGGCACCCAACATTTCTTGTTGGAACAAGCCATTTTGGTATAATACATATGCTGCGATACCCGGAATAACTACGATAAGAGGCATTAATAATTTTAAGAAACCTGCAAATAAAAGTCCTTCACGAGCTACTGGAAGCGATGCACCCAAGGCACGTTGCGTAATGTATTGATTACAACCCCAGTAGTTTAAGTTTACAATCCACATACCACCAATCAATACTGCTAAGCCTGGTAGTGAAGTATAATTAGGGTTATCCTTTTTCAAAATCATGTGGAAATGGTCATCAGCACGGGTAAACATTTGTTTCATCCCTTCGATAGCACCCACTTCGCCAAATTGTTCTGATACCAACGTAAGCGCTAAATAAGTAGTACAAAGTCCGCCCAAGATTAAGAAAAACACTTGAATAACGTCTGTAAAACCGATAACTTTCATACCACCTAATGTAATAATTACAGCAAAAAATGCTAAGCCCCACATACACAGGGTGAAATCAATACCTGAAATAGTGGTGATAGCTAATGCTCCTAAGTACAAAATAGAGGTAAGGTTTACAACAACATATAGAATCAACCAGAAAACAGCCATAATGGTACTTACTGTTGAATTATAACGCTGTTTCAAGAATTGAGGCATCGTGAAAATCTTATTTTTCAAATAGATTGGCATAAAAAATACCGCCACAATTACGAGCGTCGCTGCTGCCATCCATTCGTAAGCAGAAATAGCTAAGCCCATTTTGAAACCATTACCAGCCATACCGATAAATTGTTCGGCTGAAATGTTTGAAGCAATCATCGATGCTCCGATAGCCCACCAAGTAAGTGAACCTTCGGCAAGGAAGAAGTCAGTAGATGATGCTTGTTTTGATTTTTTCTGTTGGTAAATCCAGTAGCCGTAACCTGCTACAACGATAAAATAAAAGAAGAATACTAAATAATCAATGGATTGCAGTCCTTTTTGCATTGGGTTTATTTATTTTTTAGGTTATATATTATTTTTCATTCCGAAAGATACTGCATTAATTCAAAATTAAATAGATTAAATACTATAAAATATATTATAAAAACTATATTATATTTAGCGACAATTTTATAATGTGTTGATTTTTAGAATGTTATATTGTATTTTAATCATGTCAAATTGACACATTTACCCTTATTTTTTTTCAATAAAGTACATAAATAATGCTATGCTTTTGGTTAAAAATAGTAAAGTCTGCAAAATTGGTGGATTATAAGCCCTGCTCTTTAAAAAATTTGGTTTGTATTATAAAAAACAAAATATCCTTTTGTGAAATATTACTTTTAAAGGTTTGAATACCTGTATCACCCTAAAAACTAAAATGCAACAAATTTTTGTTGCAAAGAGCTACCATCGTTATAAAATCAGTTGAATTTGCTGAAAGGTTTAAGCAAATAATTAAAAAGAAGTAGAAAGTTAACTGTATATCTGTTAATAAGTGTATTAATTCATTTTCGCCTTTGTTGATGTTTTTCACAAACAAAGCCGCAAACCTCTTACTCTTAGCGAGTGGCTTGAATCCTACTGATTACCCACAAGTATATAAATATATCCCTAGCGAGGGACTTAAGTCCCTCGCTAGGGATAAGAACTTCACGTAGTCAGGCTGTGACATGAGGCGACCAAAGCTCGGTTTGAAAGGCGATTTAAGCCTATTTGAACCAATTTTATCAATAATTACATCTTCATTTCAACTTTTTTAAAAGATGTGGGTAATCAATTGAGCTTAAGTCACTCACTAAGAATAAGAGACTTCGAAAATTACCTACAAACTAGGCTCAATCATTATTACCTCTTCTTTATCGATGATTACTTGCCCTTCGCCCAAATCTCTGGTTTTCCTGACGTATTTTTTTGGTGTAACTATCACGGGGCAAAGGGTGTCAGTTTTCCGTTTTGAATAAAAAGCCGCTAACCCTGCTGCCTTTTCGATGACATTTACAGGGAAATTCCTACCTGCCTGTTTACGAACTACTACGTGCGAACCTGCCACGTCACGGGCGTGTAACCACAAATCTTCTTTTCGGGCAAAGCGTTGCGTTAGTAAATCGTTGTTTTTGGCATTTCTACCTACTAATATCTCATATCCTTCAAATTGATAATATTTAAAAAGTGTTTGAACAGTATCAACTACTTTTTGAGAAGGTTCTAGCTGATTAGCCTTTAGGTATTTCCTGAATTCTTTCAAGGTTTCAAAGCCTTCAATGTCCTTTATCTGTTGGTCAATTTCAGACATATCCATTTCTTTGGCTTCCAGATTCTCCATCAATTTCTCAATTTCGATTTTCTCGTTTTTCGATTTTCTGTAATAATTTTCAGCACTTTTCTGCGGGCTCAAATCTGGTTTTAAACGTACTTTAATGGGCTTATCACGGTAAAAGTCATAGAGTTCTATTACTTCTGTTCGCTCAGGAATAGCGTGAAGGTTCGCCATGATAATATTTGCAATTTCATCATGTTTTACGCCCGTATCCAAACTAGCCAATTGTTGATAACACTTATCAATATAAGTTTGTGTTCTTGTTTTTCGCTTCTGGAGTATTTTAATGATTACGCCTTTTTCTTTATCAATTACATTGATTTTGTTGTGGGCATAATAAAAGGCATTACTGGCTTCTAGCGGGTCAGTGAAAGTATTGGTAATCTCGCCGTCTTCTTCAATTAATGATAAAACAGGCTGATAGTCTATCGTTTTTAGGTAATAAGTGGGGTTTTCTAGTTGTGTTGTAATGGCTTGGATTTGTTCCCAAGTAACAGATTCTTGACCATTTTTGCTCAAAAACTTGGTGATTTCCTTGCCAAAAGTAGGGAAGAGGGGCTTCCACCCTTTTTCCTGAAAAGCTTCAAAACTTTGATCAATCGGGCGGTCTAGTTTGTCTATTTCTACATTATTATCAATCACCAATTTATTCTGAAACAAATCAATCACTTCGTTTTCTTGAAAAAGAATGATGTTTGAACGATTGCCATACATTTTAAAAAGTAATATAAAGTTGTTTTCAAAATAGAGGGCAAAAGCACGCTCATTTTCAAACTGGCGAACGCTTAGTACTTTTAAATCGATGATTTCTTTAAAAAGATTGGCAGAGTTGCGTCCAGCTCTTTTAAAGTCTTTCGGGAAAGCTAAACAAGCAAAATCTGGATGAAGAACAGCTTTAATATAAAAATCTTTTTGGTCACGCCATTGCTTGCCTTCGCTACAAAAGCCTAATAATATTTCGTCTTTTTCTTGGGTAAAACATTCTGCCAGTACTAAACCAGTCAGCTCAGTTGAAAGCTTTTTGGATAATTGACGAAGAAAATAATAATTGGTTTGCATAAAATTACGGAAAGCACAAGGCTTTTTATTGGATAACAAAGGTAGTTGATTTAACTATTGTATCGATGAACGGATAAATACGTTAAATAACTTATTATTTAGTTGTAAAACTGAAAAATAAGTTATAGTTTTGATTCATGGAAGAATTGACAAAAACAGAAGAGAAAATCATGCAGGCACTTTGGGAGTTGAAAAGTGCTTTTGTAAAAGATATTATCGAGAAAATAGACGAAGAACCCAAACCTCCATACAATACGATTTCGTCAGTAGTTAGAATACTAGAAAAGAAAGGTTATGTGGGGTATAAGGCTTATGGAAAGACTTACGAGTATTTTCCGATAATTGCGAAAGCAGAATATGCCAAAAAGACTTTTAAGAAAATATTGAATAATTATTTCGATAATTCTGCCAGTAGTTTATTATCATTTTTGGTGAAAGAAGAGTCTATTTCTTCGGAAGAACTGGATGTATTGAAAAGTATTATTGATGGAAAAACGGGTAAAATGTCATAATTTTTAAAGCGACAAAAGATGAATTATCTAATAGAATCAAGTATCTCGATGATGCTTTTGTATGGATTATATTTCTTTGTTTTTAGGCAATTCACCTTTATAAGGCTGAATCGGATATATTTATTGCTGAGCTTAGCTTTCAGTTTGCTGATTCCAACGCTTAGATGGCAAATGCCGATAGCTGCTTTGGGTTCTACGTCAATTACTACGGGGCTTTACAGCTTTGATAATTATAAAGCATTTGGCAATATTCCTTTAAATAATCCTATGCATGAAGTGTCAAACAATTTTGAATGGTTTGTCATCATTCAGTGGGTATATGTCATTGGTTTTGTATTGATGATAGCTCGCTTGTTTATCTTGATTTATAGAATATTCACTATCAATAGAACTCCCTCTAAGCCCTATATTGCTAATACAGGCAAGATGGCGAATGCCTCGTTTTTTAACTTGATTTTTATTGATGATAGTCAGTTAGAAGCCCATGAAGTAGAACAGATTCTAACGCACGAACGTTGGCATATTCGGCTGTTGCATTCTTATGATTTACTTTTTGTCGAACTCCTAAAAGCGGTTTATTGGTTCAATCCGATTGTTTGGTTATACCAACGTTCTCTGACAGAAGTGCATGAATATGAAGTAGATAGCAGGATGATAGAACAGTATAATCCTCAGGACTATGCACATTTATTACTAAAGTTGGCTGGTTTACATACGCAACCCATGATATTTCATCAGTTTAGTCGTAAACCACTTTCAGCGCGCATTCATTTTTTATTCACTAAACAAAAATCAATACCTATGAAAAAGTACGCATATTTATCTGTATTGCCCCTCGTCGGAGTGCTTATCATGGCATTTTCGTTCGAGAAAGAAAGTGAGGAGGTTGGGAAGAGTCTGGATACTGGCTTGAAAGTTATTGAAAACAGTTATTTTAAGGCTTATCCAGAAATTAAGGTTTTTGAAAACAAATCTATCATGACGCTTACTACTAATGAAAAAAACGATAGAATAGGCATAACCTTAAACCCTAATAAAATTACGCCTGAATTAATTAATGGAGCAGTAGCGAATTATTTTAAAGAGTATGGCTTTGAATTAAAAGCGGTTGATGCTCAATATAATAATTTCCAAAAATTGCTAAGACTAGAAATCATCCTTGAAGAAACGCAGGAAAATAAAAAAAGCAGAGATATTAGCAAGAATATCATGTCTGCTTTGCCAACACGTTTTAGCTTTAATCTATCGGAAATGATTAGTAAAAATCCGAAAGATTTGGATGCTTTGATTACGATTTTTGCAGATAAAACTACTGGCGAGCATTTTGTTGTTCCTTTGGCACCGCCAACATTACCAGACGTAACTCCATACAATTTGTATCAAGAGCAACTGCAAAAAACAAGGATTAAAAAGTTTTTGACACCATCGTTTACTCCATTCATCTATAGTAAAGAAAATGGCTGTTAATTCTTTATAGGTAAAACACGCTTTGGATTATCAATCTTATCAGGACAAGTCTTAACAAAGGCTTGTCCTGTTTTTTTGTATACGATAGTAAAATTATTTATCCTTAGCGAGGTACTTAAGTGCCTCGCTAAGGATAAATACCTGAATCTCTTCTCAATCCTTTATAGCCTTTTGAGCTACCGTCTTTCTTACCGCTCTCCAAATTAAAATACCATTCTTCCTAAGTATTTTCTTATTGCAAAAATCCAGAATATCTTTGATGGACAAACCAAAATAACATTTCACGATTTTTATAATCGTTATCAAAGACAATGACACCCTTACGCAAAAGTTCATTTATTCGCAAAGTCAAAGATATAACCGTGGGAAGTACTTTGGCATTAGCTGTGTTGGGTAATACCGTGATGCTCCAAAGTTGTGGAAGTTCTAATGATGAGGATGAAGGCGACTACGAAGAAGTGGAAGTTTATACAAAAGGAGTAAAAACTTATATTTCTGAGACATCTAAAGGTGAATTTAAAATTACAGATGAAGTAGAAGTACCTGCCGATAGTTCCGTAGCCATTGTTACGTATTTAGATGGTAAAAAAGATACGCTTTCGCCTAGGGCTGTAAAGGCATTGATTGATAATGAAATTGCGACGAACCAAGCTACAATAGGACAAAGTAGCAACCTATCGAATGCGTTGTTATATGGCGGGATGGGCTATTTGCTAGCCAAAACATTAAGCCCGACGTATTCAAATTATCGTCCAGATATGTCGAATGGTTTTAATTCGTCGAGTTCATCTTATAGCAGTGCAAACCAAGACAGCTCACGAAGAAGACGCCATGTCGGATATTACGGAGGAGGTTTGGGGCGTTATTATGCCACAGCAAGTGCTTTCCAAAAATCAAGTTCGATTCATCAGAGCATTGGGAATTCAAGGACAATTACTTCCAGACCTGTGGCAGGAAGAAGTGGTTTCTTTCATAGTTCTAGTCATGGTGGGTATCATGGATAAGCTTTAAGCTATGAGTAGTGAGCTTTGAGCTTTCGGCTTGCTCTTTCCACTCTTCAATTATTTTTAGTGGCATAGATTTTATAATAAATAAGTTTTAAGCTATGAGCAGTGAGCTTTGAGCTTTTTTATTTTAGTAATGTAAATTTTTATTATAATGTATAAATTTTACGTATTCGATAAAGAAGCTGATAGCTCAAAGCTGACGACTCATAGCTTTATATTGTAGCGTATAAATTTTATGTATTCAATAAAGAAGCTGATAGTGATAGCTCAGAGCCGACGACTGATAGCTTAGAGTTTTTATAATATAAAGTGTTAAATTTTAGGTATCTAATAAAGAAGCTGATAGCTCAAAGCTGACGACTCACAGCTGTTAGCTATTAGCTTACAGCTATTAACAATGAAGCTCAAAAGATTAAATATTTTACCTACGCGCACCTTGCAAAATGCTGGTTGGGAATGGATGCTTGGCGAAAGTACACTTCCATACATTACTGATGAGATGATTATCGTTTCTGAAAAAGAAGCAGAAAATTACTATGAAGCCGTGATGCAATTATACGAAATGTATATTGAAGCTGCTCAATATGTAGTTGAAAATGAGCTTTTCAAAGAAATAGGTATTCCCGAAAACTTAGTCAAGCTAGTAAAATACTCTTGGGAAAACGATAATCACTGGCATATTTACGGTCGTTTTGATTTGAGCGGAGGTTTAGATGGCAAGCCCATCAAGCTAATAGAATTTAATGCCGATACTGCTACCTGTATTCCAGAAACTGCCATTGTACAGTGGGCTTCTCTAAAGGCCAATGGACTAGATGAAAGCTCGCAATTCAATACCCTCTATGAATCTTTGATTGAACAATTCAAGGAACTAAAACGCCAAAATCCTGTGTTAACACCTTCATTGCTGATTTCAACGATGGAAGGTTTCCCCGAAGACGATACCAATATGCAAGTATTGGGCGAAGCGGCTATGGAAGCAGGTTTTGAGATAGCCTATGAGAAAATCGAAAATGTAGAGTTCTCGCCGATTGATGGTATTTTTCAGCAAAATAAAGGAAATGGTAGTTTTACAAAATATGATTTCTGGTTTAAGCTAGTTCCGTGGGAATACATTGGATGGGACGAACCCGAATTGGCGGACATCCTGACTAAAATTGTGTACGATAACAAAGCAATCGTATTAAATCCAGCTTATACGTTATTGTTCCAGTCGAAAGGACTGTTGCGTATTTTATGGGAATTATTTCCCAATCATCCGTTGTTATTAGAAACAGATAGCAAACCTTTGGCTAACAAAACCTCGGTACAAAAAGTGCTTTTTGGCCGAGAAGGAGCGAATGTAAAAATACTTTCGGCAGAAGGCGCAACGATTGATGCAAAAGACGGAGAATATTTTGAACAAGTAGCCGTTTATCAAGAATATACCCAATTTCTAACCGACCATGCTGGAAATTATTACCAAGCAGGTGTTTTTTTTGCTGGCGAAGCATGTGGTTTAGGTTTTAGAAAAGGTGGAAAAATCATCGACAATACAGCCCAATTTTGTGGGCACATTGTTGTATAAATATTATTAATATGCCCATTATTCAAACGTCTTACAGAACTTCACATATCTGGAAGGATGCTCATTTTTCAACAATTTATCCAAGTACACTCAGAAAAGTAACTGGAATTGAATACGACCGCGAACGATTAGAACTATGGGATGGCGACTTTCTGGACTTAGATTGGTCGAAAGCAGGAAAAGCTACTAAAAAAGTAAAAACAAAAAAAAAGGCTGTAGCAGCAGTAGAGGAGCAAGGAAACGTACAGCCTAGTAAATCGTTGGCGATACTATCCCACGGTTTTTTAGGCAATACTACTCGCCCTTATTTATTAGGAGGTGTAAAAGCATTTAATTCTATTGGTTGGGATGTGTTGGCTTGGAATCACCGAGGACTAAGCGGAGAAATAAATCGACTAGAGCGCATGACCATTCACGGGGGTAGTGATGAACTAGAAGCCGTAGTAAACCATGCTTTAGACAAAGGTATTTATGAGGAGATTGTGTTGGTAGGCTATAGCAAAGGAGCAAACATTGCACTAAAATATGCGGGAGAGAAAGGGGAAGGAATTTCCGAAAGAATCAAGAAAGTAATCGCCATTTCTTGCCCAACTGATTTGCAGGGGAGCATCGTAGCGATGGGGAAAGCAGGCTTTTATGCCGAAAGGTTTAAAGTGAAATTGCTGAAATTCTTGAAGAATAGATGGGAGTTGATTGATAGTCAGATATTTAAAGAATTTGAAAAATATAAATATTTAGAAGACTTTACTAATAATTACATAGCACCCTTACATGGCATGAAAGATGCCGAGGAATATTACGAGCAATGTGCTGCGATGCCTTATGTAGATAAAATAAGGGTGCCTTCGTTTATCCTGAATGCCAAAAATGACCCTGTGTTGTCTGAAAGCTGTGCGATGTTAGACCTTGCCAAACATTCAGATTATATCTTTTCTGAATACCCAAATTACGGCGGACATTGTGGCTTTTATCTATCCAATGCTGATGACTTATATTATGGCGATAAACGGATGTTGGAATTTGTGGAGGGGAAGATTGTTGTGTAATAGCTTTGAGCCATGAGCTTTAAGCTATGAGTTTTAAATACTCAAATCTTATGGCTGATGGCTCAAAGCTCACAACTCAAGGCTGATAACTCATGGCTCATAACTCAAAGCTATAAGCTTACAGCCCTTTAAACCTTACAAACCCAAACACTTCGCCAGCTTCAAAAACTTGCTTATCTGCTGGTAATTCCACAAAACCATCACAATCAGTCAGGTTAGCAAAGTCGGCAGAGCCACTGCCTTCAAAAGGAGTAGCCATCATTTTACCTGCTTCAAAATACGTTTTTACAGGCACGAAATAGCTTAAATCAGGCTTGAAGACGATGTCTTTATCCAATATTACTTCCTCACTTTTTATGCCTGCTTTAAGTGTAGGCAATACATATTTGCAAAAACATAAAAAGGTAGAAACAGGATTGCCGGGCAAGGCAAAAACGATTTTCCCTTCTTTGGTCTTGCCAAACCACATAGGCTTGCCTGGTTTTTGAGCTACTTTATGAAATAGCTTTTCAAGTCCTAAATCAGCTAAAATAGCAGGGACATAATCTTTTTTTCCCGCTGAAACTCCTCCGCTTAACAACAGAATATCGTGTGAAGTAATAATTTCTTGTAGTTTTTGATAAAGTACGGCTTCTTCATCAATTAGATGAAAAGTGGAAGCCTCAATCCCGATTTGTTGTAAAGCCGCCGCCAACATATAGGCATTAGAACCACGGATTTGATAAGGTAAAGGCGAAACATCAATATCAACCAATTCATCTCCTGTGGAAATAATAGCGATTTTGGGGATACCCTGTACTTTTACTACGCTTTTGCCTACAGTAGCCATTACAGCTATTTCGGCAGGGCTGATTTTTATGCCTTTTTGCAATAAAACATCATCCGCTTTTCGGTCAGAGCCTTGTAGATGCACATTTTGTCCTTTCCTGATTTCTTCCTTAGCAATCGTTATTGAAGCTACCTTTATATCATCAATTGACTGAATATTAATGTCTTCATACCGCAGCACGGTGTCACAGCCTAAAGGCAACATTGCTCCTGTCATTACTTCTATGCCTTTTGTACTATCTTGCAATGCCTTTTGAGCTTCGCCTGCAAACTGAATGTTTTCAATGATTATCTTTTGAAAATCTACTTCATCAAAACAAAATGCTAAACCATCCATCGCCACTCTATTAAAGGGTGGAAAGTCGCGGTCAGCAAGAATATCTTCGGCTAATGTCTTACCTACGGCTGATAACAACGGTATTGCTGAAACCGTAGTTTGGTAGGGGTTAGACATCACGATGTTGAGGGCTTCTGCTACTGAAATCATAAATATTTTTGAGATTTTGGTCGAAACTGTATTTCAACTAAATGTAGGGAATCAAGATTAGATATTTACCTTTGTGCAAAAATAAACAGGATTCCTTTGGGAATGGTTTATTCTTTTGAATTTGTTCAAAACGAATTTCTTGATCAACAATTTATGAAAACCTTTACTCATTTAGATGCCGACAATCAACCTGCGATGGTTGATGTTTCTGAAAAAGCTATTACCAAGCGTACTGCTACAGCACAAAGTATCGTGGTGTTGACGGACGAAATAATGGCTAACTTCCAAGACGGCGACTTGAAAACTAAAAAAGGTTCTGTCATCCAAACAGCTATTATTGCTGGAACAATGGGTGCTAAAAAGACATCAGAATTGATTCCCCTTTGTCATCCATTAGGGTTAGATTCATGTAAATTCACTACCGAAATAGTTGGCAATGAGGTGATTATTACCTGTACATGTTCACTAACTGCTAAAACTGGGGTAGAAATGGAGGCTTTGACAGGTGCAAGCATTGCTGCCTTGACGATTTATGATATGTGCAAGGCTTTCTCACATGATATTGTTATTAAAGAAACAAAGCTGATTTTAAAGACTGGAGGGAAGAGTGATTATAAGGTGTAGGTCTTCGGCTGTCGGAAATCGGCTGTCACTTAACTCATGCCATCAATAATTTTGGAAATTCCTATTAGCTGGTGACTTAAGTCACCAGCTAATAGGAAGAACTGCTCTCTGAAGCAGTCAGGCTGAGACTTGCGGTTTTTATTTTTAATACGTTCAAAATGTCAACAATTAGTAAACCAATAATAAAAGGATTAATCCTTTCTGGCGGGCTGAGTAGCCGAATGGGGACAGAAAAACGTCTTCTGAATTATCATGGCAAAACTCAGGAGAAATATTTGTATGAATTGATGAAGCCTTTTTGTGATGAAGTATTTGTTTCAATCAACGAAAATCAACAAACAACTTTACCTGCTATTCAGGATGTACCAGAGATTAATGTGAAAAGCCCGATTGTGGGTATTTTTTCTGCTTTTCAACAATTCCCTGACTCAGCATGGCTAGTAATTGCTTGCGATATGCCTTTGGTGAATCATGAAACCATCACTTTTTTATTAGAAAACCGTAATGCTGAAAAGTACGCAACGGCTTTTGAAAACCCTGAAGAGCATTTTCCAGAACCTTTGTTGACAATTTTTGAACCTAGATTTTATCAACCTCTGCAAGAGTTTCTCAAGCAAGGTAAAAAAGCTACGATGCGACTTTTACAGAGTTTAGACATAGCATTATTACAAGTACCCGACATACAAATGTTAAAAAATATCAATACAACAGAAGAGTATAATAGCTTTAAGCTGTAAGCTATGAGCAGTGAGCCTTGAGCTATGAGCCACGAACAAGTAGCAATGAACCATGAATATTTAATTTAGCGTAAAAAAACAAATTTCATAGCTTAAAGCTATAAGGAGGGAGACTTGAGCAGTCAGTTATGAGCATTTAATTTAACGAAAAAATCTCACAGCTCAAGGCTGAAGGCTCACAGCTATCAACAGCTAAATACAAATGAACATAAAACCCAAACATAAAACACTCATCATCATTGTAGGCCCTACGGCTGTTGGTAAAACAGACCTTTGTGTAAAACTCGCTAAGGAACTCGATACAGAAGTAGTGTCGGCAGACTCTCGTCAGTTTTATCGTGAACTAGCGATTGGAACAGCCAAACCAACTGTCGAAGAAATGGACGGCGTGCCACATCATTTTGTAGATTCGCATTCTATCCATGATTATTATTCTGTGGGCGATTTTGAACGAGATTGTTTGAAGGTTTTAGAAGAAATCTTTACCCGAAAAGATACTGCCATTCTTACAGGAGGCTCGGGGATGTTTATAAAAATGATTACAGACGGAATCGATGAAATGCCTGAGGCAGATTTACAGATACGTCAGCAACTAGCCGAACGTTTTGAAAAAGAAGGGTTAGGTTTACTAAAAGAAGAATTACGCACCCTAGACCCTGTATATTTTAAGCAAGTAGACGACCAAAATACACAAAGGGTATTAAGGGCTTTGGAGGTATGCATCGCCACGGGGAAACCTTTTTCAAGTTTTAGAAAAAATCAGAAAGCAGAACGCCCTTTCAAAATGCTAAAAATAGCGTTAGAACGACCACGAGAAGAACTCTATACCAGAATAGATACACGGATGGATTTGATGTTAGGTGCTGGCTTGGAAGCAGAAGCAAAAGCCGTCATGGACTATCGTGAACATTATGCCCTAAAAACAGTAGGTTATCGAGAAATCTACGAGCATCTGGATGGCAATTACGACCGTGAAGAGATGGTGAGGTTACTCAAAAGAAATTCAAGGCGATATGCCAAAAGGCAAATGACATGGTTTAAAAACCAAGACGAATTTCATTGGTTTGATGCCAAGAATGTAGCAGAGATTATGGATTTTGTGGCGAACTCCCTAAAGTGAATAGTAAGTATTAAAGAGTATAAATAGATTACTGAGTTTATCAGGGAATAAGTTTGAAAATCTGTTCAAGCTCTTTATCAGTGATGGTATTTTTTTCGGACTTGTCGTAGATAGAAGTAAGGTAAATAACTGTATCAATAACTTTTATATAAGTAATGACCCTAGCTCCGCTAGATTTACCTTTTCCTTTAGAAGCAATAGCCAATCGAACTTTATAAAAACTATTACCAAGGGCTTTACCTTGTTCTGGATTATTGGCAAGGCTTTCTAATAGCTCCGTTAAGTCCTTTTTCAGCGAAGGATATTTTTTAGCCAGCCTTTTTGCTTGTTTATCAAAAAGCGGAATGGAAGATATACTATAACTCATTGAGCAAGTCTTTTGCAGGGCGAGCTTTCAACTTTCCCTGCTCTACCAATTTAAGCTCCAAAACAGCTTCTTTAAGTTCTTGCAAAACTTGTTCTTTGGTTGGTTCTTGGTATTCCAACGCTTCTAAGTCTCTATATTGTTTTTTGAGCTCTTTCCATTCATTGATAGGGATATATACACCAGTGGTTTTTCCCTTACCGTCTTGTATCATCTGTAACCTCATATCTTAAAAATATTTTAAAATTACCTGTCTTTTAATTTAAAAAAGAAACAAACCCATTATTGCCATATTTGCCTTTTTCGCCAGCTTCCAATTTTGTGTGTTAACTGCTACTTAGCAAATTTACATAAAGCACATAAAAAATTGTATAAGACTTGTCTCTTTTTAGTAAATCAGTATTTTAGGTATTTGTTAATGCCATACTACAGTCACCCAAAAACAAATGTAGCGAAACCTAAAAGGCTTCGCTACAAATCATCCTTAAACCAAAACTAAATAGATAATGTGTTCTAAAAAATGCCAAAACATGGCAAATGTTGGCTTTCGCCTAATAATATTATTGTTCGTCTTCGCGCTTGAACGCTAGGAGTAAAATTCTACTTCCGATGTTTAATAAACGACTTTCTTTTGCCAATATTGTTTTTTTCTGAATTTCTGGAACAATATTTTTAGATTTTCCTTCTTTTCTTTCCACTTTTTTTCCCGACAATAAATTATGTGGAAACCCAATGGCTAATGAGTTATTAGACAGTGCAGTAACCGCAAATAATGTAAGAGCAATGGTAAAAGATTTCATCGTTATGATAGCTTTAAATGTTCTATATATGTGTCGCAAGAGTGGCTTTTTAATTACAATACAAAGTTAAGTGTTTTGTTAGGTACTATGCAATACATAATACCTTAAATTTTGTTAAAATCTATATAAATGGTTAAGAAAACGGATGAATGGAATTAGGTTTGCCTATAAGATGAAGAAAAAGTATAAAACGTTGCAGGTAAAATATTTTTTTTCGAAAATTTTAATATTTTTTTTTCCCATAAAAATACTATGCTTCCTAATTTTAGCATGGTCTAAAATTTTTTAGACTTAGAATAGTAATATTTTTATTGATGTATTACGTATATTGTAAAGAGTTATTCTGCTTGCAAATTAGAATAATTGAGCATACATTTCGGAAAAATCACTATTTGTTAATATTCTATCTAGGGTATTCATTCTTAGAAAAATTAAATAAATCAGCCTGAAAAAGGGTGGGTTTTTCATCATGCAAACTATTTTAGAAAAATTATCAATTAAGCCAATCAATTTTGGAACGAGCACGGGTTTAAACGCTTGGGCATCGGAAGGGGAGTTGCTTAGTTCTTTTTCGCCTGTGGATAATCAATTAATTGCCGAGGTTACACAAACTACGTTTGAAGATTATCAACAGGTGATTACAACCGCCAAGTCTGCTTTCGCAACATGGCG
The DNA here is from genome assembly GCF_058802005.1 of Arcicella sp. GW822-FHT02H01. Taxonomy (NCBI): domain Bacteria; kingdom Pseudomonadati; phylum Bacteroidota; class Cytophagia; order Cytophagales; family Flectobacillaceae; genus Arcicella; species Arcicella sp. GW822-FHT02H01. The sequence continues at coordinate 1,410,679 of NZ_JBXANT010000001.1, read as the reverse complement.
GAATGTTCCTGCACCCCGACGAGGCGAGATTGTGAGACAAATGGGTGAGGCTTTCAGAGTCAACAAATCTGAACTTGGTAAATTGGTTTCTTACGAAATGGGCAAAAGTCTACAAGAAGGATTAGGGGAAGTTCAGGAAATTATCGACATCTGCGATTTTGCCGTGGGGCTTTCCAGACAGCTATACGGCCTTACGATGCACTCTGAACGCCCCGAACATAGAATGTATGAACAATATCATCCTTTGGGTATCGTTGGCATTATTTCAGCCTTTAATTTCCCAGTAGCCGTTTGGTCGTGGAATGCGATGCTGGCATGGGTTTGTGGAGATGTTTGTGTGTGGAAGCCTTCGGAAAAAACGCCTTTAACTGCCATTGCTTGCCAAAATATTATTACTGCTGTATTAAGGGATAATGAAATACCCGAAGGTATATCGAGTATTATTACAGGCAACTATCAAGTAGGCGAGTGGCTAACTGCCGATACGCGCATTCCTTTGATTTCAGCCACAGGCTCTACCCGAATGGGGAAAATAGTAGGAGCAACGGTTGCTACCAGAATGGGAAAAAGTTTGTTGGAATTAGGGGGCAACAATGCCATCATCATTACCCCTAATGCTGATTTATCGATTGCCATTCCCGCGGTGGTTTTTGGGGCAGTTGGTACGGCTGGACAACGTTGTACTTCTACCAGAAGGTTAATCATCCATGAGTCTATCTATGAAACGGTTAAAGAACGGTTAGTAAAAGCATACAAACAGTTGCGGATTGGTAATCCTTTAGATGAAAACAACCATGTCGGTCCGCTAATAGACACCAAGGCAGTAGAAGCCTATCAGGCGGCTATTGAAGCCGTAAAACAAGAAGGGGGAACTATGTTAGTAGTTTCAGAGGTTTTATATGGTGAAGGCTATGAGTCTGGCTGTTATGTAAAGCCATGCATTGCAGAAGTGAAACCTGATTTCAGGATTGTAAAGCATGAAACTTTCGCGCCGATTTTGTATCTTATGTCATATTCTACGGTAGAAGAAGCCATTGCTATACAGAATGATGTACCTCAAGGGTTATCATCTTCCATTTTTACCTTGAATATGCGGGAAGCGGAGTTGTTTTTATCTGCCAATGGTTCAGATTGTGGTATTGCCAATGTCAATATTGGTACTTCTGGTGCAGAAATAGGCGGTGCCTTTGGTGGTGAAAAAGAAACAGGTGGAGGACGAGAGTCGGGTTCGGATGCATGGAAAGCCTACATGAGGCGACAAACCAATACTATCAACTATGGTAAACAGTTACCTTTGGCACAAGGAATTAAATTTAATATAGAGGGGGATAGTTAGTGATTGAGTGAGTTGTGATTTAGTGATTGTTTTTAGTTGTGAATTGTAAGTTAGTGAATTTTATAGTTGTGGGTTAGTGAATGGTGAGTGGTTGATTAGTTTGTTGATTTATCACAATGAGTTTAAAATACTTGTCAATCTATTAGCAAAACATAGTCTCTCAAATTCACATTTTGACCTATTACATGATGACCATTAACAAACACTAACTCACAATTCACTAACCCACAACTATAAAAATTACTAAATCATAGCAAAAAAACAATCACTAACTCACTAATTCACTCAATCACAACTGACATAACTCAAAATTATTTAAAAATATGAAAACGCAAGAAACAATCACAAAATCTCTGATGGAGAAGCTCTGGGAGGGCTACTACAAAAGAGTAACTTATGCAAAACAATATGCAGATTTAGTGTTATCAAAAGGAGGGAATGTTGTAAATGACCACTGTGCTTTTAGGACATTTAATACCCTTACGGGCAAACAGCCTGCTGGTATTATGGCTATTGCAGAAATATTAGAAGCGTTGGGTTATGCAAAAGTATCGCCTTATTCTTTCCCTTCCAAACATCTAAATTCTGTTCATTATCAGCATCCAACTAATATTAATTTTCCAAAATTCTTTGTTACTCAATTAGAAGTAGCTGAGCTTTCAGAAACAGCACAAATTTTGATTAACGAAGCCGTAAAAGATACGCCCGATTTACTGGCTGGCGAAGCTCGTCAATTGTTAGCGTCTTTGAAGCACAATAAAGAATTAATATCTGCCGAAGCCGACCGTCTGGTAGATATGCTAGTGAAATATTTCGTTCGTCCTTGGGGGCCAGTGAAAAAAGAAACGATATTAGCCGTTAATCAGGAATCTCAATTTGCTGCTTGGACACTCCTGCATGGCAATTCGGTAAACCATTTTACGGCTTATATCAATCACCAAAATATACCTGAATGGAATGGTATTGAAGCAACAATGTCTGCTTTATATGGCATTGGCGTACCCATTAAGCATACGATTGAAGGAGATAAAGGAAGCAAATTACGCCAAAGTTCAACCGAAGCCATCGATGAAGACTGCGAAGTAATAGAAGAGGATGGAAGTATCGGAACACTCCGTTGGTCTTATGCTTACTATGAATTAGCGGAAAGAAACTATATGGATAACGACGGTAAAAAGATTTGGTTTGACGGTTTCTTAGGGGAACAAGCTACCAATCTTTTTGAGATTACTAAGCGATAGCACAAGCTGACAGTTGAATGTGCCATTAGTGAAAAGCAATCTTCACACATTGGTGGCTGCTGATGTGTGGGAGGTTGTAAAATAAAATTCTTCTCCCAGATAGTGATAACCATTTCTATTAGCTGGTGAATTAAGTCCTACTGATTATCTATAAGTTTATAAGTTGTTAATAGTCAGATGATTATCTCTAGTGAGGGGCTTAAGTCCCTCGCTAGAGATGAGGGCTTCAACGCTTGGTTTTAAAGAGTATTTATGTGCATTTAAGCTAATTTTATCAATAATTACATCTTTTAAAAAGATGTGGGTAATCAGTAGGACTTAAGTCACCACCTAATAGAAAGTGATTTTGAGGAGTATCATCTCAAAAAAAGCTCAACAAAATAAGGATTAAACCAACCCTGCTTTTTATACAAGCAGAGATGGATATGTATTGCGTAAAAAAAGAAAAATCATCAACTAATTAATCACATTAAATGCTCTTCAAAGGCTATCCTCACTAAGCGAAAGGGGCTAAGGTTGAGTTTACAAATATGAAAAATATCTTAGTAATCGGCATGGGCAAGGTAGGCTCATTGGTAGGAATCCTATTGTCTAAACGTTTTGAAGTAAAAGGTTTAGATAAGCAACAACCCTCTACAAAGGTTCCTTTTGAAGTAATAAAAGGAGATGTGACAGACGTCGCTTTTCTGGAAAATATCATTCCTAATTATGATGCGGTAGTGTCGTGTATGCCTTATAATCTGAATTTGACCATAGCCCAAACTGCCCATAAAAATGGCAAACATTATTTTGACTTAACCGAAGATGTCCCCACTACCAGTGCCATTCGTATCATGGCAACCGAAGGGAGTAATGCTGTTTTAGCACCCCAGTGTGGGTTAGCACCGGGGTTGATAGGTATCGTTGGGGCAGATTTAGCCAAGCGTTTTACCAAACTGCGTGATATTGAATTAAGGGTAGGAGCATTGCCAAAATACCCTAACGGACTGCTAGGATACTCTTTTACGTGGTCGCCAGCGGGGGTAATCAACGAATATATTAATGATTGTGAGGTAATCCATAATGGAAAACTAAAATTAGTCTCAGCACTAGACGGTCACGAAACCATTAATATAGAAGGGAATGAATTTGAAGCCTTTAGTACTTCTGGTGGACTAGGCACAATGTGTGAAACCTTTGAAGGAAAAGTTGACACGCTCAATTACAAAACCATTCGCTACCCCGGTCATGGTAAATTGATGAAGTTTTTGTTGTATGAATTAATCCTGAAAAATCGCAGAGAATTGTTGGAAGAAATTCTGACAGAAGCCAAACCGCCCGTACAAGAAGATGTAGTGTACGTATATGCTGTAGTGGAAGGTTGGAAAAACGGCGTCATCGAACGGGAAGAATTTTACAAAGCCTATTCGCCTATATTAATTGATGGCAAGCCGTGGCGCGCTATTTCATGGACAACGGCAGCCTCAATCGTGAGTGTGATTGAAATGGTAGCCGATAAAACATTACCCCAACAAGGATTTATCAAACAAGAAGACATTCATTTTAGTGATTTCCTAGCGACCACTACGGGGCGTTTTTTCCTATAAATATATTATCTTCAAATGATTGGTTTTCAGTTGACTATTCTATTGTGTGTATAGTCAATTGAAAACTTTTTTTATTTTTGTATGCTGAACAACTATTCTTTACGTTACTTTGCTTTTTTGATACCAAAAAAGATTTCTTCAAAACACACCAATCTCATTTACCTTTAAATTTCTTCCTACAAACTCAATTAAAAAATTGCTTAAACAACCATTATTAAAATGAATATTTTTGCTCGTGGTATAGTGCCTGATGATAAAATTTTGTCAGGAATTTTGGGTGATTCAGTCCTGAAAAGAGCTACTGAAAATAAGTTGTATGAGCAGTTCGCTTATTTAATCAAAGATGCTACCTTCAAGCACCAACTCACTGAAGATGAAGCAGCAAGTTTGTATGCTGATGCTATCCTAATAGTTATTGAGCATATCCAGAAAAAGCGTTTTGAGGGTAAATCTTCCTTAAAAACGTACCTTTTTCAGATTTTTTCAAACAAATGTGTTGACTTCCTTAGAAAAGCTTCGACTAACAAGATGAGCGTCTATAAAACAGCATCAATTGATGATTTGTTGATAGGAGTGCCAGATGAAACTAGCAATATTTTACAAGAAATGATTTCTGAAAATGAAGTAAATGTGCTAAAAACCAAGATTAAACAAATAGGTGAAAAGTGTCAGGAAATGATGATGTCTTGGAGCGAAGGACTGTCGGATGAAAAAATAGCTACCGAAATGGGTTATCAATCGGCAGGCGTAGTAAAAACTAGTCGACTGAGGTGTCTGGAAAAACTAAGAGCCTTGTATAGATAAGGCTAAAGTGTATATAATATAATCCTTGACACTACTAAAGCTAAATGCTATTAATCATTTGTAAAAATTGAACGAAAATGTTAGAAAGAATAGAATCATATTTTAACCATACGTTAAGCAAAGAGGAACGCCAATTGTTTGAAACACAACTGGCAACCGATAAAGAACTGGCTGACGAAGTAGCTTTTTACTTAAATACCAAAATTGCTGCCCGCGAAAATGCCAAAGAAAAACGCAAGCTAGCCTTTGAAGAACTAAGGAAAGATTTGTCGACGACCAAAAAGGTACGTTTCAATCCTTGGACAATGGGCATTGCGGCCTCCATCTTTATTGCCTTGATTACGTGGGTGTTTGTTCAAAAGAATACGGGTAATCCAGCAGAGATTGCCGATGGATACATCCAAGAGCATTTCGAGAGCCTACCAGTTAAAATGGATGGCAATGCCGATAGCCTGCAAATGGGAGTAAGGTTTTTTAATAAAAAGGACTATTCAGATGCCAAGTTAATTTTTGATGACTTGTTAATCCGTAAACCAGATGCCCCTGAAATACTAAGGGTAGCAGGAATTACCGAATTGAAATTAGAACATTATGCAAAAGCCGCCGAATACTTTCATGAATTAGGCACCCAGACCAACTTGTTTGCTAATCCGGGCAAATTTTATGAAGCCTTGGCCTTGATGAAAGTAGCGCCTTTTAATAAAAAAGTTGTTGAAGGATTACTGAACGAAGTAGTGAACAACGATTTGGAAGGAAAAGAAAAAGCCATAGAAATACTGAAACAATTATAAACCAAACCTTAATTCATAACCAAAGCTGATTACTATGAGACCACTTCTAATTTTTCTAGTTTCCATTGCTCTTTTAATAGGGTTGTTTCTTTTCTTTATGGGGCTAAAACCTAGCAATTCAAGAAAAGAAATAGTAGCGCCTATCAAAACGAAAATAGATTCGCTTATTCAGGAAAAGCCTGAGGTTTTTCCGTACTCTTATGTAGATGGAGCGGGTTATGTGTTGAAAGACAAACAAGTAGTATATTTTGGCGAAGCTGATACTACAGATGCCAGAAAACAAGAAATCATTGATGCTTTTCAAGCAGAATTGGAGGCGTATTGGAAATGGGAAATTTTATTAGGTAACAAACGTCTAGCTGTGGATTCTAGTAATGTTAATAGAAATGATGTTGCTAACGATGAATCCCCAGCAATAACTGACCGAGTAACCCAGCTTTTTGATGTGTCAGATTTAATTAAAGTATCCATTGATACTGTTAATAACTGTAAATGTGACAACAATTTTATCTTGTTAACAGGTAAAGATTTGCACCTGATTAGAACAAACCCTAATCCAGATGGCGGAGGAATCGGCAGTGGACCTCCACATACTATTATCCCTATTGAAGATTTAGGAAGTATTCCGCTTGACCCTACAGATGTTACAAAAATAATAGCGAAAGGTGCTAATGATGGCACACCGAGCAGTACTGATGGTAAAATATTAGTAGGCATCATAGATACGGGTTTCAATGCCGAGGCTTTGAATAGTGGGTATTTTAGTACAGGGCTAGACTATAATTTTTTGAACAATACCACTGATATTAAAGATACCAATCCTGAAATACATGGTACTAAAATATCAAGAATCATTATTCAAAATGCAGGTAAAAACGATAAAATACAATTGGTAGGGTTAAAAACATTTGACGAAAACTATGCTGGCGATTTATACCATAATGTTTGTGCCTTGATATATGCTTATAAAAATAACATCAAAGTGGTAAATGCTAGTTGGGGTACTTATATCAAAGAGCCAGATGGAATTTTTACAAAAGTACTGAATGATTTGAAAAAGAAAGAGATGGTTTTAATAGCCTCTGCTGGAAATGATAACCTAGATATTGATGATGAAAAATATTGGCCAGCTTGTTATACGCAGGATAATGAATTAGGCTCAAACGTCATTACAGTAACCAGTAAAAGTGGTACTATTTGTCAAAATCAATCGAAATCGGGAAAATATATCGACTTTACAGTAAGGGCAGATGCCAATTGTATGCATGATATTCCTAATAGCCCAGCCCAAAGTGGGTCATCCTTTGCGGCTCCTTATGTTACGTCGGAAGTAATAAAATATTTTTTAACTAATTCGGGTGTTTTTAACAAGAAGACTTTTACCAATGCCCTAATTGCTACTCCACCCGCCAGTGGTATTTCGGTCTATCAAAATCCATAAGATTTAGATAGATGTCAATAGTCTGATTATCTTCTGAGGAAGGTATTTCAGACTATTTTTTTATGCCTCCACCTTTAATAATTCAAGGTAGGGGTCGCCTTCTAAACCCAATAATTTTGCAAGAGCAGGCTCCGTTTTCAAGCCTGCTTTTTTTAATGCAATGATTTCAGCCCTAAACGCTTCGCCATATTTTAGCAGTAATTGATATTCAATCATCATGTGTCGATAAGCGAATTGGTCTTTTGTCGCTAAGTTTTGTCCGAAGATTTCAATCTCAAAATCCTCTATCATAAAGCTAGCGACTACAGCATCATGCTGATGCACTTCCCGTGACCATTGCTTGAAACCCACAAAATCCCCGAAATGTGCTATCAGAAAATCTGTGAAAGCTTGCTTGTTAGTCCATTGGCAAATAATATCTAAATCGCTACTTTCAATATCAATCTCAATAGGTATCGTACCTACTAAAATAGGCTTAAAGGGCACTAGGTGCTCAATTACCTTATTTTGAGTAAGTATTCTAAAAGCCCTTTGTTGTTTTGGGTTACCATTTTTCAGGTAATCTATTGTCTCAAAATTTATCATATTAAGCCATTACTGCCAGCATATCAATAATTTTTTCGCCTAATAATTGGTTGCCTTTTATACTGATATGTTTTGCGGCCGTCTGTTTGATGATTCCCTTTGTAAAAATCCTCCATGCTATTTCTCCCTCAATCGTTACTTCGGTAACGGGCGCTTTACTAGCGTTATCTATTAAACCCCACACACTGCCATCATACTCCAAAAACCAGTCGCCCCCACCTTCGCCAGTGATATGAAAATGGATGACATCGCCTTCCTGACTTTTCACATTTTTATAATGATGCGGCAAAGCTCGCATAGAGGTTTCTAAATAAGGGAAATAAAATTCCTTGCGATAAAGTTCAGCCGTTTGTCCAACCGCAAACCTAATTTGTTGTTGGTGATGCCACTTTTCAGTATATTCCCGAGCAATATGAAACCAGTTAGATGATTCTTCTTCGCCAGCCCAAGCTACCGAAAAGGTGGCAGTTGCTTGTGGGTCTAGTGTTGCCAGATAATCGTTATATTCTTTGCCTGTAGAGGTCAACAATTCTATGATGATAGCAGGACTTACCCTTTTCATCGCCGTTACCCAGTCACGATTTAGCTTATTGAGGTAATCTAGCAAATCTTGATAAGAATTAATGCTTTCGGGTACTACTCCGAAATACTTATCACGAAGCATTGATAAGGTGCGGATATTGCCATCTAATAAATGTACTGCAATATCTTTCACCCGCCAGAGTGGTGCTATACTTTGTTTTTCCCAGTCTTGGGGTGATAATGACGAGAGTACTTCAAACAGTTTTTCATCAATCTTAGGAAAAAGCTCAATTGTTTGAATTATAGTAGTTTGTTTCATGGTGGGGAGATTTAGGGTTTGAAGATAAAATGTTTGGACAACATTATCTTAATAGAGCCATAGTTCAGAAATTCCACTTTATTTCAAATAATAGTTTTATAAATTACCTATGGGTTTATGGTCACATTGGGCACCTTCACCCATTTCATAAAGTTGTTTCAATATTTTTTCGTCAGTTCCACCATACCTAAGTCCTGAAATACAAGAAACGGCTATTGCATTGATAGCACGTTGAATTTCATCTTCAGTTTGTGGTTGTTTTTTGAAATAGCAATGTCCACATTCAAGTTTAGAATGCTCTATTAAGTCAGGTGCTTCATATTCTGGTGCTCCACAAGTAATACAAACTCCATTCTCGACGTAGAAGTCTCCTTGAGAATTTTCTGGAAAGCGTTCAGGGATTTTAGCTTTAGGTTTATCGAAGTATTTCGTCTTTTTGTTTGTCAAGAACTGAAAGATATTATAAAATATATTGCTACTCGTTTCTTTAGGCATGGCAAATCTTGGTTTTAAAACTAGTCATTTGAATTTAGTGCTAAATTTTCATAATTACGTCCTTTGTTCGATTAATTCGTCCTCTGGCATCACTCATCGCATGAATTCCAATTGGTTGGCAAAACTATGATAAAACTAAGGAAGTCATGCCATGAGTAATTATTTAGATAAAAAGTATGTGCTAAAGATCATGGTTTTAGACTGTCCAAAGCCCTTAATGTTTACCCGCAGATTTTCGCTGATTTAATCCGCTGATTATGGAGATTTTTTAAATAGTCCTCAAGTCTAATGTCTTCAAGTCTAAAGTCTATCCAAATCGCAGTCGCTCTTATTTTACGAATGACGACTATTACAAGGCTTCCAGCCTAAAAAAAAAGGCTGACAAAAATTAATTTGCCAACCTTTTACTGTTGATTAGTGTAATAAAATCGTTAGAACTTCCATCTTACAAAAGCTTCCATTGCTTCGTATTCGGCTAAGCCTAATTTGTTGTATAGCTTGGCAGTATTACTGTTTCTGTCTTCTGCACGTTGCCAGAACTCGCGGTCGTCTGAACCTTGGAAAGGTACACCATCTTTTTGTGATTGGTGTTTGAAAATGCCATAACGTTTCTTCAACACTTGGTCTGGCGACATCGGTACGGCCATTTCTATTTGGTCGATATCCCATTCTTGCCATGCACCCTTATACAACCAAATCCAGCAATTATTCATGTACTCGCGGTGTTTTAGTTTTTGTGCCGCTTCAATAATAGCATCTAAACAAACCTTGTGCGTTCCATGCGGATCGGCTAAATCGCCTGCTGCATAAATCTGGTGTGGTTGAATCTCTTCAATCAAATTCAATACGATATCTACGTCAGCTTGCCCGATTGGGTTTTTCTGTACCGTTCCTGTTTCATAAAAAGGCATATCCAAGAAATGGATGTTTTCTTTTTTGATACCTACGTAACGACAAGTATTTTTGGCTTCCCCTCTACGAATCAGCCCTTTGATATAACGCACCTCTGGCGTATCGATTTCAGAATCCTTTTTAGCTTTCAAAAACTTAGCCGCTTCACGATAAATACGGTTTGCTTTAGCATTGTTAGCCTCAAATCTTTCGTTGAAGTCAACCACAAATTCAGCAAAACGCAATGCTTCATCATCAGCAACGGCAATGTTTCCAGAAGTTTGGTAAGCCACGTGTACATCATGACCTTGGTCGTGTAAACGTTGGAAAGTACCACCCATCGAAATAATATCGTCGTCTGGGTGTGGGCTAAATATAATCACTTTTTTACGAGCAGGGTATGCACGTTCAGGACGGTTAGAATCATCCGCATTAGGTTTTCCGCCCGGCCATCCTGTGATACTGTGTTGTAAATAGTTGAATACCTCAATGTTTATATCATACGCTTGGCCATACAATGCCAACAAATCTGAAAGACCGTTTTCGTTATAATCCGAATTGGTCAATTTCAATACAGGTTTGTTCACCGTTAATGCCAAATGGATAACAGCCTTTTTAATCATTGGTCTGTCCCAATTCACCGCATCAACCATCCAAGGAGTACTAAGTCTGGTTAATTGTGATGCTGCCGAAGTATCAATAACAAAAGAAGCATTTTCGTGTAATTGCAAATAAGAAGCAGGCACATCAGAACTTACCGAACCTTCAACGGCACGCGCTACGTTGATAGCCTTGTGCTCACCCCATGCTAGTAATACCACACGTTTGGCTTCCATGATTTTTTGGACACCCATCGTAATGGCTTTTTTAGATACCTTCGCCAAACCACCAAAGTCGCCTGCGGCATCTATTTGAGTCGTTAAGTCGAGGGTCATCAAACGTGTTCTTGAGTTAATCAAAGAACCTGGTTCGTTGAAACCAATGTGACCGTTTCTACCAATACCAAGTAATTGAAAATCTAAACCTCCATAACGCTCAATTTGTGCTTCGTAATCTTTACAAAACTCTGCTAATTTTTCAAGTGGTAACGTACCGTCTGGTAAATGCCAGTTGCCCGATGGAATATCGACATGGTCAAAAAGTTGTTCACGCATAAAACGCACATAACTTTGTACGGCGTCTGGTTGCATCGGATAATATTCGTCGAGGTTATAAGTAACTACGTTTTGGAAACTTAAACCCTCTTCGCGGTGCATTCTGATAAGCTCGGCGTAAACTTTTTTAGGTGATGAACCCGTTGCCAAACCTAATACGGCGGGTTTACCTTCAATACTTTTTTGACGAATGATGCCAGCGATTTCATGAGCGATTGCCCGAGACGCTGCATCTGAATCAGCGTAAATAATGGTCGGAATACGTTCGTAACTAATGGCTTGTTCCATGTTAAATCAATTTGAGAATTAGAAAGATTTTATATGTTATTAAATTAGAAGGCTTGTTGTATTATGAGCGGATGTTTAAATTATTTCTATTTCTCAAAGAGAAATACTTCCTTTTCTAAGACCTTACTTTTCTTGTCTTGATACAAGAAAAGTAACAAAAGAAAATCAAGAAATTCCGAAACTCGCTTCGCTCAAACAGCGGAATTTCAAAAGATGCTTACGCCAGTTTTGTCTAAAATATTGAATTATAAATCTTTATAAAATTTAAACGTACTCTAAAGCTTCAATCATCAATTAAGGACGATTTATTCCTTTTTGCTCACTACAATTACTTCCAATCCTAGATTATCTAAGATTTTGTTAAGTGTCTTTATTGAAGGGTTAGCCTTCCCCAGTTCGATAGAGTGAATCGTCTTAATCGCTACGTCACTTTGCTCGCTTAAATTTTCTTGGCTAAGAGAAAGAGTATTTCTTCTTTCACGGATAACACTGCCTAATTGTTCAAGATTCATATTTCAGAATTATTTTACTGATATTTTTGCAAATATACAATTAATATTTAAAATAAAAATTATTATTCGGCAATATGTTTCCGATGTGTTAAATTAATTGATAGTTTCTGTTAATTTATCATTATGTGTAGGGGTATAATAGTTTCCGACTGTCAGATTACTGAACTTGCCATTCATCACATACTTATATTTCATTCATAATAAACAAGGGTAATTTTGCATTATTCAAATGAGTACTAATGATGATGCTATTATAAAAACTATTTAAAAAGCGCTTTTTTGATGGTTTTATACCCATTTTTGCAAGAGAAATAATAAATAAAATATATTCATTTCAAAGACTGAATTACTGATGAGATGGCTTAGTTGTTGATGATAAAGTAAAGATAATCAGCTAATTGTGTGTAGTGCTAAGCATGGAAAAAGCACAAGTGAGTAGATTTGAAGACATGAATTTCAAAAAAACAAATAACTAAAATCAAATTCCTGAGTTTTTAAAAGAGAAACAAAAGCCCATTTTTAAATTTAAACATTTCTAATTTCAATTTATGATAAACCTTATTCGAAAATCCTTACTTGTATTATTGATTTTACCGATACAACTTTTTGCTCAATCTGATAAATTGACGGTGAGTGGCTATATAAAAGATAGCAAAAATGGCGAAGGCCTGATAGGTGCTTCCATCTTTGTGAAGGAATTAATGACTGGTACTACCACAAACACCTATGGTTTTTATTCTTTGACCCTCCCTAAAGGCGATTATTCAATTGTTATTAGCTCACTGGGCTATCGTAAATCAATCAAAGACATTAAACTTGTTGACAAAAATATTACCTTGAATGTAGAAGTACAAGAAGACGGACAGGAGCTAGCAGAAGTAGTAGTAAATGCTAAACGCGAAGACGACAACGTACAAGCCATAGAAATGTCGGTCAATAAAATAGAAATGAAAACCATCAAAAAGATTCCTGCTTTATTAGGCGAGGTCGATTTGGTACGTGCTATTCAACTATTACCGGGGGTTTCTACAGTAGGTGAAGGAGCCAGTGGTTTTAATGTCCGCGGAGGTGGGGTTGACCAAAACCTTATCTTATTGGACGATGCACCCGTATACAACTCATCTCACCTTTTTGGGTTCTTCTCTATCTTCAATCCAGATGCTGTAAAAGATGTTAAACTCATAAAAGGCGGTATTCCTGCCCAATATGGCGGACGTGGAGCATCTATCTTGGATGTAAGAATGAAAGAGGGAAATGCCAAACACTTAGAAATCAATGGAGGAATTGGGGCAATCTTTAGCCGTCTTTCTATCGAAGCACCTATCGTAAAAGACAAAGCCTCATTCATTGTAGCGGCACGACGTTCATACATTGATGTACTGGCAAAACCGTTTTTAACAGGTAGTAGTGCTGATTCAAAATTCAACTTTTATGATTTAACGGCTAAAGTAAACTATAATATCAACCAAAACAATACTGTTTTCTTGTCAGGATATTTTGGGAGAGATGTATTTGGTAACCAATTTGGTTTCAATTGGGGAAACAGTACGCTTTCTGCTCGTTGGAACCATGTGTTTAGTTCTAAATTATTCTTGAACTCTACAGCGTTCTTTAGTGATTACGATTATCTGTTGGATTCTGACTTAGCCAACAAACGCCCAAATAATGCCTTCAGATGGACATCGAATATCAAAAACCTAAGCTTTAAACCAGACTTTACCTATTACATCACGCCAGACAATACCCTTACTTTTGGTGGACAGGTATTAAACTATGACTTTACACCAGGGTCGGCTACGGCTAGCTCAAATGGTGACAAACGTACGTTTGGGTCGGCACCTAAAAATGCAGTAGAATATGCGGCTTATGTAGGGAATGAAATGAAAATTTCGTCGAAGTTGTCATTACAATATGGTCTTCGTTTTTCTAGATACGACTATACTAGCAAAGAAGATGTATATTATGAAAGAGTATATGTAGGCGTTTCGGACGAATTTCCTTCGGGCTATAACCTTACGACCAAAGTCAACGATAAAAACAAAGTATTGCAAAGCTATCAAAACTTTGAACCAAGGTTAAGCATGAAATTAGAAACCAGCGAAAGCAGTTCTATCAAGGCTAGTTACAACCGCATGGCTCAGTATATTCATTTGCTTTCTAATACGGCGGCTTCTACGCCGTTGGACGTTTGGACATCTAGTACCAACAATATCAAACCTCAGTTGATAGACCAAGTTGCCTTAGGTTTCTTTAAAAACCTTGGTAATAACGAATACGAAACATCAGTAGAAGTATATTATAAAGACCTACAAAACCAAATAGACTATGCCGACCGCGCAGATTTATTCTTGAACCCTGAGTTTGAGAAAGATTTGATGTTTGGTAAAGGTCGTGCCTACGGGGTAGAGTTTTACGGTAAGAAAAACAAAGGCAAGCTGACAGGCTGGGTAAGCTATACGTTAGCGCGCACAGAACGTTTGGTACAAGGATTGAACGACAATAACTGGTATCCTAACCGTTACGACCGTACACATACGTTGAACGTGGTAGCGCAATATGAACTCAACAAAACTTGGAGTTTTGGTTCAAACTTCTCATTTATTTCTGGCGTGCCGTATTCGTTAGGAAAAGGGCAGGGCGTGTATGAAGACTTAACGTTTGGGATTACAACCAATGGTGTAAGAGGAAACGTAAGAGTGCCATCATATCACCGTTTGGATATTTCAGCTACCAAAAAGAACAAAAAAGCATTGTTTGGGAAAGGCGAATCGGAATGGGTATTTTCAGTTTATAACTTATACAATCGTAGAAATCCATTTTCAATTTACACCCGACCAAAAGATGATGGCGGAACTACCCAAGTGGGAACAGTACAGAACGAAGCCGTTCGTTTATCCATCATAGGCTCGTTTATTCCATCAGTAACGTACAACTTTAAATTCTAATAGTGAATTTTAACATTATCAATTATGAAATCGATTATCAAATATATATATTCCCTATTCCTGAGTGTTTCTTTAATGAGTTGCGAAGACGTGATTCAATTAAATGTCCCCGAAACCGAAAAGTATTTAGTCGTAGAAGGTACTATTACCAACGTAGCGGGCGAACAATTTATTAAACTGACAGAATCGCAGGCATTATTAAGTACTACCACGCCCAAGGCTGTTACTAATGCCACCGTAAAAGTAACCGACAATACAGGTAAAGTGTATGAATTTAAGGACACAAAAAATGAAGGCAAATACATCTGGACGCCTAGCACTGCTACAGAAGCAATGGGAGCTATTGGCAAGACCTATACTTTAAGAATAGATGCCGACGGCGAGAGCTACCAAGCGGTATCGGAATTGAAAAGAGTGCCTAAAATAGATTCTATCGTGTATAAATATGAAAGTAGTGGAAGAGTAAACCAGACGGGCGATAATAAACCCAAAGAGGGCTACGATGCTAATTTTTATGCCAAAGATTTTGTAGGAGTAGGCGACTGCTACCGTGTGAAGGTATATAAAAATGGAAAAATGTTTAGCGGAGCGGATAATATCGTAATTGCCTATGATGCCCTTTTAAACAAAAGTAGCGTAGGCGATGGCTTGATGTTTATTTTGCCACTGCGTAGGGCTATTTCGCCAGAATTGTATTTAGAAAACGATAAATTAAAAGTAGAACTTAATTCGATTACAGAACCGCATTTTGATTTCTGGACGCAGTTTCGTACAGAATTGAACAACACTGGTTTGTTTTCGACACCTGCTGCCAGAATCCCTTGTAATGTAATCAATATCAGCACGACTCCTAAAAAACAAGCAGCAGGTTGGTTTGGTACATCGGCTGTTAGCTCATTGGAAGTGACAATTGATAAAAACAAAGCTGTGAAAAGATTTAATGATTAGAGGACTTTAGGATTTTGAGACTTTAGGACTGTAGGACGCAAGACAAAAGACGCTAGATTTGAGCTTGGCGTAGTATTATAATTACGCCAAGCATAGCAATTAAAAAATCTCCAAAATCAGCGTATTAAATCAGTGTAAATCAGCGGGTAAAAATTTTTGCGGAGGATGCAAAAAAGAGTTTACAAATTGAAAACTTTCTTTAAATGTGCTGGATAGCCTTCAAGGTCTTTGGCAATATCGCTACGTCTGAATATGTCAAAACAATTGTAATCATCCATAATTTCATATCCACAGAAACGATAGTTACTTGTAATATGAAGAAATATATCTGCTGTGCTTTTACCTTGCATAAGACGCTGTTCAGGATGATTAAATGCTTCAGACGGAGCATTCCAAGTAGCACAAATCATAAACTTCTTTCCTGCTAAAAGCCCGCCTGTTCCATATTGTTTGGTTGGGTCGTTATTTACCCTTCCGTCACCTGTTAGAAATGATTTACTAAATAGCCCACAGTTGAATACTTCGTCAACATATTTTTTATAAATCCACGGTGCGCCAAACCAATTAACAGGCATTTGTAAAATCACGATGTCTGCTTCCAAATGCTTTTTCTCTTCTTCGTCGGGCAAATAACCCTCTTCAATAACTGTTTCCAAAACCTCGTAAGCTTGAGCAGTAAAAAAGTCTTTAGCAATTTGATAAAATGCCTTGTTTAATGTTCCTTCTGTCCAATTAGGATAGGTTAAATGTGTATTGATAAGCAATACTTTTTTGATAGCTTCCATTATTAATAATTTGTATTTTTAATCTTCCTAAATCCCTTTTTATATCAATAGGGAATATTACAGGGATAAATAAAAGATGATACAAATTTATGGAGACAGAAGAAGTGAGTGTTAAAGGTATTCAAACAGATGATTAATAGATTCAAACAATTTAAAATAATATGATTGAGTGCCTAAACAATAGAATATTAAAGTAGACAAACTATCATAACATTTGTTAGACAGGTTCTCCTCTGAAAAATGAAGGATTTTTTCCAGCATGTTTTTTAAAGAAGTTGTTGAAATAGGTAGGATATTCATAACCAAGGCTGTATGATATCTCGGCTACATTCCAATCCGTATTAGTTAGTAATGCCTTCGCTTCTGTGATGATACGTTCATTAAGATGTACAGTTGTTGTTTTTCCAGTAGTCTCCTTTACTGCTCGGTTGAGGTGGTTCACATGAATAGAAAGTTGTTCGGCATACTGGTTAGGGGTTCTTAAGCTAAAAGGTCGCTGAAGATCAACAGGAAACTGTCTGTCTAGTAGCTCAAGGAAAAGAGAAGCAATGCGTGTTGAAGCATTTTGAGGCTCAATATAATTGTTCAGAGGTTGCATCTTTACAGCCTCGTGCATTAATACATTCAAATGGTTGCGAAGTAAATCAAATTTATAAATATAGTCTGAATGATATTCCCTATACATATTTTGGAATATCTGTAATATATAAATTATTTGCTCAGGGTCTACATAATACACAGGATCGGCTCCTAATTTAAACAATGGTGAATGTTCCAAAGCAAAATCAGCATTGGTAACTTTCAGAAATTCCTCTGTAAAAAGCACAAAATAACCCTTTTGGTCTTCGGAAATAGGCTCCCACGAATAAGGAATCAATGGATTGGTAAACAACAAGGCGGGCTTATCAATCAAGATTCCTTTATCAGCATATTCAAGGCGACTAGTACCAAATTGCAGTGTTATTTTATAAAAATCCCTGCGATTATAAGGCACAGGTTTAGCCCTGAAAGCATCGCATTCATAGATATTAAACTGACTGCCTACGTTTGGTAACTTATTCCCAAAAAACTCCTGTTGCGATTCTGATTTTTTCACGACTATTTATTTCAAAACGTGTAAGCTAATTTTCCGTGATTACTTGTAGGGTGATAGGATATAAGTAATCAAGGCAAATGTCGTATTTATATCATTATTATCATTAATGTATTCAAATAAAATGCTATAAGATTCAAATAATGGTAATACCGTCTGTAGAAATAACGAGTCAATATATGATTCTTTTTACCTTTGCCTAATAGGTTTATAGATAGTTTAATGATTAATTTTGTACTGGCGATAGGCTATAAGCCTTTCAATAGTTAACTAAAAAAAATGCTTATAGCTTATAGCTTATAGCTTATAGCTTATAGCTTATAGCAAAAGTAAAAATATGGAAACCAAGCAAAAAAATAATCCATTACATGGCCTAACCTTAGAAAATATAGTGAACCATTTGGTGGCTTATTATGGCTGGGAGAAGTTAGGAGAATTAATCAATATTCGTTGTTTTAATTATGACCCTAATGTAAAATCAAGTCTGTCGTTTCTAAGAAAAACGCCTTGGGCAAGAACAAAAGTAGAATTGTTGTATTTGAAAAGTTTAAGAGATATAGCCAAGGCTGAGAAGGCAGCAAAGGTTTGAACATCTGGTCTTAGGATTTCCTACGACCTATAATAATAATGAGCGTCACGCTTATTGCTCCTCGACTTGTCCTTTAAAACACCTCGAAGAGCAATGCTACTATACTTCGAGCAAGTAGCACAATCTAGTACCAGTTTAGGATGGATTTTTCAGAAAGAGCCATTTCCTTTATTCATCGCTTAAATTTTTCTTCATACCTACTAACCCATTCATCCACAGTCACCTTATTCGCCAGTTCTCCTATTAATTGATACGGGATTTGGTCTACCTTTTTGAAGCGTATACAGCTTTTGCCCATATCAAGTTTTGTTTTAGTATATTTAGGATATTCAGCTACAAACCATTCATGCAACGAAGGGTCTGAATAGACCATCATGTGATATACCGCCACAAAGTTTTTTTGTGAAGCAATGTTCAAAAAAGGCAAAGGCAACGATGGGTCACAATGATAGCCATCTGGATAAAGTGAATGTGGCACCACATAGCCAATCATGCCGTAGCTCATTACTTCGGTAAAACCCTCTGGTAAATTTTGAAGGATTGCTTTTCGTAAAGCGTTGATAGCGAGTTTTCTATCTTCGGGTAACTGTTCAACGTATTCGTCGGGAGTTAAAGCATTGCTTTGCATAGATATCTAGTTTTGAGTCGTCATAAATGTACAAAAAAAGAGGCTATTTGAAAACAAAAGCCTCTTGATTTTACTGTAAAATTCTCTTCTGAAACTCCGTCAGATGGTCGTCCGTAAAATCTAAATGAGTTACAAACCTTACTTGGTGTTTGCCAAAGGTGGTAGCACGAATACCTTTATCATTGAGCTGTTGAACATAGTCAGCTGCTAAAATTTTATGATTCAAATTCAGAATTACAATATTGGTATCCACAGGTAAAACGTTTTCTACCTCAGGTAACTTTTCCATCGTTTCTCCAATTATGCTGGCACGAGCGTGGTCTTCTTTTAATCGATTAATATTATGGTCAAGAGCATAAATACCCGCAGCTGCCAGATAACCAGCTTGTCGCCAGCCACCACCTAAGCGTTTGCGTACTCTTTTTGCTTTTTTGATAAAGTCTTTCGTTCCCAAAAGTACTGAGCCAATAGGTGTTCCTAGTCCTTTAGATAGGCAAACCGACATAGAATCGAATACTTTGCCATATTCTAGGGGACTTTCCTGTGTCTCTACCAAAGCATTAAATATTCTTGCACCGTCTAGATGTAAAGGAATGTTATTGGCGATACAAAGTTGTTTTATCTCTTGAATATCAGCCAATTGATAATACGCCCCTCCGCCTTTGTTGACAGTATTTTCCAAAGAAACCAATGCCGAGATAGGATGATGGATATTATCAGGCTGAATTACTTCCTTGATTTGCCAAGCCCTCAACCGCCCTCTGTCGCCCTCAAGCAAATTGACAGACGCTAAGGAGTTGGCCGCAATGCCTCCGCCTTCATATAAGTAAATATGCGAAAGGGCATCACAAATTACCTCGTCACCCTGTTTTACATGAACGTTAATGGCTATTTGGTTAGTCATGGTACCAGAAGTACAAAACAAGGCTGCCTCATAACCAAACATATTGGCTGCTTTTTGTTCAAGGGCAATAACCGTTGGGTCGTCTTCAAAAACATCATCGCCGACTTGGGCAGTAAACATAGCCTCCAACATGTCAGGTGTAGGTTTCGTAAAAGTATCACTCCTTAATTCAATGGTCATGTTGTTATTAGTTTTTTGATGAAATAAGGGCAAAGATAGATATTGCGTAACTTAGTAGTGAAGGGTTTTATGGTTTTTATTACCGCAGTCGCTCGTTTCAAACGAGTGACGATTATTATCAACCCTCTGGGCTAGTTTTTCTCAGTCCTTGGTGAAGCATTGCTTGTATCTAAACTATTTTTCTACATTTAGCAAGTCTTTTATTAACATCACTTCATAGAAAAAGGCGTAAAGCTTATTAAATTGCTACAAAACTTCATTATACACACAACATCCATCATGAGATTAATTATTACCATCCTCTTTATATGCTTTACCATTCAGGCATTCTCTCAAGCTGATAAAACTAATAATGCTAAACCATTTATATTAGGCGTGATTGATGAAGTTTATTCAAAGGAGTTAGGGGAGAAAAGGATTTTAAATATTTACCTACCAGAAGGTTATAGCAAGAATGACACAGTTACCTATCCCGTTACTTACCTGCTAGATGGCTCGGCTGATGAAGATTTTATTCATGTAGCTGGAATATTTCAGTTCAATAATTTTGAATGGGTAAGTCGTGTTCCTAAATCTATAGTAGTGGGCATCGCCACAGTTGATAGGAGGAGGGATTTTACGTTTCCTACTACCATTGAAGCAGATAAAAAGAAAAATCCTACCTCTGGGCACTCCGATAAATTTATAGCATTCATTGAAAAAGAACTACAACCATTCATTCACAAAAAATACAAGACAAATAGTAATAAAACCATTATTGGACAATCGTTAGGAGGTCTATTGGCGACTGAAATTTTGCTAAAACAGCCAACGCTTTTTAATAAGTATATTATTGTTAGTCCGAGTATTTGGTGGGATAATGGTTCGTTACTTACTGTGCCGTCCGCATTGTTGCTATCTACTTTTTTGCAGAAAACCGAAGTTTATATTGGTGTAGGCAAAGAGGGACTTACACCAACAGTACCACCACGTGTAATGGAAGTAGATGCCAATTTATTAGCAGAGAAAATTAAAAGCACTCAAAGTAAAACAGTAAAAGTTTATCTGGATTACCTACCCCTGGAAAATCATGCTACCATTGGTCATCAGGCAATGGTAAATGCCTTGCAGTGGATACATGGAGATGGGAAGCGATAACAAAATGATATTTTCTATTAGCGGGTGACTTAAGTCACCCGCTAATAGAAAACACTATGCCGAGTGAGGGGCTAAGATTTAAACTTAAATGACTAAAACATATTATGGAGAAACTAACAATTATCTTTTTGTTTTTGATAAGCAATATGCAAGTCTTTTCTCAACACCAAAGTCCCAACAACAAAATAGATATTGCCTTTATTAATACAAAAAGGAAACTAGCTAAAGATTTAATGAGGGATTATTTTCTTTGTAATTGTATTAATAATGGCTTGTTAAACAATGGAGATATTACTTTCCAGAAAGATAGAACAAAATTACTATATAACGCTTGGATAAGTTATATTCAAAAAATAGATTTAGAAAAAATAGATGCATATGCTAAAAAAATAGGTGGTGATGTTTTTTTCAATAGTAAAGATGTAAAGAAACAAAGATTATTTGGATTATGTATTGATAGGTCAAGGAGTAAGGAGTTTGAAGAAATGATAGATAAAATTTCAAAAGGAGAGTTTCTTGGGCGGGAAAAAGGAGATTTTTAACATCCCCGTTTAGTTTAGTGTTTTCACTACATCACAGTGTCGGGCAATGTTACATTGCCTCCTCAAATAAACTATTATCTTTCGTCGTTGCCTGCTAAGAAGGCATGACACACCGACGTAGTGAAAAACGCTACGCCGAGCAAGGGTATAATTTACCTAATGTATAACTATTTTAAACCAGAACAATAATCCCGAAGGGATGATAGAATTATAGCATTTAGTGAAATCATCAAGCTGCAAACCCTGAAAGGGTGATAGAAAACTCCGTATCTATCACCCTTTCAGGGTTTAGGTTATAAAATCATTATTATTTTCTATAATCCTTTCATCCCTTCGGGATTGGTCATATACGATACCACCATCAATTCTTTACCCTATTCTGCTCGCTTTCAGCACCATTGGCATTGTGCTTACGCAAATTAGAAATGGCTTTGCCAAAACGATAATTAAACGACAATACAACCGTTCGGGTATCGCTTAAATTCAGGTAATTGGCTTTGGTATTAGCTAAATTATTAATCTCTCCTGCATTTCTAAAAGTATAGAATAAGTCGTTGCCTACTAAACTCAACGTGGCAGATGGCGAAAGTTTTTTGGTAATTGCCATGTTTACTCTCCCCCTTGACGAAGCGATAAATTGTGCATTGGTTACCTTACTTTGGTAGCCTCCGTCTAGCTGGGCTGTCCAGCCTTTTTGGAGTTTAAATTGGAAAATAGGACGGATAAAATAGAATGTACCTTGTGTATTGAGCGCACCTGTATAAAATGTACTATTAGTATGGATATTGGTGGCACGCACAAAAAGGTGAAAGTTAAGCCATTTGGTTAAATCAAAGCTACCATCTATGCTAATACCTTTCACAGTAACAGTGCCTAAGTTTCCCGGTCTACTGTAATAAATACCATTGACAATTTCGATGGTCTCGTTCACATCGTCTTTGGTTTTATTATAGTTTAAGGTAGTCGTGATGTTTTTCCAAGTATGGGTTAGTTCTAAATTATCTGTATAAGACGGTCTTAAAAACGGGTTACCAGTATAATAAGTAAACTTATCTAAGGGAGATAAAAACGGATTAAGGTCTTCATAGTATGGTCGGTCTATACGTCGACCATAATTAAATCCAATTGTCTGAGTGCCTGATGTATCCAGCTTATACTGTACATAAAAAGTCGGAAATAGTCCATTATAATTGCGTTTAAACGTAGAATCAGGCTTTTGAATATTCCCTAGTTGATGTCCATTAGAAATTGTATTTTCAAAACGTAATCCTAACTGTACTGCAAAGCGTTTCCAGTCTTTACTGGCGTTTAGATAACCTGCATTAATCTGTTCTTTGTAAATAAAATGGTTGGTTTTGTTATAATCTGGCGTTGTTACTTTATCAACCGTATAAAAGTAATCGGCAATATTGTCTGTTTCAGTAAAGCTTGCTTTCAAACCTGTTTCTAACTTTACGCCATTGCTCAAGGGATGTGTATAATCTGTTTTGGCTGACCAGATATTGATGTTAGAAGGCAAGTTACCCGTCAACAAATCATGACTGCTTACGCTGTTATCAAGCAAGTAACCTGTATTATCAAAGGACTGCTTACTACGAGTTTGATAGCGAAGGTAGTCTAGGTCGGCTGTTAATTCTCTTCCTTTATCATTGTATTGATGGCGATAATTAAAATTGATACCTCCATTTTTGAAGTTTCTATTTTCTTTATTCACTGCCACGATGGTAGAATCTAGTATGCCAGAAACATTGAACAAACGGCTTTTATTTAAGGTATTAACATCGCCTACGTTACTTAGTCCGTTAATCACCATCCCGAAAATGTCTTTTTTGCCCAAATAATAGTCAAACCCAAGCTTTACGTTATTACTTGTAGAGATTCGACGAATAAATGAATTTTGAAGAAAATCGGAAATAGGAGAGCCATCTTCATCAAAGAAATGACGATTAATATCCAAATCGCTAAAGCCATTGGCAACATTAAAACTAACATTGCCAAATACATTAATGTTGTTGTTGCGATACGTAAAATTAAGCCCATTGTTGGTTTTACTATATTTTCCTTGAATATAACTAACGTTAATACCTCCGTTAAAACCTTTAGTCTTGTTCCGTTTTAGGCGGATATTAATTACGCCACCATTCCCTGCTGCATCGTATTTGGCAGGTGGATTGCTCATAAGTTCTATCTGATCGACAGTAGCAGAGGAAAGTGAGCGCAGGTAATTTTCTAAATCAGCCCCTGATAAATACGTAGGTTTGTCGTCAATAAAAATCTTTACGCCGCCTTTCCCTTTCAGGCTAATTACCCCGTTTTGCTCTACTGTCACACCCGGAGATTTCTCCAACACATCTAATGCGGTTGAGCCAGCATTACTAATCAGGGCATCAACGTTTAT
This sequence comes from Arcicella sp. GW822-FHT02H01, assembly GCF_058802005.1. Taxonomy (NCBI): domain Bacteria; kingdom Pseudomonadati; phylum Bacteroidota; class Cytophagia; order Cytophagales; family Flectobacillaceae; genus Arcicella; species Arcicella sp. GW822-FHT02H01. The sequence goes on along the minus strand of NZ_JBXANT010000001.1, from coordinate 1,386,565 downwards.
TACCGTACGGTCAATCTTTTGTTCTACAAATTGCTTTTTAGTAGTAACCACTACTTCATTCAATTCTTTACTAGCAGGTTGCAACACAATCGTCACCACGGCATCGGGCTTTAATAATTCACTTTTGTATGAAGCAAAACCAATCATGGTAATATTAATACGGTAATTGCCCTGCTTTAGTTTATCAAACAAAAAGCGTCCCTCTGCATCAGCGAGTGCCGTTTTTACCAAGATAGAATCTTGCATTAAATATACACTCGCACCTTCAAGGGGTTTTTGAGTGGCATCGCTTATTTTCCCGCTTATCGTTTGTGCTGTTAGCGAAATAGAGGCAATAAAAAGGCAGGCGACTAAAAAAGTCACAAATGTTAATTTCATAAGATTTAGTATTAAAAATTATTAGTTTGTGTAAAAGAGATAAAAGAACTCGTCATAGCATTATTAAGCGCAAACCCTTCCTACTAGCGGTTGACTTAAGTCCTACTGATTAACCAAAAGTTGATAATTAACTGATAATCAAAGTATAACAATCTCACCCCCAGCCCCTCTCCTTCAGAGAGGGGAGCTTTAAGACCCAGAGTCTGCTCCCCTTCTCTGAAGGAGAAGGGGCTGGGGGATGAGGTTTGGAGGATGATTTAAGCCTATTCAAAGCAATTCTATCAATAATCACATCTTCATTTCAACTTTTTTAAAAGATGTGGGTAATCAATAGAACTTAAGTCACCCGCTAATAGGAAATGATTTTATCATGTTTGCTTAAAACTTCACTCTTTTTAAATCACCCACACATTATGATGATTATTTTGATTCCAAACGATTAAAACATTGCTAGTTGTGGTAGTCGTAACATAATTGCTATAGAGCGTCCAAGTGCCTTTTTTACCTTCAGTTTGTGGTGGTACAAACTTGTCTTTATAGCGTTTGAAAACCTCTTCTGGCTGACGAATACCGTTGATAATCATCTCAGAATCACTGAGTTTAAAAGAGGCATTTTTATCATCTGCATTGATTAATTTATCTTTAATCAAATCAGCCGTTATTGCTGCACCAATATCAGGCTTCTTGTTATCATATTGCGTGGTATATGGCTTATATTCAGCCTTATAAGGCTTATAAGGTGGCAGTTTCTCATTTAATGGGCCAAGTGCTTTCTGATGAACAGACAATGGTTTCAAAGTTGCTAGATTACTCTGTCTGATAGAATCTTCCAATGCCATTTTCTTGTGTTTACTAAGGCTAGTTTCTGGCAGTTCTTTTAGCTCCTTTAGCGCTTTTGGTTCTACCGATGTCGTATATACTTTAGGCTTAATTTGTTTAACTATTGGCTTTGCCGATATTGTAGTTTGTTCAGTCGTAGTTGTTACAGCATGACTGAATGCTACTTTCGTTTCCACTGCCAAATGTGCTATCTCTTTAGCATTGGTAAAAGCAGCAGTTAATAGTCCCGTAGTTAATAATGTGATGAATAGGATAGATTGCTCTCTGAAATTAAGCGATTGATTATTGCCTGATGCCATGCGTTTTACCCGATCCATCAACTGACTACGTTTCCCAGGGAAAGCCATCGCATAGGCAGGTGCTTCTAATTGATATTCTTGGCAAGATACTAAGGCACGTATATAGTCTACCTTACTGCTGGTTTGTGCCAAGGCAATATCATCGCAACAATTCTCTCTTTCTGCCCGAATCGCCGAGGACAACCACAGTACTGCAGGATTGAAAAAAAAGAAAATCTCAAGTAAGTTTTGTAACAAATTCACAAGGTAATCTCTTCGTCTAATATGTGCCAGTTCATGCACCAGTATCGCTTCTATTTCTGCTGGTGTTAAAGTAGCCATCAATCCTACAGGTACTAGAATAAGAGGCTTTAGATGACCAATCACCATTGGCACTTTGGTTAAGCTAGATTCTACAATGCCAACCATTTGGCTGATGCCTAAGCAATTGGCTAACGTTGCCACACGTTTTGCCCAAACTTCATCAACAGCAAAAAGGTTATTTCGACGTAAATGGTAAAGCTCATGTAATCCGCTCGCTAGTTGAAGGCAACGCATTAATACAATCAGAAACCAAATAAGCACTATCGTTTGGGTATGCGAGCCAATGTAAAACTGAATGGTTTGGAATACATCACTGCCAGTCGTCGATTGTTTAGTACTTGTATCGATTCCTTGTTTGATAGGCACTGCCAATTGCTTGAGCGTATGGCTAAAGGTATTACTACCCAATTCATAACAAAAGGTAATAAGAATAACCGATACAAATAATAACATATTGGATACTAATAAGTTATAGCGTACAGTAGCACTGTATTTACGTGTAAACACAATAATAAGGGCTGTAAAGATTGCTATTATTACCCCTTCCCAAAGCGAGTTTATCAGCGTATTCCCTAAAGCGACAGTGAAATTTTCCATGTTATTCCTCTAGTTTTTTGATGATATCTTTAATCTCCTGTAGCTCTTGTTGCGAATTCTTTTTGTTACCAAGTAGCTGTAAGACCAGTTTACTTGCCGAACCTTTATACATCGAATCCACAAATTTTTCTAGTAGGTACGATTTAGTTTTTTGTTCCTCCTCGGCTACGCGATAAATATGTTTCATCTGACTTTCATCTCTGATAAGCATTCCCTTTTCCGCCATCAGTTGCATAAACTTAAGGGTAGTAGCATAGTTTACGTCTTTCTGTTTTACCAGTTCGTCGTTTACTGCCCGCACAGTAGCAGGACCAATTTCCCATAGTACTTGCAGTATTTCTAGTTCAGATTTGGTAGGCTCTACCAGCTTATGTTCTTCTTTTTTATTCATGACAAAACAAAGGTAGGAAATTTTTCCTACCGTGCAAACAAAAGGTAGGATTTTTTTTCTACCTTGAGCTTGAGAAAGCTTAACCTCATGCTGATTCCTGTATCAGTAACGTTTCGGTGGGAGTAGAAAATAACCTTTTTTCTATTAGCGGGTGACTTAAGTCACCCGCTAATAGAAAGGGACTTAACCCTCATACTCTCTAAAGAGTAAAGAGTTTGTCAAAAGCTTTCGCTTAAAACGCACTATTACTGAGCAATTAAATCTTTAATATCCACACACATTTTCCTAATTCGCTCAAGTGAATGAACAGAATTATTCCTTTTATCTGCCGTTATTGTTATTTCACCTGCAGAAGTTTCTAACTGAAAAGTTGTTTTGTCTTTTAAAACAATCTCTTTATCATACTTTTGACTAACATCAAAAGTACCCTCTGGAGCAAGGTAGTTATTTAAATAACTAGTTATTCTTGACATTTTAGCTGAGTTGAAACTTGCCCCAAAAGAATAAGTTGTTTTTGTTTCTTTTGTATATATTTCGGTTTTTCCATCGCTTTTTTTAGTCAGGAAATAGAGCAAGCTAATGCTTAACGATAACAGCGTAATCGTTAAGATGATATTATTTTTTGTCATCTTTTTAAATGTTAATATGATAGATGAAGAGTGTTTGAGAGCATAGTGTTCCCGATTCATCCCTAGCGAGGGACTTAAGTCCCTCGCTAGGGATGAAAACCCGTGGGCTTTGCGTATTATTGATTGTCAGTATTTTAATCAAAACTCATCACTCACAATTCACAACTCCTACCTAGACAGATACTTGCCCAAGAAGAAATAACCTAAAAAACCAATAGCCAAACTAAAGGCGATAATTGCCGCCGCAAAGATGCCGCCTAACTGCGTAAAGCCGATAATAGTAAGTGCTATCCCAATGGCAGTTAGTACACTAAACCATTTTAAGGTGCTATGCTTGTCATCTACTTTCGCGGGCAATAGTTGGGCTATCACTCCTTCGGATGTTCCAGTTTCGACAATCTTTTTTTTCAAACGTTCGTCCAAGAACAGTTTGATGATATTCAAAATAAAACTAGTGACGAGATAGCATAATAACAAGATGACCACACTACGAAACATTTCCTCAAAAGTAGTCTTGTTGGTTAGTGGGTCAAATTCACTCTGAGCATTGGTAGACAGCGCAGAGGCAATCAATAAGGTCGATATTAATATTTTTTTCATGTCTTTTTTTTAATTGTTTATACCTCATTAGACCGACCAGCCAGATTAAAGTTGCAATGTTTTTTGAAATAATAAAGCTTGCATTCGTTTTTGATGTTCTTTCAGCATCTCCATGCACTGAAACGCCAAAATCACGATTACACCTGTACCAGCAATGGATAACATAATGCTTGGCATTACCTTCATAACAGCTTCTACGGTTGTCCATAAAAGGCAAATACTCGCCACTATGATAGCGACTGATAAGAAGGAGATAAGCAAAGTAGCCCACGGAAAAGCTTTTTTGGGTACCGCTACATGCAATTGTACTAATACCAAGGCTGACAAATCGAAGTCAAAAGTAGGGTGGGGAACATCGCCGATACCCTTAAATAAAAGTTCGTAATTGGTAGCTTTAGTACGGCAACTAGCACAGCCTTGGATATGCGCTATCTGTGCTTTGCTGATAGCTTGTGGTTCAGCTACATAAAGCTGAATCTCGTTTTCGCTGAGATGTGCTGTTATCATAACTCGTTCCTTTTATATTTTGATAAAATACTTTCCTTTAATGTTTTCCTAGCCCTGAAGATATAATTTTTTACAGTACCTTCAGGCAATGATGTAATGTCCGCAATTTCGATATAACTCAATTCTTCTTGATGATACAAGGATATTAATGTTTTGTAAAGCGGAGGAAGCAGGTCAATCTCAGCGTTTAAAATGTTAGCTAGTTCTTTCCCCAACAATACTTCTTCGACATCATTATGTGATTCACTTGTTAGTTGATTTTCAAGAGTATCATCTTCTTGCCCAAAATTTTCTAGTAAGACCAACTTCTTTTTTTCAATATACTGTAGGCAGGTATTATAAGTAATCTGACCAATCCACGTAGATAGTTTAGATTTGAATTGGAAGTCAGACAGGTTTTTAAAGACTTTTAAGTAAACATCCTGTGCAATATCCTTACGGTCGCCCGGATTGTTAATCATCTTAAAAGTCATTTGCGAAACCAGTCTTTCCGTCTGTCGGATAATCAAGCCAAACGCATGGCGGTCACCGTTTAGTACGGCAGATACCAAGCTGTGATCATCTAGATTATTTTTGTTTGCATGACTCATTATTGATTAGACCGCCCAGTGCATTTAAAGTTGCAACAATTTTAATCAAAATGATAAATATTTGAATAACGCAGTCGCTCGTATCTTACGAGTGACGACTATTATCAGCCCTCTGGGCTAGGAGACGCATTATGTTAATTTCTATTAGGGTGTGACTTAAGTCACACCCTAATAGAAATTTTAATTATTTTATATGTTTCCAAAATCTCACATTACATATTTAGGCTAGAAGCCTATAAATAGCCTTCACTCGTAAAATACGAGCGACTGCCTGAGAGGTAAAATATAAAATCACTCAATCACTAACTCGCTAATTAACTAATTAAAAAAATAGCCTCAGATTGCTCCGAGGCTATTTGTGTTTTTATTTTATCAACGATATTACGCTAAAAAGTTACCGCTAGTAATTTCTTCTAAACCATCCGTTGGGCGATTATATAGATATGAATAAGATTCATAATCTTTACCATCAATACTTACTAAAATAGATTTTCTTACGAATACACTTTCAGCAATGTTTTCTGGATAAAACTCTTCGTATTCATCCAAGATTCTGATTAATCTTATCGAATTCGATAGTTTGTATAATTCTCCCACTACTTTGCTACTTTCATCTTCAGAAGGTACAATACCCGGATATTCGCCGATATTATACATTTTTCCTTGATAAGTAGCCATGCCGATAAATTCAGAATTACGCGTGATTAACTTGTGCAATTCGTTGCCGAAGTCTTTTCTAAGGGTTCCATATACAAACAAGAATTCCTCTTTATCAGGCTCTGGTAAGACAGCTTCTTCAACTGCCAATACTAAATCCTCTTGTTCTACTACAGTTCCTTCGTTCAATACTACTTTTGAAACGATACCTTCAAATGGAGACGAAACGATAGATTCCATCTTCATGGCCTCGATAACGTACAACGGAGCATTTTTCTTCACTTCGTCGCCTGGTTTTACCAATATTCTGCTCAAACGTCCTTGTAATGGCGCACCGATGTCTCCCTTACTAGTAGCCTTAATGTGTTGCGGACGTTCAATCTTGATATTTTTATCTAAAACTTTAATTCTACGAGCTTGTCCGTTCAATTCAAACGTAACAGCACGAAGTCCAGATTCATCTGGTTCAGATTGGTACAAGTATTTTACAATGATGGTTTTCCCTTCATCGATGTTAATCAAAATCTCTTCGTCAGGTTTTAAACCATACAAAAATGCAGGCGTTGGTATCAACGATACTTCCCCATAAATTTGCTGTGCTTTATAGTAGTCTTCATATACTTTCGGATACATTTTGTATGAAAGATAATCCAATTCTATTTGCTCGCTTTCAGGGAATTTAGCCTTGAAATCTTCCATATCCTTACCGAAGTCGATAGGAGGGATGGTATCATTCGGACGAGAAGTCAAAGGTGTTTCGCCTTTCAAGATAATCTCCTGTAATTGTTTCGGGAAGCCTAAATAAGGTTGACCCAAACCTCCTTTGAAGAAATCTTTTACAGATTCAGGGAAAGAAAGCGTTGCACCTTTAGCATATACGTCTTCAGCAGTTAACGAATTAGCCGTCATAAAGATAGCCATGTCGCCAACTACTTTTGATGAAGGCGTTACCTTTACAATATCACCAAACAACTTGTTGGCTTCAATGTAATTGCTCTTCATCAATTCAAACTTATCACCCACACCCAACGCAATGGCTTGACCACGCAAGTTGGTGTACTGTCCACCCGGAATCTCATTATCATAAACCTCCGCAGTACCTGCTTTTAGTTCAGATTCAAACGGATAGTATAGCTGACGAATATCTTCCCAATAGTTAGAATATTGGTTCAATAAAGGCAAATTGATTGGGCATTCACGTTCGTTACCTTGCATCATTGCCACGATAGAGTTGAAGTTGGGCTGTGCCGTTAAGCCCGACATCGACCCTAATGAACAGTCAACAATATCAACGCCTGCTTCAATGGCTTTTAAATAAGTAGCCGCCTGAATCGAGGCAGTATCGTGTGTGTGTAAGTGTACAGGAATCGAAAGGGCTTTCTTTAATTCCGTTACTAATAGCTGTGCTTGGTAAGGTCTTAATAAACCAGCCATGTCTTTGATTGCCAAGATATGCGCTCCTTCGTCTTCTAACTGACGAGCCATATCAAGGTAATACTGCAATGAATATTTTTGATTCGTAAATACATCCCCAGTATAACAGATAGATGCTTCGGCAATGGCATTAGTACGCTCGCGAACGGCTTTGATAGAAACCTTCATGGCCTCTACCCAGTTCAATGAGTCGAAAATACGGAAGACATCAATACCCGTTGCAGCAGATTTTTCTACGAATTTCTCAATCAAGTTATCTGGATATGCAGAATATCCTACCGCATTTGAACCACGGAAAAGCATTTGCAAAAGCATATTCGGCATGGCTTCGCGGAATTCTTCAAGGCGTTTCCAAGGAGATTCGTTCAAGAAACGCATCGCTACGTCAAAAGTAGCACCACCCCAAACTTCCATTGAAAATAATTGTGGGAAGTTCTTAGAATAGCTTTCTGCCACCGCTACCATATCTTTCGTACGTACACGGGTCGCTAATAACGATTGGTGACCGTCTCTGAAAGTAGTATCGGTATATAAAATCTGCTTTTGCTCTTTAATGTACTGACTGAATTTGTCAGCACCCATCGAATCCAACAATTGCTTGTTGCCTGCTGGATGTTCAGAGAAAGGATTGAACGCAGGTACTACTGGCGTACGGAAAGTACGTTCGTTTTTAACCTTTACATCTGGATTACCATTTACTACCACGTCGCCAAGGTAACGCAATACTTTCGTAGAGCGGTCTCTTGAAGTCTTAAAGTCGAATAATTCAGGATGCGAGTCGATAAACTGTACCACGCATTTTCCTTTTTGGAAAACTGGGTGCGTAATTACGTTCTTAAGGAATGGAATATTGGTTTTTACCCCACGGATACGGAATTCAGTCAAAGCACGAGAAAGACGTTCTGACGCTCCTTTCAACGTTCTACCACGGGCAGATACTTTCACCAACATCGAATCGAAGTAAGGCGAAATTTTTACCCCTGGATACGACGACCCTTCATCTAAACGAATACCAAAACCTGCCGCATTACGGTAAGCGATAATTGTCCCGAAGTCTGGTTTGAAACCATTAGCAGGGTCTTCCGTAGTGATACGACATTGAATAGCATAACCATTCAATGGAATATCTTCTTGTTTCAGGATAAAGATATTGCTATCTGAAAGCTTGTAGTTTTGGGCAATCAAGATTTGCGTTCTTACAATATCAATACCCGTTACTTCTTCTGTAATAGTATGCTCTACCTGAATACGTGGGTTTACTTCGATAAAGAAGATGTTTTCGTCTTTATCCACCAAGAATTCTACGGTACCAGCATTATAATAATTTACGGCTTTACCGATAGATAAAGCATATTGGTATAATTTCTGACGGGTCTCTTCTTTCAAACCAAAAGAAGGGGCTACTTCAACTACTTTTTGGAAACGGCGTTGTACCGAGCAATCACGTTCATAAAGGTGAACAAGGTTTCCATGTTGGTCACCCAATAACTGTACTTCAATGTGTTTTGGTTGGTCGATAAATTTTTCGATAAAAATAGTATCATCACCAAACGCATTTTTCGCTTCGTTTTTCGCTTCGCTGAATGCCTTTTCTAAAGACTCTTCTTCACGTACAACACGCATTCCTCGTCCACCGCCACCAGCAGCAGCTTTTACCATTACGGGGAATCCAATTTTACGTGCTTCCGAAAGGGCGATATCATAATTGATTAAATCTTCTTTCGAATCTTCAATCATCGGAACCTGCGCTTTCCTAGCAGCTACTTTAGCGGCTACTTTGTCGCCAAGGGCATCCATGGCTTCGGGCGAGGGCCCAATAAATTTGATGCCTTCTTCACGGCAACGACGTGCCAGCGTAACGTTTTCAGAAAGAAAGCCATACCCTGGGTGAATTGCGTCTACATTCTTTTCTTTACAAAGCTGAATGATTCCCTCAATATCCAAATAAGGCTTTAATGGTTCGTCATCTTTCCCGATTTGATAAGCCTCGTCGGCTTTGTATCGGTGAAGAGAGTAACGGTCTTCGAACGTATAAACGGCAACGGTGCGAATACCTAGTTCAGAGGCAGCACGCATAATACGGATAGCTATTTCACCACGATTGGCTACCAAGAGACTGTTGATTTTTTGGACGTAAGGCTGAGCCATATTTCAGAGATTGGTTGTCGGTTACTGGTAATTGCTTAATTGAATCGTCAATGTGTTATAGAAATCACAACTTATTGATAATTATTAATAAATTATAATCTACGAAACAAAAACATATTAAATCATACAAAAATCAAAAATAAATTGGGTATTTTCTTATATATGCACAAGAAAATTTGGCATATATTAGAAAGTTACAATTTTGTTGTGTTTAGGTACTATTTTGAAAAAGACTAGCATAAAATATTCATTTAAAATAAACCTGACGAAAATCATATTTATATGAAATGCAAATCATTTAGGGTTTTTTAGGCTTCAAATACCTTTATCCTACTAAAGTAAACCTTTAAAAAGAATAGCGATGATTGTTAACCACTTTTAACAGATACCATAAATTTTCATTAAAAAAAAACGCATCACTATATCAGCTACTAAAAGCTGAGCAAAATATTCACTAATACACCGTTTACTACCTGTAGCTGTTTCTGTGTTCAGAAATGGTTACAGGTATATTAATATATAGCCGTTTTTTTTGTCATATTTGTGCAAAAGTGAGTATGAAAATTGGACTAAGGAAATAAACCCAGCGTGACCCTCTATGCCATTGGTTTAGGTATAAATTATCTGTAGCTGATTATTGTTCTGCAAAGATTTCCGCATGCAACTTTTTTCATACTATCAGCATCTTGTTTTCTGTAAAAAGTACTATCTTACAATCGAAAACTTATACTATGAAACAACGAATTTTGCTGGTAGATGCCCTAAGGGGCTTTGCCTTATTAGGTATTATTCTGGCACATATCGGAGGCTGGTTTATTGCAGGGGCTATCCCTAACGAAGTATGGCAAAAATACCAAACCGATATAGGGAGTACTATTGTCAATTATATCGATGCTATTTTTATTTCGGGCAAATTCTATACTTTTTTCTCCTTCTTTTTTGGGGTGAGTTTTGCGATACAGTTGCTTCAACGCAAAGAAGATGACAACCGTTTTTTGCCTAGGTTTATGTGGCGTCTCATCATTTTATTTATCATCGGTTTTATCCATCATATTCATTGGAAAGGCGACATTCTGGGCATTTACGCCTTCCTTGGCTTTTTTATGATACTGTTCAGAAATGCCAGCGAAAAGATTTTGCTAATAGCGATTTTGTTTTTTACCCTGAATGTCCCAAGTTTTATCCATGAAGTAATAGCCTATAATAAACCTCCTGAAAAGCCAAAAACAGAAAAAGAACAAAAAGCTGAACAAGCGAAGTCAGAGAAAGAAACTGCCAAAAGTTATTATACCTTAAAGAAAGGTACGTATGCCGAAGTAATCGTGCAAAATTTTAAAGACTTTAAATTCAAAGCCAGATTTCAATGGGAATCAGGAAGGATTTTCGTGACGTTCGGCTTTTTCTTGTTGGGGCTATTAGTAGGCAAACGCAAGATTTTTGAACAGTTAACTGAAAATAAAAGCCTGATTAAAAAGACAATGTGGTGGTCTATCGGAGTGAATGTTTTTATCATTGCCTTCTTTTTAACGATTGATATTGCACAGCTTTGGGACAAAATGCCAAAATGGTTTGGCATGGTTGGCAATTTCTTGTTTTCGCTACATTCACTATTAATGACGATTTTCTACATCACAGGGATGTTGCTATGGCTTAGTAAAAAATACATGACTGGCGTACTAATTAACTTTTCAGCCATTGGCAAAATGGCATTGACCAATTATTTATTACAAAGTGCTATTGGCGTGATGCTATTTTATGGCATAGGTTTTGGGTTGGCTGGCGACATTAGTCCTGCTTGGTGTTATGGAATAGGTATCGTAATTTTTTGTCTTCAGATTGTATTCAGTAAGTGGTGGCTGAGTAAGTTTAAATATGGCCCTATGGAATGGCTTTGGCGTTCTGCTACTTATTTGAAGTGGCAATAGGGATTTGTGAGTTAGTGATTGAGTGAGTTAGTGATTGAGTGAGTTAGTGAATTGTGATTGAGCGAGTTGTGAGTTAGTCTCGCGCAGTCGCTCGTATTTTACGAGTGACGCCTATTCGCATAAGCCCTCTGGGCGAACGTTGAATTAGAAAGGAAACGTTGAATCAGAAAGGGTTTACAATATAGAATAGTAAGTTAGTGGATTGTAAATTAAGCCGAAGCCCCTAGCGTCTAACTCACTCATTCACCATTTACTCAATCACTAACTAACAACTCTCGCATTTATCTTACAACCGAAGACCGAAATCTGATAACTGACTACCTATATCCCAAATCCGAAGACCGAAATCCGAAGACCGACCACCTATAGCCTTCTGCGTCAAGCCAATTTTTAATTTCTATGCCCCTGTTTTTATTTCCACTACTTTTAAGATAACTTGCAGTTCAAATTTACAGAATGGGGGAAATGTTATTTTCTAAGAAAAGCCCATCTACTTTACAAAAACAATGGAACAACAAAAACCAATCATAGGAATAACTTTAGGAGATTATAATGGTGTAGGTCCTGAGGTAATTTTGAAAGCATTGACTAGCAACCGTATCTTAAAGATGTGTACGCCTGTTATTTATGGTTCACAAAGAGTATTTACTTATTACCGAAAAGCACTAGATTTAAAAGATTGGGCGCTACACAGTATCCCGAGTATCGACCAAATCAATCCGAAATTTACCAACGTAATTACGTGTTGGGACGACAAACAAACCGAAGTAAACCCTGGCAAAGTAACGCCAGAAGCTGGTGCGGCTGCTTTGGCTTGCTTACAAAAAGCTACTGAAGATTTGAAGGCTGGGCATATTCATGCTATCGTGACGGCTCCTATCAATAAAAATAATATTCAATCAGCAGAATTTAAATTCCCCGGACATACTGAATACTTCACCGAAGCGTTTGAAGCTAAAGAATCTTTGATGTTTTTGGTGTCGGATGTGCTAAGGGTTGGAGTAGTCACTGGGCATATTCCCTTAGGAAGAGTACGAGGAGCAATTACACAAGAAAAAATTACTCAGAAGCTCAACCTGATGTTTACGTCTTTGATAGAAGATTTTGGGATTCAAAAACCTAAAATCGCTGTATTGGGACTAAACCCACATGCTGGTGAAGACGGGCTATTGGGTAATGAAGAGAAAGAGGTAATTAGTCCAGTATTAGAACAATTCAGAAAAAAAGGAAGCTTGGCTTTTGGACCTTTTCCTGCAGATGGATTTTTCGGAAATGCTCAATTCAAACAGTATGATGCCGTATTGGCGATGTATCATGACCAAGGGTTGATACCTTTCAAATATATATCATTTGAAAATGGCGTTAACTTTACTGCGGGCTTGTCGGTAGTACGTACTTCGCCAGACCACGGTACTGCCTATGATATAGCAGGTAAAAATATAGCCAAAGAAACATCGATGCTAGAAGCCATCTTTACGGCTATTGATGTAATACGGAATAGAAAAGAGGTAGTGGCGGTTAGCGAGCAGGTAAACTAAACTTATTCTTTAGGAAGAGGTTTAAATGCTTCAGTTCTCTTTAGAAAAGCTATTAAGTTTAATTTAATTACTTATCCCTAGCGAGGGACTTAAGTCCTACTGATTATTCACAAGTATGTAAGTAACTGATAATTAATGCATAATAACCTCATCCCCCAGCCCCTTCTCCTTCAGAGAAGGGGAGCAGACTCTGGGTCTTAAAGCTCCCCTCTCTGAAGGAGAGGGGTTGGGGCGGCCGCCGCTGCGGGTGAGGTTTCAACAATATTATTCAATCTAAATTCAACCTTAATTAACAATGTCAATCGAACAACAATCACGTCGTGACTTTTTGAAAAATAGCTTGATAGCTACTGCAGGAGCAACGCTTCTTTCTAATGATTTATGGGCTGCGAAAAAAGAGGCTCGTCATATTGGCGTACAGTTGTATTCTGTCCGTGATGCCATCAAAGTAGATGCCAAAGGCACGTTAGCTAAAGTGGCTAAAATGGGTTACAAAGAAGTAGAAGGCTTTGGATATTCAGGTGGAAAATTCTTTGGATTAACGCCAGATGACTATGCTAAAACGTTGGCTGATAATGGTTTGAAAATGCCATCTGCACATGCTATGGTGACTTCAAAAGACTATGCAAACGGACAGCTTTCGGATGATTTCAAGAAATTGGTAGAAGATGCTATCAAGGTTGGACAAAAGTATGTGATTGCTCCGTATATGTCAGACCCAGACCGTTTGATTGGTAAGCAAATGGCTGAAACTTTCAACAAAGCAGGTGAATATTGCAAGGCTTCAGGCGTGAAATTCGGATACCATAACCATGATTTTGAATTCAAGAAGTATAATGGCGAACAACTTTATACGACGCTTTTGGACAATACCGACAAAAACTTGGTGACATTCGAAATGGATTTATACTGGGTAGTAGTAGGCGGTGAAAAACCAATAGAATGGTTCAAGAAACACCCAGGCAGATTTACGCATTTCCACGTAAAAGACCACGATCCAGTTAAAAACGTGACCGTAGAAGTAGGAGAAGGCGATATTAACTTCCAAGAAATCTTTAATGCAGCTAAAATTGCAGGAGCAAAATATTTTGTGGTAGAATTAGAAAACTACAAACGTACGCCAATGGAAGGTATCGAAATCGGCTTGAACAACTTGAAAAAGTTAAAGTTTTAGGCGCTAATTTTTCTGTAAAGTATTAATCTGTTAAATTTGTAAACAGAAAAATGAACCTGTCACCTCTGTGGCAGGTTTTTTTAGTAACACTCGTACCGAAGAGAGCAGAATTAATGATCGGTTCGAGCAACAATTATGAAGAAGAAAGTTTTAATAGCGGATGATATGCACCCAAGCATCCTGACGATGCTGGAAGAATTAGGTTTTTTACCCGACTATCAACCCAATATTCAACGTCCTGAATTATTAAGCATCATCAAAGATTATGAAGGGTTATTGATTAGAAGTAAAACCAAAATAGACAAAGAGTTTTTAAGCCATAATCAAAAACTAGCATTTATCGGTAGGGCAGGAGCTGGGCTAGATTTGATAGATATCGAAGCTGTAGAACAATTGGGTATTAAACTATTTGCCGCCAACGAGGGTAATTCAGATGCTGTAGCAGAACATACTTTGGGTATGTTGTTGAGCTTATTCAATAAAATCAATGGGGCAGATGCGGAAGTACGCCAGAAAATTTGGCTCCGCGAAGCCAATCGTGGTATCGAACTAAAAGGCATGACGGTGGGCATTATTGGCTATGGCAACATGGGAAAGGCACTTTCTGAACGATTGGTAGGCTTTGGTGTAGAGGTATTGGCTTATGATTGTTACAAAACAGGCTTTTCGTCAAACTTGGTAAAGGAAGCTAGTATGGAGGAAATCTTTGAAAAAGCAGATGTACTTTCACTGCACGTTCCATTGAATCCTTCTACCAAAATGTTGATAAATGACGACTATCTGGCAAAATTTAAGAAGAATATTTTCCTGATTAATACCTCTCGAGGAGAAGTTGCCTCGATAGCTTCGGTATTGAAACATTTGCAAAACGGAAAACTCAGAGGGGCTTGTTTGGATGTACTAGAAAATGAAAAGATGAAGCAACTTTCTGCTGAACAGGAAAGTCAATATGATCAATTGTTTCAGTTGAAAAATGTAATATTAACCCCACATATCGCTGGCTGGACGGTAGAAAGCTACCAAAAAATCAATGAAGTGTTGATTGAGAAGATAAAGGCGATGTAATGTAATGATTTGATGATTTGAGAATTTGAAGATTTGAAAATGATTATGATTAGACAACTTTTGAAAAGTTGTTTAATCTGTTTAATTCTATTTCTTTCTATTAGCCGGTGACTTAAGTCACCGGCTAATAGAAAAGATTAGTTGCAAGTGAGATTGATTTCCATTTTCAAATCTTCAAATCACCAGATTTTCAAATCAAACGACTAAACTTTTCTCCCCAAGTAAACAGAATAATCTGTCAGCCTAGATTCATACTCACCATTCATCAATGGCGAAGTCATCATAAAGTCAGCCGTAGCACGGTTGCAAGCCATCGGAATATTCCAAACTACACCGAGGCGAAGTAGTGCTTTAATATCAGGGTCGTGCGGTTGCGACGACATAGGATCCCAGAAGAAAATAATCAAATCTATCACACCTTCGGCCACCAAAGCTCCAATTTGTTGGTCGCCACCAAGAGGTCCACTTAATAGTTTAGCGACAGGTCGGTCGATAGATTCCTCCACCAGTCTGCCCGTCGTACCTGTAGCATATAATTCATGTCTTGATAATACACCCCTGTTATAATATACCCATTCAATCAATTCAGATTTTTTATTATCGTGTGCAATTAGGGCTATTCTTTTGCGAGGCTTTAATGTTCTAATATTCGACATTATCGTTAGATTGTTTTTACTTAGTTAAGTGTTTAGGAATTCCAGTAACAAAAGTAATCTTTTTAGTTTATTTACAATAGGAATGTATAAGACTACAATCGGTCTGTCTGGTGAGGGCATTAATTCTCTAAGCCACTTTTTTGTATTCCTATTACCATACTTATGTATACAAAACCATCTTTTTGTATACATATCTGTATAATCATGTATAGAAAACGACCTTTTTGTATACATATCGGTATAATCATGTATATAAAACTACAATTTTATTGAATTGTATAATCTTGAGAGAAAAGTGTAATAAGAGCATGGTTTACATAATAACTATTTTTTCCAATCTTGTATTTAGTAAGTAACCCAATCTGGACTAATTGGTCTAAATACTTTGTTGCAGTAATTCTTCCTACTTGTAAATCTTCTTGAATAAATTCTATTTTGGTATATGGATGTTTAAAAAGATTATTCAATAAATCTTGGCTGTAAATTTTAGGTAATTCATTTCTAATCTTTTCCTTATAAACCTGCATTAATTGACGTAAGTCTTTTACAATACCTATACTTTGTATAGCCGTTTTCTCAATAGCAATGAGCATAAATTTTACCCAATCAATCCAATTTTCATGGTCACGGACATTTTGAATAAGCCTGTAATAGTCGGATTTATTTTGGTTAATATAACGGCTTAAATACAGAATGGGCAAATTAATTAATCGTTGTTTCTGTAAATATAATACATTCATAATTCTACCTGTACGACCGTTCCCATCGTAAAATGGATGGATGCTCTCAAATTGGAAATGAATAAGTGCCATTTTAATCAAATCATCTAAATCGGATATTTCATCATCATTAATGAATCTTTCAAGGGAATTCATCAACGACACAATTTCATCATTTTTTTGTGGGGGCTCATACACAACCTGACCAAAGTTGTTTTTAAGGCTTGTTCCTGGCACTTTCCTAAAACCTGCTTTATTTCTTTCTAAGGTTTCTTGAATTTCAAGAATAGTTCTATTCGTTAACAATGTACTTTCCTTAATTAATTCATAACCTCTTTTAAGGGCAATTGCATAGTTTTGTACTTCTTTGGCAGCAAGAAACTGAACTCCTTCTATATTGAGTTCTGCCTTGAATAATTCATCTTGGGTGGTTATAATATTTTCAATAGCAGAACTGTCTTTCGCTTCCTGTAAAACCAAAGTGTTGAGTAATAAATATTGATTTGGTATTGATTCTGCTACACCCTTTAGTTCTGCTAAAGCTGTGCGTGCTTTATTTACCATCTTTAAAACTTCTTTGGTTTCTATGTCTATTTTAGGAGGAAACTCTGCGATATTCCACATATTTTTCTTTTATAGTAAAACTCTAAATATTTAGTTAGAAATATTGGTATAAACAAATCTTCATGAAACTACTATCAAATACCAATTAGTTTATAGATTTGATTACCAAAGATAGAAAATTGAAGTGGTTAATAGTATTTAATCATTTTCGAAAGAATAATATTAATGAGTAATTCCGCCTTCGTTGGAATTATCTCCAACGAAATGTGCGTGAGCAACAAGCCAATCGACTGCATCTTTAAAAATCCTCCCATCAAATATATATCGACATGGTATTTCTTGGTTTAGGTATAAATTTTAACCATATAGTACAGCGTTCAATATCGTGTAAATTTGCCTATAATTACAATATGTTTTGCTGAGTACTTAGCTTTTTTGTATGAAATATTTATAGCCGAAGTAAGACTGTTTATGCGTGAAGTGCTGATAATTAATATGAGTTAACTTTTATCCCCCATTCCAAGAACAATCAAATACTTATGAAAAATGTATTAATCAAGTTGGCTATTGTATTAAGTTTAACAGTTGTTGTGTTGTCATCATTTACCATAGATGAAAATAATATCTTGACAGAACAAGAGAAAAAAGATGGTTGGATTTTACTATTTGATGGTAAAACCACCAATGGGTGGCATATTTACAATAAAGGGAAAATTCCATCGGCATGGATTATACAGAACGACGAGTTATACTGTAAACCAGATACCTTTAAGGTTGAACATGGCGATTTGGTTTCAGATAAGGTTTTCCAGAATTTCGAGCTAAAATTTGAATGGAAAATAAGTGAAGGGGGTAACAGTGGTGTTTTTTTCAATGTCATTGAAAAACAAACTATTCCAACGGCTTGGGCTTCGGGGCCAGAATATCAGCTGTTAGAGGAATCTCATCCCGACTTTGCAATAAGTCCCAAAAAACGTTCGGGTTGTTTGTATGGTTTTTATCCCCAAAAGAATACAGCATCAACCAAACCTGCCAGCGAATGGAACCAGTCGATTATTAAACAAGTGAATGGTCAGGTACAATTTTACCTAAATGGCATACTAACTGCGGAACAAAACCTTAATGCTAAAGAATGGAAAGCGCTAGTTGCCAAAAGTGGATTTAAGTATTTCCCACAATTTAGTAAATCTACAAAAGGGAGTATCGCTTTACAGGATTGGTCGAAAGGAATATCATTTAGAAATATCAAAATTAAAAACCTTTAGCGTTTGTACTTGCTGTGGGATTAGATATTAACGATAATACCTTATCGGGCATATTCCCACAAGCAAGGCTTTGCGAAAGGGTGTAATTCACCCCATTTTCTAATAGATTCAACACATTTCCCACTTTGGGGTCAGTCATCGCTTTAATATTGGACATGATTTTCACAAACCTCATTCATGTCATGAAAAAGCTACTTACTTTTATTTTTTGTCACTTTATTTTTTATCCAGTTTTCGCACAGTCTTCCCCCAAAACGCCTCATGCTATCAAGGGTTTTGTCATGGATTCAATAACTGGCAAGTCCGTAGCTTTTGTAAGGGTTACGCTCAAAAACTTGCCAAATAAGGCTGTCAGCCTACAAACTATTGATACAAAGGGAAGGTTTATTCTACACAGCCTTCATGAAGACAATGATTCTCTCACGATAAATTGTAGTGGTCATGTGGCTAGGAATATTACTATCAGCCCTAACAATGCTGGAAAAAATGACCTCGATATTTTGCTACTCATTCCCGAAGCACAAGAATTAAAAGAGGTGACGATAGTAGCTAACAAAACCCACCTTAAAGATGATATTGAGCGTATGGCTCAAAAAATATTAAGCTCCTCCGAGGCTACCTCTAGTCTGAAAACAAGCATGGTTACTACGTATAGATATAATGTTGAAAATACGAATAATACCATTAATATCATTTATAGCAGAGCAAAATATACTTGGTATTTTCGTGTTCTGTGGAGGTAATTAAGGTAGCTATTCCTCTTTGGTCGATGACTTAAGTCACCGACCAAAGAGGAATATTTTTTGTTGAGAATAACTGTTATTTAATAATCTGTTGAGTGTTTTTTCTTGCGAATATTATTACTTATCTTATCACTAGACGGTAACTTGAGTCACCATTTTGCTGCGTTTATTTTATAGAGTTTGGCATGATTTTTTTGAGTGTTTCGATTGGGTGACCATTATGGTTGCCCATAATAATATTTATTCAGATTGGATTGTCTACAGGGTTTTTAGCAAAATGAATACATCAGTAGACATCGCTAACGTATTGATTGGTTAAGTTCTAAAGCTCAAAATTATTTATTCCTACAGACTTAAGTCGCTGGCTAGGAATAGGGTCTTGAAGTAAATAACCTAGGGAATTAATTACGTTATTTAATCTGAATGAATTGATATCAACGACTAAATTTTAAACGGATGTTTGCTTAATTAAGCTAGATTGTTGAAGGGTAAGCTTTATTGATTGAACAACTACCTATTCCGATGAAATCAAATTACTTCTTAAGTTTATCCCTTGAAGAGCAAAATAAGTTGCTAGAATCTATCTTAGATGCACTTCCGTATGTAGTATTTCTTTATGATGTTGAAGAAAGAAAAAATCTCTTTATCAATAATGCTGTTTTTGAAAACATAGGCTATACTATCGAGGAGATACATTCTTTAGGAGATAAAGTACTTCAAGAAATTATTCACCCTGATGATTATGAAGAAATTATAGACTTGTTTCAAAAAAATATAGTCTCCAAAGAAGATAGTACACACATACATTTAAATAGGTGGAAGGATAAACAAGGAAAATATCACTGGTTCAAAAATCATGTTACTCCTTTTTATAAAAGCAAACTGAACAATAGTAATAAGGTAATATTAACGATGTCTAATAATATTACACCACAGGTGACGTCTCAGTCAATGATATTAAAGCAAATCAAGAATATTGAGAAAATTTCGTTTACCTTATCGCATGAATTAAGGCACGAACATTCAAAA
This sequence comes from Arcicella sp. GW822-FHT02H01, assembly GCF_058802005.1. NCBI lineage: Bacteria > Pseudomonadati > Bacteroidota > Cytophagia > Cytophagales > Flectobacillaceae > Arcicella > Arcicella sp. GW822-FHT02H01. The sequence goes on along the minus strand of NZ_JBXANT010000001.1, from coordinate 1,366,514 downwards.
ATATTAGGTATCATCAATCTCTCTCAGCAAAAAGATATTACGCTAACGTTTGAAGAACTCCAGACGTTATCTAATACAATATGCCAAAGTGCCGAAAAGATAGATGGTTCTATCAAGGAAATCAACACGCAATTGCTAAACCTCAAGAATGAGTTTTTAGCGATTACTGCACAAGTGAAATTAGAAACTGTATGATTTGTAGGAGGCTTAATGCCATTAAGCCCTACTATTATTTTGCACATTTAAAAAGTAGGGACATATTGCATATATCCGCATTCCCGACAATAAGACAATCACGGTTCCCCACATTTATTCTTCAATATTAACAACCCGCTTTTTCTTTTTCCAAGGCTTTAACGTAAACTCTAAATCAAGCCCTGCAATATGGTTAGTACGGAGTTGTTTGTGCGAATAATCAGGCACCCACAAATAGTATAAGTTCACTTTAAAATTCTTATTCACCTCATATTTCAAACCCGCCGAATTACGAAATCTATCAAAAGCCAAGCTATTATCAAGCTCTACAAATGGTTCCGTATAGGCATAGACATCCAGTCTTCTAGTAAGTTTGTACTTGCCCGTAAAGCGTGTCCGTATAAAAGCATCTGTATCCGACTGCTCGTCGTCGCCCACAAAATATTGTTTCTGATACTGTATCATCGGTCTGATAGAAGCCCTAAACCTACCTATTTCTTTTTGCGCCTCAATCCCCAAAGCATAGCGATGATAAGTGCCTTTGTCGACCATCGCCAAGCGATAACTACTTGTTATTTCAAAGACATTACTTAGGCGTTTATCTACTTGTCCGTACACATAAGACCCCTTGTAATTGCTGGCATCATCAGCCAAACGCATCCGATATTGCCCTGATACCGACCATCTTTTGGGTAAATCTAGCTTAATCGATGCTCCGTACCACGTCTGAAAATCGTTGTAATCTTTAGTAGTTTGTCCATGCATCAAAGTACTCATTAAGCAAAGACAAAGTATATATAGCTGTGTGTTTTTCATGGTTAGTTTAGTCAACATAGTAAATAATCATACGGGTAGCGTCTCTCAAAAAGTCAATTGATTCTATCTCAACTCGTTGCACATTCAGTCCAGTTCTGTTTTGTAAATCTTCTAACAACTCCTGACGTCTATTGACGTGAATCAACTCTATCCGTTCATAAATGATTGATTTTGAGTGTTCTTTTTTTACCAGCCATTTACTTTCCAGTACACTCGTTGTGATTAATAAGATGCCGTTCAATGCAGAAAGCTCGTCCCAACCCCCTTTGCTTACTGCCGATAGTAAACCAATGGCAATGACCAAAAAAAGGTAAGTCATATCACGGGTAGAGATACTTTCGGTACGGTAACGGAGCATTGAAAAAACAGCAAATAACCCAAAGGCAGCCCCCATAGACATCTCTACATTATTCAATAAATTGGTAATGAGAAAAATGGTAAGGTTGAAGGTGAAAAAAGTAAAAAACTGCTCTGTTTTGTGGTAAGTTCTGTAATAAATAAGCCTTACCAAGATAGTAGTAGCAATTAAATCAATGGTTAGTCGTAAAAAAAACTTGGGTGATAGTTTATCCAATAATTCAAACCCAGCGCCCTGAATATTTTGTAAAGTATCGGTACTAGCTATGTCCTGCAAGAGCATCATGTTGGCTGATTAATTTAGTGATTTTTAGTAAATGTGGTTTGAAACGATTGTATTTTACACCCTCTATCAAGCTGATAATGCCAAAGCAATATTTACTGATAGAGCCTTCGCGGATGTGGTATTTTTTCATGAGTTCGATAAAGTGCGAGGCTCCCTTTTTCTCTTGTTTTACCTCCGCAATCACAATCGTAGGGTATCCCTTTTCTTTATTGTCGTTCTTGAAACAGAGTTCTAAATCTATCGTCAGCCTTTCCAGAGTATGTTTGCTAACAAGCGTGATTCGCCTATAAAACACCCAAAGCACACCCTTTAAATCGTTGGGATGAAAGGGAGAATGTTTTTCAAGGAAATCACGCTCATTATCTTCGTCAATCGACGGTTTATTGTACTCACTTGTTCTTATTCTTTTTTTCAGGGTTCTGCCTTTGTTGTTTTTAAATTTTATCTCAAAAAACTGTAGGTCAGACCCCACATAATTGCGTGTACGGATTTTATAGCGGTTCAAACTACCCGTTTGGTGCTGATGATATAGCCCCATCTGATTATCTTCATCAAAATATTGGGTTTCATAAGCACAAATACGCTCTTGGTTCACGACGACTACTTTGTAATGTTCACAGGCTTCTTTTAATAGCTTTGGTAGCAACCAAAGTGGAATTACGTATTTTACATCCACTCTATCCATCAGCTTTACCTTGTCCATTTCCGCCAACGTGATAGGTTCAAAATGCGCTATTTCCTTTGTGATAGTCTCCAACAAGCTACTAGTTCCCATAGATGTATTTCTTTATTTGAATGGTTTTGCCTTGTGCGTCTATGGTTTTTCGTTCGGTTCTAAACCCTTTGCTATCTATCGTATAGATTTGCTTGGTTTCCAAGGTGTTCAGTTCATTATATTTCCATTCCTCTTTTTTCTCGCCGTTGATGTCATATTTATATACCTCGCGACTTATCTGTTTGCCATTAGCATCTTGCACAATTTCTTCTACCTTATCTTTTTCTGAGTTGTATTTAGTAAGGGTTTTGGTCTGGATATTGCCTTTTTTATCAAAATTGATTTCCTCGATTACATTACCGTTATCATCCAATTTCTTCTGTACATCTGTTCGTTTGGTTTCTTTCCCTCCGCTGACATCAACAATTATTTCAGTAATGTTTTTTACACGGTATTTTTTAAGGTCTTTCTTGCTTTGTCCGAATAGTTGGGCACTTAAAATCAGGCATAAAAATGTTATTGTGGTTTTCATATTGATATAATTATGTTGGTTAGTTTGTATTGGATTTATTCTTTACTATTAGCGTGTGACTTAAGTCACACGCTAATAGTAAAGAATTGTGTGAGAGCAAAATAATCTCACTTTACAAAAGCCTTCACCGCCGTATTTCTAGTAACTACATGCGTCTTCAAAGCTGTAATTGCTGTAGCAAAATCGCTGGCACTGCTCAGGTAAGTATAGCCTTTTTGTTCAGGTTCAGCACCCGTCACGTAAGGAGAAATCAGGGTATAGTTTTTATCCAACATCGCATTGACATTGGCAACCGTAAAAATATTGTCATTGAATTCTTTTACGTATGCCTTGTACTTGGCATAATAGGTGGCATCATCCGCCAAATACCTAATCAATGGCCAAGCACTGGTTACTTCCGTCATCGCCAATGAAACCCCTTGCTGATTATTGCCCTGTCCACCTGTACTGCTAGTGGTCATCGAAAGGTTAAAATCCCACGGAATCCATGTTATTTTTTTAGTGGAATGGGTATAGAGGTAATAATTATGCGCCATCGCTCCATAAGCATCCCAATTCACAATGACGTTGTTGACCGCTAGCACTTTCAAATAATGATCTACATTAAAAACTTTTTCCAAATCACTTCTCCATTGACTAGCATTGCTTGTGCGTGTACTAGCATTTAGGGCAGTTATGAAGCTTTGTACATCCGAGTAATCAGCGGCTGTTTTGTTATTTTTCTTCTCAAAATCGTCTTGCACAAAAGTCTTTAATGCCGATTCTGGTTTATAGATATTACCATCATCTTCACCAAACTGGTTTTTCACCATTGTGTCATCTATTACTTCTACCATCGTATATACCCCACAATATTTTAGTCCACTACCGAAATTGATGTACACTTTATAAAAAGCAGTTTGAGCACTAGGAATGCCTGCTGCTCTGAACAAATCGCTTGCTATTTTATCCCTCATCAGCGAGTTATCATTATATCCCGGCGACATCGAGAATTCTTTAAAGCCATAAAAACGCTGATTTTTGATTTCGGGATAGGTATCTTCAAACTCATCAAAATTCAATTTAAATGGCAATTTATAGTTGCCACTTCGCCATGCTCCCGATAAACTAGAGTTTCCTTTGAGTCTGAAACCTGTATGGTACCACTCTTTACCGTTGAATTTTACTGAGGTGGCTACATAGATAGGGTCGCCAGTGATGAGGTCTAAGCCACCACCACCAGCGTTCCCACCACCTCCGCCACTGGGATTTGCCCCGCCAGGCGTCCCGCTACCAGATGAACTCGCACCAAAATCTGACCCAGATTTGGTTTTCATATCAGTTCTGATGGCCTGCCAATCTGCCGACGTCATCGTAATTTCAAGTGTATTTACTTTATCTTGTGGAAAAGCCACATTATAATCTGGGCTAACGCTATTGCCATGAGACGTTTCCGTCCAGTCGGGTGTAGAGGCACTTATCTCATCGTTTACCTTGCAAGAAGACAAGTCCATTATTCCCAGTAAGAGAAAGGCCACTAAGTTGTTGATTTTCATATTGGTTTATTGTATGGGGTTATTTAAAGAGCAGTTTATACATCGAAGACCAGCCCCTTATTCCAACCGTTGCATACGTGTAGATGAATGTCGTGTTTGTGTAGATAGATATTATTTATTCCTTCAAAAAAGCCTGAACGGCCTCTTGTCGTGCTTCGATGTGTTTCTTAAGCCCTTCAAATTCCTTTTCAAAAGCTTTTACATCAGTCAATTGCGAATACGGTTTTTGTTCTAAACCTACCAAAGGTTTTAATAATTGGTAATGTTCATCCAACAAAGCGTGCATTTTGGCAGGTGTGAAAATATACACACTAAAGGCCTTTACATAGTTTTTGTATCGTTTGGCATATACCTCATCATCCATCAAAAAACGGATTAATGGCCAACGGTCTGTTACCTCTTTTTGGGATAACGACCCACTTTTCCCCATCATCGGAGGCATCATCTGTGGAGGCATCTCTCTGCCACCCGTTGGCATAGCAGGAGCATCGCCTTGTTGCATCGCTGGGTTAAAGGCAGGCATCCTGTTCATATCTGGTGGGCCAGAAAAACCACCACCGCCACCTCTGCCAGTTTTCAGGGCTTCGTTATTATCCCAAGGAATCCACGTAAGGTGCCCCAGCGTAGAATTGTACAGGTAAAAATTATGCGCCATCGCTCCATAAGTATCCCAATTGACCGCCACAGCATTGACGGCTAACCATTTTAAAAACTGGTTTACATTGAATACGCTTTCTAAATCGCTTCGCCATTGTGCAGGGCTGTTAGTGCGCGACGACGCATTTAATACCTTAATCAACTGCTTGATGTCGCTCCAGTCGGCAGGAGAACTTTTTTTATTTTTTCTTTCAAAAGCAGTACTATCAAACCTTGCGAAGGTAGATTCTGGCTTATAAATATTGCCCGACTTCTCGCCAAACTGTGTTTTAATCATGGTGTCGTCTACTACTTCCACCATCGTATAAATACCGCAATATTTTTCACCTTCTCCGAAATTGATATATACCTGATAATAAGCAGTTTGTGGCGAATTGATGCCTGCTTGTTGAAAAATTTCGTTCATTACTTTTTCTCTCATTAACGAATTGTCGCCCATGGCGGGTGACATAGAGAGTGCTTCAAACCCATAAAAATCACTTCCTTTTTTGATGTATTTTCCGAAGTCCAGTCTGAATGGTAATTTATAAATGCCTTGTCCCCATGACATCATCAAGCTAGAATTCCCTTTCAGTCTGAAACCCACCTGTTGCCAAGTACTATCTTTAAACGTAAGTTTCGCCGAAACGTAGGGTGGGTCTTTTTGTACCATCTTCATCGGAGAACCCCATTGCCTATCCTGTCTGTTTGGAGCATTTCTATCAAAGTTAGGCGGAGGCATATTGGGCATTCCTCGTCCGTTTTTCATCGTACCAAATTCAGTATTTAAAATGTTTTTCATCTCTAACTGAATGCCCTGCCAGTCTTCTTTCTTTAACGTAACCACCAATTTGTTTACCTTTCGTTGAGGGAAGACGATGTCATATTGTGGGTTTTCGTGGCTAGACTGTGCAAGTGTTGAACTAGCTACAGCCGAGAAGAGGATAATAAGAATGAATTTACGGATAAGCATGGTTATATATATTAGGGTTTTTGAACCTCACCCCCTGCCCCCTCTCCTTCAGAGAGGGGAAAAACGAGTACTCAAAATCTCCCCTCTCTGAAGGAGAGGGGCAGGGGGTGAGGTTAGAGACCAAAGTAACGCACCAACGAGTTACTGAATAAACGAGTGTAGAATACTAGATTACTTGTGTAGATAAAAGCCCAAATTGAAGGTGTTTTACATCAAAATATGCACAATGAATGTATTGATAGACACTTGTAAAGACCTCAAAACTATATCAGTAAATAAAAGCGTAACTTGATACCACATTTTAATAAACTTCACGTTGTATTCAGTCTATGAAGTATTTAGAGCGATATTCTTTTTTAATACATATTTTGGGGTGGCTAGTATTTATTTTAGCCCCTTTTTCATTCTTCCCCTTCTCAATAAAGGAAAGCTTGAAATTTTACCCCTTTTTGATGTCCAACTTTATCAACAATTTTTTATTGATAGGACTGTTTTATTTCAACCTACATTGGCTGACACCTAATACCCTCCAAAAAGGCACATGGGGTACATTCATAGGTTTATTGCTAGGGGCATTCATCGTTATGTTTGTCATCGATAAGGTGATTTTTGACCTTACCTTTGATGATATGCCACGACCAAGGCATGATAGCCCGCCCCCATTACATGGCGAGGGACGTCCGCGACCATTTTTCGCAGGACCGCCCATGATGCTCAATTCACCTCATTTTTTTGGGATGTTTGTTTCGTTTATATTGGTGGTGGTGCTCAGTAGTGTGATTGCCCTCTGGAGAGAACGAACAGAAAACAAGGCTATCCAACAGCAAATTATTTATGAAAAAGTAGCCGCAGAATTAGCAGTGTTGAAATTGCAAGTAAGTCCTCATTTTCTGTTTAATACCCTCAATAATATTCGTTGGTTGGCACGACAAAAATCTGAACAAACAGAAGGGTATATCCTCAAGCTTTCAGACTTGCTACGGTACATGATTTACCATGCGAACCATGACAAAGTGGCTTTTTCGCAAGAAATAAAATACCTCAACGATTATATCGACCTGCAACGCATGAGACTGATTGACCCTTCAAAAGTAATATTTGAAGTAGAGAGCGACACCGAAACCCTGATGATAGAGCCTATGTTGTTTATTCCATTTGTAGAAAATGCCTTTAAATATGGCGTACATAGTCAGCAAGATACGCCCATTGAATTTCGTTTATCAATCAAAGACAAAGTATTACACTTTTATAGTAAAAATGATATTTTTACGAGCAACTCGCCCTTGTTGGAAGAAGAATCTGGTATTGGAATCCCGAATGTAAAGAAGCGATTAGCCTTGCATTATCCCGACAAACACCAACTTAGTATTAATACAGAATGGGGAAAGTTTGAAGTAAACTTATTGATAAACCTGAGCGCATGAAAATCCGTTGTTTGGCAGTAGACGATGAGCCATTTGCCCTAAATATATTGGTAGATGACTTACAAAAAATACCCTATCTTGATTTAGTAAAGTCAACGACCAATCCTTTAGAGGTGTTTGAAATATTGAAAAAGGAAACGATAGACTTGCTTTTTATTGATATTCAAATGCCTAGTCTGACGGGCATACAATTGCTAAAAAGCCTTTCAGAGTCGCCTATGGTGATTTTTACGACGGCCTTTGAGCAATACGCCCTACAAAGCTATGACCTGAATGTAGTAGATTATTTATTAAAGCCCATTGCCTTTGAGCGCCTGCTGAAAGCAACCAACAAAGCCAACGAATTATTTATTTTAAGGCAATTGTCTAAAACTAATTCTTTACCAACAAGTGAAGAAAATGAACCAGATTGTTGTTTCGTTTATTCAGAATACAAGGAAATTAAAATCATGTATGACGAAATTCTATACATAGAAGGACTGAAAGACTATGTAAAGATTTATACCGTAAAATCCCCGCAGAAGCCTATCCTGACGCGATTAAATCTAAAGGCAATGGAGGTGAAATTATCAGAAAAAGTGTTTTGTAGGATACACAATTCCTATATCGTCAATTTAAAAAAGATAGATAGTTTCCAGAAAACAAAAATCAATATCGGCCCTATAGAAATCCCAATTGGCAGTCGTTTTTTTGATTTTTTTGAGGAGAGGTATCGGGGGAAAAGGTGATGAGTAAAAGTAGGGCTGAATTGCATTCAGCCGTTTCCGATATAGGCTGAATGCAATTCAGCCCTACTTTTGACTTCCGTGTTCGATAGACCAGCCACGGTACAGTAGCACGAGTTTTCAACTCGTACGCTAGCTAATACACGAGTTGGAAACTCGTGCTACTGGTGGTCTATTTTTAAAACTCCAAAGTCAACTGTTTCCCCACCATCTCATCGGCCGACTCTAGGTTTGATAAAGAAATACCCAATAGTCTTACACCCTTTGGAACGGGATATAATTGTTCCAATAATTCAAAGGCTATTTTTTCAAAAAAGGTACTGTCAAAAATAGGAGAGAGCGTCGTTCTGCTCCGTGTGATAATCTGAAAATCATTGTATTTTACCTTTAAGTTTACCGTTCTGCCATAGATATGAGTACGGTCGCAGTATTTCCAGACGTCGTCAATAATAGGTTTTAATCCCGCTTCTAATTCTACGCTGGTTTCTAAATCTCGCCAAAAGGTATTTTCTGACCCCACCGATTTCCTGATTCTTTCAGGATTCACGGGGCGATTGTCTATCGCACGGGCGATGTTATAATAATATTTCCCTGCCTTGCCGAAGTTTTTGGTCAGAAAAGCTTCGTCGTATTGGCGTAAATCCAGACCCGTAAAAATATTCATTTTGTTCATTTTATCGGCCGTTACCCTACCTATGCCATGAAAACGATATACTTCTAATTGCTCTACAAATTTTTCGCCTTGGTTAGGTTTTATCACAAAGAGGCCATCAGGCTTTTTGTAGTCGGATGCTAATTTGGCTAAGAATTTATTATACGACACCCCTGCGGAGGCCGTTAGTTGTGTTTTTTCTTTGATTTTTGCCCTAATTTCTTTGGCTATTTCCGTGGCAGAGTCTATGCCCTTTAGATTTTCGGTAACATCTAAATAAGCTTCGTCTAGCGACAGGGGCTCTATCAGAGGAGTATATTCCGCAAAAATCTCTCTGATTTGCTTGGAAACAGTCTTGTAGCTTTCAAAACGAGGTTTGACAAAAATTAAATTCGGACATTTTCGTGCTGCCATCATCGACGACATCGCCGAACGTACGCCAAACTTACGAGCTTCATAACTGGCTGCTGCCACCACGCCACGCTCACGCGAGCCACCCACTGCGACGGGTTTTCCACGCAAGGCAGGGTTGTCTCTTTGCTCTACAGAAGCATAGAAGGCATCCATATCAATATGAATTATTTTTCGTATGTTTGTTTCGGGCATTGTTTGGGGCTTTCGGCTGTAAGCAATAAGCTATGAGCTTTCAGCTTTCGGATGTCAGTCGTCAGCTTTCACAAACGATTTACTGACAATAGAAAGCCGATATCTGATGACTGATAGCTTATATCAATCACTAACTCACTCATTCACAATTCACTCATTAAAAAAAATGTCTCTCGACCAATTATTTAAACAAGATTTCAGTCCAGAATTCCAATTCCAAGCCTCAAGAAGTGGTGGAGCTGGTGGACAGAATGTTAATAAGGTTTCTACCAAGGTAGAACTCCGATTCAATATAATCAATTCCGTTTTATTAGACGAAATTCAGAAAAATACGCTTCAAGAAAAACTTAAAAACCAAATTAATTCTGAGGGTGAACTAATCATTGTTTCGCAAGAAGAACGTACTCAACTTCGAAACAAACATTTGGCGATTAAAAAGTTTATGGATTTACTAAAAAAGGCTTTGTTCGTACCCAAAAAACGCAAAGCCAGTCAACCAACTTTGGCTTCTAAAATGGATAGACTCAAAACAAAAAAAATCGCTTCCATCAAAAAAGTGAATAGAAGAGGGATTTCTTTTGAAGAATGAGTTTTGATTGTAGGACTTTAGGATTATTAGACTTTAGGACTTGAAGATTTTAGACACAAGATTTTTTTTGTTGTAGGACTTTAGGAAATTAGACTTTAGGACTTTTGGATTTTTAGACTTTAGGATACTAGACGTAAGACTCAAGACACAAGATTTATTGTTTAAGGACTTGACACCGAAGGCAGATAGCCGAAATCTGACATCCGATAGCTTAAAGCTTATAGCCTAATGCTTACAGCTTTAAAGATAAATCCCTATTTTTGCACCTTAAAACAGACACAAATGCTTACTCCAAAATCACAAGGATACTTTTTTCCTGCCGAATGGCATCCACACGTAGCAACTTGGCTTACTTTTCCGCACAACGACCACTCTTGGCAAGGTGACAAACTAGCCAAAATGTACCCACAATATTTTAATTTTATCAAGGCGATTGCTAAAGGTGAAAAGGTTTGCTTGAATGTAAATGACGAAACCCTTAAATCGTTCATTTTGAATGAATTACCGAAATATGATATTGAACTTTCGCAAATAGAAATATTAGTAAACCCCACCAACGATGCTTGGTGCAGAGACCACGGTCCTGCGTTTTTGATTAATCCAGATACTAAGCAACGCATGATTGTGAATTGGGGATACAACGCTTGGGGCGGAAAATATCCTCCATTTGATGATGATAACAATTTGCCTACCAAAATTGCCGAATACCGTGGCTTAAATAGCGTAACCCCCGGCATTATTATGGAAGGCGGGTCGGTAGAATTTAACGGAGCGGGCACAGTACTGACCAGTCGCTCATGTTTGTTGAACCCTAATAGAAATCCACATCTGAACCAAGCCCAAATAGAACAATACCTATGTGATTTCTACGGACAAGAACAGGTGTTATGGGTAAACGATGGCATAGTAGGGGATGATACCGACGGTCATGTGGATGATACTGTCCGTTTTGTCAATGCCGATACCGTAATAGCAGCCGTTGAATATGACAAAAACGATGATAATTACGAAGTATTGAACGATAATTTACAGCTATTAAAACAGATGCGTTTGGTAAATGGCAAGCAACTGAATGTAGTAGAATTACCAATGCCCTCGGCAGTAGTGATTGATGAGTTCAGAACACCGGGCTCGTATGCCAACTTCTTGATAACCAATGCTGGCGTAATCGTTCCGACATATCAATGTAAAAATGATGATGTAGCGTTAGATATCCTCTCAGGGCTTTTTACAGACCGCCCAGTAATTGGCTTAGATGCGACAGATATTATTTGGGGACAAGGCAGTTTCCACTGTTTATCTCAACAAGAACCAGCGGTTTAAACATCGGTAGGGACGAATTGCATTCGTCCTTTTCGTCGTCCTATTATTCGTTCGCCAAAAGGTCGTATGCAATACGACCCTACTATTTTAAAAATAAAAATCTATCACTAATTAATAAACACTACAAAGCTTACCAACGGCTCGTTGTATAAAATTATCTTTTCTCTGAAAAAAGAGAATCATCATTATAACAAGAGAGGAGTAAGCTATTTAACCATGAAAAAAACACTATTATTGTTCACGCTTATTGCTAGTTTTACACAATCAATAAAGGCACAAACAACACTTCCTACGCAAGGCTTTATTAATGTCCCTGCACCATCATATTCTTTTGCACTTTTCAGCCCTATTGATGCTGCAACTACTTCTTTGGGATATGGCGGAATGGCACTCTTTAAGGATGAAACCGCTACTTTCTTAAATCCTGCTATGTTGGTACATTCTCCTAATAGGACTGGACTATTTGTGGGTTACACACCTTGGCTCAGAAAATTTGTGAGCGATATGTTTATTTGGCAAGGTGGAGGATATTATCAAATCGATAAAAAGAGTGTGTTATCAAGTAATATCACCTATTTTAGAAGTGGTACTTTTCAACCTACTAATGCTGTAGGACAACTCCTTGAAGAGATTAATGCAAACAACTGGGCTGTAGGACTGAATTATTCCAGACGCTTTTCAGACAAATTATCTATGGCTGTGGGGATGAAATACTTATCTGAACACACAATGGATGTTGGATCTAACACAAATATGGCTTCTTCTAATACTAATCTGGCATTTGATATTAGTTTGGCACACGTTGATACAGATGTCTTTAAAAAATTTACGTTTAACTACGGCTTTAATATCGCTAATATTGGCGGGAAAGTTAAAGATGTTTTTACCTCACAAGAGAGTTTTTTACCCACTAATCTAAAAATAGGGATAGTACCTACCTATAGGCTTGATGCCAAAAATAAGATGTCGTTTACGGTAGATGCCAATAAATTACTGATACCAACATGGAATAGTAAGCATTATAAAGATTCAGCATTGCAAGGAATCGTAGCTTCATTTTCTGATGCCCCAGGTGGACTAAGTGAAGAACTAAGAGAAATAGTGTGGTCGTTGGGAATGCAGTATAGCTATAATGATTTTTTGTTTTTAAGAGCAGGTAAATTTATAGAAGCCCAAGACAAGGGCAATCGTAATTTTACAACATTGGGGACTGGGGTTTTAATTAAGAAATTGGTAAATCTGGATGTTGCTTATTCAATTGACAATAATAACAGTATAATTGGCAACACATTGATACTTTCAGTAGGTTTTAATTTTTCAAGAATTAAATAAGCGTAGGTTTATAAATCACAAAACTGGTAGGGACGAATTGCATTCTTCCTTTTCGTCGTCCTATTCGTACTAATTATTGTTCGCCAAAAGGTCGTATGCCATACGACCCTACAACTAAGTGCATTATTCCTCCTTGTATTCAGTCCACTTTATACCTACTAGGTCAAACTTTTTAGTAGTTGGGTTAAATTGACAGTTTAACGTATTCCCTTTAAAACAATGTTTCCTATCCTTTTCTCTGATATCGTAACTATTACTTATTTCTACTTTTGTAGTGTCTTGCAGATTATAATCAAACCAAGGTGATTTTTCGTTCAGCAACGCTGTACATTTTGAATCGTTTTTGTTATTTAATAATTCCGAAAAAATATCACCAAAGAAGTCTTCAACTTTAATAGCTTTTAGGTTCCCATTGTCGTATTCAAATACCATTAAATCGTTTCCGCCTCCAACAATATCATCTGTGATAACGATATAATTGTTTGGCTTTATTTTATAAATTGATAACTTCCAACCGCCATCAACTATAATCATACTAATTGTATTAGGTTTTATAAACGTTATATTAAAATATTCCGTAGTATCAACAACAAAATTGTTTTGCTTTATGAATTTCACAAATGCTCTTCTGTCATTAGGTTTCCATTCCCAACTACGCATTGCACTATCTGGTAAAATAGTTAGAATATGCAGTAAATCCTTATGCATTGAATAATCAACTTTTATAGTATCTCGGAATTTGTTTTCTGTATATATAATTTCCTCAGTACTTTGCACAGCAGTAGTGTCATTTTCAACCAGCGCTTTTTGTTCTTGTTGTTTGTCTTTACAAGAAATCAGTAAGAAAGTAAAAAAAATAGCATAAATTGCATTATTCATATAGTCATTATTTATTAGGTAGCATACTTCAATCCGTTTAATTAAACAAATTAAGAAAAATAACCATAAATCAACTATGGAAAATGGTAATAATTCACAAGAAAGTAATCCACTCTATTTTTTGACATGTGTTACCCTTTAGGGGTGAAATAGCAGTATATGAAATGAAAACTCGTCTTATATATACCCAAGCTGTTCCAATTAAATAATACAATGAAAATATTAATAAACGACTTATTAAAACTAATTGAAGTTGCAAAAATACTTGGTTTAAAGGAGAATGATTTGAGAAATGCTAAAGATTATTTACTACATAATGAGTTCGGTTTGTGCTTTGAGACAATAATAACACAAATGTATGAGGACGATATTAAAATAGATAATGAGATTTATAAATCAATTTCCAAGATTGGAGAAAGTATAAATTTGGTTCAAGATAGTTATTGTTTTATGAAAGAATTGATAAGGGAAAATATTCCTAAGTCTGTATAAGATGAAGTGATAAAATTATTCCTCCACTACTTTAATTTAAGTGCTAAACAAAACTCAAGATTAGGACGACATTAGCGGTAACCCTTGCAGTTACCGTCTCATATCTTTATTGTAAAGCATAAAAAAAAGTAGGGACGAATTGCATTCGTCCTTTTCGTCGTCCAATTCGTCCTATTATTGTTCGCCAAAAGGTCGTATGCAATACGACCCTACTGATTTAAACTAATTATAATAGCTATGTCAAGGAAAATAAACCAATCCATCATATTCTTACTTTTATTAGTCCCTGCTCTAGCGACAGCCCAAAAAAAAGAATCGGTACTTTGGAAAATAACAGGGAACAACCTCCCGTCGACATCCTATCTATTTGGGACGTTTCATACCGTAAGTTTTCAATTGATAGACAGCTTCCCTCAGCTAAAAAGCATTATGAACAGTTGCCAATATGGCATATTTGAAAAGTCAGAGAATGCGATTGGAAATGTTGAATATGCAGATATTAAAACCCCACCTTTGGATGCTATTTTTACAGCCCAAGAATACGCCTTAGTAGATAGTTTTTTTACCAAATCACCCTTTGGAAGTATCAAACCGCATAATAATGATGCATCATTAATGGCGATGTTGCAGGCTGTTGTAATGTTGAATGAAGAAGAAACCAAAAATCAGGCTATGTTTTTCGATGAATATATTCATACGTATATGGAAGATAGCCTGAAGAAAAATACGTTCGGTTTGGATGAACCTGTAGAAATGGCTGAGTCAGCCCAAAAGTATGATTATAAAACAGCGGCAAAGACTTTAGTATATTTAATTGAGACCAAAGTGAATGTTAATCGTCTGATAAACATTAAAACGTTGGACGAAGCCCTCTACAAAAAATCTATGCAGGCAGATATGGCGCTAAATGAAGAACCAAAAGAAGAATGGATTAGGGAGGGTACGATAAAAAGAAATCAAATTTGGCTTCCTAAGATTATCAGTAAGACCAAAGAAGGCTCTTGCTTCATTGCCGTAGGACTTGGGCATTTACAATACAAAACTGGGTTAATAGCATTACTACGCAGTAAAGGGTATAAGGTAGAACCAATAAGACTTAATAAAATCAAATAAGTATAATAGCCTTTTTACTGTTTTACACAGGTAGCAGACTAGTATCAGCAAATCGAAGACTGCTGATGATTTATAATGTTCCAAACTCCGAAGCACCAAGCTATTCCGTAGGGACGAATTGCATTCGTCCACCATGCAAGTCCAATATCGTCAATAAACAATGGAATAATTTCATTAAACCAATAATCTCTACACCCAATAAAAATCCCACAAAATAATCATAACTTTAGCCATGCAAAACGAATTATATAAGCTTTAAAATATAATTGTTTTTGATAACTAACTGATTATTATTCAATATATTACCAACTATATCTTTGATATAGGTAGGTGCGATTTTAAAATATGCTACTAGACGATATTACACTCCAAACATTACTATTGCTCTGTTGTTTTGCTTTTTTGGCAGGTTTTATTGATGCCATCGTTGGTGGAGGAGGGCTAATTCAACTACCAGCCTTATTGATTTTTCTTCCCCATTATGCCATTCCTACCATTATGGGGACGCATAAATTAGCCTCTGTGTCGGGCACATTGGTGTCGGCATCACAATATGTACGGAAGGTAAAAGTGGATTGGAAGGTAATTGTGCCAGCGATAATAGTCACCAGCTTATTTGCTTTGATGGGAGCTAGGCTGGTTACCTCCTTAGATAAAAACCTACTCAAACCTATTATTCTAGTATTGTTGGTACTTGTGTTGATTTATACTTTTCTGAAAAAAGATTTGGGCACCGACCATACCCCTAAATATGATGGTAAAAAGTTTTTGATAGGGGCATTACTCACAGGAGCTATCCTTGGTTTCTATGATGGCTTTTTCGGGCCAGGAATGGGCAGTTTCTTAATTTTTGCCTTTGTTTCTATTTTTGGATTAGATTTCCTCCATGCTTCCGCCTATGCTAAAATACTGAATTGTGCTTCCAATATTCCTGCGATTATCTTCTTTATGTCGTCGGGCGATGTACTTTTTCAAGTAGCCATTCCACTGGGCATTGCCAATATTGCAGGCTCGATAATAGGGACAAGATTAGCATTATTAAAGGGTAGTTCCTTTGTAAGAATCTTCTTTCTGATAGTAGTAACAGCCGTTATCGCCAGATTTGGCTATGACATTTGGAAGACAGCCTAAATATGAGTCATCCCGAATTTTAAAATCACAAAAAAGCGGTCAAAAAAACTAATTTTGACCGCTTTTTTGTGATTAATTTTCCCCGAATTCCTACTGTTTGAGCGGAGCGAGTTTAGGAATTCTTGATTTTTTTGTTACTTTTTGTATCAAGACAAAAAGTAAGGGTAACTATAAATCCAAAAATCTCTAATTTTTTTTAAATTTACTAATTTATGAGAAAATTAGGGATGACTAATGTTTGTTTCTTCTCTATTACGGTAAATACTGTGCCATCCAGACGGTAGCATTACCACAATTTGGGTCGTTAATAACATGTTTCAATACTTTAAAATGATGCTCGTTCAGGAGTCTTTCATATTCTTTTGAATCTAAGGAAGCATGAAATAGGTTTTCGCCACCATTCATTCCCCAAGCTTCGCCATGTTCTGTGCCAGTAGTGAAAAGTAAAATACCATTAGGATTTAGGTGTTTTTGAAAAAGGGCAAACATCAATGGTTGGTCAGTGGCAGGAAGATGAAAGAAGCTGTGCCACGCAATAATAGCATCGAATTTCTTATCTATATCCAGCAACCGCATATCTTGTAAAATAAATGTTGTTGATGGGAAGTTAGCCTTAGCAATATCGAGTATTTTGCTACTGGCATCTACGCCAACAACATGTAGATTTTTACTAATAAGATATTCCAGAATGGGCTTTCCTGTTCCACAGCCAACATCTAAAACAGTGCCTTCCACAGGCAAATGCTGTATTAAATCGTCAAGGCAATGTTTTTCTATTAAACTATCGCCTTTATTTTCAGCAAACCACGTAGCTATTTTATCATAAACCTCATAAACGTTATTTCTTTCCCCTTGTTCCATATAATTATTGAGTGATTTAATGCATCAATAGTAGCACGAGTTTTCAACTCGTGGAATAATGTACGAGTTGAAAACTCGTACTACTGACACCGCCCGCTATTCCAATTCTTATACTTCGTCAAGCGAGGAAATTTAGCAAAATGCTAGTGAGTAGGTATTTTATCAATTAGTGATAAACCATGTACTGAAAGTGTTTCTTCAAAATATTTTGTTACAATATTGGTATCAATTAATTATCTCTTTCCCATTCATTTCGGAGACTTTCAAAGTGATTTTTAATATCTTCTTTATCTTTTGAGTCGATATTTTTCCAAGCTCCTCGCAAAGTACCTTTAATAGAAGCACCAGAAACCATTACCTGAGTCTCTTCTAGTTGCTCTAAAACTTCCTCTTCCATAAACATCACAAATACCTTTACTTTATGGGTAAGAGCTGATTTTTCTTTTAGAATTATCTGACCATTATCATAAATACCTTCTATGGCTGTAAGCATATTATTGTTGTTTTATCATAAATCAAATATACAGATTATATTGATAACTCGCTCTCACAAAGTCTCTGACTTCGTGAAGCAGTAAGAGTAGGCTATTACCAAAACTTTGTTTATTCTTCATAGTTCTTCTTCCTGTATAAATTTAAAGGACAAAACAACCCACAATATCATTATTATTAAAAAGGGAACATATAACCTCCAAATAAGCCAGAAACTTCCTAACCTTAAATTAATTCCAGCTATTAAATTAAGTATTAAACTGAAAATTATTACTCCTTTGAAAATGCGTCTTAATTGATAAAATAAAGAAATAAGAAGACTTATTCTAATAAAAAGTAGGGTATATAAAAAAGTGATTTGATACCACGGACTTTGTGTATGTACATAATAAATATTACTCCAATCTACTGAAGCATAAAGATCCATTTCATGGAATATTCCAATAGGGGTATTATATTGTAAAAAAAATGAAAATGATAGAGCTATAATACCTATCAATTTATAAAAACTTTTTTTTCCCATTTTAATAGTTAATAAAGTTTATCGCATGTCTTAACTTTGAATAATCGCTATTCCAAGCTGTTCTAAATTAATATACTTCAACAAGCAGAGGTATAGATTAACGTAGGGCTGAATTGCATTCAGCCTTTATCGGAAACGGCTGAGTG
Organism: Arcicella sp. GW822-FHT02H01; assembly: GCF_058802005.1. Lineage (NCBI taxonomy): Bacteria > Pseudomonadati > Bacteroidota > Cytophagia > Cytophagales > Flectobacillaceae > Arcicella > Arcicella sp. GW822-FHT02H01. Next base: position 1,348,181 of record NZ_JBXANT010000001.1, on the reverse strand, counting down.
CAATTCAGCCCTACATTTAAGTAATTTACATTAATCTACAAGGAATTTTACAGGTTTACCCTACAACAAAGTCTCTAATTGATGAAAGATAGGAATGAGTGATTCCCCTTTTTCAGACAAGGTATATTCTACATGCAAAGGCTTTAGCTTTACAACGATTTTATCTAATAATCCCTGTTCTTCTAGCTCTTTCAGGGCAACTGCTATCGACTGCTTGTTCGAACCTTCTATTTGGCGGAGTAGTGAATTGAAACGGACAGGTCCTTCGAGCACTTGGCGGAATATTTGTGGCTTCCATTTGCCAGTTAGTATTTTTAAAAGTCCTTCGGCAGGGCAATTATTCTCGGGCTCCATGTTTAATCTTTTTAGTAGTCAGCTTTTTCTGACTAATTGATTGGTGTTTATATTGTGTTCAACTTTACAACGAAATTACAACTTTAAAAGATACAGAGTGCTTTAAAAAGGTAAAAGACAACAAAAAGCAATCTGAGTGCAATTTCGATAACAACATTTTAGTAACAACAAACTATTGACCTAAGAAATGATTAAAAACAATAATCCACTTTTGTGTGACATAGAAAATGGAATGTGTGAAATGCCTATCACATACACAACCGACGAACATCAAGATATTACCTCTAAACCTAAAAAATCTGTTAAGATAATCTATTTCACTGATCCAATTTGTTCTTCGTGCTGGGGTATCGAGCCTCAGTTACGAAAACTTAAACTCGAATACGAAACAGTTGTTGAAATTGAGTACCGTATGGGTGGACTGCTACCCAATTGGAATTATTTTAACAGTGGAGGCATCGCAAAGCCCTCTGATGTGGCACACCACTGGGATGAAGTAAGTGAGTATTATGATATGCCTATCGACGGGGATGTCTGGCTAGAAGACCCGCTACATTCATCTTTTCCGCCTTCAATAGCTTTCAAAGCCGCTCAGCTACAGGATGAAGCAAAGGCTGTGTTGTTCATGAGGAGGATAAGGGAAATGGTTTTTCTAGAAAAGAAGAATATTACTAACTGGGCACACCTTAGCTTGGCCGCCAACGAGGTAGGTTTGGATAGCCAACTATTGAAGCATGATTATGAAAACAAAGCCAAAGATTTGTTTCAGGAAGATTTGGCGTTGGCTCAAAAACTAGGCGTACGAGGCTTCCCGACGTTGTTTTTCTCGGATGACTCTCACCTAAAAACACAAACAGTATATGGTTTCAGACCTTACCAAGCTTTTGAAAATGCCATATTAAAGACATTCCCAAAAGCTACAAAATATCAATATGATACTAGCTGGGAATATTTATTTAACAAGTATCCACGTTTAACAACCCGAGAATTTGCAGAATTAAGTGGTAATACAAAGTCCGATAGCGAAATGTTATTACAACAGCTAACGACACAAGGCAAACTCAGTAGAGCAAACATTAAGAACGGGACAATCTGGACTATCAACAAAGACCAAACCCCAACGACATAACCTAATTATGAAAAGATTGAAATAGTTGTACCCTTCATACGTGCTTCAGACCTTTATTAGTTTGAAGCACTTTTGCTTTACAAATGTAGTACGAGTTTTCAACTCGTACATTATTCCACGAGTTGAAAACTCGTGCTACATCCATCCTTCAATTCTAAACCATACCTTGGCGTAGTGTTACACTACGCCAAGCGTGGGAAACAACAGAATAGTATTTAATATTTGTAGAAACAAATACAGATTGATAGCATTGTTTCGGTACAAATTAAAAACTGTATATATTAGATTTATTGGTACACACAAAGAATACGATAAAATAGAAAATATACGAGAAATTTAGTTTACAATCAGAATATGGAAACATTAGCACAAATCAGGGCTGAACTAAAACCCATCAAAACAAAAGAACAGTATAAGAGCTATCTGAAAATTATAGATAGTCTGATTGATTGTTTAGAGGATAGCCCAGAAGAGCAAGTTTTAGAATTGGATTCTATTTTAGTGGAAAGCTACGAAGCTGAACATTATCCAATTGAGCCTCCCAACGTTATAGAAGCCATAAAACAAAAAATTGAAGAAAAAGGATTAAAAAGAAAAGATTTAGCAATTTACTTTGGAAGCAGTAGTAGAGTATCAGAGATATTGAATGGCAAAAGACCCTTGACTTTTGAAATGGCTAAAAAAATTCATTATGGGTTAGGAATATCTGCAGAAGTTCTATTTGCTTAACAGAGACTATTCATTAAAGTGTGTCAGGTAAAAAATAGTAATTCGATACGCGTTTCGCCCTCGATTTCTATGACAAAATCAAGGGTGAAAACTTCATAAACGTTATTTTTTTATCATTTTCTATGTATCAATCTTAGCATTCAAACATTTTATTTGCACGAAAAATATTCATACGTACTTGAATCGATGATTTTTGAATTATGAGCAGTTATGGTTTTCTCAGTAAGGAGGTAACCCTTACTATCAAAAGTATAGGTATAATTATATTCGAGTGTAGGGTTCCCCAAGCTATTATAATTAGCTCTTTTCAGAGGGTAATTATTTTGATTATAATCAGTGTTAACATTACCATAATTGAATAAATAAACACTTTTTGTTTTTCTTACCTCTGGTGTCCAAGCAGTTACTTCAAAAGAAAGATACTTTGGCGTAAAACTATGAGATGAGTAAGATTTAGATAAATTGCCATTTGAATATTCATAATTATAAATTATAAAGAAAGAATTTTTTTCACCCGTTTGTGTATCATAATAGGCATAATCTGATTTAATATGATTGTTATTACTATCGTATTCCTGTGTAATGATAGTATTAGGGTATTTATCGGAAGAGTTACCAAAAATTTCCATACGATTTACCCTGCCATTTTTATCACAATAAAGTTTAGTCAGAGGTTGGTTATTGATATATATTTTGATAGAAGGTTTAGTATCTGAACCAAGGTTCGAACGTTCCTCTTCATATCTATATTGGTTAGTAGTCTGGGTATTGTTTAGTAAATCGGTGGTCTTGTATATAACAGCAATTACTTTGTTTTCGTCATTATAAGTATATTCCCGTACATTTTTAGTATCTCCTGCTATTGAAGTAATCGTTTTTACTAGACAGCCTGGTGTGCCATTCGTGGCCAGAATATCTGCTAATGATTTATAGCTTTGTGTTCTATTATAAGCTGTTACGGCATTGGTGGTTAGTAAAAGGGCATTGTAATCTTCAAGAATAGATTTTATACCCGTTTCTGTTTCGGTGATGTCTAGCTGATTATTATTGACTGAGGCTGTTAAGCTAAATATCTTGTTGGCTTTGGTGATGATGATGGTTTTATCTTCGATTTTGTAAGTAAAAGCTACGCCATCTTGTGTACCTTTGCCGTTTTCACTAAAAACCCAAGCTACTGTTTTTTTGAAGGTTTGTGTATTTCCAGTTTTATCGGTTAGTTCTAAATCACTAGCTAAATCTATTTTTTTGCTGGCAACAGTTGCCGAACCTACGGCACTCTGGAATTTCCAAGTACCTATAATTAACTGGCTGATGGTGGATGAAGGATTGGGGTCGTCAATTTTTTTTGAGCAAGAAAGGCATATCAACAATAAGACAAATACTGAGGCACTTAATAGTTTTGAGAACATAATAGTGGGTTTATAATAGTGTATAGTAAAACAATTAGTAAATAGTGATTGTTGAACGCTCTGCCATGGCGGTAGTATTGCAAATTGCTAGTTATCAGTTATTTACAAAAAATGAAAGACGTTGCTTAAATGGTATTGATTACTTAAGTGACAAAAGTACAATAATAAAATGGAGTTTTACTGATTAGAAGCTGGAAATATTGTCAGTGTCACAATTAACATCTTATCCCCACTAGTGCAAGTGTTAACAGCAGCGTCACTTGTATTTATATGAAATATTTCAGTTTGAAACTGAAATGATTAAAAAGTCCAAGCCATAGAATAATTCGATATGCGTTATTATTGAAATATTACTTTTTGAAGTTTCAAGTATGTTAGTTATCAATCAGTGATAAGCCATGTATCCAAAGGGTTTCTTCACCCTCAGATTATTTAAAGAGTAATGCTCTTTTACTTTAGCCAACTAATGACCAAAGTAATATAAATACACTAGCAACTACATATAAACAAACTCGCTATTTTACCTTCACAAACCAATATCAAAAGCTTCTTTTTTGTCGATGAGCCAATTAATTTCTTTATTCGGCTCATTATGTATAATTGGCAATTTGAAAGCTGGCCCAATTTTAAATACGACATTCATCTTTACGATGAAGTCGATAAGCAATTCTATTCACTTGCAGGACAAAATAGAGGTGTAGTTGAGTTATTCTCAGAGATTTAGCAGATGTGGTACAAAAAAATATATTGATTCAAACAGGAGGCGGGCGAAGTACGAGCTACTATATTAATTTGGAGTGAAACACTACGCCAAGCTCGGGACAATCTGGACTATCAACAAAGACCAAACCCCAACGACATAACCTAATTATGAAAAGATTGAAATAGTTGTACCCTTGATAATAACTGTAGTACGAGTTTTCAACTCGTATATTATTTACTTACGAGTTGGAAACTCGTGCTACTTAGGCTATAAATTTACCGCTATACTTAAATCTAAATCCCTAAAAGTATTGATTAAACATACTTTCTGAAAAGTACTTAGGTCACTAGTTTTGATGATTCTTTCTTTTACCAACCCGTTCTCTAATAATTGCTGTCGGCGAGTGCCTTTTAATAGGGGAGTGGTAGGGACGAACCATTCCGTGCCATCATAAAAAGCTAAACAGGCTATTGTACAGTCGGTTATCAAACCATTTTGTACGATGATTACTTCATCGGCCTGTGGATATTGTTGTAGTAAATCGGCAAAAACCTGTCGGTTAGCGTATTTATGGGAATAGTCTATCGTGGGAACATCTACTACTTGTAAATGCCGAATATCTTTAAAAATATAAGGAGCAAAGGTGATTTCTTGAATATTTGCTTCATACAATACCCTACAACGCACAGTGCCAGTGAGATAATCTTCTGGAATCTGGATGATGTCTTCTAGCTTTACTGCGGTATCTATTTGGAATAATGCCTTGCGAGAAGCATTAAATCGCTGATTATGATAGGCTATATGCTGAAATTTCCCGTCTTTGATTTGTATGGTTTCTAATAATTGCATAGCTTGTAAACATCTGTTCGTCAATCAACCTCAAAGATATGAAACATCTGAATGATTTATTGTTACTTGGTGACCCACGCCTGTATGAAATATCGAAACCCGTGACGCACGATGAGCTACCGCTTGTGAAAGAATGGGTAGCCGATTTGCATAATGTGATGGAGGAAATCAGGACAAAATACAATTTTGGTCGGGCTATCGCTGCACCACAATTGGGTATTATGAAACGCCTGATTTATATGAACATCGATAAACCTGTGGTGTTTATCAACCCTGTTTTTGAGAATGTCAGTGAAGAGATGTTTGAACTTTGGGACGATTGTATGAGCTTCCCCAACCTTTTGGTAAAGGTAAAAAGGCACAGGTCGCTAACGATAAATTATTTAAATGAAAATTGGCAATTACAGACTTGGCACATGGAAGATGCTCTGTCTGAACTTTTACAACATGAATACGACCATCTGAATGGCATTTTATGTACCATGAGGGCCGTGGATGACAAGGCTTTTAAATGGCGAAGCTGATAATAAGGGTTGAATGTGGAATATTTTACACGTAAGTAGAGATTTTTGCTCATAATTCCGCATAAAATATTACTTTACCCGCAGATTTTGCTGATTTATACCACAGATTTGCGCTGATATCATTTGTCAGCGTAAATCTGCGGTGTAAAATCTCTGAAAATCTGCGGGTAAAAAAAAACTGTATTCCTAAAGGCTCTAATAATCAATAAACCCTTCATCCCCAGCTTGTTAATAATTCCGCATAAAATATTACTTTACCCGCAGATTTTGCTGATTTATACCACAGATTTGCGCTGATATCATTTGTCAGCGAAAATCTGCGGAGTAAAATCTCTGAAAATCTGCGGGTAAAAAAAAACTGTATTCCTAAAGGCTCTTATAATCAATAAACCCTTCATCCCCACCAGAATAGAATAAATCAGGATTTGGCGTTGCTAGTTCAGCACCTTGTTTTAAACGTTCTACCAAATCAGGATTAGCAATAAATGGACGACCAATCGCAATTAAATCTGCTATGCCCGACTCCAAGTCAGCCTCCGCACGAGTTACATCATATCCACCCGACAAAATAAGCGTGCCTTTGAATGCAGCACGAATATTATCCACCACAGTTTTAGGAACTGCTGGCGCACCCATTGACGAATGGTCTACCAAGTGAGTGTATACTATGCCAATTTCGTTTAATTTCTCTGCAATGTATTGATAATCAGTGTCGATGGTATCAAAAATAGCTACGTCATTAAATGCTCCATAAGGAGAAAGACGCACACCCACCTTTTCTTTACCGATAGCCTCCACCGTTTGAGCCGCTATTTCTAATAAAAACTTAGCGCGACCTGCAATGTCACCACCATACTCATCCGTACGAACGTTAGACTTTGTATTGATAAACTGGTCAATCAAATAACCATTCGCTCCGTGAAGTTCTATGCCATCAAACCCTGCTTCAACAGCATTTTTAGCTGCCTGTACAAACTCTGCAATTGTCAATTTGATACCATCAATCGTTAGTGCCGAAGGCGTCGGTTGTGGTTGCATTCCCTCTGTGTCTGTCCACATTTGCCCAGCCGCTGCTACTGCTGATGGCGCTACGATAGTCGCTCCCTCAGGCAAGTTGGCTGGATGTGCTATCCGACCACAGTGCATCAATTGGATAAATATTTTTCCACCTTTTTCATGCACTGCACTGGTTACTGCTTTCCAGCCTGCTATTTGTTCAGGCGAAAAAATCCCTGGAATACGGGCATAGCCCAAACCATTAGGCGATGGCGAAGTACCCTCAGTAATGATTAACCCTGTTGAGGCACGTTGTGCATAATAAGTAACCACTGACGCTGTAGGAATGTTGCCGATAGCTCTAGAGCGAGTCATGGGTGCCATTACGATATGATTGGCTAATTCAATGTTGCCAAGTTTGGCAGAAGAGAATAATTGATAACTCATAGTTATTTTTTTTAGATTGCTTAATATATCGAATCTTTTCGATACGTTAAGAAACCAAAAATACCTAAGAAAGTTCCTGAAAAAAGGCTGAAAGTTTTTTAAAATTCTCGCGATTCAGGGAAATTTTATGAAATTTCCCCTCTTTTTTAGATTCCACCAACTCGCTTTCAATCAATAGACCGATATGATGTGAACAGGTAGATTGAGAGAGACCAATCAATTCTTGAACATCACGACAACACATTTCTCCTTTTTTGGATAATTCCAATAGGATTTTTAGCCGATAACTATCAGCTATTGCATTGGTGCTTTTTTCAATAAATTGAGTGGTCTCTTGCATATTTTTAGTTTACTTCAGCCATAAAAATACCTGAAGTAGCATCTTGTTTGAACGATTTCATGATCCAACCGCCACCTACTACGTCGTCACCTTCATAAAATACTGCCGCTTGCCCCGGAGCAATCCCCGAAACAGCGTCATGAAAATGAGCCTTTATTTTGTTGCCTTCTTGCCAAATAGTAGCGGGCGTACCGGCATCTTTGTAGCGTACTTTGGTGATGGTTTCAATCGGATTATCGATAGAGGCGTATTTTGATAAGTTCAATTGCCCTACTACCATGCCGTCTCTTTCCAAGTCTTTATCACGCCCCAACACTACTTCGTTGGTTTCTTTTCTGATTTCGGTTACGAAGGCTGGATAACCCAAGGCAATGCCCAAGCCTTTGCGTTGACCGATGGTATAAAATGGGTAGCCTTCGTGTTTGCCCAATATTTTGCCGTCGGTATCCAAAAAGTTACCGCCTTTTACTCTCTCTTCCAGACCTTCTACTCTTCTTTTGATAAAACCACGGTAGTCGTTGTCAGGGACAAAACAGATTTCGTAGCTTTCAGATTTATTCACCAAATCCATGAATCCTCTTTCGGTAGCCATTTCTCTGATGCGTGCTTTGGTCAGGTGTCCTAGAGGCAATTTTGTACGTGCCAGACTTTCTTGCGAAACGCCCCAAAGTACATAGCTTTGGTCTTTCCAAGTATCAGCTCCTTTTGAAATGATATGTCTGCCGTTTTCTTCGCGGATATTGGCATAGTGACCAGTAGCGATAAATTCGCAATCTAATTTATCGGCCCTACGCAAAAGTGCATCCCATTTGATGTGGGTATTACACATTACGCATGGGTTGGGTGTACGCCCTTCGATGTATTCGCCCGTAAAGTAATCAATGACAGCATCGCCAAATTCATTACGGATATCTAAAATATAATGTGGAAAACCGAGTGATACCGCCACGTTGCGGGCATCGTTGATAGAGTCAAGAGAACAGCAACCTGTTTCTTTTTTGGTTCCGCCCGACGAGGCGTAGTCCCAAGTTTTCATCGTCATTCCAACTACTTCGTAGCCTTCTTCATGTAGCATAACTGCTGCTACTGAACTGTCGATACCGCCACTCATGGCGACTAATATTCTTCCGTGTTTGCTCATTGTACTGCTCAGGTTCAAGGCCTGACGTTTTAAGGGTTGTTTTTTTAAGTGATTGGTAAATAGTGATTAGAATTTTATTTAAATCGAATACTCCAATCACTATTTACCAATCACTAATTACTATGTCACAAATTTACAATAATATTCAACATCATTTCTGATTTTTTGGTTCGGATGGGAAATTGTGAGTTAGTGATTGAGTGAATTAGTGAGTTTATGAGTTGTGATGTGCAGTCGCTCGCTTCAAGCGAGTGACGACTATTAAAAGGCTTCTAGCCTAAAATAATACCATTCAGCTAAACCGTGGTCTGTGGCACACAGAACACGGTTTAGATTACCCAATTGTACAATAGGCTGAATGCAATTCAGCCCTACATTTATTCGTTTGGTTTAGGTAGCATAAATAACCAAAGTAGGTACATTATGAAAGAATGTTTAACTACCTGATATACCCTCAAAAAAAGTCTCTACAAATCCCAAAATCTTATTTAAGATTCGGTCAGCAGTTTCTTTATATTTTAATACACTGGGTGTTCCTTCTATCCGAAGTGGAATAATATCCTTTCGTAAAGGTTTACGTTCAGTAAACAAGTAATTGTCGATTACGCTTTTTGTTTTTTCTTCTGAAAGGTTTTCTGTTTTAACTAATTCTTGCAATGCCTTTTCTTGTTCTACATTCCAGAATTTTTCAAATTCATCAGGAATTGTATCAGTATCTTTAATATGTGGCAGACTTTCTTGAATAAATTTCTCTATCAATTCTCTTTTACTTCTTAGTGATACTTCGGTGTTCAATAAGTTGAAAATCTCTTTCTCAATACTTTCTTTATCTTTCTCACTGTGTTTTGATTTGAACTTAATCAATAACTGAAGAATGTAGGTAACATTGATAGTATCCCGTCGTATTAATTCCAACTCAAAATCTATATCATTTAGAATAGATGTTTTTTGGGGTGAATCATCCGTGTTAATTTTGTCTTTTAAATCCAAGTATTTACTAGTGTAATCCGTAAAAAGCTGTTCTTCCATAGGCAAATCATCCCAAGTAAATTCGGTATAATGGCTCATCTTTTTTTGTAAGCGTATCAAATCCCTAAAAGCCAAAATAAACTCTAATTTGTCTTCTTCTGTGTATAGCCCATCTACATCCTCTACCTTTGAAACTACTTCTAATAACTTCTGAGTTGCTTCATTGAATTTTTCTACATAGGCTTCATAAGGCTCTACAATGATTTCATCAATGGCTTCTTTGTTACTAAACAAAGCAATTGCTTCATCGGTTTTATCTTTCAGATTACGAAAACACACGATATTTCCCTGTGTTTTGTTCTTATCTAAAATACGATTAGTTCTACTAAACGCCTGTATCAGTCCATGATATTGTAGGTTTTTATCAACATACAACGTATTCAGAAACTTACTATCAAACCCTGTCAAAAACATATTGGCAACCAAAAGAATATCTGTTTCGTTTTGCTTAGATTTTTTTGCTACAGCATTGTAATAATTGTAAAACCCTTCTGTGTCTTTAATATTTTGTTTTTCACTAAATAAATGGTTGAAGTCCTGCACATAATTTTCCAATAATTCTCTGCGGTGAGGTCTATATCCGTATGCAGTTTGGGATTCAGCAGCCATATTGAGTTGAGGAATACCCTGTTCTTCCATTTCCTCCTCGTTTTGAGAGAAGCTGAAAATTGTAGCTATTTTCAGATGATGTTCCCCATTTAATTTCTTTCGTTTGAAAATTTCATAGTATTGAATAACAGCATCAATATCCTGTACGCACATCATTCCACAGAATTTTTTGTTTTGCGTCTTTTGGTCGTGATATTTAATGATGTAATCAGCAATGGCTTCTTTACGTTCGGGAGCTTCAAAGACTTCGGTTTCGTTGATTTTTTCCACGTCCAAGTCAATGATATGTTCTTTCTTCTTAAAAGTTTGTATATATTCTACCGAAAATTTTAATACGTTATCATCCCGAATAGCATCGGTTATCACATATTTATGGAGGCATTTTCCGAAAAGGCTTGCGGTTGTTTTTTCACCATCGGCATTTTCGGCTAAAATCGGAGTACCCGTAAAGCCAAACAATTGAATATTATTGAAATATTTAACAATATTGCTATGAGTTTCGCCAAACTGCGAGCGATGGCATTCATCAAAAATAAAAACCATTCTTTCGTTTTGAATAGCTTTCATTTTAAATAAATTCCTACCCGAAATAGCATTGTTCAGCTTCTGAATAGTAGTAACGATGACCCTAGCATTCGGGTCTGGGTCATTGAATTTTCTAATAAGGTCGTCGGTATTGGTTGCCGAACTTACCGAACCTTTACTAAACTTATCATACTCCTGATTGGTTTGATAATCCAAATCCTTTCTATCTACTACAAAAACTACTTTTTTAATAGCCGGAATTTTAGATAAAATCTGGCTTGCTTTAAAACTAGTCAAGGTTTTCCCACTTCCCGTTGTGTGCCAGATATAACCGTTTTTTTCGATGTTATACCCGTTCAAAATTTCATTATCCTTTACCTTTTTAATAATACTTTCTACCGCATAATATTGATACGGACGCAGTACCATCAAGCGTTTGTCGGTTTCGTTCAGTACAATGTACTTGCATATCATTTTGCTGACGTGGCAGGGTTCTAAGAATGCATCGGTAAAACCATTCAGAATATTATTCAACTGATTGTTTTGCTCGTCCGTCCAATGAAAAGTTTGAAGATACTCCTGTTTGTGTGTACCGAAATTGCTGAAGTATTTGGTATTGACACCATTGCTGATAACGAACAATTGTACAAAGTGAAACAATCCTTTTCCTGCGCCGAAACTGTGTTTTTGATAACGGTTAATCTGGTTAAAGGCTTCTTTCATCTCCAAACCTCTCCGCTTTAGTTCTATTTGAACCAAGGGCAAGCCATTAATCAATATGGTAACATCATAACGGTTTTCATATTTACCCTCCTGCGTAATCTGATTGGTTACCTGATATTCATTCTGGCACCAATGTTCCACATTCAGCAATTCAAAATATAGATTATCTCCATTATCTCTGATAATATGGTGCTTCTTTTCACGTAATATTTTGGCTTTTTCAAATACAGAACCTTTATTGACGATGTTTAATACTTTTTCAAATTCACCATCGCTAAATTGTATATTGTTGTGTTTTTCTAATTGTGTTTTAAGGTTTATTAATAGACCTTTTTCGTCAGCAATGGTGACATATTTATACCCCAATTTTTGTAATTGGACAATAAGTTGTTCTTCCAGAATTTGTTCGGATTGCTTGCTCAAAATAATTATGAATTAGGAGTGTATGGTGTTCGTTTTATTTACGCACAAATGTAACGAAATAAAGTATTCTTATGTCATTTCTCCTAATTCATAATCTAAAACTTACCTTAGTGCTTTGAACATCTGCTCAATGGCTTTCTTTTTCTGTTCCATATTTGGATGAACGTAGAGGTTTAGCGTAGTACTGATATTGGAATGCCCCAACAATACACTGACCGTTTTGTAATCGCAATTACTTTCAATACATCGGGTTGCAAAGCTATGTCTTAATCCGTGGAATTTAAGGTCGGGCATATTGAGTTCTTTCATCAGGTTTTTATAATAACTGCGGTAAGTACGTGGCTCAGTGGGTTTGGCATCATTTGTTAAAACAAAGAATGAAGCGTTAACTATCTTTTTAAAGGGTTTGAGTATCCTCAATAAATCTTTGCTTATAGGGATTTCACGAATAGAGTTTTTGGTTTTAGGCGTATCCAGAATCAGTTCGGTTTTTCTAGTTCCATCTTCTATTACATATATACGTTGGATTGTTCTATTAACGCTGATAATGCCGTTATCGGTATCGATGTCTTCCCAAGTAAGGGCGCATACTTCTCCGATACGCATACCTGCACTTAAACAGATGTAAACGCCTAAGTTTCTGAACGTAAAATGCTCTTGTATATAGTTCATTATTTTTTTCTGGTCAGCTCGGGTAAGCACTTCTATATTATGCTTTTCACGCTCGGTGGGAAACTGTATATCAAAAGGTGTATAATCGAGCCATTTATGTTTTGCACCGAATTTTAGAATCATTTTCAGCACAATTAAAATATCCTTGATGGTCTTATGGCTTAAACCTGTTCCCAGTTTTTGGAACACAAAGCTTTGTACATCAGCTTCATCAATTGAAGACTTGTCCCCAAAGGTGGGCAGTAAATGATTTTCAATCAAGAGCATATAAGCCGAAAAGCTTGATTTTTTTACATACTGTTTTTTGTCTGTTTTCCATAGACTGATTACTTCTGAAAGTTTTTTTTTGTTCATTTTTTGTTTTAATTAAAGTTGTAAAGGAACAAAGGAAACTTAAAAGGACTAAATACGTAAGGATTTCGATTGGAGGCCAAAAGTTTCTCCAATCTTATCAATAAGAGATATAAATATCTATGTCCCTAATTTAAGATTTAAAGGCTTTGAGGGAGAGTGGGGAAGTAAGAGATTTGGGGATATTGCACATTTTAAAGTAACCAACTCCTTTTCTCGTGAAAATTTGAATTATGAAGTAGGAACTGTAAAGAATATCCATTACGGAGATATTCATACTAAATTTCAAACCTTATTTGATATTACAAATGAAACAGTCCCTTTTATCAATGATGAAATCAATATTGACAGAATTTCTGAGGAAAATTATTGTAAAGAAGGAGACATTATATTTGCAGATGCTTCCGAAGATTTGAATGATGTAGGTAAAAGTATTGAGATTATAAATGTAAATGGTGAAAAATTGCTATCAGGATTACATACTTTATTAGCAAGACCAAAAGACAATATTTTCCATTTGGGTTTTAATGGCTGTTTATTCCAATCCAACTTAGTCAGAACACAAATACAAAAAGAATCTCAAGGTTCGAAAGTGCTAAGTATAAATGTCGGACGAATTTCTAATATTGATTTATCTTTTCCTTCAATATCTGAACAACAAAAAATAGTTTCCCTTCTGTCGCTAATAGATGAGAGGATAACAACCCAAAACAAAATAATTGAAAATTTTAAAACCCAAATCCTAGGATTACAAGAAAAGATATTTAGACAGAAAATAAAGTTAAAAGACGCTAATGAAAAAGAATTTCCATTATGGGATTATAAAAACGGAGGAGAATTGTTTGATAGTATTTCTAATAAAAATCATAACTCTGATTTGCCAATATTAGCAATTACACAAGAACAAGGTGCTATTCCAAGAGATATTATAGACTATCAAATTACAGTAACAGATAGAAGTATTGAAACCTATAAAGTTGTAGAAACTGGTGATTTTATAATTAGTTTGAGGAGTTTTCAAGGAGGTATTGAATACTCTAACTATAAAGGCATTTGTAGTCCAGCATATATTGTTCTCAGGAATAAAGTTAAGATTGAACTTGGCTTTTATAAATATTATTTTAAAACACCAGATTATATCAAACTACTCAATAAGAAACTTGAAGGAATACGAGATGGGAAAATGATTAGCTATACTTATTTCTCAGAAATATCCGTACCGTTTCCTTCTCTTGAAGAACAAAAACAAATTGCCTCATTTCTTACTTTAATTGACAAAAAAATCCAAACCGAAAAACAAATCTTAGAACTGCTTGAAAAACAAAAACAATACCTGTTACAGCAAATGTTTCTTTAAAAAAACTATAGGCAAGAAAATAAAAAAATGTTTCTTGCCTATTACGTCAATTTCTAAAGAAAAAGATTTTGTAATAAAAACTTTTTCTGCTGAATTAATTTGTTAAGAACATCTTGCTCAGCACTACTTTTTTGAGCTATACTATTCAATAATAAAGAAATTGTTTTTATTTGATTTTCATCCCCTGGTAAATATATTTCTTTATTCAAAAAATTCTGATTGGTTATATTTATAGTATTTTTAGCTCCCTTCTGAATCAAACTATGAAGATAATTGTTTGTGTTGACTGGATTAGAAAAATAGTAATGTAAAATATTAGCTAAATAAAAGCTTTTAGGTTTATAAACTCCATATAGTGGCGAAACAGCTACCTTTTCTTTTACAAAACTTTGTTTTATAATTCCAAATGGAAACTCTCCAGTAGGGCTTTTTGTGTAAACAATATCACCATAATGCACTACATTATAATTTGACGTATCTTTTGAGGCAAAAGATCTTCCCAAATATTCAATTTGGTTGATAACTCCTTTACTTACTGAAACGGAATGCACAGAATAGCTTGCTGTGTTCAATTCCTTTCTTTCTATTATTATTTCTTTTAAATAATGTTTTGACCAACTACTATTTTTCTTTTCATTAAATAATTTTTGACACAACCCTTTAATTAAGGTTTCTAATTGTTCAATTATTTTGTTTTGGGTTGTAATTCTCTCATCTAGTTTGGCTAAGAAATTAGAAATTCTATTCTGTTCTTCGAACTTTGGCAAATTTAATACCAGAGAAGCTAATTGACTTGAATATAAATGAACTACTGAAATTCCTTGAGCCAGATTGGCTATTTCCATTTTCTTTTTGCTATTCAAGTAATAGGATAAAAAAACTCCATTATTATCCGTTTTGATTATATTCAAATCACCTCCCAATGCAACACCTGATTTCAAAACACATGATGCCGTTGCAATATCAATTGTTGTTTCTCCCGATGCAGGAATTATAACATCATTCGCTTCACTTAGCACTAAAGTAGATTTATTTACATTGGTCTTGGATTTTATTTCGTTGATAACTTCTCTGTAATGTGTATAAAGTTCACCATATCTTATACATTCAGTAATCCCATTTTCTTCAATATCACTTTTGGAAATTCCTTTTCCTTTTGAAAACGTTGCTACTTCCCCCAACTTCTTCATTTCCCACTCCCCCTCAAACCCCGGAAATCTCAGGCGTGGAATGTTTAAATTTCCTTTATTAGGGACATTACCTACTTTTAATTTTTTATTCTCCATCTTGGTAATTTAAATTTCGTTATTAAAAACATTAAGGATATAAAAAATTAAAAAACAAGTCCTAATTCCTTGAAATATACATCGATTTCAATATCTAATTGTGCTCTTTTGCACTCCAAAGATTTGATTTCCTGCATGACGGCATGGATGTCTATTTCGTCCTGCTCTTCAAACGTATCTACATAACGGGGAATGTTGAGGTTATAATCATTCTCAGCTACTTCTTCTAGTGTAGCTAAATGGCTATATTTTTCAATCGCTTTTCTGTTACGATAGGTATCCACAATCTTATCGATGTGTTCCTCTAGCAACATATTTTGATTTTTCACTTTTTCAAATTCCCTGCTGGCGTCGATGAATAAAATATGGTCAGGGTCTTCTTTACATTTTTTAAATACCAAAATACAAGTTGGAATGCTGGTTCCGTAAAAGATATTGGCAGGTAAACCAATTACAGCATCCAAATAATTTTTCTGTTCGATAAGATACCTACGAATGTGTAATTCTGCTGCTCCTCTGAACAAAACACCATGTGGTAATACAATCGCCATTGTGCCATTCTCTGCCAGATGGTAAATCATGTGCTGTACAAACGCAAAGTCTGCTTTGCTGGCTGGTGCTAATTTTCCATACTGACTAAAGCGGTCGTCATTCAGGAATAAAGGATTGGCACTCCAATTGGCTGAAAATGGAGGATTTGCTACGATAGCCTCAAAAGGCATATCATTCAAATGTTGCGGATGTTCTAGGGTGTCTTCCTGCTTGATGTCAAATTTGAGGTAGTGTACTCCGTGAAGTATCATATTCATTCGGGCAAGATTGTACGTAGTACGGTTCATTTCTTGTCCATAGAAATTATTCACATCCTTTACCTCTCGGGCTACGCGAAGCAACAGCGAACCCGACCCGCAGGTAGGGTCATACACAGACTTTAATCTGTTTTTGCCTGTAGTAACAATTTTTGCCAGGATTTTAGAAACTTCCTGAGGCGTGTAGAATTCTCCTGCTTTTTTGCCTGCACCACTAGCAAACTGACCAATTAAATATTCATAAGCATCACCCAATACATCAAGTTCTGTATGTTCTAGTTTGAAGTCGATTTCGTCAAGATGTAGCAATACCTTAACAATAAGAGCATTTCTACTTTCAGCATTCCGACCTAAATTATTACTATTTAGATCCATATCAGAAAACAGGTCTTCAAAGTCTTCTTCACTTTGCGTACCCATCGTACTCAGCTGAATATTGGTTAATATTTTCTGTAAATCTTCAAGAATAAAATTGTTACTATCACTATTTCCTCGTTTAGCTATCTCACTAAACAGTTCAGAAGGTTTTAGGAAGTACCCCAATGTTTCAAGCGCTTCTTCTCTGATTGCTTGAATATATTCTTCGCCTTCGGGCGTATTCTCTTGTATATTTCTGAATTGAAGATTGTCTTGTTGCAAAATGGAATTGGCATAAATCTCCATTTTTTCAGCCAAATATTTATAAAAAATAAATCCCAAAATATAATCTCGGAATTCATCGGCATTCATTTTTCCACGTAATGTATTAGCTATGTTCCAGAGTTGTTGCTCTAATATTTTCTTTTGCTGTTCAGACATTTTAATAAGTGTTATTTAGATTAGGGATTTTAAATCTCTAATTATAAAAATTAAGGATTTAAAATCTTAAAAAACGCTAAAGTAGCAAACTTTTAACTACTAAATATTATACTTACTATAAAAATATTGAATATTTGAGATAGTGTAATACCTTAACGACTTACAGTTCACCACCCAAAGCCCGCAAGCTAACGACCGAAAGCCGAATGACCTCTCGCTTATTTTTGAAAGCAAAATATTGTTTATCCGTACACTAACATGTAATTTTGCTCCATCAGATATTCTGAAAAGGTATTGGATACTGAAAAAGTAGTTTTTTAGGACAAACTCAAAACGGGTTTGTTTTTTATTTTAATACTGATTGTCACTCATGGCATGACTTCCTAATCCGTGGTCTGTGGCACACAGAACACCTACTTGCCAATTTTGAATGATAAAATCATCGATATGAATATTTTTTGTAGTCTGTGTGCCACAGACCACGGGTTATTCAAATCCAAATGCCAAAAGCAGATAGCTGAAAGCCGACGACCGGAAGCCGACAGCAATAATAAAAGCCATATAAAAATTATGCTTAAAACAACCGTAAAAGTATCAATGTTAAATAACCTCTCTGACGCACGCTATTGTGCAGGAATGGGAGTAGACCTGTTGGGTTTTTCGATGGATAAACTCGATTTTGAGAAATATAAAGAAATGCGTGGCTGGTTAGCTGGCGTGCAAGTAGTGGGTGAAACAGACACTAATGACGTAGCTAAAATCGCTGAATTGGCAGAAACCTTTCAGCCTGATTATTTACAAGTAAGTGCTTGGGAACACTTAGCTGAGATTCAAAGAATAAACTTGCCTATCATCCTGAAAGTAGATTTTGCTACGGCAAACCTTCCTGCGTTGTTTCAGACAACCAAGGGAATGGTTGAATATTTTTTATTGGAAAGTTCGGATGAGTTTGGCGTAATAGACGATGCCACCCTGAGTCAGATAGACGCATGGTCGTTTCAGTACCCAATACTGTTAGGTTTTGGCGTAAAGGAATCAAACATTAATGACCTTTTAGAACAAACCCAATTGAAGGGATTTGCCCTAAAAGGTAACGACGAAATCCGACCAGGATTTGGAGATATCGACGAATTAATGAATATTCTTGAGCTACTTGAAACAGATGGTTAGTTATTCATAGGATATTTGTCATCTCTGTGTGTACTTACTTTGAACGAAAGGTACACTCCCATACCCAATAACATGATTGATAAAATTGCTAGAGCCATAACGGTAGATTTGATGTTAAGTTCAGGTTTATTTTCTTACATTAGATACGTAAAAAAACTATGCCTTAGATTTAGATTTCGAGTAAAAATAGACGAAAACTATTGAAAATCAGCAATTTCCCTTAAAATAGTGTCTGTAATTTTATTAAACGGTAGTTCTGGGCTTAACCAATTGATTGTTAAGCCGTTGTTTTCCATCTTCCTAAAGTAGGTCATCTGTCGTTTTGCAAACTGATGGATGGCTACATTTAGCTTCTCGAACATGGTTTGATAGTCTATTTCTCCATTGATATATTGGGTGATAAACTTGTATTCTAGTCCGTAAAAAATCAGTTTTTCGGCAGAGATTCCCTTGGCTAACAGTGTTTGTACTTCTGCTATCATACCGTTGGCTAAACGGTCTGATAGGCGTTTGGTGATGCGTTCGCGTCGGAGTTCTACGCTTGGGTTTAAGCCAAAAATAATGGCTTTGGGGACATTTTGTGGCTTAATTTTGAAATCAGGGTGGTTTTTTAAGAAAACGTTAATCTCGATAGCCCTGATTAATCTCTTTTTGGTAGAGGTATCCGACTTATCAGAATAGATACTTTTGTGCTCTTCAAAAATGCTAAGTAGCTCTTCAGTAGACTTTTCCAGCAATTTTTCTCTGGCGGGCAAGTCTATCGGAATGGCTGTAAATTCATAGCCTTTCAGTACAGCCTCTAAATACATACCCGACCCTCCGCACAGAATCGGTGTTTTGCCTCGCTGAATAATATCGTTGTAAGCTTGCTGAAAATCTTGTTGAAATTGGTAAATATGATAATTTTCACCCGCATCGATAATATCGATAAGGTGATGTGGAATTTTTTTCCCTTGAATTTCAAATTCGTCCAAATCTTTACCCGTACCAATGTCCATCCCTCGATACACCTGCCGAGAATCCGCACTGATGATTTCACCATCAATGATATGAGCGAGTTGTACAGCCAAATGCGTTTTCCCACTAGCAGTTGGACCGAGTATGACGATTAATGGGGACATTAGTTGTGAGTTGTGAATGAGTGAGTTAGCGAATTGTGATTGAGTGATTATGTTTAAATGCTGAAGTGCTATAAGCGATAGGCTGTAAGGCTAAAGCTATCGGTTGTCGGTATTTTAAGTCCTAACCTTTCCTATTAGCGGGTGACTTAAGTCACCCGCTAATAGGAAAGGTTTTTGAGGATAATAATTTTTACGCAGTCGCTCGTTTCTAACGAGTGACGACTATTATAAGGCTTCCAGCCGAAAAGTATTAATAATAAGATACTCATCTCTAGCGAGGGACTTAAGTCCCTCGCTAGAGATAAGGGCTTCAACGCTTGGTTTTAAAGGCTAAATTAACAGATTCATAAATCCTTTCATCCTCAACATTCGCCCAGAGGGCTTCTGCGAATAATCGTCACTCGGCAATAGCCTTAGCGACTGCATTGAGTGAGTTGTGAATTAGTGATTTTTAAGTCCAAAAGTTTGGAGTCTAATATCTTCATATTGCCTTTGTTGGTGTTTTCACCAACAAATCAAGCACACTCCAAAGAAACAATAAAATACAACTATGAAGTTGATAGGTTGCTGACGCTTAGGTTGTTGGTGAAAAACACCATAACCGTCAGGCTAAGAGTTGATAATGTCTTTTGTGTAAGGTTTGTATAGTTTTGGCTGAATCTTTTTTTTCTCTTTTTTAGCTCTTATCCATAATTCTTCAAAAATACATTTCAACCATTTCTTCAGTCCTGACATTTGTTTTCGGAGATAGCCCCACAATACATTTAAGTTTTTTTTACAATTTTGTAAGCTTTCCATTCGCTAAGTTCAAAGTCTATCTTCTCTTCAATGAAATCATTAAAAAGGGTTTGAATATATCCACTTAATAGAATAGAGATTAGCTTTCCATAGAGGTAGCATTCAAATCGAGCAATGCTCATTTTTCCTATTTTATTAATTTCAAAAACACTCTTCCAAATTTTAAAAAGTAGCTCAATTTGCCATCTAAGCCTATAAAAAGGATATATCTGTTTTGTTTTCAGTAATTCCTGTGGTGCATTTGTGATAAAAATATTATAATACGCCAATTCCTTTTTGAAATCAGAGTTTTCATAGAGCCTTTTCTTATTTTTTGACTGGTATTTCTCTTTACTTTCATACTTCTTTAGACGTTTTTGAGCAATCTCTTCTGGTATTTTTTGTAAATGTAAACGCACTTTGAGTTTATCCTTAGCACTACCTAAATATACCTCTTTATCAAAATCATCTCCTTGTATTTGATTGAAAACATCAGCCCAATCTAATGCTACATATTCTCCTTGAATATCTTTGGTATAGAGACAGGTTCCTACTTTGTATCTACTAATAAAGAAGCCTCCTTTTTGAGCAATGCTTGTAAAATGAGCTAATTTGTAATAGCCTAAGTCCATTAGATGTAAATCGTTAGCAGAAACATCTATACCTTTTTGATTCAACCAATCGGTATCTGTTTCTCTCCCATTGCGAAAATCTAACTTAAGTATCTTACCACTTAATAAATCAAAATCGTGTTGGATTTTAATAACACTACCTGTGGTATCTCCCGCATTGCCTTGATAGTAAGTTGCTAAATCAGGAGGCAATTGAAAACTTGTAGCATCTCGTAAAATAATACGTTTAAACCCACTAGCAAAATGTTCTTTATTCCTTGAAGCTGACAAAATCGTTTCAAAAACCATTTCAAAGCACTTTCGCATAAGGCTAACTCCATGAATATTAAAACGCTCATCTAGAGATTGCTTAGTCAGTTTAACTCCAAAAATCTTAAATAATGCTGTCCCTAAATCATTTAGACTATCCATTTTACCATTATTGACCAAACAAGTATTCAATTGTAAAAACATCCAAGCACTTAAACGTGATGTACTTCTTTCTATAAATTTCACTTCCCTGCCTAATCGCTCAATACTTTCTGCTTCAAAAAAATTACATAAATCCCTGAAACAAGTTGATGATAAGTCTATATCATTGAAATCATGTTTTTTCATTCAGCAAAGATAATATTTTTTACTTAGCCTGACGGCTATGGTGAAAAACACCAACAAAGGCGAATCATTCACTAATTGACTAACTCACTCAATCACAACTAATTCACATCAACAATCGCCAAATAGCCGAAAGAAAAATGCCTAGAATAGCGAAAGGAGTGAGGACTTTCCAAGTAAGATACATCAGTTGGTCAACACGGAGACGAGGGAAAGTCCAGCGAATCCACATTTGAATAAATACCCCTATATACGATTTAGCAATCAGCCAGAAAAAGCCCCACAACGCACCAGCCCAAGTATTAGGCTCGCCAGAAGTCCAGTCTGCCAACCTTAAAAAGCCAATGTTTGGGAAAGGCGTATTCCAGCTACCCCAAAATAAAATTGCCCCAAGGATACTTACCAGTAACATCATACCGTATTCCGACAAAAACACCAACGCCCAACGCATCCCCGAATATTCTGTATGAAAGCCACCTACCAATTCAGATTCGGCCTCGGGCAAATCAAAAGGAGCACGGTTACATTCCGCCAACGTAGCAATAAAAAAGATGACATAAATAGGGAAGAAAAACGGAACACGAACGATATTCCATGAAAGAAATCCCCCTACTTTTGAAACATCAATATCCAGAAACTTCAAGCCAAATAAATAGTTGGTTTCTTCGGTATAAATCCCTTGTTGTAAGCTAATTTCCTGTAAATTAAGGCTTTGAGAAATCATCGCTACACAGATTACGGTTAGCCCCAAAGGTACTTCGTAAGAAACAATCTGTGCTACCGAGCGCATCGCACCAAACAAAGAATATTTGTTGTTAGAAGCCCAGCCTGCCATCAGGATACCGATGATGTCGATAGAAATTACCGCTAATAAATAGAACAGCCCCACCTCCGCTTGTGAACCTTGAAGGTATTCGCTAGGACCCAAAGGCAACACGGCGAAGCCCGCAAAAATAGCCACGAAAATAATACATGGGGCAACCAAGAAGAGTTTTCTATTGGCCAAGGCAGGAACGATGTCCTCTTTTTGAAGTAATTTAACCAAGTCGGCTATTACTTGGAGCAAACCATACTTCCCTACTTCCATAGGACCGAGGCGGTCTTGCATAAAAGCAGAAACTTTACGTTCGGCATATACACCAACTACGACATTGGCTAATACTAAACTCAGACAAATAAGTAAGGCTATATACATTGTTGTGAGATTTACCTCGCCCCCAACCCCCTCTCCTTCAGAGAGGGGACTTTAAACTCTACGTTTTCTTCTTCAAAGAAAGAGAAAACGTATTTTATAAAGTTAGACAGGAATAACGAAAGCGTCTAAAAAGTCCCCTCTCTGAAGGAGAGGGGGTTGGGGGTGAGGTATTTTTGATGACTATTCTGCCACAGCTGTTTCTTCTTCCTCTTCTTCAAGTTGGAGCTGCGTTGCTTTTTCTAATGCTTGTTCAAAATCTTCTATCAAATCTTCAACGGCTTCTAGGCCTACTGCTATTCTTACCAAGCCGTCGGTGATACCCACTTCGGCTCTTTGCTCAGGGCTTAGTTTAGAGTGCGTTGTTGAAGCAGGGTGCGTAATGATAGTTCTAGTATCGCCTAAGTTTGGTGAAATAGACGCAATTTTGATATGTTTCGATACTTCATTGACCATTTCAAAACCACCTTTGATGTCAATCGTCAAGATAGCACCACCCATTCTCATTTGCTTTTTAGCTAATTCAAACTGCGGATGCGAAGTAAGGAATGGATATTTTACAGCATTCAACGCAGGGTTTTTCTCTAATGCTTGCGCCAGTTTGAATGCATTTTCTGAATGTTTCTCTATGCGTAAATGAATGGTTTCTAAGCTTTTAGATAAAATCCAAGCATTGAAAGGCGACATCGACGGTCCTGTGTGGCGTGAAAAGAAACGGATTTCATTAATCAACGACTCTCTACCACATATTACACCACCCAACACACGACCTTGTCCGTCGATATATTTTGTAGCCGAGTGAATTACCAAGTCAGCACCCCAGTCGGCTGGTGTTTGAATCACTGGTGTAGCAAAGCAGTTATCTACAGCCAAAATCAAGTTATGTTTCGCTTTTAGCTGACAAATCGCCTCAAGGTCGATTAAATCCAAGCCCGGGTTTGAAGGACTTTCGCAGAACAAGAATTTAGTATTTTCTTGAATAGCAGACTCCCAAGCCTGTAAGTCGTGTCCATCCACAAAAGTAGTAGTGATACCCCATTTAGGAAGGATTTTACTTAGAATCTGGATACATGAACCAAAAAGGGCTTTTGAAGCCACCACATGGTCGCCAGATTTTAATAAACCCGCCATAGCAGCAAAGTTGGCAGCCATACCAGTAGCAAAAGCGATACCGTCCTCGGTGTTTTCAAGCATACACATTTTTTCTACGAACTCATCTACGTTCGGGTTCATATAGCGAGAATAGATATTGCCTTCCATTTCATCTGCGAAAATGGCACGTCCTTGTTCAGCATCTTCAAACGTAAAGCTTGAAGTAAGATATAATGGAACAGAGTGCTCACGGTTTTGTGAACGTTCTGCTTGAATTCTGATGGCTTTTGTCTGTTTTTTCATCGTGTCCTCAGTAAAATAATTTCAACATGGAATGATTAGTGGCTTCATTATAATCGTCAGAAGCTAATAATAGCCGTAAAGATAAAACAAAAAAGCTACTAAATCATAGATTTAGTAGGCTAGTTAAGTGTTAGATTAATGATGAATTTTATAAGTAGGTAATTAATTACGTTTATTCCCCCAGTAGGGCTGAATTTCATTCGGCCATTGATAGGTAATGTAGGTAACGATAGGGGACATCCATTGCGGACATATACAATATGCCCCTACATTTTATTATGGTATCGGATAATTATCAGTAGGGCTGAATTGCATTCAGCCGTTGTAGGTAACATCAGGGGACATACATCGTGGACATATGCAATATGTCCCTACATTTTATTAGGGTATTAAATAACTCCCAGTAAAACTGAATAGCACACAACCGTTGTAGATGACGATAGAAAAGATATACATCATGGACATATACTATATCTCATTACGTTATATTGAAAATTTCTATAATTATCAGTATTTCTGCAATAAAATCATTTTATAGGCTTTAAAATATGTAATTTTTTCAATTTTTTGTTTGAAAATTCCCCACGGATGATATATTTGTGATAAAATAGTATAGCTTATTCAATACTTTATCCAATCTCAGCATTTATAAAATTACCGTCAATTCTTACGTAGCGTAAATCTAAAATAGTAATAATAAAAATCGGAAAAAGTATTAAAATTATGCATGCAACTTACTATATCAAACCTACCGAAATAAATGATAGTTTACTGAAAACTATTAAAGACCTCTTCAAAAATGAAGAGGAACTTACGATAACGATTTCTTCTGAAAAGAAGCCCAAAGAAACGAAGGAACATCAGGACGAAGTCGAGCAAGCTTACCACAAGTCATTCGGGAGTTGGGAAGACGAGGTAAATACGGAATACCTCATCAAAAAAATCTATTCTGTTGGAAAAAGCCGTCCACGTGATATAGACTAGGCGGTATCTATGTACAACACTTCTCAAAAGATTATAACGCTTTATGAATTGCCCGTGGTTCTCACGGGCAATTTTTTTTGTATTGCTCTTCGATTGTTCATGTAGCACGAGTTTTAAACTCGTGTATTATTTTACGAGTTGAAAACTCGTGCTACATGCCCAGTCGAAGAATGAAAATCTTCGAGATATTGCGAGATTCTCGAAGAATCTCGCAATATTTAACTAATATTGTGTATAATTAATCTTTTGATATGATAGAGAAAGCTCCCATAATTAAACCGTTTGAAGATTCTATGGATTTAATGATATCGTTAGAAATGAATGGTACATTAAAAAATATTCAGGATGATTATTTGTATTGGGATAAAGCCAAGTATAAATCAAAAGATGTCTCACCGACAGACTTTTGGAAAGCTATAAAACTGGATAGGTACTTAAAAAGCAAAAGACTATCCTTTGGAGAGTATGAGTTTACTTACTTCCTGACAGATTATATCCAACAAGCACTTCATCATTTTGATTTGAATATTGGTGGTACCTTAGGAAGTAACATTGGAATTGCTGAAACAGATAAAAATAAGTATGTGATAAGTTCTATCATGGAGGAGGCCATCTCGAGTAGCCAAATGGAAGGGGCTAACACCACCAGAAAGCAGGCAAAAGAGATGATTCAGAAAGATTTAAAGCCTAAAAATAAATCGGAACAGATGATTTACAATAATTATGTTACAATGAAACATATTATTGCCCATAAAAATGATGACATAACACCTGAAAGCCTTTTGTATATCCATCAGCTAATCTCACACGATACCCTTGATAAAGCTGAAGAAGGAGTATTTAGAGATAATGATGATATTCATGTCATCAATCATATCAATAGTGAAATCGTTCATACACCTCCACCAAAAGATGAATTACCTGAGTTAATAACAATGCTCTGTAACTTTTTCAATCATGATAATGACGACACTTTTATTCATCCTATTATCAAAGGTATTATCATTCACTTTATGATTGGTTGGATACATCCTTTTGCAGATGGCAATGGACGGACAGCCCGAACGTTATTCTATTGGTATATGCTTAAAAAAGGCTATTGGCTTACTGAATATCTTTCTATTTCCAGAATCATCAAAGATTCTAAAATACAATACGAAAAGGCATATTTATATACAGAAATAGATGACAATGATTTAGGCTATTTTATTACTTATCATATCAAAACGATGGAAAAGGCTTTTGACGCTCTGAAAGCCTATATAGCCATCAAGCAAAAAGAGGTAGTGCAGGCGGCTAAGTTTATAAAGATTCCAAGTGTAAATGAGCGAATGGCACAAGTATTAAAAATTTTTAGCGAAGATTCAGACAGGGTAATGAGTATTAAAGAAATAGAAAAAAGGTTTAATATTTCAAACTTCACTGCGAGAGCAGATTTAAAAACCCTTGTAGAATTAGGTTTTTTGACCATAGTGCATGTCAATAAAATCAAGCAAAATTATATTAAATCCCATAATTTTGATGCTATTCTTGAAAAATATCAGGTACATTAATCTTATGGATTACTTGACAAAAGTATAACTTCGATACACATTATTCGCAATATCTATAAGCTTTTATCACTACATCATCAAATACTAAATACAGCAATCCCCTCATTTATTTAGCATACATAAAACTGCATTTTACATCAATAAATCCACGGTTCAAATACTTTAGTTTGTATCGTATTGCTTCTTATGTATAGTTTAGCAGCAGAAACAACGACACACTACTATAAATAAACTTGACAAGCGAAAGCCTAGCATAAAATGACAACTTCGAGACCTGATGTTTTTTGTGAATAGGCTTGGTAATTTGCCCAATGCTATTTGGTTCTAACCGAGCCTATCGCCGCCGCCCCGACTCTTTCTTAGAAGGAGAAGGGGCTTTTTTATTCAAAATGAATTCTGAGGGAGGTAGTTATTGAGTGCTAAACTCCAATCGTTCCTATTAGCGGGTGACTTAAGTCACCCGCTAATAGGAAGAATTCTGAGGATTATCTTATATCCAATAATTTAAATACAAAAAAAGCCCTCTGAACGAATCCAAAAGGCTTTTAGTATTGTATAATAACAAGAAACGATTATTTCTTATAAGTAACAGATTTAACAGCTTCGATAGTACGAGCAACGCTTGGAAGAATAGCTTCTAACAATGTCGGTGCGTACGGAAGTGGTAAGTCTAACGAGTTCACACGGATAACTGGAGCATCCATGAAATCAAATGCCCAACGCTGTACGTTATAAGCGATTTCAGATGATAATGCTGCAATTGGGTTAGCCTCTTCAACTACCACACAACGGTTTGTTTTCTTTACAGAAGTAAGCACTGTTTCGTAATCTATCGGTCTAACAGTTCTTAAATCAATAACCTCCGCATTGATACCCATTTTAGTTAATTCAGCTACCGCAGGCATTACTACTCTAGAAAGCATTTTACCAAAAGTAACAATCGTTACGTCAGTACCTTCTTTTACAATATTTGCTTTGCCGATTGGTGTTAGGTATTCGCCATCTGGCACAGGACCTTTGTCGCCATACATCAATTCAGACTCCATGAAAATAACAGGGTCGTTATCACGGATAGAAGATTTCAATAAGCCTTTTGCATCAGCAGGGTTTGAAGGAACTACAACTTTTAAACCAGGAGTGTTGGCAAACCAGTTTTCAAAGTTTGAAGAGTGTTGCGATGATAACTGTCCAGCGTTTCCAGTAGGACCACGGAAAACGATTGGGCAAGAGTATTGTCCACCCGACATTGACATCATTTTGGAAGCCGAGTTGATTACTTGGTCGATGGCTACCAACGAGAAGTTAAAAGTCATAAACTCAACTACTGGACGCAACCCATTAGCGGCCGCACCAACAGCGATACCTGCAAAACCTAATTCTGCGATAGGTGTGTCAATCACACGGTCTGGACCAAATTCATCCAACATTCCCTGTGATACTTTATAAGCACCATTGTATTCGGCTACTTCTTCGCCCATCAAAAACACCGACTGGTCTCTACGCATTTCTTCGTTTAATGCTTCACGAAGTGCCTCTCTGAATTGTATTTCTCTCATTGGTTATTTTTATCGTTGTGAGGTTGAGAATCGTTGAAACGATTCTGTCTTCAAAATCTGCGTAAAATTAGATAACAAACCTCAGACTGCCAACGGCGAAATGCCTAAATTATGACTTAAATTGTTTGAAATGATTTTTTTATCGTTTTAGTCCTATATGAGAGGGATGAGCTGTGAGTTTTGAGCTGTGAGTTTTGAGTTTAAAGTTTATGAGTGTGTCCTTGCCTAAAATAGGTTGCCCTGTGTTTTATTAAAGCAAAGCCGAGGGGATATTAAGATGTTACTAAGCTACGGTTGGGCTATTACATAATTATCATGCCTTTTGGCTATCAATGCGACAATGTAGTTGGATTTTGAGGTAATATGTTGTATTTTTGTAAGGAGCTAAAAAGTTTATCGCTTATATATCTCATCTCCTGATGGGTGATACCAGTATTGGTACGAGGGCGAATGGATTTTTTGGCTTTTTTATGTTTCTGGGTATAAGGTTACTATTGTTTCATATTTATCCTTTAATGCTTCATAAAAGCGAGCTTCTCCTTTTAATAACTTTCGTTGAACTGCCCAAATCATATAATCAATAATGCTAAGTTCAGGCATATCTATTGGTAGTCTCAATCATCCCAATAATTAAATAAGGTTGAAAACCTTCAGTACCTACTAATAAACGCTTTTTTTGAACCATAAAAATCAGGGTCGCCACTTTCATCTATAAAAATGTATTTCTTTGGTAATTTGCTCATGGTAGATTAATAGGGTGTCAACTAAATAATGCTTGAAGAAAGTAGATTAAGGTGTAAAAATTTTGGGATAGCCCTAAAAGAAAATAACTCAGACGAAAATCGTCTGAGCTATTTGATTAATAGTTCTACACCTATTACTCAAAATTAGTATAATAGAAATTAAATAACAAAATTTTATGTAATTTTTTTTTCTATTTCTATAAAAAAAGATGTTTTAGCTACAATATTATTCTGTACTTGTAAAAAGTGTTAAGTTTTTCGCCACTTACTCTCCCTTTAAGTCATCCCTGTGATGGTAATTGATTCATCTTTTAAAGTGAGTAAATCTATTTTCAGGAACTATAATAGTTGATTGTGGAGATAATATCTTGGAAGATTAATCCCAAAGGGTACCGTCTAATCCTAAAACGAAGCCAAGCCATAGTCCAACCAGACAGATAAAAAAGCTAAGAACGTTGGCTACTATTTTTTTCCAACCTCCTTGGATACGAAGGAAATCTAAGAGATAAAAACATAAACCACCCATTGCTCCAGCAAAGGGAACGATGATGAGGGGGCGTACCATCCAATATTTTGGCCAGCTAGGGTCGGGGTGTTTTACCTGTAGTAGGAAAAATATAATCAAGGCTAATGCGATTACTGCTCCTAATGACATTAATTTCCATAATGCAACTGGATGAATCGATGGTTTTGTTAAATCGTTTGTTAGTGTCATGATGATTGTAAAGTAGTTAAGTAATAAATCTTTGCTCAAAGATAATATAAAGTACTTTGTGTTTCAAAGTATTTTGAGAAAAATATTTATACTGATAAAATTCCCTTCGGGACCAGTTTACAGAGTAAAAAAAAAAGATTCATGAAAAAAACTGTAGGAGGCTGTCTAAAAAGTTTTTACAGCCAAATATTATTCCGTGAAAGACCTCATCCCCAACCCCTTCTCTGAAGGAGAAGGGGCTTTTTGAGCCTAAAAGTTCCCCTCTCTGAAGGAGAGGGGCGGTCGGCCGCTGCCGTTAGGGGTGAGGTTACAAACCAAATAATATTTGGCTATATTTTCCTTTTTAGACAGCCCCATGTTGTAGCAAATATGCAGGACGTATTTTTTACAATAGTACAAATCAGTCATCAGTAGGGCTGAATTGCATTCAGCCGTATTGCAGGAAAGATAGGGCACATATTTTAATAGTACACAACAATCATCAGTAGGGCCGAATTGCATTCGGCCGTGTCGCAGAACAATAGGGGACGTACATCGTGGACGTATGCAATACGTCCCTACTTTTTATCAACCCCGTTTCCTAGAAACCTCCACTACATTATAAATCTCATACACCTCAGAAAGATGTAATTCAAGGTTAGGATACGTAGATTTATCCGTATTCAGCGACATACATATAATAATACCTTGCTCAACCCAATGATCAGTGATGCGTTTTACCAAAATGCCCCCTTCGTGAATAATGACATAGTCTTCCCATTTGTGGAGGTAAAACTTATTCTTCCAGTATTTTTTATCGACACTCCTGCCCACTACCACATCCCCCGAACAGATAGAATCCCTAGAATTATTATCCATGCTATCGCCCCGCACCTGAAATGCCCTGTAGATACCCCTATAATGTTTATCTACTATAATAGAATGTTTTGGTAACTCTTCTAAAAAAACAGAATCGCCCCAGCCTGTTAGGTATCCCGCATAGGCATAGTGTTCTACCAAGGGGATATTCATTTGAATTTTCCCATTGCCAATGTCGACAAACTCGTTGCCAGATTTTGTTTTATAAACATTTTCAGTTTCTAGTAGCCCCTCAAGATTACCAATGATTTCGGCTTCCTCTTTTTGAATATCTGTAAGCTTTTGTTTGGAGAGATGGATGAAAAAATCTTCCAATTTTTTATGATCATCCACCTTGGGTTTAGAGCCACGTTGTTCCCAACCATTGATACGGCCACGGGGAATGCCTACTTTTTCAGCAAGCTCTTGTTGGGATAAACCAAACTGGATTCTTAATTCCTTGATGTTCACGAAATTATAATTTGTTTCAAAAATGTTTCAGAAATTTTCAATAATTTGTTTCAAAATATTAGTTTTTTGAAACATTTATTCCTATATTTGTATTAATAATAAACAAAGTAACGAAAAAGTATTTAATAGAAACAAGTTTTGTTGAAGTTTTTTTAAGGGAGGTTTAGCAACAAACCTTCATGGAAGAGGCATGAACAAGCACTAAATCTTTTTAATTATCTATGATTTGTTTTTCTTTATCATTAACACACCCAAAGGAATTTGTTTCCTCAATATTGCATTGCGTGCTACTTCACCTGTATCGACGACCGTCGATATATCATACGCGCCTTCTTCTCTTTCAATGGGAGGTAAAATGCCCCTTGGGGGCTTTATGTTGATTAATTTTTTATACCTACACCTAGCTCTATAAACGAATTAGTTCTTAGCCTTTTAATGAATATCTTTTACACCGTTGAATCACCTATACTCAATTTTAAAACCAGTAGTAGTACACCTTTTTCTTATTATTGAATACCTGTTGGTTTGTGTTAGAAAATCTCTAGCACAAACCAATTATTGCCTCATCTCTGGAGCATAACGAGAGATGCGACCTTTTACGCCTATACCGATATTAAAGTAGCCCCCTATGTATCTCTGGCGAGGAGATTTTGATTTTCTCGCTGGAGGTACTAGGGGCAAAAGATATAAGTTTATGAAAAAAACAATGTTCAACACCTAACCTTTCTATTAGCGGGTGACTTAAGTCACCCGCTAATAGAAAGGGAATTTGAATTTTTTAACCATGGTCTGTGGCATACTTGAACACGGTTTAAAAAAACCTCACCCGCAGCGGCGGCCGCCCCAGCCCCTCTCCTTCAGAGAGGGGAGCAGATTATCTAGCTTAAAGCTCCCCTCTCTGAAGGAGAGGGGCTGGGGGTGAGGTTGTTATGGATGCCTACACCGTGGTCTGTGGCACACAGAACACAATAATTGACTATTTTGGTTTATAAAACCATCGATATTAACATTTAGCTTAGTGTTCTGTGTGCCACAGACCATGGTGTAGGCTCCCCTCTCTAAAGGAGAGGGGTCGGGGGTGAGGTTTTTGCCTTTGTTGGAGTTATTTATCTCTTAAACCCACACAGAACACAGTTTAAAAAAAAACTAACCACTAAATCACTCATTCATTCAATCACTCAATGACTCAAGTGTCGTATAATGAAAACCGTTAATTTTTAAACGCCGTCCTAATGAACGTAATTTTAGAAGAATTAAGCCTTAATAACTTCAATACCTCAGGGAAAAATACACCCCTTTTTACTGATATGCACAACATTTACGGAGCCGACGATACAGATAAAACCACCTCCGATACCTATATGTTGTTGTCTAGGAAAGGTCTTTGCGAGTCGAATAGCGCATCTGGAGTATTGAGCTTAGAGAGGGAGGGTGTAGTAGAAAGGGATGGGCAAATGAATGGAAGTAAACATTGTGGCAAAGAAAAACGTGGAGGTGAGCATGATGACACAATGTTGAGGAATTATCAAAAAGAAAATGATGTTAAGGACGATGCCCTGCAACGTGCCAGTAATATAGAAGCAATAAAGCTCCAGTTGACAGAACAAGAATATCAATGGGCATACTTACAGGAACAGATTATTCAAAGGAATACAGAGTTAAAGAGGCTGAATAAAGCTTTGGTAGTAGAACAGCAAGCCTTAGTGAACCTAGCCGACAGTCGGGTGAAATGGGGTGCTGAAAGTTTTGTTTGTCCCGCCTGCAAACGCGTGCATGAACCTACCAATGTTGAGGCGATGAAACAAAAGATGGTGAAGGTTTTTGAGAAAGATAAGACTGACAAAAGACGAATCATTAAAAAAAAATTGAAGGCATTGAAGTATGCTATCAAGCAGTTGGAGCTGGTGAATGCGGAGGATGTTCGACTCTTGAGGATTTATAAAAGTAATCGGAGTGTGCTAAATGCAGCACTAAAAACCCTTGAGGTGGTTAAGGGGAATGGGCTTTCGGATATTGGCTTTGGGGTTTCAGATTTCGGTCGTCAGCTTTCGGAAGTCGGCTTTGGGTCGTCGGATATCGGCTTTCGGATGTCAGATTTTAGGTATTAGCTTTCGGCTTTCGGTCGTCGGTCGTCGGCTTTCGGATGTTGGTCGTGTGTTTTGGGGAACCAGCTATCGATTTTAGGCTATTGGCTGTCGGTAGTCAGTCATCTTATAATTACTAAAATCAAAGCCGAACTAATATCAGAAACCAGAAAGTGAACAGCCAAAAACTAAAATCCGACATCCGACGACCGAAATCCGAAACCCGACGACCAACATCCGACGACTGAAAGCCAAAAGCCGAAATCCGACGACCGAAATCCGAAAACCAGTACAAAACTATGACCAAACACGAATTAATCGAAGCAATTGCTGTAAAAACACATCATCCTGAAGGGCTAGTCTCGGAGATTATCGAGGCATTCAAAAGCGAGGTGATGCAACAGGTATCGTCGGGCAACCAGATAACCATCAGAAGATTCGGGACATTCAAATCTGTAACACGTAAGGCTAAGGTATTGAGGAAGATACAATCGAAGGAAATAGTCGAACTGCCCGAACGGACGATTGTGAAATTTGTGCCTTCCAAGGAGTTTAAGGTAGAACGCAGTCGCTCGCTTCAAGCGAGTGACGACTATTAAAAGGCTTCCAGCCGAAAAACCGAGAAGAGAGTAGCTAATTTAAAATGAGGAGGGGAGGATTATCGCCTTTCAAACCTCACCCGCAGCGGCGGCCGCCCCGATCCCTCTCCTTCAGAGCTACGGTTTATACATAAGTTTTAGGCTCTCTTTAAATCTTTAGATGAAAATGTAAAGCTGATAGAAATAGGTTTAAATCAACGTCTAACAACCTCACCCCCGACCCCAAAATCTGCTCCCCTTCTCTGAAGGAGAAGGGGCTGGGGGATGAGGTTGTTAGGCTTTGATTACAAATTACTTACATACTTATGTATAAACCGTAGCTCCTTCAGAGAAGGGGAGCAGACCTTCGAGTTTAAAGCTCCCCTGTCTGAAAAGAGCGGGACGCGTAGTCGGGTTGGGGGATGGGGTTGTTATGCGTTGATTATCAATAGATTATACACTTGTGGTTAATCAGTACAATTTAAACCCCACCTAAGCCTATTTGCTAACGGTTAGCCGTGTAGATAGCAAATCAGGGTACAACATTATTAAATATTTCTTCAAACGTATATAAAACAACGTTGACAAATGAGTGGTTATGAATTAACAAAAAAATGGTATGAGTGGTGCAGAGACAATATCGAAATTGTCAGACCTAATCATCATGCCTTATATTTTTGGTGTGTTGAGAAATGCAATCGTTTAGACTGGCCAGCAAGCTATAGTTTACCAAGCGAGGAGGCCATGCATCATTTAGGAATGACCTCTTATAAAACGTACATAAAAACACTAGAAGAATTGATTAGTTTTGGCTTTATAACCATGTGTCAAAGATCCAAAAATCAGTATACTGCCAACATAATTGCTTTGGTAAAATTTACCAAAGCACTACCAAAGCAATGCCAAAGCAGTACCAAAGCATTTACCAAAGCAGTACCAAAGCAAAGCGAGTATAATAAAACTAATAAAAACTTAGAAAACTTAGAAACAGTAAAAACAACAACAACAATAACAACAAATGATGATGTTGTTGAAAATGAAGTACCTGATTTTGTAAAAGAAGAACAAAAAGAAATTAAAGAGGGGGTGGCGACGGCACCGATGACGACCTTGGAGGAGATTGAGGCCAATATGCGCAATGCTGCCTTGCTGAAAGAGTCGGCGAAAAGGAAAAATAATATCAATGAGGGGGATTATTACCAATTGTTAGAAAACTTTTTTATCGAAACGCGTGCTACTGATAAAAAAATTTCAAGTGAGTCGGACCATAAACGGCATTTTCTGAATTGGATTAGGATTCAATGTCAAAACAGAGATCGGCATGGCATGATGCCCCAAAAAGGGAAAATTCAACATAATTATGACTCAATCACGCAGGCGATTTTGGAGCTTAGTGAGGAGTCGGGGTAGGTAAGTTGTCATCCTTCCTATTAGCGGGTGACTTAAGTCACCCGCTAATAGGAAAGCACTCTCTGTCAATAAGTTATATTAAGCCAAAGCACAACAATAATCCCGAAGGGATGAAATATTTATAGCATCAAAGATGCCAACCACGCACTAATTCGACTCCCTAGGAGTCGCACAGGATAGAATGGTGTTCATTTGTTTTTCTATAAATATACCATCCCTTCGGGATTGGGGTTGGTAAAAGTTCTCTTTAAAAAAACATTATTAAATCAAGCGATGAATACCATTCAACTAAGCCAAAAAACACTGCAAGCTGGTGTGCCTACCGTGGCCCTTGAGAAGCTCACCGAACGTCAGCACGAAATTGTGAAAGCAACCCACGGCACACGCATTGGGCAGATGACCAACGCGGAGGTTACCAAACTGGCAGGAGAAGTTATTTTTACCGCCAAAATGAGACTAGGATATAGCCAGTCGCAAGGAGATGAATTGAAGGCGGAAATAAGATTGATCATAAATGATTTGCGAGAGTATCAAGGACTTACACAGATGGAAGTTCAACTAGCGTTGAAGGCTGGACTTAATGGCGAGTTTTCTCCTGATGGCAAAGTATTCTTTTCCTCCTCCAACTTTGTGCAGTGGCTTCGTAGATGGATAGCCGACAAAAAACAGCCCGTCATGAAACAATATACCGCCCTTGAGCAAGCCAAAGAAAACGTGAAAATAGTCCCTACAGAAGCCGAACAAAAGGAACTTTGTAGGCAAATAGCCCAACAATATGCCGACATCAAGCGCACACATCCCGACTTTGAAGTACAAGTAGCCTCTAGTCTCTACGACGACCTTGAGCGGTTTGGTATCTGGAAAATGGAAGCGAATGAGAAGAAAGAGTTGTTTGAAAAACTACAAAGGAAATATACAAACGCTACCCATCAAGAACTCGTGCTGATAGCTAAAAACATAGCCTATAATCGGTTTATAGCGGAAGTTGCCAAAGAAAAACTGATGGCATGACTTCAAGTCATGCTATCAGTATAAGTCCTCGCTCACTCATCAAAGGACATTACAGTCCGTTACCACTAATAATATACGTAACCACATCATTTAACACAACCATAACCCCTCAAACACCATGAAAACACCTTATGAAATCAACTGTATTTGCGAACACCACTATGTACGTTTTATGGAAAACGGTATGATTCAACACGAGAAATTCAAGGCGTATGTAATAGAGCAGTGTCGCGTCGTCTTGATAGACCCTAAGAAAAGTAAGGAAAAGCTAGCGACCGAAACCGTGGCACTCAACCAGAAAATCAAAGATACCGTCAGCAAGGTATTTGACAGATGGATAGGAAACTATCATCAACGTACAGGCTACCATGATTGGCGACTTTATAATAGGATTTTGAATTTGAGGTAGTGACACCATCTCTTCGATTTGGCAATTTCCAAGATGCCCGTTGAATTATGAGACATCATGTTATAGAAGATTTGTTTTTTTAGGCTGGAAGCCTTGTAATAGTCGTCACTCGTTAGAAACGAGCGACTGCGGGGCGGAGATTATTGTAACGGTAACCCTTGCGGTTACCGTTCATTAGCATTATATTTTCGACAAATAAAGGGCAACCGCAAGGGATTGCCCCTACGTATTGTAAGACATTATGTTATAGAAGTTTTTTTTAGCCTGGAAGCCTTGTAATAGTCGCCACTCGTTAGAAACGAGCGACTGCGTTTAATTCATCTTAAAATTTTCTGGTAAAGTAAACCTTAGATTTAGACTTGAATAAAATCCTGACTTGCTATTTGAACTACCAAGGTCATGCCAATTGATGCCTGCATTTACTACTAACCATATCCCGTCTCTTATATTAAACTCTCCGCCCGCATTAAGAAATGCATCTTTTTTACTATTTAAACTAATAAATTTGTACTGACCTTCTACAAACCCTTTAATACGGTTTGAGCCAAAATATAAACGTGATGATGCTGAAAAGGTATTGAATTCATAATTCACCGTTTTGTCCGTTTGTTTATTTAAACTATCAGCATAGATATATGAATAGTTTAAGCCCCCCAATAATTGTCCCCATCTTCCTAGCGGTAATGCGCCAGTGAGCCAAGCCACGTGCTTTTTAGTTTGTATATTTTTAATTAAACTATCTGGCGAAGCACCTAAATAGGCATAGGCAAATTCCAGTTTTTCTTTATTCCAGTTCTGTTGCTTAAACTCTTCTCTAAGTTTTGATATATCTTCAATGTAAGATAATTTGAGTTCTTTAGCCCTTTGTAACTTATTAATAGAAATATAGGCATCCATTTTATTGTTTAAGGATGAATCACTTATAACCTCAATAATCAATTTATTATTAATTTTAAGAAATTCTTGTTTCAATATATTTTCTACTTCCACCTCAATCTTGGTACTCTCAAATAGCTTATCTTTAAACTTTTCATCATTTTTCAAATCACCCTTATCAATTAAAGTAAGTCTGGCTCCGATTGCTAAATTTGAATATTTCATATCGTTGGATGTTGTCGTATTTGTTCCTAACGAAACCCGAAAGCTATACCATACTTTATTCTTTTCATAATCATGAAGCGTAAGGCTGTTACTTTTGGCTAATAAAAATGGAGCGACTTCCATTGAAAATGATTTAGGAACAATAATAGACGAACCATTATAAAATTCAGAAGCTAAAATAGATAATGCTTTTACATCACTTGGTCGTAATATATCACTCGGCGAATTGCCTAAAATATTAAAAGCGGGCAAGTCAGGAATTGCAAAATTGGTTTTAAAATCTTTGACTAGCAAAGAATGTTCTTTTATTTGAGAAAAGCCAATAATTGGCAAGACAAGTATCATGAAAAGTAATAGTTTCTTTTTCATCTCATTATTTGGTTTAGCTTTCAAACAAGTATTATATATATCTGAGACAATTGACTATTACCCGTTATTTCTCCTTTATCAACAGCCTCACCAATCATTGCTCCATTTTGAAAAATAGCTACGCTGATAGTGTATTCTTTAGATATATTTGTATCTAACCCTACAAATCTTGTTCTTACATCTATTATTCTTCCAACATTCCTTGCTACTGGCAAAGGCAATGAATAAGTATCATCAAACGGATTTTGGTTATTTCCATCTTTCTTTTCTAGTATTTGGTTACTTTGGGCTTCCCAAAGCACGTACTGATACGAGGCTACAATCAAACCTTCAAAGGTTATCTTAACAGCAACCATTTGTCCTGCTGGGTCAATTTTAACTTTCTTTACCATCGTTTTATAGTTTAGATTATTACTTTAAAATGTACATTTCAAAAGTATTAAAACTCAGTATTGAATGATAAAAACCATAAAGTTTTCCATCAAAAAACTTATTATACGGTAGAGCCGTAACCCAACAAACAGTAGGGACGTATTGCATACGTCCTAATGCTGTATCGGTTTATGCTGCGAAGGACGTATGCCATACGTCCCTACCAACTGAATTCTCGCTATCCCCATCAATAATTCAAAAACTCTTCCTTAATTTTGCCTTCGATACTAATATTTAACTGATGGAAGACAAAGATTTTGTACCCGCTATGCTTACTGCACAATGGAAGACCCTCCAGCGGGGTCGTAATGCAAAATTTAGGTCTGGGCGGTTCCGCGATTCAATGATGAAACATTTATCCTTGCAAGAATCGCAGGTGAATACTTTCTATGCCATTATTAATGGTAAGAAGACTGTAGAAACGGGGTATATTAAATATGCCATGGATTTAATGAAGCATTGTTTGTTGATAAAATAGGGGTATTCTTTATCTTATAGTGGGTAGTAATCCCGAAGGGATGAAATGTTTATAGCATTCTCCATAGGAGTCGCACAGCGTAGAATGATGATCGTTTATTTTTCTATAAACATTTCATCCCTTCGGGATTGATTTGGATAAAACTTACTCTCTACGCTCGCTTTCTGTAGCCTTAGATTAGAGTATGGTTTAGAAGGCGATGCCTAGTCCACAACCTTGTAAGATGCGTTGTATTTTTGCAATGTAACATTGCGTACACACTGACGTAGTCTAAGACTATGCCAAGCGGGGGATTAACCTAAAAACGCAATTGAAGATTTAGCTTAAAATACAATTCACCATTTTTTTCTAAATATAATTTTCCAAACCGGTGTCTAGTTGAAGAAGGAGTGTCTAGTTTAATTACGTTAAATAAATAGTTTTTTAAATTTTCCATTTCAATGATATGAAAACCTATACAATCACCATTGCGTTTCATGACAATTGTTCCATTAGATTCATATGAACCATCCCATTTTGAACCTGCAAAAAAACCTAATAAAATATCAAGTAATAATTTTTTTATTTTGCTTTGCATTAATACTCTTTCATCTTGGCTACTTCCTTCTAGCAATTTATCTGTAATTTTAGATAAAGAGCTTATTCTTTCTTTATAAAAACAGAGTAAAAGTTTGCCAATAATTTCAGGCATATCACCATCGACCATCTTAAGATTGAAATCCATTGTTTCTTTTTCAGCTCGGATATATTCAAAGTTACCTCCTAACTCTTCAATAGCTATAATTCTATCTTTCAATTTTGTGGCACTATCAATCGAATTTATATCATCTATAAACGATTTATTAAGCCCATTAATTTTAAAGATAAAATTAGTGTTTCCAGATGCGTTTAATAAGGTAGGTTTGCTACCTAAATAAGATTTAATGCCGAACCCTTCATCTTCTTTTTGAATTAGTTCATTTTCAATGTCTAATAAAATATCTGCTTTTTGATTGCTATTGCCACCTTTTATAACATTAAACCCTAAAGTATCCTGAATAATATTAAAATCAGGAATTTCAAAGGTTTGTATGCTATTTCTTATTTTAGCAATAAGTAAGGCTAAAATATCATGATTTATTACTTCTGAGATATTAATTTCTTTTGTATCTCCATTTTTTTTATTTTTGATTATTATTGTAGAATGATTTGATAATAAAAAACTAAGATTTAGATTGTGTGTTGTAATTTTATTTATTTTAAAGTAATTGCCATTAGGAATCATTTTCTCATTGGCTAATAACAGCTTTCTCTCTAATAATAATTTTATAAAAACAAGAATTTCAGTCCATTCGCCTTTATTTTTTGTTGTTTTCAATTGAGTAGATTTTGGGGTTAAATTTTTTAAATGCTTCAAAATTGAAACACCTACAGCATAAATAGCGTTTATAGCTACACTATTTCCTAATTGTTTAATAGCTTGGGTTGGACTGACAGGGAACTCAAAATCTTCTGGAAATCCTTGCATTTTTCTTGCTTCGACATAGGATAATTTTCTAACTACACCATCAACTAAGTAAGCATCCCAATTACGCCTATCAGTTATTTCTGAGCCACGACCACCAACTCTAATAGTAAAACCTATATCCCTACTACAATTACCTCCCCATACATCACTCATTGTAAAATTTAATGGTAAAGGTTGAGGGAAAGAAAAACCCTTCATAAAATCTTCGTCTCTAAATCCAACCATAAAAGCCCTAGGTCTGAGTTGAGGTAACCCATAATCGGAAGCATGAACTACTTTAAAATAAAAAGAATAGCCCAATTCCTTTTCAAGAATATTTCTTATTACTTTAAAAGTATTTCCACCATCGTGTGATACAATACCACGCACATTTTCTAAAAAGAATGCTTTTGGTTTTTTAGCTTCTATAATTTCGGCAATGTTAAAAAATAAATTACCCCTTTCTGAATTATGATTATCGTCAAATCCCCTTTTGTGTCCAGCTTGGCTAAAAGGTTGACAAGGAAAACCTGCACAAAGTATATCAAAATCAGGAATATCCTTTGGTGAAATGGTTCTTATATCTTTGTTGAAGGCATTATTAGTAAATAATTGGGGACTTATTTTTTTATAATTAGCTTCATAAGTTAATCGTGCAAATTCATCAATTTCAGATGCGAAAACACATTCTCCCCCTAATTTGTGCATTGCTAAGTGAAATCCTCCTATTCCTGCAAATAAATCAATAAATGTAAATTTGTTTTCCAATTTCTTTTTATTGCAAAGATACTAAATTTTCTAAATAACAAATAATAGTAACTTGTTGTTAAAGTTTATAATTAACGAACCCAATAAACTATTCCAAACTACCAAACATTATAAACAAAAAACGAAGACAATCGATCAATTGCCTTCGTTAGGCTAGAAGCCAAATAATAACAGTCACTCGCTTGGAAGCGAGCGATTGCGGAAACCAATCCCGAAGGGATGAAAGGATTATAGCAAACAAAAATGATTGCACCACCAAAACCCCGAAGGGGTGACAGAGAGTTTTAGCTTTCTATCACCCCTTCGGGGTTAAATGTTTCCTGATTTCACGGCTTGCTATAATCCTTTCATCCCTTCGGGATTTGGCGTTCCCCACTACCAAACGCCAAATCAATAACCCCGATAACTGACATCCGAACCCCGAAGACCGCAAGCCGACATCCGACGACCGAAAGCCGACGACCGAAAGCCTACCCTCTACGCGCTTCCCCCAAAATAGACTCATACTCCAACTCTGCATCAGAAACTAGACCTGATTGGGCGATGGCGGTTTTTTGTGATAGGAGGGGTTGGTTGCCGTTGGCGGCTAATAGGTTGCTAATTATCTCTTTGTTGTCGCGGAGGGTGAAGGGTACTATCTCGGGCTTGATACGCACATGTTGGGCGTCGTTGGCTAGGCTGGTGTTGAGCGTGCCGACGAAGGCTTTGATGATGTTGATGCGTCGCTGAAGGTATTCGTCGAAGATTTCTCGCTTGTCTTGTACCTTCAAATGGGCATCCAGAAACAGCATTTCTAGGGCAATGCCCGATATTTGGTTCAGCCCTTTTACCGACTCAAAACTAATATCGGGCGTCTGCGTCAGCGAGTAGATTAGCTTGAAAAGCGTGTCGATTTCTAGCTTTACGCTCTCGGGGGCGTGGTCCCATGAAAGGTACTGTGCCGTGGCACCAACCGACCCTTGGATGATGGCGCCGGTTTCGCCCTTTTTGGCAAAGCCCTGTATTTCGCCTTGCACAAAAATCTTGGGTGCGCCGTGGTAGTCGTTGGTGTCGGCAAAGTTGGATAATAGCGTTTCCAATCGCTCGATGATGTGCTGAACATCGTGCCAGTCGGTTTGTTCTGCTTGCCCGAACACCACGGGGATTTTGCCGATGATGTTGGTGGTACGGCTCACTTCTGCCCAAGTTCCGCCTTGTGGTTTTGCCCAAATCAGGGTTTCTTCATCCGTATACGTTTCAAAGTATTCTGTCGTTTTGTTGTCGATGTCTTTGAAGGAAAACTGTCGCGAGAACGCCACCAAGTCTTGGTTTTTGTTGAAGAATGGATACAAACGGTTGCCGTCCCAAGGCGAAATAGGCAGTACTTTTAGCTTGAATTTCGACGAGAATCCGTACTCGTTGCTAGGCTTGGCGAGTTCGGTGATGTACCAAATTTCGGCAAACTGTGTGGTGCGGAGGATATCCTTGCACATCCTGCGATTGAAGGAGTCTATCTTGTTGTCTTCCAGTATTTTATGCAATGCCGACACGACTGCCTTTTCGTTGTCGGTACTAGGTTGGGCGTGTAATACTACGGGGTTGCCAAAGGCAAACGACGTGGCAGTGGATACGATTTTGTTCTGAAACGCTATCGGAATACGCCCTACTTTCTCTACCCGTTGCTCTTCGTTGTCGGTGCGCACTATCTTGTCGGGGCGTTTGGTTTTGTCCAACACGCTGTGGCCGTCTATTTTATACTGTTTTTGATAGGTTGCAATATTGACGTCGTCGATGTTCGACTGTAGAATTTGGATGGAATCGGCAATCGATTCGGTTTTGGTGATGTCTATTACTTTCATGTGGTTAGAAAAATTTTGCTAAATCATTAGCAGTTTTATTGAAATTAGGGAGGTGATAATCAAGGGCATAGGCGATTAAATCAACGTATTCGTCGTGTTCTTTGACGGGAAATCCGCAGACTTCATCCACAAAATCGTCGTTCCAATTGTCCGAAACCAAGTATACCCTGCCACATTCTATCTTCGGACTTTGGGCGTTCAAACGGGTGGTTTTGTCGTCCTTGGGCGAGGGCGTTTTGGTGATATTCAAGGACGTTTGTGCCGATAATACTTGGATGATGGAAAGCCCGTTTGCCTTGGGTTCTATCCTGATACTGCTGTTGTGGGTGTAGCCATTGGCTAGGGCAAAGTCGCTCAAGAACCGCAACAACTCTGGAAATTTATAATATACCTTTTTGGCCTTGGTGATATACAAGGCATTCCCGATTCGGCAGGTGGCTATTATCCCGCTTGGGTCGTTTTCTTCCGAACGGTTCGTATAGGCAGTATCGGCAAAGAAAATGATGGGTTCGGTGGTGTGTATACGTTCAAACTCATTGTTGGAAATATACTGAAACCATTCTTTTTTGATGATGTTCCCGCCGTCTTCGCTTGGCGACTGTTCGTACTGGTTGGCGTAGCCACGACTGCCCAAATCTACCTTCGCTTCTTCTAAGACAGTCCTGTTCAAACGGTTGATGTCCAACAAACCATTGGTGTAAAATTCCTTTAGTTCGGGCGGACTTACCTTTGTGGAGACCTCCGCAGGTAAGCAAAGATGCCTGATGCTTTCGCCTTTTTTATCCAACAAATACCCCGTGACGTCCTTGTCGTGGAGGCGTTGCATGATGGTTATCACGGGCGTGTTTTCCTTATTCACCTTTCGTGACGACAACGTCTTGGTATGTTCGTTCGCCGTCTTGCGGTCGGCATCAGAGGCCGCCTGCGAGGGGTTCAGCGGGTCGTCAGAGATAATCACATGGGCGTGTTTCCCTGTGATGGTTCCGCCCGTGCTGGTGGTGTAGCGTGCGCCTGTCTGGGTGTTTTCATAAGCCCCTTTGGACGATTTATCTCGCCTGATAACCACCTCAGGAAACAATCTTTTGTACTTCTCTGCCGTAATAATGTCCCGACTTTTCACGGAATGTTCTATCGACAAATCGTTGGAATACGAATTGGTGATGATGCGGATACTGGGGTCTTGCGTCCAGAGCCATGCAGGAAACATAATCGTGCTGATGGTCGACTTAGTCGTGCCTGGCGGAATATTAATGATCAGGTCATAAGGCTTCTTTTCACGACTGATAATGGACTTTGCGAGGGTCTGGAGTTCGTCGCACAGCAAAGGAATGTGCCAGTTGTACACAGGTTCTTCTTTGATGACGACGTCCCAAAACGACTGCACGAACTCGAAGAACGAGTTTTTACAGGCTTCCCGCTCAATAGCAATCAGCAGGCTATCGGGTATGTCGATATTAGTTTTCAATTTTTCGGGCGATTAATAAGAGTTGTTTTTTTTCGACTTCGGTAAAATCGTCAAGGTTCACCATCCTGCCAGTAGGGGTGGGAAGTTCGCTGTTTTTGGCATTATTCAAATTTCGTTCGGTTGCGTATAGACCTAAGAGTTTCCTGCGTTCCATGAGCTGATAACGGATTTCGGAGATGTACCGAGGGTTGCCGTATTCCTTTACATCTTTGGTGGCTTGCTCGGTGTCGGTCAGGCTAATAAACGTTTCATCGTCGAACAGGCTGATTTGCTCTTTTTCTTTTTTGCTGACCGATATTTTCCCTTTCTGCTTCGCCGAATGCTGTTGATAGTCGGTTTTGGATTTCTCCCAAGCTTCCCACAGTTCAGCAATCGCCATGTCTATGCGTTCGAGTTCTAATTGAATGGCTGCATCGATATTGCCCATTCTCTGCCGTCGCCATTCCTCGACTAGCAAAGCAATATCCGCCCGAATGGTTTGGGGGCTGATGGCTTTGTCGGAGGCCATCCGTT
Organism: Arcicella sp. GW822-FHT02H01; assembly: GCF_058802005.1. NCBI lineage: Bacteria > Pseudomonadati > Bacteroidota > Cytophagia > Cytophagales > Flectobacillaceae > Arcicella > Arcicella sp. GW822-FHT02H01. Next base: position 1,303,296 of record NZ_JBXANT010000001.1, on the reverse strand, counting down.
GCTGTGCCAACTCGGCTATCTTCCTGACGGAATAGCCCTTTTTGTATAAATCGGCTACGATTTGAAGGCGATGTTGTTTTTTCATGTGTTGTAGAAAAAGGTATATATGTAGTACGAGTTTCCAACTCGTATGACTTCACGAGTTGGAAACTCGTGCTACTTTAGTGTTAGCATCATCATTTTATCAAAACAACCACCATCACCACCCCGCCTACATAATTAAGCACCTTAGCAAAAAATAGCTTTCTGGTGAGTTTTGCCACTGCCTTTTCTTTGTCAACTAAACTATTCTGGTAAAAATCTCGCTCGATGGTCCTGAGGGTTAAATCGCTTGATGTTTGCTCCAAACTCTTTTCCATAATGCTTAGTTTTTGCTGAAATGCCTCGGCATTAATTTTACTTGCCAGCGCATCTTTTGCCGCCAATTCTGTGAAAATGTAGTAACCCTTGGGCAACAATTTGCGGTAGTGGGCAATGGTAGTGTCGCTATTGTTTAAACACACTGTCGATATAACTTTGGAGGCGTTCGCCTTGCAAGTTGTTGATATAGGTGCTGTTAGCATCAATAGTGCTGTCAATCTTATGAAACTTTTGTTGGATAAGGCTATCATTTTTAGAGGGTTTAATCATTATTTGTGACCGACTTTCCTGTGGTTTAGGAGACTTTGAGCATTGTAGAAAAACTACAATCAGCACCACAATCAGGAAGGCAAAGAGCAGGGAAACCTTGTCGGCGGTGAGTTCAGTTTTTAGTTTATTGATTGTTTGCCAAAGCGTAGCGAAGTTCATAATCGTGTCTGATTTTGCGGTTTGCGGTATGTAATGTCTGGATTTTCTGGAGTTCAACTTCATTGCTATCAAGGATTTGCTTCATCCTGAGGTTCTGTTTTGCCAGCTCGTTTGCCAGCAATCGGTTTTCGATAATCACCGACTTAAAGCCCGTTACGCAAGTGTCGCACACCCCAAATTGGTTCTGAGCAACGTTCTCGACTTCCTTGCGCATCAATGCTATCTGGTTGGTTTTTTGGAGCTGTACAGCCAAGTCTGTGGGTGCATGGTGAACTGTCGTAGCCGTCGATTCCTGACAGCTCGTTAGTCCGCTGATGATAAGGCCTGACCAGATAATCAGCGAGGAAATGGTGTTAAATGTACTTTTCATGTAGGTGGATTTTTTTTAAGTTTTCGATGCGGTTAAGCCATCCCCGCAAGAATTTTCGTTGAGTGCCCACGCCTATGGCTTGGTAGTAGTGGGTGCGGTATTGGTAGATTTTGCTGTAAAGCTTTCTAGGGTTCGCCTTGTTGATTTTGCGGATGGTTGCTGTCCCAAATACGCCGTCGGGCGTGGCACCTACGATGCGCTGAATGGCCTTTACATTGGCTTTGTCTTTGCCGGGGCCACAGTTCACGAGGATGTCCACGATGGTTTCAGCGATGGCTTGATTGTGGATGATTTGGGCGTTGGCGTAGTTCCAGTACATGGCTTTGTAAATCGGTTTGATGTCGTGCTGGGTCGTGAGGGCAAGGTCGAAAGCCGAAACCTTGCCGTCGGCATCTTTGTCGCACGCAAGGGCGATGGCCCGCAGACAGGCACGTTTGTAAGTGCTGAGGGTCACGCCGTATTTGGTGGCACCTCCGCGGTCGTATTGGGTGACGGTAAACAAGACACCCTCGGCTTTGAGGAGATGCGGGAAATAGCGGTTGAAGTCTGCTGGAAAAGCAATAGCCGACTTCAATACAATGCCCATTGTAAGGATGAATTTTTTTTTGTTCATTTAAAAAAAGGTGTTTTTTCGGGTGTTCAAGTGTAGTTTTTTTGCCTTTTGGAAAAAAAATAAAATTAATTTTTCCAGCTAAATTTTCTAGTATTCGGATAATACGAAGGTTAACTTTTGGGCTAAAAGGATTATACAAATTTATTCAAAAAGGGCATACAACGGTACTTTTTTTTCATATATCTTTGTGAAAGAAATCTACAATTCTTCTGAAAATTATGAAAGAAAAAATCTTAGCCTCGCTCAAAAACAGGTACAAAAATTTGGGTTTGAGTGAAAAGATTCTCGACGGAATTGCCGATATGTTGGCAAGCACTACTCCCGAAGAATCAGCGATTGAAACCGCCGTAGGTGGGGTCGAAACATTAGCCAAAAGTTTTCAGTCGGAAACCGACCGCATCAGAACGGAAGCCACCAAAGCCAAAGCCGACGCCTTGCGAAAAGAGGATGAAAACAAAAAAGGGGGCACTACCGAACCCGACACCACAGACATGCCTGCGTGGGCAAAGGGGTTGATGGATGCCAACAGACAATTGACTGAAAAGTTGACGGCGTTGGAGTCTGGAAAGACAACTGAAACACGCAAAAGCTTACTCGAAGAAACATTGAAAGATGCCCCAAGGGCTTTTAAGAACAAGGTTTTAAAAGACTTTGAAAGAATGAACTTTGGCACAGACGATGACTTCACGAATTACCTAACCGACACCCAAACAGACCTTTCGGCTGTTACCCAAGAGATTGCCAACGTTGGCCTTTTAGCACGCCCCGTACCGATAGCGGGCAGTGGGAGCAAAGCCAAAGAACCTTCAAAGGCGGAATTGGATAGTGTGATGGGGAATATTATGTAGTTTTTAGTTGTGAGTTAGTGAGTTGTGATTGAGTGATTTTTTTCGCCCGTGGTTTTCAACCGTGGTCTGTGGCACACAGACCACAATATTTTCACTCATAATATAATATAACGCTTCCTCTTAGTGGGTGACTTAAGTCACCCGCTAAGAGGAAAAGAGAAACTGAGTTATAAAAGATTTTCCCCTTATGGCTTGACTTTCAATTGCTTGTCAATTAGGATAAAACAAATACAGTCATGCCATGAAGAGTCCAAATATTGTGGTCTGTGTGCCACAGACCACGGGTGAAGCAAAAATCAGCGTTTCAAATCAGCGAAAATCTGCGGGTAATATAACACGCCTAGCTTGTTGGAAATAATTCCAACAAGGGCAGAATATTGTGTTCTGTGTGCCACAGACCACGGTGATGGTTAAAAAAAATCACTCAATCACTAACTCACTCAATCACAACTGACTCACTCAATCAATCACTAAATCACAATTAATTAAAATGGCAGGATACGCAAACCTTTCAAATACTGATGAAAGCATTTTATCAGAGAAAGATTCAATCGTTATCATGAATAACCTTGAATCCATCAAAGGTGGCAAAACGCTTGATATTACGGGCTTTGGCCCTACAATCATCAAAGCGGGGCATGTAATCATCCGTGAAACAGCCACGGGACTTTTTAAGCCTATGCCACTCGCCACCAACGATACCGTCTACGGATCATTGCCTTCGGGGCATACCTATGCGGGCATTTTGGTAGCCACCATCAGAACCGCAAAACCCTTTGCAGGTATCATGATTCGCGGCACTGTTAATACAGTAGCCTCACCTTTTTCTTTAACCTCAATTTTGTCGGCAGTAAAAACAGCCTTGCCACAATTGATTTTCACAGCAGACGAATAAATGGAACAATCATTATTTATTGAATGGGTAAACAAATGGTTTCCCGGTATCACTACACGCGTGGTGCAAGAGTTGAACGACGCTAAAAATGAATTGACCTATTTACACCGAGCCTTGCTGAGAAAACAATTCTCTGCGACGGGTAAATGGGAGTCAATCAGCGTGGCGAATACTGCTATCATGGCCGACGTCGTGGCGATGGATAGCGAATTGCCCTTGAAAAAGCGTGACTCCATCTCCAAAGCCAACGGCGACATCCCTAAGTTTGGCATGGAGCTGAAAATGAACGAACAGCAGTTGACGAACTTGGACGTAACCATCGCCCAAAACGCCACTGAAAGCCAAATTATTAGTGCCATCTTCAACGATACGCCCAAAGTAATTACGGGTATCTGGGAACGCAACGAGCAGGTGTTTTTGCAGGGACTTTCAACGGGTGTAGCCTTGGTAGACAGCGACAACGTAGGGACGGGCATCAGAATAGACTATGGCTATAAGGCTGATAATAAGTTTGTTGCCTCGGTATTATGGTCGTCGGCATCGACAGCCAAGCCTATCGACGACATCGAAAATGTGTTTACAAAGGCAAGTCTGGATGGCAATGTGTTAGGCACTATTTACATGGACAAAACGGCCTTTAATAACATGACCAAGGCGACGTCGTTCAAGGAGATGTTTGCTTTTAATGCGGGCTTCTCGGGAGGGTCTATTCCTTCGCCATCCATCGAACAGGCACGTCAGGTGATTCTCTCACGCTTTGGGGTAAACCTCCAGATTATCGACAGAGCGGTGCGTTACGAGAAAAACGGGGTGCAGACGACCTTCAAACCTTGGCAAGACGGCATGGTGGTATTTACACCAGCGGGACCAATCGGCTCGTTGTTCTATGCTAAGTTGGCGGAACAAAACCACCCAACTGCGGGCGTGACGTATTCGGTGACGGATGATTTTATCTTGGTATCGAAGTTCAGAACCAACCGCCCGTCGCTATCAGAATTTACGACTTCCCAAGCAAGAGTAATTCCTGTGATTTCAAATGTGGAGGGGATTTATACGCTGGACTCGAAAAGTATTGGGTGATTTGTGAGGTGTTCCATTGAGTGATTTGTGATTTAGTGAATGAGTGATTGTTTTTTACTTCCGTGGTCTGTGGCACACAGAACACAAAATGGTTTGAAAATACACTCGCTACTCGACTTGTTCTGAAGGGCATCTCGAAGAGCAAAAAAAGCAATAGAAATAGTGTTCTGTGTGCCACAGACCACGGGATTGGGGCATCTCGAAGAGTAATGCAAGAAAATCACTAACTCACAAATCACTCAATGGAACACCTCACAACTAAAAAATCACTAAATCACCAATCACTAATTCACTCAATAAATATGCCTTCCATCAAGCAAATCATTCAATCACGGATTTTGGAATTTGGGTTTACACTTTCTGACATCACGCTGGATGCATACATCACCAAGACAGGCATAGATGGCAGTCGAGAATACAGCACAGACAATGCCATTGATGCCGACAAGCTGATGTATGCCATTGTGCCGATGTTATTGTTAGTACCCAAAGTGTCGGAAGGACAGTACTCACGAGAATACGCTATCGCCAATATCAAAGCCTATTACCAATCGCTTTGCTTAGAGCTTGGTCTTCCTGATACGCTGAATCCAGTACCATCCATCACCGATAAATCAAACCAATGGTAGTATCAAAGCAATATCCTTATAGCCTATACCAGTATCAGATACTGGCCTCGAGTCAAGATGCTACAGGCGATTTTGTCAGCAACGGAGCCGAATGGGTGTTGATGGCAAAATGTCGTGACGAAACGACTTCCGCCCAACGGATACCTGCTGTTGATGATGGCATTGCGTATATACCTGATGCGGTAGTATATTGCGAGGTAGCTTGCGAAGTGATAAATGTTGGGTCAAAGGTACAGGTAAGGAACCCCGACGGTAGCATCAGGCTAGAAGGAACTTGCCGAGGATTTTCAAAAGATACCTTTCATTGCAGACTATGGGTTTAATAAAAACATTCGACCTCTTCGGTATCCATAAAAAGCTTGAGAAAGTAAACGTAAAGTTTAGGGAAAAAGTAATCAAAAGTCTTGACGAGATAGGCGCCGAATGTGTGGATACCGCCCTAGAAAATGCAGACTATGACGACCCCATGGGAAACCTCCGTAGTTCAATAGGCTACGTGGTGCTGGATAATGGCGAGGAAGTCAACTCAGGAGGATTCAAGCAAATAGAAGGCTCGTTAGGCATCAAGTATGGTTCGCAGAAGGGGAAAGATTTGGCAGAAGAACTGGCGGGCAACCATAGCGAAGGCTTTGTGCTTATCGTAGTAGCAGGCATGGAAAATGCCGCCGCAGAGGAAGCCAAAGGGAAGGATGTGTTGACCTCTTCAGAAGAATTGGCAAAAAAAGAGATACTGAAAGTACTTAATAAAGTGCAACAAGAAATGAATGAAGAGCCATGAAAACACAATTCGACCAAATCGCCACGCTTTACGCCATCCTGAACGATTCGAACCTGAAAACTGCCATCAGCGGAGGACTGTACAAATTACGTCGACCTGTCAACAGTAGCCAAGAAGACGTAGTCATCAACAGCCTCAGCATCGGCGAAGGCAATTTACAACGCGGCATCGTCAACGTCAACATCCATGTGCCCGACCTCGTCGTGAAGCTCAATGGCGAAGTTCAGAACCAACCCAATATCAAGCGTTTAGGCGAATTGAGTAGCCTTGCACATGATATTTTAGCAGAAGTAAGCACCAATACTTACTCGATTTTTATTCAATCATCCACGATTATCGAAGAGAGAGCCATCAATGCTCATTTTCAAAACATACGATTAATTTTCACTTTTTATAACACATAAAATGGCAACAGTAACCTACGGATTAAAAAGCATTAAATATGGCGACATCGCCAGCGACGGTGGAACAGCAACAACCTTTGCTTCAAAAGGATTGACCCTTTCAGACACCTTCAAGATTGAAACGGGCGACAACGAAGTGCAGGAATTTATGTCGGAAGAAAACGACTATCCCGAGGAATCCATCATCACGATGGGCAAGAAGCAGTATAAATATACGGTAATGAATGCCGACGCAGACATTGCAGGATTTTTGTTAGGAGGCACGGTAGCCTCAGGTGTTTGGAACTCACCCGACACTACTTCCAAAATTCAGAAATCTGTTCAGATTGAAACCAAAACAGGGCATATCATCACGATAAACCGTGCCTTAGTATCGGCAAAACGTGCGGGTGAATTCAGTAAAAAAGCCTTGGCAACCATCGAGGTTACGCTGACGGTAATGAAGCCACAAAAGGCAGGCGTATATGCCGAGACGTGGGAAGACCCATCATAATCAGTAAGATTTGAGTAATGAAATAATTGTTAAAAAGCCTGTAATTTTTATAGGCTTTTTTTACAAAATTATCGCAAAAACCGCTATATTTGTATAAGTGTTATGCATCACAAGACTCCCCTAAAAAACGGCTTCGTTTTTAATTTTATTAATTCTTTTTAGCTAATTTTATAGCTGAATCACATAAAAAGACCTTAAGATAATTAAATGAAAAAGACCTTAATTATTGCCCTAAGCTTATTAATCAGTACTTACACCTTTTGCCAAACGCCTAGTAGTTTTGATAGAGAAGAGGTAGTGGAAGTGAAAAATACGAAAGCCAAGCTGTATGCCAATGCCCAAACATGGATAGCCAAAACCTTTGGCGACTATAAAGCTGTGATTCAATTTGAAGATAAGGAACAGGGGAGGTTGATTATTAAAGGGTTGTCGGATTTGAATGTAAAATACTATCCCACGTTTAAATATACTATTACGATTGATGTAAAGGAGAATAAGTATAGGTATTCAATTAATGAGATAAGTATTGGATTTGGCGGAACTAGTAACTTCGCTAGTTCATATTCTCCATTTGAAAGAACATTTCTTGCTCTTAATAAAGTTAAATCTAATTTAGACAGTACAATTGCAGTACCAACTAGCAGTATGTCTAAAAAACAGTTAAAAAAACATGAGGAAGAGATTCGTAGTTTAAAGGAAAACTATAGTAACGTTTCTTTTACTATATTAAAAGTAAGAGAAATTCTGGATAGCATTTCTAATTCTTTAAAAACAGCTATGAAAAGCAATGATGATTTTTAAAGTTTTTCTTTCACGTATATTGATTAGCGTTATAATGTTCGATTTGTTTGTATTCCTAGCGAGGGACTTAAGTCCCTCGCTAATGATAAACAGTACTAGTTTAAATTTTATTAATTCTTTTTAGCTAATTTTATAGCTGAATCACATAAAAAGACATTAAGATAATAAAATGAAAAAGACCTTAATTATTGCCCTAAGCTTATTAATCAGTAGTTACACCTTTTGCCAAACGAGTAGTAGTTTTGATAGAGAAGAGGTAGTGGAAGTAAAAAATACGAAAGCCAAACTGTATGCCAACGCCCAAACATGGATAGCCAAGACCTTTGGCGACTATAAAGCTGTGATTCAATTTGAAGATAAGGAGCAGGGGAGGTTGATTATTAAGGGGTTGTCTGATTTGAATGTAGAATTTTATCCCAATTTTAGATATACCATTACCATTGATGTAAAAGAGAATAAGTATAGGTATTCAATTACTGAGATAAGTGTTGGATTTGCAAGTACTAGTAATTTCGCAAGTTCATATTATCCGATTGAAGAGGAGGCTGATCATCTTAAAAAGATTAAATTAAAATTAGATAATATAACTGCATTATCAACTAGTAATATGTCTAAAAAAGAATTTAAAAAACATCAGGAAGAGGTTAATAGCTTAAAAACAGCCTATAATAGTTATTTTTCTAGAGTATCAAATGTAAAAGATATCTTGGATAGTATTTCTAATTCTTTTAAAACAGCCATGAAAAGTAATGATGATTTTTAAAGTTTAGTGATTATTCTTTTACGTATATTTATTAGGGTTATAATATTCGATTTGTTTGTATTCCTAGCGAGGGACTTAAGTCCCTCGCTAATGATAGATTATCCAATAGACCGTAAATATGAAAAAGCATCTCGCTCGAATTTGTGCGGTTGTCATGTTTGAAATTTAATAGTTTTTCGGCTTGAAGCCTTGTAATAATAGTCACTCGCTTGGAAGCGAGCGACTGCTGCGATTGTATAAAATTTTTATCACCTACACCCCATGTCTGAACAAGAAATAAACAACCTTGAAAAAAAAGAGATAGACGCTCTGATAGAACGAGGTCTAAAATGGAACTGCAAGAAAAGCTCCATCCTACGATTTGTAGGTTCCGAAACCCGTGAATTTATCATCAAACCCTTTAGCTTAGGCTTAATCCTGATGCTAAGTGCGGAGTTTAAAAAAATAAATTTTAATCCGCAGAAGATTGATGACAACTGGATGTCGGAATCAAAAAACCTGATGGCAACCGCCCCAGAGCCCCTTTCGCGCATCATTATGATAGCCGTGTTAAGGAATAAAGTGTTGATTAAATACTTTGGCGGTTTTGTAGCCAACTATTTTCTGAATAGGGTAGAACCCAAACAGCTTTTGGAGTTGGCGATGATTATCAATCAAATGTGCAATCCAACGGATTTTATACTCTCTATCAAATTTCTTTCGATTCATCAGATGATAATCAAGCCTCCACATTTGATAGAGAAAATAGCGACGGAGGAGGAAGAAGTAATACTGGACTAAAATCAATCTATGGCAGTATAGGCATTATTTCAAAAGAATTTGGCTGGAGTTGGCACGAACTGATGTGGCAAATTCCGTGGGTAACAATCCAAAAGATTTTGGCCGATCAACCAAGGTATAATCTGCCCAAAAAAGAAAGTATTGAAGAAAAGACAATGAAGTTCGAAGATTACCTAAAGACCATTCATAAAGTAAAGAAAAATGAACAATAACGGTGGTGCCATAAGCTTTGATGCTTATATCAATAATTCTGATTTCTTGAAGTCATTTCAAGAGATGGAGGCACGAATCAGAAGTTTTACGACGAGTGCAACACAGGAAGCAAAAAAGACAGATACAGTATTTTCAAAATTGGGGAAAGCCATTGAAAATACTTTTACGAGCGATAATCTTAGGGAAGTAGCACAGCAAATCATTAAAGTGCGAGGCGAATTTCAAGCACTTGAAGGTTCGCTGAAGGTAATGTTGGGGTCAAAGGAAAAGGCAGATGAGCTAATGGCACAAGTAGCCGATTTGGCTGCCAAAACGCCACTGTCACTGACGCAAGTAGGAGAATCTGCGAAGTTGATGGTGGCTTATGGTTTTTCGACAGACACTGTGATAGGGCATCTCCAAATGTTGGGCGATGTAGCGCATGGAGTGAATATGCCTATTGAAGACCTTGTGAATACCTTTGGAGCAATCCGTACAAACGGAGTGGCAAGCTTGAGCGACATTGAAGGGATGGCTGGAAAAGGTATCCCTATCTTTGAAGTATTAGGGAATGTGCTGAATACCAACCGTGATGGAGTGGAAAAAATGGTTGAAGCTAGTAAAGTAGGGTTACCTCAAATAGAGCTAGCTTTCCAGAGCATGACTTCTACGGGAGGGATGTTTTCAGGGGTAATGAAGGAACAGGCTAAATCTGTTGATGCATTAATGACCAACTTGGAGGAGTCTATCAATAGGGTATATAATGAAATAGGAAAAGATACTGACGGTTTGGTTGCAGGTACGCTTCAGATGGGTGTTTCGATGCTTGAAAACTACAAGAGCATTGCTAAAATACTTGAAGTATTAGCTATTGCGTATGGTGCCTACAAAGCAGCTTTATTAGTGGTTAATGCGACTGAGGCTGCTGCAATTGCTATAAAAGGAGGCTGGACGATTGCAACACTAGCAGAGTATCAAGCTTTGTTATTGGTAGAAGGAGCTCAAAAGGTGCTTAATGCTACTATATTGGCGAATCCTTATGTGGCTGTGACAACATTGATTATTGGTTTAGCAAGTGCGGTATATTTATTCAATACAAATACAGCAATCGCCGAAAGGGCACAAAATAGATATAATACAGAACTAGCAGAATCTAATAAAAAAATAAACAATCTAAAAGACGAAACAAATAAGCTTAATAATATTATAAGAAATAATAGCTCTGCACAGGGAGAGCAAATAAAAGCTTATAAGAGACTACAAGAATTGTATCCAGATATGCTTAAAAACATTGACTTGTATAAATACAAGACGATGGATGCGACAAAGAGTCAAAAAGAATTCAATGCTGCTCTTACTGGAATAAAGATTGGAGACACAAAAAATAAAATTGCAGAAGTTGATAAGCGAATTGCAGATAATCAAAAGAGAAAATCTGATTTATTTACAAAGCCCCAACTAGGTGTTAGTGGGGGTGTTACCTCTATGCAAGTTTACTTAGATAATCAAATAAATGCAGATAAAGCTTTAAGGAATGCATTGGCCAAAGGATATGTAAATCTTAGAAAAACACAGATTAACGAAAGGAAGGAATTAGAAAACGAAGGAAGCGTAAAGAATAAAGAGTATTGGGACAAAGAGTTAAAACAACTTCAAACGGAATTTGATAAGCAGGAAAAAAACACAAAAAAGTTTTTGGAATTAAAAGCTACTATTAAGAAAGTTAAAAAGGAACTGAAAAGTTATGAAGTGTCTGATAGTGAAGAAGATAAACCTCATAATACCCCTGCACCTAAAACCCCTGCACCAACCGCTCCAGCCCCCTATGGTAGTATTGCTTATTGGCAAGAAATATCTTCTAAAGCACAGTATATTTATGAGCATAGTAATAACCCGAGTGAAAAAACCACACAAATAGCAGTAGTACTTGACGCAGAAAAAAAAGTAGCTGAAGGACGTAAGCAACTGGAAGAAGAGCTTTCAAAGGGTAAGATTAAAACTTTTGAGGAAGAGATTGAGGAGAAAAAGAAGCAATATGTTTTGTATGAAAATTGGGTAAAAAATATCGACAAGAAAACAGCAGATATTCAGTTTAAAGACTTACTTACCAAAGGAAATAACTATACTGATTATTTAAGTAAGCAGATTACAAGTCTTGAAGGAAAACAGCATGACGTCAATCTTGACCCTACCGCAAAAACCGAAGCACAAGGCAATTTAGTAAAGTATAAGATTGAATATCAGATAGTCACTGGGAAAAAATCTGGTGTGGAGTTACTCAAGGAGGATATGTTGAAGGCTAAAAAAGAAGCCAAAAGTTTGGTAGAGTATCTTGAGTATATTGAAAAGCTAAAAGAGAAATTGAAAGGCGATACTTCTACGGAAGGCATCGCTCAAACCAATACCCTTGTAGAGGAAACCAACCAGACTAATGAGCAAATTGCTGCTAATCTGCAAGAGTATTTACGCAATCATGAAACTTATGAAGAGCAAAAGGACAACATCATCAAGAAACATATAGGATTAAGAGAAGCCTTAGAGAGCCAATATACAGACAAAACAAATGCTGAATATCTTAAGAACCTAGAGAAATTAAAAAAAGGAAAAAAGGAAGAACTTGATATAATTGAAAAAACGAATGAAGAGAAAATAGCTTATCTTAAATCTCTTCAAGATTCTTTACGAATAATTGACCTTAAGTATTTAAAAGAAAAGGTTGAAACAGAGAAAAACAAACTTGATAGTCTGAAAGGAAAAGAAAATACTGATGATTACACTCAGCAACTAAAAAAAGTACAAGATGCAGAAAAAAATCTCAACGACCATCTATTAAGTGTAGTTTCCAAGTTCGCTAGTTTAGGAGGACAATTAGGCGGTGTAATGTCCAAAATGAATGGAGCGATTGGCGATACTGGTCAATTGTTGTCGGGCTTAGCACAAAATGCGGATAACGTTGTCAATGCTTTTAAAAAAGGAGCTACTCCTACGGATAAATGGATGACTGGCATTTCGGCTACGATTGGCTTGATTGATTTGGTTGCTAGTTCAGCCAATGAAAGGGAAAAAGCGGAAGAGGAGTATCGTAAAAATGCCTTACAGTTTGAACAAGATTATAAAGTAGCCATCAATGAGAGAATCGGGGCAGAGACGAAAACAAAAGAGAATGTTTTTGTCAAAGATTACGCTGGTAGGCTCAAAGACGGCTTCAAGATGTATAATGATGCGAGTGCAAAATATCAAGAATCATTAAAAAAGCTAGAACAGGGGAAAGCGAAGGTAGGACAACGAAATGCTGTAGATTGGGGCAAAGTGGGTAGTGGTGTGGCAATGGGTGCAGCCTTGGGAACAGCCATTGTGCCAGTAATCGGTACTGCTATCGGTGCGGTTGTTGGGGGGATTATTGGGTGGTTTGGAGGAAAGAAAAAGAAGGATGAGTTTACGGGGCTGTTGAAGGAATATCCAGAATTAATACAAAAGGCTGCTAACGGGCAAGAGATTTTTAATAAAGAATTAGCCGAAACCTTGATTAGCAATAACCAGGTGGATGATGCGACGAAGCAACTTCTGCAAGATTCCATCACTTGGTCTGAGCAAATGGAGAAAGCCAAAGGACAAATTAAAGAAGTTATCGCAGATTTGGCGGGCAACTTAGGGAATAACCTAAGAGATGGATTAGTGAATGCTTTTAAAGATGGAACTTCGGCGGCGGAAGCTTTTGGAAAATCTGTAAGTGGTATTCTGGAAGATATGCTTAGTCAATTGTTATTTAACCAAGTGTTTTCTAAAGCATTTGATGATTTGCAGGAACAAATGATGATTAGTGCCGACTTGGATAATGGCGGTGATAATAATTTTATTGATGATTTTAGCGTGTTCTTCTCACAAGCGAATGGGCTTTGGCAACAATTCTATGATCAATTAGATGCTGCTTCGGCATCTGCAAAAAGCTATGGTTTAGATATTTTTCAGAAAAATAAACCTGCAAGTCCTAATTCATTAACAGGCTCGGTAAAAAGTATCACTGAAGATACGGCAGGGCTTTTGGCAGGAAATATGACACAACTGAGGGTGGTGGCTACTAGTCAGCTTATCTCACTTCGGAATGTGGAAGTGATTGCTAGTCAGCAACTTACTTTACAAGCCAAGTTCCTGCCTTTTCTGGAAAGAATAGATAATAATTTAGATAAACTCAATTCTGGAGATAATATTCTACGTGTTAAATTTTAGAGTTCATGAGTTGAAAGTTTAGGAATATTGATTCGTCATTTTATTAATATTCAACTTCTAAACACATAACCTTTAGCCCCTGACCCTTAAACCTTCAACCCTTAAACTCATAAACTTTAAACTCATAAACCTTCAACTCCTAAACCCTAAACTCATAAATGAATGAACTACAACTATACGTACCGTTTAATGAAACTAGCGGAGATATTGCTCTCGATATTGCGCAATATCATTATGATTTAAGCATCGAGGGCGGGCAATGGCTGGAGGGCAAAGAAGACCATGCCCTCTATTTTACAGGCGAAGGTCTTGCCCAAACGGTGGGCTATGAAATGATTGATTTCAGTCAAGATTTCTCGCTGTCATGTTGGTTTAAAGCGGAGGCCTCGGGGGAATATCCACATAGCACTTGGCTTTTTTATCAATTCCACGGCGTGTTTGATTTCCTGTACTTGGATGCCAAGACGAAGTGTACTGACTGGACGTTGATTGAAATTATTCAAGAAGGACGAAAGGTAAGGTTGCTTGTGAATACCCACTTGGTGGCAGAACAGGATTTCCCTGACGACTGGGGAATGCCTACGGGCTTTTCGTTAATGAACGATAACAACAATACGACGGGCTTTTTTGCCATCGACGAACTGAAAATATACGATGGCGTGGTTTATCAAAGTGGCACCATTAATCCTCCTATTATCAAAGAAATGGATATAACTTATAAAATAAATGGCAATAGTTTTAAAAACTATGGCGTGCGGGTTCAAGCCTCGACGGGGATGTTTGATGCCCCAGAAATAAAACCTCCTGTTACGATAGAATGGCAGGATTATCACGGCGATTTTGTTGATTTGAACGACGTTCGCTATAAATCAAAAGTGATTGAGCTAGACTGTTGGCTGTATGCAAGCTCTGCGGAGGATTTTGTCCAGAAATGTACCAATTTTATCAATCAGTTTTATGGTTCTGGGACGAAACGCTTGCATTTTGATAATGGCATCAAGGTGTTTGTGTATGAGGTCTATCTGGCTACGGGGCTGAAAATAGAGAAAAAATGGCGGCCTTCGCAGATGATTGGTAGTTTTAAACTGACCTTAAACGAGCCTCAGCCCATCAAAAGAAGCATTTTGTTTATCCGCAATGATGACAACACGACGGCGTCGATAACGCTGAATAGTCCGAAATTGGTGACCATCTACTGGGGCGATGGCACTAAAACTGATAATGTGTTTGGGGAAGTCACCAAAACCCATACTTATGCCACTAACGGCTATTATTATATCATTGTGGCAGGGGTGATTGAGGAAATTACTAGTTTTTCAACCAACGGAATCATACAAAATGCAGCAAATAGTTTTATCTAAAGCCAATGGCACTCAAGTGTTGCTCCAGAGCATCAATCCCGTTATCAGCATTACGAAAGCCGAACAACGCAAGCAATTATTGGGTATCAATGAATTGAGCATCGAGATAGATGCGAGCGTGCCTGTGGTGATTGAAATTGGCGATAGCATTTTGATGTTTGGCGAGCGTTATACGTGTAATTACCTGCCTTCGCCCGAAAAGATTTCTCAGCACATTTTCAAGATTAAAGCCACCTTTGAGTCGGTGCAGTACGATTTGCTCAGGGCGATTTATTTTGATACCGATGTCAGTGGTTTTAACACCAGTCCCGACTTTACGCTCACGGGTAACCTGCGAGATTTTGCGGATTTGGTCATCAATAATATTGCAAGGGTTTTTGCGGGTCAGTGGAGCATCGGGTCGTGTGTCAGTACCGAAGAAAAAACGATTAGCTTCAACGACGAAAGCTGTTTGGCGGTTCTCCAGAAAATCTGCAAGGAGTTTGACACAGAGTTTGAAATCATCGAAGACGGTCACGGCAATAAGGTGTTGAATCTGGGTAAAATTGGTACGATACTCGCGCATACTTACGAATATGGGCAGTCGGGAGGGTTGTATAAACTCAACCGCAATACGTTGTTGGATAAAAATGTGTACAACCGTTTGTATTTGTTCGGAGGGAATAAAAACATTCCTGCGGGCTATCGCAATAACTCGCTGAGGCTGAGGACGGAAAATGCCTATTTGCAAGATGACGCCAGTATTGCCTCCTTCGGATTGATTGAAAATACCGTCACCTTGGAAGACATTTATCCCAAACGCTTGGGGACGGTAACCAGCTTGGGTAGTTCGGAATTGATATTTACGGATGCCTCGATGGACTTTGATGTCAATGCCAATTTGGTAGCAGGGGTTAGTCCCAAAATCAATTTTAATACAGGAGGCTTGTCGGGCATTGCCCTTGAAATCTCAAACTATGACCACGCCACGCAGACCTTTACGGTAAATACCTATCAAGACGACCGAGGGTACATCTTCCCGAATGCCACCGACACCGCCTTTCAGATAGGCGTTGGCGATACTTATGTGTTGACCGACATCAATTTGCCAAGCAGTTACATTGCCACCGCCGAAGCTAAACTATTGGCAGAGGGCATAACGCTGTTGAACCAAAACAAGTCGCCAAGGGTGCAATATGGGTTGGAGATTTATGAATATTACCTCAAAAGCGTATCGGGCGGAGGGGCTATGCTGAATTTTTTCAACCTTGGTGACTACATCAATATTATTGATGCCGATATGCAAATCAACGGCAGTACACGGATTACGGGCATCACCCGCGACTGTCAGTATCCCTATCGATACAGCCTTGAAGTAGGCGATTCCGTACAAGTATCCATCGTAGAAAAGGTATTTAGCGAGATAAAGACCACCAAGCAAATCATCAAACTGAACAGGTTGTATGATGCTACCCGTGCGAGAATGGGTTGGAGAAATACGCAAGAACTGTTGAACATGGTGTTTGATACCGACGGTTTTTTTGATACGGGCAATATTAAACCGTTGAGCATCAATACTTCTATGTTGGTGGTGGGCGTAAAATCACAGCAGTTTGTGTTGCAGGTAGTGATAGAACCCAATTTTCAAGGGCATAAAAATGTCGTACAAGTATCCAACGGCACATTGGTACATTATGCCATTTTTGAAAACAACGTGACCTGGCAAATAGCAGGGGGAAACTATACCTTGCCAGACGATAACGCACGGTATATTTACGCCAAATGTCATAAGACCGAGTACAATGATGGTCTGCTGATATTCTCGACGGAGCAAATCAGGGTAGACGATGATTCGTCGCATTTTCATTTCCTTGTCGGCACTCTTCATTCAGTCACGAACGGCGTGCGGTGGATTTCGCTGACGTATGGTGCAACGGCCATCAATGGGAGGTTTATCAAAACAGGACGCATCCAGTCGTTCGATGGGCAAACGTATTTTGATTTAGACACCAACGAAATAGCAGGCAAGATAAGTTTTATCAATGCCAATGGCGACTATAAAAATCTGGAGGAACTGAATCAAGATTTGGAAGATTTTGTAGATAGCACCACCAACTTTATTGATTCGACCTATCCGACGGATGTAATTGACATCAAAGACCAAATAGATGGCAAGGTAGAAACGTGGTTTTATGATTACGTGCCGACGATTGACAATGAGCCCGCCGTTAGTTGGGGAATGGAAAGGTATAAGCACATTGATGATTTATTTTTCAATACATCCACAGGGATAGCGTATCGGTATAAACACGAAGGTGGCGTTTATAGTTGGGACGAAGTAAGGGATAATGGTGTGACTCAAGCACTAAACAATGCGAGCATCGCCCAAGATACAGCAGACCATAAGCGGAGAGTTTTTGCCGTTCAGCCATATCCGCCGTATGATGTAGGCGACCTTTGGACGCAAGGTGTGTCAGGCGAAATAATGGTTTGCAAGACCGCTCGTGGAGGTGGGGATTATGTATCTACTGATTGGGAAAAGGCTAGTAAATATACGGATGATGCCAGCTTGATAAGTTTTGTAGATGACATTTTTTATCCGACACAAACAGCCACCCAAACACAGCTAGACGGCAAGATAGAAGCATGGTTTCAGGATGCCGACCCGAACATTTGGGAGGTAGCCGACCGAGCCAAGCACGACAAGGATATGTGGTATCATTTGACGGATAAGAAGCTCTACCGCTATAAAGCTAGTACCAATTCGTGGGAACGTATACAGGATACCGATGCCTTGGCGGCGTATGAATTAGCGAGTCGCGCGCAGGATACGGCTGATGGGAAAAGGAGGATTTTTGTAGATACGCCCTATCCGCCTTATGATGTGGGCGACCTCTGGACAGACGGCACGGATTTACGTAGATGCATTACCCAAAAATTGGCAGGGAGTAGCTACAACGCCTTAGACTGGAACATGGCTACCTTTTATGACAACACCAAAACGACCATCGACGGAGGTGTGGTAACCTCAGGGAGAATCCAGTTAGCAGGCGACGACACGAACATCAAGGCAGGCATCACAGGGCAGGGAACGAGCGACGCCTCGGTAAGGTTTTGGGCAGGAACGTCTTACGAAAATCGTGGGATAGCCCCGTTCAGGGTTTTGCAAGATGGCTCGACGTATTTCAGAGAAAAATTGGTCTTGACGGACGACAGTAATCAGGAGCAAGCAGGTATTTGTGGGTCAGATAATTCAAGAGACGGGTCGATTCGGGCATGGTTTGGAGAAACGTATGCCAACAGGGCAATAGCCCCGTGTCGGTTTTTTGCGGATGGGACGATGATAGCGACGAAGGGTAAATTTGGTGTTTTAGAGATATTTGGACAAACGATAAAAAATGATTTCAATTCATTGGCACAGATTGCTCTAAGAAATGATACTGAGAGCCAAAGAATTGAAATTGGTACTAATGTAGGTAGTTCTGGAAATAATATTTCGGCAAATGTTGAGCAAAATAAATACAATTCAACTGCTTGGAATATAGGCATTAATCTAAGGGTAAATAATAGCACAAGCAGGAATATTGCCATTTATGCAGAAGATGGAGAGGCTTTATTAAATGAGGCAACCTTGCAGGGGCGGTCGTGTTTGACATTCAATATGTTTGGATATAACTATGAAGTAGATGTTTCCAAATACGATGTTATCGAAGGCACACCTTTGGCTTTTCCTTGCGGCGTGCATTTTGTCGGGACAGTGTATAATGGCAAAGAGGTAACCTTAATCAATACGAACGACAGTTCTCCTTACTTTTTGTACAGTACGGCAAGGGCTGGTACTGTGGAAGTAGCAGGAGGAGAGGTAGTTACGATGATTTATTCAAGCGGGCATTGGTACGTGAAATCTAGGTATGATAATGATTTTTAGTAGTTTCTATTAGCGGGTGACTTAAGTCACCCGCTAATAGAAAGGGGAAATGCAATAACAATATTCTTAGTGGGGGACTTAAGTGTTATTGATTATCCACGAGTATATAAATAACTGATAATCAAAGTATAACAACCTCACCCCCAGCCCGACTACGCGTCCCGCTCTTTTCAGAGAGGGGAGCTTTAAGCTCGATAATCTGCTCCCCTTCTCTGAAGGAGAGCGGGACGCGTAGTCGGGCTGGGGGATGAGGTTTTCCAACCGTGGTTTGTGGCACACAGAACACAAACAGCCCCTTCCAATTATTTAATAATTATCATGCAACTAAGACAGTCCATGAGTAATTTCGGACAAATCACTTTGTGTTCTGTGTGCCACAGACCACGATTTTTTTCAAAAACCTAACCACATAAAAAAACAACAATGGGAGTTCTACTAGGCGTAAACGGATTTAAAGACAAGCGCATTGTGTATTTTAGCAACGAGCTAAACCTGCCTTCTGTGGGCGATTTTGGCGATTGCTATTTTATCATCAATGACAACAACTCGTATCTGAAATACTGGAACGGAGCATTTTTTGCCAATGCCTCCGACCGTGAGGATGACATCAAGGCCGTCTCAGATTATTTCAGGGACTATTATGCAAAATTTGCCGACATCGATACCAGTAAGTACTTGGGCAGGTGCAGGGAAATCATGGTAATAGAAGACGAAAACAACGAAGGCGACACGGCAAAGTATTTTTTTGATGGCAGTGCATTAATAAGCAACCTGTCTAAAACGATTTTGAGTAGGATAGAAGCCTTGGAATATGTTCCTATCGTCATCTACTCGTTTATTAATAACGTCAACAATGTTGAGAAAGGCAGTACTGTCACCAGCATTACGTTTAGTTATACGTTCAACAAAAGTGTGAACGCCATCAACATCAACAATGGCATTGGCGTAGTAACGGGCAGTAGTATAACCAAGACCGTTAGCGTAACCACAAACACTACCTACACCCTCACAGTATCCGACGGTCGGAATGCCGTTACCACCAATAGTGCCGTCAGCTTTTTGAACAAAGCCTATTGGGGTACTAATGCCAATGCTACATTAACCAATGAGGAGGTATTAGGGCTAGCCAACAATACCTTGGCCACCACACGCAACCGCACCCTTACGCTGAATGGCAATGGCGAATACATCTATTATTGTTACCCAGCCAGCTTTGGCGATGCCAGTTTTAGCATCAGCGGTTTGGCAAGTACGGCTTGGACAAAATCTGTTCAGAATGTAACAAATTCGTTTGGGAATGTAGCGAGCTACAACGTTTACAGGACTAACAACATCCAAAACGGTACGGGTATTCAAATACAAATTAATTAAGTAGTTTATAGCATTTGTCCAGAGGACTGCTAATAGTCGTCACTCGCTTGAAGCGAGCGACTGCGTAGTATCTATCAATATTTAAAACTATCAGCTCATCACTTAAAGCTCATAGCTCAAAGCTCACACCTCATAACTAAAAAAAATGGCAAACAATACAGGAACATTAGTTACCGCAGCGGTAAGGCCGTTCTCTGAAGCAGACAAATTTCCGACGGCATACGGAAATGAGATATTAGGAGGCCTAAAGACCTGTCAATCAATCACCGAACGCAATACCATTCCTACGGAAAGACTTACTGTCGGTACACTAGTATACGTTGCAGATACAGACCTGCTATATTTCT
Organism: Arcicella sp. GW822-FHT02H01; assembly: GCF_058802005.1. NCBI lineage: Bacteria > Pseudomonadati > Bacteroidota > Cytophagia > Cytophagales > Flectobacillaceae > Arcicella > Arcicella sp. GW822-FHT02H01. The sequence continues at coordinate 1,282,648 of NZ_JBXANT010000001.1, read as the reverse complement.
GGAACGGGACAAGTTTTGATACAGGTAAAAAGTTAACCAAGAATGATTATGACGATACAGACAAAACATCTGTAAGCACCATCAATCAGTATATTACCTATCCGCTAACGATGGTTAATGGAAAATACATCAATTTTGCAGGGACAGGCGAAGCCACCTCGTCCAGCAGATGTTACACCACCATCATCAACGACGGAAGCAAGCATTTTATCACCTCCTCTATCGGCGGGTCGGCGATGAAGTTATTGTTTTTTTATGATACCAACAACAACCTTATCTCGACCCAGTATCAAGGAAATGATACAGGGGTAAACACATCGTTTACAGATTTGGAAATACAGTTTCCTAACAACTGTGCGTACTATAAAGTAAACGGTTTTGTGGCGTCTGGAGGCGTTATCTTGAAGAAAAAGCAGAATATGTTCTCTTATCTGGGTAATGTGTTATCGAGCAATATCGTACAAACACCGACAAGCGACATTGAGGGAAAATACCCTTGGAATAACGCCAGCATTCATGATGATGCGACCAAAAAATACGCTACCTACAATATTTTGCCAACCGACATTCTGAGGATTAGCACAGCCATCGGCGGGTCGGCGATGTGGGCGATAATCTATTTAAATTCGGCAAACCAAGTAGTAGGCTATGAAAATAGGGGACGAGATGGTTTTGTAGACTTTATTAATGATTATCAGCTTACGATACCCGTTCAGGCAACAAAAATGTACTTGAGTGGCGTTGTGGGGCAAAATTACAGTCTGACGAAATACACAGTCTTTACGAAGGCGGTATCGACGGCACAATTATCGACAGAGCAAGAACGGATTACGAAGCTAGAAAACGGCTCATCGAATTTATTATCTGGCAAAGTCTTTCTGCATTTCGGAACCTCGATTCCCGAGGGAGGCAGATACCCGACAGATGGGCCAGCATCTCTTGGTGGATTTGGAATTAATATGGCTGTGGGGAGTTCTACGGCACGGATTAGTCGAGCAGATGGTTCATACAACCAATTAGCATATCAGAATTTTATGTATTCCTTGGCGCGTAAAAAGTCGGAAATACAAACTTTAATCGATACTTGGGATACTATTAAAGGCTCTTTAAGTAATAATCCACCTGATGTTTTAACCGATGCCGAGAAGACAAAAATGCTATCGTGTAGCTATGAGCATAGGCTGTTACCTTACTTAGACGGTACCAAACCAATGCCCGATTTCTTCATCTTCGACCACGGGCGAAACGATGGTTATAGTAACGACCTAAGCGTTATTCCTGCACAACGTGACGACAGACGTTACTTTATCGGAGCGATGAATTATTTAATAGACTTGATTTTAAAATACAACAAATTCGCCCGTATAGCCTTTGTTGGGCATTATGAAAACGATTTGCTCACACCAGTTTCGCAGGCACAAGAGGTACTCGCCGATTATTGGGGATTTCCGTTACTGCGAATGTGGGAAAAGACAGGTTTTTCACAACAGATTGTGCAAGGTTCAAAATCTCTGTGGACACAAGAGCCTTGGAGCAATTACACAAACGGACAAAACACCACCCTCGATATGAACAGACAACGCATCTATCTACCCGACGGCATCCATCCCCATACGGAAGGAGCGGATAAGAATGCCTCGAAATTATTGACCAGGATTTATGCTAATTTTATTAAGGAGTTGGTGTAAGAACAATGGTAAATTCTATATTATCTTGTTGTATTCGTAGCGAGGGACTTAAGTCCCTCGCTACGAATACAACAAGGCTGGTGTCTTCACCAGACCTCATCCAGCAAAGTGAATAGCTATCACCTAACGCTCCACCATTTGTGCTCAAAGACAAGTACAAGCTTTGACAAAAAGATTTTTAATCCATTAAACATTCAGAGAACGTTTTTATCTAGCCCTTGCAGAACAAATCGAATAGCGTGATACTCATGTGCCTAAATGGTTACATGAGTTCTCTTTGTAGTAGTGCCTTTGCTTTTGTTGGATAAATTAAGAATCCTAACATTTAAGGTTCTTTCAATATCAGCGATGGTTTCAATGGTAAAATTATGCGTACCACTAAGCCACTTTGTTATTTCAGAAGGCTTACGACCAACTTTTTCAGCAAATTGTTTTTTACCTAAACCTTTTGCTTGCATAGCCTCAGCGATAATCACAGCGATTCGCATTTTACGGTCTGTACGAGCCTGTTGTTCAGGTGTAATTTCTGCTAATAATTCATCTAAGAGTGTCATGATATTGTTTCTTTAAAAATCGTCGTTGTCATCAAAAGTGAAATCACCTGTAAAATCGGTAAAATTATTATTCCATTTAATATCACCCTCTTGCATTGCCTGACTTAAGCGTTTAGATATATCTCTAAGTAAATAATTTTCACGTTTTAATTTGGGGTCGTCTTGTAAAGCTCTGACGTTTTTTACTCCACCACCTCCTAATACCAGCATTACAGTACCATAACGAATACAATACAATCTTAATTTACGCTTTGATTCATCAAAAAGAGCTTCGACACCGTCACCAAGTTTTCCTTCTGCTTTTTTGAAGAAGTATTCTTTAGCCCCTTCCTTATTAGCAATATTATTGATTCGTGTTAATATTTCTAAAAGTTCGTTGCGATGATTTTGGCTGTTTTCTTCCAAAAAATGTTCAAATAAATTTTTGTCATCATCATCAATAATGATGGAATAAACTTGGGTCTTTTGCCCGCTTAGCTTATCTAGTTTTACGAGTCTTAATTTCACTTATAACTAAAATTTATTAAAGATAGTTCAATCTTTATAAATACCAAATTATTATTAAAAATAACGGAGAACGTTTTTATCTAGCCCTTGCGGAACAAATCGAATAGCGTGACGTTAAGTTAAACTTCTTTCTATTAGCGGGTGACTTAAGTCACCCGCTAATAGAAAGAAGTTTAAGACAATATTTTACCCAAGGCTAGTGTCTTCACCAAACCTCATCCAGCAAAGTGAATTCTAATGCTCTTCCATTTGTCCTTCCGCAACAAATCGATTAGCTAGAGTATTAAATTAGCTTTTCTACATATATTGTGATAGTTTTTAAGATTTGAAGAAATAAAACATGAATTACTCTTTTGCTGCTGGTTGCTTTATTTTTCTAGCGTTTGTTGTTTATATAAACCTACAACATAACATTAAAAATGCTAAAACTTGGTTTAGTAGCTTTTTGATTTGTGTTGGTTTAGCATTAATAGAGCGGGATTTGTATGACAAATATCCAAATTTTGTGGCGTTAAGCGAATGTAGCCGTTTTTTAATCGCACCATGTTTATATTTTAGCATTGTATATTTTACACACCCTAAGTATCACTTTTCTAAGTACGATTTACTGCATTTTATCCCGTTTACGATATTTACTTTTTTCGCTGTTAGTTTTTTGATACAACATAAATATCCCATCATATCTCCACCCCAATTGAGCAGATACCTTGGTACAGCCGTATTACTTACATTAAGGCTACAAATAATCGTGTATTGGACGATGTCATTTGTCTTATTAAGAAGACACCAAAAGGATATTAGGTTATTTTCCTCTGAAGATACCTCGATAAATCTTAATTGGCTATTGAGGCTACTGTTTGTTATTTTGGCCGTCATCCTTATTGGAATGTTGAAATTCAAATCCTTTCTAGGGTTTGATTATTTACCTGTCTTTTACAGTGTTGCTTGTGGTGCAATTGCCTATTACATTTTACAACAAAAAGAAATCTATCCATTCCCTGATACAATAAAAACAGAGATTCAAGAAATAATTGAAAACAATCATTCAAAAAAGAATACGGTTCCACGGTTAAATGAGCAAGAGGCTGTCTTATTGAAATTGAAATTGGAGTCTATTATGGAAAGCGAAAAACCATACTTACAGAGTGATATTAACTTGTATCAACTGGCTGAAAAACTATCCATCTCCACCCACGATTTATCCTTTTTACTTAATGCTAGTCTTTCAATAAGTTTTAATAGTTTTATTAATAATTACAGAATAAATGAGGCCAAAAGACTTTTAATGTCTAATAAACACACGTTTTTAAGCATTGAAGGAATTGGCTATGAAGCTGGTTTTAGCTCAAAGTCCGCATTTTTTACTTGTTTCAAAAAAGTTGTTGGTTGTTCTCCTTTAGAATTCAAGAAAAATCAGGAAATAACCTAGCTTTTTAGTTCAATTGGATAATTCTGAACTTTTGGCTACGGCTTCACCGATAGATTTGTGTTTTGAAAATTAAAAATTTTGAAACTTTAAAATCTGAAAAAGAAATGAATTATTTTAAAAAAATTGGTCTAATTATCTTGACAGGATTAGTCTTCGTAAAAGTATTAAGTAGGTTATGCTACTTCGTTTTAAAGCCAATTCCCCTATTATTCCTAATTATTCCTAGTCTTATCATTTTGGTTTGTTATGTTGGATACTCATTGTGGTGGGTAAAAAGAGAAAAGGATTTTACGAAAATTTACAAAACCAACATCGCAATACTATGTGGCGCTATTGCTCTTGATTTGATTAGTTTCTGTTGGCAAAAATTTTTCCATTTTCAGTTTAATGTACCATTAGGAATGTTAGACCTGCCTTTTAACGAAATTGATGATGTTTCGTTGATGTGGGCATTTTTCGGAAGGTCATTCCCATTTATTGTAACCATTGGTTTATTGCAAATGACGGGTTCATTATTGCTACTTTTCTCAAAAACCAGAAGTTTGGGGATTTTTACGCTCTTGCCGATCATGTTAACTATTCTAAGTATCGATATTTTTTACCATTTAGACTTTGGGGTGCTTAGTCATGCCATCATGCACGTCCTTGCGTTGTTTTATCTGCTCTTTCAAGATTTTGAAAAATTAAGAGATTTCTTTTTTTCTCAGAACTGGAATACCTCTCATTTGCTTTCAACAAGCCCCATGATTAAAACATCGTTACGATTAATTATTTTATTTTCACCCTTGTTCTTGGTCTTATCGCGTCTTCCAAGAGATAAAAACCCTGAACTTACAGGGAAGTATCAGGTACAAAAATTAGCAATTAATGGTATTGATAAAAAAGCAAAATCAGTCTATGACAGTACCTTAACAAGGGTTTATTTTGACGTAGTCAATGATATTGTATTTGATTTCAACACCACCAATACTCGATTTATAGGTACTTATGAGTTGAAAGAAGGTAAAATTATCGCCAAATGGCATTATCCCCGAAAGGATATTCCTCCATTTATAGGCAATATAAAAATTGAAGAAAATCGTCGAATACTTTCGGGAGTAATGGGTAAAGATACTTTGGTGATAGTGTTGGAAAGATAAAACTTACTCATGGCATGACTCAGAATCATCTTGATAATAGACAGATTACTGTAAGTCGTGCCATGAGTTATTTTGACAACGCTCTTCCACTTGTTCTGAAAGACAAGTGGAAGTTTTGATAAAAAGGATTTTAATCCATTAAACGTTCAGAGAACGTTTTTATCATTCATTCGATTTGCCCTTGCGGAACAAATCGAATAGCATGTGTGAATACTAAGTTCACTAATAAAATAAAGAATGTACAATTTTAGTGCAAAACCAGCATTATTGTTTAGTATAATAAGCTTTCGCTTTAAGGCTGTTTACATAAGTGAGTGTATTCTTATCAATTGTAATTGTATCTGGTTGCGGGTTTGTAGTTAGTACTAATAATTTTGTTGAAGAAATTCTCTTAAATGATAATGTCTTAAAAGTAGAGCTTTCTAATTCAATTTTATTATACTTTAAATAACTATCAATTTTATTGTCGTCTTTAAAATCTAAATAATAGTACATATCCTTGTTATTAACAGGACTTTTAATAGCAAATCTTATCCAACTCGTACCAGTTAATTCATCTTTATCTGACACAACTTCTTCCTTTTTACAGGCAAATAATAAGATAATAGATAGTGAGGCAATTAGTGTTTTTTTCATTTTTGTAGTGTATTTATTTATTGTTAAGTTTTCGGTGATTGAATGTGCATATTCTACTGAATATGTCTTTATAGATGTAATTTATTTACTATAAACTTATCAAAAATACTTTATCGTCATGGTTTTTCAATAAGATAAGAATATTAATAAGTGATTTTTTATTAAGCGGTATGTGTCACAAGGACAAAACCTACTTAAGGACCCCCGTATGAGAATCAAAATACATATTAGCCTCTTTGAAATTTTCTTTTTTGTATTTATTCAAAAAGTCTTTACCTACAAATGTACTGGCAATTTTATTTAAAGGGATAATGAAAAGTTCTGACGGGTCAGATGCTACCCCTCCGATACCGATGATGATAAATACTTTTTGGTTTTTATTGCTTTCGTATTTTCTATACTTTTCTAACTGTCGCTCGGTACACCATTCTATGCCATTTTTATAGTAATCACTTCTGTATTTACATTCCACTGCAAAAGTTGTGTTAACATCGTGCCATTGAAAACGCATGGTAAAATCCGGATTTGAATTACTTTCAGGATACACGCCATTGACAGATTTATCACTTGTCCAATCAGCAAGCGTAAAATATTTTTTTGCAAATTTCTGTATTACATATCCCTCAAAATCATGCCCTTTTTGTAAATCACTTTGGGTGTCTTTATGCGGTTTTTCTTGTTGGGTGGGTGTTGGCTCATTGATTATTTTATGTGTTTCAGCCAAAGGAGTTTCTTTTTGATTGATAACTATAATCCCTACAATAATAGCCAATACGCCAATAATTATCAGTGTAATCCCTAATGTCATTTTATTTTTCATGGTTTAATGAATGATTTTATACTATGCCTACTAATATTAATGGCTGTTTGTGGTATCTTATCAAACTGAGAAGAGTGTCGGGATAGCTGCATTAGTGGCGAGTAGGCTCATTAGTAGCGATTCAATAGGGTGTTCTAAATTTCTTTGGAAAGTATGGTTGGTAGTATTGCCTAAGTTGAACTTTCTGATGTATAGCTGTGTGGTCATTTGTAGATTTTGATATAAAGTAAGATGTCGCAATTTCGCTAAAAACTTTAGAAAAAACAAAACAGTTTGCTTACCCTGCTACTATGTTCAGTATAATTGCGAACGCACTACGTTCGCAATTGAGTCCTTGTTGGTATTTTACTAATAACTTTTGTGTAAGCAGTAAGCAAGAAATAATTTAATGATTTACCTTAATACTCACTTGTATTATTTCGAATAGTTTTTGAAGGAGTATTTAATTAGGAATGTGAAGGATATGCCTTAAATAAAAAAAACTCCAAGCAAATGCTTGAAGTTTTTTTTAGTGGTCTCGTAGGGATTCGAACCCCAAACCTCCTGATCCGTAGTCAGGTGCTCTATCCAATTGAGCTACGAAACCATCTTGTGGTAATGTTTACCCGTTGTTTCGGACTGCAAAGGTAGTAGGTTATTTTTCTAATCCAAAACAAAAAAGACGAAAAAATTAAACTTTTTTGTAAGTTTCTGATTTTTAGGAAATTAAAATTGAAAGATTTTTGAGGCAATAAGCTGTAAGCTATAAGCAATGAGCTTTTTGTTATGCTTGCCTAAAGCTTATCGCCTACAGCCTAAAGTTTTACCCGCTGATTGAATACGCAGATTTACGCTAATTTATTAAAACTGAATACCAAAAAACTGATAGCTGACATCCGAAAGCCGAAAGCCGAATACCGATAGCTCACAGCTGATAGCTCAACTCTCACAGCTTAATATATCTTCTCCTTCTGCTCTTTTACTTTGGCATCTGTGATATAATCATCGAAGCTCATTAGTTTATCTAAATAGCCTTTTGGCCCTAGTTCTAAGATACGGTTGGCTACTGTTTGCGTAAGTTGGTGGTCATGACAAGTGAAAAGAATTGTACCTGTAAAATCTACCATACCGTTGTTTAATGCCGTGATAGACTCTAAGTCTAAGTGGTTGGTTGGCTCATCAAAGATGGCAACATTCGCACCCGAAAGCATCATTCTTGAGAACATACAACGCTGTTTTTCACCTCCTGAGATTACGGTACATTTCTTCAAGGCTTCATCGCCTGAGAACAACATCCTGCCCAAGAATCCGCGAATAAACGATTCATCTTTTTCAGCAGAATATTGGCGTAACCAGTCTACCAAATTTAACGAACCATCTTTGAAGTATTCAGCGTTATCGTTTGGTAAATAAGCCTGTGTAGTAGTTACCCCCCATTTATACGTTCCTGAGTCGGCAACACGTTCGCCCATCAATACGTCGAATAAGGCACTTACTGCCAAAGAATCACGTGAGAGTACTGCCAGTTTATCACCCTTGGTCAATGTGAACGACACATCTTTGAATAAATAACCACCTTCTTGGTTTTTCACGGTTAGCCCTTCAACCGAAAGCAACTGGTCGCCCGCTTCGCGTTCTGGTTTGAAGTTGATAAATGGATAACGTCTTGACGATGGCTTGATGTCATCAACCTGCAATTTATCCAACATTTTCTGACGAGAAGTAGCCTGTTTCGATTTGGCAACGTTGGCCGAGAAACGACGGATAAATTCTTCTAATTCTTTACGCTTCTCATCAGTCTTCTTGTTCTGGTCAGCACGCTGACGAGCCGCCAATTGTGATGATTCGTACCAGAACGTATATGTACCACCGTATAGTTGGATTTTTCCGAAATCTAAATCGGCTATGTGTGTACAAACGTTATCCAAGAAGTGACGGTCGTGAGAAACGACAATGACCGTATTTTTGAAGTTTGTCAAGAAGTTTTCCAACCACAAGATAGACTCGATGTCTAAGTTGTTGGTAGGTTCATCCAATAACAAAATATCTGGCGAACCAAACAACGCCTGTGCCAAAAGTACCTTTACTTTCTCAGAACCAGATACATCTTTTAGCAAAGTATAGTGCAAATCTTCTTTAATGCCTAGTCCACTTAACAACGAAGCCGCCTCTGATTCAGCTTCCCAACCGTTCATTTCGGCAAATTCAGCCTCTAAATCAGCCGCACGGTTTCCATCTTCTTCGGTAAAATCTTCTTTTAGGTAAATAGCATCTTTCTCGATCATGATATCGTACAGACGTTTGTTACCCATGATAACGGCTTGTAAAACAGGCACTTCTTCGTATTCAAAGTGGTTCTGTTTCAACATCGACATACGTTCGCCTGGGTTCATGGTTACTGAGCCAGTCTGCGAGTCGATTTCACCTGATAAAATCTTTAAAAACGTAGATTTTCCTGCACCATTGGCCCCGATAAGACCATAGCAGTTGCCTTCTACAAATTTGATATTTACTTCTTCAAAAAGTACCCGTTTACCAAAACGGAGTGATACATTTGATACGTTTAGCATTATTGTAAGTATTATTGCTGGATATAGACACCGACTAAAAAAATCGTTTTGTCATCTGTTTTTAGGTTGATTATGAAGGTTTTGCTCCGTTTTTCTTATCAAAAAATCAATAATCAACAGCTTTGTATAAAAAATCATACAAAATTACGACAATGTGCTGAATTGACACGATAAAAAGCTGATATTCAAAAATTATTCTTGATGCTTGGTTGTAATCCCGTGGTTTGTGGCACACAAAACACCCGCTAGTCGTAGGTTTTCCTAAGACTCCAAATGACGAAGAGCGTCACGCTCGCATTTATTGATGAATGGGATGTCTGACACGATGACTACCTAGGTTGTGCTGTCTTTAATTTGGCTGAGTATTATTACTTGAGCGAGACGCTCTTTAGTGTTTGGAATCGTAGGAGAACCTACGATTAGAGGAGCCGATGCCTTCTAAGAATGCAATACACACTGACGTAGTGAAAACACTACGCCAAGCGAGGGTATTTAATAATAAAGGCCGAAAGATAAAGCCACAGCTTTAAATTCGCAATTTGCAAATCGTGAATTTATTGTTGACTACTCACTCCTGTAGAATATTGAACGTTATCACTAGCGAGGGACTTAAGTCCCTCGCTAGTGATAAATAATTGTAAGGCAGTATTTTGTAATAAAAATATAACCATTCAATCCCTAACTCACTAAACAAAAAAAGACCCCACAAAGTGAAGCCTTTTTAAATACGAATCAAAAACCCGTTAGGGATAAAAATGATAATATTTAATGGTTAAGTGATTTTGTAATCTAAATTCTGTTTATACAATGACTAGGAAATGACAACGCCAAAACTAAAGCTTACATCTCATCGCTCAAAGCTTATAATGCACTTCTGATAAAGCACGCAATACTGCCGCACTTTTTTCAGCGGTGATGTCTCTTTGTGGATTGGCTAACATTTCGTAGCCTACCATGAATTTTTTGACCGTTGCAGAACGCAAAAGCGGAGGATAAAATACAAAATGCCAATGCCATTCGTCATGCGCTTCGCCATCGGTTGGGGCTTGGTGTACACCAGCCGAGTAGGGGAAGGAGGTCTCAAAAAGATTGTCGTAACGTACAGTCAACCTTTTGTAGGCATTTGCAAAAGCGTCTCTTTCAGCACCAGTCATGTCCGAGATTCTTGCCATTTTACGCTTCGGTACAATCATGGTCTCAAACGGCCAAACTGCCCAATAAGGCACTAATGCCACAAAATGTTCGTTTTCAAATAATACTCTTTCTTGTTTTACTAACTCTTTTTCCAGATAGTCTGCTAGCAAAGAGCGTTGATTTTTCTGCCAATATTTCAGTTGTGAGATTTGCTTTTTCATGGGTTCATCTGGAATCGACGACGATGCCCAGATTTGTCCATGTGGGTGTGGGTTCGAACAGCCCATTACAAAACCTTTATTCTCGAAAATCTGAACGTAGTTAATAAAGTCTTTTCCGCCAAGGGTTAGGTATTCATCTACCCATGCATCCACTACTTTTCTGATAGCCGTTTCTTCCATTTCTGGAACGGTAAGGTCGTGGCGAGGGGAGAAACAAATTACTCTGCCCAATCCTCTTTCGGTCTCTGCTCTGAACAATTCGTCTTCTTCAAAACTATGCGGAGGGGTGTCTTCTAACAAAGCCGCAAAGTCGTTATTGAAAATATAAACGTCTTGATAATCAGGGTTTACTTCGCCATTCATCCGTGTGTTTGTCGGACACAGATAGCAGGTTTCGTCATACGCGGGACGGTCGTCGCCAGCTACTTTTTCTACCTGCCCTTGCCACGGACGTTTGGCACGATGCGGCGATACTAATACCCAACTGTCTGTCAGTGGGTTATATCTTTTATGTGGATGTTCTTCAAAAATTGAGTTCATATTTATGCTTTGAGCTTTTTTGCTTTCGGATGTCGGCTTTCGGGTATCGTTTTTTTTATCTGCGTAAATCAGCGGATTAAATCTCTGTAAATCTGCGGGTAAAAGCTTTTTAAAATCTAGTTTCAATTGTTTTTTTACCCGCAGATTTTCGCTGATTTGATTCGCTGATTTTGGAGATTTTTATAATTTTATAATCCAAAAATCTTCAATCTTGTATTTTAATCTTATATTCTAAAGTCTTCTAGTCTTTAGTCTTGTGTCTAAAATTGTTTTTTTACCCGCAGATTTTCGCTGATTTGATTCGCTGATTTTGGAGATTTTTTTATAATTCTATAATCCAAAAATCTTCAATCTTATATCCTAAAGTCCTTTAGTCTAGTGTCTAACGTCTTACCTCTAAATCACTTCCGTTCCATTTGTCAAAGCCACCTCGTAAGTCACTAAATCTTTTTGGTATTTAGACTGATACGCTCTTTTGATTCTTTGTAAAAATGCTGCTACATTACTTTTCTCAACGATGTTTACAGTACAACCACCAAAGCCTCCTCCCATCATTCTTGAACCTACTACGGCACTCTCCTCACGGGTTTCGTCCACCAAAAAATCTAGTTCTTCGCACGATACTGCATAATTATGTTGCAGACCGTCATGCGTTTCATACATTTTTTTGCCGAAAGTCGCCAAATCGTTTTGTTCCAAGGCTTCGCACGCCACTACTACGCGGTCTATTTCGCCCACCACATATACACAACGTTTATACACATTTTCAGAAAGACTATCTTTGGCATTTTCTACCATCGTAAGCGTCAGGTCTCTAAAGCTTTTTACGGCTGGATAAATACCTCCTAAAATCCTAAGCCCTTCTTCACATTCCAATCTACGGGTATTGTATTCCGAGTCACCCAAAGAGTGTTTAACCCCAGAATTGCAAAGAATAATGGTATGGTTTGGCAATGACAACGGAAAATGTTGGTAATCAAGACTTCTACAATCCAATCGAATTACCGCATCTTTTTTGCCAAACATCGAAGCAAACTGATCCATGATACCACAGTTTACGCCTACAAAATTGTTTTCGGCAGCCTTCCCGATTTTTACCATTTGCATAGTTGCTAAACCTAAACCATAGATTTCGTTCAAGGCAAAAGCCAAGCCCGTTTCTACCGCAGCCGACGACGATACGCCAGCCCCCAAAGGAATATCTCCACCAAAAACTAAATCAAAACCCTTGATAGTCTGTCCCGCTTTTTGGATTTCATCCACCACGCCAATTAAATAATTCGCCCAACTGTTAGTAGACTTTTGAATATCGCTGATGCTGAAAGAATCGCTACTTTCTAAATCGTAGGCATATACATTACAGGTGTTATCCTGACGAGGAGCAATGGCAAAATAAATGGCTTTATTGATAGCAGCAGGCAACACAAAACCATCATTATAATCGGTATGTTCGCCGATAAGATTGATGCGTCCTGGCGCACGAACCACTAGGGAAGCTTGTTTTGAAAATTGTTCTTGAAATTTGGCAATAATATTTTCTGGGTACATCTCTGAGCGTAAAATTAAATTTTAAATCAAAGGACGATATTTTTTAGAAATACTCATTGCCATCATCTACGCTAGGCAATGAAATTAATTGAAAAAGTACCATAAAACCCATTGAAAAGGCATTACAAACATTTGCGCAAATTTTGCACAAACCTCAAAAATCTTCCTAATTTTACAAATCCAATCTCAAAGATGTATCATGCAGAAAAGTCAGGTTACTATTAAACATATCGCACAAGAATTAGGCATTGCTATTTCTACGGTGTCGAGGGCATTGCAGAATCATCCAAGGATTGGGCTTAAAACCAAAGAGCAGGTTTTTGAAGTAGCCAAACGGCTAAACTATGTGCCAAATCCAGCGGCAATATTATTAAGGAAAAACAAAACCTATACCGTCGGCGTAGTTTTCCCGCATTTGCAAGAAGAGTTTTTTTCGCAAGCCATTACAGGTATAGAGGATGTTATTAGCGAAAAAGGATATAACGTAGTAATCAGCCAGTCGAGGGATAAATTAGCACGCGAAAACAGGGCTATAAAGTCGTTTATCAGTAGTAGGGTAGATGGCGTAATAGCCTCCATTTCAGCCGAGACTACCCAATATTACTCTTTCAGGGAGCTAGAAAATTATGGTATCCCTTTGGTGTTTTTTGATAGAGTACCCAAAGATGTGGCTGTCAACAAAGTGAGGGGGAACATCCTTGAAGCCGCCTTTGAGGCTACCTCTTTTTTAGCCAACAAAGGCATCACCAAGATTGCCATTTTGAATGGTCCATCGAATCTGGAGATTTCAAATGAACGCTTAGAGGGTTATTGGAAAGCTCTAAAATCGTTAGGATTGCCCATCGTTCAGCATTACATTAAATCGACAGATTTGAGCAAAGAAGATACCTTCAAGAAAATGGAAGAGTTGATGGCTTTGCAAGAAAAGCCCGAAGCGGTTTTATGTTTCAACGACTACGTAGCCCTGTATGCCATGCAAAGCTGTCGGCAAAATGGCATTGTACCCAATAGCGATATTCACTTTGTAAGTTTTGCCAATTTGCCCATTACGGCATATTTAGATAACCCACCGCTGGCATCAGTAGAGCAATTTGCTTACAAAATGGGCGAACAGGCTGCCTTGTTGCTTTTAAAGATAATAGATGCCAAACCCGCCGAAAAACTAATGCCTGAGGAGATTATTATTGATACTGAGTTGGTGGTGCATTAGGGGCTTTCGGGTTTCGGTCGTCGGGTGTCGGCTTTTGGTCTTCGGCTTTCGGATTTCAGCTAGGCAGTCACTTGTCAAAGACGAGCGACTGCGGGTGGATAAAAAATAAAGTTCAGACAACCACCAAGAGAGCGTAATCCCGAAGGGATAACAGGATTATAGAAAAACAACCATGTTTTTTAAACGAAACCCCGACGGGGTGACATAAACGCAGAATTACAATTTGTTTCCTGATTCAAAGTTCGCCCAGAGGGCTTCTGCGGATAGTCGTCACTCGTCAATACGAGCGACTGCGGGAGCAAGGTTACCTTTTGCTTTATTATGCTTACAGAGGGCAACCGCAAGGGATTGCCCCTACGAGTTTAGGGCATTAGTCTTCGGCTTACGGTATGCTATTTTTAAAGCGTTTTAGCTATCTCCTCGTAATTTGGTGGAGTATATAACTTTACACCCTTGATGTTCTTAAAGTCTTTAGTATTATTTGTGAAAATTTCGATTTCATATTGTATCGCAACACTTGCTATTAACAAATCGCCAATTTTGGTAAAGTATCTTTGCGAAAGCTCAACCGCCAAAGTTGAAGTCTTTCTGTCAATGTGAATCGTAGGGAATTTATCAATTGAGGCAAAAATGATTTTATACTTCTTCTCACCTAAATGAGACCTGTATGCACGAACCCAGTTAAATAATTCGATTTTAGTAATTGATGTAATAACAATTCTTTCATTACCGATGTAGTCAAAAGCTTTGATATATTCCTCTTTATTTGATAACCTTCTGCTTAATACTCCTGTGTCAACTATAATCAATCGCATGGTTTTAAGTTAGGCACATCGCTTAATAAACTCGCAACCTCAGCAAAAGGGTCTTTAGATTTCTGCTGTGCAGTTTCAACAATAATAGTTTTACCATTATCGAGTTTAACTCTTTTTTGAAGTTTTTCAGATTTTTGTTTTGCGACTACCATAGTTTTAAACTTTTACTATGTAAATATACTTAATGTTGATTAATTTAAGGATGAAGTGTTAATTTTTATTGTTAATAACTATGGCTATTGGATTTCTGGTTTTCGCAGTCGCTTGGCTTTAGCCAAGCGACTGTACATGCCTATCGCCCAAATCCGAAACCCGAAGACCAACATCCGACAGCCAAAAACTATCACCATTTCCGAAGCACAAACTGCGTAGGTTTTTGTCGTGATAACATCAGCAGAATACTTTCGTACGTAAGAGCCTCTAACAATTTGGTAGCCCTATAGGCAGAAATATTCACCAGTTTAGCATATTCCTTAGCCGTAATTTTGGTGTTCTTTTTCAGGTAAGTAATTAAATACTTTACGTTGGGTTGTTCCAAGATTTGCTTGTTGATGTCCTTGTCCCCAGCCTTTATCATTACTTGGGTCATCTCCTTCGTTACGGGCGTAGTCTCATCATTTGCCCGAACATATACCGTGCGGTGTTCGTGTTCGTCTATGGCTTCATGCGGTTTATTGACAGCCTCAGTAATATTCACAATCATAATATTGTGTTTGTCTTCCACCTTTACCGATGAATAAACAATATCAATAGGAGGGACTACTAGCTCGCTAGCCGCATAGATTACTTTCGTCATTTCTTCTACTTCCGAACAGCCTTTTATCGACTTATCGTCGTTTACACCAATAATCAACTGTCCGCCAGAAGTATTGGCAAAGGCTGCCAAGGTGCGTGCTATTTTATAAGGACTATCAATTCTACTTTTAAATTCTAATGTGGTAGATTCTTTTTGTTTAAGGATTTCAAATAATTGTTTTTCTGTCATTCGTTTCGCTTATGAGTAAATAATGAACAATTTCGGTAATTTTGGATTATACTTTATATGTTATCAACAATATTTTGAAAACACAAGATTCCGACATTCCTTTAAAGGCTTATCTATACCTCCTGTTGGGCGTTTTTTGTATCGCTTGGTCTGCTATTTTTGTCAAAATGGCCGATGCCCCAGCCCTTACTTCTGGTTTTTATCGTTACTTTTTTTGCTTTATTGGTCTGGTGCCAATTTGGCTATACAAAGGCATCAAAATTCCAGATGCGAACACTGCCCTTTTAATCACTATAGCAGGCTTTTTGTTTGTAGCCGATATGAGTCTCTGGAATCTCTCTATCCTCCGCACTTCTGCGTCGGTGTCAACCCTGTTAGCCAACAATGCCTCGGTATTTGTTGGTTTAGGAACATTGCTTTTCTTCAAACAAAAATTACCTAAAATCTATTGGCTTGGGCTGGCAGTGGCTATGGTAGGGGTTTTTCTGGTAGCGGGCAAAGATATTTTGCAAAATCCAAGTGTGGGTTTCGGGCATTTTATGGCTATAGGTGCCGCTGTATTTTATGCAGGGTATATGCTCATTACCCAACGTATCAGAGGGAAGGTCGATACCGTTAATTTTATGGCATGGTCGCTAATAGCCTGTTTGATTTTCTCATTTCTTACCTGTTGGCAACAGGATTTAGAGATGACACATTTCAATCAAACTACATGGATAGCCTTTGTGGGTTCGGGTTTAATCTGCCATTTGGCTGGTTGGCTTTCTATAAACTATGCCTTGGGATTTATCCCAGCCGCCATCGTGTCGCCCACCTTACTAATTCAGCCAGTACTTACGTCGATTATCTCTTTTTTCCTGTTGGGCGAAATCCTAAGAACCGAACAAATTATTGGCGGACTGGTTGTGTTATGTGGTATTTATTTGGTTAATAAAAAGAGCTGACTTTGTAGCCTTTGTATCAATAAATGAATCATCCTTTTGGTAAGTTCATCTTCATTTTCTAAGAAACGTTGGTACTCATCCAAGGTAAAATGCCCAGCAATTACACCTTCCAGATAATGCTTGAACTTCATGTCTTTTCTGATTGTCTGGTCGATATATAGCAGCTTGTCTTTATCAGCTAATTTAAAGAATCCACCTTTGCGTTGATGACTATATTGTATAAAAATCTGAACCAATAAGTCGTTCTGTAATTTCAGGATAGGTCTTAATACCTCATTTTGAAATTTTTCTACTTCACTATTTGCCTCAACTTCAAATGTAATAATGGGTCTTAACTTTAGTAATTCTGGCTCTCTATACATATATTAATTTTATTACTTAACCTTTTCAAAGAAGGCAAAGGTTTATTTTCTATGGCTTTTTACTCGTGGAGGTATTGCCTATCAGGTACTTTTAAGTAAACAGTATTGATTTGAAAATGTTTTAATCCCATCGCTTAGTATATTGCGTTGCACATCAAGAAGAGTAAAATAAGCTAAAGGAAGGTAAAATAGAAGAAATGATTTAATTTTTCGCCTTTGTTGGAGTTATCTCCATAACCGTCAGGCTAAGAGTTGATAATGTCTTTTGTGTAAGGTTTGTATAGTTTTGGCTGAATCTTTTTTTTCTCTTTTTTAGCTCTTATCCATAATTCTTCAAAAATACATTTCAACCATTTCTTCAGTCCTGACATTTGTTTTCGGAGATAGCCCCACAATACATTTAAGTTTTTTTTACAATTTTGTAAGCTTTCCATTCGCTAAGTTCAAAGTCTATCTTCTCTTCAATGAAATCATTAAAAAGGGTTTGAATATATCCACTTAATAGAATAGAGATTAGCTTTCCATAGAGGTAGCATTCAAATCGAGCAATGCTCATTTTTCCTATTTTATTAATTTCAAAAACACTCTTCCAAATTTTAAAAAGTAGCTCAATTTGCCATCTAAGCCTATAAAAAGGATATATCTGTTTTGTTTTCAGTAATTCCTGTGGTGCATTTGTGATAAAAATATTATAATACGCCAATTCCTTTTTGAAATCAGAGTTTTCATAGAGCCTTTTCTTATTTTTTGACTGGTATTTCTCTTTACTTTCATACTTCTTTAGACGTTTTTGAGCAATCTCTTCTGGTATTTTTTGTAAATGTAAACGCACTTTGAGTTTATCCTTAGCACTACCTAAATATACCTCTTTATCAAAATCATCTCCTTGTATTTGATTGAAAACATCAGCCCAATCTAATGCTACATATTCTCCTTGAATATCTTTGGTATAGAGACAGGTTCCTACTTTGTATCTACTAATAAAGAAGCCTCCTTTTTGAGCAATGCTTGTAAAATGAGCTAATTTGTAATAGCCTAAGTCCATTAGATGTAAATCGTTAGCAGAAACATCTATACCTTTTTGATTCAACCAATCGGTATCTGTTTCTCTCCCATTGCGAAAATCTAACTTAAGTATCTTACCACTTAATAAATCAAAATCGTGTTGGATTTTAATAACACTACCTGTGGTATCTCCCGCATTGCCTTGATAGTAAGTTGCTAAATCAGGAGGCAATTGAAAACTTGTAGCATCTCGTAAAATAATACGTTTAAACCCACTAGCAAAATGTTCTTTATTCCTTGAAGCTGACAAAATCGTTTCAAAAACCATTTCAAAGCACTTTCGCATAAGGCTAACTCCATGAATATTAAAACGCTCATCTAGAGATTGCTTAGTCAGTTTAACTCCAAAAATCTTAAATAATGCTGTCCCTAAATCATTTAGACTATCCATTTTACCATTATTGACCAAACAAGTATTCAATTGTAAAAACATCCAAGCACTTAAACGTGATGTACTTCTTTCTATAAATTTCACTTCCCTGCCTAATCGCTCAATACTTTCTGCTTCAAAAAAATTACATAAATCCCTGAAACAAGTTGATGATAAGTCTATATCATTGAAATCATGTTTTTTCATTCAGCAAAGATAATATTTTTTACTTAGCCTGACGGCTATGGAGTTATCTCCAATAACTAGTGCGACAGCAACACTAGAATAAAGATAAAACACAAATTATTAAGCTGGTGCATTGCTGTCGCCGCCCTTGTTGGAGATAATTCCAACAAGGGGGGAATGACACCCATGAGACCATTCAATTTTCTGCCATGAAAAAAACAATAGTTATTCTTTTACTATCTTACTTTTTTTGTCAGGGGCAATTAGATAAGAGCAGAGATTTTGAAAGTTTTGATGGGAATTTTTCAAATAAATCAAATTTTTGTGAGGCGTTGCTTAAAAGTTTTACTAGTGATTTCCAAGGTGTAAAGGTTATTGATTTTAAGACAATAGAAAAATTATCCCCAGTTTCTATTAAAGGTATTGGAATAGTAGAAGTTTATCAAATTAATTTATCTGATAAACTTCCCTCAGTTATTCCTAAAAGATGCCATATTATTACCAATAAAAATAAAGCATCCCTATTATGGATAGAAACCTTGCAAATGATTAAGGTAAAGAAGACTGACAAAGAAGGTTTTATAGGAGGGCTACACAAGGTAAAAAGTAGAGGATATTTCATTATATACAAGGCTGATACTAAAGAGTTAACGCCCATTTTAGATACTTCCTCAGATAGATTTTGCTCTGACGGAATACCCATCTACAACAATAGTACAGACTGCATAAGTTATTCTCCATTTTTATTTCGATTATCTCAAGAAGATATTAATAAAGATGGATTGTTAGACATTTGCTTTACAGGGCAAATAAATCAATATTGTGAAGGCTTAGAGTATGGATTAGGCAGAAATGATATTTTACCCAAGAAACGAGAGAGCGTTAAAATAGTATTTTTAATAGATAAGGTAAATCAAAATTCTTGGTATTTAAAAAGCGATTTAATATGTAAAAAACTAAAAAAATCCTCAATTTGAGAGCAGTGTCTAGTGTTAGGTTATTTCGCCTTTTTGCAATGTAACATTGCAGTACACCCTGACGTAGTGAAAAACACTACGCCAAGCGAGGGAAAGTAGGTTGTCTAGTTTCAATATCTCGCTTGGCGTTTATTTCAAACATTAGCGTATGAAGGTATTCTAACACTGGTCGTAGGTTCTCCTAAGACCCAAAAGGAAAAAGAGCGTCACGCTCGCATTATAGCAATTATTGGTATTATTATCACCATAAACAGCAGATAACTTATCATCAAAACTGCTTCAAATAAGAAAGCTTCGCTATCAAATGTAGCTCATGCTGACGTGCCAGTTCGTTTGTCGTGATTCTGGTTAGCCCATCGTTTGATAATTGGGTACGGTAGTCGTTGAAACCACGCTGATTGAACACCAAATACAAGAATGACAACGGTTGGTATTCCCATGAAAAACGGATATTCCAGACATCAAAATCATTCGTAGAATTGTGCTGGTAAAACCCAATTAATTGTACCCGAGGGTTCAAGGCAAAACGCCCAGAAAGGGTATATAATTGAGTACTCCCAGAAGCCTTTTCTGTCCCCAAATTGCTATAACTATTGTTGGTAAAGCGCGCTTCCATAGAAATATGCGGAATCGGGGCAAATCTAAATGTTGAGGAAAAAGTAGTTAATGAACCATCGTAATATTTACCAATTTCCACATTTCCCGAGATTGATACTTTTTTAGAACCATCCGTTTCTCCAAATATCATGTAGCGATTGTACCTAAATTTCCCGCTTGGAATAGCTACTTTAAAAAACGACAGCGTATCGCTTCCATCGCTATAGTCAATCAACTGATAAAAGTGGTTGCTGAAAAGCCCGATACCTCCGCCATTTTGGAAGGTAAACCATACAGGGTTAGTACTCCATTGTTCTTCAACCAATTTGCCTGTCGTGGCCGAATAATAATTCAAGTAATATCCGCCTGGTTCAAATGCCCTGATAAAACTAGGCAGCCATTTCCCCCGATTCAGCCAGTAAAAACCTGCCGAATTTTCAACCACATCTGGACGAGCCACAAAACCCATCTCAGGGTTAAAGGCCTTGTTGTTAATGTTTTGCGTAAGCCAATATATCCACGATATGCCCTTGTGTACCAATTGATAATGCCCTGCCAACCCTGTTTGACTTTCGTGACTAGATTTAGACAGCATCGCCATCGTATTCACGTTGGTACTTTCGTTGATACGGAAGAAACCATCGGCCGAGGCCGTGATATTGGCATGGTCACTATCGTTTTTCAAAGTAGCAATACCCCCAATTCTATTTTGTTTGCCTATATTTTGCGAGTACCTCCCAACGACAAAATCCGTAGCAGAATAGGCATCATTCCCTTTCTGGCGAACATACATAAAACCCGTATTGCTTTTGGTAGAACGGTTTACCAACCTAGCACCTACCTCAATCGGCACAGGATTTCCATCATTATCTAACCCTATTCTTCTACTGAAAAAGGGCTGGATACGTTGCTGACCGCCATAAAACTCTTCAATAGGGCTAAGTCCCGCAGCAAAAAGAGAGGCATTTTCTAAGAAAAACTGTCGGCGTTCTGGAAAGAAAACCGAAAGCCTAGATAAATTATTTACCTGTCGGTCGGCATCGGCTTGGGCAAAATCCGTATTATAGGTCAAATCCAGTACGGTGTTGGGCGTAATGGCCCATTTTATTTCACCACCCAATTTTACTTTAGAGCCATTGCTTTGGTCATAAAACTCCGAGCCATTGTATCTATCTTCCGAAATCAATAAATAGGGTTGGAATCTGATATTAGGTTTAGGAGGCGGAGGCAATATTCCAGACAGTTTTCCTGCATACTGCATCCTAGCAGGCGAAAACGCACGTGGCAGAGCTGACCAAATGGTTTGCTCGTTACTCATGCGTCGCATTCTAAAAAAGTTAATACCCCATGTATTCGCTTCAGTGGTACGCTGATAGCGTAAAGTTTGCCAAGGTATCGCAAACTCAGCAATCCACGCGGTATCATTTCGGGAAGTACGCACACGCCAAAGCCCGTCCCAGTCGTCGTCAAACACTTGATCGTCGAATGCCAGCAAGTCTTTTTGCGAACCATACGGATTGGTCATAAAAATCATTGCATTGCGTTCGTCATTAAACCCATCAATAGAAATACCTACTTGGTCGCTTCGACCAAAAGTAAAGTCACGCTGAAGGTTAGTCACACGTAATGCCTGTTTGCCCAGAGGCTCGTGCAGGATAGCCGCGACATATAAATAATCAGCATTGTACACAAGCTTGAAAACAGACTTTTGCGAAGCTGGTTGTTTCTGAAGAGGTTCTACTTGAACAAAGTCTGTGATAGATTGAGCATTTTTCCAGACAGATTCGTCTAGTTTGCCATCAACCTTGATAGGATAATTGATAAATGTAGCCTGAGTTTGTTTTTTGATAGAATCAGGTAAGAAAATATCTTGGGCTTTTAGGAAGCAACTACCCCAAAAAAATAGTAATAAAGCGTAAAAATAGCGCATAAAAATGATTGAAAATAAAGAGGTTCGTAATTTTCTAGTAAAGGTGTAAGGTACACAAAAATTAGGGACACAGCAAAGCCACGTCCCTATACCCCTTAACCAAATTAATTATTATCTTACTTATAAAAAGTATCTTTTTGAGAAGAATATTGCAATAAAACTCCGCAAGAAAAACGTTTTTATAGCGTTTCTATACGGAGTTTTTTAAACTTTTCTACTATTTATAATGGGTTGATGAATTGTAATTCAAAAATTACATCCTGCAATTAAGTTGAAATTATGGTATAAATTTAGATAAATTCGCCAAAAAACTCCAAATATTCGACCAATAACGTGAAAAAAGGAAGATTCAGCATAGCAATATTGTGATACTGTTTATCGAAAAGAATATCTTTTTACTAATTTTTTGTATAAATTTGATAAACCATCTTCTCAATCAATATCTAAAAACCGTGCAGACAACAGCTTCATTACCCCATAGAACCGCTTTTTTTACGGATCTTTCCGGAAGAGGAGTCCTTAGCCATCGTTGGGCTTATCATTCTCTTTTCTGGATAGTGCTGAGTTTATACAATATTTTGTATTTCGGCTTTTTGATGAACAACTATACTCAGGCTATTTTTGAGTATTCCATGAAGTTTCCGTTTTATTTTATATTGGTCTATGGTAATATATATTATCTGATTCCTCGATTTCTATTAACAGGTAAATACGTCCAATATTTTGTGTTTTTGGTGCTAGCAACCCTTGTGTCGGTGGCTATTATCCAGACGCTCATCAACCATTTGATACTGATTAATTACTGTCCAGTGGGCTATCGCCCCAATGCTTTATTCGACCCTAAGCCTACTGCCAAAAGAATGTTTGATACGTTTTCTGTGTTGGGAGTTACTAGCGGTATTAAATTGACGAAAGACTGGATTGATAATCAGGAAAAAATAAAGGAGTTGGAAGGGCAAAGTGTAAAAAATGAATTAGAGTTTTTGAAGTCACAGATACAACCGCATTTCTTTTTTAATACGTTAAACAATTTGTATTCGCTTACGATTAAAAAATCTGATTTAGCCCCAGAGGTAGTAGTAAAACTATCGGGATTGATGAGCTATATGTTGTATGAGTCTGACAGCCATGAAACAACTCTCAAAAAAGAAATAGAGCATATCCAGAATTATCTGGACTTAGAAAGTCTACGTTTCGGCAAACGCCTGAACCTTGAGTTTGAAATAGAGGGCAGTACCGAACAGCGAAAACTACCACCATTGTTGTTATTACCGTTTATCGAGAACGCCTTTAAACACGGTACGTCACACGAAACAGGGATTTTAGATTTAAAAATAACGCTAAAAATCATCAACGGAAAATTGCTTTTTGTCGTAGTAAATCCAAGGTTTGATAATAACACTAATCGAAAAAAACACAAAGGATTAGGACTTAAGAATGTTCAGCGACGATTGGCCCTGCTTTATGGGAATAATTACGAACTGAATATACAGCCTACTGAAAATCAATATGTTATTTCTTTGTTTATTCCTTTGAAGTAAGACATATCGGTAAAGGTAAGTCAAGTTTTCATTCAAAAAATATGAAACTAAAACCGTGGACTGTGGCACACAGAACACAACCAGCATTCAACTCCTTTCTATTAACGGGTGACTTAAGTCACCCGTTAATAGAAAGTGATTTTTAGGGTTATATTATCAAAAGAAGGTTTGCAAAAGTTTAGCACATTACATAAGAGGTTTTTTGCAGAATAATATTTGGGGATATTTTTATTTGAGATGACCACTTCGCTTCACAAAATATGAAATTAAAAACGCTAATAGTAGATGACGAGCCACTGGCTTTGGATGTCTTAGAAACATTTATCGAACGCATAGATAGCCTTGAACTAGTGGGGCGTTGTGAAAATGGTATTCAAGCATTTAATTACCTCAAAAAAGGTGATATAGATTTACTTTTTCTGGATATTGAAATGCCTACTTTAGACGGGATGGAGCTATTAAAAAGCCTTCAAAATCCCCCTAAGGTAATTATTACTACCGCCTATCGGGATTATGCCGTTGAAAGTTTTGAGCTTAGTGTGGTCGATTATTTACTAAAACCTATTCCTTTTCAGCGTTTTGTAAAAGCTGTCAATAAAGTAGTTCCTCAGGAAAACGAAGGTAGTCAGCCAGTCACGACGAGCAATCCTCAGACTAATGTCAGCGAACGTCCCGAGGCTATGTTTATTAAAGTAGACAAACGCATTGTAAAGATTAATTTTGCCGATATTCTATTTATAGAGTCGCTGAAAGACTATATTAGGATTCATACATTGGCAGGAACATTTGTAACCTATCAAACCATGAATGGGATAGGGGATATTTTACCTGTCGAGCAATTTGCTCGCATCCATAAGTCATTTATTGTATCTATTTCAAAGGTGACATCTATCGAAGCAGGCGATTTAATCGTTTGTGGCAAAAGCCTACCTGTTGGCAGAAGCTTTAGAGATGGTATTTTGGAGAAAATTTATAAAACAGGGGTTTTGGCGGTGAAGTAGAAGATTTGAGCTGTGAGCTATAAGCAATGAGCTTTTTTGTGTTTGGCTAAAATAGGCTCACATCTGGTCTTAGGCTCTCCTACGACTCTAAAGATAAAGCGTCACGTTCGAAATCTTATAAATAAATGCTCATTCTTATCCCTATCGAGGGACTTAAGTCCCTCGATAGGGATAAGAGCCTAGAACTTAACAACCTTGAAACTCTTTTGAAGCCTTATTAGTATTAACTCCAACAAGGGCTTAAGCCTTCAAGTCAAGACATCCTAAAATCCACATCTGGTCGTAGGCTCTCCTACGACCTCAAAGATAAAAGAGCGTCACGCTCGAATACTTAACAATCTTCTTAAACAATTTCGAGCGAGACGCTCTTCCGTGTTTTGGGTCTTAGGAGAACCTAAGACCAGTAAAGGAGGTTAGGGGTAATATCCAAGTCCCCAATATGTATAAACCGAAAATGATATAATATTTATTAATATATATTTGGATGCATCATCAATATTTAATGACAATTTAAAGGTCTTTTTAAACAAGACAGCAAATAAAAATATTAGTAAATTTGACAATGAACTTAAAAATATTATTCCCTAAAACATTACACCAGTATAATCGTCAATAAGTAAAAGTCTCATATTATAGGCAACACTAATATAAATATATAAGAATGACATTGTATTGAAAATAGCTAGTAGCCTAATTATTTTATTGAAATTCATATTGGTGTTATCATTAATAAGTTTAAAACTACTTTTTTTTGCTTACGCTTGAATGTTGACAATAACACTAACAAACGCTAAAAGGCTGAAAATTTCGAGCGAGACGCTCTTCCATGTTTTGGGTCTTAGGAGAACCTAAGACCAGTAAAGGTCCTCCTAAAATCCCTCTTACTACACCATTTTAGCCCTAACCTTAAACTCCTCTATATCAATCAAAGACTGGTATTTTCGGATTAATTCTTCGTCAAATTCATCTTTTAGGTTTAATGTATTTAGCAGTGTGCGTTGGTCTTCGAGCATCTCAAGGTAAATCGTCTGACTATTTGTTCCTGCAAAAACTTCATCACTTTCGCTATGTTCTATTCTTTGGGTCAAAAAACTTAGTTCAATCTTAAATTTTTCATACAAATTATTTAAATGTACATTTTGTAAACAGCCCTCACCGTACTTTTCTTCTAAAAATAATAAAGAGTTTTTAGCAATTTTCTTTTGAATAATTACTTCTTGATCATCTTCATTGATGTTGTGATCGCTGATATATACTTTTTTTATTATCCACGGGAGAGTAAGTCCTTGAAACACCAAGGTTACTAAAATAACAATAAAAGTTATGAATAGAATTAAGTTACGATGCGGAAAAGGCAGCTCTTCGTTAATAAGTAAAGGTATCGAAAGGGCAGATGCCAACGATACTACGCCTCGCATGCCAGCCCAGCCAAAAATAAAAGGTATCCTCCATCCAGGATTTGAGTCTGCTACGGTAATAAACCTACTCATAAAACGAGTAGTGAGTGCAGCCCCCATTGTACATATTAATCGAGTAAAAATTATCACTACCGAAATAATAATGCCATACCCAATCGCTTTACCTAGACTTACTTCGCCAAGTTGGTTAACGACAGTAGGTAACTGAAGACCGATCAATAAAAAAACAAAACAATTTAGTACAAATACTAAGTTTGTCCATACATTCTCGCCTTGAATCCTACTCATGTAAGTAAGCGTTTTTTGGCGTTTGCTAGATAAAAAAAGTCCACCACTTACTACAGCAAGTACCCCTGAGTAATGAAAGCTTTCAGCAAAATAATACATGCAATAGGGTGTAACGAAAGTCATAACTATTTCGATATTGGATGTAGTGGGCAACCATTTGTAGATACCATAAAAGATAAGCCCTATCAACACACCAATTAGCAAGCCCATCACAACGACCATAAAAAAGCTTTGAGTAGCCTCCTTAATATGAAATTGTCCTGTGATAATAGTTGCCAAAGCAAAACGAAATACAATCAACGACGAGGCATCATTCATCAAGCTTTCGCCTTCACAAATGCTTATGAGCATTTTGGGAGCTTTTACTTGCCTTAGAATGGTTGATGCAGAAATAGCGTCGGGAGGAGAGATGATTCCTCCTAATAAGAAACCAAAGGCTAGGCTAAATTCAGGAATGATGGCATTTGATACAACAGCAATTACACATGATGTGATGATGACTATCGGAAAAGCAAAACTTGTGATGACGCGTCGCCATTTCCAAAACTCTTTCCATGATATTTGCCAAGCAGCATCATAAAGTAATGGTGGTAGGAAGATAAAAAAGACGAGGTCGGGCTCAATCGTTATAGTAGAAAATTCTGGAATAAAACTAAGTACCAGTCCACCCAATACTAGCACGATGGGGTAGGCCAAACGAAGTTTATTCGCAACCATCACCAATGCTAAAATTATCAGGATAAGATAAATATAATCAAAGAATAAATGCTGCATACCAATGTTGGGTGAAAGTGAATCTATAGTAAAATATTCCTAGCGAGGGACATAAGTCCCTCGCTAGGAATAAAGGATTGAATTTAACAGCTTTGCTTTAGAGAAAAGATAACTTATGACCAAAATGTCATTAAATACTAACCCATTCTATTAACGTGTGATGTAAGGCACATGCTAATAGAATGGGTTTTGAGGAGGCTCACACAAGCAAGAATTTACTCCAAAGTATGCTCTTTATGAATCACTTCCAAACGGCGTCCTTTTATGATTTTACGGAATTTAGTTTGGGTCATTCTATGTTCTCTTTCGAAACCAGCATGATAAAATGCTCTTATGATAAGGATTAGTACCAGTAAAGTAATATCCCACGAGTATTGTACGGCAAAAAATAAGCCCATTGCTAGGAGCAAGCCGATAAACATAAAATAATATCCATACCAGTAGCTACCGTTACGCTCGTGAGTCAGTAAAATAATAGGAATATGGAATGGAAAAGCCCACAAAAGGTTTCTGTTATCGTTAGTTACGCCGTGGTCGGTACCAAACCACAAGAAAAGTAATAACCAACCGATGAGTCCTGCTATCGAAAAAAGTACTTTATCGAAAGCATATCCTTTTTGTCGACGTTGCCAATGCTGATATGTTTTATAGCCTGTCAATAGCAATACCAACAATAACCAGAATCGAGGCGTTAAGATGAAAAGAGGCTCTTCATTGATAGGTGTGGTACTATACATGGGGTTCTCGGAACGAACCAAAAAACGCAAAACGTGGTGTGTCATCCTTTTGGCAGCACGCATACTTTTTTGCAAGTTTTCAGGCAAGTAACAAGATTTAAACTGTAATATTCTTTCGTCGGCAGGAGCCCCCAACGCAATGTTCATCCCTAAGGCAGACCAGTAATGATGTTTTCTAATTAAACACTTATTCATCCACTGACGATAAGTACTGTCGTTCATTTCGGGAATATTCTGTAAATGCACGCTATCAGTACAAGCCACCATCATGGCATCGCGGACACGGGTTGCACAGTTATCATAAAAGAACTTGTACATATAAGTCCGCGTTGCAGGATTATTGTAGGTTTCTTCAAGATTATTGTACACAGTTTGCTTTTGTGCAAGCGATAAGTCCAGTACCTGCTCAGTCATATTACGGTGCTGTTCCAGATAATACCGTTGGTAGGCTGGCATTGGCGCATACGACATCTTGTAAGGGAGCTGTCCTTTTACAAATTTCCAGTAGAAGTTCTCCGTTTCGAAATCATATATGCCAAAATTATAAGCCTTATCTATTTGATTAACGGGATCGTAAATCCATAAAAGCGTATGCCCAAAAGCATCATTTAGCTCATTTCCAGGCTCTACGGTAATCAAACTTACTTTACTGTTTTCAGATAATGTTTGAGCTTTTACCAACACATTTGTAGAAATGAGGATGGCAAAAACAAGTATTAAATGTTTAAAATAAGAGAGGTATTTCATTGATTAGTTTGGATTTGGGATGAATTTTCCCTCTAAAATAGTAATTTTTTTATGCTTTACCACCAACTACAATCACAATTTCACCTTTAATAGTATTTGGATTGGTCTGATAATGCAACAAAATTTCAGCCAAAGTTCCTCTGATGTTTTCCTCAAACACCTTAGTCAATTCACGAGAAACACATGCCTGACGCTCAGGATTGAGGTATTCTGCTAGTTGTTCAAGGGTTTTTAACAAGCGGTGTGGCGACTCATAAAAGATAATTGTTCGTTCTTCTTCTGCTAAATTTTTTAGTCTGGTTTGCCTTCCTTTTTTATGGGGTAGAAACCCTTCAAACGTAAAACGGTCGGCAGGTAAGCCCGAGTTTACCAAAGCAGGCACAAAAGCCGTAGCCCCTGGTAAACATTCAACCTCAATGCCTTGTTTTAGACATTCTCTCACTAACAAAAAGCCAGGGTCAGAAATAGCAGGTGTTCCCGCATCTGATATCAAGGCTAGTACTTTGCCTTCCTTTAATAATTTAATAATGCCATTGGTGCCGTGATGCTCGTTATGGGCATGGTGTGCATACAAAGGCTTTGAGATATTCAAATGCTTTAGCAATATGCCAGAATTTCGGGTGTCCTCAGCCAATATAGCATCAACAGATTGTAAAACTTTTACTGCTCTGTAAGTAATATCATCCAGATTGCCAATGGGCGTTGGAACAAGGTACAATTTCATAATGTTTTTTTTTATTCAATCAGTCTTTAACAATCCTCAATCTCTAGCGAGGGACTTAAGTCCCTCGCTAGAGATTGAAGTGTTATTTATTTCTTATTTTGTTGACCATTTTAGATTATATAACCCTCAAAAAATCTTTTCTATTAGCAGGTGACTTAAGTCACCTGCTAATAGAAAAGATTAGTCCTTACCTTTAATTTTAGACCAGTGAGTCAATCGCTTTCGCTAATTTATGGTCTTTCTCAGTCACGACATCTCCTTTATCGTGCGTATTCAATTCAATACTCACTTTATTATAAACATTCGTCCAAAAAGGGTGATGATTTTGTTTTTCAGCCAATAAAGCCACCCTAGTCATAAAGGCAAAAGCTGCTGAAAAGTCATCGAAAAGAAAACTTCTTTTCAATTTATTATCTTCTTCTATCCACATAACAAAGTTGTTTAAAAATGTGTGAAGCATTCAAAATACCTGAATACATTGTAAAAGTACAATAGTTTAGGCATTTTACCAGAATTGGGGAAGGAATAGGGAGATTTTGAGGGAGGAGGAGAGGGTATTAGTTAGATAAAATTATTATAATATACTCTTTTAATCGGCGATAGTCCGAACAATACAAATTTTGTTTTCGGACGCTTAGGACGAATGCAATTCGTCCCTACCATTCTCTTCGAGATGCACTTTGGGGTATCTCGAAGAGAATGGTTTTTATTACTTATTCTACCGTCACACCATTCTTTTTCAATACTTTTTGAAAGAAAAGCAGGTGATAAGGTAAAGCGTTTTGCCAATAATCCCATGTATGTCCGCCTGGTCTTTCTATGTAATCATGTGGCATACCATTATATACCAATCGACGGTGTAATTCTCTGTTAGCCTCAATGAGAAAATCATCTACGCCACATTCAATCAATACCGCTAAATTATTCTTTTTGATGGCATCAGTCATGTTGATGATAGAATTATTAACGAATACCTCACTAGTAGGGTCTGAGCTACCCAATAACTTTTGAAAACGATCTTTGAGAGATTTTAAAAAATCATCGTTCACACGGAATTTTGTATAATTCATATCCATCGCACCGCTCATTGTACCTACTGCACAAAACATATCAGGGTGACGGTTAGAAAGATACATCGCACCATGTCCGCCCATCGAAAGCCCTGTGATTACCCTGCCATTTTTACTTTGTACAGTACGGTAAGTATAATCAATTGTAGGAATAACCTCCTTGATAATATGCGTTTCAAACTTATTGGTTTGGTCATAAGGGCTATCCATATACCAACCAAAAGTTTCGCCTTCTGGCATTACGATGATAAGATTGTACTGGTCAGCTAGATTTTTTACTAGCATTTTGTCGGGCGTAGACGTTAGCCAATCTCTGAAATGCCCTGAACCTCCATGCAATAAATACAATACAGGGTATTTAGTAGTTTTATTTTTGGCATACGAAGCTGGCAGTACTACAGCCGCTTTGTACGTTTTATTCATCGCAGGACTCTGTATGTCGAGCGTATCAACAGTCGCTGCTTTTGAATAGCAAAATGATAGTGTTAGGATTGTAAAAATAAGAATGCTTAATTTGGATAATTTCATCGTTAAAAATATTTAAGTTTATGGATGATTAATTTTTAATAACCTTTAAATCAGTGAAATATCCTTCTGTGCCAACATCTACAAATAGGCCTAAGGCACCACTGATATTTTCGCCAAGTTTCAAATCGTTTACTATCAACGAGGGTTGTTTGTTTTCGTTTAAAAACAGTTTTGCTTGCTTGCCTTTCACTATAATCTTGAGGGTTATCCATTCATTCAAGCCCATATCTGCATAGGATTCATACATTTCGGGACGCTCTTTTCTGAGTCGGGAAAACTTGAAGTCGGGAAAGGAAAAGTATTGAATGGAATGATTACGGCGTACTTGGTCGTCGGTTCTGCCATTAGTAGGACGTATATAGATACATTCAAATTTGGAGTTGTCTTCGCTAGCTCTGAATGCCACGCCGATGAATCCACGAGCAGTAGGAGTGGCATTCTTTGTTAATCGGCTCAATACCTTTACTTCAATGATGCCATCTTTAAAATCAACATCTTTGATTCGGACAAAAGTGGCTTCATCAGCTGCCAAGATGGTGGAATCTTTGATAACCTTGACAACATCTTTACCCTGAAATTTTTCCAGAGACATATATACTTGATTGGCAACAAGGTTGTTTGATGTTAGTTTAACTTTTTGTGCATAAAGTCCTTGTGGAATAATAAAAATACTGATGATTAAGAAAAATTGGAATATTTTCATTGGCTGAGAGTCAGTTTATAAAAAACGATGAGATACCAAGAAAAACTCGGTATCTCATCGTTTTCAATATCAAATATAACTTTTTTTGATTTTATTTAGCTATTTCTTGATAATTTTCAAGTCTTTAGAATGTCTATAATTTTTCTGTAGCCTCTGTTAAAGTAACAGGTTTCCCCAACGCACCAAATTCGTGTAAATCACCAAAAACTTCTATTCGGATAGACTGGTCTAAACCGCCCACACGCAAAGGCACAAAGCCATTGTCAAGAATCAGTTGCTCAATCGTCGCATTGATACTGCTATCATCCGTAGCATAAAATAATACTGAAGCAGGTTGTTGATGAGCAGTATTAGTTAACGAAGCTACACCCAACGTGCCTAATGCCTTAGCCAATACCGCCCCTTTAGGTAATATTGCAGCATTGATTTGTCCTGCCGACTCGTTTTCGCCGATGATTTTATCAAAGCCTCCTTTATCATTGGGAACAATTGGGTTTGAAGGGTCAACGATGATTTTTCCTGCCAATATTGCTTCATGCTGACTGAACAATTCTTTGATAGTGCTAAACCAAACGGCCATAATGATGATGTCGGCTTCTTGAATAGCCTTGTCAATTTCCATGGCTTGTGCCAAACTGCCTAATTGTTCGGCAAGGCTTTCAGCCTTCGTGATGTCTTTGGTGGCTAATATCACAGGACGATTGCCCGCTACTAGGTTTTTCGCTACTACTTGGCCAATATTACCAAGTCCGATAATAGCTACTTTAGGTTTTGTTGTATTTTCCATTGCTCTCATTTGCTTTAGTTGAATAACAGTGCAAAGTTGCAGGGAATAGGCTACGCCAGCCTATAAACTATCGTAAGAAATAGCCTTAAGATAGTTTAAGGGTATGGACTATTTTGTGGCTAAATCTTTACGGATTTTACTGAGGAATTCAGGTGTAATGCCCAGATAAGAAGCGATTTGCGTGTTCGGTAAACGTAAGGCGAGGGTAGGGTATTGCTCCAAAAAGGTTAAGTAACGTTCCTGAGCAGTTGAACTAATATTTTGCAATACATGATTTTGTAATTCAACGTACTTGTTTTCGATAATTACCTTAAAGATTCTATCGAGCTTGGGAATAGAAAGGTATAAAAAGTATAAATCGTTTTTCTCGATTTGTATTATTACCGAAGGCTCGATGGCTTCAAGAAATAACTTGCTTGGTTTGCTAGAATGAAAGCTACCAATGTCAGTAATCCAGTCGTTTTCAGCCGCAAATTGAATGTTGTGTTCAGTGCCTTTGTTATCTATTCCATACATTTTGAAACAGCCTTTTACTACAAAGGTATAATGCTTGCAGACGAAGCCTTCTTGCAAAATCATCTGCCTACGTTTGATGTTTCGTAAGATAGTTTTTGATATTACTAGCTGTTGTTCTTCTTCGGTAAAAGGAAGATAATTTAAAAAATAGTCAATCAATAATTGTGTTTCCAAACTTTTAAACGATTAGTCATAGATGTTACGAACTTACACATTTTACTTTGCTTTTTTGTCTACAGGCTTTTGTATTTCATTGGGACGTTGTTTTTGGACGTTTCGGACGAAAGCCATGTGGACGTATGCAATACGTCCCTACCGTGTTGCTACCACATGTTGCGAATAGTGATGACTTCATTAAAAGATTATTAAACACTTTTTCTATTAGCGTAGCGGGTGACTTAAGTCCTACTGATTACCCACATCTTTTAAAAAGTTGAAATGGAAATGTTATTATTGATTAAATTAGCTTAAATGTACATAAATAGTCTTTAAAACCAACCGTTGAAGCCCTCATCTCTAGCGAGGGACTTAAGTCCCTCGCTAGAGATGAGGGATCGGGACTGAAAACCTTTCTTACGGTATTTTTGAAGAACTTAAGTCCCTCGCTAGAGATGAGAGATTGATTATTAGCTATTTATATACTTGTGGGTAATCAATAGGACTTAAGTCACCCGCTAATAGAAAAAAATCAATCCCTACTGTGTGCTCTTCGATTTATTCTTTAAAAAGAAATAGGTTAAAATGGGTAAGAAAACTATCTGTGTAATGTAAAACACTAAAGATATTATTCCTTCTAATTTCTTATCGCTCGTACTTATCAATAATTGATGTCCTAATGGGCCTTTTGAAAAAACAACATTGAATATCAAGTTCCAACCCAAATGGATACCAATGGGCAAATACAATGAGTTGGTTTTGGCATAAGTAAAGGCAAACATTAGTCCCCAAATACCCGTCATCCCAAAGATGATAAGCATTTGTACAGGATTGCCGAATGCCCCAAATGAAAACCAATGATAGATACCAAAAGCTATGGCTGATATCATACAAGCTTTGCTAATGCCTAATTTTTTAATGGCAATGTATAATAAAGCTCCTCTAAAAATCAACTCTTCAAATAAAACTGATTTCAATGTCCACCACGAACTTTTTAGAAATAGTGTAAAAGTAAAGTTCTTATTGATGATAAAATAATTCCCCGTCAAACTTGCTATACTTCCATAATATAAAGCACAAAAAGCGGATGCTACAACAAAGCCTAGTATGAAGTAATACACCCTGCTTTGTATTGGGGCAATGCCTAAAACTGACAAATTTGTTTTGTCAAAAAGCCAAAGCAAGAGCCACGAAATTATCAGTTCAATCAGTAGTCCAATCATAGGATTATTTAAATAGTTAAGATTCTTACTGGTGGGTTGCTTAATGGGCGTACTATAGTGGTATAGAAAGATAACCACAAGGGTTATTGGTATGATGGTTTTTTCAGGGATGCCTTGGTTTTTACATGTAATCAGCCTCATTTACATCGACGGTTAGGACGAATGCAATTTGTCCCTACATAGGTTATTACGTCAGAGAAGAAAAAGCAATTATGATTCAAAGATAGCTTTCTTCCTCATTTTTCCACATTAGTATATTGTTTGTAGAAAAATTTCTCAATAATCATCAAGCAAATAAAGGAATGCTTATTTAATTAATAGTAAATACTTTACCATATTATTAATCGCAAACCTTAAAATAAACTAAATACTACATGAATAATTATATTACATCTTTATCACAAGACTTTATCAGCCATACAAATCAGGATTTTAACAGTAATACAAAGACTAAAAAAAGAGACACCTTAGAAACACTATTGTGTTTTTCTCATCTCAGATGGGACTTTGTATTTCAGCGTCCGCAACACCTCATGACAAGGGCAGCCTTGGGATGGAGGGTTTTTTATATTGAAGAACCTATTTTTTCAGGGGATGTTACTGTCCCAGAAGTCCAGATAAAAAGGCCTTCTATCATACATCCTAACCTGATGGTTGTAACACCCTGTATGCCTTTCGGCTTTAATGATGCCGAGGTTAATCAGGCCATGAAAGAATTGCTCTCT
Organism: Arcicella sp. GW822-FHT02H01; assembly: GCF_058802005.1. Taxonomy (NCBI): domain Bacteria; kingdom Pseudomonadati; phylum Bacteroidota; class Cytophagia; order Cytophagales; family Flectobacillaceae; genus Arcicella; species Arcicella sp. GW822-FHT02H01. The sequence goes on along the minus strand of NZ_JBXANT010000001.1, from coordinate 1,247,504 downwards.
GCGCTTATTTCTAGCTATCAGATTGAAAATTATGGATTATGGTACTATACGCCTATGGCTTTAAAATTCACAAAGCATTTACTACCAAACGTCGTGATTTTTGACAGCATGGATGAGCTTTCAGCTTTTAAAGGAGCTCCTACAGAATTACTCAGTCTGGAGAAAGAATTGTATCAGAAAACCGACCTAGTTTTTACAGGTGGAAAAAGTCTTTTTGAGGCTAAATGTCATAAGCATCCTGAAGTTCATTTTTTCCCTAGCAGTATCGATGTAAATCACTTTATGGAGGCACGAGATGCTTTGCCAGAGCCGAAAGATCAGGAAGAAATTCCGTATCCTCGGATGGGTTTCTATGGTGTGATAGACGAAAGGTTTGACGTAGAATTATTAAGAGAACTCTCTTTTAGTCGTCCTGACTGGCAATTCATCATTATCGGGCCAGTAGTCAAAATTGATCCTGCTACACTACCTCAAAGAAAAAATATCCATTATTTAGGCATGAAAAGCTATAAAGAACTTCCTACTTATCTGAGTGGTTGGAATGTGGCTCTACTTCTTTTTGCGCTTAATGAATCTACTCGTTTCATTAGCCCAACAAAAACGCCTGAGTACCTCGCAGCACTCAAACCAGTTGTATCTACACCTATTCAGGATGTTGTCGACCCTTATGAAGCACTAGGGTTGGTATCTATAGCGCGGGATGCGGAAGCGTTTGAAGGGGCGATAGAGGAAGCACTTCAAATGGAAATCAATAATGACTGGAAAGAGAAAGTAGATGCTTATCTAAAAACAAATTCGTGGGACATTACATGGCAAAAAATGATGGTGCTTATCAATGAGAAAATTTTAATAAGCTAAATGTCCTCTCAAAGTTGCATCCAGTGCCAACAATAGAAAATACTAGGGGCTTGGTCAGTAAGTAGCAAAATACTGATCAAGCGCCTGAGATAAGGGAGGTAAGAAGGTTCCTTTTTCACTGGTAAGCCCACTGAATCTGGGACTTTCTTCTTTCACATGGCTAAAGTCATAAATCTGGTAGTCTGGTAATTTCACTGTATGCCCTGACCTTTGGAAAATTTCAGATACAAAAGAAGCCCACGTAGTTTTTCCCTGATTGGTCAGATGCCATATTCCACTTTCATTATCAATCAATAAGTCTAAGGACATATTTACCAAATCAGGCACATAGGTAGGAGAGATAAACACATTGTGTGGATAATATTGTGCATAAGCACCCGACATGACACTTTTGATAAAACAGAATGGCTCTTCCTTGTTAAACAAAAGGCTTGTTCTGATAATCAACGCATTACAGTCTGCTTCTAATACCAATTGTTCGGCTTTTGCTTTACTTCGTCCATAAGTGGTAAGTGGCGACACGCCGTCGCTTTCGATATACGCCGTATTTTTCAATCCGTCAAATACCCTATTTGACGAGAAAGTAAGTAATTTAACGCCCCCCATCTTACAAAACTGTATTAAGTCTTCTATGCCATTGACATACTCGTCGAAACATTTATGAGGTGCTGATTCAGCTTGGTCAAATGTTGAATAACTTGCTGCATTTACGATAGCCCAAGGATTAAAATGTTTGAATACCCTTTCAATTGATTGGGTATCGCAAAAATCCATGTCCTCAGGATCGAGGGCATGATAACGAATCCCTCTTTGGTCACAGAACTTACTAAAGCTTCTTCCTAATAAGCCATTTTTACCGATTATCAACAAAGGTTGTGAAGCGGGCAGTGTTTGAGAAATGATTGTTGGCATAGATTGATAGATAAATCTAGCAGGCTTTTCCCACCAACCTTTTTGGTTAAGAAGTGGGTGACTAAAATGCTTGCCTTCACTAAAAGACTTCATCATATCAGCTAGTGCCGTAGAGCGTGGGGTAGGAGAGCGGAGGTCAAAAACGCCTGATTCATAGTCACCATCTTTTTTGGTTAAAAGTTTGTTCCAACCATAAGCTCCTAACAATGCCCAAACTGTAACTGCTTTAATACTGACACCTTCTTGGATTAATGATAAGCTAATTTCCCAAGCATATTTTAGCCATCTGAGCTGTTCTTCTCTTGTACAGTGCAGATGAACTTCTGTTAACGCTATGTCACAAGAATATCGGTTTTGAAGCTCTTTTAAAAGCACTTTTAGTCCCGTTTCAAACCCTAAGTTTATGCGAATGGCCTCAACGTCGGCATAGGTATGCTTGCCATTTCCGCCGTGCGTGGATAGAGGATAAGCACCAATATTATCGTCGAGGAAACGTTCTGAGGTAACATAATGATTAGCTCCTAGCAAATCAGGAGGACACGGGTTATCCTGAAAGAAATAAAGGGTTTCTTCCTCAATGCCCGACTGTATAAAATACTCCCAGAGCGGGTGATGATGATTCAACCTGCCATAAAGCACATCATAAGTAAGCCATCGTCTGTGGTTTTCAAAATCAGCCTGATATTGTATTAAAGGAGTACTGTAGGTTTTTGCCAAATCTTCCGTTTGAATAAATTTAGCAGAAGGGTTTACCTTCCGTATTTCCTTCATCGATAATACAACGGCTTTTAGTTGATTTAAAAAAATCCTACAAAATGCCTCATCACTTTTCAGGTGCGGATGCCAAAAGCCATATAAACCTGAAAACCGCGCTGTAGTGAGGGGTTCGTTAACGGGCTTGTACCAAGTAATCCACGGGAATCTTTCAGCTACTGTTCTGGCAAAATTGCTAAGACCAACGGCAAAGTCATCGTCGAGCAAATTTGTAAATGATGGGCCACTTCCGTGGTGTAGTAAGCTTACAATAGGGGTCATATTATTTGCCCTAATTCTCTCCAGTCGTTCAGCGGTCCAGTCCCACTGAATAATACTTTCTTGATGGGGTTGATGGTATTCCCATAATACAGGATAATGCAAGGCTTTAATGCCCAATTGAGCAAAGCGGTCTATGTCTTCTATTCGCTCGTAGTGACCATTAAAAGACAATTGATCAAAGAATTCGTTTTCTACTCTGTTAAAACTACATTCTATACCACCCCATAGTTCGGGGATAGAGGAAAGTGTATTATTTTGAATCATCTATAGGCGGGTTAAGTTAATGGGATTACAAAAGATTAATCAAAAAACCATACCTTCTATTTTCGATAAAAATGTTCTGTTTGTGCGAATTAAATTGCTCATATTAAAGGCTTTCATAGCGCTAACTTTAGGTATTTCGTTGCGTTATATGGTCAGGAATAATTCTTTTCTCATGCATGAAAGACAATCACAGTAAATCCGCTCGTGATTTTGAACACTATAAAACACACTATTCTCATCATCATGAAAGAAACTATCCATCTCGATAAATCTAGGATAAATCCGCCTACCAATGGCAAAATTCCTTGGGAAGATTTCTACCAATTGTATAGGCAACATATCGTAGATAATCACAATATTTTAAACCAAAGAACTATCTGGTTAGCCATATCTCAGTCGTTTTTCTTTGGAGGATATGCTACTATTGTCAATGCTCCGAAAGAATCCAAAAATTCTATCTTATCCAATCAGCAAGACCTTTTATTGTGGCTTATTCCGATAGCAGCATTATTAGGATGTATATGTATATTTTTTGGCATAATTGCCCGAAGTATTCATATTCAGACGCTGTATAAAAAGTTTTATTCATACGGAGAAATGGACGACAACTATCCTTCCATTGATGTAAGTATAACAGTTAAAAGAATGGAAATCTTTGCGGTATGGGTTTTACCACTTGTATTTATTGCGACATGGATTTTTATATTGGTGAATACATTTATACAGATTTGAATATCGGGGACGAATGCAATTCGTCCCTACCTAGTTCAGCCAGCAAGAAGAAAACTATCCTCTGTTCTCCATCACATTATCCATACTAAGCCAATAGGTATTACATTGGCTTAATAAAAAACTCGCTCCTGCAGACGTCCATACAGAATAATCCAAGGATGGTTTTATCCCAAAACTAATCGTCATCATCAAGCCAAATAGCAATAATAGCGTTCCTGAGGCTATTGATGCTAATTTAGTCTTGTAGCCAATCAATAAAAATAAGGGAATGATGATTTCCAGCGCAGTAGCTATCACTGCCAAGATATTGCCTAACGGAGTAGGCACGAATGAATTAACGCTATTGGAATAATCGACAAAATTTTGCCAGTTGCCCCAATTTACATATTGAGTATTGGGAGCTCCCCACAGACCGAGACGGTCTGCTACAGCCGATAGAAATGAAAACGAAATGGCAATTCTTAAAAATAACTGTGAGTATAAAACCTTGTTTGATTCCATGGTATAATTTTTTAGGTTAAAGTAACGTATAAAACTAAGAGAAGTTAATTTTTAAAAACTTAAACAGGTTTAAGAAAAGCTGTATTTAGGCAACGATTAATTATCTTTTAATCATCATAATGATTAACTATCAATTACTCAGTATATTTTGTCATTTATGATTACTCCACATACTAAAACTCTTCAAAAATTTAAAAGACATGAAAAATTCCATCTTAACATTAATGATAGGGGCTGGTATTGCCTTTGGGTCATGTAAATGTGATTTAAATGCGAAGCATGAGACCGAAACAAAAACGGATAGTCTACCCCCAGTAGAGACCAATTCGCCTAATGCGACTTACAAGCCTGCCTTTGCAGGACAGACTAGAATAAAAGGAGTGAAGACAACTACTAGCTACGAAAGTAAGATATTAACAACAGCGCTCCAGAGCCCGTGGGGAATAACTAGTCTGCCTGACGGAAGATTATTAATTACCGAAAAGGCTGGTACCATGAGAATCGTTACCACAGATGGTCAGGTGAGTCAGACCATCACAGGTGTTCAAGCAGTAAATGCTAGCGGACAGGGTGGGTTATTGGGCGTTCGTGTTGACCCCGACTTTGCCACTAATAGAATGGTATATTGGGTGTTTTCGCAACCAAATGCCGATGGCAACCTGACGGCAGTGGGCAAAGGTAAATTATCTGCTAATGAAAGAACCATAGAATCGCCCACGGTTATTTATCGTGCTACGCCTGCCTATAATGGTACATTGCATTATGGAGGCAGAATCGTCTTTGATCAGGCGGGTAATTTATTAGTTAGTACGGGCGAGCGGTCGGATTTAGCCACTCGTCCACAAGCACAGGCCTTAAATTCAGGGCTGGGCAAGATTATCAGAATTACGAAAGATGGTACAGAGCCCTCAGGAAACCCCTTTGTAGGTCAAGTAGGTGCTAGAACCGAATTGTATGCTTATGGTTTTCGTAATCCACAAGGTTTGGCTATTCATCCCGTAACGGGAGAGTTGTGGGAAAGTGAGCATGGCCCTCGAGGTGGAGACGAAATCAATCGAGTTCGGGCTGGTGCTAACTATGGTTGGCCAACTATCACTTATGGCATTGAATATAGCGGAGAAAAAGTAGGAAGTGGTATTCAACAACAAGCAGGACTTGAACAACCTGTTTATTATTGGGATCCAGTGGTTTCGCCAAGTGGTATTACTTTCTATAGTAGTGACCGCATTCCTGAATGGAAAAATAACTTATTTGCTGGCGCATTAAGCGGAATGCACATTGTAAGGTTAGTCATTGAAAACAATAAAGTAGTGGGTGAAGAACGATTATTGGCTAGCGAATCACAACGTTTTAGAGATATAACACAAGGCAAAGACGGTGCTTTATATGCCATTACTGACCAAGGAAGGCTGTATCGCATTGATAAGAAATAGTTAGTTGTTTTTTTATTTCTATTAGGGTGTGACTTAAGTCACGCCCTAATAGAAAAGATGCTCTTCGCCTTACTTTTGCAACCGTGGTCTGCTTCACACTGAACACAGTTTAGGGAATAAATAGATAGTAGCTAACTATCAACTATTTGAAAATCGTAACTATTGGTTTGATGATTGTTATTTATACCTTTATAGTATATTTACTTTTGGCGTTTAATTAATGGTCACTGGTTTTTGAAGCTTTATTTATATTTCGGAAATGGCAAATGTTGAAACATTAGAACAGTTATATCAACGCAAATTTGATTGGTTACCTGAAAACCTTAAAAATGAGGTCGGTCATTTTAATGTGTTTCCTTTAGAACCCATCCCGAAAGACAAAGTAGTACCTATTCCTTATAAAAGAAGAGATTATTATAAAATCATGCTGGTGATTGGTGATATAGAGATACATTATGCCGACAGGATAATGCCTATCAGAAAACAGGCTTTAGTATTCTCCAACCCACAAATACCGTATCTGTGCGACCACCTCGAAAACATCAAAGGGGGCTTCTATTGTATTTTTAATCAATACTTTTTTCATCAGTTTGGTAACTTAAACCAGTACTCTGTTTTTGAGCCTACTGGTAATCATGTGTTTGATTTAGAAGATGAACAGGTAGAACACATCAAAGGCATTTATCAAAAAATGTTTGATGAAATCAATTCAGAATACATTCATAAATATGATGTACTCCGCAATTTGGTGTTTGAATTATTGCATTTTGCCATGAAGATACAACCTTCTGATAAGTTGGATAAACAGCCTATCAATGCCTCTCAAAGAATTGCTACTTTGTTTTTAGAGTTGTTAGAAAGGCAGTTCCCCATTGACGAAAACCACCCCAATATTAGTTTACGGTCGGCATCAGATTTTGCCAATCAGTTGAATGTACACGTAAATCACCTCAATAGAGTTGTCAAAGAAACTACCCTGAAAACTACCACTCAGATTATTGCCGAGCGTGTCCTACAAGAGGCAAAAATTATGTTGAAGCATAGCAACTGGAATATTGCAGAGATAGCATTCTCACTAGGTTTTACGGAAGTAACACATTTTAATAATTTCTTCAAGAAGCATACCGACCTCAATCCTGTAAGGTTTAGAAATATTTGATTTTCGTAATCTATTGTTTGTTTTTCATTGTTTCGTTTCATTAGTCCCTCGTAATTTTGTTATTAGAAATTAGTCTTTATTACATAAGTAAAGCTTACATAATAATGTGGATAAATAGGATAATACATTAGCAAAACAATCAACTTATAATAATATGAAAACACGTAAATTAGGTAATGCAGGCTTGGAAGTCTCAGCCTTAGGATTAGGTTGTATGGGAATGAATTTTGGGTATGGCCCCGTGGCAGATAAAAATGAAATGATTACGTTAATACACGCCGCCGTAGAACAAGGAATTACTTTCTTTGACACTGCGGAGGTATATGGTCCATATACTAACGAAGAATTGGTAGGAGAGGCCCTTGAGCCTTTTAAAGGAAAAGTGACGATTGCTACAAAGTTTGGTTTTAATATTCAAGATGGCAAAATGTTTGGGGTAAATAGTCGCCCAGAAAATATCAGAAAGGTAGCGGAAGCATCTTTGAAAAGATTAAGAGTGGATGTAATAGACCTTTTGTATCAACACCGTGTAGACCCTAACGTGCCTATTGAGGAGGTAGCGGGAACGGTTAAAGATTTGATTCAAGAAGGGAAAGTGAAATATTTTGGTTTGTCTGAGGCAGGTGCCAGTACTATTCGTCGTGCCCATACTGTACAGCCTGTTACGGCATTGCAAAGTGAATATTCGTTGTGGACAAGACAGCACGAAGAAGAGATTATCCCTACAATCGAGGAATTGGGCATTGGGTTAGTAGCCTTTAGTCCGCTAGGAAAGGGGTTTTTGGCAGGTAAAATTGATGAAAATACCAAATTTGCAGAAGGCGATATTCGTAATATTCTACCACGATACACCGAAGAAGCACGTGCGGTTAATAAAGTATTACTGGATTTGCTGAACAAGTTAGCAGCTAGTAGAGACGCTACGAGTGCACAAATAGCTTTAGCATGGGTTTTAGCACAAAAACCTTGGATAGTACCCATCCCTGGCACGACAAAACTTCATCGCTTAGCTGAAAACAATGATGCTGTATCGATAGAACTTACTGCTTCGGAACTTCAGGAAATAGAAGAGGCATCTAAGCAAATACAAATTGTAGGTTCGCGGTATACAGAGGCTATGGAGAAGTCTACAGGATTGTAAAAAAGACTTTAATACACTCGTATCAAGACTGTAGTACGAGTTTTCAACTCGTATATTATTTACGCACGAGTTGAAAACTCGTGCTACAGTCTTTCATTCCATTAGTACTAAAACTGAATAATAAATATGAGTTTTTCTAAAATAAGCTTATTGGTATTGATGACATGTACTGTTTTTTCGAGTTGCTTGCATGCTCAGTTAGCCAAGAAAGAAATATTGATTGTGTATTTATCCAGAACAAACAACACAAAAGCTATTGCCGAAATCATCCATAAAAATGTAGGAGGTACGTTGGTTGCCCTTGAATTAGCAACGCCGTATCCAGAGAATTATCAAGCAACGGTAGCACGGGTATCTAAAGAAAACGAAACGGGCTATTTGCCACCACTGAAAACCAAGATAGATAATATCAAAAAATATGATGTTGTCTTCGTGGGTTTTCCTACGTGGGGAATGCAATTACCTCCGCCTATGAAGAGCTTTTTAAAGCAATATTCTTTAGAAGGTAAAACAGTCATCCCCTTTAATACGAACGCAGGCTATGGTGTTGGAAGTTGCTTTCAGACAGTAAAAAATCTATGTCCACAAAGTACAGTACTAGAAGGTTTTGAAATAAAAGGAGGAATAGAACGAGATGGACAGCTCCTCGTAATTAAAGATAACAAAAGAATAGAAGCTGAAAAAGAAGTTAAAAAATGGTTAGCAAAAATAAAATTCAACTAACCACGCTAGACTAGGTATTTTGCCTTATTAAAAAGAATTTTCAGCCAATATCAAGTTATCATAAAGGATGTTGGTCGTGTATAAAAGCTGTTGGTCTAAATTAAGTTTGTTTTTCTTCATTATGCTTTGGCATTCTCTACTTTTACGTAAAATAATAAGAACTTAAGACTCCTTCTCTTTGAAGCAAAGCAATAAGCATGGTAGAGATGGGTCAATAGAAAATAAAAGAAAGGTATTACATCCTTCATCAATATAATCAATTTAAAACACATGTAAAATTGTGTTTTTGATTGAAAAGAAGAAAGGTTTGCTGTTTTATGGCAAGCCTGTTCTATAAAGAAGGCTTTTGTTGATTTTGGCTATTCTAAAGGCGTTCTAAACGGAACTATTATTGCTGAATTATTTATCATTATTCTTATACTTTCTATACTTTTACATACCTATAATTGGTAATGATTGATGAACGAGCGATTTGATACAATCCGATTTAACCTTATTTTTTGGACACTCTATTTTTTATACGAGTGGCTGGGAATGGGTGCAGCCACAGATCAATATTATGTTTATTTTATCAAAGCTTGTACCTCCGTACCCATTGCCTTTGTGGTGTCTTGCTTATCTGTTCATTACCTGTTTAGTAATTTCTATTTATCGGATAAAAAAACAACTTTTTGGTTGGGGCAAATCGTAGTAGCTGTAGTGTTTGTGATGCTCAAAAGATACATCAATTATCACTATTTATACCAGATGTATTACCCTCAAGGGATGCTAAAGCCTTTGATTTTCTTTCCAAAAATAATCATAGAATTTGTCAATCTTTACCTGATTGTTTTTCTATATGGAACGTTCTTCTTTATACGTAGCTGGTACCAACAGCGACAAACCTTGATTGAACTTAAACAAGAAAAAACAGCGGCTGAACTAGAGTTGCTGAAGTCGCAAGTACAGCCACATTTTATCTTCAATATGCTGAATAATATCTATTCAGGAGCTTTCAAGAAGAGTCCCGAAACGGCTCAACAGATATTGAAGTTGTCAAATTTTATAGAATACAGCCTTTATGATTCTAAAAAAGAAAAGGTTACCTTGACAGAAGAACTAGAATATATTCAGAATTATATAGCACTACAAAAAATCAGATTTGGTGATAAACTGGATGTTTCCTTTAATGTGTATAATGCCATCGAGGGAATACAAATTCCCCCTTTGCTATTGTTACCAATCATCGAAAATTGTTTTAAACATGGCGTGAATAAATCTATCAATGCCTCATGGATACGCGTAGACATCGAGAACAAGAATAACGAACTCATCGTTAAAGTAGAGAACAGCATTGAAGAGGAGATTGAAGTAATTGCTAGTCAGAATGGAGGATTAGGGCTAAACAATGTGAAAAGACGTTTGGAAATTTTGTACCCGACTGTGCATGAATTTAAAACTTATCGAGAAAAAAACAGCTTTTTAGTCGTACTAAAACTACAAATCAATAGATGAATCATTGTTTAATTATTGATGATGAGCTTCCTGCACGACAGCTAATTCAAACTTACCTTGAGGCATTGCCCGATTTTGAAGTAGTGAAAATGTTCGATAATGCGCTGGAAGGTTTTGTTTATTTACAAAATAATACGGTTGATTTATTGTTTTTAGATATTCAAATGCCTAGAATGACTGGCTTGGAATTACTAAAATCGTTACAGAAACATCCTAAGGTAATCCTGACAACGGCTTTTAGAGAATATGCCGCCGAAGGATTCGATTTAGATGTGTTTGATTATTTAGTAAAACCCATCAGCCAAGAAAGATTTTTAAAAGCCATTTCAAAATATTTATATTTCAGAGAGATTACCCAACAAAATGCATTAGATGTATCGACGTTTGAGGATGCTTATATTTTCTTGAAAGTAAATAAAGAACAGAAAAAAGTATATTTAAATGAAATACTTTATATCGAAGGACTGAAAGACTATATCAAAGTTTTTACGACCCAAGGTAAATTCGTGGTTTATGAACGTTTGAGGTATATGGAAGCAAAACTGCCTGAATCAAAGTTTGTACGCTTGCATAAATCCTACATTGTGGCAATGGATAGAATAAGTGCTTTTTCAAGCGAGCTAGTGAAAGTACAAGATTATGAAATTCCCGTTGGAAGAATTTATAAGCAATCGTTTTTGAATAAGATTTCAGCGGGCACATAATTGTGATTGAGCGAGTTAGTGATTGAGTGATTTTTTTAATTATGTATTAGTGACTATTGTTAAAAAAATCACTCAATCACAACTCACTCAATCGCTCAATTACTCACTCAATCACTAACTCGCTCAATCACAAATATTATATGAGGTACGAATTAAGGAAAATAATAACAGCCTATCAACAAATTAATTTTGCTGAACGTCGACTAGCCCTTGCTACCGTTGTAAAACTACACGGGTCAGGATATCGTCGTCCAGGAGCAAAAATGCTTATCGTAGATAATGGTACTTGGTTTGGGGCAGTCAGCGGAGGATGTTTAGAAGGCGATGTATTACGCAAAGCCCGTCAGGTAATGCAAGATGGCATACCCCGAATAGTAGTTTATGATACCATGGACGATTCCCAAAATGCCTTTGGGATTGGACTAGGGTGCAACGGAATTATTGACATCTTGATAGAACCGCTCGTTCCTAAGGATTCATCAAATTTAGTGGAGATTTTAGCCAACTATGTGCACAACACCGAGACCATTAAGTATGCCACAGTAATAGCAACACAATCGCCCGAAACCATGCCGATTGGCAAACGTTTTGCCGTTAATGACCAGCTAGCAGCTTATTTTCCTATGATACCTTTTGAGCTTTCGATACAAGAAGGTCTAATAGAACATACCGACTGCACTTTATTTTATGAAACAATTAAGCCCGATATACAATTGCTAGTAGTTGGGGCAGGATACGATGCCGTACCTTTGGTAAGTTTAGCTCAACAAGTAGGGCTGACAATTACGATAACCGACGACTGTGTAGCACATATCACTCCAAAACGTTTTCATGAAGCTAGCTGTTTGATCTATAGCAGAAGAACAGATTTTGTTGAAAAACTACCTGTCAATAAATACACTGCGGCAGTACTGCTATCGCATAACTATGGTTATGATAAAGACGCCCTTACTTACCTAATTGGTACGGATGTAGCGTATATTGGTATACTAGGTCCTAAAAAAAGAGGGCAAATGATGTTAGATGAATTAAATATTCAGGATGAAGATATCCTGAGTAAAATACATTATCCCGTAGGCTTAGACATCGGAGCAGAAACACCTGAGGAGGTAGCACTCTCAATTATCGCCGAAATCAAGGCATTTTTTGCACAAAGAGAAGGTGGGAAGCTAATCTATCGAATGCAGGGGATTCATTGATTGAAAGGCTATTGGTAGTCGGTAGTCGGATTTCGGCTATAAATGTTCTTCGCATTGGCATCCCGACTTATGAAGCGAGCGAGTTTTCATTCTTATCTCTAGCGAGGGACTTAAGTCCCTCACTAGAGATAAGAATATCAGACACTTATGGATATGTGGGTAATTAGAACGACTTAAGTTACCAACTAATAGAAATATATGATTTAATTATCCTCTCGATAATAACCTACTTCTTATACTTCAACACTCTACCATCTTTAATAACTCCTTTCCAATTAAGTCCAAAGCCAAAATTGTAGGTATTTCCGTTAGCGTCTTTATAACAGGTTAAGTCATACGGTAAGTCTTCGGCTTGTTTTTCTACTGTTTGCATATTGGCAGGCATTTGCATAGGCAATAACGCCGAGGGCTCAGATTTGCCAATAATGGTTTCAATAATGGCTTGGTCTTGTACGCCAAAGCTCAATAAAATGGCCGATGCAGACGTCTCTATTTCAGAGAATATCATTGGATTGGTAGTGCTTACTGATACTATCACGGGCTTATCTTTCATTAATATTTTGGTATTGTTGACCAATGCCGCATCTGTAACGTTAGCAGTTTTGGCCATTTTACCTTTATAAGAACGGTTCGTGAAGTTTTCCATCGGGTCGCCACCAGCTATACTGGTTTCACGGGCTTCTGTAGCGGTATAGTCGAAGTATTGCAAACTAATCGGGATATAACCATTGCCACCGTTTTTCAAGTCCTCTTTGTCATAGCCAATCGTAGCCTTTGGATTTTCGATGAAAACTAAGGCAAAATCTGCTTCTTTGGGATTGTCAGTTACATTAAAATGTTTCTTCACGATGTCCATATTTACTGGATAGTCTTCTGAAGAAGGCGTTTCCATACCTAAGAAATTACGACTAGCTGGTACATATCGTTTGGGTACATATACCGTTTTTCTAGTAGTAATAGGTAGTGTTTTAGCATGATTTTTAAGCATCACGATAGACTTCAACTGTGCTTCATATCCAGCTTTCATATAGGCAGGTTTTCCCACAATCGCTTTTGTTTCTGCTGGGTTCAAGTACGGATTTTCAAATACTCCTACTCTGAAAATATTCTTCAAAAGTCTCACTGCTGATTGTTCCATGCGGGCTCTCATTTTGGCTTCACCATGTTCTTTGATACCCATTTGATAGGCTTCCAATACAGGCTTCATGTCGTTATTACCCCCAAATTGGTCTACACCCGCCATCAATACTTTATAGTGTCTTTCGGCCAGACTAAGGTTTTCTACTCCCCACGACTTGCCATCAATAAATACGTCCATCGCCTTATGGTCGCCCGTCACAAGCCAGTCGGTACACACCACGCCATCGTATCCGTATTTTGTTCTTAATAAATCAGAGATAATATACTTATTATAATTGTTAGCTACATTCTCATGATTTTTCTTGTCCTGATTCCATGAAATGGTATAGTACGGCATCACCGCCGAAGCCATCTTCGTTTGTCCTTTTAGCTTAAATGCTCCTTGTGTGAATGGAATAAAATGTTCTTCAAAATTCTTACCAGGATACACGGCAAATTTTCCATTGGCATAATGTGCATCACGTCCAGCCTCGCCAGCACCACCGCCAGGCCAGTGTTTTACCATCGCATTGACACTTTTCATGCCCCAAGCAGTCGACTGAAAGCCATCGCAATAGGCTTGTCCCATCGCTGCTGACAGCCAAGGACTTTCGCCAAAAGTACCATTAAAACGTGCCCAACGTGGCTCTGTAGCAATATCCACCTGTGGCGAAAGTGCCGTAGTGATGCCTAAAGCACGGTATTCTGCAGCGGCAATTTTACCAAAAGTTTCTATCAATGCAGGATTGAAAGTAGCCGCCATGCCCAATGAACTTGGCCACATAGAAATCTCTCCGCCCGATGCCGCATCGTATTCTGCCTTAGCTGATGTGCCATGGCGAGGGTCAGTACTATTGTTAGCAGGAATCCCTAAACCAACGCTTTCACAAAACGCCTGCATTTTGTTGTTCCATTGAGCTGCAATCTCAGGTGATTTTACCGTCGTAATCAATACATGACGAAGGTTATCTTCGGCTAAAAACTTCTTTTGTTGGTCAGTTAAGTCTGTAGGGTCAGTTTCACCTTCATTATAAGGTTTACCATTATAAGTACCTGCAAAGTAACCTCCTGCACGGGCAGGAATAGATTGATGCGAAGAATAAAGCATCAAGCCTGCAATCTGTTCTATGCTTAATTTCGATGCTAAGTCTTTTGCACGAACATCACTCGACAAACGCCAGTCTTCATACTTATCTAGCTTGCCATTTTTATTCAAATCCTTAAAGGCAAAGCCATCAACCGTTAATATTTTCGTACCCACCGATGGCGAATAGGCTATACTTTGTCCTCCTTGATTTTTAATGATATTAAAACCCGCCATTGGGCTTTCCGACCATTTTTTTTGTGCGGTTGCAGTTGAAATAAGCCCTAATACAAGCCCTCCTGCAAGTATTGTTTTTTTCATAGAATGTTTTGGAATAAATTGACAAGCATTATTTAATCATTTTGATACAATAATGCTTATTTTTTTTCTAACGTCCTATCATAAAGGTTTAAAAATTTACTTTTTTGTTGATTAAATATGAAAAAAATACTTTTTATGGGCTTTTATGATAAATTATAGCTGATTTAGATACCTGTTAGGAATTGATACAGTACAGCAAGACTTAATTTTAGAGGTTCGTTGATATTTATGTGTCAGCAGGTTAAATAAAATAATATATTTGGGGTATTTCTTTAAAATAGTATAGATTACTTAGTGAAATGTATTGATGCGGAGGCACTAAATGTTGCCCTTAGTAAGTTTCGATATAAGCAATTAATAAAAGAAAAAATCCTTCACAACTTATTCAACAAATGCACTATGAAAAACTACTTCCTCCTCTTTACGTTAACGATTTCGTTATTTACGAAAGCTCAACAGCCCCGTGATGCTCATACACAAGAAATTGTCTTTAAAAATGTGTCAGTTGTACCAATGAATGTTGAAACTGTATTGCCTAACCAGACAGTTGTGATAAAAGACGGGTTAATAAAAGCCATAGGTACAAAAGTAAATTATGATAAAAATGCTTTGATTATTGATGGTAAAGGAAAATACTTGATGCCTGGTTTATCCGAAATGCACGGACATTTACCGACAGAAGGCTCTCTCCAAGCTATGCAAGATGTACTGTTACTTTTTGCAGTAAAGGGTATTACTACCGTACGAAGTATGTTAGGGAGTCCTGTGCATTTGGAAGTACGCTCTAAAGTCCAATCAGGCGAAATGCTTGGTCCAAGGCTTTATATCTCTGGACCATCTTTCAGTAGTGTCAGCGTAAAAACACCCGCCGAAGCAATCGCCAAGGTAAAAAGCCAACAGCAAGAGGGGTATGATTTCTTAAAGATGCACCCAGGTTTATCCAGAGAAAGCTTTGACGCCATGGCTAAAACAGCCAAAGGAGTAGGCATCAACTTTGGTGGTCATGTGTCAACCCATGTAGGCATTATGCACGCAGCCGAATCAGGCTATACAACGATCGACCATTTAGATGGCATCGTCCAAGGATTAATCCCTCGTTTAGATACCCTTACAGAGTCCGAAGCAGGAACATTTGGGATGTTTCAAGGACAACATGCAGATATGTCGCGACTAGCTAATATAATCAATGCCCTGAAAAAAAATAATGTGTGGATAGTACCAACGCAGAGTTTAACTGAACATTGGCATTCGCCGAACAATTCTGTAAAGAGCTTGTTAAATGAACCTACTATGAAATTTATCGATAAAAAGGTACTCGATAGTTGGGCAGATATGAAAACTAGAACCTTGAATGATAAATATTACGACTCGGTGTCGGTCTTGAAATACATTGATGTTAGGAAGCAAATTATTCATGCCTTTCAACAGCAAGGCGTTAATGTTTTGCTCGGCTCTGATGCTCCACAAGTATTTAGTGTGCCAGGCTTTTCGGCACACAAAGAACTAAGATATTACGTAGGGGCAGGACTTACTCCTTATCAAGCCCTCCGTACAGGTACTTATAATATTGGTAAATTCTTGAAAGAACCTAACTTGGGGATTGTACAAGTGGGAGCTATTGCCGACTTGCTATTAGTAGATGCCAACCCATTGAAAGATATTAGTGCCACAGAAGCTATCAGCGGAGTGATGTTAAAAGGCAAATGGCTGGATAAAAAAGACATTGATATTATCATGAAAAAGCTAGAGAAATAATGTCTTGATATCATCTATAGTATCCTTTATCCTTAGCGAGAGACTTAAGTCCCTCGCTACAGATAAGGGTAAGCACTTAACAATTTTGCTTAATCTTCTAACTTAACATGTCCCCAGTTTTCACCAGAACGAATTCTGTTGAGCTGCGTATGAGTGATGCCAAATTGCTTGGCAATCATTTTTAATCTGTTTTTATCTGACCTTAGCATTTTTTTAATCATAATTACTTTGCTTTCAGTCAGCTTGTAATTTTTAGTACGCTTTGGAATAACCCTGTCTTTCACGGCTGGGTTTTCGCGATTATGGATTGTCATCTCATCGCGAGTTACCCATTTTAAGTTTTCCCAATAGTTATTTAGCTTGTCGTGATCAAGATGAATAACAAATTTTTGTTCTTCGTTTTGTTTCTCTACAAAGAATTCTGCAACAAGTTTGTGAACATACCTATTAAGGGATTTATTTCCTTTGGCTCTGATATTAAGCGATCTGTATCCTTGAATTTTTGAGCCATTGATGATATCTCCTTGAACGGGGTCATTCTGAAAACTTTTCAAGCGTCCATAGTTGGAAACTTTATAAACAGGAGGGTTCTCTACTTCTTGAAAAGGAATATCTACCCATTTTTCATTCCAAAAACTAGCGCTTTTTTTGGTTCCTAAATTGGTTTTTTTGTCTATCATTTGTTTTGTTTAAAGATTTTTGTGGTTATTTTCTATGTTAAAACTATGAGATTACTCAAATGTTTTAAAAAAGATAACGGTAAATACTATATTCTCCTTTTTCTAATGAGTTAATCCTGATGTTGCCTGTATTATAAGATAAATTTGCTTGCTGATTATTACTATAAATAAGTTCTAAATGCTTTGTAACTAATATATCTTCAAAAGATATTTCAGCGCTTTTGTTCTCTGTATCTAAATTTACGATAAATAGATAAAGAGGGTTCTCTGCCTGAGTCCAAATGATTACCTTATTTTTCCCTTCAAAATCTGGTGGAATAAGCCATTTGGTTTTCTGATTTCCTATCAATAAAGTTATTTCTTCCGAAATTTTCCTTAAAATAGTCAATGCCTTAAAAAATGCCCCATTTTTACCCCACTGATATTTTGTATGAGTTGCTTTAGGCCCTTCTGTAAGCTGAAACACATATAATTTAGTATAATACTCGTTTGGTAGGGGAGTATTGTGTAAATCTCTCTGTTCAAAGCCCAAACTCATATACGAAGGCATATCACTCAAAAATAATGCCATGAAAATTCTAATGTCATTTCCTTGCAAATAAAATTCATCAAATCTCGGATCGTCTTTGTCTGCTGTAATAATTGTAAAGTTGGGAGCAAAAGTACAGCGTTCTAATAATGAATGATAACGAGCAAAAGAGGTAACAAATTTTTCAGAACCCAGTACCATCGATTGTAAATCGCCTAAAGTACTATCTGCATCAGACCCTTCTAGGTGTTCTTCTTCCACACCATAAGCCATTGTATTGGGCGGAGCTAAAAAACTCTCTGCAAAATACGAAAAAGTTGGTTTTATTTCACAAATAATCTTTTTGATATATTTGTGGATATCATAATATTGGTCTAGGTCAGCAGGAGTGCCTTCTTTCCTTAACTGCACATGCGACATATCACCACGCATGAAGTCAAAATTATAATGTTGGGCGAAGCCTAAATACTTGTGTGCTGCATATTCCCAAACTTCTTTTCTTGGTTTCGAAAAATCAATTTCCCAATGTTGGTTGTTATCTAAACTCTCGTATAGTTTAAATCTGGCAAGCGGTCCAAAAACCCTAGACATCTCTTCAGGGTTTGTTATGCAATAATCTCTCCATACACGCCCATCTTCATCAATCGTTTTGGCTTCATCACGTTTATCTACCTCCAACCCTCTGTAAGGCGGAGCCATCGTAGCAGGCACAGGCTCAAACCCTTCATGATACAAATGACTTATTAATTGATTGCGTTTTTTATTCCTATCCCAAAGATTGTCTTTTTCCCCAAACAGCACTTTTAACCGTTGCTCTTCTGGAAAGTAAGCATTATTAAAAAAAGTCTCTGTTTCTTGAGGATACTGTGTTTCAGTAGCTGGTCCATGTTGATGAATAAAAGCTAGAATTTGCTCCTGAACTTTTTTGTGTAAGTCGGCATCATGGTTGATAATTTCAAAGTCTTTTCTTTGTAACCATTCAAAAAACTGAGGATTGGCTAATGCTATTTCTGAATACCTGTCGGTGTGGGGAATCACATCCATCCCCACTGTTTTGCCCATCAGGTGTAAAAGATTAGTCACTACCTTCAACTGTTTTTCTACGGTATCCAGATGAGGATATGTTCTGGCTAAATCTTCATCAAAAAACTCTGGATTGATATTCCAGCTTGCCATTCCATACAAACTAGCTACCACACCACATTCCCAAATAGGCAGTAAATGAATAGAAGACTGAGACGAAGGTAGGGTTAATGCATATTTTACTACGTTAAAGAAACTACTAATGGTGCGAACATTGATGCCCACCATGTTGACGGTTTTTATCCATGTAGTATCTGTATGATGAGCAATTGGGCTTTGAACGGTGAACGATGTATTGAGTGCTTGATATAATCCTGCCTGACCGAAACGTTTTTCTAAAATATAAAATAATTGAATAGCAGGCATGGATATTGAATGTTCAGGCAGTAGCCCTACAATAAAAGAATCTTTTTGGCTTGTGTAGTCCAAAATAGCCTCTTGTTGATGATTCGTCCAGAATTGACTCAATTCATCATAAGAATCAGGAATGTGCATAGATTATATGTTGTATAAAAATGGTCTTGAATTTTCTAAAGAACTAAAAGCCATCAGAAAAATGTTTAAAAGTAAAATAAATTATTGAAAAATTGATACAGTTATGAAAACATTAGTAGTAGGAGCATCGAGCAACCCCGGAAGATATTCATTTAAAGCCACCCAAATGTTATTGGCGAATGGTCATGAAGTAGAATTATTGGGAAAGGAGAAGGGGCAGATTGCTGGACACCCCATAAAAACGGATCAGTTACCTCTTGAAGATATTGATACCATCACGATGTATGTAGCACCCAGAAATCAGCCAAATTTATATGATTATTTATTAGGGTTAAAACCAAGAAGAATTATTTTTAATCCAGGGACAGAAAATGATGCCTTTGAAGAAATGGCTCAGAAACAGGGAGTAATTGTAGAAGAGGCCTGTACATTAGTATTATTATCTATTAAGCAGTATTGATCATAAACAAAAAAGCTCAGAGAATCTCTCTGAGCTTTTTTGTTTATGATATCTTTCAAGTATTAGTTGAAGATATAACGGATACCCAATTGCATTTGCCAAACGTTATCAACTGTGATACTTTTTACAAATGAATCACGTAATAAGATTGTTTGGTTGTTGCCATCAGCATCTTGAATAACTTGTGTTCCGATTCTATATGTTGGTACACCAGTAGAACTGATAGTAACGTTCAATGGGTTACTGCTTGTTGAAACATTACCTACACCCCAAGCATTGTTTAATAAGTTACCAATGTTTAAGATATCAGCACGTAAACGGATAGTGTTTTTCTTTCCTTTAGCAGATGTTTTAACATAGAAATCTTGTTCAACTGTGAAGTCAAAACGTGTTAACCATGGAGAATAACCACCATTACGTTCTGCATATTGTCCACGACGAGTTTTCAAGTATGGGTTACCTTCGATATAAGCATCAAACGCTGTAGCTTGTTCAGCAGCAGTATATGTTTTAGCTGTTGCACCAGTACCCACTGTTAATGGAATAAAGCTTAAATCAGAAGCTTTGTTAGGAACATAGATTAAGTCGTTGATTTGACCATCTCCGTTGAAATCACTACCGAATGTATATGATTGTTTGAAACCACTGTTAGAAACAGCACCTAACGTAAACATTGTTGATCCACCAAATTCACCACCATAGTTGATACGGTAATTTACATAACCTACAAAACGGTGACGTAAGTCGTTATCTGAATAAGAAGCTGTCAAATAGTTTTGTCCGTCTACTGTAGGAATGTTTGCTTGTACTGTACTACCTACCGATTGGATATCTTTAGCAACAGCATACGTATAACCTAACATACCACCTAAACCATTAACAGTTGGTTTTTCAATTTTAGCAGTGAATGAATAAGATTCACCTTTGTTAGTATTTGTTAATACGAATACGTTTGTAGTAGCAGCGTTATAATAACGAGCAGTGTTTACTGCTGTACCAGAAAGACCAGAAGCAGGGAAACGTCCACGTGCATCAGCACCGTCAAATTTAGCAGAAGCACCTTTTAAGTTAGCATCGATATAACGTAAAGCATTGATGTTTTTGTTATAAAGAGCTTCTAAAGTACCGATTAAACCAAATGGCAATTTATAATCAATTGCAAGGTTTGATTTCCAAATCATTGGGTTTTTCAAATCTTCTGTTGAAGCGTTTACAACGTAAGCAGGCAATTTAGTGATGTCTGTTGTAGCTGGCTTGTAAACTGTAGGATTCAATGTAAATGGATAAGCTGTTGTAGCAGTTTGGTTAATTACAGCAGTATTCACACCGTTGTTACCCAATTGGTTTGATACCAATACTTGAGGAATACGAGATACGAAAATACCAGTACCACCTCTTACTTGAACAGATCTATCTCCTTTAACATCATAATTGAAACCAATTCTTGGAGAAACTAATACTTTAGCAGTTGGGAAAGCACCAGTGTTTACTCTTAAATTATTATTATTTTCGTCTTTGTAAGTCAAAGCACCAACAACTGGGTTATAGAATGCCTCAGATGTTGAGTTATCATAACTAAAGATATCAAAACGAAGACCACCAGTAACTTTTAATTTATCGTTCACTTGGAATTCATCTTGGATATAAGCAGCGTAGTTAGAAACTTTCAATGTTTGAAGAGGTTCTACCCCGTCAGGTAATAATGAATAACGATAGTTGAAACGGTTGATTGTAACTGGAGAAACCGTTAAAGCAGGGTTAGCTTTGTAAGCTAAAGCGGCAGTTTTGAAATCAGCAATTGAGTTGAATACCCAAACACCGTTTGAAGAAGGGAAGAATACGTTATTAGAAGTAAAGTATTCGTAGCTTAGACCTAATGTGAATGTGTGTGCACCTGCGAAGTAACTTAAATTATCCGTGAAGTTTAACGTTGAATAATTCAATTTGTTATTTGGCGTAAATGGATCCATACCCATTGTAGTATAAGTAGAACCATCTTTCAAAATATCAACTGTTGGGAAAAGAGATACTTGAGCTCTGTCTTCAATTTGTTTGTTGTATGTAGCGATGAAGCTATTGGCAAACTTACTGTTGAATGTTGAACTTAATTCAGCAACAATTGAACGAGTGTTATCTTGAATTTTATATCCTGAATTTTGAGGAGACAAAGCCAAAGAAGAGTTTGTACGGTTACCATTACCAGCAGTACTACTACTGTTACTGTTACTGATGATTGAACCAGTTTCAGAATCGTGGTGAGAATAACGAACACTTAATTTATGGTTGTTATTAATGTTATAATCTAAACGTAACAAACCTTTTTTACTGTTTACTTCATTGTTGAAGCCATCAATTGCACCAATTTCATAACCGAAGTTAGTTCTCATGAAATTTCCTAAATCTTCAATATCTGAAGCTAATACACGAGATACGTTACCTCCTGTAGCACCTGGACGGTTAGCTACCCAGTCTAAAGCAGGGTTTGAGCTTTTAAATTGCTCGTAGTTAGCAAAGAAAAATAATTTATCTTTGATGATTGGACCACCAACACGGAAACCATACGTTTTTTCATCGATGTTAACAGTTGATAATTTTCTTCCATCAGCTTTTTTTCCTACTAAATCACTATTTCTGAAAATGTGATAAGCTGAACCTGTGAATTCGTTTGTACCTGAACGCGTAACGGCGTTGATACCTGCTCCAGCAAAACCAGACTGACGAACGTCAAATGGTGCAATGTTTACTTGTACTTGTTCGATAGCGTCTAAAGAAACAGCAGTTGTACCAGTACGACCACCCGCTTGTGCAGAACTACCTAAACCAAAACCGTTGTTGAATACAGAACCATCAATCGTAAAGTTATTGAAACGGCTATCTTGACCAGCGAAAGAACGACCATTGCTATAAGCGTTGTACTTAGTAATATCACTGATAGTACGGCCGATAGTTGGAAGGCTGTTGATAGTGTTTGTTCCAAATGAAGCTGCCGCACCTGTACGGTTTGAAGACATGATATCAGAACGACTACCAGTTACCTTTACTTCATTAAGTACATTTTCTGTTTCAGCTAATTTGAAATTTACATTTGATGCAGCTCCTAAGTTAGCGCTAACGTCTTCTTGGATTTGGTCTTTAAAACCAACAAAAGAAGCTTTAACTGTGTAAGGACCACCCACACGAACGGCTGGCAAGGTATAACGACCAGCAGCATTTGTGATTACTCCGTAGCGAGTACCAGAAGGAGTATGGACAGCAATTACTGTAGCTCCTGGAAGCCCAGAACCTTTGTCATCCGTAACGATACCCGTAATTTGTGAGCTTGTTACTTGACCAAAAGTATTTCCTGAAAAAAAAGCAGTAAAAATCAGTAAGAAACCGAAAACTACCTTTGTTGTAAAGAATTTTTTCATGTTGAAAATTTGGAATTTAGTTAGAATTTGAATTGGTGAATTTGAATGCAAAATAACAACTTTTTTTTAGTATGAACAATATACTACTATTAAGAAACTGTAAACAAGATTGCCCTAATTGCTTGATTTATAGATATAGTGCAATTAAATATTTGAAAAGTTTATTTGTGTTTTATTTTATTTATGATATTGTTTTAAATACAATACAAGTGAGAGAAAACTCTATTAGTTTAGTATTTTTTTAAGATTATACAATATAAGTAATATTATTATTTATATGCTAAATGTTGTTTTTGGAGACCCTCTAAAAGGATATTAGATGGATAAATTTGCCCTAAAATGACTTTGAGAGCGATTTGTAATATTGGAAAAGAAAGAGGAACTTTGAAAAAGCAATTTATCAATACTTTATTTGAGATAACTAAAATTATCAAAAAAATGTTTTAGTCTCAAATAATATAGAAATTATAATTATCAGAAACTATAAAATTAATTACCAAATTTAAAGGTTTAGCTATATTAAGTGTAATAAATAATACTTTTAGAAATTTTGGGAAATTAAACAATTTAAATGAAATTATTTTTTAGAAAATCAGGAGATAGCCCTACAACAATCATCATTTTACATGGTATTTTTGGTTCGTCTGATAATTGGCTTACCATAGGAAAGGTACTCGGAGAGCATTTTACTGTATACATGCTTGACCAACGAAATCATGGTCAGTCGCCTAGAAGTGAGGAGTTCAATTATAAAGTAATGGCTGATGATTTAAAAGAATTTATAGACGAAAACAGCATCGAAAACCCCATTTTAATCGGGCATTCGATGGGAGGGAAGACCGTCATGCAGTTTGCCATGAATTATCCTGAGGCATTTGCTAAAATGGTGGTGGTAGATATTGCTCCTAAATTTTACCCTGTACACCATTCTATGATTTTGCAAGGGTTGGCTGCCGTAGATTTGAAAACCCTTAAAAGTAGAACGGAAGCCAACGAAACTCTAAAACGCTTTGAAGAAAGCGAAGGAGTACGTCAGTTTTTATTGAAAAATCTTTGGAGAAATCCTGAAAAAAATAATGAATTTGACTGGCGTATTAATGTGCCTGTGATTGCTAAAAACATTGATGTAGTAGGACATGAGCTTGAAAATGAACATACTGTACAACAGCCAGTATTATTTTTGCGTGGTGCGGAATCTCATTATATTCAGCCTGAGGATGAGCGTAAAATCTGGGAATTGTTCCCAAATTATGAAATACAAAGCATTGAAGGAGCAGGGCATTGGGTACAAGCCGATAAGCCACAGGAATTTATTGAAATCGTTTCTCGATTTGTAAATTCATAATTTATAACATACAAATCGTACTTAAAATGCTTTTTTTAATTCCTTCAATACTTGCGCCTGATACGTCTGAATCTGTGCTTTCGCCTCAAATAAAGGAGGTAATCAAAGAGACAGATTATTATTTTGTTGAAAATATTCGTACAACTCGCCGTTTTATCAGTGAGTTGAAAGTAGGGAAAATAATTGACCAGCTTCATTTTTTTGAATTAGACAAGGATACGCCGCTTGCTAAAATAAAGCAATATTTTAAAGCAATTCCAGCGGGTAAATCTATTGGTGTTGTTTCAGAAGCTGGTTGCCCTGGAGTAGCCGACCCTGGTGCTTTGGCTGTACAAATAGCCCATCAGTTAGGCATGAAAGTGGTACCCTTGGTGGGGCCTTCGTCTATTTTATTGGGATTGATGGCCTCTGGTTTTTCAGGACAATCGTTTGTTTTTCATGGCTACTTGCCCATTGATAAGGTAGAAAGAAGTAAAAAAATAAAAGTATTGGAGAACGACTCTAAGAAAGGACAAACTCAGATTTTTATGGAAACGCCCTTTCGGAATAATCAACTTTTGGATGACTTGCTAAGTAGTCTGGCCCCAAATACATTCTTATGTATTGCCTGTAATGTAACTGGTTCTGATGAGTTTATTCACACAAAATCAATTGCTGACTGGAAAAAACAGAAACCTGATTTGCACAAAAAACCGACGATGTTTTTATTGTCAATTTAAAAATTCGAGTATTTATCTTCATCTTTGTGCACTCTTTAACTTTACTAATTACAATATAAAATGATTCAGGTACAGACATTCAGATTTAACCCTTTTGGCGAAAATACTTATGTTCTTTTTGACGAAAGCAAAGAATGTGTCATTATTGACCCAGGCTGTCATGTTTATGAAGAACGCAGTGCTTTAAAAAACTATATCGAAGACCAAGGTTTAAAGGTGGTTCATTTGCTCAATACGCATGCTCATATTGACCATGTACTTGGCAATGAGTTTATTAAAAGAACCTATGGCGTGAAATTGCATTTGCATAAAGAAGATTTACCTGTCTTATCAAATGTTGAAAGTAGAGCTGAATATTATGGCTTTCCAAACTATGAGGCTTCCACGGTAGATGTTTTTATTGAAGAAGGGGATATCATTACTTTCGGGAAATCTACGTTAGAAGTAATTTTTGTGCCAGGTCATGCTCCTGGTCATGTTGCTTTTTTAAATAAAGCCCAGAAGATTTGTGTAAGTGGAGATGTGCTATTCAAAGGAAGCATTGGCAGAACCGACTTCCCTTTATCTAGTTTTGAAGCGTTAGAAAAAAGTATTAGAACCAAACTTTACACGCTTGATGATGATATGGTTATTTACCCAGGACATGGAGAGACCACCACTATTGGATACGAAAAAGTAAATAATCCATTTATCAAACTGTAAAAACCACTTCTCATTCGAATAACTAATGATTGAAATTAAAAAACACATTCCTAACACACTAACTTGTGCCAATTTACTCTGCGGATGCTTTGGCATTTTAAATGTTTTTGACGGTAATTTAGAGATTGCTTCTTATTTAATGTGTATCGCATTGGTGTGCGATTGGTTCGATGGTTTTGTCGCTAGATTATTACACGTAACTTCACCTATCGGAAAAGAATTAGATTCTCTGGCAGATATGGTTAGTTTCGGAGCCTTGCCTGCATTTATCATGCTACATTTGATAGAGGGTAGTTGCGATGGATTCTGTACTACGGGGCTTTTTGGTTTTCATAAACCTTATATAGCATTGTCACTGGCTGTATTCTCGGCTTTGCGTTTGGCCAGATTTAATGTTGATACTCGCCAAAGTGATTCTTTTATTGGTGTACCAACGCCTGCAAATGGATTGGTAGTAGCAGCTTTACCATTAATCGCCATCTATCAGCCCGAATACAAATCGATTTTTATCAATTATAATGTTTTGATTATCTATTCAATCGTGATGTCTTATCTATTGGTTGCTGAATTACCATTGTTTGCCTTGAAATTCAAGGATTTTGGATGGAAATCAAATCAAATCAAATATATCTTTTTGATTCTCTCCATCTTACTAATCATCTTACTGAAGTTTGTAGCAGTTCCTATCATTATTTTAATGTATATCGCGCTGTCTATTATTCAGAATATGATTCAGAAGAAAGAAAGTTGATAATATAGCTTACACAAAAACTGGCTTCCTAATCCGCATATTTGCTTGTTAGGAAGCCAGTTTTTTATAAACTACCAAATAAGCAACCAGAAGTCTATTTCTTAATAAACTTCTGGTTAAATTGTTTTTGTCCCTGCGTCACATTCAACAAATAAATACCCTGTTGAAACTTATGCACATCTATTGTATAAGGCTTACTTGCATCTTTTTGCTCACTTTCAAAAATCGTTCTTCCCATCAAATCATGAATCTTGAATACTAGATTTTCCCTTTGATTTCCGTTCACTTCAATATTGATGATTTCTTCACTTGGGTTAGGATATATTTTTATATCCGCGTCCAATTCTTGTTCACTTGCCAACACTCTTTCTTGTTCTAACTTCCAAGGAACCAAATTTGCTTCTGGTTGAGGAAAGGCAGTAGTGCTTAATACATGAAATTGACCAGGAGCAAACGGGTATTTTGCTTTTAAGTCGCTTACATTAATTTCGGCATTGCTAAAGAAGTCATACCATTTGCCTGTATTCGGGAAAATGTCCGTAATTGTTTTCTGTTCTAAATCAAAATTGCCCACTATAATTACTTGCTGAGTGGCTGAATTTAAGATGATTTTTTTTACCGTATTACCCAAATCCGTTTGTGTATCTGTACTTTTAAATATTGCCTGATTGGTCTTTAATTTAATCAGTTCAGAAAACACTTTGTAAAGTTTTAACCTATCCGCATCATCTTTATATTCCCAGTGAATAGGCTTTTTGCCTGTTCTACCATTTTGGTCGATTGAAACATCGTAGCCTAATTCCCCAAATTGCCAAATCATTTTTGGCCCTGGTATCGCAAAAAACATAGCTGCTGCCGCTTTCGTTCTTTCCATCACAGTAGCCACACTAAAGATGGCTTTGCTGTTTTTCAAAGCATCATAAGCCACTCTTTCTTCATCGTGACTTTCCATATAACCAATAGCCCCAGGATTTTTGAAGCCATGAGCTTTGTATGAAAGTCGGGTAAAATCACTAGCATTACCTTTTACAGCATTTCTAAAATCGCCATTCAAGTTTGTCCAAACCATCATCCCCAAATCGGTAAAGGTTTGTTCTTCTTTGTCTTCCGAAAATAATTCTAAAATGAAATAGGCATCTTTGTCAAAACTTCTGATATTATCATAATACCCCTTGATAATATCAACCCTACTTTGGTCATAAACCCTGAACTGACTATCATTTGAAGAACTTTTTTGAGTAAATCCTTTGGCTAAGTCAACCCTATATCCATCAATTTTATATTCTTTCAACCAAAACTCATTGGCACGATTCACATATTCTTTCGTATCGCTATTTTCATGATTAAAGTCAAAAAACACGCTGAATGGGTGCGTAGCTTGCTGATTGAAAAAAGGCGAATCCGTTGATGGTTGTGTGCCATCCCAATACATTTTCACATAAGGAAATTCATAATCAGCCTGATTGAACACAATATCAAGCACGACAGCAATGCCATTTTCGTGACAAGTATCAATGAATTTTTTTAAATCCTCTTTAGTACCGTATGCTTTATCAGGGGCAAAGTAATAAATAGGATTATACCCCCAAGAGTCATTCCCCGAGAACTCATTCACAGGCATTAATTCAATACAATTGATGCCTAATGTTTTAAGATAAGGAATTCTATTAATAGCATTTTTGTAGGAACCATCTACATCAAAATCACGAATATGCAATTCGTACACGATTAGATTATCCTGTGAAGGACGTTTGAAGGTAGTAGTTTTCCACGGATAGGCACTTTGTCCAGTCTGAAAAATAGAAGCGATACTTTTTACAGCATCAGGAAGTTTTTTCAGATTAGGATAAGTAGTACTTGAAATATATTGGTCGTTGTTTGGGTCAAGTATTTTTTCAGCATAAGGGTCACCCACTGCTAGTGTACCGTTTACCAAATACTGAAAAGCATATTCTTCACCTTTGTTTAAACCTTCAACTTCTAGCCAATAAGTATTCCCATCGGGAGTACGTTTCATTAGGTATTTAGCATCAGTTTTCCATTGGTTAAAATCACCGATGAGATAAACAAAATCTTTTTTAGGCGCAAAAAGTACTAAAGCAACCTTTGTATCGGAAATATAATTAATACCATTTTTAAACCCTGTAGGTAGGATTTCAGTCTTAGGAGTTGGTTTTACTGTAATGGTAAATTCAGTGGTTGAAGTTTCACTTGTAGTAGTAGCTGTAAATTTTACTGTTTGACTTTCGCCCGAAACATTACCAACATTAAGCGAATACGTTAAAGAATCTTTGTCAATCATTGTTAAAACATTCGTATTATTAATACTTAAATTCAAAGTGGCTTTTTTAGAGGCTACCGCTAAAATTGGAATTGAGCTTCCAGCAGTAGCAAAAAATGATTTTTCTTGGGGTTTAATAAAAGCTACATTTAGCTTTGTATCGTACATCGTTACAATTAAATCTTCTGTTTGAGCTTTACCGTCACCACTTTTTAAAAGTACTCCTAAGCGTTTGATGGTTAAAGCAGCGGGTACAGCAAAATAATCTCTAGGTTTTAGTTTGATACTCCACACATCATTCCCTAGTGATGTCATTTTGCCTTTTTCAAAAGGAAGTGCAAAATTGGTTTGTCCACTAGGTTGATACTGGAAGGCATCGCCCGTATCGGTTGTACCTGCACCCGACCATAAATAAACGTCGGATGTTTTTCCTAATAATGCTTTTGCACGTGAATCTTTAGCTAGTTTGAGGTCGAAGATGAGTGTAACGTCTTGGTCTCCATTAGGTAATGCTGGCGTTGTGGTGACGACCTGTGCCAACGAGCAAAGGTTAGTCACCCAGCATAAGGTGAATAGTAAAATTATTTTTTTCATGATATTTACAAAAGATTGGTTAATGGAAATGCTAAGGTAATAGAAATAGATGAGTAGTCGGGAAGAGTGCTATACAGGTATATTGTAGAAATATTTTTTTGATAAATAGTATTATGTTGCGAAGGTCAGCAAGGGAATGTGCTATTGTATAAGCTTTTAGCTTCTGATTCTATCAAAAAAGCGTTTTGTAGAATCAGAAACTAGGTAAATGCTGGTACGAAATTTTAGTCAATTACAAAGAAAGGTTTAAGGGCATCATAAACACGATGGACAGGTAAGCCCATTACGGTAAAATATGAGCCTTCCATGCGCGGAATACCAACCATACCAATAAAATCTTGAACACCATAGGCACCTGCTTTATCGAAAGGCTTACAGGTTTTAATGTAATATTCAATTTCTTGGTTCGTTAACTCACGGAAGAAAACATTAGCAACATCAATGAAATTTTGTGTACTTTCCTTTGTCATTACACAAACGCCAGTAATTACTTGGTGCTGGCGACCAGATAATTTTTTAAGCATCAAGCTTGCTTCGGTAGCATCTTGAGGTTTATTTAGGATTTCATCATCCACAACAACGATAGTATCGGCTGTAAGGATAATCTGATTATCAAGTTCTTGTCTGAAAGCCTCCGCTTTTTTTAAGGCTAAAAAAGCAGGAACTTCAGTAGCAGGCATGGTAGCTGGGAAATCCTCGTTGGTATCTTTTACCCTTACTGTAAACTCAAAACCAGCGTCACGTAATAATTGTTGGCGACGTGGCGAGTTTGATGCCAGCATAAGTGGTTTAGTTAATTGAAGCATTTTTTCTTTTGGGAAATTAAAAAGTAATGAATAAAGCTCGACAAATTTACTTAAATTCAGTGAATCAATTCATGAAGTTTCTTTTCTTCATGATGCTTTTGCTTTTTATTACTCCCATCAATCTAATTGCACAAAACCTAGACTCACTTCTGAAACAAGCTCCTCCAGAGATACCCGTACCCGCTAAAATAATACCAGTTTCTGTCAGTATGAAGTCTGCTAAGGATAGCATCACGTATGCCAATCTGAAAAAAAGATTTTCAAAAAATAAAATACTCAGAGAAATCCACGGGTTTTTGTTTAGAGATGTTTATAATGTAAACAACCAAGGGCAAGAAGTAGTAAAAATTGACGAAGACCCTTATACACAATATGAAGGAAGGGTAATTCGCAAAATATATGTGAAGCGTTTGAAAGTTTTTGGAGAAAGTATCGCCGATACTGCTAGAAAAGCCCAAGGGTTAGATAAATTTCTGAGTTCATTACATGTCAACACGCAGGAGAGTGTCATCAGGAAATCGTTTTTGATGTTTAATGTGGGCGATATTATTGATGCAGATAGACTACGAGACAACGAAAGGGTAATGCGTCAAAGTGCTATTTTGCATGATGCCAGAATATTGATTATTCCTGACCCTGAGTTTCCTAATTTAGTAGATTTACTGGTGCTTACCCAAGATGTTTGGTCATTTTTGGCTGACGGAGAGATAAATGGTTTTCAAAATTATACACTCAGAGTACGTCAGGTTAATTTTAGAGGAATAGGGCATTCATGGAGCAATACATTTTTTTTGAATACCCAGCGGCGTCCTGCTTTGGAATATGCCAGCACTTATACTATTCCATATATTGGTCGTTCGTTTATTACTGGTCAGGCCGAACTCGAGCTAAAAAGGGATGTTGCTCATTATGCCCTTCGATTCTACCGTCCTTTTCTTACTCCAGAAATGAAAGTGGCTGGTGGTTTTGTAGTAAGTAAAGACGATAATGATTTGACCACCTTCAGAGGGTATGATGGCACAACTTATCTACTTAACGATACCACCTATTACACTTTTCCGATACAAAAGAATTTTGTAGATTTTTGGCTAGCCAGGGCCTTCAAAGTTAATTTTTTGAACAAAGGGAAAGACAATCGTTCTAGGTTTGTAGTCGGACTTCGATTTAGTGATGTCAGGTTTGATAAACGCCCCATAGTAACCGCCGATACCAATCAGTTATTTAGAAATCATACTGATTATTTAATTGGCATAGGTTTTTCAAACAGAAAATATAAAAGAGATATTTTGATTTATGGTTTTGGATTAACAGAAG
Source organism: Arcicella sp. GW822-FHT02H01 (assembly GCF_058802005.1). Lineage (NCBI taxonomy): Bacteria > Pseudomonadati > Bacteroidota > Cytophagia > Cytophagales > Flectobacillaceae > Arcicella > Arcicella sp. GW822-FHT02H01. Next base: position 1,215,901 of record NZ_JBXANT010000001.1, on the reverse strand, counting down.
ACGTCCCTTATGGATCCTTAGCCACTTTTGTAACTGGCTTAGAAAATTCAGACGCATACGGGAGTAGGATGTATGCGGGCTTGAAATTAGCCAAAGGAGAATACATTGGTAAGGCGGGTTATCTTTATGGATTAGTGAATTTTGGTGGATATTCTAATGGCACAACAGGTTTGAGTATAGAATCTAACTATTTTAGTACCCTTCATGCCTTTAGAAGACGTACTCAGATTAGGCATTTTGTCAACATAAAATATGCATTTGGTACAGACCGATATACAGGTGAGTTCGTCAATATTAACCGTGAAAATGGTATTTTGGATGTAAATAGTGATAAGCTATGGGGAACTAAAAAACTGGGGATAGGTTATCAAATAGTATTTTTTTCAAGGCTAAACTTTGTTGGATTTAGGATTGCTCCTTTTTTCCAAACAGATTTTGCTTTTATTAATCCTAAAAACCAGTTTTTGCTTAACAAAACGCCTTATACCAGTATTGGCATTGGGATACGATTAAGGAATGAAAATCTAACATTTAATACGTTCCAAATAAAGTTTTCATACTTCCCCAATTTGCCGAATGTTAATTTATTAGATGCGTCGTTTAATACGACTTATAACCTCAGATTGAAAGATTTTGATATTTCTGCACCCGAGATAGTTCCATTTAAATAATAAAAATGACCGTTAACTAACTTTTAACGTATTGTTGAAACAATATCAAGTTAGCTTACGTTTTTTTAAACAATGAAAAAATATCCTATAAATTAAAATAATACATTTGCCTATGTCCATTGAAAAAGACATTAAACAGAAGTCGTTTAAGAATGTTTATGAAAAAGTTGCTGTGAATTTGATGTACACAGATAGTTGGTTGCTTAATCACTATTCACAACTTTTAAAGTCATATAATTTATCAGACAAACAATATTTTGTGTTAAAAATCCTTCTTGAAAGTTCGCCAAATCCTGTTTCAGTAAATTTTATCATCGAGCGAATGCTAAATAAAATGTCGAACGGTTCTCGTTTGGTAGATAAATTAATTGAAAAAGGATTGGTTTTAAAAGTACGTTCTAAAACGGATAAACGGTCGATGGATGTAGCGATTACGGATAAAGGCTTATTATTGATAGACGAATTAGACCAAAAGGTAGCTGAATGGGAGGGGAATTATTCCAGACTAAGCAAAGATGAGATTAATAATCTACACGATTTACTTAATAAAATGAGAAAATCGGCGTAATAGTATTTTTTAATTGGTTGAAATTCAGCAATTTAAATATATTAACAAAAAATTAACAAATAAATGTATTAACATTAAATGTTTTTACATTAAATTTGTAGCGTATTAAAATTATGAGCATCGAAAAAGACATAAAACAAGCAAGCTTTAAATCAGCCCATGCCAAAGCAATGGTCAATATTGTTTATACGAACAATTGGCTGTCAACGCTGCAAATGGAAGTTTTTAAACCTTATGATTTAACACTTCAGCAGTATAATGTGCTTAGAATTTTGAGGGGGCACTATCCAGAGCCTATCACCGTAATAGGCATTATAGAAAGAATGCTTGATAAGATGTCTAATGCTTCTAGGTTAGTTGATAAGCTTTTATTAAAAGAGATGGTAATAAGGCGTGAATGCCCGAATGACCGTCGTGCGGTTGATATTCTTATCACTCAAAAAGGTTTAGACCTATTGGCAGAATTAGATATTTTGCAAAAACAATGGGAGCAACAAATGTATGGTTTAACCGAAAGCGAAGCCCTACAATTAAGCGATTTATTAGATAAATTAAGACAATCGCCACCAGAATCAGAACAATAAAAAAGTAATAAATAATAATTAAATAAAAATCAAAGTAATGAAATCTATCAAATCTATTCTTAGCATTTTCGCAGCAGCTTTATTTGTAAATGTAGCAGTTGCAGGTACTCCAAACAACGGTAAAAAAGAAACAGCTTTACCAGTAGACACTAAAGCTAGCAAAATTCACTGGTTAGCTAAAAAAGTAACAGGTCAGCACGAAGGAACTGTAGGTATCTCTTCAGGTTCATTATTAACTTCAGGTGCTAAAGTAACTGGTGGTACTTTTGTAATCGATATGAAATCTATCGTATGTACTGATATTACAGATGCTGAATACAACAAAAAATTCATTGGTCACATTACAACTGGTGATTTCTTCGAAGTAGAAAAATTCCCAACTTCTACTTTCAAAATCACTAAAGTTGCTGGTGCGAACATCACAGGTGATTTAACTTTACACGGTGTAACAAAATCTATCACTTTCCCTGCAAAAATTACTTCTGCTGGTGGAAAAGTTACTGCAACGGCTTCTATTCCAGTTGACAGAACAGATTTCAACGTGAAATATGGTTCTAAAAAATTCTTTGAATCAATCGGTGACAAAGCTATCGACGATGTATTCAACTTAGACGTTACTTTAGTAGCTGGAAAATAATCTTTCCAAGCCTTTTACTAAAGGACTATTAAAAGCTTCCCAAGTATTCTATTCAAGAATGCTTGGGAAGCTTTTTTTATTTATCATGCTAAATTAAAATGGTATGCTTGCATAATAATATTATTTAATTCATATTGCATTATATTTTATCTTGAAATTGTATAAAATCTATTGTTATGAATTTTAATGAACCAATGCTAAGGGATGGAGCCCTGAGAGGAAAAACGATTATTGTAACAGGAGGAGGAACAGGGCTGGGGCGGTCGATGTCGAAATATTTTTTAGAACTTGGCGCCAATGTGGTGATTGCTTCACGCAAGAAAGCAGTATTGGATGAAACCGCAGCAGAACTAATAGCTGAAACAGGAGGCAAAGTATTAGCCATAGCCTGTGATGCACGTAATTATGAAGAAGTAGAAAATGTACTGAAAACCTCGGTAGAATACTTTGGTGCAGTACATGGCTTGGTGAATAATGCTGCGGGTAATTTTATTAGTCCTACCGAAAAGCTATCGCATAAAGCATTTGATATTGTTGTGGATATTGTATTGAAAGGTTCTTATAATTTTAGTTTAGCAGTCGGGAAATATTGGATTGAGCAAAAAATAAAAGGCACAGTGATGTCAATTGTGACTACTTATGCATGGACGGGCTCGGCTTACGTAGTGCCATCGGCAACAGCAAAAGCAGGTGTTTTGGCATTAACACGTTCTTTGGCAGTAGAGTGGGGAGCAAAGTATGGTATTCGTTTTAATGCAATTGCCCCAGGGCCATTTCCTACCCAAGGAGCTTGGGAACGACTTTTTCCTGCTGAAGCCATGGGAGAAGAATTGGCAAGCAAGTTAGCACCCGAAAATAGGATTCCATTAAAAAGGGTAGGAGAACACCAAGAGCTAGCTAATTTGGCTGCCTATTTAATGTCAGAATTTTCGGCCTATATCAATGGTGAAGTAATCACGATTGATGGCGGAGAATGGTTAATGGGAGCAGGGGAATTTTCAGATTTAAACGAAGTGTCTGAGGAAAAATGGATAGCCATTGCTCAGGCAGTTCGAGGGAAAAAGTAATAGTGGGTATGAGTTGAAAGTTTATGAGTTGAAGGTTTGTTTCCGTGGCTGGTCTCCTGACCATTGCTGTTCGGAAGCCCAGCCACGGATGTAAAAAATAATAAAGGTTATGAGTTGAAAGTTTATGAGTCAAAAGTGTATATATTTTCTCATAAACCTTCAAGTCATAAACTTATTATCTGCGGTTAATTAATTTAATGGCTCTTGCTATTCTTGGTCGGTTGTATCGTTGAAGAAAAATTGGGTATATATTCAGTAAGATATTTAATATTAGTAGTGACAACGATTTGAGAAACCCAAATTTGAATGCTACGAAAATATTAAATCCTAATACTATCAACATAATGATTGTGTGTCCTAATTCATCTTGTTTTGTTCGATAATGTAGATTCATTAGCGCTTTTGTATTCTTTTCTACAGGTTTGGTTTTTTTGTTCAGTTTTTCCCAACCAATCCAAACTAATAATTTTCTATAAAAATTTACTCCAAGAGACTCATATATTTTCCCTCTCTTTTCCCAAGACTTTTCATTAAAATACGGATAATTTAGTTCGCTTTTCAATGCTTCAGTAAAAGAAAGTACACATGCCATCAACAAGAAGTTTAGCGCAAATGCGAACGAAAAGCCCTTCATCCCCGTATAATACACTAAGGCATAAACTAAGCCAATTGTAACGATTGTAATAAAAACTAACATTAAGATTCTTTTCATTGATTAATTTTGTTTTGGTTTTTGAGAGGTTATATAACTCGTAAATATAGACATGTTTGTGTTTTTTCCTTTAATATTAAAGTAAATAAACCAATTATTACTTTGCCTAATTGTCAAATACTTAAATGTATTGTTTTGATAATACCAAAAAAATATGAGTTTAGCATTTATGAGCAAACAAATACTGTTTTAACTCATAAACCCTAAACTCATCAACTTTTAACTCATAAGTTCTATTAAAACTGCACTTTCTTAATCCAGTCCAAATCATATTTCATAGATTCCAGTGGAGTATGCCCTTGATAGGATTCTTGTTCTATAATATATTCAGTCGTTCCACCGATTTTAGCAGCTAACTTTAATACTTCGGCTACATTCATTACGCCTTTGCCAAGCATCGAGCTTTCCCAAGGTTCTTTTTCGCCTTTTACTTCATCTTTTACGTGTAGGAGTTCAAAACGTCCTGGATATTGTTTTAATAATTCCATCGGACGAGCACCTCCGCCATACATATTACCAATATCTAATTGTTGACAAACCAATTTAGGGTCGGTGTACTGCATAATGATATCGTACACTTTTACACTCGTTAAACGAAGGCTAAATTCAAAGTCATGATTATGATACCCAAACTTCACACCCGATTTCTGACAAAGCTCGCCTGCTTTATTAAATACCTCCATAAAGCGTTTACAATCTTCAAAGTTTCGGCGGAGGCTAATATCTAGCCAAGGACTAATTAAATATTTTTGTCCCAAAATAGCCGCATCCTCTACCGTTTGTTTCCAAGAATCAGTAAAATCTTGCTTTGAAGCATCCCAATCTTCCCCTTTCATCACTACGTGACCACTTCGCATAGATAAATCTAATTCATCAAGAATTTTACGAAATTCTTTGGCTTCAAATCCATAAAACTTATGGTCAACATAATTGGCATGTTCTACATTTTTATAACCCATTTCTTTCACCGCTTCAAGCGTAGAAAGAGGGTCTTTCTTCATGTCATCACGAAGGGAATACAATTGTAGGCCAATATTCTTTTTAGAAGGTTTACTAGCCCAAAGCGTATCTGGCACTAATAAAGCTGTTCCAGCCAAAGCAGCAGTTGTTTGGAGAAATTTACGTCGAGAGTGTGATTGGTTCATTGCTGATTTTTTTTCAACAATATATCTGAATTTGTAATGAGTGCTATCTTTGTTTATAAGGTGCTGTGTGGCTATTGTTCTTTCTCAACAGCCACCAATCCCAACTTAGCACCTTCTTCCAACACAAATGGAATACCCGATGCTAATGTATTTTCAATTTGTCCTTCTAAAATGGCTTCACGAACGGCTATTTTGATAATGCCTACTTCTTTAGAGGGCTTAATCCCAAACAATTCCATGATGATTTCACCAGTGACTACGGGTTGAAACTGACGAAGTTTGTCGCTTTCTTCTACTTCTTTTAGCTTCTGTTCAACGATGTCGAAATTGCGGAGGTATTTTTTTACTTTCTCACCATTTTTAGAAGTAATATCGGCTCTACACAATATCATTAAGCCTTCTAAATCTTCACCTGCTTCGTATAGTAACCGTCTGAGAGCAGAATCAGTAATGGCTTCTTTTGAAAGAGCAATCGGACGTAAATGCAAACGCACTAGTTTTTTTACATAACGCATTTTCTCATTCAACGGTAAACGCATTTCGGTGAAAATACCTTTTACCCATTTTGCTCCCATCTCTTCATGCCCGTGGAAAGTCCACCCTCTTTTTTTATCAAAACGTTTGGTAGCAGGTTTGGCTATATCGTGCAAAATAGCTGCCCAACGAATCCATAAATCATCCGTTTTGGTGGAAGCATTATCTAGCACTTGAAGCGTATGATAAAAATTATCTTTATGTCCTTTGCCTTCTTCGGTTTCTACCCCTTTTAGTTTGACAAACTCAGGGAAAATTTTCTCTAATAGTCCGCAAGAATCTAATAGTAAAAAGCCATAAGACGGTTTTTTAGCCAGAATAATTTTATTCAATTCATCCGTAATACGCTCTTTCGAGATAATATCTATTCTATCTTTTTCTTTGATAAGGGCATCAAAAGTATCAGGATGAATATCGAAATTAAGTTGCGTTGCAAAACGAATAGCACGCATCATTCTGAGCGGGTCATCTGAAAAAGTAATGCTAGGCTCTAAAGGCGTTTTGATGATTTTCCTGCGAATGTCTGCCAAGCCATCAAAAGGGTCGATTAATTCTCCGAAGTTATTCTCATTCAAAGAAATTGCCATCGCATTGATGGTAAAATCTCTGCGATTTTGGTCGTCCTCAAGTGTGCCATCTTCCACGATGGGCTTGCGTGAATCGCGTTGATAGGATTCCCTTCTGGCTCCTACAAATTCTACTTCCCAATCGTCTAATTTAATCATGGCTGTGCCAAAATTCTTGAAAACAGAAAGATAGGTGTCTTCTCTGCCAGAGTTTTTGGCAACCAATTCAGCTAATTCAATGCCCGAGCCTACGCAAACAATATCAATGTCTTTGGAAGGTCGGTTTAATATCAAATCACGCACAAATCCACCTACTACATAAGCTGGTACATTTAAGGTTTTTGCGGCATCTGCCACAATTTTAAAAATTGGATTTGTATGTAAAGTTTCTGCGAAATTCATATTGTTAAGTAATTGAGCGATTTAATGAATGAGTGATTTAGTGATTACTACATTTAAACCGCAGCGGCTGACCGCTCACAAATTACCCTTTGTATTATGTTGTTTGATTTTACTTGCTTTGGGCTATAGGCTTTAAGCTGTATGCAATAAGCATAAAACTATCTTTTTTCAATTAAATAAATATTTTGCCTAATGCCTATAGCTTATAACATCACTATTGACTAATCACTATGTAATTTATTTTCTGATGAATTTAAAGTCACCACCAATCCCTAATTTCACAATTTGTGAAGGCTGTACATTTTTATTTTCTCCTTTAGGATTCTTCAAAATGAAATCTACATTTTCGATAATTTTTGGAGAAATATCCTCAAATTTTTGTGGTGAAAGCTCTCCTGAAATATTGGCAGAAGTAGAAACAATGGCTCTTTCAAACTTGTAAACCAGTCCTTTGCAAAATTCATCTTTGACCAATCTGATGGCAATAGAACCATCCTCGCCTAAAAGATTAGGCGCAATATTTTTACCTTGAGGGTAAATTACGGTAAGGGGTTTCTCTGCAAACTCAACCAGATTCCAAGCAATTTCAGGCACTTCTAACACATATTCAGAGAGCTGTTCTATTTTGGAAATCAAGATGATAAAAGCTTTATTATCAGGTCGTTGTTTTAGTTGATACAGTTTTTCAACGGCTTTTTCGTTGCGGGCATCGCATCCTAAACCCCAAATGGTATCAGATGGATAAAGAAGCGTGTCTCCTTTTCGTAAATGTTGAAGGGCGTCGTGATACATTTTAAATATTTTTTGCAAAGGTAAGAAAAAAGCTTCGCTCTGCCTTCACAAGCCTCATGAATGTAACTTTGAACTTGTTTTTTTACTGACCTTTTTCGTCTTTTTGAGAGGAATAACTAAGTTTGCGAATATAAAAAACTTCTCGGGGAGTTTCTTCAAAGCGAGTCTCTATTCTTCTTGTACCCCAAACCAAAAAATTCTGATTATACCATGCAGCAACACTAGCATCTTCGTCGGGTTTAGAAGTACTATCACTCTTGATTTCAAAAATTTCCATTTCGCTTATTGTCTGATTGCCCTTTATTTGCTGTAAATGCACTTCGCCTTTTTTGAAATATGCCATCAGCCAGCGGTCTTGTAAAGTAGATACCTGTACTTGTTCTACCAATTCGCCACTTTCTATATTATCCATAACCAAGGCGTTATCCCATAGCAGATTGCCCTCTTTATCAAACTCACAAATGACAGCATGGGTAAAACGATAATCATCTTTGTTTTCACCATTTTTGAACCTACTTCTTAACGCTGTATTAAAAGCATTATAATTCTTGGGTAAGGTATAATATATTTCTGCGACTAACACTGCCCCTTTGTCTGTTTCTAATAAATTATGGACCAGTAGTTTATAGCTAAAATTAGGGTCTTTTCCCTCTTTCTTTTTTTGCTCTATTTTTTCTTTCAATTTCTCTTGTCGCTTAGGAGACATAAAGCTGAAAAAGTTTTTGAAATCGGCAAATTTGATAATATTAGTATTCTTCTCAATGCCTTCTTCTAAGCGTGTGAGGTATAACCCTTTTGAAAATTCATTACAATTATTGGAAAAATTCCCTACTAAAAGCGATTCTTTTTCATTCAAAGACAGCATTTTTCCACTGATAAAACTTAGGCTATTGCCTTCTTTGTCTGGTACGTGGATGGTACGCAAAGATTTTCCTTCATACGAATATGTTTGAATAACTAATCCACATTTCCCTTTGCGTCTTTCTTTTACAATAACATTCAGTTCGGTTCTTTTTTCGTCTATTTCCAAGGCACTAATTTCTAGACGGTCGTCATACAACCCATGTAAAACTTTAGATTTTTGGTTGAAAAAAGTGAATGAAGCAACAACAGGTTTGTCAAAATAATTACCTCCTACAAATGCTGTATTGCTCAATACCTTAAAAAAAGAAACATCAATAATACTTGGTAGCTCGCCTTTGAATTCATCAATTTCTCCTCTGACAATATCCAAACGGACAATATTTATTTTAGGTGACTCAGGAACAGTAAAAAGCCAAAATAGATATTCTTTGTTCTGGAAACTCATCTGTAGTTCATACTCATGCGAGATACTAAGATTGGTATTCCACTCTAAATGGAGGTCGGTATTATATTTCTGGAATGTCCATTGCATACCGTCACGATTGAACATACCATATTTTTCAATGGTAAATAACAGACCGTCTTTTCCAAGCGGCAAAACCGAAACAGATTCCTCTGATTTATTGTTTTTAGGGATTTCGATGGCCGCAACTTGTTTTAACTGCGCCCATAAAATGTTTTGGGAAAGCAATAACAAAGGCAAAACTATTGCCAATGAAATGTTTTTATGGACTGAACAAAAACGGGGCTTTGTTCTAAAACTCAACAGTAACGAAAGTTTAGTTAGTAGATATTCCATAGCTTAAATACATTTAGAATAACAAGTTACAAAATCCGATGTTTACTCAAGATAAAATTGGCTAACTTTGTAGAAAATTAAAATATTTTGAATCTGTTGAAGCAGGATTGTCCTTTTTGGCAGAGTATTGTAAAGACAATACTAACTTTTAACCCAATTTTTTCTACATATGGCTCTTAAAAAACTACATATTGATACTGCTATTATTTGGATTGATAAAAGGCGTAACGAAGGAAAGTCTAATCAGGAAATTTATGGTGAATTAACTAAAGCATACACTAATAAAGATGCAATAGCTAAACTAATAGCAAAAACACTTACTAAAGAACAAAAAGATGAATATAGAACATTGAATAATATCCTTTTTATCTTATTGGTATTATCTGCAATTTTTAAATTAGGGTTTGGAGCGGCATTTGCACAGAATTTACATGAGTATCTATTTGTTATTCTTATACCCATGCTTAATATCTATTTTGCATATGTTGTTTTTAAATTTAGGGTTAGTGACTATGGCAATGCTATCAAGATTATCTTATTGTCATGTGTACATCTGCTATTTGAAGCTAAAAATAAGGAAGATATAACACCAATAATAGTTAATGTTGTCTTTAGCCTGCTGATTGTTGCTTTATTTGCATTTTTATCAACCGCTTTTTCTGCAATACAACAACATGAATTTGAGAAAGATATTAATGGGGAGTATATAATTAAATAATAGAAACTGGATTTAAGCCAGTATAAATCAAAGTTTTCAGATTTTATTAAATAAAGTCTAGTTAAAAATTAAGTTATAGAATATATATAATGAATTTAGAAAAAATATTACAAGACCACATCGCAGCGGCATTAAAGGCTGAATTTGACGTAGAAGAAACCAATATTGCCCTTCAACCTACTCGTAAAGATTTTGAAGGCTCTTTTACCTTTGTGGTATTCCCTTATGTAAAAGCTTTACGTAAATCGCCTGTAGAACTTGGAAATGCTATCGGGAATTATTTAGTGGCTAACTCGGGTGTTGTGAAAGGTTTCAATGTGGTGCAAGGGTTCTTGAATCTTTCCATTGCTGATACAGCTTGGCTTACGATGTTTGGAGGAATTTTTAAAGATAAAAAATTCGGACAATTAGCGGATAAAAACGAAGTGGTAATGGTAGAATACTCTTCGCCAAATACTAATAAACCTTTACATTTAGGACACCTTCGTAATAATTTCCTAGGGTTTTCGGTTTCACAGATTTTATTAGCCAATGGGTACGACGTAGTGAAAGCTAACTTGGTAAACGACCGTGGTATTCATATTTGTAAGTCGATGTTGGCTTATCAAAAATTTGGACAAGGAGAAACGCCTGAATCAACAGGAATAAAAGGCGACCACTTGGTTGGAAAGTATTACGTTGAATTTGATAAGCATTATAAAGTAGAAATTGAGGCATTGAAAGAAAAAGGCTTATCGGAAGATGATGCTAAAAAACAAGCACCACTTTTGGTAGAAGCCCAAGAAATGCTATTGAAATGGGAGGAAGGCGACGCTGAAACGCTAGCCCTTTGGAACAAAATGAACGATTGGGTATTTGATGGTTTTAATAAGACTTACCAGAAAATGGGGGTAAGCTTTGATAAAATTTATCGTGAATCAAATACTTATTTGTTAGGTAAAAAGTCAGTTGAAGAAGGATTAAAATCAGGCGTATTCTTCCAGAAAGAAGATTCATCGGTTTGGATTGATTTAACAGACGAAGGACTTGACCAAAAATTGGTTTTGCGTAAAGACGGTACTTCGGTATACATTACCCAAGATATAGGCACGGCAGATTTAAAGTATAATGACTTTAAAATGTCGAAATCGGTGTATGTAGTGGGAAACGAACAAGACTATCATTTTGAAGTATTGTTTAAGATTCTTAAAAAATTAGGTCGCCCTTATGCAGACGGTACTTACCATTTAAGCTATGGAATGGTGGATTTACCTTCGGGTAAAATGAAGTCTCGTGAAGGAACAGTCGTGGATGCTGACGACTTGATGCAAGAAATGACTGATACAGCTCGCGAACGCACATTGGAGCTTGGTAAAATAGATGGTTTCTCGAAAGAGGAGGCAGAAGAACTTTATCATACCTTAGCGATGGGAGCTTTAAAATACTTCTTACTAAAAGTTGACCCTAAGAAAAGAATGCTGTTCAACCCTGAAGAATCAATTGATTTTCAAGGAAACACAGGGCCTTTTATTCAATATACGCATGCACGTATTTGTTCAATTCTAAGAAAAGCACACGAACAAGGCATCATTGGTGTAGCGGGTAATTATAAAGCCTTACAGGAATCTGAACAAGAAGTAATATATTTATTAAGCGAGTATCCAAAAAAAGTTGCTGATGCTGGCAGAGAGCTCTCACCATCATTAATTGCTCAATATGCTTATGATTTAGCCAAGGCTTATAATCGCTTTTATAATGAGGTAAGTATCTTTAATGAGACAGATTTGGATGCCCAACAATTTAGAATTGCTTTTTCTAGTGTAGTAGGAGAAACCATTAAGAAGGCAATGGCGTTGTTAGGGATAAATGTTCCAAGCAGAATGTAGCATTTTCAATTTCATGAAAAAGAAAATTATTTTAACTTTCATCTTAATCTTCATAACAATTATGTTACTCAAACTATTGAAAATTGGCTCTTTGGTAGGTGCGTTAGCCTTACCTTTTACTCAAAATGATGTTGCTAGTCGCCCAGAAAATATGGAAGCTCCTGCTAAACAAAGTCTGTATGATTTCAAAGTGAAATCTTTAGATGGAAAGAATGTTGACTTATCTATGTATAAAGGCAAAAAAGTAATTATTTTAAATACAGCTTCAAAATGTGGATTTACGCCACAATATGCAGACTGGGAGAAATTTTATACTGAAAACAAAGGTAAAGTAGTAGTATTGGGTTTCCCTGCCAACGAATTTGGCGGTCAAGAGCCTGGTTCTGATGAAGAAATCTCTACTTTTTGCAAGAAAAACTACGGTGTTTCTTTCCCAATGTTTTCTAAAGTAGTGGTCAAAGGAGAAGGTAAATGTCCCTTGTATCAATGGTTAACTACTAAGTCGTTGAACGGTTGGAATGACAAAGAACCATCTTGGAACTTCTGTAAATACGTTATCAACGAAAAAGGAGAACTTACCCATTTCTTTGCTTCAAAAATCAAACCTGATAGTCCAGAGTTTTTAGAAGCTATTAAATTATAATAGATTTTTTAAGCAAAACCTCACCCCCAACCTGACTACGCGTCTCGCTCTCCTTCAGAGAGGGGAGCTTTAAGCCCCAAGGTTTGATCCCCTTCTCTGAAGGAGAAGGGGGTGGGGGATGAGGTTTTTAAAAAACATTCAGAATCTAATCAATATGAAACACTGGATTTCTGCTGCCAGACCTCGTACTTTACCCCTAGCTCTTTCCAGCATCTTTATGGGAAGTTTCTTAGCTGCGGGCGCTCATGCTTTCTCTTGGACTACCTTTATCTTAGCCGTTCTTACAACCATTTTTTTGCAAGTATTGTCAAATTTTGCAAACGATTATGGTGATACCGTTAGTGGAGTTGACACGGTAGAAAGAACTGTAGCTACCCGTGCCGTACAAACAGGGGCTATTACTCGTGAACAGATGACAAAAGCCATGATTATCATGTCAGTGCTATCCTTCATTACAGGCTCATGGTTAATTTATGAAGGATTAAAAGATACTTCTACACAAGCAATTCTTACTTTTTTTGGCTTAGGAATTTTGGCTATTATTGCCTCTATTACTTATACTGTTGGCAAACGTCCCTACGGATACATGGGGCTTGGTGATATTTCTGTATTGATTTTCTTTGGTTGGGTAGGCGTATTGGGTACTTATTATTTGTTTGCCCATGAATTCGTTTGGCTAAATGTGTTACCTGCTACTTCTTGCGGATTGTTTGCTGTGGGAGTATTGAACATCAATAATATCCGTGACATAGAATCCGATACCAAAACGGGAAAAAATTCAATACCAGTACGTTTAGGCAAAGCGAAAGCCGTTATCTATCATTGGTTTTTATTAGGCACAGGCTTTTTGTGTGCGGTAATTTATGCAACAGTCATTACTTTAAAAGAACACTCACAGTTTAATCTTAACTTAAGTTATACAAATACTGACCTTCATATGAAGCTGGGTACGGGCGAACAGAATTTCAATCTGCTATGGCTAAATTGGCTTTTTGTAGTAACGATTCCGCTTTTAATCAGAATTTGTAGAGGAGTATCCAAAGGAAAAACGCCTGCACAAATAGACCCTTTCTTAAAAGTTATGGCATTAACTACGCTTTTATTTGTCATTACTTTTGGTATTGGTCAATTGCTTTAATAATCTATTTACCTTTATGTGAATTTATTAGTGCTGTTTTGCAAATTTGAAGGAACAGATAATAAGCTTTAAAAACATCCCGTTAAATTTGTAATATTGTATGCTTAAATCACTATCACAAAATAATACATTCTTACTTATGAAGAAGAGTCTACTTTTTTTATCCTTAGCTTTTTTGCTAAACAGCCACTTTAGTTATTCACAGAGTCAGAGTTTCCAAGAATTGATGGATTTAGGGGTTACTCAAAGTCGCCTTGGCAATCATGCTGCGGCTCAAAGCTATTTTTCACAAGCGATTGCTATTAAGCCTGATGATGCTATTGCCTATTATGACCGCGGAGTAACGAAGGCAAACCTAAAAGACAACAGAGGGGCTATTAACGATTTTGATAAAGCGATTGAATTAAACCCAAAATATGCGGAGGCGTATAGTGGCAGAGGACAAAGCAAAGCGCGCCAAGATGACCATAAAGGAGCCCTACAAGATTATAACAGAAGCATCGATTTAAATCCAGTAGATGCTAATGCGTATTTTATCCGTGGTATCAGTAAAGCAAAATTAGAAAACTACAGAGGTGCGTTATCTGACTTCAATAAAACACTTGATTTAACGCCTGATAATGCACAAGGACTTGCTTCTCGTGGGACTATTAAACAAAGATTGGAAGACTATAAAGGGAGTTTAGAGGATTTTACCAGGGCCATTGAGATTAGCCCTAAAAGAGCAAATTCTTATTCTGGAAGAGCTTATAGTAAAATGAAGATGAGCGACTTTAAAGGAGCCATTGCTGATTATGGAAAAGCATTAGAATTAGTGCCAGAGGATGCTGAATCGTTATACTATAGAGGTTTTAGCAAATGTCAACTAGAAGATTTTCAAGGTGCTTTGGTTGATTTTGACCAAGCGCTTACGCAAGACCCTGAAAGTGCAAGTGCTTATTACGGAAGAGGTTTTGCGAAAAGCAGATTAGGAAATACAAAAAGTGCTATTGAAGACTATAACAAGGCAATTGCAATTGGCAATACTGAAGGAACGAAAGTGGTTCATGTAGGGGCAATCACAAAAACGATTTTAGATGAACTTCGTAATAATGTTCAAGAGCGTTTGAAAATGTCTGAAATTACGGCACAGCGTTCTGAAGTGTATTATAACAGAGGGTTGGCGAAAGCTCGTTCGGGCGATAGCAGAGCTGCTATTGAGGATTATAACAAGGCTATTGCGTTGAACCCTACTTATTCGGAAGCATATTTCACTCGCGGAATGGTTAAATCACAAATGGGCGACCAAAGAGGTGCTATTCAGGATTGTAACAATGCTATTATTTTAAATCCTAAATATTCTGAGGCTTATTATGTTAGAGGTATCATTCGTCATTCACTAGGTGATACTGATGGCTGTAACGATTTGAGTAAGGCGGGCGAATTAGGTTTTACGGCAGCTTATGCAGCTATTCGTGATTATTGTAACTAGGATTTTTGGAGACTTTAAGACATTAGATTTAAGACATTAGACTAGAGGACTTTAGGATGTTGGGTTTTAGGATTTGGTGGCTTTAGGACTTTGTACTTTAGACATTAGATTTAAGACTTTAGGATATTGGGTTTTAGGATTTGAAGGCTTTAGCACTTTCTACTTTAAACTTTAATTTATAAAGAGATTCAAGATTTGGGCTTTGGAGACAAAGTTTAAGTTTTGAATCTTTTTTTATGCAGTAGGTTAAAATGGCTAATAAATTTTTTTACAGATGCTGGAAAAATATAAATTATTAATTTCAGTGAGTGGACATAAAAAACATTCAATGCAGAATAGGGTAATAAATGTATAAAAAAATAGTTAGTTTAGAGATAAATTTGAAGTAAATAACACTTAGATTTAGCTTTGTAAATGGTGGAATGTTTTGAATTTCCAATAATGCTACTGATGAATAAATTTGAAGAATCTTTGGATATTACTGAGGCTTTAAGCGCAATTTTAGATAATGCCCCTGTAAGCATTGTCTTAATATCACCCGAGCATAAAGTTTTGGCTTTCAATAAAGCAATAGGAGAACTTCTGATGCTTTATTTTGAAAGACAAATACAGGTTGGAGACGATTATAGGTTGTTTGTACTTGAAAGTATTATGGAATTATACAATGATACTTTTGAGAGAGCTGTAAATGGAGAAACTGTTATTGTACAACATCAAACAGTATCAAAAAATGCATCTATGTGGTTTGAATATGCCATAAAACCTGTATACAATTCCTCAGGTGGTTTATTGGGTGTAACACTTATTGCCAAAAATATAGATAAGCAGAAAAAAGTAGAATTAGAACTTGAAAATATGGTTGAGACTTTTGAGGCCATTATTGAAAACAATACTGAATCTGTAATACTACTTGGAATCGATTATAAAATAATACAATTTAACAAGCCAGCTAAAGAGAGGATTTTGAGGAACATTGGTCTTGAGATGAAAATTGGCGATGATTTCAGGGAATTTATTTATCAAGACCAGAAAGAAGTATTTTTCAAATCGTTTGAAGAAGCAATGAATGGTAAGAATTATGAGGTTGAGGTTTTAGTAATTGATAATCAAAAAGAGAAATATTGGTTTCAGTCTAGGATGTTTCCTGTTTATAAACGCAATGGTGAATTGATGGGAGTATCGCTTTTTGCCTTGAATATTACTGATAGAAAAAGGGCAGAAGTATCTTTACAAGACAGTGAGGCAAAATTTAGAAGTATTGTTGAAGCAGCACCTACTTCTATGTTGATAGTGGATGAAAACATGAATATTATTCTTTCAAATCCTGAGGTAGAGAAAGTATTTGGCTACACCTTTGATGAGTTGAAAAAACAAAATATTCAGATGTTGATACCTGAAATCTTTGGGAAAGACGGTAACCAGAAAGATTGTTCAAAAATAGCAGACAATAAGTTTACTCCTGCGATTAAGAAAGATGGAAGTGAAATTATTGTAGATACTAGCCTGAACAGTTTTGAATTGGATGATAAAAAACATGTACTCATTATTATTCAAGATGTAACCCAAAGAGTAAATAACGAAAAGCAAATTCTGGATCAATTAAGTCGCTTAAAAGCCATTGCTTGGCAACAGTCGCATGGCGTGAGAAAGCCAGTGGCTAATATTTTAGGAATATGCCATTTGCTTAAAACAGATAAAGATATTACACCAGAAGAAAAAGAACAATACATCGATTTACTTTTTCAGTCAACAGAAGAATTAGACCAAGTAATTCATAGGATAGTAAATTATACTTGTGAGAGTAAAATATTTAAACAAGAGTAAATGATATAAGTAGCCAAGCAATGCAAGAGTAGCTAACTAAACTGATTATCTATTATATTACTTTCTTTTATTGAGGGTATAGCTAAAATGCTCATTACCAGTATACAATTGATTGTTTTTATTAAGGAAAAAAGCCACATTTTCATCGCCCAATAATAAAGAAATTGATTTGTGGGGTTGGTCAGGGTCAAGCTGATAAATAATAGCATTTTTGTTGGATGTAATACCTTTGATGATGCTCCATTTACCCACTACTTCTCTTTCTTTACCAAATACTCTACGAAGACTATAAGTGGTTGGTAATAATGTTTTAGGGTCTTTATTGAGTACTAATTTCCATTTTAGTTTAAAACAATCTGCTACAACAGCGAAAACGTTTTCTTCAGCAAAACCCATACAAGGGGTTCTACCATCAAATATAATTTGTTTAGAAGTATCTGATGGTAAATCAGATGATACTAGCAATGTTGTTAAGTTTGTAGGAATATCCTTAATGGGTTCCTTTCTGTTAAGGGTATAGCTCCAGCCACCGTTGCCAACCATAAGTTTTGTTTCTGCTGTAATTAAATGAAAAACATTTTCACTCAATTTAAGCATGAGTATTTCATTGGAAAGCTTACTGCTTTTCAAATGATAGATTTCTCCATTTATACTTCCACTTTTTCGAGAAACAACGTATTCTCCTTCAATAGCCAGTTTTGTTTCTCCCTCTTTTTTAAAGCCAAGTGTATTTGGTTGTGATTCTCCAAAAACAATATTCAAAGAAAATTTATGTTGGGGATGAGTGAAAGAGTTCAAAACCAAGCTCCACTTTATAAAATCAATTTTGGTTTCGCTCGGTATGCCTAATATTGCTTTAATTTGTTCGTCACCAGGTGTACTTGCAACAAGTGTAATGTCGGTATTAGTAGGTAAGCCCTGAGCCTCTGAGCGATAAAAAAATAAGCATATCAAAAAGAATGAATAGCGCGATAACAATTTAATAGTTTTCATAATGCTTTAATTTAAAGGTTGTTATCTTAGTTAAAAAACATTTCAAATAGTATATACTTACGTATAAGTACAAGCTAACAATAGCAATTAATAGAGATATAAAAGTGATAAATTTTCTTGATAAACGTATACTGTTCATCATAAATAATGATGAATGAGTATTTTGTTTTATCGATTTAAAAATAAACATACTTTTGTATGTTAAATCATTAAGTTTCGACCCTTAAAAGATTACGATGATGAAATGGACAAATGAAATAACCCGTTTGTTAACTATTCAATATCCTATTATTCAGGCACCTATGTTTGGAGTATCAACTTCTGAAATGGTTATGGCTGCTAACAATGCAAATGCCTTGGGTAGTTTAGCGCTAGGGGATGTATCTTATGACAAATGCGTTCAGCTCATTCGCAACACCAAAACACTAACGAACAGACCTTTTGCTGTCAATATTTTTCTTCATTCCATTCCAGCGATTTCTGACGAACTGAAAATCCAATACAACGAAACAAAGCTTTTCATAGAAAACCTTGCTAAACAACATCAATTAGAGACTGTATTATCAGATTTTGATGTAATAAAGCTAACTGACTACCACGACCAGATAGATGCCATTATTATAGAAAAATGTAAAATTGTAAGTTTCACCTTCGGAGTTCCTGATGAACAAAGCATACAAAAATTGAAAGATAACAACGTCATTTTGATAGGTACGTGTACGTCAATTGAAGAAGCAATTGTATTAGAAAACTTAGGAATTGATATAATATGTGTACAAGGAATTGAAGCTGGTGGACATCGGGGAAGTTTTGCACCAGAGAATATTCCTAAAATAGGTGGGATGTCTTTGTTGGCACAAGTCTATGATAAAGTAAAAACCCCTTTGATTTATGGAGGAGGTATTTATGATGCTAAGACTTTATTGGCTGCTAAAACCTTGGGAGCTCAAGGTTTTCAAATAGGCAGTTTATTATTAGGGTCGGTTGAGAGCGAGTTGACAGCCTTTGAAAAATCAAGGTTAAGAAAGACGAAAGAAAGTGAAATTATATTAACCAAAAGTTTTTCAGGGAGATATGCAAGGGGTATTAAAAACCTATTTACCGAGGCGCTAGACAATTCAGCATATATATTGCCGTATCCATACCAGAATAAACTTACAGCCGAACTGAGAAAAAGTGCAAAAATGAATAACAATGCTGATTTTGTCAGTATTTGGGTTGGGCAATCACTCAATTCGTTTAGTGGCGCTTCTACCACTGATATAATATCAGACCTAATCACAAAAGTAGAAAAGTATGATAAAGACTATTAAATGTTAAGTTTGGCTATTTTGTTAATACTATAACGAATTTCTTAGGCATTACTAACACTAGTATTTCTTTGGTAAAGCTCAGTCGGTGCTTTGCCAAATAGTTTTTTAAAGGCAAAAGAGAAATGAGAGAGGTCTTCAAAACCTAATTCAAGGTAAATATCTGAAGGCTTTTTGTTTTTCTTTTCAATCAAAAAGTAAGCTATGTTTGTAACCATCATAACCTTCTATTTTCCCTTTGATGAGATATAAAAAGAAATGCTCTGAAATAAATTGTTCAGGAGATATTTCAGGCCCTACATAACAAGTAGTAATTGAATTTACTTTCACAGCTACAATTTTGCTAATTTCTTGATGTCTGCTATTTCTAAGATTGATTTTTCATACCCTTTTGTTACTGTTTTAATCATGGCTTCACCAAGTTCTTGAAGCGTTATAATCTGTTTAGGAACAAACCAACCTAGGATAGTCACGATATATTTATAAATAGCCCTTCCGTTTTTTTGTCCCTCTATTTCTTTCATACCGCCTGGTCGGAAATTGTACACTGCCTTAAAAGGTAGTTGTATCAAGTCGTTTTCGGTTTTACCTTTTACTCTTGCCCACATTATTTTTCCTTTTTCAGAGCTATCTGTATGGCTACCCGACACAAAATTAAACACCATTTCAGGGTTTTGAGTAAGCAATGCTTTGGCAAAATGCAAAGTAGTGTCGTAGGTAATAACGGTGTATTTTTCTTCGCTCATTCCTAGAGAACTGATTCCTGCACAATAAAAACAGGCATCATAACCTTTCAACTCGTCAGTAAAGGCATCTAGTTTTAAAAAATCAGGAACGATTAATTCTGTAAGTTTAGGATGACTCAATTCATAATGCTTACGATTGACGATAAGTATTTTTTCTACGATAGGATTTTGTAGACATTCTAGTAGTACACCTTCACCTACCATGCCTGTGGCACCTGTTATGATAATTTTCATATTATATGATATTAAATTTTATTAGACTTTCTGCTGCTGATAATACTGCTTCTTTATTGCTTTGGGGTTTCCAGTTTAACTAAAGCTGGGAGATACAATGTACTCCTACCAAACCTGTTCCACCCGTTACTAATACTAATTTATTATTGTGTTGATTTGTCATGGCATTTGAAATTTACAAGACAAATTTCTCAATAAAATACCATGATTATTTTGTTGAAAAGTCCAAAATTACTTTGCTGAAAAGTTCAGCAATTGTCTGCTTGCAGTGGTATAAAAATTAAATTGAGTTAAAAGTTCAATAGGCTAGACTGAACAGGTCATGAAAAATTAACGATATAATTATTGTGCTAAACAAAAATGGTATATTCGTAATAAATCTAAATTATGTTCAATATTGTATCTTAATATTATGAAAATTGTTTTGTTCGTTATAATATGTTTTTTTTCCAATGTCGCATTGGCACAAAATCAACCCAATGTAATATTTATTATTTCAGATGACCATACATCTCAGGCTATCAGTGCGTATGGGAGTAAATTAGCAAAAACACCCAATATAGACCGCATTGCGCGCGAAGGTGCAATTCTGTATAATAATGTGGTATCAAATTCAATCTGTGGTCCTAGCAGAGCTACTTTGCTGACAGGTAAGTATAGCCATATTAACGGTTATAAATTCAATGAAAAACAATTTGATATTAGTCAGCATGTTTTCCCAGAAGAACTTCAGAAAAATGGTTATCAGACTGCATGGATTGGTAAAATGCACCTTGGCACCCTTCCCCATGGATTCGACTATCTCAATATTTTACCAGGTCATGGCAGTTATTACAATTCAGATTTTGTTAATTCAAAAAATGAAACACACCGACACGAAGGTTATGTGACGGATGTAATAACCCAACTTTCAAAACAATGGCTTGAGGGAAGAGATAAGAATAAACCATTTTTTATGGTGGTTGGTCACAAAGCTACACATCGCTCGTGGTTGCCTTCTTTGCAAGATTTGGGTGCTTTTGATAACGTAACTTTCCCTGTGCCAAGTACTTTTTATGATACCTACAAAGGACGTATTGCTGCACAAGACCAAGATATGAGTATCGAGAAAACGATGTTGCTTAAAGAAGATTTAAAAGTCGATGCTGATTATGATAGTAAGGGTGCGTGGTCGTCGTATAATCGTTTTACCCCTGAACAAAAAAGTCAGTTCAAGGCATACTATGATAAAATCGGTGCTGAATTTGCAGCCAAAAAATTGACAGGCAAGGCTTTAACCGAATGGAAATATCAACGCTATATGCGTGACTATCTTTCAACTGGCAAATCGCTAGACCGTAATATTGGTGAATTGCTCGATTACCTTGATAAAACAGGTTTATCTAAAAATACAGTAGTAATTTATACGTCAGACCAAGGCTTTTATTTAGGCGAACACGGCTGGTTTGATAAGCGTTTTATTTATGAAGAATCGCTCAAAACACCCTTTGTCATACGCTATCCTGGGGTAGTGAAAGCAGGAACGAAAGTAAACCAAGTGGTATCAAATGTAGATTGGGCGCCAACTTTGTTAAATATCATGAAGACGAAGATTCCAAATGAATTTCAAGGGCATTCGTTTTTACCACTTCTGACAGGTAAAACCAGCGGTTGGAAAAGCGAATCGTATTACCATTATTATGAATACCCACAACCGCATCATGTGTATCCTCATTTTGGTCTTCGTACCGAACGCTATACATTGGCTAGATTCTATGGCGAGAAAAACTTCTGGGAATTATATGACATCAAAAATGACCCTAAGAATTTAAAAAACCTGTATGACGATAAGCAATATGCTAAAATAATAATCGATTTAAAGAAAAAGCTAAAAGAGCAGATTATCCAATTGAAAGATGATGAGGCACTTAAGATTTTCTCTGAATGAGATAGGATTGTTAAATACTATTTTTTTCTATTAGCCAGTGACTTAAGTCACTGGCTAATAGAAAAAAAATTATAACCTTATTTTTAATCCTCCATTGATTACAAATCCATCTACAGGAGCATAAATATCTCTAAAGGTAGGGTTGCTAATTGAGCCAGTATAAATAGTATCAAACTTTGTCTGTCGGGTATTTAAAAAGTTTTCAAAATTCACGAAAACAGAGAAGTTTTCCCAAAGTTTTTCAACCATTAAGCCAGTAATCCAATAGGCTTTTCCTGTTGTTCCATCATTTAGTTTTTGGGGACTAAAATAATATCCTTCCAACCCGATTTTCAATTTGTCTTCTATCTCATACATCAACACATTGTTTAAACGGTGTTGAGCGACTAATGGAAATTGAGTAGTATTTCCGTTGTAATGTTGTTTTACATCTGCCAACGTATAGCCTATAAAAAGCTTGAAGTCATTATACGTCAACTTTACATTTGTTTCTATTCCTTTCGTATCGATAAAACCGTTCGGCTGTTGAAATTCATAAAAGCCAGTAGTAGTAGGCACAAGCACTAACGGGCTTTTTACTTGTGTATAAAAAAACAAGGTATTGATTGATAAGAATAAGTCTTCTGTAATGGGCGTTTTGTAATTAAAATCAAAATTACCACCGATAGATTCCTCCGCTTTTGTTTTAGAAACATCAATGGGTAACACATTTTTAAATTGTATTCGTTCAGCATCTTCCGTAAAAACAGTAGGCGTTTTATAACCCATTCCTCCGCCTAAACGCATAGTGAACTTTGGATTAACTTTTAAAAGTGCCGAAATTCTTGGTAACAGGAAAAAGCCATATTCCGTTTGATAATCACCTCGCAGACCTGTTTCTAGGGTCAATTTTTCAGTAGCATTCCAAGTGTTTTGCACAAATGCTGCTAAGGTTGTGTGTTGATAATCAACTAATTGTTGGGTGTCAAATTTATGTTGGCTAAATTTATCTGTCCAAAGGTTTAGCCCCGTAATCCATTCTTGTTTTTCTTGTCTATGACTATACGTTGCCTCACTAAATGAAGCAATTTGTACCCCTGAAAATTTAAACGTTGGAATTTCTATACTTCTATCGTAATAGCTTATGCTATTTTTGAATGAAATTTTTGATTTTTCATTCAATTGATGATCAAGTCCAAGTTGGGTACTAACACGATTGGTTTTATTGATTTCAAAAAAGCTGTTTGCCTTATTGCTGTTGTGCTTGATATAGGCTATATCTCCACCTATACGGTCTTCAATGGTAGTATTTACGCCAATATTTAACGTTGTTTTATCGTTGAAATACACAAATAATTTAGGATTGACAGTGTATCTTTTGAACTTCGGAATCGCTGTCAATCCAATATTGGCAGGGTCGTAAGGTGTTCCAGCATTGTATGAAATAAATACCGTTGTTCCCACTTTTTTAAACTTTTGACTATAAAATCCGCTTGCATCCAGCCCTAATGCTGATGTTCCATTAAACAAAAAGCTCAATTCTCTTTTTTCTTGTGGTTTTTTGGAAATCAAATTCACCAAGCCCGCAATGGCTCCTCCACCATAGAGGGTCGAGGAGGCTCCTTTGATAACCTCTACTTGCGATAAATCAAGTGGGGCTATCTGCAATAAACCTAATCCTCCTGAAAAACCTGCGTATAAAGGAAATCCATCTCTTAAAATCTGTGTATATTTCCCGTCGAGCCCTTGAATCCTGATACTAGAATTATACGAAGTAGCGGAGGTCTGTTGCGTTTGGATACCTGTCGTTTCATTGAGCATCATCCTAATATCCCCCGGCTTCATGTTGCCTTTCTCCTCTAATTCTTCTCCTGAAATGGTTTCTATTCTTGTCGGAATATCTTCAATATTTTTGTTAGAACGTGTTGAAGTAACGATTACTTCTTCCATTTCTTCATTTTCTGTCATTAATAAAACCTCTAAAGGCTCGGTTTGAGAATAGGGGAAGTTTAACGTGTCTATTCTTTCTTGATAACCTACAAAGTAAAACCTAACTACTTGCTTGCCATTAGGAATATTTTTGATAGTAATAAGCCCACTTTCGTCTGAACTTGCTCCGTTTGTGGTGCCTTGCAAAGTGGCTGTTGCACCAAACAAAGGTTCTTTGGTTTCAGCATCTTTTATCGTGGCTTTGAAGCTATTTTGACTAATGGCTATATAGGGGCATAAGATTGCCAAGAAAGGCAAAATTAATTTTTGCATTTTGATAAATTTTTAAGTGAATGAATGGTAAAAGAGGGATTGATTCCTTGTTTTTAATAAGGAATTCGTCTTAACGTTACATTAACTTATTTTTGGTGGTTGCCAAATGGTAGCGATGAAGTAGTCTACAAAAAGGACTTTGAAAGAAGGAGTTAAGCTATTGTTTTCAATAAACTTTGTAGTAGGCTCGAAACTAAAAACTTGCGTTGAAAAAGTAAATCCTGTACAAGAACCACAAGTCATAAAGGGCGAACAGCCCTCACAATCGTCATGTTTTTCCTGAGATTGATTGGTTAATTGCGCTGTTGCTATATCATCCTCGCATTTGTCTTCTGTACAGCAAGGGACTGTAGAAAGCAGAAGCACATACATGGATAATATAAAACAGAGTATTTTCATCCATGCAAAGTTAATTAACGTCACTGAATTACCAAGATTTAACCTGCTTGGTTTAATAACTTAAACTTTTCTCGGTTATCCTTTATAACCGAGAAAAGCTCTAAGCAAATATTTTATTCTTTTACTGGAGGAATATCAGATTTATTTTCAATCGTTATTTTGGTTGCTCCCGCTCGTTGAATCATTACTTGTTTGCCAAGTTCTTGTAAAGACTTGCTTTCATAAATTTTCATGGCTGTTGATACATCAATGGCTTGGCGTGTCTGCTCGTCTAAATCAAATGTCAACGTAATAAAGTTCAAATGAACGCCTAAAGGTTCTAGTACTTTATTACTCGCAATCAATAATTGATTTTCTATTTCAGCTTGGTCAAGTTCTACAATATCTTGGTCTAAAAAAATATCCTTAGCTACATCCTTTATTCTTTTGTCAATGACCATATTTTCGGCACCCTCAAATGCAGAATTATTCAAGGCATCATCGTCGTCAGCATCCGAATTGGCTTTCCCCAAATATTTTGCTTGTTTGATAAATGCAAGGGGGTTAATAATCGAGTAATCATAATCAATGTGGATAGAAGCACGCACCCTGTCTTTTAAATTACTGATGAATTTGCTCTCGCCCTGCATGGGATAGTTCGGAATAACTACTTTCATATAACAGGCATTTAATCCCCCTTTTGGCACAGCGTCGCCTGCTTTAATAAGGCTCCAATTCATACCGCAGTCATCAGAGACTACCACTTGTTGGTTAGACTTTGCGTAATTACAACTTTGCATGGTGAATAATGCACCAGTGAGAATAGTAGCAATTGGCACTATTTTAATAAATCTATTCATTACTTATCGGTTAAAGGTTTACGGGTGTTAATCTACCCCAATTTTATTATATTTATTCTTGTATTCAACAGGACTAAGCCCCGTTATTTTTTTAAAGGTAGTTCTAAATGCTTTAGTATCTGTATACCCAACGTCAAACATTACTTCATTAATATTTTTACGGCTACTTTCTATGCTTCTTTTGGCCGCTTCAATCTTAACCCTTTGGATATATTCCAGTACAGAATTATTAGTAGCCAATTTAAATCTTCGCTCAAAACTTCTCCTTCCCATGGATACTTTCTCGGCTAATTCTTCTACCGTAAGTTTTTCTTCAATATTCTGTTCGATATACTCTTGCACTGTTCTGATAGCATCATCATTATGTCCTTTTTGCCCTTTGAACATCGCAAAGGATGATTGACTGGTGCGGTCAATATCTATCGCAAAAAACTTTGAAGTAAGAATGGCTGTTTCACGGTCAGTATATTTTTCAATAAGATACAGTAATAAATTCCAACAAGAATTCGCACCTCCGCTTGAATAAATACCATCTTCGTCCGTCACAATTTTGCCGTCCTGCAAAATGACTGACGGAAACATATTCCTAAATTCATCTGTAAATCCCCAGTGCGTAGAACATTTTTTGCCATCTACCAAGCCCGTAGCCGCTAACAAAAAAGCACCCACACAAAGCGAAGCTACTTCAGAGCCTTTTTGATGTTGGGAGATAATCCAGTTTATCGTGTTTTGATTAGCCGAAATACCTTCATGTATACTCCCTGATAGGGGTGGAATAATGATTAAATCTGTCTCACTGACATCTTTCATGAGCAAGTCAGGGTCAACCATAAAAGGCCCATCAATTAATTTCATTTGTTTGCGTTGACCTACCAGCTTAACGTCAAACAGTTTGTCTTTGCCCGAACTGATAAGAAACTGATTTACAGTTTCAAACATAAAGCGTGAAATAGCTATTACATGAATAGCGGCATGATCAGGAACTAAAATGGCGACTTTTTTCATAACACAAATATAGAAAAATAGTTTGTCGTAAATTACCCTTCATTTGTCGTTTTTGTATAGTTAATTTAGAAAAAGCTTTTGCACATTTGTATCATAAATATTTCACATAAAAACCTCGTAACATGGAAAGTGCAACAAAAGCAAAAATCACCGTAGAAGTTACCGTAAATGCTCCATTAGAAAAAGTGTGGGTAGCATTTAATGACCCTAAGCATGTAATCAATTGGTGTTTTGCTTCAGACGATTGGCATGCACCAGCTGCTGAAAGTGATTTTAGAGAAGGTGGCAAAAGCAAAACCGTAATGGCTGCAAAAGATGGTAGCTTTTCGTTTGATTTTGAATGGATTTATACAAAAATAAAAGACTTAGAAACCGTAGAATATGCTTTGGGAGATGGTAGAGAAGTAAGTGTACAATTTGAAGAAACGGCAGAAGGAGTAAAAGTAACAGAAACGTTTGACCCTGAAAATCAAAATCCTGTAGAAATGCAAAAAGGCGGATGGCAAGCGATTCTTGATAACTTTAAAAAATATGTTGAACAAAACTAAACAGCATTATAATGTACACTGACGCTCTTATTTCATGCTTATGGTTTGACGGACAAGCTAAAGCTGCCGCAACTTTTTATAGTTCAATTTTTAAAAGTAGCAAAATCACGGCTGAAAATCCGATGGTGGTGACTTTTGAGTTGGATGGAACAAAATTCATGGGTCTAAACGGT
Source organism: Arcicella sp. GW822-FHT02H01 (assembly GCF_058802005.1). NCBI lineage: Bacteria > Pseudomonadati > Bacteroidota > Cytophagia > Cytophagales > Flectobacillaceae > Arcicella > Arcicella sp. GW822-FHT02H01. The sequence goes on along the minus strand of NZ_JBXANT010000001.1, from coordinate 1,188,486 downwards.
GGACCAATGTTTAAGATTAACCCCTCTATTTCATTTTTTGTGACTTGTACGACTATTGAAGAAGTAGATGAAGTATGGAGTAAATTGATAGAAGGAGGCAAAGCACTGATGCCTATTGATACTTATCCTTGGAGTCAACGATATGGTTGGTTGCAAGACAAATTTGGTGTAACATGGCAAGTGAGTATGGGAAATGGAGGACAAACTGAGCAGACAATAAGACCATCGTTTTTATTTACTAATAAACAGTTTGGTAAAGCCGAGGAGGCCATTAAGTTTTATACTTCAGTTTTTGAAGGGGGGACGATAGACCTACTTTTGCCTTATGGAGAGCAAGATGCTAATGCAGGGAAAGTATTGTATTCGGAGTTTACTCTCGGAAAAAGTCCAATGATTGCGATGGATGGACCGGGCGATCATCAATATACCTTTAATGAAGGAGTGTCCTTGGTGATTAACTGTGATACACAAAGTGAAATTGATTACTATTGGAACAACCTTACCAAAGGAGGAGAAGAAAGCATGTGTGGTTGGTTGAAAGACCAGTTCGGGGTGTCGTGGCAAGTAGTTCCTTCAATGATTGGGAAATTGATGAGTGACCCCGAAAAAGGACAAAGAGTAATGCAAGAAGTGTTCAAAATGCGAAAACTTGATATTGATGTATTATTAAATGCTTGATATGTAGTTGATTATGTTGTGTTTTGGGCTGTTTGTTATTATATTAGCACAACTTCCATTTTTTAAATGAAGTATCTTAAATGTCAACGATTAGTGTTTATTTAAGTTTTAACGGTAATTGTAGGGAAGCCATGACTTTTTATCAGCGCTGTTTGGGTGGAGAACTTTTTTTTCAAACATTAGGTGAGCACCCTAATGCTGAAAAAATGCCCGACCGTATGAAGGCTTGTATTCTACATGGTACCCTTACAAGAAATGGGTTGGTCATTATGGGGTCTGATATGTTGGGGGAAGAAGGATTAAAAAAAGGCAATGCCGTGTCATTAATGTTGCATTGTGATAGTGAAACAGAAATGAAGGAATGTTATCAAAAGCTCTCTCGAGGAGGTGCACAAACTTACCCCATCGCCCAAAGTTTTTGGGGTACATTATTTGGTGATTTAACAGATAAGTTTGGTAACCAATGGTTACTACATTACAAAAAGAACTAACAATTAAACATACTAACATTATGAAAAGCACAAAAATTACCTTTTGGATTAGTACAGCACTAATATTCTTGTTTTTTGGCGTGATGCCTGCTTTGACTGGCCACACTGAAATGGCAAAAGAAGGCATAAAGCATTTAGGGTACCCGCAATATTTCGGAGTGGCCTTGAATATCTTTAAAATAATAGGTTCATTGATATTAATAATTCCTCAGGTTCCTAAAACACTTAAAGAATGGGCTTATGCAGGTTTTGTGTTCGATATTATTTTTGCTGCTATTAGCTTATGGGCTGTTGATGGCGTTAGTGGTATGCTTTTGATGCCAGTAGTTGTAATGGTAATATTGCTTGTGTCGTATTTCAGCTACCATAAATTACAAAGTCCACAACTTTAACCTATAGCCCCATGAGCATATTGTTTATTATTCTGTATATCATTTTTGGCTTCATCGCTTTATTGTTGATTATCGGCTTATTTACTAAAAAGGGTTATGCAATAAGTAGAACCATTGTTATTAATAGACCCATCGACGAAGTATTTTATTACTTGAGGCATATCAAAAACCAAGACTTTTTCAGTAAATGGGTAATGACAGACCCTAATATGAAAAAAACCTTTACTGGAATTGATGGAACCGTTGGTTTTATCTATGCTTGGGAAGGGAACAAAAAAGCGGGAATGGGTGAACAGGAAATAACGAGTATTGAGGAAAACCAAAGGTTGGATTTAGAAGTACGCTTTAAAAAGCCATTTGAAGCAATTGCTAATACTCCCTTCGTTACTGAGGCGATAGATGCCAATGAAACAAAAGTAACATGGGGAGCGAGTAGCGAAATGAAATATCCTATGAATATTTTTTTATTAATAGGTATAGAAAAGAACCTCGAGAAAGATATTGACATAAGTCTTGGTAACTTAAAAAGGATTCTTGAAAGTAAATAAAACATCCATGAAAGCCGTAAACAACATTGATGAATACATTGCGGATTTCCCTGAAGAAACCCAAGCACTTTTAAGGGAAATCCGCCAAACAATCAGCATGGCTGCTCCTGAAGCTACAGAAAAAATTAGTTATGCCATGCCTACTTTTTATTTGAAAGGGAATGTAGTGCATTTTGCAGGCTATAAAAATCACATAGGGTTTTATCCGGCATCTTCGGGCATTAGCAATTTTCAAGAAGAAATTGCAGGTTATAAAAGCTCAAAAGGAGCAGTGCAGTTTCCCCTTGACCAACCTTTGCCCAATGATTTGATTACTAAAATTGTTCAATTCAGGGTAAAAGAAAATCTGGAAAAAGTAACGAAGAAATGAGTCTACAGGGTTGTAATAGCAGGCATAATCGATACGGAATGCTTCTATCAACAAGGGCTAAACTTTAAGTAAGACGATGGCAAAAAGACCAAAGCTTTCAGAGGCTGAACTAGTAATAGCATATTTTGAGGCACTTGAACATCCTTTGAAAGAAGTAGTTCAACTATTAAGAACAATCGTTTTGTCGACCGACAAGGAAATTGCTGAACAAATAAAATGGAACTCACCAAGCTTTTATTATTCGGGAAAGATGCAACCGTTTGACCCTAAGGAATATAAAAGAGATATCGTGGTGTTTAATCTGCATAAAAATGATAGTGTATTATTAGTATTTCCGACGGGTTCAACGATTAATGATTCATCAGCATTACTGGAAGGAAAGTTTGCTGATACTAGAAAAATTGCTAAATTCACAACGATTGAAGAAGTAAAAAAGAAAGAAAACGCTTTGAAAACAGTCATAAAAGCGTGGCTAAACCAAATTGATTAATAAACTTTTATTAAGGATGACCTACATTTCAATAGAAATATTCAAAACCAGTGTGAGCAATCAGCGAGCATCAGAGGAGATATTAAACTTATTGAATATATCATTTCCTCATCTGAAAATTAATTTTGACCTTGACGATTGCGACAAGATTTTAAGAATTCAAGGACATAGTTTTTGTTCAACCAGTATCATAGAGATATTAAGCAATATGGGGCATCACTGCGAGCGTATTGAATAAACTTTTGCGTGCTGACCGAACTTTAATATCATAAAAAAGCGACCGAGAAACTAATTCTGTTGCTTTTTTGATTTAAAAATGTATTGAGGATTTTATCATCATGGAACGCCAAAATTAAGATTGCCGTTTAACTACTATCTATTATTAAATTACATTGAAAATATTGACTTTGGATGATGAAAGCAATCGTTTTAAAAGGTTTTGGAAGTATTGATAATTTTGAATTGTCCGAGGTTGATACCCCAATAGTTACTTCAAATGATATCTTGGTAAAGATTAAGGCTACAGCGTTTAATCCAATTGATTATCAGATGCGTCAAGGAGCAACAGAAAGTAAATTGCTGAAATCTGCCATTCTAGGACGTGAATTATCAGGAATTGTTAGCCAAATAGGCGAGCAAGTCACTGGATTTGCCATTGGGGATAGTGTAACTGCTTATGTTGGAAGTTTAGCCTCAAATGGTACTTATGCCGAGTTTATCAGTATTCCTCAACAGTTGGTTGCTAAAACTCCAATCTTATTGTCATTTGCTCAAGCAACTGCCCTGCCAATGATAAGTATGACAGCCCTGCAATGTTTTCAGCGAGCAAATATTCCCAAAGAAAAACCTGTGTTTATCAGTGGCGGTGCGGGTGGAGTAGGTACGCTATTGATAAAACTTCTTTTAGCAAATGGGAATAATGAATTGATTACAACCGCAGGAAATGAAGATAGTAAAAACCAATTAATCTCATTGGGACTGAACCCTGATAATATTATCAATTATCATGAGCCAGATTTTTTAAAAAAAATACAATCAAAGGGCGTTAATGGTAAATTTGAGTATTGCATCGATTTAGTAGGAGGCAAAATGTCGGAAGTATGTGCCAACCTTTTGAAAGTTCATGGTGTATACGTTGATGTGACATTTTTGGCTACTGAACAAGCTAGAGAAACATTATTTGACAAAGCCACCACTATCATTAATGTTGCTAACTTTGCGTATAGTTTAACAGGAAATAGCGATGATACGGTATTTTATGGCAATGCACTAAAGGAAATATTTAATAAAATAACCGATAAAATTATTTCACCCATAGATATTAATATCATAGGTAATTTGAGTGTAGAAACTGTTCAAAAAGGACATGAAATGATGGAGAGGAATGAAACTAGAGGAAAGAAATTAGTAATGATTAATGAGTGGAATGCTTAATCAACCACAATAAAAGCATATTAAGTAGGCTGTCAAATTTAGGGGATTTGAGTCAAGAATCTCCGCAAGCGTTTTAAACGCTTGTGGAGGTAATTTTTCTGTATCAACAGCAAAAACTCAAACCTTTACTCAAACCTTAAATGTTTTACTGATTCACCAGAGACTGCTAATTCTACCAAAGAATCTATGCCAATTTGTAAGTGTTTTTCTACAAAATTGGTAGTTACTTTTTTATCACTTTCTTCCGTTTTTACACCTTCGGGTGTCATTGGATTGTCCGAAACTAATAATAATGCTCCATGAGGAATTTTGTTGGCAAAACCAGCCGTAAAAATAGTAGCGGTTTCCATATCAATTGCCATAGCACGAATATCAGTCAGGTACTGTTTAAAAGCTTCATCGTGTTCCCATACGCGCCTGTTGGTAGTATATACCAAGCCTGTCCAGTAATCTAGTTCATGTTTTTTAATCATCGATGAAACTGAACGTTGCAAACGGAAAGATGGCAAAGCGGGCACTTCTTTAGGCATATATTCGTCAGATGTTCCCTCTCCGCGTACAGCAGCGATAGGCAAAATTAAATCTCCCAAGCCAAGGTTTTTCTTTAAACCTCCGCATTTCCCTAAAAACAAAACGGCTTTAGGCTCAATGGCTGAAAGTAAATCCATCACGGTAGCCGCCATCGGTGAACCCATTCCAAAATTGATAATTGTAATGTTATTAGCAGTAGCAGTTAACATTGGTCTATCTTTCCCTCTGATTTCCACAGAAAATTGTTCCGAAAACATCGTTACATAATTACTGAAATTAGTCAATAAAATATACTGACCAAATTCATTCAGTTTCATTCCTGTATACCGAGGAAGCCAATTTTCTACTATTTCTTGTTTTGTTTTCATAAATTTGGTTTTAATTTGTGATTAAAAATGAGCGGTTAGTCAATTTATTTGTAGCATTGCATTATCCTTATTTTTTTTAAATAAAAAATCAGTCAACAGTCTTGGAAAATCTAAACATCCCATCATACGATTACAAATTAAGGAAAGTTGATGAAAAAATCTATATATATGATATCCTCAGACGCAAATATATTATGCTAACACCCGAAGAATGGGTTCGCCAGCACTTCGTTCATTTCTTAATCAACCATTATCAGTATCCTAAAAGTTTAATCAAATTAGAAAGTTCTTTAAAATATAATACGCTACTCAAACGAACAGATATCCAAGTGTTTGGAAGAGACGGTAAATTAAAGATGATTATCGAGTGCAAAGCGCCCTATATTCCGCTTAGTCAACAAGTTTTTAGTCAGGTAGCGCAGTATAACCAAGTATTAAAAGCAGAGTTTTTAACAATTACTAACGGAATGGTGTATCATTGTTGTAAAACAGATTGGGAAAATATGAATCTTGAGTTTCTAAAAGATTTACCCTTATTTGTCTAAAATTTCATGTTTCTATAATTTCATTCATCATTCACATCACTACCTTTGTGAAAAAAACCTTCATCATGGCATCAAAAAATATCTTGTCCATTGTACTTTTCTTCGCTCTGACAGCTTCTTTTGCTCAGAAACCAAAAACTCAAACAACGTCAGCAACTTTAGCAAAACCCAAATTAGTAGTAGGTATTGTAGTAGACCAGATGCGTTATGACTATTTATATCGCTATTATGATAAATATTCTGCGGGTGGTTTCAAAAGATTAATGAATGAAGGGTTTAACTGTCGAAACAACCATTACGACTATGCTCCGACCGTTACAGCGGCAGGTCATGCAGCTATTTTTACAGGTTCTGTTCCAGCAGTTGATGGTATCGTAGGGAATGAATGGTATGACCAAAAATATAATCGTACAGTATATTGCGTGGAGGACTCAACGGTAAAAACAGTAGGAGCGGACTCTAAAGCAGGATTGATGTCTCCGAAAAACTTATTAGTTTCAACCATTACCGACCAATTAAAAATTGCCAATGCATATCAATCAAAAACGATAGGTGTTTCATTGAAAGACAGAGGGGCAATCTTACCAGCTGGACATACAGCCAATGCTGCTTATTGGTTTGATTCTAAAGACGGTTCATGGATTACATCTACCTTCTATATGAATGATTTACCACAATGGGCGAAAGATTTTAATGCTAAAAAAATGCCATTAAAATACATGGCTGAGGGCTGGAAAACACTTTTGCCAATTGAGCAATATACAGAGAGTTCAATCGATAATCAGCCTTTTGAAAGTAAATTGGCTGGTGAAACTAGTCCAGTTTTCCCACATGAATTAGTAGGTAGAGCAGGTGTAAATCTATTAGAAGTGCTTAGAACAACGCCTTTTGGAAATACCCTGACGAAAGATTTTGCTTTGGCAGCGTTAGCAAACGAAAACCTAGGGAAAGGTGCTAAAACCGACTTCTTAACAGTTAGTTTTTCGTCAACAGATTACGTAGGGCATTCATTCGGACCCAATTCGATAGAAGCAGAAGATACTTATTTGAGATTAGACAAGGATATTGCTGAAATCTTAACGACTTTAGATAAAACACTTGGTAAGAACAATTATTTAGTATTTTTAAGTGCAGATCATGGTGTAGCAGATATTCCGGGGTTTTGGCAAGCCAATAAATTACCTGCGGGGATATATGAGCGTTCAAAAGCAACAACTGAAATAAAAGCGGCATTGAAAGTGGCTTTTGGCGAAGGCGATTTTATAAAAGCAGAGGACAATTCTCAATTATATTTGAATCATGCTTTATTAAGCGAAAAGAAATTATCATTTTCACAAGTATATGAAGTAGTAAGAGAAACTTTGTTGAAGCATGATGAAGTAGCTGATGTTGTTGACTTCCATAACATCGGGAATAGCACATTGCCAGACTATCAGCTGAAATTCATTAAGAATGGCTACAATACCAAACGTAGTGGTGATATTTCAGTCGTGTTAAACCCAAGTTGGTTTAGTGGCTATAAAACAGGCACGACACACGGCACCCCTTATCGATACGATACACACGTACCATTATTGTTTTTTGGCTGGGGTGTAAAGGCTGGAGAAACCACTACAAGAACCAATATTTCTGATATTGCACCAACCGTAGCAGATATACTAAGCATTCTTGAACCTAATGGCAGTGTTGGAGGTGTAATTTTGGGTGTAAAACAATAAAAAATGTTTTTGAACAAAAATGGCACACTTTTAGTTAGTTTAGTTTGTAGAATTTGATGAAAATAAACTAAATTACCAATCTAAATAAAAAATACAAAAACGTATGAAGATAGCAGTAGTCGGAACTGGATATGTAGGCTTAGTAACAGGCACTTGTTTTGCAGAGACAGGAAATCAGGTTGTTTGCGTAGACATAGATGCAAAGAAAATTGAAAAGATGAAAAATGGTATCATTCCTATTTATGAGCCAGGTCTTGATGTTTTGTTTAATAGGAATACAGCAGAAGGTCGTTTGAAATTCACGACTGATTTAGCCGAAGGAATCAAAGATGCCAAAGTGATTTTCTTAGCATTACCAACACCTCCAGGTGAAGATGGTTCTGCCGATTTAAAGTACATTTTAAAAGTTGCTAATGATTTAGGTCCGATTTTAGACCAATACGTAGTTGTAATTGATAAAAGTACAGTACCTGTAGGAACAGCAGAGAAAGTACATGCTGCTATTGCTAAAAATGCTTCAGCAGATTTGTTTGATGTAGTGTCAAATCCAGAATTCTTACGTGAAGGTGTTGCTGTAGAAGACTTTATGAAGCCTGACCGTGTAGTAATCGGTACGAGTTCAGAAAAGGCTAAAGCAGTAATGACAAAATTATATGCTCCGTTAGTACGCCAAGGTAACCCTGTTATTTTCATGGACGAACGTTCAGCGGAAATGACCAAATATGCTGCGAATGCATTCTTGGCAACTAAGATTACGTTTATGAATGAAATTGCTAACCTATGCGAAATGGTAGGAGCAAACGTAGATGATATTCGTAGAGGAATCGGTACGGATTCAAGAATTGGTAAGCGTTTCTTATTCGCAGGAATTGGTTATGGCGGAAGCTGTTTTCCTAAAGATGTTCAGGCTTTAGAGAAAACTTCAAAAGACTCGGGCTATGACTTCCAAATCTTAAAAGCCGTAATGACCGTAAATGAAGACCAAAAGACAAGATTGATACCGCATATCAAAGCACATTTTGGTGGAGATTTGAAAGGAAAAGTATTTGGGATGTGGGGCTTAGCCTTTAAACCATATACTGATGATATTCGTGAAGCACCAGCGTTGTATAATATCAAAGAATTGCTAGCAGAAGGAGCCATCATCAAAGCTTTTGACCCAGAAGCGATGGAGAATGTGAAGGGAGTAATTGGTGATACGATTACTTACACCAAAGGTCCTTATGAAGCTATCAAAGATGTAGATGCGTTATTGATTATGACAGAATGGCCGCAGTTCCGTACGCCAGAATTTGAAATAATGGAAGTGTTGTTGAAGGATAAAGTAATCTTCGATGGTCGTAATTTGTATGAATTAGACCAGATGAAAGAATTAGGATATACTTACTATTCAATTGGTAGAGATACAGTAAAATAATTGTGATTGAGTGAGTTGTGATTGAGTGATTTTTTAGAAAATTAATGCTTTGTATAAAATCACTCAATCACTAATTCACAAATCACTAACTATATAAAAATATGAAACGAGTATTAATAACAGGTGGAGCAGGGTTTTTGGGTTCACACCTTTGTGATAGATTTATCAAAGAAGGATTCCATGTAATAGCCATGGATAATTTGATTACAGGTGATTTGAAGAATATCGAACACTTGTTCAAATTGCCGAATTTTGAATTTTATCACCATGATGTTTCTAAATTTATCCATGTTCCGGGTGAATTAGATTATATCCTTCACTTTGCTTCTCCAGCCTCTCCGATTGACTATTTGAAAATCCCTATCCAAACATTAAAAGTTGGTTCATTGGGTATTCATAATTGCTTAGGATTAGCCAGAGTAAAGAATGCAAGAGTCTTGATTGCTTCTACTTCGGAAGTATACGGCGACCCTACAGTTCACCCACAACCAGAAGAATACTGGGGAAATGTGAATCCAGTAGGCCCTCGTGGTGTTTATGACGAAGCTAAGCGTTTCCAAGAAGCAATGACGATGGCATACCATACTTTTCATGGTTTAGAAACCAGAATTGTACGTATATTCAATACTTATGGACCAAGAATGCGTCTGAATGATGGACGTGTATTGCCTGCATTCATTGGACAAGCTTTAAGAGGAGAAGATTTGACAATGTTTGGAGATGGTTCGCAAACTAGAGCATTCTGTTACGTAGATGATTTAGTAGAAGGAATTTACCGTTTGTTGCTAAGCAGTTATGCACAGCCAGTAAACATTGGTAATCCAGATGAAATCACTATCAAAGAATTTGGTGAAGAAATCATCAAATTGACAGGTACTGAACAGAAATTAATCTCTTTACCATTGCCAACTGATGACCCTAAGCAACGTAAACCAGATATTACAAAAGCAAAGGCTATCTTAGGTTGGGAACCAAAAGTGAGTCGTTCAGAAGGCTTGAAGATTACCTATGAATATTTCAAATCTTTATCTAAAGAGGATTTATTCAAAATGGCAAATCACAGAGAATTCGAAAAGAAATAAGCATAAACATGAGTCATTCCGAATTTTAAAATCATAAAAAAGCGGTCGAAATTAATTTTTCGACCGCTTTTTTATGATTGATAGGCAACGAATTCCTACTGTTTGAGCGGAGCGAGTTTAGGAATTCTTGATTTTCTTTTGTTACTTTTCTTTTATCAAGAAAAGAAAAGTAAGGACAAGACAATAATACTTATAAAGCCTCCAAAATTCACTATTTTATCAGAAAATTTGGGATCACTCATGTTTATTACCATCTGATTAAAGCTGAACCCCAAGTAAAGCCACTACCAAAGGCAGCCAGACAAATTAAGTCTCCATCCTTTACCCGCCCAGTTTCCCATGCCTCACAAAGGGCTATTGGAATAGAAGCTGCCGTAGTATTGCCATATTTTTGGATATTGTTCATTACTTTATCTTCCGAAAGACCCATCTGTTGGCGAACATATTCTGAAATTCTTAAATTAGCTTGATGCGGTACTAATAAATCTATCTCGTTTGGTTGAAGTCCGTTTTTATCTAAGGTCTCACGAATTACTTCTGGAAAACGCACAATGGCGTGCTTGAAAACAGCATTGCCGTTCATGATAACATCACCTGAGTTTTTGTCATTCACTAGATTGTCAAAAAATCTGCCACCACTGCTACTACTGCTTGGTTCTTTTACATATAAATCCTCCGCATATCTGCCATCTGCGTGCAAATGCGTTGAAAGTATTCTATGGTTTTCATCCTCTGTGGCTTGTAATACTACCGCACCCGCTCCATCACCAAAAATTACAGCAACTCCTCTGCCTTCATTAGTTGGGTTCAAGAAAGTAGATTGCACCTCAGCACCAATCACCAAGATATTTTTATACATTCCTGAACGAATGAATTGATCAGCAGTCGATAAGGCATAAATAAAACCAGAACATTGGTCGCGGATGTCCAGCACTCCCACACTTTGTATCCCTAATTCTCTTTGCATCACAAACCCTGGGCCTGGGAAATAATAATCGGGCGTGATGGTAGCATACACGATAAAATCAATCTCTTCTGGCGTAATTCCAGCCCGTTCTATGGCTATTTTGGCCGCTTCAGTGGCCATTGAAGCATTGGTATCTTTGCCAGCTGTAAAATATCTACGTTCTTTAATGCCAGTGCGTTCGGTAATCCAAGCGTCGGAGGTATCCATTAAAGTTTCTAAATATTGATTGCTGATAATATTTTCAGGTACGTAATGTCCGATACCTACGATTCTTGAGTAAATCATAAACAAATTTTTAAATGCAAGGCAAAATTATGAATTTTCGTGAAAATGTTAGATTATTTCCAGAAAATGAATTGATGTTTTAATAAAAGCAAATATGATGCCCAACAAAAAAGTGTCACCTAAGTTTTCCTTAAATGACACTCTGTTATAAAAGTCTAAACAAGAATTATACTGAAAAACTTTCGCCACATCCACAAGTACGGGTAGCATTCGGGTTTTTGAATTGAAAACCTTTACCGTTCAAGCCGTCTGAAAAGTCAAGTTCTGTACCTGCTAAGTATAAAATTGATTTTTTATCAACCATGATTTTTACACCTTTGTCTTCAAACACCATATCAGTTGTTTGCGGTTGAGATGCAAAATCAAGATTATACATTAATCCAGAACACCCTCCGCCTTCCACAGCAACTCTAACGTTAAAGTCGCTCGTAAGTCCTTCTTTCTGACGCAATTCTATGATTTTGTTGGCTGCTATTTCTGTGATGGTTACCATATCTTTATGAAAATTATATCCTATTTTAATCTTTATAACGGCAAAGTTAATCGGAAAGTTCATAGAAAGCATGCTGTATTGAATCCAATATTTAGATAAAATACAATTTATTTCAAAGGCAAATGTACTTCTGCCATCATACAACGAGCAGACCCTCCGCCATTCCCTTCTATCATCGATAAGTCAAAATGGTGAATGGTGGTGTAATCTTCGAGTGTAGCAATTTGCTTAGGCGTTAATGAATAATAAGCTGCGTCAGACATTACTAAGATTTTATCACCTTGTACGCTCCTTATTTCCAACATATTACCAGCGAAGTTGTTCATCTGTTCCAACGATATTTCTATCATTCTTTTACCGTGTTGCTCCAAGGCATTTCGTAAAGTAAGTCGCTCATCTAAATTTTTGACAGCATCTAAACACACCACCGAAAACATATCGCCTACACACATCAATACATTGGTATGATAAATTTGCTTTCCATTGCCATCTACAGCCTCAAAGGACACTATTTTATAATTCGTTTTAGCACTAAATTCTGACAATACATCCTGATTAGTTCTCGGCGAAATACAGGCATAAGCAATCTTATTCTTGCGGTCGAGTACCATTGAACCTGTTCCTTCCAAGAATTTATCATCCTCTTCAAAAGAAGATAAATCGATTCTTTTGTTTACATAAAATTTCTCTTGAAGGCTATCGATAATATCCTCTCTGCGTTCTAAACGTCTGTTTTCAGCCTGCATGGGATACAAAATAACCGTACCGTCGCTATGAAATGAAATCCAATTATTAGGGAAAATTGAATCAGGCGTATGTGGGGTTGATGTATCCTCCACAACGATAATATCTACACCAGCTTTTCGGAGCTGTGCCACCATTTCGTCAAATTCTTTCAGGGCAATTGCTTGTGAAGTTGCTTGCGTTTCTTTGCCAAAAGCTTGGTTTTGAAAAGCATTGGATGTGGCAGTTTGTTCATTAAAACCAAAACGAACAGGACGAATCATTAAAATATGAGCGGTAGTCTGATTTTGCATGGCTTAATAAATTTACGATGATAGTTCACTTCTTAAAATGGGCATCGACATACAATGTGAGCCACCCCTTGCTCTAGATAACTCGGCTGACGGAAGCATAATAAAGGTATTTTGAACCGTTTCAGGCAAACGCTTACCTGATTCAAAATCATTTAATAAATCCTCCATTTTGATGGTTTCAAACCCCATTTCTCTGAAAGCCTCAAGGGTTTTATCATTCCTGTCATAACCAATGACCACCCCTTCTTTCACCGCGAGTAAATTACAAGAGTCTGTCCATTGTTCTCGGGCACCAAAAGGAAATTCATTATTACCAGAATAGATAAATTTCACATCTAATGGTTGAACGCCAAGGTCGTAAATAGAAATTTCGGTGAGTAATTCTTCTAAACTAGCTATTTCACGAGGTTCATGTGCCTCTCCACGACGGAACTGAACAATATGTACTTGTTCTGCTTTCTTGGAAGGTAACAAGCCTGCTTTAATCAACACCTCATCTTCTGCTTGTAATTGTGGTTTTGCCAACGAACCCAACAATACCCACATATTGCGTTTTACTTGCGTAAAAACCGTATCAATGTGCATATAATCACGTTTGTTCGGGATTTTTACTAATGTGATTTTATCGACTATTTTCTTTTCAAACAGAATTTTAATGACTTGTTTGGCTGCATTTACAGTCGTTCTTTCAGAAATACCAATCAATAAATGGTTTTTTGCGACCATCATTACATCGCCACCTTCCAACGTCGTTTGTGCTTCGTTGGCTTCATATTCAGGTAACAAGAAAAGCGTTTCGTTATCGGGTATTTCTATCAGATTTTTACGAACAGTCTCAAAAATAGGATGATTGAAAAAGATATACTGAACCAGTAAGGCCTCGCGGGTACGCGCTTGTTTTTTGGGACGATTCAGTAAAATATGATTGTTGATGGTAATGCCAATATCGCGTGTAAAAATAAAATTAGGAATAGGTGGGAAAAGCATTTCTCCAGATGGCGTACTACCCGAAATCAAAGTTTTCGCTAATTCGATAGGAGGGAGGTTGTAAAGCTCATCATGCGTACTATACCATTCTTTCTCTATCGCACAGGCCGCCGCTACCAGTTTCATCCTTACTAAGTCATCCTCTAAAATATCAGATAATAATTTTTGAAGTTCTATTACTTTATCTGAATTGAAATAATCAGGATGGTCGGGTTTGAAGAAATTACGGTCTTTATCTGCATCAATAGTAGCTAACTTTCCTTTAATTTTATCAGGGTCAAGAAAATAGAGTAGGGTTTTTACATAAAAATCATATTCCTGACGACGCATCGTATCTAAATGCACAATGTCTTCAAAAAGCCAGTCTTGTGCTTTTGAAGGCACGACTTTCCCTAAACCGCTGTCTGGACTATGAATGAGCAATCGCCTAAGTGTGCCTACTTCAGAAGAAACTTGGATGAGATTTTCCATAAAAAAATGATTAATAAAATCTGATTTCTCGCAAGTACTTATAATTTTTCAGCAATGTCAAGCCTGTTTTGAAAGGTAATTTTGAAAACATACCGTATTGAATTTAAACCCTGTTTTTAATCAATAATTTTTTTAGAAAATAATATGGGTTTTGAAGCCTTCATCTTGATTTTAAAGTTCATCTTGAGATTTTATTCTTAATAAGAGGCTAAAAATATAGTATTAACCAAACTTTTTTCAATTACTTAGAGTTGTTCTAAATAAAGTGTAGTATTTAAAAAATACAATATTTAATTTTGTATCGTGATTGGGAAAATTGTGTTTGATTTCTCCATTTAGGAATTATTCAACTAACTAAACAATTGTATCCCATCAATCAAGGTTTAGAAATTAATAGATAAAATGCTCAAAATAGACAATTTACAGGCGAAAATTGGGGAGAAGCAAATCCTCAGAGGAATTAATCTTGAAGTTAAAGCGGGAGAAGTACACGCAATCATGGGACCAAACGGTTCTGGTAAAAGTACTTTAGCTTCAGTATTAGCAGGACGCGAAGATTACGAAGTAACTGCTGGAAGCGTAGATTTTAACGGAACAGATTTATTAGAATTAGCAGCTGAAGAACGTGCAGCAGAAGGTGTTTTCTTGGCTTTCCAATATCCAGTTGAAATTCCTGGGGTTTCAACAACCAACTTTTTGAAAACGGCTGTTAACGAAATTCGTAAATATCGTGGTGAAGAACCAATGGATGCCGTACAGTTTTTAAAGATGTTCAAACAGAAAATGGCTTATGTAAATATTGACCAATCTTTGTTGAACCGTGCTTTGAACGAAGGTTTTTCTGGTGGTGAGAAAAAGAAAAATGAAATTTTCCAAATGGCGGTACTTGAACCTAAATTAGCCATTTTGGATGAAACAGATTCAGGACTTGATATTGATGCACTTCGTATCGTAGCAGAAGGAGTAAACAAATTGAAATCTCCAGACAATGCTGTTATCGTAGTTACTCACTATCAGCGTTTGTTAGATTATATCGTTCCTGATTTTGTTCACGTATTATACAAAGGACGTATCGTGAAGTCTGGCACTAAAGAATTAGCTTTAGAACTAGAAGAAAGAGGTTACGACTGGATTAAGGCAGAAGTAGATGCTGAAGAATTGGGTGAAACAATCGCTTAATTGAGTAGAGATTTTTATTGCGTATTGGGCAACTGATACTGCATCAATATCAATTATTAACATGGATAATAAAGATTCATTAAAGGCTCAATTGATTTCAGACTTTCAAGCCATTGAAGGACGCATGAACGGAGAAGCAAAATCTCCTGTTCATCAGGTTCGTCAAGAAGCCTTGAAAACGTTTGAAACCTTGGGTTTTCCGACGATAAAACACGAAGAATGGAAGTATTCTAATGTCAAAAACTTGATTAATCAAGCATTTGAATTCAATGCTCCTTCTGATTTTTCAGCGCAAGATGTAGCGGATTCTTCTATTCCTAATCTTGAAGGTAATATACTTTACTTTGTAAATGGTGTTTACAATGCCGAACTTTCGTCAATTGTAAGTCCAAGTTCAGAATTACAAATTTTAACTTTTGCAGAAGCTGTTAAACAAGAGCCTGCATTAGTAGAACAGTATTTTAATAAATATTCTGATTCAGCAAGCAATGCTTTCACGGCATTGAATACTGCTTTTGCTCACAACGGAATTTTTGTGCATGTTCCTGCTAATAAAATAGTAGAACAACCTGTCATTTTAAGATTCATCGCTGATGCCCGTAATGTAAATGTGGCATCGCAACCAAGAAATTTGATTGTTGTAGGCAAACGTTCACAAGTACAAATTGCAGAAGCTTATCGTTCATTAGGTGATAATTCTTCGTTTACAAATGCTGTAACTGAATTTGTGGTAGAAGAAGAAGCAAACGTTCATTATTACAAAGTTCAGAACGAATCTGATAAAGCTTATCACATCGGTACTACATCGGTACTTCAAGCTGGTAAATCAGTTTTTACGGCCAATACAGTAACTGCCAATGGTGGTTTTGTACGTAATAACTTGAATATTAAAATTGATGGTGAATACGCTGAAGCAAATATGTTTGGCTTATACATTCCAAACAAAAAACAGCATATTGATAATCATACTGTTGTAGACCACGCTAAGCCAAATTCAGAATCGCACGAATTGTATAAAGGTATTTTAAAAGACAATTCAGTGGGCGTTTTCAACGGTAAAATATTTGTTCGTGAAGATGCACAGAAAACAAACGCTTTTCAATCTTGTAAAAACGTATTAATGTCTGAAAATGCTTCGATGAACACTAAGCCACAATTGGAAATCTGGGCTGATGATGTAAAATGTTCGCATGGTACTACCACTGGTCAATTGAACGAAGATGCTTTGTTCTATATGCAAGCACGTGGTATTTCAAAAGATTCAGCAAGAGCATTATTGATGTTGGCTTTTGCTCAGGAAGTGATTGATAAAATGCAAATTCCTGCGATTAAAGAGTATTTACAGGAATTGATTATTGATAAGATTTATCAGGGATAATATACGCAGTAGAGCAGTATTTTACGACAACCTTGTTGATGTAAAATGCTAGAAAGATGATTTGCTAAAGCAAAAAAAGCACCATTGAAACCATGATAACGACCGATATTTTAGATATACAAAAAATAAGAGCTGATTTCCCTATTCTTGAACAAGAAATCAACGGGAAGAAATTGGTTTATTTTGATAACGCCGCTACTACGCAAAAGCCAACAGCCGTTATTGATGCCATTGCTCATTATTATAATTTTGATAATGCCAATATTCACAGAGGGATTCACACACTAGCAGAAAGAGCTACGCGTGACTTTGAAGCTTCGAGAGAAGCCGTTCGTGAATTTTTGGGTGCGTCTTCTACTGAAGAGATTATTTTTACGTCTGGTACTACTCAAGGAATCAATTTGGTAGCAAGTACTTTTGGTAGGAAATTTATCAAAGAAGGCGATGAAATTATTGTGTCGGGCATGGAACATCATTCCAATATTGTGCCTTGGCAGATGCTTTGTGAAGAAAAAGGAATAATACTAAAAGTAATTCCTGTAACAGAACAAGGTGAATTAGATATGGAAGCCTATGAAAACTTACTTTCAGAGAAAGTAAAATTAGTAGCGGTAAACCACGTGTCTAATTCATTGGGAACAATCAATCCTGTAAAAGAAATTATTGCTTTAGCCCACGAATATGGTGCTAAAGTATTAATTGATGGCGCTCAGGCTACCTCACACTTTAACATAGATGTGCAGGATTTGGATGCTGATTTTTATGCGTTTTCGGCGCATAAATTATACGGGCCAACTGGTATGGGTGCTTTGTATGGCAAAAAAGAATTGTTGAATGCTATGCCTCCATACATGGGTGGTGGTGAAATGATAAAGGATGTTACCTTCGAAAAAACTACTTATAACGAATTGCCTTATAAGTTTGAAGCTGGTACGCCTAATATTGCAGATGTAGTAGCGTTAAAAACAGCATTAGAATATGCAAATGCGCTTGGAAGAGAGAACATCGCAGCACATGAAGATATGCTGTTGAGCTATGCAACCGAGCAATTATCTGAGATTGAAGGATTGAGAATCATCGGTCAAGCTAAGAAAAAAGTATCTGTATTGAGCTTTGTGATTGATGGCATACATCACCAAGATATCGGTGTATTGCTTGATAACCAAGGAATAGCCGTAAGAACGGGACATCACTGTACACAACCTTTGATGCAAAGATTTAATTTACTTGGAACTTCAAGAGCCTCTTTTGCCGTTTATAACACGATAGAGGAGATTGATAGATTAGTGGCAGGTATTCATCGAGTAAAGAAAATGTTATTGTAGTTTGTAAACGAGGATTAGCTGATTTACAAATTATTCAAAATAATTTATGACTATCAACGAAACACAAGACGAAATCATTGATGAGTTTGCACTTTTTGACGATTGGGCAGATAAATACGAATACATCATTGATTTGGGTAAAAAGTTAAAAGGTTTGCCAGAAGAGCAAAAAACAGAAGATAATATCATCAAGGGTTGCCAAAGTAGGGTTTGGCTGAATGCTAAACTTGAAGATAATAAATTATTGTTTGAAGCAGATTCTGAAGCAATTATCGTAAAAGGGTTGGTGAATATGTTAATCAGAGTATTATCTGGCCATACCCCCGAAGAAATTACTGCTGCTAATTTGTATTTTATTGATAAAATTGGAATGACTTCGCATTTAGCTCAAACCCGTTCAAATGGGTTGGCTTCAATGGTAAAGCAAATGAAAAATTATGCTATTGCCTACGGATTGAAGGCTTAGTTTTTCAGAAAATAAATAGTAGAAATTCATAATCATTGATAGAAATCATGTCGGAAGTAGATTTAAAAGAAGAGGTAATCAGAGCATTAAAGGGCGTATATGACCCAGAAATTCCTGTGGATGTATATGAACTAGGATTGATTTACGATATTAAAATTTTTCCAGTAAACAACATTTATATTTTGATGACTTTAACATCACCTTCATGCCCATCGGCTGAAGCGATTCCTGTTGAAATCGAGCAGAAAATTCGTGAGATTGAAGGGGTAACAGATGTAAGTGTTGAATTAACTTTTGACCCCCCATATTCACAAGACATGATGTCTGAGTCGGCCAAATTGGAACTCGGTTTTATGTAATTGTGTTTTGAATCAGATTGCCCCACTAATGATTATTAATCATTAGGTATATTTTTTTATTACAAGACAAAATCATATTTGAAGTGTTTCTTTGAAGGACAATTTTCAAATTGACTATTTTTCAAATTTTCAAACTTTATATTATGTACCCAGAACATTTAGTAGCTCCAATGCGTGCTGACATCGTAGAAGGAGGATTTACAGAATTAAAATCAGCTACAGAAGTTGATCAAGTATTGGCTGAAAAAGGAACGACGTTGGTGTTTATCAACTCGGTTTGTGGTTGTTCAGCTCGTACTGCTCGTCCAGGTGTAAAAGAAGCTGTTTGGAACTCTGCTAAAAAACCAGAACATTTAGTGACTGTTTTTGCAGGTGTTGACCAAGAAGCAACTCAAAAAGTTCGTGAGTATCATTTACCTTATCCTCCATCTTCTCCATCAGTAGCATTGTTTAAAGATGGCGAATTGGTTCATTTTGTAGAACGTCATCACATCGAAGGTCGTTCAGCTGAAATGATTGCAGGACATTTGGAAATGGTTTTTGACGAATTTTGTGCATAGTATCAGATACTTTCCAACAAAAAAGCAGGCTTTCAACTATTGAAAGCCTGCTTTTTTGTTGATTAGCTGTTTATTTTTTGTATTGCTCAATAATCCTGAATATTGTTTTTTGCGTTTCTAAACTTTTGAAATATTCAAACATTAATTCATGCCCTTCATAGCTAAGTACCAAAGCTGTTTCTAAATAATTAAAGGCTTCTTGATATTTTCCTGCCTTAATTAAATAGATGGATGCTCTATAATACAATTCGGCTTCTTCGGGCATAATATCAATAGCAGATACCATTAGTTCAGCCGCTAAATCAAAATCACCTTGTTCATGAACCAATGCCGACCATTTAATCCATGCTTCTGGATTAATAGGCTCTAACTCAGCTGATTTTTGATAGGCTTCCATCCCAGAAGTTATATTTCCTAAGTTTGTCTCAGCATCAGCCAAAGCTAACCAGTAATAAGCATTTTGGTCATCAAGGCTCAATGCTTTTTTGATAAAATGAATAGCCTCTATCCATCTTTTCATTTCGCACAAGCAAATGCCTACACCAAAATACCCATCATCCCATTCAGCATCAAGCTGGATAGCATATTTGTAATAGTGTATGGCTTCTGAAAATCGTTCCTGACGTTCAATACTAGCCCCTAAGCAACAATACACTTCGGGACTGATGTCTTCATGTTCCAGACAATAACGATAATTCTCTTCAGCTTTTTGCCAATTGCTCAAATTCATGTACGAATTTCCTAGATTGAAATAAGCAGATGAAAATTTGTCATTGATTGCAATAGCATATTCATAAGCATCGGCTGCTTCTTCAAACTTAGCAAGCTTAGAATAAGCGATTCCGATATTGTACCAAGCATTTTCAGAGAATGGGTCTGTATCAATAAACTGCTGATAGTAAGGTAGCGATTCTTCTAATTTACCAATCTCGTCCAAACTATTGGCTAGTTCATATAGCGCATTTTCATTCTTGATGTTGGCTTCAATAGCTTGCTTAAAAGCTGCTACAGCATTATGATGTTTACCCCAGCTTTGATAAGCCAAGCCGATATGGAAATATACTTCGTCTCGCTCTTCGGCAATGTCCAAAATCTCAGTTAAGAGTTCTATGGCAGTTTGGTAATCACCTTTCAGGTTATAAATAGTACTCTTCAGGTAAATGGTATCGCTATCCGAAGGATTGAAAATCTCAGCTTGCGTTATTACTTCCAAGGCCTCATCATGCTTGCCTTGGTTGGCTAGTAGTTCTGCCTTACAGAGCATCAATTCTAAGGAATATGGATATTGTTCAAGGGCAATGTCACAGGCTTGCATGGCATCTTCTATCTTACCTTCTTCCATATAATGCTCTACGATTTGCTCGTAAGTATCAAGGTCAAAGAAAGAATTCTCCCTACGTTTGAGCATAGACTCAAAACGCCTCACTGAATGCAGTGTCTCTTCTTGGCGGTCTTCAAAATCTTGTTCCATCATTTGATTGCAGGGGGTGAGGTGATGTTTATCAGTGGCTGGAAAAATATTTATCAACATTATTGATAAATGTTTTAGGTTATGCCAAACTCTCTTTATTGCTAAGATAATAAAAAAACTTTTAATTTACCAAAATTGAAATAGTAACATTCATCTCAGTTTCAATATTTAGCCAGCATGTATCCTAGGATAATTTTAGCTTTTTATAAAACATTTTTATGATACTTTCTAGCATTGTTACTACACTATTAATTAAACAACTATTTAGTATTATCTATGTATTTAGCTTTTAAAACAAAACAAATACGGTTTAAGGTTTCATCCAAGTCATTGAATTTCAAACCTAATTGATTTTTTACTTTATCATTGGCATAATAAAAGTGATGACTTGACGTCAAAACCGTTTCTTTGGTAATTAACGGAGCCTTTCCTGTAAAATAGCTTCTTACTGCTTCTACCCGCCAAATAATAGCAGTTAAAAATTTACTTATTAACTTTCTAGGAGGCTTTTTATTGAGTAATGTGGCTACTTTTTCAAAGAAATCTTTGTAGGAAACATAACCACTGTTTAAAATAAACCTTTCTCCAGAAATATCTGAAGTCATCAACTGAAAAATACTCTCTGTTACATCTACTATATCTACGTAATTTAGGGTACCTTTAGGATAGAAAGAGTGTTCTTCATGCGCATATTTGAATAATTGCGTACTACTTTTACCCCAGTCGGCTTCTCCTAAAATCAGTGAAGGATTTACAATCACTGATGCCAAACCTTCCGAAAAACCTCGCCAGACTTCCATCTCAGCCAAGTATTTAGATTTAGCATAATTAGAATTCAGCGGACTTTCTTCCCAAGTTGCTTTTTCATCAATCGTGATGATAGACTCATGCTTGGCTTCAACGGGTATTTTTCTGCCTAAAGCTGCTACTGAACTAACGAAACATATTTTTGCTACACCATGCGTAATACAACTATTCACAATATTGGCCGTACCTTCAATATTGGTTTTAAACATAATGTCGCGGTCTTTGGGTGCAAAAGATACAATAGCCGCCGCATGTACAACCAAATCAACTTCTCGCATTAATTCATCCAAAAACATTACATCCAAAATATCACCATCTTTCCAAGTGATTTTAGAAGCTATTTCTTTGATGAGTGATAAGTCGCTTGTACTTCTTTTTAAGCCAATTACTTGATAGCCAGCTTCTAAGAATCGCTTAGCTACAAAACTACCCACCAAGCCAGTAATGCCAGTGATTAGGATATTTTTAGGTTCTTGAATCACAATAATTTTAACATAAAAACATTCATGTACATTTGTGTTACAAAGGTAAATCCAAATCATCAGAATCAATTACAAAGTGATAAAGAAAGCGTTTATAGATTTAGGGACAAATACTTTTCAGCTACTGATTGTAGCCCAAGAAGGCAGTTCTTACCAAAAAATACATGAAGACAGTTATGCTGCTAAAATTGGCTTAGGAGGTATTTCATCAGGTATCATTACACCAGAAGGTATTGAAAGAGCCATCGTAGCATTAAAGTATTTTCAAGAAAAACTAACACATGAAGAAGTAACAACTGAAAATATTTTTGCTACGGCTACTAGCGCTGTTCGTAATGCTAGGAATGGAGAAGAGTTTTGCAAAGAAATATTTACAGAAACTGGCATCAGCATCAATGTGATTTCTGGAGAAGAAGAGGCCGCCTTGATTTATGAAGGAGTAAAGTTAGGGATTCAAATTGGGAAGGAAACTTCCTTGATTATGGATATTGGCGGTGGTTCGGTTGAATTTATTATTTGTAATCATGACAGGGTTTTTTGGAAACAGAGTTTTGAAATAGGCGGACAAAGATTGATGGATAAGTTTTTCCTTTCAGACCCTATCACACCGCGTTCAGTACAATTATTGAAGCAATATTTAGAAGAAAAATTATTGCCATTGACCAATGCTGTGCATCAATACGCTCCGATTTGTGTCATTGGCTCGGCAGGGTCGTTTGAAACCCTCGTTGACTTATATTTCATGAAGACCTTTGGGCATTTGCCACCCACAGAACAGGTTTCTTTTGAATTGCCCATTGCCGAATTTTACGATTCATTCTTGAAAATAGTTTCGGCTAATCATGCCGAAAGAATGGCACTGGCTGGAATGATTGAGCTTCGGGTAGATATGATTGTAGTGGCAGTTTGTTTGATAGAGTTTGTATTAAAACGTTATGATATTCATCAAATAAAAGTATCGAACTTTGCGTTAAAGGAGGGAATACTGAGCAAACAGCTTGCACTTCACTAATTTTAAAGAAAAAATCTGAGACAGCTACCAGCTAATATACAGTTGTATAATGTTTTAATACTGAGAATTTTAGGTTTTTATAAGCTATCGAACAGCCAATAATTTTCAGATAAGGCATATCACATAAATCATTTTTTTTCGTTAAACTTGTTAAAAATTAATTAATCTCCAACATTTTTTTTCAACGATTCAAGCTCAAATTTTAAACTTGACTCTTCGTAATCCGTAAAAGCTATGCAGATCTTTCTAAGTATCCTATTGCAAACTAACGTTATTTCTCCAGACTCTGTAACTACTTCGCTTGCTAATGGAGCGACAAAAGCTGACCAAGAAATGAATATTTTGAACCTCTTGGAAAAAGGAGGTTGGGTAATGATTCCAATTTTTATATTGTTTGCTATTGCCTTATTTTTATTTTTGGAAAGATATTTCTATATCCGTAAAACTGCCAAACTTGATAATAACTTTTTGTTTTCAATCCGTGAAATGTTGTATGTAGGTAATGTACAAGGGGCTATTGCTTATTGTAAAAACTCACAATTCCCGATTGCAAGATTATTAGAAAAAGGATTGAACCGTTTAGGCTCGCCTATTCGTGATATAGAAACAGCCATTGAAAATACGGCAAGAGTAGAGATTTATAACATGGAAAAAAACCTTGGATTTCTTTCAGCCATTGCTAAAATCGCCCCTATGTTTGGTTTCTTAGGTACTGTTTCAGGGATGATTCGTACTTTCCATAATATTTCAGTAGCCAACAAAATTGACATTAGCACGATTGCAAGTGGTATTTACGAGAAAATGGTTACTTCAGCAACAGGTTTGATGGTGGGTATTATCGCTTACTTTTTCTATACCATTCTTACTACGATGATTGATCGTGCTGTGAATAAAATGGAAGTTACAGCGATTGATTTCTTAGACATTTTGCATAAACCAGCATCAACTAAATAATTTTAATGGCTGATTGCAAAAATTAAGCATTCATTCTTCATTGTTGAAAATATATGAATATAAGAAAACGTACTCGTGAACAATCTGAAGTAGAAACTGGCGCATTAGCAGATATACTTTTTTTCTTGATGATGTTCTTCTTGATGATTTCAACCTTGGCTAGTCCAGATGCCATCAAGTTGTTATTGCCAGAATCGTCAACCGCCCAACAAACGGCAACGAAAGAAAATATCAGATTGACAGTTGATGAAAACAACAATTATTTTGTAGATGATAACCCCGTTCCTTTTGAAGAACTGGAAACATACCTTGGTGACGAAGCCAAAAAGAAAGGCTCTGAAACCGTAATTTTAAGGATTGCCAAAGATAGAACAGTTCAGGATTTGACAAAAATCCATGATATTGTAGCCCGCTTGAACCTTGGAATGGTAATGGCAACCGATAAGTTATAAATGAAACAACTTATTAAGAGATATTTATTGTACTAGATGATATTAATTAAAGGCTCAAAGCTGACAGCTTGCCCTATTTCACAATGAATTTTCTTATTATTTCCTTAAAATCAATAGCCGTTTACGTGTTTATCGTAGCGGCTATTCGTTTGTTTGGTAAAAAAGAACTTTCTCAATTATCCGTAATTGATTTAGTCTTTATCTTGCTAATTTCTAATGCCGTTCAAAATGCGATGGTCGGAGACGATACCTCTCTGCTAGGAGGCTTTGCTGCCGCAGGAGGCCTATTTGTGATGAACTTTGTCTTGAAAAAAGTAATGTTCAAACACGAGGCTATCAGCAGATTAATTCAGGGTGAACCACTAATGTTAGTTTATCAGGGAAAGATAAAAGAAGAGTCTTTAGATAAGTCGGGTCTGTCTTTAGACGAACTGAATGCTGCTATTCGTGAACATGGTGTCGAACATATAGACAAGGTAGATTTAGCCATCCTAGAAGTAGATGGGAATATTAGTGTGTTATCAAACGACTATAAAAATAAGACCTCTAAAAAAAGGAAAGGGCATAAAATGTTATCAAAAAATGAATGATATAGAAATTTTACTTCAACACATTTTTTACAATGATGATTTCATTAAGATATTAGCCTCTACTGGAGTAGGAGCTTTGATTGGTCTTGAACGAGAATATAGAAGTAAATCTGCTGGATTAAGAACTTTTACCTTGATTTCGGTAGGCTGTACCATTTTTACAATTTTATCAGAGAAAATGGGCATAGGTGCTTCTCCAGACCGTATTGCTGCCAATGTAGTAACAGGGATAGGTTTTTTGGGAGCGGGAGTCATTTTTAAAATGGACGACCGTGTAAAAGGTCTTACTACGGCAACAATCATTTGGGTAACTGCCTCTTTAGGAATGGCTATTGGCGATGGACACATATTGTTGTCTTTCTTAGGAACCAGTGTAGTATATGTAGTACTTGGACTTTTCGTGAAGTTAGAAGTCATCATGGAAAGATATGGTCGCACACACGCTTATCGAATCATTTGCGATTATACCCCTGATGCTTTTAACAGATTAGAAACTATTTTTGAAGATTGTGACTTGATTGCTAAAAGAGAAAAACAGATTATCCGCAACAATATTTTAATCAGTAATTGGTCTGTCAGAGGGCGTTCTACTAAGCACGCTAAGTTGGTAAAAAGGTTGATGGCTGATGCTTCGATTAAAGAACTGGAATTTTAATGTTACTGGTATCAACAAGTTTTATTGTTAATACCAGTAAGGAGATAATTAAATGATAGCATTGAGAATTAATACACCAACCAAGCCTACAACGGCAACGATACTTTCCATCATAGACCAAGACTTAATTGTATTTTTGATGCTCAAGTTGAAATATTCTTTAAATAACCAGAAGCCTGGGTCATTAACGTGCGAGAACATCAAACTACCCACACCAATTGATAACACCATTAGATTAGGGTTTACACCTGATTGAGCCACCAAAGGAGCCATAATTCCCGCAGTTGTTAGTCCTGCTACGGTTGCAGAGCCTAAACAAACCCTAATGATAGCTGCTACTAACCAACCTAAAATCAATGGATTCAATGGCAATGTTTTTAGAATAACGGCAATTTCATTACTTACCCCACCATCTATCAAAATTTGCTTTAAAGCACCAGCTCCGCCAATAATCAGTACAATCATCGATACATCTTTTACGGCTTCTGTATAGATAAACATAATGGTCTTCATAGAAGTCCCCATTTTTCTACCCAAGGTAAAAGTGGCTACCAAAACTGAAATAAGCATTACGATAGAAGGGTCGGCAATAAATACACCGAATGCTTTCATTGATTCACTACCTTGCCAGAAGGTAGATAGCAATGTTGTAGAGGCTAATAAGATTACTGGTAAAAGTGAAGTCAAAAAGCTATTTAAAGTACTTGGTAATTGGTCTTCAGGAAGGGTTTTGCTTTGGAAAGTCTCTAAAGGTGTTGAAGGGATTTTTTTCAATGTCAAAGAGAAAATAGGCCCTGCAATAATAATCGTTGGAATGGCGATGATGATACCGTAAACCAAGGTAAGCCCCATATCTGCATTAAACTGAGCAACCAAGGCAGCAGGAGAGGGGTGTGGAGGTAAAAAGCCATGAGCAACCGATAATGAAGCTAACATCGGTAAACCAATATACACCGCAGGTAACTTATATTGATTAACCACAGAAAAGATTAAGGGAATCATCAATACAAAGCCTACATTATAAAATAATGGAATCCCGATAATGAAGCCTGTACAAACCAACCCCCATTGAATATATTTTCTTCCGAAAATATTCATCATTACGGAAGCAATTTTCTGAGCGGCGCCACTTTCGGCAACAATTTTTCCTAACATTGCCCCTAAAGCAATGACCATAATCAATGAGCCTAGCATATCGCCCACACCTTTTTGTAAAGATTTTCCGATACTACTTAGTGGAATACCAGTTGTGATGCCTGCAATAATAGAAACAATTAAGAAAGCGAGAAAGGGATTGAGTTTTCCCCAAGTAATGAGAAGTACCAAAAGTCCGATACACAAGAAAATAATAAATAATGTCATAGTTTGATTAATTGGATAAGATAAATAATAGGTTAAACCTAAACATTTGCCATGTATGGTTTATCCTTTTTTGAGATAATTTTTTTAAAATCAGTATTTGGTTATATTCTCACTTAGAAAATTAAAACTAAGACTCTTTTTTCCTTAAACGCCCTATGTAAGTAGGCTAAAACATTTTTATCAAAAGGATATTTGCTGTTTTCTATACTTAGTGTTTTAAAGATATAACCTTTATGAATAAGGTAAATATAATTAAAACAAAATAATGAATTGTGAAAATTTTAAGATTGAGTAGTATTTTGAGTACAAAAAGGGTATTCAACTATTCGTCAATCAGGCAATTATTGCTTAAATAACTTGACATTTAAAGAAGTAAGTTTTATCTTTGCACCTCTATTACAAAAAAAGATTTTAAACAAACAAATAATATGCTGATTATCAATATTAAAGAAAACGAGTCAATCGACAAAGCGTTAAAAAGATTCAAGAAAAAATTTGAAAAAACTGGCGTTGTAAAGCAACTTCGTAAACGTGCGGCATTCGAAAAACCATCAGTTGGTCGTCGTACTGAAATCATTCGTGCTTCATACAAACAAAGAATGTACGGTAACGAAGAAGCATAGTTCATAGATTGATTTATTTCCAAATAACAGAAGTATTTTGTTATCAATTTAATCGTGAATTAAGCCGATAACCGTCAGCATTATAAAAAAGCGTCTGAATAAACAATGTTTGTTCAGACGCTTTTGTTTTTAGACTAGCTTTGTTGTAAATTATTCACTCAAAGCAATCGCTAACGAAGAATTGCTTTTAATCTATTAACCTCCAAGAAAACCAATGCCAGAAATTATAGATTTTTTCATTAAATACATTCAGTTTGAAAAACGCAGTAGCGAACATACAGTTACGGCTTATAGAACAGATATGAAGCAGTTTACTGAATATTTAAGTAAATCTTATGATTTTCAGCATCCTCAATTGGCAGATTTTCAGATGATTCGTTCGTGGATCGTTTCACTGGTGGAGGCAAAAGTGGAGAACCGTTCAATTAATAGAAAGATAGCTACACTCAGAACCTTCTACAAATTTCTTTTGCAGAAGAAAATCATCGAAAAAGACCCCATGTTTAAGGTTTCAGCCATGAAAACCCAGAAAACAATTCCTTCTTTTGTCCGTGAAACAGAATTAGATACATTGCTGGATGATGTGGACTTTACAGAAGATTTCGCTGGTGTACGTGATAAACTGGTTTTAGAGCTATTGTATGGCACAGGAATGCGTTTGTCAGAAATGATTGATTTAAAAGACCGAGATATTGATTTTTATAACAGAACCCTAACAGTATTAGGGAAACGGAACAAGCAAAGGATAATACCGATTAATCAGCAATTGGTATCATTGATACAAGCTTATCAATCGTATAAAAATTCAGAATGTTTAGGCAACGATTTTTTGATTGTAACTGATAAAGGACAACAGAGTTACCCTGTAATGATTCAGCGGATTACTAAAAAGTATTTGTCATTGGTTACTACCCTTGCCAAGAAGTCCCCACACATTTTACGCCATTCCTATGCTACACACCTGTTGAATAATGGTGCCGATTTGAATGCTATTAAGGATTTATTGGGACATTCGTCGCTTTCAGCTACACAAGTGTACACCCATAATTCTATGGAGAAAATTAAGAAGATTTACGAGCAAGCACATCCAAAGGCATAATGGAGTGATTAGATAATAAGTGATTGGTGATTAGTGAAAATCAATCTTTTATAATGTTACCCCTTGTTCTTTAAGGTAATTTCCGATGTTGAAAAGGTGTCCGTCTAATAATTCAACGTCTTTATTCCAATCTCTAACAATCCAATCTTCATCTTTGGTAGCGATAACTACTTTCTGTGTTTTGGTAAAAATCCAGATTACTTTTTCTGTGCCAAACTCTAAAAGTTTATTGGTTTTTGTAAAAGTATAATCAAAGTCTTTTTCATCAGAAAGGTCAATTCTGATATCTATTTCCAATACGACTTTAGGACATACATCAGCATATTTTAAATTTATTTCTTTAGATGTTAAAACATCCTTTTCAAAAATACTGATATCGGTAGAAAGGTTATTAGATTTTTCGAGATGTAAGCCTGACTCATTTGTTAAGAATATATATTGATTATCGTCTAAAAAACGATAACATATTTTTAATAAGTAAAAGATAATAAAACCTTGTAGAGTACTACTGCCCATAATATCTTCGATTTTTTTCTTTTTGGATAGAACTTCTTTGTAACCTTTATAATAGAGTTTTCGCCCGTCTATAATTTCATAAACGAGAGCGTCTGGAATCTCTTTAGGCTTGCGTACGCGCGCTATTTTTTGAGGGATTTTATCTGCTATGACCATAAATAGCAATTTGTTTAATTAATGCAATTTAAAAAGACTTAACAATTTTGCCAAGTCTTTTTATCGTTACTTATTTATAATCTTCTTCGTCATCATCAAATTTGAACTTGTCTAAGTCGAACAGAGAATCTGTTAAATCTTTGAATTGAAGTCCTTTTTCAAGGCTCTTTTTAGAAATAATAGAAAACTCTGATAGTCCGTGGAGTACAAATTCCATCATGAATAGTTTTTCTCTGCCTTGCATGGCTGGATATACTTTTTCGATAAGTTCATCCAAACCTTCTATTGTGCGTAAACGAGCTGAATAGTCTTTGTCAGAGCAATCATTTAAAATATCCATGACATTACCATCCATAAACCAATCAATAATTGGTTTATAAGGGTTTTTACCAGCTTTATCTTTAGCAGCTTTCTTGATTTTCTCAGGGTCTGGGAAGAAATTCAGGAATTGTGTTCTGATAGCTTTCCCAATCAGGTTTTGTGCTACAATTACTGGACCTTCTACTTCGCCTTCATACACCAACTCAACTTTGCCACAAACAGCAGGTATAACCCCAACCAAATCGGCTACACGCACATAAGTTTTGTCTTCATCATTCAGCAATGCACGTCTTTCGGCGGCAGAAATCAAGTTTTCATAAGCAGAAATAGTCATACGGGCTGAAACACCAGATTTAGCATCAACGAATTCAGATGAACGAGCTTCAATGGCAATTTGCTCAATCAAATCGTCCATGATATGATTAGTCGTTACTAATTCCTCTTGCTCGCCTTTTAATTTTGCTTCTTGTAACGTAATCTTTTTGCCAATTTCCAACGTTTTTGGATAATGGGTAACAATCTGAGAATCGATACGGTCTTTTAGTGGCGTTACAATTGAACCACGATTGGTATAATCTTCTGGATTAGCTGTAAATACAAACTGTAAATCAAGTGGTAACCGAATTTTGAAACCACGAATTTGAATATCTCCTTCTTGTAAAATATTAAAAAGCGATACCTGAATACGAGCTTGTAAATCGGGCAATTCGTTAATTACAAAAATACAACGATGTGAACGTGGAATTAGCCCAAAATGCACTACTCTTTCATCAGAGTACGGCAAACGCAATGTTGCAGCTTTGATTGGGTCGGCATCTCCAATCAAATCGGCCACCGATACATCTGGCGTAGCTAATTTTTCTGTATAACGGTCACTTCTGTGCATCCAAGAAACAGGTGTTAAATCACCATGTTCTTCGATTAAATCTTTCGCAAAACGAGAAAGTGGCTGTAAAGGGTCGTCATTTAGCTCCGAACCTTTTACTACAGGAATATACTCGTCCAATAAATTCACCATCAATCTAGCAATACGTGTTTTGGCTTGTCCACGTAAACCCAATAAATTAATATGGTGTTGCGAAAGTATAGCTCTTTCAATATCAGGAATCACGGTATCTTCATAGCCCCAGATTCCTTCAAAAACATTCTCTTTATTTTTAATTTTAACGATTAAGTTATCCCTTAATTCATCTTTTATTGATTTTGGTTGGTAGCCTGATGCTTTTAATTGACCGAGTGTGTGAATATTTAACAGTGCTGTTGAATCGATTGTTTTGTATGACATTATGCTATTGTATCTTATGAAAAATGAGATTTATTTTAAGTGAGAAAGGTTCTTTTTATTTAAAATTGCTGAACCATAACTGCGATTAGCAATAAAACCCAGAACATCTCTATTTTGTATATTTTGTCCTTTCAATTTTAATTTAATAACTTCTGAATACGCTTCTGCATAATTCTCGTCATCATACGATTTTGCGACAGACGATTCTCTTGAAAATGCCTCTCCTTGTGCCCTATAGGGCAAAATTTTAGCTTTCGCCTCATGGTCTATGCATTGAAGGTATGATTCGTGCTTTTCAGCGGCTATATAAATAGGTTTTAAATTCATGATTTCTGAAGTTTTGGGGTTTAAGGACGTGTTAGTGATTTGAAAATTTGAAGATATGCTAATTTGAAAATACTTCTCTTCCAAACTAGTTGACAACCAATCTCAAAGCTTACCGCTCAAAGCTAATAGCTAAATTACCTCACATCTTTCTTTCTGTTTTTTTCATAATCTTCAAAAATAAACTCTCCGAGTCCTTTTAATGAAGAATAATACGCCCGCCCGTTATTAATCTTAGTGAATTCTTGTACGAATTCCTTTAGATATTGGTCACGAGCAATCATAAAAGTTGTTACTGGAATTTTTAAACGACGACACTGCGCCGCTAAGGTTAACGTTTTATTTAGTATTTTTTTATCCAAACCAAATGAATTTTTATAATAGCGAATCCCTTCTTTTAAACAAGTAGGTTTGCCGTCGGTTATCATAAAAATCTGTTTGTTTTTATTCTTTCTTCTTCTCAATAAATCCATGGCAAGTTCCAAACCTGCTACGGTATTGGTATGATATGGGCCAACTTCTAAATAAGGTAAATCTCTTACTTGAATCTGCCAAGCATCATTCCCAAAAACAATAACATCCAAAGTGTCTTTTGGATATTTTGTCATAATCAACTCTGCCATAGCCATCGCAACTTTTTTGGCAGGAGTAATTCTGTCTTCGCCATACAAAATCATCGAATGTGAAATATCAATCATCAAAACGGTAGAAGTTTGGGCTTTATATTCCTTATCAACGATTTCTAGGTCGTTTTCTGTCAACATAAAGTTTTCTACACCATTATTGATTTGCGCATTTCTGATAGATTCTGTCATCGCGATTTGGTCCATCGCATCTCCAAATTGAAACTCTCGGCGGTCGGTATTGTTTTCGTCTCCAGTGCCTTGATACGGCGTTCTGTGATTTCCGTTTGAGCCTGTTTTCTTTAATTTACCAAAAATCTCATCCAGCGACTGCTTTCTGATACTTTGCTCCCCCTTTGACGTAAGGATTGGTTCTTCTTCACCTTCTTCATTTTTTTCTTCTTTGATATAGCCCTTTGATTTCAAATCGTCAATAAAATCGGCTATTCCATAAGAATTATCAGTAAGGTTATATTGTTTATCTAACGAAGTTAGCCATGTTAAAGCCTCCGAAACATTGCCGGCAGTCATGGTAACCAGTTGATTAAAAATGTCTAAAAGTTGGTCGAATTTGGCTTTTTTGCCGTCTTCGGCTTCCTGAGGAATATATTCTGAAAAACGATAGCCAAGCATATTTATATATAGGATTGATGAAAATGGAGTGCTATTTTTTTTGCACAGTATAAATATAAAACAAAAACTTTAGCGAATGGGTTTAATTATCGTTGATATTAATGATAATAAATAAAAAAAACCATACTTTTAGCCTTGACTAAATGTATGGTTTTAATAAAAAATATTTAGAGACTCAGTAAAATTATAGGGTATTTGGCTTATAAACCTTGATTACACCATCGTTTTCGCTACTTACAACTAACAAACTTTTTTGGGTAGGGCTATTCTTCGCAGGAATAAATAATACGCCTTCTGGAGCATCTCCACATTTCAAAATTTGTAAAAATACAGGACTTGTTGGAATCGTAACATCATAAACCGCTACTGCATCAACACGTTCCATCCCTACAAAGGCAATTTTTTTGTTACCAACAGTTCCCACTGTAATGCCTTCTGGCTCTACAGATTTATCGTCACTTCTGGTATCATCATATAGATTAGGAACAGCAATTACTTTAGTATCAAGTTCGTTTTTGCTATCAAACACCAAGGTTCCGTCATTACCATTCCAAACACTGAAAGAACGAGCGCCTAAAGAATAAAGAAAATCGTAGTCTCCATCGCCATCTGTATCACCTAAAGTAGTTGTTACATTTAATCTACCCGCTTTTTCTGCTTTAATAAGGTCAGCAGCATTTGGGAAAGCAGTAGCATCCAACTTTAAAGCACTTACTCTTTTGATTTCAGAAAAAGCATCATACTCTCTAGCATCACCTTCGTTGGCAGTAAATAAATAAGGAATTCCT
Organism: Arcicella sp. GW822-FHT02H01; assembly: GCF_058802005.1. Classification (NCBI taxonomy): domain Bacteria; kingdom Pseudomonadati; phylum Bacteroidota; class Cytophagia; order Cytophagales; family Flectobacillaceae; genus Arcicella; species Arcicella sp. GW822-FHT02H01. The sequence goes on along the minus strand of NZ_JBXANT010000001.1, from coordinate 1,154,762 downwards.
GCATGTTGCATAAAAGCGATAGCATCAGGCTGATACATTCCTTTTATATTAGTCCATTTACTAAGTGCTACGGCATTATCTTTATCACTAACGTCAATAGCATTAGCATCCAGACCATAGTCTTTGAAACCTAAAGGAAGGATAGTAGTAATCGTTTTAGTTTCAAGATTCAGTTTTGCAATTGCATTATTTTCTTGAAGCGTCACCCAAGCCGTTTTTGAATCGTCAGCTACTGCGATATATTCAGGCTCGATGTCTTTCGCAAAAGTAGCATTTAAGCCAAATATTCTTAATCCTTTAGCCATTAAAGCAGTTTGCTGACTTGCAAAACCAGAAAAATCTAATGTCGTTACCGAATAATTATCGTTTACCGAAATAATTGAAATAGAACCAACAGGGTCATTTTTATAAGTAGCATCTGGTTCCCCTTCGTTGGCTGTAAGGATAAGGTTACCATCTGGTGAATAAGTAATCATATCTGGCAAAGCACCTACCGTAATTACTTTTACTTCTTTATAGTCAGCAGTATTGAATACCGCTACTTTACCATTTTCTTGCTTATTCAACGACTCAATCGCTGCTGCTAATTTACCGTTTGAAACCGCAACGCTATTTACTGCTCCACCATAAGGTGCCATGCTAATTGAGCTGATGACTTTCATGTTGGTTGGGTCAGCAAAATCAATCACATCAATTTTATTGACTGTGCCATTATTTACTACAAATAAACGTTTTGTCTGAGGGTCATAGGCTGAAATTTCAGCCGCACCAACATCACCAATATCGATGCTTCCTATTTCTGCAAAAGTAGCAGCGTCTTCATTTACAAAAAACTCTGCTTCATCTTTGCTGCAACTTATCAATAGGGTTGTTAGTAAAAGGGAAAGGGATAGGAATGTTCTTTTCATTTCTTTTTTTTCTGCAAAACTATGTAGGACAGCAAAGAGGCTTGTTAATAAATGGTTAACTCTGAGTTAATTTATCTTTTCCTCCTAACCCAAAAACGCATTGTAGCATTACTTATACGAAGGCTTTCTGAGGGATAGTAAAAATAATTATGCGTTTTAGCAATAAATCTAAGTAAGAATCTATCCTTTATTCTTTAAAACTAGTAGAGTATTGGTATATTTGTCGCTCATAAAATTATCAAATAAAAAACCTGCTGTTGTAAAGCAGTCGGAGTGATTATAGGAGAAAAATATTCAACCCAATATCACTCAATCAATTAAATCATTATGAAAGTTTTAAAATTTGGAGGAACTTCTTGTGGTACTACTGAAAGTATCCAAGCAGTATTAGGGATTATTAAAAGCAAGCAAGCTAAAGAGGAAAGAATTGCAGCCGTATTTTCGGCAATGGGAGGGGTAACCAACCAATTGTTGAAAGCGGGAGACTTAGCTTCTACGAATGATACATCTTACTTCGACATTGTAAAGGGAATTGAAGACCGTCATTTCACAGTTGTACGTGCATTAATTGACGTAAAATCTCAGTCGAAAGTATTTGCTAACATTCGTACCATTATTAATGAATTAGAAGACTTACTGAAAGGGGTTTCTTTGATTCGTGAAATCTCTACCCGAACATCCGACTTGATTGTAAGTTTTGGAGAGCGACTTTCAACCACCTTAATTCATGAAATTCTTCATGCTCAAGGTGTTGACTGTCAGTTTTTAGATGCCCGTAAGGTAATAAGAACTGATGCCAATTTTGGCATGGCAACTGTGAATTTTGAAGTTACCAATCGCCTAATTCAGGAACATTTTTCAAAAACAAGGTCTCTTCAGTTAATTACGGGCTTTATTGGTTCAACCGAAAAAGGAGAAACAACGACATTAGGTCGTGGAGGTTCTGATTACACAGGTTCTATTTTCGGAGCGGCATTGAATGCTTCTGAAATTGAAATTTGGACTGATGTAGATGGCATGATGACTGCTGACCCAAGAAAGGTGAAAAATGCCTTTACCATTCCAACCATTACTTATGCGGAGGCAATGGAATTGACACACTTTGGGGCAAAGGTAATTTATCCACCATCATTGCAACCTGCTTTTACAAAAAATATCCCCATCAGGGTTTTAAATACATTTAATACAGACTTTATCGGAACGGTTGTTAACCGTACCGCCGAATCGTCTGAATACATCATCACGGGTATCAGCTCGATTGATAATCTGGCTTTGGTCAACCTACAAGGCTCAGGGATGATTGGTGTTGCGGGGGTTTCTGCTAAGCTATTTACAGTATTAGCAAAACACAAAATTTCGGTTATCCTGATTTCTCAAGCATCTTCTGAACACTCTATCTGTTTTGCCATAGAACCATCTGCATCAGTAGCAGTAAAAGCTTTATTAGAAGATGAATTCAAAACAGAAATTGCTGATGGCGATGTAGAAGGCATTGATATTCAAGAAAACCTTTCCGTAATAGCTGTGGTAGGAGAGGGAATGCGTCGCCATACGGGCGTAAGCGGTAAACTGTTTTCTGTATTAGGAAAGAACGGTATTAATATCGTAGCGACAGCCCAAGGGTCTTCAGAATTAAATATTTCAGTAGTAATTGAGAAGAAAGATATTTCAAAAGCATTGAATGTTATCCATGATTCTTTCTTCTTCTCGCAAGCAAAAACATTGAACCTTTTCTTAGTAGGAACAGGTTTGATAGGAAAAGCACTCTTGGAACAAATACAAGGACAAGAAAATTATCTTTCTAAATACAAAGCCTTGAAGGTTAATTTAGTAGGAGTAATGAATTCTAAGAAAATGCTGATTGATGCACAAGGAATTCCGATGGAAAACTGGGAAGAAGAACGAGATGGAAAAGGGAAACCTGCTGAGATTTGGGCATTTGTAGAAGAAGCAAAAAGATTAAATTTACCTAATTCAATCTTTGCAGATTGTACAGCCAATAAAGAGATTCATAATTATTATTTAGGATTATTCGAAGCCAATATTTCAGTAGTAACGCCTAATAAAGTAGCCAATTCTGGTCGTTATGAAGACTATGCATTATTGCATAGAACAGCCTTGAAAAAAGGAGTGAAGTTCTTGTATGAAACTAACGTAGGGGCAGGTTTACCCGTTATCAATACTTTACAAGGCTTGATTTCGTCAGGAGATAGATTTGAGAAAATAGAAGGCGTATTGTCGGGTACTTTATCTTATATCTTCAATAATTTCAAAGCAGGTGTAAAATTTGCAGACATCGTTCGCGAGGCTAAAGTAAAAGGTTATACAGAACCAGACCCACGAGAAGATTTAAGTGGAATGGACGTAGCCCGTAAGATTTTGATTTTAGGTAGAGAAATAGGTTTACGTCTTGAACCAGAAGATGTTGAAATCTTGAAATTATTACCAGAGAACTGTGAAACGGCACCTACCGTAGAGGATTTCTTCAAACAGCTAGAAGTATCTAATAGCTATTTTGAAGGAATGGTAAACGAAGCGGAAGCAAAAGGAGAAGTATTGAGATTTATCGCTACTTTAGAAAATAATAAGATTACGATTGGTGTAAGAAGTATCGGAAAAACACATCCATTTTATATGATGGATGGTGCTGACAATGTGATTTCATTCACTACAAAACGTTATCATGACCGCCCATTGGTTATCAAAGGACCAGGAGCAGGAGCAGAAGTAACGGCGTCAGGCGTATTTGCAGATATTGTTGCGATTGGGAGTTATTTAGCTTAATTACAGTTAAAATTTTACGATTATGAACCTTATTTTAGAAAATGTTCAGCCCAAACATATTTCGTTAATTCAGGAATTGGCGAAGACTTTGCACTTCCAAGTAAAGGAAGATAGTAGTACTAAGAAAACCAAAAAGCTACTTACTGCTGAACAAAGAGAATTTGTTGAAGACTTAAAAGAGGCATTGGTTCAGGTGGATTTGCATCAGCAGGGGAAGATTGAGTTGCAGACTGCTCGTGATTTTTTAACTGAAATTAGAAATGAAGCCTGATGAAAGTCGTTATTCTACTTTCGTTTAAAAAAGCATTTAAGCCTCTTTTCAAAAAGTACAAATCAATTGATATAGACTTTGAAAAGCTATGAGACTCTTTAGAAGAGAATGCTTTTCAAGGCGTCTCGATTGGGAGAGATTGCTACAAAGTAAGAATGGCAATTCGGCTAAAAGAAAAGGAAAATCGGGTGGAGCAAGAGTAATTACTTGTGTGAAAATTGTAAATGAAACTATTTATCTCTTGACGATTTATGACAAAAGTGAGCAAGAGAATATTAATGAAAAAGAATTAGATCAACTTTTAACACAAGTAGGTCTTTGATTATATGACAAATTCAATAAAAGTTTTTGCCCCTGCTACGGTGGCGAATGTGGCCTGTGGTTTTGATATTTTCGGTTTTGCCGTAGATAATCCGGGCGACGAAATTATATTAAGAAAATCTGATACAAAGGGTGTCAAAATTTTAAAGATTGAAGGTGATGATGGACGTTTGCCTTTAGCGGCTGAAAAAAATACGGCAGGTATTGCTATTATTAAATTCTTAGAAGCGATTGGTGAAGAAGGGCAGGGTTTTGAGATGGAGCTTAAAAAGCTTATGCCTTTAGGTTCTGGCTTAGGTTCTTCTGCGGCTTCGGCAGTGGCAGGTGTTTTTGCTGCGAATGAATTACTTGGTAAACCTTTAGCCCAAAAAGATTTATTGCCCTTCGCCATGGAAGGCGAATTCATCGCCTGTGGGTCTGCTCATGCTGATAATGTTGGTCCGAGTTTGATGGGTGGTTTTGTTGTTATTCGCTCTTATGACCCATTGGATATTATCCAATTGCGTACGCCAAAAGAATTATACGCTACCATTGTTCATCCACACATAGAAGTTAATACGAAAGACGCCCGTAATATTTTAAAACGCGAGATTTCTCTGAAAAATACGATTACACAAATGGGAAATGTAGCAGGTTTAGTAGCAGGTTTTATGTTGCCAGATTATGACTTAATTTCGAGAAGTTTGGTAGATGTTATTATTGAACCAATTCGTTCTATCTTGATTCCTCAGTTTGACGACGTGAAGAATGCAGCTTTAGAAAACGGAGCATTAGGTTGTTCCATTTCTGGTTCAGGACCTTCGATGTTTGCATTGTCGAAGGATTTATTTACGGCAAATAGGGTAGGCAAAGCCATGCAAGACGGGTTTGCTAAAGTAGGCATTGGTTCTGAATGTTATGTGTCGGGCATTAATCAAGCTGGTCCAGTGGTTTTGGGCTAATATTGACTTTATAGATAAAAAGTATTAATTTAGTTTATGAGTGATAAGTTTTGAGGTAATTTCACTCATTCTTATTATTCATAAACTTTTTATGTTTTAAAAACATTAATTAACATCTACAATGAGCGATTTAATAGAAGTTTCAGCACGAATATATAGCGTTGAAGAGTATTTCGAAATCGAAAATCACTCAGAAATCCGTCATGAATATGAAGATGGAATATTAATACCTATGCCTGGAGAAACCTTAGATGCCAATGAAATTGCTGGAAACATTTCAGCAACTCTACGAAAAGAGTTACGAAAAAAGGGTTTTCGTATCTTTACTCATGATGTTCGGACAATTGTTCATGAAAGAAGAATTTACCGTTATCCTGATTTAGTGATTACAGCTTCTGACACTATCAAAGATATTCGACATGTAACAAAACCCGTACTGATTGTTGAAGTACTTTCTGAAATTACAGAGGAGGTAGATAGAAATAAAAAATTCAGACAATATACTGCTTTGCCTTCGCTACAATATTATTTAATGGTGCATCAAAATACTGCTTTGGTAGAATGCTATCAACGAAAAGAAAATTCCCAAACGTTTGAATTTAACTTTTTTGATAAATTGACAGATGCAATTCAATTCCCAACATTAGAAACATCAATTACTTTAGATGATATATATGATGGTATTCAGTTTGTTAGTGAGGAAGAGAATGTCCCTCAAGCATAGATTGAAATCAATTTTAAAGGTAAAATATTTGTTTGAAGAATACAAAAAATGCCCTTATCAATTAAGATAAGGGCATTTTTGTGTTAATATTTTTGATAATAATTATTTCCCTGTCATAAAGGTTACTTCCTTAAATGATTGATTACCCAAATAATCAGTACCTGTTATCTTAACAGTGTATTTAGTATTGGCTTTGAAACCACCAATCGTATTAAGATAGATTTTTGGCGCTTGTCCGTTAATACTATAAGTAATCGATTTTAACCCTGCGAGTACGTCGGTTCCTGCTAGTGTAAAGCCCACTGTTGATGGATAAATATCAAGGCCTTGTTTAGTAGTATTAATACTACCAACTGTCCAGAAGGTGAAAAGCTCTGGGCCTTCAATATCACTTACAAAGACAAATGAAGCAGAATTTCTATTGTTTACATTATCATAGCCATAGTACTCAAATTTATGAACACCTTTTTCAGTCATTTTGATTGGCTTGATATAATCATTTTCAATTAACTTGCCATCAAAATTATACGTGATTTTTTGTAAACCAGACTCAGGGTCATTTGCTTTCAACTGGATAAAATTATTAGGTCCAAGTAACATCGTATCTCTTCTTGTAACAATATCACCAATGACTTCATGTTGAAGATTTGGCCCCGTTAAATCTACATACACTTTGCTGATATTATGCTTAAATTCTTCATAGCCAGCTCCATTTAAACTTGTAGTTTGATTGTTTAAATTATCAACAGAATAATACCTGATATTGTGCATACCAGAGATACTTGGTAAATAGAATGGATTAGTATAATTAACAAATGGCTGATTATCAATTGAATATTTTACTTCCTTAATACCTACTTTGTTATCTATAGCTGTTAATTTCAGTTTTGTTTTTCCAGAGAAATAAACAGTATTGTTAGCAATAAATCTATCTCCTAATATATCTGTAGCCATCAAAGGAGAGCTTTTATCTAGGAAGAATTCGAATTTTCTTTCTTTCTCTTGGTTATTTACATTATCTGTTGAATAGTAATACAGAGTATGTTTTCCTTCAGATAGAACTGAAAAAGGAATACTTTTTCCATCATAAGGCTGGATGGCACCATCATCGAATTTGTAATAAGTACCTTTTAGCCCCGAAATACTATCTTCAGTATTGAAATATAGTCTACTGGTGAATGAAATTACTTTATCATCAGTAACACCATTTACCGTCAAATTTGTAAAAGGAGGCGTATTATCAACTGTAAACGTTTCCTGCTGCATTGTACTAGCATTTCCTACATTATCGGTTGCGTAGTATTTCAACACATAGTTACCTTGTGTCGCTATTTTCTTTTCAGATTTATATGCTTCAAAAGAAGTATTGTTGATGGCATAAAAAACTGTCTCTACACCACTTGTTTTATCGTTAGCTGACAAGCTAAAGTTCACAAAAGGACCATAGAAAATCTTTCCTTCGGCATTAACATATTTCTTAGACCCATTGAATAAAGAAATACCCGTTTCAGGTGCAATTCCATCAGCATAGATTTCTAATCTTACTTCTTGTGGTGGCTCAACAACTGCTCTTGTTTCTGGATCAATGGCATTTTTTGAACGAATATAATTTACCCCTTCGGTATCCAAATAGAAAGGAAATGAATATTTTTGATTAGGAGATTTGTTCAATAACTTTTCGGCATGGTCGGGGGTGGTGGATACCCAGATATAAACGGGTAACTTCTTGTTCCAATACAATTTACCTGAAGTACTATCAGTATAATGTTTAGGCTTGCTAGTCTGAGCAACGGCACCAAAAGCCATTACTATCAAAATAATTGTGTTTAGTATGTGTTTACGCATTTTTTGTTTTATTCAAGGTTACGGTAATAGTAGTGCCTACATTTAATTCACTTTCAACTTTAAGTTTACCTCCACAAATCTTAATAAAGTCATTACAAAGTACTAACCCTAAGCCAGTTCCTTTTTCTTTATTAGTTCCATAGGTTGATTTATTACTTTTAAGATTAAATAATGTTTTTAGTTTATCTTCATTCATTCCAACGCCGCTATCAATCACTACTATTTCTACATGTTCACCGCTATCCTTTGCTTGTACTTTAATAGTTCCTTTTGCTTTTGTGAATTTGATGGCATTTTGAATCAGGTTGCGAAGGACAATCTTGGTCATTTCAATATCTGAACTAGCCTCTAATTCAGCGGGTACTTCATTAATAAGGATTATCTCTTTTACTTCAGCAATGCGTTGAAGCAAATTAATATTTTCCTCAACTATATCATGAATATTTACTGTCTGAATTTTTGGTTTAAGTTCAGCCATTTGTGTTTTTGCCCAGTTCAAAAGATTGTCTAAAATGGTTGAAACCTGTGCATTATCGGTTTTTAACTGATTCAAAATCTCTCTTAAATCTTCAGGAATATCGTCATAATAATCCTCTTCTATAATCACAAAGAAGCTTTGTAAAGAAGCAATCGGTCCACGAAGGTCATGCGCGATGATAGAGAAAATCTTGTTCTTTACATCGTTTGAAATCGTCAATTGCTCTTTTTGTTCAGCTATTTCTTGATTTTGCTGAGAGAGCTGTTCATTTTGCTTTTTAATTTTTACACTATTCAGATATACAATTGTAGCGATAGCAAGCACAAATAAAATAATAATACTGGTAATAATAAAAATGTATTTATTCTCTTTTTCCAGTACAGTATTTTGGGCTTGTGCTACTTCGGCATTCGCTTGTTCGGCTTTCAAACGTTGTTTTTGTAATTCAACTACAATTTCTGCACGGGTAAGGTTTTGATAAAGATTATTGTTTTTTGTCTTTACATTCTGAAGTTGCTCTCCACTTTCTTTGAGCTTAATCTCGTTTTTTTCTAATTCTAGTTCTTTGGTTTTAGCCATAGACTCGGCTAATTGTTTTTTCAAACTTTCGGCTTCTAAATCACTAGCTAATTTGGTTACTTCCTTTTTTTGTAATTGGTCATGAAAGGATTTATAGAGACTGAAATATTTAAGCGATTCATCTACATTACCTGCTTTTTCATAAGTCTCGCTCAGCATGGCATAAGTGCTTGCCATTTGTTTAATATCGTTCAATTCCCTCGCTAAATTCAGTGCTTCGTCAAGGTCATTTAGGGCAAGATTATATTTTTTTATATTATTATAAACAACAGAGCGATTGATTAATGACGAGATAATACTGAAAGGTTCTTTCTGAACTCTTCTAGCAGCCAGTGTTTGGGTAAAATGGTACAACGCTTTGTCATATTCTTCGGCATCTGCATACAGCATACCCAAGTTGTTATGAATCATAGCACTACCATTTTTGTTTTCAATTTTTATATTTAGATTTAAGCTTTTTTCATAGAAAGGAATGGCTCTTTTGTATTGGTTATAATTCCAATAAATGAACCCTATTTCATTCATCATTCTTGATGCTTCTTTGTAATTATTTACATCAATAAAATTTTCGTATTGAGCTTGGAATTGTATAACACGTCCAGAATCTGAACGACTTAAAGGCAATACTTGCGCCTTCGATTGAAAACCAAAAGAAAGAAGTATAATTGAAAGGAGGCAATAATATATTTTTAGTGGATACATACTCGAACAATAGTCATTAATGGGAAGTTAAAATAAACAACGCCCTTTCAATACAGCAAAAAAGAGTAGTAAGTCATTCAATTTTTATTAGTTTAAATGGATTATATTTTAGGTTATTATTATAAAAATAAACGTTGTAAATATTGATTAGACTGTACTTAATCTCTTGAAAATCAAAGTGTAAAACCCTTATAGTGGCTAGTTGGTAAAATATTTGATAACTGCAAAGATAATGTAAATTAATTCAAATAATCACCCTGTTTTTTTGAATTAAAAATAACATGAGTTAACGATGATACTATAATTGTTTATACGTTGAAATAAGTAGCAAATTTTATGCCATAAGTACTAGCGATAGCAATTATAATAAAAATAGAGGAGCGTTTGAAAGGGTACCTATTATTGTTTAAAATGGCTGTTCTAAACAATAATAGGTACTAAAGAAGGGTATTATTTTTCAATGATTTCTAGAATCATCGGACTGTTCGGGGCAATACTTAAGCTATTATTTACTTCAATAGTTTGATTATTAAGAACATCTTTTGCTTGGAATATTGGCTGAATAATTTCTTTGAATTTACTCATGTCTAATGTCTTTGCTTCATTATTTTTATTCAGAATAATCATGATTTTTTGCTTATTATTATACCTGAATTGCACATAAAATCCATTTTCAGGAGCAAAGTGCTTCAATTTTCCTGAATGTATCACGGGTGTATTTTTACGCCATTTTAATAAAGTACTGACAAAGTTTTTCGCATTTGTTTCAGTAGTACTCATATTCGTGTTGGTGAATACATTTTTTTTGTCACCATCCCAACCACCAGGCATATCACTTCTGATTTCTCCGTGTTCATCACTTTTTGGATTGGTCATTAAGATTTCTGTGCCATAATAAATCTGAGGGATTCCTCTAGTAGTCAGCAGAAATACCATTCCATTTTTGAATTTATTATAATCTTCGTGAAGTTGGGTGAAGAAACGACTCATGTCATGATTATCAGGGAAAATGACTAAATCATTCGGGTTAGCGTATACAAAATCGTTAGCAACGGTTTGATAGAGCCTCACCAAACCTTGATTCCAAACTTTTTCGTCAGTATTCAAGGCTTCAATCAAAGCCGCATTTGTCGGAAAATCCATCAAACTTCTGAGATACGATACATATCCATTTTTGTTGACTTTACCTTTTTGCCATGCTGACACAATACTTGGGTTCAATGACCATTCTTCACCCACAATATTAAAATTTGGATATTCTTCGCCCATTCTTTTGCTCCAAATACTCATAAAATTCTTGTCTGGATAAGGCCAAGTATCCATTCTGATACCGCCCAAGTCGGCATATTCTACCCACCAAATTGAGTTTTGGATTAAGTAATTTGCCATATAAGAATTTCTTTGATTCAAATCAGGCATGGTTGAGTCAAACCAACCGTCGCTGTGCGAGGTGATGTCGTATTGAGCGGCATAAGGGTCATGAAGACTTTCACGTCGGTGACTAGAATAGATGACCTTTGGTGAGTCTTGAAAATTTACCCAATCTTTCGCAGGAAAATCTTTCATCCACCAATGCTCAGACCCACAATGATTCAGCACCATATCCATTACTAACTTAATGCCATGTTTTTTAGCTTCTTTTGATAGACGAACATAATCCTCATTTGTTCCGAATCGGGCATCTATTTTACTGAAATTAGTAATGGCATAGCCATGATACGAAGTTTTAGGTTGATTATTCTCTACCAACGGATTTATCCAAAGGGCTGTCATTCCTAAGTTTTGAATATAGTCTAAATGCTGAATGATTCCCTCAATATCACCACCATGCCTGCCTGTTAAATTTTTGCGATTTAGACTATCTTTGAATGAGGGCATATTATCGTTCAGCGGATTTCCATTAGCAAACCTATCAGGCGTAATCATGTACATCACATCACTACTATTAAACCCTATTCTTTCAGCAGACTTACTCTGTCTCTTCAACAATTGATAGTTATACGTAAATGATTCTTTTTTACTGTTTTTAAAAATGATTTTCACGTTGCCTGCTACTGTTTCAGGGGCAATCAAAAGGTCAATAAATAGATAATTTGGGTTTTCTACTTTATTAACTTTTTTGATAGTTACCCCTTTATAGTTGATGTGAGGCGTAAATTCAGCTATGTTTTTTCCATGAACTAATAATTGCAAAGCAGGATTTTTCATGCCTACCCACCAGTTCAAGGGTTCGATATGTTGAATTTTTTCTTGAGCAAAAACTCCGTTTTGCATCAAGCATAAACAGATAAATAGTTGAAATGTCTTTTTCATAGTATTTGTATGATTTAATAGCTAAAAAAAATCTGCATGAGCAAAGCTATGCAGATTTAAGTATTAAATTTATTATGAATTATTTTACTTTAGTTGCCTTATAAGTAGGATTTGAAGCATCTTTCAGATTAAGCTCAAAATCATACGTACCAGTCACTGCAATGAAGTTCTCTCCACCCAATTTTAAAGCACCACTAGTGCCAATTAATTGAGCTGCCGCCGCTGTGGTACCATAATTTGTACCCCAATCATCATTTAATCTGAATTTGAATTGGTCAGCTTTCAATACTACGCCTTTCAATATCCAAGTTTCAGTGCTCAAATCATACGTGAATTTCTGGTCTGGTTTATCACCCCAGCCAGTAGCCGTAGCAGCACCCACAATTCCCCAAGGAGCATATTTCGTAATAGTATAGGTTAATTTTTTGAAATCAACGGTAATAAGGTAAGTACCTTTTTTTACTGCGATATTATCACCACCTTCTTTCAATACACCACCTGCACCACCGTAATTTGTTCCCCAGTCACTGTCTTTACGGATTTTAATTTCTCCGTCAATTAGATTCACAACGCCCGTCCATAGGTCAACGGTTGGGTCATAACTTAAAGGTAAATCTGGTGTTGCCCCCCAATCATTAGCCGCACTTCCTGCAATACCCCAAGAATATTTCTCGATTTTATAAGTAAGTGCTGTTGGGTTCAACGTTATTTTATAAGTACCTGCTTTTACGGCAATATTGTCGCCACCTGCACTCAAAACACCCGCACTTCCACCTAAGTTAACAGTCCAATCATTATTCTGACGGAACTTAATTTCTCCATCAATCAAAGTAACATACGCCACTAATACATTAGCAACATCCGTTTTATAGAAAGGCAAATCTGGTGTTGCTCCCCAATTGTTAGCAGCACTACCTACCACGCCCCAAGTCGTACTCAAGTCAAGCTTGGCAGAATAAGGAGTAGCTTTCAAGCTGCCCGTAGTAGAGCTCAATACTGTAGATGCTCCTAAAGACGACTGTACTTTAATGTCAATATCACTAGCTGCTCCTGGCAAAAAGCCAAAGCCCAATAATATGGCATTTAATTCAGAAGCTTTGAACACTTTTTTCAAATCAGACCCTGTTACCACAGAAACCGCCTTTGTAAAGTCACCACCTTTTTTATCAATTAATATGGTATAAGATGGAGCCGCTTTAAAACCATAGTTGGGATTAGCCCATGAAACAGTTAATACTTCGGTATCTGCTTTATCTTTATCCAAGACAAGATTGCTTGATGATAAAGTGACAACGGGAATAGCATTGGCATCTAATACCGCTATCTCTTCGTCTTTTTTACATCCCCAAGCCAGTACAAAAACAAGGCTCATTAGGAATAATTTTTGTATCGTTTTCATCGTTTGATGTTATTTGTCTAAATGTTGTGCTGTAGGCTATAAGACATAGGCTATAAACTTTGTTAATGTGTTTATAGCTTATAGCTCACTACTTATGGCTTTTTTAATATCCAGTATTTTGCTTTAAAGTTGGGTTAGCAATAATATCGCCTGAAGCCAAAGGGAATAACGTACGGAACGCCTCCACATCTTTACCTTCTTTTACACCACCTTTCCATGCCCAGTTATACCCAGAAGTGAATTTTCCGAAACGAATTAAATCTGTACGACGATGTCCTTCCCAGAATAATTCACGACCTCTTTCATTCAATAAGTCATTTACCGTTAAAGTTGAAAGATTACCAGCACCAGCACGTTTACGAAGTTCGTTCACTAAATTCAATGCCAATGAATTATCCCCCGTTCCTCCACGCGTAACAGCCTCTGCATAGATTAAATAGGCATCTGCCAAGCGGAACAATGGAAAATCAGTATCTGCATATAGTGCATTTTTACCTTTTACCCCTGTACTTGTTAAATTTGAAAACTTCACTACCGCATAACCATTTTCAAAAGTACTGAACTCATCAATTTCTAATTGTTGACCATTTGTATAGAAAAGCGCTCTCTTATCGGCTTTGTCATCAAATAGATTCACCAATTGTTTGGTAGTACGGAAACCAGCCCATTTTTGCTCAGTACCATAGTCAGCAGGATTCATACCTCCACCTATCGAGCCATTAATCGCCAAAGTAGTTACGCCATACGTTTGGGTTTCGTTACCATCAAAATTGATACTGAAAATAATCTCTTTAGAAGTATTATTATCTGCCAAGAAATTAGTTCTGTAATTACTAGCAAGCGTATAACCAGCATCAATTACTTTTTTGGCAACAGCAGCCGCCTCTGTATATTTCTTTTGACCGATATATACGTCAGCATTCAAATATAATTTTGCTAGGGTCATCCATGCAGCAGCTTTGTCGGCTCTACCATATTCATTGGTTTTTGGCGCAGGCAATTCGCTATCTAAAGCCAATAATTCTGATTCTAGGTAAGCAAACAATTCAGCACGGGTAGCTTGTTTTGGTAACGTAGCACCCACTTGCTCATTTTCGGTAATCAATGGAACATTACCGTATAAATCAATCGCATGTGAATAAGCCAATGCACGAAGGAAACGAGCTTCAGCACGATAGTTCTTAATATCTTGTGTATTGGTTACGCCACGGCTACTCAATTTAGCATCAGTAGTTTCACGCAAGAATTCATTAGAAACGGCTACTTGAAACAAAATACGAGAATAGAATGCAGCAGAAAAAGAGTTAGCCGCCGTCCAGTTCATAGCATGTAAATCAGGTACACCAGGGTCATTCCATCTACAAACCAATTCGTCAGTCGTAAATTCCTGTAAATACCAATAGGCACGCATATAACTTTGCGAACCGCCGTCATATCCTTTTAAATCAACATCGTTATCGCCATTTTTCAACCCTGATGCCGCTAAACCAGCGTACATTTTAGCTAAGATAAGTTTATAGTTGGCAGGGTCTTTATATACTAATTCTGATACCTGTCCTACATACGGAACAGTATCCAACTCTTTGCAAGAATTCAATGAAAAACAAAGAATTGCTGCGGTTAATACGTTTTTAAATATATGTTTCATGATGATTTTCTAATTAAAAATTAACATTTAAGCCCAAAGAATAAGTACGCGGTCTTGGATATACTTGGTTGCCAATTCCGTCTCTTAATTCTGGATCCAATCCTTTGTAATTTGTGATAACAAATACATTTTGTACGATAAATGATAATTGCGCTCTTACATTTTTGATTTTGATAATATCACTTAAATTGTAACCTAAGTTGACATTATCCATTCTCAAGAATGAAGCATTTTGAATGTAATAATCAGACATACGGGTTTCTACCGTACCAGTCTTGAAGCCAGTTTCTAATACATTGGTAGATAAATTGCTATTGAAACCAGTATTGAATAGGTTAGAATAGATACCTCTGTTTGAGAAAATGTTATTGTAGGCATAATTGCCTACATTTGAACGTAACACAAAACCAAAGCTTGCTTTTTTGTAGGTCATCTGCGATGTAAAGCCAAATAAATAGTTTGGTGACGCCCCTTTATAACGATAACGGTCTAAATCTGTGATTTTGCCATCTCCGTTTAAATCTTCAAAAACGCCTTCTAAGGGTTTGCCGTTAGCATCATATACTTGTTTGTAAACAAAGAAAGCATTAGGCACATAGCCAGTAGAATGTACCTGTATGGTATTTCCCGTACCGCCTTCAATACCACCCACTAATACACCTACATAACTAGGGTTATCTACTTTAGTCAAAGCGGTGATTTTTCTCTGATTATAAGTAAAGTTGGCACTAATATCCCAATTGAAATTCTCAGTCAACACAGGCGTATAGTTTAAAATTACTTCAATCCCTTTGGTTTCTAGTGACCCTACGTTGGTCACTACTTTATTACTAAAGTTGGTTCCAGCCGCTACATCAATTTCATTAATCAAATCTGAAGTAACTTTTTTGTACAAATCAATGCTACCAGAAAGACGTGATTTTTTCAAACCAAAATCTAACCCAATGTTAGTAGATTCTGTTTGTTCCCATTTGATATTAGGGTCATAAGCATTCGGGCGTAGTAATGTATAAAAAGTATTACCCAATTGATATTGAATACCCTGACTTGGCGTATAGGCATTTAAGTACGGATAGTCGCCAGAAGAAATATCTTGCTGACCAGTAATACCCCAACCTAAACGAAGTTTTAAATCTGTGAAAGTCTGACTGTCTTTAAATTCGTTATTGATTTTCCAAGCTAAAGCAGCCGACGGGAATGTTCCCCAACGGTTATTTTCCGCAAAACGAGAGGATCCATCACGACGAAGTGTAAACGTTGCTAAATACTTGTTAGCCAAAGCATAATTTACACGACCAAAGTATGATAACAAGGCATAGTCTGTTTTGAAGTATGACTTAGTACTTGTTACATCAGGGTTTCCGAATGTTGTGCCATTTTCCTCTTCTCTTACAAAACCTTGGTTTTCAACCCCCGCCATTACGTTGACAGTCTGGTCTGTAAACTCTTTCACATAGTTCAAATAAAACTGGTTAGTAAAGTTATTACGGCTTTGGGTATAATAACCCGTTGAGCCATTATTGGTATATAAGTTAGCAGATACCAAGTTTGACGCTGATTCTTTACCATCCGTATTCGAGCGGTCTAAACCTAAGTTCCAATTGGCTTTTAATTCAGGCAAGAATGGGAATTTGTAGTCAAACTGGATATTGGCAATAATACGATTTACCGTAGCTTTATTACTTTTTAAATTTAATAAAGACAATGGGTTAGAGGGTGCTAACGACACAATATTGCCATTGCTTTCCAACCAGTTAAAATAGCCACCATATTTCTGATTTTCTACGTAAGCAGGTTGAGTTGGGTCAAAACCAATGGCTGAACCAATGGCGCCTTCATCAGCGAAATTGCTTTTTGTTGACGAAGCCTTTACGTTTACATCAATCTTCAAGCTGTTATTGAACAACATCGGACTGATACCAAATGAACCTGAAGTTCTTTCTAACCCAGAAGTAAGTAGGATACCATTTTGATTGGTATGCCCCACTGATACTCGGTAAGGAATATCTTTCAAAACCCCTGTAATACTTAAATTATTATCGTTGCTCAAGGCAGTACGATAGATTAAATCTTGCCAGTTAGTATTGGCTGTTCCCAGTAAAGCTTTCTGTGATTCTGTCCCTCTGGCATTCACCACTTCTCTGAATTGATCGGCAGTAAGTACGTCTACATTTTTAGTTTTTATCCCTGCTGAGAACATCGAACTAAAATTCACATTGAATTTATCTTTCTTCGTTCCCTTTTTGGTTGTAATGATAATTACACCGTTTGAAGCACGTGAACCATAAATAGCAGTAGCTGACGCATCCTTCAATACGTTGAATGATTCAATATCATTTGGATTGATAAAACTCAATGGATTGGCTGAACCTTTTACTTCGGCGTTGTCTAATGGTACACCATCAATTACAATTAATGGGTCGTTACTAGCACTTAGAGATGAACCTCCACGAATACGAATCTGACTAGCTGAACCTGGCGCTCCACCGTTGGATGTAATCTGCACACCTGCTAATTTACCTGTAATTAATTGTTCAGGGGTGGCAATGTTTCCTTTTACAAAATCAGCAGAAGTGATGCTGGTGATTGAACCTGTTAAATCCTTTTTCTTTTGACTACCATAACCTACTACCACTACTTCTGTCAATGTTTTCAGGTCTTCTTTCAACGTTACATTGATAGCCGTTTTGTTGCCAACGGTAACTTCTTGAGGTAAAAAACCGATAAAGCTTACTACTAAAACAGCTTGGTCGTTTGGAACGGTGATACTAAACTCGCCATTGGTATTGGTTGTCACACCTCTGGTTGTACCTTTAATGGCTACAGATGCTCCTGGAAGCGGACTACCTTTGTCATCTACTACTTTACCCGTAACTGTTTGTTCGGCCGTAGCAGATAGATTTACTTCTGAAATGGAGGTATTCTCTTTCAAATCATTTCCTTCCATATTGGAAGGTAGATTTTTTTCATTTGAAGCGATTTTTGTCTGCGTACTGCCCTCTGACTTTTTTCCAAAAATCAAGTAAGTATTTTTGCGTACTTTTTTGAACGCTAAACCATTGGGAGCTAATAAAGCTTCTAATGATTTCTCCAGACTTTTACTGGCACGTACATTTTCTTGCAAAACCGAAATGCCCGAAAGTGTTTTTTCTTCAAAAAGAATATCAACATTAAATTGATTCTTTAGAGAAAGAAT
This sequence comes from Arcicella sp. GW822-FHT02H01, assembly GCF_058802005.1. Taxonomy (NCBI): domain Bacteria; kingdom Pseudomonadati; phylum Bacteroidota; class Cytophagia; order Cytophagales; family Flectobacillaceae; genus Arcicella; species Arcicella sp. GW822-FHT02H01. Next base: position 1,136,653 of record NZ_JBXANT010000001.1, on the reverse strand, counting down.
AGCATCACGTAATTTCATTGTTGACGAAGTCTCAGGGCTTCTTTCAACTTTAGGCTTGTTTTGGGCGTATGCCAAAGCTTGCGCAGATAATGGATGGGGTAGGTAACTAAATGCAGTTACCATTCCTCCGATTATCACTAATCGAAATACTCGTTTTTTCATGTGTTTTTAAAAATGTTGGTTAATGGAAATTACTTTTGTAAGACTGTTTTTTAGTTGTGATTTAGTGAGTTGGGAATTGTGATTTAGTGATTGTTTTTTTATCTAATCCACAATTCAATAGTTTTGATTTTTGTTTATGTTCTTTTAAAATTCTTTTAAATCTTTTGTCTTTTTTTACCCGCTGATTTATGGAGATTTAATACGCTGATTTTCGCTGATTTTTATATTTTCAATCCTCAAGTCAAAAGTCTTGTGTCTTCCAGTCCTAAAGTCCTCCAATCTTAAAGTCCTAAGTCTTGCGTCTAAAGTCTAAAAATCTTGTGTCTTAAAGTCCTAAAGTCTCCCTTTACTCATTAATCTCAGAAAGCACCACTGTTCCGTCGTTGTTTTTCTGATATTGTAAATTGAGTAATTCTTGTAGAATAGAGATTAAATCATCCGCCTTGTCGGCACTAAAAGTGCCTGTTACCGTACGATTCGCTAACTCCTGAGAGTTCATTTTAATTTGTACACCAAACATTTCAGCGATTTGATAAGAGATTTCTTCCAGAGAAGTATCATCAAAAACAAAGCGGTGAACTTTCCAAGCAGTATAAGAATTTACATTTTTTACAGCCTTTATTTCCGACTTCCCCATTTTATCTAATGACACCAAGTCACCGGGCTTCATCATGATATAACGTTTTTCAGTGCCATTCAAAAAGTTCACTTTTACTTTACCTTTGCTCAAAACTACTTTTGAACCACGATTTCTAGCAAAAACACTAAATTCTGTTCCTAGTACCTCTACTTCTAATTTCTGAGAAGTCTTTACGATAAACTTTTGATTATTGATGGTATGTTTTACCGAAAACTCAGCTTCTCCATCTAAAAACACTTCCCTGATGGCCTCATTTTCAAAACTAAATCGTTTTAGTTTTAAGGTTGAATTCGCATTCAACGTAACGTTGCTACCATCTGGCAAGCTAATAGATTGCGTTTCACCATAAGCAGTTTGGTATACTTGGTAAATCAGATGGTCACGTTGGAAATACAAAGTCAAACCCGAAAACATTAGAATCACGGCAGCACTTGCCCATTTAAACCAAGCCATTTGCCAAATACTTTTTTCTTCTATCGCATCATATTCGCTTTCTAAGGCTTCTTGAACATCAATGTCTGAGTCACTGTATATTTTTTGAAAAAAAAATGCCTTAGCCTTGTCTTTATCAGCCAGTATTTGTGGGTATTCGTTTTCGTATTCTTCTAACCATTTATAATACACCTCTTTATTTTCAGGATTGCTAAGCCAATCTGCAATCATTTTCTTTTGCAAAGGACTCGTTCTTCCTGCGAAGTGTTCAAATAAAATATTTTTGCTAAGCGTTGTCATATCGTTGATGATTTGTAAGGTAGTGTTTTGAGGCTCTTAGATAAAAAATGTCAAAATCAGTCCGAATAATGAAGGATTATTCAGTACGACATCTCTTAAATGTACAAGTGCTTTGTTGATATGTGCCTCAATGGTCTTCGTTGCCAATTGTAGTTCATCAGCAATTTCTTTGTACTTTTTGCCTTCAAAACGGTTCATCAAAAATACTTTTTGGCATTGTGGCGGTAATTGTGCGATGGCTTGCTCGATTTGTTTTTGCAAGTCATCATAAAAGAGCATTTGGTCTGGCGAGACGTTCGACTCTGGAAATTGTAAATCGGAATTATCAAAGGCAAAAGATTTATTGCCTTGTTCTTGTTGTAAATATAAAAAACAGCGATTTCTGACGGCCGTAAACAAATAGGCACGAAAAGAAGTGCTGATGTGTAAGAAAACTTGGTTTTTCCAGATGTTGTAAAAGATTTCTGCAATAATATCCTCCGCCACATCTTTTGAATAAACAAACCTTACTGCATGGCTACAAAGCGGTTTGTAATAACGATTGTATAACAACTCAAACCCTTTTTTAGGGTCTTGGTTGAAGGCTTGTTTGATAAAGAATTCATCATCCATAATTTTCCCAGTCTCAGGTGCTTGAAAAGCCTGAGTTTTGAGAAAATTATTTGTTGATTCAGATGATATATTTTCTAGCATAATTTTAAAAGGAAATTTCCTTGAGATTGTTGATGAAGTGTATTTTAAATGTATAATATTCTATCAGAATAATTCAATTTAAGAGCATAGACAAAAAAAAGGGTAGATACCCTTAGTTAAATTCAAAAAAAAATTAATATTCTGCAAATAAATTATTTTATTGAGCTTAATTTGTTGAAAATCAGCCAAATAAAATATCCAATAATTCCGCCAATTCCATCAGCTACTACATCGTACCAATCAAAACTTCTATTAAATTCTTTTGGTAAAATAGCTTGCCAAAACTCAATGATAATTCCATAAGCAATGGCTACTAGAATTACTTTCCAAGATTGTTTAGTAGGGAAAATCCAGAAAAAAGTAAAACCTGCAAAAGCGATAAAATGATTGGCTTTATCGTTTACCATTACAACATCTGTCGGAATGTTTTTACTTGGTAACGAGCAAAGTATTAAAATGATGATTGTCCAGATAATGGGCAAAGCTTTATAATTTAGGAGTGTTGTAATAGTTTTCATACACAAATTTACAAAAACTATCGTTTGCGGTCTTTTTAGGAGAGCTATTTAAAATTTAAAAAATCCTTTCTATTAGCTGGTGACTTAAGTCACCAGCTAATAGAAAGGATTAAAAATGTAATATTTTTCATTAAATCGGAAATATATTACTTTTTTTAATAAAATAATTAACCAATTAGCCTATAGATACTTTTATTTTTGTCATTTTTTACTTTACTTTTGAAAAGAAATAAGATTTTAAAATTTACTCATAAAATTTAATGATGAAAAAGCTCTTTATTTACCTGTCGCTTTTGACTTTCTCATTGACGACTTTTGCCCAAAATCAGTACAATATCATTCCTATTCCTCAAAAGCTAACTCCTCAAACAGGAGAGTTTGTAGTAGGCAAAAATACAAGCATTGTTTCAACTACGGAATTCAAAGATGTCGCTAATTTCTTGAATGAGCAATTGAATTTGGTAGCTGGTTCTAATAAGAAAGTAGTTATTAAAGAAAGTGGGTTAGCTAGTTCGGCTATTCAATTTGTAAAAAATGCCCAATTAGGAGATGAAGCATATACTTTAAAGGCTAGTGCTAAACAAGTAATCATTACAGCAAAAACGGCTAAAGGTGCCTTCTATGGTGTACAAACTTTATTACAATTATTACCAACACAAGTTTTCAGTGAAGTGAAGGTTGAAGGAATAAAATTAGCCGTTCCAAACTGTACTATTGAAGATGCACCACGTTATGTTTACCGTGGATTGCATTTAGATGTAGGTCGTCATTTTTTCCCTGTTTCTTTTGTGAAGAAATACATTGATTTAATTGCTTTGCATAAATTCAATACATTCCACTGGCACTTAACAGAAGACCAAGGTTGGAGAATAGAAATTAAAAAATACCCTAAACTAACACAAATTGGTTCGGTTAGAAAACAAACGTTAGTAGGTCGTTATGGCTCTGGTAAATACGATGGTAAATCTTATGGAGGATTTTATACACAAGAAGAGATAAAAGAAGTAGTAGCTTACGCTAAAACTAAGTATGTTAACATTGTGCCTGAAATTGAAATGCCAGGTCATGCACAAGCTGCTTTGGCTGCTTATCCAGAATTAGGCTGTAATCCAGATAAAATTTATCAAGTACACACCACTTGGGGTGTTTCTGAAGATGTTTTTGCACCAAGAGAAGAAACATTTACTTTCTTAGAAAATGTACTTACAGAAGTAATGGCCTTATTTCCGGGTCAGTATATTCATATAGGGGGTGATGAATGCCCGAAAGAGCAATGGAAAGTAAGCCGTTTTTGTCAGGATTTAATGAAACGTGAAGGCTTGAAAGATGAGCACGAACTACAAAGCTATTTCATCCGTAGAATTGATAAATTTATTACTTCGAAAGGTAGAAAGATGATTGGTTGGGATGAAATTCTGGAAGGTGGTTTGTCGCCAAATGCTACGGTAATGTCTTGGAGAGGCGAAGAAGGTGGGATTGCTGCTGCTAAAGAAAATCACGATGTAATTATGACCCCAGGTTCTTATTTATACTTAGATCATTATCAGGCTGACCCTAAAACAGAGCCTTTAGCGATTGGTGGTTTCTTACCATTAGAAAAGGTATATAGTTATGAACCAGCACCAAAAGAACTAACAGCTGAACAGCAAAAGTTTATTTTGGGTATTCAGGCAAATGTTTGGACGGAGTACATGGAAACATCTAATTATATTGAATATATGGTTTTCCCAAGAGCTTGTGCTGTAGCAGAAGTAGCATGGTCGCCAAGTGCTTCAAAAAATTATGCTGATTTTACAAAACGTTTGAAGACACACGTTGAGCGCCTTGGTAAACTAAAAGTGAATTATGCTAAAGGATTCTTGAGTGTAAAATAGCTTTCGGACATCGGATTTCAGATGTCGGATTTGACGTTTAGATTTTTGATTAGAAAACTATAATAGAGAGTATATTATCCAATTTTATTTATCATAGATTATTACTAATCCGATTGTTATTAGCCTTGGCTTTTAATAATCGGATTTATTTTTGTAAATCGATTTGAAATGATAGTCGACAGCTGAAGTCCGAAAGCTCTTACCCACATCCAAAATCCGCTTACTAAAATTAGTACGCCCACAGCTATTTTTATAACTTTGCGATTGCAAACAAGAAATGTTAGTATATTAATATAAGTTTCAGCAGATACAATGAAACTTCAAAGAGCGATTTCGTTCACCTGATACAAATTTTATGAGCAAACCATTCAAAAGAACCACCGTTACAGCAGCGTTAATTTATGCTAACGGCCCTATTCATATCGGACACATCGCTGGTTGCTATCTGCCAGCAGATATTTATGTGCGTTACTTGCGTGCTACTGGACAAGACGTAAAGTTTATTTCAGGAACTGACGAACATGGAGTACCTATTACGATTAAAGCCAAAAAAGAAGGCGTTACCCCTCAGGAAGTAGTCGATAAATATTACGGTATCATCAAAGATTCATTTGAAGAATTTGGGATTTCGTTTGATATTTATTCTAGGACTTCCAACAAAGTACACCATGATATGTCGCAAGATATTTTTAAAAATATCTATGATAAAGGGCAGTTCGTGGAGGAAACGACAGAACAATATTATGACGAAAAGGCACAGACTTTCTTAGCTGACCGTTATATCATTGGTACTTGTCCTAAATGTGGGAACGAAAATGCTTATGGTGACCAATGTGAACGTTGTGGTTCAACGCTTTCGCCTACAGAATTAATCAATCCTCGTTCGGCATTAAGTGGTGAAAAACCCGTCATGAAAGAAACCAAAAACTGGTATTTGCCTTTGGATGCCATGCAACCTGCTTTGGAAAAGTATGTCGAAAGTCATCCAGAATGGAAAACCAACGTAATGGGGCAAGTAAAGTCATGGTTAAATGATGGCTTAAAGCCACGTGCGATGACTCGTGACTTGGATTGGGGTATCAAAGTGCCATTGCCAGATACGGAAGGAAAAGTAATGTACGTTTGGTTTGATGCCCCGATTGGCTATATTTCCATGACCAAGGAATTAACAGAAGATTGGGAGAAATATTGGAAAGATGAAGATACTCGCTTAGTACATTTTATCGGGAAAGATAATATCGTATTCCATTGTTTAATTTTCCCTGCTATGTGTATGGCAGATGGTAGATTTATTTTAGCCGACAATGTTCCTGCCAATGAATTTATGAATCTGGAAGGCGATAAAATCTCGACATCACGCAACTGGGCAGTTTGGTTACATGAATATTTGCGTGAGTTTGAAGGCAAACAAGATATTCTTCGTTATGTTTTGGCAGCGTCTGCACCCGAAACCAAAGATTCAGATTTTACTTGGAGCGATTTCCAAATTCGTAATAATTCTGAATTAGTGGGTATTTTTGGGAACTTCATCAACCGTGCAGTAGTGCTTACTGAAAAGAATTTTGAAGGTAAAGTACCTAAGCAAGGAGCGTTGAATGATTACGATAAGCAAGTCTTAGCCACTTTAGCGGAGATGCCTGCAAAGATTGGTGATTCTATCGCTAATTATCGTTTCCGTGAGGCTTTGGCTTTGATGATGGATGTAGCGCGCTTAGGAAACAAATACTTGGCAGATACAGAACCTTGGAAGGTAATTAAAACAGATGTGGAACGTACAGGAACGATATTGAATATTGGTTTACAGATTGCAGCCAACCTTTCTATTGTAGCAGAACCTTTCTTACCATTCACTGCTGAAAAAATTCGTACGATTTTAAATACCGAAGCCTTTGCTTGGAGTGAAGCAGGTCGTGCAGATTTATTGGCGGAAGGACAAACTGTAACCAACGTAGGACTTTTGTTTGAAAAAGTAGAAGATGCTACGGTAGCCGCACAAGTACAAAAATTAGAGGATGCCAAACAACTGAATCTTTTAGCAGGCAAAGAAGTAACTGCTTTGAAAGAGGAAATTCAATACGATGATTTTGCCAAAATGGATATTCGTATCGGTACCATCATTGAAGCAGAGAAAGTGGCTAAAAGTAAAAAGTTATTGAAATTGAAAATCGAAGATGGTATCAAACAAAGAACTATTTTGAGCGGTATCGGCGAACATTTCCAACCAGAGAACATCATTGGTCAACAAGTAAGCTTTTTGGCAAACCTTGCGCCTAGAAAAATGATGGGGATGGAATCGGAAGGAATGATTCTGATGGCAGAAGACAAAGATGGTTCTTTGGCTTTTGTACAACCTAGTAAAAAAGTTTGGGATGGAGGAACAGTAGCCTAACCCCAAATTTATACCTTAATATTACTTAGCCTCGATTCTTGAATCGGGGCTATTTTTTTGAAGAGTTATTAAGTATGCTATAGCAACTTGATAGAGAAATATACTCACTTAATCTTTCTTAAATTTAAAATAAATTTAGGAAATACTTAAAAATAAAATAAGGACAGGAGAAACCCCCGCCCTTATCTGTTTAACCTCTAAACCTATTTAACTATGAAAATTAATACAAATATAAGCTAAATTCTGGTTATTTAAACATTAAATGTCCCATGAATTTTTACTATTTTTTGACAAAAAAGCATTTTAAGTGATAAAACTTGAAAATCGATGTACATACAGACATTTTTAAGTTTTAAGTATTCACTTTTTAATGTATCAGAATGATAATTTCTATTTTAAAGCCTCACGATTGATGACCGTAGCGGATGCTTGCGCTACTGGAAATAAGGTAATGTCTGCCATTACTACATGCGGAGGTCGAGTGACTGCAAAGGCAATAATATCTGCGATGTCTTCGGCCTTCAAGGGTTCAAACCCTTTATAAATAGCATCTGCTTTTTGTTCATCTCCTTTAAAACGAACCATTGAAAATTCAGTTTCAACAGCCCCCGGTGCTACGTTGGTTACTTTGATACCAAATGGATTTAAGTCCAGCCGCATCCCTTCAGAGATAGCCTCTACTGCTGCTTTAGAAGCACAATATACGTTTCCGTTTGGATAAGTACTTTTGCCTGCAATAGAACTTAGGTTGACGATGTGTCCTTGCTTCCTAGCTTTCATCCAAGGCATAATTACCCTCGAAACGTATAGTAAGCCTTTTACATTACCATCAATCATGGCATCCCAGTCGTCTGTTGAACCATCTTGAATAGGCCCCATGCCATGGGCATTACCCGCATTGTTCACAAGAATATCTATATTCTTTGCTGATTCAGAAAGCGAGTTCAACGCATTTTCTACTTGTTCTTTATTTCTTACATCAAAAGTTAGTATTTGTACGTCAACTTTTCCTGAAAGACTTTCTTTTAAAGCTTCAAGCTTTTCGATACGCCTTCCACATATAATTAAATTGATTCCTAATTCCGCAAGCGCTTCGGCAGTTGCTTTACCAATACCAGAGCTTGCGCCAGTAATAAGGGCTAATTTTGACATTTTTATTTATTTGAATGAAGTAAAGTCGCTGATTATTTTAGCGGAGAAAAGTCTACAGGCGTTAAATATTCAGAGGTGACTGTTAACGTTAGAGAACTTCCAGCTTTCTCTTCGGAAGCCTTTCTAACAGCTTGCCACTCTGGGTCTGCTCCAAACGATTTGAATGAAGCCAAGCCTGCCTCTTTGGTTTTATGGGCTAAGAAGTAAATTAAAATATCATCAGCACCTTGTTCTTTGTCTGTAGGCGTCCAATAAATGATATTAGTCATGCCATGCTTTTCAAATAATTTCAAGGTATGGTTTCTGAATCTTTCTAACAAACCCGATAAATTATTGGGAGTAGTTTTGTAGGTTCTCAATTCAAACACTCTGTCACCCACACTTTTTAAATTATTGGGTGAAAAATCAGTAGTTTTCAAAAAGGTGCTTTCTACTTTGGCTACTATTTCACCATTGGCATTGGTTTCTTTCGCTACTTTTATCCAACCTTTATCATTAGAAAAGTCTTTCCATGATTTCTCACGGGCTTCACGTGATGGATATGATAGCACATACACCATTTTATTGTCTTTGTTATCCAAAGGCAACCAAAAACCTTCTAAGCGCATTTTATGTTTTTTAAAATAGTGTAAAGTATGTTCCTTAAACCTATTCATCAACACATCAAATTTGCCCTCGCTTGCATAATATACTCTTAATTCATACACACGGGTATTGGCATCATCACCTTTGTTGGCAGCTAATATCGAAAAACTTGTTAACAAACACACAAGGAAGGCTAAAATTGGGCTTTTCATAGTTTTTTAAATGGTTAATTTTTGAGTCCTGTAATTTATGATTTTTAACGATAAGTAAGATACTAAAACTTATAAAATTGTTAGTTCTACTCGTCTATTTTTCTTTTTATTTTCTTCTGAATCATTCGGGAAAAGCGGTCTGTTGCTTCCATAACCTTTGTAATGCAATCTCCTTTCTTCAATTCCTTTGCTTACTAAATAATTATAAACAACGCGTGCTCGGTTTTCTGAAAGAGCAAGGTTTAGTCTTGTATCTCCAATATTATCAGTATGTCCACTAATTTCAATCTTGACTTGTGGGGCACTCTTCAAGAGTTCCGCCATTTTATTAAGCTCTTCATACGAAATTGATTGCAACACAAAACTACTTTGTTCAAAATACACATTATCAAGGGTAATTGCTTGCCCAGTTTCTATGTTAGCCAAATCTTTAATTTTTGAACTTTCAATAGGAGCTTTCGTGGTAGCTACGCTAGAAGGAGGAGTATTCTTTGTATTATTTAACGAAGGTATCTTTTTTAATAAAACAGTATAAAAAACGGCTTTTTTAGAAGATGCATATTTTACCTGTTCTACTTTCAGCTCATAGTCTTTCGCAAAGGTCTCAATCTGATACAGGTCTTTGTCTGCTAACGCTAAGTAATATTCGGTAATGTCATCTGAGGTATTGACAGTAAATGATTTTTTACTTTTGTTAGCAGTTACCTTAAACGTAGCACGCAATACTTTCCCACTTGTAGAATCAATTGCCGATAACACCAAACCTTTTATTTTTTGTTTAGGCATTAAAAAACACTCTAAGTCAGTTTGTTTAATTTTTGATAACTCCTGTTGATACTTTTCAAACCCATTCGTATTGATTTCTAACTGATAAGTATCGTCAGGAGCCAAGCTTACTAAAGCATCGCCATTTTTCAGTCGTTCTATTTTCGGGTGATTTGCTTTATTACTAAGATTTACAACTTCTACTTTGTCAGCAATAACTACTTCTCCGTTGAGCTTATTTTTTGCCTTGATAGTTAAGTGTACCAAGTTTTTCTCTAACCGAATGGTGTAATTATACTTTTTGGTAGGGTTAAAATCTGCCATGTTAAAAGTACTTTGCTTAGAAATATAATGTTCGGCAGCAGTTTCAATCGTAAAAATCTCTTGAGTTGTTACCCTCACACTTGCTTTAGATTCATTTCTAAATACTATATTCCTTTTTAATCGCTCAAGTTTAATATTGATAAGCGATTTAATAGGCTTTTCTGTTTCGGCATCTACTACCTCAAAATTTACAGGAAGGCTATTTTTATACAGTAAAAAGTTGACAGAATTTCCCTGAGGGGCTTTTACTACTTTCTCTTTTAGTTCAATATAATCTTCGGCATTGATGATAAACTCATATTTGCTTGAAAGTTTCAAATTGGCGGCATATTCTTCTGAATTTGCTTTTTTTGAAGCATTTTTAATTTCAGAGGCATTCAAATCAACAATTTTTACCTGAGCATTTTTGATAGATTCCTTAGTATCTGCATCCAATACTTTGATGGATAGTGGATAACGTTCAAAGACTAGGGGTATCGCAAAATCATGATGCGTTGTAGAGGTTAAATCCTTAATAGAGATATTAGAATGAGCATCTGCATAGCCGTCTGCACGCACCAATACTGCCAAATTGTCTTGTTGTGATAAAGAAAATGAGAAAAAAGTGTTCTTATTGTCAGTGCTACCTTTGAATACTTCTCCCGTTCTTTCAGAAGTAACTGTAAAGTCTGCTAGAATGCTTTCTTTAGTAGTTTTATTGATAGCCGTAAAATTTATAGTAATATTTTTAAGCTGAATATTTGATTTATTTATCTGATTTTGAGGTACTTGTGGTTTTTCTTGATTATTTTTTAAAGTATCTATCAACTTTTTTTCAATAAAAGTCGTAGATATTATAGAATAGGCACGATTTTTATTACTTAATAAACTAGGTAAATTGTTCTTTGAAATTGAGTGTTTATAATTAATTCCATTTATATCTGTCGATGTCAATAAATTAGTTGAATTTAACAGGGTAGGATAAGTACTTGGATTTTTCGAAAAGGCGGCTTCCTTTATCAAGCATAATGTTAATGCGAGGAGGGCTGGACTTATCCTAATAGTAGCTTTGTTTTTCATGATTGGATACATACTATACAAAATTACTTAATTTTGATGATTGATTCATGAAAAAAAGAATACAAAGTTAATTTCAAATATATTTTACAGATGAAATACCTAATTGTTGGTCTCGGAAATATTGGACCAGAATATTTGCTTACAAGACATAATGTTGGTTTTATGGTGTTAGATAAGCTTGCGGCGAGTGTAGAAGCGAAATTTTCGATGGAGCGATTGGCCTATCACACCGAAATAAAACATAAAGGAAAACAAATTCATTTAATAAAGCCTACCACCTACATGAATTTAAGCGGAAAGGCTGTTAACTATTGGATGAAGGAGTTGAAAATTGAAAAAGAGAATGTTTTAATCATTACTGATGATATAGCTTTACCTTATGGAAAGCTAAGAACAAAAAGTAAAGGTTCGCACGGTGGACACAACGGATTGAGGAATATTGAGGAAGTGTTGGGTAGTTCCCAATACGCTCGTTTAAGATTTGGTGTTGGAGATGATTTTGGTAAAGGAAGACAAGTAGAATATGTTTTAGGAAAATTTGATGGAAGTCAGTTGGCAGAATTGCCAGAACATCTAGACCGCGCCATAGACATTATTTTTAGTTTTTGTTTACAAGGAATAGATAAGACGATGAACTCGTTTAACCAGTAGTTGTATTATTCTAATATTTTCAAAATAAATTAAAATAATTTAGAACAAAATATTTGCAATGTTTTTGTTATGCATGCAGAATAATATTCTGATTATTTTTAGTTTAGTTTTGCTATTAAGTGTTTTTTGATTGATTTTTAGGTAGTTACTACTAAATTTTGTGCAAGGAATAGGCAATGATATTTGTATATTTATATAATATTGCACAACTTTGCAACGTTATTTATAAAAATGAGTCTTTGTACAAAACCACGAATTATTTTTTTATTATTTTTTTAAAATAATTTCAAAAACGAACTTTTTTGGCAAAGAATTTGTATTATAACTAACAAGACAATGATAAAGCTGATACACAGATTATCATTTTAAATGAGAAAATTATTAGTTGCTTATAAGATTTATTTTGATAGCAACGATTAGTATATATAATTAAAAATTTTTCATAGTTAAATAGGTTTAGAGGTAAGATGGAAAGGGCGTTTCTTCTAGAGACGCCACTTTTTAAAAAGCTAAGCTTTTTGTGAAGTTGATTGAGGAGTTGAAAAAACTTAGTTTATTGATTTGAATAGTTATTTTTCATAGTTAAATAGGTTTAGAGGTAAGACGGGAAAGGGCGTTTCTTCTAGAGACGCCTCTTTTTAAAAAACAATTAGAGAATCGAGGTAGTGAGAGAGATTGAGTAGTATTCTTCTAATTTTTAAATATTAAAGTGCAGTTATTTTTCATAGTTAAATAGGTTTAGAGGTAAGACAATAAAGGACATAGCCATTGGTTATGTCCTTTTTTTATGCAGAAAGCCCTTTGTATCATCTACAAAGGGCTTTCTTAGTTACTATTATGCTATTGCTGACGCTTAGTTTATCCCAAACGCTTACGGATTGCCTCATAGAGAATTACGCCAGTTGCTACGGATACATTTAAAGAACCCACACGGCCTACTAAAGGAATCGTAGCCAATTCATCTACAGAGCGCATTAAATCGTCTGAAATACCGTCTTCCTCAGACCCCATGATGATGGCTGTAGGAACCGAAAAATCAATATCATAAATATTTTTTGATACTTTTTCAGAACAAGCGACTACTTGAATACCAGAATTTTGTAAATACCTGACAGTGTGAAATAAATTATCTTCTCTGCAAACAGGTAAAAAGTTTAATGCTCCTGATGATGTTTTCATGGCATCAGCATTAATCTGAGCAGCACCTTTGGTTGGAATCACGATAGCATGAACCCCAGTACATTCGGCAGTACGAGCAATCGCTCCGAAGTTTCTTACATCAGTAATTCTATCTAATACCAAAATCAATGGTACTTCGCCTTTTTCGTACACATCTGCTACTACATTTTCAAGTTTAGCATAATTGATGGCCGAGACAAAAGCAATAACGCCTTGGTGATTTTTACGCGTAATTCTATCTAGTTTTTCACTTGGTACTTTTTGAACAGGAATTCCTTTCAAACGCGCAAACTCTAGTACTTCTAAGCTGCCTAATTCTCTTTGAACCAGTATTTTGTCAATTTCTTTGCCAGAACGAATTGTTTCTAAAACTGATTGAATACCAAATACTATATCTTTATTTTCAGGTTTTGCTTGGTTGAAATATTTGAAGGGCTTTTTTTGTCCATCTGAATGGTTTTCCATTGTTGTTGTATTTAATTGATTATTAATTCTTATCGAGCGATAGTTCCTCTTATTTTTTGTAAAGTTCGGAAACTTTTCATTCTATTTTTAATTTTTGATGAAGAAACACAATAAGTGCTACTTTTTTACGTAAATAAGTACAGTTTAAGATAAACCTTTTAACAGATTTACTACCAGAAAATAAGCTTCTGCCTGTGCCCTAAACCTAGCCGTAGTGGTGCTTATTTATTAAACGGTTGTATTTTTCCAAAAAAATGTCTTATCTTTGCATTGTATCTGTGGAAATATACAAAATCGTTCTTTGAATTTACATTAATATAATCCTTTCTTTAACTGCTGTATTTCAGTAGCTTACTTATCGTTATTTCATTATCCTGATAAATACCAGGAAACAATTTCCACAGAAAAAATCCTAATTACTTAAATATTCAAACATTATTTTTTTTTGTTAAAGTTTCGTCTTTTTTCGAGTCACTCTTTAATTATTGTTCACGTAAGCCAAAAGAGGTTTACTTAAATCCCAAATCAAGGATATGAAAAAATTGATTAAATCGACAGTAACCGTTCTTTTACTGGGTTCTGTACTTTATGCTTGTAAGGTGAAACAGCAACAGAGTAGCCTTTCACACGAAATACAACAAGCGGTACTCCCCCACAAAAGCAATGCTTTACTTACAAAAATGTTAGCCAAAAGTTGGATAATAAATGTAGTGAATTATCAAGCTGACGCTCGTAGAAATGTATTATATGAACGAGGTGTCGCCGCTAATTTACATGACTATTCAAAGGAGGCTTTCAGATTAACAAGTGATGAAGAAGTAGATTATACGGATGGCGCTGGTAAAATTCACCATGGTACTTGGACATTGAAGGATGATGATTCCAAACTATTGATGTCTTTTGAAGATGGAGAAGAAATACAATGGGATATCATTACAACCGATAAAAACCATTTGGATTTACATCTTGCCATTGATGCCAAAAAAGTAAAATGGAATATTCAAGACTTAAGTCAAATTGATATTCCAACTGCGGTTGTCTTTGCTGGCTTTTATGCTGGAATTGTAGATGAAGATACCCAGAAAGTAAATGTAACCTATCGGATGATGCCGAGAAGCTAAAAAAAGAGCCATTTTTCGCATGAGAAATGGCTCTTTTTTTATAACAATTCTTTCGTAGGAGACCAGAAGAGTTCTTTAAAATGTTGGATTTTATCATTTTTTACAATAATTCCCTCGGCTTCTAGTAACTCTTGCATTTTGTTGCCACCAAAAAAGGCTTTGCCAGTTAATACACCATTACGATTTACTACCCGATGGGCTGGTATTGAATCGTCTGTATGAGCAGCATTCATTGCCCAACCCACTATTCTAGCACCCCTTTTTCCCCCCAAGTATTCAGCAATGGCTCCATACGAACTTACTCTGCCAAATGGAATTAGCTTAACCACTTGATAAATATCATCAAAATTGTTTTCCATCTTATAATTGTTCTCTGTCTCTTGCTTCGTTCAAAAGCTCTTGATACCAAGCTTCGCCATATTTTCTGATTAATGGTTCTTTCAAAAACTTATATAGTTCAACGCCCAGTTGTTCGCCATGAGAACAAGCATCAGAACAAATGTGCCAGCGGTCGTAGTTGAGGGCTTCATAATGCTCGTACTTCGTAATCCTGATAGGGTATAAATGGCAAGAAATAGGTTTTCTCCATGAAATCTTTCCATCGAAATAAGCCTGTTCTATCCCGCACTTCAACGTATTTCTATCATCATAAATAGCATAGGCACATTCTCTACCTTTGATTACAGGTGTTGAATAGTCGCCTTCCCAATCTTTTACATAAATGCCTTCTTCTTCAATCGTTTTAATTCCTTCTTGTGAAAGATAAGGCTTTACTTCTTGATAGACTTGATTCATAATAGATAGCTCATCATCATTAAGTGGAGCTCCCAAATCACCTTCCACACAACAAGCGCCCTTACATTTGATAAGATCACAAACGAAGAACTTTTCGATAATGTCGTCGCTAATGACTGTGTCTTCTATCAATATCATAATAAATTTTTATTTTCGTTTATATCTTAGCATGCATTTAGCACCTTAGATAACGCAAAATTACAGTAAATTTTAATGTAATGACTGAAATTACAATAATTAACCCTTAATACTCCACTAATTTAAGACAAGGTATTTTTAGATATCTTTATTGAGATAATTAAATATTGAAGGTTTAATATTACTTTAGGTAAATTTTTTATCTTCATTAATTTAATATAAGCTATTAATCTTTTATTGGATTACAACTCAAGGAAATAAATCAATTATGTGGTAAATAGGATGGAAGCTTACTCTTTTCATGTTATTTCTCTTAGAATTTCTAAATTATGAACAAGTATTTTTTGGTGGTTTTAATGCTTTTTTCTTACACTTTATCTAGAGGTCAGTCTTTGCCTCGTAGTATTAAAGTTGGGTCTATCAACGTAAAATATGATAGTTATGCTAAGGGTATTATTGAAAAAGAAATACAGAGTTTAAACAATAACCGTAAATACCTTGATGTACTGGTGGATAAAATGGCGATACATTTTCCAGTCATAGAAAAGATTTTAGCTGATGCTGGTATCCCCGATGAAATAAAGTATTTGTGTGTACAAGAAAGTGTTTTTGACCCAGATGCCATCTCTATTTCTGGGGCAGTAGGTTACTGGCAATTTAAAAGTGAAACTGCCAAAGAAATAGGCTTAAGGGTAGATGGGATAGTAGATGAAAGAAAACACCTTGCGGCATCTACTAAAGCAGCAGCTATTTATCTGAACAGAAGTAATTCGTTGTTAAACAATTGGATGACTACAGTGCTTTCTTATCGTATCGGGCAGGGAGCTATCAAAAACCACCCTGCTACAGATTGGGCAAATAAAAAGGAAATTACGGTTACAAATACTACAGATTGGTATTTACTTCGTTTTTTGGCTCATCGCTATCTATTAGAGATTGAATACAACAAAGTAAAAAATAATGCTAAAAGTGATTTTTTATATGAGTATAGTAATAGTAGAGGCAAGAGCATTACTGAAATAGCGAATGAATTATCGGTAGCTCCTTCGGTGATAGCCGTGAATAATGTTTGGTTAAAAAGCTCATCAGTGCCTAAAGACAAAGACTATATTGTGTATGTACCGATGACTACACAGAAGTTTAAAGAATTGAGTCAGAACAATGCCAATCAAAAAAATGATGGTAATAAAAATAATACAAATGATTTAGGTTTTCCTGTATTGGTGCGTCTCACACAAGGGAATAGTAAAACAGAGCCTATTTATTTTGAGATTAATGGGAAAAAGGGAATAATGGCTATCGAAGGGGATACACCAGAAAGTATAGCACGCCGAGCAGATGTTAATCTGCATAGGTTTTTAAAATACAATGATTTGGATATTGATAGCAGAATTATTCCTAACGAAGTTTATTATCTAAAGAAAAAAGACCGCAAGGCAATGGTGGCTTATCATACTGTTCAGGATATAGAAACACTTTGGTCTATTTCGCAGATGTATGGCATTTATCTAGAAGACTTAATGGCAAAAAATAGAATAGCATCCTTACAGCGTTTACAAAAAGGAAGGCTATTATGGTTGATTGATACGAGACCAGATACGCCGATTCAATATGTGGAGATGCCTAAAGTGAACCCTGTTGAAAAAACAGTTATCGTATCGACACCTCCAAAACAAGTAGATACGACTAAATCTGTCGTAATTCTGGATAAACCAAAGGAGGAGAAGCCAACTGAAGTTCCTATTAAAGATAATAAGCCTTCAGGGTCGGGCGTAATTGATAATAAAGTTACTACCAAAGAGGGTACAGTGCCTGTAGTAAAAGATAATACTCAGGTCAGTGATAAAACAAGACCAATTTTTACTGACCCAGCAGGCCCTCCGAAAATTATTATAGAAGAAAAAATAGTAACTAAAGAGTTAAAAAATCATACAGTATTGGCAAAGGACACTTATTTTTCAATAGCTCAACTATATGATATGAAGATAGGTGAACTTTTAACCTTGAATGATTTAAGGCTTGATGAAAAGCTACGTGTAGGACAAGTTATCAAAGTGTATAAGGTGAGGAGTACACCTATTTCTGGAGCTTATGAAAGTGAAAAGAAATTGGATGGTAAAAAGGATGAGAAAGTTGCGGATGTAAAGGTTAAAGAAGCGACTGATAGAACGCCAACTATTATCAATAATCCTAGTAAGGTGTTGACAAACGATGACCCCGCAAATACCAAGACTGAAATCCCTAGAATAATTACAAAAGAAGAAGTAGACAGAAAAAATTTAGAAGCAATTAAGAATTCTTCTAGAAATATCCACACTGTAAATGCTGGAGAGACACTTTATAGTATTGCTAAACTACATGGAGTTACTGTTGCCGACCTTAAAGCATGGAATGATTTAACTACTAACACTGTAGAAATAGACCAGCAATTATGGTTTTCTAAAAATAGTAGTAAATTCGTTGAAACAAGTGATTATGGGTCTGTTACGCCTAAGCCTATCAAGAAGGTAATAAAGCCTAGTGAAAATAATATATACCATACTATGAAGGTAGGGGAAACGGTATTCAAGGTTTCACAAATATATGGTGTTACTGTAGAGCAAATTGTAAAATGGAATAACCTCAAGAATTTCTCAGTAAGCGTAGGGCAGAGGATATTGATTAAGAAGTGAGGAGGAGGAGACTTTAGGACTCTGGACTTTAAGACGCTAGATACAAGACTTTGAGACGTTAGACTTTAACACTAAGTACTTTAAGATGTTAGACATAAGATATAATATGCAAGCACATCTTTTGTCTTTTGTCTAGCGTCTTAAGTCTAAAAATCCTAAAGTCCTCCAGTCCTAAAGTCTCCTCATCTCTTCCTACAAATCATCAATCCATCTCTGATAGGCATCAGGATGTTTTCAGTTCTCGGGTCTTCATGACACATCTTATTGAAATCCAATAAGTTTTGAGTATCCCTATCAATCTTTTTATTAGGCTCAATATTAGCGACTTTTCCACTCCAAAGTACATTGTCAGCAATGATATAACCACCCTTTCGTACTTTATCAAATACCAAATCGTAATATTTTTGATAACTCATTTTATCAGCATCAATAAAGACAAGATCAAATGTTTCATAAAGCATAGGAATGATTTCAGCCGCATCTCCAATTCTGTAATCTATCTTTTCCGAATAGTCGGATGACAAGAAAAATTGTTTTGTAAAGCTCTCCAATTCTTCATTGATATCAATCGTTATAATTTTCCCACCTTCAACTAATCCTTCAGCCAAACATAATGCAGAATAACCTGTATAAGTACCAATCTCCAAGATAGTTTTAGCTTGCAACATATGGGAAAACATTGATAACACTCTTCCCTGTAGATGCCCTGAAAGCATTCTAGATTGAAGTATTTTAGCGTGTGTTTCTCTGTTAAGATTAGCTAATAATTCACTTTCTGGAGAAGTATGACTTTCCGAATAATCATTGATATTTTTAGGTAAAAAGTCCATTGTGATAATTTTAAAAGATTATTATGATAAAACTCGCTGATAAAGTGATTGTAATTGTAAGGCAATATTTTCAGCCGAAAACTGAGCAACGTGTTGTTGTCCATCTAAAACCATTTGTTTCTGCATTGTTTTGTTGGATAAAACTTGTAAAATCTTGCTCGACAAATCGTTTACATCTGCTGGGTTTGCATATAAAGCACCTTTTCCACCTGCTTCTTCCAAGCATGAACCAGTTGCCCCAATAACAGGAATCCCCGAATGGAGGGCTTCTAGAATAGGAATGCCAAAGCCTTCGAATAGCGAAGGATAAACAAACAAGGATGCGCCTTGATACAAAGCTGGTAAGTCTGCAAAAGGCACTTTGTTAAATATTTTGATATTGCTAAGTGAATGTTCCAATATATACTCCTCAAGCTGTTTTTGATAGACTGATTTTCCTCCTACTAATATTAATTCATAGTCTGAAAGATGTAATTTATGAAATGCTTTTACAAGTAATAACTGATTTTTTCGTTCGGTAATAGTAGCTACACAAAGCAGGTATTTTTTATGAATATTGTATTTAGCTTTACCCGCTTCAATGTCTTCCTCACTAAGTTTTTCCTTAAAAACATCATCGGAATCTTGATAAACTACGGCAATCTTTTCTGGATTAATTTGGTAGTATTCAATAATATCCCGTTTGGTTTGTTCACTAATAGCGATAACCAAATCTGCATATTGACAAGCTTTCTTGAATTTCAACTGGTAAATAAACCTATCGAAGGCTGGGTATAGGTTTGGGTAACGCTCAAAAATCAAATCGTGGATGGTTACAATAGCCTTGATGTTGTTTCTTTTTAAACCAATAGGCAATTCATTACTAAGTCCATGAAATACCTCGATACCATCTTTTTTTAAATCAGTAGTAATCAAAAAACTTCTCCAGAAAGATTTCAGTTTTTTGAAAGTCGGCATTCTGAGATTGAAATTAAGAGAAGGTGTCGTTAGGTATTTTTCAGTAAAGGGAGCTGTGCTTACCTTAGGAGTGTAGGCAAAATAAGTATTTTCAGCGCTATATTTTAAAAGAGCATCAATGATAAATCGGCTATAATTTCCTAAACCCGTATTATTGTTAAAAGCTCTTTTGGCATCAAACCCGATTTTCATTTTTATTAAATAATTGGTGGATAGTGATTTGTTTTTAACTTTTGAATCAAATGAAAATAAATTTCAGAGATTTCTGCACAAAATTACCTTGAATTGGGTTAAATAAAAATGAGAATGATTTGTTATCGTAAATAATAGGAAAATATCACTAGCACAGAATGCTAGTGACGAATATTTTAACACTATTTGTTTTATGATATAACAAGGCTTAAAATTACTTAACTTTGTATTTAAATTAGATTATATTTTATAAAAAACGAGCAATATATTATTGATAAAATTGCTCGTAAATGATAAGCATGTTAGAAATAGAAGAATATAGATTATCGAATGGCATTAGAGTAGTACATCGACAAGTAACGCATACAGCGATTTCACACATTGGAATCATGTTGGATATGGGGAGCCGTGATGAGAAAGCTCATCAGCAAGGCTTGGCTCACTTTTGGGAACACATGGCTTTTAAAGGTACTAA
Source organism: Arcicella sp. GW822-FHT02H01 (assembly GCF_058802005.1). Taxonomy (NCBI): domain Bacteria; kingdom Pseudomonadati; phylum Bacteroidota; class Cytophagia; order Cytophagales; family Flectobacillaceae; genus Arcicella; species Arcicella sp. GW822-FHT02H01. The sequence continues at coordinate 1,116,073 of NZ_JBXANT010000001.1, read as the reverse complement.
AAAGCGTACGTCATTGCAGATTATCAACCGATTAGAAATAGTTGGAGGAGAGTTGAATGCCTATACTACGAAAGAGAAAATCTGTTTTCATGCTTCTATTCTGACTCCTCATTATGAACGTGCATTAGAATTATTAGCAGATATTACCTTTCATTCTAGTTTTCCAGATAAACAAGTGGAGCGTGAGCGTGGAGTGATTTTAGAAGAAATGGCGATGTATTATGACTCACCAGAAGATGCTATTCAAGATGATTTTGATGAAATTGTCTTTGCTAATCATCAATTGGGAAAAAATACATTGGGAAATCAGGAAAGCGTTTCAAATTTCAATAAAAAAGATTTATTTGACTTTATCGCTGAGAATCTTGATACTGAAAGAATTATTTTTTCGTCTATCGGTAATTTGCCTTTTAAAAAAGTAATACAGTTGGTTGAGAAGTTTTTAAAAGATATTCCTGCTAAATCTTCTAATTTAATCAGGATTCCTCCAGCAGATTACAAACCTCAGAATATCAGCATTACAAGAAGTATTACGCAAGCCCATGTTGCTATCGGAAGAACATCATTCGCATTGGCAGACGATAAGCGATTACCCTTCTTTATGTTGGTCAATTTATTAGGAGGGTTTGGGATGAATTCAAGGTTGAATCTGGCTGTACGCGAACGCAATGGCTTGGTGTATGCCATTGATGCTGGCTACACGCCTTTTATTGATACGGGATATTGGGGAATTTATTTTGCTACCGAAGTAAAACGATTGAATAAAGTAAACGATTTGATTTTGAAAGAGTTGAAAAAGTTGAGAGATATTACCTTGACTAAAACGCAACTACAAAATACCAAAGACCAGTTAATGGGGCAAATGGCGATGTCGGAAGAAGGGAATATGAGTTTCATGTTGATGATGGCCAAAAGTCTTTTAGACATTGATAGAATAGATAGTCTTGATTATTTATTTGAGCAAATCAAGAAAGTATCGGCTAGTCAATTACAAGATTTAGCCAACGAAATGTTTCAAGAAAAAGACTTGAGCTATTTGACATTTTTGCCCGAGTAATTAATGAAGCTGTTTAAACTTTCCGTTTCTTAGGTGAAAGTATTGTATTTTTGAATTGATTTTTTCAAAATTTGGGAAGCATAGCATCGCTACGTAGAGTAAATTTTGGAACAAGCTATTCTAAAAGACTTAGTTTAACCCGAAAGGGAAAGTTTAAACAGCTTCAATATTATATAAAAATTTAATTGCCTTAAAGTTGTTATCTTTAAAGCTGTAGACACTTGCATTTATATATCCACATTCCTTTTTGCAGACAAGCTTGTCATTATTGTGATTTTCATTTTAGCACTTCGCTAAAGTTAAAAAGGGAAATCATCATAGCGATTTGCCAAGAAATAAAACTTCAAAGGGATTATCTTCAACACAAGCAATTAGACACTATTTACTTTGGTGGAGGTACGCCTTCATTGTTGGATGAGCATGATTTAGCCTTGATTTTTGAAACAATTTATCAATGTTTTAGCGTAAATGAAGGTGCAGAGATTACTTTAGAAGCCAATCCAGATGATTTGACAAAGGGAAAAATAATACTTTTTCAACAATTTGGTATTAATCGAATGAGTATTGGGATTCAATCATTTAACGAAAATCATCTGAAGAAAATCAATAGGATTCATACTGCTCAGGAAGCTGAAACCTGTGTTAAGTTGTCTCAAGATAGTGGTATTCATAATTTGACGGTCGATTTAATCTATGCTATTCCTTCGGAAAGTCACGCTATTTTTGAAAATGACTTATTGAAAGCTACTAACCTTGGGCTTAATCATATTTCTGCTTATTGTTTGACGATAGAACCCAAAACTGTTTTTGGAAAATGGCTGAAACAAGGGAAAATTGAAGTAATCAATGATGAATTTGCTAGTCAACAATTCGAGATATTAGTCAAACATTTAGCTGATAATGGTTTTGAACAATATGAAATTTCTAATTTCGCTCGAAATGACCAATACGCAAGACATAATACCAGTTATTGGAAACAGGAAGAATATTTAGGAGTTGGGCCTTCGGCTCATAGCTTCAATCATCAAAGTCGCCAATATAATATTGCTAATAACACTCAATATTTAAAATCATTGGAGAAAGGTCTCGTTCCAACGACCATTGAGTTACTGACCAACGAAGATAGAATCAATGAATATTTACTCACAGGACTAAGAACAAAGTGGGGATGTGATGTAGATAAGCTCAATCAATTGTTAGGAAATGATTTCCTTGATTATCAAAAAGAGATTCTTGAAAGTCAGTTTGTTGAAAAACTGATTTACCTTAAAGACGATACGCTGCTGATTACAGAAAAAGGAAAATTGTTTGTAGATAGAATTGCCTCAGATTTATTTATCGCTTAAATTTTTAACTCTTTTTTATTAATCAGAAATACGTTTCTACGAAACATCGTAAATTTGTATTATAATTCTTTCTTTGTACTGTTTATTGAAGCGTAAATAGAAAAGAATTAATAGTCAATAAAAATTAATCGTGATATTACATGGCAAAAAATACGTTCAGAACTCCTCCGCCAGAAGAGAACTCAAATTTAAACCCCAATTTATTCCAATCTTCATGGAAGACCTTTGGGATATTTAATAGACGCCATCCCATTTTTCAATATATAGCTTCCCTTTTTATTAAGTTCTTGATTTACTTTATCTCTATCACCCTAGCGTGGGTATTGGTATTAAAGTTTGTTCCGATTTGGGTAACCCCAACTATGATAGACCGTAAAGTAACAGCATTGTTTGATGGAAGAGATTCGGAAATTCATTCAGATTGGGAACCTTATGAAAATATTTCTAAAGAGGCAGCCTTGGCTGTAGTAGCTTCTGAAGACCAGCTATTCCCTCAGCATTTTGGCTTTGATTTCAATGCGATGTGGGGTGCCTTTCGCTATAATTTAAAGGGAAAAAAAATAAAAGGAGCAAGTACTATTTCGCAACAAGTAGCTAAAAACGTTTTTCTTTGGCAAGGACGCAGCTATGTCAGAAAAGTATTAGAAGTGTATTTTACATTTCTAATCGAAATCGTATGGGGCAAACAAAGAATTTTAGAAGTGTATTTGAATGTGGCTGAAATGGGGAAAATGACTTTTGGGGTTGAAGCCGCATCTTTGCGATATTATGGGCACAATGCTAAGTCAATCACCAGAGCAGAAGCTGCCAGAATCGCAGCCGTCTTGCCAAGCCCTAATAGGTTTTCTATTACGAATCCTTCAAAGTATGTTCAACGAAGAACTAACTTTATCACTCGCCAAATGAGAGGACTAGGAGGGAAAGCTTACATCGCTGAGTTGTAGAGATAAGCAAATGGTTAATTTAGAGAGTCGATTTTTAAAATACTTTCTAAATTAATCATAAGCGATTAAATTATATTTATCAACTAACTTCATCACTCTATCGGCATAATACTTACCCCCTTTATGAGAATACCCTTTCTCACCAATTGAATAAACAAAAGTATAGGCTGCTGAATATTTTTCTACGCCTGCTGCTAATTGCCCTCTGTAAAATTTAGGTATATCGCTGTAATCACGTTTCCATTGACCTGTTTTGTGTAAGAAGATTTCTTCTACCAAAAAAGTCATACAATCTCTTCTAGAATTAAAGCGTTTGTACCAGTTATCAGGACGATTCTCTTCATCGTAGATATATTGACCAATGTCAGTAACTCTTATAATTCCAACTTTTCCTTGATGTTCATCAGGCTGACCTTTCAGCTGATATGCATTTGAAGGATTTCCCCACCATTGTTTGATGCCTAAGAAGTTGTTAGCATATACTGCATTCCTGCTAAAGCCATAACCGCTTTCTAAGGCAGACATCGCAATGATTATGCTGGCAGGAACTTGATATTTTTGAGATAAATACTGAGCATCTTGACTGATGTCCGAAATGAAATTACGAGCTTCGTCAGCCGTAGGATGTCCGATGGCTGTCGTATAAACATTTTGGTTTGTTCCCAGAGGGTCTTCATTTGGAGTAGGAGGGAACTTGAACGAAGTAGTAAAATTGTCTGAATATTGATATTTCGGTAGCATTCTATCACGTGATAGATTTTCATCAATCGAGGCATATAACTTGTTATTTCTACCTGTATTAGTGCGTTCTAGAATGGTAACATTGTTATCAAATGTTTTACCAGAGACTACGATTTGTCCGTATGATACATTGACCGTATCATGCCTAGCAGATATTCCGACAAATTTTAATTGTTTAACACCTGGGTAGCCGAAAAGGAACCTGAATACAGCCTTATTCGATTCAACCATGGCTGTGCCTAAACTTTTATTATCAGAATATACTTTTACTCTATGTACATTATCTCCAACACGGAAGATAAAGCTTACATCATCGCCAACTTGTACTTTTTTTTCATAGTCAACATTAAATACAAATCGATTAATTTTATTTGATGGAGTAAATGCAAATAAAATAAAACCCAGTAATAAGATGCCTATTACTTGGTTAATAAAACTGGTTTTTACCATTGTTAATGATTTGTTAGATTTTTTGGATTTTAACTCAGCGGCGGATAAGAATAATCCTTTTGTTAATCTTAACAAAAAAGAATTGTGCCTAACTTTTTATCTCATTAAGCACAACGCAATATAGAAACTTTTGTTTAAAATTTTACTTAGTTGCGATATAAAAAAAGTCAAAACATTCCTCTGCATCATCAGATAAAAAATAATCTTGATAAGTAATACCTGTTACTAATTGATTATCTGATTGTTGAATAAGATTTCTACTCATTCTGTTAGCAATATCATAGGGTATCTGCAACATCCATCTAGGCAGACGATACTGTAAATTAAAAATATCAAATCGGGTAATTTTTTCTACAGAGCGTTTATTTTCTTCATAATAGCTCATTACCTTCTCATTACCATGCACTCCTTGTGTTTTGATACTAGCAAAATGCTTAAGAATAAGATTTTTAAGTTCCGATGCTAGGTATTCTCTAACATGCCAAGGGTTTCTTGAAAGAGAGTACTTCTTATTAACAGTTGTCAAAATAAGCTTTCCACCCGGTTTCAATACTCTATGAGCTTCCTTGATAAATTCATTATCGTCTTCAATATGCTCGATTACCTGAAAAGTAACGATATAATCAAAAGTATTGTCAGCTAGTCCTTTTAATGGGGGTAAAAACATATCAATAAATTTGAACGAAGGATATTGTGCCGTCAATTGATTCATCAAAGGCTCATTTTTATCAACGCCTGTATAGTTTGAAACAGACGGAGCTAAAACAGCTACTCCTCTTCCTGTTCCACAGCCAATTTCTAACAAGTTTCCAGAAACAATTTTAGCGGCTTCAATGTAGGGAAATAATAATCGTTGATGAACAGGATTATCTGAAATAATTTCTGAAGAAGCAATCTCGGTTGTTTTATACATGATATTGAGTAAAAAAGGAATTTGTACTTTAAAATCTTTGAATTTTTTATGTTTTAGTAATAATAAGCTTGTAATCAATTGTTTACATAGCTCACTAATAGTTTTTAGTGAATGACTTTTCCGATTGTAAATCTTTTAATTAAAAATAATTTTTAATTTTATTCCAAATTTAAGGCATTTGCTTGACATGAGGAAAATACTTGTTAAATTGAATTCGTTATAAACTCAAAACTTCGTTATAGCATCTAATTAATTGACGTTTTTATTTGTGTCAACATTTCTAATATTTATCAATGCAATTAGCTCTCAAGCTAGTAGCTATTCATTTAAACTGATGAAAAAAATACTTCTTATTATACCGATTATAATGTTTTTGGCAGGTTGTAGTCCTACTTCACCTAAAAAAGGCAAAGAACAAAGTGATAATAAAGTGCTTTTACAGAGATTTCTAAGTAAAAGTAGATTTTTAGATAATGGTACTTCAGTAAGGATTTTTTTAAGTATTGATATTGATAGAACATTTACGTTGGCTGAAGCAACCAAAGATTTTGCCATTGCCTATAATCTTTATCCAGACTATAATTCAAAACAAACAAGTTTGGGGAATGGTAACGTAGCTATTACTACAGAGAATGCTAGTCAGGAAGGAGGGCTATTAACAGTTTGGTTTGATATTCCTAAACCTAAAGATTTACTAACAGGCTTGGCTCTTACTGAAATAAGAGATTTGAGAACAGGGAATAAAATCTTAAATGATTGTTTCCTAAGATTTCAATCGGGAAAATCAAGTGATTATTTTATGTTTTTCAATAAAAATGGAAAAACGCCCATTGCAAGAAATTACTTCACAGTCCAAGATACTGTCATGCTAAAAAGCCTTTCAGGCAAACAGCAAACATTTAAGGTTTTTAAATATCGTTATGAATTTGAGGCGGCCATTTCACCGATGTCTACTACACCAAGAGCGGCTACCAAAAGCCTTTATGTAGATTCTTCTTTTACGGTGGCAAGTAATCAGCCCATCACCCTAAAGAGTGATGCACTTTATTATTTTACGAGAGATACCACAGAATCTTATGGAATAGGGATGGTAGTGTCAGATAAGCGTTTCCCGAAAGTTACTCGTCCAGAGAAGTTAGTGAGACCTTTGATTTATGTAAGTACTAATGCTGAAACAAGCGATTTGTATAATTCTAAAGACCCTAAGCGTTCGTTAGATAATTATTGGTTAAATATCATGCAAGGAAACCAAGGAACAGCCAAAAGAACGATTAAGTCTTTTTATCAAAGAGTAGAACAAGCCAATAGGCTTTTTACAAGCTATAAAGAAGGCTGGAAAACGGATAAAGGGATGGTATATATCGTAATGGGCGACCCAACCAGAATTACGCGCACTAAAGACAAAGAAGTATGGACATATACACGTAATAGCCAATACTCGGAAGTAAATTTTACTTTTACAAAAAGGGCTAATCAATTTGCTGACGACCATTACGAACTACAACGTTATGCAGAGTACCAATCCATCTGGTTTCCAACAGTTGAACAATGGCGAAATGGAGATAAAATTTAAGCATAAAACCATTTTGAGGAATGCTCAATTATCATTTCAATGGTAAAGTAATGCAGTTCTTCAATTAATATACTATCATGACCCCACCTAAAGTTATTCCTTGGGTGGGTTTATTGTTTCTCTTCGTTAGTTTATTTTACATTCTTTGATTTACCCATTTCCCTTTTTGTTTCTGCCGTATATTCTTCCAAATGTTACCTAGAATAAATCCCCTCCGTATATTTTATAATTATTAACAGTAATTATAGAAATTCATTTTCTAAATCATTTTTTTTAGCTTGCCATTAGAGTTCCTCCTCCTTTAGAAGGAATCTTGAAGAAGTACAATTTTTACAAATATTGATAAAGCTACTTAAGATTAAGGAGAATGCCCTTGCGAATAGATGTTATCTAAATGGATGTCTTAAATGAAACACTTTATGTTTTATACAAAATCTAATGAATACCTTTTGTATAGTTGAGTACTTTATTAAAGGTATTTTGATTAAAGGCAATGCATAAGTTTTGTTTTAAATAGAAAATAGCGAATAATATTTCGAATAGGACTATTTTGGTGCGTTATAGATAATATTTATATTACTATTTTGATATTGAATAATATAATTCAGATAAAATATACCGCTTAATAATTTTTTTATATGAAAATCGAAATTTGTTCTTACTTTTGACTTAGAAGAATGCAAAAATTCTAAGTTTCATCTAATTACTTGTAATTTTAATTCTTTAATATGTCTAAACGCTATCTAACTTTCATGCTATTTCTTTTTGCATTTTATCTATGCAGGAGTGAAGGTGTTTATGCTATAGACGATTCAACAAACGTTCATAAACATAATGTTTCAATAGGATTATCAGTAGGTACTATTGGTCCTAGTATTGAAGTCGCTACTAATATTTCAAAAAATAATCGTTTTTTTGGTAGGCTTGGTACTAGTTATTTACAATACCAGAATCTTTTCAAAGTAGATCTTAATAGTAAATCAACTATTAATGTTGAACCTGATTTAAAATTCAACCAAATTTTCTTAGCGGCTGACTATTACCCTTTCAAAAAGAGTAGTTTCCACCTATTTCTTGGAACTAGTTATATATACAAGTTTAATGTATCGTCTTTTATAGATACTGACACGGGTATTAATATTGATGGCGTAGAAGTAAATGCGGAGGATTTTGGAGAAATCAATTTACGAATCGATTGGAATAAAATTGTACCCTTTGTAGGATTAGGCATTGGTAGAGTAGTACCTAGAAGAAGAGTTGGATTTAATTTCGAATTGGGGTGTTATTACATGGGAAAACCAAAAATCGTTAGCAATTATTTTGGTGTGCTTGATACTACGAATGCTGATGAACTCATCCCAATTATCGAAAGAAATATAAAAGATTATTCTTTTTTACCTTTTATTAATTTTAAGTTGAAGTTCAGAATTAACAAGACCAAACAATAGATTAACAGATTTTATACTTTTTAAGCATCTTATTCATCTTTTAGAAATAGAAACAAAGTCCTAAAATCAAAAATGAAAATCTTTGGATATTCCATAATGTTGATTTTTATTATAAGCTCATTATATGCTTGTAATAACCCTTTGGAAGACGTGTCTATAAAAATAAAAGATCCGCTTACATCATCTGCTATTAATTTAACCTATAAAAATGCCGTATCGACTGATACTACATTGATACCTAAACAAATAAAATTTACTTTTTTAGGTGACGATGCAGAAGGAATAGTGAGTTCGGTGGGGAATAAAAAAATTAATATTAGTCGCGAGGGTTTATTAGGTATTGCTATTGCACCAGATTATGCAAAAAGACCAGCCAATATTAAAGTAGTTGCTAGTTTAGAGGGTTATCTAACCGATATTAATTATATAACCTTAACTAATACAGCTAATATTAATAGAACTATCAGAATGTTCAATATCAGTAACTTACCTAAAGGGATGAGTGTTGATATTAAAAAAATAGAAAGTTCAAGCGTTGAATCTACTACCACTACTTTAAAAACGAATGGGAAAAATGAGCAAGTTAGTCTTGTTTTAAATGCAGGTACAAATTTGCTAGCCCCAAATACTGAAAAATTATCAGGGCAATTAACGTATACATTAACCCATTTTGAAAATATAGCAAGAGATTTTGTACCTTCTAATTACACTATCTATCAGGCAGTTGGTCTTGATAATAAAGAGATATCACCTTTTGAGTTAGTTCCTTATGGCTTCTTTTCTTTAAAAGCCATGAACGAAAAGTTTGATGAAGGAAGCAACCTTTCAAAGAGTACTAGCGTAAGTATTGAGATTAGCAATAATAGTTATCATACTAATGGGCAAGCCCTAAAAGAAGGAGATGTCATACCATTTTGGGGTTATATCAATAATGTCTGGAGAATGTTAGGTAATCCAGCCATTAAAAAAAATAGCAATGGTAAATTATATGTTAGTGCAAACGTAACAGCTTTGACGTACTATGCACTAGGTGAAATGATTCCAGTTTGTGTTAAAGGACCAACAATTAAAGTTACTAGTTCCAATAATGGATTAGATATTTATCATTATTGTCGTTTAATTGAAGTTAGTTCAGGAAAGAATATTGGAGATTTATATATTAGTTTGAACAATGGTGCTGTATATCCTTTGGCAGGTAGAAGAAAGAATACAGTATATTTGCAAGTATTTAACTTTAATAATCAATTTGGAGGCGATTTATCTAAACCAATTTTTCAGTCTCAGCCATTTGATTTGTGTGACGAGAAAACAATACCAGTTAACATTGTTGCTCCTCCGCCACAGCCAGTCAATGTAGAATTGATTATAGAATGCCCTAAAGGACAAGTTGTAAACGAACCAGCAGTACCAGTTAAAATTGATATTCAATTTCAGCCTCAAGGAGCAGCAGCGAATGATTGGAGAGATTTGATGACCTTAACCAGAACTCAACGCTCTGGTAGTACTTATAAATTAAAAGTAGGCGGTACTTATTCTATTAGAGCCTCACCAAACCCAGCACAAGGCTGGATATTTTACAAAAGAGATACATTGATTAAAGATGTAAATTATCGTTTCTATATTGATAACAAAGAATTTTGTAAGTAGTGTGGGTAGCTGGATTAAGTATTTTGATTGAAAATAAAATATATCTATATAATTTTATATAATATAATAATTTGTTTTATTAAAAGAGGTTTTGCAAATTGTTAATTGAATACAGTTATACGTACTTTTACATAAAATAAGCATTTAATCAAGATTAATTTAGCATACAAATAATTCGCTTACAATTCTAAAAAATATCCGATTTGATGAAAATTTTTACTAAACTGTCAATCTTCTGGTTATTAGTACTCTTTTTTGCTTTTCAAGCAAAAGCACAGATAGTATATGAACCTAATTATAAAACAGTTTATGGGTATCTATCCAGATTGGCTCAAAAAGGAGTAATAGATTTAAACGACGTCACGCTACCCTTGCCTAGAACTTATATTAGTGGCAAGTTGGACTCTCTAAATAATCATCATGAGTTATTGACAAGTTTGGAAAAAGAAGAATTAGTCTTTTATCTGAAAGAATATACTATTGAACGCAATCTGACCAAAGAAATAGAAGCAGATAAAGCCTTTAAAAGTATTTTTCATACGAATGAAAACGATAGATTTAGGGTCGCGGCTTATCAAGACAAGCAATTCTCATTTAATCTTCAACCAATTGTTGGTTATCAATTAGAAAACATCAATAGTACGACTATTAACCAGCGTTGGATAGGTGCTTGGATGTATGGTTATTTAGGAAAGAGTATTGGTTATAGTGTTGATTTTCGTAATAACCAATTGAATAATTTATTTGCTGGATATGACTACCTAAGAAACTTTAATGCAGAGCCGGGTAGAATAGGTGATTTATTAGTGGGAGGGAAAAGATTCGATTACAGTACCATTAATGCAGCTATTACAGCAAAATGGAAATGGGGAAGTGCTACTTTCGGTAAAACCGCTTTGAATTTTGGTTATGGAGTGGGTGGAAAGATAATTTTGTCGGATAAAGCTCCCTCATACCCACAGGTGCGATTAGATATTAATCCAGTAAAATGGCTATCGTTTACTTATGCACATGCTTGGTTAAACTCTAATTTGATTGACTCATCGTCAATTTACAAAACATCTGTTAAAGGAAGCAATCAATTTGAATATCGTGGTAAATATTTGGCTTTTCATGCCTTAACATTTAAACCACTAAAAGGATTAAGTCTTTCAATAGGAGAATCGGCTATTTATAATGATAATGTTAAAATTGGGTATTTAATACCAATTGCTTTATTTCAAGGCATGAATCATTATCTGGGAGAAGCAACTAGTGGACAAAATGCCAGCAATACAATATCTAACTCTCAGTTTTTTTTACAATTTAGTTCAAGAAATCATATTCCTAAAACACATCTATATGCTAGTTTTTTTGTTGATGAAATAGAATTTTCATTAACTGGAGGAAATGCTATAGAACGTAATAATAGAAACCATACGGCCTATCAAATAGGAGCAAGTGTAGCAGATTTCCCTATCAATAATTTACACTTAACACTTGAATATTCTAAAATACAGCCTTTTACGTATATCCACTTTATACAGGCACAGACTTTTGAAAGCAGTAATTATAACTTAGGACATTGGATTGGACCTAATGCTGACCAACTTTTTGCTCAGTTGCATTATAGAGTCATAAGAGGATTAGATGTTAAGTTTATTTATAACTATATCAGAAAAGGAGCCATAGGAACAGGAGCACAGCAGGTAGATTTTAAGACAAGTTACCCTTTTTTATGGGGCACTGGTAATAAGTATAGCTATATACAAGCACAGCTTCAATATGAATTTATACATGATTTATTTTTTAGAGTAAATTATCAAAGTGACAATAACCCAAGCGTTACCACTACAGAAAAAAATAGTAGTATATCAATGGCTATAAATTATAGTTTCTAGCACAAATCCAATTAAACAATCTTATAATAATTTTCAAAATATCATCTTCACTATCAATTCTATGATGAATATGTTTATTAAAACAAAAAAAGTTAAAAACTTTAAACTACTCTTAGCAGCAGTTGGCTTTTCGCTATTTTTCGCTTCTTGTGTTTCCACAAAGAACGTTACCTATTTTCAAGGGACTGATCCTCTAGATTCAGTACGCTATTCAACATTGAAAGATATTACGCCCTTGATTCCTAAAATTCAACCAGATGATATTTTAGCAATTACGGTTAGTTCACTAAGTGCAGAATCAAATGAAGTATTCAATTTTCAAAATGTTACGCCATTAATTACTTCTAACTTCCCAGGAGGTCTTAGTAATGGTATGGTCAGAAATCAGCCACTCGGATATCTAGTAGATCCAGCGGGGAATATTGAAATGGCTTTAATCGGAAAAATACACGTTGCTGATTTGCCCTTAGAAGAAGCTGGCGTGAAAATAAAGCGTGAATTAACGAAGTATCTGAAAGAGCCTACAGCGAGTGTAAGATATTTAAATCAAAAGTTTACGATTATAGGTGAAGTAAACCGTCCTGGTATTTATAACCTTCTCGATAATCACACATCATTACCTGAAGCACTAGGGGTGGCTGGAGATTTAACCATTTTTGGTAGAAGAGATAATGTAATGCTAATGCGTACTACAGATGGTAAAAGAGAAATCATTAAGCTAGATTTGACGAAACGTGACGTTTTAGAAACGCCATACTTTTATCTAAGAAGTGGTGATGTATTGTATATAGAAGCAACTAAAGGTAAAATTACTTCATCAGACAGGACTTTGCAGTTGATTCCTATTGCTACTGGAGTAACCACTACATTAGTATTGTTATTAAATTTATTGTTTAAATAATAGGAGATTTTTTTAATAAGGATAATTAAAGTTTTGAAATTATGATGGATAATTCAAATGATTTTATTGAGAGTAATGAAAGCAGTTTCGATATAAGAAAGTTCTTTTTAATGTATATCAGGTATTGGTACTGGTTCGTGTTTTCTTGTTTGATTGCATTAGCTGGTGCGTATTTTTATCTTCGTTATACTGTGCCTATTTACAGAGTTGGTGCAGTGTTGTTGATTAAAGATGAGAAAAAAGGGATAGGTGGCAATGATATGTTAAAGGAGCTAGAGATGTTTTCTGGCAACAAAATTGTTGAAAATGAGATGGAAGTCTTAAAGTCTCGTACGCTTATTGAAAAAGTAGTTGATGACTTAAACCTAACGGTAGCTTACTACCAAAAAGGAGAAATTAGACCTTACGATCAGATTTTCAAGAACTCTCCATTATGGGTACAGCATGGCGAATTGACTAAGCTAGCTTATCAAGAGCCATTGTTTATTAAAATTCTTAATAGACAAAAATTTGAGTTGCAAAATAAGGCAGGCGAACCAATAGGAACGTTTGCTTATAGCCAGAATATTAGAAGCAAGTATGGTGCTTTTCGTGTTTTCTTGAATGATTCTCTTTATCGTACTGATAATGATTTAATTAAAATTAATTTTTATGATAAAAATTATTTAGTTGAACAGTATCAGAACAATATCAAAGTAGAGTTATTGAACTTGAAAAGTACAGTTTTAAAATTGTCGTTGGAAGATGCTTCACCGACAAAAGGAAAAGCTGTATTATCAAAACTAATTGAAGCATATACCTTCTCTGCATTGGCTGATAAGAATATGGAGGCTACGGCTACCTTACAGTTTATTGACCAAAGATTAAGATTAATTACAGGAGAATTAGGGGATGTAGAGAAAGATGTAGAAACTTATAAAAGTTCACAAGGTATCACTGACTTGAGCGTTGAGGCTAATTTGTTTTTAGAGAAAGTGAAAGAGAATGATACTAAAATGAATGAAGTAGATATTCAATTAAAAGTATTAGACGGTGTTGAAAACTATTTAAGAAGTAGCCAAACTGGTACTGCTCCAGCAACTTTGATGGTAAATGACCCTGTATTGATTGGATTACTAGGTAAATTAAATGAATTAGAGATTCAAAGAGAAAAATATGCAAGAACTACAGAAGCAGCCAACCCTTTGTTAGGAACTATTAATACTCAAATTGCTAATACTAAAGCCGCAATTAGAGAAAGTATTTCTAACCAGAAACAAGGATTGTCAGTTACTCGTAGTAGTTTGAAAGGATTGAACAATCGTTTTGAATCTTCAATCCGTACGATTCCTAAAAAAGAAAGAGAGTTTGTAAACATTAAAAGACAGCAAGGAATCAAAGAAAGTCTTTTCTTGATGCTTTTACAAAAGAAAGAAGAGACCGCAATTTCTTATGCATCAACTGTGACGGATAGCCGTTTAGTGGATGAACCTTATAGTGACCCAAGACCGATAAAACCCAAAGGTAATTTTATATACCTTATTGCATTATTAATAGGTATCATCATACCAGCAGGTGCAATTAATCTAAAAGAATCTTTCAATGATAAGATTCAGTCGAAGGGCGAGATTGAAAGTACAACAGGCATTTCAGTTTTTGGTGAAATTGGTAAGAAGCCAAAAGAAATGAAAGACAATATTGTTGATATGAAGAGTACGAGTTTCTTAGCAGAACAATTCAGAACACTTCGTACCAATTTACAATATGCAGCTGGGGGTGTTAATATTGATGGTAGAGGGAAAGCAATATTATTGACTTCATCAATTGGTGGAGAAGGTAAATCTTTTGTGAGTATTAACCTAACGTCAAGTATTGCCTTACTGGATAAAAAGGTTATCGTACTTGAACTAGATTTACGTAAACCAAAAGTTTCTGAGTATTTAGGAGTATCCCGTGAAGTAGGTATATCAAATTATTTAATTGGTCAGGCGAATATTGAAGATATTATAAAGCAAAGTTCATTGCATCCTAATATGTTTGTTTTGCCTTCGGGTCCTATTCCTCCTAACCCTTCAGAATTATTGTCAAATGGAAAAATGGCAATCTTGATTGAAGAGCTTCGTAAAAAGTTTGATTATGTAGTATTGGATACTCCACCAGTAGGGCTAGTAACAGATTCTACCATATTGGCAGAATATGTAGATGCAGTATTCTATTTGATGAGATACCAACATACTCCTAAGTCATATTTAAGAGTTTTAAAAGACTTAAAAGATAAAGGTAAGTTCAAATCGCTAAATATTATCTTTAACGGAGTCGATTATCGTAACTCTAAAGAATATGGTTATGGCTACGGTTATGGCTATGGTTATGGTTATGGCTACGGTTATGGCTATCATGGAGATACAAAAAAACCAACGTTCTGGGCTAGAATTAAGGATAGCTTTAAAAGCTAGGGTTTATTGAAAATATTTAAATAAGGAACACAGATAAAATGAAGATAACTGCCGTAATACCAATTAGAAAAGGATCTGAAAGAGTAAAAGATAAAAATGTTAAACCATTTGGAGGAGATACTTCTTTACTTGAATTTAAAATAAATGCGCTAAAACAAGTTAAGGAAATAGATGAAATAATAGTAAACACCGATTCAGAGGCTGCTATAGAAATGGCGATCAAACATGGCGTAGGTTTTCATCAAAGAGAGGCATTTTATGCATCATCAGAATGTCCTGCTAATGACTATTTTTGGTACTTAGGGGAACATACGGAGTGTGATATTGTTGCCTATACGCCTGTTACTTCTCCATTTATTAAACCAGAGACTTTTAGTAAATGTATTAATCAATTTGATGATGCTCCTAATAGAAGTATCGTTACGGCTAGTATTGTTAAAGAATTTTTATGGAGAGGAGATAAGCCTTTGAATTTCTCTCTTGATAAACATCCTAAGAGCCAAGAATTGACAGATGTTCAAGCTATTAATTTTGGTTTATGCTTACTTCGTAGAGAAACGCTTGTAAAATACAGAACTATAATCGGACCAAACCCTCAAATATATACTGTTTCTCATGTAGAGGGTTTAGATATTGATACACCGCTGGATTTTTTCATTGCGGAACAGGTTTATAGTAAAATGAAGGAAGATTCAACGTTGTTTTAAAACAAATTTTAATATGTCTATATGTAGTTTAATATTGAATGAAATCAATCTTTATTTACCTGAGATTTTATCTAAAAGGAATACTAGAATTTTAAAAGAAGATGATAGTTATGTTACTGAGGGAGATATTCTTTGTGAGAAAATAGTTAAAGATTTTATTAAAGAAAATTTTCCTGATTATTTCTTAGTTTCAGAAGAGTCACCAGAAGAAAACTTAATTAATTCTACAAAAGACAAAGTAATTATTTTAGATCCAATTGATGGAACAGAGAATTTTACTTCAGGATTAAAAGAGTGGGGAGTAGCAATTTGTGTTTATGAGTATGGAGTTCATAAAGAATCTATGCTAGCACTTCCTGAGCTTAATAGTCATCTAAAAACAGGAGATACTTTTGAGAGATTTGAATCAAGAATCTGTGGGATTTCATCTAGTTTGACCAAAGAAGATATATTAAAACTTGTTCCTGGCTTTGAATATAGAATTATTGGATGTGCTGTATACAATATGTATAATGTAGTAACGGGCTCATTTTTTAGTTTTGAAAACCCTAAAGGAGCAAAAGTTTGGGATATTATCCCTGGCTTGAACTTAGCTTTAGAAAATGGGTTATCAGTAGTAGTCAATAACAAAGAATATAAAGGCGAACTTCTTAGTCCAAACGAGAAATATATTTTCAAAATCTTAAACAACAAATAGGGATATAAATTACCTGTTTGCTCAAAGAGATATACTACAGTTATAAAAGCATAATATTAAGATAGTTTACTCGTGAAAAATTTAATATTAATTACAAATATTAGTTACTAACACACATTATTATGAAAAAAAGGTTAGACTTAATTCAAGTTTTTAGAGGCTTAGCTGCAATGTTAGTTGTATTATATCACTTAGTATCTACTGGTGAAAAATATTTTTCTACAAAGCCTTTTAATGGTTTCTTTGAATTTGGTTGGGTTGGAGTCGATTTTTTTTTTGTGTTAAGCGGGTTTATTATCATGTTTATTCACTACGGTGATATTGCTAACAAAGGCAATTGGCTTCTTTTTCTAAAGAAACGAGCTATTAGAGTTTACCCGATTTATTGGATAGTAGCTACAATAACCTTTGCCATGTATATGCTTTTAATGCATGGGAATATGAGAGATGAATTTATCTTCAATATTCATTCTGTTGACCATTGGATATATTTAGTTAAACAATATTTATTGGTTTATCAAAAAACATATTTCGTTTCTGTTGCTTGGTCATTGACTTATGAAATATTATTCTATTTAATATTTGCTTTGTGTATTTTTTTAGGACTCAGAATAGCTAAATATATTGTTGCAATATGGATTATTACGATAGCTTTAAAATCTATTACTAATGCACCCATATTTTCTAGTTTTGTGTTCTCACCTGCTAATTATGAATTTTTACTAGGATGTGTAGTAGGATATCTTTTTTATAAAAAACAATTTATAAGTGTCACAAAAGCCTTAATAGCGTTCGGTGTGATTTTATTACTATTCGTTCTTTATTTAAACTATTTTGATTTGAGCTCGAATATGTTGATATCAAAATTGTTTTTAGGGTCATTATCAGCGTTAATAATTTGGGCATGTGCATCTATAGATTATCAAAAAATATATAATGCAGCCAAAATTAAATTGTTAGTCATTATAGGTGATGCTTCCTATTCATTGTATTTAATACATCCAATTGTCCTTTCTACATTATGCAGAGTGTTTGCAAAATTTAAATTTCAAACAGCGTATTCTTCTGCAATTAATAATATGTTGTTCTTGATTATTTTTATTTTAACTGTTTTCGCAGGTTTCTTATTCCATTTTTTTGTGGAAAAAAAGGTACTAGCTTATCTTTCAAAGAAGTAAGCTCGGAGATAGTATAAATATCGGTATAAATTTATTTTGAAATTATGGTACTAATTTTGCTAGAGATATGCAGAAGGAATTGTGTACCGTTTAGTTAACATTCATTTTTAACTATTGTTTAAAAAAATAGGTAAGATTTTATTACTTCTATAACTATGATTCAATCATAAGAATTGCCAATAAGATGATAATTTAATTCATGCGATTTGGCAAAAGAAGTAATAGACGTACGATATAACACATTATAACAAATTATAAATTCTTCAAAAAGTAAAATTATGGAGGCATTCTCGACCCAAATCAGAAATATATTTTCAAAATCTAAGACCGATAGAGTTTATGTACTTGGTAAAGGAGCAAGTTTAGGAAAAATTGCCAAATCTCAATTAGAAGATGGAGTTGTTATCAATATTAATGATTCAGAGCGTTTTTATGCAGGAGATATCGCTTTAGTACATAGTTTATGGGCTTATCAAAGTATCAAAGAAAATGGCTTTAAGGCTTCTTATTATATCTCTGATAAGCAAATGCCAGATTCTGTAGCTAGTATGCAAGTGTCTTATTTCCCAGATACTTATGAAACAACAGAAAGTTATTTGTTTTCAGCACATGGCGAAGAGCTTTTTATTTCAGATTTCTTGTTCCTTTCAGCTATCCGTCTAGGAGTGGTGATGGCAAAAGAATTGAATAAAAAACTTGACATATATTTCCTAGGTTTTGATTTTGGTAACGATTCTAACACTACGCTAATTGAAGATTATTCAGGGCATAGTCAGCAATTCAGAGATGCGGTTCTTCGTACACAAGAAGATACTTTTATCAGAATCAAATCTTATATAGAGACTGATGTTCCTTCAATCAATCTTCTTCATGTTGGAAGAAAACCTTATAGTGATATTTCTATAGGATTGTTTAACCAAGGAAACTTTAGTGATTTCGCTGAACATAAAAGTAACAATGACCTTTATTTAGGCGTAAAAGAAAAGATTTTTGCTGGTATTCCAATGGTTGTGGCTGAGCTTACTAATAATCATATTGGTGATGAGAAGCGTCTGAGAACAATGATTAGAATGGCGAAGGATGAAGGAGCAGACATTATTAAAGTACAAAGAAGAGATGTTGATTCGTTTTACAGTGAAGCTGAATTGGCAAAACCTTATAAATCTCCTTTTGGTAATACATTAGGTCATTATCGTAGATCAGTTGAATTAACAGATGATTTATTTAAGGTACTGATTGATGAATGTAGAAAGAATGAGATTTTCTGGTTTACATCTGTTTTAGATAAAAATTCTTACGAATATATATTGCAGTATAATCTACCGTTAATCAAGCTTCCAAGTACAATTTCTAACCATAGAAATTACCTTAAGCACGTGGCAGATACTTTTGATGGTGATATTGTTGTATCAACAGGGTTTACGGATAAAGAATATGAGGAATTTGTATTAAATGAATTTACTACAAACAACAGATTGCTTTATCTTTTGCAATGTACTTCTTCTTATCCTGCACCACCAGATGCTTGTAATATTGCGGTAATTCGTCATTATAACGAAATACGTCACGAACGTTTCCCTAACATTATTCCAGGTTACTCTAGTCATGATGTGGGAGCATTGGCTTCTCAGATGGCAATAAGTGCTGGGGCTTTGATGATTGAAAAACACGTTAAATTAGGGAACCTTGATTGGGTACACTTTGATAGCGTTGCATTGGATATTACTAAAGGAGAGTTAAGACAATTTGTTGAAGATGTTAAAAAAGCGACTATTATATGTGGAGAAAAAGAAAAGAAAGTTCATGCTAAAGAACACCACAAATATGTCCCTAATGATAAAAGTAATTAAACATAAAGAGGGTTCTCTTTATTTCAAATAACATAGATGTATAGATTGATAGCAATCTATACATTTATTAATCTTACTAACTGCTAATTAAATATTATATATGAAATTTTTATTTGTAATCCTAACCAGTGCCTTATTACTAAGCTGTACTGAAGATTTATTACTAAGTCAATCTCTTTTGGATACTAAGGTAGAGCCAAGCATGGCTATCTACATTGGTAATGAAATAATCAAAAGCCAAAAGACTATTTCGAAACTTGAAACAGAGGTATATGCCCATGATTCCAAGCTTTTGATTCACAATGGAGTGGGTTATTGTGCGTATTATAGCAATGATTCAAATACTCAAGAAGGATCAGGTAACCAATCAGTTAGACTATCCGTTTTTGATATTAATAACCCTAGTGCTAGTAAAAAAATATATGATGTATTTCAAGAAAGCCACGTATATTCTACTGTAAAATTAGATAAAAATAGACCTTGTTATACACCTGTTTTGTTTAAAACAGCAGATGGCAAAATTCGTATTTTATCTAAAATATATGTTAATCAAATTCAAAAATATTATTACAGAGACTTTTCTCCAGAAACGGCGACTTTTACGGACCCTCAAGTGTGTAAAATAGGTCATAGTAATTCTAAAGAAGTAGGCGATTTTGATTTGTCTAATGTAAAAGGACAAATAAATAGTGCATTTAATAATAGTTACAAATTGAGTACAGAATTCATGTTTGCAACATCTGAGCCTGTGTATACTAGCGAAGGAACATTCATCGGTTTAACGTTAGGCAGATTTACTGAAAATTGGCAAACAGATGAAGGCACAACTATTATCATGAGAACTAGGGATGCTGGTAAATCATTTGAATTTGTAGGAACACCAAATGCTTCGACCATCACTGCAAAATATAACAAACAATCTGTAGAAGGAGCGTTCTTGTTTAATGGTACTAATGAGGTTTTGATGCTTGGCAGAAATAATTTAGGAGGAATGTTATTGACAAAAAGTACTGATGGAGGAAATTCGTTTAGTGCTCCATATTCACTTAATGATAGCTGTTCTTTTAATACATTATCTTCTAAAATGAATTTTATTAAAATTAGAGATGGTTATTTGTCTGTTTGGAATACTACCGAGAATTTTGGAAAGTTCAATGTTAGAACTGTACTTGAAATGAGATATGGAAAAAACAGCAATATATGTGGCAATGAAATTAAAGTTTTAATTAAAAATGAATTTGGTTGCCATTATCCATCTATTTTCAAATACGAAGATAGCTATTACATTACCTATACAACAGATACACGTCGTTTAAATAAAAATAGTACAGCCGAGATAGTATTTGCCAAACTTCCATTTTAAGTATTTGGATTTTATTATGAAAAAAATTAAAAATTTAATTCCTTCAAGCGTTAAGCAAGCTTTATATCTTTGGAAGGATTCTTTAGAATGGTTTTTCTTAAATAGAATTATTTCCTCTTTTCCATCTCAAAGAATAAGGATTGCTACGCTGAATTATATGGGAGCTACTATTCCCAAGTCTACAGCTGTTTATGGAGGAAATGAATATAGAAATCTTAAAGGACTTACTATTGGAGAAGGAACTGCCCTAGGTCATAGATGTATATTAGATGCAAGAATGGGGTTAGAAATCGGTGAAAATGTATGTTTTGGTACAGAAGTGATGATTTGGTCTTTACACCATGATTATAATGATTTGCATTTTAAGGCAGTAGGTGGAAAAGTAACTATAAAAAAATTCGCTTGGCTTGGCTCAAGATGTATTGTCTTACCGGGTGTAACAATTGGAGAAGGAGCAGTAGTTGCTGCGGGTGCAGTTGTTACAAAGGATGTTCCACCTTATACAGTAGTCGGCGGAATCCCTGCGAAGCCAATTTCAAAGAGAGAAGAAAAAGAGTATGATTATTCACCGAATGGCTACAAGTTACATTTGGTTTAAATTGATGAATTGAAAACTATAGAGAACTATGCTGGATGATAAGAATTATAAATATTATCAGATTTTAAAACAAAAACTTAATTTTTTTAATGATGGCATCGACTTTAGCAAAGTTTTGGCTCATGACATAGCAAGAATTGCTTTTAAACAAAGTAACTCAGGCATATTTAGAGAGGTATTATATAATTTCAGTTCTGAAATTGATTTTACCAATCTAAGAAAAGCTATGGAAAATAACAGATTTGTATGTTTATATTCTGTTGATAGGAGTGATTATAGTCATCAAATAGCACAGACGTTTCAGGGTATCGAAAAATATGAAGCCGTATTGTTAGGAAAGCTGCCAAGGAATAAAACATTCAAGCCTTTCAGAATATTAAAAGCTATTTTTTTTACTTTGTTTAAAGTGGGTATCGGCAAAGAAAATCTTAGTGCTATCTTTTTTCTGGCAAGTAAAATAGTATCTTATAAGAATAGCCAAGAATCATTAAAAAAACAATTTGAAGGTTTTGATTATTCACATAAAACTTATGTTTCATTCAACAGTGCTTATACATTTGAGAGCTTAATTACTCAATTTTTTAATATTGCTCAGTGCCCAACGGTATCCCTTTCTCATAGTTTCTTTGTGAATTATAAAAAATTTATCCCATTAGATATTATTAATGCTGAATGTATTACTGCTCAGAAACTTCTGGTTTGGGGAGAAACATCTAAGCATGATTTGAAAATAACGCATAAAGTACCAGAGAATATTATCGAAATAGCGGGCAATCCAAAGTATGATAAAAAACCGATTAGACTAAAAAATACCTTTCAGAGATGTGTTGTATTATTAGGCAGGAAAATTTATGAGGATACCAATATTGACATTGTAAAAGTCCTGAAAGACTTCCTTGCTATTGAACCTAACGTACAATTTGAGCTTAAATTACATCTATCGTTAGATAAGACGTTTTATGAAGGATTATGTGAAGGAAGTAGTATTACTGTAATAGATGGTAAGGAATCCCTAGTT
Source organism: Arcicella sp. GW822-FHT02H01 (assembly GCF_058802005.1). Taxonomy (NCBI): domain Bacteria; kingdom Pseudomonadati; phylum Bacteroidota; class Cytophagia; order Cytophagales; family Flectobacillaceae; genus Arcicella; species Arcicella sp. GW822-FHT02H01. The sequence continues at coordinate 1,093,327 of NZ_JBXANT010000001.1, read as the reverse complement.
GAATTGTTTGAGAACAAAGGATATGATTTTTCTATTGTTAATAATTCTACAGCATATTATGAAGCATTATATTATGACTTGATTTGTTTTAGATTTCTACCTTCTGAAAATGAAGAATTTGTTGGTATGGACGATCATTTTAGTGATGCAAATACTTTATTAGAAAGAATTAATTTTTTCAAGCAAGCTGATTTGACCCAATTAAATGCCTCTTTAGAACAACTGTTAAAAGACACTATCGGGATGGGAGTTAATAGGTATAAAGAGATACTAGAGGGCTAGTAAGTAGTAATAAAACTTTGCACAATGAGTAATATAAAAAATATTTTTAGTGGGGTGGCATGGAGTCTTATTTGTAATGTTACAAATGCTGCTTACGGTTTTTTTTCAGTACCACTTTTGTTGACCTATTTTGGTAAAGAAAAATATGGCTTGATAGGAATAGCTATTTCAGTAAATATCTATTTAAAAATCCTAGATATGGGGTTTTCATCAGGAAATGTAAAGTTTTTTTCTTCCTACCTTGTCAAGAATGATTATGATGGACTAAGAAAATTATTCCAATCGAGTTTATTATTTTATCTTGTAATCGCTTTTGTGAATGCCTTAGTGCTAGTTGGTTTGAGCGTGTTTTCATCTCAAATATTTCATTTAAGCGCTGCAGATGATGAAATTTTTAAGCAATTAATTTATATCCTTATTATCACGTCTTTTCCTGTTTGGGGAGGAAATGTAATGGAGCAATTATTACGTTCTAATGATTTAGTAGGTTGGCAACAAAGAATATTATTGTTAACGAAAGTTGCTCAGTTAGTAGTATTATTCCTTACTATTTATTTAAAGCTTAACATTATTACATTTTTTGCGCTTAATACATTGTGTTCTGTTATAAATATTCCTTTTTATGCTAGCAGAATCAATAAATTAGATTTAGGAATATCCTTTTTACCAAAATATTATAAACAAGCTATGGCAGAAGTATTGCCTTATTGTTTGAGTATTTTCTCTTTTGGTATATTCCAATTTTCTGCCAACTACTTAAGACCTGTATTTTTAGGTATTAAGTTGGGCTTAACTAGCGTAAGTGATTATCGGGTAGTAGAGGGTATTGCAAACCTTATTTTAATACTAGGTTCTAGTTTTGTGGGGGTTATTTTACCACACGCTACAAAAGTGAGAGAGTCCGGTGATAAAGAAAGTGAGATGAAAATTGCCATGGATGGTACTAGGTATATTACCATTTTTCTAGGCTTAATTGTTTTCGGATTTACGCTTTCTTCCAAAGAACTTATTATTTTGTATGTCGGAGAGAAAAATGCCTATTTAGTGCCATGGCTTAACTTATGGGTGTTTTCATTGTTAGGATTGCACAACTCAGCCTTGTCAAGTTTGGTATTAGTGAGTAATTCATTACGGACGATTATATATATGTCGGCGTTTTCAACGATATTTTCATTGACACTCGCTTGGTTTTTAATGGATAGCTTTGGAATGGGCGGGGTGATAATTTCATATACCTGTTATGTGGTATTTCAAACAGCTTATTATTATATTTATTATTATCCAACTAAATTGAAGTACGATTCATTTAAGATTTTTACTCAATCATTCTTATATCCTATTTCTATAATAGGTGCTATTGGAATAGCAGTAAGAGTAATATTTTCGATGCAGACAATAAGTAACGTATTTTTACTTATCGTTATAAAAGAATCTATTTTTGCAATAATTGCTTTAATCGTTATTTACCAATTTTTATTTACTAAAAGTGATAAACAATACATAATTGCTTTTGTAGGTAAATTTTTTAAAAAGAGTTAAAATAATTTTTTGCATTTGTTCAATCTTATTTGGTTTTATTTAGATTAATATAGAATAGTTAAATTATACAAAAATGGAGGGATTGCTTATACAGTTATTTGCGTTTTTCATTGTATTTCGCATGTACAAAGCTGAAAGTGCGGATAGATTAGCATGGTTTATGTTTGCTATACTATTTATCCCTGATAATTTTGTAATGTTTCAAGCATACCCTACTACTTCATCTAGATTTTTTATTTTTTTTTTATTTTTAATACAATTAGTAAAAAACAAATTTTGGGTAAAATTAAAATACTTCCCATTAAAGTCTAGCACATCGTTAATACTCATAGGATTTTTGATAATTGCTTTATTTGACTCAAGACTTAACCTTAATCTTGTTAAGATTTTAAACAGGAGTTTGGGGTATTTCTTTGATAATTTTATGGTAATGATACTAACGTTTATGTTAGTAAGAGACATCAATGATTTTATAAAAATTTACAGAATCATCTTATTCTTTTTCCTTGCCTTTGGTGTATATGGATTGTTTAACTATGTAACAGGGAACAATTTCTACTCAGCATTTGTCAGTCATGCTTTTGGCTCTGTTGACTATGCTGAAGTATATACGTCTGGCCACGATGGGCGATATAGGATTACCTCTTTTACATGGCACCCGATTTACTACGGTTTCCTATTAACAATAGCCATCCTTATGAATATTTTCTTGCTAGGTAACCTATCTTTCAAGAAAACAAATAAGAACCACTTTATTGCTATCATATTCATTTTGATAATCAATTTGTTTATGGTTAACTCAAGGACTCCTTTCTTTGCATTCTTAGGAGGAGCTGCGGTCTATTTTATATGGGGATTAGGCTTGGGTAAGAAAATACAAATTGCTTTTATTACAATTTTTGTAATGAATTTAACAATTACTTTCATCCCTCAAGTTAATGATTTTGTAACTAGTTCTTTTGATACCTTTTCTAGTAAAGGCTCTAAACTTGAAGGAAGTTCTGTAGAACTTAGAAATTATCAGCTAGCTTCATCGGTATTAATTTTCAATAAAAGCCCTATAACAGGAAATGGTTTTTCATACATTGAAGAAAATTTGGGATTTAAAGGAAAAGTAGAAGAAAGAGCCAGTGACTCATCTTTTGCTGGATTTGAAAGTTACCTCTATAAACTTTTGATTGAACAAGGCATTGTGGGAATGGTTACTCAACTAATCTTTTCAATAGCGCTTATCTTATATTTAATACGTAATTACCTGTTTGCTAAAAGTAGTTTTGCAAAGAGACTTGCCATACTCACCTTAGGAATGTTCTTAAGCTTTCTATTATTTATATTTGGAACAGGTGATTTAGGAACATTTAAATTCTTTATGGCTATTATAGGAATAAACATAAAAGGATTAGAGTATTTTAAATATGCAGATAGAAAAAAAGATGATTTTCAATCAAAAGAATTAATTCCAACCTAGTGGGTATAACGATAGAAAAAACAGGATTGCCTATGTATATTCAATTGGAAAATTGAATAGTTCTGTAGATAAATTTATATTAAATAGATTACAAAGAATATGACAGACATACCAAATGAAAATACTTTAGCTATTGTTATACCAGCGTATAAACACAACTTTCTAAGAGCAACCTTAGAATCTCTTAATCAACAAACAAATAAAAACTTCACGGTATACATTGGAGATGATAACAGCCCTGAGAAATTGTGGGATATCATTGCTGATTTTACCACTTCACTGAATATTAATTATAAAAAATTCGAGGAAAATTTAGGAGGTAAAGATTTAGTAAGTCATTGGAATAGATGCATCGAGTTGGTAAAAGAAGAAACGTGGATATGGCTCTTTTCAGATGATGATTTGTTGGGCTTGAATTGTGTAGAAACTTTTTATAAATATATTGATAATAACCCAGCAATCGAATTAGTACATTTTCCTGTCAAGGTAATTAATCAAGATGGCGTAGAAATAGAGAATTTCGGACACGCTAAAGCATTCCCGCCTGTACTCACAAGTGCTGAATTTTATGCCGATAAAATTAGAGGTAACATCCAAAGTTTTGTAGTAGAATATGTATTTAAACGTACTCTTTTTGAACAAGAGGATGGTTTGGCTAATTTTGATTTAGCTTGGTGTGCAGATGACGCTACTTGGATAAAATTTGCAAGAAAAAGTGGAATTTATACTGTAGAAGGAGCATACGTATACTGGAGATATAGCGGAATAAATATATCATCTTTAACGAGTAATCTTTCTGTATTACATAGAAAACTAGAAGCCAAACTGAATTATTTAGCTTGGGTTGATTCATTTTTTAAAAAGCATGGAATCACCCATTCACTTGATAATGTTTCATTAGCAAATTGGTTTTTACTTGAGGTTAAGGAAAATCGACAATTATCGATTCTGAATCGTTTGAAAATAACATACCATTATACAAATCGCTTATTGGGTTTTTTAGGCGCTTCTTTTTCTTGCTTATATATTTTAGCTTTTTCTGCAAAAAAAGGATTATTATTTGTGAAATCTAGCTAACAATAAAGAAAGGAAGGATAAGCGATGATGGAATTAATCATCGTATATAAAATCAAGAAAAGCCTTTAGAGTATTAAAAATTATAATAGATTATGAAAAAAACGCTTTTAATAACAGGTGGGGCAGGGTTTATTGGTTCTCATGTGGTTCGGTTATTTGTTAATAACTATGCTGATTATACCATTGTCAACCTTGACAAATTAACTTATGCTGGCAACCTTGAGAATTTGAAAGATATAGAAGACAAGCCTAATTATATCTTTGAAAAAGGAGACATTGTTGATGCAGACTTTATCAATCAACTCTTTGACAAATATCAATTTGATGGAGTGATTCACTTAGCGGCAGAATCACATGTGGATAGGTCTATTGCAGAACCAATGGCTTTTGTAATGACCAATGTAGTGGGTACTTGCAACTTATTGAATGCTGCTAAAAACGCTTGGAAAGCAACTGGATACGAAGGAAAACGTTTTTATCATGTTTCTACCGATGAAGTGTATGGAGAATTACATAATCCAGAAGACTTCTTTACAGAAACCACTCCTTATGACCCACGTTCACCTTATTCAGCTTCAAAGGCTTCTTCTGACCACTTTGTAAGAGCTTATGGTAATACCTATAAATTACCAGTAGTCATCACCAATTGCTCTAACAACTATGGACCAAACCATTTTCCTGAGAAACTATTACCCCTCATGATTCACAACATCTTGAACAATAAACCATTGCCAGTTTATGGTAAAGGTGAGAATGTAAGAGACTGGTTGTTTGTGGTGGATCATGCAAGAGCTATCGATACTGTTTTCCATAATGGAGTACTAGGTGAAACCTATAATATTGGAGGTTTTAACGAATGGAAGAATATCGACATCGTAAAGTTGGTTTGTAAAACCATGGATAGCAAACTAGGCAGACCAGAAGGTACTTCAGAAAAACTAATTACTTATGTAACCGACCGTGCAGGTCATGATTTAAGATATGCCATCGATGCTACCAAAATCATGAAAGAACTGGGTTGGGAACCCTCTTTACAATTTGAAGAAGGACTTGATAAAACCGTAACATGGTTCTTGGATAACCAAGAATGGCTTGATAATGTTACCTCGGGGAATTATCAAGAATATTATAAAAAAATGTACTCTTAAATTGCTTTAAGCAATAGGCTATAAGCAATAAGTATTTTATGATGATACCATTGCCTGTAGCCTATCGCCTACAGCCTAAAGCTATAAGAAAGATATGAAAGGAATTATTTTGGCAGGCGGTTCTGGTACACGTTTGCACCCTCTTACCCTAGCCGTTAGTAAACAGTTAATGCCTGTTTACGATAAACCGATGATTTATTACCCGCTTTCTATTTTGATGTTGGCGGGCATCAAAGAAATATTGATTATTTCTACTCCCCATGATTTACCCCATTTCAAGAAATTGTTAGGAGATGGCTCACAGATAGGCTGTAGATTTGAATATGCAGAACAACCCCTTCCTAATGGATTAGCACAGGCTTTTGTGATTGGAGAAGAGTTTATTGGTGATGATAAAGTAGCCTTGGTATTAGGTGATAATATTTTCTATGGTAGTGGACTGAGTAAATTATTGCAAGCCAACAATGACCCAGAAGGTGGAGTAGTATATGCTTATCAGGTACATGACCCAGAGAGATATGGGGTAGTAGAGTTTGATGATGATTTCAATGTGCTTTCTATTGAAGAGAAGCCAGTGACTCCTAAATCAAATTATGCAGTACCAGGTTTATATTTTTATGACAATTCAGTGGTAGAGATTGCCAAGAATATAGCTCCTTCACCAAGAGGGGAATATGAGATTACGGATGTCAACAAAGAATACTTGAAGCAAGGAAAGCTGAAAGTTGGTGTGTTGAACAGAGGGACGGCATGGCTGGATACAGGGACATTTGTATCATTGATGCAAGCGGGACAGTTTGTTCAAGTAATTGAAGAGCGACAGGGACTAAAAGTAGGTTGTATTGAAGAGGTAGCTTACAGAATGGGATTTATTGATGAGGTGCAACTCAAGAAAATAGCTGAACCGCTGGTAAAAAGTGGATATGGAAAATATTTGCTCGGGTTGTTAGGTTAGTGCTTAACTGTATTTTAAATATTATTTTTTCTGAAAATTATCAGTGCCCACAGCACATAAATATGTATTATGAAAGTATCTAATGCAGTGCTTAAAGATGTTTTAATCATTGAACCAAGTATTTTTGGGGATGCACGAGGCCTATTTTTTGAGCCTTTCAATAGTATTACTTGGGGCGAAAAAGGTTTGCCAACCAATTTCGTTCAGGATAATCAATCATTTTCTTATAAAGGAGTTTTAAGAGGCTTGCATTTTCAAAAGGGAGATTATGCACAAGGTAAGCTTGTTAGAGCAATCACAGGTAAGGTACTTGATGTGGCCGTAGATTTACGTCCTGATTCACCAACTTTCAAACAATGGGAGTTTTTTGAACTTGATGCACAGTCTAATAAAATGGTGTATATCCCTGTAGGGTTTGCACACGGATTCTTGGCTTTGGAGGATAGTATTTTTGCTTATAAATGCACAGCAGGATATAATAAAGCTTCCGAAGGAGGAATTCTTTGGAATGATCCAGCTCTTAAAATAGAGTGGCCCATAGAAAATCCAAATGTATCTGACAAAGATATGATTCTTCCTACCCTTGAAGAATATTTAGCACAGGCTTAATCTTACTGTATGAAATGGTATTGATAAGATTGTCTTATTAATGCTAAGAATAAAGACCTACAACGCTTGAATTAGGTGTACTTAAATTATATTAAAAGATTCTGATATGAGTATTATTATATTTGGAGGTATTGGCCAGTTGGGACAATGCATCAATAAAGTAGCTGAAAACCAAAATATTGAAGGAATTATCTATTTAGATGAAATTGAAGGTAATATTTTGGATGTGGAACTTTTAGAGAACCTATTTATCAAGCACAAACCTTCATACGTTGTTAACTGTGCGGCTTATACGGCTGTAGATAAAGCAGAAGACGACGTAGATTTAGCTAGAAAAATCAATAAAACGGGTGCTGCTAACCTAGCAGATGCTTGTGTGGCTCATGGAAGTACATTGATTCATGTTTCAACGGATTTTGTTTTTGAAGGCAATCTTCCAAAAGCTTTATCTGAAGAAGATGAAGCTACGCCGATTGGTATGTATGGCTTAACGAAATTGGAGGGAGAACAGGATATTATCGACAAAATGTCTGAGTTTTTTATCCTCCGCACTAGCTGGTTGTATTCAGAATTTGCTAATAATTTTGTAAAGACGATGCTTCGATTAGGAAAAGAAAGACCTGAGCTAGGTATCATTGTTGACCAAGTGGGTACGCCAACATATGGTGTAGATTTGGCTGCGTGTATTCTTCACATCATTACTTCTAAAAGCAAAGATTACGGGTTATACAATTATAGCAATGAAGGAGCGATTTCATGGTATGATTTTGCACAAGCAATTTTTGAGTTAGGAGAAGTATCTGTAAAAGTTAAGCCGTTAAAAACGAGTGAATATCCAACTAAGGCCAAAAGACCAGCTTTCTCTGTGATGGATAAAACTAAAATTAAGCAAGCATTAGGAATTGAGATTCCTTATTGGAGAGATAGTCTGAAGGTTTGTATAAAAGCATTAGCTTAGTACGCGTATCGTCTCTAAGAGAAACGTTAAAATAGAATAGCGTAGTGAAATATTACCTCTAACCACTTCCGATAAAAAACTAATTATTGTTTCAGTTTTTAGTGTCAGTACACATCCATCTTGGTATTTTTCTATGCTAAATCCTAGCCAACTTTCTATAGGTATTGTTGCGATGCAATGTCTGAAATGGTTAGCATAATTTTAGCATCTAGTCTATTTTTGATTGCTGAATTACAAGCAAACAGTAAGGGTAGAACAGACTCCTGCCAATAAAAAAAAGGAAAGTGAATTAGTGAAATGCTGGTTTGTCAAGTTTTTGATAAAAAAAGATATAATTCATTTTAAAAAACTAGTCTTTATTCGAAATAAGAAATATACAAAAACTACATGAATTATTGATAATTGCTTATGTTAATAATAAAATAATTCTAAGAATAGGATATTTTAAATATTAATTGAAATAATCTTTAATTTCAGTATTTTATTGCGAATTAATCAAAAATGGCTTTGTTTTATACCTTATTGTTAAGGATAAACGGAATGTTTGTCTTTAATGTTGATTAAATAATAACTTTGATATTTGTATTTTTTTTAGAATTTACCTAAATTTGATAAAGATTGAATTTGTGTAGGTAAGAGAAATACCTAATACGGATATTATCAAATTTAAAATAGTTGAGTTACAGTATAAATAACAAAGTTTCAGTTGATACAAGATTTCGATAGCTTCTTCTAACCGATGATAGATATTTTAATATTGGTCTTGTTTAAATAAAATTTTGTTAACCTCTTTTTAGATGCCTGAGATATTATAGATGATAGCCCTACGATGAGTAGCTTTATGTATAATGAAATATAACTTTTATGAAGAAAAAAATTATCTATTACACACAGGTTTACTATTTAGATGCAGCCTTAGAATATATTCAAGTAGCCAGTAAGGATTTTGATTTTCATGTATATATTGAAATAACACCCCATGCGCTTAAAGCGAATATATTTGATATTGATGCAGATTTGACAGAATACCCTCTTGTTATTCCTGTAGAGTCAGTTGTAAAGAAATGGGATATAGAATATATTTTAACATACTTGAAAAATTGTAAGTCATGTCAATTTCTCAATTTTGCTTCTCCTAAAAGTTTAGATGGAAACTCGGTCTTCCGAGCTACCAAATCAATAGCAGGTTTATATAAATTACATGCAGATTTTGTTCATTTAGACGACTTTTCAATGAGACAAATAGGAATGCTTCCTTTTTTCCTATTGAAAAAGAAAAGCTTAATCTTGAATGTCCATGACCCTAAACCACACAGTGGTGAAAAGGATATTAAAAAAGTAGTTTTCTCTAAGATATTGTATAAACTGACTTCAAAGTATTTATGTATGTCGGAATACAGCGCCAATATCTTGAAAGGCATATTAGTAGGAAAGAAAGTTTATACGATTAAGTTTTTGCCTTATAGTGTTTATCAGAATTTTATCAAAAAAGATTCGGAAATCAAAAAGGAATACGTCTCGTTTATCGGTAGAATATCTCCATATAAGGGTATTAACTTGTTTATTAATGCTATTCAAAAGTTTAAAGATGATTCAGTAAAATTTATCATTGCAGGCAAACAGATTATTGGATTTGATTTGACAAAGGTAGTACCTGATAATATGCCTAATCTGATTGTCAGAGAGAAGCATTTAAGCAATGAAGAGATTGTAGATATAGTACGACGTTCCTTGTTAGTAGTTTGTCCTTATTTAGATGCCACACAAAGTGGTGTAGTAATGACAGCCCATGCACTAGGATGCCCAGTAGTAGTAACTCCTGTAGGAGGATTGCCAGAATACGTAGATGAAGGGAAGAATGGTATTGTCTCAGATGATATGAGCCCCGAAAAGCTATTAGAAAGTATCAATAAAGGTTTAAAAGATTTTAATCATATAAATCAATCAACAGACGATACTGTATGGGCAAATTATGCAGAGGCTAATTTAAAAGTGATGCATAACCTCTATAGTTGAGAATCATTTTAAGATATTAATTAAATTCAGATGAAGAAAAAAATACTTTTTTTAGCGCCAGGGCTTGTAGTTGGTGGAGCAGAGAAGTTTTTGGTATCGTTAATTAATCGCTTGGATAAAGAACAATTTGATATTGTTTTGGCTGTTTTGAGCGATAATAATCCGTTACTTAATCAAGTAGAAAGTGGTATTCCTGTAAAGGTGTACTCGCGTAAATCAAAATTTGATGTTTCACCTATCGTTGAACTTAGAGGCTTATTGAAAGAAATAAAACCTGATATTGTATTTTGCTTAGGTTTATTCCCTTTTTTCTTCCTTCAATTAGCTAGCTTATTGATAGGTTCAACTTTTAGAAAATTAATTTCTTACCATTCTACTGTATATCATACTAAGAAAGACGATAGATTGGCAAGAATGTATTTTAAAATGATTGATAAGGACACTCATGTTATTCCTGTTTCAGAAAATCAACGTGAGTACACAATAGATAGATTTGGGGTAGCTGGCAACATATTTACCACAATCCATAATGGAGTAGATGTTGATTTTTGGACTAACTGTCCTTCTCAAGCAATAAGAGAAGAAACAAGATTGAAATATGACATACCTTTAGAGGCAAAAGTTGTAGTACAAACTGCCGCTTTCAGACCCGAAAAAAATCATGTAGCGGCTTTAAAAGCATTACATATAATCAATACGAAAGAGAATGCAGAGAAACTTTACCTTTTGTTAGTGGGAGATGGGCAATGTAGAAAAATTATTGAGAATACCATTGAGGAATTGCAACTCCAACCTTATGTTCGAATGGCTGGAATTCAAAGAGATGTTCGTCCTTTTTATTGGTGTGCAGACTTCTTTTCATTGACTTCTTATAGTATCGAGACGTTCTCCATCGCAGCCTTAGAAGCAATGTCAACAGGTTTACCTTGTGCATTAACAGATATTGGAGGTGCCAACGAAATGATTGTATCGGGTAAAAATGGACTATTATGTTCGCCAGATTACGAAAGTATTGCAGAGGTTTGGGAACAAATGATGAATACTGCCTACAATCCTATTGATATAAGAAGCTATATTCAATCAAGATTTAGCGAAAAAGGTATGGTAGATGCCTATACGCGATTCTTTAAAAGCTAATAAAATAACTTTATCTATTATCTCAAATTTATCATTTTATAAATTAGTAAATTAACTATGAGTGTTATCATTACAGCTCCAAGCTTAGATCCCAATTTAAATGTTAGTGGCGTTTCTTCAGTCGCTAAATTTATTATTGATAACAACAAGGCCTACAAATACTTTCATTTAGAACTTGGTAAACGCGATAATGAAACAAGAGGCTTAGGGTGGGGCTTACGTATTCTAAAAGCATTAGTGACACTTTTTATACAACTGCTTACGGGTAAAGCAAATATCGTTCACTTTAATTATGCCCTAAGCAAACCTTCTATTATTCGTGATACTCCTTTTATTTTTGTAACTAGATTATTTAACGTTAAACTGATAATACATTTACACGGAGGTGAATTTTTAATGAAAGAAAATCCTCCTCAATGGATTAAACGTTATTTAGAATACGTGTTAAATGGAAACGAGAGTAAAATTGTACTGAGTGAATTAGAAAAACAAGTTGTTGAAGCAAAATTTAAAGCTAAAAATGTATTTGTTCTGCCCAATTGTGTAGATTTAGGGGAAGCTCAAAGTTTTCAAAAAGTCATTAATAATACTGCCCCTTTAAAGGTATTGTTTATGGGGAGAATAACCATAAGTAAAGGAATAGAGCAAATTGTAGATGCCTTTAAACTACTCAAGAATGAAGGGATTGCTGTTGAATTTAGTTGTGCAGGAAAAGGACCAGAGGCTGATATTTTTATTGGTGAAATGACTACTATTTTAGGTGATAAATTTATTTATAATGGCGTAGTAAAAGGTGCTGGCAAGATAGACCTTCTAAAAAAATGTGATGTTTTTATCCTTCCTTCCTTGTTTGGCGAAGGTCTGCCAATGGCGTTATTAGAAGCAATGTCTTTTGGACTTGTTCCTATTGTGACAGACGATGGTTCAATGAAATTTACAGTTGATGATAAAAAATCAGGCTTTGTAGTAGCAAAAGAATCTCCTGAAGAAATTATGCAGGCTATAAAGAGTTTAGCAAATGACCGCATCCAGCTCAGAAATATGTCTAATGAAGCGCAAAAAAATATTTTCACTAATTATAACCCTGAAGTGTATATTCAAAAACTAGATGAGTTATATAAAGGGAAATGATAAATTTTTATTACAAAGACTTACTGTACTAGGACATAGTGCTCATCAACCCTAATAAAACCTAAGTAAATCGGAAAAGAGTTATGGCTCAACAAAAACTTATTAGCATTAATATCACCTTAGGTAGCTATCAGCAGATTGTTGCTGATATCATCTCTTTGGCTAAAAAAAGATACTCCTCTTATGTATGTGTAGCCAATGTTCACATGTGTATTGAAGCGTATAATTCTAAGGAGTTTGCAAATATCGTTAATTCAGCAGACATTGTTACTGCGGACGGTAAACCGCTGTGTGTAGGCTTAAAATTGATTAATGGAATAGATCAAGAGAGAGTGGCAGGTATGGATTTAACACCGTCTCTTTTGAAAGAAGCAGAATTGAATAATATTAAAGTATTTTTGTATGGTTCAACAGATGAAGTGCTTGATAAAATACAAAAAGTAGCAAAAGAAAAATATCCTAATTTAGCAATTGTCGGTGCGATTTCACCACCATTCAGAGTATTATCAGAGGCAGAAGTAGCAACTGATATTAATACTATCAATGATAGTGGTGCAGGACTTGTTTTGGTAGCACTAGGTTGCCCTAAGCAAGAAAAGTGGATGTATAGCATGAAAGGTAAAATACAAGCTGTCATGGTTGGAGTAGGAGGGGCATTCCCTGTTTTTGCAGGAATACAACCAAGGGCTCCTAAATGGATGCAAGATTACAGCCTTGAATGGTTACATCGTTTATCACAAGATCCTAAAAGGCTTTTTAAAAGGTATTTTGTTACAAATTCTCTTTTTATATCGCTTCTTATTAAAGAAAAAATACGTACTATATAATTTTTTAACAACATATTGGTATTCAATAAATGGAAAAAGACTCCAAAATATATATAGCAGGTCATCGAGGAATGGTGGGTTCTGCTATTCTAAGAAAATTACAAAATGAAGGTTATGAAAATTTTGTATTAAAAACGTCTAAAGAGTTAGACCTGAGAGACCAACAAAAAGTAGCTGAATTTTTTGAAGTAGAAAAACCTGATTATGTTTTTTTAGCGGCTGCTAAAGTAGGAGGTATCGTTGCCAATAATACTTATCGTGCAGATTTCTTGTATGAAAACTTAGCGATTCAAAATAATATCATTCATAGTGCCTTTGTTAGCAAAGTAAAGAAGTTAATGTTTTTAGGGTCTTCGTGTATTTATCCTAAACTTGCTCCTCAGCCACTTAAAGAAGAATATTTACTTACTGGTCTTTTAGAGCAAACCAATGAGCCTTATGCCATTGCTAAAATTGCGGGTATTAAAATGTGCGAAGCTTATCGTGCTCAATATGGATGTGATTTTATTTCAGTAATGCCTACTAATTTGTATGGACCGAATGATAACTATGATTTACAAAACTCTCATGTATTGCCTGCCATGATTCGTAAGTTTTACGAAGCGAAGGAAAACGGCGTTGAGCAAGTAATTTTATGGGGTTCGGGTTCTCCTATGAGAGAATTTTTATATGCTGATGATTTAGCAGCAGCCTGCGTATATTTAATGGAGAATTATTCTGAGCCAGAGTTAATAAATGTGGGTACAGGAATAGATGTGACTATTAAAGAGTTGGCTAATACGGTAAAAGACATCGTAGGCTTTGAAGGTGAAATCGTTTGGGATAGCACTAAACCAGATGGCACACCAAGAAAATTGATGGATGTTTCTAAATTGAATGGTAAAGGCTGGAGACATACCATAGAATTGAAAGAAGGAATCGGTTTAGCCTATCATGATTTCTTGGATAACCATGCAAAACTAAGATTATAGATTGTATAAATTATGGTTGTTGTAAGATGCAACAACACTCAACATATATCTTAAAAATACTTTAAATTTTATTTATTACTAACACTGATAAATTTATCAGTAGCATTAACACAACGATTATGAAAAAAGCCCTTATTACTGGTATAACTGGACAAGATGGAGCCTATTTGGCAGAACTACTATTATCAAAAGGATATGAAGTACACGGTATCAAACGTCGTAGTTCATTGATCAATACTGCACGTATCGATCATTTGTATGAAGATTTACACGAAGACGGTGTTAAATTTATCATGCACTATGGCGATTTGTCAGATTCAACTAACATTATCAGAATTATTCAAGAAGTACAACCAGACGAAATATACAATTTAGGTGCAATGTCGCACGTAAAAGTTAGTTTTGATGAACCAGAATATACTGCTCAAGTAGATGGTATCGGTACATTAAGAATTCTTGAAGCGGTTCGTTTATTGGGATTAATAGAAAAAACTAAAATCTATCAGGCTTCTACTTCAGAATTATATGGTTTAGTACAAGAAGTACCTCAATCTGAAACAACTCCTTTCTATCCACGTTCTCCTTATGCTGTTGCTAAGATGTACGGTTTCTGGATTACTGTTAACTACCGTGAAGCATACAATATGTTTGCAGTAAATGGTATTTTATTCAACCACGAATCTCCGTTAAGAGGTGAAACATTTGTTACAAGAAAAATTACTAGAGCGGTATCTCAAATTGCATTAGGACAACAAGAAAAATTATATCTTGGAAACTTGGATGCTCAACGTGACTGGGGTCATGCGAAAGATTATGTTGAAGCAATGTGGTTAATCTTACAACAAGATGTTCCTGAAGACTATGTAATTGCTACTGGTATCACAACAAGAGTTAGAGAGTTTGTCAGAATGGCATTTGCTGAATTAGGTATCGAAGTTGAGTTCTCTGGAGAAGGAGTAGACGAAATCGGTACAATCGTAGCTTGCTCAAATCCATTGTATCAAGTTGAAATAGGTAAAGTTGTTGTAAACGTTGATGCTCGTTATTTCAGACCAACTGAAGTAGAATTGTTGATTGGCGACCCAACTAAATCAAAAACTAAATTAGGATGGGTACCTAAATATGATTTGCCAGCTTTAGTAAAAGACATGATGCAGTCTGATATTAAATTATTTACAAAATAATTAAGCAGAATTTAAGACTTCTTTGTCCTAAACGAAGTCTTAAATTTTATTATATTACTGGTAGAATCGCTAACGTATTTGATAATACGATGAATATAGAATTGTTTATCAATATGGATTTTACGAAAATATGCTGCTCAAAAAATATACGAACACTTTATGTAAATAGCATAGAGCAAAGTTAATTGACGTATAGAAAAACAATTGCGCTTAAGTAAGGAAGAAATAAGCTTGATGCAATAAGGAGGCTTTTGCTTACTTATTTTATAAGAGCAAGATGCTTTTAATATTTAGATTCCTTGTTGAAGGAATAGTGAAGTATAGGGTGAGCTTAAATTTTGACAAATATAACTAGCGTATTTAGGCAAAAGTTAGTTATTCTTTTATAGAGAATTGATATGAAAAAGCCACCAATCATAAATGAATGATTGATGGCTTTTTTTCTAAGAACTTTTATCAATTCTTTAAAAATTAATAAAATAAGTCAGTGCTGCCAAAAGGATAATTAATGTAATTCTTCCCCATATTTGAAGTGTGTATTTAGATTCATTGCTCATAATGTAAGGAGGTTAAGATACGTAAAGAATAAATGAAATGTTAATCATATCACAAAATTACAATATTTGAGTTAAATTTATCCTAAAAGATTCACCTATTTATTAAACGGTATGTAGAAGGTTACTTGTTTGTAAATATTCCAATATTTAATTGTTTTTTAAAACGGTATTTTTAATTGTGATTTTATTATTACCAGTTGACGTTCATAATTCGCTAACATCCCCCAAAAAATATAAACTATTATGCCTCAAAGTATAAGTAAAGTAAACTATTTCAGGTTGTTGTCTGATATTATTTCTATTATATGTGTTTTTGTTTTTTCTTCATTTATCACAAAACCTGAATTAGAAAAAAGTGATAGTATTCTATTATTATTACTTGTAATAGGTTGGTATTTTTCTACTAAAATTTCAAATACCTATGATGACTTTAGAACTGAAAGATATATAGGTGAACTACTATTAATTTTTCAGAATGTATTAGTACAGTCTGTAATAGCAGGACAAGTTTTGTTTATACTGAACCGTCATGAATATACTAGAAGATTTATCTTTGCCTATATTGTGATTTTGTTAATTGTATTAATTATCAAGAATTATATTATTAAAAGAATCCTATTTTATTATCGGCAAAAAGGAGGGAATATCAAAAATGTGGTATTTGTTGGTTATAATGAAATTACGGCCAACTTAATTACTCAAATTCAAGAGAACCCTCATTATGGCTTTAGAGTAATTGGGATTATAGCCAAAGAAGAAGAAGTAAATGATAT
The DNA here is from genome assembly GCF_058802005.1 of Arcicella sp. GW822-FHT02H01. Taxonomy (NCBI): domain Bacteria; kingdom Pseudomonadati; phylum Bacteroidota; class Cytophagia; order Cytophagales; family Flectobacillaceae; genus Arcicella; species Arcicella sp. GW822-FHT02H01. Next base: position 1,076,695 of record NZ_JBXANT010000001.1, on the reverse strand, counting down.
TGGTGGAAATACTTATTTAGGAGACCTAAGGAAGTTCTTGTCAATGAACGAAAATTATAAAATTGACGAAATCATTATTACTACGGATGAAATTAGTAATAGTTTAATGCAAGAAGTTTTTATGGTATCTGAAAAAAGAGCCATCAGAACCAAAATTGTACCAAGCTATATTACGTATTATCCAAGTAGATTGCAATTCAAATTTTTTGGTAATTACCCACTAATTACGTTTAGGAGCGAGCCATTGCAAGAATATCATTGGAGATTAGTAAAAAGAGTATTTGATATCGCATTCTCGTTACTAGTGTTTATTTTCATTTTTTCTTGGCTGTTTCCAATCATTGCTGTTCTGATAAAACTTGACTCTAAAGGACCAGTATTTTTTAGACAGTATAGATGGGGAAAGAATAATAAAAAGTTCAAGTGTTTCAAGTTTAGGTCGATGAGACCCGAAAGTAAAGATGTAACTGAAAATGGAACATTTAACCAAGCACAGATGAACGACCCAAGAATTACAAAATTAGGTCAGTTTTTAAGGTCATCGAGTTTGGATGAATTGCCACAGTTCATCAACGTATTATTAGGCGATATGTCAATTGTAGGGCCTAGACCTCATGCACATGAACATAATATACGTACGAAGGATGAAGTAGATAGTTACTTAGTTAGGCACTGGATTAAACCAGGTATCACTGGCTGGGCGCAAGTAAATGGCTACAGAGGAGAAACAAAGACGCTGGAACAAATGGAGCAAAGAGTAAAATATGATATATGGTATATTGAAAATTGGTCGCTAGGCTTAGATTTCAAAATCATCTTCATGACAGTCTATAATGTGATTAAAGGCGAAGATATGGCTTATTAATATCACCCCATATTGCATATCATTTATTAAGGTATGGTAATTATCAATAATTACTGTGCCTTTTATTTTTATAAAAATTATTGTAATATTTTAATTTATTGTATTGTTTATTTTGTGAATAGGTAGTTCTAACGTAAATTTAATATCGAAGAAATACATTTGCTTAATTAGTTAATATTCAATGGGTTAAAAAATAGGGTTGAACTGGAAAATAAAGGACAATGCTATTTATTAATAATTAGTTCTTACAGAGCTATTATAAATATACCGTTTAATAGATTTTTTTGTGACTATCCAACATAGATTGTAAATTTGTAGCAAGGTAATTCGGTCAATAGCACATTAAACATAAATTTATGATGAAAGACTACTTTGGAAGAGAAAATTATTATTTACGATTGCTTACTGATATTTTAGTGTTAATGCTTTCTTTTTACTTGACTTCAGTAGTCAGTAATCGTAATAATTCTATTCATGATAGAGAGGTTTTCGTGCTTTTAGTAATAGTTTGGTATTTTTCTAGTAAAATAATCCATGTTTATGATGACTTTCGTACACTCAAATTTATTGACGAGTTTTTGTTGCTAGTTCCTGTTATTGCTATTCAAGCATTGGTATTGATTCTGTTTTTATTCTTCCTAAACGATAGAGATAATGCGCGTAGATTTGTACTAGAGTATTGTGCAATGCTTTTCGTTTTTCTTTCTATCAAGAAATACCTCTTAAAAAAATCTTTTGAGTTCCTGAGAAGAAAAGGAAGGAATACACGTAATCTTTTGATTGTCGGTAGTTCAGAAATGGGCGTTTCCTTTTTTGATTTTGTAAAGAACAACACTCAATTTGGCTATAATCCTATCGGTTTTATTGATGAAACCAAATCCGTATACTTAAACGGGTTATACAAAGGAAATTTTGATGAAGTAGATAAAATTATCATAGATAATCAGATAGATGAAATTGTGGTAGCAATGCCACAGTTTAATAAGCAACAATTAGATAAAATCATTTCAGCAGGCGAAAGAAATGCTGTTAGGACTAGAATCATCCCTGATTATTTTAAATTTAGTTCTAATAAATTTAAAATGGGAATGTTCGGCAACTTCCCGATGATTACAGTAAGGGATGAACCTTTGAATCAATTACATTGGAGGCTCATTAAAAGAATAATAGACCTCTTTTTCAGTCTACTATTATGTGTGTTGATTTTTTCTTGGCTTTTCCCAATTATTGCGTTGCTTATACGCCTAGAATCAAAAGGAAATATTTTCTTTATTCAGGAAAGATGGGGTAAGAATAAAGAAATCATACGATGTTTGAAATTCAGAACAATGTTTATTGAAAGTAAAGTAGTGGTAGATGGTAAGTTTCAGCAAACTACTGAAAACGACCCTAGAATTACAAAAATTGGAAGAATATTACGTAAAACCAATTTAGATGAGTTACCACAATTTTTAAATGTAATCGGAGGGTCAATGTCGGTCGTAGGACCACGCCCGCATGCTTTACAACATAATATAGAAAGCCAAGCCCTTATTAATAATTATGCTCTCCGTAACTGGGTAAAACCTGGTGTAACTGGTTGGGCGCAGGTGAATGGATTAAGAGGAGAAACCAAAGACTTTAGCTTGATGCGTAAAAGAGTTGTTTTTGATATTTGGTATATTGAAAACTGGACTCCTTGGCTAGATTTTAAAATCGTGATTATGACAGTCTATAATATGTTCAGAGGCGAAGATATGGCTTATTAATATTCATCAATAGCTCAAAACATTAATCAAAAAAGCAGTCAGAAATTAATTCCTGACTGCTTTTTTGATTTTAAAATTCTGGATGCTTAATGGTTCAAACAACCACTAAACTTTCTCATTAAGATGCCTTAATTTAGAGAGTTTACTAAGAATAGTTTTAGATTGTAATAATTTGTTCAGAATTCTTACATCGTCAGGTCTGTGTAAATCAGTCCCCATAAACTCATAGAGATTCATGTCCAACAATTTATTGGCTATTTCATTAGCTTTAGGCCCGTATTGATTGACCAATGACATCAGGTTCAATTGTAAATGGCATCCTAATGCTTTCAATTCTTCAAACTTAGCAAGGTTTTCACTTAAGTATAAGTATCGCTCTGGATGAGCAATAATTGGGCGATATCCTTTTGTTCTTAAGTTGAAAATAATAGTTTCTAAGTTAATTGGGGCAGCTACAAAAGAGAACTCCACCAATACATACTTATCTCCGAAAGTTAATAAATTATTATTTGCTAATAATGTTGAAAATTGTTCATCAATTTTGTATTCAGCTCCTACTTCTATCTCAATTTCTATTCCCGCTTCCACCAAGGCTGCTTTTAAGATAGTCAAACCTTCGTTGATGATTTCAGGCGTATTAGGATATACTTCTGCCATGATGTGTGGCGTAGTTATAATTTTAGAAAATCCTAATTCCTTTAATTTTTGGATACAAGCAATAGAGTGTTCAATACTAGAACATCCATCATCAATGCCCGGTATAAGATGCGAATGAATATCTGTACCAATAAATGAAAAATCTACTATTTTAGGAGTATCTGGTGATTTTTTAAAAAATGAAAACATATCTTTTAATTTGAGCTATAAGCTTTACCCCATAGATAATTAAGCTATAAGCTTTTTTGTTTTAAATTTTGAGCGAAGAGTCTTATTCTGTAAGGCTTTTAATTGTTTAAACACTTCTAATAATATTGTTGAAGTTTTAAATAACGTTCGTTTCTGTGCCATAATGAGCTTATGACATATTTATTTTAGCTGTAAGCTAAACATTTATGCTAAAATACCATAAATCTTTGATAATAACGTGAATGCTATATGTTTGTAAATGTTTTTTCTTTGTATTATCAAATTATTATTGAAAAAAGAGAGTAGTTTATGATTTTTTCTACTTGTTAATGCGATTATGTATGTATTAATCTTAAACTATTAACATATTTTTTATGAAAAACAGATATTTAGTACCTTTTATTTTATTGACTACTTTGTTTTTCCTTTGGGGATTTGCACATAACTTAAATCCAATATTAATTCCACACCTTAAGAAAGCTTGTCAGCTTACAGATTTTCAATCTTCATTAATTGATGGTTCTTTTTTTATTGCATATTTTATTATGGCCATCCCTGCGGGTATGGTAATGAAGAAGTTTGGGTATAAAACGGGTATTATTGCTGGTTTACTTTTATTCGCAATAGGGGCATTTTTATTTATTCCCGCCGCTAATACGCGTGTTTTCACTTTTTTCTTAACAGCCCTGTTTGTGATAGCAAGTGGCTTGACTTTTTTAGAAACCGCAGCGAATCCGTACATGACAGTCCTTGGCGAACCAGAAGGAGCATCACAAAGATTAAACCTTGCACAGTCATTTAATGGGTTAGCTGCCACGATTGCTCCGATATTAGGAGGGCAATTTATTTTATCTGGAAAAACGTTAACCAACACTGAAACAGCTTCAATGACGGCTGAACAAATGAGTGCTTTTCTAGACGGCGAAGCCGCAACAGTAAAAATCCCTTATCTAATAATAGGTATTGTAGTATTAGTTGTAGCGGTTTTATTATATAAAAGCAAGCTACCAGAAATTACAGAAGCAGGGCACGACATTGAATTGCCAACAGGAAGCCAATCTATTATGCGTCACAAACATTTAGTTTGGGGAATAGCAGCTCAGTTTTTTTATGTTGGGGCGCAGGTTTGCGTATCTAGTTTTTTTATTCGCTATTTAGGTAAGACTGCTAATATCGATGAAATAACGGCTTCGCGTCTACTAGGAGCTGCCTTGTTTTGTTTTATGATTGGTCGATTCATCGGTACTTTTCTGATGCGTTATATCAGCCCTAATATCCTTTTGGCATTGTATGCTTTAATCAATGTTGTGCTTTTAATAGTAGTAGTAATCTACGGCGGAATGTTATCGGTATACGCTTTAATTGGCGTCGAGTTCTTTATGTCAATTATGTTCCCAACTATTTTCTCATTAAGTATTAAATCATTAGGCAAGGAAACGAAAATAGGATCATCATTAGTCATTATGTCTATCGTTGGGGGGGCTATTTTCCCGTTAATTATGGGTAGAATTTCTGATATGATGAGTATCCAAGTGGCATATTCTGTACCATTGGTGTGTTTTTTCGTCGTGTTTTATTTCGGTTGGAAAGGGTCAGAAGTTAAGAGCCAAAGTTAATTAGGTTAAGAAAAAGCGTGGGTTGGTATTAATCTGTTTACAGATTAAGGTGATATTGTATGCAGTTTAGGTATATGATTTATAATCAAGCATAATTAAAAATATAAAAATTAGTGAAAACAATTATTCTAAATCAACCTGGTGAGTTTCAGTTAATCTCAAGGGACATAGATGATAAGTTGGCAGATAATGAGGCACTTATCAAAATTCATAAAATTGGTATTTGCGGTACAGACTATCATGCTTTCAGAGGAAAACAACCATTTTTTTCGTATCCACGAGTACTTGGTCATGAGTTGGGTGCTGAAGTGGTTGCATTAGGACAAAATGTTGATACTGAACAATTGGCAATTGGTGATAAGGTTTCTGTTGAGCCTTACTTGAATTGCGGTACTTGTCAGGCGTGTTTAAATGAAAAGCCTAATTGTTGTGAAAACCTGAAAGTAATGGGCGTACATACGGATGGAGGAATGTGTGAGTTTCTAAAGATTCCTGCGCATAAACTACACCGTTCAAAAGTGTTAGGTTATGAACAATTAGCACTAGTAGAAACGTTGGGTATCGGCGCTCATGCTGTGCAGAGAGCCAATGTCACTAGCAATGATATTGTGTTAGTCATTGGTGCAGGACCGATTGGTTTATCAGTAATCCAGTTTGCTAAATTACATCAAGCTAAGATTGTAGTGATGGATTTTAACCAACAAAGACTTGATTTTGCTAAGCAATTGTTTGATACAGATGTATCAGTACTAGCAAAAGAAGGATATACGGCAGATGATTTAAAAACGATATTAAAGGGTGCTTTGCCAACGGTCATTTTTGATGCAACGGGCAATTCACAGTCTATGATGAAAGCCTTTTCTTATTTAGCTTTTGGTGGGAAATTGATTTTTGTGGGGTTATTTCAAGGAGATGTTACATTTTTTGATCCAGATTTCCATCGTAGAGAAATGACACTTTTTGCTAGTAGAAATTCTCTTCCTGCTGATTTCAAAATGATTATTAAAAACATGGAAGAAGGAAATATTCAGACACAAGCATGGCTTACGCATGAGGCTCCTTTTGATGAATTACCGAATGTCTTTGAATCTTGGTTAGACCCAAGCTCAAGAGTGATTAAAGCAATGTTAAGCGTGTAAGCTTTCGGCTTTCGGCTTTCGGATTTTGGCTTTCGGCTTTCGGCTTTCGGATTTTGGCTTTCGGCTTTCGGATTTTGGCTTTCGGCTTTCTGATTTTGGCTTTCGGATTTTGGATTTTGGATTTTGGATTTTGGATTTTGGATTTCGGATTTCGGATTTCGGATTTCGGATTTCGGATTTCGGATTTCGGATTTCGGATTTCGGATTTCGGATTTCGGATTTCGGATTTCGGATTTCGGATTTCGGATTTCGGATTTCGGATTTCGGATTTCGGATTTCGGATTTCGGATTTCGGATTTCGGATTTCGGATTTCGGATTTCGGATTTCGGATTTCGGATTTCGGATTTCGGATTTCGGATTTCGGATTTCGGATTTCGGATTTCGGATTTCGGATTTCGGATTTCGGATTTCGGATTAATATAGACTTACTAAGTTACAAAAAAACTAATTCAAGGGAACATAATAATAGCTGAAATCAGAGACCTAAGTTTCTAAAATTTAATCCGAAATCTGATACCTGATGACCGATACCCGATGACTGATAGCCAAATCCAAATCCGACAGCTGATGACCGATAGCTGATACCCAACAGCTATACCTTCGCAACAGACGAATCTCTAATAATTAATTCTGTGTATAGTTTGAAGGTCTGGTAAGTTTGAGGAATACTTGAGGGTTTTCGCTCGATTAAATCTAGCAATAACTCAGCCGAACGCTGACCCATTTCTAAGGATGGTTGCACTACTGTCGTCAAGGCTGGCTCTAACATAGAGGCAGCCTTGAGGTTTGTAAAACCAACCATGGCTATTTGTTCGGGGATGGTAATATTTTTCTTTTTCAATGTAGCCAAACAACCCAAGGCTAGTCTGTCGCTTACTGTTAATATGCCATCTGGAGGATGCTTTTCGGATAAAAGCTCATCAATGAATATTTCTATGTTTTCTAAAGAGTAATTAGAATACTTAATCAGCGCGTCATCTACAGGAATTTCATATTTGTTCAATGCTGCGATATAACCTCTTACTCTTTCTTTAGTAATCGATAAATAAGGCGAGCCAGAAATATGCGCTATCCGCCTTCTTCCTCCACGGATAAGGTGTTCGGTAGCAGTGAAAGCTCCTTCAAAATTATCTGAGATTACTTTATGCGTATTGATTTCATCAGACACTCTGTCGAATAATACAATAGGCATTCCTTTTTCATTAAGTTCTTTTAACTGTGAAACATCATTGGTTTCGCCAGCTAATGAAATTAATAATCCATCTACCCTGCGTGAAGCGATGTGTTTGAGGTTGATGTTTTCTCTTTCAAAAGACTCATGGCTCTGAAAAATAACGACATGGTAACCTCTGTTATACGAAATGGCTTCAATCCCATTGATTACTTGTGAGAAAAAAGGGTTATCAATTTCAGGAACAATTACTCCAATCGACCTGCTTTTGTTTTCTTTCAAACTCAATGCAATTGGATTTGGTCTATAATTATACTTCTCAGCATATTCAATGACCATTTTTTTAGTATCAGGATTAATTTCATAGCTTCCTCTCAAAGCCCTAGAGACGGTAGAAGTAGATAAATTTAATGCCTTAGCAATATCTTTGATAGTAATCAGTTCCAATGTTTTGTTCTTTGATTTGTACAATTACAAAAGTATAATTTTTTTATGGCTAAAAAATAGGGCAGACTACTAAAATCTATTAAAAATCTCAAATTGTATTAAATAAGTATAAAAAAGATTATTAATGAGAACGTTCCCGATAACGTTTGCATAAAAATATTCAAATATTTACTTGAACGCTGTACTTTTAAAGCATACGTTTGTTCTGGGTTTGGTGGATAGTTTTTCTAGCCAAATAGTTTAAATCTTGGAATAATTAAAAAAATAAAACTTATGAGTTTATCATCATTATTTAGTTTAGAAGGTAAAGTGGCTTTAGTTACTGGTTGTGACAGAGGTATTGGAATGGGAATGGCATTGGCATTGGCCGAAGCAGGAGCAGACATCATTTGTGCAGCCCTTACCCTTGAACCAGAAAATAGTGAAATTGAAAAAGGAGTGAGAAGTTTTGGCAGAAATTTCACTGGTTACAATGTAGATTTAAGTGATAGAACTACCCTTTATGCTTTTATTAATGAAGTGAAGGCTAAACATCCACAAGTTGATATTTTGATTAATAATGCGGGAATGATTTTGAGAAATCCAGCAGCAGAACACTCTGATGAATATTGGGATAAAGTTTTATCAATCAATTTGGATGCTCAATTTATCTTAGCACGTGAGTTCGGTAGAGATATGGTAGCGAGAGGTTCTGGTAAAATTATTTTCACGGCTTCTTTATTAAGTTTCCAAGGCGGTATCAACGTACCAAGCTATGCGGCTTCAAAAGGAGCAATCGGTAGCGTTGTTAAAGCTTTGGCTAACGAGTGGGCTTCAAAAGGTGTAAATGTAAATGCTATTGCTCCGGGTTATATCGCTACAGATAATACTGCTGCTTTAAGAGCTGACCCAGAAAGAAGTAAATCTATCCTAGACCGTATTCCAGCAGGACGTTGGGGAGAACCAACAGACTTCATGGGTCCAGTAGTATTCTTGGCTTCTGAAGCTGGTGCTTATGTAAACGGAACTATCGTTGTAGTAGATGGTGGCTGGATGGGAAGATAAGCATCTTTTACAATTATATTATTCAATTAATAAGATTTAATAACATGGAAAGTAGATACGAAAGTAGCCCCAAAGAAGTGGCTAGTATGAATACGGAAAGCTTAAGAGCTAATTTTTTAATCGAAAAATTGTTCGAGGCTAACCAAGTAAATCTAACTTACACACATTATGATAGAGTAATTACAGGCGGAGTGATGCCTGTAAATGCTGTAGTTGCTTTGCCAAACTATGATGCGCTGAAAAGTGATTATTTTTTAGAAAGAAGAGAACTGGGTATTATCAATGTTGGGGGCGATGGTAAAATCACCGCTGATGGCGAAGTATTCTTGATTAATAAATTAGACTGTTTGTATTTAGGAAAAGGTGTTAAAACGGCATTTTTCGAAAGTATCGATGCGGCTAATCCAGCACAATACTTTTTGATTTCATCACCAGCACACCAGTCGTATCCTACTCGTTTGATGAAAAAAGAAGAAGCTTCACCAGTAAATTTGGGAAGTAACCAAACTTCAAATGAAAGAACGATTTATAAATACATTCATTTGGATGGTATTCGTAGCTGTCAATTGGTAATGGGACTTACAGTGTTAGCAAATGGTAGTGTTTGGAATACAATGCCTGCGCATACGCATGACCGTAGAATGGAAGTATATTGTTATTTCGATATCCCTCAGAACCAAGCAGTACTACATTTGATGGGTCAACCACAAGAGACTCGTCATTTGTTTGTATCAAACCACCAAGCGATTATTTCACCACCTTGGTCTGTTCACTCGGGTTGTGGTACAGCTAACTACTCATTCATTTGGGCAATGGCAGGTGAAAACCAATTATTTACTGATATGGATTTTGTAGAGATTCCGTCTTTACGATAATATTTTCTATCTCTATCATATAATTTAAGTAGCGATTAGTAAATGGTGATTAGGGGTTCAAATTTCTAATTATCAGTTGTTTACGATAAATGAAAGCCTTGCTTAAATTATATGATAGAGATAAAATACCATGGCATTAAGTCATGAAAGTTTACTTAAGTAGTCTATGTAAAACAAATAACGTTAGTGTGGGAATTAAAGTGTTATATATCAGGGTTTTAAGTCTCAAAGGAGAATAACTCAAAACTCATTATTCACAATTCACAACTTTCACTCACAATCTCTATTTACAATGAAAAAAATACTTTGTCTCATATTATGTGTTGTTCTTACGGCTTTTAAAAGTACAGACGAAAAAATGACGGTTTTCCTCATTGGGGATTCCACCTGTGCTGATAAACCTCCAGTTGATAGTCCTGAAACTGGTTGGGGAATGATATTACATAATTATTTAACTGAGACAGTCCAAGTACAAAATCATGCAGTAAATGGTAGAAGTACCAAAAGCTTTATCAACGAAAAACGTTGGGAGGCTGTAACAAAACAATTAAAAAAAGGAGATTGGGTATTGATTCAGTTTGGGCATAATGACCAAAAGATTGCTGATAGTACTCGTTATGCGGCGCCACAAACCACATACAAAAATAATCTTATCAAATTTGTCAATGAAACTAGAGCAAAAGGTGCTAATCCTATTTTGATTACGCCAGTGATGCGTAGGAAGTTTGATACAAACGGACAGTTTGTAGACCAGCATGGAGAGTATCCTGCTGCTGTAAAAGCTGTAGCAAAAGAATTAGGTGTGCCATTGATTGACCTTCATGCCAAAAGTAAAGCAACCATTGAACAACACGGAATAGAAGGTTCAAAGAAATTATTCATGCATTACTCTGCAGGATTCTATGGTAAGTTTCCAAAAGGAGTAACTGATGATACCCATTTTTCAAAATACGGTGCATCCGTAATGGCAAGTTTAGTAGCTGAAGGAATACTTGAATCGGGAGTTGAATTAAAGAGTTTTTTAAAGAAATCGGAGTTTCAAGAGAAGTACGAATTTGAATTGCCAAAGTACTATACGCCCGTATTTAAAAAGGATACGTTTAATATTATCCGTTATGGTGCAAAATCAAATGGAATTACTTTAAATACTGAAGCCATTAATCACGCAATTACAATTTGTGCAGAGTCGGGCGGAGGTACAGTTTTAATTCCAAGTGGCTTGTGGTTGACAGGCCCAGTTGTGTTAAAATCAAACGTGAATTTACACATTGCCAAGGGTGCAGTAGTACAATTTAGTAGAAATATAAACGACTATCCGATTATTGCAACAACGTGGGAGGGAGAAGAAGCCTACCGTTGTCAAGCACCAATTTCAGGGGTTGATTTAATAGATATTGCTTTAACAGGCGATGGTGTAATAGATGGTGGAGGAGATGCATGGAGAGCCATCAAAAAAAGTAAGCAAACAGATGCTCAATGGAGTAAATTAGTGAAATCTGGGGGTGTTTTAGATGACGCTAAAAATACATGGTATCCTAATGAACAGTCAAAGCAAGGTGCTGTGTTGGAAGGAGGAAGTAAATTGTCTAACGGAAAAACAGCCAAAGATTATGAGGTAATTAAAGGCTTTTTAAGACCTAATATGGTGAGTTTAACACGTTGTAAATTTATCTTATTAGAGGGATTACATTTTCAAAATTCGCCTGCTTGGACGCTCCATCCATTACTTAGCGACCATATTACGATGAGAAATGTGGATGTTAAAAACTATTGGTATGCTCAAAATAGCGATGGTGTAGACTTGGAATCTTGTAGAAATGGTATCATGGAAAATTGTACTTTTGATACGGGAGATGACGGTATTACGATTAAATCGGGCAGAGATGAACAAGGCAGAAAAAGAGGTGTACCCACTGAAAACTTTATCATTAAAGACTGTAAAGTATATCATGCACATGGAGGATTTGTAATTGGCTCAGAGATGTCTGGAGGGGTGAAAAATATGTATGTATCTAATTGTACATTTCTGGGTACAGACGTAGGCTTACGCTTTAAAACAGCAAGAGGTAGAGGCGGAGTTGTTGAAAAAATATATGTCAACAATGTACAAATGACAGATATAGCGGGCGAAGCAGTATTATTCGATATGTATTATGCAGGTAAAGACCCTGTTTCTTTGAATGGAGATTCTGATGAATTACCACAGATGGAAGCCAAGCCTTTGACAGAAGCTACGCCACAATTCAAAGATTTTTATGTAAGAAATATTAATTGTTTGGGTGCCGAAACAGCCATAAAAGTAAGAGGTTTACCAGAGATGAGCGTTAAAAATATTTTAATTGAAAATGCAGTATTTCAAGCAAATACAGGGTTACTTTGTATTGAAGCAGAAAATATTTTGTTAAAAAATATTACTTTGATAACAAAAGATAAAACGACCATGCAGGTACAGAACAGTAAAAACGTAACTCTTGACGATATTCGCTATGAAAATGCTGAGGTACTATTAAAAATTACTGGAGAGCGAACGCAAGGGGTTAAGTTATTAAATACTGATGTTTCAAAAGCTAAGAAAGAAGTAGAGTTTGGGAAAAAAGTATCTAAAAACATTTACAGTAATAAAAAATAATATGCTATCAGTAAAAGTAATATGCTATCAGTAAAAGAATTAACCTTGGTGTCTGATGAACAGGTAGCTTGGGAAGAACTCGGCGGAGGAATCAAAAGAAAAGTAATGTCATACAATGATGACATTATGTTGGTAAAAGTAGCTTTTGAACAAGGAGGCGTAGGAGCGATTCACTCACATCCCCATTTACAGATTAGCTATGTTTCAGCAGGTGCTTTTGAGATAACCATCGGCGAAGACAAAAAGGTATTAAAAACAGGCGATGTTTACTTTGTACCATCAGATATACTGCACGGAGCAGTCTGTTTAGAAGCAGGTGAATTAATAGATGTCTTTTCACCCATGCGCGCAGACTTTGTATAGATAGTTAGTGATTTTTAGATAGTTAGTGATTTAGTGAATGGTGAATTAGTGATTGTTTTTCTAATACTAGAACCCATTCATTCTTTAGTCAAAAGTCCTAAATCATTTAAGCCAAAAGAACAAAAGTCTAGCGTCCAATGTCTTTTAGTCTAAAGTCTTAAACCTTTAAGTCAAAGAAGCAAAAGTCGATAGTCTAATGTCATCTAGTCCTAAAGTCATAAATCTTTAAGTCAAAGAAACAAAAGTCTAGCGTCTAATGTCTTTTAGTCTAAAATCTTTTAGTCCTAAAGTCTCAAAAAAGAATCAAGCATTATTAATATACATAAAATGGTTGGGTTGTAAAGTTTGCTACCCAACTACTTTTCTCTATTAAAGATTTCTAACATAATGAATACTTCTCAAAATCAAATAAACCTCAGTAAAGGCAATGTAGCACTTCCTGAATCTTTGTTTAATTTACCTGAAAAGGTATTACAGTTTGGAACGGGCGTACTGTTAAGAGGCTTGCCAGATTACTTTATTAATAAAGCTAATCAGCAAGGAATTTTTAATGGTAGAATTGTAGTGGTAAAGTCAACCGACGGAGGCGATGCCGAAGCTTTTGACCGTCAAGATAACCTTTATACTATTTGTGAAAGAGGCATTCAGCAAGGAAATGTTTTTGAAAAGAATACTATTTCATCAGCCATTAGTCGTGTATTATCAGCTAAGACTGAATGGGATGCTATTTTGGAATGTGCTAAAAATCCAGCGTTACAGATAATTACTTCTAATACCACAGAAGTAGGTATTCAATTGGTGCAAGATGATATTAAACAGTCTCCTCCAATCTCATTCCCAGGAAAAGTATTAGCCTTTCTTTATGCTAGGTTCAAAGCTTTTGAAGGAAGCAAAGAACACGGAATGGTGATTGTTCCGACGGAATTGATACCTGATAATGGGAAAAAACTAGAAGGCATTATTTTCGAGCTTGCACATCGCAATGCTTTAGAGTCTGAATTTATTGATTGGTTAGAATCATCAGTAACCTTCTGTAATTCATTAGTAGATAGAATTGTGCCAGGGAAACCAAGCGCGGCTGTAAAGGCAAATATCGAAGCAGAATTAGGTTATAAAGATGATTTATTAATCGTATCAGAAGTGTATCGTTTGTGGGCTATTGAAGGAAATCAAAAAGTTAAAAATATCCTGTCGTTTCATCAAGCAGACGAAGGCGTAATTATTGAGCCCAACATTGACTTGTACCGTGAATTAAAATTGCGTTTACTCAACGGTACCCATACACTTAGTTGTGGTTTAGCATTTTTAGCAGGCTTCAAAACAGTAAAAGAAGCCATGCAAGATGAAGTAATGTCTGCTTTTGTCAATAATTTGATGTTGGCAGAAATAGGCTTGGGCATTCCTTATAAAGTAGATGAAAAAGTAGCTCAACGCTTTGGCATGCAAGTGATAGATCGTTTTCGTAATCCTAATCTAGACCATCAGTGGTTGAGTATTACGGTACAATATACGTCTAAAATGAAAATGCGAAATATTCCAACGTTGTTGAACTATCACAAAATCTATCAATGTGTTCCTGAATATATTGCTTTTGGCTTTGCGGCGTATTTATTGTTTATGAAGGCTGTCAAAGAGGAAAACGGTAAATATTATGGTATTCATGAGGACGAATATTACCAAATTCAAGACGATAAGGCTGATTATTTCTTTGTGAAATGGGCTAAATTGTCAAGCGATGAGTTGGTAATATCAGTTTTGAGTGATAAAAACCTCTGGGAAACAGATTTAACAAATATTACAGGCTTTGCTGAAAGCGTTACAGCGTTTTTAAATCAAATGATTGAAAAAACAATGAATGCTTCTTTAAAAACATACCTTAATAAAGGTGAATTGGTTGAGTATAGTAAGGCTTAGTCTTACTTTTAAGTTCAAAATATTCTGTGTGAACTCAAAGAATTAGTACTTTAACCAATCATCAAATATTCATCGTGAAAAGAAACGTTTTAAAAATTCATCCTAACGACAATGTGATTGTCGCTTTAACAGATTTATCGAAAGGTCAAACTGTGGAATTGGATGGCCAGACTTATACCCTGACGGAAGATATTGCAGCGAAACACAAATTTGCTACTGAGGATTTTGAAGTAGGAGCCGAAATTAGAATGTATAATGTACTAGTAGGTAAGGCTCAATCACCAATTCTAAAAGGTGGTAGTATCAATATTTTCAATGTGAAGCATGCTGTAGATTCTTTTGAATTACGCGAAAACCACGCTGCATGGCAAGCACCTTCGTTAGCGGCTTTTGAAGGTAAAACATTCAATGGATATCACCGCCCAGATGGTAGCGTTGGTACGGCTAATTATTGGTTAGTAATTCCATTGGTATTTTGTGAGAATCGTAACATTGAAGTACTTCGTGAAGCATTGGTAGACGACTTGGGCTATGCTCGTACGCATGATTACCAAAATCAAACACATGATTTGATAGCATTATACAAAGCAGGCAAAACAGTTGAAGAAATTTTGCAAGCTGATTTACAAGCACAAGGAGAGAAAGATGCAAAACAAAAACTTTTCCCAAATGTAGATGGCGTAAAGTTCTTATTACATGATGGTGGTTGCGGAGGTACTCGTCAGGATGCTCAAGCACTTTGTGGATTATTAGCAGGTTATATTACACATCCCAACTGTGCAGGGGCAACTGTATTGAGTTTAGGATGCCAAAATGCACAAGCTAGTATCTTACAAGAAGAAATTGCAAAGCGTGATGCTGACTTCAAGAAACCATTATATATTTTAGAACAACAAAATATAGGTACTGAATCTGACTTGATGGCTTTGGCTTTGAAACAAACTTTTGTAGGTTTAATTCAGGCAAATCAAAATTCACGTCAGCCAGCACCATTAAGTAAATTGTGTATTGGGTTAGAATGTGGAGGGTCAGATGGTTTCTCTGGTATTTCAGCAAACCCTGCTATTGGTTATACTTCTGATTTATTAATAGGCTTAGGAGGCTCTGTCATTTTAGCGGAATTCCCAGAATTATGTGGTGTTGAGCAAGAGTTAACAGACCGTTGTTTGAACCCAGAAGATGCTAAATTGTTCAGCTATTTGGTAAATACTTATAACGATCGTGCTAAGGCTGTAGGCTCAGGTTTTGATATGAATCCTTCACCAGGGAATATCAAAGATGGTTTAATTACAGATGCTATCAAGTCTGCTGGAGCAGCCAAAAAAGGAGGTACTTCGCCAGTAACTGCGGTATTAGATTATCCAGAACCAGTAAAAAAAGCAGGTTTAAATCTTTTATGTACACCAGGTAATGATGTTGAGTCGACAACTGCCGAGGTAGCATCGGGTGCTAATCTTGTTTTATTCACTACGGGCTTAGGTACACCAACAGGAAATCCTATTGCGCCTGTAGTTAAAATTGCAACAAATACGAAATTGTATGAAAAGATGTCGGACATTATCGATATCAACACGGGTACAATTATCGAAGGTGACGAAACGATAGAAGAAGCGGGAAAACGTATTTTAAACTATGCGATTAAAGTAGCTAGTGGAGAAATTGAAGTTTGTGCCGTTAGAAATGGACAAGATGATTTTATTCCTTGGAAACGTGGAGTATCTTTATAGGATTGAAAATTGAGTATCGAGGATTGATTTTCAATATCTTTTAATATCAATCCTCGCTTATTTGAATTCTCAATACCAATTTAAAATTTTTAACAAAATGCTGTACACGAAAACATTCTTAGACGAGGATTTCCTTTTACAAACTGCAACTGCTAGTAAACTATACCATGAGTTTGCTAAAGAGATGCCAATTATTGATTACCATAATCACTTACCACCAGACCAAATTGCGAGCAACAAGAGCTTTGGCAATTTAACACAAATCTGGTTGTATGGTGACCATTACAAATGGCGTGCGATGCGTGCGAATGGTATCAACGAAAGCTATTGCACGGGCGATAAGTCTGACTATGAGAAGTTTGAAAAATGGGCTGAGACAGTACCTTATACAATGAGAAACCCATTGTATCACTGGACTCACCTTGAATTACAGCGATATTTTGACGTTCACGAAATTTTAAATCCAGCTTCGGCACGTAAAATTTTTGATGAATGTTCTGAAAAACTACAATCACCTGAATATGCAGTAAGAGGATTGTTGTCAAAAATGAATGTAAAAGTTGCCTGTACTACAGACGACCCTTTAGATTCATTAGAATATCACCAAGCGATTAAAACTGAAGGAACACTGGATACTAAAGTATTACCGACGTTCCGTCCAGATAGATTTATTTTAATTGATAATCCTAATTATGCTTCATTTATTGAAAAATTAGGAACATTGGTTAATGTAGAAATCAGTACATTTTCGGCTTTAGTTTCGGCATTAAAAACGCGTGCAGAATTCTTTGCTTCAATGGGTGGCAGATTAGCCGACCATGGGTTAGAGCAAATTTATGCAGTAGATTTCACCGAAGAAGATGCTAATAAAGTTTTCCAGAAAACAATAGCTGGACAAAGTATTAGTGCTGAGGAGGCTTTATTGTTCAAATCGGCAATTTTACACAGTTTAGGCGTAATTTATCATGGATTAGGTTGGACACAACAGTTCCACTTGGGAGCGTTGAGAAATAATAATTCAAGAGCAATGCGTTTGTTAGGGCCAGATACTGGTTGGGATTCAATCGGAGATTTTTCTCAGGCAGCTTCTTTGTCTAAGTTTTTAGGTCGTTTAGATGAATATGACCAATTGGCACAAACTATTATTTACAACCTTAATCCACGTGATAATGAATTGATGGCAACCATGATTGGTAACTTCAATGATGGTTCTGTAGCAGGTAAGATTCAGTTTGGGTCAGGTTGGTGGTTCCTAGACCAAAAAGATGGCATGGAAAGACAAATGAACGCTTTGTCGAACATGGGCTTATTGAGTCGCTTTGTAGGAATGCTAACAGATTCAAGAAGTTTCTTGTCATTCCCACGTCATGAATATTTCCGTAGAATTCTTTGTAATTTATTAGGGAACGAGATTGAAAATGGCGAATTACCAAACGATATAGAATGGATCGGGAAGATGGTTCAAAATATCTGTTACAATAATGCCAAGGATTATTTTAAATTTTAAATAGAAGTAAGCTTTAAGCAATGAGCTTTTGTATCATAGAAAATCTCATATCTCATTGCTTAAAGCTCATAGCTGATAAATCATGAATAAAGTTTGTTGTTTCGGAGAATTGTTATTGCGTCTTTCACCAAAAGCTGATGGAGTTTGGATACAAAATGCTTCAATGCCTGTGTTTGTAGGTGGGGCAGAATTGAATGTCGCTACTGCTATAGCTAACTGGGGAATTAATACTAGTTATTTCACAGCACTACCTGAAAATTCTTTAGCAAACGATATAAAAAAATATATAGCAGATAAAGGAATTGATACTTCGGTCATTAATACGTCTGGAGAAAGAATCGGGACGTACTATTTGCCACAAGGAGCTGACTTGAAAAATGCTGGCGTAATTTATGACAGAGCGTACTCGTCATTTTCAGTATTAAAAGTGGGTCAGGTAGATTGGAAAGAAGTATTAAAGGATGTCTCTTGGTTTCATTTTAGTGCCATTAGTCCAGCCCTTAATCAAGATGCAGCAGATGTTTGCTTAGAAGTATTAAAAGTAGCTTCAGAGATGAATATTACTATTTCTGTAGATTTGAATTACCGTTCAAAACTATGGAAATATGGCAAAAAGCCAACAGAAATAATGCCTGAATTAGCACAATATTGTGATGTAATTATGGGCAATCTTTGGGCAGCGAATACCCTATTGGGGATAGATATTGACCCATTGTTATTAACAAGCCTAGAAAAGCAAGCTGATTACGATTACCCTGCACATGGAAAAGCAACTTCTGAAGCTATTCAGGCGAAATTTCCTAAGTGCAAATTTGTAGCCAATACGTATAGATTTGATCATCAAAAAACAGGCATTGAGTATTATACTACTCTTTTCACAGAGGGAAATCAATATCAATCACCCGTATTTTTTGCTGATGCTGTAGTAGATAAAATAGGAAGTGGAGATTGTTTTATGGGTGGATTAATCTATGGCTTATCCCAAAAACATGAGCCTCAAGAAGTAATTAATTTTGCTGCTGCTGCTGCTTATGGGAAACTCCAAGAGTATGGCGATGCTACTCAACAAAAAGTAGAAGCAGTAAAGCTGATTCTTGAAAATTATCTTTAGTTATTAAGTTGTCGAGTGTTGTTTATCATAACAAGCTTGCATCTCTTGATATAACCTATTTGTTTAACAATTAATATTGGCTTTTATGAAAAATGAAAACTTAGCTTTACCTGTTGGTATTACTTTAGATCGGTTCATTATGCGGAATCAAGAAGCATTTCAATTTGCTTCGGGGGAATTGTCGCAGTTATTGAGAGATATTGCTTTGGCAAGTAAAATTCTGAATCGTGAAATCAATCGTGCCGGATTGGCTGATGTAACAGGGCTGTTAGGTTCACAAAATGTACAAGGTGAAGCTCAGCAAAAACTGGATGTCATTGCTGATATTCGTTTTTTACGAGCGCTTAAGAATGGAGGAGAAGTTTGTGCCATCATTTCTGAGGAAGAACCTGAAATTATCCTGACGGGAAATAATCATGCGAAGTATGTTATCGCTATTGACCCGCTGGATGGTTCATCAAATATTGATTCTAACGTGTCAATTGGTACAATTTTTTCAATTTTTCGTAGAAAAACGCCTATTGGTTCAGTCCCTTCCATGAAGGATTGTATCCAAAGAGGTGATGAACAAGTAGCTGCTGGGTATATTTTATATGGTTCTTCAACCATCTTAGTATATACTACAGGCAAGGGTGTAAATGGCTTTACTTATGATAATTCTTTGGGCGAGTATTTCTTATCTCACCCACAGATGCAAGTAAACCAAAGCGGTACTATTTTTTCTTGTAATGAAGGGAATTTCTATGACTTTCCAGAATGTATTCAAGAGTATTTGATTGAATGTAAACAAAAAAGATATTCAGGCAGGTACATAGGCTCATTAGTTGGAGATTTTCATAGAAATCTTTTAAAAGGTGGAGTATATTTGTACCCCCCAACACGTCATAACCCTGACGGAAAATTAAGGTTACTTTATGAATGTTTACCCTTGGCTTTTATTATTGAACAAGCAGGAGGAAAAGCATCTGATGGAAAGCAAAGAATTTTAGAAATACAGCCTCAAAACCTTCACCAACGCTCGCCTTTATACATTGGTTCGTCGAGCATGGTAGAAGATATTGAAGAGTGTACTAAAGCAACTGAAAATCAGTTTTCATAGAAAAAATATGAATTTTAAATGATGTTGAGTAAGTTTTAGTGTTTGACTAGTTTTAAACATATTTCAAGAATCAATTAGTCCAAAAAATCTTAAAAATTATAAACAAGCATGGCTTTTTTTCAACCCAAAATATTAAATCAATTACTTTCCGATTTCCCAGTGGTGCCAGTATTTTATCATGAAGAAATTGAGTTAACTCAAAATGTAATCAAAGCATGTTACGATGGTGGGATGCGCGCTTTTGAGTTTACTAATCGTGGAACAAAGGCTTTAGACGTTTTTAAGGCGATTTATCCATTTATTCGTGAAAACTGCCCAGAAATGGCATTAGGGATTGGAACAATTTTTACGGTTGAACAAGCCAAAGTTTTTATTGATGCAGGGGCTGATTTTGTCGTACAACCAGTCATTACGCCAGAAGTTGGTGCATTTTGTCAGGCAAATGATATTGCTTGGTTTCCTGGAGCAGCTACTTTAAATGAGATTTACGCAGCCACACAATTAGGCGCTGAAATTGTCAAGATTTTTCCGGGGAATGTAGTGGGTCCTGGTTTTGTAAAATCAATGAAAGGCCCAATGCCGAATGTAAAAGTAATGGTAACAGGCGGGGTAGAACCTACTGAAGATAGTTTAAAACAGTGGTTTTCAGCAGGTGTTACAGCCGTTGGGATGGGTTCGCAATTATTTCCAGCTAGTTTATTGACTAGTGCAAAATTTGACGAATTGACTCATACTGTTGAATCTTTGATGAAATATGTTGAAGGCTTAAAATCAAAAAAATAAAAATTTACTAAATTAGCTTACCTCAATTTTTTTAACATTCATGGAAAACACCCTAGGGAAGTATCGTTGGAGAGTAGTAGCATTGCTTTTTTTTGCCACTACAATCAGTTACCTTGATAGACAAGTAATTGCGTTATTAAAGCCGACATTAGAAAAAGAATTTAATTGGACTGAAAGTGATTACAGTAATTTGGTAATGGCATTTCAGGCTGCTTATGCAGTGGGATTAATGATTTTTGGCGGAGTTATCGATAAGATTGGCACGAAATTAGGATATGCTATTGCAGTAGCTTGGTGGAGTACAGCAGGTGTATTAACTGCTTTTGCTGGAAGTACCATCGGTTTTGGAATGTTTCGCTCTTTATTAGGGTTAGGAGAAGGTGGAAACTTTCCTGCGGCTATTAAGAGTGTAGCAGAATGGTTCCCTAAAAAAGAAAGAGCTTTAGCGACAGGGATTTTTAACTCTGGGGCAAATATTGGGGCAGTAGTAGCACCAATAATGGTTCCTTTTATATTAGCAAGTTTTGGGTGGGAAGTAGCATTTATTGTTACTGGTGGCGTAGGTTTTATTTGGTTAATTTTCTGGTGGATTGGCTATGAAATCCCAGTTAGACAGAAAAAACTTTCAAAAGAAGAACTATTGTTCATTCAGTCTGATAATGAACCAGATACTTCTCATGAAAAACCTGTAAAATGGATTACTCTGTTAGGTATTCGTCAGACATGGGGATTTATCTTTGGAAAAATGCTTACTGACCCAATCTGGTGGTTTTTCCTTTACTGGTTGCCATCTTATTTCTCAGAAACATTTAATTTAGATTTAAAGAAACCAAGTTTAGAACTTATCGTTGTATATACAGCAACTACCATCGGAAGTATTGGTGGAGGTTATATCTCAGGATATTTAATCAAGAAGGGCTGGCCAGTATTCAAAGCACGTAAAGCAGCCATGTTGAGCTTTGCCATTGCAGTAATTCCTATTGTTTTTGCACAATATTGTTCAAACATTTGGCAGGCTGTAGTGTTAATTAGTTTAGCAGCAGCAGCTCACCAAGCTTGGAGTGCAAACATTTTTACGACGGCATCTGATATGTTTCCTAAAAAAGCAGTAAGTTCAGTTGTTGGTTTAGGGGGAATGGCAGGGTCAGTAGGGGGAATTTTATTCCCATTGATAGTAGGACAATTACTTGATACATATAAGGCGCAAGGAAATATCACTGCTGGTTATAATATCATTTTTATCATGTGTGGCTGTGCATACCTATTAGCATGGGGAATAATGCATTTGTTTACACCAAGAAATGAACCCGTAGTCATTTAAAATATTAAATTGGATAATAGTAGAGTGTTTACAGGTATCGCAGCTAATGTGATACCTGTTTTGTTTTATAACATTTCCATTTTTTCACTATTGCTTCATCTGCTGTTTTTATCCTTATACCAGCAAAGTAGGGCTATATATCTAATCTAGTTTTAGGAAATAGCAAAAGTCAATACAAAGAAGTATTTTGCATTAAATTACATTTCAAACAAACTTCATAACTAAATATGAAAAAACTATTTCTCTTATCGGGTTTATTGTCGGTTTCATTATGGACTATGGCCCAAAATACTTACCAAAACCACACACAGCTTTCTTCAAGACTCAAAGCATTAAGTTCAAAGTTTTCTTCCAGTATTACTATTCAATCAATCGGTAAAAGCAAAGGTAATCGTGACATCTGGGCTTTAACCATTGGCAAAGGAAATACCACTGCTAAACCAGCAATAGCCATTATTGCAGGCGTAGATGGAACACACTTGGCAGGGACAGAACTAGCCATACAAATGGCCGAAAAACTAGCCAGTGCAAGCGGAGACTCAATTGCAAAATTATTGGATTCAAAAACATTTTACTTTATTCCAAGTGTAAACCCTGATGCTCAAGAGCAATTTTTTGCGAAAACCAAATTTGAAAGAGGAGGGAATGATACGCCAACAGACGATGACAGAGACGGTTATTTGAATGAAGACCCTTTCGAAGATTTGAATGGCGATGGTATTATCACTCAGATTCGTGTAGAAGACCCAACAGGGACTTTTATTGTAAGTAAAGAAGACCCAAGGGTATTGATAAAAGCCGACCCAGCCAAAGGAGAAAAAGGAAAGTATTTATTACTAACAGAAGGCACGGATAATGACAAAGACGGTACTTTTAATGAAGATGGCGTAGGAGGGGTAAATATTGATAAAAATATGACCTACGACTATCCAATTTTTACGGCTGGTGCTGGTGATTTTGCTGCTTCAGAATCAGAAACCAAAGCGTTGTTGAGTTTCTTGTATAAAGCCACTAATGTTTTTGCTGTATTAACTTTTGGCCCTGCTAATAACTTAACAGAAGCTCCAAAATTTGACAGAAGCAAAACGGCTAAAAGAATTATTACTGGAATATTAGAAAAAGATGCTACTGTAGGCGAGCAAATTGCTAAACTATATAATACTCAAACGGGCTTGAAAGATGCTCCCGTTTTACCACAAACCAAAGGGAACTTGTCACAAACTGCTTATTTCCACGTAGGTAGATTCAGTTTCACAAGTCCAGGATGGTGGGCTCCTAAGGTACAAGCACCTAAAGATAGCACTAAGAAAGAAGTAGCGACTACTAGCAAAACTTCGGACAATGAGGACGTGAAATATTTAAAATGGGCAGACTCACAAAAATTAGCGAACGTATTTGTGAATTGGCAGTCGGTAAAACATCCTGACTTTGCCAACAAAAATGTTGAAGTAGGTGGGATTGCTCCTTATGCAAAGCTGAATCCGCCTGTAAATTTCCTGACAGAATCTGCTAATAAGCATGTAAAGTTTGTAACGGCTTTGGCAATGCAAATGCCAGAAATACAAATTGTAGATGTAAATGCTGAGGCTGTTTCAACAGGGCTAACTAGGGTGACTATTAAAGTAATCAATACAGGTTTATTACCGACTTATGCAGAAATTGGCGACAAAGTTCGTTGGGTGCAAAAAGTAAAAACTGAATTGAAACTAACAGGAAATCAGGCGATAGTTTCAGGAAAGAAAATAAACCTAAGAAGTGCTTTAGGAGCAGGTGAAACCCAAGAGTATTCTTGGTTAATCAGTGGCAATGGCTCAGTAGGTATAGAGGCTGGTTGCCCAACCACAGGCGTAAAAACTATAAATGTTAGTTTAAAATAACCAACTGGATATTAATACTGATAGATGTTAAATATTAATTTGAATAAAATCCAATGAAAAAATATATCTTTTTAGTCCTTTTAACCTGCTCATTTAGTGCTTTTTCACAAGAAAAAAATCAAAATGACGACCTAACTGGTTTAAGAGCGATTGGCTCGCCAGCGAACCCAAAAGTAAAAATGGCTTGGAATCATTACAACGATTACGCCATGATTACTAAGTTTTGTCAGGATTTAGCCAAGGCATATCCAGATTTAGTAAAAGTAGAGTCGATGGGGAAGTCTTTTCAAGGTAGAGACATGTGGGTGCTAACAATCAGTGATACTAAAACTGGCAATGTAAACCGTAAACCGGGTTTTTATATTGATGGTAATATTCACTCGAACGAAATTCAAGGTACCGAAGTGGCGATGTACACGGCTTGGTATTTGGTTGAAAATTTTGCGAATGTAGCATTTATCAAACAGCTATTACAAGACAAAGTATTCTATATTACGCCGACTATTAATCCTGATGCCCGTGAAGATTTCTTGAAAAATCCTAATAATGCCAATTCACCACGTTCGGGAATGATGGCGATGGATGATGATGGCGACGGACAAGCCGATGAGGATAAATATGATGATTTAGACGGCGACGGAAACATTGTAATGATGAGAAGACGTTCGGCGACGGGTCGTTGGAAAATAGACCCTGAAAATCCGCAAAGAATGGTTCCTATAAAAGCAGATGAAAAAGGCGATTATGAAATGCTAGGATACGAAGGCATTGATAACGACGGAGATGGGTTGATTAACGAAGATGTATTAGGATATTATGACCCTAACCGCGATTGGGCTTGGAACTGGCAGCCTGATTATGTTCAACGTGGGGCATTGTTCTATCCGGGTACTTTACCAGAAACGCAAAGTATCAAAAACTTTGTTATGAGTCATCCAAACATTGCAGGGGCACAAAGCTATCATAACAATGGAGGGATGTTTTTGCGTGGGCCTGGTGCTGAAGAAGATGCTCCCTTTTATACCACTCAGGATGCATCAGTATATGATTATTTCGGAAAGATTGGCGAAAAAATGAATCCAGGGTATAAATACTTTGTGATTTATAAAGATTTATATACGGTATATGGTGGCGAGATTGATTGGTTTGCTTTAGGAAGAGGTATTTTTACGTTCTCAACTGAATTGATGACGTCTTATAAATTGTTCAATAAAGTAGGTGAGGAAGGACGTTTTCAAAATAATGAATTTGAAGAATTTAGTCGCTTGATGCTATTTGGAGATGCCTATGTAGCTTGGAAACCTTTCAAGCATCCACAGTATGGTGATATTGAAATTGGTGGTTCAAAGAAAAACTATATTAGGGCACACCCAGGTTTCTTATTGGAAGAAGATGCTCACAGAAATATGGCATTTACCATTTTACATGCTTCGCAAATGCCGAAACTAGATGTGTTAGAAATTAAACAAAAGGCTTTGGCTGGCGGTTTAACAGAAGTAACGGCTACCATTGTGAATGAGAAAGTAATTCCAACACACTCGGCACATGATGTAAAGTATAAAATCGAGCGTCCTGATTTTATTACATTAAAAGATGCGACTGTTGTAGCTGGAATGATTGTTGAAAATGAAGATACTAATCTTACGAAAGAACAGCTAAATAATCCACAGACGATATCGGTTCCGAGCATTCCGGGAATGGGTACTGTAAAAGTACGTTGGATTGTTAAAGGTAAAAGTAATAAATTTACGGTTGAAATCGATAGTAAGAAAGGAGGGCTTGTTTCTAAGACCTTATAACATAATTACCTACAATGGAAAAAATTAGATCTACAACCGTTCTGGCGGTGGTGCATAATGGCGAAGTAGCAATTGGTGCAGACGGACAAGCGACAATGGGAAATACCGTTGCCAAAAATCATGTGCGCAAAATCAGAAAAATGTTGGATGGAAAAATTGTAACAGGTTTTGCAGGTTCAACGGCAGATGCTTTTACATTGCTAGAGCGTTTTGAAGAAAAGCTAAATGCTTATGGTGGCAATATGAAGCGTGCTAGTATAGAATTAGCGAAAGATTGGCGTACTGACCGCTATTTGCGCAAACTAGAAGCCATGATGATAGTTGCCAATAAAGAAGAAACTTTGATTATTTCGGGTACTGGCGATGTATTAGAACCTGAGAATGGCATTGCTGCCATTGGTTCTGGTAGTAATTATGCACTTTCGGCTGCTTTGGCAATGCGTAAGCATGCGGCTCATTTAAGTGCAGAAGAAATCGTTCGTGAAGGCTTAACAATTGCAGCTGATATTTGTATTTATACAAATCATAATTTTATTATTGAGAAGCCAGTTTAGGCTGTAAGCAATAAGCTTTAAGCAAGCACAAAAATTATAAAAATCAGCGCAAATCAGCGTATCCAATCAGCGAAATCTGCGGGTAAAATTAAGTTATATAAGTTAGCTTACAACTTTTTACCCGCTGATTTATGGAGATTTAATACGCTGATTTTCGCAGATTAATTTTTCGCAGAAATCAGACATCCGAAAGCTTAGCGCCTAAAGCCTACTGCCTAAAGCATATAAAACAATCATAAAAAATATCAATTAACCTGTATCTTGAAACCTTTTTTTTATTAATCTTGTATTCCAATAGAGTAAGTATTTAAAAACTTTAAATTGAATAAAACTATGTCATTAAGATTAGGAGATATTGCACCCGACTTTACAGCGGAAACAACTCAAGGAACAATTAATTTTCATGAATGGATTGGTGACTCATGGGCTTTACTTTTTAGCCACCCTGCTGACTTTACACCAGTTTGTACAACTGAATTAGGAAAAACAGCATTATTAAAAGGTGAATTCGAGAAAAAAGGAGTTAAAGTAATAGCTGTGTCAGTAGATGATTTAGCCTCACATAATAAATGGGTACCAGATATTGAAGAAGTAAATGGTGTGAAAGTGAATTTCCCTATCATTGCTGATTCAGACCGTAACGTTGCTACGTTATATGATATGATTCACCCAAATGCTTCTGAAAAAGCGACAGTTCGTTCGGTATTTATCATTGGGCCAGATAAAAAAATCAAGTTGACATTGACGTATCCTGCTTCTACAGGACGTAATTTCCAAGAATTGTTAAGAGTAATTGATTCACTTCAATTGACAGCTAATTACCAAGTAGCTACTCCAGCAGACTGGAAAGATGGTGAAGATGTTATCATTACACCAGCAGTAAAAACTGAAGATGCAGCGGCAAAATTCCCTAAAGGTTTTACGATTGTTAAGCCTTATTTGAGAACAACGCCTCAGCCAAACAAATAATCGACAATGATTTTGTAATTCATTGCATAGAAAAGGCAAGAAGATGAAATATCTTTCTTGCCTTTTTGTATTTTTGTAATATGAATTCTTTAAAACTACTCAAAAAGCGCTTCCGATTACTCCCTCGATTTGTCAGGATTGTCCTTATTTCTATACTATTGCTCTTTTTGTCTTTTGTTATCTATATCAATCTTCGCCCTAATCCTAACGAATGGACGAAAGTCTCTAAATTAGGCATTACAGTGCCTTTACGCTACAAAATTCATGGCATTGATGTGTCGCACCATAATGGCGTGGTGAATTGGAAGGAAGTAAAGAAAATGAAATTCTCGGATGAGGATTTAAAGCTTGGCTTCTGTTTTCTAAAAGCAACAGAAGGAATGAGCCATGCCGACCGTCAATTTGAAAGAAACTGGGAACACGTAAAAAAGAGTGGTTTAAAAAGAGGGGCTTATCATTTTTTCATTACTTGGCGTGAACCAGTGGGTCAGGCGAAAAACTTTATTAATTCAGTAGATTTGGAGGAGGGAGATTTAGCCCCTGTGTTGGATATTGAACAAAATTCTTTGAAGCCCGACAAGCAAATTATCAGTGAAATTCAAACTTGGTTAGATATTGTAGAAAATCATTATCACAAAAAACCAATTATTTATACGAACCCCAACTTTTATAAGAAGTTTATCAAAGGCAACTTTGATGATTATCCGCTTTGGATTGCTGATTATTCAAGAGAAACCTTAAAAGGGTATAATTCAAATCTATGGTTTTGGCAACACAATCAGCGTGGTTGGTGCGAGGGCGTAAAAGGTACGGTTGACTTTAACGTTTTTCTGGGTAATCGAGAGGATTTAGAAGCGCTATGTCTATAATAAGTTTAAAAGCTTTTTAAAAACTATCAAGAATAGTCTTTGCATAATTTTTGGCTTGGTTCAAATTTGCAAATTCTTTCATTTGTTGACGATTACCTATGATTTGCTTAGTCGCCAGAAGTGTTTCTAACTTTGTTAAAAGGTCATCTTCAATCGTTTCATCTATAATCAACCCTAAGTGTTTTTCAGCGGTAATTTTGCCCATTAAGCCGTAATTGTAAGTAATTAAAGGCTTCTGAGCACTAGCCGCTCTTACCATAATGGCACTCATGCCAATATGTTTTTGGTAGAGAGCCAATACATAATCTGCTACTTCAAAAAAAGATTGAATATTTTCATCTGCCACAAAATCGTTGTGAGTCACCACCTGCACCATTTTCTTGAGTGCTAGTTTAGCAAGCTTTTCTTCAAAAACCAATTTCTCATTAATATCCCAAGGACCTACAACCAATAAACAAACATTTTTGGCTTTTTCATCCGAAAGTTGGGTCAGAGTATCCATTACCTTTGATATGCCTTTTCTATCATCTAAATGACCAAAAATTAAGAATACCGTTTTCTCGGGAGGGATTCCTAATTCTTCTTTTAAGATATTTACAGGTTGGGTACTTGGATAAATCTGTACGGGGTCTGGTAAAAATTTCACTTTATACGTTTGCCAATTGTTTTGAATAAATTCGACAGCAAAAGGGTCTAAACAAAATAACGTATTTAAAAATTTACGATGAGTAATGGCTCTGAGTAGTAAATATTTTCGCCAATAATTAATTTTTTCTTTGATAGAATAGACAGGATAATTAACCAATGTTGGGCGAAAGAATATTCCTGAAATAGGACAAGGAGGAGTTGGTTCTGTAAAACAAGCTAACTGAAAATGGTCGAAATACATCATAAAGATGGATTTAGCTTGTAGTTCTTTTGCATACTCACAACAAATAGCCCATTCCAATTTGGCTCGTTTGATAACATTACTTTTAGCCTTTTGCCAATTGTTAAAAGTCTGTTCTGAGGTACTTATCCATTTGATATTGGCGGATGTAGTCTTTTGAATGATGGTCGGATGTTTTTCAAAAAAATCTGGATTCACCAAAACCGCTAACTGAAAATCATATTGCTCAGTCAAAAAATGTAAAAGCAAATGATATAAATAGCCTGGATGATGCCCGCTAGCATCAGGTTCAAAGATTAAAACAGTTTTTTGAAAACTCATAAGTTAATAAGTAAGTATTACAAAACGCTTTTGTAAACATTTAGTGTTTGGGTCGCGGTTTTTTCTGCCGAGAAGTTTTGTTGACGAATAAACCCCTTTTGAACTAGACTTTTCCTAAGAGATTCATTCTCGATAATTGCTGTGATTTTATCGGCAATATCTTCTTTATCACTAGGATTGAAGTATAAAGCGGCGTCTTGAGCTACCTCAGGAAAGCATGAAGTATTGCTTAACACTACTGGACAACCACAAGCAAAAGCTTCAAGGATTGGAATTCCGAAACCTTCGTATAATGAGGGATACACAAAAGCGATGGCATTTTGATATAAATAAAATAGCGTATCGTCGCTCTGAAAATTAAAATGCTTTACTTGTGCTTGTAAGTGTAAGCTATCAATTAATTCATTTTCTGTTTTGTTAAAATCACCTCCGCCTGCACAAAGTAACTGTATATCGGGATGTTGGTGTAATACAGAAGCGATAGATGTTACGAAGCCAGTAAAGTTTTTATAATCATTGCGTGCACCTACGTAAAGTAAGTATTTCTCAGGCGTTTTTACTTGAAAACCTTCTGGTAATTGATGATTTCTGAAAGAAGAAGAATGGTAAATTACTTCAATTTTTTCGGGTTTTATCTGATAAAACTCTAGTAAATCCGCTTTAGTATTTTCAGAAATAGCAATGATTTTTGCGGCCTTATTCAGTAGTTCTTGTTTCTGAGCATGACTAGCATTATCGATGTGATTCAAATTAAATCGCTCTTTAATACAGTCGTGGTAGGTAAGTACAAAAGGTTTTTTCTTGAGATGATTTAAGTAATAATTATGAAAGAAAGTAGGATGAAAAACGTCAAATTTACCTTTTTGTAGTTGAACAATACTATTCAAACGGTTTGTTCTCGACACTAGCATATTGGTTGGCATAAAACCAAAAATATGCTTAAATTCATTTGGTCGACGAACAGAACTATTTTTTAAATATTCATTGTTTGAAAAAGGCAAAGATAGTTTTACACCAACTCCCATGTCCACTAGCGACTCCATCAAATCATGAAAATAGCGCGCCACCCCTCCATATCTTTGTCCCGTAAATGCCTGATGATCGTATAGTATTCTCATATTTATTTAGTAGTGATTGAGTGAGTTGTGATTGAGTGAATTTTGAGTAGCATTACTTCTCAAATCACAGTCAGAACTCATCTCAACCAATTCTCATTTCTTAAATCTTGCAGCTCAAAACTATTTGCTAAAAGCTATCTGCTTTTAGCAAATCTCATAGCTCACTACTCAAAGCTATTTGCTCAAAGCTTACTCATCAAAGCCTCAATTTCATCAGCTTCAATCGGAATGTTTGCCATTAAATCAATGTTTCCATCTTCAGTAATCAGGATATTGTTTTCCAAACGAATCCCTAATCCTTCTTCACGAATATAGATGCCAGGCTCTATTGTAAAGACCATTCCAGCTTCAAAACGACGATATTTGTTCCACACATCATGAACATCAAGTCCTAAATGGTGTGAAACACCGTGCATGAAATATTTTTTGAATAATGGTGACTCTGGATTTTGTTTTTCTACGTCTTCACGCGTAAACAAGCCTAAGCCTATTAATTCTTCTTCAATGAATTTCTCAACAGCTTGCTGATATTCATCCCACAAATTGCCTACTACTAAAATAGATTTTGCATATTTGAATGCACGCAACACCGCATCATACACTTGACGCTGACGAGGCGTAAATTTACCATTTACAGGAATTGTTCTTGTTAAATCAGCATTATAATTTCCGTATTCCGCCGCTACGTCCAATAGAATGACATCCCCATCAAGACAAGGGCGACTGTTTTCAATATAATGCAAAATACAAGCATTAGCCCCAGAAGCGATAATAGGCTGATAAGCAAAACCTTTAGAACGATTTCTTACAAATTCGTGTAATAGTTCAGCTTCAATTTCATATTCAGTAACGTTAGGTTTTACAAAATTCAGAAGTCTTCTGAATCCTAACTCTGTAATACGCATGGCTTCGCTCAACTGTTCAATTTCAATGGAATTTTTAATAACCCTTAATTGGTGCATCAACGGAGCTAGTCGTTCAAATTTATGCAAAGGGAAATGCTCTTTAGCCCACAATATAAATTTGGCATCACGTGTCTGAACAGCAGAATGGTTACGAATATGTTCGTTTGAATTCAGGTAGAGATGCTCAGCTTCAAAAACCAAGGTTGTTAACACAGCATCAAATTGGCTTATCCAGTAAATACTTTTTATTCCCGAAACCTCACGAGCATGCTCTTTAGTATATTTATAGCCTTCCCAGATGGCAATCAGTTCAGAAGTTTCTCTTAAGAATAATATCTCTTTGTGAGCAGGATTTGGGCTATCTGGAAACAATAAAAGAATAGATTCTTCTTGGTCGATACCTGAAAGATAGAATAAATCAGAATTTTGTTGAAATCCCATCGTTCCGTCTGCATTGGTAGGCATTGGGTCGTTGGAATTTAAAATAGCAATAGATTTAGGTTTTAAAAGTTGTGCTAAACGTTCACGATTTTCAACGAAAAGCGAGTTGTTGATGGGTAAGTATTTCATATAAAAAGAGTGTTATTTCTGGCACAGGTAAATAATTTCATCTTTAGGCAAGGCAAAACGTTTGATTTGGTCTGGTGGCATATTAACGCCAAATTTATCTTCGGTTACCTTCCAACCACCTTGTTCCAAGCGTTTGTTATAATCTCTTCCATAAATTCTGAAATGGTCGTCTTGTTTAAACAAACGTTCACGTTCTTTAGGGTCGGTAATCGTTTTGTCTTCAAAGGTAGTTGCTAAACTCCAATCTTGGGGCGATTGCATGATTGCCCAACCCGTAGGCTTTAATACTCTTCTCATCTCGCGCATACATTGAATATCATCATTCACGTGTTCAAGTACGTGATTACAGAATACTACATCAAAAGTATTATCGGCAAAGGGAATATGGTGTAAATCCATTTTTACTTTTGCCAATGGCGATTCAATATCAGCAGTGATATAGTCCAAGTTTTTCATTTTTTCGAAACGATCAATGAAACAATACTCAGGAGCAACGTGTAATACCTTTAATTTCTCAGTAAAGAAATTAGTCTTTTGCTGTAAATACATGTACATCAAACGGTGGCGTTCTAAAGCCAGACAGTTCGGACATAAAGCATTATCTCTGGGTTCTAAACGCCCATAGGGTACAAATTTTGAAAACTTAGATTTACAAACTGGACATGTTACTCTAGTGCCTCTTAAAAAGATGGCGTAGATTTTCATCACTAAGTGAGAAACTAATTGCAGGTATTTACGTGGAATGTTTCTGAGTGTCCAGCTAATAATTGATTTCATAATTAATCTTAAAACGGTTTAACCTTCGTTTTGAATGAATATATGTGATAAAATAAAAAAAGGAATGATTGTTCACACAAAGGTAAAAAATCATTCCCAATTTCTGATTAACAAAAGCTAAGAAGCATTGAATACTATATTTCTCTAATCCAGATATTGCGGAAACTTACTAAATTACCGTGGTCTTGTAAAGAAATAGGGCCTTTTTCATGAACAGGATTAGTTGGCTGTCCGATATAATTTGTTGCACCTTGAATTTTAGTATGGTTTTGTACAATCACTCCGTTGTGAATCACTGTTACATAAGCAGGCGTTTCAATACCACCATTAGCTGTAAAGCGAGGAGCAGTATAGATAATGTCATAAACATTCCAATCACCCATTTTAGAGGTAGCATTTACTAACGGAGGTGTTTGTTTGTAAATTGAACCTGCTTGACCATTTCTATAAGTACGGTTTTGATACGAATTCAACACTTGAACTTCATAAATACCATTCAAAAAAACGCCACTGTTCCCTTTTTGTTGACTTTTCAAGGTTTCAGGCTCGATAGGTGAACGCCATTCGATGTGTAATTGGCAATCTCCAAAGTGTTTTTTTGTTGAAATACCACCCGTCCCTTTTGCTACTGTGAATATTCCATCTTTTACATCCCATTTGGCTGCAGAACCATCTTTCGCAGATTCCCAACTATCTAAATTTTTTCCATCAAATAAAACTATCGCATCAGATGGAACAGCTCCGGGCGTAACTACTCTTACTTCTGGATCCCAGAATTCTGTTGCTTCTGGTTTATCTGGATTTTTTTGAGTAAAACGGAAATCTTGTGCATTGGCAGAATTCATTGAATAAGCAGCCAAACTAAGGCTTAAACCCAAAATAAATTTCTTGTTGATCGTCATTGAATTATAGTTTATGTTTATTTTAATTTTAATTTGCGTAAAATACGATATTCTGCTTATGCTAGCATAAATTTTGATTGAGATTTACTCAATAATGCAATATTCAAGAATATCTTGCGAATTAATACTTTATTTATGAAAATTACTCAAAGAAATTGGATAAAATTAGCTTTTCTGTGTGGATTTGTGCTTATTATGGATGTAGCCAATGCAGAAAAAGCTAAACAAACAGGGCTAGACTTGAATGTAATCTTGAAAGATAAGAAAATTCAACTTGTTAAAAACCAATTGCTTAAAGGCTGGACAATGCGAGCTAACGGAAGTAATTTTTATATTGAAAGAAATAATGATATTTTTTTGCCACAAACTGCCCTGAAAAGTATTGATACCAGAGCTAGTGTTGTGACAAAAACTGTAGGCAAGAAGAAAGTCTTGATGATGAAAACAAAGGCTTATTTTATGATGACTGTTGAAAAGAAACTTCCTTCTGACAAAGTAGCCATTTTAAGAAATAGCACTAAGGGAGTATATCAGACAGATAATTATACAATAATTTTGTGGCAAGAGCACGGCTTTACTTACTCAAAACATACGATTCCTGATAACTTAAAAGATGAATTTCAAACGATTGAAACCTTGATAGGGAGCAGTTGGCAATGATTTTCTATTAAAAAAATACCCAACCCAATATGAAACCTGATATTCCTAAAAAAGCACCCGGTCAAAAATTAGTAAAAAGAATGCCCTTACGCACCAAATTTATTTTGTGTGCTATTATTGGCTTGCTTCTTTTTAGTTTTGGAATTTCTGTGGTAGGCACTGCTTCAACCATCAGAGCAGAACCTAATGTTGTTTTTTTTAGATGGTTTATTTGGAGTCTTTACGGCTTAATCATTACAAGCATAGGATTAGTCTTTCTAGGACAAGCTATCCGTTTCAGGGTATTAATGGATATGAACAAGCGTTTTAGTCGCCAAGAAAAAGAGATGACGAAACAAATTAAGAAGTTGAATCATCTAGGAGAAGTATTGCGTGGTAAAGAAGATAAAAAAGCTAAAGGTAACAAAGAAGATAAAAAGGAGTAAAAAAAGAAAACCCCGTCAGTATTGACGAGGTTTAGATCTCTTAGAAGAAATTGTACAAATTACTTCGCAGCCTTCGCAGCAAACTCAGCTTTGATTGCCTCAATATCTACCAATTTAATTTCTGGAGTTTGAGTCAAATGCTTAATCGCATTGATTTTGTTAGTGGCTATAGCCTTGTTTCTTCTGTCTTTTCTTTTTAGTCTTGTAACAGCCATTGCGAACAGAGTTTTAAATTGAGGTGCAAAATTAGGAAGAATATATTTTTTAAACAAACATATAGGCAATTAATATGCTGTAAGCGGTGAGCTTTAAGCTTTATGCCTAAAATCCAGAGTGCAAAATCTAGTGTCTTGAGTCCAAAATTGTAAAATCTAGAGTCTAAAATCTAGTGTCCTAAAGTCTTACAGTCATCCAGTCCTCCAATCCAAGAAGAAATAAAACCCACGAAGTTTCCAAATACTTCGTGGGTTTTGTAATTTTGCCGTTCAGGATAATCCTGTCAATTTTCACGTTCTTGGGTTTAATAACCCAATTTTTATGCTATGAAACCAAGTTTAGTAAAAGGTACGCGAGATTTTGGGCCAGAGAAAATGGTTCGACGTAATTATATTTTTGATACTATTAAAGCCGTTTTTCAACAATTTGGTTTTCAGCCTATCGAAACGCCCGCTATGGAAAATCTTTCTTCATTAATGGGAAAGTATGGTGAGGAAGGAGATCAATTATTATTTAAAATATTAAATTCAGGAAATTTTTCTGAAAAAATTACACAAAAAGAATTAGATGAAGGCGCTAAGAAATTAACGTTAAAGATTTCTGAAAAAGGCCTAAAGTATGATTTAACAGTTCCTTTTGCACGTTTTGTAGTAATGAATCGCAATGAATTGGCAATGCCATTCAAACGTTACCAGATTCAACCCGTTTGGCGAGGCGACCGCCCGCAAAGAGGACGCTATCGTGAATTTTATCAGTGTGATGCCGATGTTGTAGGAACAGATTCTTTGGTTTGTGAAGCTGAAATCGTTTTAATGATTCATCAGGTATTCAAAAGCCTCGGAATCAATTTTTCCTTAAAAATCAATAACCGTAAAGTACTTACTGGCCTTTCGGAAGCTATTGGTGCCGCAGGACAAGAAGGAGCGTTGGCTGTAGCCATTGATAAATTAGATAAAATAGGCAAAGAAAAAGTTTTAGAAGAATTAGCCGAAAAAGGCTTTAGTCAAGATGCTTTAGCCAAATTAGACCCAGTTTTTGAAATTTCAGGGACAAATCAAGAGAAATTTATTAAGCTTTTAGAATTACTCCAAGATTCTGAAACGGGTAAAAAAGGAATAGAAGAATTACGTGCAGTCTGGGATTTATTAAAATCTTTCGGACAATCGGAAGAAAACATTGAACTAGATATTACCCTTGCCCGTGGATTATCATATTATACAGGGGCAATTTTTGAAGTAAAAGCATTGGATGTACAAATGGGTTCTATATCAGGCGGAGGTCGCTATGATAACCTAACAGGTACTTTTGGGGTCGAAGGGCTATCAGGCGTTGGTATTTCTTTTGGCGTAGATAGAATTTACGATGTATTAGAAGAATTGAATTTATTCCCTGATAATAATTCAGTAACTACTAAATTATTATTGTGCCATTTTGGAGTAAATGAATTGAATTATGCTTTGCCATTATTACAAAAAGCTCGACTAGCAGGTATTAATGCAGAGGTTTATCCAGATGTTACTAAAATCAAAAAGCAACTAGATTACGCCGATAAAAAGCGAATCTCTTATGTCTGTATCATCGGTTCAGAAGAAATGGAAACAGGAAAATTGACACTGAAAAATATGATTACAGGCGAGCAAGAAAAACTCACTTTTGAAGAGATAATCACCAAATTACAGTAAGCTTTAGAACGGCATTGATGAATTTATTATTCATCAATGCCGTTTTTAATTGATTAGCTTATAATGTTCTAAGAATATTATTATTTTTGAGAAATTGTTCAGCCAAATCCATACAAACAACCTCAAAATGAAAAACACACTAATAATTTTTATTCTTAACTTCTTCTTTTTTAGCACACTTGCTCAAAGCCCATCTGGTGAAATAGACCCAATTCAAAAATTTATTGAAGTAAATGTTCAAATCCCTTTTAAAGCACGTGTAGATAATGTTACGGGTCACGTTGCCGTTCGTATTGTTTTAGGGAATAATAATTTACCCGAGAAGTACGAGATTGTACAGAACC
Organism: Arcicella sp. GW822-FHT02H01; assembly: GCF_058802005.1. Lineage (NCBI taxonomy): Bacteria > Pseudomonadati > Bacteroidota > Cytophagia > Cytophagales > Flectobacillaceae > Arcicella > Arcicella sp. GW822-FHT02H01. The sequence continues at coordinate 1,039,612 of NZ_JBXANT010000001.1, read as the reverse complement.
TTTCAGAAGAGTGTGATGCTGAAGCCCTAAGAGTTGCAAAGTTAATTAATCCTAAAAATATTGTAGATAGGTTAAAAGGTAAGAAAGGTATAACAGTTCAAATACCTTTTTTTGATAGATCTAATCTTGTTTATAACGAAGGTTATTTAATAGGGTACTATGATCAGGATAAGAAACCCAATATTGGCGATAACAAGCCTGAGTATGTGATGAGATATCCAGTTGACTCTCTCACAGGAAAGATTCAAGGCAATGTGGAATATTACGTCTATGAAGGGAAAAAGCTTCAATTTTATGATATAGCCAAGCTTAAGATTGATAGTTCAGATAAGCATACTCCAGAAATATATGAGAAAGAGTCAGACAAGTTGAAAGTTTATAGGGTAACTGCAATGAATAATTCAAACTTCCCTAATGTAAGCCAGAGTTATTTTGAAAATGGGCAAATAGCTTACGCTAATTTTGAAGATGAAAGCTATTCATATTATCCTAATGGAAGAGTATCAATATTTACCAAAACGATTAATGACGGTAATGTAAAGGCTACACAAAAAATAAAATGGTTTGCAAATGGTCAGATAGCCTCAATTGTGAATAAAGTTGAAAAACAGGATAATGAAAGGTTTATAGCTGTTTGGGATACCTTGGGTAATCAACTCTTAAAAAATGGAGAAGGTATATGTCAATTATTTTCAAAAGAATATGATGGCTCTATTTTTCATACAGGTTTGATTAAAGACGGATTTAAAGAAGGAAAATGGGTTGGAAAAGATAAAAATAATGAAACCGTCTATGAAGAAAATTTTGAAAAAGGAAAATGTGTAAAAGGTGTTTTATTTGCAGGGGGACAAACTTTTGAATATACCAATCCTGAAGTAGTTGCAGAGTTTGAAGGTGGTTTTCCTAGTTTTGCAAAACATCTTCAGAAAAATTTAAGATACCCTGTTGATGCACAAAAAAGTAATACGCAGGGTAAAGTTTTTGTACAGTTTATCGTGTGTGAAGATGGTACTTTGTGTGACTTTAACGTTTTGAAAGGAATTGGCGCTAGTTGCGATGACGAAGCGGTAAGAGTCCTCCAACTTTCAAGTGGAAAATGGAAACCTGGAAAACAACGTGGAAAAGCTGTAAGAAGTAAGTTTACTTTGCCAGTTAGTTATGTGTTAGGGAGGTAAATTAGAATCCATAAAAAATCCCGTGTGATTTGTCTTAATATCATACGGGATTTTTTTATTCTTTCAAACTATCTCCAAGCCTTATAAGCATTAATCAATGCATTGGTTGAAGAATCGTGTGAAGTAATAGTTTCCTCGCTCGTAAGCTCAGGCAAAATTTTATTAGCCAATTGCTTGCCTAATTCTACACCCCATTGGTCAAAGCTGTAGATATTCCAGATGATACCTTGTACAAATATTTTATGCTCATACATCGCTACCAAACTACCTAATGTACGTGGCGTTAGTTGTTTGAACAAAATAGAGTTTGTCGGGCGATTTCCTTTGAATACTTTAAAGGGTGCTAATTCAGCAATTTCTTCATCAGATTTTCCTGCTTTCTTAAATTCAGTCACTACTTCGTCTAATGTTTTGCCATTCATCAAAGCTTCTGTTTGTGCAAAGAAGTTTGATAATAATAATGTATGATGGTTACCAATTTGGTTATGAGAAACGGCTGGTGCTAAAAAGTCGCAAGGGACTAATTTTGTGCCTTGGTGAATCAATTGATAAAAGGCATGTTGACCATTTGTGCCTGGTTCTCCCCAGATAATTGGACCTGTTTGATATGAAACCTCTTTGCCATCACGACCTACATATTTACCATTCGACTCCATATCTCCCTGTTGGAAATAAGCTGCAAAACGGTGCATGTATTGGTCATAAGGAAGGATTGCTTGGGTATCTGCTCCAAAGAAATTATTATACCAAATGCCTAATAAAGCTAAAAGCACTGGAATGTTTTCGCTGAAATCTGCTGTGCGGAAGTGCTTGTCCATGGCATGCGCACCCTCTAATAATTCAACAAAATTTTCAAATCCGATTGATAAAACGATTGATAAGCCAATAGCCGACCATAATGAGTAACGACCACCAACCCAATCCCAGAAACCAAACATATTATCAGCATCAATGCCAAATTCTACTACTGATTTTTCATTGGTAGAAATTGCCACAAAATGTTTGGCAACATCTTCAATCGAACCACCATTTGCCAAGAACCAGTTACGAGCCGAATGAGCATTCGCCATGGTTTCTTGCGTAGTAAATGTCTTAGAAGCAATCAAGAAAAGGGTAGTAGCTGGATTTACTTTTTTCAACACTTCGGCGATATGCGTACCGTCTACGTTAGAAACAAAATGTAAATTCAAATGATTTTTATAAGGCTTTAAAGCTTCTGTAACCATTACTGGGCCTAAATCTGAACCTCCGATGCCAATATTTACTATATCAGTGATGGCTTCGCCAGCATATCCTTTCCAAGCTCCAGAAATTACTTTCTCAGAAAACCCTTTCATTTTCTCTAAAACAGCATTTACATCAGGCATGATTTCCTTGCCATCTACACCAATAGGAGCATTAGAGCGGTTTCTTAGGGCAACGTGCAACACAGCACGCTTTTCAGTTTGGTTAATCGTATCGCCAGTAAACATTCTTTCGATAGCATCGTCCAATTCACATTCATTGGCCAAAGCCACTAAGATAGCTTTTGTTTTTTCGTTGAGTATGTTTTTAGAATAATCCACAAGAATGTCTTCAAAACGAATTGAGAATTTATCAAATCGTTCGGCATCATTTGCGAAGAGTTCTTTTATAGAAGTAGCATCAATTTCAGATTTGTGCTTTGTCAGTAAAGAAAAAGCATGGGTTTGGTCGAAAGGAACAGATTTTAACATAATTGCTTTTGTTATTTTTAAGTAATAATTTCTGGTTATACTCACAAAAGTACAAAAGACTGCTGAATTAGTAGAGATAAAGCCTTTAGGATTTTGTTAAGAAGATAATTAATGTTAGGATAAAAATCAAATGGCAGTGCTTTATTGATAATGGTCACCTCATCTGTGAATTACATTATCCAAATTGCCTTTTTGTTAAGCTTTAATTTTAATTCTTAAATATTTGTAAATGTAATTTGCTGTAAATCAATGTGTTGTTGTGGTGTTTAAGAAAAGAGTTAAGTCTTTATTCAAAAAAAGACGAAATACTTCGCTGAAAATTCTCTAACTTTGTATCCCGTAACTAAGGGTTGCGGAACTCCATTCTTCCTCTGTACAATTTTTGTACACATCCTCTTAGAAAAATTCAAACTTCAATTTTATTACAATGTCAGGTAAAGGGCAACCTAAAACCGCAAAATATATTTTCGTTACGGGCGGTGTAACTTCATCTTTAGGAAAAGGAATTATTGCTTCATCATTAGCTAAATTATTACAGGCTAGAGGGCTATCAGTAACTATCCAAAAATTGGATCCATATATCAATATTGATCCGGGAACGTTAAACCCTTATGAGCATGGTGAGTGTTATGTAACCAACGACGGAGCGGAAACGGATCTTGATTTGGGTCATTATGAGCGTTTTTTGGGCGTGCCTACTTCACAGGGAAATAACATTACCACTGGTAGAGTTTATTTTAATGTAATTACAAAAGAACGTCGTGGTGATTATTTAGGAAAAACTGTTCAAGTAGTTCCGCATATCACTGACGAAATCAAACAAAATATTCTTTTGTTGGGTGCTACTGGACAGTACGATATTGTCATTACTGAATTAGGAGGTTGTGTGGGTGATATCGAATCTCTACCTTTTATCGAGGCTGCTCGTCAGTTAAAATGGGATTTAGGAGAGAAAAATACGCTTTTCATTCACCTAACCTTAGTGCCTTATATCGCTGCTGCGGGTGAATTGAAAACTAAGCCAACGCAACACTCAGTGCGTGCTTTGTCTGAATATGGTATTCAGCCAGATATTATTGTTTGTCGTACAGAACACCCAATTCCACAGGAAATGCGTCGTAAAATCGCTCTTTTCTGTAACGTTTCGCCAAATGATGTAATCGAAGCGATGGATGCAGAAACGATTTATGATGTGCCTTTGTTGATGCGTAAAGAGAAACTAGATCAACGTGCTTTATATAAATTAGATATTTATAATGACAAAGACGCTGACTTAGAACAATGGAAGAATTTCTTAGGCAAACTTAAAAATCCAACAGAACAAGTTACAATCGGTTTGGTTGGTAAATATGTTGAACTGAAAGACTCTTATAAATCTATTTCAGAAGGATTGATTCATGCAGGTGCTGTCAATGAAACGAAGGTAAATGTAATTTGGATTTCTTCTGAAAACTTAGTGGAAGGTGATTATCGCAAAAAACTAGAAAGCCTTGATGGTATTTTAGTAGCCCCAGGCTTTGGCGAAAGAGGTATCGAAGGTAAAATCAACGCTGTAAAATATGCTCGTGAAAACAAAATCCCTTTCTTTGGTATTTGTTTGGGTATGCAATGTGCTGTAATTGAATATGCTAGAAACGTAGTTGGTTTAGAGGATGCTCACTCATCTGAAATGAACAAAGAAACACCATATCCAGTAATTGATTTGATGGAAGAACAAAAATCTATTACTAATAAAGGTGGAACGATGCGTTTGGGTGCATACTCTTGTAAATTAGAAAAAGGTTCTTTAGCACACCATGTATATGGTAAATTGAACATTCAGGAGCGTCACCGTCACCGTTATGAATTCAATAATGCCTATTTAGAACGCTTTAAAAATGCAGGAATGGTGCCAACAGGTATTAATCCAGATTCTGGTTTAGTAGAAATTGTTGAACTAAAAGACCACCCATTCTTTATCGGTGTACAGTTTCACCCAGAGTACAAATCGAATGTAGCAAACCCTGCTCCATTATTTGTTCACTTTGTAAAAGCTGCTTTGAAGAATGCTATTCCTTTGATGAAAGCAAGTTCTAAGTAACCTTTTATCATTTAAAATGATTTAATAAAAGATAAGTCGTAATTTTGCACCGCTAAAGTCAAAAGCTTTGGCGGTTTTATTTGATAGAAAGTTTTTACATTTCGTTCAGGTTTTTTAGGAAAATAGATACTTAGAGAATAAAACCGACAACAATTAAAGATAACCGATGAGTGTATAACCGCACAAAACTCGAAAAAAGACAAATTTACTAAAATAATGATGGACAAAAATCAAGTAACGGGGCTGTTGTTGATAATGGCGATGTTGCTGGGATACCAGTTTTTCCTAGCCCCTAAGGTTGAACCTGAAAAAGCACCTGAGAAAGCTAAAGTAGCCCAAACTGCCACTGTACATAAAGTTGCAACGGTGGATTCAGTTGCTTTAAAAGCTGCCGCTGGCGATTTCGCATCGGCTGCCATAGGTACTGCACAAGAACTTGTTTTAGAAAATAAAGACATTAAAGTAGTGTTCACTACTTTAGGTGGTAAGGTAAAACAAGTATTATTAAAGAATTACGAGACTTACAATTCATTTGCTAGCCAGAAAAAAGAACCTCTTGTGATTTTTGATGAGGCTTTTGATAAAGTAACTTTTGACCTTCCAACTACAAAAGGAAATGTTGATTTGAATAAATTGTACTTTACTACTGCTTCTAAAGGTGGAGTGGTTGCAGAAGGACAATCGCAAAAAGTTAGCTTTACTTTAAACTTAGCCAACGGACAAAGCATCGAACAGACTTATACATTAGCAGGAGAAGGCTTTTTGTTAGACCAAGATGTGAAGCTACAAGGTTTGGATGGTTTGTTGAAAAACGAATCGGCTAAATTAAACTGGATTGAAAATGTTCGTCCAACCGAAAAAGATTTAACAGAAAACCGTAAAGCTACTGTCAATTACTTATTGAACGAAGATGAAGATTTTGATCAACTAGCAGAAACACCAACGGGTTCAAAAGAAGAATCGCTAGATAAGCCTTTGAAATGGGTTTCATTCAAGAAAAAATACTTCTTGTCGGGCTTTATTACAAAAAATGCACCTATCCAAAAAGCACAGATTGTTGCTACTGCTAACGAAACTGATTCTGTTAATATCAAGACATTGAGAGCTAACATGGATTTGGATTTGGCCGACTTAAAATCAGGCAAAGGAAATTATCAATGGTATTTTGGTCCTAACGATTATAATATCATCAAAAACGTAGCACCAGGCTTTGGGAAAAACGTAAAATTGAGTTATGATATTTTCTTGCCAATTACACGTTATGTATTCGTTCCGCTTTTTAATGTGTTAGAAACAGTATTCAGTAATTACGGTTTATTAATTATTGCGTTAGTATTAATCATCAAATTTGCATTATTACCACTTACTTATAAGTCGTATGTAAGCATGGCTAAAATGAGAATTTTACAGCCAGAATTGAATGCTATCAAAGAGAAAGTAGGGGATGATGCAGCGGCACAACAGCAAGCACAAATGAAATTGTATGGCGAAGTAGGCGTAAGCCCACTGAGTGGTTGTGTTCCCGTTTTAGCCACTATGCCAGTATTGATGGCGGTATTTATGTTGTTCCCGAACTTGATTAACTTGCGTCAGCAATCGTTCTTATGGGCAAATGACCTTTCTACTTTCGACTCTATCGCTACTTTACCGTTCAGTATTCCATTGTATGGTAACCACATCAGTTTGTTTACCTTATTGATGACACTCTCAAGTATTGCTTATGGTTATTATAACAACCAAAATACGCCAGACCAAACAGGACAACCGATTGACATGAAGAAAATGGCTTATGTTACGCCAGTGATATTCATGTTCGTAATGAACTCTTTACCAGCTGGTATGAGCTTCTATTATTTTGTTTCCAACTTAGTAACTATCGGACAACAAATTGGTATTCGTAAGTTTGTAGATGAAGATAAAATCAAAGCAGTTTTAGAAGAAAATCGTAAGAAAATTGCTGCAGGCGGTGTGAAGAAATCTCGTTTCTCAGAATACATTTCTAAGCAAATGAAGGCTGTTGAGGAAACACAAAAAACTCAACAAACTGACCCTAAGAAAAAGAAGAAATAGTAATATTTTAGTATAGTAAAAAGGCTTATAAAATTGTTTAACGACAATTTTATAAGCCTTTTTTTATAATGCTTTCGTGGAGGTAATAAAGGAAGTATGAAATAAACATAAGTCATCCTTGTTTTTCTTAAAGTAAGAATTTTATAGGATTAAAATCAAAATAGCCTCATAGAGGCGAAATATCAGTAGTTACTAAATAACATTTCCCTCCAAGCCCCATCGGGGAGAAATATCTCGCCCGATGGGGCTTGGGAGGTTAATAGGCTATTTCTACCGATATTCCGTTCCTAACGGAACTATAAATGAATAAAAAAGTGGTCGAAAAATTAATTTCGACCACTTTCTATTTTAAAATTCAGAATGACTTATGTTTGAAATTCTTAGCTTTTTGGGTTTGGGTAATTTTATCAAAATAGCATTGATAATATATCGGTCTATTAATAAATTAATTCATCAGCTAATTCCTTTGGATTAGCGCCATATTGATTATCGTAAGGTTCTCCTTCTGTTACTAACAGTACGATTAACCATACTATGCCTACGAGCGGGATAAGAGAAATAAAAAAGTACCATCCACTTTTACCCACATCGTGTAATCGTCTAACTATAACAGCCAAGCTTGGAATAAGTATCGCTATCTGATAAATTAAATAAATCAGATAAATAGCAACAAATCCAGCTGCTCCAATTGATGCCCCAACAGCAATACCTATCATAACAGCTAAAACAGAAAAAATAAAGTTAAATAAGACAAAATACCAGTATTCACTTCTTCTGGCTCTGCCGCTAAATGTAGCATAGTTTTGTAAAACTTGTAAATAATAATTCATTTGAATAGTATAGATTTTGTGTTTTTTCTACTCGTTTGGCTTTTCGATTCCGCCCCGTTTTATGATGGTCTCTGGGCTCCATGGGTTATAGTAAAATTTTGTAATGCATTATAAATCTTTATACTGTTCTACTTCTTCTTTAGGGTTTGTACCATATTCATTTTCGCCAGCGTTGCCTTCTGATACTAACAGTACAAACAACCACACTAACCCTACCAATGGTATAAATATGATTAAGCCAAACCATCCACTTTTTCCGACATCGTGAAGTCTTCTAACCAATACTCCTAAAGCGGGACAAAATACAGCTAATGAATACAAAAAAGTAATAGGACCATAACCAATTAAGGGCATCGCAATCCGAAAAATATGGTCTGCTATGATAGCTATAAATGAAAAAATTAAGTTGACAAATATAAAATTCCAATATTCGCTTCTCCTAGCTCTACCGTTGAAAGTAGCATAGCTTTGTAAAGCTTTTAAGTAGTAGTGCATATCGTTTTTTGTATTTGATTTATTACTCGTTAAGTTTTCTATTACACCCTGTTTTTATATCGGGCGCTTGCATTCAAAGTCTGTAAAATAAAAAAGTTAATGATGCGTATATAAAATAAGCGCTAAAATTTTACCTACGAAAGGAGGTATCAATTGAGGGAAACAGGCAAGTGAAATAGGAGTTTACTTGCGATAGATTTAGACTATTCCTGTCTGTTTAATGAGTAAATACATTGCTTTGTAATTTATAAGTGTTAGAAAATAAATAACATATAGCTGCTATGTTATTTTGTATTATAAACATAACGAAAAGATTATTGAATAACAAAATTATTTTTACGCTTATTATAGGCTAATAATAAGCGTAAATGCTATCGCGTTTTAATCACGCTACTCAGGATACAAATTATTAGCTTATTAGCTCATTTTCTTTATCTTTGTTAGGTATCAATATTCATCAATAATCCTTACAATACTCTATGAAGCTATTTTTGTTAAGTATTTTGCATATCCTGACTTTATCAAATAAACCTGATTCGCTTGAAAATACTCCTTCTCAAGAACGATTTCAACAATATATTAATGGGTTAGCCACTACGCCGTTTATGGCTAATGGGATGGTAGGAGTATGCATCAAATCAGTAACAAATAATAAAGTTTTAGTAGAATATAATTCCCAGAAAAGTCTTGCTCCAGCCTCCACATTAAAACTAATTACGTCTGCTACCGCATTATCAACCTTAGGGGAAGATTATACCTATACTACTAAGCTAGATTATAGCGGACAAATTACAGATTCTATATTAGTTGGTAACATTATCATCAAAGGTGCTGGTGACCCTTCTTTCGGAAGTGGACGAATAGACAAACAAATGGACTATAAGGTTTTGTTTGTGACATGGGCACAAAAAATCAAGGCTTTAGGAATTAAGGAAATTAGAGGAAGGGTATTTGCTGATGGTGGTTTGTTTGAAGAAAATGTATTACCCGATACGTGGATTTGGGGAGATATAGGTAATTATTATGGTGCTGGGGCTTATGGATTAAATATCAATGAAAACTTATTTTATGCTACTTTCAAACCAAGTACTTATCTAGCAGAGGCTTCTTTGGTTAAAACCAATCCAGACCTACCATATTATCAGAAAATCAATAGGGTACAAACAGATAAGCCTCATACGGGAGATCAAGTAAATATATACAGTACGCCTTATCAAGATATTTTAGTGATGCAAGGCTATGTACCAGCAGGAGATACCTTTTCAGTAAAAGGCTCTATTCCTGACCCGCCCTTGTTTGCAGCATATTTCTTACAGAAAAAATTGGAGGAATTAGGCATCAAGGTGTATGAAAGTCCGCTGTCATCCTTGGAAGTAAGTAAAAAGAGAATTACTTTTCAGAAGTCATTTCAAACGATGAATATTGCCAGTTACTCGTCACCAGCACTTAAAGAGCTAGCGAAAGCGTGTAATTACCAAAGTATTAATTTATATGCGGAGGCTTTTTTGAAAACCTTCTCGGTATCTTATTCATTTGGTAACACTACGAAAGATGCTGTAAAAGGGTTGAAACAAATTTGGCAAAACAGAGGGCTAAATTTAGCGGGGTTTAATGTAAAAGATGGGAGCGGCCTATCGCCTACAAACAGTCTTACTCCTGCCAACATGACAGATATTTTGAAAGCAATGTACACTGAAAAATCATTTAAATCATTTTATGAATCTATTCCTGTGGTCGGCGAATCAGGAACGGTAGCTCATTTAGGAAAAAAATCAAAAGCTATTGGCAATGTTAGGGCAAAGAGTGGTTCAATTGAAGGCGTAAGAGCTTATGCTGGATATTTTACAGCGAAGAATGGTGAATTAATGTGCTTCTCACTGATACTGAATAAATATAATTCAGATTATGGGTCAGCGACAAAAGAGTTAGAAAAGTTAATGATGATGATGGTTGAGTTGTGAAAATTAGTTGTGATTTAGTGAATTGTGATTTAGTGAGTTAGGAATGGTGTAGGACAGTAAAGTTACTAATTAGGAATTATATTAAGTGGGACTAAAATAAAGAATCCGTTATCCATTAATTGTCAGCTTATTACTGATAACAATTAACAGATAACGGATAATAGTTAATCAATAAGATTAATCTAATTTCAAAACAGCCATAAATGCTTCTTGTGGAATTTCTACGTTTCCTACTTGACGCATACGTTTTTTACCTTTTTTCTGTTTCTCTAATAATTTTCTTTTACGAGAAATATCACCACCATAACATTTGGCAGTTACGTCTTTTCTCAATGCCTTCACCGTTTCACGAGCAATGATTTTTTGCCCGATAGCCGCTTGAATAGCAATGTCAAATTGTTGTCTTGGTAACAATTCACGCAATTTTTCACATAGACGTTTTCCCCATTCATAAGCTTTGTCGCGGTGTACGATGGCAGAAAGTGCATCCACTTTTTCACCATTTAACATCACGTCTAACTTCACCATTTCGCCTTCTTGATAGCCTTTGTATTCATAATCCAAAGAAGCATAGCCACGCGAAATAGTCTTTAATTTATCAAAGAAATCGAATACAACTTCTGAAAGTGGTAAGTCGAATTGCAATTCTACACGGTCGGAAGTAAGGTAAATTTGATTTGAAAGAACTCCTCGTTTATCCAAACACAATTTCATGATGCCACCTACATAATCAGATTTAGTAATGATTTGTGCTTTAATGATTGGCTCTTCAACGTGGTCAATCAAATTTGGCTCAGGTAGTTCAGATGGCGCTGATACCCATAGTTCTTCTCCATTTGTTAATTTAACATTGAATTTCACCGAAGGAACAGTGGTAATTACAGTCATGTTAAATTCACGCTCTAAACGTTCTTGGACAATCTCCATGTGTAGCATTCCTAAGAAACCACAACGGAAACCAAAACCTAAGGCCATTGATGTTTCTGGTTCCCATACTAAGGAAGCATCGTTCAATTGAAGTTTGCCCATTGCATCACGCAAATCTTCAAATTCAGTAGTCTCAACAGGATAAATACCTGCAAAAACCATTGGTTTTACTTCTTCAAAACCATGAATAGATTCTTTACAAGGACGGTCACGGTGCGTAATCGTATCACCTACTTTTACTTCTTTAGCTTCTTTGATACCAGAAATCAAATATCCTACGTCTCCAGCCTTGATAGATAGTCTTGGCTCTTTTTCTAAACGCAAAGTACCAATTTCATCTGCAAAATATTCTTTGCCTGTAGCAATGAATTTTACCTTATCACCTTTTTTGATTTCACCATTGAATACTCTAAACATTACTTCAATACCACGGTATGAATTAAATTCAGAGTCGAAGATTAACGCTTGGAGTTCAGCGGCAGGGTCACCTTTTGGAGCAGGGATTCTTTCGACTACAGCAACCAAAATATCTTCGATACCAATACCTTCTTTACCAGAAGCATGGATGATTGAATCTCGGTCACAGCCTAATAAATCTACAATTTGGTCTTTTACTTCCTCAGGCATTGCTCCTGGCAAGTCAATTTTATTTAATACAGGAATAATCTCTAAGTCATGCCCTAGTGCTAAGAAAAGATTCGAGATAGTCTGAGCTTCAATTCCTTGGGCAGCATCCACAATAAGCAAAGCACCCTCACAAGCGGCAATTGATCGTGAAACTTCATAAGAAAAATCCACATGACCAGGTGTATCAATCAAATTAAATACATATTCCTCTCCTTTATAAGGGAAATTCATTTGTATTGCATGCGATTTGATCGTGATACCACGCTCACGCTCCAAGTCCATATCATCCAGTAATTGAGCTTGCATATCCCGTTTTTGTACAGTATTTGTAAATTCAATTAATCTATCAGCGAGTGTACTCTTTCCGTGATCTATATGGGCAATAATACAAAAGTTACGAATGTTTTTCACGTTATTTATTTTACGGTATTGATTTATTTCATGATGCTGTATAACTTACTCGCCGTAATACAGGTTTTGCTTATACATTTTACAAAATTACGTCCTTAACTTTGAAAAAGATAATAACTAATTAGAAAAGAGATAAGAATAAAACTTGTTTAAGTATTTTTTATCTAAATAAATCAAAAAAGTCATTAAAACTTAAACCGCCATGAAAATTACTCCTGAAATTTTCCCTCTCGTGGAATACCTCAATAAGTTTGTGGTACTCTCTGAAAGGGAAGTAAAATCATTTTTGAGTAAAGTACAATACAAAACTTGCAAGAAAGGAGACATCCTGCTTAAAGAAGGAGATGTTTGTAATGAAATATATTTCATTTTACAGGGAACGCTCAGGGCTTATACTAAAGTTGCTGGTGAACACAATAGAACCTTCAATTTCGCCTTTGATGGAACTATCTTTACAGAGCAAGTGAGTTTTGCATTACAACAACCTTCGACAGACTATCTAGACGCCCTAGAAGATTGTAAGTTATTATACATTACTTATGAACGGCTAACATGGCTTTTTGAAAAATTCCATGGTTGGGAGCGTGCAGGTAGAATTATCAACCAAATATATTTTTGTGATGAAAGAAATAGAGTACGTTCTTTTATGCTCGATGACGCCACATTGCGCTATAAAAAACTACTTATTGAATTCCCAGCCGTTGAAAAGAAGATTCCTCAACATATTATTGCCTCTTATCTCAACATTACCCCACAGTCGTTGAGTAGGCTAAAAAAAGTGCTGTAGCGTTTTGAGTTGAGAATGGTGAGTTATGAGTCTTGAGTTGAGTGTTGACTATAGTATTTTAGGGGAAAGATTGCTCATTACTCAATATTTAAAAACTCCTCACTCAAAACTCACAACTCACAACTAAGAAACCACCCACTGCATCATTAATCCCGTTAAATAACCACAATAAGTACCTAGCGCATAACCTAGAATAGCGAGTAAGACACCTACTGATGCCAAAGAAGGGTGAAAAGCTGCTGCCACTACCGAAGCAGAAGCTGCCCCACCAACATTAGCTTGTGAGCCAACAGCTGTAAAAAAGTAAGGTGCTTTGGTAATGTAAGCAGCAATCAACGTGAAGCTAGCATGAAACAACATCCAGATAATGCCTACTAGAAAAAGCTGTGGTTTTTCTAAGGCTGCAAAGATGTTCATTTTCATGCCAATAGTAGCTATTAAAATAAATAAGAATATCGACCCAAATTTAGAGGCTCCTACATCCTCAATTTGCCTTGCTTTAGTTTGCGAGAGTATTAAACCAAAGATTGTCACTAAAGAAATAACCCAAAATGAAGACGAAGTAAGGCTGAATTTTTTAAGATTAGGATAATTGTTTTCTATAAAAGGGACTATTATATCCGCACAAGCATGAGCCATCGCGGTAGCTCCAAAGCCGATAAATAGTATTAACAGTATATCTTGTACCGTCGGATTTTTGGCGTTTTCTTTGGCTCTCTTTTCAATTTTTATTCTTACATCATCTACAGCACGTGTATCTGCACGAAACCATTTGTCTATTTTAGTGGCGTGTCCCACACCATATAGCAATAACGCTAACCAAAGCTCGGCTGTAAGTACATCAATGGCAATAGCCTGAGAGAATATTTCGGCAGGTGGGTTAAATACTTCTCTCAATGCCGTTTGGTTAGCACTTCCACCAATCCAACTTCCTGCTATCGTGGCTAAGCCTCTCCACGTTTCACCTGCTACTGTTTCGGGACTAATCATTTTTACTATCCAAAGCGAGGCTGGACCGCCAATCATTACACCTAAAGCTCCTGCTAAAAAAACAATAATAGCTTTTCCACCCAATTGTTTCAAGGCATCAAAATCAATACTAATAGTGAAATACAACAAACAGGCTGGGAGTAAATATTTTGAGGCTACATCGTATAACTTAGAGTGTTCACCATCAACAATATTAAAGGCATTTAGTAAGCCTGGGACAAAATAACAAACCAAAATACTGGGAAAGAATGTATAGAAACGTTTCCAAAAACGATTTTCGAGGGATGAGGTATAAAAGGTAAAATAAATGATACCCAATAATAATCCGAAGATTATGGCATCGTTTGTAATAAATGTTTGTTGCATGATGAGGGGAGATAATATTCAACAAATTTAAGTTCTTTTCGTAATTTGCAAGATAGTGATTAGAAAATAGACATAAGACACTAGAAACAAGATTTTTGAAATAGAAATAAGTTAAGAAGTTTTGAGTTCAAAATTGACAAATACTTTTACTCTTATTGTTAACATCTTGTGTCTAAAATCTAGCTTCTTGTGTCTCGACGAATACAATATCTCATGCAAAGCCCTAAATTTAAAATATATTCCTCTTCTGCTGGTTCGGGAAAAACCTATACTTTGGCAAAGGAGTACATCAAATTAGCTCTTAGAACTACTTCTCCTTTTTATTTCAATCATATTCTGGCAGTTACTTTTACCAATAAAGCTGCGGGTGAGATGAAAGAGAGAATCTTAAAATATCTTCATCAATTTTCGAGCGACGACCCACAAGATCAAGAAGATTCAAATGGAATTTTTAACCAAATTTTAGATGAATTACAACAAGAAGGAATAGATATTGATGAGGATGAATTACGACTCAGGGCTTCAAAGACTTTCAAGCATATCATCCATGAATATGCTAATTTTTCTGTTTCTACGATAGATTCCTTTGTTCAAAAAATAGTATCAGCTTTTACAGAAGAATTGGATTTTCCCTTCAACTTCGAAGTAAGCCTCGATTCTGAAGTATTGCTTGATGCGGCTGTGGAGCAATTATTACAAAAAGTAAATACCGAACATTTCGAGCAGATTACGTTGTCTATCCGAAGCTTTGCCTTGGAAAAAGCAGATGAAGGCAAATCTTGGAATGGCTTGGCGGATGAATTGTCTATTTTTGGCAAAAATCTTTTGTCTGATCAACACCAAGATGCTATCGACAAAATAGCAGATTTAGAAGCGGAAGATTTTTTACTGATAGAAGAACAGCTAAAAGCTTTCTGTGAACACCTTGAAACTAAGATTAAAACCATTGCTCAGATAGCCTTAGAAAGTATTGCATCTGCGGGTTTAGATATCGTGGATTTTTATCAGAGCAGGTCAGGCGTAGGGATTTTTTTTAAGAAATTAGAAAGCGATGTTTTTACTACGGCTAACTCTTATGTGAAAAAGGCAATTGACGAAAACCTTTGGTATTCAAAATCTCAAAAAACTGGTATTAAAGTCATTATTGATGGAATTGCCGATGAGTTAGGAATTTACCTAAGTAGCGTTTTTACAATTCAAGAAACTGAAAGAGCAAAATATGTTCTTTTTAAAGAGATTCTTAAACAGACTAAAAAACTAGCTTTACTCAGTCAGCTAAAAAAAGAGATTGCCTCTATTCAGAGCGAAAGTGGGCAAATTCACATTTCAGAGTTTAATAGGAAAATTTTTGAGATTGTGATGAAAGAACCCATCCCGTTTGTTTATGAGCGATTGGGCGAAAAATATAACCACATCCTGATTGATGAATTTCAGGATACTTCTACACTACAATGGCATAATTTCTTGCCTTTGGTTGAAAACTCTTTGGCCAATGGGCATTTCAATTTAGCCGTAGGCGATGCCAAGCAATCTATTTATCGTTTTAGAGGAGGAGAAATGGAATTGATTGTGCATTTGCATAAAGACAATCTGGAAAGATTGATAATAGGAAATGAAGACAACGATTTTTTGGTAGAAAGATACGCCAGTATCCGTCCATACCTTAAACCCGAAAACCTAAGTACCAATTATAGAAGTACTCAAGAAGTAATTACATTTAATAACGACTTATTTAACTTCATTAAAGCATCTCCCGAAAATGAAAGCATTGCACCATCCTTACCGATGGTCTATGATGAATTCTTTGCACAGCAAGTGCCAGTAAATCCCAAAACAGGCGGGCATGTAGAGATTGATTTTATGCAAGGAGAGCATGAAGATGAATTGATGTTCGAGCGTATTATGGCATTGATTGAGGAGGCACGAGGGGCAGGATATAACTACGCAGACATTGCTGTATTATGTAGGAAAAATAAGCACGGCAGGATTATCGCCAATGCCTTGAAAGATGCTAATATTGATGTAATTTCCTCAGATTCACTCAATCTAAATGCTTCAGAGGCGGTTAATTTAGTCGTTTCTTTGATGAAAGTAATTCAAAATCCTGATAATACTTTATCTAAATACGAGGCGATTTATTTGTTCTATCGGGTAGTGTTGAACAAAATTCCTGATACTGATGATAATCAGATTATTAAACAGTCTATCGAATCAGGAGATATTGCTTTGTTTTATCAATTGATTGAAACACAAGGATATTCATTAGAGTCTTTTGCTTTACAACAAATGGCTTTGTATGAAATTGCTGAGAAAATCATCAATACTTTCTTCCTTTTTGAACATCATAAAGCCTTAGATTTTCTCTTTAGGTTCTTGGATGTTATTCTGGAGTTTCAGACTAAAAAGAGTACGCACCTTACTGATTTTTTACAGTTTTGGGAAATAAAAAAGGAAACGCTTTCTATTTCTACACCAGAAGGACAAGCGGCCGTGACTGTAATGAGTATCCACAAATCTAAAGGATTAGAATTTCCAGTCGTAATCATTCCTTATTGTAATTGGAGTACTGATACTAACTTGAGAACACAGATTTGGGCAGATTTGCCAGAGGAAAATGAATTGATTGTTCTTAGTGGTTCTATAGAAAAAACTTTAAAGAATGCCCCGCTGAGGATATCCAAAGCGTTAGAACAAACTTTTGTAGTTGGTCAATACAAAGCCGAAAAAGAAAAGACCTTTTTAGAAAGCTTGAATATGCTGTATGTAGGATTGACACGCCCTACTGATAGGCTGTATTTGATTGTAAAGAAAAATGTGAAGGATTTTAGTAAAACAGTCGGAAATCAGCTATATCAATTTGTCAACTGTCCGTTTATTGAAGAAGGAGAGAATCATTTTGAGGTTGTTTATCAAGGAACACATAAGCTGATAAAAGCTACTAAAGAGAAAAAGGAAGAGTTGATTGAAATCAGTGCAATCACCAGTTTTGAACGGAGCAATAAAGTGAGACTACGACAAAGTGCTGAACGTCTTTTTGACTTGGAAACCTTCGAGAAAAGTAAAGATTATGGTAATAAAGTGCATGCTGCCTTTGCCAAAATAAAAACGTATCATGATACTGATTATGCCCTACAAGAAATTCTTAGAGAGGGATTGATAATTGCTTCCGAGATAGAAGGACTAAAGCGAACCTTGGAAAATATCATGGGTTTGCCCAATATCAAGCCACTTTTTGAGGTAGCCGAAGAGTCTATCAAGAATGAAAGGGAAATATTAATGCCGAAAGGCAAGCCTCTTCGTCCTGATAGAGTGGTGAGACTAAAAGATAAAATCGTGATTTTGGATTATAAAACAGGCTCAAAATCTGAATCACATAAAACCCAAGTACGACAATACATGAATATTTACAGAGCGATGGGGCATGTCAATGTAGAAGGAATATTGGTGTATTTGGAAGAAAAAGCGAAGGACGAACAAGTAGTGGAGGTCTTTTAAAAAGGTTCAGTTCACCATGATTTATCGCTAAGCAGGAACTTAAGTCCCTCGCTAGAGATTAAGAGCTTCAACACTTGGTTTTAAAGACTATTTATGTACATTTAAGCTAATTTGATCAATAATAACATTTCCATTTCAACTTTTTAAAAGATGTGGTTAATCAGTAGGACTTAAGTCCCTGCCTAAGAATGAAGGATATAAGTGGTAAAAAATGATTTAACTACTAAATCTGTAGTGTTAATACGTTATACCTATTATATTTGTTCAATATAATTTCTTAATGGCGTTATACGTTCATCAATAATTTAAACTAAAATTCCTCTTCATGAAAAAACTATTTTTCACAGTTTTATGTGCATTGCCTTTATTAACAAATGCACAAAGCCCTGCAAAACCTACTATTCAAGTAAAAGGTACCATTAAAAATGTTAAAGATACCATCGATATCGTATATGCTACTTATGCCACAAATGGCAAAAGAGTAACAGATAGTTCGTTGGTTGCTAAAGGGGCCTATTCGTTCAAATTGTCTCTGACAGACCCTACTAGGGTACAATTCACCGCAAAAAATACAGCGAACAAAAAAGCTAAATTTGCTCAAAGAAATACAGCAGCTATTTTCCTGGAGCCGGGTATTATTACTGTAGCAAGTGTAGATTCGTTTTCAAATGTTAGCGTGAAAGGTTCAAAATCGCATATCGAGTTTGAAAAATTGAATCTTGCTTCAAAACCTTATGAAAGTAAGCTAGAGGCACTTTATAAAAAATACTCAGAGTATTCAAAAAATAAAGAAAAAGCGGCGATGGATAGGGTAGAGGCTTCTATTGATTCATTGGATGAAATACAAAGAGAAAACGTATATGGTAGCTATATCAAGAAAAATCCAAATTCGCCAGTAGCGCTTTATTCATTAAAGACTTTTGCAGGATACGAAATCATTGTAGAAAAAGTAGAACCTCTTTTTAATTTATTGCCTGCTACTTTAAAGGCGTCACCAGCTGGGGTTGAATTTAAAGAAAAAATTACGACAGCTAAACTTACGGGTATCGGAAGAGAAGCTTTAGATTTTACGCAGAATGATACATTGGGTGTACCTGTAAAATTATCTTCGCTAAGAGGTAAATATCTTTTAATCGACTTTTGGGCTAGCTGGTGTGGACCGTGTAGAAGAGAAAATCCAAATGTGGTAAAAGTATTCAACGAGTTCAAAGACCAAGGTTTCCATATTATCGGGGTTTCTTTAGACCAACCAAATGCGAAAGAAAAATGGTTGAAGGCTATCCATGATGATAAATTAACTTGGACTCAGGTTTCCGACTTACAATTTTGGAACAATGAAGTAGCTAAATTATATGGTATTCAGGCTATTCCACAAAACTTACTGTTAGACCCTAATGGTAAAATCATTGCTAAAAACCTGAGAGGTGAAGCCTTAAGCAAGAAATTAGCAACTATCTTTAGTAAAGAAAATGCTACAAAAGATGAAAAGCCTAAAGGTAAATAAACATAAATTATCCCGAACTTTTTCATAAAGAAGCGGTCAAAAATTAGTTTTTGACCGCTTCTTTTGATTTATATATACTAATTATAGTTCCGTTAGGAACACTATATCGGTAGGAAGATCAGCTTGCTAAGACCCCTTCGAAGCCCCATCGGGGCGAAATATTTCGCCCCGATGGGGCTTCGAAGGCTACTGCTTTTATCAATTGGGCTACCAATATATCGCCTCTATGAGGCTATTTTGTTAAACTTCTAAACTTCTCTCTTTTAGATCAGCTATGTTTTATTCTGGATTGTATCGTTTTTAAAGAAATAAAAGTTTGTTAGTTCTTCAACAACAATATATCATCAACATAACAAAAAGCATTGGCAGCACCTTCAGCCTCAAAGCCAATTTCTATCTTCCCATTTTTGATGACTATGTTTTCAATCTTAATCGTTTTCCAGCTTGTATTTTCTTCTTTAAAGGTAACCTTAAAAGTTTTGTCATTGCTAGTAGCATATATTTCAAGTTTATCAAAGCTACTGCTATTCTTTACCTTGGCGATTAAGGTATAACTACCTTTTTCTAATTTTACAAAAGGAGAGGAGGTTATTACCTGATATATCTTTCGCTTGAAATTTATCTTATCACTGATAGCAAGGCTTTTCTCTCCAATAACAACTTTCCTTTCGTTTTCGCTATTATTATGGTTCAAAATTGGTGAGCTAGTAGTGTCAAGGCTAATTTTATTACCTGCTATATCTGAAGTATTCCAACCTGTTAATTGCAATTGTACTGGTTTGACGAGCGATGGAATAGTTTTCCGGTCTGCTTCAAAACTACCATTTTTTGCATAGTTGTTGTCAGTAGCCACATTCCATTCACCTGTCGTAGCATTTAGATTCCACGAACTAAGCGAATTAAAATGAGGTACAGTTCCATCAAATGAAAGCGGAAACCATTGGTTATACCCCAAACCATTTCCTGCGAAATTGGCCCATCTATCGCCACAGTAAACTACAGTTTCTTGTTTAGTACCTTTGATGGTATAGAAAAAACCTGTTTGTGTAACATGTGCATAATCATCGGAAGACCCATTCATTACCAACATCCCTTTTTTAGTCTCATAAGGCCCTCTGATGTCATCAGCTACTAAGTAGTAAGCCAATGAGGCATCCCAACCATATATATTAGAAGCATTGAGGTAATACTTCCCTTTATACTTAAACATACAATTCCCTTCACGGTTTTCTCCCTGAAAGACTTCCTTACAATCCAATAAGTTAACCATTCCCTCCTTAATGCCAATTTCAGAAACATATATCTTGTTTCTGCCCTTGCCATAAGAATAAATAAGATAAGATTTTCCAGTGTCTTCATCTGTAAATACTGTTTGGTCACCCGTGTTTGATGTGCCAATCATCTCCTTCATATTTATTTGTTGATGCCAAGTAAATTGTCCCGTTGGCGTATCACAAACAGTAATCAATACCTCACTGCCATGCTGAACAAACATCGCATATTGATGTAACTCTTGAATATAAGCTACCCCTAAACGACCAACCCATGTTCTACGTTCACCATCTTTCTTTTTTAACTCATCTCGGGTCAGCACATCACTCTCAAAAGTCCAATTGACCAAGTCTGTAGAACTATAACAGGTTACAGATTCAAATGTAGCAGAAGGGAGTGTAACAGATGGGTTTTTACGGTAAGTATCAGCTTCTTTGTAATGAACACCATACCAGTAATATTTTTTTTCTTTGGTGAGGGGGTCTGTAAACTTAAATATGCCTCCTCCTTGACTGTTGATAGGCAGTCCGTCTTTGGTATTCCAAAATACATCATTTTTGATATTAAGTGACTGTGTATTAGCTATATATCCCATAAATGAGAACAGCAAATATAACATAATTGTAAGAGAATAATTATATTTTTTTTTCATGTTTAATTAGGTAATATCTTATTGTTT
This sequence comes from Arcicella sp. GW822-FHT02H01, assembly GCF_058802005.1. NCBI lineage: Bacteria > Pseudomonadati > Bacteroidota > Cytophagia > Cytophagales > Flectobacillaceae > Arcicella > Arcicella sp. GW822-FHT02H01. The sequence continues at coordinate 1,018,228 of NZ_JBXANT010000001.1, read as the reverse complement.
TCGCGTAATATTTCGGGTATTAAAATATTGAATTTTAATACTCATGCCAATATAAGAAATTACTTGTAGGAGCAACTCCTGTAGTTACCCGTTATTGTACGAGTATTTTACCAAGCAATATTAAAGCAGTAAAGGCATAAAAAAAAGCCACTGCTGATGCAGTAGCTTTAGTATTATCGATGTTATATAAACATTCTTAGTTCTTCAACACACTATCCAACTGAACCCTCTAAAGAAACGGCTAAAAGCTTTTGAGCTTCTACCGCAAATTCCATTGGTAGTTGGTTTAATACTTCTTTCGCATAACCGTTTACAATTAAGGCTACGGCAGCTTCAGTAGAAATACCACGTTGATTACAATAGAACAATTGGTCTTCACCAATTTTAGAAGTAGTCGCTTCGTGTTCTACGGTAGCCGTTTTGTTCTTTACTTCAATATATGGGAAAGTATGCGCTCCACAACGGTCGCCCATCAATAGGGAGTCACACTGAGAGAAGTTACGAGCATTATCTGCACGTTTCATTACTTCTACTAATCCACGATAAGAGTTATGTGATTTACCAGCCGAAATACCTTTTGATACAATTCTTGATTTGGTATTTTTACCAATGTGAATCATTTTTGTACCAGTATCCGCTTGTTGCATATTATTGGTAACCGCTACTGAATAAAACTCCCCAATAGAATTATCCCCTTTTAAAATAACAGAAGGATATTTCCATGTAATAGCCGAACCTGTTTCTACTTGTGTCCAAGAAATCTTAGAATTTGCACCATCGCAAATACCGCGTTTGGTTACAAAGTTATAAATCCCTCCTTTACCTTCTTTATCACCAGGATACCAGTTTTGTACCGTAGAGTATTTTACTTCTGCATTTTCATGGGCAAAAATTTCAACTACCGCTGCGTGTAATTGATTTTCGTCACGTTGTGGTGCAGTACAACCTTCTAGGTAACTAACATACGACCCTGCATCTGCCACAATTAAAGTACGTTCGAACTGCCCAGTACCAGCAGCATTAATACGAAAATACGTAGAAAGCTCCATTGGGCAACGAACACCTTTAGGAATATAACAGAATGAACCATCCGTAAATACAGCAGCATTTAAGGCAGAAAAGAAATTATCTTTTACTGGCACTACAGAACCTAAGTATTTTTTGATTAATTCAGGGTGGTCTTGAATTGCTTCCGACATCGAGCAGAAAATGATGCCTCTTTTCGCTAAATCGGCTTTAAAAGTAGTAGCTACTGAAACCGAGTCGATTACGGCATCTACTGCAACATTCGATAAACGCTTTTGTTCGTTTAATGAAATTCCTAATTTTTCAAAAGTAGCACGCAATTCTGGATCAATATCATCTAAAGATTCCAATACTTTAGCTTGCTTTGGAGCCGAATAATATTTAATTGACTGATAGTCAACAGGAGTATAATGCACGTTAGACCATTTCGGTTCTTCCATTGTTAACCAAGTACGGTAAGCACTTAGCCTCAAATTAAGCATCCATTCTGGTTCATTTTTCTTTACTGAAATCAATCTGATTACGTCTTCGCTCAAACCTGCTGGCACTTCGTCTGTTTCGAAGTGACTTTCAAAACCATACTTGTATTCGGAGGAGGTTACCTCCTCTAATATATCAATTTCTTCTTTTGCCATTGCTGTAGGTAGTAATTATCCTACAAAAATAAGCCAAAAAATCGAAGAAAAGTTCGCCTCTTCAGAATTTTCCTAAAAAGGCTTTTATAAATCTTTGATTATTTATGCTTAATACCTATCCTTTGTAGCTAAAAGGGACTGAACGATTGATGCTTTCCTCTAAAGAAATAAAGGTTTCTGTTCGTTGTATACCCTGTACTTTTTGGATTTTATCATGCAATACCTCTCTGAGGTGTACAGTATCTCTACAAACAATTTTTGCAAAAATAGAATAAATACCCGTTGTGTAGTTTATACTTACTACCTCTGGTATTTTAATCAATTGTTCGGCTACTTCTGCATATAACGAACTTTTATCTAAATAAATACCCAGAAAAGCGGCAATGTCCCACCCTAATTTGGTATGGTCAATCACCAATTGTGAGCCCTTTACGATACCAGCCTGTTCCATTTTCCCCATCCTTACATGGACGGTTCCACCAGAAACATTGATTTTTTTGCCAATTTCTGTATAAGGCATGGTGGCGTCTTGCATCAAAAGACCTAATATTTTTAAATCAGTTTCGTCGATTTCGACATTCTTTTCCATAGCTTAAGTATTTAAACTCAAATAAAATTTAAAATTTCATAAAAAACAACACTTTCAAAAAGAAATTATTAACAAATTTTAAATAAATCACTGCAATAATTGAATAGAATGTAAATTTTAAGTTTTTTTTATGTAAAATTTGTAAAACATTAAAAAGGTACATAACTTTGCATTGTCAAGTTGAAAGAAACACAATGACAACCACACTGTAGGGTGATGAAATTTGGCAGACGTACCCTCCTGTCTCGGGGGTGGTGAACATGAAATAAAGTAAGTGTAATGCCCATCGCAAGATGGACTGGGGTTGACCACCAGACTTTGTACTTTACCTAATCACACCGTGGAGGTTCGAATCCTTCTCCTACAGCCAATTATTTGATATATTTTGAGGATAAATTTTTGTCAAAGCACAATTTTATTGTTACCTTTATTCTCAAATTATCAGATTGACTACAAGATATCAAGTAGTTTTATTTGGTTTTTAGTTTGTTGATGAAGTGTAATTCAAAAAAGCAGTCTTTGTAAGTCTGCTTTTTTTGTTTTTAAACCATTCCAATAAAAAAATCCATAGCATTTCTCAATACTACGGATTTTTTAGGTAAGTATTTACACTTAAAGAACATTTTTATTTACTCCAATACTCCCACCTTTAAATAACTAGCTGCCGCTTTCTGATGATATACTTTTTGGGTAGCATTCTGGTAGTCGCTCGGTACAGCTTTAAAAATATCCATGAACTTCTGAGGGTTTCTATCAGACCAAGGAAAACATGAGCTTTGGATTTGCACCATTATTTTATGTCCCTTTTTAAAAGTATGTAATACGTCTTGCAACTCTACCTTCACATTGGTTACTTGATTGGGTACAAAAGGCTTCGGTTTAGAAATATTATCACGGTATTTCCCTCTAATAATTTCAGAACGTACTAATTGTTGGTAGTTTCCATATACTACATTTGGTTTTTTCGGATTTTCTGGTGCGTCTGTTGGGTACACATCAATTACTTTTACGACCCAGTCGGCATCAGTCCCCGTAGTAGATACTTTAAGCATCGCCTCAATTTGTCCAGAAAGTGTAATGTCTTTTTCAAGGACATTGGTTGAAAATGATAGCACGTCTGGTCGAGCATAAGCGAAACGTTGGTCTTCCACCATGTAATCAGCAGAAAAACCATCATTTATGTTAGCCGAAAAAGGTACAGGATGATTTGGATCTGAAAGATAAGTCGATGATGATTTTTCTACAGTTGGAGCAGTAAATGATAATTTGCCATTAGGGTGGAAATACAACAGTTTCTCTTGTGTCCCTTTAGCAGGATAGGTATCAAACGAACGCCATTTGTTAGTACCCGTTTCAAAAAGAGTAGCTTCTGGCAAATCAAGCGGTTTTGAATCATCAATCAAATAGTGATGAAAAAACTTAGCCTCAATGTTTTCTTGGTAATAAGGTGATACCTTTGAACCAAAATCTACATCAGCAAGTGTTTGTCCAGATGAACCAGCCCAACCGCCATGTACCCAAGGACCTACTACAAAAATATTTTTGATAGTAGGGTTTTGCTTTTCAATAGCCTTATAGGTATTGAAGGTACCATATAAATCTTGTTCGTCATACCAGCCCCCCACAACCATTACTGCGTGTTTGATGCCCTTTAAATGGGGTAAAATATTTCTTTTCTTCCAATGCTCGTCATAGTCGGGATGGTCAAAGTTATCATGATAATATACATTGCGTCCTTTATAGAAACCATCTTCTGAATTTTTTGTCGTTTTTACCTCATTCAGATAAAAATCATATCCATCAGGATTGTTCGTCTCAAAATATACAGGTGGGCGAGTGGTAGTAGGTTTAGTTTGTTCTTGAAAGAAATTATAAAAACCAAAATTGGCAGCTATCATAAATGCTCCGTTATGGAAAGCATCATCACGCCAAAGGTCTGCCATAGGGGCTTGTGGTGAAGACGCCTTGAGGGCTGGATGTTCTGAAATAGCCCCAGCAGAAGTAAAAAAGCCTGGATAAGAAATACCCCATTGTCCTACTTTACCATTATTATTACTGATATTTTTGATAAGCCATTCGATTGTATCATACGTGTCTGACGACTCGTCGATGTCTGTTTTACCTTTCTTTATATCAACTTGCGGGGTCATTTCTACGAATTTGCCTTCTGAAGCCCAACGTCCTCTTACATCTTGATACACAACGATATAATTACTTCTTAACATGAATGGATTTGGACCAATTCTTTTTTTGTATTTATCAGTACCGTAAGGGGAACAAGTATAGGGGGTTCTCTGCATCAAAATTGGGTACTTTTTACTTTGGTCTTTTGGGGCATAAACTTGGGTAAAAAGTTTGATTCCATCACGCATTTGAACCATAAATTCCATTTTTTGATAATTTTCACGAATATAGGCACTGTCTTGAGCAATGGTAAAGGGATATGGCGAATCTGATTTTTGAGCGTAGCTAAAAACAGGAATTAGCAATAGCCACAAGATAAGTTTTTTCATTATTAGACTTGTTGAGTAAGAAATATGAATGATTTATTGACAATTTACAGAAAAGCCGTCAAAAGCTAAACTGGATTCCGTAATTTTGCAGTCCGTTAACAATTTACCTAAATCAAAAACAATCAGTATTAATAATTTTTAGGAAAAGTTAGCATTGTGGACTATAAATAACTGACAAGTGACTCAAAATTTAAGAATTGCCGTTCAGAAATCTGGACGCTTAAGTGAGGATTCCCTCAATCTTTTCAAAGAATGCGGAATCAAGTTTGATAATGGAGCAGGAAAGTTAAAAGCAACTTCTTCAAACTTCCCAGCAGAATTTTTGTTTCTTCGTGATGACGATATTCCCGGCTATGTGGAAGATGGCGTAGCTGATATCGGTATTGTTGGACAAAACGTTCATGTAGAAAGCAATAAAAATGTTTCGGAAGTAAAACTATTAGGTTTTTCTAAATGCCGTTTATCAATTGCTATTCCAAGAGGAGATGAATACAAAGGCATTGATGATTTAGAAGGCAAAGATATTGCAACTTCGTATCCAATTATTTTAGGAAGTTATCTTAAAGAACATGGTGTTACTTCGCATATACATGAAATATCAGGGTCAGTAGAAATTGCTCCAAGCATTGGTTTAGCACATGCAGTTTGTGATATTGTTTCATCGGGAGGTACATTGTTGAGCAATGGATTGAAAGAAGTAGAAGTAATATTCCGCTCAGAAGCCATCATGATTGGTTGCCCAACACTTTCAGCAGAGAAACAAGACATCCTGAATCAGATATTATTTAGAATTGACGCTGTTCAAAGAGCAAAAAATAACAAGTATGTTGTGTTGAATACCAAAAACGAGAACATCGAAGCCATCAGTAAATTATTACCAGGTATGCAGTCGCCATCTATTATTCCATTGGCACAAGCAGGTTGGTCGGCGATGAGTTCAGTAATTAACGAAAATGACTTTTGGCAAAATATCGAAAAACTCCGTGAAGCAGGTGCAGAAGGTATTTTAGTAATGCCGATTGAAAAAATGATTTATTAGTTTCCATGAAAATTATAAAATATCCCAAAGAGTCTGATTATCAAGCCTTACTTACGCGCCCAACACAGGATATAGCTGTGATTGAGCAACGAGTAGCCCCTATTTTATATCGAGTGAAAACCGAAGGCGACATTGCTCTTCGTGATTTTGCTTTGACTTTCGACAAAGTAAGCCTAGCATCCATAGAAATGCCTTCAGAGGAAATTGAAAAGGCTGCTGATTTACTTTCCGACGATTTAAAGCAAGCCATCCATCAGGCTTATCGTAATATCCATAAATTTCATGAGGCACAAAAAACGGTTCCTGAAAAGATTGAAACGATTGAGGGCGTTACTTGTTGGCGAAAAACAGTAGGCATAGATAAAGTTGGGGTATATATTCCTGGAGGTACAGCCCCGTTGTTTTCAACGGTATTGATGTTGGGTATTCCTGCACAAATTGCAGGATGTAGAGAAGTGGTATTATGTACACCATCCAACCATCCAGCTATTTTGTACGCCGCCTCGCTTTGTGGCATTACTAAAATTTATAGAATAGGAGGGGCGCAAGCCATTGCTGCCATGGCCTACGGAACAGAGTCAGTCCCAAAAGTGTATAAGATATTTGGTCCGGGTAATCAATATGTTACTGCTGCCAAAATGTTGGTAAACAAAGAAGGCATTGCTATTGACATGCCTGCTGGCCCATCAGAAGTAGCAGTCTATGCTGATGATACGGCTAATCCAGCCTTTGTAGCGGCTGATTTACTCTCACAAGCAGAACATGGGATAGATTCACAGGTATTGTTGGTTTCAACCTCTGAAAATATCATTAACGAAGTAAATAATGAGCTAACAAAACAATTAGCTGAGTTGTCAAGAGCAGCATTTGCTTCAAAAGCCCTTGAAAACAGTCAGGCTATTTTGGTAGAAAACCAAGAGATTGCCCTTTCATTGTTGAATGAATATGCTGCCGAACACTTAATCTTATCGGTAGCCAATGCCGAAGAAGTATCTGAAAGTATCTATCAGGCAGGGTCTATTTTCTTAGGAAATTATACCCCTGAATCTGCAGGAGACTATGCTTCTGGCACAAACCATACCTTGCCAACCAACGGTTATGCAAAAGCATATTCAGGCGTAAGTCTGGATAGCTTCGTGAAGAAAATCACGGTACAGCATATTACGCAAGCAGGCATTAAAAACCTCGGAAAAACAATTATTGAAATGGCTGAGGCAGAATCTTTGGATGCTCACGCCAATGCGGTAAAAATTAGAATGTAAATTATTTTAACTATGACTTTTAACTTACAAAGTATCGTTCGTAAACATATTCTTAGTCTTGCTCCTTACTCTTCTGCTCGTGATGAATATACAGGTAAAGAAGGGATTTTTTTAGATGCCAACGAAAATCCAATAGGCTCGGCTACGCCCGAAAATTGGAATAGATACCCAGACCCTTATCAGTCTGCTATTAAAGAAAAATTAGCACCCATCAAAGGCTGTTGTCCTTCACAAATATTCCTTGGTAATGGTTCTGACGAACCGATTGATTTGATTATTAGATTGACTTGCGAGCCAAAAGAAGATAACATCATCATACTGCCACCAACCTATGGAATGTATGAAGTGAGTGCTTCTGTGAATAATGTACAGATTCAAAAGATTGATTTAACAGAAGATTATCAATTGGATGTTGATGCCATCATTGAAGCAATTAATCCGAAGACGAAATTAATTTTTATTTGTTCCCCGAATAACCCGACGGGTAATATCATTAATCGTGAAGCTATTTTAACGATTATTGATAATTTCGAACATGGCTTAGTAATCATAGACGAGGCTTATAATGATTTTGCGGATGAACCTTCGTTTATTCCTGAGTTGGATAATTTTCCGAATGTAATGGTGCTACAAACTTTCTCGAAAGCATGGGGGCTGGCATCGTTGCGTTTAGGGATGGCTTTTGCGAATGAAGAGCTAATAAAACTGTTGAACAAGATAAAATATCCTTATAATATTAACGGACTTACACAAAAATTATTAATAGAGAATATTGCTAATACTGATTTCGTAACAAATTCCGTTAATACGCTAAATCATAACCGTAAGCTATTAGCAGATTCATTAACTGAGTTACCCATTGTCGAAAAGATTTTTCCATCTGATGCCAATTTCTTATTAGTGAAATTCCAAGATGCAAAAGCTGTTTTTGATTACTTAATTGAACAAAAGACGATTGTCCGCGACCGTTCTAAAGTAAAATTATGTGATAATTCTTTAAGAATTTCAGTAGGTACTACCGACGAGAATGCTCATTTGATGGGTCTTTTAAAAGCTTATAAATCATAAACTTATTTCTTATGAAAAAACATGCTTTAGCCTTTTTCTTGATTTTAGTAAGTTTCACAGGCTTCTCACAATACAAAACGTGGGCAATAGGTGGAAAGCTAGGAGACCCGTCGGGTTTAACGATTCGTCATTATTTAAATAATGATAGAAATGCGATAGAGTTGAACGCAGGTGTTTATGGAGCACTTTGGGGATTAAGAAGCCCGTACAGAGATGGTGCTTTTGATGGAGCAGGTGTATCATTCAGTGGGCTTTATCTTTGGCATCAAGAACTGGGTAATACTGGACTGAGAAGCTATTATGGTTTTGGTGGACAAATTACTTCTCGTTCTTATACCTTGAACAATAAACAAATTCCTAATACAGGTATTGGAGGCGTCGGAGAAGCAGGTGTAGAATATGGCATTCCAGATTCCCCACTAACGATGTTTGCTGAATTAGGGCTTTATATAGAACTGGTTCCTGCTTTCTTTTATACACATCCACAAGGAGGTTTTGGCATAAGGTACAATTTTTAATAAAATTGCCTATCCTCTTTGTATCGTAAATTCTTATTGGATACTTTTGCAAAGTATTCTTTGGGGGGTTAGCTCAGTTGGCTAGAGCGCTACGCTGGCAGCGTAGAGGTCATGGGTTCGAATCCCATACTCTCCACTTTACCGCCTTTAGAGCAATCTAAGGGCGTTTTTTATGAAGTTGATAGAAAAATTGATAGAAAATACACTGACATTTTAAAACTTATAAATCTTTCACCTGAAATTATGCAAGAAAGTTCAAACTATATTCTAGCTGAATTATTCCCCAAAAAAAATAAGAAATCATCAAAAAGATGGTATATAAAGTTCTCTGCTTATAATCCTGATAGTAATACACTTCAAGAAAAAATAGTATGGATACCTTCTTCCTTGAAAGATACCAAAAGCAGAAATGAATGGGCTATTGAAAGAATTAAGCTAATTAATGAAGCTTTGGTTAGAGGTCATGTTTTTGTTTCAAAAAAACACACTAAAAGTCAGATAACAGGAATAACCCTAAAATCTAAACTAATTGATGCGTTGGATTTTGCCGTTAAAATAAAAAAAGTAGAGGCAGAAAATATCTTTTCAAAAAATGTAGAAGAACGGGGTAAGATTAAAGGGAAGAATACCTCAAGAACATATAACTCCTGTAAGACATTGGTTACTGACTGGCAACTTCATGAGAATTTAGATTTAACACTTTCTGATTTTATTTATGATTCAGAAGGGGAAGTTAACCAGAGTTATGTTTATAGCTTTCGTGACTATCTATTGTTGATAAGAGGTAATGCAAATAAAACAGCCAATAATCAAGTTCGGCTTTTAAATGGTCTTCTTAATGAACTAAAGAAAAGAAGTATTATCAAGGTGAATCCTGCTTCGAAAATTGGTAAATTAAAAGTGTCAATCGGTAAGAATATTGCATTCTCTCTATCAGAAAAAGCGATTTTGATTGATACTATTAAAAAAGAAGATAGAGAGTTGTACTTGTTTATCTGTTTTGTTTATTATGCTATGATACGACCAAATGAGGTTCGATTTCTTAAAGTAAAAGACATCATGGATGATAAAATTTATATTGATGAATTATTAGCAAAAAATAACATCTCAGAATATGTAGTAATCCCAGAACATTTTGAGAAAATCTTGAAAGAATTTTGTATTAGAGATTATCCAAGTGAAAGATTCGTTTTTCATTATCCATCTTCACCAGAAGGGACTTCAACATTCTATCCAGAAAACCATTTTTATAATCGATTTAAGGCATATCTAAAGCGATTAAACATGATGGAGCATACTTTATATAGTTGGCGTCATACTGCTGCTATAGATGCCCATAATGCAAAAATTCCTATTGACTTTATTCGTCAACAACTTCGCCATAAATCACTTGAAACGACTATGATATATTTGAAATCATTGGGTGTAATGGTAAATAATGAAATTAAGGATAATTTTCCTAAATTATAGCACCTAATAACGCCGTTAGGAATATACTCAATAATTTATATGCAAAACTACACAAAACCACAATTAATGTTAAAAATTAATCTACAATCTGAAATGAATCTACAAACTATGAATGAGTCACTTGAAAAAATGTTTAAGGGTTACCTTCTGAGCGAATATGCAGAAACGGATTCAAAGTTAGAGAGAGCTACAATTTCAGAGGACTTTTTAACTCTTCAAAAAATACTTAAAGAGATAGTTTAATATAAAAAGCACAGTTTTAAAACTGTGCTTTTTTGGTAATATTAGTAACATTTCTATAAGTGTCTAAAAATCAGATACGTTTCTTCTTACTTTTTTGCTTACTTTCTTTGTTACTTTTTCTTGATAAGCTATATAATAGTATCAAAATGCCTAATCCTATTACAATGTATTTCCAGTTCGCATAAAGCCAAACGGATATTTTAAGATAATTCATGCTGTTAAAAGGTTTGTTGGGTCGGTTAAAATACCATCTTGTCTATACTCTACATGAATATGATTCGTCACAGAACTATTGTACTTTAAAGTAATGTTTTGAGCTGTTCCTATTAACTCTCCACGAACTACTTTTTCTCCAATTTTGAGCGGTTTGATATAGAAAATCTTTACTTCCTGCCCAAAGTTCCCTGCTAACAATAGTCCTGAATACCTGCTATCATTAGCATAAGGGATTGCCTTCCTAACTATTTCTCCGTCGAATGGTGCGTAAACAGGTTGATTTTCCGTAACTGTTAAATCAACGCCTTCATGGATGCCTTTTTCATTGTTTCTACTTGCCTGAAAGTTGCCATCCCCTCCTGAATCTATTCTAATTACTGACGGATTGACAATCTTCGACCAAGTGGCTAAGTTCTTGCGTTTTCGGAAAAAGGCAAAAACAAAATACCCACCAACGATTGTGGTGAGTATTGCAATCATGATGAGTATTTTGTTTGAAATCATTATTTTACGATTTTGAATCCTTTTGGAATCCCTGCTAATCCGACTGATTTAGGCATAATGACTTGTCCTGCACTTGCTTTTGAAAGTGTGTTTTTCACTTGCGAAAGCTCATCAAAATAAGGATCACTTTTTTTAGCCTCTTTTAGTGCGTTCTCAACCTTTTTCAAAAACAATTCTACTTGCTTTTCAGTCTTTTCTTTACCCGTCCAACCTGTGTATTCTGACAAATACTTAACAGTGTCGTATCGTCTTTCACCATTAAAAATGTTTTCAGCTTCTTGCAGTAAATTGTCAGAAAGTTCAAGGCTATTTGCTTTACGCATTATCACATTGTAATACGATTCTTGCATGGCGTATATCAATTCAGGGTATCTAGCTCCTTCCTTTTTCAGTGTTCCGTCTATCACTGATTTATTAAGTTCCTTGTAGGCGTTTATCACCAGATTCATTTCAGGGTGTTTTCTGATTCCTAAGAATCTACGAACAAATTTGTGTTCATCCGATTCTTTACGGACAAATTTGCCCTTAAATTCTTCTTGTGGTTTTTCTTTAGAGGCTTTCCCCTTTCCCTCTTTTTTTGCTTCTGGTTTATCAACCTTCTCTTTCTTCTCAGCTTTGGCTTTTTTAGCTTTAGGCTTTACTTTCTCTTCTTTAGGTTTTTCTTCGATACCTGATAACCTAAACATTGCCTTCAACGCAAGTTCATATTCAAACTTGAGTGCAGGCTCTGCAAACAAATTAGCATCAAAGTCTTTTAAGCCGTCAGTGAGGTCGTAAACAAGGGCAATTGCACCTAGTTCGTCTTTAGTTAGGCGAGAATCATTCCCAAATTTTGGATATAACTCTACAAATGTTTTTGAATCTTTCATGGTATTTGGATTATTGGTTTCTAGCTCTCATTCTTGCACGTGCTTTGGCAAGGGCTAAGGCTACTCTAATACGTTGTTGTTGTGATAACTCTTTTTCGTTCGCCTGTACTGGTGGCTCACTCGCTTTGTTGTTGGAATCATAAGCTAAGAGGTAGTTCAATTGAGCAAATTCCTCTGCACGCTGATAAGGCATTTTACCCTGCACGGCATACTTTTCTTTAGATAGCTCAATGTCTTTCCTAACTTCTTCTTTACCTTCATCAGTTGCTAAATAGGCTCGCCTTTCGTTGTAGCCTTTCCGTTCTTCAATCAGCTCTTCTATCAATCTGTTAGCATCTGCAGGCGAATAACCACGAGGGGTAAGCATCACTCGTTCAGTCTTGCGGACAAATGAAATAAGCATTTTCAAGTTATCTACTGTATAATTAAAATTTGGATAAGGCTTATTTATCAGGATAAGGTAATTCTGCAACTTCCTGCACAATTTTAATAACTCTTTATCATCTTGATTCGTCGCAATGAGGAATGTTGAAAGTTCATCTAACATCTCATTTGTTTTTTCAAATAAGTCGTTCGACTTCTTCCTATTTTCAGCACTGTATTTCTCGTTATTAGCCTCTCTTTGATAAAATTCTACAAAAGCTGGGAAATTACCTTTTGCAGAGGTTAAGGCATTTATTACGTTCTGACGTGTAGCGATATAATTGCTATAGCGAGCTTTAAATGTATCAAGTGCTTCCTGCGAATACTTATTTACAGTTAGTTTCCTGTTTAAGTCTTTGTTTAAGAGTTCTAATTTCAACTTCACTAGAACATCTATTTTTGAAAACAAAGCCAACTTGATTTCTTCGAGGTCAAGAGCCTCTTGGTCAAGTACATTCCCTCTGCCTGCCTTATACCAAATATCATTAACCCTTGATGTTTTCTCCTCCAATTTTTGAAAAACAAAAATGTCCATTGAATCTTGGAGTAGTGGCATTACGATTCTAACATATCCATAATCATTACCTTGTCTCCATACACGACCTTCAATCTGTTTCATGTCGGTAGGATTCCAGTCAGGTGTTAGGATATAGAGACAAGTGGCACGCTTTTGCAAATCAATGCCCTCACGGATGGATGATGTGCCAATCAAAACTTTGACCGCTCCAGCTAGGAAGGCTTCTTTAATTCGTTCTTTACGATTAACAGAAACACTTGAATTGATTATTTCAACCTCATTAAAGCTTGCTCCTTCAAATTTCACTTCGGTCTTAAAGCCCACTTCTGAGTTTAAGTAGCGTTGAATCAATGGGAAGTATTCTTTAGCTCTGTTACAATATATTACTTGACCACTACATTCCTCCTTACGCTCATCATGCCATTTTTTCACCGAACGAATACACTGGACAACATAATCAACTTTAGGAGAGTTTTCTACAAAAGAAACATGGTCAGGCATTTCCTTTTCAGCCAAATATGGAGAAAGGGCATTGTCTAAATTTTGATTCAATAAACGTCCAATGTCGCCTAAACTCACATTCGAGTTCTTTTGCCCGATGGCATTTGTAACAAAAGTTAATGATGCTTCTATTTGCTTTTGATTATCAATCTGAATCAGATTAGGCTGCAAATAGGTTAAAATCTGTTCCTCTCTTTTTAGAGAAACTACCCTGCCATCACTCTCTACTTTTTTTAATCTTGGTAAATTTATTTTTACAGGTCGTTTTACTCCTGCATCCTCTCCAGTCTTATAAATAATATGACTGTATATAAGTTTTTGAAGTACTTGTCTGTTAGTATAAGCCTTTACCACATAGTCCATTGCTATCGAGCCATCCACTTTGTTTACATACTCTAGCGACTGTTTTACAAAGTTGCACATGAACGTATTTAAGTTATTCAGGTTCATGTCCTTCATTGTTTTGTAACCAACCAATGAAAGCATAGCATATATTTCAATCGGAGAATTTGTGAATGGAGTTGCAGTTAATAACAATACATTCCCTCCATATTTACGGATGATAGAATTGCAAAAGAAAAAGGCTTTAATTCCTAATTCAGAACTAGCAGAGCCTAGCTGATACCTTACTTTCCCTTCCTCATCAGACTTCACTGCTTCAAAAATGTTTTTGCAGGCATGAGCTTCATCAATGACAAGATAATCTATGCCCAATGTGCTAAAATCAACAATAGCACCTTTATTTACTTTGCTGAGTGCTTCTTCTAGTGATTCTTGGTATTTTGCTTCGTCACGAGAAGATTTGAACTTCCTGTCATTTTGTTGAAGAATGCTATACATTTCTTGAAATGCTTCGTCTCTTTCTTTTGAAATCCCTAACATTTTAAATCCTTCGTAAGTAACTATTGAAATAGATTTTTCAGGCAATAATGTGTTAAGAGACTTTCCATCCGCTTCAAAATAAGGTTGTCGACCTTTCTCCACAACTAAGGTTGTAACTTCTTTCCCTAAATTATAGAAGTCGTTTAAAGTAATGCCTGTGCCTGATAATACGCCATAGCCTTTCTCTCCAGTCTTTTTGTTTTCATAGCCAAAAAGTTCCTTAATCCATTTTCTGTAGGTCTGATTGGGTACTACAATCAATGGCCGCTTACATTTTCCTTGTTGAATAGCATTCGCAAGGGTAATTATAGCACTCATGGTTTTACCCACACCTACATCATAAGCTAACAACCCTGCGGTTGCAACCTCCATAAATGCAATGGATTCTTTTTGAGCTTCTGAAAATGACAATAAACTCTGCTTAAAGAATGCACTACAAACAAAGCCTATAGGTACTTTGTTATAAGCCACATCAGCAAATCCGTTATACATACGGTTAAAAATCAAGTCTAACTTTTGGATATCCTCAAAGGTTAATGCTTCATTTAAAAATCTAGCAAAAAGTTCCTCGCCTAATTGCGGTGCATACTTGTTAATCGTGTCTTTTTCTTCGTCAGAAACTTTGTTGCTAAACTTATCTCTGTCCAAGTAGTATTTTTCTACATAATAGGCAGATACCTCTGTAAATACATCTTCAGGCTGTTCAAAAAGCCAAAATTTGAAGGCTTCACGCAATGGCAATTTGTACACACCATCTTTTATCCATAAATCTTTTAGCTCAGACTTTTCTTTGTAAGTACTACCAGAATAGGATTTCCACGAGTTGCCTTTTACAATCGCTTGTAAGTCAATACCTGAATCATCTCTCAATTCTGAGATACCAAACATTTCAACATCTTTCGCCAAAGGGCTAATTGCTAAGATGATAGGGCGTTCACGTGGGTCAGCAACCTGTACTGATAGGAATTTAGGTTTGCTACGTTGAATTAATTCAAAATGGTTTTGATAAATATCTTCTCCAAATGTTTGTTTGATAAAATCGGCATCATTTCTTAACAGTTGCTCTCTATCATACATATTGCCAAATGCAAACAACGCATAGGGCAAATACAATCCATTTGAAAAAAACAAAGCACCACTTTTAACCAGGGCTTTTATTTGTCCGTAAACAATTTCAATGTTCTCTCCTTCACCTACAAAATCAACATCCGCCTTGTTAATATACTGCTTATAGCCCTGCTCCGTCGTAAAAACAAGATAAACCACTTTATCGTATTTGTTTTCAAATTTCGTAGGATAGCCAACAAGTACACCTTTTGGTACAGTGGCTATATCACGAAAGTGATTGTCTTTGATAACAGTTTGCTTATTCGTCCTAATGCTAACCTTTGCTTTATCCGTGCTTTTCTCAGACTTTAAGAAGTATTTCTCCCAACCTGTCATCGGGATTCCTTGGCTACGTTTAAACCAAACCCATGCCTGTTTTTCTTCAAATGATAGTGCTGAATTGTAAAGTTTGTCTATTTCATCAAAACTCAACGTATCACCTTCTTTATACTGTTTTTGTTGTTGCTGCTTTTCAAGGAGGAGTTTTACTAAGGCAGTGTTTTGCTCAATACTATTTTCGGCAATTTTGCCTAAAGCTCCTAAAGGTTGATTTGAATGAAGGTAGTGTGGTTTTCGATTTGACATGGTTATTAGTTTTGACGTTGGCGTATTCTAGCACGTGCTTTAGCAAGGGCTAAAGCAACTCTTATTCTTTGTTCTGCTGATAGACTTTCTTTTGGGGCGTTCAATGTAGCATTAATCACTCGTTCCACATCCGCTCTATTCCCTTTTACTTTTACTGCAAATCCGCCTGAACTTGATTCAACCATTTGTCCACAAACCTTTTCTGGATTAGAGAAAAAATACGTTGAATAG
This sequence comes from Arcicella sp. GW822-FHT02H01, assembly GCF_058802005.1. Lineage (NCBI taxonomy): Bacteria > Pseudomonadati > Bacteroidota > Cytophagia > Cytophagales > Flectobacillaceae > Arcicella > Arcicella sp. GW822-FHT02H01. The sequence goes on along the minus strand of NZ_JBXANT010000001.1, from coordinate 1,002,030 downwards.
CTTAGTTGTTCTTGCATTGTTAACGGAGCAGTGCTGACTTCTAACTTCTCGTTCTGAAGAAACAAGTCGTCATATTCCTTCTGATACTGATTAGGAATGAACCCGTATTGCAAAAGCTTATATGGAGTGACCTTGAATTGTCCACGTTCATCTTCACCTTTGTGATTCATTACCAAGCCTCTGATAGTCTCTAGCCTGATTCTTGCGAGCTTGACTTCATTATAATTCATCCGATTCAATGATATTGATAGCCGTTGTTACGATAATGTTTTGAGCTAACATCATTGTAATGATGTCATCCTCTAATTTTGAATATCCATCTTTTGTACTTGAACGCTGATAGACATGAGGTGATGAGCTTTCGGTCACTTTTGTGACTTTTGACTTAATTTGTTGGCGTAACTGTTCGGTTAGTGTCATTTTCGTCTAAATATTAAAATATCGGTGGGTGCATCTGTATTCTTAAAGACTGAAGGCAAACGGTAAGCATCTACAAGCGTGCATAGTTCGTCCATATCTTTTTTTGTCTGATAATATTTATCATAAGTACTGGCAAAATTGGAAGCTGTGATGTAGCACATTAATCCGTCTTTTTTTAGCAATTTTAAGCCTTGCAACATAAAGAATTGCTCTAATTGGTTGATGCCTTTCAGGTTAAACATTCCAGAAAATTGATTTTTCCAGATACCATAGGGAGGATTGCCAATTACTAAGTCCATTTTGGGTAGCCAACTTTCATCCTTTTGTTTATAAGGATGGTAGAACGCTCCTTTCTTTTCTAAAAAAGCCGTTTCAAAGTAGTTGTTGTAAATGTTTGCATCAGGTACTAGCTTTTGAGCCATTTGAGCTAGTTCTTTTTCACGCTCAAAAGCGTAAAAATTAATGAGCATTTTAGGACGACCATAATACATAAATCGACCAGTACCACACGACGGCTCTAACACCTTACCTCCCATAAATCCATAGTGAACGACTAATTTCCACATGAGTTCAATAATCCAATCAGGTGTGAAGTATTGCGTTAATATTCCTGCATCCGAGCCTACTTCTTTGCCTTTCCCTCCTTTGCCTTCATAACTCAAAATATCATTAATAGCCATTTCAGGTACTCCTGAAAGCACCTGCATTTTGTAATTCCCTGCTTTGGGTATTAAACTGTAATTAGGCTTTAACACATCAATATCTATCTTGTTGAGATAAGGTGCTTCGGCATTAAATTCGTCCATACAACAGTCCAAAATAATCTCATCTTTACCGTCTTTTACAACGACATAAATGTGAGCAAACCCGTCTTTTTCATTGAATGACACAATTCGTAGCAATGGCTTTACATTATTTTTAAGGAGGATTGAACATAGGAAAATACAATAGTCTTCACAGTCAACGCCTTGTTTACGGTCTAACCATGTACGCTTAGGCGTTCTGATTTCCTCAATCCCTTCACTATCGTTTCGGTAGTTGATATTGTTTTTGACAAAGAGCCACAACGTTCTGCATTTTTCAAGTGTAGAGTTGAATAAAGGAGAATCCTTAAAAGGAGGCTCCGTATGAATAATCTGAATGATTGCCTTTACGGAATCATTCAGATTAAAAGCATTCTTGATTCTAGTCATTAGTATAGCATTGTTGGCATTGGTACTTGTTCTACTGGCTGTACTGGTTTCTTTTTCTTTTTGAAATAGAAATAACCCACGACACCTCCAATTACCACCACGACACCTATGCCGATATACAAGATTGTATTTGATGACTTCTTTGTTTCTCCCTGAGCCGTTCCAGTTTTTAAGTCTGTTTTTGGTGCTGAAGCTGAAACATTAGGATTGCCTGAAGCATTTGCTTTCTTAATATCTTCAATGCTCGCTTGGTCAGTTCGTTTGTTAGCTTTTTCAAGCCCTACCGTTTCTGAATCTGTAATGTCTGCAGATGATGCCCAACCAAACCAATCAACCTTCTCGTAAGTTCCTGCTCCCCATCCGTGTCCAGTCCTTCTATCAACCATGTTTTGTACTAAAACCTGATAATACAAAGTCTTTTCAAACACTCCAGAAAGCCCCGTAGTTGTCCCAACTATACTTGCAGGTTGGAACTGTAAATCTTGTTGGTCTTGTCTGATATCACCGTAATAATCTTTAACGTTGCCGTATCTATTAGAAGGTGCTGTAACGTCAGTTCCTTTAGGGTCACCACCCTCAATGAGTTTTATTTGCGTGTCAGCATATACATATACCTTCACGCCTTTGGGAATTAGTGTCATCCGTTAAACTAAGTCTTTGATAAAGTTTGCATAAATTCTTGTCAGCAACTTTGATGCTGGACGGTCAACTCCTTCTGTATGAGGGTGTATCCCGTCAGGAAGGTAAACTCGTTGAACATTCATGTCAAGAGTAAGGTCTTGTCCTACTGTTGTATAATTGCTCCAAGGCACTTGAGTCCATAACGATGCTGACCCTTTTACCTTTTGCTGAGAAAACCCAGTCTTCTCCCACATTCTGAGCAAAGGGAAACCCCAATAGTCCGCCAAGACTTCCTGAGCCTGAGACACTGGTGTTAACAAGTCGTTTTCATAGTGTCCAATGAAGATAATTTTGGCGAACTTATTGTACTGAAGGATAATGTCAATCAAGTAGTTCATCGCTCCGATGAAATACCTTCTATCATCTCTTTGTGCAGGGATAACGCTTAAATCGTTGCTATAACCATCGTTTCGACCGTGGTCAAAGACGAAAAAATCGGGCATTGGATGTGTACCATCGAGATAGGGAATCAGTCTGTATTCATAGCTACATTGCATGATTTTAGTCTTCTCCGCATCACTTAATACATCAGGTGGATTGTTCAATAGTGTACCTTTGGCTGTATTCCATTGGTCGAATATGTCTGTTTGTATCTCAGACTGTTTCCTAAGAAGAGAATAAGCCCAGTTTTGCCATGCAAGTGCGTTAAATGTGCCATCGGCTCTACTAATCCTTGCAGTAGAGCTTCCAACGGCCATGTTAATGCCTACTCCCCCATATTTAGCAGGACCATCCGTCGGATACCGTCCACCTTCAGGAATAGAAGTTCCAAAATGTAGAAATGTTTTACCTGACAAGAGGTTAGACGAGCCATTCTCAAGCTTTGTAATTCTTTCTTGTTCTACCGCTAATTGTGCGGTAGAAACTGCCTTGGTAAATACTGTATATTTGGTTAGACTGTAGTTGTAGCCGACCAGTCCACTCAAATACATCTTGGTTGCTTGTAGTGGGATTGTCAACTGATAATCACTAACAAAATCAACAAAGCCATCACGTCCTTTATTCTCATAACCTACCACTTGGTTATTAGCATCTAAATACACAATTGCCCACATCGCAGAACCACCGACAGCGGTGCTAACCCTTAAGATGTCCGTTGGCAAAATGTTATAGGTCGCATATTTTCTAGTTGCGTCTATTTGAATGCTCCCATTGTTCCAAGGATACTTTCCTGATATGTCAAAAGTAGGCGTTTGGACAATATTGCTTGATAAAACATTACCAAGATAGGAGAACATATTCTGACGTTTCTTCAAGATAACACCACCAGAGGCAACAAAGCCGTTTACTTTGTAGTACGCACAGCCCTCTGGAAACTGAACCTCATAATCGGTAAATGGCGTATTCCCTGTATCAACACCTGTGAATTGTGTTGAAAGCAGCACATTGCTCGCATTATAAAAAAACAGCAACTTCATAGCACTACCACCAATTGTTGAGGTGATAAAGTGCTTTGTGCCATCGTTGATAATGGTTGCATAGCAACGTATTCCAGAATCTAATTCGCCTGTTCCTGCAAAATTGATGTACTTACCATTAGTCATTGCTAATGGATAAGTAATGTATTGATTAATAGTACTTACAGAGGTTTTATCTGCGTCGGGATAGTCGTTTAACGTTAGTAATTTGCCTTGTCCAAAGGCTGTGCCGTCGTATTTGTAAAAACGGTCAGTCTCTGCTACATAAACCACTGTGCCATTTAAAAGCCTTTCTGTAGGAATAGCATTTCTTTCGGTTATGGTATTACAAGCCTTTAATCCTCCTAAAATCTCATTTGCATAAGCGGTAGGGTATCTATCAGCCTCAGAGAAGGGTCTGATTGCTGCGGTAACTAATGTTCCTGTATTATTTGCCATTGTGTTGATTTAGTGGTTAGTTGATTTGAATACCGATACCTGTTCCATTTTGAATAGTATTGCTCCTGTAGAGGTAGTAGCTCGTAACAATGCCAAAGGCGTTTGTAACATCTATTACCGTTTTCGTCCATGCCGTACTCGCTAAACCATTAATTGTAAAACTTGCATCACCAAAGGCAGCAGGATAGCAGTAGTAAATGTATTCGCCATTACCATTCACATTAAGCGTTCGGGTTCTGGTTGTGGCTAACGTACTGTTAACTAACCCAAGCACTTGAGCATTCGTTAAAACAGTGTTAGCACTTGTACCCCAGTAGGCTTTATTCAAGAAGTTAACCGAAGTATTAGCGGTAACAGCGTTCGTTCCATCGGAAGCAGTTAGGGTGAACGTCGTATTGGCTGTCAAGTTTACGACCTTGGTTACACTGTTCCCTGCAACTACTCCCACAGCATTGTTAATACTTAGGGCTGTAGGTACTTTGTTGAAGGCATAGTTAAAAGTAATGCCTGTTACAGTGCTACCCTTTTCGACATTATTAACATTGTTAATGAATGAGTTAATAAGTAGTGGTACGTATTCAAGTTGTTGGATTCTTGCTTCAAATCCATCAATTTGTTGCAATCTTGATTCAATTTGTTCGAGGTATTCTACCGTATTGGCGAGTCCAGATGGCATCATGGTTAGTTCTATTTGGCGTCCCATAGTTTATATTTTTTGCGAGTGTATCCAGTACTTCTCATTTTTGTAGCTGAAGTAAAATGTAGTCAATCCGTCGTTCGTTTCATCTTCTTCTACTACGATTACCCCATCTTTAGGATATTGAGAGATGCCTGTAAATGTTTCCGTTTCTTGACTAATCCAAGCACTTAATTTTAGCTTCTCTATCTCTGATTTTAAACTTGCAATTTTGCTTGTCACTTCGGTTAAATCGGACTGCTGTGCAGTTGTTATCGTGCTTGTAGCTTGCTTCTTTTTGGAATAAAACAAGTAAATGATTGTCCCTATCGTTCCAAGTGCGGAAAGGAGGATGAGCAAGACAAGCCAACCATTAGTCTTTTTTGTAGCCATTTTTTTGTCGTTTTTGTCGTTTTTTGATGATAAAATATCCAAGCCATAAAAAAAACAGGACTGCAAAGGCTATTAAGCCATAAACCAAAGTATTGGGCTGAACGCCTAATGCATCTGAAGCTTTCGCAATGGTTACTTTCCCTTCAGCTTTTACCGCTCTCCAAACTTCTCCACGGATATCAGTGTAAGAAAGTACGCCTCCATCAACTAGTTCACGTGGTGCTTTTACAATCCCTGTGTAAGAGTATTTTGCCTTTTGGTCAAAGCCAGTGCCATAAAAAAATGCAGGATAGTAAAAGTCCGTTACTCTAACCTTATTGCCAGAACTAACCGTTATTTCATAGCCGTAATCGCTATAAGTAACGTCCGCTACTTCTACCAAATAATCAACGTTTTCGCCCTCTACTCCAACGATTTTTTTTGCCTTGGCAACTTTATCAATGTAAGGGTTGATAAGCATCTCTAGGGCTTCGTGCGAGAAGGTTGTACTAACATTGTTATTGCCTTGCACCTTTACAAAAGCAATCGGAATGCCTTTCTCATCAATCCAATGGTAACCGTTGGCTCCATCCAAATCAATGGTATCCTGTACAATAATTCTCCATCCGTCGGGTGGAACATCAAGTACAGAATTGACTATTTTAAGCGTAAATGTTTGTCCCCAAACAGGCTTGAAATGCTCGTTAGCTTGCTTTTGTGATGCCTCAACAATATCCTTCAAAACGCTACTAGAAATAGCAGAGGAAAGCGAATACACATAAATCGTGGGGTTGTCTAGGTTCGTCATTTCTTTTGGAATAAAAGGGTCAAAGCTGTAATGATGGTAGCAGCATATTCAGCAATTTGTAAAAACACATTTTTACCTGAATCTTTCTGCTTTTTAGCTTTCTTAGCTACCACGCTAGTAGAATCTTTTCTATAAGCTGATAAGGTTAAATCAACACTTTTGCTAAACTTTTCAGCATCAAATGTCAAGCTGTCAACCTTTGCAGTTTTGGGCTTCACAGGCTCATAGCCTTGCGAGAAAACCATTGGCATGATTGCCAGCATGATGATAAAAATGATTGCTTTCATTTATTATTTGTGTTTTTGATTTTCTCAGTAAGTAGCTTTTCCAATCCATCTATTCTATCCACAATTAGCAGCCTAAGCTGCTCGAATCCCTTTGACTGATAATCTTCAATCATGGTGATTTTTGTATCAAGTTTTGTAATGGCTTCTTGTTTCTTGTGAGATTCCTCTCTAAGAGAATAATTCTGCTGTTCCAAAGCCTTGATTTCAGTCAGTGTTTCATTAATTCGTCTTTCAATCAGGTTGTAGAACCACTTACCTAACGAGGCAATAATCGTAAGCATAGCTAAAATGTAGGGCGTAAGTGTCTCAAAAAAGTGGTTCATACTTGATGCTTTAAAAGGTTTTTGATTGGGGTAATTCTTTTAATTAAACTCTTTGCTCTTATTTTGATGTAAACGCCATCTCCCTCACGGACGACTACACCAGTAACAGATTTGCCCGAAGTGTTGCCTTCGTAAATCCGACACGTTAAAACCTTCGGATTGGGATTCCACTCATAGACTATTCCAATGTGCCTAATCTGATTATTACCAAAATAATAGCCAACAGCATCTCCAAATTTTGGAGGTCGCTCAGGGTGTAAATTTGGGTTGTAGCTTTTCAATTTGTCCGAAAAATAATCCCTTGCACGTGCTGACTTTATTTTAGTCTGTAAGCGTGCATGGAGGTACGTCCAATGCGAACAGGCTGCACACCACGGAGGCAAAGGTTTCATCTGATTCAACCATTCGCCCACCGACGAACGGTAGGCGTTTATCTGTTTTCCGTCGTTGTGTCCTGTCAATTCCCTAACACCTAACTGTGAGATAAAAACGGCTTTCTGACGCTTTCTGACGGCATTAATGCTGTCTAAATCAGGTTGCCCGACGCTAGTAAACAGGCTGAGAAGAAACGTAAAGCAAAGTAAGAGAACCTTAACCATAATCGTGTACTTGGTGATGAATTGTGAAAGTCTTTGACAATGTCGAGTGATAAAAATTTGTTCGGGTTCCCGTACCTTGTAAGGAATGAATCACGAATTGAACCCATGAGCATAAGCACCAATTCAATGATAAACAAGAATACGCCAACCGATAAAATCTTGTGTACCGTAACCCAATCGTGTATGCCTGCATCGGGATATTTTTCCTTTAGGAATACTCCAAGTCTTAAATACAGATAAGTAATAGCGATGGTAATTGCACCGAACCACCAAGCATTTTTTGAACTTGATTCTTGTCTAAACTCGCCAAGGTCGTCCTCTTTCTCTGCTTTTTGTTCAGGCAATTCCTCCCCTTCTAATACAATGCTGTTTGCATCACTTAAGGCTTTATTAGCTAATTGAGCATATTCTTTTGAAGCTAATAAATCTCCTTTTTCCGCTTCACGGATGGCAAACAAATTGAGTTTTTGAGCAGAATCTTTTAGCTCGCTTCTTCGTGCAAGCAAGGCTTGCTGTTCCTTTTCTTTACCTTCTTTTAGTTGCCTATCTTTTTCAGCTTGAGCCTCTGCAAGTTGGGCTTGTAATTCTTCAATAGAAGGCTTTTTTGGGTTACTATTCATTGGGCTATCTGGTTATTAGTGGATAATCAAAACTTTGAATCATCGTGTAAAGCATTGGAGGAAGGACGGTATTAGATGGCACATCCAACAATGGCATTCCTGCATATTTCAAGGCTGCATGGCAAACCTCAGAACAATACCAACGGTCAGGGGAATTAAGATTCTTTCTACTTAGCACTTCATTTACTGCCGACTTTAAATCATATCCTTTGCCCTTTTGCGATTCAGCAAAAGCGAAAGCAGAATGATAATAAGCCGTTCCTAAATCAAAGAAAAGCCAGTCCTTTAAGTTTCCAACTGAATCTTTTGTGCTTGGTCTGAATCCCGTTCCGAAATCTGACCAAGCCGAAAATCGTTGAGGGTCATGACCTGTAAAAATCAATTCGCTATGATAAATCTGAGAACCTACTGCACGACCCATCACTTTATTTGAAAAGCTAGGGTTTGATTTAACGGTTTGAAAGCCGATTAATAGGTTATTCATTTTTCTTTAATTTGCTGATTTGTTGAGAAATCCAACGCTTTATACTGTTATCCTTCTCAACAAACAATTTGTAAATTGCTAAAATCAAAAAGCCACATGGCATAATAATTAGCACTATCATGCCAATAGTTTTGATGGCTTTTTTCATGGTTAGTCTGTGATATTTAAGTCATTATAAAGGATGTCGAACGAACCATTTACACCCAAAGCACGAATGATATATTCCGCTCCAACGGCATCAGATGTATTTTGATACTTCTTAATCAACTCATCAATTCCAAGCCCTGAAGCACCTTGTTTTTTGAGCTTAAATTCACCTCTATTGTAGCTAAATACTACTTTATGTAAATCGTCTAATCCATAATCACGAATTAAAACGGATAAGAACGCCGTAGCCGCATGAATGTTAATCTCAGGAGTTTTCAAGTCTGCTTTAGAGATAGTATCAATACTTTTCCCAATTTTAGCTTTGAAAAAATCCACTTGCTTTTTAGATAACTGCTTGTTCAAAACACCTCTACGAAGAGTATCATTTGCCGTAACTACAGAGGTTTGCATTAACCCGATAAAATCTCCTGAAACAACAGAAGCCGCTTTAGTAACTGAAACACTATCATCATGCTCTATGCCCATCAAGCCCCAAATCACAATTCTTGGTACTTGGTGAACCTCCGAAGCCTCATTCACAATCTTACCGTACTGACTAACGAGTAGCGATATACGTTCTTTGTTTTGAGTGCGGTTTGCTTTCGACCATTTAGACCCTGAGCGTTCTTTCAGGGTAGTCAGAGGGAAGTAACCAGTAGTAAAAAATCCACCATCTGCCATGCTTAAAGCAAGGTTTGTAAAAGACTTTTTAGCGTAACTTAACTCCCTTGCATCCATCTCAGCTTTTGCTACGCTATCCTGTGTATAGTTTTCAATCAAAGATGCATCTAGTTCTGATTTTGGGCGTGAACCTTCGCCATAATACTTCCAGTAGGCAAAACCCAAACCACCAAGGGTAAGGATTAAGAAGGATATTAAGAGCCATTTTTTCATTTTAGCCAAGTTTTGTTTTTAATCGAATTGAAGTTGATATACAAGGTTGTTAAGCCTGCAGTTACCGTTACCACAATTACAATGATTTCAATGGTTGAAAATTTCTTCATATCAAATCAGGGCATAACCCTCGTTAAAGTCATCCGTTGTAATACTTCTACCATTTTCTACAAAGGTCATGGCAAATACAAGCCCTTGAAGCGTTGTTTTGTCGGGAACAAGCTTTGTATCCAATCCAATGCTAGCCTTTGAAGCAACAGTATTCAAATAGCCATTTGAATCGTTTTCACTTGGAGGAGCATATTTGTAGATGATTTTCCTAAGAGTTAACCCACTATCAATATACTCCTTCAAAAGAATTATCATGGCAGCCGTGCCATAGCGAAACTGGATAAACTGCTCAAATACACTATCTGTTCGCTGTGTTACTCTACCTTTCCAATTGCGTGTTTTTGAGTACTTAATGTTTCCGCAATTGTTGTTTCGTTCGCCACGTGTCAAAGTCCTTCCTGTCCAATCTACTGTCTTACCTAAAAAGTTTTTATACTTAGCGTAAGTCCTACGACCTAATATAATTAAGCCTATCCCTCCGATTAGAATAAGAAGTATCCAGAGAGCCTTTTTCATTACTTTGTCTCGGTATTGTTAAAATAAATAAAGGTCGCAAGAACAACTAAACAGGCAACACCAAGAGCAATCAAAGGCTTTTTGTTAGCCAACCACCCGAACATGATTAATACCAATCCTACTGAAAGTAACCCTAAACAGGTTTTAACGATAGAAGCAGTATCAAACCCTGCATTAATGTTAGCAATTGTCGGGTTTCCGCCCGCCAAAATTTGGTCTAATAGTCCTGCCATTACTTTGCTTTGTTTTTAATTAATCGCTCAATAACAGATTCATAATCAGCAGAATCGTATAATTTGTGGTCATACAATTCCGTAAGGAAACTACCTGTTTTAAAATACCGACGATTATAAGTATTGTTGATGTAAATAATCTGGTTATCGCTCATTTTTGCCATCGCAAAAATCAGGTCTCTCATTGTTCCGTAATAGAACCAAGATGTCCAAGAGTTAAAAAAGCTATTTGCCTTTTCTACCCACGAATTACCAGTTGTTTTTGCCCATTCAGCAAAAACGGCATTCTCTGATGCTGTTTTTGTCTCTACGTAAGGAGCATCTTCAGGAGGCGTGTTTAGCCCACTGGACTTCCCTGCTCTAAACACAAATACACCTGCTACGATTAAAGCAACAACTACCCAGAATCGCCAATCCTTTAGTAAACCTACAAGAAAAACATTCATAATTATAGTGTTTCAGCTTTGTCTAAAACAGGGTTTAACTGCTTAGATTTTTGCAAGTTTTTACGTTTTTTAATGAGTTTAACGATAAAGTAAACCCCGATACCTATCAAGACGACACCTCCAACAATTAGCGTCCAGTTATTGTCAGAAGATGGTACTTCATCGTAATAATCAGGATAATCTTGCTTACTAACAGCAGGTGCTACAGTAGGCGTAGTGGTCGTAGTGGTCGTTTTTTTAACGGTAGTTGCAGCCTTCTTAACGGCTTTAGTTTCAACCTTTTTTGGGATTTGAGCCTTTGGCTTAACCGTATCAACGGCAATATCCAAATTGGTAGCACGAAACCACAGTTTTAAGTAGGTTGTAACGAAATTAGGCTTTACGGGTTTGGTCAACAATACCTCAACCATCACGGTATCAACATTATTGATTTTTTCCGTGAGAAATTCTCCTGTCAATTGCCCAACCTTGGTAGTTTTGTTATAGCGAGCTACAACCTTTTCTACTTTATTAGTACTTCTACTTGGAACAGCAGGATTCGCATACGTGCCATTCACATTTACGACTACATAAGCCCCTTTTGCCAGATTATATGGAGTAATTGCCATTAGCTTAAACGTTTGGGTTTATGAATGCCCGATAAAGGCTGTGAAGGTTGTACAGGAATAGGCACTGAAGGTGCTTTTTTCTTAGTCAGTAAATAAACAATTACGCTAATGATAATTACGACCAAAGCAATAATGACATAAAGCACGGTATTGTTTTTAGGCGAATCAGCTTCAGGGTCGAAATTGTTACTATCAGTTGCATTATTAGAACCTTTTAATAGGTCATTAGCCCCTTTCAGTACATCGGTAACGCCACCTAACCAACCACCTACAGTAGTCTTTTTAGTGGTATTGGTTGTGCCTGTTTCGGTAGTATCTCCCCATCCATTATCTTCACCATCCGTAGAGGTAGTATCAAGGTTAATAACCCCAACCACGTCCCAACCACCGTCCTCGTTTAGCTCTAATCGATTTCCAAAGCCATCAACAAGATACAATTTGCTTGCTAAGTAATACAAAGTGCCAAAATCAGCATCAGAAACTGATATAATTGTCGAACCTTCGTAACTCATTTCACCTTTTAAAGTACCTAAATAATCGTCTGCAACACGGTTTTTCTTAGTCTCAAATGTTCCACCAAAGTAATACTTACCGTTAGCGGCCACTTTTGTATAAGCCTTTATTCCTTCAAGGGAATCAGTAGTATAAGCCATTTTATATTTAGTTTAAAGCATGATAGAGACAATAAGCCTCTATCATGAGTGATACAAAAAGTCAATCTACTATTTTCCTTTTAGGTCATCCTTGTCCTTTTTTGACTTTGCTCGCTTGTTTTTTTGATAGTTTTTCCACAAAGCATAAGCACCAAAACCTAAAGCGATAACGCCTAAAGCTCCACCAACGATTTTGATGTATTTCCACATCGTATCGTTTTTCTTTTGTAACTCTTCTGCAGTTGCAGCCGCAATTGCTTTTTCCTGTGCAGTCTTGTTAATCAAATCTTGTTGCTGAATCGTTGAATCAGGTGTATAGGTTGCAGTTTCAACACTACCATCGTCCTTGATTTTGAATTGCAACGTCAAATTAGGCTTATGACCCAATTCTGGATTTGTCAACAATTGAGGTGTTTCCACATGGCGTTCGTCATCGCCCCAGTGACCTCCTGCAGCACTACCACCAGTAGCGACTGCGAACTGAGCACGAGTTGAAATGAATTGAACATCGGCAGCAAGCACTCCTTGCTCAATCAACCATTCCTTTGGATGGTCAGCCCAATCAGAACGACGAGGGGTAAGACCCGATAAAGGGAAATACGTCTGAATGGTTACTAAATTATTTTGGGTAGGGTACACACGAACACGTGCTTGCAGTTCCTTACCATCTGGAAAAACGATTGTTCCTACAGATTGTCCATCTTTATAAAGGACGTTTTTTACTAATACTAAAGATAAAGCCATTGTTATTGGGGTTTATTTCGGTTTGCAATGGCGTTCAAAAATGGGCTTTTTGAGTTCTTTCTTATATTAATCTATCTATGCTAAGCCTTTGGGGCTATGGGCTGTAATTGTCTGGGTGGTGGTGCTGATTGTACATAGTTCGTCGGCATGGTTGGTTTTTGTAAAGGTTGGTACTGATAATTAGGTTGTTGCAATGAAGAACCTTTATCTTTTTTTGTCAATAAAAATGCTAAAAGGACAATAATAACCAAAGCAATGAATGCAAGAACAATGTATATGGTATTATTGCTTTTTAGTTTATTTTGCTCTGCTTGGGCATCTAGTATTGCTTGCTTTTGTGCAATAAGAGAATCTATTTCCGCCTGTTTCCCTTCTGCTTGATACTTTGCAATTTGTACTTTATCACCTGAAGTAAGGATATTACTTATTGATTCAGATATAGGGCCAAGACTGGTTAATATTGTTGCTACTTCCATGAGCTTTCAGTTGTTTCGGATTAAATTAATATAAACGATTTTGTGGGGCTACAGCATACTGATAAGTAGGACGCCCTTTAAAAGTAAAAACAACAGCCAATACGATAATTACTATTATAGCAACAACAGCGACGATTGCATAATTTTGAGATTTAGCCTTTTGGGCTGCCAAATCTGCTGCTGCTTTTGCTTCAATTTTTGCAATATCAATTTCAGCTTGCGTCTTTAACTCTGCGATATTAGTTTGGGCATTGGAATCTGCTCCACCGAAAATGTCTGAAAAAATGCTCATCTTATTCTTCTTTGTCTTTGATTAAATATTGCCGTAACTCATCTAGTTTTTTGTCAAATGAATCATTCAGGCTTTTACGTTCATTACTAAGCTTTCTATCAGCTTTACTACCTTGCACAAAATACAACACAATAGCTAGGATAAGACCTATCGCCAAACCAATAGCAATACCGATATACATCGGTTTTCTGTTACTTACTGTTTCCATTTCAAAAAAGGGCTTTTTTGTTTTTATGAATGTTGGGCAGAAAAATCAATCAGGAAGGCGAACCTCCCTGATGATAGCCCAGATTTGAAACGCTTTTGTTTCGATTCAAAACTAATTAAAGGAAAATTAGCAAAATGCAAGTTTTAACGAATCTGAATTGATGGGCAACGAAAAGCATACAATACCCTTCATTTTTTAACGAAATGTTATTAAAAATTTACAATATTACTTTTTCTTACTTTTTTGTAAGAGAATAGAACAACACAGATTCAACTTTGGCAACATTTAGGTGCTTTTTGTACATTATTGACTTAATAACGCAGTTTTTTGATGCATAATTGTTGTGTATTAATTCAAGCCTTCAAAAAATGGTAAGATTAGTAACATTAGTAATATTGTTATATAATACGTTGATAATCAATACAATTTAGCTTAAAACTTTCTTACTTTTTATTCTTACTTTTTTAAAATAACTATTTTACGATTTAATGTTAACAAATATCTATTTATCAAAAAAGTACAATAAAAAAGCCTTACCAATTGGCAAGGCTAAAAAGTTATAGAGGTCTGACTAATCCAAACTTTATTAACATATATCTATCAATTCTACTTTGTAACACGATACATTCATTTTGAAGAGCTTCCAGCATTTGTTGGTCATTCTTAAAGTCTTGAAATGCCTTTTGTTGGTTCATAAAACGAGTTCTTGCACCTTGTAGATAACTACTTTCAGAACGTTTTTTCATTACATTAGGCTTTTACCGTCATGGCTCTATAGGTATCACGCATTTTCCTAAGTAAGAAATGCAATTCAATCACTTTTTGTGTTGCCTCTTCATTCAGTGAAGGATTAAGCCCCTGCATCATATAATACATAACCTCATCCACTTCTTCAGCGTATTCCTGTGGATTATTGGAGAAAAAATTTAGATGTTCAAACAGTGGCTGAACATCAATGGTTTTGTTGGTAGCAGGGTCGTGAACCCAGATAGCAGAATTGCTATTGGCAATGGGAGTTGATTTTAAGGACATTTGTCTGGAAAGTTGAGCTTAAACACATTGAGCTAGTGCTTTAAGCATTGGATACAACAAAAAACGGTGTCGTACTTGCCGTTGCTCAATTCTCCAGACGGGAACGATTGTGTTCAAACAATCACGGTAGTTTCGACACCGTTTTTTATATAAACAGTACCTTATGACAAATTAGGGCATAAAAAATGCCGACAAATGTTTGGTGGCTTTAGCCGTCTGAAAGAAATTGAGCATTGCAAATGTACAATTCAGTTTTACATTTACAAATAAAATTTACTTATTTATTTTATAATCCTATTTAGTTAGTTGCATAGTACTACACTTCCCATTAACAACATTAATAGTACCAGCCCATTTAGAAGCACCAATCAACCTATCTTCTTCAGCAGTAAAGCTATATGCCCCTTGTGGTAGATTAACGGTAATAAAGCCATCTAACCCACAAGAAGGGGAAACGCCATTTGTTATATATTTTGTACTTGTACCTTTGTATAGACCATTCACATAGATTTTAATACTATATGATGAACTTGACCAGAAAATAACATTGCCAGTAGTTGGCACATAGATTGTTCTTATATCTACTGTTTTAGTAGTAGTATTCTCTCCGTGTTGGCTTTTAGCCGTAAGGGTTACATTATAAGTACTATTGGAAGCATACTTAACAGACGGATGCTGCAATGTAGATGTTTGACCATCTCCAAAAGTCCATTGATATGAAGTAGCGCTTGTTGATGTATTATCAAAAGAAACAACGCCATCAGGCTTGTAGGTGACGCTGAAACTAGCAACAGGCTTAGGAGCAGGCTCATCTTGTTTGCAGGCATTGAGCAATAGAATCAATAGAGCAAAAAGTAATGTAGATTTTTTCATTTTAATGTAGTCTTTTAAAGTTTAGAAACAAAAGTAATACTCTAAAATGTAAAGTGCTGTAAAAACTTATTATTCCGTATTAAAACAGGTGTTTTTACACTATGATATACAAAAAAACAAGAATTATTACTGTGATAAAACCATTAAAAGGAATATTTTCCAATGAAGTAGGCTGAGTAATACACTATAAATTAATAATAGATTTTACATAAAATATTTGTAAGTCTTATAGAGTTATACAATAAAAAAACTCCCTAAAAGGAGCTTTTTTATTGTATAACTTATTCTTAAGGACACTCAGGGAGATTCAATAAATTATTGGGCTTATAACCATCATTTTTGGTTTTCAAGTACTTTCTCCCCTGATATTCTGCGACTATTACATCCACAGATACTCCATTAACGTTTACATAGAACTCATAAGTATTATTCTCTATATAGCCTATAGCAGCATCTTCAGTAATCTTCCATCGTGTACTATCATTGTTGACACCTCCAATATGAGATATCCTTTCGTGTTCATTATAATGATTACCTCTTTTTGTAATACATGAAACTTGATGTCTTGTCATGGCATTTATTGTTTTTGGTTTTAACTAAAGTGTTAATTGTTTTTTTTGAGTTTAATATTAATTTTTCGAATATAACTCTACTTTTTAAATTAATATATTTTAACTTATTATTTGGTATTAAAACAGGTATTTTTACGCTAAATTATGTGATTTTATAGGTATATTTTTGTTGTTACAGTTAACAGAATTTAGTGCAAGCATTTTATTCAACTGTGTTATAAATAATAATTTCACTATTAATCCTATACCTAAACAAAATGAAATTAGAGTTTAATTCCTTAAATCCAACTTCACTAATAAATGACATCATAAAAATGATTGAAGATGGTGAACTTAAAACTTGGATAATTCATTTAGACGATAATGAAAAATACTTAAAACATATTGGTCAATGGAGTGACAAAGGAGTGATTAAATTGACAGCGGATAACACTAATAACAAAATAAAAGTACAAGTTTTCAAATTTAAAAAAGTTGAAATTGACTTAGAGGATTTTGAAGGCTACTATTACGGTAGATTTTGCGAACTAATTTTCGTAAATTTTACTAACAGATTTACTTCAATAGACAAAAAGTAAATAGATCTCCTACCAGATGTTGTATTCAATAGTTGCTGAATTGGGTCAGTCAAAAGGCTCCTTTCACTAATCATTTGTAGGTATTTTTAGGCTAATTTATATGATTTAAAAAGCATATTTTGTTCTATAAATCATCAACTTGCACGAAGCCGTGAAACGTTAAAAGCAATGGTATCATAACAATCCATAAATTTAATAACCAATTAATCAAAATAAATTATGAGCAAAATTTATAATTATTGTGCGTTCTATGTAAGTGAGCCATTCAATGAATCATCTCTTGGTGCTTATGCAACTAAAGATTTTTGTTATTACAGTATACTCAAAGCATGGAAAGGTTCAGATAGTTCTTTTCCATTTAATAATGCACACGATACAACTTATAATGTTCGTGATGATAGTGGTTGGGAGTCCACCCTTAAACCACGACTTAGAGAAAGACTTAGAAATTCTAAAAACATTATCCTATTTTTGAGTGAGAATACTTTGAACTCAAGAGCGCTACGAGAAGAAGTTGAATATGGAATTAATACTTTATTGCTACCAGTGATTGTAATTTACGCTGATTTACATACTAAGGAAGACTTACTTACATTTAATAAAAATAATTTAAACTCTACTGTAAAAAATTTATGGAATAAATTACCAGTTTTCAAAGATTCTAAATCAAAAGTACCTGTATTACATATTCCAATGAACAAAGATGTTATACGCAATTCTCTAAACAATGCTAATTTTAGAGTTGATTCTACAATTAATCCTGATGATTATTTTTATAAAAACTAATCGAATGAAAGTTAACTTTTTTGACAAAGGTGTCTTAAATAAATTCTGGCTTTATTTTTCAGTAATATCTGGTATTTTATCATTCATACTACTTTTTAATATTGTACCCGAAGAACATAAAGAATATTTAACATATTTTGGTTACCTATCTTTTTTTATTTTGATAATTATATACTTATTTATTTGGGATAGAGCTAATAAGCTTACGAAAATAGATATTGATATAGATGGGAGCAATGTAAATATAAAATGTGGAGATTTATTTTCTGAAGACGGTCTTAAAACGATTTCATTTAACGAGTATTTTGATACTATTGTCGATGACAAAATAATTTCTAACAAATCAATTAATGGTATTTTTATAAATAAATTTTTCAGAGGAAATATACAGGAGCTTGATAATTTTATAGTAGAAAATTCAGATGAATTAGATGTAATTAATAATCAAGCTAATAGAAGATTTGGGGGTAAAACTGTACAATTCAAATTAAGTACAATTTTTGTTCATGGTGAATTCATTCTTACTGCATTTTCTAAATTTGATGAGCATAATAAAGCAATTCTGACAATGCCCGAATACATAGAATTTTTGATTAATTTTTGGGATAGAGTTAATCGGGTTTACGCTCAAAAATCTGTTTCAGTTCCTGTGTTTGGTTCTGGTATCACAAGAATAAAAGAACACAAAAATATAAGTGACGAAGATTTATTAAAGATAATGCTATGGACATTTAAATTAAGTGAGATGAAATTTAAGCATCCTGCTAGACTAACAATTGTTATACATGAAGCTAAAATTGGACAAATTAACTTGTTCAATATTAAATCCATCGAATTAGGATTGTAAGTAATAATATAAATGAAACTTTAGCTATTTTGATTTATTGAAAAAAGGCAAGGAATTATCTGATAAAGGAAATGAGGAAGCAGTAATACTCTGAAAAGTTAAAAATGGAAAAACTATCTATACAAAGATGTAGAGAAAGCCAACAAATAACAGCTCAGATAAAAACCATGATTTACGACCATTTGCAATGATTACCACAAAATCATACACAAACGACATTATAGCGAATAGCTAAATTCTGAAGCAGAAAACTCGTCATATTTCATAAAATAGAATGGAGGCAAAGGTTGTATTTTAATAATGATACAACCTTTGTTATTTATTCAACATTACAGATAATAAATAGCATACTCATTAGGTTGCCCTTCATTAATCATTGAGCTATATACTCTAGCTCCATCAATAAAAAAAACCACTGCATTTGGATAATTTGAGAGGTTAACAAACTTGTTTTCTCGACACATTTACCCACCTTCTAGAAATCTGAAAACAACTATCTTACATAAGTTGAGGATAACGTCAGGGTCATTATATTCAATTTATGAAGGTGTTCTAATATCATATCTTAAGTTTAAAATTTATTTATTAAGTATAATTCTGATTATCAATCCTTAACTAAAATTTGTTGGACTGTTTAAAACAGGTGTTTTTACGCTAAATAATATTAATATTTGAATATACTTTTGTTGAAAATAAAGATAATGACACTATTCCCTAACGAAAAAATTGTATTAGAATCCGACAATAAAAATGTTGTATTAACGAGTCATAGAATTTATCAGCAATCAAATGGGATAGCCTCACAAGAAACAACAAGTATTATGTTGGAGCATATTAGTTCTTGCCAAACATACACGAATTACAACTGGTTTATGATTGGAGTTGCTATCTGTGTAGGAATATTCTTTTTTTTACAAGGAAATGGTGAAGTTGGGGCTATGCTTATAGCAATATTAGTAGGAGCATTTTATTATACAAAAAAAGCATGATTTTAATTAAGTCACCTACCGCTACAATAAATATTGATACAGCAAACCTCAGCCAAGCAGCAATAGCAAAGTTTGTTGATAGGGTAGAACAAACAAAACATGAAAGAATCCAAAACATGAATAGAAAGAGTATTTGAAGTTGAGTTTAACTTTATTTTTAATTATCTTTATTTGAGAAAAGAAATAGTCATCACCCATACTACTTTGGAAATAAAATATAGTTATAAAAAATAGTTAATTCGACGAAGCATATCTAAGAGCAATAGAGTTTTTAGGTGTGCTTTTTTTGTTTAAATCTAAGTTAACAAAATAGCTCATCTCGTTTAAGATAAATTAGGGATGAAATCTGAAATTTAATTATGCAAACAATAACCTTTACTTGTGAAGTGATTACGCCAATGTTCCTAGCAGGTGCAGATGGCACAACCCCCGAACTCCGCCCTGCCTCAATAAAAGGAGCTTTACGCTTTTGGTGGCGAGCGATGAATGGACATTTACCCATTGATGAAATGAGAAAGATTGAGGGAGAGATATTTGGAAGTACAGAAAAGAGGAGTAGTGTTATTCTTTTGCCGATTAATATTATAAAAGAGGACATTACAAAAATATCTAATACTCCACATCATAAAAAAGATTACTGTAGAATACATTGTGAGCCAAAATTACCTCCTAACAAAAATAAATGCTCAAAGAGTATCCAGCGAGATGCCAAATATTACATATTTAAACTTACAATAAAATACAATAATACAAAAATTACAAAAGAAGCTTTAATAGATATTGTAAAAGTAACTTTTCTATTTGGTGGTGTAGGAAAAAGAGTTAGAAGAGGTTTTGGTAGTATTTTAATACGCAAAATAGATGATGATAAAACCTTTACATCATTGGAGGAAATTAAAGACTTTTTAAACTCCAAAAAAGAAGTTCAAGGGCTATCAAGTTTTGGTTACTTTGCGAGTGTTCAGATAGGAAAAGCATTTGATACTGATTTTGAAGTATTGGAAGCAATAGGACTATCTTCTCACACTTATAAATCCGACTGGTTGGGGTTTGTAGATGGTTCAAAACGATTTGCTTCACCAATTTATGTATCTGTGATTAAGGATGAAAATTGTAAATATTATCCCATTATAACAACTTTAAATACAGCAAGCGAAAAAAGACTAAACACACCAAACAATCAAAGTGATTTTGTCAATTCCCTTAAACAATTATGAGCAAACACCTCTTCCTTTTCTCCATTGGCCCCGTACAATCATTTATTGCTCAAGCAAGAAAAACACAAGACTTGTATGCTGGGAGTAGGATATTATCTACTTTAGCTCTAACAGGACTAAAATCTTTAAAGAATATTCAATCTATTTTTCCAAGTAAAATAGAGGTAGATTCTGTACCAAATCGTTTTTTATGTGTTGTTGAAACAGAAAATCCTAAAGATGATGGAAAGATGGTAGAAAAAGAAGTTAGGAATAAATTTCATTCAATCTCTTTGGAAATTTTAAACAAATGTGGAAAAGGATATAAATTTTCTGATTGGAGTGATTTAAGCGAATTAGTAGATACGGATATTTTTATAAACCACTTTAAGCAGCAGATAGAACAGCATTTAGAGGTATTTTGGGTTTTTGAAGAAATAAAGAACGATGATTATAATACTTCTTATTCAAATATACAGCAGCAATTAGCCAGCATGAAAAATTTGCGTCGATTTGAGCAGTTTAATCAAGGAGAAGGTGAAAAAGGGCGTAAATGTAGTCTTGATGGTGAACGAAATGCGTTGTTTTTTGGAAAGGGTACTAACTCCAATTATCTAAACTCAAAATGGAATTCTTTTACAATTACACTTGAAGGTACTAAGTTAGCTAAAAATGAAGGGCTGAGTGCGGTTAGCTTTCTCAAAAGAATGTATGATATTAAGAGTTTTCCATCAACTGTTGGTATAGCAACTTTACATGAAAGTAAGCAAGCAAATGTTCAAAATAAAATATTCGAGTATAAAAAACTTTTTCAAAAGGATACTTTAGGGATGTGCTGCTTAGAACATTTCAAGGAATTTGAGCTATTTGAACTAAGTAATTTCACAGAATTTGATGATGAATTTTTCTTTGAAGAAAACTTAAAAAAAGAACGTTTCTCTAACGAGAAACAGTTTGAACTTGTAACAAAAGAATTTGAAAATATAAAAAACTTATTTTCTTCTGGTCAATACGCTCTGATTTCATTTGATGGTGATAGCATGGGTCAATGGCTTAGTGGAGAATACCTATCTAAGGATATTTCATTGCAAGAGTTTCATCAAAAAATATCTAATTGTTTGATAGACTTTGCTAAAGATGC
The DNA here is from genome assembly GCF_058802005.1 of Arcicella sp. GW822-FHT02H01. Taxonomy (NCBI): domain Bacteria; kingdom Pseudomonadati; phylum Bacteroidota; class Cytophagia; order Cytophagales; family Flectobacillaceae; genus Arcicella; species Arcicella sp. GW822-FHT02H01. The sequence continues at coordinate 980,369 of NZ_JBXANT010000001.1, read as the reverse complement.
TACCGCAATAGTTGATAGTTCTGGCAAAACTATTTATGCTGGTGGTGATGATTTTTTAGGGTTTGTTAATATCCAAAATCTTTCTACTACGCTCGAAGAACTACGAAAGGCTTTTGTTAAGAAAGTGAACGCACCTTTAAACGAACAGTTTTCTCAATTAAATAAATCATTATCTTTTTCAGCTGGGATTGTAATTGCACATTACAAAACACCTTTAAATGATGTACTGAATCACGTAAGAAGGTTACAAACGAATGCTAAAAAAAACTTTGATGATAAAAATGCCTCTGGATTAGCTTTTATGAATCGCTCGTCAATCATTAGCGAAACATACTGTAAGAATAATGATTTAACCTTTCTTTTTTATTTAGCAGAAGCCTTTAAAAATAAAGAAATAAGCTCCACTTTTCTATTCAAGTTTGTGATTAACTGCACTCCTATTATTGGACAGTTATCAGATGAATTTGCCTTTGCTGCACAAGTATCTATGTTAAAGGTAGAACTAAAACGCCTGATGAAACGTGCAAAAAGTCCTAACACAGACTGGAAACATATTGAAAAGTCAATCTATGAACCATTGGTTGAAAAAATTCTATTACGAGGCTTTAATCGGAAAACGTTAGAAACTTCAATAGATAACTTTTCATCGTTTGTCAAAATGGCTGAAAAAATTGCAGGAGAACTAAAATAAAGCAACTCATGAACAAATCATATTTATTTATTCAACCACTCGATACCTTATTTTTTCGCGCTGGGAAACCTTTTGGAAAAGGAGAAGAAGCTTTTGTAGATAGTTCTATGGTTATTCCTCACCCATCCGTGATTTGGGGTGCATTATTTACAAGCCTTTGTGTCAATAGTGGAGATGAACGATTACAAAAATTTTGTATTGAGGAGAAAGACCTCAAAAAGCTTCATATTCATCATGTTTACCTTCATAACCCAGTTTTAGAAAAAACGCTCGTTCATGCACCACTAGATTTGTTTGTAGATGATAAAAAGGAGTATTTCTTTACCGAAGGATATATTAACAATGCCCATTCAAATGTACCATTTTCAACCTTAGTAAAACCTAGTATAAACAGTACTGAACGAGAAGAAAACCTTTTTATCAACGTAGAAGATTTGTTTGAATCATATACTTCAAGGCAAAATTACAGAACAAGTGTTTATACTCCAGACGATTTTAGTACTAAATACTCTAAGGTTGGGATAGCACTATCTAAAACCTCACGAACAACAGTAAACGAACAATTCTATAAAGTTGAAATGGTTGAATTTATGGAAAATTGGGGCTTTTTAGTTGAATATGAGTCGAATCATACTTTTGACAATGGTATTATCAAATTAGGCGGAGAAGGAAAATTAGCTTCGTTTCAGAAGGTTGAGCAACCTAAAATACCGATTCCATCAACAGATATTGAGCAAGCAAAATATTTAAAAGTATATATCCAAAGCCCCACATTTTGGGAAAGCGGCGATGGAATAGAAGAACTTAGTAAGATAGATGATTTTGAATTAGTCAGTGCTTCGATAGGTAAGTATATCTCAATAGGAGGATTTGATGTAAATAAAAAAGAACCTAAACCTATGAAAAAGGCTGTTCCATCGGGGTCAATTTATCTTTTCAAGAAAGTAAGAAATAGTAGCAATTTGGCTGATAACATAAAATCTTTAATAGCTAAAAATACTGCCAATTGTAATGGCTTTGGGAAGTTTCAAATTTTACCTTTTAAATCAAATTAACCTATGAGCATTACAGATGAGTTAAATGCAAAAGAAACATTTGATTTTAGTGAATACAGTTATGTATGTGCCTCTACCCTTAATCAGATGGTAAATTATATCCCTTTGGTGATGGATGAGTTTCAATTCAAGGACTTTTATACTGTTACGCTTTACAAGGACATAAACCTTTCTGATAAAGTTAAGGAAAACAAAAAATGGGATGAGAATTTGCAGGAAACTTTAGACAAAAACATCATTACATTTGATGAAATTAAGATAAATCAAAAGGAATTCTTAAAAGTATCTGAAACAATAAAAGCTCTTGATAAAGTTTTAAAAGACAAAAAAGTTTTTTGGAATTTAACAGGAGGACAACGTCCATTTTTGTTAGCAGTGTTGGAATATGTGAAAGATAAACCAAACCATTATGTTGCTTATTTAGAAGGGAATACTGGACAAATATCAATCAAATCATCCAGCGAGGAAATACTTATACCGTATTCACTACCTAAAGAAACAACGTTAGAAACGGCATTGAAACTGATGGGGTTTAAAGTTTCAGTAGATGGTAAAGGAAGAACTATAAGCTTTGAAAAGCTTGTAAAGCATGATGATAGACAAATATTTGAGTCTTTAATAGGTGAATATATTAAAAACGAAGAATTACGAAAACAATTAGTTTTAACTAATAAAGACAAAACTAAAGATTTTGCAAAAAATGAAGTTGAAATGATTCTGAAAGGAATTTTAAATAAGTATCAGTATTCAACTTTTTGTGAAAAATATATAGATATATCAAAGCCATATCCTTTTGGAGATATTCTTGAATACATGACTGTTTTTTCAATTTTAAAATATGCAAAACCGTATATTTTGGATATATCGTTTAGTGCTTCAACTCGATATTTGGATTCAAATATTCAAAAATCAACAGGAAGAGCCAGTTTAGACGAGTTCGATGTAATAATACTAACTAAAAAAGGGAAAATCGTTGTATTTGAATGTAAAAGTGGAGATATGAAGGGGGATGTGTCTAAGAGTACTAAATTTTCAACCTATTCGGTGGCTGGTATTTATGGAAAACCAATTTTAATAACTCCATTAATTGAATCCGAGTTGAAAGACTTTGAAGATAAAAAATTAAAAAGACCTGAGCTTGAGAGTATTAAATCTGCCATTCGTTCTGCAATTACAGCGGATTTAGATTACTATGGAATAGATAGACTTTCAAAGAATGAGAATGATATAATCAAAGTCTTATTTGAATAATCTCGAAATATAAAAAAACTAATTAGTTAAAAGCCCAACAACAATATGTACAAAAACGCCAAACCCCTATTTTTTATCTGTGAAACACCCTTGCATGCAGGAAGTGGCTCAGATTTGGGTATAGTTGATTTACCTATTCAACGAGAACGACATACTTCTTTCCCTAAAATTGAAGGTTCTTCTTTTAAAGGTGCTATTAGAGAAGCTGTTGAACAAAACAACATGAATTTTACAACCAAAGGAAAAACGCATAACGCTAATGATAAAAAAAAATGTGTTGCTTTAGCTTTTGGTCCAGAAGATGGTGATGCACACGCTGGTGCGTTAGGCTTTTCAGATGCTCGTTTATTACTTTTTCCTGTAAAAAGTGTGAAAGGTGTCTTTGCATGGATTACTTGCTATAAAGTATTAGACCAGTTTAAGCGTGATATGTCTTTAACAGGAATAACAGTTAATTTTTCTATTAAAGAACCTAGTTCTAATAATTGTCTTGCACTTGATAATACTACGCTGAAACTTGGTAGTAAAAAAATTGTCTTAGAGGAATATGCTTTCACTACTGAAGATCCTTATGATATTAAAGTAGGCGATAAAGCACTTGGTGAATGGCTTTCTGAGCTAATTACCGATGGCTTTTGGAAAGATAAACTCAAAACTGATATAGTTATTTTGTCAAATGACGATTTTAAAGATTTTGTCAACCTAAGTACCGAAGTAATCACGAGGACTAAAATTAATAATGAAACTGGTACAGTACAATCAGGTGCATTATTTACCGAAGAGTTTCTTCCTGCTGAGAGTATCATGTATAGTTTGGTCATGGCAAGTCCAGTGTTTTTAAAAGAAGATAAGAAGAAAGAGGCGATTCTTCAAACTGACGATGATGTTATGAACTATTTTGCTACGGCACTGCCTGATGTAATTCAAATTGGAGGCAATGCTACACTAGGCAAAGGTATTGTACGAGTTGTAAAATCATTACTAACAGAAAAGGAGGTAAATAATGGCTAAGGCAATTAATGGAATCGAACAAGGTAGAGCAGATTATGCTTACAAATGTGCTAATCAAGCTTTACTACTAAAAGATTTCAAATACGACAACGATAATAAAACAACAAATAATGCTTTTCTTTTTGCAACTTCTTTTAAAAAGAAATTTGAAAAAGATTTAAAAGATAATTTAATCAATAGCAAAACTGTAGATGATTTCTTAATCAATCCTTCCAAAGACAAACAGTTAGAGGGTTTTAAAAAAAAACTTGGCGAACATTACGAGAAGTTTGGTAAAGAGTACAAAGCTTATGTGAAAAAAACTCCCATGATGGTAAAAACAAGTGGTTTAGGAGCAACATTAGCATTTATTATGTCAAAGAAAAAAGATGGAAATGCTTGGGCATTGATTTATAATCAAGTTGATAACTGGCTAAAAACTTCAGATAATAATTATCTAATTGACAATAAGAATGGAGAGCTATCAGAAGTTGTTATTCAATTAAACAGCGGTCAATATCGTGCGGTTACCAACGAAGTACTTGCATTATTTAATTGGCTTCGCCGATTTGCAGAAGGTTTAATTGAAGGAGATGAAATAATTCAAGAACCATGAAAAAAGGCATATTTATCATACTAAATGAAAACGGCAAACTTGTAGCTGGTATCAAACGAGCAGATGGGCAGATTATTAAAATAACAGATTTAGAAGTAAATCCTACTATTCAAGCCTTAGATGGAATGCCTTGTGAATATTTCAAGGGACAGTCCATAATAATAGATGGAGAAAATATCTATCATAAAAAGTATATCCCCATAGAAGAGGTAAAGAGTGTGGTAAAAAGTCCTTCTCTTGATTTTAAGTCACAGATTAACGAAGCAATGAATGCTAAAGAGCCAGTGAATGAGTCCATGGAAAATAAAACTAGAACGAAACTTCCTCAGGATAGCTTTTCTCTAAAAGACTGTAAAGTACCATCGGATGTAAGGCAAATAAGAATTAATGATAAAGATATTGACAACTTTTATTTAAAATTGAACAAGTTTTCTCGCTGGACAGTAAATGAAAAAGGCGAAAATAAGTTTTTATTTTTTAATGCTCAAGAGCGTAAAGACAAAAAAAAGAATGTTATCCTTGGAAAGTTTGAAATCAAAGAAAACTTTGGCATATTAGAAAATAAGTTTTCAGACCTCAACAAACGTCATCGTAATAATGCGAAAGTGTTATTTGGTGAAAATGTTGTTGAGTTAAAACTAATTCCAAGCTATCATTTAGTAGTAGGACTCGGAGGGCATTCTGTGTATGAAACCTCTATGACCTTGCACCATATTTATGGTCTTCCATACATTCCTGCAAGTTCAATAAAGGGCGTTGTTCGTAGTTGGATTATTCTTAATGAGTATAATAATGATGAGCATTCAGCCCTTCATGATAAAGATGATGATACTTTCGTAAAATGGTTTGGGAGTCAATCAAGTGCTGGCAAGTTGGTATTTTTCGATTCTTTTCCCAACGAAAAACCAAGATTAGAACCTGATATTATGAATGTGCATTATCCTAAATATTATCAAGGAGTTGAACCACCCACTGATACACAATCACCAAATCCTATTCCATTTTTAACAGTTACGGAAAGCCCGTTTATTTTCTTTATAGGTTCATCGGAACTGAATAGTAAAAGTAATAAGCTTAAAGATAAAACGATTAAAGATTGGCTCCAAGATGCCCTCACCAACCACGGCATCGGTGCTAAAACAGCCGCTGGCTATGGCTATTTTGATGAACCAAAACAACATTAAACCTATGCGTTTCAAATTACATCTTCGTACAGTTAGAGATGGACAAAAGCTTATTTTTAATTACCAATATGCCATTCAGGCGTGGATGTACGGGCTTTTGTATCGTGCTGATAGTACCTATGCTAATTTTCTACATAACGAGGGGTATCATGTAGCGGATAGTACAAAGTCTTTTAAACACTTTACATTTTCCTCACTTAAACTTGGCAAAATTGTACCAATCAAGCAAGGTGATGATTGTATAGAATTGTCAAGCGATAACCTTGAATTAGTTGTTTCCTTTTATATTGATAGTGCTGCTAAAAACTTTATTATAGGCGTATTTCAATCTCAATCACTAAGTATTTACAACAAAACTTACCAAGCAGATTTCATTGTAGAAAGAATCGAAACTTTGGCTGTACCTGATTTATCAAAAGATGGCTTTACCATTGTTACAAAACAATTTGAGACTTCATCGCCAATGGTGATGGCTTTTGATTCAGATTCAAAGAGTGAATACATTTCACCAGATGACATCAGATTTGGACAAATATTTGCCATTAATTTAATAGACAGGTATCGTTCTCTACAAGAAAATGGAGGTTTGATGTTAGATACTTCCACCGCTCAAAGTTTGGTGCAATTTAAACTTCTAACAGAGGCAGCACATATTAAGAAAAGTGGATTTCTTGTAAAAGAGGGCAAAAAAAAGGAAGAAATGAAAGTAATAGGTTATGACAAATTTACATTTGAAGTTACCGCCCCAAGTATCATCCTAAATGCAGGATATTTAGGCGGTTTTGGCAGATTCTGTGCAATGGGTTGCGGTTATACGAATATAGTCTGAAGGAACGAGAACTAAATAAAAGTCGTCGTGTCCTAAACGTTCCTTGAAATATTGATAAAAAAGACAACTTGTATATTGTTAATTTAAGTAAAGTACTTATTATCAAATGTCGTCGAAGGCTGGGGTAATTCATATTACTCCATATCGACGATTTTTTTTGAAAAAATAGTTACAAAAAAGCCTTCAATTTGCTTAAAATAGCCATTTTTGTAACGAGTCTGAATCGAACCGTGTAGGCATTGAAACTTACAAATATACGAATACTTTTGATATTAACAAACAGTCTGAATCGAACCGTGTAGGCATTGAAACGAGTACTATAATCAAAACGGGCTAACTTCTGTAAAGTCTGAATCGAACCGTGTAGGCATTGAAACGTATGTAGGTAAAGACTATCGGGAACATGAGGCTTTTGTCTGAATCGAACCGTGTAGGCATTGAAACAGTTTTGAACATCTCACCAGCTTCATGCAAGGCTTAATGTCTGAATCGAACCGTGTAGGCATTGAAACTTAACTCTCTTTTTTTGGCACTTTCATGAACCTTCTCGTCTGAATCGAACCGTGTAGGCATTGAAACTGATAGCGCTAGTTGACTGTAATAATTTTTATGCAGTCTGAATCGAACCGTGTAGGCATTGAAACAATTCTTGGAATAGTTAGTTGTCTGTCAATCTTTCTAGTCTGAATCGAACCGTGTAGGCATTGAAACGAAATGTTTCGGCCGCACAAATGATGGTTGCGAATGCTGTCTGAATCGAACCGTGTAGGCATTGAAACGGATAGTTCTCTCTGAGAATACTATTTTATTTGCCTGTCTGAATCGAACCGTGTAGGCATTGAAACTCATTTGTGCGGCCGAAACATTTACAAGATCATCATGTCTGAATCGAACCGTGTAGGCATTGAAACGTAAAACGGACTTAATATTGCCGAAACGTGTCTGGGTCTGAATCGAACCGTGTAGGCATTGAAACTGTTTATATCGTTTTCATGGTTAGCGATTCATAAACGTCTGAATCGAACCGTGTAGGCATTGAAACGTGCAATCTGAATCCCGACTCACATAGCTATAACTGTCTGAATCGAACCGTGTAGGCATTGAAACGCATTAACTAAATTATTTCTAAACATTTCAACCCAAAGTCTGAATCGAACCGTGTAGGCATTGAAACGTCAATTTCTTCAAAAGTGAACGATTCGCCTCAGCGTCTGAATCGAACCGTGTAGGCATTGAAACACACAAGCAACCTTGAAGACTGGATTGTTTTTACAGTCTGAATCGAACCGTGTAGGCATTGAAACTAGTTTTTCATGCTATTTTGTACGTTTTTACCGCTGGTCTGAATCGAACCGTGTAGGCATTGAAACTTCAGTCGGCAATTCTACATTACTGAAAAACTCTTCGTCTGAATCGAACCGTGTAGGCATTGAAACTCCTGAATGTCAAAGAGTTATAGTCACATAAACTACGTCTGAATCGAACCGTGTAGGCATTGAAACAGCCTCATAATCATACATTTCGCTAGACTTAACTGTTGTCTGAATCGAACCGTGTAGGCATTGAAACTACGGTATCAAAAAGGTGCAAAGCGGTGGAAATGGTGTCTGAATCGAACCGTGTAGGCATTGAAACAGATTTTGATTTGCAGTTAAATGATGATGAAGGTAATGTCTGAATCGAACCGTGTAGGCATTGAAACGTGTTTTGAACATTCATCAATAAATTCGTATGTTTCGTCTGAATCGAACCGTGTAGGCATTGAAACAACAAGGTTTCTCCCCTTCATAATAAGCCACAATGTCTGAATCGAACCGTGTAGGCATTGAAACTTTTAGCCGTTTTTGTCTGGCTAGGATGGCGTTTTGTCTGAATCGAACCGTGTAGGCATTGAAACTGTATAATTTCGTCGCGGCAATCTATAATATCTAGTCTGAATCGAACCGTGTAGGCATTGAAACAACCTAGACACGGAGGGGGTTAACGTGCTTGATAAAAGTCTGAATCGAACCGTGTAGGCATTGAAACTGTTGGAACGAAAGGAAACTAAAGACCGTATGCTATGTCTGAATCGAACCGTGTAGGCATTGAAACGTTTGGATAGGTTCAAATAAAACTGATACTGTTGTTCGTCTGAATCGAACCGTGTAGGCATTGAAACATGGCAGACATGACAGCAGGGCGAAACATTGCAGGAGTCTGAATCGAACCGTGTAGGCATTGAAACATGGTAAAAAAATGATAAATGATCTCTCTAAAGAGGTGTCTGAATCGAACCGTGTAGGCATTGAAACGAACCTTTTTCTAAGGTTGTTTTTTTGTTCGCAACGTCTGAATCGAACCGTGTAGGCATTGAAACGCGTAAACAGATAACTTGAAAGCTTCCTGCTTTCTGTCTGAATCGAACCGTGTAGGCATTGAAACATCTCCATAAACACTATGTACTTTTTCATCCACTATGCGTCTGAATCGAACCGTGTAGGCATTGAAACGTGAATTGTACACGTATCTCATTTCAATGCTATTCTGTCTGAATCGAACCGTGTAGGCATTGAAACCGAATATCACTTCTATCAACAGTTTTACTTTTCATTGTCTGAATCGAACCGTGTAGGCATTGAAACGACGAAATGATAGCAGTAATATCATAATCGTTTAGGGTCTGAATCGAACCGTGTAGGCATTGAAACGACGAAATGATAGCAGTAATATCATAATCGTTTAGGGTCTGAATCGAACCGTGTAGGCATTGAAACTCATACCCGTGATGAGGTCAGCAATTAGTAAGATGGTCTGAATCGAACCGTGTAGGCATTGAAACGAAAATCGTCAGAACGATGCTAGAAACTTTTTTGTGTCTGAATCGAACCGTGTAGGCATTGAAACTTCACATAAACTAAAACAGTCCCAGCAGGTGGGTTCAGTCTGAATCGAACCGTGTAGGCATTGAAACTGATATGTGATTTAAAGTATTTTAGAACTTATCGAGTCTGAATCGAACCGTGTAGGCATTGAAACTGGCTGAGATTATGGCTGATGCGGAGAATATGTTTAGTCTGAATCGAACCGTGTAGGCATTGAAACATTTTTATTATAGAGCTTAAATTTATCGTTGGGCGTCTGAATCGAACCATGTAGGCATTGAAACTTTGAGATTATAGTACTGATTGCGATAGTAACGCTGTCTGAATCGAACCATGTAGGCATTGAAACTCGTTGCTAATTCCCCTAACCGTTTCGTATTTGGTGTCTGAATCGAACCATGTAGGCATTGAAACTTTTGAGGTTAATAAGACTTTCAGTACACTTTTCAATGTCTGAATCGAACCATGTAGGCATTGAAACGCATAAGCCCCTAAAATTGAAAGTACATCTCCAACTGTCTGAATCGAACCATGTAGGCATTGAAACGCCAAATAAGCAGCACAAACCCCCGTATGTTTCCACGTCTGAATCGAACCATGTAGGCATTGAAACCCTCGTAAAATCTGCCTTTATCTGTACGGTCTTGTTGTCTGAATCGAACCATGTAGGCATTGAAACAATTGGCTAACCGTATTCGTAGAATTTTCTTTCCACGTCTGAATCGAACCATGTAGGCATTGAAACCCTCGTAAAATCTGCCTTTATCTGTACGGTCTTGTTGTCTGAATCGAACCATGTAGGCATTGAAACCCCGTTTGGGGGGAATGATTTTAAGCCGTAAATGTAGTCTGAATCGAACCATGTAGGCATTGAAACATATATATAAAATTTAAAAATGATACACTTTACAGTCTGAATCGAACCATGTAGGCATTGAAACTCCGTAAAAGTGGTTACACCCGAAGATGAAGCAGAAGGTCTGAATCGAACCATGTAGGCATTGAAACGCATTAATTACCGACGTTTGAATATTATCAAAAACAGTCTGAATCGAACCATGTAGGCATTGAAACTCGCTTAACTTGGCATAATATATGCCCTCTGGTATATTGTCTGAATCGAACCATGTAGGCATTGAAACTCACATATTGAATCATCTGTTGAGAAATTACAATCGTCTGAATCGAACCATGTAGGCATTGAAACAAGCGTTAAGCGTTGACGATTTACGTTTACCTTGTTGTCTGAATCGAACCATGTAGGCATTGAAACGTAACAACTGAAAGCGTAAGAGGCTGATATTTATTTAAGTCTGAATCGAACCATGTAGGCATTGAAACTCGGTAGCATCAAAAAGAGCATTGATTCTTTCTTCATGTCTGAATCGAACCATGTAGGCATTGAAACTTTTCAAAACCACTTGCTGAATGCTTTACCGCATCAGTCTGAATCGAACCATGTAGGCATTGAAACGTTTGCGGGGTCTGTCCAGTCGTCGAACCCTTCGAGGTCTGAATCGAACCATGTAGGCATTGAAACAAACAGTACCTGACTTATAAGTATTTACAATATTTGGTCTGAATCGAACCATGTAGGCATTGAAACTAATTTACCCGCTAAATATGTTTTAGGTTTTACGGTAGTCTGAATCGAACCATGTAGGCATTGAAACTAAGCAAAATTAATCTTTTTCATATCGCTACTATTCGTCTGAATCGAACCATGTAGGCATTGAAACTTGTACGTTGGTCGGTATAGATTTCCGTACCATCTAGTCTGAATCGAACCATGTAGGCATTGAAACTCAAAATTGAAGGTACAGAAGGGGAAATTATTTGTGTCTGAATCGAACCATGTAGGCATTGAAACATAACGCTTTCTTTTGGTCGTTAATGGTCGCTTCTAGTCTGAATCGAACCATGTAGGCATTGAAACAAAAGTAACCAGTAAAGTCCATCGCCAATTGTGCTTTGTCTGAATCGAATCATGTAGGCATTGAAACATGTAGGTAAAAAGGCGGAATTTGAATTCCATGAAGTGTCTGAATCGAACCATGTAGGCATTGAAACGTCTTTTTTCAATGTAAAAGAAAGGTTATCCGTAGCGAGTCTGAATCGAACCATGTAGGCATTGAAACGTGGATAATACGTTTTAGATGATGCTATACGGCTCGTCTGAATCGAACCATGTAGGCATTGAAACTTTCGTGGGATAAAACAAAAGCCCTGATGTGCATAGTCTGAATCGAACCATGTAGGCATTGAAACTTGTCTGAAATGTCTTCAGTATCATGCTTTGTAAAGTCTGAATCGAACCATGTAGGCATTGAAACTTTGTTACTGTATCGTCATACGATTTGAACCCGTTCAGTCTGAATCGAACCATGTAGGCATTGAAACAAAATCACAACGGGTTTAGTGTTAGGGGTGTTGATAGGTCTGAATTGAACCATGTAGGCATTGAAACTTAACCGTGGGTTTACTTCCGAACTGCGCGAAGTGTCTGAATTGAACCATGTAGGCATTGAAACTGAAAAAACTATTTTTAATACTCTTTCTCTTTACAAGTCTGAATCGAACCATGTAGGCATTGAAACATGTTGCCTATTACTTTAACCTTCGCATCTGCTGAGTCTGAATCGAACCATGTAGGCATTGAAACTTCCGAGCATAATTCTCTTAAACCAATCTTGCTTTGTCTGAATCGAACCATGTAGGCATTGAAACAAGTCATACGCAACCCCCTCAACATACCCCGTTATCGTCTGAATCGAACCATGTAGGCATTGAAACTATTATATCACTGCAAATGGTGTGAGAATTCGTTCTAGTGTCTGAATCGAACCATGTAGGCATTGAAACCTTTCTCTTCCTCCGTTACTGCCTTTGTTTTTTGAAGTCTGAATCGAACCATGTAGGCATTGAAACCATTATAGTGGTGGCAATTCTACTTTCGTTTTTTGTCTGAATCGAACCATGTAGGCATTGAAACTTTGTTCTTTTGATGAAAAAGGGAACGAGTGTTAAAGTCTGAATCGAACCATGTAGGCATTGAAACCGGCTATATAGTCGGGTCTGTTAGCCTCTTCTCTTACAGTCTGAATCGAACCATGTAGGCATTGAAACAACCCTGCAATTGAATTAATAAATTCAAAACTAGCAGTCTGAATCGAACCATGTAGGCATTGAAACACGGTTAACGATAATATATTTGTTAACTTGATATTCTGTCTGAATCGAACCATGTAGGCATTGAAACAAGTAACTAAGCAATTTTCGTAATTATTGCCGTCTGAAGTCTGATTCGAACCATGTAGGCATTGAAACGTGAATTTTCTAAAAGCTTATGATTTCATTTATTACGTCTGAATCGAACCATGTAGGCATTGAAACAAAAATCTGACCGTTGTTGCCATTTCTTTATTTTAGTCTGAATCGAACCATGTAGGCATTGGAACTATAATACCTTCTATCGTTTCTTGTGCTTGGGACAGTCTGAATCGAACCATGTAGGCATTGAAACAGTAGTAATCCAAAAATAGGTGAGCTTGATGTTGTAGTCTGAATCGAACCATGTAGGCATTGAAACTCTTGGGTGGTCTTTTGTTTCAGTTCTAAAACTGTGGTGTCTGAATCGAACCATGTAGGCATTGAAACATTTTCTTGCTTAGAATAGAACTCTAATTGCTTTTCGTCTGAATCGAACCATGTAGGCATTGAAACGAGCAATGGATAATACTTCTAAGCGTGTGGGCTTCTGTCTGAATCGAACCATGTAGGCATTGAAACCTTAGCTGATGTTGAAACGGTTGGGACTGTTACAGGGTCTGAATCGAACCATGTAGGCATTGAAACTATTTCAATATCATCTTCAAAACGATGATGATATCTTGTCTGAATCGAACCATGTAGGCATTGAAACATACAAATCGGCAAAAGATTTAACAAAAATTCCACGTCTGAATCGAACCATGTAGGCATTGAAACATTTTATGCAAAGGGACACGATAAAAACGTGCTATGTCTGAATCGAACCATGTAGGCATTGAAACTTGAGAACCGCTTAACGGTCTCGCAACATTGAAATGTCTGAATCGAACCATGTAGGCATTGAAACATATCTGTTACTGGTTTTTTTACTGCCATCGTTATTGTCTGAATCGAACCATGTAGGCATTGAAACAAAAGACACAAGAAAGAGATATGAATTTGAAATGACTGTCTGAATCGAACCATGTAGGCATTGAAACATAACAATTCCAGCAATGATGGCAATGCCACCTGCACGGTCTGAATCGAACCATGTAGGCATTGAAACACGGATAGCGCGCCCGTAATAGTCGTACAAAATACGTCTGAATCGAACCATGTAGGCATTGAAACTCTGGAAGCCAAACCCTTTGCTTGGTCATACCCACGTCTGAATCGAACCGTGTAGGCATTGAAACTCCAAGAAAATGTACCATCTTTCTTTTTGTATATCGTCTGAATCGAAGCGTGTAGGCATTGAAACGAAGAAGCGAGCCATATAACCGAGGCAGTTGACACGGTCTGAATCGAAGCGTGTAGGCATTGAAACGATAGTGTTGACACAAAAGCTTTTGATAATTATGCAGAGTCTGAATCGAACCGTGTAGGCATTGAAACGTCCAAACTCCTAAATCAACAATTTCCCCTTCACTGTCTGAATCGAACCGTGTAGGCATTGAAACCTCATTGGTTTATTCAAAGGAACCTTTTTACCTTGTCTGAATCGAACCGTGTAGGCATTGAAACTTTATAGTTGTAGTTACTTTGATGTAGTCATTTACAGTCTGAATCGAACCGTGTAGGCATTGAAACGTGGTTGTACCACCTGCACCACAAAAGAGATCTATTATTGTCTGAATCGAACCGTGTAGGTATTGAAACCGTGCTAGCGGGTACGGGTGTAACTGTTTTCTTTTGGTCTGAATCGAACAGTGTAGGCATTGAAACTAAGGAGAATTGAATTTAACCTTGTCAAAATTGAATAGTCTGAATCGAACCGTGTAGGTATTGAAACTCTGGGAGTGAAAATTCTTTAAGATTGACTAAATCCTGAAGTAAAAGATTTAAATCATCTAATAAAAGCAAAGGTTGTATTTTGATAATGATACAACCTTTGTTATTTATTCAACATTACAAATAATAAATAGCATACTCATTAGGTTGCCCTTCATTAATCAATGAGCTGTATACCATAGCTCCATCTATCAAAAAACCCACTACATTTGGATAATTTGAGAGGTCAACATTCTTGTTTTGCTGATACACATCAACCCATGTTCCAGAAACTTGGAAACGACCAAGTTTTAATTTGACATTAACCCCTGCACTGTTATATTCAACCTGTGAAGGCACTACAACATCTACATACTCATTCACTTCAAAAGAATAAGTGAGACCAGCAGTGTACAACACTGTTCCGTTTGCTAGAAAGGCATAACCACCAATGGGCAACGATTGTCCATTGTACACTTTATAAAGCAATTGTCCACCATTGTACGTGAATCCAACAATCTGTTCAGAACCACCCGAAATTACAGGGACGTTTGTTCCACTTCCTGTGGCAGTACCAGTATTATAATTAGTATTAGTGCCTGAGCCAGTATTAACATTATTACCTGTACTTGTATTACCTCCAGATGGATTAGAGGTTGGCAATTTGACATTAAAAAACTCTGCAACCTTACCTAATAATGTGGTGGGTTTAGTTTTCGTTTCATTTGTAGCAGCAACATCTGAAGTACTTGCAGTTGTACTTGCATTGTTCTTCTTAATCATCAAAATAAAATAGACTACAGCTCCTATTAAAGCAATAGCTATGGCAATAAATAATCCTTTTTTCATGTGTCTAATTTGGTCAATAAATAAACCTCTAACATGACCAAAATTAAATGATAGAGGTGTTTATTATTTAGAATTAGACTTCTGTATTGATGGTATTTTACTGCATTACCTCCCTTAATTCAAAGATTGAAACATTGATAGTATCAGGAGGCGTTTGTAGTCTTTTTTGAAAGCTAAAACCATTTTCGTCATAATGATAATCAAGGACACTTTGCTCGCAATTGAAGGCTTGAAAATGTAGGATAGCGACTAATCTTTTAGATTCATTGACAATTGAGAGTACAGGGGACAATTTAAACTCTTTCCAGTCCAAGCCATCTATGTATTTTGGAACTGAGAAATTCGGAACAGTGAGATAATTAACTTTAGTTCGTTGGTCGGTATAAATCTCTGTTTCATCAATTAAATCACTCACAGATACCAACCGATTGCCTACAGCGTGTTTTTGCCAACAAAGCCTTTTAACCACTGCTTGTTGAGCCGCCACTCCTGTATAATCTTTCCTACTTGTTTCATTCTCGTTTTGAGCAACATATTCGCCTTCTGAGCGATTAATAGGAACAATCACGTTAGTAGCATCCCAGTTATAAAATTTAGCACCTGAGAAGAACGCAATCATTGCATTGTATTGAACCATACGAATAGGAAGAGCGTAACGACCCATCCCATCATTACTTTGTTTTAATAACGTATTTCGTGGTTGATTTTCAGCGACATGACCATAATAATAGCCATTGCCTCCTAAATTAAAAACGCTTGTCTGAAGGCGTAATGTTTTGCCATTCAGATGCCTTTTATTCACTTGAATACCAGCTGCAATATGAGCAGCAGGGTGTAAATATGAAGGGCTTTCTAAGCCGAAGTGACTTAAAACTGAAATATCAACACCTGCAAAGTTTTTAAGAGGCGTATTGTCGATATTTAGCAATATTGCCCCTTCAGGCAAACCTGATTCATATTTCGGATAAAATTCAAAAAGACATTCAATGTAGGGCAAAGTATGCAAACTTTTACCCACAAGACCAGTAGGCAAATGCTTATCAATAGCATTTTGGGTCATCGTCACAGGTTGTGTCCAGAACGATGTTGGTTGGTCAGTATAATGATGCCTATGTACGCCAAATCCAACATGTTGAATAGGCAAAGCCTGATATAACAAAGTGACTTTAGTATAAGCTTCGCAACCACTTTTAAATTGTTCGTACAAAGCTACTAACCGATTAGCAAGGTCGGTATCAGGTAAGTTGAAAATGCCATTTTCGATGTCTAAATCCACATTGCCAATTTCTGCTTTTGTTGCTGAACCACGGAAAAATGTAGCAATATTTCCAGACATTTCACCTCCGATATAATTATAAGCAGCATAATCAACGCTTAAAATATCAGCAGCAGTAGCACCACTGTAAAGCTTTAAATTTGGTTGAGCAGCATAAGAAACTGCACGTTTCTTAGCAGGGATTGTTGATATAAAATTCACCTGCTTATTGTTAATTTGTATCTCAACACCTTCTATCATAACACCGTGTGCAAGACTAGAATAACCCTTTCTAAATGGACTTCCTATTTGTTGTCTAAAATTGGGACCAGCATACAAATTTGAGAAAACAGGCTCGTTCGTGACTGGATGCAAAGGAATATCAAAATCCCCTAGAAAATCTAAGTTGATTTGATTCAACTTTTGCATGATAGGAACGATAATATCAGCTACGATATAATCAACCACATTGTTAACTACATTAACAGGAGGGTAATACACGAAGTCAGGATAGGTCGCTACAACATCTTGTATATCATCCATACTTATCAGACTACCTTGAGTAGTAACCAAAGCCGTGGGCTTTTTCTTTTTAAACTTTAAATAATAGAACACAACGACACCAATAAGTGCAGCGATTCCCAATCCAATAAATACAATTTTCTTCATTTTGTCTAATGGTCAATAAATACACCTTTATCACGACCAAATTAATGATAGAGGCTTTGTTATTGTTTGATTAGACTTTTTGCAACTTATTAATAGTTTTATTTGATTAATCGTAGCCATTCTTTGATGTATTTAAGATGAATAGATTCAGAATTAAATACTGCTACAGTTGTAAGATGATAGTTCGAACAAACATCACAGAAATAATACCGACATGGCGTTTTATCTCTGTGATGTTCATCAGACGTAATACCGTTTAAAGCCCTTTGAGCAGCACCTTTTGTCGTAAATTCTTTTTTACGACATTTAGGATGCCTTCTTCTCGTTTTGTGTCTCTTCATCTCCTGTTAATAAAAATTTATCTGACAAGTATTTCACTACAGCAGGAACTAAGAGGTTTTTATGTGGTAAGTATCCCAAGTCAATCATTGTGTGCCAATCCTCTCTTGTAATCCACAGATAGAAGGTTTGCTTCGACACATTTAGTTTAGTAGCGAAGTCTCCGAATGAACATGGTGAATACTTTTTCTCGAAACTTAATGCCATTATTCACTCTCCATTTTAACTAAAAATCCTAAAACAATGCCATCACTAATCGTGATAAAATAAGCGACTGGGAAACCTGACATCAACTCTGTCATTAAACACATCCTAAAATTGAGAGCCTCAAATCTTCGGTCAAGATACTCTAACATTGAAGCATTTAGATTTTCAGCATCTTCAACAAGATGTTCAAGGAAAAAGTCATGAGCAGGAAGGTAGCAGGCATTTTCAGTGCTGAGAACTTGGATTGTTTTTTGATGAATAAAATCAAGTGAAACACTACCATTTTCAATTATTTCAACACTTTTAATAAAAGGTTGTAATTGAATTTTATTGATAACATTTACTAAATCATTCAATTTTTCGTGGTACACATCTACAGTGGTCATAATTAAAAACTATCTAAAGGAGTTGAAAGATTTAGTGATTGATATTGTTTCCTGAACGCAGGGTCGGCAATGTATTCTATACTTGCGTAATGATAGAACTTTGGATTATCGTCACGAGCAGTAATAATTTCATTCATTCGTACCAAGGCATCCTTAATCTTCCCAAATGGTGCTACTCTTGTAGCTTTATTTGGGAATTCTGATTGAGTATGTTTGACAAAAAACACTTGGGTATTATCGTACAAAACAATCGGTATTTCAGCAGGAGCGTGCATATTCTGCAATAAGTCTATACCATTGTTCCTACTGTTCCGAATCAACTGTTTGTATGATGATGGAGGATTAACAGAGATATAACTAAGGGCATCCTCAATCACAACACAGCAATTAAAAAGGTAGAGGTTGGCATACACGCAAAATTTATCAAATTCAGCCGTTTGCTTGTTACGAGCCTTGTCGGGGTCAATACTAATCTGAACTTTAACAATCTCATTTCTTTCTTGAAATCTATCCTTATTCTCACCCCATGCCTTCATGTCAGAAAGCTTGATAGCTTTAATGTCATCATAGTCTTGTTGACGACCCGTGTCAAGCAGTAAAACAGGTTTTCCTTGGCACTTTACCATCGTCTCAATAAAAATGCTTTACCACGGTCGTTTTGCCCGTTTTCATGTCCCCAATCATCGTTATGTTTACGGCATCCCGTTCTGGTATTAACATGAAGCGATATATATTAAGCATTTTTCTGAGATATAATTTTAAGTACTGTTTTAATAATTAAAAGCTTTGCTGTAGTGCCAAGGATGATGATTGCAGCCTGTCCTAACGCTTCCCAAGGGCTTAAAGGTGTTACCTGATTATCCTTGTTTTTTTGCTGAAAATCATAGAGGAAAGATTCATATAACATCTCTGTAATATCATCTTCAACTACATCTAATTGAAGGTTCAACATTTCAGATTCAAATTCATCTACACGAGCTTTAACAGCATAATACTTGGTCGGTAGAGCTAAATTTGAACCTTCTGTTTCAGCCTTCTCAATTTCAGCATTCCAGTGATTCAAGTAGGCTTTATCTCCTTTGTTCAAATATGCAAAAGCCACACCCATTTTTGAAGCCATCTGGATGATGGACAACAACTCTGACCACATCTTAGATTTATTCTTTGCCCTGTGTTCTAGTTCATCATCTGAACGTTTAGTATTTTCAGCTACAGGAGATGGAGGCAATAGATTAGGCGTTTCATCAAAAGAAGTATAATGACCTTCTTCGTCATCATCTACGATTGGCGGTGGTACTACCTTTTTGGGCAATTGATAGATGGGTGACACTATACTTTCTACAGTATCACGCCCTAGCTCAATTGCCTTGTCAATAGCCGAATCTTTAATCCTTTCGGCTATTGACAAGTTGAAATCATTATTCATTCGTTGCTAATTTCGCCAAATCGTCCTCAGTTAGTAGATTGGCATCTCTAAGAAAATTTATTACTACTGGAGAACCGAAAGCAGCTTTAGAACACCATTTAGCCATAATATCGCCTAATGGAGCCATATCATCATGAACCTGCTGCAAATCAAAATCAATAGCCTTTCCTCCATCGTCAAAAGCATTATTCAAAGCAGAAAGTAACATTTCAATTGAAACTTGTAATGCAGCACCAATTTTAAAAGGTTTATCAGGATGCTTATCAAGTACATCTTGATAATGAGCAAGACCTTCAGGCGTTAAGAGGTTGCCTTCAGGTGTTTTGCCTTTTTTAAGGCATTCTTTAGCTTCCTTAACCTCATTATTGATTTTCTGTGCATTATCATTTAAAGCCTTAATGCCAAGCTTAACTATTTTTGTTGCGAAGTGAACAATAGATGCCGTTGTGTATTCCTCAAGGTGGATTTGACCATCAGCAGTTACAACACCTTGTTTTTGTAAAAGCGTAATCATTCCCATAAAGACTTTATTAAGGTCGTTATAGTAAGCTTCACGTTCAGTAATAGCTTCTGTTCCGTTCTGCCAAGCTTTTTCAAACTCGCTAGTGGATTCTATTTCGGAATAAACTTTTTCCACAAAAATTACATTCTGAGACAATGCTAATTCGTCAAGAATTGATTGATTCAATTGCGTATCACTAGAGATACAAACTACATACTTATGCTTCATTGCTTTTTGATTTTGCAAGCTTTTTAATTTCTTGCTGTTTAGTGATTAATTCCATGTGGCGTTGGTAACGTTCTTGAAAGAACATCTCAACGGTATCAAAGTCTTTTGGTAACTTATGACTTTTTACAATTGAGATAATTTCATCATAGGTATCCTTTAAAGCACACGAAAGGGTTTCTGGAAGGATATTAACAATATAGTCTTTGTAACTCTCTTGAACCGATTCGGAAACACTTTCAATGCCTTTTCTAAGACTTGATATAGTGGCATTTGCCTTGTCTAGTTCTCTCTGTTTTTCCTCAAGGGTTACTTGTAAACTTTCTTTTGAATCAAGATGAGATTGCGAAATATTAACCAGTAGCTTTTCAGAATCTTCAACAGACTTTTTGTCCATCGAAAGCCTTAAATTTTCGTTTACAGCTTCGTTGTAACGCTGTTTTAATTCTGATAACTCATTTTTCATGAGTTGAAGCCCTAAAACATCCTCATGATGACGCAAGACTTCGGAGCAATATCGGCTAATTGGGATGCCTCCTAATTTGGTAATAACAACAAGGTCATTAAAGAGGGCTTTATCAATCCCGACAGGCTTTAAAACTACCTTCTCAGATTTCACTGGTTGTGCCTTCACATATTGTATAATTTTTAATAGTTGTGGTTTAAGAGGCTCAATGTGTTCCTTTTCAAGTGGTAAATCTGCAAATTTAGCTGGCGGATTTAAAACAGTATCACCTCCGTTTAAAACTGACTCTGATTCATTTAAAACTGGTATTAAAGAGTTTAAAACTGGCGTTGGCGGATTTAAAACCCCATCACCTTCGTTTAAAACTGGCTCTGACCCGTTTAAAACAGTTTCACTTAATTTGCTTGATTCAAATACAGATTGACCAACATCAAGCCCCCCAATAGAGGGCATATTATTAAGAGTTTCTACAGGTAATGCTACAACTGGAGGAGTTTCGTTTGCTACACTACTGATTGCTTTCTCAAAATCGCCCATTTTACTGACCAATTCTGGATTTTGCGGAAGTTTATTCGGAATTTCAGTGTTTTCCGTAGTGGTTTCTTGATTAAGATTCATCAATATCGTGCTTAAATGTTATTTAAGGGCAATTTAATGTATTTTACATTATTACGCAAAATATTTTAAATAATAACTATATTTTGTTAAAATGAGCAAAACGAAGGGTTAGGAGGGAAGAAAAAGGCTTTAAAATCCATTAATTACTATTCTTACTTTTAAAAATTTGATTAAAAAAAAGTAAGATTTTGTTTTTTTAAAATTAAAATGCTGAAAATCAATAAGTTAAAAACTTAAAATTACTTTTATTACTATTCTTACCATTTTGATAAATAAAAAAATATAAAAAGTAAGATTTTAGGTAAAAATACGAACCTTTATATATATACGTCTATTCAAAAGGCAAAGAAAAACCCCAAGAGGTTGGAGGCTCTTAAGGTTTTTAATAGTTTAGCAAGAAATGAATATTGTTCGATAACTTGATGCTTATTCAATAGTTGGGAAAAGCTCTCTGTATCGTGTTAAAGTAACTTCTTCGCAATCGGATGGTATTTCGACTTTCCATTTCTCATTAGTCGAAAACCCAAAGTATTCATCATGTGTCCAACCAAACCCAATGTGTCCTGTAAAGTAATCAAAATTAATAACCATGTTCAACTCTTCATGTGATACCATTGGCATCTCGTCAATTTCTGCCTTGATAGCTTTGCCAATCGTTGTACGGTTGTCTGGCATATATTCGTTGGTGGTATCTTTAAGCTTTTTCCACCCTTTACCTGACGGTTTTTCCTTAAATATACATGATGAAATGCCACCAAATACCGCCCATGTACTTGGTCGCCATTGTTCAAAACCATACTTTAGTGCTATTTCGTGTTGGCTGTCTTGAGCCTTGTCTTTAATTGCTAATACTTGTTGAAACTTTTTACCTGTTTCGCTGTCTTTTTTTGTGATATAGTACATGATGATATTGTTTGAAATTTGATTAAATTGTAATTAGTAAAAACTAGTACTGAAAGGAATTAAATAACCTTCTCAGTATTTCCACTTTCCTGTAATTTTGATACGTAAACGCAAGGTTCTGTAGGCTCTATTCCTTCCATTTCGTCACCCCATAAATCGTGATTGTGATAATGATTAATTTCGCCCACATCAATCATTTTTGGTCTGTCATTGCCATAACAAGCTTGATTAACCAATTCAGATGCTTGCTTGATTGAGAATGCCGGAACATAAATCGTCATGCCTTTATAGTTGCCGTGACCTCTACCATTAAACTTCCTTAGTTTTTTCATTCATTCAAAATGTATAAAAGTCAAGTGTTTCTAGTAAGGCTTTTTAATTGTTTGAGCCTCTTAATCCAAGTACCTCCATAATTGATGCTGACTTCTCTATATTTGATGTGTCTTCATCGTCAATAATATGGATAAGTTGAACCGTTTGATTTTCAGCAATTGAATCCATACCCGTTCCGATAAAAATTTCTTTAATTACTTGTTGAATTGATACTATCATCATGGTTTTATTGATTTTCTTTCTTCTTGGTTTCGTAGTACTGGTTTTTGCATTTTGGTGTACAGTATTTCTCCTGTTTCCCTGATAAGGCATTTCCACAAACAATACATGGCCGTGGTTCTTCTAGCTTCGCCTGTTCTAGTTGAATTTCCTGCCGTGCTTTGAAACGAAGGTATTCGTACATATCAATTTGCTTGCGGTCACAGTGGTTACGAAGTACGACGCATAGCTGATAGTTCTTTGCACGGTTATTGTCAGCCTTACGTGATTTGTCGAAAATAGGGTCAAGTTCTTCCAACTCTCGCCTTGAAAATTCTGATACTTCTGTCATAGGCTGTTTAGCAATTTTTTAAATATTTCAGCAGTTTTAAATATGGTCACTTTATCAAAAAGCAATTCTCCTTCAAGTTTATTTGTGTGAGCTAAGTATTGCATTGCAAAATCAAGGGCAATTTGATTATTCTTGCCTTCAATGGGAATAGGTTCTGGATTGTTTATTCCTAGTAATTCAGCCACCGAAACTTCCAATGCCTTAGCTAAGGCTTCAACCTGTTCTAAGCTTACTTTCTTTTCACGTTTTTCTAATCTAAAATAGAATTCTGGAGCGATATCCATCCGTCTAGCAACTTCAGCTTGAGAGAGTCTTTTACTTTCTCTTATAGTCTTAGCATTAACTGATATATTCATGGTCATGAAGGTAACAGGTGATTTTATTTCTAGTATTTCAGGAAGAGGAACTCCCAATGCTTTTGCTATTTCCATTAATTGCTCCAGCCTTAACTTACTGCCTCTCTTTTCGATTTTTGCGTATTGAGAATTGTCCATATTTAAAGCTCTAGCAATATCAGCTTGAGTTATACTCTTACTCTTCCTTATTTCTACAATTAGTTTTGAGATATTGAGAAATGGGTCTTGAATCTCTGCCATTATCCTATCTCATATTTAGATTCTAGTTCCGTGGCAAATTCAAAAAGCTTGTGAGCCACCATTTCTTTCGTAATGATATTATCTGGACATACATCACGATACACTGAAAAATCATGGAATATTTTGTACAGTCTTTCGGATTCATCGTTAGTTAAATTAAAAGTAACGTCTAGCTTTTTTTGAACTTCTTCATCTTGTTTGTCTAGTACTCTATTGCCTCTGAAATGAAACTGTTCTGGATATAAAATCGGTAACTCGCCAATTCCACAGCCATAAGAACCACATTTTTCGGATGGTTGCTTGCCAAAAAAAGATTCTCTCTGAAACGAATTGTAGAAATAGAAGTTAAACTTCTCATGTCCTAATTTGCCCTTCAATAGGTGTTCAGATAGGGTAAATAACATATCAGTTCTCGGTTGTAGAACTGGTGTGGCTAGTTGGTTCATTGGATTTGATTAATTGATTAGATAGTTCTATTAAATTTTTTAAGCAAATCATTTTGCCGTTTTTGGCATTCTCTATAAAATCCTTTGCAAAAACTTCAAGTATTCTAGTTCCCTTTTCATGCAGTTCGGCAATTTCAAAGGTTAAAGTGTTGTCCGAATTGTACCAACGTCGTATGACATTAAATACCCTTACTTTGTCTTCTGTTTTGTTGTACCAAAAACTCCCTTCTAGTACATCAATTGGTGCGACTGGTGGGTTATTCATATCAAGGGCGAATCTCTCTCCATAGTGCTAGATTCCTTCCCATTGACGTTATCCCAATTTCTCCGTTTTGAGCTTTGTATGAGTTTTCATAGCCCAAAACAATTTGCTCCATTCTATCAGCAAATGAGCCTGTTAATTCGCCACTCCTGAAATCATCTCTTAATAGTTTGCCTAATCTTAGAAGTTCTTTTTTTGTTGCTTTCATGACTTGTTTTAAAAGGGTATGTCTTTTACTGGGTTTGTAAATAATTCGTCTTTCTCAACCTCTTTCGGCTTTACAATTTGCGTATTAGCTTTAATCGGTTGTGTTGTTTGTACAGGCTCACTGGTCGGCTCAAATGGAATCGGTTGTTGTTCTATCTTCTTGGGATGTACGTACATTCCTGAATTCCTTAAAATCTCATCAATGATTGGGTCATGGGCTAAAAAGTCTTTTTGTTGTTGAGGTGTCATCCAATCTTCAAAATGAAATACATAAGGTTTGCCTGTTTTTGACTTAAATATGATTTTCGGATTTTCTTCGTCATCATCTAGTCCTACTGGCATCTTTACATATTCTGTTTTCTTTGATGGCTCTAACTTCTTATTCTCCTTCAGGAAGTCCTTGATAAGCTTTTTATCAAGCTTGTATCTTGAGTTCAACTGTTCGTGAATGAAATCAAGTGTCAGGCGAATTGTAGAAAGACCTGTGGTATCGAATTTCTCGAAAATGTATTCTTCGATAGTTCGCTGAACATACGATTTAGTTTCTTGGACAACCTCTAAGAATTGCTCAGTCACATAGTATTTCTCGTCAAACCAAGTCCTTGATACCTTTTTATGAAAAATCTTTCTATTTCTCAGGTAGTACAAAAAATATGGAATTTCAGGCACTAAAAAATCATCTAGGATATTCGGTACTTGTTCAGACTTTTCATAAGGTAACACCTTCACCACGTACCATCTGGATTCTTCCATTTCGACTTTCATGAAGTTCTTTTTGTTTGTACAAAAACAGAACTTTGCGAAAAAATCAATCTTAATAGAATCTTTACCTTTATAGCTTAGATGTCCCTTTTTAGCCGTAACCATTTTCTTAAGCCGTTCCTTCTCTACGTCCTTCTCAATCATAGCCTCATCCAACCCAATAAATGCCTTTGTAATGTAGTGGGAGTTAAAAGGTGATTGAAATTCTTCATTACCAAGCACCGTGGCATTTTCTCCCAAAATCTCCTCTATCAAGTTCATAAAAGTTGATTTACCCGTACCGTTCTCTTTACTGTAAAGGCAAGGTACTGGTAGCTTTTCTAGTGGATTTTGGATTAGTATTGTCACCCAATCAATCATTAACGCAAACGGGTCACCTTCTTCAAAATTCTCCTCCCAATTGCCATTTTCATGAAACATTATATTGGATTTGCCTCTAAACAAATGCTTTAAAAACTTATAAGTTGCTTCCCATTGTCCCTTTTTGGGAGTATGAAGCATCGGCATATACAGATTAAAGGCATTCTCTATGTTTTGCCTGAAATTCTCTGTATTGTCAGGTTTAATACAAAAGGATTCATATTTAGGAACGCTCTCTAAAAAGTTTGGATAAGCTTTGTACACCTGCTTTACGAATGTTTCTTTGATTTTTTGATACTCATAAGATTTTTTACCTTTGGCATCAATCAATACTACTTTTTTGAAAAGCTGGTCATGTACATAACAAAAGAAGTCCGTATCATGGTGTTTCATAAATACAACTTCTCCTCCATCAAACTGATACTGTCTTCGCTTAAATATGAACGGTTTGTTGCCAATCGTTTCAGCGTAAGTGGCGTGAAAGTTTTTTGAATCGGATAACCCGAATGCACGTACTAAATTCTTTTGCCCTTGTTGATGATTTAGGTCGAAAAATCTAAAGTATTTGCCGATGATACTTAAATCAGTTAAGTCCTGTCTAACATCATTAAGATGTTCCAGATACTTTTTTCGAGATTTGGTATATCTATCTTGTTCGATTTTTGAAAGAGCTTCGTATTTATCCTCTTCAATTTCATCTACACGATTAAGATTAATCAAATCATCAACACCTTTGGCTTTATCCATTAAGCCCTTTTCGATATGACCATACACTACTTTTTTAAGCTCGTATCGGTCTGAATCAATCATGTAAGAAGTCGCTTCTCCAAACTTTAAAATGTTCGAATAAAAAAGATATGGTCGGTGTGACAAATCCCCTTTAGAGTCATAATTTATCGAAACAGCATCAGCATCTTTTAGGAATACAAGGGTTTTCACTTTACACTTCAACATCAATTCTTCAATGTCATGGTGTAAGGCTTCAACACCTTTTTGTTTACGCCAAAGGGTTATTCCAGTGATACCTACAGCATACAAGCCCATCGCACAAATGCTACTTGCTTTTTTCTCGCCTTCAGTGATGTACAACATATCAATAAAGCCTTCTTTCGCCTTTTCAGTCTCACTGATTGCTAACTGATATGCTTCAATTATCTTCTTGTTGAAAAAAGGGAAAATGCCTGAATCCTTGGGTGATTTATATTTCAACCATCTCCCATCATCCATTTTTTTAGGTACTACCAAGCGTGTTCTTGAAAACCATTCTTCGGGGTTGTCCTTCCTTGATGTTTCATAAGTGTACATCCCTCCGTACAAATTCGGAAACAGTATTCTTACATCAGCTTCGTCATTACTGTCCTTTTTCCTATCCTCTGAATAAAGTTGAATTTCAGTGACCGTGTCAGAATCTTCGGTACGAGACACCCTTAAAGTGTTTTCTTCGTCAGTTAGGCCTGTTTGGTAAAATTGTTGTTGGAAAAAGGTTTGTTGAGACATTCTCTAGTTGCTGTTTAGCTACTTTCAATTCGGTAAGTAAGGTTTGAATGGTAGATTGATAGTGGTTATCGTTAATACCATTATGTTGCAGATATTCACATGAGGAAATCCATTTGTTTATCTCCAGTAATGTGAATGTTTTAACCGACCTCAATAAGCGAGGCGGATTAAAGTGTATCCTTTCGTCCATTAGTCTTCTAGTATAATAATATCAGCTTTATTGAAAAGCATAATATTTTTAGATTCCTGTCCTGCTAACATTAGCTTGGTGCTATTGAAATAGGAAACATTAACAATAGCTCCTACTAGATGACTATACACTCCAGATGAGCAATTACAAATCAGTGCTTTCATTTTATGTTAGTTTAATTTAAATGTAGTTGATTTATGCTTAACAAGTCCAAGTTTAGCGGCAAAATCATCGTTTTTGCGTATTAATTTTTGCGGTTTGAATTCTGTGAAATCCATATTTAATAGCTTTATGCACATTTCTATTAAGAAATAAGGTGTATCATCTTTGTCATAGCTTTCTTTGAGGGCAAACCTGAATTGATGCGCACTTCTAGCTTTTAATTCACGCTTAAACTCAATATTTACCCCAATTGGCACATTATTGAGAGCATTAATAATGCGTTGACCTACCGTTTGATAATTTTCTTTCTTTTTTTTCATGATTAGTTGAAATATGTGTTAATTTCATACGTATTAAGTATGTTTTCATTTTAATAATGCATAAAAAAATACGTAATAATGTATTTTTTAACACATACGAAATTATGTATTTACCAGTATAATTCAAAACTTATTCCGCAATAATTTTTAAAAATATTTTTTATGCAAAATCACATCGGTGAATTTTTGAAGAAAGCTATTGTAAATCAAGGATTTGCAATAAAAGACTTCGCAAATATTTACAAAACTACACCAACACACATGTCAGATATTTTGGCAAAAAAAGACATTAGTACGTCAATTATCAGAAAAGTAGAGCCTATTTTGGGCGTAAATTTTAAGCTAATTTCAAGTCTGGATGAGATAGATGAACTTAATGTGAGTGAGGAGTCAGGGCAGTATGCAAAAATAAAATCATCGGTAGGAGGTCGACCTCCTGAATTTAAGAGGAGCAAAATGTTGCCTGAAAACAAGTCATTGACTGCTCAAGATGTCAACCACTATTTGAAGGAAATTGAAGGATTAAAGGCTCTTTTAAGCTCTAAGGACGAGATAATTAAATCAAAAGACCAAATAATAAAATTAAAAGATGACCTAATTCAGGGATTGAATACTAATAAAAGTTGATAGAAAAATTGATAGAAATGAAGAAGAAAAGCATTGATATTATTGATATTTTAAGCAAAAAGAAGCTAACTTGCACGCAATTAGAGGGTATAGGTCAAAAAAATGGGAATCCCATACTCTCCACAAAAAGACAAATAACGCTATTGGCTTTCAATGGCGTTATTTTATGTCTATATTTAGGATTAATATCAAGTTTTTTAAATAATCTGTAGATTATCATTTTATAACAATTAAATATTTCTTAAATCGTTGCTTTAAAACATTGATAACCTGTTAAGATTTATTACAATATTTTTTAATTTCCGATGATATTGCATGATATGCAGTCATTAAGCCTAACCAAAATTTTAAAAAGTTAACTTCTGTGTATTCTCACAGTCAAATTTTCTATATTTGTTAGTAAACCTTTTACAATTAGCAAAAAAGCATAATGGACAAACCAACAATCGAGATTTTAAAGAGTAACAGGGACGCTATCATCAATGCATGGGTAGCAAAGCAAAAAGAAGAAGAAGGATATTTTAATGTAGATGATCAGCTTAAAGATTCTAAAGAACTTGTAGACTCATTCCTAGGCGCATTAAATACTACCACACTTGAGGACAAAAATGCCAGCGGGTTTGATAAAGTAAATGAAGTGCTTATGGGCATATCTGTTTCTCGTGCCAAGCAAGGTTACACCTCTAGAGAAACTGGCTTTTACCTTTTTACCTTCAAAGAAGCCCTTTTAGAAGTACTGTACAACAACGTTACAGATCCTGCAAAACTTTACGCTGATAGCCTTAAAATTAGTAAGATTGTTGATAACATGAGTGTGTTAACTTTTGAGGGGTTTATTAAAGGGCGTGAAGACATAATATCAAGACAAACGGATGAAATAACAGAGATTTCTACGCCTGTTATCAAGGTTTGGGACGGAATTGTTGCGCTACCGATTATCGGTACGCTTGATAGTGCAAGAACACAAGTTGTAATGGAAAGTCTTTTACAACAAATTGTAGAAACAGGCAGTACGATAGCTATTCTTGACATTTCTGGTGTTCCAGCAGTAGATACACTTGTGGCACAACACCTTATAAAAACCGTGAGTGCTACACGTCTTTTAGGGGCAGAATGCATCATTAGTGGCATTAGACCTGAGATTGCCCAAATAGTAGTACATCTAGGGATAGACCTTTCTGGTATTATTACCAAATCAACCCTTGCCAGTGCGCTCAAAACAGCGTTCAATATGCTGCAAATTCAAGTTATCAAAAAGAAATAATTAGCCGAGTATAAACATTATGGAGAGAATTCCTATTTTAAAAATGGGCGATTTTTTGTTGGTAACAATACAGGTAGACTTGTATGACCAACTGGCAGAGAATCTGGAGACAGACCTTGTGAATTCCGTTAAAAAATACGAATCAAAAGGCGTATTAATAGATATTTCTTCCGTTTCCATTATAGACTCCTTCATGGGGAGAATATTAGGAAATATCGGTATGATGTCTAAAATCATGGGCGCAGAATCAGTAATCGTAGGGATGCAGCCTGCGGTTGCTATTACTTTGGTTGAATTAGGATTAACCCTAACGGGGGTATCGACGGCACTTAATGTAGAAAAAGGGATGGACCTATTGCGTTCTAAGATAGAATTAAGTGACAACCAAAGCGATGATGATGACTACTACGACGATACAGAATAGAGAAGAATTTGTTGTTGTCCGAGAGCAGGATGTAATACCTTTCCGCAATAAAGTAAAAGATGCTGCGGTAAAGATTGGTATGGGTATTTTGAATCAAACTAAGCTTATAACTGCTGCAAGCGAACTTGCACGTAATCTCTTGAAATATGGTGGTGGTGGTGCAGTAAGTATAGAGTCGGTTAATAACGGTCGAGAAAATGGTATTCGTTTAGTCTTTAGTGATAAAGGCCCAGGTATCGCTGATATTGATTTGG
Organism: Arcicella sp. GW822-FHT02H01; assembly: GCF_058802005.1. Taxonomy (NCBI): domain Bacteria; kingdom Pseudomonadati; phylum Bacteroidota; class Cytophagia; order Cytophagales; family Flectobacillaceae; genus Arcicella; species Arcicella sp. GW822-FHT02H01. Next base: position 949,768 of record NZ_JBXANT010000001.1, on the reverse strand, counting down.
CAATGAGAGACGGGTATAGCAGTGGTAAAAGTCTTGGGTTAGGCCTTCCGGGAACAAAAAGGCTAGTAAATGAATTTAACATACAATCTGCGGTCGGGCAAGGCACAACGGTTACAATAATTAAGTGGAAGAATGGATAATGTGTTTTACAGTTATAAGGTAGAGGATAAAAGCTATGTGTCTTTTGTAAAACGTGAAATACATAACCTTTGCGTTGCTAATGGCTTCAGCCAGCAGAAAACGGGAGAAATTGATATTATAATTTCTGAACTTTCTTCAAATCTTGTAAAGTTTGTAGGAGAAGGGGAGTTTTTATACCGCACAAGTACTGATATTAAAGGTGATTTTTTTGAGGTTTACTGCTTAGACAAAGGGCAGGGCATCAGCAACCTTATACAAATGATGAAGGATGGTGCCTCTACCTCTCAGACCCTTGGTCAGGGATTAGGAGCTATTGAGCGTTTAAGCTCTGAATCATCGGTTTATACTCTAAAGGAGTGGGGAACGATTGTCTACTGTAAAGTTTATAAAAATCCACAAAATACATTTGCTAGGAAAGAGAGCATCAAGTTGGGTGCAGTGAAGGTAAATATGCCGGGCGAAACCACTTGTGGTGATGGATATGCGGTTAAATATATAAATGGTGGAATTATTTTCTTTTTAGGTGATGGGCTAGGTCATGGCAGTCATGCCCATGAGGCAGTGAGTACGGCAATTGCAGCATTTAAAGCCTGTCATGAAAGAAGTCCTGTTGCTAACCTACAATATATTCACCAAGAAGTAAAAAAGACACGGGGATTAGTAGCTACCATTGCTCACCTCGATTTCAAAGCAGAAAAATGGTTTCTTTGTGGGATAGGCAATATAGCCACCTCAATTTATACTGGTTTAGAGGGAAAAAACTATACGCCTTACAACGGCATAGTAGGCCTAAATATTCCACGTACTTTGACCGATTCTGTTGTTGAATTAAGCAAATACCAAACCCTTATTATGCATTCTGATGGCTTGCGGGGACGGTGGAACTTGAATAGTCTGCCAGGGATTTTAAAGCATTCTCCAGACATTATCGCTGGGGCGCTTTATAAAGATTATGCTCGTGGTACAGATGATATGTCTGTACTGGTTGCCAAAGTAAATTTATAGGATATGAAAGAGATTATTCGCATTAGCTTAGATAACGAAATGGACCTGATATTGGCGCACAAACGCAGTATAAAACTGGCCGAATTGTGTAGCCTCTTGGCTTCCTCTCAAACACGTTTTGCTACTGCGGTATCGGAAATTGCAAGGTGTGCCATTGCTAGCGGACAGGAATCTTATCTTGTTTTGGGAATAGACTCATTGAATGGAGGCAAAAAGGAAATTGTAGCCATATTGTATGATAAAATAGATTTAGCAGGATGTAATCCAGAAGCTTTTTTTTATGCCAAAAAGGTGCTAAAAGATGTTACTGCACACTATGAAGATGATGTTTATTCAATTACGTTAAGAGCCAGAGTACCTTATTCTGGACTTTTGTCTGAAAAGTGGGTTAATTCTTTTGTAGAATATTTTAGACAAGAACCTCCTATCTCACCTTATGATGAAATACGGAAAAAAAATATACAACTAATTGAGTTGGCCGATAGGCTCAGCGAAAGTGAAAACAATTACAGGCAACTTACTGATACGCTACCATTTATTGTTTTTTCGGTGTCAAAATCAGATAAGATATTTGTTGCTAACAAAAATGCTGAAAATATTTTAGGAAGTAATTTTAAAGAGTTTACTCCAGCTACTATACATCAAATAATATATCCTAAGGATATAGACCAAGTTATTAAGGCATGGAATACTGCTAAGAAAAAACTATCAGTACAGAATGTGCAAGCACGTATTGTTTCTGGAAAAGAGGCAATATGGTATCAGATTTCAATAGCACCGCATAATGATGAGAGTACAGCAGGGTGGATTATCAGCATGGTAAATATTCATGCCCAAAAGCTTGTTGAAGAAACCCTAAAGGATAATAATGAATTAAAGGAAGCACAGGAAAAACTGAGACAGTCTAATGACGAACTCCAGAAAAAGAATAAGGAACTAGAACAGTTTGCCTACATAGCAAGTCATGACTTGCAGGAGCCACTGCGAAAAATCAGGAATTTTATTTCCCTTGCTCAACATAATCGTTCGGATGTAGATAAGCAAAACCTGTACTATTCCAAAATCAATGCTTCAGCTGAACGGATGTCTCAATTAATAATTGATGTTTTAGGTTATTCAAAACTTGCTGTAACATCCGAGACATTTGAATCTACAGACTTAAATTCGGTGATATCCGATGTAATTAATGATTTCGAGTTTTTATTAAGTGAAAAAAAAGCAGAATTAACCGTTGCACCTATGCCTTCAGTATTGGGTAGTCCAGTACAATTAGGCCAACTGTTTTACAACTTAATCAGTAATTCTCTGAAATTTTCAAAAGAAACACCAGTAATACACATATCACATGAAGTTGTAAATGAGCGTGGAATTGCTTTGAATAAAATTGTTGTAAACGATAATGGAATTGGTATTGAGCCACACCATGTAGACAAAATTTTTACTATTTTCAAAAGACTGCATCCCCAAAGCGTGTATCCTGGTACAGGAATAGGGCTTGCATTATGCAAAAAAATTGTTGAAAATCATGGTGGGAAAATTGAAATTGATAGCAATGGTGATGATGGCACTAGTGTAATTGTATATTTGCCGTATGTAGCGTAGAGAACAATTGTAGCGTATTTAAGTCTATTGTTTTAGCATTCGTTCTATGTATATACGTTGCTTAGTCAAAATTATAACCATCCAAATCGCTCTACTAGTTTTTCTTTTTGACTACGTGCAACAGCAATATTTTTCCCGTCAGACATGATTAGATAATTCTTTTCTCCCTTTACATACCTTGCAATTTGGTCTAGGTTAACAAGATATTGCCTATGCACTCTGAGGAAATTTCTTTCTTCCAAAATATCCTGTATACTTTTCAATGTTTTCGATACAAGATACTGCGTGCCGTCTTGCAAAAATATACGCGTATAATTATTATCTGCTTCACAATAAATCACTTTGTTAATCTCCGTAAATATTACGCCATTTTGGTAAGGGAGGGCTATCTTATCTGGCAGTTTATGCTCATTAGTATCAAATTGTTGCTTCAACAAATGTAGTTGTCGCTCATCTGTTTGTGAAGATAACATGGCTTTGCTTACTGCCGCCTGCAATTCACGAGTATCTATGGGTTTTAATAAATAATCTAATGCGCTATATTTGAATGCCTTTACTGCAAACTGGTCATAAGCTGTCACAAATATCAACTGAAAATTGAGATGTCCTACGGCTTCCAGTAGTTCAAATCCATTCATTATCGGCATTTCAATATCCAAAAAAACTAAGTCAGGGGCTAATTCTTTTATTTTTAACAAGCCTTCCTTACTTTGAGTACATTCAGCCAATATTTGCACTTGTGGACAGTACAATTTCAATTGCAGTGCCAGCAACTTTACATTATCTAGTTCGTCGTCAATGATGATGGTTCTCATAATTAAAAAGGTAAGTCTATACTCACTTTAGTACCACAGGCTTTACCATGTTTATCTTCTAAATCTATGATGCTGATAGTTGTTTGAATATTGTATAACTGGTTGATAATCAGTAGTCTTTCGGTCGTCATTTTAAGCCCGAAAGATTTATGTTTAGTAATAGATTTACTTTTATATTCCGCTGACTTTTTCCTACCTATTCCATCATCTATTATTTCAATATGCAATAAATTTTCTTGTGGTTGGGTGATGTTAACACTTACTGACCCCCCAATATCCTTATGCATCAGACCATGCCAGATAGCATTTTCTACATAGGGCTGTAAAAGGAGCGGAGGTACTTCTATGTAAAAAGCATCGATATCGTCTGAAATGTTGATACTAAAATGGATTTTTTCTTTAAACCTCATAATTTCAAGTTCAGTGTATAAGGCTAGTGTTTCCAATTCGTTTTCTAAGGTTATTTTTTCAGCCAGAGAGTTTTCAAGCACTCGCCGAATCAATTTAGCAAAGGTTGTAAGGTAGTTAGAGGCTGCTTCCGTATTGTTTTCTAAGGTATACAACTTGATGGAGTTTAAACAATTAAAGATAAAATGCGGATTCATCTGTGCCCTTAGGGCAGTCATTTCTGTTTCGGCTAGTTTCTTTTCAAAAGCAATTTCCATCTTCTGAAGTTTCTGAGCTTCCAACAAATTATGCTGTCTATTAATCTCAACCGTGTGTTGTTTTACTTCTACTTCTAAGCGAGTAGCATAATCTGTTTGCAATTTGTTCTTTTCTTCTTGCATTAGTTTGCTACGGTATGCCAACGCAAACCCAAAGCAAATGGCTTCTCCTACTACGCCTAGCATTCCGAAAATTGGAGGAAAATTGGCAAACATCATAAGTTTTGGATTATCCACATCAATGAATAAATAATAACTGAAATTAGTTACGATGATTAATAAGAAAAATAAGATTAATAAACCTGTTAACAGATATTTTTTAAGGACTCCTTTACTGATGATAATGAGGTATATTAAATAGATATTTACAAGAATATTAGGGATAGGCTGTATATAGAAATAATAGTTATCGGCTAATATAAAACGCCTGAAGTAATTACTAATGATTTCCTCTATTGTTTCTACAATGATTAGCCCTAATAATAGTTGAAATACCCGCCATTTTATAGGATGATATTTAGGGATTTCTAGCATATAAGCAATGAATAGGGCATAGAAGAAAACAATTCCTGAGCTTAGGGGAATATAAAGATTGGTTTTAAGCGGGTCAAATAGCTCAAGACTGAACCGTTGGTCTATAATGATGAGCCATACATATATAGCACATCCTACATAGGCTATATAATAGGCAATAGCTTGCTCTTTGAAAAGTACAAACTGATAACAGGCATTAATAACCATAAAAATAAGGCATCCGAGAGCCATAGCCATCACCAAGAATAGATAGGAAAGGTTCGTGCTATTTTGTTGGTAATTTTTTAAATAAGCTACAGGAGTGATTAATACTGCTTTCAAAGGTGTTAGGTAATGTAAGTGTTCAATCACCTGTACGTAATAGGTATTCGTTTGCTTTGGCAACACAACGATTTCCATCCCTTTAGCACTTGTAGTGGTTTGTTCAAAGAAAAAAGGCTTTTGACCAAGATGCTCATCAGTATATAGCTGTGTTCTGACATGACTATTACACATAAAAACCATGTTTAAGGTATCCGTGTAACTAGTGTTCTGTATCTTGAATTTCATCCAATTCACAATCAAAGGTTTGCTAACTACCTTTAACTGCATATATTCTTGAGGTAATGGAATAAATCGATGTTTTTTTACCGCAGCAAAAGATAGTGTGTCTCTAGCCGAAGCATCATAAAAAAGTGTTTTAGATGAAATATCAACCACTGTATTCGTTGCAGGTTGTTCTTTGAATACGACAGGTTGCTGTGCTATGCTGGCGGTGTGTGTCAGCATTGATAGAAAAAAAGATATCAGCACAAATAGCTTCATAGAAGGATAGGTCTAGCATTAAAAATACAAAAAAATAGGCGTTTTCTTCATATCTTTTAGTGAATGACCATTTTTTTTAGGGAATGGTAATATTCATCTACAATTCAATCTCCCTCAAAAAAAATACCGCTCCCTCATAATACCCGCTATTGGCGATATACCATTTTAAAATATGATTTACAAAACAGAATTTTAGAAGACGGTACCGAAATCTCCTTGTATAAAATAACAATCTAAACGCTTATAAAATCATGCTAAAAAAAACGTTTCGATTTCTGGCGAATATACTGCTTGTGTTTTTGCCGTTTTTCCCAGTGTTAGAAAACTTTTTCTCTACGGTAAATCATGAGAATTTTCCTTCTTATCTAATGGCTTGCGGTGCGTTGGGCGTATTTATATTACTAATGTTATTTTTTCTTTATAGTAGTAGTGATGAACTTAAAAACAAACATAAGTTAGATACAGCTACATGGCTATTATGCATCCTTGGTATGATGGTAATGGTGCCACTACACATGGGGCCACCAAAAGAAAGTGAAGCTTTATTAGCCTCCGCTATAGAAGAAAAATTCAGGTACATAATGCTCCTATTAGCCATTATCTTATTTGTCGTGGCAATAGTCCTTATCATAAAACGCTATTGGTCAGAACTGACTGTGCTTGAAAAGGCTATATTAATACCATTGCTTATAACAATACCTATTTCTATTTGGGATAATTATGATTCTATGATGTTCAGTACAAAGCTAAATGCTTGGATAGCCACAGGAAAACCTGCTGTCGATTTTTCCCCGAATTATGATTTTCACCATACGTGGAGGGCTGTAGGACGAATATTGTTGTATGTAGTTGCAGGATGGTTAAGTATTATATTGGTTAGGCGATTTGCTATAAAGAGATGGGTAACTGTTATACTAATTTTATTTTGTATAATAGGAATTGGTTGCTGTATTACCTTTCTTTTCCATGGATTTGCATTTTATTTCCCTTTTATGGTACCTGCTATTGCTTTGGCTCCGTCATATTGGTTGGGTTTAGCATTGTTAAATAGATTCCATGTTGAAGCTAAATAAATCTTCGCAATAATAGGGTTATATCTTAATTCTAAATGCGTTTTAATACTTCATAAATACAAAACCTATAGACAATTTCCTAATAGGTGATTACGAACATTATTGTATAAACAAAACCGCTGTATAATTCTATACAGCGGTTTTTTATTAATTTTATTGTGCTACTCAAAAAAAATGCTCATTTTTGTTTTCATTGTTTGACAATCTCAATGAAAAGGATTTGTATTATTATTGCCATTAAGACAAGTAGTTGATAATCAGCAATGTTTTTATCAGAGTGTTTGTCTTTGTATAGAGTCAAAATATACCTTAATAGTAAGCATAGTCAGCCTATTATGTTTGATTACAAATCATTCGCGCTATTATTAATATATGAATCTTAGAAAAATATATTGGCTAATGCAAATCTCAAGTTGGTTGCTCATTGCCATAATGGCTTTGAAATACACCATTTTAGAGGAAGCTAGCTTTACCCTTTCATTCGAATATTTCATCTCGGTATTTGTGTATGGTCTTTTTACCACACATACTTACAAACTAGTTGTTGATAAATACCAAGTAGATGAAGCTCCCGTACAAACTTTTCTATTGTTTCCATTAATAGGCAATATCATTATAGGTTTCTTGTTTTTTATTTTAGATGTTCAGTTCACATCAGCTGATGTGATGAAAAATGAATACAAAAACTTTGGTGATTATTTTAGTTTATTCGTAGATGATATTTGGGTGACAACGCCTTGGTTTTTTTTCTTTCATATCCTTCGGTATGTAACACAGAAACAGACCATGAATGAGAAGATGATTTCGATGGAAAAGATGTTGATAAAATCGGAATTAGAAGCTTTGAAAACACAATTGCATCCTCATTTTTTTTTTAATGCTTTAAATAGTATCAAAGCGTTAATGGTGATAGACCATCATGAGGCTCGTGAAGCAGTAGACCAACTTTCTGATTTATTACGTTTATCCCTTAATATTGGAGGCTCACAATTGGTGAGGGTTGATGAAGAAATAAAGCTAACCAAAGCCTATTTGTTTTTAGAAAAAATAAGGTTTGATAAAAGACTTAAGTATCAATTTAAGGTAGATGATAAGCTAAACAATAAGATGATTATTCCTATTTCATTAAGTACGCTTATCGAAAATGCTATCAAACATGGTATTGCAAAAAATAAAAATGGAGGAGAAATTATTATTCAAATCTATGAAGAAAGAGAAAGTTTACTGATAAAAGTAAGTAATACTGGAAGTTTTATTGCGAATGATACCAAACGAACTGATGGGGGTATTGGACTGACCAATCTGAAAAAACGATTAGAATTACAATATGGAGGCGAAGGTTCATTGCATATTGAGGATGTAAATGGGAATGTAGTTTCAACGATTTTAATTCCAATGTCAAAAACTAATTTGTCTTAACCTTACAACGACCAAGGTTAAATATTTTATTTTCACTCAAGAAGCACTTAAATTGCATGATACTCAACAAATTTTAAAACAAATATGAAAAAATTACTATTGTTACTATCATTTTGTAGCCTTTCGTTCTTTACTCAGGCACAGAAACTGACAGTCGCCCAATTGGATTCTATTTTCGTTCGTGAAAACTATGTTAAAACTCAGTACGAAATAGAAATGAGAGATGGTGTAAAGCTTTTTACCAATGTCTATACTCCCAAAGATGCCTCTTCCAATAATCAATATCCTATCTTATTAGCACGTACTTGTTATTCGGTAGCTCCATACGGGAAAAATGATTATCCATCAGTTTTGTCTTATTCAAAGTATTTGATGCGAGAAAAATTCATTTTCGTTAATCAAGACGTTCGTGGACGCTGGATGTCTGAGGGCAGTTGGACCAATATGACGCCACATATCCCAAACAAGAATAGTAAGAAAGATATTGACGAAGCCACGGATACGTATGATACAATAGACTGGCTAGTGAAAAATCTACCTGGTAATAATGGTAAGGTGGGACAATATGGTATTTCATATCCAGGTTTTTATACCATAGCTGGGGCTTTATGTGGGCATCCTGCCTTAAAAGCATCTTCTCCGCAAGCACCCGTATCTGATTTCTTTTTTGATGATTTCCATCACAATGGAGCATTCACCATGGGCTATGGCTTGACTTTCCCAGTTTTTGGTTTACAACATCCTAAACCAACTGATAAATCTTGGTATGATGAGCAGTTCCCGAAGATAAAAACATTGGATGGTTTTGAATGGTACAAAACAATGTCTCCTCTAAAAAACCTTGGAGAAAACTATACTAACAATTTCTTTTGGCAAGAACATGTAGAACATCCTAATTACGATGAATTCTGGCAGAAAAGAAGTATAGTACCACATTTGAAAAACATTAAAAATCCCCCTGCCATTATGATTGTAGGCGGTTGGTTTGATGCCGAAGATTTGTATGGTCCACTAACGATTTATAAAGCCGTTGAGAAAAACAATCCTAATATTTATAATTCAATTGTGATGGGTCCATTCGGTCATGGCGATTGGGCGCGTGAACGTGGTCACCATTTTCACTCAAATGTTTATTTTGGAGACAGTATCTCAACATACTATCAAAGAAATATTGAGCTTAAATTTTTCAAACATTTTTTGAAAGATGCGGGAGATGGCAAAACAGATTTAGCTGAAGCAACACTATTTGATACGGGTAAAAAGGAGTGGAGAGAGTTTGCAGAGTATCCTGTTAAGAACGCTCAAAAAATAGATTTCTACTTGAGTCCTAATGGTAAAATTACCACTGGTACTGAGGCTAAAGGATTTGCAGAATTTATCTCTGACCCTTCAAAGCCTGTACCTTATACAGAAGACCCTAAACAGATTTTAGGATTCAGTCCAAGAAATTACATGAGTGAAGACCAACGTTTCGCAGGACGCAGAACGGATGTATTGACATTTGAGACGGATGTTTTAACGGAAGATATTACTTTAGGCGGTGAGATTATGGCTAATCTTAAAATTTCAACAACAGGTACAGATGCTGATTGGTTTGTAAAATTGGTAGACGTATACCCTGGAAACGAACCTAATAGCCCATATACACCAACCCATATTACATTGGGAGGTTATCAGCAGATGGTAAGAAGCGAAATCATGCGTTCTCGTTTTAGGAATTCATTTAGCAAACCAGAGCCCTTAGTAGCAAATAAAATCACTGATGTTAATTTCCGTTTGCAAGATGTGTTGCATACTTTCAAAAAAGGACATAAAATCATGATTCAGGTTCAGTCGACAGCCTTCCCGTTGTTTGATATTAATCCTCAGAAATATGTAGATAATATCTATAAAGCCAAAGAAAGTGATTTCCAAAAAGCTACACACCGCGTATATGGCAATAGCAAAATTTCGGTAGAGGTATTGAAGTAGACTTTTGGGGGACTAGAGACTTTAGGATTAAGGACTTTAGGAATAAAGATAAAAATAAATCAAAGCGGTTGTTTCTGAAGAGGCAATCGCTTTTGTTTTTTAGTTGCTAGAATCTGGAAGAAGTGAAAAATAATTTATTTCCAAAATAGTTTCTTTCTTAGAAAACAACAGTGCTTTTGTATCTTTGTTAGGCACTTTTATCAAATTTTACTCAAACTCATGTCCACAAAATTATACAGCTACCTATTTTTTTTCCTCCTATTGTCAAGTTGTTTAAGTAATAAAATCTCAAAGTCTTCTTCGACTTTAAAACCAACATTTAAGATTGTTGAGGATAGCCTCAATTTATTTGATGTTTCCAGAAAGCGTTCGGTACCTGTGGCTTTATATATGCCTAAATCAGATAAAAAAATCAAGCACACCAAAGTCGTAATCTTTAGTCATGGTTATTACCAAAATAGAGGAGGTTCTAATAAAGCATATTCCTATATCACTGAGAAGTTAGCTTCCGAAGGCTATTTTGTCGCCAGTATTCAACATGAATTACCCACTGATGAATTGATTCCAACTAGTGGAGTTCCACAAATTGTGAGAAGACCCTTTTGGGAAAGAGGAGCTGAAAATATCCGTTTTGTAATCAATGAATTAAAAAAGACTAATCCAACCTTAGATTTCAAGCACGTAATACTTATCGGGCATTCAAATGGCGGAGATATGTCAATACTGTTTGCACACAAATATCCAAATTTGGTAGAAAAAGTAATTTCTCTGGATAATAGAAGAATGCCTTTCCCTAAGGTAAACCAACCCAGATTATACACGCTTCGTTCAAGTGACCAAGTGGCAGACGAAGGCGTTTTGCCCACACCAGAAGAGCAGGTAAAGTATGGTGTTGCCATTATCAAACTGAAAAATACCATACATAATGATATGGACAACAATGCAAATACAGCACAACGAAAAGAAATTAATGATTATATTTTGAAGTTTTTAGAGTGATTTAATAATTGTGATTAATACTCTTATATGTTTTCTATAGATATAAGATTAACCTTGAAATTTATGGAATCGTTATACACAGAAAATCAAATATTTATCCCTATAATATCAGATTATGGATTTAAGGCTACTTTTGGAAATGAAGCCAATACCTTATTTTTAAGAAAATCACTGCAAGCACTTATAAAATCTAACTCACCTATCATTGAAGTTAAATTTGATAAAAATACTTTTGAAGGCATTACTCAAGATGGTAGAAGCGGTATTTTTGATTTAGCTTGTACTGATGAAAGTGGAAATCATTTTATTGTTGAAATGCAATATGGAGATGCACCTTATTTTGTACAACGAATGAAATTCTATGCACTACACAAGTTTAATTCAATGGTAAAAAAAGGTAAATATGATTATGGAACACTTCCTAGAATATACTGTGTCGCTATTTTAGCGAACAATATTCTCCCATTTTCTGATTATCATACGATTGCTAACTTAAGAAATGAAAATGGAGAACTTTTTGATGAACAAATGATGTTTGTTACAGTAGAATTAGATAAATTTGTTCTGCAAGAGTCTGATTGTCAAACTGATTTAAAAAAATTGATTTATACGATGAAAACGCTCCATACTGTTACGAAATCCACTCAATTTCCTGAGTTTTGGGATGAGGAGTGGTTAAAAGTTGCTATTGATGAATTGGATAGTCGTAAAATGAGTCCAGACGAAAAGGCTTCATTTGAAATGTTAATTGCTAGAAATGCTGAAGCTGTAAAAAATGAAAATAAGAAGATAGCTGAAGCCGAAAAAAGAAAAACAACTTTTTTTGTAGAAAGTCTATTAACAAAAACCAATCATACAATTAGTCAAATAGCTGACATAGCAGAAGTTTCTGTTGAATTTGTAACTAATATTCAAAAAAAGCTTTTAGAGGGCAAATAATTACTCTGGTAAAATAATATATATTTACAAAAGACCTCTGTATCATAAGCAGAGGTCTTTTTGTATATTTGCCAATAAGTCTTTGTTACTTCATCCACCAAACCTATCACAGCAAACATGATTAATTATAATCCCAAAGAATGGTTTACATTCATTTTTAGAATCCACAAAAGCGATACGGTACGTCAGCTAACACCTATGATGATTAGTTTGTCTATTTATGTGGCGCTCATTGCTTTTTTAGAAATAGAAGTATTTAAATTAAGTGAAAATAGTCATATCAAAAATATCACCATTCTGCATGGAATGCTAGGCTTTGTAATCTCTCTTTTATTAGTTTTCAGAACGAATACTGCTTATGAACGCTGGTGGGAAGGCAGAAGAATGTGGGGAAACTTAACGAATACCTCCCGAAATCTAGCCATGAAAATCAATGCTGTTTTGCCTGCGGATGATATTGCGAACAAAACATTCTTCAAAGAACATATTGTGGAATATGCTTTTGCTTTAAAAAGACACCTCAGAGGGCACCAGAAAGATAGCGAAGTATTTACTTCTAAAATATCTCTCCATCACGATTTACATAAACCCAACCATATTGCTAAATTGATGTTTGTCCGAATAAACGACCTCTATCATCAAAAAGTAATTAGTGGTACGCAACTATTATTTTTGAACGAAGAATTTCGCACATTCACTGATATTTGTGGTGCTTGCGAGCGTATCAAAAGTACACCGATTCCGTTCTCATATTCAGTTTTTATCAAGAAATTTATATTTTTTTATGTTATGTCGTTGCCTTTTGGCTATGTCTTTAGCTTGGGTTATATCGCCGTGCCAATCGTTGTTTTTGTGTTTTATGTATTGGCTAGTTTAGAATTGATTGCAGAAGAAATTGAAAATCCTTTTGGGGTAGATGATAACGATTTGCCATTAACGACGATGTCTAAGAATATACAAAAACATGTTGGCGAGATATTAAATTAGCCTAGTAATCCCTAGCGAGGTACTTAAGTACCTCGCTAGGGATTACTATTAGCTGGCGACTTAAGTCGCCAGCTAATAGTAAGAATTAGTTTTAAACTATGCTTGCTTGATTAATAACTGTTTCTTTTAACTCATCGCAACGTCCTTGTAAACCTCCTGTGTGTACAGCAACGATATTAGCATTTTCAGGAAAGTATCCTTTCTGAATTAAATCATAGATACCAAACATCATCTTGCCAGTATACACTTGTTCAAGCATGATATTGGGATTCCTTTCTTCAAAGCCTTTGATGAAACTAATCAACTCAGGAGTAGTTTTGGCATAGCCGTCAAAATGATATTGTTCATTCAATTCAAACTCTTTTTCAAAAGGCAAAAGCTTTTCAATCTGTCCTTTCAATAAACCTTTGCCTTTTAGCGAAGCAAAGCCTATTGCTTTGGTATTTCCTCTTAATCCACTGATGATACCAGCAATCGTTCCGCCTGTGCCTACTGCACTACAAATATAGTCGGGGTTGAGTATATCATAAATTTCATCAACCATCTCATTGACGCCCTTTATCGCCAAATCATTTGTGCCACCTTCTGGCAAAACATAAAATTTCTCTCCATACTGTCGCGTTAACCTATTCCTAAAATTATAATCGAGTCGAGTAACAAAAATTAATTCCATGCCACAATCATGAGCAAACCTTAGCGTAGCATTTGAATCAGGTGTAAGTTCGTCTCCACGGATAATGCCCACTGTTTTAAACCCAAACTCTTTACCAGCGGCGGCTGTTGCGTAGATATGGTTTGAATAGGCACCGCCAAAGGTTAATAGCTGATTAAATCCTTGTAATTTGGCTTCAATTAAATTGAATTTTAGTTTCCTCCACTTATTTCCCGTTACTTCTGGATGAATTAAATCGTCTCTTTTTAAATAAAGTTTTACCTTAAATGAGTCAAGTATAGGATCCTTTATTAACGCTAAAGGAGACACGGGTAATTGAAACATGGCGGTATTTGTTTAAATTTGGTTTTTAATGCCAAATATATGCAAGAAATAGAAGACGAAGAAGAAGAATTATATCAGCACCACCGATTTGAGGTTGACAAAGGACAAAGTATATTAAGGATTGATAAGTACCTTATGTCCCGATTACAGAATGCTTCTCGCAATAAAATACAAGATGCTATCGAGACTGCTGCGGTAAGAGTAAACGATGCTGTAGTAAAAGCCAATTATAAAGTAAAGCCTTTAGATGTTATCACGGTTTTATTACCAGAACCACCTCGGAATACAGAAATTATCCCACAAAATATTCCTTTGGATATTGTGTTTGAAGATGATGAGTTATTAGTCGTAAACAAACCAGCAGGCATGGTTGTGCATCCTGCGCATGGCAATTGGGAGGGTACTTTGGTGAATGCCTTAATTTACCATTTCCAAAATTTACCTACCCATCGTAATGGCGAAATTCGCCCAGGATTGGTACATCGTATTGATAAAGATACCTCTGGTTTATTGGTAATCGCCAAAACAGATACAGCAATGACGCATCTGGCAAAACAGTTTTACGACCATAGTATCGAGCGTACTTATAATGCCTTAATATGGGGTGAGCCTAAAGCAGATGAAGGAACTATTACAGGGCATGTGGGTAGGAGCTTAAAAGACCGTAAAGTAATGGCTGTTTTCTCGGATGGTTCAATGGGAAAAGATGCTACTACACATTATAAAGTATTGAAGAAATTACGGTATGTATCAGTAGTTCAATGTAATTTAGAAACTGGAAGAACGCACCAAATTCGGGTGCATTTCAAGCATATCGGGCATCCCTTATTCAATGATGCTACCTATGGTGGAGACAGGGTATTGAGAGGAACGGTATTTTCTAAGTATGAACAGTTTGTAGCGAATTGCTTTAAAATGTGCCCTCGACAGGCATTACATGCAAAGTCACTAGGATTTATTCATCCAAAAACGGGCGAATTTTTACAATTTGATACAGAATTACCAGAAGAAATGCAGCAAGTAATCCAGAAATGGGAGACTTATGTAAATAATGAATAAACAATTAATCTAACCAATTTCCAATGTCAGTCATTATCAGAAAAGGTATTCGTGAAGATGTACCAGTGATGTTTGAGCTAATCAAGGAGTTAGCGTTGTATGAAAAAGCACCAGAGCAAGTAACGAATACCGTTGAGCAAATGTACCTTGATGGTTTTGGTGAAAACCCTATCTTCGGGTCTATTGTGGCGGAAGTGGAAGGCGAAGTAGTTGGTCTAGCTTTGTATTATTATCGATATTCTACATGGAAGGGCAAGCGCTTGTATCTGGAAGATTTGATTGTTTCTGAAAAAATGAGAGGAAAGGGTTTAGGCGAAAAATTATTAGAGGCCACTATCCAACAGGGCAAAGACGATGCCTGTACAGGCGTAATGTGGCAAGTATTAGATTGGAACGAACCTGCCATTAATTTCTACAAGAAATTTGGAACAAAAATGGACGGCGAATGGATTAATGTTCATTTAGATTTTTAAAATAGAAGTAAGACTTAAGACACAAGACGCTAGACACAAGATGTAATTTATCTAATCAGTTTCCATACATTTTGTCTTTTAGCTTATTGTTTCTTTAAGCCGTTAATCTTACTTCTTAAAATCTTTTTCCCAAAGTCTTGAGTCTTAAATCTTGTGTCTTTTATCTCTAAAACAAGTGCAAAAAACCTTCAACATTTCAATAGATACTGGTGGAACATTCACCGATTGTGTAGCATCTGATAATGATGGAAATCAATACCGCTATAAAATCCTTTCTAATAGCTCGCTTCGTGGTGAAATTATTGAACAAATCAATCTACAGACCTTCAAGGTAAAGTCTTCATGGTTTTTAAAAAGGGATATTCTAGCAGGCTATACTTTTACGTTGTTTAATCATAGCTTTCAAGCTGAAGTAGTAAGTTTTGATATTGAAAGCAATACATTGACCATCAATCAAGTGTTGCCTAAATCAATGGGTAGTCAAGTATTGAGTTTTGCTTTAACAGCCTTTGAAGAAGCCCCTGTACTAGGAGCAAGGTTGATAACACAAACAGGCTTGAGAGAAGCTTTCCCACCTATTCAAATTAGGATAGGTTCAACCAAAGGAACGAATGCCTTGTTGGAAATGAAAGGAGCGAAGACAGCTTTTTTGGTAACCAAAGGATTTAAAGATTTATTAGTGATTGGCAATCAATCTCGTCCAGATATTTTTGCGTTGAATATTGTTCGTCTTGCGCCACTTTATAGTGAAGTAATCGAAATAAATGAACAGATTGATAAAGATGGGAATATCCTTGAATCGCTAAATGTTTTTACGCTGGAAGAACAAGCTAAACGACTTAAAAATGAAGGTATCTTGGCAATTGCAGTATGTTTGAAAAATGCTTACCGCAATAATATTCATGAAAAGCAATTAAAAGAAGTACTCCTGAAATACTTTAAATATGTAAATATCTCTACAGAACTAAGCAAGCAAATCAAGTTTTTGAACAGAGCAGAAACTACAGTTGTCAACGCTTATCTTTCTCCCATTATCAATACCTATATCAATAATATCAGTGCACAGATTCCTGATAAGCATTTCAAGGTAATGACCAGTGCTGGGAGCTTAGTAAATGCACATCATTTCCATCCCAAAGATAGTTTACTTTCTGGTCCTGCTGGTGGCGTAGTGGGGGCAGCCTATATTGCAAAGGTATCTGGGTTTGAGAAAATTGTTACTTTCGACATGGGCGGAACCAGTACAGATGTAGCTCGTTATGATGGCAATTTCGATTATCAATTCTCGCAAAAAATTGGCAATGGACAAATATTTAGTCCGTCGTTAGCCATTGAAACAGTTGCCGCTGGTGGAGGGTCAATTTGTTCTTTTGATGGCTTTAAGTTAAGTGTAGGGCCAGAAAGCGCAGGTTCTATGCCAGGGCCAGCATGTTATGGAGCTGGGGGAGAATTGACGATTACAGACGTAAATTTACTGCTAGGTCGATTAGATATTCAACAATTTAGCATTCCCGTTTTCCCTGAAAAAGCGGCTGAAAAATTACAAGAATTATTGGCTAAAATTGCTGAAAAAACGGGTGTACAACCCGAAAAAGAAGAGATTTTAGAAGGATTTAGAGCCATTGCCAATGAAAAAATGGCAGATACTGTTCGTAAAATATCCATTGCGAAGGGATATTCCATCCATGATTATGCCCTAGTAGCCTTTGGTGGGGCAGGTGGTTTACATGCCTGTGGTATTGCTAATTTATTGAATATTAGCACTATTCTTTTACCAAAAGATGCAGGATTACTTTCTGCTTTTGGCATTGATAAGGCACAAGTAGAAAGATTTGCCGAAAGGTCTGTTTTAAAGATTTTTAACGAAAAATTAAATGATAACCTGACTGAATTATTCAAACAAGCTGAGGATGAGGTAGTTGGTACTTTAAAAAATGATGGGGTAGAAGCTTCAAAAATTCGTTTTAAAAGTCATTCCTTATACTTACGATTCAAAGGACAAGACTCGACGATAGAAATAGCGTGGCAAAATTTCGATGATATTTTAGCCACTTTTAAGGCAAAATATACAGCCATCTTTGGTCATTGGATTGATAACAGAGCCATCGAATTAGAAAGTATCAGGGTGAATGCTTATGAGTTTTCAGAGAAAGAATTATTGGAAGAAACAGCAACATTTGAAGAATATTTCCCACACGCAAATCATTCTGTTAAAGCATTTTTTAACAAACAATGGCAAAATGTACCAGTTTACTTTAGAAATCAGTTAGACAACGGAGCCATCATTAAAGGCTTTGCTTTATTACTAGACCCTTTTAGCACAACAGTCATTGAACAAGGATGGACACTGAAAATTGACAATCATGGAACGGCTATTATTCAAAAAGAGGCAATAGAAGTTGTTGAAAATGAAATAGAGAATCAGGAGACACAGCTAGAACTTTTTACTAATCGTTTTATGACGATTGCCGAGAATATGGGCTTATTACTTCAAAGAACAGCTCTCTCTGTGAATGTCAAAGAAAGGCTAGATTTCTCTTGTGCATTGTTAGATGCACAAGGCGAACTCATTGCTAATGCACCCCATATTCCTGTACATTTAGGAAGCTTGGGCGTATGTGTAAGAAGTGTTTTAAAGTATATCAACATCGATAAAGGCGACGTAGTAGTGACGAACCATCCAAAATTTGGAGGTTCACATTTACCTGACATTACATTGATATCTTCGGTATATTCTTTTGATGACCAATTGATTGGCTATGTGGTTAATCGTTGTCATCATTCCGAAGTTGGTGGTGTGCGTCCCGCCTCGATGCCTCCTTATTCTAAAAATTTAGCAGAAGAGGGCGTAGTAATTCCACCGATGTATTTAGTGAAAAATGGAGAAATGCGTTGGGATAGTATCAAAGAATTGCTTTTATCAGGCGAGTATCCTACACGAGCCATCGAAGAAAATTTAGCAGATTTAAATGCTGCTTTGGCTGCCAATCGAAACGGAGAAGAAGCTTTACAGACTTTGGTTCAGGAACATAGTTTACCTAAAGTTCATTTTTATATGAACCGTTTGAAAACGTATTCAGAAAGTAGGATGCGTGAAAAACTGCAACAATTCGGACAAGGAATTTATCAAGCAGAGGAATTTTTGGATAACCACGAACCTTTAAAAGTACAGGTAAATATTCAAGAAAATAGCTGTACAATTGATTTTACAGGAAGTGCCAAAACAGACTCAGGTAATCTGAATGCGAACATTGCCATTGTAAATTCTGTAGTAATTTACGTATTAAGGTTGTTATTAAATGAAAAAATACCTTTGAACGATGGTATTTTGAAGGCAGTTACATTAATAATTCCCGAAAAGTCAATCTTAAATCCTGATTATCCTGACAATCCCAAAGATTGTCCAGCCGTAGTAGGAGGGAATGTAGAATTAAGCCAAAGACTTACGGATACTTTACTTAAAGCTTTTGGTATAGTGGCTTGTTCACAAGGAACGATGAATAACTTCTTGTTCGGCAATAAAACTTTTGGCTACTATGAAACCATCTGCGGAGGAAGCGGGGCAGGGGAGGGTTTTGATGGTACCTCTGGTGTACATACGCACATGACCAACACAAGGATTACCGATGCTGAAATCATGGAATTACGGTATCCTGTTTATCTTAATCGTTTTGAAATGCGTGAGGATTCAGGAGGGAAAGGAAAATACAAAGGTGGTAATGGTATTATACGAGAAGTTACTTTTTTAGAAGATGTTGAAGTTTCTCTACTGCGTCAGCACCTCAGTACTCAGCCTTATGGATTAAATGGCGGAAATACAGGAGCATCAGGTAAACATTTATTAACTAGAACTAATGGAACTGTTACGTCAGATAATGAAATTACAGCACACGCAGGAGATAAACTAACCATTTGGACACCAGGTGGTGGAGGTTTCGGAACAGCATAATTAAATAAAGACTTGAAGTAACATGATTAGTAATAGAGTATGTTAATTGTCAACTTTTCTGGACAATACTAATCTCCAATTACTAATCACCAATCACTACATTACAATGATTTACGTTTAATAAAATACCCTTTATTTACAAACCTGCCTTTTTCTCGCGAGAGAATCATTTGAGCAGCCCTTTTTCCCATTAAAGCAAAATCGTTTGAAATAACGGATACCCCTTCTGCCAGAATTTCTTTGATGGGCGTATCGTCATAAGACATCAGTCCAATGTCGCTACCAAGTTTCCACCCTTTTTTATTCGACCAATTGATGAAGCGAACCAAATCATTTTCTCTGAAAACCAGATATGCATGGTCTTTTTGAAGGTGTTCTTCCTCTTCTAAATCAGAAATAATTTCATAAGAAATGTTGTTTTCATGGCAGAATCGCTCAAAACCTTGAATAATGCCAACAGGCGTATATTGAAAACTTTTGCTACTAAGCACCAATGAAAAGGTTTGATACTTTTTGATTAATTCCTTGGCTTCATTCAAACCTACGTAAGTATTATTCTTAAAATCTTGATACAAGATGGCATAATCTGTCCCAAAACTTGGCACATCAATATCTAATATCAATAGTTTTTCTTTAGGTATTTTTTGAAGTACGTTCGTCACATCTTGATTAAAATGTGGCATCACGATATAGAAATTATAAGACCCCAAATGGTTGAGGATAGTATTTTCAAAAACCTTTAAGTTGTGATGATGAAAGAAAATATTAATCGTTACGTTTTCTCCTAATTCTGCTACCAAGCTATCATACAAAATCTCCTTATAAGGTGTAAGGGCATCAAAAAGCACAAAAATATTTAGCTGACTCCTTGTGTCAGTATTTGAAACATAAAATCCTTTGCCGTGGTGCGATGTAATAATTCCTTTTTCTCGAAGGTCATCATAAGCTTTGGCAACCGTCATTCTGGCCATGCCAAAATTGTGCGATACTTCATTGATAGATGGTAGTTGCTGACCTCTCACTAACTCACCTTCTTCAATTCCGTTGATAATGTATTCAATTAACTGTTGAAATTTAGGCTTGCTAGAGTGGGCATCAATTTGAATGCTGTTTTTCATTGAATCTATTTCTTTCTATTTGAGGTAATTAAGGCAAATTAATAATATTTTTTTGGTGTATTAATAAACTATTGTCTTTTTCCTGTTTTAACTCAAATTATGGTTAAAAAATTTTGAATCGATAATTTTTTTTTTAAATTTGTAGTGGAATTAACTAGCATAGTATAGCATTGTTTTAATGTAGATTTAAACATTAAAACGAGCTTCAAGATATAAATGTTTCATCACTCATTTTAGTGATGATTGAATTACAAGTTTTGTTTATAAAAATGGTTAATGGTGTACAGTGTCTGTCGGAGACATAACTTTGTCTCCGCAGGCAATTGTCTTCTAAACAAACTTGCTTAAAGATGCCTCCTATCTCTGAATATTTAACTTCTAAACTACTTGTTTTCAAGTAGTTTTTTTTTGTGCTTTAGCGTTAATATTGTTTTTTGGATATAAAATTTCATTTTATAATGAATTATTAATTAATAGTAAAATAATATCCTTTTTTTTGATGTTAATTAATATGAATAATATAAATTGGCATCAATATCAGAAATACCAGTCCACATACTAACAGCGTTTTGATATGAAGTTTTTAAAAATCCTTTTGTTATTGTTGCTAGTTAGCTTCAAATTCATTGCTTCGCCAATGAATTCAGAAGATGCTATGCACAATCACTTCATGAAAAGGCATCTTTTAAAATCAGCTCATGACACTTCTAGAACACAACTATGTGATACTGAAATTAATGAAAGTGAAGAAAGTTCTGAAGACACCAAAGAATTCGATTTATCAAAAATTGCCTTCACTTTTAGTGAGTTTTTTACGTTTAAACTATTTGTTTTAAAACAAACATACCTTACCTCTTGGATTTTTAAATCTAAAATTCATTCTTGCTTTCCGCTTTTTGCGTTATATCTCAATTTCCGTATTTGATCTCTTTTTTGCCAGAAGCATCATACTGATGCCTTTCCGTTTGTTTACATCATCGCTTTGTAAATCATCTGGCCATTTTTCATTACCATTTTCTTTAAAGTTTGCTCAGCTTATTCGATTATTCCGATAATGTTGTGTCATGCTTGTATTTAAACTTGATTTTAATCTTGATTGCTATAACCACTAATCAAAGATGTTGGAATTTGAGTTGCTTATATTTTGTGCTTAAAGGTTTACTTTCTAGCCAATAAAGAAATATGCTTATACGAGTTATTACAAGTTTTAATTAAATCTTAAAGTATTTGTATGAAAGCACACGATTCATCTTTTGATGAGCACGAGGTTCTTCATGAGCTAAAGCACTATTTACCTGCACAAGCTCCATTGAAAGACTTTGTTCATCATAACACACTTCATGCGTTCCAACAGCTGAAATTTTATAAAGCCTTGAGAAAGGCATCCAAAATATTTGGATATAACGTGTTCTTGGGTTTAGACGAATTCAGAGCATTGTATCAATCTAATAGAATTAGTTTGCCAATTCTTGAAAAAGTTATTGTTGAAAGAATGGGGGAAGAGTTTTTGCTTGATTGGAAAGAGAAAGTTCTTCAAAAAACGTATGATACAACCGTAACTCCACGCATTGGTGCTTTAAGAGCAAACTGGAAATTAGTACACCATATTGATATGGATTTGTTGGTTCATCCAATTTTATTCAGAATCCTTTGTAGCTTTCTTGACCAAGGGATTTCAATCTGGAGTTTCCCTAATATTCATAAAGGGTTTTTAGCTTCCATCAGAGAAATGGAGCGAAATACCTTTACGAGTTTTTTTAAAACTGAGCGAGCAAAAAATATATTATTAAAGGGTAATTGCAAAATTGAAGACTTACTGAAGATTATTGTAGGTGACTCATCGCTGTATAAGCAATATCTTTTTGATCAGCAATTTGCACATCAAGGCTGGTCGGGAATGGTTTCTGTAGTGGAAGATATGCCACAGACATTACTTGACCTCAAGAAAATCTCAACACATGATTTAATC
Source organism: Arcicella sp. GW822-FHT02H01 (assembly GCF_058802005.1). Classification (NCBI taxonomy): domain Bacteria; kingdom Pseudomonadati; phylum Bacteroidota; class Cytophagia; order Cytophagales; family Flectobacillaceae; genus Arcicella; species Arcicella sp. GW822-FHT02H01. The sequence goes on along the minus strand of NZ_JBXANT010000001.1, from coordinate 927,249 downwards.
GTTTTTGAATTATTATTAGAGATAGATGCCCTTGATTTTAAATTTGGAGAAAACTGGGTTCCTCTTGGTAGTACTGCTAAAGAAAAAACAAAAGACATTTTTGCAGAAGTACCTGAGAGTGAACTGAATCAAGTACTTTCAATTTGGCAAGATGCTTTTGAGTGGACTTACTACGATCAAGTATTAGCAGGTATCCAACTCGAAAAAGGTGATAAAAGAATTATTGAGCAAAAAACCTTTCAAGCAATATTTTGTATTGACGACCGCGAGTGTTCTATTCGCCGTTATCTTGAAAAACTTGATAGCAGTTGTGAAACATTTGGTACACCAGGCTTTTTTGGCGTTGAGTTTTACTATCAACCAGAACACGCTAATTCTTATACCAAACAATGTCCCGCACCTGTTACGCCCAAATTCTTGATTAAAGAAGTAGGTTCTAAAAGCAAGCAGGCGAAGGATGCACATTTTACAAAACATACGCATTCGTTATTTAGTGGCTGGTTGATTTCCCAAACACTTGGTTTCTGGTCTGCTATGCGTTTGTTTTTGAATATATTCAGACCTACCACCAGTGCCGCTGCTGTTTCTTCATTCAAGCACATGGATAAAGAATCGAGCCTAACGATTGAACATAAGCATGACCACACCCATCCACGGAAAGATGAACTTCAAGTAGGTTTTACTGTGGCTGAGATGGCCCAACGTATGGAAGGTTTGTTAAAGAGTATTGGATTAGTAAAAGATTTTGCACCTGTCGTATATATCGTAGGGCATGGAGCAAGCAGTGTAAACAATACTCATTATGCTGGTTATGATTGTGGTGCTTGTTGTGGCAGACCTGGTTCTGTAAATGCCAGAGTCGCTAGCTTTATGCTGAACCATCAAGAAGTAAGAGCAATATTGGCTACTAAAGGAATTGAGATTCCTGATACAACGCAGTTTGTAGGAGCTTTGCATGATACTACGCGTGATGAGATTTTATTTTTCGATGAAAATGAGCTTTCAGAAAAAAATAAAGAAGGTCATACAAAAAATGAAACGTTTTTTGTAAAAGCCCTTGATTTCAATGCTAAAGAACGTTCTAGAAGATTTGAATCAATCGATACTAAGCTAACGGCTGGAGAAATTCATGAAAAAATACGCACAAGGTCGGTTTCGCTTTTCGAGCCACGACCAGAGCTAAATCATGCTACTAACGCTGTGTGTATTGTAGGACGAAGAGAATTATCGAAAGAATTATTCTTGGATAGACGTGCCTTTATGAATTCATACAATTATCAGGTTGATTTAGAAGGAAAGTTCCTATTCAATATTTTGAAAGCGGCAGCACCAGTTTGTGGAGGAATTAACTTGGAATACTATTTTTCAAGAGTCGATAATCAGAAACTAGGGGCAGGTTCAAAACTACCACACAATGTGATGGGTCTTTTTGGGGTAGCCAATGGTATTGATGGAGATTTAAGACCAGGTTTGCCAAGTCAAATGATTGAAGTACACGACCCAATTAGAATGTTATTCATTGTTGAACATTTCCCTCAGGTTGTTTTGGATACTATCAAAATATTGCCTGAAACCTACGAGTGGTTCAATAATGAATGGGTACATCTAGTGGTAGTAAACCCTGAAACCAATGAAATGTTCAGATTTCATAACGGGCATTTTGTTCCTTATCAGGCTGTTAATAAAAAAATTGATTCCGTTACTGAGATTGAACCATTGATAGAATCGCACCAAGATAATTTTCCAGTTTATTTAATAAAATAAGAATACAAGATGACTTCGATACTTCAAATTTTTATTCTTATACCAGTTATAGGTTTTATTATAAGTTTATTAATACCTGCAAAAAAAGAAGGAATTCTCTCGCGAGTGGCTTTCTTAACGGTGGGATTACACTTAATCAGCTTTATTATATTTTCGGTTTTTTGGCTATTTCATGGTCATGAGACGCTTAATTTAAAAGAGATTGTATTGTTTAAATCGAAAGATTATGAGTTTTTAATTGATTTTTGTTTCGATGAGATTACGGTAGTGTATTTATTGGTAGGTGCATTTTTAACTTTTCTGGTGACGATATACAGCCGATATTATCTTCATAGAGAAGAAGGGTATAAACGTTTTTTTAATACTATCCTGTTTTTCTATGTAGGTTATAATGTAGCGATTCTCTCTGGAAATTTTGAGACCCTATTTATAGGATGGGAAATATTAGGAATATCATCATTCTTATTAATTGCCTTTTATAGAAACAGGTATTTGCCCGTTAAAAATGCCATCAAAGTGTTTTCAGTGTATAGAATTGGTGATATCGGATTGATACTTGCCATGTGGGCAAGTCACCATTTGTGGCATGAAAACATTACTTTCTTGAAATTGAGCAATTATGAATTAGTACACGAGCATATACTAAGTCATAGTTTCACGGGCGTATTTATTTCATTAATGATTTTGGTAGCCGCAGCCGTTAAGTCTGCTCAACTGCCTTTTTCATCATGGTTGCCAAGAGCAATGGAAGGTCCAACGCCTTCAAGTGCTATTTTCTATGGTTCACTTTCGGTGCATTTGGGTGTATTCCTTTTATTAAGAACATTTCCTTTTTGGGAACACCAAATCTCTGTTAGAATATTAATTGGTCTGTTAGGGTTGACTACCAGTATCATAGCGTCATTAATTGCCAGAGTACAGTCGTCAGTTAAAAGCCAGATTGCTTACGCTTCCATCGCACAAATTGGACTGATTTTCATTGAAGTAGCAGCAGGATTTGAAAGCTTGGCATTGTTTCACTTTGCAGGGAATGCCTTCTTAAGGACATACCAATTGCTTGTTTCACCATCAGTAGTGAGTTATATGATTCGTGAGCAGTTTTATAATTTCATTCCACGCCAACATACTATTGAAGATTCTTTCCCTAAAAAAGTAGAATATTCTATTTATGTAATGAGCTTGAAAGAATGGAATTTAGATTTATTCATGGATTATATCGTTTGGAAGCCCTTAAAAAATGTAGGTAGAAAGTTAGACTTCCTGACAATCAACAAACTATTGTTGCTGTTTATTCCTACTTATGTTGTTGGATTGGTGCTATTGTACAACCAAGAAAAGCTTGCTCCACAATTACATGAATATTTGCCTGGTTTGTTTTCGCTGATTGGTTTTATCATGGTCTTGAAATCTTTCTCAGAAAGGAAAAGTCCTAGAATGAGCTGGCTATTAATCATCATGAATCATTTCTGGATTGCGCTTGCCATTTCATTCAATGAACATTTTAAATTAGAAGAAGCCATATTTTATTTAAGTGGCATTATCATAATGGGTGCTTTTGGATACTTCACTTTAAGCAAGTTGAAGTCAATTGAGAAAACACTGGATTTAAATCGTTTTTACGGACACGTTTACGAACATCCAAAATTTGCGATGATGTTTTTGTTGGCTTGCTTGGGCTTGACGGGCTTTCCTATCACGTCAACTTTTATTGGTGAAGATTTAATTTTCAGTCATATCCATGAAGATCAAATTTTCTTAGCATTTTTTATTTCGTCAAGTTTCATCATCGGGGGTATTTCTGTGATAAGAGTTTATGCTAGAATTTTCCTCGGCCCACATATTAAAACGTATCATGAAGTACCGTATAAGTCTTCATAAAAAAGAAATCAAATTCAATCTCAATAATTAATTAACCATTGAATCACGTCACTAAAATTCTTTAAAATATTATTTCAAAATGGAAACAAAAACAAAACTAACTGCTCCTCTTGATGGGTTAGCGGGATTAAAAGAGAACTTTTCAACTGATGCGGTCTCTGGCTTTATTGTATTTTTACTAGCCCTTCCTTTGAGTTTAGGGATTGCTAAAGCCTCAGAGTTTCCTCCTATTATGGGTTTGGTTACGGCTATCATTGGGGGTATCGTAGTAAGTTTATTAATGGGTTCTAGATTAACAATTAAAGGTCCTGCGGCTGGCTTAATCGTAATCGTAGCAGGTGCAGTAAATGAATTTGGCGGTGGCGAATCAGGTTGGCATTTAGCATTGGGTGCGATGGTAGTAGCTGGTATTGTCCAAATACTTTTTGGGGTATTTAAATTAGGTAAACTAGCTGACTTTTTCCCACTTTCGGCTATTCATGGTATGCTTGCTGCCATTGGTTTAATTATCATTGCAAAGCAAATACCAGTATTATTAGATGTAGCACCAGCTTTGACAAAAGGAAAAGGGCCATTAGCTTTGATTGGTTCAATTCCAACATTTATTGCACATCTTGACCCTAAAGCTACTTTGATTGGCGTTGTTTGTTTAGCCATTATGTTAGGTTGGCCATTTATTAAGAATCCTATTATCAAGAAAATTCCTGCTCCATTAGTAGTGCTCATTATTGCGATTCCTGCTGAATTAGCAATGGATTTCCAAACTACTGAGCCTGCTTATGCGTTGGTACACATTGGTAACTTGATGGAAAATATTAAAATCAATGTAGACTTTTCAGGTATTTCTCAGACAGGATTATTTATTAAATATGTAGTAATGTTTGCTTTGGTAGGTACGTTAGAGTCATTGCTTACAGTAAAAGCCATTGATATGTTAGACCCATATCGTCGTAAATCTGATACTAACAAAGATTTAATCGCTGTAGGTGTTGGTAATACTTTAGCTGCAATTTTAGGAGGCTTACCGATGATTTCTGAAGTAGCTCGTAGTTCTTCAAACGTTAATAATGGCGCTAAAACTCGTTGGGCAAACTTCTTCCACGGATTCTTTATTTTAGGTTTTGTTTTGTTAGCATCACATTTAATTGAGCTTATTCCTAATACTGCTTTAGCAGCCATGTTGATTACTGTAGGTATTAAATTGGCTCATCCAAAAGAATTTATCCATACTTTCAAAATTGGTAAAGAGCAATTGTCAATCTTCTTGATTACTATTTTCTTTACTTTATATGAAGATTTATTAGTAGGTATTGCAGCAGGTATTGCTTTAAAAATCATTATTCACTTAGTGAATGGTTTACCAATTAGTTCATTATTTAAAGCACCGACCTTGGTATCTTTTGAAGGAGATGAATATTTAGTAGAAATCGATAAATCTGCTGTTTTTACAAACTATTTAGGAATTAAAAGTAAATTAGATGCTATTCCTGCTGGTTTTAATGTAACGATTGATTTAAAGAACACTAAATTGGTTGATCACTCTGTGATGGAAAACTTACATCACTTTGAGCATGATTATGTAGAAAGAGGGGGTACTGTTAAAATAGTAGGTCTTGATAATCACAAGCCTGTTTCTGGTCATAGGTTGGCCGCTCGTAAAGCTTAATATTCACATATTTTGTTATAATTAATACTGAGTGACATTTTGTCGCTCAGTATCTCAAAACAATCTTTTATTATTCTAATACCATGAAAAAATTACTTTTTATAGTGGCTGGACTAGTGTTGTCCTATACAAGCTTTTCTCAGACTTATAAAGACGGAAAATTATATTTGAATCAAGATGGTTCTCAGTTTTTAAAAATGACATTATTGAATCAAGTTTGGCTTCGTCATAACGAAAACAATCCTGGTTCCACAACAAATGGTTTTGATAAATCTTCGACTACTGATATTGGTATTCGTAGATTAAGATTACAATTGTTTGGACAAATCACCGACCGTACTTATATCTATTTACAAATAGGAGAGAATAACTTTAATGCATTATCAGACCGCAAGCAGGGTTTCTTTATCCATGATGCGATTGGGGAATATGCAGTAGTAAAAAATAAACTATCGTTGGGTGGAGGTTTGACAGGCTGGAGCGGTTTAGCTCGTTTTGCAGCACCATCAGTAGGAGGACAATTAGGCGTAGATGCCCCTCTATATCAACAAGCAACTAATGATGTAACCGACCAGTTTCTTCGCAAACTAAGCATTTATGCCAAAGGAAAACTAGGTTCATTTGACTATAGAGTAGCTTTATCAGACCCAATGGCAATTCAAAAAGCATCAGGGTTTAATGCAGCGACAGTTTTAACAAAAAATTCAAACTTTGCCACAACACCACCAAAATTTCAAACCCAGGGATATTTTCAGTACCAATTTTGGGATAAAGAATCTAACATGAATCCTTATACAGTAGGGACTTACTATGGTTCTAAAAAAATCTTCAATATTGGTGCTGGATTTATCTATCAACCAGATGCGATGTGGCATTTAGCAGATAATGGTAGAGATACGTTGAAAACGGCGATGACATTATTAGCAGTTGATGCTTTTTATGATGCGCCTATCAACAAAGAAAAAGGAACAGCTTTGAGTGCTTATTTAGCACTGTCAGACTATAATTTCGGTAAAAACTATATACGCCAAAGCGGTCCGTTGAATCCTGCTACGGGTAATGCAAATGCTAGTGTGTTGAATGGTGCAGGCAATAATGCCCCATTGTATGGAACAGGGCAAACCGTTTATGGACAAGTAGGGTATAAAATGGCCAATAATATGTTGGGCAAAGCAGGTACTTTGATGCCTTATGTGAGTGTTCAGTATTCTGATTATGAAAAATTAGCTGACCCTATGGTATTTTATGATGCGGGTATCAACTGGTTGTTTACAGGCCATACTTCTAAGCTAACATTGGCTTATCAAAGTCGCCCAGTGTATACAAGTAATTCAGCAGGTGAATATCATTCAACTGACAGAAAAGGCGGTATTATTATGCAATATCAAGTATTTTTTAATTAAGTGTTACAATATTTTAGTTTGTATGTGGTTTAATATTGGATTGGGTTATCGGCTTCGATAACCCAATTTTGTTTTAATACTTTAATCTTTTATCCTATTTGTATCAATCGTAGAACGAAAATGTTTTAATTTTGGTTTTTGAAACTAAACCCCCTATGGATACCAAGAGTAAAATACATATTGCCTTTCAGACCTTTTGCTTGGTTTTGTCCTTGCATTTTGTGGCATTAAATGTAGGGGGGATTTATTATTTAAAGCTTTTTCTACCGAAAGAAAAAGTAGTCAGCCTACTAAATAAAGCCGAAACCGAAAAGAAAGCAGATACAGATGCTTCAGATGATGTACCTGAATCGGATGACATTAATGATTATAAAGTTATTTGTGTCGTTGAGTCTCTTTCCATCTTTTTGAATAACATCACTTTAAGTGATGATGCCTATTCCTCAGCATTAACACTTTTCTCCGCATATTCTTCTCGTACACTCCGTGGTCACTATGATGTGATAATCCAGCCTCCGCAAGTATAAAATCTCTTTTTTGATGGTATAAGATTGAATGTATTCTATTGATTAGAATTACTTTATGCTATACCTTATTTGGAGGATTCTCCAAAAAAACAGATTTTTTAAAAACTACTATGTTAAAATTATGTCAAAATTTAAATATTATCAATCGTCGTTGCTATCAACTGACTGGAAATCTGGCATTTCTGTCTTTCTAGTAGCATTGCCTCTTTGTCTAGGAATTGCCCTAGCATCGGGGGCACCACTTTTTTCAGGTTTACTCTCGGGTATTGTTGCAGGAATAGTGGTATCAGTTTTATCAGGTTCAGAAATTTCAGTAAGTGGGCCAGCCGCTGGCTTAACCGTAATCGTGGCAACAGCCATTAAAGATTTAGGCTCTTATCAAGGGTTTCTTGTAGCCGTTATTTTAGCAGGAATTATTCAAATAGGCTTAGGATATTTAAAGGCTGGGAAGTTTAGTGCCTATTTTCCAGAGAGTGTTATCAAAGGAATGCTCGTTGCGATAGGAATCGTAATTATATTAAAACAAATTCCACATGCTTTGGGCGACGACCAAGACTATGAAGGGGAATTTGAGTTTGAACAAGTTGCTGACCACCAAAATACAATCACAGAATTGATTCGTTCTTTTATCGATTTCAATGATGGAGCCCTCATTATTTCACTTGCTTGTTTGGCATTATTGATTCTCTGGGACTATGCTTCCAAGAAAAACATCACTTTTTTCAAAGTATTTCCATCAGCCTTGGCTGCTGTAGCTTTAGGAGTAACGATTAATGAGATGTATGCGGTTTTTAAACCAGAATACTTTTTAGGAAATTCGCCTGCTCACATGGTTTCGATGCCTATCTTTAAAAATTTCCAAGATTTTAAAAATGTATTATTATTACCAGACTTTTCATTTTTAAAGAATCCGCATATATATACAGTAGCGCTTACATTGGCTATTGTAGCTAGTTTAGAATCGCTATTAAGTTTGGAAGCAGGGGATAGTATCGACCCACAAAAACGTATCTCGTCTTCGGATAAAGAATTGATTGCTCAAGGTGTAGGTAATACCATCGCTGGATTTTTAGGAGGATTGCCTGTTACATCAGTAGTTGTTAGAACTTCGGCCAACGTATATGCTGGTGCAAAAACAAGGATGTCGTCAATAGTTCATGGAATATTATTATTAGCTTCTGTGGTATTAATTCCTGCCTTCATGAACAAGATTCCTTTGTCGGCTTTAGCCGCCATCTTATTAATGGTAGGGTACAAATTGGCTAATCCTTTTGTATTTAAAAGGGTTTATAAAGAAGGTTATGACCAATACATCCCTTTTGCTATTACCATTATTGTTATTATTTTCAAAGACTTGCTGTTTGGTATCTTTATCGGAACATTCGTAGGGCTATTGTTTGTAGTATTTACCAACTTCCAATCAGTTATTTCTGTCATTCGTGATGGCAATAATGTATTAATCAAATTCAATAAAGATGTTTCGTTTTTGAATAAACATAGAATTAAACAAACCTTAATGAGTTTGAAAGAAGGAGATGAAGTATTGGTAGATGGTTCAAGAGCTAATTTTATTGACCATGACATTTTTACATTGCTTTATACCTTTAAAAATAGCTCGAAGAGCAAGGGTATAGAAATGGTATTTAAAAAAGTAAATCGAAAAATACAAGGTGATATTAACCAATATCATGCAGAAATTGAATCACATTAAAAATATTAAAAATATGAAAGAATACAAGCAGTTGCTTTTAGCCAATAAAGCATGGGCAAAAGAGCGTTTAGAATTAGATGAAGAGTATTTTAACATACTTTCTAAAGACCAACAACCAAAGTTTTTGTGGATTGGTTGTGCTGATAGTCGAGTACCCGCTGAAGAAATTACGCATGCACAACCAGGAGAAGTATTTGTGCATAGAAATGTAGCGAATCTGGTAGTACATACTGATATTAATTTACTTTCGGTATTGCAATATGCAGTAGAGGTACTACATGTAAAGCACGTAATTGTTTGCGGACATTATGGCTGTGGTGGTGTAAAAGCTGCGATGGGGCCAAGTGACTTAGGTTTAATTAACAAGTGGTTGAGAAACATCAAAGAAGTTTATTATAAACATGACACCGAGCTTAAAGCTATTGAAGATGAAGATGCTAAATTCAGACGTTTGGTAGAATTGAATGTAGAAGAGCAAGTGAAAAACTTAGCCAAAACAACGATTGTACAACGCGCTTGGAAAAACTTTGAATTACCACATTTGCACGGCTGGGTTTTTGATATGAAAACTGGTTTAATCAAAGAAGTTTTAGAAATTGAAGCTGGTTCGGAAGTAGACCCAATTTTCAAATATGAATTTCATACCAATGAATTAATTACCAATAGTTCAATTCATTAGGTTAAATCAGGATTATAAAATACTTGTGTTACCTTAGCTTTCGGAAAAGAAAATTCCGAAAGCTTTTTTGTGTCTTAAGTAATCAGATCACTATTTACAACTTATTCTAAAACTTGACTATGAAAAAAATACTATTGGCTGGGCTAATCCTTTGCCAACTAAAATCATTTGCCCAAACTCCCGCAGAAAATTATCAGGACGACCCTGCTTCGATTGAACAAACGGGCGTTCCGAAAGGAGAAGTGTTGAAGTTTACCTTCGAGGATTCTAAAATTTTCCCCGGTACTTTCAGAGAATATTGGGTGTATATTCCTGCCCAGTATCGCCCCGAAAAACCTGCTTGTGTGTATGTAAATCAAGATGGAATCCAATGGAAAGCCCCTACCGTTTTTGATAATTTAATTCATCAGAAAGCCATGCCTATCACCATTGGCATATTTGTAATGCATGGAAGAGTAAAAGCTGAAAATCCAGAAATGGCTAATGACCGTTTCAATAGAAGTTATGAGTATGACGGTTTAGGGGATAATTATGCACGGTTTTTATTAGAAGAACTTTTGCCTGCTGTTGAAAAACAAAAGACGAGTGATGGTCGTGCGATTAGGCTTTCAAAAAGTGGAAATGATAGAGCTATCGGAGGGTCAAGCAGTGGGGCAGTTTGTGCTTTCACGGCCGCTTGGGAACGTCCAGATGCTTTTTCAAGAGTATTTAGTGCAATCGGAACTTATGTAGGCTTGCGTGGAGGAGATTCGTATGCTACCTTAATTCGTAAACATGAACCAAAGCCCATTAGAGTTTTCTTGCAGGATGGTGCTAATGACCTAAATATTTATGGTGGAGATTGGTGGAAAGCCAATGAGACGATTGAAAGGGCACTGACATTTTCAGGATATGAAGTAAACCATGTGTGGGGTGAAGGCGGACATAATGGTAAACAAGGAACAGCCATTTTCCCAGAGGCGATGCGTTGGCTTTGGAAAGATTATCCTAAGCCAGTTTCCAAAGGCAACTCAAAAAATCAGGTTTTAAGCGATATTTTAATAGAAAATGAGAATTGGGAATTAGTAGGAGAGGGTTATACTTTTACAGAAGGCACTGCATCTAATCCAACAGGGGAGGTATTTTATCAAGATATTCCTAACTCTAAAACCTATAAAGTTGGTTTAGACGGGAAATTACAAACCTTGAACCTAGATGCTAAAAGAGGTAGCGGGACAACATTTGATGCCGATGGAAAACGCTATGTAGTAGCAGGGGGTACTAAACAAATTTTAGTGTATGATACCCAAGGAAAAGAATCGGTATTGGTGGATGACCAATCGGCGAATGATATTATTGTTGCCAAAAACGGTAATATTTATTTTACATCGCCCAACGGCATTGAAAAACCGAGTAAATTATTCTTGCTACGACCAAACGGTGAAAAATTAGAATTGGACGAAGGTTTGAAATATGCCAATGGACTTTGTCTTTCACCAGACCAAACACTATTGTATGTTACAGAATCTACTTCGCATTGGCTATGGGTCTATCAGATTCAAGCAGATGGAAAATTAGCTTACAAACAAAAATATGGCTGGCTACATGTAAAAGATTCAGATAATAATGCTTGGGCGGATGGTTTGAAAGCCGATAATCAAGGAAGAGTTTATGTGACTACCCGTGCAGGGATTCAAGTGCTTGACCAAACTGGCAGAGTGAATGCAATCATTCCAGTACCTACTGGTCAACCTTCCAATATTTGTTTTGGTGGGACAAACTTTGATACGATATATGTAAGCTGTGTCGATAAAGTGTATAGAAGAAAACTAAAAACACGTGGTGCGAATGCTTTTGAAAAGCCATTTAAGCCAGCAACACCAAGATTATAACATACTATAAGCTGTGGATTATTGCAAGTAAGGTTTAGCAATGATTCACAGCTTGTATCAATCTTTCTAATTTTTGAGGATCAAGTTTGCTATTAGTCCTTACACCACTGCAAATATCAACTCCATAAGGCTTGACAAAGGCTATCGCTTCACGGATATTTTCTGGATTCAATCCTCCTGCTAGAAATACAGGAATAGAAACTGTCTCTACAATTTGCTTACTAATACTCCAGTCGTGCTTTCTGCCAGTTCCTCCTAATTCCTTAACCGCTAAATTTGGATTGCCCGAATCCAATAAAATTATATCTGCCAATGATTTATACATGCTAGCTTCAATAATTGACTCTTCCCCTGTTACGTGTATTACTTGTATGAGCTTGATATTAGGTAGATTAGCTCTTAAAATCGGATAAGCCCCTACAGCCACTGCATCTACTAATTGAATACAATTCGTACCAGTAGCACGTTGATGTGCTATAATTTCATAAGGGTCAGTTTTAGGCGTTAATAAGAAGCTATCAATGTGTGGAGGAATAATAGTAGCAATTTTTTGAATTAAATCATCGTCAATTGTGCCAGGACCACTTGGCATTTTTGCTACTAAACCCAGTACATCTGCCCCTGCGTCAATGGCTATTTGTGCTTCTTGTTGGCTACTTATACAACATATTTTAATTTTTGTGCCCATTATTCAAAAACCACTTTGTTTTCAATTTCTTCATTCATAAAAAGCAATTTTACTTCACTGTCGTATAGTGCATTAAAGGCAAAATGTTTCTTTTTTAAGATATAATCGTAAATAAAAAAGTCAGTTTTAGGTGTTGGGAAACTATCAATGTGTTGAAAATTATGCCACTCTAAAATACCTTCATTGCAAATAGAAGGCTCAAAGAAGTCAACTTCGGCCTCATAAATAAAGCTCATCCAATTATATTTTACTGGTGATGTTTCCACCAATGTGCCGCAAAATCTCATAGCGGGTACTTTTATACCTGCTTCTTCCCAGACCTCACGAATAGCTGCATCATAAGGGTTTTCAAAAGCATCTACTTTTCCACCTACGGGGACGTAAGTATCTTTGTTTGGTTCATTGAATCGTTTTAGCAATAAAAAGTTAGCGCCATTTCTCAGCACACAAATTACAGCTACTCTTTTTAAACCTTCCATGTGCTATTCAGGTATTTTGGTGGTTAAAAAACTTCCTAACAAGCCTAAAATAATTAATGAAGCGAGGGCTATTTTTAATGAAAAGAATTCAGAAAGATAACCAATCATTACGGGACCAATTAAGAAACCTGCAATACCCAACGTAGAAATGGCAGCTAATGCCACACCAGCAGCCATTGTTTTTGAATGACCAGCTTCACTATAAATCAGCGGTACAATAGTAGAAAGTCCTAAGCCCGTAATGCCAAAGCCGATAATAACCGTAAAAGGTGAAGGAATAAAAATAGCAATTGACATTCCGACAAATACTAGTAAGCAATTAATAAGAAGGGTTTTTCTAAGACCAAGGGCTTGTAAGATTTTATCTCCAAATATTCTTCCTACTACCATCAGCACTGAGAATGCCGTAAAACCAGCCGTGGCAAAACCATTGGGGTTATCCATGATTTGTTTGTAATAAAGTACACTCCAGTCGGCCATTGCACCTTCGCATAACATACCACAGAAGCAGATAATGCCTAAAATGATTAAAGACTTATCAGGAATAGCGAAAAGGGGTTGATTTTCATCCGACTTATGGTCGTTTTGTAATAAATACGAAAATGAAATAAGTCCAATCAGCAAGTCGATACTGCCAATTGTTGCCAAATGTTGAAAAGTAGAAATACCCTGTTTGGCAATAATGCCTCCTAAAGCCGCTCCAAGCATAAAACCAATGCTAAATACTGCATGAAAAGAGGACATAATAGAGCGTTTCTGTAGTTTTTCTACACCAACGGCTTGTACGTTCATGGCAATATTTAGTAAGTCGCTACCAAAACCAAAAATAAATAAAGAGATACCGAGGTTTATTGGACTAGCCGAAAGACCAAGCAATGGGAGGGAAATAAAATAGAAAAAGACAGCAAATAAAGTAATTTTTTTACTGCCGAATTTATGAATAATCACCCCTGCAATGGGTAATGCCGTTAAGCTACCAATAGGCATGGCAAATAATACTGTTCCCAAAGCAGCATCACTTAAATGTAATAGTTCTTTCATATCTGGAATTCGTGATGCCCATGAGGCAAAACTAATTCCACATAGAAAGAATAAAGCATTGGTAGCAATGCGAGCATTCCTTCCAATGTTATGTTGAATAATAGTAGTTTCCAAAGTGTTAATGCGATTATTATGAACTTGCTAAAAAGCATAAAGGAGCATCTTATAACAAGATACTCTCAATTTCTTTCCAAGAATGTACTCTTGTAAATTCTTTTACGTGTTGATTATGGGCGGCATCAAATAATAGACCTTTCCCTTCAAAATTAATGAGGTTTTTTTCATGGTCATCAATGATGTAATCAGCTTTAATCATCCATTTATGACCACAAAAAACAGTATGCGACCAGCCAATGTATGGAAAATATTTATCCAACCATTCTAATTTCTCTTCCATTGATAATGGAAATTCAGTCGCTGCTGATACAATAAATATTTCGTGTTTGGCATGAAGCTTTTGAACAACCTCTTGCGCACCCGGAATTAATGGAATATCTGCAAAAAAACCTTTTTCCCAAAGCATTCCACGTACCGTAGTGTATTGTGCATAATAAGCCTTATAAACTTCTGGCTGTGTTAAGATTTGCTCACGAGTAAAATTTGTTCCTAATTTTTTATTCGTTTCGTTTAATAATTTTAAACTTGTGTCTGCCAACACATCATCCATGTCGATTAAGATTCTCATAAATAATAATATACGGTTTTAGTTTATACTGTAATTTCAATTCTGTTATTTTCAGGGTCTAGCACCACACTTTCGTAGTAACCATCGCCAGTTGTTCTTGGCTTACCAATAATAGTAAAACCTTCGTTTGCTAACGTTTCTGTTACTTCATTTACTTTTTCTATACTGCCAACAGCTATTGCAAAGTGTACCAATCCTTTTGTTTGAAGTAAAATATCTTTTGGAATATCTACTATTGCTGGCGAGTACATAATTTCTAAACGCGCTCCTTTGGCAAAACTTAAAAAATAAGATTCAAACCCTGTTTTGATATTGACATATTTTTGATTGGCTGTTGCTCCGAAGAAACGACAATAGAATGACTTCATTTTTTCCAAGTCAATCGTCCAAATAGCGATGTGTTCAATGCTCATCATGCGGTTTTTAAAATATTTAGACAAATTTACCGCAATAAACCGCATATATCAAAATAAAATTTATTAAATTTGTGTAATATTCCGAATAAAAACGAATTAAACCGCAATTATGCTCAGGGAAGAAAGATTACAGGTCATCTTGAAGATGCTAGAAACTAATCAAAGGGTTTCTTCGGTTCAATTGGCAGAAATACTTAATGTTTCTGATGATACCATCCGTCGTGACTTAAATGAATTAGCCGAAGACGGGTTGCTGAAAAAAGTACATGGCGGAGCTATCCCCAAGGCGACAAGCCCTTATAAGCTAAAAGAGAGGATTCATATAGACCACGAAGAAAAGCTGATTTTAGCCAAAAAGGCTCAAAGTTTTTTTGCAAATGGTCAAGTAATTATCCTTGATAATGGTTCTACTAATATGGAGGTAGCTAAATTAATGCCTCCTTCGTTAAAAGCCACCGTTTTTACAACGAGTATTGCCATTGCCCAAATTCTTTGCGAACATCCAAATATTGAATTATTTATGCTAGGAGGCAAGGTATTTAAAGATGCGCAAAATACGTATGGTACTGAAGTAATAGAGTTGTTAAGCAAAATCAGAGCAGATGTTTTATTGATTGGTGTTTGTGGAATCCATCCAGAAATTGGCGTGACGATTCCAGATTGGGGCGAATGCGTAGTAAAAAAGAAAATGGTTGAAGTATCAGCCAAAGTAATTGCATTGATTACCGCTGAAAAACTAAATACAGCAGATAGTTTTGTGGTATGCCCTTATGCTGATATTGATGTGATGATTACTGATGAGATAATTACAGAGGAGCAACTAGTAGCTTACAAAAGGCTTGGGACTGAAATCCAATAATTAAAATGATAAAAAAACCCCTACAATTGAATCATTGACAATTATAGGGATTTAAGTTTTGGTCTAAGGTTGTTTTTCCTTGTGCATTTTTCCTTCGCCTTTATTGAGCTTGTTGAACAACATCGCATTAAAAAGTTGCTCTGTTTTATACAACTCAGATACCTGACGAACATTAAGGACTTTTAGAAATTTCGACATATATTCTTTTTCTAAATCAACATCCTTTTGTTTGAGATTTAAAATTTCTTTTAAATCAGATAAGATTTTATCTTCAGAGCTAGTCGTATTTCTACTTTCAGTAGTAATCTGTCTGATACTTTTTCTGATTTCCCAGCGCTTGGTATCGAATTCGTTGTAAACTACCCAAAAACCTTTGGCTTGGTCTTCACTTAAATTTAAGCGGTTAGTGATTAAACCAACTTTAGCGGCTTTTATTTTTTCTTTGCCTTTTAATGGCTCGTCTTGTGCTTGCGCTTTTACATTTAATGAGAAGACAAAGCAAATTAAACTGATAATAATGGCTGATTTTTTCATGCGTGATATTTGATTAAATATTCTCTTCTAAGTTGTCTAAATCGATACTTTGTAAAATATCTTGTCTATTTATTTTTAAATTATCTAATAATTCAGAATCATTACTTGTTTCTTCAACCTCTACCTTATTGTTTGTTTGAACATTTTCAAATTGTTCAGCAAGGTCGGTTTGGTTAATATTCTGTTGAATTAGATAATTAATGATTTCTTGATTTTGTACTTCAGCAAGGGCTTCATTCCCCAACGCATCTTGTTTTGGCATCCAAGTAAAATATCCTAAGATAGCAATAGCAGCACAAGCGGCTACACTTGCCCAAGTCCTTTTCATAGACCAAGTAACTAAAGGAATGATTTTAGATTTGGCAGAAGTTTGCGATTGTATTAACATCGGAAGCTCGTCAAAGTAGTTGTCAGGTACTTTGAAAATATTCTCACGTGGTAGTTTTTCTATGTCAAACTTATTATTTTCCATTGTTTTAATGATTATACTGCTTTGACTGTCTTGGTCTGTAATGGTTTAAAATGATTTTTAAATTTTTTTAAAGATTGAAATCATTTTATTATAGTATTGAATTTTTAAGGTATTCTTCTACTTTTTTTGCTGCTAGATGGTAAGATGCCTTTAAGGCACCCACCGAAGTACCCGTAATTTCGGCTATTTCTTCGTATTTTAACTCATCATAATATTTCATGTTGAATACCAATCGTTGCTTATCGGGTAAATTGAGTAAGGCTTTTTGAAGTTTAAGTTGTATTTCATCTCCAGAAATTAAATCGCTATCTTCTAGTTTGTTAGATAGTTCTTCTGTGATATCATTAATAGGTAAAAAGAAGCGTCTTTTTTTCTTACTTAGGTGGTTCAAACATTCATTTGTTGCAATTCTATATAACCATGTAAATAATTGTGAATCACCCTTAAAATTTTCAAGACCTTTCCAAGCTTTGATAAAAGTGTCTTGGGTGAGGTCATTGGCATCGTCATGGTCGATGACCATTTTACGGATATGCCAATATACTTTCTGCTGATATTGACGTACCAGTAAATTGAAAGCATAATTTCGGCTTTCGGGGTTAGCAAATTTTTCTAATAATTCTTTATCTGTCATTTTTAGGCATTTGGCTTAGAATGCTAAATGCAAAATAGGCACAAGTCATAAAATAAAAAAGGCAAAAGCCGAAAAGAATAGTAATTAGCGTATTTATTTCTTCTAATTACTTATGCTTATTCGCCTTTTGCCTGATAATATGATAAATTGAAAAAATTAAGCTTGTTTGCGAGCAATCGCTTTCAATGCTTTTTCAACAATTGATGCTGCATTTAAACCATATTTTTCCATTAATTGAGCAGGAGTTCCCGATTCACCGAATGAATCTTCTACGCCAACGTATTCTAATGGAGCAAGGTGTTGTTTGATTAATACTTGAGCGATAGAATCACCTAAGCCACCTGCAATTTGATGTTCTTCAGCAGAAACAGCACAACCAGTTTTGCGAACTGAAGCTAAGACAGCTTCTTCGTCCAAAGGTTTAATTGTGTGAATATTGATAATTTCTGCATCGATACCTTTTTCAGCTAAAATTTCACCTGCTAAGATAGCTTCCCATACCAAGTGACCAGTTGCAAAAATACTTACATCTTTCCCTTCGTTTACAGTCCAAGCTTTTCCGATGATAAATTCTTGATCTGGATCGGTAAAGATAGGTACTACTGGACGACCAAAACGCAAATAAACTGGACCTTCATGTTCAGCCACTGCAATAGTAGCAGCTTTAGTTTGGTTATAATCGCAAGGATTGATTACTGTCATGCCTGGAAGCATTTTCATCATACCTAAATCTTCAAGAATTTGGTGAGTAGCACCATCTTCACCCAATGTCAAACCAGCGTGTGAACAAGCGATTTTAACATTTTTGTGTGAATATGCTACCGACTGACGAATTTGATCATACACACGACCCGTACCGAAGTTAGCAAAAGTAGTAGCAAAAGGAATTTTTCCACCGATAGTTAAACCAGCAGCGATACAAATCATATTTGCCTCAGCAATACCCGTTTGGAAAAAACGCTCTGGATTTTCTTTGATAAAAGCATCCAATTTCAATGAGCCAATTAAGTCAGCACAAAGTGCTACAACATTTGGGTTGGTTTGTCCCAACACTTGCATTCCAGCACCAAAGCCAGAACGAGTATCTTTTTTTTCTGTGAAAGTATATTTTTTCATGTTGAATTTCTATGTAAATCAAAAGCTGTTAAACAGTATTTGATAGATAAATTGAGCAATAATATTAGACTTTGGGTTAAGTTAGATTAATAATCTCCCAAAGTTTCAGGTAACTGCGCTAATGCCGCAGCTAATTGCTCTTCGTTTGGAGCAACTCCATGCCATTTGTGCGAACCCATCATGAAATCAACACCAGCACCCATGTCAGTAGTCATCAAAATCATTGTAGGTTGTCCGTTTCCAGAAAATGCACGAGCTTCTGCTAATACTTTCACTACATCGGCCATGTCATTACCATTCATTTTGATAACATTCCAACCAAAGGCAGTATATTTAGCACCTAAGTCACGGTTGTTCATAACCTTATCTGTAGGACCATCTATTTGCTGACCGTTATAGTCAATAATTGCTACCAAGTTATCTACTTTATGGTGTGGAGCATACATCGCTGCTTCCCAAACTTGACCTTCGTTTTGTTCTCCGTCACCCATTAGTACAAATACCAATGAATTATCTTTATTTAATTTTTTTGCTTGAGCCGCACCAATCGCAACAGACATACCTTGTCCTAATGAACCCGAAGCAATACGAATACCTTCTAAATGTTCGTGTGGAGTAGGGTGACCTTGAAGACGTGAATTTAATTTACGGAAAGTTGCTAATTCAGCCGCTGGGAAATAACCTGCACGCGCTAATACAGAATAAAGAACTGGTGAAATATGTCCGTTTGATAAAAAGAAAAGGTCTTCACCAATTCCGTCCATATCGAAAACTTTGTTTCCAGCTTCATCTGATTTTAAAGTCATTTGGTCGAAGTAAAGACCTACCAATAAATCAGTACAGCCTAAAGAACCGCCTGGGTGCCCAGACTGACAAGCGTGCACTTGACGTACGATGTCACGACGTACTTGCGAAGCAACTTTTTGTAATTCAGTAATTTCCATTTGTGTTTGATTAATTTTTGTAATCTTTTATAAGTCGTTTTTCTAGTTAATTATGCTTCAATAATTTGCGAGGTATGCTCTTTTGTCTTCACTTTTTCAATAATATCAGTAATGATGCCCTTTTCATCGATGACGAAAGTAGTTCTGGCAGTACCCATATAGGTTTTGCCATACATTGATTTTTCTACCCACACACCGTAAGCTTCTACTAGTTGATGGTCTTCATCCGAAAGTAAGGTAAACTTTAAATCATACTTTTTGATGAATTTCTGATGAGCCTTTTGTCCATCTACACTCACCCCAATAATCTCAAAACCTTTGGCACGCAAGGCAGGCAAGTTTTCGTTTAAATTACAAGCCTGAGCCGTACAACCAGGAGTATCATCTTTTGGATAAAAGTATAACACTACTTTTTTACCTTCAAAATCCGACAACTTAACCAAATTGCCGTGCTGGTCTTTTTGTTCAAAATCTGGTGCTTTGTCTCCGACTGCTAATTTCATTTCTATCTATTTTTATAAAGACAATTTTCAATGATTTGACTATAGTCTTAATGCTTTTTCTTTTTCTTCGTCCCTTTTTTGGCTTTCGCCTCAGCCTTATGTTTTGTTTTGCTCTTCTTTTCTTTCTTTGTTGCTACAACTTTCGTATGTTCGTCAACTTCAGTGACAAATGAACTTTTATTTCCTTGATTATCTTCTAAATCCAAGCGAAGTTTACCAACGAAATTTTGAGTAGAATCTGATTTTACTGTCCAGAGTAATGCTCTTTTTGCATCATAATCTGTTAAGATATAAGTATCATTCAGGTATGTTTTAAAGCTTTTGATGCCCGAAAGATTATCATAAATTCTAATGGCTACATAATTGGGGCTTTTACTTACAAAACTTGCTTTGGGCGGAATCGTATCAGTTAATAGTGTAAACTGACCTAGTAATCCAACTTTAAATACAATCCTGTCTGAGTTCCACTTGCCTCCTAAAAACCTTCTTTGATTTCGCGAAGTATAGTACACCGATGTCTTTTCGGGTAAACTTACTTTAGTATCAGGCTGGAAACTTACATTGATTGAATTACGAAGCGGTATTGTAGGTTGTCCAATTTCTATACGGTTAGCAATCGTATTTGTTTCTAAATAAAGCGTATCATACAGTGTTTTAGTATCAAAAATGATTGAAAGTTTATCTGAAACATAGCTACTTGCTTGATTGGGAAGAATAGTTTTCTGTAAGTTTAGAGCCTTCTCTATACTATCAATGCGGATAGATTTAGGTAAGCCTTTCTTTAAGTCCCAAAGATACACAGCTTCATTGTTTTTTACATAACTTATTGCCAATTCTGTCGATGATTTTTCAAAATTTAAAATAGCTATCGAATTGACTGTCTTCAAGTTGCGTGCTTTAATGATTAAGGTATTATCATCAGTACTATAATTAATATTTACGGGCAATTTATTAGGACTAGCAGTAACTGAACTTTCAGGCTTTTCGCCCTTTATGGTAAAATTCAACGTACTTCCATTTTCATAAGCATCCCATATCTTAATACTTACTTGATGTGTTTTGCCATCTTGTAAATTAAGTTTTCCTTTGCTCAAAATCGCTTTGTACACTGGCAATTCCTCATTTCCATCATCTTGGAACAATTTCTGGATTCTATGCCCTATTGTTTTTTCATAGGCATAATCGGTATGCACATTAATATCATGCGATACTGCATTGGGAAATTGCTCAAGATGGAAGTAATGAATCTCTTGCCCATCTACTAGAAGCTCCGTACAAGTCAACCCATTAGAATTATGGGTATCATTCATTTTATCAACCGCCATCAATTCCAAACCGATTTCCCCAACTACCGAAACATTGGCATTAAGCGTATAGGTACCATCTGGTTTTTTGATAGGAGTAAAAGACTTTCTACCAAACTCACCATTCACTCTTGCATCTGTACTCAGCGTTTTGATGTACAATTGCTGAAAAATAGGAGGGGTGTTGTCTTTTATCTCTGAAAAACCAAAATTCAGAGGATTCAGAATATTATTACTTGCATCCCTTATTTCAAAGTGTAAATGTGGCCCTGCTGACCCTCCTGTATTGCCCGAATAGCCAATTACTTGTCCTTTTTTTACCACAAACTCGTTAGGTGTAGGCTTTAACTGAATCTCAAATGTCTGGCTTTCTAATCTTTTTTTCTTAACGTAAGTCGCTAATGGCTCTACAAATTCTTTTAAATGCCCATATACAGAAACATATCCATTTGGGTGGGTTAAGAAAATAACATTTCCATAGCCAGAAGTTTGCACCCTGATTTCAGAAACATAACCATCAGCCGTAGCCTGAACGGCTAACCCTTCTCTTCCTTGAGTTTTAATATCAATTCCAGCATGAAAATGGTCGGCACGCAAATCACCCATTCCACCTGCCAAATAGTTTTGTTGTTTGGGATTGATTGGAAAGAGAAAATAATCTTTCGGATAAAGAAGCTTTGTTTTTTGAGCTAAATTCTGAAATGAAAAAAGGCTACAAAACAGAAAGATTTTTAATTTCATAAATTGATGCAACGTAATTTTCAATAAGGATAATACGATAAAAGATGAAAATTGAGTTACAGTTTACTTGATTTCAAAAGATAGCATTTCTTTGCCTTCAATAAATGCACTTAATTTATTGCCGATTTTTACTTTGCCTACGCCAGCAGGAGTACCAGTAAAGATTAAATCGCCTGTTTTCAAGGTGAAATATTTTGAAATTTCCGCAATGATTTCGTCAAAATTCCAAAGCATCATCGAAGTGTTACCTGTCTGACGCGTTTCTCCATCGATTTCTAAATGGAAATTTAAATTTTTTAAATCAGGAAATTCAGTTTTTGAAATAAACCCAGAAATAGGAGCAGAGCCATTAAAGCCTTTGGCTTTTTCCCAAGGCAATCCTTTTTCTTTTAATTTTGACTGAATATCTCTTGCCGTAAAATCAATCCCAATGCCTATTTCTTCATAGTATTTATTGGCAAATTTAGCCTCAATGTTTTTACCCATCTTATTGATTTTCAAGACGATTTCTACTTCATGATGAATATCGTTTGAAAAATCAGGATGATAAAATGCCTCGTTGTCTTTTAGGATGGCTGTATCTGGTTTTATAAAAACTACAGGTTCAGATGGTCGCTCATTATTTAATTCAGCAATATGTTCAGCGTAATTTCTACCAATGCACAAAATTTTCATTTCTCTTCGTTTTATGAATTTTTTACAAAAATACCCTTAAAATATAGAAATTTAGAACCTTTTTTAGATTTTTACATCTTAATTCTAATTTGCTATATTCTTTATGCTGTGTTGGTATGATTATTTAATACTAATTTTACAGCAGAAAATCAGTATCTCTTAATCCTTTTCAGAAAATGAAAAAAATCGTTTTGTATGGAGCAATTCTCCTAACATCAATATGGGCTTGCACAAAAGTGCCCATTTCAGGTCGTAGTCAATTATTATTAGTTTCAGATGATGAAATGAATGCCATGGCTTTAACTAGCTATAAGCAGTTCTTAGATACCAATAAAGTAGTGGCTGCTAATACTCAGCAAGCTGCAATGGTTAAAAGAGTAGGTGATAAAATTGCGAAAGCTGCCCAAGCATATTTCGATCAGAATAATGCTCCAGAATATCTAAAAGGCTATCAATGGCAAACTGAACTAGTACAAAGTAGCCAAGTGAATGCTTGGTGTATGCCAGGAGGTAAAATGGTAGTATATACAGGTATTTTGCCAATTACACAGAATGAGACAGGTTTAGCTGTAGTAATGGGGCATGAGGTTTCACACGCCATTGCTAAGCATGGTAGCGAAAGAATGAGCCAAGGAATGCTAGCGCAAGGTTTGTTGTCAGCAGGACAAGCAGGCTTAGGAATTGCGATGCAAAACAAGCCTAGTGCAACTCAAAATTTGTGGAATAGCGTATTTAGTGTAGCTGCACCAGCGGGAGCTCAAATAGGAATGTTGGCATTCGGACGTAATCAAGAATCAGAGGCTGATCACTTAGGATTAATATTCATGGCCATGGCGGGATATAATCCAGAAGAAGCTGTTGCTTTTTGGGGAAGAATGGCAGCACAATCTGGCAGTGGCTCTAAACCTCCCGTATTTTTGTCGACTCACCCTTCAGACCAACAACGTATCGCTGATATAAAAAGACTTTTACCTGAGGCCACACAATATTATAATGGCACTAAAGGTGGAGTAAAGAGAAACTAGTATTTCACGATTGATGAATCATTAAAAAGGCGAAAAATCTTAGATTCTTCGCCTTTTTAATTTACGCTAATATAAGATTACATTGCTGCTAATACTTCTTCAACTTTAGTAGCTGCATCTTTTAATAAAACAGCCGAGAATACTTTCAAGCCTGAATCATCAATGATTTTAGCTCCTTCAGCAGCGTTAGTTCCTTGTAAACGAACAATGATTGGTACAGGAATATCACCGATAGCTTTGTAAGCTTCAACAACGCCAGTAGCAACACGGTCGCAACGAACGATACCACCAAAAATATTAATCAAGATAGCTTTAACGTTTGGATCTTTCAAAATGATACGGAAACCAGCTTCTACCGTTTTAGCATTAGCTCCTCCCCCAACATCTAGGAAGTTGGCAGGCTCACCACCAGATAATTTAATGATGTCCATAGTAGCCATCGCTAAGCCAGCTCCGTTTACCATACATCCAACGTTACCATCTAATTTTACGTAGTTCAAATCGTTCTTAGAAGCTTCAACTTCTAATGGATCTTCTTCTTCAACATCACGCAATGGAATAAAATCTGCATGGCGATACAAAGCATTATCATCCAAATTTACTTTAGCGTCAACTGCTAAGATTTTGTTGTCTGAAGTTTTCAACACAGGGTTGATTTCAAACATCGAAGAATCAGTTTCAACATAAGCTTTGTAAAGAGAATTGATAAATTTTACCATTTCTTTGAAAGCGTCACCTGATAAACCTAAAGCAAAAGCAATTTTACGCGCTTGGAATGCTTGTAAACCTACTCTTGGATCAATCCATTCTTTAATAATTTTTTCAGGAGTATGTTCTGCTACTTCTTCAATGTCCATACCACCTTCTGTAGATGCCATGATTACATTGCAAGCTTTACCTCTATCCAACAAAATAGAAATATAGAACTCTTTTGGCTCAGATGGGCCAGGATAATAAACGTCCTCTGCAATTAAGACCTTATTAACTTTTTTACCTTCTGGTCCTGTTTGGTGAGTAATCAATTGCATTCCCAAAATCTGTTCTGATTTTTGGCGAACTTCATCTAAATTTTTAGCAAGTTTTACTCCACCACCTTTTCCACGCCCACCGGCATGAATTTGGGCTTTAATTACGTGCCACTGTGTACCAGTTTTTGCCGACAACTCTCGGGCAGCTTCTACTGCCAGTGCTGGTGTATCGACTACGATGCCCTCTTGAATACGGACACCATAACTTTTCAAAATGTCTTTACCTTGATACTCGTGAATGTTCATTTGATACAGTTTTTTATGTCGAAATTAATTCGTTTGCTAAATTACTTACAAACAATTTAATTAAGCGCTTTTATTTGGTAAATATTTATAGTTTATCAACTTTTTTGAACTCCTAAGAAAGTAATTATTCAAGACAAATATAGTAATTCCACATTTTTTATCGTTGTTTTGTTTCAGCGAATATTCATTGAAAAAGAAAAAATGTTAGTAGTTAAAAATATCACAAAGACCTACGGAAACTTAAATGTTTTGAAAGGTATTGATTTACAGATTAATCAAGGAGAAGTAGCATCTATTGTCGGAGCTTCTGGGGCAGGGAAAAGTACACTCTTGCATATTGCGGGTACACTCGATAGACCTGATACAGGACAAGTATTTATTGATAATACAGAAATTACTAGCTTGAAAGATAGTGCTTTAGCTAAATTTAGAAACGAACGACTTGGCTTTATTTTTCAGTTTCACAACCTTTTAGGTGAATTTACAGCCCTAGAAAATGTTTGTATGCCTGCGTATATTGGAGGGAAAAGTAAAAACATTGAACAGAAGGCCGAAGAGCTTTTAGTATTGTTGGGCTTGAAAGATAGGATTCACAATTTACCTTCGCAGATGTCTGGTGGGGAACAACAACGAACTGCCGTTGCGCGTGCCTTGATTAATTCGCCATCAATTATTTTTGCGGATGAACCTTCAGGAAATTTAGACTCAAAAAATGCACAAGAATTACACGAACTTTTTTTTAACCTCCGCGACCAATTTAATCAAACGTTTGTCATTGTTACGCATAATGAAGAACTGGCCAATATGGCGGATAGAAAATTAGTCATGCAGGATGGCTTACTATTAAGTTGATTAATGAGGACTTGTTTTAACCCTCATTTTATTATTCTATTGGAATACCCACGG
Organism: Arcicella sp. GW822-FHT02H01; assembly: GCF_058802005.1. Lineage (NCBI taxonomy): Bacteria > Pseudomonadati > Bacteroidota > Cytophagia > Cytophagales > Flectobacillaceae > Arcicella > Arcicella sp. GW822-FHT02H01. The sequence continues at coordinate 901,454 of NZ_JBXANT010000001.1, read as the reverse complement.
TTTAATCATGGGTATTTTCGTATAGTACTGGATTAATAGGAGTGTTTATTATTTCGCCAACTTTAGCACCGGGACACCAAGTTTTCCAATCGACTTCTTGATTTTTATTATTAGGTTGTTTCAGAACCATGTCTTTATCCATATAAATCATGGTCATCACTTCCCGCATTTTATCCGTTTGGTTAGCCCCAGCTCTATGAAAAAGCCAGCCTGAATGAAAACTCACTTCTCCTAACTCGAATGGTTCAGTAATTTGTTGAAAGTCTCCCAACCTTAATTTTTGCTGGATTTCTACCTCGCTATCATCACTTATTGCTAGGTTTCTGCCTTCTTGCATCAAATGGCTTTTAGCACTGAACTCTAACGGACCCATCTCTAACGGGGTTTCCTGTAATGGTATCCAAGCCGTAACGGTTTTATCACTTGCCAAAGGCCAATAATATTGGTCGGCATGCCAAGGAGTGAAACCTCCGTGAGGTTCTTTAAAAAGTGCTTGGTCATGATATATCCTAACCCCCTCTACTTGCATTAAATCGCTAGCGATTTTTGCAATTCTTTTACTGAATACAAATTCCTTAATGGTAGCACTATGAGTCCAAATATTCATGATTTGTAAGAAAGCTTTATTATAAATATCCCTTTCGTTAAGCGGCAAATGCATGGTATTTAGTTCACGTACTTTTTCTCTTATGACAAGATTATAGAGATTAATTATATCTTTATTAAATACATTTTTGAGTTTTATATAGCGGTATTCTTGGTAAAACTCAATTTGTTCTCGACTTAAATTGTAAGGCTCTTTAAGAGCATCCAAAACGGATGTGGCGATTTCAAACATTACATTAAGGTTTTGTATTCAGCAAAGAATTGACTTGCAAAGCTATTTATAATACAAAAAACTATTCGGCACTAAAAATTCAAAACATAACACTATATTGAATTTTAAAATTTATAATCATAACTTTAGGTAAAAAATAGTGTTTAGATGAAAGCAATACTGGAAGATTTGAGTGCAGATGCCTATGTGAATTCATTCAGAATTAACCAATACAGCACGCCACATTTTGAATATAAATGGCATTATCATCCTGAATTTGAGTTGACACTTATTGAAAGTGGTGTAGGAGATAGATTTATAGGGGATTCTTTTGAACGTTTTCAAAAAGGAGATTTGGTCTTGATTGGTCCAGATTTACCCCACACATGGATGAGTGATAAAGAAAAAAACATAGTATCAGCCGCGGTAGTTATACAATTTTCTAGTCATTTTATTGAACGTTTCTTAACCCTGAACGAATTTAATCAATTGAAAAAAATATTGACTATTTGTGGCCAAGGTTTGTATTTTCCTAAACCCACAAATGAAATTATTTATAAAATGGCAAATATTAGTCAAACACAAGGGATTGCAAGAGTTAACGCTTTACTGGAAATATTTGATATGCTTACAGTATTGGAGTATCAAGTATTAGCATCTCCGTTTTTCCAACCTATTAAAAATGAAGAAAATGAATTAAGGATTAATACAATTTTTGAATATATGTTAAGGAATTCATCAAAAAATATGTCGTTAAAAGATGTTGCCGATTTAATTCATTTATCAGAAAGTGCGTTTTGTAAATTCTTTAAAAGAATGACGGGCAAAACCTATTCTGATTATTTAAACGAAATTAGAATAGGCAAGGCGTGTTTATTATTGACAGAATCAGATAAGACAATCGCTGAAATAGGTTTTCAAACGGGTTTTGAAAGTATTACTTACTTCAATAGAGTATTTTTAAAAAAGAAAGCCAGAACACCTAGTGAATTCAGGAAGGTAAGCAGAAATAGGATAGAAGTATAGGCATAAAAAAGCCGTCAATTCTTTTGAATTGACGGCTTTTAATATGCTAAAGCAAGCTAGGTTATACTACAGCAAAACTTGACACATTTTTAGCTTCTAGTACAGATTGTCCCATCAAGTAAATATCAGCAGCACGAGCGGCTTCTCTACCTTCTGAAATAGCCCATACTACTAATGATTGTCCTCTACGCATATCTCCAGCAGCAAATACTTTATCAATTGCTGTTTGATAGTTATAGGCCTTTACATTGCCTCTTTCGTCAAATTCTAAACCTTTTTCTTCCAATTGTGCTAAGATACCTTCACGTTGTGGATGTAAGAAACCTGCTGCAATTAATGCTAACTCAACAGGAATTTCACGGTCGTTTTTATGAACTTGATGAGCTTTACCATCAATCACTTCTAATGCAATGTCTGCAATTTTAAGGGCTTTTAGGTTACCATTTTCGTCACCAACAAACTCTTTTACTGCAATTGACCAATGACGGTCAGCTCCTTCTTCGTGAGACGTAGAAGTACGCAACATCATTGGCCAGTTTGGCCACGGAGTATGTGCAGCTCTTTCCAATGGAGGCATTGGCATTACTTCAACCTGAGTAACAGATTTTGCTTTATGACGGTTTGAAGTACCAACGCAGTCAGACCCAGTATCACCACCACCAATTACTACCACATTTTTATCAGTAGCATAAAGATCACCCATAGAATAAGGCATACCCATGTGGTTTACTTCTCGTTCTATGCCAGATACTCTTTTGTTTTGTTGTGATAAGAATTCCATGGCAGGATACACACCTTTCAAATCAGAACCAGGTATTCCTAATGTTCTTGGCACTGTTGAACCGCCTGAAAGAATGACTAAATCAAAATCTTCCAACAAATCGTCAGCCTTGATGTCAACACCAACATTTGTATTCGTTTTGAAAACAATTCCTTCTTGCTCCATTACTTCAACACGACGTTGAACAACCCATTTTTCTAATTTGAAATCAGGGATACCATAGCGTAAAAGTCCACCGATTCTATCAGCACGTTCAAAAACAGTGACAGTATGCCCAGCTTTGTTTAGCTGTGCCGCTGAAGCCATTCCTGCAGGACCTGAACCTACTACTGCTACTTTTTTACCTGTGCGTTTGGTAGGAATGTTTGGTTTTACTAAACCATTACCGAAAGCGTATTCGATGATAGATTTTTCGATATACTCAATCGTTACAGGAGGTTTATTGATACCTAACACACAAGCAGATTCGCAAGGTGCTGGACAAATACGTCCTGTAAATTCTGGGAAATTATTGGTAGAAGAAAGAATCTCATACGCATAAGCCCAGTTTTGATCATAAACTGCATCGTTGAATTCGGGAATAATATTGCCTAGCGGACAACCACTGTGGCAAAAGGGTACCCCACAATCCATACAACGACTTGCTTGAGCTTTTACTTTATCCGTAGTAAAATCAATATCTATTTCTTTATAGTCTGCGACACGTTCTGTTACGAGTCTTTTCTTTGGAGTTTCTCTAGTAACCTCTAAAAATCCTGTTGGTTTTCCCATTTCTTTAATTTGAAAATTTGAGGATTTGAAAATTTGAAATCAACCTTGTATAATTTTTTCTATAGTGATTGATTTTGGGATGCGTCAACTCAAATTGATTTGAATTGACGCATTTTCAAGTTTTCAAATGATATTAATGTGCAATTTCTACTTGAATATCTTTGTAAACAACATCCTTGTTTTCTAAAACCTCTGCCACACTGATATTGCGTGAAGCAAGTGCTTTTTTGAAATCTTGAGGCATTACTTTTAAAAACTGTGGTAGAGTAGTAGCCCAATTGTCAAGAATCGTTTTGGCAGTATCCGAATCTGTATATTGTAAATGTTGTTCTACATACATTTTCAAGATATTTTCATCTTCAACTGTCAATTCTTCAATGGCTACCATTTCTGGGTTTAATTTAGGAGCAAAATCTCCTTTTTTGTCCCAGATATAAGCTACTCCACCAGACATACCCGCACCGAAGTTTCTACCAGTTTCGCCTAAGATAACTACCAAACCGCCCGTCATGTATTCACAACCGTGGTCGCCAATACCTTCTACAACAACTTTAGCACCTGAATTTCTTACACAGAAACGTTCACCAGCCATACCTCTTAAATATGCCTCGCCAGATGTTGCACCATAGAATGATACGTTACCAACTACGGCATTTTCAGATGGGTTGAATGTTGCTTTTTTACTAGGATATACAATTAGTTTAGCTCCACAAAGTCCTTTTCCGATATAATCGTTAGAGTCTCCTTCTAATTCAAATGTGATACCATTTACAGAGAACGCACCAAATGATTGGCCAGCAGTTCCATTGAATTTCACATGGATAGTGTCGCTAGGTAAACCTTTTGCACCGTATTTTTTCGTGATTTCGTTTGAAAGCATTGTTCCAATCGTACGATTCACGTTAATCACACTTATTTCACCTGTTGATTTTTCACCATTCTCAAGTGCTGGCTTAGCTATTTCTAATAATTGCCAGTCAATTTGGTCTTGTAAACCATGGTCTTGATCTTCTTGTTTGTATAATGCTACATCCAATGACATTGGTTGTTTGTACAAGATTGGTGATAAATCTAAATGTTTAAGTTTCCAGTTGCTTAAAGCTTCTTTCATTTCTAATCTATCAGCCTGACCAACCATTTCGTTAACCGTTCTGAAACCTAATTCAGCCATGATTTCACGGAATTCAGTTGCCAAGAATGTAAATAGATTTACTACGTGGTCTGGGTGTCCAGTATATAGTGCTCTTAAACGTGGGTCTTGCGTTGCTACACCTACTGGGCAAGTATTCACATGACATTTACGCATCATGATACAACCTGCTGTCACTAGGGCTGCTGTTGCCACACCGAATTCTTCAGCACCTAATAAAGCCGCTACTGCTAAATCTTTACCAGTTCTGATTTGTCCATCCGTTTGAACAGTAACACGTCCACGCAATTTGTTTCTTACCAATGTTTGGTGTGCCTCTGCTAAACCAAGTTCCCAAGGTAAACCAGCATGACGGATTGATGAAAGTGGAGATGCTCCAGTTCCTCCATCGTGTCCAGCAATCAAAATATGGTCAGCATGTGCTTTTGCCACACCCGCTGCAATCGTTCCTACACCTGCTTCAGATACTAGTTTTACTGAAATTCTAGCCGCACGGTTGGCATTTTTCAAATCGAAAATTAATTGTGCTAAATCTTCGATAGAGTAAATGTCGTGGTGAGGAGGAGGAGAAATCAAACCAACCCCTGGAGTAGAGTGACGCGTCTTACCAATCCAATCATCTACTTTATGACCAGGTAACTGTCCACCTTCACCAGGCTTAGCACCCTGAGCCATTTTGATTTGTAGTTCAGTAGCATTCGTTAAATAATGCGCCGTTACACCGAAACGTCCAGAAGCTACTTGCTTGATAGCAGAGTTCATAGAATCTCCGTTTTCAAGAGGGTTAAAGCGGATTGGGTCTTCACCACCTTCACCCGAGTTAGATTTACCTCCGATACGGTTCATCGCAATGGCCAAAGTAGTATGGGCTTCATACGAGATTGAACCGAATGACATCGCACCTGTAGCAAAACGTTTGAAAATACTTTCAATCGGTTCTACTTCGCTAATATCGATTGATTTACCTTTCTTGAATTTAAGCAAACCACGGAGAGTCATTGCTTTTTCAGATTGGTCATCAATTAATTTAGAATATTTTTTATACTGAGTATAGCTATTAGTCTTCGTTGATTGTTGTAAAAGGTGAATGGTATCAGGGTTGAACAAGTGGGCTTCACCACGTTGTTTCCATTGATAAATACCTCCAACTTCCAATTTAGGATTAGCCACTGGTAACTCAGGGTAACCGTTTTTGTGTTTGATTAAAGCTTCTTTAGCAATACCCTCTAAATCGATACCACCGATTCTTGAGATAGCACCTGCGAAATAAGTATCAACTACTTCTTTCCCTAAACCAACGATTTCGAAAATCTGAGCACCTTGGTATGATTGAAGTGTTGAAATACCCATTTTAGAGAATATCTTCAATAATTCACCATTAACAGCCTTGATATAATTAGCCTGTAGTTTTTCATAAGGGTAATCTACTTGTAGAATACCTTTTTCCTTCATACCATTGATTGTCTCAAATGCCATGTAAGGGTTTACTGCCGAAGCACCAAAGCCAATCAGCGTAGCGAAATGATGTGTTTCCCAAACATCACCAGCTTCTACAATCAAACCTGTTTGGGCTCTCTTGCCTTTTCTGATTAAGTGATGATGTACAGCACCTACCGCCAATAATGATGGAATAGGAGCATGTGAAGAATCAACACCACGGTCAGTTAATAAAATGATAGCATATCCATCATCAACGGCATCTTCCGCATATTGACAAATTCTGTCTAACGCTCTTTTTAATTGACCTTTTTCTCCCGTAGCACGGAAAGTAGTATGGATAGATTTCGTTTGGAAGTTTTTGTGGTCTATCCAACGAATTTTTTCAATCTCACCATTTGTTAAAACTGGCTGACGAATTTCAATCTGACGGCAATGCTCAGGAGATTCTTTCAACAAGTTTTTCAAACCACCGATGTCAGATAAAAGCGACATTACTGTACGCTCACGAATTGAGTCAATTGGTGGGTTAGTTACCTGAGCAAACAATTGCTTAAAGTAATAAGATAAATGTTGAGCTTGGTCTGAAAGGATAGCCAATGGCGTATCTACACCCATTGAGCCTAACGCTTCTTTACCCGTTTCAACCATTTGTGAAAGAATTACTCTTAAGTCTTCAGTAGTGAAACCGAATACTTGTTGACGCAATAATAATTCACGTTCAAATGGCGTACGGTATTCAGCACCTGCGGCTGGTAAATCTTCTACTTTGATTTTATTCGTTTTCAACCACTCTCCGTAAGGATTCTGTTGACAGATTTTTTCTTTTAATTCATCGTCAGGAATAATACGACCAGCTTCCATGTCTACAACAAACATTTTACCTGGTTGTAAACGACCTTTTGAGACAATTTTAGCAGGGTCGATATCCAATACACCCGCTTCAGAAGCCATGATTACGAAATCGTCATCAGTAACCCAATAACGAGATGGACGTAACCCATTTCTATCTAATGTAGCCCCAATCATTTTTCCATCCGTGAATGAAATTGAAGCAGGACCATCCCAAGGCTCCATCATGGCTGCGTGATACTCATAGAAATCTTTCTTGTATTGCTCCATTTGCTCGTTGCCGTCCCAAGCTTCAGGAATCAACATCATCATCACGTGTGGAAGCGAACGGCCACTCATATACAATAATTCGATAGCATTATCCAAAATGGCAGAGTCAGATTGTCCTAATTGACAAACTGGTAAAATCATGTCCATTTCTTCCTTAGTGAAGTGCTCTGATTCAAACAATGCTGATTGAGCCTGCATCCAAGCGGCATTACCTTTTACAGTATTAATCTCACCATTGTGACCGATAAAACGGAATGGCTGAGCAAGTTTCCATTCAGGGAAGGTATTTGTTGAGAAACGTGAGTGAACAATTGCCAAAGCAGAAGTAAATTCTTCACGTTTTAAATCATCAAAATATCCTGGCACCTGCATTGTCGTTAACATACCTTTGTAAATGATAGTATGAGCAGACAAAGAAGCAAAGTAAAATTTATTATCTAAACCTTTAACTGTTTCGTTGATGATACGAGCCGTGTACTGACGGAAAACATACAATTTCCTTTCAAACTCCATTTCATCCGTAATGGTAGCTGGACGTTTGATGAATAATTGCTCCATTTGTGGTTCTGTATTTCCAGATTCCGCACCTAGAATTTCAGAATTGTCACATGGAACTACACGATAACCCAAAATTTCTAAGCCTAAGCGTTTGGCCTTTCGGGTAATGATTTCCTTACATTCTTCACGAATTGTCTTGTCTTTTGGAAAGAAGGTCATACCTACTCCGTATTCACGGGCAGCAGGTAAATCAATACCTAAATTTGTACATTCTTCCAAAAAGAATTCATGAGGAATCTGTAATAAAATTCCTGCACCGTCACCTGAGTTAGGGTCACAGCCGCATGCACCACGGTGGTCCATTCGAATGAGCATCTGGATTGCATCCGTAACTACCTTATGAGACTTGCGTCCTTTCATGTTTGCTACGAAGCCGATTCCACAAGCATCATGCTCGAATTCTTTACGGTACAAACCTTTATTGTCGAAATTAGTCATGGTAATGGGTCTGTTTTAAATTTACTAACAGAGAACTTGAGATTATGTTAGTGGCAATTGTTTTGCTATAATATTGAAAAATTGTCAGTGAAATAGAGTATAATTTGTAAATAGTAAAATTGAAGTAAGATATAATATTTACTAAAACTTTATGGAAAATGAAGAATGTATTGTTATCTGTTTCGCTATTACAAAGATATACAAGAAATTCTTTGGAAAAAATAGCATTTTGCCGAATAATCATCTGAATGATACAATTTCAAGAATTCGTAAAATTTAATCTTAGTTAGATGCAATTTTTTAAAGGTATTCCTTAAAACATTGTTTTTTGAATATGATTATTATTTTCATAAAAATAAGGCTTTTTTAATCTTAAATTTTATGTTTTTACAATTTTGAATCATTTATACGTTAAAATTTAATTGAAAATATATCAAAATTTCATTTTTGTTTAATTTATAAGTTTTTTGTAAAAAAAATTACTTTTTTGTTCATTAATCCCTTAAAAAGCTTCAAAAACTAAAAATGTTTAATCTTGTATCGGAATATTTTATCCTAATTGCTTGGCTATTAGCCTATTAATTCTATAGTGTTAAAATGATATACAAATTTTTAAAACGATATAAAGATATTTAAATTTTAGCCTATTTACGAAGCGTCTTTTTTGTTTGTTCAGGCTTTTAATAATAAAAAGCTGTATTATGTATATATTTAACGTAGCTATAATTCGTTTAGAAGTCATTAACAAAACATATTACAATAATATAACTGAATTTAACAAAAATTGAAGGAATTAAGAACAACCTTTAACACTTAAATATTGTCAGTAATATTATAGAATACTTTGTTAATCAATGATTTTGTAAACCTCCTGTTTAAAATAATATGAAAAAAACTATACTCTTACTTATAATCATTTTCTTCTCGTTTTTCAAAGTGCAAGCCACCCATATCGTTGGGGGTGAAATAGAACTGCAAGTCGTCAAAAATCAGCCTAATGTATCACATAGTCTAAGTCTTAATTTGTATTTTGATGACATTAATGGTAGTACAGGAGCGAGAGATGCAACTATCAACTTAGCTGTTTTTAGGAAAAAAGATAACCTATATTTAGGCTATGCAGTTTTACCAATCATCAGCGATAGTTTAATTAGCTATTCTAATCCAGCTTGTTTACAGAATAACTCTGTAAGAACCCGCTTAATACGCTATAGCACATTGATATATTTGAGCCCTGATAATTTTGATGATGCAGGAGGCTATTACTTTGCATGGGAACGTTGTTGTAGAAATAATATCATTACTAACATTCAAAATCCAGAAGCTGCTGGTTCGGTATTTTATTTGGCTTTCCCTGCTCAGAAGCAAAATGGAAATGCATTCACTAACTCATCTCCAAAATTTGGCAAACTTACTGGTGATTATATTTGTAGAGGACGCCCCTTTGTTTTTGAATTTGGCGCTACTGATGCAGATGCAGACAGCCTAGTTTATTCTTTAGTGACGCCCTATAATGGCTATTCAACCACACTGGCTCCTAAGCCAGACTTACCAACAGGAAGTAGCAATTATCCGCTTGTGCGCTGGCAAACAGGTTTTGGTGTTAATAACATGATACCTGGGCCTCAGCCGCTAAAGGTAAATGCCAGAACGGGACAACTGACTGTAACGACGGATTTATTAGGCTTATATGTGTTTTGTGTGCTAACAGAAGAATATAGAAATGGCAAAAAGATAGGAGAGGTGCGAAGGGACTTTCAGTTGAAAGTGATAGACTGTCCGACAAATAATCCTCCTCAAAGCTTTTTAAGAGAGAAAGGGAAAGGTGTTTTTACGGATGTTACTCAAACCATAACAATGAAGGCTGGAGACAAGAAATGCCTAGATTTTTTGGTGACTGATTTAGACCCGAATCAAACATTAAACTTAAAGATTCAGCCAACTAATTTTACGGGGGCATTTACGTTATCCCCAACATCCATTCGTACCAATACTTATAAAGATACACTAAGGGCTGAATTATGTTTTGATGAATGTACGGCTAGCTTTGATGGCAAGCCATTACTCTTTGATTTAATTGCCTCAGATGATGGTTGTCCGCAACCTTTGATAAGTACTTTAAAAATAAAGGTAATTATTGAACCAGCCTTGAACAATAAACCAACCATTTCTACAGATTTATTAAATAGAAAAGGCGAAACTGTCATTAATAATCTCCTGAAATTTAATTTATTCGGGCAAGATATTGATAATGATAATATCATCATTACGGCCAAAGGAAGAGGGTTTAATCTTGCTGATGTGGGAATGAATTTTGGTTCTGTTACGGGACTAGGAACGGTTAGTTCTCCTTTTACTTGGACGCCGCCCTGTACTGCCGTCAGAGCTAATGATTATATCATAGATTTTTATGTTATCGATACACGATGTGGTAGAAATTTAAAAGATAGTATCTCCGTTAATTTAAAGGCTTTACCAATTGATAGTCGACCACCCAACGTTGTGACTTCTTTAGCCAAAAACGAGATTGAAATTATATTAGATGGAACCGATGTTCAGCCTATTAATTTTGATGTTACTTCGCAAGACCCCGATGCTGACCCTATAAAATTGTATGCTGTAGGCAAAGGCTTTGATTTATCGAAAATAGGAGCGGTATGGACAGATAAAAATGGTGTAGCAAAAATAATTAACCCCTTTGCATGGAAAATAGACTGTAGTTTATTGAATGGAAACGATCAGGCAAGTTATGTGATTAATTTTATTACAGAAGATAATTCCTGTAGCCCCAATAGATTTGATACAGTATCGGTGAATGTAGTATTGAAAAGTAAAATTGTTGATTACCAGACTTTTAAGCCAGTAAATGTCTTTACGCCCAACGGAGATGGAAAGAATGAATACTTTACCCTGACAGACTTACCTGAGAATAATTGTTTTGAAAAATTTGAATACATCCAAATTTTTAATCGTTGGGGGTCGATGATTTATGAATCTAAAGAGAGGGATTTCAAATGGTCTGGTGGAGAGCACGCTTCTTCAGAATATTATTACTTATTGAAATTCACTAAACGAGAGTTCAAAGGATGGGTCAATCTTATTCGGTAATTAAAGCCTGATATTAATATCACGTATTTTATGGGTTTCACCTTCTACGGCTAAATAGGTGTTCATAAATACCTCACGAGCTTCTGCTAGATGAGTATCCAATTCTTTGTATCGTGAAGAATAATGACCGATAATAAGCTTGCCTACGTGTGCTTTTTTGGCAATCAAGGCAGCTTGTTTAGTCGTAGAATGATTGGTTTGAATAGCCCTTGGCAACAATTCATCCAAAAAAGTAGCTTCATGATACAACAAATCGACATTCTTAATGATGTCGATAACGGCTTCGTTATAAAGCGTATCAGAGCAAAAGGCATAGCTACCACTTTTTAAAGAAGGGATAGTATAGTCTTCATTTTTATATTTAATACTGCCATCATCATTCAAAATATCTTCACCATCTTTCAATCTTTTTATTTGCTCAAAAGATAAATCTGTGGGTCTAGTATTCTTGATAATTTTTCTTTTTTTTCTTCTTTCTTGAAACAAAAAACCACAGCAAGGCACCCGATGGATTAATGGAATAGTAGTGATTTTTACGTGTTCGTTTGTGAAAAGTAAGTACGATTTTTCTGTTTGTGTTTCGGTAAAATGTATTTTGAAATTTAAGCGAGTATCAGAATACTTTAATTGGATGGTAATGATTTCTGCTAAACCTTTCGGCGCAAAAATCCATAAATCTTCTATTCTACGATGCATATTTAACGTAGATAAAAGTCCGATTAATCCAAAGAAATGGTCACCGTGGAGGTGGGTAATAAAAATATACTTGAGTTTTGTAGTCCTGATTTTATAATGAAGTAATTGGTTTTGAGTGCCTTCTCCACAGTCAATCAAATAACCATCCTGCTCAATCTGTAAGTGATGAGCCGTTGGGTTTCTCGTTAAAACGGGTGTGGCAGAGCCTGTGCCTAAAATGGTTAGTTGAAAACTCAAATTATTTGCGGATTGTGTAAATATTGAAATCAATATTAGTTTAATAATTCAACATATTGATTTATGTGCAAGAGGTCATTCCTACAAATGACCTCTTGTATATGATATTAATAATCATCGTCTGAACCGCCTTCACTGTATTCACCGTGATCGTATTCATCATCTTCATCTGATTGAAAATCATTTTCCAATTCATTCAAATATACCGCATCTATTGCTTCCTGAACCGTAGGCATTACGGTTAATTCTTCAATTTTAGCGGCATCTAACTGATCAATTATTTCATCATTTTTTGTCACGATAATTAATAAGCCTAATTCGTTCAGGCAGATTTTATTGGCTTTACGAATAACAGAAATACCATGACCGTCTAGCTCAATAATTTGATTAAATTCAATAATGATATTACCATAGCCTTCTCTGAAAAGCTGGCGAACGATTTTCTCTAAATCAGTATAATTTTCCTGCGTTAAAGCAGTTTCTTTAAGTTCGATTAGAGCATACTGCTCATTTTTTTCTACCTTAAATTCCATAAATTGTTGTAATTTCTTGTTTTACTTCCTACAAAGACTTTAAATAATTGTTCACATTTTCCTCAACTCTAACCAAAACATCTTCAGAGTCATCTTTAATGAATTTTTTGCCAGTTACTTGTTCAAAAAGCTCAATGTAACGTTCTGAAACCTGATTTACCCATTCGTCCGTCATTTCAGGAATAACTTGACCATCTTTGCCTTGAAAACCATTGGCAATTAACCATTCACGCACAAATTCTTTAGAAAGTTGCTTTTGTGCTTCATTATTATTTTGGCGTTCTTGGTAACCTTCGGCATAAAAATAGCGAGAAGAATCTGGTGTGTGAATCTCATCAATTAAAGTGATTTGACCATCCTTTTTCCCAAATTCATATTTAGTATCCACTAAAATTAATTTTTGTTCGGCTGCCATTGCTGTTCCTTTTGCAAAAAGAGCAAGCGTATATTTTTCAAGCTGGCTATATTCTTCTTCAGACACTAAGCCTTGGGCTAAAATTTCCTCTCTTGAAATATCCTCATCGTGCCCTTCATGCGCTTTTGTAGTAGGCGTAATAATTGGCGTAGGCAATTTGTCGTTTTCCTTCAAGCCTTCTGGCAAAGTTACACCGCATAAAGTACGCAAGCCTGATTTATAAGTACGCCATGCATGACCAGCTAAATAGCCCCTTACGACCATTTCAACAGGGTAAGTTTCACACTTCAAGCCCACACTTACGTTAGGGTCAGGACTTGCCACTAGCCAATTTGGTACTACATCTCTGGTTGCATTCAAAAAGTGTTCTGCAATCTGATTAAGTACTTGTCCTTTAAATGGAATCGCTTTAGGTAAAACTACATCAAAAGCTGAGATACGGTCTGAGGCAACCATTACCAACAAGTTTTCAAAAGAATATACATCACGTACTTTTCCTTTGTAGAAACCTGTTTGGTTCGGAAAATTAAAATTAGTGTTTTTAATTACTTTCATTATGTTGTTTTGCGTGTTTAATCACGCTTATTTAAAGTCTGTGTCGTTAAATAATTTTTACAAAATTATCACAAACTTTTAGAGATTACATCCTTTCAATCACAATTGATGAAGCCCCTCCGCCACCATTACAGATACCCGCGGCTCCGTATCGTGCATTTTTTTGTTTCAAAATCCAAATCAATGTAGTTACTATTCTGGCACCCGATGCTCCTAGCGGATGTCCTAACGATACAGCACCACCATTAATGTTTACTTTTTTGTGTGGAATATCCAATATTTTTTCGAATGCCAAAGGTACAACTGAAAAAGCTTCATTTACTTCAAAATAGTCAATTTCTTCTTTAATTAAATTCGCCATTTTGATAGCCTTTGGCAGTGCCACAGTTGGCGTAGTAGTAAAGAATTCAGGTTCTTGTTCTGCATCAGCCATTCCGATAATTTTTGCAATCGGTAATAAGCCCAGTTTGTCAGCTTTCTTTTTCGACATTAATACCAATGCCGATGCACCATCACTTAAATTTGAAGAACTCGCAGCAGTTACAGTACCTCTTTTTTCAAAAATAGGTTTTAAATCAGGTATTTTCTCAAATTTAACCTTTTTGTATTCTTCGTCTTCTGTAATAAAAATACTGCCTTGTTTTGTTTTTACTTCTACAGGAATGATTTCGTCTTTGAATAAGCCATTTTGTGTAGCTTCGGCAGAGCGTTTGTATGAGTCAATACTGTATCCATCCTGAGCTTCACGGCTAATGCCATATTTACGGGCAGTTCTATCTGCAAAAAATCCCATCGCACAGTTTTCATAAGCATCAGTCAGACCATCTTTCTCCAGACCATCTACCAATGCTGATGAACCATATTTATAGCCAAATCTTGCATTGGGAACATAAAAAGGTGCATTTGACATACTTTCCATTCCACCAGCCACTACAATATCAGCTTGACCGAGCATAATACTTTGTGCTGCCAACATGATAGACTTTGTTCCTGAAGCACAAACTTTGTTAATAGTAGTACATCTAGCCTGTGGTGATAAGCCCGCACCCAAAGCCGCTTGACGAGCAGGCGCTTGGCCAATATTAGCAGAAACTACATTCCCCATTAATACTTCCTCCACGCTTTCGGGTTTAATGTTTGCTTTTTCAACAGCAGCCTTAATTGCGATACTTCCAAGTTGAGTAGCCGAGAGACTCGATAATACTCCTCCAAAACTTCCAATCGGTGTTCTCACAGCCGACATAATATAAACTTCTTGCGTATTCATAAAATTGGTTCTTACCAGTTTTGTTTTGTTATTAATTTATTAGGGTTCTTAGTATTTACTTGACGTTGCTGAATGTATTGGATTTCGCTACTTTTCATAGCATCCAATATTGTTTTAGCTTTATCAACAGTTAAGCCATAATTTTTTAATGTTTTCAGTAGTTCTTGTTGACTTTCATTTTTGGCGACTTCAACATTTTCCTGAGTAGGAGGTTTAGGAGGTGTTTTTTGGGTACTTGGTGGTGGAGGCTTAGATGTTGACTCTTGTTTTGGCTTAAATCTTCTTTTCAATAATTCATAATTAAACCTTGCGATATTATTTTCGGGCATCATCACTAAAGCTTTTTTGAAAAGAGTCAGCGCTTTGGCAGTGTCTTGCTGATTACAAAATATCAAACCCAATTGTACTAACGTAGTGGAAGTAAGTTTGGCTTCTTTTAACCCACTTAATCGAGCATATATTTGACGAGCAGCCAGCGTGTCTTTAGCTTCAAAAAGAGCGTGTGCATAATTTAAAGATACTTCGGGAGGTGTAAATATGGATTGTTTAGATAAAATAAGATATTGGTTTGCCGCTTCACGATAATCCTTTTTTCTAAATGCAATCATTGCTTCGACTTTTGCTCTATTTCTTGTATTTACTTTCGAGAATGAGCCATTGTCAAGTATCCAAAGAAAAATATATAAAACAAATTGATTTAACAAGGTTGATTGATTTTAATAATTTTATGTGATAATAATAGATTAAACTTAATTAATAGCATAAAGTTTAATCGGCATTAGTTTTTTAAAAAAGGGTATTACAACAAAATTATAATTGAAATGTCCTAACAGTAAAGAAAACGTCAATTCCTAGCAAAAATAATGCAATGATTAGAAAATAAAAATATTTATTTACAACAACATTAATTTGCTGATTATTTGAAAAAGTACTTTTTATTTGGCTGATTTCGGTAATTAACGCTGTCAAACTATTAGATATACTGCTTATTTCTAAGTATTTACCTTTGGCTTCATTGGTGATTTTTTTCAAGGAAGTATTGTCTAATTTTGTAATAACGATATTTCCATCATTATCTTTTTTGAAAGAATTTCCTTCTTTTATCGTAGTTCCTTTGGTAGTGCCGATACCAACGCAAAAGAAATTGATACCATTTTGTTTAATTTGCGCAACAATGTTTCTGTCATATTCATCCGAAAACTCGCCATCACTCATCAACACGATTGTCTTTGATTTATTCTTTGATTTTGATTTTTGTAATCGATTATAAGCCATTTCAAGGGCTGGATTAATCAACGAACCTCCACCTAACAATAAACTAGTATTGATTTTGGGCACAAACAGGCTTATTGCATTTTTATCAAAGGTAAGAGGTGATAGTAAAAATGGTTCTTCTGAAAAAACAATAATACCAATTCTGTCATAAGGAAATTGGTTAATTACCCTGTTTATTTCAAATTTTGCTTTTTCAACCCTACTAGGCTGTATATCAGTTGCGTCCATTGATTTGGAGACATCTACAAGGAAAAATATTTCTCTGTTTTCTGCTTTTACGGCTTCATTCAACTCTCCAAACGAAGGATTAAGCAACGCAAGTATCATTAAACCGAAGTAGGCTGATCTTAAAAAAAACTTCAAAATACTTGAACGTGCCGTAGTTTTGAGTCGCCTTGCTATCCAAAAGACACGCCCTAAATAAATTAAGTACAATATAAAAAATATAGCGATAAACCAATATTCAGTTTTGCCTAGCCCTGAGTTTACATTCATTTTATGAGGAAGTAAAAAGATAATTGTCGTTTACCTCACTAGTAATTTTCTGATTAAAATTACAAATAAACCGAAAATACTGTACCAAGCAAAAAAAGGTAAAATCATTTTGGTTAATCCTAAACAAAGCAAAGTACAAATTATTAATAATTGAAAACCTAGCCCTAGCAAAGAAAGTAGACTCATAAACCATTTTGGAAATTTCTTTACAGAAAGAGCAGGTTTGTCTAGTATAAAAACCAGTGCATCAAAAACTAAATACAAACACAGGAATGCAATATGTAAAATATTTGCTATCTGCTGATTTTCATAATGATAGCTAACAGGTTTTCTAAATTCAAGGATACGACTGGTTTCATCGTTGTTCAAGCGTCTCCTCAAAATTACATAATAATAGTTATAAATCGAACATTGAAATTCAATGCCAAAGAAAGCCATCATGAATATTACCTTCGAAGAACTTTCAATCGTAAGAATACTAAATAGAATAAGTAGATTAATGATAAAATCAAAAATGGAATCAAGATACCTTCCAATAATGGATGGATGTTTGGTAATTCTAGCAATTTCACCGTCGACAGCATCCAGAATATTTTTGAGCATCAAGAAAATAGCCGCCAAAATATAATGATTTGTCTGGATACAATAAACACAAATGATACCAGCCAATAAGAAAACAAAAGTGACTTGAATGGCATTTACTTTTAAATTCGATAAATGATATGCTAAAAACGTAGCAATGGGGCGTCCGTAGTCTGAGAAGTCAATAAATTTATCGTCAATCGAAAGCTTAGGCATAATTTATGGGAAAGTACTTATAAAACAATATAGGTAAAATACGCTATTGAATCAATAACTAATTTTTAAACTATTTGTTATAAAAAGTACTAATGTTACATTATCAGAGCCTCCATTAATACAAATGAAGGCTCTAATAATGAAAGCTTTGCTTTATAGTTTTTCGTAATATGCTAAAGTATTAGCAACATCACTCCATTCTTTAATCTTTTCTTTTTTTAAGTACTCCTCTATCTGAGCAGGTTTATCATTCAGAATAGCCAAAATAGCTTTTTTGTCTTTTTTGGCTTTAGCCATCGTCCCATCTGCTTTCAAGATATAATAATTAGTATTATGTAAGAATTTCTTGGTTTTAGTAGCGGAATTATAAGGCTTTTCTTCATACATTACTGCATTTTTATAACACAGCAATTTAACTTTACCATCATACAATACTTCATAAAAAGTGGTATTTGTTTGGCTGTCAACAGCGGGAAAACCTCTTCTGAAAGTAGCATTGAAAATAGTAAACTCATCAAAAGCATTAGTCACTACAAAAGTTTGGTCATCTCTTAAAAACTCAAGTGCACCCGTAGCAGTATTTAACCTTAGTGCGTTATAGCTAACAATAGCACCATTTTTCAGTTTTATACTACCGGCGGCCCATTCTTCGGGAAAATAAGGATTTCCTTCTATTTCAACAGAATTGTTCGATAGCACAGGTTTGCCATTAACATCTTGTAGAAAATTGCCAGAAGCATTTAAACCTTGGGCATTTGTCGAGAGTACTTTACAGAGAATGAGTATTATAAAAAGTGTTTTTTTCATTGTGTTGTGGAATTTTCAATTGAATAATTAAACTTAACGAAATTATCAATTTGATACAAATATTTAAAAATCAGATTTGAACAATACTTACAACGATAGGTGGATGCTATTATTAGAAATAAGCTCCTAATTTTTGTACCTTTGCAAAACCAAACGATATAGACTTTTGGAAAACAGTAAACAGTTTTAGAAGATGAAAGAAACGGATAGAAGAACAAATGAACGAAATCCAAAAGATACAAAAAAAACAGAACGACATTTTGAGGTAAGTGAATCAGGAGAATTGTTGACTTTTTTGTTGGACAAGATGCCACATAAAAGTCGCCATAATATAAAATCTTTTTTAAAAGACAAGCAAGTGTTGGTTGACAATAAAGCCATCACACAATATAATTACGTACTGAAAGTAGGGCAAATTGTTAATATTAAAAGCTCTAAAGCACCAGAAATACAAAAGTATAAAGGTCTTACGATTATTTATGAAGACCAATATTTAATCATTATTGAGAAACAAGAAGGGTTCCTGTCAATTGCTACTGAAAAGCAAAAGCTTTATAATGCCTATAGTACACTGAGTGACCATGTAAAAAAACAAGACCCTGCGAATAGAATCTTTGTAGTACATCGCCTAGACCGCGAAACGTCGGGTTTGATGATGTTTGCTAAAAGCGAAAGAGTACAGAAACTTTTACAAGAATCTTGGAATGAAACTATTCAACAGCGTACCTATTTGGCTGTTACCGAGGGCGTTATAGAATACCCATTAGGGACTATTCGTTCGTATTTAGTAGAAAGCAAGGCGTTGACTGTTTATTCTACTTCAAATCCAGATATAGGAAAAGAAGCTATTACGCATTATGATACCCTAAATACTAGTGAATTTAATACGCTAGTAAAAGTGAATTTAGAAACAGGTAGAAAGAATCAAATCAGGGTGCATATGAAAGATATTGGACATCCGATAATAGGAGATGAAAAGTATGGTGCTAAGACCGACCCAATCGGTCGTTTGGGACTACATGCTTGGGTATTATCATTTGTACATCCGATTACCGATGAAGAAATGTATTTTGAGACTGAAGTTCCTAAGAAATTTTTGAGTTTGTTTTAGCCTTTGTATGCTATGGAATAATTGAACATACGAGCGTGACACTCTTTTCTATTTTGAGTATTTAGAGGGGAATTATTTATTTTAGAAAATAAGTAATTCCCCTCTTTTTTTGTTACCAGTATTACATTATGTTTGTGTAAAGCTAATACATGATTACGTACTACAGATATAACACCTAACAACCAAGTCTTAGCTTTCTGATTTTCAATCTGCTGTATATATTATCAAATAGTTAAACCTCATAAAAATGAAAATTTCGACAATCACTACCGCTCTTTTCGGCTGTCTAACTTTGTTGACTGCTTGTAACAACAGTAAGAATACATCAAATACTGTTTTTGATAAGTTTGCTCCCAGTACCAAGGAATACAAAAATGAACTAGCATCAATAGTCAAATCAAATCCCGAGGAACTCCATTACACTTTTAATAAATTCATCGAAAAAGATGGTAAAGAATATCTTGATATTCAAATAAAAGGTGAAGCTTTTGAAGCAACAGGACTTGTATTAGTAAATAGCTGGAATAAGCTTGAAGAAATAAAAAGTACGAATGGACTAGGATATGCAGGAGCAGAATTAAAAGGACTTGAATTAGCTGTTATCCCAAGTCCGTTTGGTGCGGATTTAGTTTATAAAGACTTGGAGGAAATAGTTGATTAGTTCAGAGTACAAAACAATACATCAAATAATTAAACAGCACAATTGACTATAAATAAAATTCCTAAATTTTTAAAATAGTTTTATGAAGTATCTACTCCCAATTATAGTTTTTCTTTTTTTAGTGGTGGCTTGCACCTCTACTACTAAAGACAATAGTAAAGTTAAAACAGATACGCTGGCTTCTATTAGCAACGAAATTGAGCTTCCCCAAGAAAAGGTAGATACTATTATTGATTTAAAAGATACAACCTTTCATTTTTCGACTTATAGTGTTACTGTAGAAGCGATTGATAGTGTAGAAATTCCTACTTTGTATAGTGATGCAGCTATCCGTAAGAATATTTTGAATAACTATGATAATTCCTATGAGGCATTTAAAGGGGTAGAACAGTATCTTGAAAAAACACAGTCAATGTATTTCAAGAGAAATGGGAAAATGCTGACGCTATCTTTAGTAAATGGGAAAACAAAAGAATTAAAAGATATTTCAAAAGATAGTGACGATGATATTCTGTATACGTATGAGCATTTTTTTTCTAATATTAATACCTATTTAATTAGGGGTCAATTTTTTGAAGGCAACTGTTATGTGGTTATAAATAGAAATACTGGGGAAGAAAAATATACAATAGGCGAAATTTATGCAGAACCTCAAAATCGAAAATTTATTGCTATCAATGAAGATATGGAAGCAGGCTATTCAAGTAATGGTTTACAAATGTTTGAAATAAAGAATGAAAAGTTTATAAAGAAATTCACTATTGAAGGAGGAAGTTGGGGACCAATAGCGCTCAAATGGATTAATAATTCAACTGTTATTATGAAGGCTCATATAAGGACAGATGAAGAGGATTATAGTTACCTCACTAAGTTCTATAAACTGACGTTTCAATAAGTTTCTTCTAATACTGGTCGTAGGTTCTCCTCAATGTTGTCAACTTAATGGTGTGTGTAATTATACACCCTTTCTTTTATTGATAAAGAACCTTCTTTTAGAACGTTTTGCTTTGTTTCGGACAAAACTTCTACCTGGTCTAATGGGTACTTTGTGTTTCTTTATTCTATCAATAAGCCTATTGTAATGTTCTATATTGAAATTTTGATTCATCAATAATGCTATTATTTCATCCTTAATAATACCTAAAGCCACATTTTGATTGATTTGATAGGCATATGTATTAACAACTTTTTGTTCTTGGTCAAGTTGACTTTGAGCATCAGCAATCAGTAAAGAAGCGATATTAGAGGTTAATATTTTTGCAAAAAAATCTTGTTTTACTCCCTCTATTGTTTTAGAGGAAAAGTTTTCGAGTTGCATTTTTTCTTTTAATACACAATAATAACCTTCTACTCTCCATCGTAACTGATATAAATAAGCTAGTTCCTGTATTGTAAAATCAGTATTAGTAAATAGATATTCATATTCACCAGTTGGTAATAATATACGGACTACCCTTGTTTGTACTTCATCTGGCACTTTAGAAAGTGTTCTCAAGGAAGTATTAGCAATACGTTTATTGGTTATCTTAAAAGTAAGTATAGCATCTTCTTTATTAGAGTTTACAAAATCAACAACTTCTGGGCAAAATCCTGATTTACAACGAATAATGTAAGAATTACCTGCCAATGGAATATCTATCATTTTTTTAAAAGAAGGATAGTTCCTATCCATTAAATAGAGACGTGGAAGGGATTGAATATTTTGAAAACATATTTTTTCGATACCAAGATGAGATTCATAGAGTTCATGTTCGCAGACATTACAAGGAGAAATCTCAGAGGCAATTACTATTTTATTGAGTAAATCGTAAGCCACAGAACAGCGAGCCATAGCCATAGCTTTATCTGTTTGGTTTTTCCATGTACCAAAAAAAGTACGTACTGTATCAGGTAATTGTAGAAGACTTCCATCTACTGCCACCAATAAGTATTTGTCTTTATAGGTTTTGAAGGGAGGTCTTTGATAGTAGTTTTTAACTAAATCATTATTCAAAGCTATAAAGGCACTGTATTTGAGCTTTTTACGCCCTTGACTAAATGCCTGTTTAGAATAAAAACTGCTACAGGATAACAACAAAAGGGCTTTATCTATCTCAACATTAAGGCTCTTAATGAGCATACTAACTTGGATAATAATGAAATCAGAAAAACCTAAGATTCTCTCTCGGACAAAACTCTTAGGACTGATTCTATGGGTATCTTTAAAGTTTTCGCTCATGATAAGACTATGGATACTTGTTATAATTGCTTGGTTTTTTGCTTGCATAATATACAAAAATAAACCCATATCCTTAAATTGACGACATTGAGGAGAACCTACGACCAGTTTATAGCATATTTTTATACTATAAACTATACCAATTAGCAATGTATACATGCCTACTTTGAGTAAACCTTAAACATTCTACGCTTTATCCTCACGTAATTAATTGCATATTGCAAGCTCCTTATTTTTTAAAATCACAAGCAACTAAACTCATAAAATGAATTATATTTTCTGTCTAAGAAAAGGTGGTGCAACAGCACTATTTTATTTCTTACTATGTTCCGCCATTGCGCAACAAACCCTTAACCCTAGAATAAAATACAACTTCAATCCATCATGGAAAATGTTTGTAGGCGATGATTCCTTGGCATCAAAAGTTGCATTTAACGATGCTTCATGGAAACCAGTAACACTCCCACGTGCTTTTAATGAGGATGAAGCTTTTAAGGTATCTATCGAAAAACATTCTACAGGGATTATTTGGTATAGAAAACACTTTAAGATTGATGCAAATCAAAAAGGAAAGAAAATATTCTTAGAGTTTGAAGGTGTTAGACAAGCAGGCGAGTTCTTCCTCAATGGAAAGCCAATTGGCATGAGCGAAAATGGAGCCATGGCTTTTGGTTTTGATATTAGCAATGATGTAAAGTTTGGGGAAGACAATGTAATTGCAGCCAGAATTGATAACGCTTGGAACTATCACGAGAAGGCAACGAGAAGCGGATTTCAATGGAATGATAAAAACTTTAATGCTAACTATGGAGGTATTACCAAGAATGTTTATTTACATGTAGCCGATAAATTATATCAAACATTGCCTTTGTATTCTAACCTCAAAACAACAGGCGTATATGTGTATGGGAAGGATTTTAACATTCCTCAAAAATCAGCTACAGTTACTGCCGAAGCAGAAATAAAGAATGAATATCCTGACACCAAAACCTTTCAATATTCGGCTTATATCGAAGATGCGATAACGGGTAAAAAGATAGCGTCTGATTTCAAAATCTTGAATGTTACACTCGCGCCCAATGAAACCAAAATTATCAAAACAGCATCGCTTATTAAAAACCTAAATTTTTGGAGCTGGGGTTATGGCTATCTTTATAATGTATATACGTATGTTAGTGTTAATAACAAAGTGATTGATGTTGTTAAAACTACAACAGGTTTTAGAAAAACAGCTTTTACTAATGGTGCCTTGACCTTGAATGATAGGGTATTACATTTAAAGGGATATGCACAAAGAACAAGTAACGAATGGCCAGCCATTGGGGCATGTGTACCAGCATGGTTGAGTGATTACAGTAATCAATTGATGGTAGAAAGTAATGCCAATTTGGTAAGATGGATGCACATTAGTCCTTGGAAACAAGATGTAGAAAGTTGTGATAGAGTAGGGCTGATTCAAGCCATGCCAGCAGGAGATTCTGAAAAAGATGTAGAAGGTAGAAGATGGGAGCAACGCAAGGAAGTAATGCGTGATGCCATTATTTATAACCGAAATAATCCAAGCATTGTCTTTTATGAATCTGGCAACAACCAAATTAGCGACCAGCACATGAAGGAAATGAAGGACATTAGAAATTTGTATGATGCAAATGGAGGCAGAGCTATTGGAAGTAGAAATATGTTAGCAAGCAAAGAAGCGGAATATGGGGGAGAAATGCTTTATATCAATAAAAGTGCAACAAAGCCCATGTGGCAAATGGAATATAGTCGCGATGAAGCCTTGCGTAAATATTGGGATGAATTTTCACCACCTTACCATAAAGAAGGCGAAGGACCTACGCATAATGGACAAGATGCAAGTACATATAATCGTAATCAGGATACTCAGGCAATAGAAAATATTACTCGCTGGTTTGAATATTGGAAAGAAAGACCAGGGACAGGGAAGCGTGTGAATGGAGGAGGCGTTAACATTATTTTCTCTGAAAGTAATACGCATCACCGTGGGGCAGAAAACTTTAGAAGAAGTGGAGAAGTAGATGCACTACGCATTATCAAAGATGGTTTTTATGCACATCAGGTAATGTGGGACGGTTGGGTAGATGTAGAGAAACCTCGTATACATATTATAGGTCACTGGAATTATAAAGAGGGCGTTACTAAAAATATCTATGTGATGTCGAGTGCCGATAAAGTAGAATTGTTTGTGAATGGTAAATCTTTAGGTTTTGGAGAACAGAGTAATCGTTTCTTGTATACTTTCAAGGATGTCGCTTGGAAGTCAGGAGCTATTTCAGCCATTGGGTATGATGCAAAAGGTAAAAAACTTTGTGAAACCAAACATGAAACAGCGGGAGCACCTTATGCCGTCAAGTTAACGCAAATCAATCCTGCAAAATCACTTGTTGCCAACGGAGCGGATTTAGCCTTGATAGAAGTAGAAGTAGTAGATGCGAATGGAAAGTGTTGCCCAACAGCGTTGAACGAAATACAGTTTTCTTTATCAGGTGAAGCTGAATGGCGAGGAGGTATGGCACAAGGACCTGAGGATAACTATATTCTTTCTAAAATATTGCCCGTGGAATGTGGCGTAAACCGTTTCTTATTGCGCTCAACGCTTAATGCAGGTAATATTATTGTGAATGCGGTTTCGAATGGACTAAAAGAGGGAAGTATCTCTTTAAAATCTGTACCTTTTGAAGTAAAAGATGGCTTGGCATTACAATTACCATCACATGGTTTACCTGCTAATTTATCAAGAGGGGCAACACCTTTGTCTCCTTCTTTTACGATTGAAAGAAAATCATTAGAAATTGTCGGTGCCATTGCTGGGGCAAACCAAGATAAAGCAGTGTCAAGCTATGATGATAACGAAGCTAGTGCTTGGGTAAACGATGGCAAATTAGGTACTGCATGGATTGAATATGAAATTACCAATGCTAGCGCTATCAATGAAGTAACCTTGAAGCTGAACAACTTTAGAACGAAAACGTATCCTATCCGAATTTCAATTGATGGGAAAGAGGCATTCAGAGGAAACTCTACCCGCAATTTAGGTTATTTTACAGCCAACTTTAAGGCCATTAAAGGAAAGAAAATTAAAATAGAATTGATTGACCAAGTAGCGGAACAGGAAGATAATACAAAAGAAGTAAATGGCAAGAAACTAGATGACGGAGTAGCCAGCAAAGAGGCTGATGCCAAAGGAGGTTTATCGATTATTGAAGCAGAGTTGTATGGACCTGTTAAGTAAAGAATAAATTATTTGAGTTGTTTAGAGGATAACATTAGTCATCCCGAATTTTAAAATCACAAAAAAAGCGGTCTAAATTAGTTTTTAGACCGCTTTTTTGTGATTGATGTTCCCCGAATTCCTACTGTTTGAGCGGAGCGAGTTTAGGAATTCTTGATTTTTTTACGGTCCGCCGTCGCGGTTACTTTTTGCATCAAGGCAAAAAGTAAGGACGAGTATAAATCCAAAAGTCTTTGAAATCTTATGAAACTCACTATTTAGTTAGAAAATTCGGGATGACTCATGTTTATAGCTAAAATTAAGTTATGCCATCCCTAGGGGATTCTTTAGGGGAAATTACATTTTTTCTACCGATATACTGTCTCTACGAGACAAATAGAATAGATTAAAATATCAGTAGTAAAACAAGAAATTTTCAACAAATAAATCTCGTTAAGGATTAAAAATCGATAAAAAAACAAGAATATTCCGACAAGCAAATCCCATAGGGATTGAATATCGGTAGCACAAATAAATAATCCACTGTTTAAAGTCCCGTTAGAGACGACATAAAACATACGTTTGATTATTATCTTCCTCTAGTCGTAGGTGAACCTACGACTCCAAAGACAAAAGAGCGTCACGCTCATCATATAAAAAAAAGTCAACATTGAATTAATCATCTACGACGATTATCAGTTGAATTAATAACGATGCCTGAATCAACTAAATTTTAGTAGGTATTCTTTCTCAAAACCCCTAAATTTGCACTTTCTTTAGTAATTCAGCTATTTTGTTATCACTTTTTGTGAAAATAGCTGACAAACAACTATCAATCTGCTATCACCATGATTCATTTCTTCGGGAGTCACTCCAGCACAGTTTATGCCGTGCAAACGTATGCCATTATTTCAGATGAGGATATTCAAAAACTCTTTTGGCTTTTCAATAGTAAACAAGACCATGCTTTTACTGTCGTAAACCAAGAAAATGCTACTTTGGAAGCCGTTTTTGTAGGGCCACGTGCAGCAATGATTACGCCGTGGAGTACTAATGCTGTTGAAATTACTCAGAATATGGGTATCGAAGGGGTTATTCGTATTGAAGAGTTTAAAGCAGTTGACGAAGATTTTACAGAATTTGACCCGATGTTGTCGCAGAAATATACACAACTGCATCAGGAAATATATACAATTAATATTCAGCCAGAACCCATTATCGAGATTGAGGATATTGCTGTTTATAACAAACAAGAAGGACTTGCTTTAAGCGAAGAAGAAGTAGGGTATCTGAATGGTTTAGCAGAACGTTTGGGTCGTAAATTAACAGACTCTGAAGTATTTGGATTCTCACAAGTAAACTCTGAACACTGTCGCCATAAAATATTCAACGGTACCTTTGTGATTGATGGAGAAGAAAAACCAACTTCGTTATTCAAATTAATCAAGAAAACTTCTGAAACTAACCCGAACGATATTGTTTCGGCCTATAAAGATAACGTAGCCTTTATTAAAGGTCCACGTGTTACACAATTCGCACCAAAATCAGCGGATAAACCTGATTTTTACGAAGAAAAAGAATTTGATTCTGTGATTTCAGTAAAAGCTGAAACCCATAACTTCCCAACTACTGTAGAGCCTTTTAATGGGGCAGCAACAGGCTCAGGTGGTGAAATTCGTGACCGTTTGGCAGGTGGACAAGGTTCATTGCCTTTGGCTGGTACAGCGGTTTATATGACTTCTTATTCTCGTTTAGACGAAAACCGTCCTTGGGAAAATGCCATGAACGAACGTGAATGGTTGTACCAAACACCAATGGACATTTTGATTAAAGCTTCAAATGGGGCATCTGATTTCGGAAATAAATTCGGACAACCATTGATTACTGGTTCTGTACTTACTTTCGAGCATGAAGAAGAAGCGCGTAAACTAGGTTTTGATAAAGTAATCATGTTGGCTGGTGGTATTGGTTATGGTAAAGAAAGCCAAGCGAAAAAACAAAAGCCAACAGTAGGTGATAAAGTAGTGGTATTGGGTGGTGAAAACTACCGCATTGGTATGGGAGGGGCAGCAGTATCTTCAGCAGATACAGGTGCATTTGGCTCAGGTATCGAATTGAACGCCATTCAACGATCAAATCCAGAAATGCAAAAACGTGCTGCTAATGCCATTAGAGGTTTGGTAGAATCAGAGCATAATCCAATCGTTTCTATCCACGACCACGGTGCAGGTGGTCACCTAAACTGTTTGTCGGAATTAGTAGAAGAGACTGGAGGATTGATTGACTTAGATAAATTGCCAGTAGGTGACCCTACGCTTTCTGCAAAAGAAATCATCGGAAATGAATCGCAAGAACGTATGGGCTTGGTGATTGGTGAAAAAGATTTAGAAACTCTTCAAAGAGTAGCCGACCGTGAACGTTCGCCAATGTACACTGTCGGAGATATTACGGGCAATCATCGTTTTACTTTCGAATCGAAATCGACGGGTGCTAAACCAATGGATTTTGCGATTGATGATATGTTTGGTAGCTCGCCAAAAGTGGTGATGGCAGATAAGAACATAACCCGTAATTACGCAGATTTAGCCTACTCAGAAGCACAAATTCCTGCTTATCTCGAGCAAGTATTGCAATTAGAAGCTGTCGCGTGTAAAGACTGGTTGACTAACAAAGTTGACCGTTGTGTAGGCGGACGTGTGGCAAAACAACAATGTACAGGGCCTTTACAATTACCATTGAATAATGTTGGTGTAATGGCCTTAGACTTCAAAGGAAAAGAAGGTATTGCAACCACTATTGGTCATTCGCCAGTAACGGCTTTGATTGACCCAGTAGCTGGTTCTCGTAACGCTATCGCCGAGGCATTATCAAACATTGTTTTCGCTCCGTTGAAAGATGGTTTAAAATCAGTTTCGCTTTCGGCCAACTGGATGTGGGCTTGTAAAAACGCAGGTGAAGATGCACGTTTGTATGAAGCCGTAAAAGGTTGTTCTGATTTTGCCATCGAATTAGGAATTAATATTCCAACAGGAAAAGATTCGCTTTCGATGAAACAAAAATATCCTAATGATGAAGTAATTGCACCGGGGACGGTGATTATCTCAGCAGGAGCAAATTGTTCAGATATTACAAAAGTAGTTGAGCCAGTGTTACAACGAAATGGTGGTGCGATTTACTATTTGAACTTATCTAAAGATAGCTTTAAATTAGGAGGTAGCTCTTTTGGACAAATTTTGAATAAAATTGGTACTGATGTACCAACCATTCAAGATTCGGCTTATTTCAAAAGAGCATTTAATACCTTCCAAAACTTGATTAAAGCTGACAAAATAGAAGCAGGTCATGACATTGGTAGTGGAGGTTTGATTACTACTTTATTAGAAATGTGTTTTGCAGATGTAAACCTTGGGGCAAATATTGACCTTTCTGGCTTAGGCGAAGCAGATACTGTAAAAACTTTGTTCAACGAAAATATTGCTTTAGTATTCCAAGCAGATGCTTCGGTAGAGGCTATTTTTGCTAAAAACAATATCAATATTGTTAAAATTGGTGAAGTAGTAGAAGGCAATAGTTTGACAGTGAAAAACAATGAAGTATCATTCGATTTTGCCGTGTCTGAATTAAGAGACGTTTGGTATAAGACTTCGTTCTTATTAGATTCAAAACAATCGAAAAACGGTACAGCTTTAGCACGTTATACAAACTACAAAAACCAACCATTAACGTATACGCTACCAACACAATTTACAGGAAAGTTAGCTGATAATCGTACACTTGCTACTCGCCCGAAAGCGGCAATCATTCGTGAGAAAGGTTCGAATTCTGAGCGTGAAATGGCGAATGCAATGTACTTAGCTGGTTTTGACGTAAAAGACGTACACATGACTGACTTAATTGCTGGTCGCGAGACATTAGAAGATATTCAGTTTATCGGTGCAGTAGGAGGGTTTTCTAACTCAGATGTATTGGGTTCTGCAAAAGGTTGGGCTGGTGCTTTCTTGTATAACGAAAAAGCTAATACTGCTCTTAAGAAATTCTTTGCGCGTGAAGATACACTTTCAGTAGGGATTTGTAATGGTTGCCAGTTGTTTATGGAATTAGAATTGATTAATCCAGACCATGAAGTACACGGCAAAATGCACCATAACGAATCGCACAAACACGAAAGTATTTTTACGTCGGTGACTATCCAAAAAAACAATTCTGTAATGCTTTCTACTTTAGAAGGTACTACATTAGGCGTTTGGGTATCGCATGGAGAAGGCAAGTTTGTATTACCTTACGAAGAAGGAAAATATAGCATTGTAAGTAAATATGGTTATGAAGGCTATCCAGCCAATCCAAACGGTTCAGATTTCAATACAGCCATGATGTGTGATGCCACAGGTCGTCACTTAGTAACGATGCCACACATCGAACGTTCAACTTTCCCTTGGAACTGGGCAAACTACCCAGCTAATCGTAAAAGCGATGAAGTAAGCCCTTGGTTAGAGGCATTTGTAAATGCGAGGCTTTGGATAGAGGAGAAGAATAATTAAAAATATCAAATTGATAATTGAAAAAGGAAGCTTTCGGGCTTCCTTTTTTGTTTGGGTTATAATACCTTTACTTTAAAAGCTTATAAACTATTTTTCCTTCATATAAAGTATTGAGTTTACTTCAATAGAGGTATCTAATTTAAGTCCTACTCGCCCATTTGTAACAGTATCAATTGCCTCTTTATCTTTTTCAATTGAAATAATTTTGTGTTTGAATAGTTTATTATTCTTTTCAGAAATAACTTCATCATTAACTGAAACGAAAAAGCCACTCAATTCGATACTCGCAACAGTATTATTTTGATAGGTTTTATCAACTTTTGCTACTCTTTGAAGCCCAGCTTTGAAGTCAATTAAACCATATTGGAATAATGCATTTTTTATCTCTTCTTTTGAATATATACCATTCTCAATATCATAATAGAGTTTATATAATTCCCAAGTTGTAAGTAAACCCCTCTCATCATTTTGTGCATCTTGAATTTGTTCGTCAGTGAAAGGTGGATTATTTCTATTAATAGGTGGCTTATATCGCTGATGATTGACTATGTACAAACCATAAACTTCAAAGGAATTTCTTTCTTTCATTCTCCTTAGTTTAATCTTTGAAACTTGATTGCACTCAGAATCTTTTGAAGTCCCACCTATACCTTTAATCTCAATAATCAACAATTTATCATCATATTCAATTCTAATATCTTCCTCAAATACTCCTCCATCTATTTTTTGCTCATCAACTTTCTGAATGTTATCGAATTCTAACCAACTTAAAAAGCAAAATACTGCATCGACAAGATTATCTCCAGATTCAGTTATGAGAGAATGTAAGAACTCATACTTCTTTAAATTTTCTTGCTCTTCAAGTTTTAAGTTAAGTACAGCATTTTCATGACGGATTTTTTCTTCTTCTATTTTTTTTAGAATGTTACTGTGATTTGGCACCCAATAGTCTTTGTTATTAAGCCAATTGAATGTAGAATTTGAAGCAAATATATTAGGAAGAATTTCAGGTGCTATCTCTGTTAAAAACCTTGCTGTAAATCCCCCTTTATTTTTAATGTCTGGGAATACAAAAAAGAATATATGCTCATATTTATAAGCATAGGAAATCACTTCATTACTCAAGTTTTCCATTAAAGGGTAAAAGTTGGGGTCGGGTATTGTCGCGTTCTTACTCCAAATTGTTTTTTTAGAGAAAGTTTGGTGATATTCCAAATCTTTAAAGTCCTCCAGTAATACCTTAAGGCTATTATCTTTGGCTACTATATTTATTTTTTTTCCATGTTTTGAGGAATCTTTAAGAATATCTGACCAAAATGAATAGTTTGATAATTCAATTTTTTTGTATTGCTCTCTATTTCCCCCACTTGTAATACTTATTGGCTGATAGACTATTTTATTATCTTTATCTGCAAAGACAATGATAATCCCATCCTTTTTTGAGAAGTCTAGTAATAAATCACTAAGTAAATATAAGGAATATGGTTTTGGGTTAAATAAATTCGTTGGGAATGAAACATGGAATTTTGCTTCTTGTGATGACTCAACGCTTTC
Source organism: Arcicella sp. GW822-FHT02H01 (assembly GCF_058802005.1). Lineage (NCBI taxonomy): Bacteria > Pseudomonadati > Bacteroidota > Cytophagia > Cytophagales > Flectobacillaceae > Arcicella > Arcicella sp. GW822-FHT02H01. Next base: position 869,854 of record NZ_JBXANT010000001.1, on the reverse strand, counting down.
TCTTTGATGTTCTACATAATTAAAAGGAATAACGTTGTGATGAAGCATATTTAGTATGACTACATCATACTCGTGAAGATTTTTAGGGTAGTTATAGTTTAGGATACAATCTTCACTTGAACTTTTGTAAGAATGTGAAATCTTAATCATATCTCCAGCGGTTCCTTTATATACTTCAAAGTCTTTGTTCTGAAGAATAGCAATATCGGTTTCTTCAAAATCGATAACACATAAATTTACTTTATTTTCCATGTTTGTTTAATAATAAATGAGAATAATTGAACTGTTAGTAATATAATTCCAATATAGATTATTTTCAATTAAATATTATTATTACATAGAATATCACTTCATCACCACCCCACTAGACCCTTCCTCAGAAGGAAATAACTGAAATATATTTCTTGGAAAAAGCCCTTCTTCGGTGCGATGCGAAACGTATAAAATGGTGCTTTCGCTTTCGTTGGCAAATTTGTTGATTAAAGAAATAACCAACGAAGTATTATGGTCGTCTAAACCAGCAATGGCTTCATCTAAAATCAACAACGGTGGATGTTTTACCATCGCTCTTGCTACCAAAGCCATGCGTTGTTGACCCGCTGAAAGCATAAAGAAGGGTTTCTTCTTGAGCTTATCCATCTCAATCAACGTAAGCCATTGTTTGGCTAGTTTTATCTGCAAATCAGAAGGTTTATTGTACAAACCAATCGAATCATAAAACCCAGACATCAGCATTTGCTCTAGCGTATGACTGGCCGTAAATAAGTCCGTCATGGCAGGGGTAACATAACCAATATTATTTTTAATCGACCAGACGCTTTCGCCTGTGCCTTTTCTTCTACCAAAAAGGGTTAAGTCTTGCCCATATCCTTTTGGGTTATCCCCCGTAATCATCGATAGCATGGTGGTTTTTCCAGAGCCATTGGGACCAATTAAATGCCAAAATTCATTCTTATGGATTGTCCAAGTAATGTCTTTTAGGATATGTTTTTCGCCATAACTTACATCTACTTTATTGAACTTAATCAATTCAGGATTGGCTAAATCATAATGCTTGATAGGAGGAGGGATTTCTCCTGAAAAAGAATAGGTCTGTGTATTTCTATATGCTTCAAGAAATGTTGGAAGGTCTTCGTGCAAAACCAATTGATTATTTTGCTCGATACTTACTACAGTTTTGATAAATGGCAATAAATCTCTTTCACGATTTACCAATTGTATCAAAGAAGTATGACTACTAATTTCACACAACATTGCTAATAAAGATGCTTGTGCTTCAACGTCTAAATTATCAAAAGGGTTATCTAAGATAAGGTAATCAGGCTTTTGAGAGACTAGGTAATTCAATAATGCTTTCTTCTGCTCACCACTAGACATCGACTTTAAACTTCTGTTCAAGTGTTTTGTCACCACCGTAAATCCGTGCCTGTTTTCTTCATCAATGTATTCATTAACAGTAAGGCTTGAAAACAGCATCCCTTCTAATGAATTTAATTCAGCAAAAATATCCTTTGCTTTTTGAGATAATAACTGTTGAATAAATACTTGTTTATTGGCACTGTTTGATAAAAATATTGCCCAATGTTTGGTGATTCCCATAAAATAAACCGCTTGATTTTGAATATTCCTGCAATAAACAAAAACTCCCTCAAAACCATTGGTCTTGAAGGAGCTTTTTTGAGTGAGGAGTGTTGAGTTGTGAATGTGGAGTAACGATATTTTATTCCATCCTTCCAGCTCAAAACTCTCAACTGATATTTTGAGTGTTGATTTAAGAGTTTAGAATGCAGAGTGAAATATTCAACTCCTCACTCTAAACTCTTAACTCAAAACTGATTTTACATCATTCCACCCATTCCGCCGCCACCACCGTGTGCGTGTGGAGCTTCAGCAGCTGGTTTGTCAGCAATAACACATTCAGTAGTCAATAATAAACCTGCGATAGAAGCAGCGTTTTCTAATGCTAAACGAGTTACTTTAGTAGGGTCAATGATACCCGCAGCAATCATGTCTTCGTATTTGTCTTCACGAGCGTTATAACCGAAGTCACCTTCGCCAGCTTTAACAGCGTTAACAACTACTGAACCTTCACCACCAGCGTTAGCAACGATAGTTCTCAATGGAGATTCGATTGCCTGACGGATAATGTTGATACCAGTTGTTTGGTCTTCGTTGTCACCAGTTAAACCGTCTAATGCTTTGATAGCACGGATTAAAGCAACACCACCACCAGCTACGATACCTTCCTCAACAGCGGCACGTGTAGCGTGAAGAGCATCGTCAACACGGTCTTTCTTTTCTTTCATTTCTACTTCAGTAGCAGCACCGATGTAAAGAATAGCAACACCACCTGACAATTTAGCCAAACGTTCTTGCAATTTCTCACGGTCGTAATCAGAAGTAGTATTTTCGATTTGCGCTTTGATTTGGTTAACACGAGCTTCGATACCATCTTTCGCACCAACTCCGTTTACAACAGTAGTGTTGTCTTTGTCGATGATGATTTTTTCAGCTTGTCCTAAATATTCAATAGTAGCGTTTTCTAATTTGAAACCACGTTCTTCAGAAATTACAGTACCACCTGTTAATACTGCGATATCTTCTAACATAGCCTTACGACGGTCACCGAAACCTGGCGCTTTAACAGCAGCAACTTTCAGGGCACCACGGATTTTGTTAACTACCAAAGTAGCTAAAGCTTCTCCGTCAACATCTTCGGCAATGATTAACAAAGGACGACCAGTTTGAGCAACACCTTCTAATACTGGTAATAATTCTTTCATTGAAGATACTTTCTTCTCAGAAATCAAGATGAACGGACGCTCTAATTCAGCTTCCATTTTCTCAGTATTAGTTACGAAGTATGGAGATAAATATCCACGGTCAAACTGCATACCTTCTACTGTTTTAACTTCAGTTTCAGTACCACGAGCTTCTTCAACAGTAATAACACCTTCACGACCAACTTTGTCCATCGCGTCAGCAATCATTGTACCGATTGTAGCATCCGAGTTAGCAGAGATAGTAGCAACTTGAGCAATTTGTTGTGAAGTTTCGATTGCTTTAGATTGAGATTTCAACGAAGCAACAACAGCCGTAACAGCTTTGTCAACACCACGTTTTAAATCCATTGGGTTAGCACCCGCAGCAACGTTTTTAGAACCGATAGTGTAGATAGCTTGGGCTAATACAGTAGCAGTAGTAGTACCATCACCAGCTTGATCAGCAGTTTTAGAAGCAACTTCTTTCACTAACTGAGCACCCATATTTTCAACGGCGTCTTCTAATTCGATTTCTTTCGCTACTGAAACACCATCTTTCGTGATTGAAGGTGAACCAAATTTCTTGTCAATGATTACGTTACGACCTTTTGGTCCTAAAGTTACTTTAACAGCGTTAGCTAAAGTATCGACGCCTCTTTTCAATTTATCTCTAGCGTCTGTGTCAAAAAATAATTCTTTTGCCATTTTTTTTAATTTGAAAATTTGAAGATTTGAGGATTTGAAAATGAAAATATATATTCATTTAACGTTTTCCAGAATCCTATTTTTTTGTTTTACTATATTAGCGTAAACTCAAAGCTTACTGCTTATAGCTTAAAGCCACAATTAAAGAATTGCGAAAATATCGCTTTCACGCATGATAAGGTAATCTTTACCTTCTACTGCAATTTCAGTTCCTGAGTATTTACCGTACAAAACAGTGTCGCCAACTGCAACTGTCAATGGCTCATCTTTTTTACCAGAACCTACTGCTACAACAATTCCTCTTTGTGGTTTTTCTTTAGCAGTGTCAGGAATGATAATTCCAAATGATGTTTTTTCTTCTGCGGCTGCTGGTTCTACCAGAACTCTGTCAGCCAAAGGCTTGATACTAACTGTTGACATTGTTTTTTTGATAAGTTATTTTTTGTATTTGATTTTTTAGGTAAATGTTGAATTTAAATTTGACTTTCAAAGCACATTCATGAACTCTTAATCAAACCAATTCGAGCTTCAACTTCACAAATTTAATCATATTTTGTGCCATTGTCTGAAAAACGGTAAAATTGTCAGGTTTTGATACTAAATAAGAATTTTTGTATAAAGATGATTTACTATTTGACAGGCTTTAAAATATTTTCCAGAAATCTTGGCATTTTCATGAAAATTATTAATTTTAAGTATTCTAATAAAGTGCCGTCTGTATTTACTTTTTTAGAATATTGCTTAATAATAATCCTTCACTAAATGATGTCGCCTATGAAAAGCTTAGAGAAAGATTGGCTAACCACTGGACTCATTGATTTTGAGTACAAAAAGTATGTTTTACTGGCATATTTGCAACAGGTTAAAAGTAATTTTAAAAGTAAGAAGTTATACCCTGACTTACGAGACTTACAGTATCATTACGACTATTCTATGTATTTCAAGGATGGTATCACTCAGATGAGCATTCAGTTCCCAAAGAGAATCAAGGGCGTTAATCCTGAAAATTTGAATTTGGAATATGAGACATCGAACCAACCAGAGAGTGAGTATTTATCCGAGATACAATCTATCATGGAATATGCTTTACCTCGCTTTAAAAATGCGTTAAGCGAAGGTGAAAAAATTGTAGAGGAAGTACAGAAGGATATTCAGATTGCTCCGATTGGGATTTTACCACTTTACAAAAATGATGGCTATCTGTTATTGCATGAGCCATGTATCAACGAAACACGGGTGTATCAATACAACCTAACCATTTTTGAGAACAAACACGAGCGTTTGAGAGGACTAAAAACGTTTTATGTAGAGACCATCAAAAAAAGTACGCTAAGTACTTTCGAGAACATCAAGCTAGATTTAGTGAAACGGTACAAACACCTTCCTAATCCTGCTACGTATTTAGTAGAATCAAAATATGTACTACCGCTGGAAGAAACTTTTTTGCCAATTGCTAAAAAGAAAGTAGTAGAAGTGGTTACGAACTAAAAAGGGGAAATTCAGCTGAATTTCCCCTTTTTAGTTCGTAACTATAATATTATTTTTTTGAAGTATCAGTTGGGTTTGTTCCTAATGCAGGTGCTGCTGCTGGAATACCTGCTTTTTTAGAAGCCGCTTCAGTGTTTACTGATTTATAAGCTTCAGTACTTTCTGTAGGAGTAATGAATTTTGTAGCTAAAACCAATAGTGCAATTGAAATGGCACCTCCCCAAGTAATTTGTTCCAAAAGGTCTCCTGTACGTTGAACACCAAACATCTGGCTTGCACCAGCAGTTCCGAATTCTCCAGATAAACCACCACCTTTAGGGTTTTGAACCAATACTACAAATACTAATAATACTGCAATGATGCAAATAACTACGATAATTGCTCCGAACATCTTTTATTTAATTTGAAAATTTGAAAATCTAAATATTATTTTTTACGCTTTTAAACGAGATTACAAGGCTTAAATGATTCCTGTAAATTTAAAATTCTGATAGCTCCTGAATTTTGGATGCAAAGTACGCCTTTTTTTCTGGGAATTTCAAAATTAATTTCTCATAAACTCCTATTGCTTTTTCTTTTCTACCCTGCATCGTCAGAATTTTTGCATAACTCTCCGTAATAATACCTTTATCTAGCTTTACACTATTTGATGACAAATCTTCCTGTTTACCCATTGCTTCTAATTGACTTTTACTTGATCTTATCAAGCCTGGGTCTTTCAATAAGAAGCTATCAATAATGTTATTTTGTAATTGTTGTTTCTGGGCAATTTCATTCAGCAGTATATCTTCTGCTACAGTCGAATAACTCAGGAATTCTTTATCTGAAAGCACTTCTTGCTGATATTCTTGTTGTTTACGTTTTTCCTCGTCTTCTTTTGCCTCAATAATGTTTTCCAGTTTGCGGATATAATCTGAATCAAATTTGGTAATAGTGGGTACATTTGAATGGTTCACAAAAGTACCATTCATAATGCGACGAAGGGCATTTCTGCTAATGGTATAAGCAGCAGCTTTTCTTAGTTTTGATTGTTTCTCAACATCATTATCGTCATAAGCTTTGGCTAATAACGTATAGGCAAGCTGGCAATAAGGATAATTCTTAATGGTTTCCTCAAGTCCATTAATTTCAAGTGCTGAAACCTCAGACGGATTGGCAACAAGATATGTAAAGGTTTCTTTGGTCATTTTTCTTTTTTAAGACTTTAGGGTTGTTGGACTTTAGGACTTTGGACTGGAGGACGTAAAGACTTTAGACGCTAGATGTTAGACTTAAAGACACTAGATTTTAGAACTTTAAGATTATTGGAGTTTTTAGGTATTTTAGCTTCTAAGATTAGAAGGTTTTTTGATTGTGAGACGTCTTTAAGTCTAACATCTAGCGTCTTGAAGTCTAGCGTCTAAAATCTTAAAGTCCTAAAGTCCAACAATCCTACAGTCTCTTCTACCATTCCCCCGCTGTCTTATTAAAAATATCTAGTACAATCTGGTCAAGAATCTTTGGGATTAAAGTTCCCTGAACAGCCGTAATCGTTTGCGTTTGCGGAAAGTCTTGATAAAACGAAAACTCTTGGTCATAGTTTTTGTTTTCGTCCTTTGCATTAGTAAACTTCACTTGAATTCTAATCGTCAATCTGTTTAATCCTCCTTTGTCATTGGCAGTAGGAGCTTGTGCTTCAACTTCAAAACCCGTAATAGCTCCTTCAAACATCAAGTCAGGATTAACATTTGTCATTTTCAAAGAAGTATTTCGTTGAAAATACTCTTTGAGTTTTTCGTTGAAAGTCAAACTCAAATTGGCAGGTCCACCAGCCGTTTGAAAGGCAAAGTTTTGAATTTGAATCGTTTTTAAAGTAGGGTCAATACTGTTACCTTTAAAAGAATAACAACCACTCAGTAACACAATGCTCAATGATAAAAGTGCTACGATACTGATTTTCGAGAAGGCCTTTGAAAAATATTGTTTACTCTTCTTCGATGTCATATTGTTTGATTTTTCGGTACAATGTTCTTTCTGAAATTCCCAAATCTTGTGCGGCATATTTACGCTTGTTTTTGTTTTTCTGTAAAGCCTTGATAATCATATCTTTTTCTTGTTTTTCTAGTGAAAAAGATACCTCCTCGGCTTCGTGGGTAACGTCTATGAACGCATTTTTATTCTCAGGATTGTTATTTCCTAAGTTAATAATTGTTAATTCGTTATCGGGCTGGTTATTCGAAAAATTATTGACCGATGGCAATGTCCTAGGGCTTGCAAAATCTGGCTGATATGGGAAAGAACGCTCTTTGTCGATATTCTGAAAAAGACTTTCATTTTGTTTTAGTATATCAGGACTCACTTCACCATTTTGTAGGACCTCTAAAAACATCTTTTTTAATTCAGTAACATCTTTTCGCATATCAAAGAGAATCTTATAGAGTAACTCTCTTTCTGTGAAATTATCATTTTGTTGCGCTTCAAAATCTCGTCTTACCAAACCATTATTGCCCATCATCTTGCCATTGTTCATCTGAAGATAATGCGTTAGCTTTTCACCATCCACCGTTCTATCATCCGTTTCAAGGATTGATATTTGTTCGGCAAGGTTCTTGAGTTGTCTGATATTCCCTGGAAAACGTTGGGTTAACAAAATTTGCTGCGCATCAGAGGTAAGCTGAATAGGTTTGATTCTATATTTTTCGGCGAAATCGCTACTGAATTTTCTGAACAACAATTCAATGTCCATTCCTCTGTCACGCAAAGGTGGCACAAAAATCGGTACAGTATTCAAACGATAGTACAAGTCTTCTCTGAATTTCCCACGCTCTACTGCAGTCATCAAATTGATGTTGGTAGCGGCTACTACACGTACATTTGTTTTCTGAACTTTCGATGAACCTACTCTGATAAACTCCCCGTTTTCAAGCACCCTCAGCAAGCGTGCTTGTGTACCCAAGGGCATTTCAGCGATTTCATCCAAGAAAATAGTACCGCCATCAGTTACTTCAAAATATCCTTTTCGGGCGTCGATAGCGCCTGTAAATGCCCCTTTTTCATGCCCAAAAAGCTCTGAATCGATAGTGCCTTCTGGAATAGCACCACAGTTTAGGGCAATGAATTGTCCGTGTTTACGGGCAGATAAATTATGAATTATCTTAGAAAATGATTCTTTCCCAGAACCGCTCTCACCTGTAATCAGCACTGTCATGTCCGTTGGTGCCACTTGCGACGCTACCTCTATGGCATGATTTAATGCTGGCGAATTGCCGATGATACCAAATCGGGCTTTTATCGATTGTAATTCGGTAGTTTGCATAGTTGAATGAGTTTTGGGTGTAAAGTGAAATGTATCGTTCTCAGATATTTTTCATTACACTACATCTCCAAACAAAGTAGCCGACGAACAAGAAGTGATTATTACATGGACATAATCACCTTTTTTGTGATTGCCTTTTGGTAAAATCACCATTTTATTTTGGTCGTTGCGTCCTTGTAAGAAATCTTCAGAACGTTTCGAGTCACCTTCAATCAATACTTTTTGAATAGTGCCTACCGACATCTGGTTGCGTTCAAGAGAAATCTGACGTTGAAGAGCGATGATTTCAGCCAGACGTCTTTGTTTTACATCTTCTGAAATATCATCTACTAATTTTTTAGCGGCAGGCGTGCCTGGACGCTCTGAATAAGAAAACATATAGCCGTAGTCATAACGAACGTATTCAATCAGCGAAAGCGTTTCTTGGTGTTCCTCCTCTGTTTCCGAACAGAATCCTGCGATGATATCTTGTGAAATACCACATTCTTCTCCTAATATTTCACGAATTTTATCAACACGATTGATATACCAAGCACGGTCGTAAGTACGATTCATCAATTTCAATATTCTACTGCTCCCGCTTTGCGCTGGCAAGTGAATATAATTACAAACGTTTTCGTATTTTTTGATGGTATAAAGTACTTCGTCGGTAATATCTTTTGGGTGTGAAGTTGAGAAACGAACTCTTAACAATGGATTAATCAAAGCAACTCTTTCTAATAATTGAGCAAAGTTTACTGTTTCAGTGCCATCTGCCGAAGCCCATTTGTATGAATCTACATTTTGCCCCAGTAGCGTTACTTCCTTATAACCATTGTCTAATAAATCCTGACATTCTTTTAAGATAGAATACACATCACGTGAACGCTCGCGACCACGGGTGAATGGTACCACACAGAAAGAACACATATTGTCGCAACCACGCATGATAGAAACGAAGGCCGTTACTCCGTTCGAGTTCAAACGAACAGGCGATATATCAGCATAGGTTTCTTCTTTTGATAAGAAAACATTGATGGCTTTGTTGCCTTCTTCTACTTCTTCAAATAAATTGGGCAAATCACGATACGAATCGGGACCAGCTACGATATCAACGATTTTTTCTTCTTCCAAAAACTTCGTTTTGAGGCGTTCAGCCATACAACCCAATACACCTACTACTAGGTTAGGGCGTTTTCTTTTAATGTGTGTGAAGTTCTTTAAACGATTTCTTACTTTTTGCTCAGCATTTTCACGGATGGCACAAGTATTTACCAGAATTACATCCGCTTCTTCAAACTGAGAGGTAGTTGCATAACCATTTTCTTGTAGAATTGACGTTACAATTTCGCTATCTGAGAAATTCATTTGGCAACCGTAACTTTCAATATAAAGCTTTTTTTTGTTCTGTTTTCCTATTTCATCAATGGTAGTGCGTGGAAGATCTAGGGTTTCTTTATCTTCTTCAGTAAGTATTTCTAAATTTCTCATATCTTTTTGTTCACAAGCTTTGCTAAAAATGATTGAGCAAACGTGAATATTATTTTTGGACTAATGGAATCACAATCTGTGATGAAGGGCAAAATTACGAAGAAATATTGTTATGTCTGACAGAATGTCAGTAAATTGTTGTAATTAAAAAGGATAACCAATTCCAAAGTTTAAAACCAAAGGATTTCGATACGTTGAGGGCAATTTTTCGCTTGGTTTAAACAACACCCAGCGATTGTTTTCGGGTAAAGATGGGTCAAGCATTCTTACCGCCCAATCTAGGCGTAATACAAAAAATGATAAATCGACACGGATACCAAAACCAGTGCCCACCGCAATTTCTTTGTAAAATCTATCAAACTGAAAATCACTTCCTGTAATCCCCTCTGTATTTTGTCCTTTAAAACGCCAAACGTTTCCTGCATCAATAAAGAAAGCCCCATTGATGTTATAATCGCCATAAAACCTTAAAATTTTAAAACGATATTCAGCACTGGCTTCTAGCAGGATACTACCGGGTTGGTCAAAATTCCCTTGTGCCGACCCTGGGCCTAATCCTCTGGGTTTCCAAGCACGCAAGCTGTTTGGTCCACCCACAAAAAAGTTTTTTTCATAAGGAAGTCCTCTTTCTGTACCATAAGCATACGCTAGTCCTGCGTTGACTTTATAAACGAAAATAGAGCTTCCTGTGGGGTTAATCGTGAAGTATTTGCGATAATCGACGTTGATTTTCAAGAATCTGTAAAACTGCAAACTATCTCCAAAGATATCAGAAACAAAGCCTATTTTGCCTTGTGGGAAAAAATTAAGGGTAGTACCGCCTGATTCTAACAGTAGTCTTAGGTAATTACCTTTGGTGATTTGTCCATAAGGGTTATCAGTATAGGTATAGGAAGCACTGATACTCGATACAAAAGATTTATTAAAGCTTCGTCCTAAATTGTTACCTGCATACCGTTGAAGACTATCTAAAAAGTTTTTAAAATCTCGAGCCTGCTGATTATTCGGATACGAAGTAGAGAGTAAGTTTAAGTCAATCAAAGAAACCTGCCAAAACTTATTAGGCGAAGGTCGCCATAAATACGTTTCATTGATTTTGAAATTTAGTCGGTTGTATTCTTGCCTTCCTACAAATTCTACACCACCCCCTAAACGAGTTTGCGGTGTGTAGTCATTCAAACGTTGAGCTATAAAATTAGGGGCTAGAATTTTAGGAATAATAATGGACGAGTTAAACCCTAATTCCAGATTTCTACTGACGATATCAGGACGAATAAAACCAGCCTGTGCCTCAAAACCGAAACGGAAATTGGTTTCTAATGAACTCGCACTTCCTCTAAGATTCCTTAGTTTGAATGATGTATTAAAGAATGGGCCTAATACCAACTTATAAATACTACCGCCTGTTTCCGCTGTAAATTGGTATTTATCCAATGGTTTGGCATAAATAGTAGCATCCAATACGCCTTTTGTCGTATCAAAGTTTACTCTCGTAAACTGAAACTGGTCAAGCCCATATAACTTCTTCTGAGTCAGCAATACTTTTTGAAGACTGTAGTGTTCATTCGGGCGAATGTCTATTTTAGTATCTAATAGTTTTTCAGAGAATCTTTTATTTACAAACAGATACTTTATATTATTAAAAACGACGGTATCAACTTTTGAATTGGGAATATTCGGAGACGTACCATCTGAAATAAAAGTAACTTTATTTAAGAGATAAGATTTATTATAATTCGGATTTTGAGGAGGACGGTCAGGATTAGGAATAAACGTAATAGCCGCTATTCCTTTGGTAATGGCCGTATCCAAATCATTGATTCTAATGCTTATATTATCTTTGGTAAAATGGTAATACCCGTTATTTTTTAGCAATTCCTCTATTCTGGCTTTTTCAGCGTTATAGGTTTCTACTTCTAAACGATTTCCATTTTTCAACAGACTTTGTTTTTGATTTTCCTTCAAAATAGCATAAATCGCTTTGTCGGGTGTAACCAACGAATCTGTTTTATAAAAAGGGTAATAGTTTCCTTCGTTTACCAAATAAGTAACCGCAATGCTTCTTTTCTTAAAAAAAAGACTATCAGCCTTATAACTCACCGAGTAGTTGAAAAACCCATGATTTTTATAATAAGTTTTTACTTTTTCTACATTTTTTTTGGCGTCTTCTTCATAAAAATAAGAAGGAGGCTCGCCAAAAGTACGCATGCCCCAGTTTCCTTCGTTGATTTTTTTGGTAAGTTTTTGTGCTTTACTTTCCTTCTTTTTTGATAATTGTAAAAACTCTACTGAATTATTATCTATCTTATTTGCCTCACGGTCGAAATCCTCGTTTAACTTTGTCAGTTCGTTTTGCCATTTTATTTTCTGTTTAGGGTAATTTTGAGCAAAAAGTTGATGAAAATACAGACCAAGCGTAAGGGGAGTTTTAAGGATTCTTTTGTTAGGTCTTTGGGGGAGTAATGCTTCTAGTTTTTCGGTAGTAACAATTTTATTTCCTTTAAAAGCCTGTGAGTACAACAAAGGTTCGGTAAGAGTGCCTTTTGGTGAACATCCTGATAAATAGATGATTAACGAAAATAAGGAGATATGGAAAAGCGTTTTTTTCAAGGATAATAACGATAAATAGATTTTATAAATAATCAATAATTTTTAGACTGATGCTATCAAAAAATCAAATTAAATACATTAATTCTCTGCAACAAAAAAAGTTTAGACAAGAGCATCAATCTTTTATTGTAGAAGGAGCAAAAAGCGTACTCGAACTTATTCAATCTGATTTTGAAGTAGAATCACTTTTTGTAACCGATGATTTCTACAAAGAAAACGAAAGCCTTTTAGAGAAACAACCACTTCGTGCAGAAATTGTTAGTCAGGCCGAATTAGAGCGAGTAGGTTCGTTCAGCTCCAACAATGCTGCCTTGGCTACTGTCAAAACGAAAGGCAATCAAGAATTATTTGCCCAAGCAAATGAATATGTATTAATCTTGGATGATATCCGTGACCCTGGCAATCTAGGAACGATTGTCCGTGTGGCTGATTGGTATGGTATCACAAAAATTGTTTGCTCTAAAGAAACAGTTGATTTTTATGGGCCTAAGGTAATATCCTCAACGATGGGGTCGTTCACCAGAGTGGCTATTTATTATACCGATTTGGTAAGTTATCTGAGTAATAATTCCTTAAAAGTATATGGTACTTTTTTGAATTCGGCTAATGTGCATACTACACAATTTGCAGAGGCTGGTTATATCATTATTGGTAACGAAGCCAACGGTATTTCGCCTGAAGTAGAACGCTTAGTAACAGATAAAATCACCATTCCTCGCTTTGGTGGAGCAGAGTCTTTGAACGCAGGAATTGCAACCGCAGTTATTTGTGATAATCTTAGGCGATAGAAATATTAAAATCAGAGGTTTTTTTATGAATTTATGTAGTTTAATCGGTTGATTTTCAATATTTTATTTAAATTTAAATGCTGGTAGAATCGGTAACGATTTGTTAATTATTTACTAACCAGTATAAAAATCATTTTTGTTTTTTTTGCATTTATATAAACTTTAAGGCTATGTTTTGGTACGAAGACGAAGTAAAAAGATTAGAGCAGGAGCGTTCGAAATTACCATATCAACCTAAAACGGCTTTTTATGGAAGCTCAACGATTACGCTGTGGGAAAGTTTATATGAAGATTTTAAAGATTTTTCTCCTGTTAATTTAGGTTTCGGAGGGTCAACATTGGCTGCGTGTGCTTGGTATTTTGACAGAGTCTTTGCTGAGTTTAATGAAATCAATTCTGTTATTATTTATGCTGGAGATAATGATTTGAGTAATAATCGTCATCCAGAAGAAATATATCTTTTTCTTTTTCAATTATTTGATGTCATTCAGAAACGCTATGGAACGATTGATTGTGCGTATGTGTCGATTAAGCCTAGCCCACAACGTTGGTACTTGAATGATCAGGTAAAATATACCAACATGATTATTGAGAAAGAAATCAAAAAACGAGGAGACCAGCTTTACTATATAGATATTTACGACCAATATTTGGATGATAATCATCGCCCTGATTCAAAATTCTTTGAGCCAGATGGTTTACATTTCAATAAGATGGGTCATGATATCCTGAAAGATAAATTAATTGAGCATCTTTCAGCACTTGTTTTGCAATAAGAAAAATAACGAATGCTGATCACCATATCATTTATTCTTTATGACTATCAATATATTACCTTATAATCCTTCTGAATCAAATATAATTTCTAAACCTAAATTTTAGAAAATAATGAAAAGACAATATCATAAATGGTTTAGTAATTATTTGCAAAAAGATATGGAAATGCTAGTCTTTGGTCATGCAGGGGCAAGGGTTTTATTTTTTCCAACACGGGGTGCTCGCTTTTATGATTATGAAGATTGGCGTGTGATTGATGCAATTAAGGATAAAATTGAAGCAGGTTATTTACAAATCTTTTGTGTAGATAGCGTAGATGCTGAAAGTCTTTATAGCTCAGAGAGTTCGCCAAGTTATCGTATTCAGAGGCACATGCAATACGAAGACTATATCATTAAGGAAGTATTACCTTTTACCCGGCAACTCAACCCAGACATGACCATGATTTCGGCAGGTTGTAGTTTAGGTGCTTATCATGCCATGAATGTGGCAACAAAATATCCTCAGTTTTTTTCAAGAGTTGTAGGAATGAGTGGGCGTTTCGACCTCACGTGGCAGGTGGGCGTTTTCAAAGATTTATTTGATGGCTATCACGATGAAAATATTTACTACAACAATCCTGTTCAATTTATTCCTAATCTGAATGACGAAAAAATACTCACTGAATTAAGACGAATGGAGTTTATTTTAGCCATTGGCCAAGATGATGCCTTTCTTGAAAACAACAAATATTTCAGCGATATTTTGTGGAGGAAGGGAATAGTGAATAAATTGTATGTATGGGATGAAGAAGCACACAAAGCAAGATATTGGCGAAAAATGGTGCAGCTTTATTTATAGATGTAAGACTTGAAGACTGTAGACACTAGACATAAGACGCTAGACTTGAAGACTCTGGACTAAAATAAGTAAAATCTTTTTTGTTGTATTTAAACTTTTCTAGTCTTGTGTCTACAAGTGTTATGTCTAGTGTCTTATATCTTTTAGTCTTGCATCCAATGTCCTCAAGTCTAGCGTCTTAAAGTCTTTCATCTAGCGTCTAATATCTAAAGTCTTCCTTCTACTCCTGATGTGCTGCTTGGTCTTGTAATCTATCCGTTAAATCATCTCCCAAGTATTTATCAATTAAAGTATGCGCTAGATAAATCAGTGGGGTTAACAAAATAGCTACAATGAATTTATACAAATAAGTATTTAAAGAGGTTGAAAGCCATTGTTCTACTGTCCAGTTACCAAACAGTACAAAAGCGATACCGATTACTACAAAACTATCAATCAATTGAGATACCAGCGTTGAGCCTGTAGCACGAAGCCAGATTTTTTTGCCATCCGTTACTTTCCTAATTGCATGGAAAATATAAGCATCTAACAATTGACTAATCAAAAATGCCGTCAGCGAACCAGTAATAATTCCTAAGCCTTGTCTGAAAATCTTCCCAAAGGCATAATCAATATTAAAATTATCGTCGCCCTTATTTACATCAAGCCAAAAAGGAGCAGGGGAGAGCAGCGTAGCCCCATAAATGATAATGAAACTATAGGCGATAAAACCAGCAGCCAGATACGATACCCGCTTTACGCCTCTTTTCCCGAAATATTCATTGATGATATCAGAAGTAATAAAAACAAAAGGCCAGTTTAATGCCCCAGCAGTCTGATTAATATCCCAAGTGCCCAAAAAGGTTTGTAAATGAAGTGGTTGAAAACCAAAAGTAGCTTCTACTGAAAAGATTTTTACCCCTATAATTTCGGCTACGATAGCATTGGTGAGGAAGATACCAAAAAGGAAAATAAATAGTTTGTTTCTCTTAGAGCTAAGGACGGGTGTTTTAGAGTTCATTTTGATAAGAATGAATATTAAGGAAAATATTGAAAGCCTTTAATACAAAAAGAGGCTAGATGTTTGAAGCACCTAACCTCTTTACGAAGATAACAAATTATGTCAAAAATTGTTGAGAATCCACTTCTACAACATTACTTTTTACGATGATTTTCAAAATGAAGCGCAATTTTGTTCATCGCTATTTCAAGTTGTTCCAAATGCGGTAAAAAGACAATTCGGAAATGGTCTGGTTCTTTAAAGTTAAAACCACGTCCACCTACTACCAAAATGCGTTGGTCTTCTAACAAACTCAATACGAAATCGCCATCATTTTTGAAATCGAATTGTTTTAAATCTATTTTAGGAAATAAATACATGGCTCCCTTCGGACGCACACAACTAATGCCTGGGATAGAAACTAGTTTTTCATGCGCCAAATTCATTTGTTTATATAACCTACCCGTAGGAATTACCAAATCATTAATAGATTGATAGCCTCCTAAAGCAGTTTGAATACCATATTGTGTAATCACATTGGCACACAAACGCATAGAAGCCAAGAAGGTAAGCCCTTCAACATACGATTTTGCCTTATGTTTTGCACCTGTCAGAATCATCCAACCACCACGGAAACCCGCAGCACGATAATTCTTAGACATTCCGCCCATTGTTACAATCAAGGTATCTTCAGACATCCCCGCTGTAGAATGATGGATAGTGCCATCAAAAAGGATTTTGTCGTAAATCTCATCAGCAAAAACAATAAGTTTATGTTTTTCTGCCAATCGGACAATTCCTTCTACAATTTCTTTTTCATAAACAGCTCCAGTCGGATTGTTCGGATTAATCAAAACAATTCCGCGTGTCTTTTTAGTGATTTTAGATTCAATATCTTTTAAATCAGGATTCCAGTCTGACGCTTCATCACAAACATAATGCACAGGAGTACCCCCAGCAAGCCCTACAGAGGTTGTCCACAGGGGATAATCAGGTGAAGGTATCAATATTTCATCATTCGGATTCAACAGGGCAGTCATCACTAAACTAATCAGTTCGCTTACACCATTACCAATATATACATCTTCAATTTCAATACCTTTTACACCACGACTCTGATAATATTGCATAACGGCCTTTCTGGCGGCGAAAAGTCCTCGAGAATCGGCATAGCCTTGTGCGTTGCGAATATTCATGATGATGTCATGAATAATTTCCTCAGGGGTTTCAAAACCAAATGCCGCCGGATTGCCAATATTCAACGAAGTGATTTTATAGCCTTCACGTTGTAGTTGAAGAGCTTTTTCGTAAACTGGCCCACGAATATCGTAGCGTAGCGAATCAAGGCGACTACTTTTTAAGATTTCCATGCAATATTATTGTTTCATTGTTGATTGAAAACCATTCAATTAATTATTAGGGTTACAATTGTCTGGTTTCCAATTTTAAGTTTGCAAAGGTGATAAAAAATAAGCAAATACACTTAACTGAAAATCAAAAAAGGTTTATTGAAAGCCAAGTTGTTTCAATAAACCTTTATGAAAAGATGTTTTTTGTATTATTTTACCGTTTCTCAAACCATTGTTCAAACAAAAAACCAATGTTAGTTTTATCAGAAGCATAATTTAGCTGAACGAATTTTGCATCAGGGTTTGCTTCCAAAAATACTCCTCCTCTGATAGAAGTATGGGGTGCTAGGGTAGTAGCTTTAAAATTCTCGTTAATCCACGTATGCTGTTCATTGCTGAGTTTATCCATTCGTGAATAATAATGCTCATGGTCTGCGATACGTTTAATTTGTGCTACTTGAACGATGGTTTCCCCAACATTAGCAGTCCGCCAAGCTCTTTCAGGGCTTTTATTAGAAGAACTTGCTATCATGGCTATGATGCCCCCAATAAATAAAACCGTGTTGACCGTTTTAGCTCTTTTGAGTTTTGTTTCCTCATAATTCATTTCTTCACGCACTTTTCCAAGCTCTTCTTCGGGTTCTACGGCTTGATAGCTAAAAGCATACTTTCCATCAGTTGAAACAAGCTGTTGTTTATTGATATCAAGCGGAAGGGCGTTGAAGTCTTTTGGTGAAATGGTCAGCGGTTCGTCTGTATTATTAAATAACTCAACATCAAAAACCATGTATTTCTGATAGCGACCGTCATAAGAGGCTACTATTTTTACACCATTATTTTCTTGTTTAACGATTTCTTTGCCTGCGTCAACGATACTTTCTTGTTCAATAGGACGCATTTTCATGATATTTACTGATGAACATGAAATAAATAAACAGGCAGATAATAGTATGAGGAGGTATTTGTTCATTTTTAAGTCAATATTTTAAAAGTTATTTACAGAACATTGACAGACAAAATAAAGTTTTCCCCTATTGCCAAAGATGGGTTTTTATAAAAATGTTGTTGTGAGAGCGAGAAATTGGAAAAAATATTAAATTTTTTTAGGGTTATAAGGGTGTAAATAACCTTCTGATTCTCAATTCTGTATCAGAAAGTTAGCATAAAAGGTTAAAATTATTTCAATTTTTTTTGCAAACAGGCTTGTTTTATTAAAAAAAATAGGCGTACCTTTGCATCACCTAAACACAACGACAGTATCACAAGCGATACAAAATGTGTTAAGGAGAGTTGCCTGAGAGGCCGAAAGGAGCCGTTTGCTAAACTGCCGTACCTCACAAGGGTACCGAGGGTTCGAATCCCTCACTCTCCGCTTAGAAGTATTAATTTTAAGCAAGGGAATATTTTCGGGGTGTAGCGTAGCCCGGTATCGCGCTTGGTTTGGGACCAAGAGGTCGTAGGTTCGAATCCTGCCACCCCGACTTTTAAATGTGTTAGTTTGAAGATTTGAAAATTTGAAAATTACATTTCCTTGATTTTCAACTTTAAATAATCTCAGATTAACACATTTTTTTTCGGTTCCATAGCTCAGCTGGATAGAGCAACTGCCTTCTAAGCAGTAGGTCTCAGGTTCGAATCCTGATGGAATCACTTAATTATAAAAAACCGCTTAGATTCGCTTTCTAAGCGGTTTTTTTGTTTACGAAATACTTTCGATAACACAAACTCGTCCTATGATTCTTTATAAAAACCTACTGATTGTCGCTACAGTAATTTTGCTGTTATTTTCAATATTAAGTATTTATTACGGAATCATTTCTCCTCCGCCATTAGTCACTTATACTACCGACGAAAATTTCATTAGTGAGTCAGGTGTTTTTCTTTGGTACGGCTGCACTCCCCGAACGTTAGAATGGGCAGGCATCCCAAGTATCTTTATTGCCTACTTCCTATTTATTTTTCAATGTATCATACATATTATTACCCATTTTTCAGAAATACATCAGCTTACAGATATTTTAAAAGTATTTGATGATAATGCGTACTATTATTTGAATCATCGCGAAGAATTTATCCTTTGGGAGCGTGGTGCACAAATAGTAATAGTGGGTATCATCTTTTTTATGATTATCCGTTTCATTATTAGGTCATCACATTTTTTATTAACCAAAGAAACCAAAATCATACTAGTATTTCTATGCATCTGCATAGAAACAATCTGGGTTTCAATGGCTGTGATTCGACCAGAGGCTATTTCAGGGAGCTTGTTTATTTACTTAGTACTCAGGATTTTATTTACAGAAAAAATTACGCCTCAAATTGCTACGACCATATTTATACTTTTTGTTGCTACAGTTGCTCAGCGATTGATTTTTTTATTCATGACTCCGTTTATCATCGGAAGTTTAATTGTTCATTTACGTGCACAAAAAATCTCTTTTAGAACCTATCGTAACTATTTTTTAGTAATATTATTTGCTGTATTTACTTTAATACCCTTTATCATTACTGATACCTTCGTAATATTGAAGTCATTTTTTGGGGTGATTTTTATCAAAATGCACCAAAGTCCGATGCAGACGTATTTTAATTATTCATTTATTATGGACTTTTTGGCAAGTCCTGTAAATGTAATTTTTACTATCTGTGCCATTATCGGAACATGGTTTTTATTAAAGGTTTATCCTTCTAAAATAATTATTCTTTTATACGTGGGTAATTTATTGTTGTTTTTATTTACCTCTTTAAAATCAGCACAACTATATTATTCTCATCTTTTCCCTGCCACCATGATGTCTGTAATTTTAATAGGCTTTGGTTTTATAGGGATTATTCACACCCAAAAAGAAGCTATCAAAAACAAATTAGTGCTTATCTTCTGTCTGTTATTAGTGATAAATTCAAGCTATGGCGTATATTACAATAACAAAAAGATGAATGCAGAAGAGGAAAATCTGGCTGATGCCATCAGTTGGGTAAAATCTTTAGATAACAACGACACAATTGCGTTAGAATTAGATTTTGATGGATTTATTCCAAAAAATTTAGCCTGTTTAGAAAGAGAGAAAAAAGCGAATATTAGCGAAGCCTATAAAATTGATAAACTGAGTAAACTGTTGAAAGTATCTATCACTGATTCTTTACAAAGAATACAAGCCATGCCAGTTATAGCACAGGCTTTTGCGAGCGAAGATGAAAAATTGATGGATGTAGAATATCAAGTATTGTTAAAAAACATTCAGTATGATACTTCAAAGCGTTTTAATACATACTATTTTTTCGATACAAGCAGTATGATGAGCCACTGTATGCTTCGTGAAAAAGCATATCAGCAATTTGGACAAAACCAGTATCATTATATCATTACCACCAAAAAGTTGAATCAATACCAACCCATTAAAGCATTTGAAAAAGACGGAGGCGTAAAATATTGGGTGTATGAAAATAAAGGTTTTAAGAAAGTACTAGCTGAGTAACAGCTTAGATTTATTATTTTTGTAAATATGAAAGAGTACTTCAATTTTAAATATAGTCGTCAATCTTTAGGTTTGTTCATAGTATTTATGGGAAACCCATTGATTTTCTTTTTTAAAGAATACTTAGGCTTTGGTGGTAGTTCTACTTTTACCATCGGGAGCTTATTTATAGGCTTACTATTATTGATTTCCCCAGGCGACCTCTTTAGGAAATTTTATAAACCTAATATTCCTATTACGAGGGTAGCGATGTTTTTTTTAATCATCTCATTGCTAGCTTGTTTATTCTATAATCCTTTTTATGGATATGATAACGACCGTGCTGCCTTTACCCGAGATATAGGGAACTTCATTTTTATTTTCGCTTTCTATTTCTTGATAGTCGGCGTATCCAATGAAGTCGCCAATTATTTTCTGCCTATAGCGCTTGTATTTACTTTTTTCGGAAGTGTTTGTTTAATCTATTCAATGGCTACCAACCCTTTGTTTATTATTGGACAAAGAGCAACGGTAGTCTTTGGAGATGGAACAAGTACAGCCAGCGGAAACCCCCACGTGTATGCAAGAAATGCATTTGCAGGCGTGTTTGCTTCGTATTTCTTCTTAAAGTCAAGAAATATTCTTTGGAAGCTATTTGCTTTCTTTAACCTCATTCTGTCATTAGTAGTATTGATTCTAGCACAAGCAAGATCTATTTTACTTGCTTTCTTATTTTCAGTAGCGTTGTTTGTGTACTTTAATGTTGGAAAAGATACCGTTAAAGTATTTTTTAAGGCCTTATTCAAACCCCTTAATCTAATTTATATCGCTCTGTTTATTGCTGGCTTGCTTTATTTTATCAGTACGCAACAACAGATTATAGATATTATTGATTTATACTATAATACGTTCTTAGAGACTTTTTCAAGAGCATTACTAACAGCTTTCGGACTTGAGGATGAAAAAAACCTCGATATGTCAGCAATGGGTAGGGTTAATAATATCGATTTAATTATTTTTCTCTTTTCAGAGATTCCCTATGCCTTTATTCTGGGTGGAGGATTTAGATTCTTTTATGTAGATGTACCTGTTATTGAAACCTTTGTAGATTTAGGAATTGCTGGTGTAGTATCATTTTGTTTGATGAACTATATGATTTTTAAAGAGGCTGTTTATACACTAAAATGGAAAGTAAATCCATTTGCTTGTTTTGTAGCTTATTTCTATATGACCTACTTCGTCGGGATTTTTACAGGGGGGGAACCCTACGGAACTTCTTATTGGTTTATATTCATTGTCGCCATTCGCTTCTTGGGAATAAAATACATCAAAGAAGAGCCTGTAGACGACGTGAAAGAAAATGAGCTTGCTCCTTTAGAACCAGCCGTTAAGTGATACCCATAAATACCGTTAATTTCTATTAATAATCGCCAGCAAACAAGGCTTATAGCATCGTGGGAGAGATTCCTAAGGCTAATTTGCTTCTTAAAAAATGAAGGTTTTAATTGTTCATAATCAACTTTGGGCTCACTATAAAGCGATTATTTTTAATGAATTGCAATTAATTTCAAATCAAGAAAATGATTTTGAATTATTAGTTTTGCAGTTAGCTAAAATTGAAAAAAGCAGGTTAAAGTTTGATGATACCAGCCTATTTAAGCATGAATATAATTATGAATTGCTTCATGATGGCGTGCTTGAAGAATTGGGCTTAAAACAAAGAATATTAGGTATTTTAAAGACAGTCAGGACTTTTAAGCCAGATATTGTCAACCTAACAGGTTATTATGATATAGCATCGTGGTTTATCTTATTGTATTGTAAGTTAAAAGGTATCAAAACGGTACTTTCCAATGAATCTACAGGAGGAGATCATCATCGTAGTTTTTTAAAAGAATCGTTTAAATCGTTCATCATCAAACAATTTGATGGGTTCTTTAATTTTGGGCAATTATCGAAAGAGTATATGTTAGCTTTGGGTGCTAAACCAGCACAAATGCTTGTGAACAGGAACTGTGTGGATAATCAATTACTCCGAAAAATTTACCTAGAAAATTATAAAGATAGCGATAAACAAAAAGCTATATTAAATTTACCAAAGCATAACTTTATTTTTGTTGGGCGACTGATTGAATTTAAAAACTTATTCAAGCTCTTAGATGCCTTTAAGATGGTTCAGGGAACTACTGCGAGACAAGATTGGGGCTTAATAATACTAGGAGATGGAGATTTGAAAGCGGCTTTACAACAATATGTTCAAGAAGAAACCATTCATCAGGTTTTCTTTTTTGAAGGGGTAAATTGGCAACAAGTACCCGCTTATCTAGCCCTGAGTGATGTATTAGTATTGCCAAGTTATTCAGAACCTTGGGGATTAGTAGTCAACGAAGCCATGGCTTGTGGTTTACCCGTAGCGGTTTCAAATAAATGTGGTTGTGCTAGTGAATTAGTAAATGAATCTGTCAATGGATTTACCTTTAATCCAAATAGTGTAAACGAAATATCTGAAACATTGATAAAGTTTATGAATACCGAACTGGATTTATTAAAAATGGGAGATGCCTCTCAAGATATTATCCAGACGTATTCACCCAGTAATGTTGCCCAAGAAATGTTTCATGGATATAAAAGATTATGTCATCCAAAAAAGTAATTAATTCAATACAATTTTTAAGAGGTTTTGCGGCTTTTGTGGTAGTTTTTTATCATATTGGAGGCTACATAAAAAAGAATTTTCCTGTTAGTTTTTTAGGAGATTTTTTTGGTTTTGGCTTTGCGGGTGTCGATTTATTCTTTGTAATAAGTGGTTTTATTATTCATTTTACCAGCAAACAATACTTAGGCCAACCAGCGTACTTTATTGAATACTTAAAAAAGAGATTTTTAAGAGTATTCCCGATTTACTGGTTTGTCATGACAGGGCTATTCTTGTTAGGATGGCTCATCAGTAATGTTTTGAATAAAGATGTGTTTAGTACTGCTTATCCTCATACATTTTCAGCCTATTTTCAAACCTATTTCCTCGTCCCTTTTCACTTTGCTATTAATCCTGTTACTTGGACACTCAGCTTCGAGCTTTTCTTTTACTTATGCTTTTCGTTATTGATACTTTCTAAAAAGCTATGGTTTATTCCCGTGGCTATATTGGTGGGTTCTGTCGTGAATATGATAGTTGGCAATAACTTCGATAGCAGATATTTCAATTTTGTTTTTAGTAGTTATAACCTTGAGTTTTTCTTTGGATTCTTGATTTGTGGATATTATGAAAAAATCAAACTGAAAAATATAATCTCGATATTGATTTTAATTTTTGCTCTTATCATTATCGTGAGCTTTGGTTTCGAAATTAGTGATTTCGACTACTGGAAACGCGTGTTGGTCTTTGGATTTCCTTCAGGGCTAATTCTGATTGCTTTGTTAAATTTAGAAGCTAATAAGGCTATCATAATCCCTAAATTTACTATTTTATTGGGTGATGCATCCTATGTTTTGTATCTGATACATTTTCCGATGTTACTTTTGTTGAATAAAATTCCATCAATCATTGGAAGTACTTTATCTGTCAACCAAACTGTTTATTATAACTATTTAATAGGTATCATGATTATCATAGTGAGTATTGTGATACATAAAATGATAGAAAAGCCACTTTCTAAATACTTGATGAATTTATCAAAATGATAAAACCTGTGAAGATTTTAAATATCTGTGCATATTCTTGGGATATTGGTGGCCCCCCCAAAATTATTTATGACCACGCCGTAGAACAAATAAAACTAGGAGCGGAAGTAACAATTTTGACGCCATTTACCGAAGGACAAAAATTATATGAACTACCCGAGGGTGCTAAAATAGTAGTTTGTAAAAGACATTGGCTGGCTAGGTTTTGGGCAGAGTTTTCTCCGGAATTATTTTTTTGGATAAAAAAACATGGTAATGAATACGATGTTATCCATATTCATGGACTTTGGCATTTTGCAGGACTAGCGCCTTATTTAGCAGGCGTTTCTACCGCAAAATGTATCACGATTCATGGTTTGTTAGACCGCTGGGCATTGGCAAATGGCTATTGGAAGAAAAAGCTTTTTGGGGTACTTTTTCAAAAAAGAGTATTGGATAAAACCGAACTGATTCAGATTAATAACCTGGATGAACAAGAAGATTTAAAAAACTTTTTAGGGCATATTCACCCAAACGTGAAGATTGTGCCAAATGGGATGAATTTGAGTAATTTCAGTGAATTACCACAGAAAGGAGTTTTCAGAAAAAAGTATCAGCTTCAAAATGATAAAAAACTGATATTGTTTTTAAGCAGAATAAATATTAAAAAAGGGTTAGATTTGCTTTTGCCAGCTTTCAAAGAAGTTTTGGCTACCAGAAACGATTGTATATTGGTATTAGCTGGTCCAGACGACGGCTATTTGGCTGAAACACAAAAATTTATTGAAACGGAATCTTTGCAAGAAAATATAAAACTAGTAGGAATGCTAGTGGGCGACGATAAATTAGCTGCTTTTGCAGATGCTGATATTTTCACGTTACCATCGCATTCCGAAGGATTTTCGATTGCGACCCTCGAAGCCTTAGTCTCTGGCATTCCTTCGTTATTATCTGATAGAGTAGGCTTTGGAGAGAGTATTCGGGAAACAAACGCTGCTCATTTAGTTGAGCTAAATATCCAAAGTATTGTAGAGGGACTGAATAAAATGCTTGATGATGAAAAGTATCGCGAGTATCTGGCCAATAATGGAAAAGCGTTGGTCAAAGAGAAATATGATATAGCATTGGTCGCTAAAAATTTATTTGAAGAGTTTAAGAAAATTGCTAACAAAAATTAATGCAAGATATTTCCGTCATCATCCTAACTTTTAATGAAGAAAAACACATCAAAAGGTGTGTAGAATCTTTGTTGGCTTTTACTGATAAAATATTCATTGTAGACTCAGGCTCAACTGATAAAACTGTTGAGATTGCTGAATCACTAGGTGCGAAAGTAGTACAGCGTCCGTGGGTAAATTATGCTATTCAGTTTAACTATGGGATTCAGCATAATCCATTCAATACCACATGGTTGATGAGGATGGATGCTGACGAATATGTATTGCCAGCTTTGGCAGCGGAAATTAACCAGAAATTATCAGAGACAGTTCCAGAGATAGGAGGGATGTATATTAAAAGGAGGGTGATATTTTTTGATAAATGGATTCGTCATGGTGCATATTACCCTATCTGGTTATTGAGAATCTGGCGAAGCGGACAAGGGGCTTGTGAAGAAAGTTGGATGGATGAACACATTACGCTGACTAGTGGGAAAACTATTCAAATGGAAAATGATATTGTTGATCATAATTTGAATAACCTTACATGGTGGACCCAAAAACATAATTTATATGCCATCAGAGAAGTAATAGACTTGCTCAATATCAAATATAATTTCCGCAACTTCGAATCGGTTGAGCCTAATTTTTTCGGTTCTCAGGAACAAAGAACAAGGTTCTTGAAAGTGAAGTACGCTTCTATTCCCCTATTTATTCGTCCTATCATTTACTTTATCTATCGTTATATTTTTAGATTTGGTTTTTTAGATGGCAAACAAGGGTTTATTTGGCATTTTTTACAAGGATTCTGGTATAGATTTTTAGTGGATGCTAAAGTGTACGAAGTATATCATCGTGTCGGAAAAGATAAAAAAGCGATTGAAAAATTCTTTAAAGATGAGTTTAATAAAGATTTAACAAAATGAAAACAACCGACTTATCTAAGTACGATAATTCTTGGTACAAACCTGGCAATTTTTTTCTAAGAACGCTCTGGCATATAGTAGGTTCGATATTCATTAATTCTAACATCCCTTTTCCAGTATCGTTAAAGATTTCTGTCTTAAAATTGTTTGGAGCAAAAATTGGCAAAGGTGTAATGATAAAACCTCAGGTATCAATAAAATATCCATGGTTTTTAGAAATTGGTGATTTTGTTTGGATTGGAGAAATGGTTTGGATTGATAATCTAACAAAAATAAGTTTGGGGAATCATGTTTGTTTGTCGCAAGGCTCCATGTTGCTAACGGGAAATCATGATTATACAAAGAGTACCTTTGATTTAAAAGTAGCTGAAATACATTTAGAAGATGGCGTTTGGATAGGGGCAAAATCTGTCGTATGTCCGGGGGTAGTAGCAAAATCGCATTCAGTTTTATCTGTAAACTCTGTTGCTACTAAAGATATGCAACCTTATATGATATATCAGGGAAATCCTGCTAAAGAAATAAGACAAAGACACATCAAAGATTAAACCGTTTGGTGCTTTTGTAATTTAATTGTAATTTGACTACCATTAAACCCTCCAACGTAAATTCTATTAGTATAATGCTTAATAGGCTTGAATAATTTTGAATGTATAATAGCAATGAATAATTCTTTTTGGACATTTTACAATAGTAACCTTTTTCATGTCATTGTTTCAACAGTGGTTGCTTGTGCTACATCAATTACAGCCATTCCTGTTATTATTAATATTTCGACACTTAAAAACTTAATGGCAAGTCCGATTGAAAGGAGTTCCCATGAACAAGCTACTCCTACCTTAGGAGGTGTGGCTGTATTTGCTTCGATGTTAATTAGTTACTTTCTATGGGAAAATCCCGACGAAGGTCAGTTGATACATCTTTCTATTTCTTCTATCGTTATTTTGTTCTTTTTAGGCGTAAAAGATGATATCCTGATTTTGGCTCCAAAGAAAAAAATGTATGTGCAGATTGGTGCTTCGCTATTAGTAGTAGTGCTTGGAGATTTAAGAATAGAAAACCTTTTTGGTATTTTTGGTATTTACTCTGTACCTTATATCTTCAGTTTACCCCTTACTGTCTTTGTCTTTATCGCGTTGATTAATGCTGTAAACCTAATAGATGGTATTGATGGACTAATGGGAGGAATAGGGATGATTGCAGGCGGATTGTTTGGAATTTGGTTTTATTTAAACGAACACTATGCGTTGGCTTGTTTGGCAGCCTCAATGGCTGGGGCATTGCTAGGGTTCTTAAGGTTTAATTTTTCAAAGACATCCAAAATCTTTATGGGCGATACTGGCTCATTGATTGTAGGCTTTATTTTAGCTCTTTTCGCTGTAAGATTTATTCAGTTAAATGTTCAATATCGCTTCGACCCTAACAGTACTTTTGCAGCACCCATATTAGCAATTATCGTATTGGTAGTGCCTATTTTTGATACGTTAAGGGTATTCATTATTCGATTGAAAAACAAGAAATCTCCTTTTGTAGCGGATAGGAACCACCTTCATCATCTTTTGATTGATAGTGGCTTAAGCCATTTTCAAGCGTCGCTAGTACTTTGGTGTTTTACAATTATTTCTACGTTACTATTTGTTTTTATTAGCAAGAAAGCCGAAAATACTACTTCGCTTTACTTATTATGCTTATTGTTTGTCGTTTATATGACCGTAGCACATTTACTAAAAACAAATAACCAAAAACGTTTATTAAAACTCAATAAAGTAACTAAATCGGAAATGGAAACTGAAAAACCAGAGACAGAAGAAGCATTAAAAGCTTAATCTCGATTTAGTTTTTTCGAACTTTCTTTTATCTTTTGTCCAATTCTGTCTAGTACTTTTTTACTATTGTCCAATTGATCACTTACTGACAAATCCCCATTATTATATTTGTCCTGTAAGTCTTTTCTAATAGCTGTCCATTTGTCTTTTTGTTCCAATAAAGCAGTATAGTTCTGTTGTTCTTTTGAATAACTGAAAGGCTTTGTCTTTGGCTTAGTAGTAGCTTCACTAGGGCCAGTACTTTTAGGCTCATCAAAGGTAGATAAATCAGACTTTGATGTTTCTAATTTGTTCGTACTTTGGTTAGGCTTTGATTCTTCAAAACTATTAGGAGAATCTTTTGATGTTTCTGTAGGCTTGCTATTTTCAAAGTCATCCACTACTATCTGATTATTTTGGATAGGTGGTAATGAATCTTTTGGCGTTACATCAACAGTATCTTCAACAACTACTTTAGTTTCTTGACGATTAAAAAGCGTTGAAACATCAAAAGTGTTTTTCTTGCCATAAGAATAAGCCAACAGACCCACTATTGCTACAACAATAGGGATAAATAAGTATTTATCATTTGATTTAGTAATGAACGGATTGTTGTCATTAGAAATCACGGGAGTAACTATCTTTTTCTGATCGATTACTTCCAACACTATTACATTGTGTACATTATATACGCTGTAAGGAGTATCGATATTAGCGATTTTTAATAAATTTAAACAAGCATCTTTAGGGCCTATGCTATTATGAAGAATTTCATCAATCTCATCTTCAGATATTTTATTCATCAGCGATTCTCCGCAGATTAATATTTTATCCCCTTCCTCTAAGTGAAAAGTGATGATTTCTAATTTAGAAGGTTTGGCCAAATATTGTAATTTTTGACCTCTGCGACTGATATAACAATTTGTATCACTTATCCAGTTAATGAGAGAAAGGTCTCCGAGTTCCCAGAAAGCTTGAAGTTCGTGGCTTGGATTCGACTTTTTGGCTAATTTATTAATGGATCTCTGTATTTTTAAAATAGAGTTCTCCAAAGCCCGATAAGTTTTATCCGATTCATTTAATTCAGAAGGATTTGTCATGATTTTGGTATCCATTCAATAAAAACTTAAAAAACTCAAAATATCTTTTATGATGGTGTTCAAAGCTGAAAATAGTACGTTGATAAACTATATTGTTTGTTAGAAAATTTAAGGCAAAAATAATGCCAATAAAGGTTTTTTACAAGCTAGTTTAAGCTAAGACTATTATATAACTAAATTAATTTCGTTATGTTAAGATTTTTTAAATTTAAATAGTTCATCCATCGCTTTGGGTACTAATTTCTGTAAGGTTCGCTCGTTCAAAGAGGTAATATAATGAATCGTCATTTGCTCTCTAAAAGATTTAACGCCTTTTGAATACTTATGGTCATGAATGATATAAGTAGGTTTAGCATTGATGGGGAAATACTCTAAGCCCGTACCCTCTTTAAACAAGCATAGTGTAGCTGTCAAGGTAGAGGCAATATGAGCAGGGAAAGAATCTAGTGTAAGGGCGCCGATTGATTCTTTCAGTACAGGAATCATTTGTAAAATGGATAATTTACCCACTGCATCAATAATTTTTCCAGGATGTTTTTTTTCGAGTTCAAGCATTAGCTTGCTAGAATACTCTGTAAGACCACATATCATAATTTGAACATCTGGTCTTTTTTCTAAGATATAATCGCTGATTGTTATCCAAAATGTATTCGAGAACATCCTGTTTTTAGTACCAGCTTCTGGAAAAATGATAAAATAATCTTTTTGGATGTCGAGTGTATTTTTCTCGTCAGCAGGCATTAATAAAATGGGTTCAATATTTTTACCCGTTTGTGCAATGCCTAAACTCCTTAAACTCTGAATCTGTTGATCAATCGAATGGAAGGGTGTAGGAAGCATATAATACTCTATATCTAGTAAACTACCCATTCCTCGTGTACCAAAGCCTATTTTCTGTTCAGCATTTAAAAATGGTAACAGTAAATTAGCATTATAACCAGAATACCTAAAGTCGAAAGAATGAGAATAATATAAATGTTTATGTTCAGCTAAAAATGTCTTAATATCATTTACATATAATTTGAATTTTGCAAAAATCGAAATAGGGCTTCTGTTAGTTCGATAATGATTAATAAAAAATACTTTGTCGTATAGAGGGTTATCTACAATTAAATTTTTACACCAACTTCCTGCTACTATGTGAATTTCAATATGTGGATGCTTATTTTTCAGCGCATTTATCATATAACTCATCATCAGCATATCGCCTAGGTGACCAAAATTAAAAAGTAAAATTTTGTTGGGTACAATATACTTATTATGTTTACTTTTTCGGAAAATAAAAACAAAGAAATCAACAAATAAGTCTAATACTCTTAGTCTTAGCTTAGTTGGTCTATTTCCACAATACTCTCTTTTTAGCATAATGTTTTATGAACAGGGGTTAGATTACTACCGAATAGTACTTATTTGTCCGAATTGATTAATTCTACTACTTTCCTAAAGGGCAATTGTAATGCTTTTCTTACTCTTTTATAGCGTTTTACTTTTGGCGGTTTAATATAAAAGCAAGGAATCTTGATATAATAATCATTAAAGTTTTCTTTTAATTTATTGGCATAGTCTTTAAAAAGAGGAACGATGTCTGGTCTTTTTTCAAAAGTTGAACGATCCTGATATTTTGAAACGCTATCGGGTTTACTTAATTGATAACCACTATAATGGAAAAAGATTAAAGGCTCGTTGTTACTAAAGAAATAGTCTCCATTTTTAGTAATTTGCCTCTCGTGAAGATTCCAATAAGCAACATTATAGCCAGGGTGTTTTTCAATCAATACAGCATTTTTATAATAAATAGGAACGAAATTTATCCAGAGTTGGTCTACAAACAAGCCATTGCACAAATCTATTCTACAATCATTTTTAAGGCGCTCTTTCCACCAGTCAATCATCTCCAAACTTTCCTTGCTTCTAGCAACACCAATAAAGCCTAAATTATAAATACCCGTGTTTAGATGTGCAATTTCTTTAGTATCATAATCATCGAGAATCGGCGATGTGATGTGTGGAGTAACTACAATGCTTTTTGTTTGTAAGCTTTCTGTTAATTTACTTAATTTTTGATAAACTATAATATCAGGGTCAAAGTAAATAACATTATTGATATCTTTTCTATGTTTGAAAAAGTAGTCAAAGTAAAAAGGCTTAACGGCAGTATTAAGTTCAGTAATGTCATAATTTTCGCACATAGCGTCTAAACAATCAATACCAATTTTATTAATCTCTAGCAGCTGAAAAGGAGGAGTTTTTTCAGTATCTAAGCTTACCTGATCAAGCCTATCCACTAATCCAATTACATATTCTATATCAGGGTTAGTTTTTTGTAGAGACTGCCCTAATGTTTGGGCTTGTGCAAGATAATTTATGGAACAAATTGTAAAGGCTAGCGTCATAGTTATTTCAAAATTTAAGCTACTACTATAGTAATAAAGTTTAGAGATAATTTAAATGCAAGGATAAGTGTGTTTTTTGAGGAATAAACTTAATTTTTCTAATATTTTATCACAAATAGCATTTTAATGCTATTCAAAAAGATAATATTTTCGAAAATAAAGTTACGACTTTATCATTAAACAGACTTAAAATATCTTTAAGATGGTTAATAAAATAACTTAAAACCAATCTTCGGGCTTATTTTTTGTTTCAATTCTTTGCTCTAAACTATCGGGCAGTTTCTCGAAAAAATCAATACCAGTTAATACTTCAATGGAATCAATGCTTACAGCAAACGATTTAATAGATTTTTCAGAGCCTTCGTTTGGAATGACAAAGGCGATAGCTTTTTCGTTTTCGGGGTCATAAACTATTTTATAAAAATGTGTAGGCACAGCTACTAAATTAGTTCTACCAATTGTTTTAAGCCCTTTTTTCAACACAGGCCCCGTGATGATAATCAATTCATTTCTATGAATAACCCACTGACGAATTTTGCTTTCTAAATTACTCCAAATTCCTCGATTAAAATCGGGGGTTTGTGGGGACATGTTCGACATATAGAAAGTTTCGTCTTCCAATGCCTTATCATATTTAAAATCTGCCGCAGGACATAAGTGTCCACGGTCGTAGCCAGAACGTGAATAATCACGCGTATGTGCCGAACCTGTTTCAACGAGGGGGTCTTCTATAAACTCATTAGAACGCGTAGCGTTGCCAGCCACAGCGTCTTTAATCAAACGATGCAAAACCCATGAAGCTTGTTCATATTCTTCACGATAATTTAAAATAAAGGCTGTATGACGAACAATCTCTTGATTGAGTTTTGAAGAAGGAATATAATCGTCTAAACTACCGCCATCACTATTTTGTGGCTTACTTTTATTATCGCCAAAAAGCTTGTCTTTGATGGTTTCTAATACAGAGCTTTCAATTTTATCTTCTATTTTTTTAGATAAATTATCTGTAATTCCGCCAGCCTCTTTGTCTGTTTCCTCCTCATTATCCTCCTGTTTGGTTTTTTCTTTTTCAGATGACTTTTTCTGAGTGGTGATTTTCTCAAAATCTTTTTGTATTGATTGTAGGGGTGCTGGCTTTCCTAGGTAATACAGAACAATGCCAAGTAGGAGTAGGAAAAAAAGAAATTTGATTTTGCCCATGATTTTAGGTCTGGTTAAGCACCGTTTTAGATTATTAATAGAGAAGCTGTTTAAACTTTCCCTTTCGGGTTAAACTAAGTCTTTTAGAATAGCTTGTTCCAAAATTTACTCAACGTAGCGATGCTATGCTTCGCAAATTTTGAAAAAATCAATTCAAAAATACAATACTTTCACCTCAGAAACGGAAAGTTTAAACAGCTTCAGATTTTTGAAAACGCTCAAATGAAATTTACCATTACATTTTTAGTAATTTTGTTTTTCAAGGAAGTACACAAAGGTGGCTTCGATAAGAATCAATGTCAAAAAAAAATATAATAGTGATTGGGGCTGGTGCCGCTGGTTATTTCGGTGCAATCTCGGCCGCTGAAAGTAATCCTGATGCGAAAATAACACTTTTAGAAAAAAATAGGACTGTTTTAAATAAAGTTCGTATCTCTGGTGGTGGGCGTTGTAATGTTACACACGCTTGTTTTGATAATAAACAGCTCGCTAAGTTTTATCCAAGAGGAGGGAACTTTCTGAAAAATTTGTTTAGTCAGTTTAATGCCAAAAATACTGTTGAATGGTTTGAAAAACAGGGTGTTACACTAAAGACAGAACCAGATGGTAGGATGTTTCCCGATACTGATAGTTCTGAAACAATTGCTAGTTGCTTAGAAGATAAAGCTAAAAAGGTAGGTGTAAAAGTAATGACCTCTACAGGTGTTAAAGCTATATTAACCAATGAAAAAACAGTCACAGGCGTTGAATTGCTTAGTGGCGAAACATTGCCTTGCGAGGCGCTATTGATAACTACTGGTGGAAATCCACAAAAAACTGCTTACCAATGGCTAGCTGATTTAGGTCATCAAATTATCGAACCTGTTCCTTCCTTATTTACGTTCAATGTTCCAGATTCTCTTTTTACCGAGCTGTCAGGTGTAAGTGTTCAGCATGCTTCTGTAAGAATTGCAGGAAAAAAGATGCAACAAGAAGGTGCTTTATTGATTACCCATTGGGGTTTTTCAGGACCAGCCATTTTAAAACTTTCGGCATGGGGGGCTAGAGAATTAGCCGAAGCAAATTATGATTTTACGGCACTTATTAATTGGAATCCTGAGTTTTCAGAGAACCAAATGAGAGAAAACTTTTTATTGCAAAAAAAGATAAGTCCTAAGAAAATTATTCAGTCGAACCCACAGTTCTCAATACCCTCACGGCTTTGGAAAAAACTTTGTGAGCTTTCCGATATTGATGAAACCCTTCGTTGGATAGATATTGCTAATAAATCAACCAATAAATTAATTGAATACTTGCTGAATTGTCCTCAGAAGGTGAAAGGGAAAACTACTTTCAAAGAAGAGTTTGTTACTTGTGGAGGAATAAGTTTAGCCGAAATTAATCAGCAGACGATGGAAAGTAAGTACATCAAAAACCTGTTTTTTGCAGGAGAAGTCTTGGATATTGATGCCGTAACAGGAGGCTTTAATTTTCAGGCTGCGTGGACGACGGGCTATGTAGCAGGCAAAAATATGTAGGTAAATCGTAAAAGAATAAACAGTTATTTCAACATCAGTTAATTTATACCAATGAAGCTGTTTAAATTTTCCGTTTCTTAGGTGAAAGTATTGTATTTTTGAATTGATTTTTTCAAAATTTGGGAAGCATAGCATCGCTACGTTGAATAAATTTTGGAACAAGCTATTCTAAAAGACTTAGTTTAACCCGAAAGGGAAAGTTTAAACAGCTTCAATATGTATTATCAACAAATAGTAAAAACCACTGAATTTATTCAGCAACAAGTACCTGATTTTAATCCTGATTTTGGTATTATTCTTGGCACAGGTTTAGGGGCTTTGGTGAACGAGATAGACATCATAAAGAGTATTAACTATGCGGATATTCCACATTTTCCTGTATCAACGGTTGAGTTTCACCAAGGCAAACTGATTTTTGGTAAAATCGGCACGAAGCATGTCATTTGTATGCAAGGACGCTTTCATTTTTATGAGGGCTATTCTATGAAAGAAGTGACTTTCCCTGTGCGAGTAATGCAACAATTAGGGGTACGCCAGCTAATCGTTTCAAATGCTTCAGGAGGAATGAATCCCGCTTTCAAAGTTGGCGACTTGATGATTATCCAAGACCATATCAGTTTGTTCATGCCTGAAAACCCACTGACAGGCAAACACATTTCAACCTTTGGTGACCGTTTCCCCGATATGTGCGACCCGTATGATTTATCTTTAATCAACAAAGCTGAAGCTATTGCACAATCATTGAATATACCAGTACAAAAGGGAGTTTATGTGATGGCTTCTGGTCCACAATTAGAAACCAGAGCAGAATATAAATTATTGAGAATGTTAGGCGCTGATGCTGTGGGGATGTCTACCGTTCCTGAAATAATTGTGGCACATCAAATGGGTATAAAATGTTTTGGGATGTCTATCATTACCGATATGGGGATTCCTGAAACCTTACAAAAAGCAAGTTTGGAGAAAATTATTGCTGCTGCTAGTAAATCAGAACCGATGATGACGAAGATAATCAGTGCGTTAATCAAAGAATCCTAAAACTAAATCCGTGTTCTGTGGCACACAGAACACGGATTTAGTTTAAAAGTCATGCCATGAATAATGGAATATTTCCGACCTTTTCTATTAGCTGGTGACTTAAGTCCTACTGATTACCCACATCTTTTAAAAAGTTGAAATGTAAATATTATTATTGATCAAATTAGCTTAAATGTACATAAATAGTCTTTAAAACCAGGCGTTAAAGCCCTCATCTCTATCGAGGGACTTAAGTCCCTCGATAGAGATAATCATCTGATTATTAACAATTTACAAACTTATGGGTAATCAGTAGGACTTAAGTCACCAACTAATAGAAAAGACGATATTTTCATTTTCAGATAGCCTCTATTACATCTCTAATTCATCTAAAAATAACTGATAAGCCCCTTTCAATTCTTTCAAAGCTTTTTCATTTCCCAGTTTCTGGGATAATGCGATACCATCAGTATAAATCTTTTCTGCTAAATCCGTTTCTCCAAATTCCGAGAACAAAGCCCCTGCATGATAATAAGTAGGAAGATAGTCTGGATGATTTTTCAAGAGAAACAAATAAATATTACCTGCTTCAGTAGCATCTGATTTCAACAATTCAGTTGCCAACGCATAGTGATTAAAAGGGTTTTCGGGTTCTTCTTCCAGAAACTGTTTTAGTAAAGCTAATCTGTTAAATGACATTTGATAAAATATTTATAAATAATAGTATGCTTGCATACTATTATTAAAACTTTTCGTTATTATTGTGCTGAAATAAGGAATACTACAAATTAAACCTTTAAAAGTTAAATTTATCATGTAATTCTTGAAACAAAACTCAAAAGATTAACAAAATAAACGATATACAATGAAAATTTTAGTTTGTGTAACAAGTGTACCCGACACCACAGCGAAAATTTCGTTCACGGACGGAGATACAAAATTCAATAAAGCGGGCGTAACCTATATTACTGGACCCTATGACGATTATGCACTTTCGCGTGCAGTAGAATTAAAAGAACAACATGGTGGTACTGTAACTGTGCTAAATGTGGGTGAAGCTGATGCTGAGCCTGTAATTCGTAAATGTTTGGCAATTGGTGCTGATGATGCTATTCGTGTGAACAGCGAGGCAACAGATTCTTATTTTGTAGCAAGCCAAATTGCTAGTATTGCTGCTCAGGAAAAATACGATTTAATTTTGATGGGACGTGAATCAATCGATTTCAATAGTGGTGTAGTGCATGGATTGGTAGCAGAAATGTTAGGAATTCCTTCTTTATCACCTGTGATGAAACTGGATATTGAAGGTACTACTGCAAAAATCACCCGTGAAATAGAAGGAGGAAAAGAAGATTTAGAAGCTAGCTTGCCCTTAGTATTAGGTTGTCAAGAACCTATTGCAGAATGGAAGATTCCGAACATGAGAGGTATTATGACGGCAAGAACAAAACCTTTGAAAGTAGTAGAGCCAGTAGGCGAAGGCTTAACAAGTACAGATAAATATCAATTACCTGCACCCAAAGGAGCTTGCAAAATGATTCCAGCCGAAAATGCTGAAGAACTTATCACGCTATTAAAAACTGAAGCAAAGGTACTTTAAGCAATGTTATGCTTAGTGAATTTATCTTCATATCATTAAAATCTGAAATAAAATGTCTGTTTTAATATTCACAGAATTAGATAATGGAGCGATAAAAAAATCTTCGCTCGAAGCCGTTTTTTATGGCTCAGAACTTGCTAAGTTACAAGGTACTTCTGCTACGGTGTTGGCCATTGGCGAAGCATCTGAAAGCGAACTAGCGAAGGCAGGTAACTTTGGTGCAAGCAAAGTACTTCATGCCAATGATGCTCGTTTAGCGGTTTCAAATATTCAAGCTTATGCCTCTGTGTTGACTGAGGCCGTTAATACTGAAGGTGCTGATATTGTTGTGCTAGCAAAATCATCGTTGGGAGATGCCGTTGCTGCTAGGGTAGCAGGCAAATTAAAGGCATCAATCGTTTCTAATGTAACGGCGTTGCCCAATTTAGCGAATGGTTTTGTGGTAACTAGAAGCATTTATACAGGTAAGGCTTTTGCTAGTGTGTCACTGAAAAGTGAAAAAAAAATCATAGCAATTAAGAAAAATGCAGTGAGTCCTGTTGAAACGGATGCTTTGGCTACCGTAGAAGTATTTGCACCAGCATTAAATGATGGCGATTTTGGTGTAAAACTAATTGAAACTCATAAAGCATCAAGCACTATTTCCTTACCAGAGGCCGACTTAGTAGTATCTGCTGGACGTGGATTGAAAGGCCCAGAAAACTGGGGTATTGTTGAAGACTTAGCGAATGCTTTAGGGGCAGCAACGGCTTGTTCAAAACCTGTTTCTGATTTAGACTGGCGTCCTCACCATGAGCACGTTGGACAGACGGGTATCAAGGTTTCTCCTAATTTGTACATTGCTGCTGGTATATCAGGAGCTATTCAACATTTGGCAGGAGTTAATTCATCAAAAGTAATTGTGGTGA
The DNA here is from genome assembly GCF_058802005.1 of Arcicella sp. GW822-FHT02H01. NCBI lineage: Bacteria > Pseudomonadati > Bacteroidota > Cytophagia > Cytophagales > Flectobacillaceae > Arcicella > Arcicella sp. GW822-FHT02H01. The sequence continues at coordinate 832,053 of NZ_JBXANT010000001.1, read as the reverse complement.
TTAATAAAGACCCAGAAGCTCCTTTCTTTAAAGCAGCAGATTATGGTATCGTAGGAGATGTTTTTGATATTTTACCGAGACTGACCAAAGCCGTTTTAGCATCAAAATAAGTAACTTTACAAGGATTATTTAAAAGACCTGTGAAATTTAAATGTCACAGGTCTTTTATTTTGAATGAATATCCAGAAAACTTTTTTAAATTTATCGGGGTTTATATCTTTGTTACTTGCTAATGAAAACCCCAATTATTAAAAGCATATATTTGTAAAGTGGAAAAAATAAAATTAGAAATATTAGGATTGTCTCCTAGTTCATCTCAAACGGGTTCGTTCGCATTGATATTAGGAGAAGAGTTTGGTCCCAGAAGGTTACCTATCATCATTGGCATGTTTGAGGCCCAAGCAATTGCCATTGAAATTGAGAAAATCGAGCCTAACCGCCCGATGACTCATGATTTATTCAAAGCGTTTGCTCGTACTTTTCATTATTCTGTGAGTGAAATTTCAATAACCGACATCAAAGAAGGTGTCTTTTTCGCTAGAATTCATTGTACTGACGGGATTAAAGATACTTATATTGATGCGCGTCCATCGGATGCCATCGCTATTGCTTTACGTTTTAATGTACCGATTTATACCTTTGAAAATGTATTGTCGGAAGCAGGTATTTCTACCAACGAATCGTCGAAAGACCCTTTAATTGATGATATTGAACCAGAAATTAAGCCTAAAAAGACTTTTGGAGAGATTTTGAAAGAAAATCCAGTGGAACAGCTTAATAAAATGTTGCAAGAAGCCCTTGCTAACGAAGAATATGAAAAGGCTGCGAAAATTCGTGACGAACTAGATAAAAGAAATTAAACAAAGGATTCTAAAAAAAGCCATCTGAAAACCTCAGATGGCTTTTTGTTAAAAAGCGTTAATTGGCTTTCATTGCGATATAAAAATCGTAAATTTGTTTGTAATCTTTGCCTCAAGATGATATGGCTAAAATAAAGAAATTAGGAAGTACGCCGAATGTAATGGTCGTTATTAGCTTAACAATCGCACTTTTCTTAATCGGAATGTGTGGTTTGTTAACGCTGAATGCTCGTAAATTGGCCGAATTGGTAAAACAAAACGTAGAGTTACAAGTATATTTAGATGACGATTTAACTACCAGCAAACTTGATTCAATCTACAAATTGTTGACAAAAAAAGAGTTTGTTCTGCTGAAAGATAATTCTCCTCAAATCAATTTTATTTCTAAAGAAGTAGCAGCTAAACAATTTATTGAGGAATCTGGCGAAGATTATAGAAAACTATTAGGCGATAATAATCCTCTTCATAACCTATATGCTGTAAAAATTAAACAAGAGTATTTTAATGATGTCAAATTAAAAGAAATTAAAACAGCACTAGAAATAATTCCTGGCGTTCATGAAGTAGCGTATGTTGAAAATTTTGTAGAAGAGGTAAATAAAAATATTTCAAAAATATACCTCGTACTTTCAGTTTTTGTGATGTTGTTGCTGTTGATTATCATCATTTTAGTCAACAATACTATTAAACTATCATTGTATTCTCAGCGATTTTTAATCAGAAGTATGCAATTAGTAGGAGCAACAAATGGTTTTATTCGCAAACCATTTATCATAAAAGGAGCTTTGCAAGGGCTTACTAGTGGATTAGTGGCAAGCTCATTGCTTATTTTGCTTCAACAACTAGCTGTTCGTAAAGTAGAAGGACTGGTACTGTTGCAGGAAATGGATAAAATGATTTATTTATTCTTGGGTATCTTGATTATTGGAACGTTGATGGGTATCCTAAGCACATTCCAATCTGTTGAAAGATATTTACGATTATCATTAGACGAGCTATATTAAGGATTAAAAAAATACAAAATCAACTTTCATTTGAAATTCAAAATAAAAATATAAAATGACTAATAAAGATAAACTCCCTTTTGGAAAAACAAACTACTTAATCATGTTGCTAGGAATAGCCATTATCCTTATCGGATTTTTTATCATGAGCCAAGATAAAGAAGAATTCGGCTTTGGGTTTTTAGGTTTAACACTAGGGCCAATTATTGTATTGGCAGGTTTTACGATTGAATTTTTTGCTATTTTAAGAAAATCGTAGTTAAGAAAGATTTATATATAAAAACGCTCTTTAACCAATAAGTTAAAGAGCGTTTTTTATATTTCCTTAGCAATGCTTCTTAATTAATATTCATCATTTTTAAACAAACAGGATTAGGTACCGAAATCTCTTTACCTGTTGATGTTAGGGTTCCTTTCAAAGGGTCGCGCTCAAAAATGGTAATATTATCACTATCCTGATTGGCAATTAAAACAAATTTACCTGTAGGCTCAATGATAAAATTTCTAGGTTTTTTACCTAAAACAGATTGATTCGTGATATAAGTAAGTGTACCTGTTTTAGGGTCTATCGCATAAATAGCAATGCTATCATGGATTCTGTTAGACCCGTATAGAAACTTGCCGTCAGGCGAAATATGAATATCTGCACACGATTTCCCCCCCGTATAATCTGCTGGTAAGGTTGAAATAGTTTGAAAAGCCTTGAGATCTCCCTTTTGATAGTTAAAGCCTGTTATCTCTCCGCTTAACTCTTGTATCACATAAGCAAACTTTTTGTTCGGATGGAAAGTAAAATGTCTTGGTCCAGTTCCATCCTGTACTTTTGTAAAAGGAGGGTTTCCAGCAGTTAGTTTTCCCGTAGTATTGTCTAATTGGTATGTGACAATTTTATCAGTTCCCAAATCTGGTACAAATACGTCTATATTATTAGGAGCAATATTAATAGAATGCACATGGGGCTTTTCTTGTCTGGTTTCATTCACTCCTTTCCCTTCATGTTGTATCGTCTGAATGGCAGTGCCTACACCACCGTTACTTTCTACAGGCAAAACACTTAGGCTACCAGCCCCATAATTCCCCACAATTACCCATTTTCCTGTCTTATCAACAGCCACATGGCAAGGTCCTGAACCATTAGCTGACTGAGTACTCAATTGATTTAATACGCCTTTTGCTTTATCAAACTCAAAAGCATATACCGCACCACCGTTGTTAAATTCGCCTACTGAATATACATATTTTTGATTGGGAGAGATAGCTAAAAAAGCAGGATTTTTCAAGCCTTTTGCAATACTGATAGCTTGGTAATTTCCTGTTTCACTGTTGAATTTATAGACGTAAATTCCTTCGCTTTTTCCTGAGGTATAAGTACCTACCAATAAATAAAATTCTTTGGGTGCTATGGGTTTAGATATTTTAGTAGCAAAAGCAAAGGATTGAAATAGTACAAGCAGTACGAATAAAAACTTAGTGCTGATTTTCATGGAGAGAAGATTTAGGATGACTAATGATAATTTTTGAAAAGATAAGTATTTTTTGTTTTTTACTTATAGAGTATTGTAGGGATTAATTTTTACTCAATTCTGATAAATTATGTTTCAAGATGGCGTCCTGCTAGGATAGTGGGGTGTTTTTTCTACAAATTTTCGAGATAATCTTTGGTACAATAATTTAAAAAAGAGATTTGATTAAAATATTAACAACAATCGCATGAAAAAACTATTATTCAGTGCTTTTATACTCGTTTTATTGGGTGTAAGTACTTCTGTAAAAGCTCAAGGGCAATACAAATCAGCGTTAGGTATTCGTTTAGGTAATACTAATGGTATTACATTTAAAACTTTTGTAAACGAAAAAAGTGCAGTAGAATTGATTGGTTCATTCCGTTATGAAGGTTTTGGTTTAACAGGTCTTTATGAAGTACATGGCAGGGCTTTTAATTCTAGAGACTTTAATTGGTTCATTGGTGGTGGTGGTCACGTGTATGTTTGGGGTGATAATCGTCCAGGATTTTTAGATAGAAACCAAACGACCGTATTAGGTTTAGATGGTATCCTTGGTTTAGAAGCTTATGCAAGAACAATTCCTTTAGCAATCAGTTTAGACTGGAAACCAGCTATTAATATCGTAAATTATAGTAGTTTCTGGGCTGATGAAATCGCTTTGTCATTCAGATATACGTTCTAGAACAATATTTATTATACAAAAACAAAAAGCCCTACGGAAGCGTACTTCGTAGGGCTTATATATATAGCTAGTTTGTTTCCTTAAATTTCTACTTCTATTCTTTTCTTGAAGCCTTTTCGGTGCTCATCAATAGGCATTACTATTTTCCATTGATTGTTGTAGTATCTGGCAACGATATTATCTAAATCAACAAAGTTGGGCAACATAATATGACCCATCGTTTGTGGTACAAAGTTCTGTGCTTCTTCTTTCTCCGCTTTTTTCAAAACTGGTTGCAAAGTATATAACCACAAAATATTGTCTTCTACATCCATTTGCAAATGGTCTGCGCTCAAACCTGCTATTTTTACATATACTTCAAAAGCTTCATCTGTTAGATTTACTTCAATAGTTGGCTCAACTCTGCCACCGTTAAGGGTATTGTTAAAATCAATGTCTGCTAGTATATTTTTCGGAATTTCTATTTTATAGTTCTTCATCTTGTTGACGCTTTAAAGGTTAAAACGAATTTGTTGAATGTCTTTACTATATCCTTTCAAATCTTATACCAGCTGTTTTGGTAAGACAAAATGGCTTGTTTTAAATAATAGGCAAGACATTTTGTCTAGTATAGGTGATTTTCTACAATAAATAAGTCATTTAGCATACAAATAGCCTAATAGCATTTTTATTTGCTACTACATAGTATGTAACTTTATGATTCATTTAAATGATAACTTCGATGACTTACCCTGAATTTAAGGCAACACTAACTCATCCAACCCCACCAACCTCGGTTCATGAATTGTTAATTGCACTTTGGTATGATGCGAATGAAGATTGGGAAAAAGCCCATGAAATAGCCCAAAGCAATGAAGGTTCAAAAAAATATGATCAATTGCATGCCTACTTACACAGAAAAGAAGGAGATAATTGGAATGCCAAATATTGGTACACGCGTGCTAAATCAACTGTTTTTGTAGGTTCGCTAGCTCAGGAATGGGAAATGTTAGTAAAGGAGTTTTTGACTCTATAAGTTTTGCCTACCTTTGTACAAAATATAAACTAATGCTATGTACGGCTGTTTGATGAAGATATTCACCTGAAAGTCGGAGATTTATATATATTAATTATGACCAAAATTACCCAATACATCGAGCAAGCCAAAGGCAAAACGCTATTTTCAATTGAGATTATTCCGCCAGTAAAAGGGGAAAGCATACAATCGTTAATGAGTAATATTGAGCCTTTGATGGAATTTAAACCGCCTTTTATTGAGGTAACGTATCATCGTGAAGAATTTTTAGAGAAAATTGTGAACGGTCAGATAGATAGAATTCCTATTCGTAAACGCCCAGGTACTGTCGGTATTTGTGCTAGCTTGATGAATCGTTTTAATGTTGATGCCGTTCCTCATGTGATTTGCGGAGGTTTTACGAAAGAAGAAACAGAAGACTTTTTATTTGATTTACATTATTTAGGCATTGATAATGTATTGGTACTTCGTGGCGACCCTGTGAAGGGTAATCCAGCTTTTACACCTGAAAAAGGAGGGCATGCCTATGCAAGCGACTTACTACAACAAGTAGTAAGAATGAACAACGGAGAGCTTTTGCACGAAGAAACACAAGCTTCGCCAACCAATTTCTGTATCGGAGTGGCAGGTTATCCAGAAAAACATTTTGAAGCTCCCAACCTTAATACAGATTTTGCTTACTTGAAAAAGAAAGTAGAATTAGGGGCGGATTATATCGTTACACAGATGTTTTTTGATAATCAAAAGTATTTTGATTTCGTAAAGAAATGTCGTGAAGAAGGAATTAATGTGCCAATTATTCCAGGCTTAAAGCCTTTGGCAACAAAAAAACAATTGACAGTGTTGCCAAGAATCTTCCATTTAGACATGCCCGAAGATTTGGTAAAAGCAGTAGAGCAATGCCAAACAGATAAAGATGTAAAACAAGTAGGGATTGAATGGTGTATTCAGCAATGTAAAGAATTGATAGCTTTTGATGCGCCAATCTTACATTTTTATACCATGAGTAAATCTGAAAGTACAAAAAAGATTGCAGCAGCAATTTTTTAAATTAAATTTTAGCAGTAATACTGTATTTTTTGAAGAAGAGTCTTTTATACATAATAAGACTCTTCTTTTTGTTTAGTCTAGATTAAGTTATTTTGAAAAAATACACTATTTTTGATAGAACGAATGAATCCTCTTTTTCAATAATATAAAATATATCCATATCAGTCTTATTTGTTGTGTCAAAGCATTTATCAAAATGTTAGGTATAATAGTGGGCTCTTCACAAGTAAAGTGTTATGAATCATACATTTACTAAAATTCTTATCTCTCTTTTCCTTAAAAGAAACCTCTTTCTGAGTTTTGCTTTTTTGTGTTTTGGCTTAACATCTTTATTGTATGTTGTGATTGAAAACGACAAAGGCAATACATTTGAAGAAAAGTATTTATCTGATATTCAACATAAAGTCAGCAAAGAAATCCAAAAATCAAACCTTGATTTAGATAAAGTAAGCAGTATCATCAATAATCTAAAAGAACTTAGATTTGGTTCATTGTTTACTAAAACCGAATACCCATACTTTATCTTTAACAACGGCAAGCTGATTTTTTGGTCAGACAACCAATTTGTTCCAGACTATTCATTAATCAAAGGCAATTATACTACAAAAGGAATATTGTTAGAAACTGGTAAATCAATTGTAAATCGCAGAACCATATCAGCGGGGAAGAATAATATTGAAATCTTCTCAGTATTGAATTTGTATTATTCAAATGAATATAGGGTAAATGGACTAAGAGAACAATACAATACAAAAATTTTCAGAACAGACGCCCAAGATATTTCCATTACGCCTTCTTCCAACAATCGCCTTAATATTTATACCACATCCAAGCAATTCTTATTTTCCATTGCTACTGAACAAGGTGACAATTTCCAGATTTATATCATTTCAGCCTCAGTAATTGTTAGTGGTTTGCTGTGTGTATTTTTTGCAATTATTTACTTATTTACTTGGCTTTGGTATTTAAACAATAGCCATCGACATGGGTTAGCATTTGTTATTTTAATAGGATTCCTGATAGTATTAAGAAGTATTTCGCTTTTTTATTCAATCCCTTTTTCACTTTACCAATCAGACCTTTTTAATCCTAAGTATTTCAGTTCGTCTGTTTTGTCGCCATCGTTGGGCGACTTAATTATCAACTTACTCATTTTCGTTTTTATATTAATTTACTTAGTGAACTATTACTACAAAATGAGGGCTTATTTATGGTTGATGAACTTACCACACCTTATTAAGCAAATTACCACTGTAGTATTATTGATATGTAGTTTTGTCCTTACTCAGTTTATATATGGGCTTTTAGGCGATATTTATGAAAAATCCAACAATGAACTTAGCTTGGCTTTAAACATTGATATTTGGGAAAAACCTTTGGTATTGTTTTCATTATTAGCCTATGTATTAATTGCATTAATTTATTTTTTAAGCAGTCATTTCCTAGTCATCCTGATTATAAAACTAAATAGACGCAACGATAGATGGATGTATATTTCCTTATTGATTGCTTTGGTATTTACTAGTCTTCTTGTTTTGATTTTCTCAACCTTCAGTATTTTTGTTTTTGGACTTTACAGCATTTATTTGTTTGTTCTTTTTTACACGTCTTTTCCACGCTATTTATATACTTTCCGTTATCAAACTTCTATTTACTTCTTTTGTGGAGCTTTAGTTTGTGCAGGCATAGGCAATTATGTGGTTTATCAAGAAAATATTCAGGAAGATTTCAACCATAAAAAACAGTTTGCCAAACGTTATTTCGATGAAAATGACGAAAAGGCTGAGTTTCTTTTAAACAAGGCAAGCCTTTCAATCAGCAGAGATTCGGCTATTATTGATTTAATGAAGTCTGACTTTCTACCGAAAGAACAAGTAGGAAACTATGTAAAGCACAATTTGTTGGATAATTATTTTTCTTATTACGATGTTCAAGTTTTTGTGTTTGATAGTACTGGCAAGTCGCTTGATAATAATGATGAAATAGAAAATTATCAGACTTTCGAGAAGATGTTTAGGTTGCCAAAATATAGCACAAAAAATGAAAAAATATATTTTGTAAACGACTTAGAAGCTTATGCTAACAAACAGTATTTCAATTTCATCCCGATTCTGAATAAAGAAAATACATCAGCGGGCTATATTATTCTGGATTTAAAGCGGAAAATTCAGCTTTCTAATGATATTAATGATGAATCTCCAATTTTTACGGGAACAAAGTTAAAAGCCAGTGCTTATAGTTTTGCAGTATATGAAAATGGAAAGATGTTAAAAACTGGTGGAGAAGGTTTTAACTACGAAGGAAAATTATCTAGCGATGTACTACAAGGAGAAGAGATTTTCCAAGATGGCATAGAAGAAAATGGCTACAAGCACATTGGTTTTGTTAATAACAAAGGCAAAGCAATCGTTGTTTCTTCAGAATCGCAAAGTATTGCTTCAATCTATGCCAATTTCTCATTCTTGTTTTTGATATTAGTTTTTACCATCATTATCGTCATCTTATGTTATGCCTTACACTATGGCTTTTCGATGATGAATATCAACATTGCCAGCAAGATTCAAATATACCTCAATATTGCGTTTTTGTTACCCTTGATTTTAGTAGTAAGTATCACGCTGACCATCATCAGTGCCAAATTTTCGGAAAGTCAACAAGATGGTTATCTGAATCAAACAGAGAGCATAGGCATTAATTTAATGCCCGCAGTTGATAGATTCGCTCAAGGCAAAATGAGTAAACAATTTTTATCTGATACGATTAATAGCATTTCTACTAGTACCAAAAAATACATAAGCGTTTTTGATACCAAAGGTCATTTATTGGCTAATAACAAACCGTTCAGTTTTGAAAATGGATTCCTTTCTAATTATATCAATCCAATAGCTTATATCAAGCTGATGGAAGAAAAGGACTCGAAAGTGATGTTGGATGAAACCATTGGTGATTTATCGTTCAAAACTTCTTACTTAAAGCTAAAATCAAATGAAGGTAAATTGCTCGGAATTGTTTGTATACCATTTTACGATTCAAAAACATACTTCACAAAAGAGGTAAGTTCCGTAATTGGCTCAATGCTAAATACGTTTACTACCATTTTCTTGATTTTACTATGGTTTTCGTACTTAGCTTCTAATGTATTGATTGTCCCGTTGCAGATGATTACCAATAAATTAAGGAAGGTAGATTTAAGCAAGCCAAGCGAGCCACTTTCATGGCGCTCAGATGATGAAATAGGCGTTTTAGTAAAAGCCTACAATGAAATGTTGGTAAAACTTGAAGAATCTAAAGTAGCGCTCACAGATGCGAATAAGCAATCTGCATGGCAACAAATGGCTAAACAGGTGGCTCACGAAATTAAGAATCCACTTACACCCATGAAATTGTCTTTACAATTGCTTTGGCGTAAGCTCTCAAGAGGAACAGAATTAGATTTAGCGCAAGTGAAAGACCAGATAGAATCGTTAACAGGGCAGATTGATAACCTTTCCTACATTGCTACTTCTTTTTCAGATTTTGCCAGATTGCCAATTCCTAAAAGTGAGGTATTTGATTTTGCCCATGAGACCAGAAAAGTAGTGAATTTATTCACAGATGATTCTCAGTTAGAACTAAGAATGATTGTGCCAAACAAAGCCGTAAAAGTAATTGGCGACCGTCAGCTAACAGGGAATATTATCAAAAACCTGATTATGAATGCTATTCAATCAGTGCCTTCCACTAAAACGCCCGAAGTAATGATTGTGGTTGAGTTAGGCATTGAAGCCGTTACTTTCAGCATTCAAGATAATGGGGTAGGGATTCGGGAAGAACACCGTGGAAAAATATTTATGCTGGACTATTCAACGAAAACCCAAGGCTCGGGTGTTGGTTTGGCCTTAGCAAAATGGGTGGTAGATAATGCCAAAGGAAGTATTTGGTTTGAAACTGTAGAGAACCAAGGAACTACCTTCTTCTTTACCTTGCCATTAGCCCCTTAATATTGATTGAAAGATGAAGTAAAATACTTTTACTTCATCTTTCCTCTTTTTACCAAATACGATGTAAGGATTTGTTCAAACCCTTCAGCAATATCAGCTTCAATAAAATCAATTTTATATTGTCCGCAACGCAGTTTTAATTCTTGGTAAAACTGATGCAAAGTTTTCTGATAATCAACCTTTACTTGAGCAGGATTCAACTTGATGGTTTCGTTGGTTTCTAAATCAATAAATTCATAAGAACGGTCATCGAATTCAAAGTCAGATTCTGTCTTTTTATCTGTCACATGAAAAATCAATACCTCGTGCAGGTTATGTTTCAGGTGTTGTAAAGAAGAAAAAATCTTTTCTGAATTATCAATATCATCAAACATATCGCTGAAAATGATTACTAACGAACGCTTATGAATGTTTTCAGCAATCTGGTGAATTACCGACGCCACTTCCGTTTTTTTATGTTCTTTAGGTTTTTGAAGTAAATTTTCTAAATCCAAAAAGATTTTATGGATATGCGAAGGCGTTGATTTGACAGGCGTTTGAATCTCAACAGCTGAGGAGAAAGTAATTAAGCTAATAGCATCTTTTTGTTTTTGAAGCATATATGCCAAAGCTGCTGCTGCCATGGTAGAGAATACAATTTTACCATTATTTTTCTCTGGATAATACATCGAAGAAGAAGTGTCAATGATTAAATGACAACGCAAATTTGTTTCTTCTTCATATCTTTTAGTGTAAAGCCTATCCGTTTTTGCAAATACCTTCCAATCTATATGCCTAGTACTTTCGCCATTATTATACAAACGATGCTCTGCAAATTCTACTGAAAAACCGTGAAATGGTGATTTATGAAGACCCGTAATAAAACCTTCTACCATTTGCTTGGCTAAAAATTCTATATTTCCATATTGGCGTATTTGTGCTAAATCCATAAATTATTTTAAAACTTTGTTGAGTGAACTAACATTATTTAGTTGGCTTTTTAGGAGTTGCTTTCGCTAATTTCCGCGCTTTGATTCTTTGCTTAGAAAGTTTCCTTAAATAAGAATTTACCTTTAAACGTCGATGTTTGAGGTTTGGATATTTTCTTTTTTGCCAATTTTTTTTGAGGCGATAATAGCGATGATATTTTAACTTCGTTTTCTGATAAAATTTAGGCTCAAAATGCGGAGGGGCAGTCAGTCTTAGCGAGTCGAAAGGCTCTAGCATAATATCACCGTCAAAGCCAACCACTTTTAAACGTACTTTTGTAAGCCCCTTATTCGTCATTTTTAGCCACTTTGCTGGATTTTCGGTTAAGTCAATAATCCTTCCAGGCTTAAACGGACCGCGGTCGTTTACTCTTACAATTACAAAACGTTTATTGGCAAGATTTGTTACTTCCAGCATCGTGCCAAAGGGCAATGTCATGTGGGCAGCAGTGTACTGATTTCGTTGAAGTATTTCACCCGTCGAGGTAGGTTTATTATAGAAATACTGAGCATAGAATGAAGAAATACCAAAAGATTCATCCCCTAATTTTTGTGCATGGCTAACAGAACAGAAAAGGCTGAGAATTATGATAATTCCTAGAAGTGGTTTTGACATTTTGTGTGATTTAGTGGTTTTAATTTAGTGGCTTTCTACACATTATCTACCAAAACTGGAATACGAAATTAGCCTTTTTCGGGCGAAATAAAAATATAAATTTTAAGCATATAATATTGGAATTTACCCATAAAGCATAGCATGTGTAACACAATGATTTTTTTGTTTTAAGAATCAATCGTTTTGTTTTCAATATTAAATTAGTCGATTTAACTAATAATTAATGTGAAGATGTAGAAAATAGAAATTATTTTTCATGATTAACTTTTGAAACATTCAGAAAATTTATATTTTTACCAATCCGTAAACCCTAAATTGTCATAGCACAGTGGAAGAAAGAGAAAGAGAAGAATTGTTTTCGAAACGTATCAGAGCAGGAAAGCGAACGTATTTTTTTGATGTGAAATCGACCCGCTCAAACGACTACTACATTACTATTACAGAAAGTCGCCGTTATCAAAAAGATGATGGTTTTGCTTACGAAAAACACAAGATGTTCTTATATAAGGAAGATTTTGATAAATTTGTTGAAGGCCTTCAAGAAGCAGTTGACCATGTGAAACATGAACTTTTGCCTGATGTAGATTTTACTCAATTTAATCGTGAAGACGAAGATACTGTGGGCGGATTTGGTAGTGATTTGAAATGGGAATAAACGAATGAAAGAATTTATAAGCCTCTGAAATTTCAGAGGCTTTTTTGTTGTTGTACGATTAAACTTGTAACTTTGTGTATACTCAAGCTAATCAGACCTTAGAATCTGCAAAAACTGTTTCAATGTAACATTCTTCATAAGCCCTCAGGTATTGAATACCAATTCAAACTAAGCTAATCTGTCAGATTCATTATTCACAATTACTTCAAGAATGGATACATAGACACTAGAAGTTGATTATTCGATTTCTAAACTAGGCTTATAATAACGAATATAGTTGAATGATTTTATAGCATAATAGTAAATTTTGATTGAAGTGTGAGCTTAACAATATTAATTTTTGAAAATAATAAGTAGATAAATGGGTCTTCAATGTGGAATCGTAGGTTTGCCTAATGTTGGGAAATCTACTTTGTTTAGTGCAATTTCTTCAAATAAGGCGGAAGCCGCTAATTACCCTTTCTGTACAATTGAACCTAACGTAGGGATTGTAACAGTACCTGACGAACGTCTTAATATTTTAGAAAAATTGGTAAATCCTCAAAGAGTGTTACCAACCGTAATAGAATTTATGGACATTGCAGGGCTAGTAAAAGGAGCTTCGCAAGGAGCAGGATTAGGTAATAAATTCTTGGCAAATATTCGTGAAGTAGATGCTATTCTACACGTAGTACGTTGTTTTGCTGATGATAATATCGTTCACGTAGAAGGAAGAGTGAATCCTGTATCGGATAAAGAAATTATCGACTATGAATTACAATTAAAAGATTTAGAATCGGTTGATAAAAAAATCCAGAAAGTAGAACGTGCAGCCAAAGCAGGCGATGCAAAATCGAGAGCTCAATTAGCCATTCTCCAGCAATATAAATCAACATTAGAAGCAGGAAAATCTGCAAGAACTGTTCAGGGCTTAGAACCTGATGCTAAGTTTGAAGCAATTGGCGACTTATGCTTATTGACAGACAAGCCTGTAATTTATGTAGCAAATGTAGACGAAGCGTCGATTGCTAAAGGAACAAACGAATACGTTGAGCAATTGAAAGCTGCTGTAGCCGAAGAAGGTGCAGAAGTAGTAGTAATTTGCGCGGCCTTAGAAGCACAAATTGCTGAAATGGAAGACGAAGACGACCGCCAGATGTTCTTAGAAGAATATAATCTTACTGAATCAGGTTTAGATAAATTAATCCGTAGTTCATATTATTTATTGAACTTGATTACTTATTTCACGGCAGGCGTTAAAGAAGTACGTGCGTGGACAATCCAGAAGGGTTGGAAAGCACCTGCAGCAGCAGGAGTAATTCACTCTGATTTTGAACGTGGTTTTATCCGTGCTGAGGTAATTAAATTTGCTGACTACCAACAATATAAATCTGAAGGAGCTTGTAAAGAAGCAGGAAAATTATCTGTTGAAGGAAAAGAATATGTTGTAATAGACGGTGATATTATGCACTTCCGTTTCAACGTTTAGTAATACTAAGTGTTATAAAAAAGCCTTGCTAACAATCATTAGTAAGGCTTTTTTATAGCACTATAATTTTAAGACTACAAATTCAACTCTTCTATTCACTTTCCTTTCTTCATCGCTTCCTTTCTTGACCAATGGTCGACTAGCACCATAACCAACTGCTTGGATTCGCTTGGTCGAAATGCCTTTTTGAACCAAATATGTTTCGCAAGCATCTACTCTTTCTTGTGATAATTCAAGGTTAGCCTCGGCATCACCAATGATGTCAGTATGGCCTTCTAAACGAATTTCCATCTCTGGATTATTCTGCATCATCGTCACTAGTTTAGTAAGTTCTGCAAAGGATGCAGGCAATAAATCAGATTTTGATACTTCAAAATAAATATTTTTTAATGCTATTTTATCCCCAACTATAATAGGTATAAGATAAATATCTTTACTGAATTTAGTTTCATTGGTAATTTTAGATAAATCAACAATGTCATTAACAGATAAATAGCCTTTAGCAGAGGCAGTGTACGTATAAATTTGCCCTTTCTGTAAACCCATTCTATAAATACCAGTACTTACAAAACTCTGTACCGAATCTATAATTTGTTTGCTGCTAGATAATTTATAGTTGATAGTAGCACTAACTGGCTTGTTGGTCTTTATATCTCGCACGATGCCTGAAACCTGAATGTTAGTAATTACTGGCATTTGGACAGGAGTATTATCTACTTCGCCTAATTTTCCACTTTTTGGTTTTGTTTTAACTGTTGTGGTGCTTTTAGGAGGCGTTTTAGTCGGAGAAACAGGAGGAGCAGGGTTGGCTTTAGGCTGTGTTGGCTGGGTGACAATATCTAGTGGATTGCTAATTCGTAAGCCATATACATTCCAACAAGTAATGTAATCATAATCGTTACATTCAAATAAATCGAAATCCTCCAAGCCTTTATCTAAGCGTTCAAAATACACAACAAAATTTATTTGGTCACCAGGTACTGTTTTTCTACCGTAAACCTTTACATTTTGCCCAGCCACAAGCTGAGGAATGCCTTCTGTTTTGATTAATTTAAATGACCTTGCACCATTGGCTGCAATTAGTTGAGCGGTTGACTGAAAGGCGATGTCTTCGTGTCCATCATTGACTAATCTCCCGTTCCTATCATATTGAGGTGAATTGTTATTTCTATAGGCCACATACAAGATTGTATATTTATCAGTAATACGAATATTGCCGATAGACACATTTTTATCAGCGGCTCTACCTGTTGAGGTAGATGGATAAGATTCCCTTCCTGATGGTGTTTGGTTACGTTCAGTAGGATACTGTGTACCTCCGCCCGAAGTTTGTGGGTAACTCCCGCTCTGACAACTTTGGAGTATAACCAAGCATGCAAAAGCCCAAAGTAAGTTTTTCATTTGGATATAAATTTTATAACAAAATAGTAAGCAATGGGGTAAACGTAATTATTTTAAACTTTATACGAAAATAACTTATTGATTTTTAATCAATACATATCCTACTAGAGCATCAGCACGTGCACCAATGGGGCGGTGATAGATTAAAATTTCATAAATATTTTCCGTTTGCGAGTGTGTTCCTTCTAGTTCCGACTCACTTATATTTCCTTGGTCGTCTTTGGTGACATATAGATAATTATAGATGCCTTGTTTCAACTGGATAAATGCTTCGTAAGCCTGACTTTCAGGTACATAATGCATTTGGTTTACCTCGTTTAATTGCCAATCATTGAAAGCACCATTGATATATACTTTTTTATTTGCTAAAGAATCAGTTTTCAATAGGAAACTTACCCGAACATAATCTGATTCAGTATCACCCCGATTGGTTTCATAATTATCAATTACATACATTCCATTAAAATCATTTGTAGCAACATACGCTAAGCCATTTTGTGGTTTTTCGGGACGAATTTCTATGATGCTTTCTCTTTCTCCTTGTACAATCCTAGCAATATTTACTAGTTTTTGTTGCGTACTTCTGCCATCAAACATCCTAAATTCATTACTGCCTTCTAATTGGTTTTCTCCTTCAAAAAACTGATAATCCATCTTACGATTATAAGAATCTATCATAAAAGGTTTAAGGTTTGTCAGCGTTTTGTTATCTCTAAAGTTCTGACGAATGACAATTTTCAAGTCTTGTTTAGGATCAATGATTTCGTAGCCACTATAATTTACACTAAAGTTAATTTGTTGGTGAGTACGTCTTCTTTGAACATTATTCGGAAAAGTTACATTGCCAGCTACACCAATTCTATTTTGAAAAACCATAAATCGATGCGTAAGCATGATATCATCTTCATTACGATTCTTGTAAACCATCACCAGATAATTGCCAGCTAATTTGGTTTTAGGAATCTCCACAGCAAAATGTGTGTAAGGAATTTTCGTGGCGAAAGAATTTCTATAATCATTAATCGGGAAATCATTGAATTCGGTGAGGTATTCAATATCGTTTAATACAGAAGGTGTCCAATCTGCATTACAATGAAATATTTTCACCCTGAAATTTTGAAACTCGGGAGCTAAACAGTCGAATTCCAATTTCAAAATTTGATTTTCTTGTAAATTGATGACGGGTGGATTAAGGGTCTCTTGTGGGGTTTTAGTCGTGCTCAACGACGGAAATAATTGTACAGTGCGTATATAAGGTTCATAGATATAATTATCATAAATAACCTTTTTTGCTTGATAAGATGGCTTCTTTTTCTGAGCAAAAAAGGCAAAAGGAATAAATAATAAGCATATAATCGATAAAAGTTTCATAGAAGAGTGATGTATGGAGTTGAGCGTATGAGCGAATTGATATTAGCTATTTGTGAATAATAAAACTAACGGATAGTATCTTAAAATATTCTGCAATAGCCTAAAGCAAAAAACGCAGGAAAAAGCATTTCAGCTATTTTACCTGCGTTTTTATGATGAACTGAATACCATTATTTTACTGAACCAAGCTTTCTACTTCTTCAATTTCCAACATTACTTCTTCCCAAGCATCATTTACTTCTTCCAATTGATTCAGGATTTTTTGATAAGCAATGTTTTCACGTTTCAACGCTTGTGCATCATTATAGATAGTCGGGTCGGCCAAAGTCTTTTCTTTTTCGGTTTTCTCTGCTTCTAATTTGGCAATCAGGCTCTCAGTATCTCCTAATTTCTGATTCAGTTTTTTCAGATTTTTCTGTGCTTCTTTTTTCGTAAAATCATCAACAGGTTTCTTCTCTACTACTTTTTCAACGGTCTTTTTAGGGGAAGTTTCCTTACTGAATTCACCATTCATTCGACGTTGTTCCATCCAAGTTTCATATTCATCATAAGTACCTGGATATACCTTAATCTCTTCGTCTTCGATATACCAAATTTTATTAGCAATCTCTGAAACAAAGAATCTATCGTGAGAAACCACTACATACGTACCTTCGTATTGCTGTAAAGCCTGAATCAAAATGTTCACCGACATCATGTCTAAGTGGTTAGTAGGCTCATCTAGTAACAAGAAGTTGGCTTCTGAAATCAATACTTTTGCTAAGGCAACCCTTGATTTTTCACCTCCCGAAAGTACTTTGATTTTTTTGAAGGCATCATCACCCGAAAACAAGAAACAGCCTAAGATACTTCTTAATTCAGTTTCAAGTTTACCTGTACCTGTCATCTTCAACTCATCAAGCAATGTATTATTTACATCCAAACTTTCCAATTGGTGCTGGGCATAAAATGAGTCAATTACATTATGTCCTAACTTACGTTCGCCTTGAAACTCTTCAGAACCATCAATGATTCTTAGAACTGTAGACTTACCTTTACCATTGGCACCAATCAAAGCGATTTTATCACCTCTTTCAATAACAGCGTTAGTATGCGTCAGTATTCTCTTAGGACCATAAGCTTTGGTGATGTCTTCAAGGTGCATAATAAAACGACCCGGTTGAGTTCCAAAGTTAAACTTAAAATTGACTTTCGCATTTTCATCCAACACGTCATCAATAATATCTAATCTTTCTAACGCTTTTACCCTTGATTGTACCTGACGAGCTTTTGATGCTTTGGCTTTAAACCTTGAAATGAACTTTTCAGTTTGTTTAATAGCCTGTTGCTGGTTTTCGTATGCTCCTTTTTGTACTTCGTTTCTCAAGGCTTTTTCTTCCATATAGAAAGAATAATTACCGGAGTAAGGAATCAATTTTGCACCTGCCACTTCAACAATCGTCGTTACAGTGTTGTCCAAGAAGAATCTATCGTGAGAAACCACAATGATGGCACCTTCATAAGTATTGATGTAGTTTTCTACCCACTCAATAGACGGTAAGTCCAAGTGGTTGGTAGGTTCATCAAGCATTAATAAAGATGGTCGTTGTAAAAGTAATTTTGCTAGCATTACACGCATTCTCCAACCTCCAGAGAATTTCTGTAGGGGTTGGGAAAGCTCTTCGGTACTGAATCCTAAACCTTCAAGAATTGCCTCCGCTTCTGATTGAATGGTATAACCACCCAACGCATCAAATTCATCTTGAAAACGCGCCAATTTATTTACGTCATCGTCTTCAAAATCAGTTTCCATTTTATGTAAAACCTTATCGATTTCTGCTTGAAGGAAATTCTGACGTTCAAAAGCTTGCATTGCTACCGAAAGGATAGAATCGTCGCTTTGATAAGAAAGTAAGTCTTGATTTAAAAACCCGATGGTACAGTCGCCTGATTTAGAAATATTACCACCGTCGGGTAAGTATTCACCGTCAATTATACGAAGTAAAGTAGATTTACCAGTACCATTTGCCCCGATAAGACCGATTTTGTCTTTGGGCTTAATATGTAAGTTCGCCCCATCATACATTGGGCGAGAACCGAAATAAAACGAAAGATTATTGATAGATAACATACTACAAAGATAATGAAAAATAACTAACGAGCAGTTAAATGAAGCTATCGAAAGCAGAATGGTATAAATTTACCCGCTTTTGTGATTGATTTTATCGTAAAATAATTGATTATAAGCGTTTTAGCTAGGATAATTTGAAGCATGATAAAGTCTTATGATAGCATAAACACTTAGTTTCTGAAAATTAATATACAAAAAAAAGGATGGCTTTCGACCATCCCTTTTTTGTATATTAATTAACCTGTGCTTTTCCTCCGCCTAGATAGGGGCTTTTTAAAAGCTTATCTACTCCTTCAAAAGGAACTTTTGTTTTGTTATAACCAAAAGTAGTAGCCAGCGACTGTGTTTTATTATTATCACCCATTACCATATCAACGTCTTGCATCGTCATCTGACAAGGGTGTTCATAACCACAAGCATGGGTAATTTCAAGAATTTCTTTGTTCAATGTTTTTACATAATTATAAAAACGCTCACTTTTAAGGGCTGGGTCTATACCCGCTTGAAGCCAAGGGCTAGACGTAGCAACTCCTGCTGGACAACGGTTAGTATGACAAACCTGTGCTTGGATACAACCAATCGACATCATGGCTTCGCGCGCTACATTAACTAAATCGCAACCCATCGCAAACGCCATCATAGCTTTTTCAGGAAAGCCTAATTTGCCCGAACCAATAAATACGATTTTATCAGCTAATTCATACTTCTGGAAAATCTTATATACTTTGGTAAA
Organism: Arcicella sp. GW822-FHT02H01; assembly: GCF_058802005.1. Lineage (NCBI taxonomy): Bacteria > Pseudomonadati > Bacteroidota > Cytophagia > Cytophagales > Flectobacillaceae > Arcicella > Arcicella sp. GW822-FHT02H01. Next base: position 812,635 of record NZ_JBXANT010000001.1, on the reverse strand, counting down.
GCCATAGTTGAAAGGTAGAGACACATGGTCTGCAAAAGCATGCGGCGCAGCTCCCGTACCACCTTCTCCACCATCAATGGTGATAAAGTCGGGGCCTTTACCAGTTTTTACCATGTATTGTGCCAATTCTTCCCACATTTCTAACTTTCCGACAGCCGACTTTATCCCTACGGGCAAGCCAGTTTGGTTAGCCATTGCTTCTATAAAATTAACCATTTCTGGAATGGTAGAGAATTCAGAGTGAAAAGCTGGAGAAATGGCATCTTTCCCTAAAGGAATGTGCCTGATTTCTGCAATTTCCTTCGTGATTTTGGCCGCTGGGAGCATACCACCTTTGCCGGGCTTAGCACCTTGAGAAAGTTTCAACTCTAATGCTTTTACGAATGGATTATCGTTAGTCATTTTTATTAATTTTTCCATCGAAAATTTACCATCATCGTCCCTTACTCCGAAATAAGCCGTTCCTATATTTACGATAACATCCGAGCCATACTTATGATAAGGTGATAATGAACCTTCGCCAGTGTTATGATAACAGCCAAATTTTAAGGCGCCCTTGTTTAAGGATTCAACTGCTTTAGCAGACAATGAACCGTAGCTCATACCAGAAATATTTACGACCGAGTAGGGCTTATAAGGACGTTTCCTTTTATGATATTCGCCTATTGTTTTTGAACAAGGTACCGCACTTGGATCTTTTTGATTAGGGTGGTTATCCGCTAACTTATGTCCTAACATGGCATGTTTGATAAAGATATACCCTGCCGAGTTGAAGTCTTGGTCTGAACCAAAGCCCTGTAAGTTGTTTTCTTTTTTGGATGAAGCATATACCCATGCTCTTTCACCTCTGTTAAAAGGAAGCTCCTCACGGTTATTTGCTACGATATATTGCCTTAATTCTGGACCAATTTTTTCGAGCATATAACGTATATGACCAACCACAGGAAAATTATGCTGAATAGTATGGCGGTTCTGCAACAAATCACGAATAGCTAGAATTAGTATTGCAATGGGGATGATAAGCCACCAAGAAAAACTTGAAAAAATATTTGCCAAAAACATAGATGATGAGATTGAATTAAAAATTATTGAGATTGATGGATACGCAATATAATGATAGCAAAAACAAACAAACGTTTTACAATCAATAACTAAATTAGAAGCTTTATGTTGTGTGTTAAATATTGATTTTTAAGGATTACTTGCCAGCGATACGCCACCCGATACAATCATTTTCATGACATCAGAGGCTGGAAGGTTTAACAATGTAATATTTGCACTTGGAACAATGAATACCTCGCCCGAAAAAGCATAGGAATGCGGACAGTAAACAATGACAGAGTCTTGAATATCTAAGAAAGACAAATCAGTCTGAGTAATAAACCCCAGTTTTTGAATACCATTTTCTTTGTTGAATATAATTTTCACAGGTTGATTGAATTTCTTTTTATCACCGACAAAAGCTCCAATAAGGTCTTTTAAGGAAAAATAAATCAAACCTACCAGCGGAAGTTTGGAAACCCCTTCTTCTAATATTTGAATAAGAGGCAAAGAAATAAAAGTAGAGCCCAAAAAACCAACAATCATGATAATGGCCACCATAATAACTAATCCCGTTCCTCTGAAATAAAAATAAAACTCTTGGTCTAATGAGTTCAGCAGGTTGAAAATAATGTAGCCTGTTATATAAACAGGGGCTAATAAAAATAATCCCTTTACGAAATAACTAAACAGTTTGGCTGTGATACGTTTTATTCTGAACGACATTTTTTTACTTATTTATATGCTCAATATTTACTGGTTAACGCTTTCTTAAGAAGCTAGGTTCTTATAATTGGGTGATTGAATAAAAAATATTTCAATACCTTCAATTTACTACAAAAGTAAGTATTGAATGATATTCTACCGATTTAAAGTAGTTTATTTCATCGATAATATACAAAATTTTGAATGAAGATGATAGAGACCAATCATCAATGCTAAGGCAGATATTTTATATTCCTACCTGATATTTCTGCTTTTTACTTGAAAAAAGACTTTCATCGAACAATTATTTGTAATTTTGTGCTCCTCGGATATCGACAAATAGGTAAAATTATTAGAAAATAATCTCAATTTCATTCATGATTTACGAATATAGCTCCCTACAAAACTTTATTAAAAATGTATTTCTTTCGATAGGATGTTCGGAAGACGATGCAGATTTGGCATCAAAAGTATTGATTTCTGCCGACCTCCGCGGTGTAGATTCGCATGGAACAGCAAGATTAAGTGGCTATGTTCGTTTGTATGATAATGGAAGATTGAACCCTAAGCCAGACATTAAAATCATCCATGAAACGCCTTCTACGGCTGTGATTGATGGTGACAAAGGTTTAGGCTTAGTAGTAGCACCTAAAGCGATGCAAATTGCGATGGAAAAAGCGAAGAATGTGGGTTCTGGATGGATTTCTGTACAGAATTCAAACCATTTTGGTATTGCGGGCTATCATGCTATGTTGGCTTCTGACAACGATATGATTGGCTGGGCTATGACGAATGCCGCCCCTTTGGTAACGCCAACTTTTTCAAAAGAGAAATTGTTAGGAACCAACCCTATTGCGGTAGCTGTTCCAGCACAGAGGAATCCTGCCTTCGTAGCCGATTTTGCTAGTACAGCAGTGGCTTATGGTAAAATGGAAATTTTACAAAGAAAAGGAGCCGCCGCACCGATTGGCTGGGTACAAGATAAAGAAGGGAATCCTACAGATGATTCAAACGCTGTTAAAAACGGAGGAGCATTATTACCGTTAGGTGGCGACCGTGAACATGGTTCTCATAAAGGCTATGGTTTGGGTGCTATCGTGGATATTTTTTCTGGTGTATTATCAGGAGCTAACTTTGGCCCTTGGGTTCCACCATTTGCAACGGCAGGGTTTATGACTGCTGGCGAGCAAGTAGGGAAAGGAACTGGACACTTTTTAGGAGCCATGAGAATAGATGCTTTTCGCCCAGCTGACGAATTTAAAGCTGATATGGATAAATGGATTGACCGTTTTCATGCAGCCGAAGCAGTAGAAGGCAAGAAAGTATTAGTACCAGGTGACCCTGAAAGAGAAATTGAAGCAGAGCGTAAAGCCAATGGCATCAATCTTTTAGAACCTGTAGTAAAAGACCTGCAAGCGTTGGCTGATAGATTTGGAATTGAGTTTTAAGATTTAGATAATATTGGGAGTATATGTGATTACTTTATTTTTAACAAAATTGCTAAAACAAAAATAGAAATGAATACAATCATCATTGAACCAAACTCGCAAGCAGACTATCAGCTTTTTATAGATTTGGCTAAGCGATTAAAAGCCAAATTTAGAATTAGTTCAAACGTAATTGAAACAAAGAACGAGACAATAGACGAATCAGTATTCTTTGCATTGGCAGGTAGCTTGGACTTACCAGAATCAAGTGAAGAATTAATCAAAATAATAGAGGACTCAAGGACAACTAAAGAAATTGATACTTCATGGGTAGAATAAAATATTTATTGGATTCAAATATTTGTATTCATTTCATAAAGAATGATTTTAATATTCCAGCTAAAATCTCATCAGTTGGCTTGAAAAACTGCTTTATTTCAGAATTGACAATTCTTGAACTTATGTATGGAATAGCCAATAGTTCTTCAACTAGAAAAGAAGAAAATAAAGCTAAATTAAAACAGTTTATTGAAGGTTTTCAGGATAGAGTATTACCTATTCGACCTGTTTTCGAAGTTTTTGCAGAGCAAAAATCTCGTTTAAAAAAGATGGGTACGCCTATAAGTGACTTTGATTTATTGATTGGTAGTACTGCAATTATAGAGGATTGTATTCTAGTAAGTCGAAACCTTAAAGAAATGCAACGAATTGAAGGACTAACTTTTGAAAATTGGATTGATTAATTAAACAAAAACAATCATTTAAAAACGCTTGAGCGTTATTTCATTATCATTACAATGCAACAAAACCATAAATTATTACGCTACTTCTTTATCGCTTTCGCTTTGTTTGCGACAATGTTTTCTTATTATGTCTGGCAAATTACCAAAACGCCTAATTATGAAGTAGACCAGAAAAAAGGTTTTGCCCTTTTGATTCCTAAAGGAGCAACTTTTGAAACTGTTTGGGATTCGTTGAGCAAACATAAAATTGTTAAGGACGAACTTTCATTTAAGTTTTTAGCCAAATTGTTGGAATATAAAGAAAACGTTCGTGAAGGACGATACGTCATCAAGGCTGATATGGGTAATTATGAAGTAATCAAGAAACTTCGTTCTGGTAATCAAGATGCTATCAAACTTACCTTTAATAATATTCGCCTAAAAAAAGATTTAATTCATAAGATTGGTAATCGCTTTGAATTTGATTCTACTGCACTGGCTAGTATGCTAGATGATTCCGCAGTGGCACAAAAATATGGTTTTACCAAAGAAACTATCATGTGTATGTTTTTGCCAAATACGTATGAAGTATATTGGACTACTCCTCCTGAAGAACTAATGAGTACCATGAAAACTTGGTACGATAAATTCTGGACAGAAGAGCGTAAAAGAAAAGCAACAGAAATTGGTCTAGACCCTATCAGAGCGCAAATAATGGCTTCAATCGTGGAGGCTGAGACTAAAAAAGCTGACGAAAAGCCACGAGTAGCAGGGGTTTATATGAATCGTTTAAAGGCTAATATGCCTTTAGGTGCAGACCCAACAGTTGTTTTTGCTCACCAAGATTTTAGCATTAAAAGAGTAACCAAAGCACTTTTGCAAATTAATTCGCCTTATAATACTTATCGTGTAGTTGGGTTGCCTCCGGGGCCTATTAATTTACCAGACTTGGCTTCTATTGATGCAGTATTGAATTACGAACACCATAACTATATGTACTTCTGTGCAAAAGAAGATTTCTCTGGCTATCATAACTTTGCTGAAACCTTTGCAGATCACCTTAATAATGCGCGTATTTACCAAGAGGCACTGAACAAATTGAACATCAGAAAATAATCGTTTGTAATTAATTATTTCATCAGCAATGTATCAACACGAATATCAGTACAGAGTTAGATATGCAGATACTGACCAAATGGGCTATGTTTATTATGGGAACTATGCACGGCTTTATGAAATTGGTAGGGTAGAGGCTCTCAGGAGCCTTGGCTTTAGCTATAAAGCGATGGAAGAGTCTGGTGTGATGATGCCTGTTTATGAGAATACATCAAAATATATTGCCCCAGCACTATATGATGATTTACTGACAATTCGTACAACCATCAAAACTATTCCTGCTGCTAGAGTAGTTTTTCAGTATGAAATTCTAAACAGTAAGGGCGTGTTGGTACATAAAGGCGAAACTACTTTAGTTTTTGTGAAAATGGAAAATAATAGGCTTACTACGGCACCTAAAGAATTGTTGGAACGATTAAGCGCTTTCTTTGCTTAATGGTTAATTAAAATTAGATAATGCTAACAAAAATACAACATACACAAGCATACAATCGGTTTCGTCTTTTCTTGAAGCGTTATCATTTAGAAAATGTAGCTAATAGTGTTTACCAAGTCTATAAAGTTTTAATTAAAAAAATTACCCTATTTGATATTGATGTTCGGGCAGCAGCAGTAGCTTATAATTTTACATTAGCCATATTCCCGACTATCATCTTTCTGTTTTCATTGATTCCTTATATTCCTGTTAATAATCTTGATTTAAAAATCATATCATTACTCTCAGATGTATTGCCCAAAGGTATTTTTCATGAAGCCCAAGAAACTATCATTGAGATTGTCAGTAAGCCACGAGGAGGAGTACTTTCGTTAGGTTTTATCTTTGCTTTGTATGCCTCTACGAGTGGTATGATGGCTTTGATGCGAGCCTTCAATATGACCTATAAAACATCTGAAAAACGTGGATTTATCAAGGCAAGGCTGATAGGAATCATGCTAAACTTTTTATTGACGTTTGTATTAATCATCGCAATAGTGGTTTTAATTGTGGGTAGAGTAATGGTTGATTTCCTTTTTGATGAAGGTATCATGAACCGAGATATTACTTTTTATGTACTTCAACTCCTTACTTATTTTGTAATATTCCTCGTTTTTTTCGTAACCATCTCCATCATTTATTATTGGGCACCTGCTATCCATAAAAAATGGAATTTTATCAATGCAGGTTCTATCACTGCTTCTATTTTGACAATCTTAATTTCTAACTTATTCTCTTATTACCTATCCAATTTTGCTACGTATAACAAACTTTATGGCGCTATCGGTACCTTCATTGCTTTAATGGTTTGGTTGTATCTGGTAGCATTGATTCTTATTCTAGGGTTTGAAATAAATGCTAGTATTACTGAAGCCTTACATTCTTCAAAAGAAACGGATACTTTAATTGATTCAGAGACATAGATTGTGTTTAGAACTACCTGTCTTCTATTTTGAAATTCCCGTAACTTGCTATATCAGGAATTAATTACTGGTAAAAAATGTTAAAGTTTGAACGAATGATAACTAAATAGAGGGTAACAGCGTTAATAGTTGTCTATTCTTCAAAGAAATAAAACCTTAGTTCAACATTATACCATTTTATAATGGAATAGTTTTTTTCGTTACATTAACCATTAAAACAATCTATAAGAGCGATGGCGGAGTTTATAAAATTATATGAAAAAGGCACCGATATGAAAAAGATAAACCATATCGTGAATTGCCTAAAAGATGGTGGCGTAATTATTTATCCAACCGATACAGTTTATGGAATGGGCTGTGATATTCATAATACGCGTGCAGTAGAAAGGATTTGTCAAATAAAGGGCATCAAGCCTACTAAGAATAATTTCTCGTTTATCTGTAATGATTTAAGTCATATTGCAGATTATGCCAAGGTATCTAATGCTGGGTTTAAATTAATGAAAAAAGCTTTGCCTGGTCCTTTTACTTTTGTGTTAGAGGGCAACAATAAAGTACCTAAAGTATTATCGCAAAGTAAAAAAACCGTTGGTATTCGGATTCCAGCGAATGAAATTCCAAGGTTGATTGTAGAAGAACTCGGCAACCCTATTATCACAACGTCAATTTATGATGATGATAATATTGTAGAATATTCAACTGACCCTGAATTGATTTTTGAAAAATTCCAAAATCAGGTCGATATCGTAATTGATGGGGGCTATGGAAATAACATACCTTCAACGATAGTAGATGCTACTTCGGATGACTTTGAAATTATCAGGCAAGGTCTGGGAGATTTATCTCCCTATTTATAACAAAAAAGCTTGCCTAATAAGCAAGCTTTTTTGTTGGATAAAATACAATCAAGGTTTTATCTCTTGTTTCTCTCTTGTATGTTTCCATCTCCTGTGTGACCATAAGTATGATGATGGATTTTGTTTTATGGAAGCATCTAATGTCTGAACAAAACGCTCAAGAATTTCATTAGGAGCGAGGTGATCATAAGGAGGACTTACAATCTCTGAAAGATTCATATCATAGAATCCTCTTCCTTTCCTGACAAACTCCATAAAAATTACTGGATAATCAAATTTACGCGCTATGCGTTCTGGCCCAGTAAAAAAAGCAGAATCTTGATGCAAAAAGTTGGTCCAGTAGGCTGATTTCAAATGACTAGGAATCTGGTCGGCTGCCAAACAAATCGCTCTTGGTTTATCTTTCCTTTCAATAGTAGCTTTAATGGTATCCTTTCTTTCAATTAAAAATGCCCCAAAGCGACTTCTGATTTCGTAAGTAAGCTTATCGAAGAACGGGCTACTAAGTTTTTGATAAACAACATCTAACTCAACCCCTTGTAAGCTAACAGAATGAATTGCCCATTCCCAATTACCTTGATGCCCACCCACGAAGATGATAGGTATGTTATTATCTAAATACTTTTTTACAACCTCAATATTATTTACTTGCACACGCTGTGTAACCTCTTCTGCTGAAATACTTAATCCTTTAAAAAACTCAATAAAAATATCAGCTAAATGGTGATAAAATCCCTTGGCAATTTCATGGATTTCCTTTTCGTTTTTATCAGGAAAAGAATTTCTAAGATTTTCAAAAACTACTTTTTTACGGTATTTCAATATGTGAAAAAGTAAAAAATAGGCAAAATCAGAAATGCCATAAATTAACCAAAATGGTAAAACCGAAAGAAATTTAAAAAAAATCATGTTTTATTTTGCGAATTTGTATTTTTTCTTGATAAATAGAATGATTTTAACATAAAAATTTGAAATTAAATCATTCTGCTGTATTTTAGGGAAATGATAATTGATTTACAATATTTACCCAGTCTCGAATATTTTGTATGCTTACTTCAACACGAAACCGTAGTTATTGAAGCACACGAATATTACGAAAAGCAAAGTTACCGAAATCGTTGTATAATTCAGACAACTAATAAGATTGATACGCTGTCTATCCCAGTAAAAAATGGGAATGCGAAGGTGTTGATTCGAGATTTAAAAATAGAATATCATCAAGATTGGATTCGCCGACATTGGGGTGCAATACATTCAGCATACGGAAAATCACCTTTTTTTGAATATTATTCAGAATATTTTAAAAATATTATTGAAAAAAAACCTGACTTTTTGTTCGATTTGAATCTAGAACTTCTGTCAATTTGTCTGAAACTTTTACGTCTCGAAAAAAAGATTATATTTACAGAAAAATATGAAAAAAATGTAGAGAACGATTTGAGAAGTAAAATTCATCCAAAAATAGCGTTTTCTACGAATGGAATTTACAAACCAACTGCTTATCGACAGAACTTTGGCAGTGAATTTGTACCTAATTTATCTATCTTAGATTTGTTATTTTGTCAGGGAAGTCAGTCTTTAAAGATACTTCAAAGTTCGATAGAAAATGAACAAAGATTAATTAATTAACGTTTAAGATTTAATTTGGAAGAGATTTACTGAAAGTAATTATTAAGAAAATAACCAGAGATTACCTTCAGCATCAGAGTAAAGAATAATTGGATTTTTCCTGTCACTCTTAACGGTCAACTCTGACGCTCTATAACGCTATAACTCAACAACTCTAAGCATGGAGGCAAAATTTTCAAACAGAGTAAAAGAGGTTATCTCGCTCGCACGTGAGGAGGCAATCAGGCTTGGGCATGATTACATCGGGACGGAACATCTAATTTTAGGAATGATCAGAGAAGGCGAAGGCATTGCTCTAGATTTAATTAAAAAGTGTGGGACAAGCCTAGATGATTTGCGTGTTACTATAGAACAAGCTACTAAGAGTACGGTTCGATCTACGTACACTATCAAAAACAAACAAGACATTCCGCTTTCAAGACAATGCGAAAAAGTATTGAGAGTAACGTACTTGGAAGCAAGGATTTTTAAAACTAACCTTGTTGGAACGGAACATTTGTTGATGGCTATTCTTAGAGATGAGGATAATTTAGCCAAACAAATTCTTGAGAAGTTCCAGATACATTATGAATTAATTAAGGATATGGTGGAATATCAATCAAACCCTAATATCAAATCGGGCCCATCTGACACAGATGATAACGATGATGATGCAAGAATGTTTGCAAGCGGAAACGCAGCTGGAGGAAGTTCTACCACCAATAAAGGAACAGAAAAATCTAAAACACCTGTATTAGATAATTTCGGTAGAGATTTAACAAAAGTAGCGGAAGCGGGTAAACTAGACCCTATTGTTGGTCGTGAAAAAGAAATAGAACGTGTTGCTCAGATTCTTTCACGTAGAAAGAAAAACAATCCAATTTTGATTGGTGAGCCAGGTGTAGGTAAGACAGCGATTGCTGAAGGACTAGCACTACGAATCGTTCAGAAAAAAGTATCACGTGTTTTATTCGGTAAAAGAGTTGTTACCCTTGATTTAGCTTCTTTAGTGGCAGGTACAAAATACCGTGGTCAGTTTGAAGAAAGAATGAAAGCGGTAATGAACGAGTTGGAGAAATCACCTGACGTGATTTTATTCATCGACGAATTACATACTATCGTGGGTGCTGGTGGAGCTTCTGGTTCATTAGATGCTTCGAACATGTTCAAGCCTGCTTTAGCCCGTGGTGATATACAAGTTATCGGTGCTACTACTTTAGATGAGTATCGTCAATACATTGAGAAAGACGGAGCCTTGGCTCGTCGTTTCCAAACAGTAATGGTAGATGCTACTTCTATTGAAGAAACAATCGAAATCTTGAATAATATCAAGGATAAATACGAAGACCATCACCATGTAACTTATACTGACGAGGCGATAGAACAAGCAGTAAAATTATCTGAACGTTATATCTCAGATAGATTTTTACCTGACAAAGCTATCGACGTGATGGATGAAGTAGGAGCGAGAGTTCATATTTCAAATATTACAGTACCAGAAGATATTGTTCGTTTGGAAGAAGCCATCGAAAATATCAAGAAAGAGAAAAATGCAGTAGTTAAATCGCAGAAATACGAAGAGGCTGCTCAATTACGCGACCGTGAAAAACGTTTGTTAGACCAATTAGACCGTGCAAAACGTGATTGGGAAGAAGATACCAAACGTCGTCGTTATACCGTATCAGAAGAAAGTGTGGCTGAAGTAATTGCACAAATGACTGGTATCCCAGTAAATCGTGTAGCTGCTACAGAAGGACAAAAACTTCTGAATATGAATGAAGAGTTACAAGGTAAAGTAATCGGACAGAATCCAGCCATTGCTAAACTTGTTAAAGCGATTCAACGTACAAGAGTTGGCTTGAAAGACCCTAAAAAACCTATCGGTTCATTTATTTTCTTAGGTCCAACGGGGGTAGGTAAAACAGAATTAGCGAAGGTATTAGCTACTTATTTGTTCGATAAAGATGATGCTTTAGTAAGAATCGATATGAGTGAGTACATGGAGAAATTCAGTGTATCTCGTTTAGTCGGAGCCCCTCCGGGATACGTTGGTTACGAAGAAGGTGGTCAGTTAACTGAAAAGATTCGTCGTAAGCCTTATGCCGTAGTATTGTTGGATGAAATTGAAAAAGCTCACCCAGATGTATTTAATATCTTACTTCAAGTATTAGACGATGGTATTTTAACAGATGGTTTGGGTAGAAGAGTAGATTTCAGAAATACTATTATCATCATGACGTCAAATATCGGAGCAAGAGATTTGAAAGATTTTGGTACAGGTATCGGTTTCTCTACTAAAACAAAAGTTGACGGTCTAGATGATGCGATGAAAGGAACGATTCAGAATGCTTTGAAAAAAGCTTTCTCGCCAGAATTCTTAAACCGTTTGGATGATGTAATTGTGTTTAATTCACTTGAACGTGAGCACATCCACCAAATCATCGACTTAATGTTGAAAAAGCTATTCATTAGAATCACAAATCTTGGCTATACAGTTGAATTGACTGAAAATGCAAAAGACTTTATCGCTGAAAAAGGATATGATTCACAATATGGTGCAAGACCATTGAATCGTGCTATTCAACGTTATTTAGAAGACCCAGTAGCAGAAGAAATATTGAAAGGTGATTTAGCCAACGGAGATGTAATCTTAGCAGATTATTCTGGTGAAGGTGATACTTTAACACTTTCAAGAATTTTAGCGCCAACAGCAACAGAAGAATAAGCATTAGTGTTTAAATAGATACAAAAAAGGTCGGTTCATTAAATTGAATCGACCTTTTTTAGTAAATCTATAAAAATGTAAATTGAGATTATTTTATTTGTTATTTTTGAGATGTAAACAAACTAAAGTCATGACAGTTTTGATAAATATCATAGCCAATAACATGAGAATAATTAGGGATAATATGCATTTATCTCAAAAAGAGGTAGCTGAGAATATAGGGATACCTGAAAAGAAATATGATAGTATTGAGAAGGGAAAAGTAGAACCATCATTAGCAACACTTGAAAAATTTACGAATTATTTTGGTATTTCGATGGCAGAGCTTTTTCAAAATAATATAACTATTGATAAACAAAAACCTTTGGAGATTCCGACCTTTAATGCTATAAAATTTAAGACAAAAGGATTTAAGTTCAACAGAGAAGAAGCAAATGCAAGATAATGGCTGTATTTATAGATACTAATATTTTGATTTATGCCTATTCTGATGACGAACCTGAAAAGCAAGAAATTGCTCAAAATATATGCAGTTTACCAGATAGTTGGATTTCAACACAAGTAATGATTGAGTTTAGTAATATAGCACGAAAAAAGATGAAGATGGATTGGAGTGATATTACTTTGGCGTTGCTTGAACTTCGTAGAAACTTTAATATTTATGTCACTACGGATATTACTATCACCAAGGCTTCAATATTGGCTGAGACGTATGAATTAAGCTGGTTTGATAGTTTAATTGTTACAGCCGCATTAGAAACAAAGAATTTAATTCTCTATTCAGAAGACCTCAATAATAAACAAATTTATGAAAATCAATTAACTGTTGTTAATCCATTTGTATAATTGAAGAAGTCGCAATATATAAATAGATTATTAGTTTAAAGATGAATGATTTATCTAAAATCATTTTGAAGAAGAACCATAAATAATGCCAAATAATAATATATCTCAATCTGGAATATTTTTTTCTTGTACTGAAAAATCATTCTTAGTAAAAGAACATACTGTACCAGTGCATGTGCTTACGCATATCTATTCGGGTAAATTATTAGTAAAAGAAGCTGATAAATCGTACTTAATTAATGAGGGTGAAACAGTGTTGTTTGCTAAAAACCAATTGGCAAAAATTACGAAATACCCAAGTGATGACCAACCATTTAAATCTATCTCTATTTTCTTTACACAAGACTTTCTTCAACAATATTATACGATTCATTTAAAGGCTGAAACGACCATAACGCAACCCAAGGTTTTATTATTCAACAAGCATCCGTTATTGGATAGTTTGTATAATTCTATCTTGCCTTATTATGAGATGGCAGAGGGCTTACCTCAAGCATTGCTTTCGTTGAAATTAACGGAAGCAATGACTATTATTAGACAAATCAGCCATAATATTGACGGTATTTTAACCGACTTTGCCGAACCAGGGAAAATAGATTTAGCAGAGTATATGCAAAAGAATTTTTCCTTCAATATTCCTACCGAACAGTTTGCTTATTTAACAGGAAGGAGTTTAGCTTCATTCAAGCGGGATTTTCAAAAGAAATTTAATACGTCTCCCCAAAAATGGCTAGTCCAAAAAAGATTAGAACAAGCCCATTACCTCATTGCTGAAAGAAAACAAAAGCCTTCTGAAGTATATTTAGAAGTCGGTTTCGAGAATCTTTCTCATTTCTCTTATGCCTTCAAACAATTCTTTGGCTATAATCCTTCTTCCATCTCATTGAGCTTTTCAGCAAACAATCTCTGAGCTTTTCACCAAAGTGAATCTTTCTGATGCTATTTATCTTTGTATCGTAATCAATGTTAAGATACGATATAAATAATAGCCTTTAAAAATCAGAAAAATGAATAATCAAGTAGTTTTAATAACGGGAGCTTCGGCAGGGATGGGAAAAGAAACGGCGAAATACTTACGTCAAAAAGGATATATTGTTTATGGTGCTGCCAGAAGGATAGATAAAATGGAAGACCTAAAGCAATTGGGCATAAAAGTTTTGTCGATGGATGTTTCAGATGAAGTATCAATGGTAAATGGTATCAATCAAATCATACAAGAGGAGGGAAGAATAGATGTATTGATGAATAATGCTGGCTTTGGCTCTTATGGTGCTGTAGAAGACGTACCCATCACTGACGCAAAATATCAATTAGAAGTAAATGTGTTTGGTTTGGCTCGTCTTACTCAATTGGTGTTGCCTTATATGCGCGCCAATCGTTTTGGTAAAATTGTCAATGTAACTTCCATAGGGGGTAAAATGGCAACGCCATTGGGTGGATGGTATCATGCCAGTAAATTTGCAGTAGAAGGGCTAAGCGACAGTTTACGCATGGAAGTAAAACCTTTTGGGATTGATGTAATTCTGATTGAACCCGGAGGAATTAAAACAGAGTGGCAAGGAATAGCGAATGATAGCATGAGAAAAGTATCGGGAAACACTGCTTACAAGAATTTGGTAGAAAAGGCCTCAAATGTTGGTGTAAAAGGCGAAAGCAATTTTCATGAGCCTGATGTGATAGCACATTTGGTCTATAAAGCCATTCAAGCTAAAAAACCTAAGGCTAGGTATAGTGCGGGCTATATGGCAAAACCTATCTTGTTTTTGAAAAAGGTTCTATCAGACAATCTTTTCGATAAATTAATAATGAGTCAGCTAAAATAAATAGCTAACATCTTTTGCTATAATAAAAAAACGTACCGACAATCAATTGTCGGTACGTTGTAAAATTTCTTTAATTACTTCTTGGTCTTTGGCTATTTGAGCTTTCAGTGCATCTAATCCGCTAAATTTCTGTTCATTTCTTACTTTCGTAATAAACTCTACTGTTAGTGTTTCGCCGTAAATTTCTTTACTAAAATCAAAAATGTTAACCTCAATCGTCTGATATGTTCCATCAACTGTTGGGCGATTACCAATGTTTAGCATTCCTCCAAAAGTTTCATTGTTATAATGCACTTTTACAGCATATACGCCATCAGTTGGTATTAGCTTGGCAATTTCTCTTACTTGGATATTAGCCGTTGGAAAACCAATGGTTCTTCCCAATTGTTTGCCTTTAACGATAAGGCCTGTAATAGCATAATTTCTACCCAATAGGTGGTCGGCTGACTGAACATTTCCTTCTAATAATGCTTTCCTGATTTTGGACGAGCTTACAGCTACATGATCAATATCCTGACGCGCTATTTCTTCAATAGAAAAGCCATATCTTGAAGCATTGGTTTTTAAATAATCAAAACCACCTTCACGGTTTCTACCAAAACGATGGTCATAGCCAATTACAAGCGTTTTAGTGCCAATCGCATCAAGAAGAATCTTTTGAATAAATTCCTCCGAAGAAAGTTCAGAAAACTCTCTGGTAAAAGGAATAATCAAAAGGTGTTGTACGCCATTTTGTTCCAAGAGCTCAATCTTCTCGTCGAGCGTTGAAAGTAATTTGATAGCTTGGGTATCAGAAGAAATTACACTGCGTGGATGAGGGTAAAAAGTAATCACTACGCTTTCTCCTAGCGTTCGCAAAGCAACTTCATTCAAGCGATTTAATATTTTTTGATGTCCCAGATGTACACCATCAAATGTGCCACTTGTTACAACTGCATTCTCTAATTTCTTGAATTCTTGTATTCCGTGATAAACTTGCATTTTTATATTAGCTCAGTTATAAGTCCTTTTTATTGATAGGATTGCCAACAGAGTTTTATTCTTTACATTAATACTAAAACCTTAATTACCAATAATTAATCAACTTTCCTTTGCTCAATAAACTCTTGAATGGTAAGTGCGTCTTTTACGTCAAACTCACCAATTTTTTCTCTTCTCAGTGAACTTAAATAAGCTCCTGATTGGCAAGCCGTCCCGAAATCTCTCACTAAACTTCTGATATAAGTGCCTTTCGAACAAACGATTGAAAATTGAATTTCAGGGAAATTACTACTGTCAATCTCAAACTTTGATATCTCTACTTCTCTTGATTTAATCTCAACATCAGCATCCGTTTTTCCTTTGCGGGCTAATTCGTACAATCTTTTACCATTTACTTGTATGGCTGAGTAAATAGGAGGGATTTGTAATATTTTTCCTTGAAATTTACTCAATGCTTCTTGAAGTACCGCTTCGTTAATATGGTCAATAGGAAATTCTTCATCAAACTCCGTTTCTAAGTCGATAGAAGGCGTTGTTTTTCCTAGCACAAAAGTACCAGAATACTCTTTTTGTTGTGCCTGAAAAGAATCAATTTGCTTGGTCATTTTGCCAGTGCAAAGAATTAATAAGCCCGTTGCCAGAGGGTCAAGTGTACCCGCATGTCCAATTTTTTTAAAGCGACCAGCAAATTTTAATTTCTTTACAACGTCAAAAGAAGTCCAAGTAAGGGGTTTATCAATCAATAAAACCTCTCCAGGGTCTGGAGAGGTCTGATTTGGGTTCAATTTTATAGTTTCTTGATTCATTTTTAATGAGAGCCAGTAGTCGCCAAAACTAGGATGACAATTCCGACAATGATGCGATAAATACCAAAATATTTAAAGCCATATTTATTTAATACTGTGATAAAAAATTTGATAGCTAAAACAGCAACGATAAATGCTACAAGATTACCAATTCCTAAAAGCTTAACTTGTTCTTCTGAAATACTTCCTTCGTCTGAGATAAATTTTAATAATTTATAACCCGTCGCCGCTGCCATAGTGGGTACTGCCAAGAAAAAAGAAAATTCAGCAGCTAATCCTCTGCTTAATTTTTGTTGCATCCCGCCCAGTATCGTAGCAGCACTTCTGCTCAAACCCGGAAACATAATGGCTAAACATTGGTACGTTCCAATTTTGATAGCCGTAACATTCGTAATATCTACTTCTTCATTAATGATTGGGTTTTTGAACCAATTATCTACAAATAATAAAATAATACCACCCACCAACAACACTGTAGCAATGAAAACTGGATTTCCTAAATGCTCATCAATCAAATCGTCAAATAGTTTTCCGAAAATCAAAGCAGGAACAACTGCCAAGGCAAGTTTTACATAAAATTGCCATTTTGAAAAATCCAAAAACTTTTTCCAGTACAACACCACAACAGCCAAAATAGCTCCAAATTGAATGCAAACTTCAAAAAGTTTGGTGAATCTGTCATTTTCAATACCTAAGTAAGAACTCATCAATACCATGTGTCCTGTAGAAGAAATCGGAAGAAACTCTGTTAAACCTTCGATAATAGCAAGAATAATTGCTTGAATTGTTGACATTGATTTAAGGGGTATATTATTCTAAAATAAATTTACTACTGTAAATCTCTTAATTATTGTTGATTATCACAAGATAAAGCCCTTTATTCAGGGTCGATAAATCTAAAGAAAATAACTTTTGATTAAATATGATTTTCTCAAATGTTTTATTTCCTAAAAAATCTAAGATTGGTACAACGTTTGACTATTGAATAATTACGATAAGTATAAGAGATACAACAAGAATGCTTTATCAAGCATCTCAAACAAAAACACTTCATTACGCTATTAATCGTAGCATAATGAAGTGCTTTTTTAGACAATAGAATATACTAATCGTTTTTAATACTTAACTGATTATCAAGAATACTCTTCCAGTCTTGATATATTTCTTTGTAAGTATTGGCTTTTGATGTATCGGGTTCAATCACACCAATTTTTTCCATATTCACGAAGGCATCTTTAGGGTAAGCAAAATATTTAACTCCAATACCTGAACCCAAAGCTGCGCCTTTTGCACCATCAGTATCGTATAATTCAACGGCAACACCCGTAACATTTACTAAAGACTGTGAGAAAACATCACTTAAAAACATATTAGCCTTGCCTGCTCTAATAACAGAAGGAGATGTGCCATTTTCTGCCATAATATCCATTCCGTATTTCAAAGAATAAGCGATACCTTCTTGGGCAGCACGAATAATATGTGCATTAGTATGAGCATTAAGATTCAAACGTTGGAAAGTAGCACCAATCACTTTATTTTCTAATACTCTTTCTGCACCATTCCCGAAAGGTAAAATTCTAAGTCCGTCGGCTCCTTCGGTCACACCAGCAGCAAGAGAATTCATTGCTTGATAGCTTAATCCACTAGCTACGTTATCACGAACCCAACGATTCAGAATACCAGTACCATTTATACATAAAAGCGTTCCTAATCGATTGGCACCGTTTAATTCATGGTTTACATGGGCAAAAGTATTTACCCTTGATTTTGGGTCGTAGCTTACTTTATCTGAAACAGAATAAATTACGCCCGACGTTCCTGCTGTAGCCGCTACTTCTCCTGGGTCAAGTACATTCAAAGAAAGGGCATTATTAGGTTGGTCGCCTGCTTTATAAGTCACAGGAATACCGGCTTGTAGGCCTAATGCATCTGCAATAGAGCTTTTTACCTCGCCATGATTTGAAAATAAAGGACGAATATCAGGTAAAATAGTTGAAGGAAAACCATAACATTTCATCACGTCTTCGGAAACGCCATTTGTTTGGAAATCCCAAAAGATACCTTCTGAAAGGGCAGAGTTTGAAGTAGTGATTTCGCCTGTCAATTTCATCGCTATAAAATCACCAGGAAGCATAATTTTATAAATTGAACCATATACTCTCGGTTCATTTTCTTTGACCCAAGCCAATTTAGAAGCAGTAAAGTTTCCTGGAGAGTTAAGTAAATTAGCCAAACTCTTTTCATGACCAATTTTGTCAAAAGCTTTATTGCCTATTTCTACAGCGCGACTATCGCACCAGATGATAGATGGTCTTAAAACATTCAGGTTTCTATCAACAACAACCAATCCATGCATTTGATACGCTATACCGACCGCTTGAATATCTTTAGGATTATATTTACCAGATGAATTACATCTTTGAATGGCTAATTGAACACAAGTCCACCACATCTCAGGGTCTTGTTCTGCCCAGCCATCGTGCGGAGAAGAAATGGTGTTTTCTGTATCTGGATATTGGGCTGAGGCAACTAGTTTGCCTGTTGAACCATCTACAACAGATGCTTTAATGGATGAGGTACCTAAATCTAAGCCTAAAAGTAACATAGTCGAAGTTTGTATTTATTGAGATTATTTGGCAATTTTTATTGATTACCTTGCAACAAAAATATATAAAAAAATATAAATGTTCTATACTGTTCTAGTTATATTTTATTTTTAATCATAAATTAAACCAAAACAGAAAATGGAAGAACGCTCACCAGTAATTTCAATAAAGAACTTACAGAAAAGCTATGGCGATCAAAAGGTATTGAAAGGGATTAATCTTGACATTTATAAAGGCGAAATCATTGGTTATATTGGGCCAAATGGTGCTGGGAAAAGTACTACGCTAAAAATTTTAATTGGCATACTGGGCGATTTTTCAGGCGAAGTGTCAATTCTTGGCTACGACGTTACTAAAGATGCCATGGAAGTTAAAAAACGCATTGGGTATGTACCCGAAAATGCGATGCTTTATGAAGTCTTAACCCCAATAGAGTATTTGCTTTTTATAGGAAGATTGTATCACCTTGAAGATGCGCAGATAGAAAAACGAGCAAAAGAATTACTTGGTTTGTTTGGACTGAGTGATGTGGTAGATACAAGGATGAGTACTTTCTCAAAAGGAATGCGCCAAAAAGTATTGTTGATTTCGGGTTTAATTCATAATCCTGAAATTATTTTCTTAGATGAGCCTCTTTCTGGACTGGATGCCAATGCTGTAATTTTGGTGAAAGAGATTTTAGCAAAACTAAAAGAAGCGGGCAAGACTATTCTATATTCTTCACACATTATGGATGTTGTAGAAAAACTATCCGACCGCATCGTGATTATCAATAAAGGTGAGGTAGTAGCGAATGGTACTTTTCAAGATTTAAAAGCTCAGGGTTCGATGCTTTCCTTAGAAAGTGTCTTTGGTAGCTTAACAGGTGCCAATGAAGAAAACCAAACCCGTGCTGATGATTTTATTCAAGCTTTATCCTCTCAATAATTATGACAAAGTTTATTCTTCGCACACTTGATAAACTTCAATGGCTTTTTAAATGGTTATCTGTCGATTACCCTTCTTTAAGAGCCATCGTGGAGGTAAAGCTTATTGCTGAAAACCGTAGAGTACATGGATTACAAAGAAACCAACAGCAGAAAAAGGAGCAAAGCAATACATTCTTGAAATCATTACTGCTTCAAGCATTTTTTAGCTTGTTGTATGGTTTAATGATACTTTTTATTAAACAGCCTGTCTATTTAGTAATGATGATAAGTTTTGCTTTCATCATGTTTATGGTGGCTTTTAATATGATTTCAGATTTTGCTGAAGTACTTTTTGATACAAGCGATAATATTATTTTATTACCAAGACCAGTTGAGGGAAAAGTGATTTGGATGGCTCGTTTAATTCATATCATTGTTTTTTTAGGAGCATTAACCTTAGCCAATTCCTTTGGATCAATCATCTTTACAGCCTATAAATTCGGCTGGCAGGCGGGCATACTTTTTATAGGCTGTGTGGTACTACTATGCTTGATAACTATTTTTCTAACGAGTATTCTGTACTTATTACTTACCAAAGTGGTATCTGAAGAAAAACTAAAAGATATTATTGGTTATGCCCAAATTGCCTTTTCAGTATTCTTGGCAGTAGGGTATCAGTTTATCGCACGAACTGATAAATTAATCGGTACAACGACACAAGAAATTGTCATTAAATGGTGGCACTATATAACTCCTCCAGCATGGTTTGCAGGAGTGATGGAGGCTTTTGTCAAAAAACACTTTGAGTTGCCTTATATCATTTTTACTGCCCTAGTCCTGATTGTTCCTTTTGCGTCTTTGTATATTATCAATAATTATTTATCACCCCTATTTGCCAAAAGTTTGTCTGGTTTAGGCACGCCATCAATCATCAAGGATGAGCGACAAAAGCCTGCGACAAAAAACAATTTGTTGCATATACTTTCAAAAGTTTTTACGAAAACTACCTTAGAAAAATCAGCTTTTGAATTAGTCTGGATTATTACTGCACGTGACCGAAAGTTTAAAGTGCGTGCCTATCCGATTTTTGGGATGTTGATTTATTTTATGTACAATTATCTTAGTCAAACAGATAAAGAAGCTTTTAATGTATTGATGGTGTTGTATTATGCCATGTTTATCATCTGGATTTTTTCACAGCAAATCTATATTTCTGATGATTGGAAGGCAGCATGGGCATATCGAGTGGCACCACTGATGCAGCCAGGGGAGATTTTGTTAGGAAGTTTAAAAGCTGTTTTAGTGAAAGTAGGCATTCCTGTATATATCATTATCGGGACTATCGTGATTTATAAATCTGGCTTTGGTATGGTTGACGATATCCTTTTTGCCATGGCAAGTACACTGCTCTTTATTAGTTTAAACGTTTTTGGAGGCGAGTTTTCATTGCCATTTTCAATTGAAGTAGTGAATGGAAAAGTAAAAGGGAGCCAATGGATGAAGTTTTTATTCTTATTTTTTGTGGCACCAGTCTTAGGTTTTTTACATTATTTCATTGCTAAAACAACTTATGGGCTAATAGCGCTAACGCCCATCTTGTTAATCATTGCTTTACTTTTATTGAAAGAATACCGAAAAATAAGCTGGGAAAGAATTAAAGAAGCGTAAAATCATCACAAAATAATAGGTAAAATTTAGCGTTAAAAAGTACTTCAAAAATAATACTGGATTTTTAAAAATATGCATTTAGGGATGTTTGATGAGTTTTTCTGTAATTTTGACATGCTCTTATCAAAGAGTACTCAAAATCCTTAACCTACCAAATAATTATAAACAATGCCTATACTTTTAATAGTTATTTGTTTTTTATTATTAGCTATCCTAAACTATAATAGTTTAAACAACACTAGTGTCTTTACATTAATATTTTTTGCGTTGCCTTATGTGTATGTCAACCCTAAAAAACAGTAGTGCCTATCAGGTAGTTTATGAAAAAGACTTTGGGATATGTGCCTTTATACTTAAATAAGACTAATATCAAAATACTGAGAGATTCAGTTATCTCAAAAGCATACTATACAAAAAATAATAAAATTTGGAGCCTAAAGTCAGGACAAAGCTATTCTAAAAAAGTAGGAATTAATAAGGTATTAGCAGAGGCTGGTTTCTATAATCAAGATATGCTGACTGTTTTTACAGGAATCAGATTTGATAAGTATTTCTTTGGAAATGTATCTCAAAATAATGATTTAGTTAAAATTGCTGAAATATTAGATAGAATTGAAGGAGACAAAACGATTGGTATCGTTTACAGAAGCCATACAATGTTGGTTTATCCTTTTGGGAAACTCTCTCAAACTAATCAAGGAAACAATACCTTTGAATACATTTATTATTCTAAAGAGATAAGAAATGTTTATAATCAAAATAAGCCTTATAGCTATATCGTTTCAACGGTTTCTCCGAAAAAACTAACCCTATCAGAAAATGATATTAAAAAGATATATCGACTGCATGACTATTTTTTGATAGAATTATCAAAGCCTTTAACAAAAACTTATTATTGGGAAGAATACAAATTTAAATGAGTTACTTTGGGTAAATTTTGCGGAATTAAGGATGTTAAAACTAGAGAATATAGTTAAAAAATTTGACGACAAAACAGTTGTCGATAATGTTTCAGTAGAAGTACAAGCAGGTGAAATTTTAGCAATTGTAGGAGAGAGCGGTTCGGGAAAAACTACTTTTTTGAATATCATTTCAGGAAACATAATGCCTGATGAAGGAAAATTATGGTTAAATAACGAGCCAGTCGATTTATATTTTAATAGATTAATCAGAGACTTCCCTAATATCAAGCTAGTTCCGCAAGATTATAGATTAAAACCTGAACACAAAATTTGGGAAAATATAGACCTTGCTCTTACTCAATATACCCTTGAATATCGAAAAGAAAGAGTAAAAGAATTATTAGCACTTTGTGGCATTACCGCAGTAAAAGATAAAAAGCCAAGGGAAGTGTCGGGTGGAGAAAAGCAAAGAACAGCTATTGCGCGTGCCATTGCTGAAGAACCATTAGCCTTGCTGTTGGACGAACCTTTTAGCAATTTAGATTCGATTAATCGTACAAAATTGCGGTCAAAAATTGTTGAGATTATCAAAAAAGAGCTGATTGCCTGTGTATTAGTAACGCACGATTTGTTAGATGCTTTTTTGGTAGCGGATAAAATTGCGATTATGCACCAAGGGAAAATTTTGAAAATTGATACTCCACAAAATATATATGATGAACAAACTGATGAGTACATCAAACATTTTGTTCAGAGTGCCATTGAGCCTATCAAAGTTTTTCAGGAGCGGTATGTTTTGTGAGCGATTATATTTTTGCTTGTCTTTGAAAAGGTAAAATAGGGATTATCTCAAAGCTCATTTAAAAAATCAGTTAAGTTTGGTTTTGAAATTTTCCCTTCTCTAATAAGTTTTACTTCCTCAAATGCTTCCAATAATTCTTGTCTATGCAAAGCTTTTGATTCGTCAGGCAAATGTAACTTTTCACGAATGATATCCCATTCTTGAATTGGAATGAAAACACCCGTAATACTGCCTGTATGGTCGGCTAAATATTGTAAGTTCATATTCTTAGGCAGGTGCCTGATTAAGTTTTTTAAAATAATATCTGTATGAAGATTGAATATCATTATAACAAAAATAAACAATAATTTTAAAACTCAATGGTATTTTATAGATTGACTAAGAATCAATAAAGCAGAAAGAAAAGACGAAATCCAATCAACTTTTATCTCATAACTCAAATGAGATACCTTCAGATTCTTTTTTGTCAGCATATAGAATAATCTCTTCTTTTTTACCATTAACAGTAAAACGAATGGCGGTAGTATTGGCCCCTTCGCTACCCGTATTATTGGCAAAAACTGTTAAGATATTTTTCTGGTTAGGGTTGATTCTCAAAGTCACAATCTTCGATTTCTTCGTAAGTAAATGTTTTTCAAGGATGTATTGCCCATTAAAACAAACTGATACGATGTCTCCATCTTCATTTTCATGGTCAAAAAGTTCGATGTTTAATAGTTCATTACCTACTTTAAAATGATGCTTTATTTTTACTTTTCGCTCCATTTCGCAGTAAATTTTATCAGCTTTCCGACCTAGATATGGTTTTGAGAGAGTTTTGATAGGAAGGTTATAAGAGATTTGAAGCCCGATGTAGGCACCACTTTCTAAGGCTGAAGTTGAAGCGACCACTTGGTTATTAGTAATGCCCGAATAGGTATTGGATACTAGATGTTGCAAGGGAATACCCACCCTGATGCCCATATTCAAAGAACGCATATCATTAGCAGGTCGCCAATAAGTTTTACCAATTTCAAAGAAAACCATGTTTGATTGTTGATTAACAACCTTACTTTCTATTCTAAAGCCTTGTCCGTTAGCCACCCAATCTTCACTTTCTTTGGCAGACTGGCTGAGGAAATTCATCATTCTGGCACCTACTTCTAAATAATTTCTTACTTCGCCGAGCGCCCTTCTTCCTCTCGACTTAGAAGTATACGTTAAGCTTGCAGAAAAACCAGAATAACTAATGGTGTTTTGCCAAATGCTTGATTCTTTGCCATTTATTACAAAATGATAAGGGTCTTTAATCGAATAGCTACTTGGAGCACACGTATAATATGCACCAATTTCGGTTTTGAAAATTCTGTTATTGCGTAAAAGCTTGGTATAGTTAATACCCAAATCAAAAGAACCAATCAACCCATAGAGTGTTGTTTTGCCATCTTTATTAACGCTAGAATTGATAGGCAGGGCAGTAAATGGAAAAGGTGTATAAGAAAATGCTCTTTGCTGATAGCCGCTTGTGATAGTATTGCTTTGTGGTAGTCCAAAGGTAAATAATGTAGCCGAAGGATGAATGCTAATAGTACTGATGCCCTGTTTATTAGAGATTTGAGCATCAAGAACATTAAGCCTTAATAGACATAACACAAACACAGTAAAGAGCTGTATAGTACAAGTTTTCATCTATTAAGTAAGTTTGAGATTATTCAAATTAAATAAAGTTTTACTATTTTAAGTACTGTATGTCAAACTTTAAACTACAGCGTCGAACCGCTCAAAGCTCACCACTCAAAGCTCATATCTAATAAAACCCTATTTAATTCTTTCAGGATTTTCATTCACAAAAGCTCCCCAACCTTTTTTTGTACCCTTGTTCGTCGCCATGATGCTAGTACCATGAAAATGATGACAAACAGCAATACCCAGCGCATCGGTGGCATCAAACATTTTGGCATCTAGTTTCATTTTTAGCAACTGGTCTAGCATGTGGGCCACTTGTTCTTTGGAAGCATTACCATTGCCCGTCACCGATTGCTTTACGGTCTTAGGGGAATATTCTACAATTGGTATTTCACGAGAAAGTGCTGCTGCCATGACTACCCCTTGTGCTCTGCCCAACTTTAGCATCGATTGCACATTTTTTCCGAAAAAAGGTGCTTCAATAGCCATCTCATCAGGCATGAATTCTTCTATCACCGAGATGATTCGTTCATATATTTTCTTTAACTTAATTTCCTGCGTGCTATATTTGCTGACATTGATTACACCATATTGCAAAACCTTTATTTCATTGCGTTGAACCAATATCACACCATACCCCATAAAACGAGTGCCTGGGTCAACGCCTAAAATTATTTTTTCTGTATTATTTACCATTTCTTAGCACAAAAATTTCCGTCTCTGCTTTATCTTTTCATGCAAAATACCAACGAAACAAATCCTAAAACAAGCATTTTATCTGAAAAACTATTTTCATTGTTCAAAACATTGCTTTTCGTCGTGATTGTCTGGATGCTATACAAGGCTTTTGATAAAAAACAGCAAAATATTGATAGTTTGCTGTTGGAATGCCAAAAAGCTTTTGTTGTAAAGAATCTGTGGAAAGGACTTTTGTTAATACTATTAATCTTTTTTAATTGGGGGTTTGAAGCCAAAAAATGGCAACAGTTAGCCCTGAAAGTTGAACAGATTTCGCTAAAAGAAGCCTTCAAGGGAGTATTGATGGGCTTGTCCTTAGGATTTATCACCCCAGCGAACTTAGGAGATTATGCAGGAAGAATGTGGAAGTTTAAACAACAAAAAAGAGCAGAAAGTATAGGGGCTATTCTTTTGGGCAATGGCATACAATTTTATATCTCTTTGCTGTTTGGCACGTTATCTTTTGGGTATTTTGTGATTACTATTAACCAAATTATTGTAGGTATCAATGGCATCATTATGGTTGTATTAATATTGAGCTTGTCTTTGGGCTTTTTTGCTTATTTAAAACGACATTTATTTTATCTTTTTGTATTAAAAATACCTTATT
Organism: Arcicella sp. GW822-FHT02H01; assembly: GCF_058802005.1. Classification (NCBI taxonomy): domain Bacteria; kingdom Pseudomonadati; phylum Bacteroidota; class Cytophagia; order Cytophagales; family Flectobacillaceae; genus Arcicella; species Arcicella sp. GW822-FHT02H01. The sequence continues at coordinate 786,681 of NZ_JBXANT010000001.1, read as the reverse complement.
TGAAAAAGTTTGCTCATAGTGTGAAAATCCTAGAGCATTTTAGTAATGAGGAGGTAAGAAAGGTTTTTCTATGGGGACTAATGCGTTATTTTACTATCTCGCTACAATTTGTATTGGTATTATTGATTTTTGAAGTCAAATTGAATGTAATAGATTTATGGACAATCTCATGTTTGATTTTTCTGGTTAAAACCATTGTTCCTGCTATTAATTTCATAGGCGATTTAGGGATTAGAGAATTTTCTGCCATCTACTTTTTTGGTTTTTATCAAGTAAATCATGCAGCCGTTATTACCGCCACTTTTGTCCTTTGGTTTATCAATATTCTGTTTCCTGTATTAGTAGGAAGCATTTTAGTGTTGAAAACAAAGATTCTTTAATAGTTACTAGTTAACCAACAACCACAAACTAAACTATGCTCTTATTTATCATCTTGATGATTACCGCCTTTTACTTTATTTTCAATCTGATTTTGATTGTCGTTTGGAAAGAAATGAGGGCAAAACATAAAATACCTCCTGTTCAGAGAGATACCAAACTCACTGTGATTGTGCCTGTAAGAAACGAAGCTAATAATATTTTACAGCTACTTCAAGACCTTAATCAACAGACCTATCCTTTTGAAAACTTTGAAGTAATTATTGCCAATGATGGTTCAACAGATGATACTGAAAACATCGTGTTGGCATTTCAAGAAATCGCTTATTACGAACTCAAAGTGTTAAACCTATTGAATGATAGTAGTGCTTCGCCCAAAAAGAGAGCCATTCAAAAGAGCATAGAAATATCTTCGGGGGAATTATTAATTACCACTGATGGCGATTGCTCTGTGTCGCGTGATTGGCTCAGTTCAATCCAGCAGTTTTATGAAACAAAGCAAGCTAAGTTAATCAGTTCGCCTGTCACATTTACAGAAAAAAACACCTTCTGGAATACGATTCAAATCATAGAATTTGCTAGTTTGATAGGGTCTGGTGCATGTGCGATGTATCTGAAAAAGCCCAATATGTGCAATGGTGCCAATTTGGCTTATACGCGCGAAGTATTTGAGGAAGTAAATGGTTTTGCAGGAAATGAAATGGTGGCCTCAGGTGATGACGAATTTTTGATGCACAAAATTGCCAAAAAATACCCTGATAAAGTGTTTTTTAATCCTGATGCGGATGCAATAGTTAGCACAACGTCGCAAGAGGATTTATCACACTTTTATCAACAAAGACGACGATGGGCAAGTAAATGGAAACATTATGATAATTGGCAGGTATCGGCTTTGGCTATCTTCATTTTCTTGGCTAATCTTAGCGTATTAATCGCCTATTATTTGATAAATGAATATTTGGGTATAGGTATTTTGCTCCTAAAATTTTCCGCAGAGTTTTTCTTTTTATCGTTAGTCGTTACGTTTCTGGGACATCGAAATAAAATCATTTATATTCCTTTTGTGCAATTAATTTATCCATTTTATGTAGTCTTTTTTGGACTATTAGCACAAGGGAAAGGATATCGTTGGAAGGGCAGAAAATTGCAGTAGAAAAACTTGAAAAAGAGCTTTAAAAGGTACAATGAAAATATACTTTTAAATAAACCCATGATGAAAAATATAGCTTTCTTAATAATAGCTAGTATTGTTTTTGTTAGTCAAACTTTCGCACAAGCTCCTACACAAATAGATTCAAATTTTGATATTTATGTTTTAATGGGACAGTCTAATATGGCTGGCAGAGGTAAGATAACAGAGGAATATCAAAAAGAAGTTAACCAAAACATATTTGTATTAACCAAAGACAATACTTGGGCTGTTGCCAAGCATCCACTTCACTTTGATAAGCCCCAAATAGTAGGCGTAGGCCCTGGATTACAATTTGCTTTAACGATGCTAGAGGCCAATAAAACTAAAAAGATTGGACTAGTACCTACCGCAGTAGGCGGAACATCAATTAATCTGTGGAAACCCAATGCTTATGATGCTAGTACAAAAACACATCCATTTGATGATGCTGTTCGTCGGATAAAAGAAGCCATGCAGTATGGGGTAATAAAAGGCATTATTTGGTTGCAAGGAGAAACAGATGCTAGTCCTAAAAAATCAGAAAATTATGAGGTTAAATTTAAGATGATGATAGATTCAGTGAGGGTATTGGTGAATAATCCTAAACTACCTGTTGTATTGGGCGAGTTAGGGCAATACCGTCCTGAATATGTTCAATTTAACCATGACTTATTAAAAACAATTCCTTCCACCATTCCTTATACTGCTCTAGTATATTCCAAAGGATTAGTTCATAAAGGCGATACTACACACTTTGATGCTCCATCTGCTGAAATGTATGGGAAACGTTTTGGGAAGGCAATGATTAAGTTGCAGAAGAAGAGTAAGTGATAGGGCATCAGTCAATTTTTTAAATCAGACACCTAATATATGGATACTTAATGTTTGCAATATAAACACTTAGTGAATAAACATTTTGTTATTAAATTATGTAAATTTATACAGATTAGTTAAACAAAATAAAGATGGAAACTATACTTGTAGAAATAAAAGATAACAAAGCTTATAGGCTTTTAGAAGATTTAGAAGATTTGCAACTTATAAAAGTTTTAAAAGAACCTCGTCAGCCAAGACAAAAGCTATCTGAAAAATATGCTGGGAAATTACCTTCCGAAATTGTTGAAGACCTTCAAAATGATGTATCTCAAAGTAGACAAGAATGGAACAGAAACGATATTTGATTGATACTAATGCAGTTATTGATTATTTAGGAAGTAAAATAACTGATACCGGTATGAATTTTATGAATATAGTAATCGATGAAACTCCTATACTATCCATAGTGACTAAAATTGAGGTTTTAGGTTTTAATGCTCCTGTTGAACATTACCAACTCTTAACTGATTTTATGAATGATTCAATCATATTGGATTTAACAAACGAGATTGTGGATACTTGTATTCAATTAAGAAAAAACAATAAAATTAAGCTCCCTGATGCCATAATTGCAGCTACAGCACTTGTTAATAATTTAGTTTTAATCTCACGAAATATAGCTGATTTTAAAAATATTAAAAATTTAGAAGTACTTAATCCTCATACTTTATAATTTTGAGATGTTACTATAAAATTCTATCTCAATAAATAGTAATTTTTAATTTTGTTAATTCCTCATGTTTATCCATAAAACCAATTTCTTGATGCGGGCTTTTTATCCAGATTTTGTCTGGAAAGTAAAGAACGCAGAAAAAGCAATTTATCTTACTTTTGACGATGGCCCTATTCCAGATGTAACAGCGTTTGTGTTGGATGAATTAGCTAAATTTCAGGCGAAAGCTACATTTTTTTGTATTGGTGATAATATCAAAAAACATCCCGAAGTATTTAAAAAAATTGTTGTTCAAGGGCATTCCATTGGTAACCATACCTTTAACCATTTAAAAGGGTGGAAGACTGAGGATGAACTTTATTTTCAAAATTTTCAAGAATGTGAAGCCATTATTGAAACAAATGACTATTATTCTTTGACTCAAAACACGGTGCCGGCAAAGAAAAAATTTCGCCCGCCTTATGGACGTATTAAGAAAAGTCAGGCTAAAGATATTTTACCAAGTCACGACATTATTATGTGGGATGTACTTTCTGGCGATTTTTCTAAGAATTTATCACCTGAGAAAGTTTTGCAGAAAACGATACGATATACAGAAAGCGGTTCGATAGTATTATTTCACGATAGTATCAAAGCCAATAAAAATATGTCTTATGCTTTGCCAAGAGTATTATCACATTTCTCAGAAAAAGGTTTTACTTTTAAGGCATTATAAAACGAATGTCATATTTACCTTTCCTGAATGAAGATTTCCTCAAGACCAAATGTAACTGTCTGGATTGCGGCCAGAAATGAAGAAGATACTATTTTGAAATGTCTTCAATCGATAGCAAACCTCCATTATCCTCAAGAAAACCTGCAAGTATTAATTGGCAATGACCAGTCTGAAGACCAAACCAAAGCTTTGGTTGAAGGTTTTATTAAAGAAAAACCCCATTTTCAACTTATTGATATTCAGAAGGTAATTAACCACCAACGTGGGAAAGCAAATGTATTAGCAAATTTATACGAGTATTCAACAGGTAAATATTTCTTGATTTGTGATGCTGATGTAACCGTAAACCATGATTGGGTAGAAGGGATGATTGCTAATTTTGAAGCTAATGAAAATATTGGTCATCAAGTAGGAATTACTGATATTAAAGGCACTAATATGTGGCATCATTTCCAGTCTATCGACTGGCTTCATGCACTTACATTATTAAAAATAGCCGCAGATTTAAAAATTCCGTTAACAGGGTTAGGCAATAATTCAGCCGTCACTCGCAAAGCTTATGAAGCTACAGGTGGCTATGCCAAAATTCCTTTTTCAATTACAGAAGACTTTGCTTTGTTTCATGAAGTAGTGAATAAAGGTTTTGGGTTTAAAAATACGATTAACCGAGCAGTGTTTAATCAGACGCTTCCGATGATTAATTTGAAAGAATTTCTTCATCAAAGAAAACGGTGGATGGTGGGAGCGTTGCAATGTCCGTGGTGGATTGTGACATTACTTTTTCTGCAAGCCTTATTACTTCCAATTTTATTAATTGTGGGTTTGTCTTTTTCTTGGCAATTGGCAGGTATCTTATGGCTGATAAAATGGCTTAATCAAAGTATTACTGTTTTACCAACAATTTTGAAATTAAGGCGATTTCACCTGATAAAACACTTAATTTTGTATGAAATCTATGCAAATTGTTGGCAATTAACCATGATTCTATTTTATTACTCACCCGTGGCTGTAGATTGGAAAGGAAGAATTTATAAGTGAGGAGGTTCTTAGTTTTGAGTAAGTGAATTGTGAGTGATGAGTTGTTATTGCTTAACACAGGCTACTTATTTTGACAATGTAATTTATCACTAGGGAGGGACTTAAGTCCCTCCCTAGTGATAAATTAAGAATATTAATTTTAGAACTTTCAAGCCTTTTAAAAAACAAAGCTTATTGCCTACAGCTTAAGGCTTATAGCTAACCCAAGAAAACAATATAATGAACAATTTATCATCAACATTACAAATCATTGAAACTCACGCACATATTTATGACGAAACCTATTTAGAAGACCGTGACCAAATGCTAGAAAAAGCTTTTTCAGCAGGTGTTTCGCAAATCTGGATGCCTAATTGTGCTGCTGAAACTATTCAAGGAATGATGGCACTGGCAGCACAATATCCTGAACAATGTTTTCCGATGATGGGGCTGCATCCATGTTATGTAAAAGAAGATTTTGAGAAAGAATTAGCCATTGTAGAAGAATGGCTGAATAAGTATCAATTTATCGCTATCGGTGAAATTGGGATGGACTTATATTGGGATAAAACCTTTGTCAAACAACAAGAGGAGGCTTTTTTATACCAATGTCAATTAGCCAAAAAACATAATTTATGGATTGATATTCATTCAAGGAATGCCTTTTGGGAAACTGTAGCATTGATTGAAAAAAATGCAGACCCAAATCTAAAAGGAATTTTCCACTGTTTTACGGGAACGTTAGAAGAAGCCCAAAAAGCCATTGAATTAGGGTTCCTTTTGGGAATAGGAGGAGTAGCTACTTTTAAAAACGGGGGACTTGATAAAATTTTGCCTAACATAGATTTAACATCAATTGTGTTAGAAACAGATGCCCCTTATTTAGCGCCTGTACCTTACAGAGGTAAAAGAAACGAACCGTCGTACCTAACAATTATCGCACAAAAAGTAGCTGATATGATGGCTTGTAGTGTAGAAACAGTCATCGAACAAAGTACAAAAAATGCTATTAATTTATGTAATTAATGAGTGTTTATTGTTAACAGAATAATCTTCAAAACCCTTTTATTAAAGAAACCTTCTTTGTATAAAACTTATATTTACCATTTATAATTCATTCAGCAAACATGTATAATATTATAAAAATCAACACGAAAGCTCATGGCAAAGGCGATGTAAAAGTACTCGTTATTTATACAGGAGGAACTTTAGGAATGGTGTATGATGCAAAATCTGATGGTTTAGTACCATTTGATTTTGCCCAGATTCCTGAAAATTTGCCTGAAATGGCTCGTTTAGATTTCGATATTTCAGTACTTACTTTTGATAATTTATTGGATTCTTCTAACATGAATCCTACGGTTTGGATTACTTTAGCCAAAATCATTGGTGAAAAATACCATGAGTACGATTCATTCGTAATTCTCCACGGAACGGATACGATGGCTTATACCGCTTCGGCTTTGAGTTATTTATTAGAAAACCTCAACAAGCCTGTTATTCTTACGGGAGCTCAGTTGCCTATTGGAGTGGCTAGAACAGATGCAAAAGAGAATTTTATTACGGCTCTTGAAATTGCAGCCGACCGAATTAATAATGCTCCTGTTATTTCTGAGGTATGTATATATTTTAATTCAATATTATTAAGGGGCAATCGTGCAAGAAAAAACGAGAGTGTTCAATTCAATGCTTTTGAGTCAGAGAATTATCCAGTTTTGGCAGAAGCAGGGGTGAAAATTGAATATAATAAACCTTATATCAAGCACCATCATCCTAATGCTAAATTAATTGTGCATGACTGTTTGGATGAAAATGTAGTAATCTTGAAAATATTTCCAGGAATCTCTGAAAAAGTAGTTAGAAGTATATTGGGTATTGAGGGATTAAAAGGTGTTGTGATGGAGACCTTTGGTTCGGGTAATGCACCAACCGTACAATGGTTTCTAGACTTGATGAAGGAGTTTATCGACAAAGGAATTATTATTTATAATGTATCTCAGTGCAATGGGGGCAGAGTAACGCAAGGGCATTATCAAACCAGCCAGTATTTACAAGAAATTGGCGTAGTAAGTGGGGCAGATTTAACGACTGAGGCCGCTATTACTAAGCTGATGTATGTATTAGGACAAAATACTTATTTTGCTGAGAAAAAGAAGAATTTGAGGTATTCAATAGCAGGAGAAATGTCTTAATAAATAAGAAATCTATAATTTTTAGACAAAATTTTCTCGCAGATTGCACAGATAAATACCGCTGATTTACGGAGATTTTATGATAATTTTTCAGCATAAATTAGCGGTATTTATCTCCAAAAATCAGCGAGTAAATAATATTTTGTCACACTAACTAGTGCGTAATATTAGTATAAATAGCATCCAAAATCTTTACGAAAGTTTTATAATCTTCCTCTGATAAATCACCCCAGCCTTTTCTTCTTACTTCTACAACCAGCGGAAAAGCTTGCACAAATATTTCTCTGCCTACATCTGTTAACGTAATCATAAATCTACGACGGTCGCTAGTAGCCATTTTTCTTTCGGCAAATCCTTTTTTTACCAATAAATCAATGATTCGTGTAACTGTCGGAGCATCCTTCACGGTCATTTCTGCCAATTCATTCTGACTAATACCAAATTCTTCGTGTCTTTTGATATGATCTAATAAAACCCATTGGTCAACAGTAAGGTCAATGTTGGCATCGTCTAATTTTTTTTGAAGAGAAAGCCTGATTTTTTTGATAGTAGTATCTATTTTAAAAAAGTAAGCTCTGGTATCAGCAGGATTTGTAGTCATTGTACAATAAAAAATGAAGATTGAAAAGAAGTCGATAGAAAAAACATTTCTCTACTTTCAAATGAAATAAGACACTAATCAACATATTGGTTTTAATTAAACTAAGTAGTCAAAAGTACAGTTAAATTTAATTCAAAATACATTTGTAATAATCAATTTTAGCTTTTTTTACTTTTTGCTTTTTCAGCTTGGTAATAACGATACATAAAATCATAAATAATCAATTCATGAAAACGCTGATTATCTGCAATAGAACGATTGACGGTCATGTGAATAGTATCGCTTAAGAATTGAGCGACCTCATTTTCATTTTTAAGTTTTTTTATTTCGCTAACACAGGCTTTTATCAGCTCACTTTTATGTTGAATGCTTTCAAAAAGAACAACATATTCCTCCTCAATTTCTTTGGCTAAAATTCCTTCAATCGTTTTTCTATTTTCTCTAAAACGCTTATCCATTTGCAGTTTCAGATGCTTATCCATGTTGAATTCTTTTGCAAAACTATCTTTAAGATGAGTCATTAAACCAAGTTTTTGATTCAATGAAAACTCAAAATCATTCAAATAAGCATCTATTATTTTAATAGTAAACTGCCAACGAATTTGTTCTCTTTCGTCGCCCCAAGTTTGTTCTAATAGCTTTACAATCGCTTCGCTATCGTAGAAAAAGATACTTTCAGCTAAAGCGATAGCATCGGCACCATATCTTTCCAGTTCTCTTTGATAGGTATCAAACTGAATTTTTCGGATAATTCCTTCTGTTTCAAGATTTGTTAAGGCTTCATTTAAGGCGATAACTAGCTTACCTAAATATTGTAAATCCGTAAAATGGAACCTTACTCTGATATGATTATCAGGGTCGAGATAACGAATAAAAAACCATTTATCTATTACCTTTTCTGCGAGGAATTGTTCTACCAACGGTTTTATGACTTGTGTCAAAATATCATCAGCAGCTTTTACCCCTGAATATATTTTTACATATAGCCATTCAGAACCTAAGGAAAATTTACGTGTTGGGTCATTAGTCGCTTTTTTGATAGGATTAATACCTTCAAAAACAGTTTTCTTATTGATTAAAGATGCAATAAATTGATTCGTGAAAGTCTCCCCATCTTGATTAATAACAATATCACTTGCTGGGTTGAACAAAAACTCCTTTAATTCAATGTCTTTTCTATTTTTAATAGTATCCAACCATGTTTGCACACTCAACAGATTATCAGTGTTTACTAAAAGCTCATTATCAAAATCTGCTAATACAAAGCGAGTCGGTATTCCCCATTTTTGTCTGAAATCTTTGATGGAAGCTAATAAATTATCTGGAGAGCAACTGATTAGCTCCTGATAATCTTCTTTCTCAAATTTCCATGTGGCAGATTCTATGATAATATTTTTAAATGTGATTCTTGGTAGAAATTTAGCGTTATGTACTACATTTTTCCAAGAAATATTAAAGGAAATTGGAAGATTTTGAGCCTGTAAATCACACAAGAAATAATAAATGGGTAACGCATTTAGCGAATAGCTATGGGCATTACTTAATCTAGGAATAATTTCTTTATTAAGTCGTTTTGATATTAACTTGATTTTCTTTTGGCTGTAATTAACAGAAACCATTAAGTCTTCTAACAAAATTTGATTTTGCTCGGGCAATGATGATTTTGCTAAATAGGGAATTTCATAAGGCCAGAAAACGGGATGAAGTAAAATATTTCCAATTCTGTTTTCGGGTAAATGGATGATTTCTGCAAAGATTACCTCAGGATTAAGTGCTTGTTCCTTCTGTGCAATCTCTTTTGTAATATTAAATATTTCAGCATCAGTATGTGCAAACCTACCTAATAAGCTCATGGCAGTGGCTCCTCCTAATTTTTCAAGATAAATAGAATATTGTTCGTCACCTGTTAAGCGGAATATTAATGAAGTAGAACTTGGGGCTTTATAGTTTTTTTGTTGAAAATGCTGTAATTCCTTCACATTCAATGCTATCTCATAAGCGCCCTGTTTATTTGCTACTAAATATTGCTTGAAGAGGTATTGCTTAAAAGCATTTTGACGAAGTACTATTTCATCTTTTTCGATACTCGGCATTTCAAAGCCATTGGCAATAGGGGTATAATTGCTTTTTCCCGTTTGCCCATAACCTATGCCTGTTTCAGTATCAAGGGCTACCAAAAGAGGAACTTCTTGCCCTTCGTATCGGTCATAAAACTTTTGAATAAATTCTTCTTGGATGGGATTGACAGGCTTTTGACCAAGCTGAAATAAAACCTCTGCAACTTCGCTTAGTTGTTCTTGATAAGTAAAAGAAAGTTTTTTTTGATTGAATACCTTTACCAAATCAGTCTGAAATAGTTTCCCATCTTCAAAGGGAACATCCATTTGCTTAATCAATGCGATGATTTCCTGATAAGCAGTTATATCATTTGATTGATGAGCGTCTATGTTTTTTAGCTTTGCTTCGATGTTTAATAATATTGGGCTATAGTGTTCTTCGACCTTAATATTTTGAAGAACTTTCAACATTTGCTGGGTCAATCCTTCGCCTGTAATGGCTGGTTCCAACTCGTTAACCAATAGTTGAGCATCCACCAATTGTTCTATGAAGTCGGTTGCTTCTTCTTCCGAAATATCATCATCTATTAAATAGGGTACAATCTCCTGTATTTTAGCACCTCTTTTACAAGTATCTAGCACCAAAGCGATATATTCAGACCATTCAAAGGCGGTGATTTGATGCGTTCTTCGTCCTTCAATATACTTATATTCTATGTAGCGTATTTCACTCCCAATTTGGTAAATACTTGAATTGGGATAATACTTTAAATGTCTTTTAATAAGCGGAATTTCTGATAAACTTTGTGCCAAAGCACCAGCATAATGCATATCTAAACGAGTACTTCTCTGCTTTTCAGAGGCTAGCTGTAGGTTGGTTTCTTCATCCCATTCAACGACAGAGCAACCTGCAAATAGTCCAAACGGAGTACATCTACTACTCATTCTGCTATAATATTTACTGATTGAATAGGCTATTTTCTGGGCTTTCTTAGGGTCTGATATTTTGTCATCTTTCCAGAGTAGTGCTTCATTATAGAGGACTGGAGAGGCTAGATAAAGTGCTTCTGAAAAAGTAGGAAGATTAATTAAATCTTTCAGAAATGCTTCTGAAACATCATCTATAAATGGTAGTGATGGTGTTCTGACAATAAGTTTTTTCAGAAATTGATACGTATTTGACATTAACTGCTTATTACTGGTTTGACGTTACCATCAAAATTAATGTTTAATGCCTGAAATTTTATTATTTATTTATAAATACAACAACATATCAGTAGGGACGAATTGCATTCGTCCACATCGTCGAACGCTTTTACGCAAATTGTACGACCACGCGGACGAATGCAATTCGTCCCTACCTTTAATGTTTTTGCATTTTGTTTAATAATTTTTTGAAAAATGTTTTATCCTCTTGCCATTTCTTAGGGTTATTCTTAATATAGGCTCTGATTTTATTTAATTCTTCTTCATCTCTGATAATTCGTTCATAGTAATTAGATTGCCATATTTTCTCCTCGCTGTTTTTTGTTAGTAATCTTATTTGCTTGGTTGAGGCACCTTTAAAACCTCTGATGATGGCACCAATGGTTTGTGAGGGAGACTCGAATTTAGCCAATGTACTATCAATAGCTGGAAACCCGACTATATTGGGTAGGTTTTCTTTCGATCCAATTACTATAATACCATGAAAATGATTGGGCATAATTTGGAAGACATCCAAAGAAGTTTTAGCACGAATTTTAGGTGTTTCAATCCAAATATTTTCTACAATTTTCCCCAAGGCATTAGGAGTAAAAATACCCCCCTGATTAATTTCTCCTAATATTTCTTCAAAATGTTGAATACAAAAAGTAACAAAATACCATCCCTCTTGGGCATAGTCATAACCTTGTAGTCTAATAGTTTTACGTTTTTTCTTGTGGTGTATCATCGTGTAGAAATTTATTACAATATAATAAGTAGGGACGAATTGCATTCGTCCACATCGTCGAACGCTTTTACGCAAATTGCACAACCACGCGGACGAATGCAATTCGTCCCTACCTATTTTTAATACTCTTGACTCATAGGATGAATCATCAATTCATCAATCACCACATGTTTAGGTGCTTCTAGGATATAAGTAATCGTATCAGCCATATTTTGAGAAGTCAAATATTGAGCTTGATGTGGGTCTCCTTCAGCACGCGTATGAAAATAAGTATCCACCAAACCAGAATACACTACCGAAACCTTGATACCATCTTTACGAACCTCCTTACGAAGAGCCATAGAAAAAGCATCTTGTGCATATTTTGAAGAACAGTATAAAGAACCACCATCAAAAACACGCTTGGCAACGTCTGATGCAATATTGATAATATGCCCTTCGCCAGCCGATTTCATGAATGGAATAGCCTCTCTACAAAACAGGAAAGTACCCTTTACATTGGTTTCATAAATAGCATCCCATTCCTCTGTAGTTATATCTGTAGCCTGTTTAAAAACGCCAAAGCCAGCGTTATTAACCAAGGCATCGATTTTACCAAAAGTACCAATGGTAGAAGTAATTGTTTCTTTTACGAAAGCCTCATCACCTACAGAACCTACAAATATTTCAGCCTTAGCACCCTTAGCTTCTATTTCAGTTTTCAATGTATTAAGCTCAGCTTGGCTTCTTGCTACTAAACTCAAGTTTACCCCTTTATCGGCTAACAATAAAGCTAATGCTCTACCAATCCCTTTACTTGCACCAGTTACTAAAATGGTTTTATTTTGAAGTGACATAATTTGTTTTTGTTTATAAGAATTATAGTTAAATATTTCACGCTAAGTTGATAAAATTAATAGAAGCAATAATTCTTCTTATCCTTATTTTGAATAATATTTTGATGATTAACAAAGCCTCCAAACATTTTGCTATAATGTTCCCCGCAAAATGTAAGTTTCCTATCCGAGTATTAATATGGTTGAGTTCAGGGTTTTAAGATGAAAAAACTGCTGTGACATAAAATTATTTTGTTACAAAGTGACCAATTTACAGGTATTTTCTACTAGTAAACAACTAAAAGGAGTATTTTCCCATACTAAAGAAGAAATTTTTAGTGAATTTAATGAATTGACTAATCTGGTTTTTAAGCAAAAAATATTACATTCAACTATATTTGCTAAATACTTACAATCAATTAATGCAGAGTATATCATATCTTAAATCGACCCATGAAGAATAATCCTAAAACTTTAACCGCCTGGACAATGTACGACTGGGCAAATTCTGTACACTCTCTGACCATTACCTCCGCTATTTTCCCGATTTATTATCCTATTGCAGCAGTAATGTTGCCATCAAAAAGCAGAACCTTAGATTTTTTTGGATTTCAACTCGAAAACACCGTTTTATATTCATACGCAGTTTCAGTGGGTTTTTTATTACTAGCATTTTCTGTTCCCTTAGTATCGGCCATCTCTGATTATACAGGCAACAAAAAAGCGTTCATGCGTTTATATTGCTACCTTGGTGCTATTAGCTGTATGTTCATGTATTTTTTTGTGGAAGGGAGCTATTATTTAGGCACTTTTGCTTTCTTATTTTCAATCGTGGGTTGGGGGGGAAGTATCGTTTTTTATAATTCTTATCTACCCGAAATCGCTACGGAAGACCAATACGATAGGCTTTCAGCCAGAGGTTTTACCATGGGATACATCGGTAGTGTGATATTATTAATTCAAAACCTTACGATGGTGCTAAAACCTGAATGGTATGGTGGCATTACTGGGGGAGAGGCTTCAAGAATTTCATTCCTGACTGTAGGTATTTGGTGGATAGTATTCGCTCAATATTCTTTTCATTATTTACCCGATAACACTACTGCTCAAAAACATGGAGGCAACTGGATTTTTAATGGGTTTAAGGAATTAAAAAAGGTATTTCATGAATTAGAGAATTTGAAAAATACTAAACGTTTTCTAAGTTCCTTCTTCTTTTATAATATGGGGGCACAGACTGTCATGTATCTTGGAGCACTGTTTGGTAGTGAAGAGCTAAAATTGCCTTCTGATGCATTGATTGTAACGGTACTATTGATACAACTTGTTGCTATTGTAGGTGCATATCTTTTTGCGAAGATTTCTGGCAACATTGGTAATACTAAATCGCTATCTATCATCGTGGTTTGTTGGGTAGTTATTTGTATTGCTGCCTATTTTGTTACTACCCGTAATCAGTTTTATATTTTGGCAACGGGTATCGGGTTTGTAATGGGCGGAATACAGTCGCTTTCACGCTCTACTTATGCAAAACTAATTCCAGAAGGAACGACAGACACTGCTTCATACTTTAGCTTTTATGATGTTTGCGACCGACTTTCAACAGTAATCGGTACGTTTATGTTTGGCTTGGTCAATCAGCTAACAGGTAGTATGCGTATGAGTGTACTTTTCCTCACAGTTTTCTTTATCATTGGTTTAGTGATTTTATCAAGAGTGCCTTCGCAGAAGGTTTATCGATAGCTATAAGCTATGAGTCTTTAACTATAATATATAAGTTCTAAACTCAAGATTAAAAACTCATAGCTCATAGCTCATAGCTCACAGCTTAGAGCTATCGCTAAAAATGTCATCTCCCCGACAGTTTTGGACAAATAATAGTTAAATATAGATTAGCTCGTAAACTATATGCTTCCTTTTTTCGTAATTAAAGTAAATACATTAAAACATAGAATAAGGAAATGAAAATCATTATCATAACATTAATTACTTGCATGTCAATATTAACGAATTGTACCGCACAGGAAGAGTCTTCAGGAGTTACTCACCACAAATTTACTGTAGTGAAAACGGATGCTGAATGGATGAAAATCTTAACGCCAGAGCAATTTAAAGTAACCAGAAGAAAAAGTACTGAGTTAGCATGTTCGGGAGCATATTGGAAAAACCATGAAAAAGGAATTTACAAGTGTGTATGTTGTAAACTTCCTCTTTTCGACTCACAAACAAAATTTGAATCTGGAACGGGTTGGCCATCATTCTATAAAGCTATCCATAAAGATGCGATTTTGGAAGTAGCCGATAATAGTTTTGGCATGGAAAGAGTAGAAATATTATGTAGTCGTTGTGGAGCACATCTAGGACACCTTTTTGAAGATGGCCCTAAACCAACAGGTTTACGTTATTGCTTGAACTCTGTCGCATTAGATTTTGAGAAAGATGAGAAAGTGAGTAAGAATTAGCTTTGAGCTTTCAGTTGTGAGCTTTGAGCTTTTTTATATGAAACGAGGATAGTCTGATAAATCAAACTATCCTCGTTTTGTTTTATTATGCCATACAACATCATCAAACAATCTTTTCCAAAAACACACTTAAACTTTCTTCATGGGGAACTTGTAATTTCTTGCGGATTTTCAACCTAGCCGTTTCAACACCTCGGGCTGAAATATTCAAAAGGGGCGAAATTTGTTTATTACTGAAATCCATTTTTACAAAGGCACAAAGCCTAAGTTCTCGCTGAGATAATTCTGGATAAATACTTTTTAGTTTTTTAAAGAAATCATGGTTTACCTTTTCAAAATTAACATCGAAAATTTCTATAAAATCACTTCCTATTTTCTCCGAGTTTAACTTTTTGTAAATATCCAATAACTTTTTCTTCGATTCATCACTTTTTAGTAAAGTCTTAAGTTCTTGTAAATCTGTTTTTATATCTTGAAAAACCTCCGTTTTTTGGCTCAACATTAATGTATAATTGGCTAGTTCTTTGCTCTTAATAATAATGTCTCTATCCAACTCTTCCGTATACTTATCAATTTGCGCTTTATCTTCTTTTAGTTTTAGCTGTTCAAGCTCTAGTTCTATTAATTTTTTAGATTTTTCTATTTCGTTTCTAGTTTTAAGGTGCTCTATTTCAAGCCTTTTCTTAATAAGCGAATAGGCATATCTTAATGCAAAAATGACTAAAAAAACATACACTAAATAGGCTAAAGTAGTTTGATACCACTTTGGTTTTATCGTAAAAATCATTTTCGCCTCGGTTGCCTCAACACCGAGGAGGTTTCGTGCTTTCAAGGTAAACACATAAGTGCCAGGACTCAAATTGGTGTATTCTTTGAATGAATTGGTCGTCCAGTTAGACCAATTTTTATCGGTAGGGTTCAATTTATAACTATATTGAACACCAATATTGGAGATTAATTGTGGTACAGCAAATTCAATTCTTACGATTTCAGCACCATTAGGAATATCTATTTCATTATTGGTATGATTGATTGGTAATTCATGTTCTGTTTGATCTATCAAATAACACATTCTACTAATCTGAGTAAGGGGCTGTTTTTGCTGCTTCGGAATTTTTGTATCATATAAAAAAAGTCCATTGTGTGTACCAACAAATACTTTGTCATTATCAACAGGCAGTACTACCTCCATGCCTTTATTAAATGTTCCTTTCAAATTAAGAAAAGTATTTTTTTCAAACACTGGATTTTTTTCTGTAAAATAGCCTAACTCATCATCCTCAATAGCCCATGTTTTGTCTTTAGATTTGAATATTTTTCGGGTATTTTTTTGTGGGTTTAAAATTGTATTTAAAGTAGGATGGAGTACAAACGAATTCGTATTTTCATTAAATTGATAAATACCAGTATTGGTTGTAAAAATGGCTCTTCCTTCATAATTATGGACATTGATATTAAAAGGAGAAATAAATCCATTGGTATTGGTATAGTTTTCAACGGATTCTACACGCTGATAATCGTTATCTATTCTGATTCTGAACACCCCTTTATACCCATGACAAACCCAATAAGTATTGGGGCTGGTATCTGGCGAAATATCACGGGTAGATTCATTAAATCCTTCAATTTTACTATTAATAGACCATTCCTTACCGCTCTTTTTTACCAAATAGACCCCATTATAATTTGACCCTAAATACCAATTAGGTTTATTGGCAATGGGCGTTATTTTCCAAAAACCAGATGGCGTAGAAATTTTTTTATAGGTATTATCCGTGATTTTTAAAATACCAATATTATGCGAAGCGATGATGTCGTCACCAAAACTTTGGATAGTCCATGTTTGTCCTTTTAATTGATTGATGGCTTTAAAATCATAATTATTACTCATAATATTTTCTGGAATAGTCGAGTAAAATATGCCTTGATTGGTCGCTAAATAGATTTTCTTGTTTTTAATCAGGATATCATAAATGGAGGCTTTGTCAAAAATATTCTGATAGGATGAATTGTAGATTAAAAAATTTAAGCCGTTATTTTTTAATACCCAAATGTCACCTTTTGACGTAACAAAGAGATTGATAATAGGGTTATTTTTGATAATATTCTGAAATTCAGTATTGTATGACAAAGTATTGCTTTTATAGTCGTACCACAACAATTTTGACCCTAGCGTACCTATTAAATACAAATCATCACTTTTCCGAATCCCACAGTTGAGTTGGTCATTATCGTTTACTGAAAATATCTCTTTAATAACTGCTATCTTTTTGGTTTGTGTATTCCCTAAAAAAATCTTTCCACTACGTGTCATTATCAATATTTCATCGGGCACTTTTGTAGGTAAAATGGCTGTAGTAACCTCGTCTTTAAAATAGCTTGCAGGGAAAACAGGTTCTAACTTCTTACTTGAAAGATTTAGCGACAAAAATCCCTTTTCATAGTCTTGAATGAAATAGTTATTTTCTATTTGGCTACCATACACAAATGTTTTTGGCGCACGGATGATAGTTGCTACATTTTTATTAATAACAATCAGTTCGTTGTATGACATCAAAATAATGTAATCTCCTATGCTATTAGCTCTCCATATATTTTCAAAATTGCGGTTAGATAATTTCAATTGATTGACCATAGAATGAAAGACATATTTTCCATAGACGTCTTTTTTTAAGGTGCCAAAGTCGTTATAACCTCCCGCATAAATTTCTCCGCTTTTTGTTTTTACTAGACTATAGATAGATGAATTGTTAGGTAAAAATATCTTTTTCCAATTGTTCCCATCATAACTGACAGCTCCTTCATAATTACCAAAAAACATGGTGCCATCATTGGCCTCGCATCCGATGCTAAAGTGCGAATCACTTTTGAAATCACTTTTTACAAAACTTAAAATAGCAGGTTGGGCATTGACAGAATTATCTTGATTTACTTCTTGCTTAGCTTGTGCAAAAAGTAAATTACTACTAACAATTTGAAGATATAATATTATTAAACTCCTAATAAGGGAGGAAATGTTTTTCATGGTTTTCTACTGATAAATTAAAGCAATCATCTAAGTAGCTACAAAGATACAATTTTATATGCAAATATTTATATTAATTGTATGGATTAAAGTGTTGAAAACTAGATAGATGTAAATATTAAAGTAGTGGTAACGTAGTGATTTTTAAAATCAAACGTAATTGAAGTGTATGCGTTTTTTTTAGTTATGCCTATGCTCGTCTTTAATATTGCTCTCGGTTTTTGAATAGCCCAAGCGTTAGCACGTATTAATTCGCTCTGTCGGGTTTGTTCAAAACAGGTATTTTATTCCAAATTTTTAATCTTAAAAAGTTTATGAAATTTAAAAACTACTTATGTTTATTATTGCTGAGTATGTGTACTCTTTCTGTCTTTGGGCAGTCGACAGAGATACGAGGAAAAGTAATTGATGCTAATTCAAATGTACCTATATCAGGGGTTTCCATCAAGGTAAAGAACTCTACAAAAGGTACAACTACCAATGCAACAGGAGAATACCAAATCAACGCAACGCCCAATGATATTTTAATTTTTAGCTTTATTGGGTACAAGCCTCTTGAAAAAGCAGTGGGTAATACTACTTTGGTGAATGTGAAATTAGAAGAAGACATCAAAGATTTGAATGAGGTGGTTGTGATTGGTTATGGTACACAAAAGAAAAGTGTTGTGACAGGTGCCATTTCTAGCGTAAAAGCGAAAGACCTTGAAAATGTTCCAAGCGGACGTATCGAAACAGCTCTTCAAGGACGTGTATCTGGAGTAACGATTGCTGCCAATGCTGGTCAGCCAGGTTCTGCTTCTACGGTGCGTGTGCGTGGACTTACTACTTTTGATACTTACGGAGGAAACAACCCTCTTTGGGTAATCGATGGTGTAATTATCGATAATGGCGGTATTGGTTTTATCAACCAGTCAGACATTGAATCAATTGAAGTATTGAAAGATGCTGCTTCATTGGCAATTTATGGTGCTAGAGCAGCCTCAGGTGTAATCTTGGTATCAACAAAGAGAGGAAAGTCGGGTAAATTGAGCGTGAATTATACAGGTTTTGTAGGTTCTTCAGAGCCAGCTAAGCAGTTGAAATTATTGAATGCTTCGGAATATGGACTGATTATGAATGAAAAGTCTGTTGCTGCTGGTGGAAGTGTACTTTTCCCTAATCCCTCATCATTAGGAACAGGAACAGATTGGCAAGCGGCTATTTTTAACAACAGCGCTAAGCGTTCAAACCATGAGTTGAGTATTAGCGGAGGAAATGACGTATCAAGCTTTTTCCTTTCAGCAGGCACTCAAAGCCAAGAAGGGATTGTGTTAAAAGACATTTCTTCATACAGAAGAGATAACATTCGTCTGAATTCAAACCATAAGCTATCTAAATATATTTCAATAGGTCAAACTTTGGCATACTCTCACCAAAAAACGGTTGGTTTAGGTAATACCAACAGTGAATTTGGGGGGCCTTTGAGTTCGGCAATCAATTTAGACCCTATCACTCCTTTAGTTGTAACAGACCCAACAGCGGCAGCTTCAACAATTTATACGACGAACCCAGTATTGAGAGACAGCGAAGGAAGACCTTACGGAATATCTTCAATTGTAGGTCAGGAAATGACAAACCCAATTGCTTATCAGCAAGTAAGACTAGGCAATTTTGATTCGTCTGATGATTTTGTCGGAAATGCTTTTCTTGAAGTTACGCCAGTTTCAAACTTGAAATTTAAAAGTACGATTGGTGCAAAACTTTCTTATTGGGGAGGCGACTTTTTTACACCAAAATACTATTTAAGTGCTACTTCGGGTGCAATAAAGAATACTTTTAGCCGAGGAACGAATAATGGCTTAGGCTGGAATGTTGAAAATACAGTGATGTATAATAAAAAAGTTAGCAGTCATAACATCGGTGTATTGTTAGGTCAAGGGCTTTATATTGATAATATTACTACAGGGACAAGCATTACTTATTCTGATTTGCCAGTGAATACTTATCCTGATGCTTCATTTAACTTTTCATTGCCAGCAGCCCAAAGAACGGGTAGTGCGTATACAGGAACCGAACACCGTGTAACATCTTTATTTGGTCGTTTGACATATGATTTCAACGAAAAATATTTGTTCACAGGTATTATTCGTAGAGACGGTTCATCAAGATTTGGAGGTAATAACAAATACGGTATATTCCCATCATTCTCTGCTGGTTGGGTAGTTTCAAACGAAAATTTCTGGAAAGAAGATGGTATCGTTAAAACGTTGAAAATCAGAAGTGGATATGGTGTAACGGGTAATGATGCCATTCTAAACTTTGGTTATTTATCTACTATTGTTGGTGGTAGAAACTATACTTATGGAACAGGCGGAGTGGATATTATCACAGGCTTTAGCCCAAGTGCTCCTTCAAACCCAGATTTGAAATGGGAAGAAACAGCACAAACTAACATTGGTATCGATGCTACGTTATTGAATAACCTTACGTTGACATTAGAGGTTTACCGCAAAAAGACTTCTGGAATTTTGCAAACCATTACTTTACCAGGTTATGTAGGTGCAACAAGTAGCCCTGTGGGTAACGTGGCTGATATGGAAAACAAAGGTATTGAACTTGAACTTGGTTATAGAAAACGCTTTGGTGATTTCAATTTTGCTGCCAATGGTAATGTTTCTTACTTGAAAAATGAAGTTACTTTCTTAGGAAATGGTATTTCATTTATTACGTCGGGTGCTGCTGGTTTTCAATCAATGGGGTCGATTACCCGTACACAAGTTGGTCAACCATATAATTCATTTTTCGGATTCCAAACGGCTGGCATATTCCAGAACGCTGCTGAAGTGAGCGCCTACAAAAATGCAGAAGGTAACGTAATTCAGCCTAATGCTAAACCAGGTGATTTCAGATGGGTTGATACGGATGGAAACGGAACGATTAATGATGATGATAAGAAATTTCTTGGAAGTGGATTACCTAAATATACCATCGGCTTAACTGTCAATATGGATTATAAAGGCTTTGATTGTATGATTTTTGCGCAAGCTTCAGGCGGAAATAAAGTTTTCCAAGGACTTCGTCGCTTAGATATTCTTAATGCTAATTACCAAACACAAGTTTTAAACCGCTGGACAGGAGAGGGGACATCTAATAGCTACCCAAGATTAACCAATAATGACACAAACGGAAACTTTGGAAAGCCTTCTGATTTCTATTTAGAAGATGGTGATTTCGTAAGATTCAAAATTATTCAATTGGGTTATACCCTTCCTAGTAGCATTACTAATAAAATTGGAGCACAAAAATTAAGATTGTTCTTAACAGCAGAAAACCTCCTGACAATTACAAAATATACTGGTTATGATCCAGAAATTGGAGGCAATGTTTTTGGTATCGACAGAGGGTATTATCCTCAGGCTCGCTCAATCCAGTTTGGTCTTAATTTAAAATTTTAATGTAAAAATTATCAAAGATGAAAAGTAATAAATTCAAATATTCTCTTATCGCAATAGCAACATCTGTACTTGCTTCTTGTAGCTCAAGCTATCTAGAAGTACTTCCGAAAGGGAGTAGCTTAGAAGCAAGTTATTATACCAATCAATCTGAAGCATTTGCAGGATTGGTGGCAGTGTATGATGTCATGAGAAAAAACTCTGGTGGTTTTGAAAACATGATTACCATGCTGAATGCTGGTTCAGATGACCACGTAGCAGGGGGTGGTAGTGCTACAGACGGACTAGGTTTACAGACTTTCTCAAACTATACGCTTAGCCCAACGACTATCCCAGCTAGTTTTTGGAGCGACTATTATCAAGGCGTTTTTAGAGCCAACTTTTTGCTATCAAAATTACCTACTATCCCAATGGATGCGTCGTTAAAGGCACGATACGTAGGTGAAGCACAAGCATTAAGAGCCTTGTATTATTTCAATTTGGTGAGAATGTTTAAAAATATTCCACTTATTACTACGCCGCTTCCTTCATCAGAAATCTACAATGTTGTTCAGGCTGACCGTGCTGCCGTTTATACGCAAATTGAAAAAGATTTGAATGATGCCATTGCCGTATTGCCAACTACTGTTCCTGCTGCCGATGCTGGACGATTGACAAAAGGTGCGGCTCAAGCTTTATTGGGAAAAGTATATTTGTACGATAACAAATTGACGGAAGCAGCCGCACAATTAGCTATCGTTAATGGAACACCGGGAGGAACGAATCCTTATGGATACAAATTGCTTAGTAATTTTGCTGATTTGTGGGTTTTTGCGAATAAGTTCAATACTGAATCTATTTTAGAGGTAGCTCACACAAGTGCAAGTAATGCAGGTTGGGGCAATTGGGGTGCTGGTACTGACGAAGGAAATAGCGTAGTACAAATGGTTGGTCCAAGAACCTTGACTCGTCCAGCGGGTTCTACTGCACCAGCGTATTATTCAGGTGGTTGGGCATTCAATCCTATCACACAAGATTTATACGATGCTTTGAAAGATGACCCTAGATTTGCTGCTACTATTTTGGATGCTAAGGCCTTGAAAGCGGCTAAACAAATCAGTTATATCTCTGCTTATCAGGATACTGGCTATTTTATCAATAAGTTTATGCCAAAGCAATCTGACGTTTCTACAGGTTTAGGGAATGTTGAATTGAACTTTAGACAAAATTCATATATTATCAGACTTGCAGATAGCTATTTGATGGAAGCAGAGGCTTTAGGCGGAACAGGTGCAAGAGCTCAAGCATTATTAGATGCTGTTCGCGCAAGAGTTGGATTGGCTTCTATTCCAGTTTCGTTAAATGCTATTGCTAACGAACGTCGCTTAGAACTTGCTTGCGAAGGACACCGTTGGTTTGATTTAGTAAGAACTGGCAAAGCCGCTACTGTTTTAGCGAGCAGAGGTTTCAAGGCTGGTAAAAACGAAGTATTTCCAATTCCTTTCAAAGAATTAGAAAATACTAAAATCAAACAAAATCCTAATTACTAATAATTTCCAAGGTTAATGTTTATTAACCAACTATTATCACTGCCAAGTCGATTCGTTTTACAGAATCGATTTGGCAGTATATCTCTTCACTTGTCTTGTCTCAGACAATTATCCCAGAAATATGCGCGCTGTTTTTCAATCTGTTATTTTATTCATGATTTGGGCATGCAATGGCAAATCGCTCAATCCTACTATTACGCCCCAACAACCTGTGATTACTACGCCAGTAACACAAAATAATCCAGTACTGAGTTATTGGCTTACTACCTCTGACCAATCTGTTTTGTTACAAAAACAAGACGATGTACAATTCTTAAAAAGTGTTAGTACTAATCCAACCATCGAGGTGGATACTACGCAGGAGTTCCAGAGTATTGATGGATTTGGCTTTACCTTAACAGGCGGAAGTGCGAAATTAATCAGCCTTTTAAATGCCGCTGATAGAAATAATTTATTAAACGAATTGTTTGGCAAGGATGCTAAATCAATCGGCATTAGTTATTTAAGAATAAGCGTTGGTGCTTCTGACTTAGACGAAAAAGTATTTAGCTATAACGATTTAGCAACTGGCGAGAAAGATGAAAGCCTTGCTAAGTTCAGCTTGGCACCTGATAAAGAATATCTTATCCCTATCTTAAAAGAGATTATCAAAATTAATCCTTCTATTAAAATTATGGGAAGTCCATGGTCGGCACCAGTTTGGATGAAGACCAACGGGAAATCAATCGGAGGGAATTTATCACCAGAGTATTACCAAGTTTATGCAAAATATTTAGCGAAATATATTGTGGAAATGAAGAAGGAAGGCATAACGATTGATGCCTTAACGCTTCAAAACGAACCTCAGCATGGAGGTAATAATCCGAGTATGGTAATGAGTTCTTCAGACCAAGCTAATTTTGTAAAGAATAATTTAGGTCCGCTTTTCCGTACTGAAAACATTAAAACTAAAATTGTGGTTTGGGACCATAATTGTGATAATCCAGATTACCCAATAAATGTCTTAAACGATATTGATGCTAATCAATACATCGATGGTTCGGCATTTCACCTCTATGCAGGAGACATCAGTGCGCTTTCAAAAGTACAGACACTTCATCCCAATAAAAACCTGTATTTTACTGAGCAATGGACATCATCAAAAGGAGCTTTCGCAGGAGACTTACAATGGCATATTAAAAATGTAATTATTGGTTCAGTAAAAAACTGGAGTAAGGTTGCCTTGGAATGGAATTTGGCGAATGATGCTAGTTTTCAGCCACATACGCCTGGGGGATGCACGGAATGCAAAGGTGCATTAACGATTGCTGGCTCAAGCATTACCCGTAATGTGAGTTATTATATCGTAGGTCACGCTTCAAAATTTGTACCTACTGGTTCAAAAAGAATCCAGAGTACTACTAACAGTAATTTACCCAATGCGGCTTTTATGACACCTACTGGCAAGAAAGTCGTGATTATTGAAAATGACAAAACAGTAGCTGTTGATATTAATGTTAAACAATCAGACAAACTAGCTACGGTTTCTTTACCTGCTGGTGCTGTTGCAACCATTGTTTGGTAAGATTATGCAAAGAGTAATCAAACCTATTGGTTTTTAAACGAAGACAATAAATGAGGAAAATATTAATAATCGCGTTTTTTCAATTAATAAGTTTTTATACTTTTTCTCAAAAGTATTTGTCTGAAATACAGGCATTTGAGAAAAAAGATTCGATTGATATGCCTCCAATGGGCAAAATCGTTTTAGCGGGAAGTTCAACGTTTCGCCTTTGGACTACCTACAAAGAAGATTTAAAAGAGTTCCCTGTAATTAATAGGGGCTTTGGTGGGTCACAGATGAGCGATTTAAACTTTTTCTTGGAGAGAATCGTGACCAAATACAAACCGAAAATAGTGTTGGTTTACGAAGGAGATAATGATTTGAGTGCAGGCGAAAGTCCAGATGCTATTTTCAGGGAATTTACAGCGTTTGTCCAGAAAGTAAAAACACAATTGCCTAATACTAAAATCGGTTTTTGTTCTGCTCGCCCTAGTTTGGCAAGAACGCATCTGTTAGACAAACAGAAAGCTTTGAATGAAGCAGTAAAGCAATTTTGTAAGAAGAACAAAAATGTTTATTTCTTAGATATTCAAAAAGCATTTTATTTGCCCAATGGCGAACTGATGACCGATATTTTTGTAGCAGACAAACTGCACATGAATGCAAAAGGATATGAAATTTGGGCGGAGGAAACCCGAAAGTTTTTGCGAAAGCAGTATAAGTAGAGTGGTATTTGAGGCTTTCTATTAGCCGTTGACTTAAGTCAACGGCTAATAGAAAGCCTTTGAAATTATTTTCTTAAAAAAAGTTAATTCTCTCTAACATTCCTTTTCAACACATATTTAAAAGCCGTACCGCTTAAAATATAACCAGACGTAGTAGCTGTTGAAAATACTTTATAGTTTACATTCATCAGTCCGCTAGCGCCTAAGTCTTGGGCTTGTGCCACCATTCTAGCTAAGATTGCTTCTTTTTCTTGTTGATCATTTCCTCTTTTCAGCATTCTTCCTTTGTACTCCTGATTGGCTGTCAATGGAAATTCCTCCGAAATGGTCAATTTCTCCATTTCTTCAAAGTTTTCTTTAGGCTTTTCATCACCCTGCAATACGTCAATAGCATATTTGTCAGGAATTTTGAAGCCTAAACCTGTATGTTGGTCATAACCACCACTTTGGTAGTTGGGACTATAGTAAGAAGTAGGCTGAAAGGTTTTGGTTGGCTGACAATTAGTCAATAAAAATGTCAAACAAACAAAACCTAGCGTTAACTTAGTCCACTTAGATACTTTCTGAATCATAAATTAATACCTTTTCCCAAAGATGTTTACAATCATCTATAAACTTTAGATGGAGGGGATGTACTTGATATTCGTCGTGTCCTGCTTCATCATCGAAAACCGTTAATTCGCAAAAATCATAACTACGGTCAATTACTGGACGGTCTGTAGCAGCAGGAGGACCTACACTAAACGTTTTAATACTTTCGATATTGCCAAGAGACTTTACGCCCTCTACGAATTTTTGACGGTCAGCTTCTGACAAGTCTTTCTTTAACCAAAAATTTACTACGTGAACAAACATAAGTGATTTTAATTTTGAGTAAAAATAAGATTTAGTAACCCTAAAAGTGAATAAATTATAAATTATCTTTTTCTAAAATAACAGTCATTCTTTCTCCTAGCTCATCAGATGCCTTCATTAATGGCAAACGAACATCTGAGCCACTGATTCCTTTCAATTCAAGGATTTTCTTAACACCCACGGGATTACCTTCTTCATATAAAAGAGGGTCAATCGCTAAGAAATGCCCTAACAGCTTACGAGCAGTCGCGAAATCACCATCCAAAGCAGCATGAATCATCGTAGTGAATTGAGCAGGAATAGCATTCGCAATTACTGACATAACGCCTACGCCTCCGCAAGCAATAATAGGTACAGCCTGCACATCGTCGCCAGAGATTAATAAAAAGTCTTCAGGCTTGTCTTTATAAATTTCCATGCATTGTTCGATGATACAAGATGCCTCTTTCACACCGATAATGTTTGGATGTTCTGCTAATTTCAACGTAGTAGTAGCAGACATATTGATGCCCGAACGCCCAGGAATATTATACATAATCACTGGTACTGGCGAGGCATCAGCAATAGCCGAATAATGAGCAATCACTCCACGAGCCCCTGGTTTATTATAATATGGACATACCGAAAGGATAGCATCTATACCAGTAAAGTCTGTAGCTTGAATCGCCTTGATTACCTCTGGCGTATTGTTTCCACCAAGCCCATACACGATTGGCAAATTCTTTGTATTATGTTCCTTGATAAATTCTAATATTGCTATCTTCTCTTTTGTGCTTGTTGTAGCAGACTCTCCTGTGGTTCCTTGCACTACCAAGTAATCTACACCACCGTCGCTTACGTGTTGTACTAATCTTTTTAACCCTTCATAATCAATACTTCCATCTTCAAACATTGGGGTTACTAAAGCTGGAGCTACGCCGTGGAATTTTGGTCTCATTTTTGGATTTTTTACGATTATACAATCGTCTATATTTAAAAAAATTATTGGTCTGTCTGGTAATTTGAAAATTTGAAAGTGTGATAATTTGAAAATGAGGACAATTTATTAATAGTCAATTAATAAAAAAGCTAATAAAAAAATCTCATAGCTTATCGCTCACATCTCATTGCTCATCGCTCAAATCTAATAGCTTACTGCTTTCCTTCCAGCATACTTAAAAACTCATCTTCCGAAATAATTTGAACACCCAATTTCTGGGCTTTCTGCAATTTTGAAGGACCAGCTTCTGAACCAGCTACCAGAAAATTCAATTTTCCAGAAACACCGCTCAATACTTTTCCACCATTTGCTTCAATTTTTATCTTCAAATCATCCCGCTCAAAATGTTGAAAAGTTCCCGAAATTACAAAAGTTTTTCCTTCTAAACTGTTCCCTTCCACAACAATTTCGGTAGTTTCATGGATAAATTGTAAACCTGCGGCTTGTAAACGCGCAATATACCGCTGATTATCCTCGTCTTGGAAGAATGCTACCACACTTTGGGCGATTCTGTCGCCAATCTCAGGAACTTGCAAAAGCTCTTCATAACTAGCCTTAGCAATAGCGTCTATGTTATTAAAATACACTGCCAACTTTTCCGCCACTGTCGCACCCACAAAGCGGATGCCGATACCAAATAATACTTGTTTAAAAGGAATTTCCTTTGATTTTTCAACACCCGAAAGAATATTATTAATAGATTTTTCCTTGAAACCATCTAAATTGGCTAAATCTTCTTTCGTTAAATCATATAAATCGGCTGGACTTTTGATGATGCCTTTCTGATAAAACAAATCGATAGATTCAGTTCCTAAGTTTTCAATATTCAAGGCCTTCCGTTGAATAAAATGCTCTATCTTCCCTTTAATTTGCGGAGGGCAACCTTTTTCATTCGGGCAATAATGATTAGCCTCTCCGTCTTTTCTCACTAACGGCGTACCGCATTCTGGGCAAGTAGTAGGAAACTGTACTTTCTCAAAATCCAAAGCTCTTTTACTAACATCAACACCTGTAATTTTAGGAATAATTTCTCCGCCTTTTTCTACAAAGAGGGTATCGCTAATGTGTAAATCTAGTCGCTCTATTTCATTTGCATTATGAATACTCGCACGTTTTACCACTGTCCCTGCCAATAATACAGGCTTTAAATTAGCAACTGGCGTAACATTTCCAGTTCTACCAACCTGATAACTTACGGATTCTAACGTTGTCGAAGCCGACTCTGATTTGTATTTATAAGCAATTGCCCATCTTGGAGATTTAGCCGTGTAGCCTAATATTTCTCGTTGAGCAAAAGAGTTTATTTTAATAACAATCCCATCTGTATTGAGTGGTAAATCAAAGCGTGCTTTATCCCAACGTTCTATAAAGGCAAACACTTCTTGAATATTACTGCATTTTTTCCATGTAGGTGAAACATTGAATCCTGCACTTGTCATCCAATGCAGACTTTCTTCATGGCTTTTAAAAACTTCGTCATACGCCAAAAATTGATAGAGATAGCAATCCATTTTTCTTTTGGCTACTACTGAAGAATCTTGCATTTTAAACGTCCCAGAGGCCGCATTTCTTGGGTTCGCTAAAAGGGCTTCGCCAATATCCTCTCGTTCTTTGTTCAACGATTCAAAAGATGTTAAAGGCATAAAACCTTCGCCTCGTACCTCAAAAACAGCAGGCATATTTTCAGCCTTTACGCTAAGGGGTAAAGTCCGAAGGGTTTTGATATTTGAAGTAATATCGTCGCCTCTTACACCGTCTCCACGAGTAACACCTCTCACTAATTTGCCATTTTCATACCAAACAGAAAGCGCCACGCCATCAAATTTCAATTCACAAATATATTCATAAGGCTCGTTGTCGAGACCTTTTTTTACTCTTTCATCAAAATCAATCAGTTCTCCCTCATTATAGGTATTGCCCAATGAAAGCATCGGGAAACGGTGAGTTACTGCTTCAAATTCTTTAGAAATAGCTCCACCCACACGGTGAGTAGGAGAGTCGTTACGAACAAAATCAGGAAACGCTTTTTCTAAAGACTGTAATTTTTCAAGAAGTTTATCAAATTCAAAATCAGATACTTCTGAATCGGCAGTGACGTAATATCGATAGTTCAGTTCATTCAACCTGTCTGTCAATTGGTTGATTTCTTCCTGTGGGTTCATTCAAATAAGCTTTTAAAAATTTATCGAATTTACCGCCAAAATATAAGTTATTTTAAATTTTCGAACTAAAATTATCTTTTTTGTTCATCAATGTTTCCAAGGCTTTTTGCTTTTGTCTTTGTGTCTGAGTAGAATAAGTGGTAATTTTGCCATGAAGATTTCAAGAAATTAATAAATTTACTCTTCTGATGACAAATACTTCTAAATCGTTTACTATTGTTCAACTATTTATTCTTATTAGTATTCTTTCGACTGCATTAGTTTTACGAGTAATAAATCTTGATAAACACGGAATTTTTTTTGATGAAAAAGCCTCGCTATTAGTAAGTCAGGGAATAGCGATAGAAGGAAGCACACAAAAAAACTGTTTTGCAACACCCGGAAAAACCACTTTTACGCCCAAAGAATTTTGGGTAGAAAAAACCATACAAGATTACTTTGAAGCCAACAGACGAAGTGATATTGGCAATAGCCCTGCCTATTATGTCGTGTTGCATCAGTGGACAAAGCTTTTTGGATTGAGCGATTTCTCAATTCGCTTTCTTTCGGTAGTGTGGGGACTAGCCACCATATTATTATTAGCTTTTTTTGTAAAGGAGCATTTTAAGCAAACTGCCTTAGCATTGATTTGTGCCGCTTTGATGGCAATAGAACCCTTTTTTATTGCTACCAGTCAGCAAGCACGAAACTACTCAATGAGTTTTTTCTTTACTTTATTGGCTACACACATTTTCTTGAAGATTATTCAACGGGAAGAAAAAGGAGTAAGCCCTGTTAAGTTATACCTGTTTTATGGTTTACTATCAGGCATTTGTTTATTATCTCATTTCCTCACGGCTACTGTTTTTATAGCGCATGGATTGTATGTGTTAATCTATGTTAGGAGACTAAAGCCATGGCTTTTCTTGCCCTTGAGTTTATTAATTGGCTTTGCCCTTTTTGGTTATTGGATTACCTACGGCGGAGGCGATTACACGTTTAGAACACTCGCCTATCAGGCGAAAGTATATTATCAAGAAGCCAGATTAGTGCCTAATCCACATGCAGGAACGATTGACCCTGCTACGCCCAAGAACGTATTTAAGAAAGCATTACCCATTTTTACAGATTTGTTCATTATTAGCAATGGTTTGACGAGCAAACTTGTGGGTTTCAAAAATATATTGATAGCTATTCTGATTGCTGGCTTTTCGATATTTTCAATCAGAAAATTCACCTTGAGTGGAGACAAAAAATGGTTATGGTTTGTTATTATTGCAAACATCGTTTCGTTTTTTGTGTATACCATTGCAAAGTTTCAATATTTAGAACTCATCAATTGTATTATAATAGCATACCTGTTCTTTTATAATTTGAATAATAAAACAGAAGGATATTCTAAGCAACTATTGGTGTTTTTAGCAATTTTGGGCTTTTTCCCAAGCATCTTTTTAGTGCTTGTTTCATTTAAGAATGGACATACTTTTGGACTAACCCAGCGTTATTCGGGTTTCTCGTTTCCTTATACCATTATATTTGTAGGCATAGCACTTTCACAAGTAAAATGGCGTTTAAAGCCCTTGAATATTTTTATTGGCGTAGTGCTGTTATCACATTTATTTTTTGTGGGTCAAACCATCAAAGATTTACTGAACGATGTATCTATTAAATATAATTATAGAGTAGTAGCCAGAGATAAAAATCCTTATCCTGTGATAGCAAAATCGTTAGAAGAACGTTATCAAACAGGAGATACCATTTTTTATCCCTCTTTTATCGAAACAGTGTATGTGGCTGATACCATTGGAAAAGTAGAAGGACAGTCTAACGCTGATGCTCAATATGTGAATATGTATTTGCCAAAAGAGGCGGAATACATCCAAAAAATTAATACTAAAGAACGAAATAAAATAATCTTAAAGAAAAAAGACGGACGTTTGATTGAAATTTTTGATTTAAAAGAAAAAACGTACCGCTATTAATGCATGAATAATATTTTAATTGCCCCTTCGTTGCTTGCAGCAGACTTTGCAAATCTCCAGAGAGATATTGAAATGATAAATGCCTCTGAGGCTGATTGGTTTCACGTTGATGTAATGGACGGACACTTTGTGCCGAACATTTCTTTTGGAATGCCCGTTATCGAAGCCATTAATCGCCATGCTACCAAGCCACTGGACGTACATTTGATGATTGAAAAACCAGAGCGTTATCTGGCTGAATTCAAACGATTAGGTGCTGCAAATATCACTGTTCATTATGAAGCCTGTACTCATTTGCATCGTACTATTCAGCAAATCAAAGATTTAGGATGCTTGGCTGGTGTCGTATTGAACCCTGCGACCCCAATATCAGTATTAGAAGAAATCTTGCCAGACTGCGAAATGGTACTGTTGATGTCGGTAAATCCTGGTTATGGTGGTCAAAAATTTATTGAAGCTACCTACGATAAAGTACGTAAACTTCGTAGAATG
The DNA here is from genome assembly GCF_058802005.1 of Arcicella sp. GW822-FHT02H01. Classification (NCBI taxonomy): domain Bacteria; kingdom Pseudomonadati; phylum Bacteroidota; class Cytophagia; order Cytophagales; family Flectobacillaceae; genus Arcicella; species Arcicella sp. GW822-FHT02H01. The sequence continues at coordinate 755,089 of NZ_JBXANT010000001.1, read as the reverse complement.
ATTGAAGAAAAAGGCTTAAAAACTATCATTGAAATTGACGGAGGTGTAAATCAAGAAACGGGACAAAAATTGGTAGCGGCAGGAGCCGATGCGCTAGTGGCAGGTAGCTATGTTTTTGGTGCGCAAGACCCACTGCAAACGATAGCTAATCTTAAAAAAATCAAATAATAGGTTGGTTTAAAGTGGAAATTTTAGAAAGAGTAATAATAAAAAACAATTTTCGTTTAAATTTATCAGTTAAAATCATAATCGCTTTATTAAACCATTGATAATGAGAATATTCTTTTTGTTATTATTCTTTCTCATTTCCTTTATTGCTACTGCCCAAAAAACCTTTTGGGCTAGTAAAGTAGTTGCTTTTTCTTCTGAGTATTCAGATGCAAAAACTACTAAAGAGAATCGTGCTATACAAGCTTTAGGAAAGCCAAGCAAATTGCCTCAAGTAGGCATTTCTGCCTGTGCTTGGCAACCTCTCACGCAAAATAATACCCAAGAAGAGTTCCTGATTGTAAGTTTTGATACCCTTATGCCCATTCAGCAAGTGGCTATAGCTGAGAATTATGGACAGGGAAGTATTATTCGTGTGGAAGCTTTTGATGAGTTTGATATCCTAAAAACTTTATGGACTAATAGAAGCTCACCAACTAATGAAATTGGTAAAATGCTGAATTTGGTACTGTCAAAACCTACTCCTTATAAAGTCAGAAGCATTAAAGTAGTGCTGAATACTACCCGCACAAAAGGGTGGACTCAAATAGATGCGATTGGTATTTCACAAGCAACTACCCCCATTAGGGCAGTGGTGAATGTGGCTAAAAATTTACCCGCAGCCGTTCTCAAAGAAAATCTGGGCAGTAATATCAATTCAGCTTATCGTGAAATTGCCCCTGTGATTTCGCCCGATGGCAAAACACTTTATTATACCCGATGGGAACATCCCGAAAACCTAGGGAAAGATAAAAACCAAGACATTTGGTATTCAGAACTACAGAACGATAGAAAATGGAGTATGGCTCGTCCGATGGCTGCTCCAATCAATAATACCGAGCACAATGCTATTTGTGCCATTTCGCCTGATGGAAAAACCATTCTATTGAATAATGTTTACTTAAAGGATGGTTCAATGTTGAAAGGTGTATCAATGTCTACCAAAAATGATAGAGGTTGGGATTTCCCAAAGGCCTTGGCTATTAAAAACTTTAATAATAAATCTGATTACGCTGAATATAGCTTTTCGCCCAATGGTAGGGTCTTGATTCTAACAGGACAATTCAAAGAAACCAATGGAGGGAAAGACATCTATTTGTCGTTTCAACAACCAGATGGCACTTGGTCTGAGCCAGTTAATGCAGGAAAAGTAATTAATACTGCCGAAGACGAAGGCACACCTTTTATTGCTGCCGATGGCAAAACGCTATATTATTCAACAAGAGGATTAAGTGGTTATGGAAGCAGTGATATTTTTGTGACACGCCGTTTGGATGACACTTGGCTGAAATGGTCGGAGCCAGAAAATTTAGGTGCTGGGATTAATACCCCTGAATGGGATGGATATTTTTCCGTTTCTGCCTTAGGAGATTACGCCTATTATAGCTCTCAAGAAAATTCTATTGGCGATGAAGATATTTTTAAATTTAAAGTGCCTGAGTCAATTAAGCCCGAAACCGTTATTCAATTAACGGGTGGCGTGTATAATTTTGCAGATAGAAAACTCATTGATGCGAAGATAAAGGTTCAGTCGTTGACCGATGCAGATACTATTTGTGTTTCTTTCGACCCACAAACGGGCGACTATAAATTGATGTTACCTGCCAAAAAAACGTACTCTATTTCTGCTTCCAAAAAAGGATTTATGCCATTCTCTGAAATATTAGATTTTTCAAAGGAGAATACATTTAAAGAAATAAAAAAGAATATTTTCTTATTACCAATTGAAGCTGGACAAAGAATGACGCTGAATAGTGTATTTTTTGAACAGAGTAAATTCGATATTTTGCCTAACTCATATCCTGAACTTGATAGAATAGTAGTAGTAATGAAAGAAAACCCTACGATGGAAATCATGCTGGAAGGGCATACTGACAACCAAGGTGATTGGAATGCCAACCTAACGTTATCCAAACAAAGGGTAGATGAAGTAAAAAAATACTTGGCTAACAAAGGCGTAGATATGAAACGCATCCAGACACAAGGGTACGGCTCTACTCGTCCAGTAGCAAGTAATAATTCAGAAGAAAAAAGGAAATTTAATAGAAGAGTAGAGTTTATGATTGTTAAGAACTAAGAAATCTCTACACAGTTGAATAAAATCTCTTTTCATTAGTAATTGCTAATGAAAAGAGATTTTATTCTTTACAATGGTTTTAAAAAGCCTTTTTTGCTCAAAAGTGTTTTATATTGCTATATTATTTTAACAAATTGAAATTGTTTTTGTTTTTGGAAGAGAATAAATAAGGTTTTCATGAGAGGTAAAGGTTTGACCATATTTTTGTTTTTATATTCTTTTTCATTCAGTATTAATGCCCAGCAAGTGTTTTGGGCTAGTAAAGTATTGGCGTTTTCATCAGAGAATACTATCCCTTTTCAGCCTTCTGCTAATAAGGCTATTCAAGTATTAGGCAAACCCAATGTTTTGCCACAGTTTGTGGCTAGTGGCTTAGCATGGCAACCTGCCAAAAAACCACAGGTAGGTCAGGAATATATCAAAGTAAGTTTTGATACATTGATGGCCATTCAGCAAATATGTATTGCAAGGAGTTTTGGAGACGCACCCATTTCAAAAATAATTGGCTTTGATTCTTTGATGAAAGAACACTTATTGTATGTACAGAATAGTACGACTGGAGTGCATGAAAAAGGACAGATTTTTGATATTTTTTTGCCTGAGAAAACTTCTTTTAAAGTGCATGCCATCAGTGTATTTGTAGACAGTAAAGACATTAACGACCAACCTCAATTAGATGCCATTGGTATTTCTGAATCTGCTAAGCCCATTCAGGTGAAAATTAACATTGCGGAGGATGCTCCCAAGGAGATAGTGAGGACTAACCTTGGCAAAGGGGTGAATTCAAGACATCAAGAATTTGCTCCTGTGATTTCAAGTGATGGCAAAACCCTCTATTTTACCAGAAACTATGTCAGCTTGTTTGGTAAACCAAAAGATCAAGATGTATATTTTAGTAATATAGATAAAAATGAGAAATGGACAAAAGCACAGAATATAGGCTTGCCGATTAATACAAAAGACAAAAATGCCATTTTGGCTATTTCTACAGATGGCACAGAAATTTTGTTGATGAATAAATACCATGAAAATGGAAAGCTTTCTTCTGGAATATCTCGTTCGTTGAAAACGGCTGAAGGTTGGGCTTTTCCTGAGGAGGTAAAAATAGATAATTTCTACAACCAAAGTCCCAATGCTGAATTTACGGTATCATCCGATGGAAGAATCATGGTGATGTCTATTCAACGAAAGAATACAGTCGGAAAAAGAGATTTGTATGTTTCTTTCAAGAAAATTGATAATACTTGGACTGAACCAAAAAGCTTAGGAAAAAAGATAAACAGCATCGAACATGAAATGACGCCCTTTATTGCCGCAGATACCAAGACCTTGTATTTTTCTACACGTGGCTTACCGGGATATGGCGATAACGATATTTTTAAAAGTAAGCGATTGGATGATACTTGGACAAACTGGACAGAACCCGAAAATCTGGGTGCTGGCGTGAACACCACTTACTGGGATGGGTATTTTACCTTGCCTGCATCAGGCGAATATGCTTATGTATGTTCATTTAATGGGAATAATAAGGAAGATATTTTTAAATTAACCCTACCTAAAACAGTACAGCCAGACCCCGTGGCACTATTCACGGGCAGGGTGTTGACGAGTACCGACAAACAGCCTGTGAGGGCTAGCATTACGATGATTCCAAGGAATAAACTGCTTAAAAAAGAAGAGAAAGTATATGAGCCAGCCAATGGAAACTTCAAATTTGTATTGCCTTTGAATGAAATAATAGATTTTATACCGAATGCAAGGGGCTATTTAGCCATTAATGAAACAATAGATTTGACAAAAGCGAGTTCATACCAAGAAATCAAAAAAGACTTGTATTTATTGCCTTTGGAAGTGGGAAACAAAGGAGTCTTGAATAGCCTCACATTTGAACAAGGAGAGGCAAAACTATTACCTTCGGCCATGAAAGAATTAGATAAAATAGTTCAGGCAATGATAGAGATACCGACCTTAGAAGTGCTATTTGAAGGGCATACCGATAATCAAGGTGACTTTCAATTAAATTTACAATTATCAGAAAGCAGGGTGGCAGAGGTAAAGAAATATATCACTAGCAAGGGAATTTCAGCCAATAGAATTACGACGAAAGGATGGGGGCAAACGCACCCAATTGCTAGTAATGCTACCGAAGAACGGCGTCGTTTAAATAGGAGAGTAGAATTTACGATAACCAAGAAATAATGTATTTCTTTGGGTATGCTTAAAAAACCAGCTATTTTTGTGTAAACTTCGTCTGATTTTTTTTTAGATTAAAGTTTATACAGCTAAATACTCAAAGGGTTCTAATGACAACTATCATCAATAATAGCGTTGAATTATTACAAGACTTCAAGAAAATGCAGGGGAGTCTTAGGCTGAAAATTTTAAAAATGTATTTCAATGCGAATGCTGGTCATATTGGTTGTTCGCTTTCTTGTATAGACTTAATGATTGCGTCATTAATGTCTCATAAAGAAGAAAATGAAACATTTATTCTTTCAAAAGGCCACGCAGCGGCCGCCCTATATGCCTGTTTACATGAAATCGGTGATATTTCAGATGAGAAGCTTGAGAGTTATTATAAAAACGGTACTGATCTCCCAGCACATCCAGCCCCTAATAAAGTAAAAGGAATCCCTTTTGCTACAGGCTCTTTAGGGCATGGTTTCCCCATTGCTACAGGAATAGCGCAAGCGAATAAGATATTAGAAAACAATGACTTTACTTATGTGTTGATGTCGGATGGTGAAACAAACGAAGGCACAACATGGGAAGCAGGACATTATGCTGTGGCCAATCAGTTGGATAATCTAATCGTAATGATTGACAAAAATGGGCTACAGGGTTTTGGTAATACCAATGCTGTCTTAGGTGTTTCGGCGGATGCTGAAAAATGGAAGTCTATAGGTTTTGATGTCATAGATTGCGACGGGCATGATGTTGAAATGCTTTACCAACAGATTGATTATTTAAAGAATCGTAAAAATGGACTTCCAAAAGTGATAATAGCCAATACAGTGAAAGGAAAGGGAGTATCGTATATGGAAAACAAATTGGAATGGCATTATTTACCTATGAATGCTGAGCAATACCAAAGTGCTCAAGAGGAGATTCAAACCAAGTATTTTGATTAGTATCATATTACCCAACTATATACATACAAACTTATTATTTCAAAGAAATTTCTTGGAAATTGAAAATTATTAATAAATGACCTACTCGGTAAAAGAAAAAATTTTAGCCCTTAAAGGACCAATTTTTGTTTATGGTGCAAGTGGATTTATTGGAGCCAATCTATTCAACGAAATTTTTAAACTTAGAAATGACTGTTATGCCTTAACACACGGTGCACAGAAAGCTTGGCGTTTGAAGTTATTAAATGTACCAGCAGCAAATATCGTTCATTGTGATATTGTTTCTAATTATTCTATTCAAGAAGTATTTAATATCTATAAACCTAGAACAATATTCAATTTAGCTGCTTACGGGGCTTACTCTAAACAAAATAATGTAGGGCTTACCTACGAAACCAACGTAATTGGTACGGTTAATTTATTAGAAAATTTAACCTCCGATATGGTTTATATTCATGCGGGGAGTAGCTCGGAATATGGCTTTAATTGTACCGCACCCAAAGAAAGTGACGCTTTAGAACCCAACAGCCATTATTCTGTATCAAAAATTTCTGCGGCGTATGCTATTCAGTTTTATGCGAATGTTTTTCAGAAAAATGCTATCAATTTAAGGCTATACTCTATTTATGGAGATTGGGAAGAGCCCGATAGACTCGTGCCAAAATTGATTGAACAAATCAGGTTTGGAAAACTCCCTAATTTCGTTTCACCAGAAATTTCTAGAGACTTTGTTTATATCACAGACTGTTTGGAGGCTTTCCTAGACGGAGCCTTGAAAATGTCTGCTGATATCAGAGGCAAATCATATAATATTGCTAGTAGTATCAAAACAACTATTGGAGATTTAGTTGAAATCTCAAGAAAAGAGTTTGACATCCTTGAAGAGCCATCATGGGGAAGCATGGAAAAACGCCAGTGGGATTTAGCAGAGTGGTATGGCGACCCTACGGAAGCCGAAAATGATTTAGGCTGGACAGCCAAAACGCCTTTAAATGTTGGTTTACGTAAATACTTTGAATGGCAAGAGATTATCAAATACGAAGAAAGAGTATTACCAGCCTTTCAAAACCCGTATTTGAACCCTGTCATTACAGCAATTATCGCTTGTTATAGAGATGCGGAGGCTATCCCATTTATGTATGAGCGATTGGTGAAAACCTTTAATGAAATGAAGGTTCGCTATGAGATAATCTTTGTAAACGACTGTTCGCCTGATAATACTGAAGAAGTATTGGAGGGAATCTGTAATAAAGACCCTAATGTAATAGGTATTACGCATTCAAGAAACTTTGGTTCACAGGCTGCGTTTTTGTCGGGTATGGAAATATCAACAGGTGATGCTGTAGTACTAATGGATGGCGATTTGCAAGACCCTCCTGAGGTAATTCCGAATTTTTATGAAAAATGGACTAAAGGGTATGAAGTAACCTATGGTGTAAGGGTACAGCGTGAAATGCCAGATTGGTTACATTTCTTTTATAAGACCTTCTACAGAATCTTTAAAAATATGTCTTACATCAATATTCCAAATGATGCAGGCGATTTTTCAATGATTGACCGTAAAGTGGTAAAAGAATTGGTCAACTTGCCTGAAACCGAACAATTCCTAAGAGGTTTAAGGGCATGGGTAGGTTTCAAGCAAATAGGGGTCGATTATATTCGTCCTGAAAGAATGTTTGGTGTATCCACCAACAACTGGCGTAAGAATATCTGGTGGGCCAAAAAAGCGATTTTCTCTTTTAGTTTTGTGCCATTAGAAATCATGTCTTATGGAGGAGTAATCATGACTTTGCTATCTATCTTAGGGATTATTTGGCAGATATTAGCAAAATATATATTCTTTCCAGATACTCCCTCAGGTATTTCTACAGTGATTGTTTTAGTAATGTTTTTCGGAGGAATCAACCTGCTTGGCATAAGTTTTTTAGGAGAATACATTGCTAAGATTTTTGAAGAGACCAAGAAAAGACCAAAATTCATCAGAACTCGTGTGCGCAAAGGGGTAAAAAGGTACAATACTTCAGAAGAAATAAAGAGACTAGTAGAAGAACAAAGAAAATAATTAAGCAATTGAACAAATTGCTTTATCTATAATGAGAAGAGAATTTTCAGATGCCATAGAAAAGATAGCCCTCGAGGACGAGAAAGTGGTGTTTATTACAGGTGATTTGGGGTATAATGCTTTAGAAAACCTACAAAAAACGATGGGCAAACGTTTTATCAATGCTGGAGTAGCCGAACAAAATATGGTTGGTCTGGCAGCGGGAATGGCTTACAAAGGCTTCAAGGTTTTTTGTTATTCAATCGCTCCTTTTGTAGTATACCGTTGTTGGGAGCAATTTAGAAACGATGTTTGCTTGCATAATTTACCCGTATTTTTAGTAGGTAATGGTGGAGGATATGGCTACGGAATAATGGGAAGTAGCCACCATGCGATTGAAGATTTGGCAGGACTAAGTAGCTTGCAGAACGTAAAATGTTGGATTCCTGCATTTTCAGACGAAGTAGAGCCTTTTGTAAATCAGATTATTTCTGAAGGTCGCCCTGCTTATCTACGTTTAGGTGCTGGAAAACAGACGCCTTCACTTGAAAAAAACTTTGATTCAATAAAATTATTGACAAAGCCAAACAATGCTAAGGCTAGTATTGTTGCATTAGGACCAATAGTGGGGAATGTCATCAAGGTGTTGCAAAACGAGGACTTCAAAGATAAGTTTAACCTATTTACGGCCTATCAATTACCCTTAAAGATAGATACAGAAGCTTTTAACATCCTACAAGAAGCCAAAAATGTACTTGTGGTGGAAGAACACGTAAGTATTGGCGGATTAGCACAACAGCTTTCGATTCAGTTGTTAGAAAAAGGCATTTCATTGAACAAATTTATTAGCTTACGAGCAGAAGGATACCCTGATGGCATTTATGGAGACCAAGGTTTCCATCAGGCTCAATCTGGATTAGACGAAAAAAATATTGCTGAAAAGCTTAGATTACTATTAGCTTAATTGCATGATGCTTGAAGGTGAGTGGTCACTCACAAGTCAGAACTCTTACTTAATATGTCAGAAATAAAAAAAGAAACATATTTTTCTCAACTCGATGGTATTCGTTTTTTGGCAGTTATGTTGGTTTTGGTTGACCATTGGATGGCAGAAAGAAATCCCCTTCCTTTAGGGCATCTTGGTGTAACGATGTTTTTTGTGTTAAGTGGGTTTTTGATTACCAGAATTTTAATACAAAGTAAATTAAAAGACGACCGAACAGGACGAAGCCATTGGTTTTCTGTAAAACAATTTATCATTAGACGGAGCATCAGAATTTTCCCTATTTATTTTCTGTCAATCTTTGCTTTATATTATTTTAATATTCCCCCAGTTCGTGAAACGTTGGTTTGGTGCCTGACTTACAGCACCAATTTATATATTGCTATCAATCAACATTGGATGGGTACGATAGACCACCTGTGGTCGTTGGCAGTAGAAGAGCAGTATTATCTTGTGTTTCCTTATCTGATACTTTTTCTACCGACGCGTCATTACCTGAAATTATTGATAGTAATGATTGTTATCTCTATTGCCATTCGGTTATGGCTGTACTTCAATGGAACACCTTGGTTAGTGCAATATGTGCTGATGCCTACTGCCCTTGATTGTTTTGGTTTGGGAGGATTGATGGCATACTATTTTACGTTCAAAAAGAATGAAGTGTATGATAAATTAGCCAATACTAAGTTTATCGTACTTAGTTTTATTGCATATGCTATCTGTGTAGGATTAATCATCTTTCAACAAAAGGCAACAGGCGAGGTAGAGAATTTTGGGAAGTTAGTAGCAGAACGTTTTTTGGGAGCAACTTTCTGTTTTTTCCTGATTGCCAAAGCAATTGCTGAATATAAAGGCTTTTTGAAATGGTTTTTTGAACATCCTGTCATACAATACTTAGGACGTATAAGTTATGGTATTTATTTATACCACAACTTTGTTTACAACTTTTATCATACTCCTCAGACAAGTATTGTGTTGAGAGGGCTTCACAAAATTCAAAGAATTTTTCCATTGTTTACCCTCAATATAGGTTTTGAATTCCTATATTTTTTAGGAATAACAGTTTTTATTGCAACATTATCTTGGTTCATTATTGAGAAGCCCATTAACCATTTAAAGAAATATTTTACCTATTAAGTACAAAAAATCAAGTTGTTAACGATAAAGTATTGTACTAAAATCGGTTTTGTACCGATGTTTCGATATTTTTGTAGTTTGAACGCTAGCCCTAATTTTCAATCCTATGCTTTTTTTGCTTTTATAAATCAATTTATTAAATCTATTTTTACCGAAATACTGAATGAGTATCAAATTAGCCATCGTCATGCCTGCCTACAATGAACAAGATTGTATGGCTGAAGTAGTTAAAATCTGGTCGGATCTTTTAGATAGTGAATTTGCGTTAGAAGAAACTAGGCTTATCGTGGTAAATGACGGTTCAAAAGATAATACTGGTGCAATTTTAGATGGATTGCTACCACTATATCCTAAACTTATTGTTGTTCATCAAAAAAATGGAGGACATGGTAATGCAGTAGTGCATGCCTATCGCAAAGCTGTTGAATTAGAAGCCGAATATGTATTCCAAACTGATTCGGACGACCAATTCATTCCTCAAGATTTAAAATTACTTTGGGAAAAACGTCATCAATCTGCTTTTATCTTAGGGCATAGACAAGTAAGACACGACGACCCTTTCAGATTATTCATCACCCGTATCTTAAGATATAGTATGTTTGTAGTGTATGGTACTTTTATCATGGACTCTAATATTCCTTTTAGATTAATCAAGGGTGATTTCCTCAAGAAATTACTGTCTCAATTGCCTAATCCTGTCCCTTTTGCTCCGAATATTTTTCTGGCAATTATGGCAAAAAAGGCTGGACAAGAATTATTCAATATTCCGATAGTGCATAAAGAAAGAGCTACGGGTGAGGTATCCATCCGAAAAATGAAGCTGTTAAAAGTGTGCTGGCAATCATTCAATGAATTATTGAATTTCAGGCTTACTTTAAATAATAATATCAAAAACTTAAAATAGAACCAACAGGACAACGATGAAAGAATATGATTTTGTGATAGTTGGTGCTGGATTGTTTGGTGCTGTGTTTGCTCATGAAGCTAACAAAAGAGGTAAGAAATGTCTGGTAATAGATAAAAGGCCACATTTAGGAGGCAATATATATTGTGAAGAAATAGAAGGCATCAATGTTCATAAATATGGAGCCCATATTTTCCATACCAATGATAAAGCTATTTGGGACTATGTAAACTCGTTTGTTGAATTTAACAGATACACCAATTCTCCATTGGCCAATTTTGAAGGTGAATTATTTAATTTACCCTTCAATATGAATACTTTTTATCAATTATGGAAAGTAAAAACACCTGAGGAGGCACAGAATAAAATCAATGAACAGGTAAAGGCTTCGGGCATTACCGACCCACAGAATCTTGAAGAACAAGCAATCTCTCTGGTCGGAACCGATATTTATCATAAATTGATTAAAGGTTATACTGAAAAACAATGGGGAAGAAAGGCTACTGAACTTCCTGCATTTATCATTAAAAGATTGCCGCTTCGATTTACCTTTGATAATAATTATTTCAACGATAAATATCAGGGTATCCCGATTGGTGGGTATAATAAACTTACTGAAGGTTTATTGAAGGATATTGAGGTAAGAACATCAACCGATTATTTCGAAAATCAAGAAGCATTTAAAGAAATTGCAGATAAAATTGTTTTTACGGGTCATATCGACGAATATTATGGTTATTGTTTTGGTAAATTAGAGTACAGAAGCTTGCGTTTTGATAATGAGGTAGTTAATCAAGAAAATTATCAAGGTAATGCCGTTGTAAATTATACCGAAGCTCATATTCCTTACACAAGGGTTATTGAACACAAGCATTTTGAATTTGGTAAACAGCCCAAAACAGTTATTACCAAAGAATATCCATGTGAATGGACTTCGGGTATGGAGGCTTATTATCCAATTAATGATGATAAGAATACTGAGATGTTCAAACGTTATCGTACATTAGCTTCTGAAGAAAAAGATGTGATTTTTGGTGGTCGCTTGGCTGAATATAAATATTATGATATGCACCAAGTGGTGGCATCTGCATTAGTGAGAGTAAAAACAGTTTTTGGATAAATCTTTTTATCCATTAAAATGATAACATTATGAAAAATAAGGTAATACTTTTCCTTGCAATAGCCATTTTAGGAATTGGTAGTTATCTTTTTTTTCAAAAGAAAAATCCTTATTTAAGTACCCTAAAACGATTTGTTCCTGATAATACATTGCTATTATTAGAAACCAATGAACTTTCTGGCTATCCTGAGTCAATCGTTTTTGCTGAAATTCCTTTGCTTTCTCGGGTTGAAAACCAGTTTAGCTTATTGAAGAAAATGGGTCTTTCAACAGATGAAGTAAAAGACTTATTGAAAGGTAAAATGCTATATTTTGCCTTGTTGCCTGAAGTAAAAGCAGACTTGAATTATATTACTTATCTCCCTCTTACCCAAAATGATGCTGTTTTAGTCAATGAGATTTCCAAGCTTCAAGAAAATATCTCTGGTAGTAGAATCATTTATCATACCACCCGTGGCTATAGAATAGCAGAAGTAATAGATTCTACCACAAAATCAGTCCTGTCGTTTATCATCCAAAATGATATTTTGATTTTTAGTTCGTCAAGTATCTTGATTGAAGAATCTATCTTGCCCAGCGAAAATACTTGGATTAAAGAAATATCAAATGTGCTTAGCATTAATAATGATATAGCAACCACGGCAACGCATTTGAATAAGGATGCGATAAGTAAATTTATCAATAAAATATCTATCCATAGAGATAAAGGGGCAACACAGTTTACTAAATTGTTCTCCGATTATTTCTCTGGTTTTGAATCTGACAAATCTATTATTAGTGCAATAGGCAATAGCCCAAATGATAATTTTTTTGAGGGGCAAACTCCTAAAAAGATAGAGACCTTGAGCATGATTCCGACTACTTCATCATTTTTATTGCATATCCCGATAGACAATCAAACAAATTTTGAAGAAAACCTCAAAAAGTATTTTAGCGACCATAAAGAATTAAATACCTTAAGGAATACCGTAAAGGCAGCATTCAAAGTTAATTATAGTGATATTTATCAAAACTTGGAAAGCGGGATAGTGTTTACAGGCTTTGATGAAGGCGATGAAAAATTCAACGGGAAAGCATTAATCCTAAGAAATAATAAGCTGTTAGATATCTTAAAAAATACCTCAGTTGAAGTATCTAAAGAGAAAAATGCTAATGTAGTAAGTGTTGAATACGGTGGTTATTCCATAAAATCTTTAGGTATAAGGGAATTTCCAAGCATGCTTTTTGGGGAATATTTTGCAGGTTTTGAGGAATGCTATTTTACAGAATATAAAAACAATGTCATCCTGACTAATAGCTTATCGGCTATGCAAAGCTATTTACTTACTTTAAGCAAAGGCGATGTTTGGAGTAATTCATCCAAGAATCAGGCGCTTATTAAAAAGTGTAGACCTGCCAACTTGACGCTGATTACAGAGACTAATAAAGCATTGCTAGGCTTTAATAAGTCATTGGTAAATGCATGGTCTAGTAAATTTGCTGAGAATGAAAGCGTTTTAAATCGTATTCAAGTATGTATTTTTGAAATCAATCAGCAAAAAACATTGCTTCGTTTTTTTAAAAATTTGTCTTTATCACAGTCATCTAAAAAATATTCAAATAAATGGTTAAAACTATCAAGTATTAAGATAGACTCAGCAGCAAAACCATTTTATATAATCAATCCTTCCACTAAAAAACAAGAGGTATTTGTGCAGGATGATGATAATGAAATTCATTATATCAAAGGAGGCAAAACTGTTTGGTCATATCAGTTGGCTGGCAAATTAGTAGGGGAGATAAAAAATGTAAAAATATTGCCCACTGCCCAACAGCAGTTATTATTGGCTTGTCCTACAAAAATCTATCTACTTACTAAAAATGCAGAAGGTTTTGAGGTACATCCCATTACCAATAATACAGGCACTAGGGTGAGTGATTTTATTCTTTTTGATAAAGAAACAGATAGAAAGTTCAATACAACACTTTTTACTGCCAATGCAGCGTCTTTTAAAATAGATAAATCTTCGCTTAGTTTAAAGCTTCATTATAAACCTGTCAGCGGATTACAATATATTTTACCTATCTCTACGGTTATCCTAAGAGGCGTTGAATATGCTATTCTGTTAGATAAGAAGGGCAAACTTACGTTGCAAGACGCTGATGGAAATGTGCCTAATGGTTTTCCGCTTGCCTTAAACCGCACTTTTAATGGGCCAGCTATATTAGAAGGTTCTGGAGAGAAGATTTCAATAAAAGCCCTGAGCGAAAATGGAGAATTGTTTAGCGTAAATTTGTCTGGAAAAATTATTGAGAAAAAACAGTTGTTAAGACCTAGTATTGAGATTAAATTCTTTTTATGTGCCGACCAACGCAATGCCGATTGGGTAATTATGAAAACGGATGGAAAAGATGTAGTAGTGCTTGATAAAACAGAAAGTGAAATATTTACCATTAAAGAAGAAACTTATGGCGTAAAACGGTTGAAATATTATAATCTAGGCATTGGAGGAAAATACTTTGCTTTGACTAACAGTTATACAAGCTATCGTTTTTTTGATGAAAATGGGAGTTACGTAGGAGGAATGCCGCTGGTTTCTACGTCTTATCCAGTACTTACTTATTCAGAATCGTATCAAAAATTAATCATTGATATCACAACGCCTACTGCTTTTGAAAATTGGTCGGTGAAACTTCGTTAATATGCTTTTTAATTCTATTCATTTTTTAATTTTCTTTATCATCGTTACGCTTGGCTACTGGTCTTTGGGTTGGAATGGGCGTTGGAGATTACTGCTTTTTGCAAGTTGTTATTTCTACATGGTTTTTCAACCTATCTATATTTTAATCCTGTTTTTTACCATCATTATTGATTATTTCGCTGGGATTTATATAGAACAATCAAAGGGACATAGTAGGAAAATCCTCCTGATTGTCAGTTTGATTTCCAACATTGGCATCTTGGCCATTTTTAAATATTACAACTTTTTTAATACCAATATTACCCATCTCTTACATTTTATTCATGTAAGAAACCCCGCACCTTACCTCAAAATTCTGTTACCCATTGGGCTATCTTTCCATACCTTTCAGGCAATGAGCTATACCATAGAAGTGTATAGAGGCAACCAGAAAGCAGAAAGACATTTTGGGATTTATGCCCTCTATGTAATGTTTTATCCGCAATTGGTAGCCGGCCCCATCGAAAGACCCCAGAATGTGATTCATCAATTTTATGAAAAGCATCAGTATAATTGGGAGAAAGTAAAAAGTGGACTCATGATGATGGCTTGGGGGTTGTTTAAAAAAGTGGTAATTGCCGACCGACTAGCTATGGTGGTCGATGCTGCGTATGACAATCCTGTGGAGAAAAATGGGCTATCGCTTTTGGTCGCTACTTTCTTTTATACCTTTCAGATTTATTGCGATTTCTCTGGTTATTCTGAAATTGCTTTGGGTTCTGCTAGAGTAATGGGCTTTGAATTGATGGAAAACTTTAAAAGTCCCTATTTTTCAAAATCTATTTCAGAATTTTGGCGTAGATGGCATATTTCTCTTTCTACGTGGTTTCGTGATTATCTGTATATTCCTTTGGGTGGAAACCGAGTAGCGGAATGGCGAAAATATTTCAATCAATTTGTGGTTTTTATGGTGAGTGGTTTGTGGCACGGTGCTCAGTGGACATTTGTCATTTGGGGTTCTCTACACGGACTATACTTGGTGATAGCTGCTTTTAGAAATAAATATTTCCCTAAATTAACTTTGCCCCAAAATACGTTAGGGAAAGGCATCAACTTGATTACAACCTTTATATTAGTGATGTTGGCATGGGTTTTCTTTAGAGCAAAAAATATGACGGATGCCTTGTTGATTCTAAAGAGAATATCTTTTTCTTCGCCAAATGATTTATTACAAACGCCCTTAAATAACGTCGAAATGCTATTTTCGTTGGGGTTGATTATATTATTACTTTGGAAAGAATTGAGGTATTTTTATATCAATACACAAAGCAATATAAAGTTTTATAGTTTGGTATCAGTCTTGATGATTTTGGTGTATTACTTTGGAGTGTTCAATACCAATAATTTTATCTATTTTCAATTTTAGAGTAGCTGTCGGCTATTAGTCATCGGCTTTCGGTTTTTTTAGCTATCGGACTTTGGCTTTCAGAAGTCAGCTTTTATTAATCCGATAACTTTAAGAGGGCTTTCAGATTTCGGCAGTCGGCTTTCGGTTTTTTTAGCTATCGGACTTTGGCTTTCAGAAGTCAGCTTTTATTAATCCGATAACTGAACGCTGACGACCGACATCCGAAACCCAAAAGCTGAAATCCGATATCCGATTACCGAAAGCTGACATCCGACATCCGAAAGCTTCATTACTATGTTAAAAAGTATTTTAAAATATTCAGTACTCATTTTGTCCATATTTTTGTGGCTACAAGCTTACTTTCCAGCTATTTACATGAGTACCAAACTGTTTCCAGACGATTATCGGTTTGGTGATTTGTACCGCCTTTCATATTTGCCTGAGTTTAAAGAAAAAGCAGAAAATTGTCATGAAAATACACAAGCTTTAAACAACGATACTTCCAACGTACATTTGTATATTATTGGAGATAGCTTTTCAGAGGAAGCGAGAGTCAATAAAACAGATTTTAATGTTGGTAAATACACCTACATCCATTGGGCAAAAAATACCTATATTCA
This sequence comes from Arcicella sp. GW822-FHT02H01, assembly GCF_058802005.1. NCBI lineage: Bacteria > Pseudomonadati > Bacteroidota > Cytophagia > Cytophagales > Flectobacillaceae > Arcicella > Arcicella sp. GW822-FHT02H01. The sequence goes on along the minus strand of NZ_JBXANT010000001.1, from coordinate 738,781 downwards.
TTTAGATAGCACTAAAAGGAATATTTTGATTTTGGAATCAGTAGAAAGGTCAGCCAAAGAACATCTCTCAAAAGATGTAGATAATTTCAGTTGTGAAACACCTGTAGGAAATGTTGAAGAACCACACTTAAGTTTTCGTCAAAAAGTAATTAGTGGCTGGGAAAAAGTATCCGCTGTAATATTTCCTCCCGGTACAGAAGAACGTCTAGAACATACCTTGTTTAATTATGATATATTTCTGTGGTTCAGAGAATTGAAAGCTAAAATGACGTTGATTTTCTTTGATAGGATAGAACCTAAAGTGATATTATCGTCAGATAAACAGCATTTATTTTACATGGAGGAGGCCGATAGTACCCACGGACGTTCTGCGTTTTTCCCTGTTACAGATGCCTTGATTGATACCTTTGTAACCCATGCTAACAATAGTAAAGAAAAATATTTGAAGGCAGGCTTTGATGAAGTGTATCTATCCATTATTCCCAACAAAGTAAGTGTTCAATCACCCGAATTAGGAAAATACAATCATTTAATAGAGCGTATTCAAAGCAATCCAGCTTTGAGCGTACCTGTTATCGATACTTATGGGATTTTTAGAAAATCACCTGAAAAGTATTATCTGAAAAGTGATACGCATTGGAACTGTACGGGCAGAAATGTTTGGTTAGGCATTATCAACAAACAGATTATAGGAAAAGGCAAAAAATAAAGAGCCAGCTTTCGCTGACCCTCATCTAGCGGGATAATTAAAAGTGGTATTGCTCAATTACAATAAAGTAATAAAGCTTTTAATAACAGCACCCAAACGAACGGCATCAAATATACGCTGCTCTGTAGCACCGTGAGATTTTACTGACGCTTCGTGCGAAGTAACACACATTTCACAACCATTGATGGCTGAAATAACTAAGCTTAATAATTCAAAGAATTCTTTACCAAGGACAGGGTTCATCATGATTGACATTCTGACACCTGCTGGGATGTTATTGTAAGTTTCTTTATCCATAAAATGGCGGAAACGATACAATACGTTATTAGCATTCATTAAAGATACGCAAGCGGCAACCTCTAAAAGCTCTTTTTCTTCTGCTCCTTTGCTTTTTGCAAGCTCTTCCAAAGCAGTAACCAAAGTGCCTGATTTTTCGTTGATAGCTACTGATAACGCTAACAAAACGGCTTCTTTCTCTTTCAAAGTCTGTGCTTTCAAAGCGTTAGAAACATTGATTTTAAGGTCTTTGATGTAACGGTGGTCGGCTGAATTTAAGCGATCAAGGAAAAGGCTTTCAAATGTTGAAGGAAGGTTTACTTCTGCCAACAAATTATTTTTAGTTTCACTAACTGTTCCGAACATGATTTTAATTTGAAGAGTTGAAAATTAAGAGGCTTTAAATAAATAAAGCCTCTTAATTAGGAAATTAAACTGATAAAGTTTCTTCGCCTTGTTTCCAGTTACAAGGACAAAGTTCGTCTGTTTGAAGTGCATCTAAAACTCTTAATACTTCGTCAACGTTACGGCCAACTGATAAATCGTTAGCACATACCCAACGGATAATTCCTTGTGGGTCAACGATATAAGTAACACGGTAAGCGATTTTTTCGTTTGCTTCTAAAATACCTAATTCTTCAGCTAAAGATTTAGAAGTATCAGCTAACATAGGGAATTTTAATCCACGAAGATCGTCATGATTGTTTCTCCAAGCTAAGTGAACGAATTCTGAATCTGTAGAAGCACCGATTAATATAGCATCACGATCAGAGAAATCGTCATATTTTGCATTGAAAGCAGCAATTTCAGTAGGACAAACAAAAGTGAAATCTTTTGGCCACCAGAACATCACTAACCACTTGTCAGCATTCTTGTGATCTTCTGAAGTGATATCGTAAAATTCTTTTCCTTTTTCAAGAGAAACTACTGCTGTTTTTTGGAATTTTGGGAATGTTGAGCCTAATGATAACATGATTTTTTTGTTTTCTGTTTAAATAAAATATTGAAATTGTACAATTTTTAGTTCTTTTAGAAAGAAATTAAGTATTACTGCATTTAAAAAGTAATATTTCTTTTTCTTTTACAAAGTTGCTCACTAATCTCTTTGTAAACAAATTGATAATATTGATATTTACATAGATATTCCTTATAACTTCTTTTAATAACATGACTATTACACAATTAGAATATGTAATTGCCGTTGAGAATCATAGAAATTTTGTGCAAGCTGCTGATAGTTGTTTTGTAACTCAACCAACTTTGAGCATGCAAATTCAAAAATTGGAGGACGAATTGGGTGTGAAAATATTTGATAGGAGTCGCCAACCAGTAGTAACTACCCAAATTGGATTAGAAATTATTCAGCAGGCTCGTATTACTATTGCTGAATTTTATAAAATCAAAGATGCCGTAAATTCTGGAAAGCATGACGTAACGGGCGAAGTCCGTTTAGGTGTTATTCCTACCATTGCTCCCTATCTATTACCTCTTTTTCTAGCTAATTTTCTTGAAAAATATCCGAATGTTGAATTAAAGATTAAAGAACTTACTACCGACAGAATTGTACATGGCTTAAAGAATGATGATTTTGATTTGGGTTTAATCGCTACGCCTCTCCAACAGCCCAATATTGTAGAATATCCTATCTTTTATGAAGAGTTGGTTTTATATGTATCTAAGGAAAATGCGATTTATCAGAAAAAATATGCACTTTCGGAAGATATTAACCCTAAGGAATTATGGCTTTTGGAAGAAGGACACTGTTTGCGTTCGCAAATTGAGAATTTGTGTGAATTAAAGCGTAAATCTATCGGCAGAAATCAATTTGAATATCAGGCTGGAAGCTTGGAGACGCTTCGCAAGATGGTGGAAAGAAATCAAGGTATCACTATCTTACCTGAACTGGCAACCATGGATTTTGATGATGAAAGATTAAAATTAATACGTCATTTTAAATCACCCGCACCTGTCAGAGAAGTAAGTTTGGTAGCGCACAAAAATTTTGCAAAATTAGGCATCCTAAAAGCCCTAAAAGAATGTATCTTAGCAGCACTCCCAAAAGAATTGACTGTGGAAAAGAAAAGGAATATCGTGGAGGTAGGTTAGAATTCTTAGATATTAGATAAAAGACAATAGACATAAGTAGAATATTTAATCTTTCTTCTCAATATTTAAGAATCTTTTATATTACATTCAAAACCTGATACTGTATTTAGCATCTAATGTCTAATATCTTGTATCTTACTACTAAATCAATCAACAAACAACAATGAAATTCATTATTACCTTATGCTTATGCACCCTAAGCTTTTTAGGATTTTCGCAGTTATTTCAACCTAAAAAAGCATATACTCGACAAGACTCGCTCAGAGGAAGCATTACCCCCGAAAGAGCTTGGTGGAATCTTCAATATTATCACCTCAGTGTAAAAGTTCAGCCCAACGATAGTACTATTTCTGGGAATAATCTGATTACCTATAAAGTATTAAAGCCCGCGCAGGTAATACAGATTGATTTACAAAATCCGATGCAAATCACAAAGGTAGTTCAAGATGGACAATCATTAAAATATAAAAGAGAAGGGAATGCTTTCTTTGTTGAATTACAAAAAAAGCAAGTGACAGGCAAAACAGAATCTATCACAGTATTTTATGAAGGTAAGCCAAGAGTTGCTCGTCGTCCACCTTGGGATGGAGGGTTTTCTTGGAAGAAAGATTCAGAGGGCAAATGGTTTATTACCACATCGTGCCAAGGTTTAGGCGCTAGCGTTTGGTGGCCATGCAAAGACCACATGTATGATGAAGCCGATAGTATGCTGATTTCTATTACTGTGCCTAAAGGCTTACAGGATATTTCAAACGGACGATTATTGAAAGTAGTAGATAATCCTGACGAAACGAGTACTTTCGATTGGTTTGTTGCTAATCCAATCAATAACTATGGCGTAAATATTAACATCGGGAATTACGTACATTTCTCAGAAAAGTATAAAGGACTAAAAGGCGATTTGGATTGCAACTATTATGTGTTGCCAGAAGACTTTGAAAAAGCCAAAGTTCAATTCAAACAAGTGCCTATGATGCTCAAAGCCTTTGAACATTGGTTTGGACCATATCCATTTTATGAAGACGGTTATAAATTAGTACAAGTATCCTATTTAGGCATGGAGCACCAAAGTTCTGTTACCTACGGTAATCATTTCACTAATGGCTATTTAGGGAGAGATTTATCAGGAACAGGCTGGGGGCTGAAATGGGATTTTATTATTATTCATGAGTCAGGACATGAATGGTTTGCTAACAATATTACGGATAAAGACATTGCTGATATGTGGATTCATGAAAGCTTTACGAATTATTCAGAAAACCTTTTTACTGAATATTATTACGGCAAAGAAGCAGGAGCGACTTATGTGAAGGGATGTAGAAAACTAATTGGCAACAAAGAACCCATTATTGGTGATTATGAAGTAAATCAGGGAGGTTCTGGAGATATGTATTACAAAGGAGGAAATATGTTACATACAATCCGTCAGGTTATTGATAATGATGAAAAATGGAGACAAATTTTGGTAGGGCTGAACAAAGATTTTTATCACCAGACAGTAGATACCAAGCAAATAGAGAGCTACATTACCAAAAAATCAGGGATTAATTTAAGTAAAGTTTTTGATCAATACCTTAGAAATACCGAAATTCCGACTTTGGAATATAAAGTAGAAAAGGGAGTGGTATCCTATCGCTGGACTACCTGTATTGATGGTTTTAATATGCCCATAAAAATAGAAAATGCTAGAGGTAAGTATCAGTTTATCCAACCCACTACAGTGTGGAAAAGCATGAAAGGAATTAAAGACATAAAAATTGATGATAACTTTTATGTGTATTTGAAGAAGGTATAAACGTAAAACTCTATTCATCATCCTTCAAACTAAGCCTCCGTCTTCCTAATATAACGAAGCAAGCAAGCTTTCATCCTTATCACTAGCGAGGGACTTAAGTCCCTCGCTAGTGATAAGATTATCAAATACTTATGGATATGTATCGGTAATCAATAGGACTTTAGTCACCAGCTAATAGAAATGTTTGAAATGTCAATACCTCATCTCAATTAAAATCTATTCTTTAATTCTTCTAATAAACATCCTTTTCAACGAATCCGTAAATCTTTTATCGGTAGGATATTTTCTATCAGGGGTAATATTATTAAAAATAATAGCCACTAGAAAGAGAATAAGACAACCCGTAAACACAGGAGATAACACATAAAAATAGCCTAAACTTTTAATCTTATCAGACCCAATCACTGCTAATAATGCCGTTGCTCCGCCCGGAGGATGAAGCGTTTTGGTGATTTGCATCATCACGATGGCACTAGAAACAGCCAAAGGTGCTGTTAGCCAAAGAATATTAGGAAGCAGTTGATAAATAGTTACCCCGATAATCGCTGAAATCAAATGTCCACCAATAAGATTACGTGGCTGTGCTAGGGGACTTTGGATAGCACCAAAAATCAACACACTCGATGCTCCGAATGAACCTATCAAAAAAATGTTGTCATCTGAAGTAAGTTGAAAGGTTTGTAAAAATGAAATGAGTCCAATCCCAATAAAAGCACCAATAAATGACCAGAAATTTTCCTTGTAATCGACTAACGTTTCTTTGTAGATAATGTACCTTGAAATTCTTAAATTTCGTTTTAATTTTTGTCTAACCATTCGTCCATTCTTAATTCTTAGCCTAAGATAGCTTGATAGTTGTGAATTGTTTTGTGGGTTTTGTTTCTTGTTTATGAATCAAAATTAGTACATAAAAATGATTTTATAATTAATTTTGTAGGTATTAATACTTATAAAACTCTAAATATTAGACAAGGCCTTTCATTAATAGGTTCAATTTCTAAGAATTAAATGCTAGTATTCCTTCTTATTTCTCAAAGCAGCTTTCGCTAAATTTTCTTTTACCTTAAACTGTATAATTGCTGTAACTAACTCATTGGGTATTTCCTCGTTGAAACGAAAATGAATGGTTCCTTTAGCAGTCTCGTAGTCATCCAATGCTGTTTTAAAAGCTTCGATAGCAGAAGCACCAGGATAAAAACCTATATGGTTTTTATAAGCAGCAAAATGGGCTAATTTCCCATGAAGTTTAAAAGTAGGAATATCATAACTGATTCCTTCTTCAGCATTAGGTGCAGCTTCGGCTATTATTATCCTAAGGGTTTGTAGCTGTTCTTGTATCTTCAAAGGGAAACCAGCGATGTAATCATCAATGGTATTGATTTTAATGGTCGAGTTTTTCATAGATTGTTCTGATTACTGGTTTTTATCTAACATATTAATTTTCAAGAAAATTTAACATAAAAAAAGCCTTTATCCATCACGGATAAAGGCTTTTTTATGAATGAATTGAAGAAAATTAATTTCCCACAATGAATACAGCATTTCCAAACAATAATTTACCATTTTGCCAGAAACCTCTGAAAATAGGGTCGTTAGCTAAGTAAACAATTTGTCCACGACCAAAATCTTGTGTCCCGAAAATCATTGAGTTTTTAAGCTTTTCTTGTGCTTTTACACCTACATAGCCAGCTATTAAATCTTTGGTTTTAGTGACACCCACGTTCCAACCATCCGTTAAATATTGGAAATCAGTTGTTTCTAATACCAAGCTATAATAGTTTTTATCGTACCCAAAAGCCAATGGATTGGTATTGTCCATCGAAAGTTTGTAAATACTTCCTGGTGTTTCTTCTGAAACTGATTCTCTTTCAGCATTGCCAAAAACCTTTAATTTTACCGCTTCATTTTCCTTGTCTTTTTCCTTTTTCTTATCCTCTTCCTTGTGTTTCAAATCAAAGCCATCTTTGCCAGCCAAAGCATTCAACGCGCCTTGTATCGCAATTAATTTACCACCAGCACGTACCCAGTCTTTTACTTTACTTAAGTTTTTATCATCTAAAATTTTGTTGTATCGGCCATCTGCCAAAATCAACACATCATATTTAGATAAATCAACGGTTCCCATCGTATTTTCACCAATAATCGTAGCAGGGTATTCAAGTTGTTTATCAAAGAAATGCCACGTACCACCAAAACCAGTAGCAGAAACACCCTCACCTGAAACAATAGCCACTCTTGGTGGTGCTAAATATGATACATTGTCTGAGCCAAAATCTGACCCTTTAGTAGACATACCTGTAGACACCGAATAAAGATTTACTTGAAACTTGTCAGCTTCTGTTCTTACAATTTTATCGAAAGAATCGCCTAAGCGTTCGTTTCCTGTACGAGTAATGACCAAAGTACCTTCGTTATACGTTTGGTTTTCAATTTCAAACGGCTTGGCTGCTGAACGAACTTTGATACCTTTTTTCAATAAAGAAGCCAATAATTTCAACTCACTGAATGCTTGCCATTTTACAATATAAGCATACGGTTTTTCTATTTTTGACGTAGCAGGTACAAACTGAGGCTTTGGTGCTGGCGTAATTTTATCTTTTACAGCAAAAGCACTTAAACCATAAGCATATGGCAATGACCATGACGTAATGTCGTAAGTTACCGAATCTTCAACCATTGTTTTTGGTTCTAACAAAATCTTTAAGAACGTAGAACGAGGTTGGAATAAATTAATCACAATATCATCAGGGTCGATAGCGAAACCTACATTTTTATCATCCTGATAGCTATAACCTGCCGCCACTAACGATTTTCCCGCAATACCATATTGGAAGTTCTCACGGTCTAGATAATTCAAAAATTCACGTGTTCTGCTCTCATTTCCTTTTGTTTTAAATACAAATGATTTGTATTGACCTACTGGCGTTTTTTGAGCATTATCGAAGAACTTGATAAATTCAGTAACCGTTTTGTCTGCATTGGCTGAAATGGCTTCTAAACAAGAAAACGAAGTACTTAAGTGGTGGTCGATTCTTTGTTTTAAAGTAAGCGTATCGCCATCTCTTTTAGTAACGCCTAGACCGCCTCTACCGCCTCCGCCTTGTTCGTAAGTCATACCAAAGGCACCGTTATAAGTTGGGTAAGTATCACCATAAGAAGGATATAGTAAGTCAAAACGTTCTTTTGAGAAATACAACCAGCCATTTTTATCAAAATCACGTTTGTTATAATCTCCCAAAATCTTCTGGAATTCTCTTTGCCAGCTAGTAATATCTTCGTGATATGGTTTGGCAGAAGGAGAAAAGTAATAAGGGTTTTCTACACCTTGCTCATGAAAATCAGCATGAAGGTGTGGCATCCATTGGCGGTACACTGCCATTCTTTCTTGTGATTCTTTTTGTGTTTGCCAAGCCCAGTCACGGTTCAAATCGAATAAATAGTGATTGAAACGTCCACCTGGCCAAGGTTCAGCATGTTCAATCGCTGCAGGATTTGGATTATACACCGCACCTACTTTTTGATTATAGAAATTTACGTAACGGTCGTATCCATCAGGGTTAATACTAGGGTCTAGGATAACCACAGTATTGGCCAAAATAGCTTTTGAACGCTCGTTACTAGGGTTCATCAATTCGTATAAGGTAAATGGAGCAGTACTTGTTCCGCATGATTCATTACCATGTACGTTAAAACTCAACCAAGCGATAGCAGGTTGTTTTTTAGTAGGCTTTCCTTCCAACAAACCAATTGACTTTAAGTTATTGGTTCTGATTTCCTCTAACTGTGCAAAATTTTCAGCAGATGCTAAAATGGCCATCATCAATGGGCGACCTTCGTTGGTTGAACCATACTGAATCAATTTAACCTGATTTGGATTTTGGCGAGCTACATATTCGTAATAACTCACTACCTGATGATGTCTTAGAAAGCGTTCGCCTTTTTTAAAGTTCAGAAACTCTTCGGGAGATTGGAGCTTGCTTTGTGCTGATGCACAGATACTTAATAGTAAAAATGCGTAAAGTAATAGATTTTTGGGCATGATTTTGAGTTTTGATGAATAGATTCAAACCAAAAATAGAAATAAAAAACTTCCTAAAAAATCAATTGTCCTTTTTTTCGCAACAAGATTTTTGTGGTACGGGGTCATAGCCACTACCACCCCAAGGGTGGCAAGATGAAAAACGTTTGATACCTAAACGAAAGCCTTTTGAAAATCCCCAGATTTGAATAGCTTCAATCATATATTGTGAACAAGTTGGTGTATAACGACAAGCATTCGGGAAAAAAGGCGAAATGAGTCCTTGATATACACGCACAAAAACAATAAGGATTTTACTAGGTATGTTGGTCATTGATTTGAATGTTTTCTCAAAGGTAAACATCCTTTTTCAAATGCTAAAAAACCAAAACAGTGTTGGCTTCGTATATCTGCTAAGATTTCCTCCTAAAATGCTCAAATGATAGGGGTTTAAACTAACGATTTTATTAATAAACGAACATATTCACTAATACACACTCCATTTAGGTTAATTACTTATTTTATATTACTGCAAAGCCCTGAGAAAATATTCTCGGGGTTTTTTGTGTTCAATGTCCTTCTATTAAAATAGCTATTAGGTAAAATAATAAGTATCATCAAAATGAGTAAAGTTTGATGTTTCGTTGTGTTTTTAGGAATGAAATATAAATTAGTTTTATATTGCTTTAATATCCAAAACAGCTCAACTATTTATCCGTATGAAAAAAAGAACATTTTTAAAAACATCGTCAATTATGGTAGGAGGAATCGTGCTTTCTCGCTTAGTAGCTTGTAAGTCAGAACCAAAAACGCATCTGAAAAACTGGGCTGAAAATTTAGAATACAGTGCCGAAAATGTCTATTATCCCAAAAATGTAGAAGAAGTACAAGAAATTGTAAAGAAGTGCGATAGCCTAAAAGCGTTAGGGTCGCGTCATTCCTTTAATACGATTGCTGATAGTAGCGAGAATCAGATTTCCTTAAAAGAGTTAAATAAAGTAGTATCCTTAGATAAAAAAGAGAATACTGTTACGGTAGAAGGCGGTATAAAATATGGAGAGTTAGCCCCTTATTTAGAAGAAAACGGCTATGCCTTACACAATTTGGCCTCCTTACCCCACATTTCAGTAGTGGGAGCTTGTGCTACTGCTACGCATGGCTCAGGCGTAAAAAATGGAAACTTATCTACTGCTGTTACTGCCTTTGAATTTGTAAATGCCGAGGGAGAAATAATCAATCTTTCAAAAGAAAAAGATGGCGAAAAGTTTAATGGGGCTGTAGTTGGATTAGGAGCGTTGGGAGTAATTACTAAAATTACCTTGGCATTGCAACCGAGTTTTAAAATGAAGCAGGTCGTTTATAGAAACCTACCGATGAGTGCCTTAGAAAAGAACTTCGAGACCATCATGTCTAGTGGCTATAGTGTTAGCTTGTTTACCGACTGGAAGAATAAAAACATTAATGAAGTATGGGTAAAAAGTAAAGTAGAAGAAGGCGACACGACGGAAATTCCAGCAGCATTATTTGGTGCAAAATTAGCGACACAAAACCTACATCCGATAGAAGAAATTTCGGCAGAAAACTGCACAGAACAATTGGGTATACCGGGCGTATGGTATGAACGAATGCCGCATTTTAAAATGGGTTTTACGCCAAGTGCAGGAAAAGAATTACAGTCGGAATACTTTGTCCCTATCGAACACGCCTATAAAGCCATGATGGCGATAGAGAAACTACACGAAAAAGTTAGTCCGCATATTTTTATCTCAGAAATTCGTGCTATTCAGGCAGATGATTTATGGATGAGCCCTTGTTACAAACAAACGTGTGTTGCGATACATACTACTTGGAAACAAGAAGTGGATGTAGTTATGGGCATCCTTCCGCTTTTTGAAGAACAATTAGCACCTTTTAATGCCCGTCCACATTGGGCAAAACTCTTTACAATGGACGCAACGGTTTTGCAAGGTCGAATCGGAAAGTTAAATGACTTTAAGGCATTGGTAAAAGAATACGACCCAAAAGGTAAGTTTCAAAATGAGTTTTTGAAGAAGAATCTTGCTTAGAAATTATGTTGAGGTTTAGCTTTGTCAACTTTTAAAAGTTGACAAAGCTATGGAATTTACTAATGATAAAATTATTAAATATCTAACTCCCCATCAAAATCAAAACTAGTAAACCAGAAATTGTTTTGTTTCAAATGTGTATAAAATTCCAGAAGCTTTATTTTTAAAGTAGATTCTTCTAATGAGTTAATAAATTCAAATAAGGAATTTTTTTCAGGAAATATAGTATGTACATGCTCAATAAGGGCATATCCTTTTTCTGAATTATTTTTTTGAATAATGAATTCAAAGAAGCCTTTAATGTCATTTTTAATAGCAAATTCTTTAATGAATGCATTAATAGTTGGAACCGCTTTTGTATTATTTTCTTCATAATACGAACAAAAAAAATACACCTCCCAAAACTCTTTACTAAATTGTTTGTAACGTTCTACATATTTGACAAAATACTTATATAATAGATTATGTATTTCTTCTTTCAATAAAAAAAAATGAATGTTTTCACTGAAAAAAAAATTTCTTGCCTTTAAGTTAGTTTGGTAATCGCTATTACATACTTTTAGTAAAACTAATTTAAATTCTATGTCATATTCACCGTTATCAATTATTTCTAAAATCGCTTCTTTAAAATTCTTAATTATTAAATTTTTATTTTTAATCTCCTGATACCTATCTTGAATTTTATTGATTATATTTATTGGGAAGTCAAAATTCCTATATTTCAATGTAAATAGTTTTGATTTCGACCCAAAATATAAAAGTGCATGAATAATCTTGTAAAAATCATCATCATTATCGTAATATTTAATAATTTCGAATCTTAATTGCAATTCAGCAAATAACCCATCTTCAATCCATTTATCAATTGCTTTTTTAAAAACTTCTAAATCTGCTTGTCTAGCATTTTTAAATTGTTTTTCACCTAAAACTCCTTCAGTAAGTCTAATTGATGAATAAATCATGAAATTTGAAGGACGCCGAATGGATTTATTATTTTCTGTATTTACTAATTCTTGTTTAGATGTTTCTATGAATATCTGAGGAGGCTGGAAAATTTTAGCTACATATTCTTTTATCTTTATAATTTCTCTGTCGGAAATATTTAAATCTTTAATATTTTTTTCAAAGACTTCTTTATTAAGCAAAAGAAAGTGATTTTTTCTAATATTAACTTCATTTCTATCACTTAAAAACAAATCAGGATCACTAAATAATAATTCATATATTGAAAAATATTTGAGTTTAATTAATTCCATATTAAAAAAGTCTTTAAACAATACTTCCTCAGCGACTTGTAGAAAATTAATTGCGAAAGCATTAGTGAAACGACTGACATCTCTTAACGTTAAGATACAACCTCTAAATATATCTAGATTATTTCCTTTTGAAAAATAATTGTCTATTTCTTGATGATAAGGTTCTCCAATTTGTGTCTTCAATTTTTTGATTAATTCATTTTGTATTCTGTTTTTTTCAAAGGTAGGTAAAGGAAACTCCACTTGAAAAATCTTTTCAAGAAACCATTCTTTTTCATAAGTATTGAATTCATTTATCGCATTGATGACATAGCTTTTATCAAAAGCTACTAGAAAAACTGCATTTTTAAAATTTGCAGAGAATCGTATTAATTTAATTACTTCAATAATTTCTTTACTATCCAGTCTATCAATATCATCTATGAATATAACTACTTGCCTTCCAATATTTTGAATCGTTTTGTCAATGTCATTAAACATATCTTGAGTTGATTTTTTTCCAAAAATTGTATTTGTTAAAAAATCAATGGTTTTAAAATATATGTTGTCGTCAACAGTAGTTAATTGTTTGAGGTATTGATGAATACTAAAACTTAGATTTTCATTATAAATGCCTAATGTTGCTTCGAGCTCATCAAAAAAATCAATGATAATGTTGTTTGAATCATGATTTTTTCGAGAATTGAAGTTTATGATTATTGGTTGCTGAGTTAAATTATTTTCAATTAACTGTATAAATGATGTTTTGCCAGAACCCCATTTCCCAGTAATAGCAATAGCTAAAGCATCACTTGGAAATGATTTTTCTATTTTATTAGCAATTGCTTTTGCATATTCTTTTCTTCCAAGAGTGTCTTCTTCTGGACTGTTGATAGATTGGTCAACAAGGAAACCTTCATTTGTTTTAATTATTAAAGAATTTGGACTACGATTTATACATAGAAAAGAGATGTAAGCAATAGGAATAATAAGAAAAATATCAGAATAGAAAAGAAATGAACAGAATGAAAAAGATTGATAATGCCACCCTCCTTTAATACGATAAATTATATACCAAAATGTAAAAATGAAGATAATACAGCTTTTAAAAGATGATAAAACATATCCTTTTTTAAACTTGTGGTAATAGTATATAGCAAGTATAAATACAAAGATTATTGCTAAAATATCAACATATTTATTACTTTCTAGATTAAGAAAGATAGGGTTAGTAATATATTCGTTAAAAAGGGCTTCAAAATATTTTTGAAAAAGAAGAGGTAGCGTAAAAACTAAAAAGAAGAAAATGTTTTTTCTGTTAGAAATCACTTCATAGAATCTATCGAATAGGTGATTAGGTTTTTTATTGCTCATTATATTTAGATAATTGTATAACTGTAAATATAGGAATTATTTTTTCTTCCAATCTCTAATAAACCATTGTTATAATAGTTTAGTACAGCTTTGTCAGCTTTTTAAAAGTTGACAAAGCTCCCGACACTTATTTATATTTCACTCCAAATCAACCACTTGCTTCCCCGCTACCAAAGAAATCGTTTTCCCATTCCAAACAAATTTCCCAGAAAGGTTAGGAGGGAGGATTACTTCGCCTTGTATACCTGTTTTGCCTTTGCGGTTTAGCTTTACAGCAATGTCTCCGTTAGGATGGGGCATTTTGCCTGAGATATTTTCTAAGATTCCTAAAGAAGGTTGGATGCGTATTTCTTCAAAACCTGGGGCATCGGGCATGATTCCGCAGATGGTCGCCAGAAAATCATAATTAGGCGATGCCGACCAAGCATGACAGTCGGAGCGAGTAGGGTCGGCTTGTTCTGCAAAAGTGGTTAAACCAATCTTGAGCATATCTCGCCACGGCGTTAATGTACTATAATACAAAGAAGCACTTCCCGACTTTTTGAGGGCTTGTGTTAAATAAAAACGGAAATAGAAAGTAGCTTGCGTTAAACTTGGGTCATTTAAAATCTTGTCCATAATAGCCTTTTCATTGGCACGTGGCACAGCGTTGGCAAGGATAGCAAAGATATTTCCATGCTGACTAAAAGCCTTTTTATCAGGCGTGTCAGCCACTTCATTTTTGGTAGCATCCCAACATTGTTCGTAGCTGGATTTCGATAGTAAATCTGCCAATGTACGATAGTAAATGGCTTTTTCTTTCTCTCCATAAGTATCAAACATAGCGGCGGCTTGTCTCAATGTATAGGCATACTGAAAACTGATAATAGATGAATTCCCATCTGTTGCTCCATCAGGAATACCGCCAATATCCGAAACTGCATTCCATTTCCAAGGCTTAGCCCAATCAACAAACGACCACCAGTTCATCGCTCCCAACATATTTTTTTGAGGGTCTATTTTCCTTTCATACCAACCCAACACTTTTTCTATATTCGGCAAAAGCGTTTTCATAAAGGCATCATCCTTGCGGTGCATCCAATAATCATAAGCCATAGATACCCAAAACAACGAGAAAGTCGGAATGATTTGAGGAGTATTACAGGGATAACGGCTTTGGGTTAAACCCTCCGAAGTCATAGAATTATTGAAATCTGTCAGGGCTTTACGCATTAGACGGTCGTCACCAGAAACATATAATGATATTAAGGCTTGGATTCGGGTATCGCCCGTATATTGTAATTGTTCATAATAAGGGCAATCAAAATAGCTTTCGCCTGCACACAAACGTGCGGTTTGCCAGCCTACTTTCCAGATGTCTTGTAGGCTTGGGTCATTGCTAGTGAAATTTGCTTTTTCCTCAAAAGGATAGCCCGTTTTTAATCCATAAAAATCATCGATTGCTAAAGGTTGTTCTTTGGTGACAATCGTAATTTCTATGTAACGATACGTTCTAAACCAAAGAGGTTTGAAACTTCTTTTGGCTTGCCCGTCTGGACGAAAAATATCTTGAATACCAATGATTCTTTTGCCCTCAATCTCGTTTCTGTTTCCCTTTACCCATTTATCATCAATCAAAGCCTCAGCATACGTAAAAGTAATGTCTGCTGATTTACCTCCGCTTACAATTATTTCAGGATAGGCAACGGTTTCAAAAGTTTGGTCTAATAAAATAGTCGTTTTACTATTGGCAGGAATCGTTAATGAGCCTTTCCCTTTCAACCAATTATCATGCATGGTAATGGTTTTTGTACTCTCAAACCTGCGGATAGTATTGATATTTTGATGAATTTCCTCCATTTGGGGAATGGTTCGAGGCACTAAATACCATTCTGCTCCTGAACCTGTACCCGAAATATAACCGTGTTCTAGGGTTCTGGCTGATAGCCACTGACTATCATCAAATGATGGTTTTTCCCAATTGCTTGGAAACTTCGTGGCGTCCACTTCTTCGCCACAACCTACTACAATATAAGTACGTAATTTTGAACCTTCTACAGGAATTGGTTTATAAGCATGATTTTGCAATACCTTCCAACTGTTATTGGTATTCGCAATGCTTTCCAGTTCAGTATTTCCTTGTATAATAAATCCTGTTTTATTACTCATCTGTGCAGCAGGCATATACTCACCAAAATTCCAGACGATGGCAGCAATGGTATTTTTCCCTTGCGTTAGGTATTGTGCAATATCAAAAGTCTCAAAATTCCAGTGCATCAAATCGCTGCGGGCAGGCCCCGCACCAATAAAATGCCCATTGACAAACAGTCGATAGCGGTTATCACCAGAAACATTGATAATAAACTGATTAGGCTTTTGTGATAAATCGAAGTTTTTACGAAAATGATAGACGCCAAAATCTTTAAGACTTACCTGTTGTGGTGCTATCCAATTGGCCTGCCAACGATGATTTAATACTTTGGGACTTGCTTGTTGTGCTGAAAGTGGAAGGGTGAAAATTAAAGTGACGAGCAACGCTTGCAGTACTTTCATTGTTGTTTTTGATTGATTGTGGATAATGAAACTAAAATACGGATTTAGCTTAATATTCCTTGCCTGTTTTTACATGTTATGTTTAAATCATTTGTTATTAGTTGTTGACATAAGTCCTATTAATTATCTATATATCCATAAGTGTATGATTATCTTAATTTTATCTCTAGCGAGGGAATTAATTCCCTCGCTAGAGATAAGGATTGAAAGCTAGCTTCGTGATGTTGGTGTCACGACGCTTGGTTTGAAGAATGATTTAACTTATTTGTTATGAGTGATAGAAAAGACTTTTATACCTCATAAAACCCTAGTTTCTTGAGGTATAGAAGAAAAATATTACGCAGTACTAGTTGGAAATAGGTAATATTTAAAAAATAAAGGCTCTTCCCGATAATAGAAAGAGCCTTTATTTCAATCAAAAAATACTACTTCGTCCCATACTTCTCAGCATATTTTTTGTACAAACGTTTTTGTTTGTCGTCCAAATCTATCTTGCGACCTTGTATAAATGCTTGTTCTACTTTCGCAGTACGCATATCCAATACATCACCAGCAGATACGATTAAAGTAGCGTGTTTGCCCACTTCTAAAGTACCTACCAATTTATCAATTCCTAAGATTTTTGCATTATTGGCAGTGATAAGTTTTAATGCATCTTCTTTGTCCATGCCATGTCCTGCTACTGTACCAGCCACGAAAGGTAAATTACGTGTTCTCCAGTTCAGACCAATGTAAGCTAACCCTACCAAAACTCCTTTTTGCTGTAATAACTGAGGCAATTTATAAGGCAAATCAGTGTCATCGTCTACTTTATTAGGCAAACGGTGTGTTGTACCAACGATAACAGGTACATTGTTTTCTTTCAAGAAATCAGCCGCTAACAATGATTCTTCACCACCAATAATGACGATTTTCTTAACACCTTTTGCTTTAGCAAACTGTACTGCTTCGATGATTTCCTTACCATAGTCAGCAGAGATGTATAGATTTTTTGAACCATCAAACAATCCTTTCATCGCTTCCATTTTTACATTGATTACCGCAGGACTTTTGATTTGTGCATACGCAATCGCATCATCAAAGGTTTTGTCTAATTCTCTCAACAACTCATCTCTTTTGTCGTTCTTTTTAGTAGTGGCTGTAAAAGTAGAGAAATCAAATTCACGTTTGAAATAACCAATCCAGTTGATATGGACACCATCATCTTTCTTCAAAACGGCATCTTCCCAGTTCCAACCATCTAATTGCATAATTGATGACATCCCTGTGATAACATCACCTTGTGGTGTTGCCTGTGTCAATAAAACGCCGTTACTTCTTACCGTAGGAATCAATTCTGAATCTGTATTATAAGCCACCAACGCACGAACGTGTGGGTTGATTGGCCCAATCTCAGCTTGGTCGTCAGTCGCACGTACTGCTTCAATTTCAATCATTCCTAACTGATTAGCAGGAGAAATCAACCCTGGATAAACGCTTTTGCCTGTTACATCAATCACTTCAGTATTAGCTTTGTTGAAAGACGTACTAGCATCACCAATGGCTGTGATGATTCCTTTATCAAAAACGATTACACCGTTTTGAATTACTTTACCTGCAGCCGTATGAATCGTCGCTCCTGTCAGGGCGATAGCTTTGGTTTGGGGTGAACCTGCAGCTTGGTTTTGGGCAAACATAGTATTTGCCAACAATAAGCAAACTATGCTATATATGTATTTTATGTTTTTCATTGTCTGTTCTTTTGAAAAAATGTTTTAAGTCAAGTCTATGAGTTCATGAGTTTAAAGTTTATGAGTAAATGCTAAAAATGATTTTAATCACTCATTCACCACTCACTCAATCACAACTATTAATCATGGTCATGACCTTCAGCTTGCGAAACGCCTGTTTCTTTAAACGCACCAGTTTCTTCCGTTAAATCGCCTTCAGAATTACAAACAAATAATCTTGGTCTTCTCACTTCTGGTTTCACGGTAGGAGCACCTCCTGCTTTAGCGTTCAACATCTTCTGTGTAATACGATTGCGTTCAGCAGCGATTTGCAAACGTAATTCTTTGTCTTTTTCAAGGTCGAAATACGTAGCACCGTCGATGATTACTTTTTCTGGTTTAGCATAAACCGACAATGGGTTGTTGTTCCATAATACTACGTCAGCATCTTTGCCAACTTTGATACTTCCCAAACGATTATCTAAATGCAACATTTTAGCAGGGTTCAACGTAACCATTTTCCAAGCTTGCTCTTCTGTCATACCGCCATACATCACTGTTTTGGCAGCTTCTTGGTTCAAACGACGAGCCATTTCTGCATCATCAGAGTTGATAGAGGTATTGATACCTACTTTCGTCATCAAGGCAGCATTAAAAGGAATCGCTTCTTTTACTTCCATTTTATAAGCCCACCAGTCAGAGAACGTAGAAGCATTCGCACCGTGTGCTTTCATTTTATCAGCTACTTTATATCCTTCCAAAATGTGTGTGAAAGTATTTACTTTAAAGCCTAATGAATCGGCTACTTTCATCAACATGTTGATTTCAGATTGTACATACGAGTGACAAGTGATAAATCTTTTCTTGTTCAAAATCTCAACTAAGGCATCTAATTCTAAATCACGTTTTACAGGTGCAAGACTAGCATTTGCCGCCGCTGCTTTCGTTGCTTTTTCGTATTCTTTTGCTCTCAAGAATGCATCCATCATGATTTGCTCAACACCCATACGAGTTTGTGGGAAACGGATTCTAGCACGGTCGCCCCAGTTGGCTTGTTTTACGTTTTCACCTAAAGCGAATTTGATAAAACCATCAGCATTTGGAATTTTCAATGCGTCTGGTGCTTCGCCCCATTTCAATTTGATAATCGCAGATTGTCCCCCGATTGAGTTAGCCGAGCCATGTAACAACTGAGAAGAAGTAACTCCACCCGCTAACTGGCGGTAGATATTAATGTCTTCTGAATTGATAACATCTTCCATTCTTACTTCAGATGTAACTGATTGCGTTCCTTCGTTTACCGATAACAACGCAATGTGCGAGTGTTCGTCAAAAATACCGTTGGTTAAGTGTTTACCAGTACCATCAATTACTTTTGCACCGCTTTCCGAAAGGTTTTTACCTACTTTCGCAATTTTACCATTTTGTAATAAAACGTCTGTATTAGCAATAATACCTTCTTTTTCGTTCGTCCAAACAGTTGTATTTTTTACTAAAATGGTTTCCGCTTTTGGTTTGTCTTCTGTGCCATAGCTAGTGAAAGGATATGATAATTTCCCGATTACTGGAGCTACTTTTTTGGCCGTATCAACTTTAGCAGGCGTTTCTTTTAATGCTTCTTTGAAAGTAGCGGCAAACGCAACCGCTTGTCCGTTAGCATCTAGTCCATCTCCTTTAAAATTCTTTCCATCAAAGTAAGTACTGATACGGGTATCACCTTTATCTTTTTTAGGGTCTAGTTTGAACGTCAACGTAAAGTTTTCGCCTGTTCTAGTTACTTTAGGAGTCACTTTGATTGAATCTGTTACTACAATCTGGAAATCAGGTTTGTCAATTTTACCTGTTACATTCAATTTCATTCCACCTTTGTTACCAACTGTCAAGTCATAGTTCGCACGAACATCGATGATGTTCATGTTTGAAACTACATAACGCTTACCTTTTACCCAGTTTTCATAGATTACGTTACCGTCTTTGAAAAGATTATCAGAAGTAATCAAGAAATTGGCCAACATACCTGCTTTCAATGAACCTACCAAGTTATCCACCTTCATCAATTGTGCAGGTGTTGAAGTAATGGCTGCTAAAGCTACTTTTTCATCTAAACCATATTCAATGGCTTTGCGGAGGTTGGCAATAAAATCTGCTTTCGATTTTAAGTTAGATGTTGTAAAAACAAAATTTACACCTGCTTTTGATAAAAGACTAGCATTGGCAGGCGCCATCTCCCAGTGTTTCATTTCAGCTAAAGAAACCACCGAAGCATCATAAGGGTCTTCAACATCTGGTGTTGTTGGGTAGTTTAATGGTAAAATCAATGTAGCACCTGTTGCTTTTACTTCATCAAGGCGTTGGTACTCGTCGCCCATTCCTTTAATGATATACTGTACACCAAATTCTTTAGCAATTTTATTAGCACGTAATATTCCTAATTTATCGCCTACCTCAAATACCTGTGGAATACCTTGGTTGGCATTGAAAGCATCTAAAGAAATATTAAACTCAACTTTGTTTTTTGATTTCTTAAACCAGTCTGCATCAAGGTACGTCTGGCGAAGTAATGCTACCGACCCCATCATTGAGTTGGGATAATCTTGGGTAGAAGTACCCTTAGAGAAAGAATAATGAGCCGAAACTTTGCTTTTCAATAAAGCATCTTGGTCGCGACCGTCACCCAACGTAACAAATGCTGACGTTCCCCTTACGATTCCGTCTTGAACATGGCTAACTGCTGAGCCAAATCCTGCTTTACGTAGTTCGTCAGCAGCAGGAGCGTTGATTGAAAAAACACTGGCAGCATCTACTTCTGGTAAAACTGCCTGATTCCAGTTATAAGCACCTTTTTTCTTTGATTCAAACTGAGGGTCAGCTCTAAAACCTCTTCCGCCTTCATTTTTAATTTCTGGTAATCCATAATTTGAATATGCCTCTACTAAGGAAGGATAAATTCTTTTGCCTTTCAAATCTGTCACGGTGGTTCCACTAGGAATAACGATTCCTTTGCCAACTGCTTCAATCACTGAACCACGAATTAATAATGTTGCTCCCTCAATAGTAGTATTAGCGTCTACCACAATTGTTGCGTTGGTGAAGGCAAAAAGGTTTAGCCTTTCGTCCTGCACACCATTACGAGGGGAAAATTGTGTTTGAGCATGAACTATTGACCCCAACAGTAATATGTTAATGAGGGTAATAAAAAGTTTTTTCATGTTTGGTTGATTTTTGTTTGTGATAAAAATAATAAGCTCTAAAAATAGGCTCAAAATTAGAAATATCCTATTTCGCTTTTAATTTTTCGCTTAAAGAATATTTTACAGCGATTAATGGATTAGAAAAGTGATAATGGTCAACGTATAGAACTATAAATTTTAATGATTTCAATCTTTTTTAATAAAAGTTTTGCTGTAAACGTTTCCGTAAACGTTTACGGAAAAATATTCAAAAAAAACCTTGAAAAGTGATATTTATTTAATATATCTTTAAGAGAAAATTATACAGATACTCTTATTTTATCTATGATAACTACAAAAAAACTAATCGACGAGGTTGCATTATGGAATGAATTTAGGGCAGGAGACCACGCTGCTTTTTCTTCAATTTATCATAACTATGTTAGTCTATTGTACAATTACAGTACAAGTATTACTGCAGATCGTGAATTAATTAAGGATTGCTTGCACGACTTATTTGTAGAATTGTGGAAAAATCACCGAAATTTAGGTGAAACAACTTCTATTCGTTATTACTTAATGGCTTCTATCAAAAGAAAATTGGTACGCCATTTGGAAACACAACAACGCCATTTTCAACATCAAGAAGCTTATTATCTTGAAAACCCAGATTTTATTACTTCTCATGAAAACCGTTTGGTTGCTTTTGAAGAAGAACAAACTTTTAGTGATACCCTAGCGGAGTCATTCAAGTATTTAACCAAACGTCAGCGTGAAGCCATCTCTTTGAAATTTTTTCATGATATGGATACCGACCAGATATCTAGTATGATGAGGATTAACCCGCAGTCGGTTTACAACCTTATTTTTGGTGCATTAAAAATTTTAAAAGAACACATTGCCATTGAAAGACTCGCTGTAGCATGATATAAATCTACTTTTCTTATAAAGAGCCAAAATCACTCGATTTTGGCTCTTTTTTTTGTTAAATATTAGATGTGTTCAATTTTTAAAAAAAATAATAATAATTGAGTAGAAAACCGATTAAGCAAGCTTTTGCTCATAATACAAGTTTTACTTAAAATATTTATAAAATTGTTTGAGCAGAGGTTTACAAAGTATAAAGATTTTATGTCTGAAGATTTTTTATCAGACAGTTGCTTTATTGAATGGGTCCAATCAGAAAATCATGAAGTAGATAAAGAATTTTGGCAAGCATTTTTAGAACGTTACCCACAAAAGCAACAAGAAATCGAACTAGCAAAGTCAATCCTGCATCGAAATGAAGACGAAAGCTTGTCGAAAGATGAGATAGCATCAATCTGGAATCGTATCAATTTATCCATTTCAATAATTAATTAATTCAATCAAATTTATTTACTAACTATCACAATTTAAAAAAAATCAAAAACACATGAGTATGAAATCTCTACTTAAATTAAGAAGTAATGTAGGTTGGGCAGTTTGTTTGCTGTTCTTATCAATTACATTTACTGGTTTTGGTCAAGATCGAACAATTACTGGTAAAGTTATCTCGGCAGACGACGGTCAGGCCGTGCCAGGAGTAACAATTGCAGTGAAAGGAACAAGCAGAGGAACAACAACGGATGCTAGTGGGGTGTATAAAATTGCTGTGGGTACTAATACAACTTTGATTTTCTCTGCAATCGGTTTCAATACCCAAGAAGCCGTTGTAAACAATCGTTCTATCGTTGATATCAAGCTTTCTTCAGACATCAAATCAATCGACGAAGTTGTTGTTGTAGGGTATGGTACACAAAAGAAAAGCCAATTAACAGGGGCTATTTCACAGGTATCAGCCAAGCAAATTTCTGAAATGCCTATCACCAACTTAGGTCAGGCATTACAAGGAAGAACTGCTGGGGTCGACGTGTCACAGTCGGGTTCAAAACCAGGTACAACGCCTAAAATCTTGATTCGTGGTCGTCGTTCATTCAATGCAGGTAACGACCCTCTATACGTAGTAGATGGTATTCCATTATCAGCAGGTTATGAAGATATGAACCCAAATGATATTCAATCACTTGAGGTATTGAAAGATGCAACTGCTACGGCTATCTATGGTGCTAGAGGTGCCAACGGTGTGGTATTGGTAACAACTAAAAGAGGAGCAGTAAAAGGCAAAACTACTGTAACGTATGATATGTACGTTGGTCAGTCGGAAGCATTGAATAAAATGAGACTTTTCAATGGTCCTGAGTTTGCGGAATATGTTAGAGAGTCTTACCGTGCTACGGGTATTTACAGAAATGCAGCAGGTAATATTGTTCCAACGGGGCAGTCGGACCCAGTAGCTGATTCAAAAGTTGCGGTATTAGGTGGTGACCCTAACGTAGTAGCTGGTTTGGCAGAAGGAAGAAGTACTGATTATCAAGATTTAATCCTTAGAAAAGGCTTCCAACAAAACCATACGATTGGTATTCAAGGAGGAAGTGAAAAAACACAATTCTATATTTCTGCTGGATATTTCTTGGATAAAGGTATTACGGAAGGGTTAGATTATACTAGAACAACATTGCGTGCCAATATCGACCATGAAATCACTAAATCAGTGAAAATCGGGTTGTCATCATACATGATGTTCAGTAATAGAAATGGTGAAAACTTAAACCCTTATAGTTTCACAATCCAGCAAAACCCACTGGGTGCTGCCTATAAAGCTGACGGAAGTATCAACTTCGCACCAACAAATGATGCCTTGTTGACTAACCCTTTGGCTGAGATTGTTCCTGGTGCGCAAGTAGATAACACTAAAAAATACAGAATCTTTAATAGTATTTATGCTGAAGTGAAAATCTTGGACGGTTTAAAATACCGTGTAAACTTCGGTCCAGATTTTACATTATCTCGTTGGGGTAGATTCATTGGTGGACAAACTAACGCAAGAAAAGGCGGTGATGCACAAGCAAGTGATGAGAGCCGTTTTGGGTTCAACTGGACGCTTGAAAATATCTTGAATTATTCAAAAACTTATGGAAAACACAATTTGAATGTAACATTGCTTCAATCAATCCAGAGAGACCGTTATGAAGTATTTAATGCTAGCGTTCAAGGTGTTCCTGCTGAAACTCAACAATTTTATAATTTAGGTAATGCTGGTACTGTTGTGGGTGTAGGTAGTGGTTTAACTGAATGGACGATTAACTCTTTCATGGGTCGTGTTAACTACGATTACAACGATAAATATTTAGTTACACTTACGTTGCGTCGTGATGGTTCAAGCCGTTTTGGTGTGAATACAAAATATGGTAACTTTCCAGGAGTAGCTTTAGGTTGGAATATGAGCAACGAACCTTTTATGAAGGATATTCAATGGTTAGATCTTCTTAAAGTAAGAGCAGGCTATGGTGCAGTAGGTAACCAAGGGGTGGCGCCATACCAAACCCAAGGTTTATTAGGAAGAACAACTTATGCTTGGGATAATACGGGTGCTTTTGGATATCGTCCAAGTACTATTGGTAACCCTGATTTAAGATGGGAAAACTCAGCGACTACGAACATTGGTCTAGATTTCAGTTTCTGGAAAGGAAAAGTACAAGGTTCGTTAGAATTGTACCAAACCAATACAACAGATTTATTATTGTCTGACCAACTACCAGGCTCAATCGGTTTTGGTGCTGTAACACGTAACGTTGGTGAAACGAGAAACAGAGGTATTGAATTAGGATTGACAACAGTGAATGTTAATACAGCAGGTGGATTTAAATGGACAACTGATTTCCAGTTTACTAGAAATAAAGAAGCAATCGTTTCACTTTATAATGGAGCTGTAGATGATGTTGGTAACAAATGGTTCATTGGTCAGCCACTTAACTCTTTCTACGACTACAAAAAAGTAGGAATCTGGCAGGTTAGCGAAGCAGAACAAGCTGCTAAATTCTATCCTGGTGACAAAGGAAATGCATTAGGTGCAGGTGTTGGTCAAGTTAAAGTACAAGATACAAATGGTGATGGCGTAATCAATGCTTCAGATAGAGTATTGTTAGGTTCAGATGTTCCTGATTTCTCTGCTGGTTTAACAAACCGTTTTACGTATAAAAACTTCGACTTGTCGTTCTTCTTCTTTGGTCGTTTCGGACAAATGATTGTGAGTGGTTTCCACCAAGACAACAATGCTTTGGCTGGTCGTTACCAACAAATCAAAGTTGACTACTGGACACCAAACAATCCAAATGCAGAATTCCCTCGTCCATTTAGTACACAAGAATTCCCACAATACAATACTACTTTAATTTATTTTGATGGATCGTTTATCAAGTTAAGAAACATCAACTTTGGGTACACTTTCAAAGATGGCATTGCTAAGAAGTTAGGTATGGAATCGTTGAGACTTTTCTCAAGTATTCAACAACCATTCATTTGGTCAAAATTCATTTCAAAATACAATGGAGTTGACCCAGAAACATCAGGAACTTCAATCAACAATAGCATTACACCAGCAACGAAAGTAATTACAGTAGGTATTAACGTAAAATTTTAAGCACAACATTACTGACGAGGTACTGTATAGTGCCTACAACATGTAGCTAAAGAAGTTTTAAAAAACATTAAATGACAAAAAGATGAATATCAAATATATATATAAACATGCAAGGATCTTAGGTATTGCCGCTTTAATGCTTTCTGCGCAATCTTGTTCTGATTTATTGGATGAAAAAGTGGTTTCTGGTATTGGTAATGACTACATGAATACTCCAAAAGGTTTTGAAGATGGAGTAAATGCAGCATATTCAACCCTTAGATACTATTATGGTACACAACAAGGTTTAACTATGACTGAGTATGGTACTGATATTTACGCTACAGGAGCCGATGGAGGTTATAAAGGATTCCACTTTTATGATACTCAACTTAACCCAACCGTAGATTATATTGGAAATACTTGGGATGAACTTTATCGTGGTATCAACACTTGTAATGCCATCATTGGTAGAGCGCCAGCTTCAACATTAGCCGATGCTACTAAAAAAATAAGAGTAGCTGAAGCTAAATTCTTGAGAGCACAATATTATTTCATTTTGTTTCAACAGTGGGGTGGCGTTGATTTGAGATTAACAGAAACGTTGGCTCCATCTAAAACAACAAAAAGAGCTACTGAAGCTGAAATGTATACTGCGATTATCAAAGACTTTACCGAGGCGATTGTAGATTTACCTAATACTTCTACTCAATACGGAAGAGCGATAAAACCAGCGGCTGAAATGGCTTTGGCAAAAGTTTATTTAGCAAAAGCATATTCTGCACAAAAAGCTGCTGATGATTTTTCTAAAGCTGCTACGTTGTGTTCTAGTGTAGTAACTAACTACGGATTTAAATTATTAGATGATTTTGCAAGCGTATTTGATGAAAACAATCAGAGAAATACTGAAATCGTTTTTGCCGTACAATATACATCAGACCTTTTGACAAACTTGACAAATAATACAGGTTCGGTGAATGGTGGTAACAACCTACACTTGCTTTATGGTATGCAGTATGACGTACAAGCAGGTATGCAACGTGATATCGCGAATGGTCGTCCATTTAAGCGTTTACGTCCGACTACTTATTGTACAGATGTTGTATTTGGTGAAAGAGTAAACGATTCACGTTATAAGAAAACGTTTAAGGATACTTGGTATTCAAATAAGCCAGGAACGTATAGTACAGCATTTGATGATTCAAAAGCAACTGTGACTTTTGCAGCAGGTGATACTGCGATTTTTATTCCTGGTTATGAAATGTCAAAGGCTGAGAGAGCTACGAAAAAGTATCAGGTATTAGTACCAAGCAAATATTCTGAAGCATTGTTCCCTACATTACGTAAGTTCTTTGACACAAAGCGCCCTGATATGACTTACGAGTCTGGTAGCCGTGATTTCTTTGTATTCAGATTAGCAGATACTTACTTGATGCTTGCAGAAGCACAGTTGGGTGCGGGTAACAAACAAGCTGCAACAGATGCCATTAATATGGTTCGTCGCCGTGCAGCATTCCCAGGTAAACAAGCAGCTATGGAAGTTACAAGTGCTCAAATGAACTTTGACCTTGTCGTTGAAGAAAGAGCGAGAGAATTAGTAGGTGAGCAAACTCGTTGGTTAGATTTAAAACGTTGGGGTAATTTCGTTGAGCGTGTACAAAAGTACAACCCTCAAGCTGCTGCTAACGTAAAACCTATTCACTTAGTTCGTCCAATTCCTCAAACTCAAATTGATCGTACTGAAGGTGGATCTACGGCATTTCCACAAAATCCAGGGTATTAATTTATTAAAGACTTGATTATAACAAAAAAACCTGATGAATTTTCATCAGGTTTTTTTATGACATAACGGATACTAACTTAGTCTATCTTTGAAACTTTCGTAACCAAAGGTTTTTACTAAATCAAAAGTATCATTTTCTCTCCAGATGCCAATAGAAGGTAAATTAACCCCATTGAAGGTAGTTGTTTTTACCATGGTATAATGAATCATATCATCAAAAACGATGGAATCTCCAATTTTCAAAGGCTCGTCGAAAGAATAATCTCCATAAAAATCACCAGCAAGGCAAGTCATTCCCCCGAAACGATAAGTATGTTTACCTGCTATAGGTTCTTGATGTGCCCCCAGAATTTTTGGTTTATAAGGCATCTCTAATGTATCTGGCATGTGTGCAGCAAAACTTACATCAAGAATAGCCACATTAATTCCTTGAGAATCGATGATGTCTAATACAGTAGACGTTAAATATCCAGTTCTCCAACCTACAGCCGAACCCGGTTCTAAGATAATTTTTAGGTTTGGGAATCTGCTTTTCAAACCTTTCAATACACTAATTAAATGCTCAGGCTCGTAATCGGCACGCGTTATTAAATGTCCTCCGCCTAAATTCAACCATTTAGCTTGTTTTAATAAATCTCCGAAACGTTCTTCAATAGCCTTTAAAGTACGCTCAAGCGTATAAGAATCATTCTCGCACAAAGTATGCGAGTGTAGGCCTTCAATGCCTTCAGGCAAAGTATTACCTAATTGATTGCGAGTAATACCCAAGCGCGAACCTGCAATACATGGATTATACATATCTGTTTCAACCTCAGAATATTGCGGATTAATACGTAGCCCACAACTGATGCCATGCTGGATAGTTCTTTCTTTGAATTTATCAAACTGTGCCAATGAATTAAAAGAAATATGTGAAGAATAAGACATCAGTTCGTCAAATTCTTTATCTAAGTAAGCAGGAGAATAAACGTGTGCTTTTGAGCCCATTTCTTCAAAAGCTAAGCGTGCTTCATGTAATGAACTCGCCGTGGCTCCAGCCAAATATTGGCGAACCATCGGAAAAGTAGAGAACATCGAAAAACCCTTTAAAGCACAAATGATTTCGATGCCAGCTTGTTGTTGAACGTATTGAAGGAGTTCTAAATTTTTACGTAATAACCTATCTTCCAATACATAACATGGAGAAGGTATCTGAGAAAAATCAATCATTTTTTGTTGTATGAATGGTTTATTTATTCACAAAATTGCCCGTACTTTTCAATACGGGCAAAAATAATTTTATTGTTTTTGATGTAACGTTTACAACTTTTTCTTAAGCTTTTCCACTCTTTTCAAAGGCACATTTAATGTCTCAGCAATTTGTTGGGCTGTCAACAAATTTGATTGAAGTAATAAAACGATATTATTATCAAGAGTTTTTTCTTTCCCTTTTTCTTCACCCATTGTCATACCTTGTACGTAACGGATGTCTGTTTCTAAGTCATATACAATGGGCATAATGGCAGTCTGTTTTACGGTTTCATCTTGTAAATTACGAAGTTTAGCTAACACTTCCAATTGCTTTAGATACTTACCAAAACGGTGTTCACCTTTTAATAGTTCCTGCAATTTATCCAAAATACTATGGATAACTTTATGAGGAGGTGTCTGATTGAAATTTAATAAAATAGCGAGTAATACTTCTTCAGGAATCGATGAATTAATAAATAATTCATAGTTAAAAGAACGAATATCTATTAGCTCATAAGCAAAAGACAAATTGTTCATTGACAAACTTTTCGTCATTTTACGCAAAGGAGCTTGTCCGATATAAAGTACTACTTGTCTTATTTCAGTATGATATTTTCGTAGAAGAATAGCCCTGTATTCTAACATGCGATAAATCATCTCTGAATCATCAACCGACTGAAATTCTATTTGTAAAATGTAACTATTAGAATCATTGTCTTCTTTTACTCTTTTCAGAAAATCAGGTTTTCTTTCAATCGTAACGTGTATGTCATCTTTAATAGCTGTGAACTTTGCTCGTTCTAAACCCAAAAGTTTCTGAGCAAATGGAAGGAGAACAGGTTCAATGTTCTCCTTTAAAATTCTATCGTATTCGTTAATACTCATGCGGAAGTGCTCCGTTTACTTCTTCGTTCCAAGGTAAACCATGAATATTCAACATTGCCATGAATGGATCTGGATTCATTTCTTCACAGTTCCAAACGCCTGGTTTCATCCATTCACCAGTAATCATCATCATCGCACCAATCATCGCTGGTACGCCTGTGGTATAACTTACACCTTGCGCTTGTACTTCTCTCCAGCAATCTTGGTGTTTACAGTTGTTCCAAACATAATATGTTTTTTCTACACCGTCTTTAATCCCTTTGATCTGACAACCAATTGAAGTTTCGCCAGTATAATTTTCGCCTAATGAACCTGGCTCAGGAAGTACAGCTTTCAAAAATTCTAATGGCACAATATCAATTCCTTGGAATTTGATAGGAGCGATAGATGTCATTCCTACGTTTTCCAACACTTGTAAGTGTGTAATATATTGTTGCCCGAAAGTCATCCAGAATCTTGCACGTTTCAACGTTGGAAAGTTTTTAACCAACGATTCCAATTCTTCGTGATACAATACATAAGATTCTTTCGGTCCGATTCCTGGATATTCGATAGGTTTATGAATTGACATTGCATCAATTTCTACCCATTCTCCATTTTCCCAATAACGTCCCTTTTGAGTAATCTCGCGGATATTAATTTCAGGGTTGAAGTTTGTAGCAAAAGCCTTTCCATGGTCGCCCGCATTACAGTCGATGATGTCTAAATAGTGCATTTCATCGAAGTGGTGTTTATTCGCATAAGCAGTATAAACCTGCGTAACACCTGGGTCAAAACCACAACCTAAAAGTGCCATCAAACCAGCTTCTTTAAAACGCTCTTGATATGCCCATTGCCAAGAATATTCAAATTTGGCAACATCTTTTGGTTCATAATTAGCAGTATCCATATAATGAACGCCAGTTTCCAAACAAGCATCCATAATTGTTAAGTCCTGATACGGAAGAGCTACATTGATAACCATAAATGGTTTCACCTGATTAATCAAGGCTACTAATTCTGGTACATTATCAGCATCTACTTGCGCAGTTTCTACTTTGGTTGGTAGTCCTATTTTAGCACATTCCTCAGCAATGGCATCACATTTACGCTTTGTACGGCTTGCTAAAACTACTTCAGAAAATACTTCTGGATTCATGGCACATTTCTTTACAACTACGTTTCCTACGCCTCCTGCACCAATAATTAAAACTTTCTTACCCATTATTTTTTGATGTTATCTGTTAGATGCTGCCCACAAATACATTACATATTTACGACATACATGAATATAGTTGCAAAATTAGTTAAAGCTTAGAAATTATAGGAGTTATGAAGATTAAATTTGTTGAGGATTATCATAATACTATTAGAGATATATAAAATTTACTCTTCTGATGGTTTAAAATGGTTCAAAACACCTATTTTTGTTTTTATAGCCTGCTGTTGATTAGTAATTTTTTAAGCGTATGTTTTTCTAACATCAAGATTTTTTACTTAAAAACTCTGCAATATGCTTCCAAACATAAGTCTTCTCTTTACCAATTTCAATACTTTGCTTATCAAATATTGGCAAAATAAATACTGGTGTATTAGTATCAGTATATTCGTTTTTCTGGTTTTTTCTTTGATATATTTCCCAGAAGTAATTAGGAAAAGAGTACATGACGATTGGACGGGAAATGATATGTTGGTTCAACAATTTGTCAACAATAAGATTGCCAATCCCTTTAAACCAACTGAAAATCTTTTACCCCACGACCATTTTAGTAAAAGAGACCTAAGGATTACGCCTTATATCCTCGCAAATGCCTTTGGATTAAACTCTCTTCGTTTATTCTATCTACAGATTTTATTACTTCCTCTTTTTATATGGCTATCCGTCAAGGTAATCTATAAAGCCACTAACAATTATGTAATGGGTTTTTGGGGAACAATCGCTCTACTGTTTTCCTATGTGGGCAATTCCTTTAATTTTGATACCCTTTTCTACGATTCTTACGCTTATTTTGGGTTGCTACTTTCCTTATATTTTTATAAAAATCCGCTGTGTATTTTGTTTCTAGTAGCTAGTTATTTTGTAGATGAAAGGAGCGTGGTACCATCCTTAATTATTCCATTGTTTGCAGGGCTAACGCTGTATCCTTTACAAGACACAAATAAAGATTTTATCACTACTTTCCAGAAAATTATTGTTCAGAACAAATCATTCTGGCTTGTTTTTATTAGTTTAGCCATTTATGCCTCTATCAGAATCATTTTTTACTTCCTTTATAATCTACAAACACCAGTAGGCGCACATAGTGGTGTTACCTTGGGTTTGGGTTTTATTCATGGAGCAAAGATTCCCTATGCTATTTTTTCATCTTTGAAACTAAACTTGCTTTTAATCATCTTTGCTTGCTTTTACCTCTTTAAAAAGAATTATTATATAGTTGCTTTATGGTTTACGGGTGTTTTCATTCTTTCTTTTCTGGTAGGTACGGCCGTTGAAGACGTCACCAGAAGCTTGGCTTATTCCTTCTTACTAGTGTATGTAGTGTATTTATTGGTGGCACAAATCGGGGAAAAAGCAAGTAAGTTTATATACTTGATAGCTTTTGTCAATATTCTGACGCCAACTTATTCTTTGCTTTTAAACTTATACAAAGTAGAGGCTTTTAGCTGGCTCATTCATTTTTCCCAACATTTCTAAAGTTTAGAAAACGCTTTGTTTTTCTTTAAGTATTTTCATGAATCAAACCAATACCGTTTTTATCACTGCTTTGAGTATTATTTTAGTAGGGTATTTTTTAAAACGCCAAAACGTTGTATCTGAAACAGAAGGTAAAGTTGTTTCTAAGTTATTGATGCACACTACTTTCCCTGCTTTAATGTTCTTGACAATGAGGCGTGTGCATTTTGAGTTCAATCTACTATTACTTCCTGTTATTTCTTTTTGTTTTTCATTACTGACGATGTTTACGGCGGCGTGGTTATTCAAAAACCAAAGTCAGAAAATGAGGGCAATTTTGATTATGGGGAGTGGAGGATTTAACCTTGGGCTTTTTGCTTACCCTTTAATTGAAGGTATTTGGGGACAAGCGGGAATGGTCTATGCCGCCATGTTTGACTTTGGTAATTCCTTTGCCATTTTTGGGTTAGTTTATGGAACAGGGGTATTTTTATCGGATAAAAATGAAGGCGCAACAATCAGTCAAAATGCGAAAAAAGCCATTTTGAAAATCTTTACTTTAGTGCCTTTTCAGGCTATTCTGTTGGGTGTTTTTGTTAATTTGGCTAAGATAGAACTCCCTACGATTGTCATAGATGTACTAGACGTGATGGCTAGGGGAAACAAAGTAATTGTATTATTAATCATGGGAATTTACTTGAATCTTTCCATTTCTGGTGAAATATTCAAGAAGGTTTCAAAGGTGCTGATGATTCGTTATTTCTGGGGATTTTTATTGGGTTTTGCTTTCTTTTATTTCCTACCTGTAGAGCAACTGTACAGAAATGTATTGTTGATAGTACTGATAATTCCTGTGGGAATGACGCTTTTACCTTTCTCTGACGAACTCAATTATGATACTAAAATTGCAGGAATGTTAGTCAATGTTTCGATGTTGATTAGCTTTGCGATGATGTGGGCTTTGGTAATTGGGTTGAAATTGGCTTAAAAAGGCCTACTCGCTTTAGCAAAACAACTCATCCAGAAATTGGTGAAAAGATTATCTTCTCTGATACCTTTTGAGGAAGAGGCATGGATAAACATTACTTCTTTATTACTTCTCCGCTCCGTAATCATGCCAGCGTGATTGATATTGCTTACGTTGCCTTTGTTGGTTACAAAAAATACCCAGTCGCCAGGGCGGAGGTCGTCAAGAGAAATTTCTTTGCCAAAGTCTGATTGCTGATACGAGATTCTCGGAATTTTATAGCCCAACTGCGAATAAACACAAAATAATAAACCAGAACAATCCATACCATTTTTATCAGCTCCACCTGCCCGATAAGGCACACCCGTATAGCTTCTTGCTGTTGAAACAATGTTATTGATGGTTTTATTATTATAAACCTTATTGTTATTTGCTGGTCTGGTGACAGGCTTAGGACGAGCAACGACAACATTATTATCCTCCTCTTTTCTACGGAATAATTTACATGAATCTAAAAAGACAGCTAAGCTTATCAGTAAAAAAAAACGATAAAAAATATTCAAGTGGTTTTGTCTCATAAAAATCAATAAGATATGTTTATAGCTAAATAAGATTGTTTTTGGCACTCTTCAATACTTTCACGGTGACGTAAAGTTGCCCCGTATGGCGTTGTGTATGTTCGGCCGAATGAAACAGCAGGCCAAGTACATTACTAGGAATTTTCTTCCTGCCAATGCCCCGTGGTTCCAGCAACGTTTTTTCACTCGTATTTTTTAATTGTGTAAGTGCTTTGTTTACTTGATTGTTAAAACGAGTAAGTAGTGTCTTTACGTTTATATTAGGTTGATTTTTTACAGATTCTAGTTGTAAAAGCTCTAATTGGTCTTCATTTAGGGCTTGGTCGTTGGCATAAGTAAACAGTCTATCTAATACGCCCGATAGATGTTGCAAATGAAAAGCTACTGATGCACAGCCCGCAGGAGACTCCCAAAGTAATTCTTCGGGGAAGTCAATCATCATGAGATTTACTTCTTCACGAGCCTGTAAGATTGCATGAGCCACTGGTTGTAATAATGGAGCCAACCCCGCAATGGGCCCACGCATCCATACTTCTAGGTTGTTGGTTTGTTGATTCATTTTTTTTGTGGACTTTAGGATTTTAAGACTTGAGGACTTTAGGAACTATGGACTTAGGATTGGAATACTTTATGACTTTAGGATTGAAGTAGCACTTTTAAGTTCTAATTCTTTTCTATTAGCGGGTGACTTAAGTCACCCGCTAATAGAAATTTTGAGGATTATCTTATTAGAATAGTCATCCCAAAAGCTACTTATGTAATTCACTTATGACTTTTATCTTAAACCTAAAGCCATAAGTCCTACAATCCAAAAGTCCCAAATCCTCCAGTCCTAAAGTCTCAAAAATCCTAAAGTCCCCAAAATCTAAACCGCCTTCATACTCAACGCAATTCTTTTACGAGCGATATCTACTTCCATTACTCTTACCTGTACCTGCTGTTGTAGTTTCACCACTTGGTTAGGGTCAGAAACGTATTGGTTGGCTAGTTGCGAAATATGTACTAAGCCGTCCTGTTTTACACCCACATCCACAAAACAGCCAAAAGCAGTAATATTCGTGACGATACCAGGAAGCACCATGCCCTCATACAAATCCTCTACCTTCTTTACATTCGCATCAAATTCAAAAGCTGTCAGTTGTTCCCGTGGGTCACGCGAAGGCTTTTCTAATTCTTTCAGAATATCTTGTAGCGTCAGCAAACCAATTTTTTCGTTGGCATAAGCATTCAAATTTAATTGTTTTCTTAATTCTGCCGAACTCATCAAGTCTTTTACAGAGCATTTTAAATCCTTTGCCATTTTTTCGACAATAGGGTAGGTTTCTGGGTGAACCGCAGAATTATCCAACGGATTTTCAGCATTCTGAATCCTTAAGAATCCTGCACATTGTTCAAACGCCTTGTCGCCTAAGCGAGCAACCTTTTTAATTTGTTGACGAGATTTAAATTCGCCATTTTCCTGACGATATTTTACAATATTAGCAGCCAACGATGGCCCCAATCCAGCTACGTAACTTAGCAAATGTTTTGAAGCCGTATTCAAATTTACGCCTACCGCATTTACACAACTCTCGACAACAGTATCAAGTGTACCTTTTAACATCGACTGGTCAACATCGTGCTGATATTGCCCCACACCAATAGATTTTGGGTCGATTTTTACCAACTCTGCCAGAGGGTCCATCAATCTTCGACCGATAGAAACGGCTCCACGTACAGTAACATCTTTATCAGGAAATTCTTCGCGGGCAATAGGAGAGGCCGAATAAATGGAAGCACCTTGTTCAGATACTACAAAAATTTGTGGTGCTTTCTTAAAAGGCAATTTCTTAACAAAATCTTCAGTTTCTCTGCCAGCAGTACCGTTTCCAATAGCCACGGCCTCTATTTGGTATTTTTCCGAAAGCGTCAGTACCACATTTTGTGCTTCCTGTACTTTATCAAACGGATAAATAACGGTATCGTGTAATAAATTTCCTTGACCATCTAACACCACTGTCTTACATCCAGTGCGATAACCTGGGTCGATGGCCAATACTTTTTTCTGTCCAAGTGGCGACGCCAATAATAACTGACGAAGGTTCTGTGCAAAAATTTTGATGGCTTCGGTATCAGCTTTTTCTTTTGAAAACCCTGCAAACTCATTTTCAATCGAAGGCTTCATCAACCTTTTATAACAGTCGGTAATTGAATCCTCCATAATCTTTTTTGCATCAGGCAAACCCTTCAAGAAAATTCTATCCAATGCCCCCAACGCATTATCCTCATCTGGCGAAATACTTACACTCAGGAATCCTTCTTCTTCGCCACGACGCAAGGCTAACAACCTATGCGAAGGCACTTTTTTCAAAGGTTCATAGAAATCAAAATAGTCTTTATATTTGATTCCATCTTCTTCTTTCCCTTTTTTTACTTTGGCATATACCATCGCTTCACGCTCAAATACCTTTCTTACGGCATTGCGGGCATCTACGCTCTCATTAATCCATTCAGCAATAATATCCCTCGACCCTTGCAGGGCTTCTTCTACATTGCTTACTTTATCATTCAAATATGATTCGGCTTTTTTAAGGATGTTGGCTTCTTTTTGCTCAAAAATAAGTTTTGCCAAAGGCTCCAATCCTTTTTCAATTGCAATGCTTGCTCTTGTCTTCCGCTTTTGTTTATAAGGCAGATAAAGGTCTTCTAATTCTTGTAAGTAATAGGCATTGTTGAGCTTCTCTAACAACTCTGGCGTCATTTTACCTTGCTCTTCAATAGATTTAATAATGCCTTCACGGCGTTTATCGGCTTCTTTTAGTTTCCCCAACAGTTCTTTGATATCAAGAATCTGTACTTCATCCAAGCTCCCCGTGGCTTCCTTCCTATACCTCGCTATGAACGGAACTGTTCCTCCTTCTTCTAATAAATTGATGGTATTCTGTACTTGGGTAATGTTTACGCCAACGGTTTTGGCAATAATTGAAAGCTGTGTTTTATTCATGAATTTGTATAAAAAATAATCTTGGTGATAGTAGCACGAGTCGCTAAACTTGTGCTGTATAATGCTTGTTTTTACTCAATTGATGTTGATTAATAAAGGATGATTAGGCGTTTTTTGTTCGCTAAAATACGGATTTGTTTTTATTCAATCCTTAACATTTCTATGTGTTCGATGTCATCTTCTAAATATATTTCACTAACTTGTTGAAAGCCAAAAGATTCATAAAATTGCTTGAGATATAATTGTGCTCCGATTCTGATGGGGCTTCCTGCAAAGATTTTTTCCATCATTTCAATAGATTTTATCATCAAGGATTTACCGAAGCCTCCACCACGTGCCAGTGGTGAGGTAACTACTCTGCCGATAGACGCTTCTTCATAAGAAATGCCCGGGGCTATTAGGCGAGTATAAGCAACAATCTTTTGGGTCTCGGTATCAAAACCCATAAAATGAAATGAGACAAGGTCTTTATTATCCAAATCTTGAAAAGGACAATGCTGCTCAACAATAAAAACTTCATTACGGAGTTGTAGAATTTGGTATAATTCGATTGTAGTTAAGTCTCTGAAATGCTTGAGGTACCAGTGAATGTTCATTATGAAATTAGTTTTGATGAGTAATTGATACAATCGTGAATATACAAAGTTTATTATCTTTGTAAAACTCAAATTTTCAAATATGCTAAATAGATTCATCTGGATTTTAATCATACTGTTTACTTTTCAAGTAGGGAAGGCTCAGAATACGGTTTCTGAATATGAGCAAGCTTATAAAAAAGCATTAGAATTATACAAAAACCATGAGTATGAAAAAGCTAAAACAGCCTTCACTCATCTTGCTAATAATCGTGTAGCGACTGCCCTCGTACCCAATACTTTTTACTTTGCTGCCTTGAGTGCCATCCAATTAAAAGAATTTACTACCGCAAAGGCTACCCTGAAAAATTTGATGATAGCATTCCCAAGCTGGGCTAGTAAAGCTGAAATCAACTTTTTGTTAAGTGTCTTGGCTTTTGAAGAAAAAAAATATACGGAGGGTTTTACAATTGCTCAAAAAATTCCTTCTGATTCTCTTCAAAATGAATTAACGGAGATGAAAATATTTTACACCCGTAGGATAGATTCACCGAAAGTAATTCAAGAGCTATCAAAGAAGTTTCCGAATGAAACGGTTTTGTCTGATAAAGTGGAACAAAATTTAACCATTAGTGCTACTTCCGCGGGCGTTACAAAGTCGAGAACCTCTAAAGGATACTTTAATTTTGCCTTACTAGTGCCAGTTGAAATTAGAAATATGGGCATCGACAGGGCAAGAAAAAATCAATATGCTTTGGATTTGTACCAAGGAATGAAATTGGCGAAAGCACAACTCTTGAAAGAAGGAGTAACGGTGAATTGCTTTGTGTATGACATGGCAAACGAACCCGATGAAATGCTTGAGCTAGTTAATAATCGTTCGTTTCAAATGATGGATTTACTCGTTGGTCCACTTTATACCGAGACTAACAAAATTGCTTCTATTTATAGCGAAACCAATCAGATTCCCATCGTGAATCCGATGTCGAATAATCAAAAAATTCTGGAAGATTATAATTTGTCGTTCTTGGCTCAGCCTTCGGCAGCCATGCAGGCGATGAAGGCAGTTGAGTTTGTTAGTCGACAAGCTTTTATGGGTAGGGATGTAGCTATCTATTATTCTGATGCTACGAATGATTCTGTCACAGCGGAGGTTTATCGCAAGCAAATGGAAAAAATTGGTTATGATATTATAAAATTTGAAAAGATAAAGACTAGTTCCGAAGACATTATTGCTAAACTTCCAGAGAAAAGGGTAAGCCATATTTTTATGGCTACGTCTGAAAAGAAAGCTGGACTTTCGATGATTACGGCTTTGAACAAAAAGGAAATCATGGCTCCTTTGATTACAACGGCAGAGGCTTTCAATAGTTATAACCTAAGTAACGGAACATTGGCAGGCAGAGAAATCTATTGTATTAATCCAGAGTTCGTTGACAATGATAAACCAGAGGTAGATAGTTTCCGAAAAGAATATTTAGCCAAGTATGGCATCATTCCTTCTTATTATGCTTTTCACGGCTATGACTTAACCCTTTTCTGGGGGCGACTTTTTGGAAAAAATGGTTATAACATTCGTAAAGGATTGGATACTCCTGCTACTTACAATAATTCATATACTTTATTAGGCTTTAATTATTTCAGATCACAAGACAACCAAATTTGCCCCATTACGACTTTGCAAAATTATAAGTTTGTATTGGCGAAGTAGGGATGAGACGCTAGACTTAAAGACACAAGACGTTAGACTTTAAGATATTAAATACAAGACACTAGATTTTGACCTATGATTTAAATTATTTGATTAGTGATTTAGATAAGATGAAAGGTGTAGAAACAAGCCAGATTGGTATGAAAGAGTAGGAAAAGAAGAACCAATAAATGAGATTAGTCTTCTCTCTTATATTTAAAATTCTTTTGCTATTTCCCAATTTCTTGCATCTAATATCTTACGTCTAAAATCTAGTGTCTTAAGTCTTAAAGTCTAGTGTCCCCACAAAAACAAAAACAATGACACAATCAGAACAACTTTTTCAGAAAGCTAAAAATTTTATTCCTGGAGGCGTGAATTCGCCAGTGAGAGCATTTCGTGCGGTAGGGGGAAATCCGATATTTATAAAATCAGCAAAAGGAGCCTATTTATATGATGAAGATGGGAATGCTTATATTGAATTAATCAATTCATGGGGACCAATGATATTAGGGCATGCCAATGAATTAGTAGAAAAAGCCGTTTCAGATGCCATTCAAAGTGGTTTTTCGTTTGGAGCGCCCACACGCCGAGAAGTAGAAATGGCAGAATTGATTTGCTCAATGATTCCATCGGTTGAAAAAGTGCGCATGGTAAACTCAGGGACAGAAGCCACGATGTCGGCAGTAAGAGTGGCCAGAGGATATACAGGCAGAGATAAAATGATTAAGTTTGAAGGTAACTATCATGGTCATGGCGACTCCTTCCTTATCGCAGCAGGTTCGGGCGTGATGACGTTCGGAAGTCCAGATTCACCAGGCGTAACCAAAGGCGTAGCCAACGATACCCTGACCGCACCCTATAATAATTTAGAAGCAGTACAGACCCTAGTAGATGCCAACAAAGACAATATCGCCTGTATCATCCTTGAGCCAGTAGTCGGGAATATGGGTTTGGTAAAACCAGCCGAAGGTTTCTTAGAAGGGTTAAGAGCCATTTGTGACAAAGAAGGTATCGTCTTAATTTTTGATGAAGTAATGACAGGCTTCCGTTTAGCCAAAGGAGGTTTCCAAGAGCGTTGTGGTGTAATACCAGATATGACGACGATGGGAAAAATCATCGGAGGAGGAATGCCCGTAGGTGCTTATGGAGGTAAGAAAGAAATCATGGATATTGTTTCACCCGCAGGCCCAGTCTATCAAGCAGGAACATTGTCAGGAAATCCAATAGCAATGGCCGCAGGGTTAGCGATGTTAAATTATCTAAATGAAACGCCATCCGTTTATACCCGTTTGGAAGAAGTAGGGACAAGATTAATCGACGGAATGAAAGCCAACATGGACAAATTGGG
The DNA here is from genome assembly GCF_058802005.1 of Arcicella sp. GW822-FHT02H01. Classification (NCBI taxonomy): domain Bacteria; kingdom Pseudomonadati; phylum Bacteroidota; class Cytophagia; order Cytophagales; family Flectobacillaceae; genus Arcicella; species Arcicella sp. GW822-FHT02H01. The sequence continues at coordinate 698,616 of NZ_JBXANT010000001.1, read as the reverse complement.
ATTAAATTATACCTTAAATCATGTAGGTTCTATGTTCACTCTTTTCTTTACCGACAAGGCAGTAAACAATTTTGAAGATGCCAAAACATCTGACACAGTAGCCTTCGGAAAATACTTCCAAGCGATGTTAAAAAGAGGCATATACTTGGCACCATCACAATATGAAGCCATGTTCCTTTCAACAGCCTTGACAGACGAACATATAGCAACTATTTTACAAGCTAACTACGAAAGCTTACAAGAAATTCAGTAGGTCGAGTTTTCAACTCGACTTGTAAGACTATAAGTCGAGTTGAAAACTCGACCTACAAATGATAGATTCAAATTGGAAACTCGACCTACAGATTTTATGGAAAACAGCAAAAAAATATTACTCATAGAAGACGATAAGAGGGTTTCAGATAGTGTACGAAATGGACTAGAAAAGAAAGATTTTATTGTCGAACCTGCCTATGATGGTTTTATGGGGGCTAGTTTGGCTACTAATAATACTTACGATTTGATTTTGTTGGATGTGAACTTACCGCTAATGAATGGTTTTGAAGTTTGTAAAATTATCCGACAAAATAATATTCTAACGCCCATCCTAATGCTGACGGCGATGGGAGAGGTGGATGATAAAGTAAAGGGCTTAGAACAAGGTGCGGATGATTATTTGGTAAAACCTTTTGAATTCAGAGAGCTGATGGCTAGGATTCAGGCATTAATTAGGCGAGCTAATCAACAACAGGATGTCAGTACAGAAATATTGCGAGAAGCCAATCTGTCCTTGAATCTGAGGAGTAAGACCGTCACTCGTGATGAACAAAGCATTGAGCTAACAGCCAGAGAATTTGAACTACTAGAATATATGCTTAGAAACAAAGGACGAGTTTTATCAAAAATGGATATCGTAGAAAACGTGTGGGACTTGAATTTTGATACCAGTACCAATATCGTAGAAGTATACATTAATTATCTCCGCAAAAAAATTGATAGGGAGTTCGAACCCAAACTTATTCATACCAAAACGGGCTTAGGATATGTATTAAAAACCTTGTAATACATGCAAATCAGGTATAAAATAGCCATTCAGTTTACCATCATCGTAGCGATTATCTTGCTAATTTTTTCTGCTATTGTTTATCTAAGGGCTGAAAATCAACAACAAAAAAACTTCTATGACCGCCTACAGGCTCGTTCAAATACTACGGCTCGTTTGCTAGTAGATGTACAGGAATTTACCCCAAGACTGTTGAAATTGATTGATAGAAATTCTTCATTGCGACTAGCAGATGAAGAGGTGTTTGTCTTTAATTTTAAAAATGAATTGCTGTATTCAAACGTAGAACATCGGGCTAACTATATCTCCAATAGTTTATTAGAAAAGATAAGACAGGAAGGCAAGGTGACTTTTAAAAGTGAAGAGCGACAAGTAGTAGGGGTGTTGTTTGCGGGCAAATTTGATAGATTTGTAGTAGTAGCTTCGGCTACGGATAAAATTGGTATTTCGCAGAAGGAAAATCTGATTAAAACCTTGGCGATTGGTTTATTATCGGGTATTTTGATTACGATAGTGTTAGGGATATTTTTTGCCAGTCAGGCACTAAAGCCTATTCAATCGATTAATGAAGAGATTTCAAGAATTACGGCACATAACCTAAAAAAACGGTTGGACGAAGGGAATGGAAAAGACGAAATCGCTGAGCTTTCTGTCAATTTTAACGATATGCTTCAAAGACTTGAAATGGCTTTTATCCAACAAAAACAGTTTGTTTCACAGGCTTCGCACGAACTCAGAACGCCATTGGCCGCCCTGAAAACGGAAGTACAAGTTGGTCTGGAAGAGGAACATTCTATGGAAGAATACCAGCAGATGCTAAGGAATATTTTGAATGATACCGAAAGGTTGATTCAATTATCCAACGGGCTTTTGCAGTTAGCCAAAACCATAGACGAAGGCGAAAAGTTTGTATTTGAAGTGTTGAGAACAGAGGAAATATTATTGAATGCCCAAAAGGCTGTGCAAAACAGTCATCATAATTATAAAATTATTTTCGGCTTTGAAATGATTCCCGAGGAAGATAACCTTACTTTAATCAATGGAAATGAAGTATTGTTAGAAAACCTCTTTGTGAATCTACTAGAAAATGCCTGTAAATATTCTTCCAATCAGCAAGCTAATATTTTGTTGAGTTTTGATAAAAAGTATTGCATCATCAAAATAAAAGACAAAGGTATTGGCATTTCAACAAGCGATTTACCCTACATTTTTAATCCTTTTTACAGAGCTAGAAACACTAGCAATATTAAGGGCTTTGGCATTGGTTTGTCGGTAGCCAAACACATCATTGAACTTCACAAGGGCATCATTCAAGTAAAAAGTAAACTAAACTTAGGCACAGAGTTTATTGTGAAGATTCCGCACTGTTAAATTTTACCTTTCTAAGGGAATTCTAATATTAGATTAAGCTATTCTTAAGGTTAAAACAAGACCTTTGTCATGTAAGAGCAGCATACTAGACCATTGATACATTAATGAAATGATAGCTCAGGAGAAATTAAAGTGTCGATGAAAGGATTACTGTTATAACGTAGTAGAATAATTTGATCTGTTAGCGAATCACCGTTAGTCATGCTGGCGGTGATTTTTGTTTATTTATCATGGGGGAATAGGATTCTTTAAACTCATACCATGCCTTCTGTTTTCTTGGCAACTATGATAAAATTACTTCTCTGAAGCTAATTTTTGTTTTAATGCTGCAAAATTTCCACCCACTGCTACTGCTTCCACTTTAATCATAATTTTAGCGATGACCGCATCATTTTCTTCTGTCAATGTAAAAGATGCCTTGTCTTGGAAATTTAAAAAAAGCCTTTTTTGCAGATTCTTCATTCCCACGCCTTCGTCACTGGTTTTGTTAATGAGTTTCCCTGTATTAATCACTTTTAGCGTGAAAATATTTTGTTTGTAATCAGATACAATCATCAGTTTACCCCCCAACTTATTTTTACCAATGCCATGCTTAATGGCGTTTTCTACCAATAACTGCACCGACATAGGAGGAACACTTAGGCTAAGTGTTTCGGGTTTAATATCGAAAGAATATTCTAGTCTTTTTTCGTACCTTATTTTTTCCAGAAAGAGATAATCTCTGACCAACATCAATTCCATCTCAAGCGATACCAATTGCTGATTGCCCATCGTCAGGGATGTTCTGAGCAATTGTGATAATTCAGTCAAGGCTTGTCGGGCAAGTTCTGGGTCAAAAATAGTGAGGGCCTTAATGCTATTGATGGCATTAAAAAGAAAATGAGGATTGAGTTGATTTTTAAGGTTTTCAAGTTCAGCAGTTTTCAACGACATTTCAGCATTCGCCAACTGCAATTCTTTTCTTTGCGCATTACGATTGCTTAAGAAAAGATGAAAAAATAAAAACCAGATAATTACATAACGGATAGATTCTAGGTAAAACTGATAATAATCATAAGCTTCAAGGTCGATGCCCAAACTCGGTTTCCGATACCGTTGAAAACCAAAAAAATAATCAATCAAAAAAAAGCATAAGCCTAATAGCAAAGTAGCTACCAACGGAAAAACAATCATTTGTCCGTTTTCTCTTTCTCTTTTTAAATAAATTTTTGAATAAAAGTGCGTAAAAAGAATTCCTACGATGAAATTAACGCTCAAGTAGGAACCCAGGTGCATGGGTTGTTCAAAGTATTTAGTTAAAGGTTGTCTGAGAACAAGTGTTGTAAAAAGCCACCAAGAAATTTGCATTACCCAGTAGACTCTATAAGAGAAAAAACTCATGTTAAGATGTACATCGTTGAACAAACTGATAATCAATCAAACATAAAGAGTTTTTTGTTAAAAACCAATATCAATTACTAAAGGTTGAAAGATAAATTGTCCTTTATTAGGAAGATAAATTCCACGGCAACCAGCTTCAAATTGCTGAGAGAAACGCAAAACGTGGAATTGGGCAGTGAAATCAAAACCAATAGAGGTGAAGTTACCAGTATCCGCACCTTTGTAAGTAACTGTCCGCCCATTTTGTGTTTCAGTCCAATTATAACTAGTTTCACCTTTGCCTAAATCCAAGAACAGATTAGCCTTCAATCTTTTTAGGTAAACCAATCTCCCTAAATTCCAGTCAGGGTCAAATAAAGGCAGTCTGTATTCTACCGAGCCAGTCGTTAAATCTTCAAAAGCTCTGTAGCCATAACCACGTGGGAAAAAGGTAGGACTTGAGAAAATATATAGATTACTATTTGGAGCGCCAATGGCATTTTTAAACCCAGCTTGATTTTGGAACGCTGCTCTCAAACGAAGGCTATGATGCGGAAAGAACCCTGGTATATACATACTTCCTTGTACAACGGTAATGCCCCCTTGTAAGCTACCACCAAAGGGTAAATTCCTTGTATAAAAGCTAATGCTTTGTCCCCAACGTGGTGCTACATCTCTAACCGCTCTTTTCAATTGTCTGCTATAAGCAAACGTATAAATCATCGAGGTTAATGTTCCGTTAAAACTTTCTGAAAGATAACGGTCTTTTAAATCATAGCCCGATACCTGCGTGATGGCGGTATTTACGCCAACTTCTAACGATTGGTAATATTTTGAACGAGTAAAGTTAAATGGCAAAGTCACGCCAACAACGATTTGCTGTTGATTCCACTTGTCCGACCTTAAGCTATCCAAAGGGTTTGCTCTATCAATATAAATATTGGTTTGTCGCTGTCCGTTGGTATAATTGACATTTATTTTAGGATACCATGCTTCAAAACTCAAATCCGCAAAGAACTGCCCTGTTTTCTCGTTAACATTGTATGAATACCCTGTACTGATGGCAGTTGTACTTAGCAAATCTTGAGAAGTAATTCCCACATTCAGTTTGTTATTATTCGAGCTAAACACGGCTCCCCAACTATAAATATTAAAGATGTTGGCTTTGCTATATGGCTTTGTTTCAAAAGACTGGTTTCCTACACTTTTAAGCAAATTTTCTCCTGCTTCTTGTCTCAATAGTGCTCCAAAAAGCTTGACAGGCTTGTTAAGGGTTTCATCAAAGGCTAAAAATTGAGTGGGACTAAAAGGCATTTCTACAATTCTATTGCCATTTTCAGTAAAATCATTGAAATACAATAGTTTTCCATCAGCCGAAAAAGCAGGGTTGAAGGCCCCAAATTTGCGATTAGTTACTTGATAACGCTTTTTAGTTTTAAGGTCAAAAGCAAAAATATTATCAATACCCGTTACACCAGAATTGAACAAAACATAGTCCCCCGACTTGACAGGATGCGCTATGTTTTCATTAATAGGGCTAAACAATTCTTTTTCAGCATAGCTTTCAGCGTTGATGCTAACAATATTTTTCTTGCCATTCAGTAGCTTTACTGCCAATATTTCATTGTTCTCCGTCCAGCGTGGGTGGATATAAAAAGCATTGTTTGGATTAGGAATCCTTGCTATTTCTCTACCACTTTCAGTTTCCAATACGACTAAGCTATACTTGTTTTCAGGAGTACTTTCCACGACGACTATCTTGCTGGCATCATTTGATAGGGCTGGGGCTGCAAATTTGGTTTTATGGGTTATCGTTTTGGTGGTTTCCGTATTAAAGTCATACACTTTGATAACTGAGTAATCTCGCTGTCCCCAACGAACATCAAAATTAAATTCCGCCCACGCCACTTTAGGACCAGCCACTGACAGCATACCCGCATTATTAAAAATACCCAGTTCAATTACTTTTTCTTCTGTATTTTGTTTATCCAGAATGACAAACTGCTGAATATCTGAAAGTCCCGATTTTAAGGCTAGCACCCTGCCATCTGGTAGTATCTGCGGAAACTCATAATTGGTAAAAAACTTGTTTTTACTGGTTTGAAGACTAGTAACGGGCGTTTCCTCCATGTCTTTCAACTGTGTTTGCCATCGCTGTTTGGCATCCTCAAAGGCATTTGTATACAACTGTTCTGTTGTTAACCCTGTTACTTTTTTAATGTTATTAGAAAAAGAAAAGGGGTAAAAAGGCATTCTATAAGTTCCCTCCAAAATTTTATCCCAAGCATCGGCACCATATTTGGTCTTCATGTACGAAGTCATTAGGTAACCATTGACATAATGATTAGGAATAAAATTTTTATACGAACCGCCCACTGCTTTTGAATAACTATAAGCTCCTTTGGTCAACAATTGTGTGCGCAAGGCCATATCGAAAGCAGGGATTTTCCCCCTGCCCGAAGTCGTTAAAGCTGATTCCGTTCCCACGGCATCACCCTCTGCAAACCAGTTTGGCACGGCCAATGAGTTGATGATTCCTAAGCCATTGTTCCCAAAAATAGTATAAACTAGCTTGGTAATGCCTGTAAGGGCTTTATCGTACTGCACTACGTGTCTGAATTCGTGTACTGCTAATAAATCTAGCCAATTGTTTGTGCCAAGCAGAGTATAGTCTTGCGGAGGAGTAGTATAAAACTCTGAGCGACGTGGAAATAACGAAACAAAACCATTGGAAACAGTCGTTTGATTTTGAAGTAGGATAGAAATCGGACGCGGATTATGCCCTAAACTATTACTGACGGGCTGATAAACGGTTTCTAACACATTAGCCGTTCGTTGTCCTAGCGACTGAATATTGGTCGGGAAAATTAAGCGAAAGTGCGGTGTTTTTATCTGCGACCATTTTAAGGAGGCAGGATTTTGAGATAAATTAACTGAGTTTTCTTGAGCAAAAATTTGGCATCCACCCAATAGGGTAAATAAAAAAATGAGTACTCTTTTCATAGATTTTACACAGTAAAATGGATTAGGAATGTTGGAATTTATCACGACTTCAAGACATGCCATGAGTATTTTTAGGAAACGTATTGCTGATGCCTAGCTTGTTAGATATAACTTCAACATCGACACCATATTCATTACTATTAGCGGGTGACTTAAGTCACCCGCTAATAGTAATGAATATATAATAGGCTGTTTGTCAGTTGTTTAATTGCCGTTGATAAACCTCTCAAAGCTCACAACTCATCACTCACAACTACAAATACTCTTCAAACCTTTCATATAAATTTATAATATAAGCTTTGTTCCCATTAGGGTTTTTCAAGCTCTTTGTAAATTCATACCAGAAGCCATCACCAATCGAAAGAAATTTTCCTGCCGTTTTAGGTTCTGCTTTTGTTGCCTTGTCGGTAATAAAATCACCGATAAAAATATGCTGTAGCAAATCGCTAGCTTCTTCCCACGAAATCTTTTTATGGTCTACCACGTCCGCAACGCTTGTTGTCGCCTCTACGGTTCTGTTGGTATAATGTAAGTTCAATTCAAAAGCCGAAGTACTTTTATCTTTTTCTATCTTTTTAAACATCAATTTAAAAGGCGCTTCTTTGCCGTAGGTTTCATATACCGCCTGCGTAAGCTCTTGTAATAAATATTCCCAAGCATCGTGATTAATAGGATTACCCTTTGCTTTTTGATTGATGGTAATTTCCAGAAAATTCTGTTCTTCCTCCAATGCCTTGGTGTTGAACTTTTCAGGAGTTTTGCTAAGGAGGTTTAAAATAGGCGCTTCCCATGCTTTAGATAACTCGCCAGCCCATGCCAAATCTTCATTGCCTGTAAACCCTTCTTCCAAAATTTCCTCATCGCTCAATTCGTCTCGGTAAGTATAAGCGATTTCAAATTTGGTATCAATAAAGTTTTCCTTAAAATCTAAAGTCAGGAGAATCTGATGAGAGAAAGGAGGAGGCAAAATATCTGCCGTCTCGAATTTGATTTCTAATTGTGATAATTTATCTACTTTCATGCTTTTTATTAAGTAATTGAGTGATTTAATGAATGAGTGATTAAGCGATTAATATATTTAAAATAAATACATTCCCCTTTTTGTTAGGTCGTTTACTATTGCCTCATTACTTCGTCATCAATGTTTTTTACAAATTTAATCTTTTTATGGTGGCTTTTTTATCAATTTTTCCCGTAGGTGTTTCCGAAAAACTAAAAATCGTAAAAATGTTTTTAGGAACCTGATAAATATCTAAATCATTTTTTACTTTTTCAAGGAGCGTCCGTTTAATGTCGTCGCTCAAGTCATCAGTTTCAACGACTAGAATTAGCTTTTGCCCAAGTCTATCGTCAGGAATACCAAAAGCAAAAAGGCGGTTGATATGCAAGTGCTTTAAATAAGGCTCAAAGATATTTTCTACTTTTTCTAATTGAATTTTTACGCCACCGCTATTAATAATATTATCGTATCTCCCCGTCAGTTTAAACTGATTATCGGGTAAGATTTCCACCAAATCGTTGGTTTGTATTAATTCAAAATTAGTAGCTGCCGCCATGATGTTCAAGCAGCTTCGTTCATCGGTACCAATCTTTACACCTTCTAATACACAAAAATGTGCGTCGCTATTGCTTCCATTCAGCTTTTTAATGGCAATGTGCGAGACCGTCTCCGTCATGCCATAGGTACTATACACAGGAACTGATAATTGTTGAATTTGTTCAGCCAATTGATTATTCGTAGCGGCTCCGCCCACGATGATAGCCTTCATGTTGTTCAAAGTATCTATCTGCTCTTGATGTTGGCTTTCCAAAATGCTTTGTAATTGCAAAGGTACAAAAGCAGCAAAATCAATAGCCTCCTTTGGGACAGTACCAAGGGGATTATTACTAGGCGGAACAATAATCAGTTTTAAGCCCAATACCATGCCTCGCACCAACATCATCGTACCTGCAATATAATCGATATTCAAACAAACCAAGGCTACATCTCCTTTTGTTAAACCAAAAGTTTTTCCAGTGAGCACCGCACTCGCCTCCATTTGTGCTCTAGTAAGGGTAATGGGCTTGGGTTCGCCTGTTGAGCCAGATGTCTTTAACATAAATGTTTGCTCTTGGCTCAACCATTTTTTACAAAACGCTATTACTTTTTTGTCATACTCCGAATCGGCGTTCGGTAAATGATTATAATTTTCAATGATCATGGGATGGAAAATAGAAACACTCCTAAAAACGCTAAAGATAGCATTTTTGAGGAGTGTTCTAAGTAAAAACACAATTGATTTTCTAAGAAACCTTTATCGTGTTTTTGGCACTATCAAATACGGCGGCGAATTGTGAGAGAGGGCTGACGGCTGGCCCATTTATTACTTTTCCTGTCAAATCAAAGTTTGATCCATGATTCGGACAATTAAAACGGTTGTTATCTGGTTCAAAACTTACTGTCGTTCCTTCATGCGTACATGCCTTAGCTACAGCAATATACGTGCCAGTTTTTGTGCGCGCTACAATTACATCACCGCTCACTAACGCTTTGCCATTTGTCTTTAAATCAGCAAAGTTTGCATTCGTTAAATCTATCGTAAAATCGATTGTTCCATTGGCTTTTAAGTTGTTGCCTGTTATGCCAGTAGTAGTTCCTCCGCCATTATTCCCTCCATTATTAGCAGGAGTAGGTGTCGACTCGTTTTTGCAACTTGTCAAACAGTTTTGTAAAATTATAGCACCGACACTCACTCCGACGAGCGATAAAAATTCTTTACGTTCCATAAGATGATGATTTTTAAAATTAAATTGAGTAAGATTTGGTTATTGCCAATACGCCAAAAACTTTGACAGAGTTGCGTTGGTCATATTAATTAACAAAGTGCATGATTCAGAAAAATCATCCTTTAGTATTCATTATTAGGCTTAATATGTCTTTATTTTGTAGGAAAAATGTCTTTTTGACAATCGTTTTTGTAAAACATTTAATTGAATAATCTATATTTTTTATATTTTGTAGATTTATTATCTGTATTAATAATATACAATAATTATATTATCCATATTTATTAGTTTTGTTAGATAATTTAACAATTTCTTTGATGTAGTAACATTATCAAATTTTATTAAAACAGACAGAACCGCTTGTTCTGAACAATCATTATTCAATAAATTAATACAAAGTCATGGCAGAATCTGAAGATAAATTTTTAAACCCTATCAATAAAGATAAAGTAGCTGAAAACCCTGGGTTACTTCCTTATGCACACACCACAGGAAGTGCCGTTATCAAACCTGAGGATTTGGGTAAAACTAAAGGGCGGTCGGTGCTGGCGATGCGTCAACAGACTGATAGACAGATGAATCAGTTGTACGAACAGATGGAGACACTTGCACGTCAGGCAAAGCTATTAGCACAACGTAAGGAAATATCCGAACGAATTTATGATGCTGCTATCGGCTTTGAACCAATTATTAACGAAACCTATTATATGTACGAGAAAGAGAATGGAACAGATTTACTATCGTTGATAGCACCCAACGAATGGGGGCGTTCTTTTAAATATAGTAGGTACTTGGCAAAGTGCTTATTACTCGCCGACCATACGTGGGATGTGCATTATAACGAAGAGCTTAACAAAGAATAATTGGAGCTTTGTAAATGAGTGATTAATTTTGGGTTCATTTACTTTCCAATAGATTAAACATTTTAATATTAAAATAACATGCAGTGGGAAACCCTTAAAGAATACAAAGAGATTTTATTTACTTTTCATGAAGGAATCGCCAAAATCTCAATCAATCGTCCGCAAGTGCACAATGCTTTTACACCCTTGACGGTAAAAGAAATGATTGATGCCATGAACATTTGTCGTGATACAGAAGAAATTGGCGTAATTATTTTGACAGGTGAGGGTGGAAAAGCATTTTGTTCTGGTGGTGACCAATCTGTACGTGGACACGGAGGATATATCGGTGACGATACTGTACCAAGACTAAATGTGTTGGATTTACAAAGACAGATTCGTTCTATTCCTAAGCCTGTAGTGGCGATGGTAGCGGGTTGGGCTATCGGTGGCGGACACGTTTTGCACGTAGTATGCGATTTGTCGATTGCCGCTGAGAACGCTCGTTTCGGACAAACAGGGCCTAATGTAGGTTCGTTTGATGGTGGCTTCGGGGCATCTTATTTAGCTAGAGTAGTAGGTCAAAAGAAAGCACGTGAAATTTGGTTTTTGTGCGACCAATACAATGCCCAAGAAGCATTGGATATGGGTCTTGTCAACAAGGTTGTACCATTGGAACAACTAGAAGAAACAACGGTAGCGTGGTGTAAGAAGATTTTAGAAAAAAGTCCACTAGCACTAAGAATGCTGAAATCATCATTCAATGCTGAATTAGACGGACAAGCAGGTATTCAAGAATTAGCAGGCAATGCCACATTGCTTTATTACCTATCGGATGAGGCGAAGGAAGGTAAAAATGCTTTCTTAGAAAAACGCAAACCAGACTTTAGTAAGTTTCCAAAGTTCCCATGATAATAAATTCCGAAAGCCCCTAAGCTTTCGGAATTTTTATTTAGTTTTGAACCGAAGGTGTGAACCCAACCGTGTTCTGTGTCACACAGAACACAATAATTGACTATTCGGTTGATAAAACCATCGATAAGAAAAAATTTAACGTTGTGGTCTGTGTGATACAGACCACGGGTTTAAAAGTGTATAAGCAACTGATAATCAATATATTTATCCCTAGCGAGGGACTTAAGTCCCTCGCTAGGGATAAGAGATGGACGTAGTCAGGATGTGGGGTGTGAACCCAACTGTGTTCTGTGTGCCACAGAACACGAATTTAGCATACAGATCATGGGGTTAAAGCCAACAAAACAAGCACTTAGTAACCTAGCTTATTCCTAGCGAGGGACTTAAGTCCCTCGCTAGGAATGAAAGGGTGTAAACCATAATTTCAACCAACACAAAAAACCAAAAAAATACCATACAATTATGAATTATTGGCTCGTAAAATCAGAACCTTTCAAATATTCTTGGGATGATTTCGTTAAACAAGGCACAGGGATGTGGGATGGCGTCCGAAATTTTCAAGCACGCAATAATTTAAGAGCGATGCAAGTAAATGACCTCGTGCTTTTCTATCATTCAAATGAAGGAATGGAAGTAGTCGGTATTGCCAAAGTAGTAAAAGAGGCTTATCAAGACCCTACGACCGAAGATAAAAACTGGGTGGTAGTTGACCTTGTCCCTGTTGAAAAACTGCCTAAAACAGTTACATTAAAACAAATGAAATCTGATGAACGACTCAAGGATTTATCACTAATCAAACAATCAAGGCTTTCAGTTACGTATATTAAGCCCGAAGAATTTGACATCATTCTTGGCCTTGCTCATGAGTAAACAAGCTCAAATAATTAATTTAAAAATATGAAAACCGTCTTTTTTAAAAGTGTTGCTTTTTTTGTATTGATGATTACCACTATTCAATTCGCTCAGGCGCAGAGCTTAAAAAGAGTTGAAATTCCGTTACCATCAAGCAATTCTGAGCTTTTTACCATTCCCATCAACGAACAAGGGGTTTTGGTACTATCTCAGGTGAATAAAACTAATTTTGTGCTTTCTAGGTTCGACACCAACTTGGATCAGGTATGGTCTATCAACGGAACAATTGACGGGAACTTAGATTATGTAAAACATTGCTATGACGGCAAAAGCCTATACTTACTTTTTAGCCGCTATAGAAGTAATGTGTACGAGGTAGTAAAAGTAAATATTGGTCCGGGCTTTATCGAAAAGTACCAGATAATGTCGGTAGATAGGATGGAAGTGTCTGATTTTCAGGCTGTAAACTCTTCAATTTTTATTGCAGGAATGGTTAATAACCAACCTGTTATTTTATTCACCAATCTGGTAGAACGCAAAACAAAGGTATTGCCAAGTGCCTTGAAAAGTCAGGCAGAGATACAATCGATGGAATTGGACACTAGCACCGCTATCGTCAATGTAACGTATGCAGTGGGTACGCGTGGAAAAAACTACCAGTTGGTCGTGAAATCATTTGATGAAGACGGTAAGCAAATCTCACAAGTAGTGATGAACCCAGATAACGAATTTGCCATGATGAATGGCAAGCTAAACCTTGTCTCTGATTCAACAGAAGTAATGTTCGGAACGTATGGACATAAAAGCTCGATAGGGTCGTCACGTGGACCTACTTCGCAAGGTATTTATTTCTCAAAATTGACCGACAGTGAAATCACCGATTTGAAATTCCACAGCTTTACTGAGTTTAAAAACTTCTTTAACTTCATGGGCGACCGCCAAAAGGAAAAGCAAGAGAAAAAGATTCAGGACAAGAAAAATAAAGGAGAAGATTTACGCTTAGACTACCGTTTGTTGGTACATGATATTATCAAACAGGATGATAAATACATCATGGTAGCCGAAGCATTTTATGCCGACTACCGTTATAATAATTACAATCCTTTCGGGATGTATAATGGTATGGGTAGCCCGTATAGCTCTTTTTATAACCCTTATCGTTGGGGATATGGCTATTATGGGTTGTATTCACCTTTCAGCTCGTATTATAGTCCGTGGGGATGGGGAAATAGATATTATGGCAATCAACAAACATTTGATGGCTGGATTTATACCCACGCTATCGTAGCAGCATTTGATGAAAAAGGCAATTTGCTATGGGATAACAGCATCGAAATGAAAGATGTGAAAGAGCAAAAACTAAGCGAAAAAGTAAAAGCTTCGATAAAAGGAGATGAAATTACGCTTTCGTACAGCAATAAAGGACAAATTTTTACTAAAATCATCAAAGGCGATACCATTCTTGAAGATACCCAAAGCTCGAAAATAGGTACTCAAATGGAAGGAGATAAAGTAAAACAGACTACTTCTGATGCAATCGACTATTGGTATAAAAACTACTTCATTGCCTCTGGTTATCAGCGTATTACGAATGATAGCGAAGGCGGACGAAGAAATGTATTTTATATGAATAAGATTTCATTTTAGTTCAAATAAAGGCTTTTGATTAACTTGCAGCGGTATTTCAAAATAAGAGTCCGCTAGACATTATTAACCTCACCCCCAATCCCTCTCCTTCAGAGAGGGGAGCTTTAAGCACTAAGGTCTGCTCTCCTTCTCTGAAGGAGAAGGGGCTGGGGGATGAGGTTTTACAGAATAATATCTAGCGACATTCTTATTTGGGATACCGCTTTTTTTGTTGATGACAAAATCAATATAGATTCCATAGACAGCACAATTTATGCAACAAGAGATTATTAAACTTGAAACGCCCCAAAACTGGAAAGAATATCAACTGATTGATTCTGGTGGTTTCGAGAAATTAGAAAAATTTGGGAAATATATCCTTCGTCGACCAGAGCCACAAGCCGCTTGGGATAAGTCTATGCCCGATTCAGAATGGGAGAGGAGCGCACACGCCACTTTTAAAAAAGATAAAGGTTCGCAGGAAAAAGGAGAATGGATTGTAAAGAAAGGCGTTGAAGAACGTTGGTTTATGCCTTATAAAACCAATGCCTTGGATTTGAGTTTTAAATTAGCCCTTTCGTCATTCAAACACGTCGGGATTTTTCCAGAACAAGCCTCCAATTGGGAATTTATCGTGGATAAAGTAAAAAAACTTCCTGTCAAAAACCCTAAAGTATTGAACCTGTTCGCTTATACGGGCGGAGCATCTATTGCTGCCAAACAGGCTGGTGCGGATATCACCCACGTTGATTCTATCAAACAGGTAATTTCATGGTCGAGAGAGAACATGGAAGCGAGCAATCTTGAGAATATTCGTTGGGTAGTAGAAGATGCTTTGAAGTTTGTAAAACGCGAAGCTAAGCGTGGAAACGTTTACCAAGGGATAATACTAGACCCCCCAGCGTATGGCCGTGGCCCCGATGGTGAAAAATGGATTCTGGAAGAGCAAATAAATGAACTACTCAAAACGGTAGCACAAATCCTTGACAAAGAAAATTACTTCTTAATCTTGAATATGTACTCAATGGGTTTCTCTTCGTTAATCGTTGAAAATTTAGTGAAATGTTCTTTCAGCCAAACCCAAAATCATGAGTTCGGAGAGCTTTATTTACTAGATGACTTCAAAAAGAAACTACCTCTTGGAGTATTTTACAGATTTGCGAGTGTTTAGTGGGCCAAAACTTCAATAGCTTTTAAGAAAACTAAAAAAAGCACGAAATAGTACACTTTTTTCATGGGTATGTATAAATTATTAGTGGTTAATTGTTTGGTACAAAAGTAGTTACATTATTATCGTTTTTCAAAATTTAATTTGCAGAAAAAACAATAATTTATGAAAAAATAATATTGTACAAACAACTAACCACCAATGATTATGCAAACCCTGTTATTTATTACGATAGACTCTTTCGTAAAACAGTGGGAAAATGAATAATGTCAGTACCGTAGCACCAACCAACCCACCGATTACGACAATCGCCAATGGTTTTTGTGACTCCGAACCAATGCCTGACGAAACTGCCGCTGGCAACATCCCGAAAATACCCATCAAGGCCGTCATCATTACTGGACGTACCCGCGACTGAACTCCCTGTAAAACAGACTCATGCAAGGATAGCTTTCGATGGAGGTTATCTTTAAATACCTCAATCATAATTACTCCATTCTGAATACAAATCCCGAACAATGCAATAAAGCCAATACCTGCCGAAATACTAAAGTTCGTCCCCGTTACCAACAGTGCCAACGACCCACCAATAATGGCAAAAGGCACATTGGTAAATACTAAGCCAGCATCTTTCAAACTCCCGAACATCAGATACAAGATAAAGAAAATCGTAATCATCGAAATCGGTACTACCTGCGCCAAGCGTTTAGACGCTCTTTGTTGGTTTTCAAAATCACCCTTCCATTTCATTTCGTAGCCCTTCGGCAACGCATGAATCACCTTGTTTACCTCTGTTTGAGCTTCTTCAATGGTGCTACCCATGTCACGACCACGTACCGAGAATTTAACGGCGATAAAACGCTTGGTGTCTTCTCTGAAAATCAAACTTGGGCCTGTCAAGGTACGAATCACGGCGATTTCCTTGATAGGAATTTTTGTGCCGTTCATCGTCGGAACCATCAAATCTCCAATTTCAGCTTCCGACTTACGATATTCTGATTGGAAACGGATACGAATATCAAACTTACGTTCGCCTTCAAACAACTGGCTAGCCGTTTGCCCACCAATCGCCATGGATACCACGGCCTCAGCATCTGCCGCCTGTACGCCGTATAAGTCCATTTTTTGTTGGTCAAGCTCAATACGAAGCTCTGGCTGTCCCAAGTTTTTGATGATGCCCAAATCTTCTATACCATCAATCTTCTTCAATACATCATTTACTTTCTCAGCTTGTTTTTCCAGAAACTCAAAGTCTTGCCCGTAAATTTTCACTGCAATAGAACCTTTCACCCCCGATACGGCCTCCTCAACGTTATCCATAATGGGTTGTGAGAAACCAAGGCTTACCCCTTGAAACACATCCAATTTCTTTTGCATTTGCTCAATTAATTGTGCCTTCGTCAGATGGCTCTTCCATTCTTTTTGCGGATAAATATCAACGTGAAACTCTACGTTATAAAAACCCGTAGGGTCAGTACCATCATTTGGTCGCCCAGCTTGTGACATTACCTGACGTACCTCTGGGAAGCCTTCAAATACCTTTCGCATATCATTGGCATACCGCACCGACTCGTTCAAACTAATACTCCGTGGCATCGTCGCCCTTACATAAATAGAACCTTCATTTAACTGTGGAAGGAATTCCGTACCATGAATCGTCAATGTCCATAATCCAACAACGGTAATGATAGCAGTAGTGATAAAAGTACCTTTCTTATGAGAAAAGCAATAGTTGAACAACATCATCGAATATTTCAAGACACCATCCACAAAGAAATTTGATTTTTCCTTAACGTTCTTATCCATCAAAATACTCACCATCACGGGCACAAGCGTCAGCGTAAATATCAATGCTCCTAACAGGGCTGCACCTAACGTCCAAGCCAAAGGGGTAAACATTTTACCCTCTACTTTTTGGAAAGCGAAAATCGGTAAAAGGGCTACCAAGATGATTACTTTAGACGTAAAGATGGCTTTCCCCATCGACGTACCTGTACGTTTTATCAAAGAAAGCTTGGCTAGTTTATTAAAACGTTCCATGCCTACTTCGTGTGCTTTGTGGGAAAGTACCACAATCAACCCCTCGACGACGACCACGGTACCATCAATGATAATCCCGAAATCGACTGCCCCCAATGATAGCAAGTTTACCGACATACCCATCAACTTCAGACAGGTAAAAGCAAAGAGCAACGCCAGCGGAATAATCATCGCCACAATCAAAGACGCACGCCAATCGGCTAAGAAAATCAATACCATCAAGGTAACCAATACAATACCTTCTAAGAGGTTATGCGAAACCGTTTCGATACAAAAATCCAACAGCGTTTGGCGGTTATAAAACGCCTTGATATTAATATCAACAGGAAGAATTTTGGTATTCAATTCTTCTACTTTTTCGTTCAAACTCTTGATTACTGCCGAAGGGTCTTCGCCTTTACGCATCACCACGATACCCTCAACGGCGTCGTTGTTGTTTCCTCGACCTACTTGCCCAAGTTTCGGCAAAGCCGATTCGCTAACAGTAGCCACAGTTTTTACATATACGGGAACGCCATCAATGTTTTCAACCAAGATATTTTCAATGTCTGAGATATTGGCTAACAAACCAATCCCACGTACTACATAAGCCTGATTGTTTTTAGTGATTACATCACCCCCTACGTTGATATTACTTTTCTGTACCGCCTGAAATACATCCAACGGTGTGATATTATACGCCTGTAAAAGGTTTGGGTTTACACTGATTTCATACGTTTTTACCTCACCCCCAAAGCTTACAATATCCGCCACACCTGGCACAGACCTTAAGTTTCTATCAACTACCCAATCTTGAATTTCCTTTAATTTTCTGGCACTCAGCGACTTTGAATCAAGGGTATATCTGAAAATCTCTCCCGTTGGGCCATAAGGCGGTTGAATTTCTGGTTCAACGCCATCGGGCAAACTTAGTCCCTGCAAAGCATTGTTGATTTGAATACGGGCAAAATTGTTATCTACTCCATCATCAAACATCACCACAACCACCGATAAACCAAAGAGGGTAGTAGACCGCACAGTGGTTTTTTTCTGTACCCCATTCATCGAAATCTCAAGCGGGGCAGTCACAAACTTTTCTATTTCTTCCGCACTTCGTCCCGGCCATTGCGTAATAATCGTTACTTGCGTATTGGTAACATCGGGAAAGGCATCAATTGGGGTATTTAAAAAACTAAAAATACCACCAACCACAATGACAGCCGTGAAAAAAAACACGGCAAATTTGAATTTAAGCGATAAAGCCAATAATGTTTTCATGGTATCGTATCCTTAGTTATTTAAGGCGTTATAGATCATTAATTGATTTTTTATAATTACTCTTTCTCCTTCTTTCAATCCGTTGAATACAAAAGTCTTGTTGCCTAATACTTTGGCTACTTGTATCCTACGAGCTTCTACCTCTTTTGAGTTTTTATAAACAATTACAAAATTTCTGTCTTTGTCAAAAATGATTGACTCAGACGGAATCGATACTATTTTCTGATTATCGGCATAACTAATGGTTACTTTCGCAAACATTTCTGGCTTCAACAATTTTTGTGGGTTCGCCAGATTGATGCGCACTTGCATCGTCCTAGTTTGTGGGTCTAGTACGTTATTGATTTTATCTACTTTTCCTTCAAATACTCTGTCAGGATACGCTACTAGTCTGATTGATGCCTTGTATCCATCTTTGATTTTCGCAATGTCCGACTCATACACGTTTGCAATTACCTGTACTGTCGAAAGGTCGGCTACTGAAAAGAACGGACCAATGTCGCCTTCGCGATAAGCCATTTTTTCAGAAATGTTTCTGTTTACATCCACGATATAGCCATCTATAGGGGCTTTTACGGTATAGAATGAGTTCTTTACGCCATAAATACCCGAAATCTCGTTGGCTCTTCTTAGTGTTCCTTCTGCTTTCAATAAGTCATTCTGAGCAATGGTGATGTCTTTTTCAGATGCCAAACCCGACTTATACAAGTCTTGTTGTACCTGTAGGTTCTTCTGTGCCGTCAACAAATCAGACTTAGCGCCTACAATCTGATTTTCAACATCAGCTACTTCCGAACTATGGATAATCGCCATTGTTTGTCCTTTCTTCACGTAATCACCGAGGGTAACCGATATTTTTTCGATGACGCCATCTACCAAAGGCGACACCTTTACTTGTTTTTCTTCAAAGGGCGCTAGTTTACCCGTCAATTGTAATTCACTTGAGATATTTTCAAGCACCGCAGGAGCCAGCACTAATTCCTTACGGACTTTGTCTGACAATTCAAATTCCTCCGAGCTTTCCTTGTTTGCTTCTTCTTTCTTTGATTGGCAAGCCATGCACGTGGCAACTATCATTAAGCCTGCAATAATGTTATTAGTTTTCATTTTCTTCTTGAATTTTTTAGCAAAAAATAGTGGTTTCTAAAGTACTTTTTTCCCGACAACAAAATTGAGTTCTTCTACCGAGCGCATCCTGTCACTTTTTAAAGAGTTAAGCTCTACAACTGAATTTTTATAAGATTCTACAAAATCCACAAATTCAATCAATGAAATATTTCTTTTCTGATAGCTCGATACTACTCCTTCAATCAACGTATCGAAACTGCTGATAAATTTGCTGTCAATACTTTGTTCCAAACGGTTGTTCTCTTGCACTTTCAGGTAAGCGCGTAACACGTCGTTTTGTAGGCTAGTTTGTCCTTGTTCAAAGGTCTTTCTAGCCGCCTCAATTCTCGATTCCGAGCTTTTGATGTTCCCTTGGTTTTTATTAAACACGGGTAAATCTATCTGTAAAGTCAGGGCGTGATAATTCGGAATATAGCTACCGTTGCGGTCATAAGAATACCCCAATCGAAGGTCGGGCGTAGCCAAGGCCTTTTGTAAAAGCAGGTTTTCTTGTTCATATCTCATCGAAGCGTCCTGCATTTTTAAATCATAGCGATTCTCAAAAGCCGTGGCTGTCAGTTGGTCTAGCTTTAAATTATTGATACCCAAGCTGTCAAGCGTTTTCTCGTTGATGATGGGTGATATAAAGGCTGCGTCTCGTGTATTGAGCAACGTTCTTAAGATAGCCTGTTTCTCGATAAGCTGCTGACGCAACTCGTTTTGTTCTTTTTTCAGGGTTAATAAAAATGCTTTCAACCTGATTACCTCCTTTAGCGGAATATTACCTTTGGCATATTGTTCGTCATAAGCACCTACTAATTTCTGGAAGGTCAGCATCTCTTCGTCATACATCGCAACAGATTTTGTGATAAAGAAGATATCATAAAAATTTGTGCGGAGGTCAACGGCCAACGTCCTCAGCAAATCGTAATAATTGTATTCGCTTGCTTCAGCATTAATTTTTGCCAACTCAATTTGTTTATTACGTTTGCCTGCTAGTAAAAACAGTTGTTGAATCTGAAAAGCCCTTTGTCCCATATTTCCTAGCGGAACAGGCACTTTCGTTTCTTGATTATAGAGTTGTTGTTCCCCCGAAAACGTTGGATTATCCCACAGTTTGGCTTGAATAATTTGGGCTTTAGAGGCCTCAATATTAAACTTTTGGGCTAATAGCAGGGCATTGTTTTTTAGAAAAGTGGCTTCTACATCTGCTAGGGTGAGTCTTAAGGAATCCTGTGAAAAGGAGTTGTAATACACCAAGCACAGCAGGATTAAACATAAACGTTTCATGTTATTGAAGTTTATTATGAGAATTAAAGAAATAATTAAGCAATATGATGATGAACAAGAAACGTGGTATTTCTTGACACAAAAGTATAATAATCAGCATTTTTTATAGCTTTAATCAGCTATTTAAAGTACTGAGTTTTTACGATTTTTTAAAACGAGAAATAAAGGAAGGAAATCACAGGCGCAATACCCTGATTTTTAGATATATTTTTGGAAGGTAATTAAGTACTAATTGATGACTGAATACATAACTTACACTGCTGTGATTGATGTAAACATGGTGTGCATCTTTACTTGTTTTCGAGAACCAAAGGGTGAAAAAATCATCATCATCGCTATCATCAGATTCTTCTGAATTGATATGGCTAGTAACAACGAAATCATCAACGGCATCTGGTGAATCTGAATGCGTACTTCTGGTTGGAAGTTTAAATTTGGTGACTTTTGAATTGTCAATTTGTTTGTACCCCTCAGCACACAAAATTCCCTTTATTCCTAACGTTAGGAAAATAAAGGGAATTAGATATTTGATTAATCTGAGTTTCACAAGATGTAAGCAATGCTACAATTAAGTAGAGCAAAAAAGAGACCAAAATTAAGTGAAATCATTAAAATGATTAATTTGTTACTAATAAAAAACTATTAATCACTAAATCACTCAATTGCTTCAATATTATTTTTTCTTTTCTTTCGGAGAAAACATAATTGACATTCTTTTTCCTTCCAAACGTGGAAGTTCGTCTGCTTTACCTACTTCTTCCAAACCTTTTGCAAAGTTCAGTAACAAGATTTCGCCTCTTTCTTTAAATACGATAGAACGTCCGACGAAGTGAACATAGGCTTTCACTTTTGCACCTTCTTTCAAGAAATTAATAGCATGCTTCAATTTGAAATTAAAATCATGGTCATCCGTATTAGGCGAGAAACGAATCTCTTTTAATACCGTCTTGGCAGCGTTTGCTTTAATTTCTTTTTGTTTTTTCTTTTGTTCGTATTTGAACTTGGCGTAATCGGTAACACGACAAACTGGAGGATCGGCTTTTGGAGAGATTTCTACCAAATCAAGCCCTTGTTGAACAGCGATGGCCATGGCCTGCTTGATGTCCATAATGCCTTGCTCAACGTTTTCACCAACTAAACGTACATTTTGTACTCCTTTGATGAGGCCGTTTATTCTATAAGGCTCTTCTTCTCTACGATTATTTCTAAAATTGTTATTCGGGCGTAACGCCATATTATCTAAATTATTTGTTTTAAAATGATATCAAAAGCAGGTTTGAGAACTCAAAAATTAACTGCTAGTGCTAATTTAACGGAAAATCCGCATAAAAGGTTACAAATTAACGCTTTAATTGCGAATCTTCCGAAAGCTAATTCAAAAAATAAAAATATGCAAGTTTAATTTTTAGTTATTATTCTTTAAATCGTACAACATTTTTATTTATTTCTGTCTGCATTATGCTAATAAACTGGTCGATTGGCATCATTCCCAAATCGCCTTCGCCTTTTTTGCGGACTGAAACCATCCCTTGTTCGGATTCTTTTTCACCCACAATCAGCATAAATGGCAGTTTGTTTACTTCTGCATCACGAATTTTGCGACCAATTTTTTCGTCTCTATGGTCGATGTATCCACGCAAGTCACTTTCTTGTAGACGCAAGAAAATCTCGTTGGCATAGTCTTCGTATTTCTCTGAAATCGGCAATACCGCCAATTGTTCCGGCGATAACCAAAGTGGGAAATTACCTGCGGTATTTTCAATTAGGATAGCCACAAAACGCTCTAACGACCCAAATGGCGCACGGTGAATCATCACTGGGCGGTGTTTTTGGTTGTCTGAACCTGTGTATTCTAATTCAAAACGCTGTGGCAATTGATAATCTACCTGAATAGTTCCTAACTGCCATTTACGTCCCAAGGCATCTCTTACCATGAAATCTAGCTTAGGGCCATAAAATGCCGCTTCGCCTAGTTCTACAACGGTTGGCAAACCTTTAGCCGCTGCCGACTTGATGATAGCTGCTTCGGCTTTGTCCCAATCTTCGTCTTTACCGATGTATTTCTCTTTATTCTCAGGGTCACGCAAGGAGATTTGAGCAGAGTAATTATCAAAACCTAATGCCTTGAAAACATATAATACCAAATCAATTACTTTCATAAATTCGTCCTCCACTTGGTCTGGGCGACAGAAAATATGGGCATCATCCTGCGTAAAGCCACGTACACGTGTGAGTCCGTGTAATTCACCCGACTGCTCGTAACGATATACTGTTCCGAATTCTGCCAAACGCAAAGGTAAGTCTCTGTAACTACGAGGCTTAGTCTTATAAATTTCGCAGTGGTGTGGGCAGTTCATCGGTTTCAACAAGAACTCCTCATCCTCATCTGGCGTATGGATTGGCTGGAACGAATCTGCACCATATTTCGCATAGTGACCAGACGTTACGTATAATTGCTTTGAGCCAATGTGTGGTGTAATCACAGGAGAATATCCTGCACGCACCTGCGCTCTACGCAAGAAATTCTCAAGGCGTTCACGCAACATGGTGCCTTTCGGTAACCACAAAGGCAAGCCCATGCCTACTTTCTCAGAGAAAGCAAACAATTCTAATTCTTTTCCTAATTTACGGTGGTCACGGCGTTTGGCTTCCTCCAACAAAGTTAGGTATTCGTCTAACTCCTTTTGTTTCGGGAAAGTAACGGCATACACCCTCGTCATTTGCTTGCGAGAAGTATCTCCACGCCAATAAGCCCCTGCCACAGACATTAGCTTTACCGCTTTGATAAAACCAGTGTTGGGTATATGTGGCCCACGGCACAAATCTGTAAAGTTTCCTTGCTGATAGAACGTAATAGAACCGTCTTCTAAACCTTCTAATAGTTCAAGTTTATATTCGTCGCCTTTTTCGGTAAAATATTCGATAGCATCAGCTTTTGAAACCTCCGAACGTTGGTATTGATTTTTCTGGCGAGCCAGTTCCAACATTTTCTCCTCTATCTTCTTAAACTCGTCTGCACTAAGGGTTTTCTCACCCATGTCGATATCGTAGTAAAAGCCCGTTTCGATGGCTGGTCCGATACCAAATTTTGTTCCTGGGTGCAATGCCTCGATTGCCTCCGCTAATAAGTGGGCTGAAGAGTGCCAGAAAGTAGCTTTACCGTCGGTATCATTCCATGTTAGCAACTGGAAGTCGCAGTCATCATTGATTGGCAGAGAAGCATCTACTACTTTCCCATTTACTTTAGCCGCTAATACATTTCTGGCTAGGCCTTCTGAAATGCTGAGGGCAATGTCCATCCCAGTTGTTCCCTGAGCATACTCTCTGACATTACCGTCGGGTAATTTAATTTTAATCATGAGGATTTTGTTTGTTTTGAGCCTTGTTTTGGAAGAAAATGTTCTACAAATAACATTTCTTATCAAAACGGAATCTCAAAAAGCTTGTTTTGTTTGTGTTGAGTAATATCTTAAAAAATATTGGGGCAAAAGTATCTGTTTTTATTCAAAATACAAGGTAATGTTTGCTTAGTTGTTCAGAATTCCCTTGGGTTTCAAAGGGCGGATACTGGTAGTATCCACTTTTCTGGCAGGAGCGTCAAAGTTTTGATACGACGTAGTATCGAATTTTGCATCTATACCCGCTGAATAAGCCCCATATTTTTGTTTGTTTTGAGTACGGTATACACCATTCAATGCCCTGTAATCCTGACTATTAGCCGCCAATAGTTCGCTGTAATAAGTCTCAGCCAATTCAAAGTTGCCCGTATATTCCAAGCACTGTGCCACAAAGAATTTGGCTTCTGGATATTGCGGATTGTGCTTGAACGTACGTTCAAAAAAAGGCAGTGCCAAGCGATACGCCCGCGACTTGAAATATATCAGCCCCGTATTGAAACTGGCTTCTACCAACGAACTATCCAACTGGATGGCTCTATTAAAACACAAAATAGCGCTATCTAGTTTCCATGATTTTTGGTAGGTATTGCCTTTTTGCAGATACAAATTGCCGTTTTTAGGATGAAAACTCAGTCCTCTGTTGGAATATAATAAGGCTACATCATACTCGCGGAGGTTGGTATGAATTTGGGCTAGCTTTAAATAGACAGGCAAAAAGCTAGGTTTTAGGCTCAACGTTTGCTGATAATAGCCCAAGGCCGTAGCAGTATCCGCCATTTTGGCCGATATTTCACCCTGCACAAAATAGGTTTCACCATTGTTGGGTGAAATTTGAAGTGCCTTCCTTAAATACGCCTTGGCTTTGTCATACATATTAAGTTGTTGGTACAAATCCCCCAAGAGGGTGTATAACTCTGGCGACTCGGCATTGAGTACTTCCGCCTTAGAGGCCGCCTCAAGGGCTAGTCGCGGTTGGTTTGAAGCCCTCAGAATCAAAGCCTTCGCTTGAAAATAAGTACCGACGTTGGGTTTGATACTAATAGCCGTATTGACGTCCTCAAGGGCTTCCGTTATTTTTTCGTTTTCTAAATATAATAGCGAACGTTTATAATAGTTTTCTGAACTATTGGGCGATGCATCAATGGCATCCGTCAAAAAAGCGATGGCTGCGTCTCTACGTGCCTTTTCTGTTACCTCTGGCACCGCAGGAATATTGATTCCTTTTTTAGATTCAGAAATACAGGCACTTACCAAACACCCTATTAATAGAAGATAGAGAGATATGTTCCGATTTTTTTTCATTACTCAAAATTACAAACTTAGGGGCTGAAATGATACCTTGAAACCAAAAATCTTTCAAATAAAATAGGCAGACAAGGCATTTTATTTGAATTCGAGGTATTGTCTATCATATTTTTTCGTATCTTTGCAACCTATTTTACAAAATTTATATTTTTCATTTAAAACGTTTAATAAAATGCCAAAAATTAAAACCAAATCTGGAGCGAAAAAACGCTTTAAGGTTACAGGATCAGGCAAAATCAAGCGTAAACACGCTTTTCATAGCCACATTCTTACAAAAAAATCTACTAAACGTAAGCGTAACTTAGTTCACGATACATTAGTAAGTTCAGCTGATATGGACAGAGTAACGTTGATGTTAGTAATGTAATACTCGTTTCTTTAGGATTATCCATTGAAACACATTAAAATTTAGTTATTGTTCAACCAGAAAATTGGCTCAATAAGTGTTAATCATTAACCGCCATTTTTCAAAAAACAACCAAGATTATGCCACGTAGCGTCAATCACGTAGCGTCTAGAGCAAGACGTAAAAAGGTGCTCAAATTAGCTAAAGGTTTTTACGGAAGAGGTAAAAACGTTTGGACGGTAGCGAAGAACAAAATTGAAAAAGGTCTTCAATATGCTTACCGTGACCGTAAGGTTAAGAAAAGAGATTTCCGTGCTTTATGGATTCAGCGTATCAATGCTGCTGCACGTCAAGAAGGTTTATCTTACTCAGCTTTGATGGGTAAATTAAACAAACAAGGTATCGAGTTAAACAGAAAAGTATTAGCTGACTTAGCAATGAACCACCCAGAGGCGTTCAAAGCGGTAGTAGCGAAAGTAAAATAGAAAGATTAGAGCGATTCACTGAATCGCTCTTTTTTTATGCCTAAGTAAGGGAGCAAAATTAATTTTATTCGCTATAAGCTCTAGGCTATAAGCAATGAGCAAAACACCGATATGTTTTATTGTGAAAAATAAGCCTACAGCCTATTGCCTAAAGCCTAATAGTTTACGTTTCTATAATAATTGTCTTTACACCCGCCCATTTATTTTCTTCATAAATTCCGAATAAATATACGCCAATTTCTACTTCGCCTACTTTTAATACCTGTATGTCTTTTAGGTGCTCGGTCAGCAGGGCTTGTAGTTTTAAGGCATCGTCCACGTATTTTTTTTCTTCTTCACCAAACCAGTCTTCCACTTTAGTCAATGGCGCAAAGAAATCCTCAACTGTGATGCTATCAATAGATTTGTCGGGTACAATGCCATTAAATAGCTTAAAGTCTTGGATACCAATACTTTCGGAAGTAGTATATTCCATCTCGAAATACTCAACGGCCTCGTCCGACTCGCTAGGGTAGCGTAAATCATCAATTAAAGGCAGTATCTGTTCTTTCAGCGTATTCACTGTGTTATTATCTGAGGTTGTTTCAAGCATTGCTTTGTTTCTTTTAGTATTTAGAAATCTTCCATAATAATGGTTGAAATTAGAAAAATCTGTCTATAATTGCACTCAAAATTTTTTAAAACTGATAAAAACAATTCCCTATGTTAGAACAATTGATGGGTCTTATCAAAGATCATTCTCAGGAAGCTATCGTTAAAAATCCTGCTATACCTAACGAAAAAAACCAAGATGCCATGCAAACTATCATGACCTCGGTGACGAATGGCTTGAAAAACCAAGCCCTAAGCGGACAGGGAGGCATGGGTGCTTTAACTAGCCTATTAGGCGGACAAACGGGCTTGAATGCAGGTAGCTTGATGACTAACCCTATCGTGGCAAATATCGCACAACAAGCCATTGGTAGCTTGATGCAAAAATTTGGCTTAGACAAAACTGCGGCTGCTGGCATTGTTTCGCAGGTATTGCCAAAGGTAATGAATAGTCTGATTACTAAAACAAACGACCCTAATGATACTTCGTTTAACATGAATGATATCACAGGTGCTTTGGCCGACGGCAATTTGGATATGAATGATGTAAAGAATATTGCTGGAAAATTCATGAGCGGACAATCGGGTAGTGATGCTGGAGGTAGCGGAATTGGTGGAATGCTTGGTGGGCTTTTTGGGAAATAGGGCTATGCCCTTTCTATTAGCAGGTGACTTAAGTCATATTGATTACCCATAAGTATCTAATTTGCTGATAATCAATGTATAACAACCTCACCCCCACCCCCTCTCCTTCAGAGAGGAGAGCTTTAAGACCCAGAGTCTGCTCCCCTTCTCTGAAGGAGAAGGGGCTGGGGGATGAGGCGACCGACGCTCGGTTTGAAAGGCTATTTAAGCCCATTTCAATCAATTTAATCAATAATAACATTTACATTTCAACTTTTTAAAAGATGAGGGTAATCAGTATGACTTAAGTCTCCAGCTAATAGAAAACAATATTGAGGGTACATTTTAAATATTACTCATGACATTACTTGGTAAGTTTTTAGATAGTCACCAATAAATCGGAAGTCATGCCATAAGTAACATTTGTTTACCAAACAACTAGTAAGGACGTATGGCATACGTCCGCCCCCTAGGTTAAGACGTTGCTGTTGCCTAAAAATCCTTATACATGAAAATAACAAAAATATTTAAAGACTTCTCTGAAAGTGAAAAGTCGGGAGGTTTAACACTTATTGCTTGTACTATTATTTCAATAACGTTAGCCAATACAGCTTTTGGAAATACATATTCACATTTCTGGCATTCTATGTTGGCAGGACAAAGTGTTGAATTTTGGATTAACGATGGCTTAATGACGATTTTCTTCTTATTAATAGGCTTAGAATTAAAAAGAGAAATTTATATTGGGGAATTATCAAATATCAAAGATGCATTATTACCTATTTTTGGAGCACTCGGAGGAATGATAGTACCTGCTGGAATATTCCTACTATTTAATTTTGGTACGGCTACTCAATCTGGAGCAGGTATTCCAATGGCTACAGATATTGCTTTTGCCTTGGGTGTTCTATCTTTGTTGGGCAACAAAGTGCCTAATTCTTTAAAAGTATTTCTTACCGCATTAGCTGTCATTGATGATTTGGGTGCAATTATCGTAATTGCTATTTTCTATACAACCACTATTGTTTGGTTAAATTTATTGATTGCAATGGGTATTTTAGGGGGCTTGTTTATACTGAACCGTTTGCAGATTAAAAGTTTATTTCCCTACCTAATTGGTGGTATCGGGATGTGGTATTTTATGTTACACTCAGGTGTTCATGCCACCATCACAGGCGTGCTTTTAGCCTTTGCCATTCCCTTTGAAAATGGCAGTAAAACATCACCATCTTATACCTTACAGCATTTCCTCCATAAACCAGTAGCATTTATCATTCTCCCTTTATTTGCTTTAGCCAATACGGCTATCATGGTAGATACTAACTTGACAGAAATTATTACGCAAAACTATAGTCTGGGAATTTCTTTAGGACTAGTCTTAGGCAAGCCCATAGGCATCTTTTTAGTGAGTTTCTTAACAGTCATGTTGGGTATTTGTAAGTTACCAAATGACTTGAATTGGAGACTTATCATGAGTGTTGGTTTTCTAGGAGGAATCGGATTTACGATGTCTATTTTTGTTACCTTACTCGCCTTTAATGATGTTCACCTTCAAAACGGTTCAAAAATTACGATTCTTATCGCTTCACTTATGGCAGCCTTTATTGGTTTTATTGCCATTTATAGTGCTTTGAATACTAAGATAAAGAAAAACTAACGTTGTGCTACAGACCAAGGATTGATAATATTTTCTTTTTTAGGGAGTCTGCTTTTTGTTATGAAAATATTTAGATAGTTTTATAGTAATCCTTTCATCTTCAACGACTTTACTATGAATAAGCTACTTTTATTCTTATTGCTCATTTGCTCTTCTATAAGCCAAGCTCAACAGTTTTCTGTTACTTATGGCGAAAGCCTTAGTAAAACTCCCTTGGATGGCAGGCTGATGTTGTTTATTGCGAACAACGATAAAAAAGAACCCCGCAAACAAATTAGCGATGAAGCCGACAGTCAGTTAATGTTTGGAATAAACGTAGATAACTGGAAGTCCAACCAAGCCCAATTGATAGATAGTAAAGCTTTCGGTTATCCTATCAGAAGCATCAAGCAAATTCCAGATGGCATATATTATGCACAGGTTTTGCTACACAAATACGAAACTTTTCACAGAGCCGACGGTCATACCGTTAAGCTACCCATGGAAAGGGGTGAAGGGCAGCAGTTTAATGAAGCCCCAGGGAATATCTATAGTACTCCTGTAAAAATTACCTTGAAAAAAGCCAGTAATCAGGTAATAAAACTAAAAATAGACAAAGAAGTTCCGCCCATTCCTGCGCCCCAAGACACCAAGTATATCAAGCATATTAAAATGAAAAGCGAACTGCTCAGTAAATTCTGGGGAAGAGATATTTATCTAGGAGCCAACATTTTAATTCCCGATGGCTTTGATACCCATCCCCAAGCACATTATCCTGTAGCCATTCTTCACGGACATTTCACTGCTGATTTCGGTGGTTTTAGCGAAACACCTCCACCTGCCGATATGAAAACGGATGATTATTCTGCCCGATTTAATATTTATGGATACAACAAAATTGTAAAAGAGGAGGAATATAATTTTTATAGGCAATGGACAAGCAAGGATTTTCCAAGAATGTTAATCATTGAAATTCAGCATGCCAATCAATTTTATGATGATTCTTATGCCGTAAATTCTGCCAACCTTGGGCCTTATGGCGATGCCATAACGTATGAGTTGATACCTTATATTGAAAAGCAGTTTCGGGGTATTGGGCAAGGTTGGGCTAGGTTTATGTATGGTGGCTCTACGGGTGGTTGGGAAGCCTTGGCGGCACAAATATTTTATCCTGACGAATACAACGGATGTTTTGCGGCTTGTCCAGACCCCATCTCTTTTGAGGCATACTCTTCGATAGATTTGTATAAGTATCCTAATGCTTATTATTATGAGAGTACTTGGAAAAGAACAGCTATTCCGGGTAAACGTGACTATTTGGGAAAAGTGAAATGCAGTGTCGAGGATATGAATTACCATGAATTAGCCATCGGCGATAAAACGCGTTCGGGTGGGCAATGGGATATTTGGGAAGCTGTTTATTCGCCAGTGGGGAGTGATGGCTATCCACAAAGGATTTTTGATAAGACGACAGGCGTCATCGATAAAAAGGTAGCGGAATACTGGAAAGAGCATTTCGATTTACTACATATCTTAAAAAGGGATTGGGGAACACTTGGCCCTAAGTTGCAAGGCAAAATCCATATTTACTGTGGCGACATGGATAACTATTATCTAAACAATGCCGTCTATCTGATGGAAGACTATCTGAAAGGAGTAAAAAATCCTACTTATGACGGTGAGGTAACCTATGGCGACCGTGCCGAACATTGCTGGAATGGTGACCCTAATCAGCCCAACTATATTTCGAGGTTACGGTATAATACCATGTATATTCCTAAAATATTAAAACGTATCGAGCAATCAGCACCCAAAGGGGCGGATTTGACTAGTTGGAAGTATTGATAAGGCTAGTCGTACTTTAAATTAAAAGAGCATCATACTCAAATTTGATAAAAATAATATTTGTTTATCCAGTAGGGACGTATTGCATACGTCCTTTTTGTCGGGAGCGACGAATGCAATTCGTCCCTACTGGGTGTCACGGGGTTTATACCCAATCTACGGCTTTGAAGCCACCTTCTCTGCCAATTTTCTAGCATTAGGAATAATAATAAATGCAGCAATATAAGCCACAGGAAGCATGACGCTCCAAGCCTTCAAAAACTTCATAAACCAGTCTTCGCCAAAGCCATAGTTACGCATCAGGCCAACGAAAGCCATAATCAAAGTCATAGGAATTACTACAAAAAGGGTATTAATATACTTAAAATGTTTTTGTTTCATGGGTTGAATCGTTTGGATAATAAATAAGGCTACGCTCGAATATAATGTTAGGAACTAATTCCCGATAATTCTTTTTCTGTGTTCAAGTCCCCAATTAGCAATAACACTAGTTACCTGTTTTAAGGTAGCGCCATATTCTGTGATTTCATAGACTACGCTGATAGGCTGTGAATCTATCACTGTGCGGGTAATTAATTGATTTACTTCTAGTTCCTTTAGCTCTCGGCTAAGCATTTTGCCTGAAATACCATTTATTTCCCTTAATAAATCGGTATATCGCTTCTTTTCAAAGCAAAGGCATGCGATGATTGAGACTTTCCATTTGCCACTCAGAATATCCATTACGTCATGAATTGCCATGATTGTCTTGGTGCATTCTTTGATGGTGGGTCTCTCTGCTATTTCCATCATTTGTCAGTTGGTTACTTTTTTGTCACTGTTACTTTTGGTAACAAAGTTACTATTGTTTGTGTTCATAATTAAGTGTTATAACATTGAATTTTTAAAAAGACAACAAATGGAATTATTAAAAGCTTTAGAGTGGCGTTATGCAACTAAGAAAATGAACGGCAATGTCGTTCCTCAAGAGAAAATAGATTATATCCTTGAAGCTACAAGGTTGGCTCCTTCATCCTCAGGACTACAGCCTTATGAAGTATTCGTAATTACCAACAAAGAGCTTTTAGAGAAAATAAAACAAATAGGTTTCAACCAAAGCCAGATAACGGATGCTTCGCACCTATTGGTTTTTGCTGCTTGGGACGGTTATTCATTAGAGAAAATCGACAAGGTTTTTGCCAGAACCATCGCCGAAAGAGGGTTGCCTGCTACGCAAATGGATGATTACAAAAAAATGTTGTGGGGAATGTATGAGCCACTAGGTCAGGAATGGCACGCTACACACGCAGCAAAACAAGCTTATATTGCCTTTGGTTTGGCGATTGCGGCGGCCGCAGAACAGCAAGTAGATGCTACACCAATGGAAGGTTTTATCCCTGCCGAACTAGATAAATTATTAGGATTAGAAGCACTAGGCCTTAAAAGTACTGTGATTTTGCCATTAGGTTATCGCGATGAAGCGAACGACTGGCTAACAAATATGAAAAAAGTAAGAACGCCAAAAGAAGCTTTTGTTACTGAGATTAAGTAATAGATTACTATTAGATTGGTAAACCTTTAAGTTAGATTGGTCAACTTTTTAAAAGTTGACCAATCTGAAATGCCATAGAATTGCCTCCTTGTTTGATAAAATGAGGAGGTAGTTTTGTTTTGTATGGGGACGAATGCAATTCGTCCCTACTTGTTTTGTTGGGAGTTGAGTTAGATTAGTCAACTTTTTAAAAGTTGACTAATCTTAAACTTATAGACCTAATTTAAATCATTGGACTCAAAAACCCAGTTTCTTAGATGCGGATTAACGGAGGAGGAAATTATATTTTCATGTCTCGAATAATATGTGCTAGTTTTTGTGGGTCGTTTTTAAAAGCTTCTATTTCCCCAATATGCGATGCCGTAAATGCCAACATGGCAGGATTCGACGCTACCATATCATTATATTTTTGAGCTTTCAAGTTTTTATAGATAGCGATAGGTGTTTTGAAAACTCCCGCAGGGATGCCCCACCAACCTAATAATAGCGATGAAAAAATGGCATTATTATTTGTTTTGTCTAAACAACTAGGACAAGCAATAACTGGTTCCGCAGTAGTATAAGTTAAAATAATCATGCTTTTTACTTTATGAGCAAGTGTGCCATTGAGCTTTTCTGTGGTAGAGCCACAAATTGGGCAAGGTAAGCTTCTTAAAATATTTGAATACTTTTCTATCTCTTCTATTGAAAACTGTTGATTCTGAGCTTTGGCAGCAATTAATAAATCAGGGTTAAGATTTCTTTTCTTTATTTCCTTCTCTATGATTTCGTAGACTTCTGGTCTTAATCCGTATGCATCTTTTGAGGCAATCTGCTCAATTTTTTCATCAGACATACTAGCATAGTTTTCTTCAATTCTTTTAAGGTCAATTCCTGACATATATTCTTCGCGTTAAGTTTTGATAGGGAAGTTAAAGCAAGTCTTTGCAGATACATAAAAACGTTGCATTAAATCTTTGTCGTACTGATCATCCAGCCCATACAACGTATTTGGATATTTCGCCACAGTATTTTTATCAAAATCACTTCGCAACGAAATATTGAGCTGATAGGATTTACCCGCAATTTTAGATGGAAATGTATAAACCGTATTGTTATACAATCCGCCTTCCGACTGCTTTTGAGCAACAGCAACACTTGATAAAGTGAGCAAGCATGAAAATAGGAAAATGATAGTAGCGATATAATTTTTCATTGTTTGAAGGTGTGTAGTTGGATTTATTTAACTGTCTGTCCAGATTTTTTAAATATTGATTTTTAGAAAAAACAAGAGGGGCACTAGGTGCGTAAAACTTTCATTAAAAATAGCGATTTTTTTTTGAAAAACAAAATATTACCACCAAATTTTTGGGCTAGGCCCTAGCGTTTATTTCACCATATATTTTTTAAAAAATCATCTAAGTAAAATATTTTTAACAGCAACAACTTCTTTATTATTGTTGTTGTTATTGTTTTTACTGTTTTTAATAGTTTTCTATTGTTTTATTATAGTGTCTTTGCTTCTGCCGTGCTGTGGTAGTTGCTTCTGCCGTGCTGTGGTAGTTGCTTCTGCACTGCTCTGGTATTTGCTTCTGTCGTGCTGTGGTATTTTTTACCAAAGCAAAAATAAGGCAAAATGGATAAAAAAAGTGATCTTGCCAACAAGATTATTGCCAGTTTTGAGTGGAATTATTTTGTCAATAATTAGACAAAATAATTCCACTAACTACTAAGGTTTTCTCGATTAATAAATACTGTCATCTTAACCTAAAAAATACACTTAAACTTGGTAACGCTAATATTATACGTTATACAAGCCATCATGAAAAAACTTACCAAAAGACTTTTATAATAGCTGAAAAATGCGTAATTTAGTACCACACTTACACCTTAATACACCCTCTATAATGAATCCATCAATTCCGCTCATCGAAAAATAAGTAGAACGAGTTTCCAACTCGTTAAAATCCAACAATGTTTTATCGTATTGCTCCAAGCTTAGCTAGCATGGTGTTACTTACTCCTATTAAAACAACAATTAATAATACTACAACCCCAATTTTACACAATCATGAAATCTACCTATACAAAAATCCTATTTTTCTACTTGCCTGTTTTGATACTGCTAATCGCTTGTAATGAAGAAATTACAGTATCATTAAGTCCCAACAAAATCATTACAAAATTTAGCTTTTCGGGCTTAACGCCTGCCGTCAATGCCACGATTGATGAAGCCAATAAAAAAATCACGGCTGTGGTTCCTGCTACCGTAGATATTACAAAATTGACTCCTACAATTATCGTATCGGAAGGAGCGAGGGTGACCCCAAATTCAGGAAAGGCTCAAGACTTTTCTAAGGAAGTGGCTTACACCGTTACTGCCGAAGACGGTTCAACGACTACTTACAAAGTACTGATAAGTCGCACTAAATTCACAGGGAAAGATATCCTAAGCTTTTCCTTCAATGATTTGTCGCCAGTAATAACCGCGAGTATTGACCCTATCACCAAAATAATCACTGAAACCGTTCCAGCCCCGGCAGACATAACAAAGCTGAAAGTCACCACTACCTTTTCGGAACGAGCCAGCATCTTTCCTGCTTCTGGGACAATCTTAGATTTTTCCAAGCCCATTAGTTTTACCGTTACTGCCGAAGATGGAACGACGCAGGTTTATACGGCCAAGATTACCAAAGAAGCTCCAGTATCAACCAGTACTTTACCCACCTCTATTACGTATATACCTAATGCTTTAAGAGCAAGTATTAAATCGACTATAAAACTTACATGGGATAAGGGTGTTCTAATAAAAATGGTAGAAAACAATGGGACACTAACTACAGGGCGAACCTTTAAACGTAATAAGGATGGTTTGATTACAGCAATTGAAATCAGTTATAGTGATGGAACAGTGGTATCAGAAACGTATTCTTATAGTGAAGACAAAATGACAATAACCGCTTGGAAAACCAGATGGGCTTACAACGATAATGGTTTATTAACCCAAAAGTTTACTCCTGAAGCAAATTTTGGTTCAGATGCCTTTGTAAATATAAAATGGAATGTTCAAAATAATGCTGCAAAAGAGACATACGATGGGTCTTTAGTGAATATAATTTCTTCTTGGACCAAGATAAAAAACCCACTTTGGGAAATCACTAAACAAACACAGTTTTTATTAATACAAGAATCTAATCCTAATACTACA
The DNA here is from genome assembly GCF_058802005.1 of Arcicella sp. GW822-FHT02H01. Classification (NCBI taxonomy): domain Bacteria; kingdom Pseudomonadati; phylum Bacteroidota; class Cytophagia; order Cytophagales; family Flectobacillaceae; genus Arcicella; species Arcicella sp. GW822-FHT02H01. The sequence goes on along the minus strand of NZ_JBXANT010000001.1, from coordinate 663,030 downwards.
ATATTGTACTTAGGAGAAATATTGCCCGTTGGTTGGTTTTTAAAATACGATTTCTCTTCGACTACCCACCAAGCAGATATTACCCCAACATTGGATTCACAAGGTAGAATTACTAGAATTGTAGTAAATCAAGGACTCGCCCTTGCTCAGGATATGTCTATTAGTTACGAATAAAACAAGTAGGGACGAATTGCATTCGTCCTTTGTATCGTACAGCATTTATCTCTATACAGCATCATATTGTTGTAACTGCATATCAATCATGAATAAAAAACTAATCATTATATTACTAAACATTGTATGTTTTATTGTAATTCGGTATTTAAACTTCTTTCTAATCTTTTTGATGGGAGGCTATGCTAGTAATATGTATAAGGATTCTTATTGGTATTTTTTCCCTTTATATTTATTGCAGGTGCTTATTTTAATATATTTTGCCAATAAAACCCAGCAAAAATTATACTATGTTGTTATCATTATTATTAGTCTTTTATATGTAGGTTCTTACTTGCGACTTATTCCAAGTGTTATTTTGCCATATTAAAAGATTAGTATTAGCGTTTGAACAATGTAAAGCCACTGCTTGACGAATGCTTTGATGTGAGCAACAGTTTCGAGAGACATACAAACAAAACGGATGAAAACACTTATCTCTGTTGCCAAAATAATAACTATCTTATTATTAATCTTGGATTTACTTTTTGGATTAATGGCACATGCTAGCGGTCATAAAATTCCATCAGAAACAGATTGGACAATTGGGATTAGTAGTTTGATATTATTAGGGATATTTTTTTTATTAAATTTTATCAGTAAAAAAAATAAACATTAATAATCATTCGAGATAGGAGTCTATGTCAGCTTGATTTGTAGATGTATTAAGGTAGGTTTAATCGTCTAACAATAGTTGTTCAGACGAATAGGCATAAAAATAGGGAAGATATCGCTAGACATACTTCCCTAAATTCATTGTACAGAGGTTTAGTTGTATTACCATAGTCATTAATGTTTTAAGATTAACGACTAGCTACAACTACGTCACGGTTTGTGATAAGATTTGTTTTGATCTCAAAAGATTTTGATTCAATCACGTTAACATTTTGGCTAATTACTTCGATGGTATATTTTCCATCAGCTAAGCTAGAGAAATCAAAAGTTTTTGCGAATTTACCACCTTTAGTATCAACATATTCACGGTGAATTTCGTTTTTGTCAGCATCAGTAACTACTACTACTACTTTTTTGCTAGCTACGTTATCAACCCAAACGTTGAAGTTCAAAGAGTTATTTACTTGAGATATTTTGCTTCTTACAAGGCTAGCAGATTCATCAAGATTTGAAGCGAATGTATTTACGTTTGATAAGCAAACCATAGTAACTGCTACGATAAATGCTTTAACTGTGTTCTTGTTCATGACTTTATATTTTATTGTTATTAACGATAAATTTATTAAAAGGATAATTTGTATTTATCTAAGATTTTGTTTTCAATATTCAAAAGTATTTTCTATCTGGACGTCACTCAATAAATGATACTAATTTTAATTTTCAACTCAATTCTTAGAACTTTATTCGTGTCATTTGTTTGACGATGTAAACTTATAAAAGGAATTTGATAACTCAATCATGAAATGACAATTATTTTCACTTTTTCAAGAAAGTTCCTATTAAAAAAATCATATTTATTGGAATAGTACAATTATTGTAAATGCTAGTCTATAAAATATTAAAATAGTGATATAAAGTTTTTACTTATAATATAGCTTTGATTTTCAGTATATTAAATGTTAATAGCTATTATGGAATACTAAATATTTATCAAGTCGACTTATTTTTTAAAAAATAAGAATCACGAAAGATTACTCATTGCTTAAAATAAGTCAAATTGATAAAATCGTTTCTTAGACACTTTACAAAGTATTCTTTGTATCATCCAAAACAGTGAGCATTCGAATAATGAAGATAGGAGTGAGGTAATAAAAACAAAAGTAAGTCAAGTCTGAAATAGTTTGCGAAAGCGGTATTGTAGTATTTGTGATGGAATTGTACTAAACTAATATTTTATATTAAATGATACCCGTGAGCTAAGACAAGAATAGTAGGATGACTAAGTAGGGACGAATTGCATTCGTCCGTTTCGATGTCCGTTCTGTTTTTGATTTATATTTGTTTAATAGCTGGTGATGGATGTAAAAGGACGAATGCGATTCGTCCCTACTTTTACCCTTGTTAATGTTAGCTCACCAACAAAGGTGTGAAGACTTATAATTAGATATTTTACGTTTTATTTTTTTTGAAAATATTTTTATTTTCAATTCTTTTATTTACATCTTCTCTATTCCAATCAGGAGGAACTGGTTTAAATGTTTCATCATTATCTAATTTAATTCTTTCAAAATATTTTAATTGAAATTGTCTCAATTTTTCAATATTCAATTCCTCTACCAATACCGTGTCATTTTTACCTCCTTTTAATTTCATCAAATCTTTCCTTGCAGAGTCGGTTGGCTGTGTAAGTCTGGAATCTCCGTATTGACTTGTATTAACTTGAGCAATGTAACAATGTAAATCTCTGGAAAGAGCTTCAACAATATTTGAAAAATAAGGTGTATCCTTATTCCATTCAGAAGCAATTAATAAATCAATTTTAGAACGAAAAATACTTCGATGGCACATGTCAGCTAATTCAAAGCAATAAAATGAAGTAAAATATAGATTACGCCAATTTATTAAATCGTATCTATATGGAGTTGGTTTAGGAACATTATAACCAAAACCTCTAATAATTGTTTCTTCTACATGGGCATAATGATTTTTTAACCTATAAAGCACAATTGCATCATTTACTCCATTAACTTTTACAGGAATAATTGTCACAATAAAATTATAACAAACATTCTTAACATTCCAATGTTCTAATCCTGCTACAATAGCAATTTGATTCTTCTCACTATATTTAGCAAGACTTGGAACAAATTCATAAGGTACAGAAAATTCTGGAAAAATGATGATGTCTGCTTCATCCTTTCTAGATTCTTTAAGAAGTTTGCTAAATGTAGAATAACGTTTATTACTTAAATTTGGCTTTCCTTTTATACTTGCTTCGATATCTGGTAAGCTTACTTTAATATTAGCAATAGATATTGAAGGGTTTTTTTTAAAAGCATTGTCTTCACCTATATGTATTTCATTAATTAGGACTTCCTTCTCGTCAGTTGAAGATTTAATAGGATTATAATTATGTTTACAAAAATCATCTATATGCCTTTGATTAGGAAAATGAATTGTATTAATGCTTTTATATAATTCAAATGATTGTTTTAGAATATCATTTTTGTCATTGTCATTGAAAATAGATGTGTAATGATATCTTGCATCTTTATCTTTTATAAAATGTTCTCCTTTTCCTAATAAGGTATTTGTTGTTTCAGAAATACAGCATTCCCAAAATTTGACTTGTCTAGGAGATATATTTTTTACTTGGTTAGATATTTGCAACCCTTTAGTGTTGGGTTTTGGTAAGTGATAATCTACTAAACTTAATCTTGAATCATTTTTAATAAAAGCTTCTGTGTAATTTATTAAAGGATGCGTTACATAATGATGCCTTATTAAATTTGAAGTTCTAAACTTAATAATCTCTTTGGAGTCAATGCTAGTTAAGTTTAAATCACTTATAAGACTAAATATTAGAAATTCATCTACCATTAATTGATTTTGAATATTATCTAGTTTTTTATAAGCTTTTGAATCTTTTTTAATAAAGTTAGGGTTTAAAGCTAACGATAATTCAAAAGCTATATTAAAATACTCTATTAGGGATAAAATGATATCCCATTTTTCAATTTTTGAATTTTGTATGCAATCTCCCTTTTCATTATTTCCAATTATCTTATTGATTTGAATTAATGAATGTTCATAAAACTCAATAAAACCTTCTTGTGAATTATTGACAATAAAAAAAGTAAAAACTTTTTCCCAAAGTCTAAAATGTTCTAAATTATTCAGCCCTTTAAATAATTTAAGAAGCTTCTCTGTTTCATTATTGTCAACTTTTTTTGACATTCTCAGGGCGGCAAAAATTCTATTTGCTAAAAATACGCTTAATCCATACCTATTTTCTTTATAATCTTTTAATGTCCTTATTTTACCATCAGTTCCATCAAAAACTAAATGATAAGCTTGTTCATCAAAAGATTCATCTCCTAAACCGCCTTCTTCAGGAAAATCTCTAAACTCACTTGATCTTTCTTCTAGTTCTTGTTTTAATTTATCAATAACAGCAATTGACTCATTATTGTCAAAGTAGTATAATAAAGTTTTTTCACCTTGAAAAAAAACTCCTTCAATTGAGGTTAATTTAAAAATACGTTTTTCATTGTCATCGGTAATAGTATTTTTATTAGAATCTAAATTAGTTTTAAGTACTTCTGGATAATCTACTAATTTTACTAAAGGATACAATGTTTCTAAAATAAATCTTTCTGTAATTGGAACTATATTTTCATCGTAGAATTCTTCTTGGTTTTTAGCATAACTTATATTTTGTTCTTTTTTTTCTTTTTGTAAATATGTGCTAAAATTAAAACGTACTTCTTCACTTTTTTCTGTTTTATGAAAATCAAAATCAGGGTTTTCAATTACCATAATAATATCATCAACATAACGACTGTAATATACGTGAGGTATTAGTTTCCTAATTCTAATATCGAAATCATTTAGATAGTAATTCGCAAGAATGTAAGAGGATGCTATACCTATTGGAAGTACTACTCTATCGTCTTCGATATCACTAATTGATTGATTTGGATATTCTTTTTCTTTAAGTTTTTCAGTAAAACGAACATGAAATTCTTTGAAAATACTATGAATAATTGAGTTATCAAGATTATCCTCTTTTTCAAAAATCACTTTTTCTATTTCATTAAAATCTACACGCACAGAATAAAAATAGTCTTTTATATCAAGATTAATAAACGCTATCTTATTCCCATTTTGTAATTTTCTTTGGGCTTCTTGAACAGAATCATCTCGCCACTTTTGGTACTGGCTAAAATAAGGCTTGAATAGTCCACTTCCTTCGATAACTCCCTTTTTTGTTTTATTTAAGATTAGCCGATTACCAACGCATCCTTTATCAAGCTTTGAATCTAATTTATAACCATATTTTGTTATCCAGAGTATTACAACAAGGTGTAATGCAATAGGGATATCAGCAAATACAGTTATTTTTTCAAGAACATATTTGTCTTCAACTCTTTTATTACTTAAAAAATTATCAGGAGTATTATTTTTTTTAAACTTCTTTGGTAAATAAGTTAATCCTATTTCTTCAAGAAATTTATTGAATCCTTTCTTTTTTTCATGATTATTTATTAATTCAAGAATATCTTGGAGTTTATCATCAATTGTTTTTACCCTAATAGAGTTAGTATTTTGGACATACTCAACATTAGTTTCAAATTCAGCAAGTTTTCTTCTTTGAAAAAGCTCAGTAGTATCATGATAAATGTGAGTTTTGAATTTGATATAAGCTTCTTTTAGCTCTTTTATTTTTATTTTAGTCATAATAGATGTTCGTTTTAAAACTTTAAAATTTGGAATTTGATGCTTAAAAAAAAATCTTTTTTCAAGCATTTTAAATATGCATATTAACTAAGCAAAACATAATTGCATCTAAAAAAACACCCCCTTAAAAAGGAGGTGCCTATAAACTCATTCAGCAAAATCCCTACATCTTCCCATTCTCAACAACCTTCACAATCGGAACAACTTTCTTGTCAATCTTTGCCCCAACACCCGTAGTATGAACTGCAATATAAGGGGCAATGACTAAGGATACGATAGACATTAGCTTAATCAGAATGTTCATTGATGGGCCAGAGGTGTCTTTGAAAGGGTCACCAACGGTGTCTCCTGTTACGGATGCTTTGTGTGGCTCTGATTTTTTGTAGTACATTACGCCATCAATCAAGACGCCTTTTTCAAACGATTTTTTGGCATTATCCCAAGCACCCCCTGCGTTCGACTGGAAGATTCCCATCAATACGCCCGATACTGTTACGCCTGCTAATAAACCGCCTAATACTTCTGGCCCCATAGTGAAGCCAATCAATACAGGTGTAATCAAGGCAATCGCCCCTGGCAAAATCATTTGCTTAATAGATGCTTCGGTAGAGATAGCTACGCATTTTTCATACTCTGGTTCAGCTTTGTACTCCATAATCCCCGGAATTTCACGGAACTGGCGACGTACCTCATTAACCATCTCCATAGCGGCTTTACCCACTGCCGAGATACACAAGGCACTAAAAATAAATGGAATCATGCCACCTACAAACAAACCTGCTAATACGTCGGCTTTGTAAATATCAATAGCCTTGATGCCTGCGATTCCTACAAAGGCGGCAAACAATGCCAACGACGTAAGCGCTGCCGAAGCAATGGCAAAGCCTTTACCCGTTGCTGCTGTGGTGTTCCCTACTGCATCCAAATTATCGGTGCGTTCACGTACTTCTGGAGGTAATTGCGACATTTCGGCAATACCGCCTGCATTATCAGCGATTGGTCCAAAGGCATCAATGGCTAATTGCATGGCTGTTGTCGCCATCATCCCTGCCGCTGCTATTGATACGCCGTATAATCCTGCAAATTTGTAAGAGAGAATAATACCCGCTGCCAATACGATAATAGGCAATACCGTTGATTCCATCCCTACTGCCAAACCGCCAATAATGTTGGTCGCATGACCAGTCCCCGATTTTTCGATGATGGATAATACTGGACGTTTACCCATGGCTGTATAATATTCTGTAATCATCGACATCAATGCGCCTACGACTAAACCAACGACAATGGCATAAAAAACGCCGTTTGACGTAAATTCAAAACCACGCAAATTAAGGGTTTCGGGCAGGATGTTTTTTACTAAGAAATACGAAGTAATGAACGTAATTAATATAGATACCCAGTTGCCTAAGTTAAGGGCGTTCTGTACTGATGATGTTTCGTTTTTAATTTTTACAAAGAAGGTAGACACTAAGGATGCTAACAAACCTACGCCTGCAATCAGCATTGGTAATAGTACAGGAGAGAAGCCTTCGTAATTGTCGATTACCTCAATTTCTTGTCCGAGTACCATCGTCGCTAAAATAGTGGCTACATACGACCCAAATAAATCGGCACCCATACCTGCTACGTCGCCTACGTTATCGCCTACGTTGTCGGCAATGGTGGCGGGGTTACGCACGTCGTCTTCTGGAATACCTGCTTCTACTTTTCCTACTAAATCCGCCCCTACGTCGGCTGCTTTGGTATAGATACCGCCACCTACACGGGCAAAAAGGGCAATAGATTCTGCTCCTAATGAAAACCCTGCTAATACTTCAATAGCGGTTTTCATTTCGTCAGAGGTGAGTGCCTGACCTTGTGCAAAAATATTATAAAAGGCTATAAACAAGCCCCCAAGACCTAAAATGGCTAATCCTGCTACGCCCATGCCCATTACTGAACCTCCTGTGAAGGATACGTCGAGGGCTTTTGATAGCGACGTGCGGGCGGCTTCTGCCGTGCGAACGTTGGCTTTGGTAGCAATTTTCATCCCGATATATCCTGCCGTTGCCGATAGCAAAGCACCGATTAAAAACGCGACGGCTATCAAGGGTGACGAATGGATGGGATGTTCGGCTGTGCCTTTATCAGACCCTAACCAAAATAATAATACTGCTGTTGGAATGGCAAAATAAGCTAACACTTTCCACTCAGCTTTTAAGAAGGCAATAGCCCCGTCTGCTATATAACCAGATAATTTTTGCATTTCGGCATTGCCAGCGGGCTGATTAGAAACCCAACTAAAACGCCAAGCAGTGTAGATTAATCCTACGATTCCAAAGGCTGGTACTAAGTAAATAATGTCATTCATAATGGTAATGGAAGGTTTTTAGTTTAAGATTTACGATTAAAATTCATAGCTACTATTACAAATATACATTTTTAAGTTTCTTATAAAAAAACTATTTCAAGAAAAAATTGGACTTAAAATGTCTATCTGACAATAAAATAATGTTTAATTCTAATTAATTTTGTTTTTGAGAAGTGTTTTGGATGCTTTTTTACGACCAATAATTGATAATGGGCTAAAAACGCTATTTTTTGAACTTAATTCGTTAATACTTTATCTATAATTCTTCTCAAATTTGTATCATTGAAAGTATCATCAGAATTTTAATTATTAAATATAATATGCAACCAACAACATTATTCGACAAAGTATGGGATGCCCACGTTGTTCGTAAAATCGAAGACGGCCCAGATGTTTTCTTCATCGACCGTCATTTTATCCATGAAGTTACTAGTCCAGTTGCTTTTTTAGGCTTAGAAACAAGAGGTATCGGTGTGATGTTTTCAAACCGCACTTTTGCTACTGCTGACCATAATACTCCTACGATTAACCAACACCTTCCCGTAGCTGACCCTCTTTCTGCTAACCAGTTGAAAGCGTTGGAAACCAACTCGGCGAAATATGGTATTTCTCACTGGGGCTTGAATAATCCTAAAAATGGTATTGTACACGTGGTTGGACCAGAAAATGGTATTACGCTTCCGGGGATGACTATCGTTTGTGGTGACTCGCATACTTCTACGCATGGTGCTTTTGGTGCAATTGCTTTTGGTATTGGTACTTCTGAAGTTGAAATGGTGCTTTCGTCGCAGTGTATTATGCAACCGAAGCCTAAGAAAATGCGTGTAAACGTAAATGGTAAATTGGGTAAGGGTGTTACGCCGAAAGACGTTACTCTATACATCATTGCTAAGTTGACTACTGCTGGCGCTACTGGTTACTTTGTAGAATATGCTGGTGATGTATTTGAAAATATGTCGATGGAAGGTCGTATGACGGTTTGTAACATGAGTATCGAAATGGGTGCTCGTGGTGGTATGATTGCTCCAGACCAAACTACTTTCAATTACCTTGAAGGTCGCGAACAAACACCAAAAGGTGAGGCTTGGGATAAAGCGTTAGCTTACTGGAAAACATTGAAAACGGATGCTGATGCTGTATTTGATAAAGAATACACTTTTGATGCTACCGACATCGAACCGATGATTACTTATGGTACTAACCCAGGTATGGGTATGGGTATCTCTAAAAATATTCCAACGGCTGAATCTGTTGAGGGCGGAAAGGCTACTTATGATAAATCATTGAACTACATGGGTTTTGGCGAGCAAGAAAGTATGCTGGGCAAACAAGTGGATTATGTATTTATCGGAAGTTGCACAAACGGCCGTATCGAAGATTTCCGTGCTTTTGCTTCTATCGTAAAAGGACGCAAGAAGGCTGATAATATCACTGCTTGGATTGTTCCGGGTTCACACATTGTGGAGGCTCAAATCAGAGAAGAGGGTATTTATGATATCTTGACTGAGGCTGGTTTCCAATTGCGTCAGCCGGGTTGCTCTGCTTGTTTAGCGATGAACGACGACAAGATTCCTGCTGGAAAATATGCGGTAAGTACTTCAAACAGAAACTTTGAAGGTCGCCAAGGACCAGGTTCTCGTACGCTATTGGCTAGTCCATTGGTGGCTGCTGCTGCTGCGGTTACTGGGGTGGTTACTGATCCTCGTACTTTGCTGTAGGCTGTAAGCTACAGGCTATAAGCGTTAAGCAATTGTGTAACGTTAAAAGTTACAAATACTATTACCTACATACACTCAAATAATGGTGTATTGTTAAAAGTTCAAATATAATTGCCTAGAGCTTACAGCTTATGGCCTACAGCCTATTACAATGAGAGATTTTAGAAAATATGATGTTTGGCAATTGTCTCATAATTTGGTTTTGGAAATATATCTTTTAACGAAAGATTTTCCCAATACAGAATTATATGGAATAACAAATCAATTAAGAAGGGCATCTGTTTCGGTACCGACTAACATTAGTGAAGGTTGTGGAAGAAGTAGCGACGCTGATTTTAATAGATTTCTTCAGATTGCTTTAGGTTCTGCACACGAGATTGAATATTTAATACAATTATCGACTGATTTACATTTTTTGTCAGCAGACAAGCATATTGAGCTAGCTGTCAAAATAAATTTAATTAAAAAAAAGCTCTATCATTTGAGCCAAAAATTAATTACAAAATAGCTTTAAGCATAAGCCGAACTTAAAAAGCCTATCGCTTACCGCCTAAAGCTTACAGCAAAAAAAGTAGAAAAATAGCTTTATCAACTAAGCAGGGCATTTTTAAAAAGCCTATTGCTTACAGCTTAAAGCCTAAAGCATAATCAAATGGCATACGATAAATTCACTATATTAAAATCAACAGCCGTTCCAATGCCAATTGAGAACGTTGATACTGACCAAATCATCCCTGCTCGTTTCTTAAAAGCTACGAAACGTGAAGGATTTGGCGATAACTTATTCCGTGACTGGCGTTATAATACTGACGGCTCACCAAAACAAGATTTCGTATTAAACAATCCTACTTATACAGGTAAAATCCTAGTAGGAGGACATAACTTCGGAAGTGGGTCAAGCCGTGAACACGCCGCTTGGGCTATTTATGATTATGGTTTCCGTTGTGTAGTATCAAGCTTCTTTGCTGATATCTTTAAAGGAAATGCTATCAACGTAGGTATTCTGCCAGTACAAGTAAGCCCTGAATTTTTAGATAAAATCTTCTTGGCCATCGAAGCAGATTCAGCTGCTGAATTGGAGGTAGACCTTCCAGCACAAACCATCACCATCGTTGCTACAGGCGAACAAGAAAGCTTTGCTATCAACGGGTATAAGAAAAATAACCTTATCAATGGCTTTGACGATATAGATTATCTTCAAGCAATGAAAGCAGAAATAGGTGGTTTTGCTAGTAAAAGTATTTATTAAGAGCTTTTTGCTTTAGGCTATAAGCTTTAAGCTATAGGCTTTACGCTATTGTAATTCTAAATAATAGCCTTATGCCTACTGCTTATAGCTTATGGCTTACAGCCTCCTGCTTACAGCAAAGAGAATATGCGACATATAGAAATAATGGATACGACACTTCGCGATGGAGAACAAACCAGCGGAGTGTCTTTTTCGGCTACTGAGAAATTAGCAATCGCTCAATTATTATTAAAAGAAGTAAAAGTCGATCGCTTAGAAGTAGCTTCTGCAAGAGTATCCGACGGTGAATTTCAGGCGGTTAAAAAAATTACGAGCTGGGCAAGTGAAAACGGATTGATTGATAAAATCGAGGTACTGACTTTCGTTGATGGCGAGACGTCGGTAAACTGGATGATTGAAGCAGGAGCGAAGGTGATGAATCTACTCACGAAAGGGTCGATGAATCATTTAGTGCATCAGCTTAAAAAAACGCCTGAGCAACATTTTGCTGAGATTGCGGAGGTATTTATGCTGGCTCGTTCTAAAGACATTAAATGTAATGTTTATTTAGAAGACTGGAGTAATGGCATGCGCAACTCGCCAGAGTATGTATATCAGTTTCTGGATTTCCTAAGTACCCAGCCCATCGAAAGAGTATTGTTGCCCGATACGCTAGGAGTGCTTACGCCACGTGAATGTTATGATTTCCTGTCGGCGATTGTAACGCGTTATCCAGCTCAACACTTTGATTTTCACGCACATAACGACTATGATTTAAGCATTGCCAACGTCATGGAAGCAGTGCGAGCAGGTGTACATGGGCTTCATCTAACGGTGAATGGTATGGGTGAAAGAGCAGGAAATGCTCCGCTAGCAAGTACCATCGCCGTGCTGAAAGACTTTATGTGTGATGTGGAAACGACGGTAGTGGAAGAGTCGCTTTATTCGGTTAGTAAACTGGTAGAAACTTTTTCTGGCTTTAGAATCCCTGTGAATAAGCCTGTAGTAGGTGAGAACGTTTTTACACAAACGGCTGGTATTCATGCGGATGGTGATAATAAAAATAACCTGTATTTCAACGATTTGATGCCCGAACGTTTTGGCAGAGAGCGTAAATATGCGTTGGGAAAAACGTCTGGAAAAGCAAATATTGAGAAGAACCTTCAAAAGTTAGGTATCAAATTATCGCAAGCTGATTTAAAAAGAGTAACGCAGCGAATCATTGAACTTGGCGACCGCAAGGAGGTAGTTACGCAGGAAGATTTGCCTTATATTATCTCGGATGTGATTGATAGCAATACCATCGAAGAGAAAGTGGAGGTAGTAAATTATGTGTTGACGCATTCTAAAAATCTTCGCCCTTCGGCTACCATCAGGGTAAAAATTGAAGGACATATTTTTGAAGAAAATGCACAGGGTGACGGTCAGTACGATGCCTTTATGAATGCCTTGAAGAAGGTGTATTTAAAGAAAGAGGTAAACCTCCCGATGCTGACAGACTATGCCGTAAGGATTCCTCCAGGGGGAAATACCGATGCACTTTGTGAAACCATTATTACATGGGAACATAAAGGCAAAGAGTTTAAAACCAGAGGATTAGATTCTGACCAAACGGTATCAGCCATCAAAGCGACACATAAAATGCTTAATCTTATTTAGTTTTGAATGAGTGAGTTTTGAATGAGTTGTGAGTTAGTGAATTGTGATTGAGTGATTAAATGTTTACTCTTCAAATCATCCCTAGCGAGGGACTTAAGTCCCTCGCTAGGGATGGAATAAGAAGAAAGAGGTATTTATTGTATCTTACAAATCAAAAAATCCTAAAGTCCAGCGTCTAAAAATCTAATGTCCTAAAATCTTTTTAGTCATAAAGTCCAGCATCCCAAAGTCTTAAATCTAAAAATTTTATAACTTAAAAAAACCTTGAGACCTCAAGTCCAAAGTCCTCAAGTCCAAAAAAATGAAATTAAATATTGCAGTATTAGCCGGAGACGGTATCGGTCCAGAAGTAATAGAACAAGCATTAAAAGTAGTTAATGCAATCGGTAAAAAGTATAACCACGAAATTAATCTTACCCACGCTTTAACAGGAGCAGTAGCGATTGATGCCACGGGTAATCCTTATCCAGACGAAACACACGAAGTGTGTATGCAGGCAGATGCAGTATTGTTTGGTGCGATAGGTCACCCACGTTTTGATAACGACCCATCAGCCAAAGTTCGTCCAGAGCAAGGCTTGTTGGCAATGCGTAAAAAATTAGGATTATATGCCAACATTCGTCCTACTTTAGTATTCCCTTCATTATTACACAAATCTCCATTAAGAAGAGAATTGATTGAAAATGCAGACTTCGTTTGTATCCGTGAACTAACAGGCGGTATTTATTTCGGCGACAAAGGAAGAAACGAAACACGCGACAAAGCTTGGGACGTATGTGAATATACGAAGCCAGAAGTTGATAGAATTGTACGTTTGGCGTATGAATATGCCATGAAGCGTCGTAAAAAAGTATGTATCGTTGACAAAGCGAACGTATTAGAAACTTCAAGACTTTGGAGAGAAGTAGCACAAGGCATCGAAAAAGAATATCCAGAAGTAGAAACGGAATATTTATTCGTTGATGCGGCAGCAATGCGTATTATCCAATGGCCAGAAGGATTTGACGTAATGGTTACAGAAAATATGTTCGGTGATATTTTAACAGACGAAGCTTCGGTAATTTCTGGTTCAATGGGCTTGATGCCTTCGGCTTCTATCGGTACACATACATCAGTATTCGAGCCAATCCACGGAAGTTACCCACAGGCGGCAGGCAAAAACATTGCTAACCCACTAGGAACAGTACTTTCGGCAGCGATGATGTTTGAATATGCGTTCAAATTGATGGACGAGGCAAACGAAATCAAAGACATCGTGAATAAATCATTGGCAGAAGGCGTAGTAACCGTTGATATTGCTGATGGCGGAAAAGCATTCTCTACTTCAGAAGTAGGAGATTGGTTGGCTGCTCAGATTGGGTAATCTTTTATGTTATTATAATTTCTTCATTCCTGTTTAGGGCGAGATTTATCTATCGCCCTAAACAGGAATGATTTTTTTGTGCCCTTTGGAATCTAAATCTAGTGCAGTGTAATCAAAATACCTCAATCCTGAAAGGATGATATGATTATAGAAAATATAATTATCAATACGCACCTGACTCACAAAAGGGTGATACACTAGTAGGAAGAATCTGTCACTCCTTCGGAGTTTATATACCTGGCTTTATCTGATATTTCTATAATCATACCATCCCTTCGGGATTTAACGCTTATTCCCCCTCATTGTAATATCCTTTGACCATGCCGTATAATCAAAGTATCTAAATCCCAAAGGGATGGTATGATTATAGGGAAAAATAATTGTCAATACCCACTTAACCCCGAAGGGGTAATATAGCTGTAAGAGACTCTGCGGAACATCTCGAAGAGCAATGCTAAAAAATATAAATTAAATAATATGAAGTATCATTTTAATAATTAAACCTTTTGCAACGTTCTTATTCTAAGAGGTATCTTATTTTAAACTCGAAGATATTATGAATAAGGAAAAATCCATCCAGCACCTTATATGGCGAGCAGGCTTTGGCGAAAAGCCTGAAGTGATTACTCAGCTTAGCCATAAGTCTATCAAGAAGAATGTTAAACAGTTATTGAAAGACGCTGAAAGCTTTGAACCCATTTATACAGTTGATAAAATGGATATTTATTCAGAGCTACAAATGATAAAAAAAGATACTACCCTTACCACACAAGAACGTATCAAGCAGTTGAACAAGATGGTAAAGGAGGAGGAAGGACTACTCAATACTACTTGGATAGACAAAATGGCAAATTCAAAGGGCGTCTTGCGAGAAAAAATGGCGTTGTTTTGGCACGGACATTTTGCTTGTAGAACCCCAAATCCGCTATTTGCCCAAAGCTACTTAAATACCATCCGCCAACATTCATTAGGCAAATTTAGCGACTTGCTGATGGCGGTCTCCAAAGAGGCGGCTATGCTCCAGTTTTTGAATAATCAGCAGAATAAGAAACGCAGCCCGAACGAAAATTTTGCTCGTGAAGTAATGGAATTGTTTACGCTAGGCAGAGGTAATTATACGGAACACGATGTGAAAGAAGCTGCCAGAGCGTTTACGGGCTGGGAATTTGATAGAAAAATAACGGGGTTTTATTTCAACACTAAACAACATGATGATGATACGAAGGTGGTCTTTGGAAAAACGGGCAACTTTACGGGGGAAGATATCATCAAAATGATTTTGGAACGAAAAGAAACCGCCAATTTTGTTGTTACAAAAATCTACAAAAACTTTGTAAACGAGCAAGTGGATACTAACCGTGTCAGTCAATTAGCGGAGGAGTTCTATAAAAACGAGTATAATATTGCCGATTTGATGGAGACTATTTTCAATAGTTCATGGTTCTACGAAGAGCGTAATGTTGGCACACACATTAAATCTCCTGTCGAGCTTATCGTGGGTTTACAGCGAACAACGGGCTCTAACTTGGTTGAGAAACAATCTTTACTTTTTGTGCAACGTGTATTGGGGCAAGTATTATTATATCCGCCTAATGTGGCAGGCTGGGCTGGGGGCAAAAGTTGGATAGATAGCTCGAGTTTGTTATTTAGGATGCAGTTGCCCTATTTGATGTTTAATAATACGGTGATAAAAACTGTTGCGAAGTCGGATGGAGATGTAAATACAGATTTCCAAACCCGTAAGGGAAATAAGAATACCCTTGAAACCGATATGAACTGGGAAGTATTTTCAACATATTTTACCCAACAAAATCGTGAAACGTTGTTAGATACCCTCGAGGCATACATTTTGCAAGTGCCTATTAATGAGGATGTGAAAAAAGGATTAATCGCTAAAATGGGGAAAGAGAGTCAGGCAGAGACTATCAAGAAAATGATGATAGCCTTAATGACTCTCCCCGAATATCAGTTGTGTTAAAGTGGCAATCAATCAAGAGCCAAACAACGATATTGTCTATAAGGCTTAGTAGGAAAGCCATAAAGATTTACTAAACTCATCACTCACAATTCATCACTTACAATATTATGGTCAACCGCAGAGAATTTATCACACGTTCGGCATTGGCAACAGTAGGAGGCTTAATGATTCCGAATTTTCTAAAAGCTTTTGAACAGCAATCTTTAGGGAGTGCAAAGGGTGCTCCTGATAAAATATTAGTCATTATTCAGTTGTCTGGAGGGAACGATGGACTTAATACGGTTGTGCCTTACCAAAATGATATTTACTATCGCGAACGTCCGACGATTGCGATTGAGCGAAATAAGGTACTGAACCTCAATGATGAAATAGGGCTGAATCCTGCCTTGGAAAAGCTAAGACCTTGGTATGACGAAGGCTTTATGCGAATCATCAATAATGTAGGTTATCCCAATCCCGATAGGTCGCATTTCCGTTCGATGGATATTTGGCAAACGGCTTCTAATCCGAATGAATATTTACAAACGGGTTGGTTGGGGCGTTATTTAGATGCCAATTGTTCGGGCGACTGTGCCTCGTACAACGTTCTTGAAATAGATGATACCCTTAGTTTGTCTATGAAAGGGGAGAAATTAAAAGGCTTGGCCGTATTAGACCCCGAAAAACTATACCGACAAGTGCATGGAGATTTTATCGCTAAAATCGCTAAAACACAACCTGCCGACCATTCAGAGAATGTAAGTTATCTCTATAAAACCTTGGCAGAAACCTCCTCTTCGGCAGAATATCTCCATACCAAATCGAAAATCTATCAAACAAAAGCCAGTTTCCCGAATGGGGAATTGGGACAACGGTTAAAGACTATCTCCGAACTGATACTCTCGGGAATGCCGACCAATATATATTATGTTAGCATTTCAGGGTTTGATACCCACGTCAATCAGCTCAATCAGCAAGAACGTTTGTTAAGAAACTATGCCGAAACGATGGACGTGTTTTTAAATGAACTCAAACAAAACAACAAACTGGATGATGTGGTGATGATGACGTTCTCTGAATTTGGGAGAAGGGTAAAACAAAATGCCAGCGGAGGCACAGACCACGGAACGGCGAATAATGTATTCTTGATGGGTGGAAAATTGAAAGCTGATAAAATACTCAACGAAGCGCCCAATCTAACGAATTTGGATGAAGGTGATTTGAAGTATTCTGTAGATTTTAGAAAGATTTATGCTACGCTGCTCCGTAATTGGTTGGTGGTAAACGATGAAGAAATACTAGGAAAACGCTTTGATGTGCTGGATTTTGTTTAAAAGGAATCGTTGTCTGAGGAAAATGCTTGAATGTTTATAAGTGGTTAATTATTAATAATTTATGAAAAATTAATTAAAATCTAAATCTAAAAGATGGCCTCTAAAAACCTTGATAACACTACAACTGATAATTCATCAACTAAGAAAGTTCATAATTATCCTATTAAAGATGTGGTTTCGATTCCCCTTGAAGAAATTGTCAATACGCTTCAAGGGGATTTAACAAACGGACTGGCGGAGGGGAGTATCAACAAAAGAATAAAGACTTACGGGTTGAATCGCTATGAAGAGCAAAAACAAAAGAGTATTTTTTTACTCTTGCTAGAGCAATTCAAGAGTCCCATTATTTTGTTATTAGTCTTAGCCAGTGGGGCATCACTCTATTTTAAAGATTGGCTCGAAGGCTTTGCTATCATTGGCGTAATATTTATTACGGCAGCTTTGGGTTTCTTCATGGAACTTCAAGCTCGAAAATCAATGAATCAGCTTAAAAGCATGGATGTCAGTCTGTCGAAAGTCTGGCGAGATAATGCTTTAAATGAAGTCCCCTCTGAGAGGCTAGTACCAGGAGATATTTTAGTGCTAGAAGCAGGCGATATGGTATTGGCAGATGCCCGATTAGTAGAAATCAACCAATTTGAAGTAGATGAATCACCCTTAACGGGGGAATCAATGCCCATCACCAAAACCCTAGAACCCCTCGATAAAGATACCAGCCTAGCCGACCAGACGAATATGATATTCAAAGGCACGTCGGTCATTAAAGGGAATGCCAAAGCTATCATTGTAGGAACAGCCTTGCATACCGAATTAGGGAAAATTACGGCACTGGTTGACAATGCCAAGCAAGTAACGACGCCACTCGAAAAAAAACTACAAGGACTTACCACCAAATTGATGTGGCTTACTGCCATATTTGCCGCCATCTTTATCATCACAGGCTTTTTACAAGGCAAAGAACTTTACCTGATTATTGAAACAGCCATTGCCTTAGCCGTAGCTGCCATTCCCGAAGGACTGCCCGTGGTGTCTACCATTGCCCTTACGTATGGTATGTTACGTATGGCAGAAAAAAAGGTATTGATTAAAAAATTAGCTTCTGTAGAAACCCTCGGGGGAATAAATACCATTTTTACTGATAAAACAGGGACACTGACAGAAAACAAAATTCAGGTAAATAATATCTCGTTTTTTGATAATACCTTCAAGGTAGAAAATAATACCGTTGACGAAGCAGACGCCAAAGCCAATCAAGCAAGTTTAGAGAAACTCTTGTTGGTTTCGCTCCTCTGTAATAATGCCGTAGTTGAGAAAAAGGAGAAGAAAAAAGACAAGCAACTCGGCGACCCAATCGAAATATCGCTATTAAATTTTGTTGGACTAAACAACGTAAATATCCCGCAAATACAACAAGAATATCCACGAATTGCCGAAGAAGCCTTTAGTTCGGAAACAAAGCTGATGGGGACATTGCATAAAAAAGGAGATACCAATTTCGTAGCAGTAAAGGGAGCGATAGAGGCCATTTTACAACAATGTAAATCCTTTTATAAACAAGGTGAAATAGTACCTTTGACGGAAGAACAGAAGAATCAATTCCTACAAAAAGCAGAAGAAATTCAGGCACAAGGTACCCGTGTCTTGGGCTTTGCGTTTAATGAAGCCAACAATATTCCGAATGATAACATGGTGAAAGAGTTGATCTTGGTAGGCTTTATCGGATTTTTAGACCCACCACGTTTAGACATCTCAGGAGCTTTGCAATCGTGCAGAAATGCAGGCATCAAGGTAATCATGATAACAGGCGACCACCCCGCCACAGCCTTGAATATTGCTCAGACAATACAACTATCGGATACGGAGAACGTAGTTATTACGGGGAAAGACTTAGAGGGTAAGCCTGATAAAAAGCAGTTGTTTGCTGCCACGATATTTGCAAGGGTAACACCTCAGCAAAAACTAGATATGGTAACGCTTTATCAAAAAAGAGGCGATATTGTGGCAATGACGGGCGATGGCATCAACGATGCACCTGCCTTGAAGAAAGCAGAAATCGGCATTGCGATGGGTAGGAGAGGCACGCAAGTAGCGATTGAAACAGCGGAGATGGTCTTGAAAAATGATTCTTTTAAATCGATTGTAGTTGCCATAGAACAAGGCAGGGTGATTTTCCAGAATATTAAACGCTTTTTGGTGTATTTACTTTCGTGTAATTTAAGCGAAATCGTTATTGTGTTTTTGTATGGCTTGCTTAACTTTCCGTTTTCAGTGTTGCCCCTACAAATCCTATTTCTTAATCTGGTGACCGATATTTTCCCTGCCTTGGCATTGGGCATGGGCAAAGGTAATAAGTTGATAATGAGCAACCCTCCGCGTAATCCGAAGGAACCTATTGCCGTTAAACAAGACTGGATAAATATCGTTGTATATGCTAGTTTGCTGGCGCTTCCTATCATCGCCGTTACGTGGTACTGTAGTGTTTACTTGCAGATGGATGCCAAAATTTGTAATAACATTACCTTCTTTAGCCTTGCCTTTTCGCAGTTGTGGCATGTGTTCAATTTGTCGTCTCGCAAGATATCTTTTTTCAAAAATGAGATTACCGAGAACAAGTTTGTGTGGGCTGCCTTGGGGGTATGTATCGTCATTATGCTTACGTTTTACTGGATAAGTCCCCTCAATAAAATCATTGGACTTCAAAAGCTGGATTTTACTATCTGGTCAATTATCCTCATTACTAGCTGGATGCCAGTAGTACTTGTTCAATTGTTGAAACGGGTTTTTAAAGTGATTAGTTAAATTTGTGGGCGTATGCCATACGCCCACAAATTTACGATTAATGGGAGGGAATAGGACAAATGCAATTCGTCCCTACCTAGGTTGCCGAATCTCCAAACGATTAAGAGCGTCATGCTCATACTTAGGTAATATAGAAATAAATGAATTTCCCCCTATGGCACAGTATTTTAGCTATTCTTGAAGAACATAAAACTAAATCAAAAGATGATGATGTTATTCAAGCTACCGCCTTTGTGCCATACCTTCTTCAAAAGAACTTGTTTATTATTGATAGGGCTATTGCTGTTTATTAATTTATCAGCTTTGACTCAGACGCCTCAGCCTGCTACTTTACCTGCACCTTATGCAACCAAATCGACTATGAATTTTAGTAAGGTGCTGGGTTGGAAAAACGGACAAACGCCTAAAGCTCCCGAAGGCTTTATTGTTAGTCGCTTTGCAGATAAATTAGATAACCCTCGGTGGATGTATGTAACCCCGAACGGGGATATATTAGTAGCTGAAAGCAATACCAATCATACCTTAGTAGATAAAATAGGAGGGAAAGTAATAGGGGCAAGTAAGTCAAACAATCAAAGTAAAAGTGCCGATAGAATTACTTTATTGCGCGATACTAATCAAGATGGCATTCCCGATTTACGCACTATTTTTCTAGCGAACCTCAACCAACCTTTTGGAATGTTGATAATAGGAAACTGGCTGTATGTAGCCAATACAGATGCCGTAGTACGTTTCCCTTATCAAAAAGGACAGACACAAATTATGGGGAAAGGGCAGAAAGTAATAGACCTACCTTCTGGCGACCATCCACGCCACTGGACACGCAATTTGATAGCCAATGCAGATAATACAAAAATCTATGTGTCAGTAGGCTCCAATACGAATGTAGCCGAAAAAGGCATTAAAGAGGAATTCAAACGTGCGGGTATTCTTGAGATTAATCCAGATGGCTCGGGAGAACGCATTTATGCAAGTGGTCTGAGAAACCCTATGGGAATGGGTTGGGCAGTGGGTACAAAAACACTTTGGACGGTAGTAAACGAAAGAGATGAACTAGGCGACGATTTAGTGCCTGATTATTTAACTAGCGTGAAAGACGGAGGATTTTATGGATGGCCTTATTCTTATTTTGGTCAGCATGTTGACCCACGGGTAGAAGAAAAAAGACCAGACTTAGTGGCCAAAGCCATTGTGCCTGATGTTCCTTTGGGGGCACATACGGCATCGTTAGGCTTGGCTTTTTATAATCAAAAAGCATTTCCTAAAAAATACCATAATGGTGCATTCATTGCGCAGCATGGTTCGTGGAACCGTTCTGTATTGTCGGGTTATCGGGTGGTATTTGTGCCATTTGCAAACGGAAAGCCAAGTGGAAAGCCACAAGATTTTTTGACGGGATTTATGGCTGATCAAACCAAAAACGTTTATGGAAGGCCGGTAGGCGTAATTGTATTACCTAATGGTTCGCTATTGGTGACGGATGATGCATCTAATACTGTATGGCAAGTAAGCGTTAAAAAATAAAATATTATGGACTTCAAGAAGATTGTTGAACTATTAGGAGATGATGCTGATAAGTTGCTACAGCATGAATGTACTACTTTTTCAAAGGAACTCTTATACCGCCCTTCACCCGACTATATAAGTCAGGTTTTAGTAGAGAGCAATCGTAGCCCACAGGTATTACGCAACCTTGCTACTATTTTTAACCACGGTCGCTTGGCAGGTACGGGATATGTCTCTATTTTACCGATTGACCAAGACATCGAACACACAGCTGGAGGTTCGTTTGCCAAAAATCCAATTTATTTTAATCCAGAAAATATCCTGGAATTAGCGATGGAAGGGTCTTCCAATGCAGTGGCTACCACTTTTGGGAATCTGGCATTGGTTGCTCGAAAATACGCCCATAAGATACCCTTTATTGTAAAGATAAACCATAATGAATTACTGACGTACCCTACCAAGTATAATCAAATCATGTTTGGGTCGGTTCGGGAAGCTTGGAACTTAGGGGCTACGGCCATTGGAGCTACCATTTATTTTGGCTCAGAGGAGTCAAGCAGACAGATTATTGAAGTGTCTGAAGCCTTTGAGGAGGCTCATAGCTTAGGAATGCCCACTATTTTGTGGTGTTATACCCGTAATAATGGCTTTAAAAAAGAAGGTATTAATTATGAAACAGCCGCGGATATTACGGGACAGGCCAATCATATAGGCGTAACGATTCAGGCAGATATTATCAAACAAAAAATACCTGATACGAATGGCGGTTTTACTGCGATTGACTTTTCAAAAAGCGACCCTTTGATGTATTCAGCGTTGACAACAAAGCATCCGATAGACCTTTGTCGCTATCAGGTAGCCAATTGTTATATGGGTAGAATTGGGTTGATTAATTCAGGAGGGGAATCTAAAGGAGCTTCTGATTTAGTAGATTCTATCAAGAATGCTATTATTAATAAAAGAGCAGGAGGGATGGGGATGATTTTAGGGCGAAAGGCCTTTCAGCGGACATTTACTGAAGGCGTAGAACTTTTGCATGCTGTGCAAGATGTGTATTTAGCCAAAGAAATTGGCTTGGCGTAGGATGGTCATTAAGTTTTTATTTTGGTAAGATAATCCTCAAAATAATTTTCTCTTAGCTGGTGACTTATGTCCTAACCATTATCCACATCTTTTAAAAAAGTTGAAATGAAGATGTAATTATTGATAAAATTGGTTCAAATAGGCTTAAATCGTCTTTCAAACTGAGCTTTGGTCGCCTCAAGCCATAGCCTGACTACGTGAAGCTCTTATCCCTAGCGAGGGACTTATTAAGATTCATGAAATAATCGTTCTTTTAGCCTTTGTTGACTACACATCAAAATCATGATGACCTCCGAAAATATGTAGGATTGTTGAACCCAGATAACTTTCTTGGAACAATTTGTAAAAACATTAACCAAAATACAAAGGAACGGTTATTTCATGAAAGCTAATAAGTCCCTCGCTAGGGATAAATTCTTTGATTATCAGTTATTTATTTGCTTATGGGTAATCGATAGAACTTAAGTCACCAGCTAAGAGAAAGGGAATAAAAATTTGAATATAACGAGATACTTTATTTGTAAAATGTAATTGACACAATCATGAAAATCTCAAAACAATTATTCGCATTTGCTTTTTGGACAATATTAGCATCATGCTCAATAAGTTTGTTTGCTCAAACACAAACAGAGCTAGAAGAAAAAGACTCTAAGCAAGTATCAGAACATTATACGATAGCTTTAGAACAAATTTCGTCTGTACAGCTGGCAGAGTCTCTGACCAAAGCCGAGTTGTTGGAACACGTACAAAATGCAGGAAAAAATTTGAAAAAGGCAGAGGAGTTTTTTGCTTTAGTAGAAAAATACATAGGCAAAATAGATGCGAAAAGTTCTGCCTGTTTGGCTGTTAAACAATATAATAAAGCAGCAAACGGCTATTATTTAGCGATGGTGAAGGAACTGGAAAAAGAAAAATATAATATTGGGGTTATAAAAGCCCATGCAGTGAAGTTTCAAGATGCCATATCTAATGCTGAAACTGAGCATATAAAGGCTAGGATGATGTAGCAGACCTACTATTAAATGATAACTTTTTCTATTAGCAAGTGACTTAAGTCACCAGCTAATAGAAAAGGAATCCCTCTACTTACTCACATTTCTATAAGTAAAAGAATGAAAGATATGTCTTTTGGCAAATCTTGGTAATGATGGAGCATTAACAAGCTTCACATAAGTATTTTTAGGCACACCGAAATATTCATATACTACATTATCTTGAAAGATGATTTTTAATGTTTCATCTTTATAATCAAAATCTTCAATGATAGAAGTCGTCGTGATACGAGTATACTCTTCTGCATTAGCCAAATGTGTTTCTGGGGCAATACCTACCAAAAGATTATAGGCTTCTATGATTACCTTACTCTTCACCGCGGCTTGTGCCTGTAGGTCCTCGTTATCTTGAATTTTATCAGGATGCCACTCTTTTATTAGATTTCTATATGTTTTTTTTAATTCGGAAAGCTCAGTTGTTTTTGTTGCACCAAATAATGTTCTATAAGAATTGATCTTTTTCATGAATTTATCAAAATGTGAATAACGACATTAAACACCTGTTAATGCTTCTATTATTTTATTCGGGTGCAAAATTACGGATTAATATTTAATTTTTTATAGTCAATTGATTTTCTGCTGAATACATTATCAAATGATAATAAATATATTATAATATTAGAGATTGAAAAAAGGCTTCACTTTTTGGTTTTAAGTACAGGTCATTAAGAGTAGCATATAAATGTTGACATAAAATAACCCTTTGATTTTTTACTGTAATCCATGACCTAATGAAAATCTCTTTTTGTCCAACAAAACCTTTCATATAATACTCTACTACATGAAAGTTGTTTAGCATAAATGCTTTCTTTGAAATCGTTTCAGCCCTGTTTTTTTGTTTTTGAGAATCTATGAAGCCATCATAAAATTCGTGAATACTTTTTTCATCAGAAGCATCTAATATATTACCAGTCATTTTTTCGGTAAAAGACACGTAATAGTTTGATAATGAATCTTTAGAAATTATTAACCTCACTTTTGTGTCTTCCATTCGAACCGTTGTATCTATTACAGGCTTTTTAGGTAAGGTGATTTCTACATCATTAGCTTTAAAAATATATCCATTTTGTGCAAAAGTCTTTATGGATAATAACATTAAAGAGAAGATAAATATATTTTTCATCAGTGTTTGAATTATGAGGTACGAATTGGAAAATAAACATCAACAATATAATACACTCTTTTGAAAACATTTGTATTGTGTGGAAATAAACGGGGAATTTTGGGGAATTTCTGTGAGTCTCACCCCTTTATTCATAACCAATCATAGCCAAATCAGCTATAAACCAGCAATGGAATAGTATTTTGACACCCTTAAGCGTAATTAATTATCATTCAATTATTCCCTTTTAAAGTTATGAACAAGAAAACAAGTTTATTCGTTGTAGCTATCTTATTAGTTACTAGCTTATCGAAAGCTCAAAATTTATCTTTTGGACCAATGGCTGGGGTAAATTTCTCTAATTTATCTTCAACCAATAATACTACCTCTACAAAAACAGGACTCACTGCAGGAGCATTTTTTAACTATAGCAGTAAAAATTGGTTTGGCGTAGGCGTTCAAGTATTATATAATGAAATGGGAGCAAAACTGAAAAACTCGACAGCTTCAATTAATCTAAACTATCTACAAGTTCCAGTTTTATTTACGTACTATTTCCCTGGGGATAATACAGCAGGTTCATTTAGACCAAAGTTATTTGCAGGGCCACATGTTGATTTTTTATTAAGTGCCAAAAATCAAGATGGCAATGATTTGAATCCTGACGGAAAGTATTATTCGAGTGCCGATTTCGGGGTAACCTTAGGTGGCGGATTTAATTATGCACTATCAGACCAAATTTGGTTGAATGTAGATGCTCGTTATGGACTGGGTCTAACAGATGCTACAAAATCAACTACTACTAACAGCATGAACAGAAGTTTTGGTGTAAATGTAGGAGTAAGTTTCCCAATCGGAAATCTCTAATTGTTTAAAACGATATAACAAAAATCCCCATTTTACTCTTATTGTGTAAAATGGGGATTTTTGTTTTTTAGGGAGTGATAAATTGTTTGATCAAGATTCAGTGTTAAATATTGTTTCGTAACTGATGGTATACTTAAAGTCATGCTATCAATATTAATTTGTAGAGGATTCCTAAAAGGAGTGGAGACAAAAATCAAATTGCCAAATAGCATACGTTCAATTAATCGCGTGTTTATGATAATATTGTTTAAATTAAGATAATTGGGATTTATAAATTTATAAGATTAATTTTAAACACTATTTAAAAGACCACCAATTTTAAAAGACCTTTATGTACACAAAATTTACACAAATTGCTTTAATTGTTTTATTATTTATTACCATCTCTTGTTCTACTAATAGTAATTTAGTACCCGAACCCGAACTGAATATCGTTGGTACATGGCGATTCCAAAGTGCCACAGGTACAGCTACTGTTGGAAGTCAAACCCAAGACTTAAAATATGACTTAGAAGTAAGTAATAAGGGAGCAAGTCAGAAAATCAAAAAAACACTCACTTGGGTTTTCAACGAAAATGGTACTGGTACACAGGATGGAATTAGTATTACCTATAAAGTGTCAGGTAATACGTTAACTATTACAAAAAATACGAAGACATTTACTGTAAATATTAGCTTAAAAGATGGACAATTAGACATCACAGAAGGTGAAATAGGGATAAAATCCATCATTGATGATTTTAATGCAAGCCTGTCAGGTAATAAAATTACGAAGTATAATAGAACGTCCAATTATAAATCATTAAAAGAAATATTAAGTACCAATGGTACACCTGATTGTTTGGTAAAGACTTATACTTCTAAAGATGAAAACTTTGAAATAACGTCTGAATATTTTTATAATGATGAAAACAAAGTGATAGCTATAACCACAAAAAGCTATAGTCGAACGTTTGGTAATGAAATTATATCAAATTACACATATGAAGAGGAGAAATCTAACCTAGGTTCTGATGTTAAACCGTATATTACAAAGTTTAGCAACGGCGTAATTGCTGAAAGAATCTTTTGTGACAAGAATGGAAGAATAAATAGAAGAGAATCATTTTCCTTACCTCCAGAAGATAAATATCCAGTATTTATTGACTTAGAAGAATATGATATTAATGGAAGCAACACCAAAACAAGCTCTTATTTATATGATGGTTTAACGGGAGAAAAGTATAATTATTTTTTAATCTATGATATAGAATACTTGAATGGAAATTTGTCAAAGGTGTATAATACAAAATATAATTCGCCAAAATATTTGGTATATGAAATAGTAGATTGGACATCTAATATTGCCAAAACAAAAACAGTTTTTTTATACAATTACGGTAATCTAAGTTTAAGTGATAATAATAAGTATCATCCTTCTAAGAGCATCCATTACGATCAAACAGGTAAAAGAATCTATGAAACTGATTTCAAATATACTTTTAATGATAAAGGATATGTTTTGACTAGTGAAGCTATCAGCACAAATGGTACAAAAAGTACTGTAGCATATACTTATATGTGCAAATAGCAAGAAAACGTATCCGTCTGCTTATAGGTTTTTTCCTAGCACCCCAAATGAAAGAAGAGCGTCACGCTCACATTTATTAGTTAATAGCTCGTCTTCCACCATAATAGTGTAGAGTTGTTTTTCTTCCAAGTGAGCAAGATGCTCTTTCGTGTTTTAGGTCGTAGGAAACTATCATTCTGTTTTTAAATTTCCTTTGAAGACAACTTACCAGTAATATAATAAGTAGTAGAAAAATTGATTTTTTAAGAAGATTTGATACATCTATAGGGTGTTTTTTGTAAAATAAATGATTAGTTTCTCTAAATATATTCCAATTTAATAGAAAACAAAAATGCCATCAAAAATAAATTCAAGGGTATTTTGTCAAATTTAGCTTCAGATTTATAGCTTATTTTTATATTTGTTGTATGAGGATGACCGTAATGCTTTAATATTCTTTTCCCGCTTGGTTTCAAAGGCAATGCACTAACTATTTGATAGTGCTAGGCTTTTTATTGTTCAATGATTATAAATTAAAGCAAAAGAATATTATGGCAACCGTATTAAATAAAAATGAAATAGAACAATTTATTTCAGAAGGTTTCATTCGAATTGATAATGCATTTTCTTCAGAAACTGCGAAAGAAGTAGTAGATATTTTATGGAAGGGCATCCCTTTTGAACGTTCTAATCCCCAAACTTGGACACAACCCGTAGTTCGTCTAGGAATGTATTCCCAACAGCCCTTTATAGATTCTGTTAATACCACAGCATTACAAAGTATTTTTAATCAGTTGGTTGGTGTAGACAAATGGATTCCCTGCCAGAGTGTAGGCACATTTCCAGTCAGATTCCCCTGTGAGAAACAACCGAACGATACTGGTAAACACGTTGATGCAAGCTTTCCTGGTAACGACCCAGCCAATTATTTTGAGTGGCGTGTCAACGTCAAATCAAAAGGTAGAGCCTTACTGATGTTGGTTTTGTATTCAGATGTCAGCGAAAACGATGCGCCGACTATCATTTACAAAAAGTCACATATCGATGTGGCAAAGTTGTTATCTCAAAAAGGAGAGTCAGGGCTTTCTTTTATGGAACTGGCAGGCAAATTAGATGAATTGCCTAAAAGAGAAGAAGCTTTTGCTGTAGGAAAGGCTGGTACAGTTTATTTATGCCATCCGTTTTTGGTGCATTCAGCACAAGCCCACCAAGGAAAAACACCTAAATTTATGGCTCAACCTCCTTTATTGTTGCGAAATGAATTAACAATTGCAGGTTCAGATATGCGCTATACCCCCGTTGAACAAGCCATTCGTTTAGCGTTTGATTAGGTAAGTAATATTTATTAAGTCTAGAGGTTGCGATTTGACGACCTCTGGATTTATACTAAAGACTCTGATAAGTGCTAAAAACTAGCAAATATTATTAGGACTTCGTTTTCCTACATTTATTTAATTAAAAAGAACGGCTGACTTTCATTAATTATTGCTAAGATTTCAAATAATCCAGCCTTGTAACTTGAATAGAGCGTAAAAACATTATTTGGTTAATTGATAATCACTGCATTCGGGTTCGCTTCGATGTTTGCCAACCTTTCACGCCATTGTGCGAGTTCCTCAGGTGTTAGTCTCACCCAGTCTGTTACTTCACCAACGACTTTTAATGGTGCTTGGCTACGATAGGAGCGTGTCGGATTGCCAGGGAATTTTTTGTCGGTAACATTTGGGTCATTTTCAAAACTGCCCATCGGTTCAACGATATAAACACGTTCAGAACCATCACCTTTGGCTAAGGTTGCAGCAAGCCCCGCTCCATTCACTAAAGCTGTAAAATAAATATGATTCATGATGATTTCGGGTTTATAATTCGACCTGAACCCTGCTGTCAGCAAATCGCCAATTTGCAAATCCGCTTTCGTTCCGTGATAAAAGGGACCATTGTCTAGAACTTCCGTCTTATCAAGTATGTTTGTTTTAATTTCTATCATTTTTGCGTTTTGAGGGATGTTTTAGAATGACTATTAACGAATATATAACCACCATACGGTGTTAGTAGTTAGTCGGGATTTATTTCAAGTTTCGCTCTTTTAAAAGATTGTCTAATTCTTTATTGTCATATTTGGAGTTATTAGCCAGTTTATACGCAAAAAACAAAGGGATTAATATGAAAAATCCTAAACCGTTTTTCGCAATGCTGTAAAATACAATTCCTATTAGCAATCCAATTAATAGCGCATTAATGATAGCAGTTGATTTCATTTTTTTTGCTACTTGCAATAATTCCTCATCTGTTAATTCTGTTAGTTCTTTTTGTTTCATTTGTAGGATTTCGGTTATTATATTTTTTTAGTTATCAAATCAATGGCTATTCCTATTAGTATTGCTAGGATTTGAAATGAGCCAACCCCTAACAAATAGGCAAAAAAAGCCTTTAAATAATTTTTAAAGCCTCCACCAAAAAACTGTCCAATAGCCCAAGACAGATATATCAATATAATACTAAAAATGACTGTATCAAGAATAGCGTTTGTAACAAATTTGCCAACAATGGGGTGTACCGAAAGCCATAACATACCTTCACCCATGATAAAACACAGCAAAACGCCAATTTCATAAATATTGTACGCATACTTTTTGAAAAAAATCCTTGTCCAGAACACAATGAATATTAACATCAAAATATTGGCATATCCATAGTTGTTCTGAATCCAAAGCATAACATTATTTACACTTGAAGCTCCATATTGTTTTTGAAGTTGTTCTTCACTGAGTACATCAATCTCTAAGTAGCTCGTAATCAAGCTATAAATCACTGAACATAGAAACAAAAAAGTTACAGGTTTCGTACAAGCATTTCTATCTGTACTGAGATAATGGTGAATTAGTTTGCTAGGTCGTAGCAACAATTCACGAACAGTAAACAAAAAACCTCTCTCATAGCCAATCAGGTTAAGAAACTCCTCTGCGGCATATTTTCTATCAACTCTTTTCAATAAAGGTTCTTGTTTGTTGGTATTGATAGCCTGACTAGGATAGTCTAAATGTTCATTCTTCATACTCACCTAATGATAGTTTTTAAAAATTTGTACATAGCAACTTACGATATTGTTGATAAAAATACAAATGCTTTTGTGGAGAAAATTCGCATGAAGGATTGAAAGATTTGTACTGTGGTTTATAAAACTATGGTTATTGTAGTCTAGCAACTTATATGCGGACTAACTAGTATTAAATCCCGAAGGGATGTTATGATTATAGCAATCCTAGATAAAGTCAAGTATATAAACTCCGAAGGAGTGACAGATTCTTCTTACAATTGTATCACCCCTTCGGGGTTAGGTAGGTATTGGAAATTATCTTTTCTATAATCATAATATCCCTTCGGGATTGAGATACTTTAATTATACTACACTCTCGTTTGACGTAGTTTTTACTACGTCATAATGTATTATAATGTAACATGGCAAAAATGAAACGCATTTTATAATTTTTCAACTTGAGGATTAGGAGTCGCCTTCTAAGAACGCCTGACACTCTGACGTAGTAAAAAACTATGCTAAGCGAGAGTAATTTTTAGCGGACTAGAAGTCCTTTTTATCAATAGTTCGAGATACCCTTCGGAACATCTCGAACAGCGTAAAATAATTCTGTCCCTAAATCATTTAGACTATCCATTTTACCATTATTGACCAAACAAGTATTCAATTGTAAAAACATCCAAGCACTTAAACGTGATGTACTTCTTTCTATAAATTTCACTTCCCTGCCTAATTGCTCAATACTTTCTGCTTCAAAAAAAATACATAAATCCCTGAAACAAGTTGATGATAAGTCTATATCATTGAAATCATGTTTTTTCATTCAGCAGAGATAATATTTTTTACTTAGCCTGACGGATATGGAGTTATCTCCAACAAGGACACAAAACACGAAAATTCCTAACTTTTACAATAAGGACATTTGTATCGTTCTTCATCAATCTCTGTTATTTCAGGAGTACTTCTCCAAATATCTTCAAATTCTCTTTGGGTTATTATTTCTAAATTCTCTTCATCATAATTCTCTTCAACTTTCCCATCACAATATTGGGTAGCTTGATATTTACAATCTTCACTTATGCATTTATAAACGTAACAAGAATTACCACGAATATCTGCCAGTATTAAATTAAGCTTTCTATTTAAGAAAAATTTTGTGCCGTTAATCTGACATTTGTTAAAATATGTTTGATCTACCATTTTACAATTATTTATGTTTGTTATTATTGAAAAATAAAAAGTACTATAAAATCTCCCATCAATAAATTGAAGGAATTCCTAAAAGGAGATTTTATAGTACTTTTATCTGTTGCCGAAAGCCGTATGCTTAGGGTATAACTTCCCACAACGGGAATATATTTATTATCTCTGAAATAGATTTAGAGATAAAGTAAATCCAAAAAACTAACCTACTTTATCTCACAGCTACTACTTATTTCACTTCCTCAAAAGGAACATCTTCTGCTGATGAGTTTCCAGCTCCTGAATCAGCAGTTTGTTGTCCTGCATCTCCTGTTGGTTGTGCTCCCTCTGGGCTACCTTGTGCATACATTTCTTGCGAAGTTGCTGCCCAAGCGTTGTTCAATTTTTCAAGTGCTGAATCGATAGACGCTACATCACGTGAACCGTGTGCTGTTCTTAATTCTCCTAAAGCACCTTCAATCGCTGATTTATTACCTGCTGATAATTTATCACCGTACTCTTTCAATTGTTTTTCTGTTTGGAAAATCAATGAATCAGCTTGGTTGATTTTTTCAATTTTTTCACGTTCAGCTTTATCTTCTGCTTCATTAGCTTTCGCTTCTTGACGCATTTTTTCGATTTCAGCATCAGTCAAACCGCTTGATGCTTCGATACGGATATTGCTTTCTTTGCCTGTTCCTTTATCTTTTGCAGATACGTGAAGGATACCATTAGCATCGATGTCGAAAGTAACTTCTACTTGTGGAACGCCACGTGGTGCTGGTGGAATACCGTCTAAGTGGAAACGTCCTAACGAACGGTTCTGCGTAGCTAACGGACGCTCACCTTGCAATACGTTCAATTCTACTGAAGGTTGGTTGTCTGAAGCTGTCGAGAATGTTTCAGATTTCTTCGTAGGAATCGTAGTGTTGGCTTCGATTAATTTAGTGAAAACGCCACCCATTGTTTCGATACCTAATGATAAAGGAATAACGTCTAATAATAATACGTCTTTTACTTCACCTGTCAATACACCACCTTGAACTGCTGCACCAATTGCTACGGCTTCATCTGGGTTAACCCCTTTAGATGGTTTTTTACCGAAGAATTTCTCAACTTCTTCTACTACTCTTGGAATACGTGTTGAACCACCTACCAAGATTACTTCGTCGATATCAGCGTTTGAAAAGCTTGAGTTTTTCATCGCACGCTTACATGGCTCAAGCATTCTTTGGATTAAAGAATCTGCCAATTGCTCAAATTTAGCACGTGATAATGTACGTACTAAGTGTTTAGGCATACCATCCACAGGGAAGATATATGGCAAGTTGATTTCAGTAGATGCACTAGATGATAATTCTACTTTAGCTTTTTCAGCTGCTTCTTTCAAACGTTGAAGTGCCATTGCATCTTTACGCAAATCAACACCTTCGTCGTTCTTAAATTCGTTTGCTAACCATTCGATGATTACTTGGTCAAAGTCGTCACCACCTAAGTGTGTATCACCGTCAGTAGATTTTACTTCAAATACGCCATCACCTAATTCTAATACTGATATATCGAAAGTACCACCACCTAAGTCGAATACAGCAATTTTCATATCTTTACCGCCTTTGTCAAGACCGTAAGCTAGGGCTGCTGCCGTTGGCTCGTTGATGATACGTTTAACTTCTAAACCTGCAATTTGTCCTGCTTCTTTAGTAGCCTGACGTTCTGCATCATTAAAATAAGCAGGTACTGTAATAACTGCTTCTGTAACTGTCTGCCCTAAATAATCTTCGGCAGTTTGTTTCATTTTAGTCAGAATCTGAGCAGAAATTTCTTGAGGTGTGTACAAACGGTCACCGATGCGTACACGTGGAGTATCGTTTGAACCTTGTTCTACAGTGTATGCAATCGTTTTTAATTCACTACCAACTTCTGAATAACGTTTACCCATGAAACGTTTGATAGAAGAAACTGTGTTTTTAGGATTAGTGATAGCCTGGCGTTTGGCAGCGTCTCCGACTTTACGTTCACCGTTACCATTATCTAAGAAGGCAACGATTGAAGGTGTAGTGCGACGACCTTCTGAGTTAGCGATTACGACTGGCTCGTTACCTTCCATTACAGCTACGCAAGAGTTGGTTGTTCCTAAGTCAATACCGATAATTTTTCCCATTGTTAATATTAATTAAGTATATGAATAAGATTTTTATTTTTACTATAAAGAGGCTTACAAGAATGTTTGCCTATTTTTGTTACTCTAAATATGTTTTGCGCTACTCAATCATTACATAAACAGATAGAGATTTCCTTACTTTCAACAATCTTGATGCCAGTACTTTTTTAACCCTTTTTTTGTGCCATAATGGCAGGACACCCTTTTTGATTTGCCATACTAGCAGTTTTTCCAAAAAAAACTGACAGAATACCATAAAATAACAAAGCCATACACAATGACCATTATTTAACGTTTTATTTCTAGCGAGGGACTTAAGTCCCTTACTAGAAATAAAACATTTAGTAAAGCAACTTAAAAAAACTATTCCATAGAAAAGTTGAGGATACCTCCACCACATACAAGATTTTCTTAAAAACAATCAATTCAACATGAAAATATATATTCATACTAAATTTGAAGAAAACGAAGCTTTGCTTATCAAAGAGCAATTATCAGACAAATATAAAATTATCATAGGTGAGGAGGTTCCCGTTGAAAAAAGAGAGGAGGAATTTCTGAGTGCTGGTATTTGTTTTGGCAATGTGCCTCTGGCGTGGGCTCAGAAAACAACTCGTTTGAAATGGCTACAACTGCATTCTGCGGGACTAGACCCTTATCAGCAATTAACTGGCCATACCTTTAAAATAACTAACCTGAAAGGCTTCTTTGGGCAGTCGGTAGCAGAAACGGCGGTAGCTGGTATTTTGGCGATGTACCGTGGTGTCAACCATTTAACCCAACTGCAAATGCAGACGAAGTGGGTCGGGACGCCTTTGCGCTCTACCTTACATCTATTGAATAATGCCAAAGTATTAGTACTTGGGGCAGGGGCAATCGGACTAAAAGTAAGAGATTTACTGACAGGTTTCAATTGTAAAACCACCGTGTTGGATTCTAAAACGATTACACAATTAGAAGAACATTTGCCCACGACTGATATTGTAGTAGCCACTTTGCCCGAAACTCCCGAAACCATTGGTTTATTTAACAAAGAGCGTTTGCACCTACTAAAATGCACTGCTTTGTTTGTAAATGTAGGCAGAGGTTCGGCAGTGGATGAGCAAGCTTTGATAGAAATGTTATTGAATAATCAGCTCTACGGAGCTGTGTTGGACGTGACAGCCACAGAGCCACTTCCAAACGACCACCTGCTTTGGCAAATGCCCAATGTGCTATTAACCCAGCATACCTCTGGCGGATGGGCGAATGAAAATATTGACAAAATTAAGTTCTTTATTGAGAACTTAACAAGATTTGAAAGTGGCGAAGCCTTGGTAAATGTAGCGAACCTAGCACGAGGCTATTGATATACTACAGTTACTTAATATTAGTAGAAGTATTGGGAGAATAATCAAAAAAAAGTGTCCCAATTCTTCTTTCTATATTTTTGATAGGAGCCGCCACTACCCAAATCTTATTAGTTTTTTGTAAAACAACGATGGAATCCTGTACAAACAATGGCGAGGCATACAATGCCAACGCCGAAGTGTTTTCATTGTTTTTATTGCTAGCCACCAGAATTTTCCCTTCAGTATCCACGATGTTGATATTAGAGAAATGATTCATTTGAACGATATTTCCGACGAATCCATTAATTCTTTTTAAGTCCTTTTTCATCAGATTGGTTTGGATAGACCAAAGCAAGGGCTTACAAAGCGTTTTTAATATTTGCTGTTCTTTCTGATTAATGTCTTTGTTAGTATCAAACACCAATATCTCCTGAGCTACTTGGTTTTGGTAATCTTTCCAGTAATAAATGCTGATAGTACTTACCAAAGCAATTATGGTGGTGGAAAACCAAAACCAAGCCCAAGAGTACCCGTGAGGGGAATTTGTAATGACTTTTTGATGAAAGTCCTGAGTTGCTTGCATGAGATTGTTTTCAAAGAGGTATTACAAAAATCTAACTACTACTCACGGTTTCATCAGTTAATGTTTTTTCAGCTTTCACAGGTTCCTCTTGTGGTCTGACAGACAACACTGGAATTTTGGCATGATTCAACACCTGTTGCGCAAAAGGGCCAACGAAATAATCTTCAATTGAATAGCTAAAATCGGCAGTGATAATCAGCAAATCGATATCTAATTCATCTGATTTTCGCAAGGCCGCATGGGCTACGGAATCAGTATAAGTAAAGATAGAATAGCCTTTGATATTATCTTCAACCAGTTTTTCATTCAAGGCCTTCAACTCTTGGTCTAAATAATTAGATTTCTTAGCGGTGTCGTCGTCCAGTAAAGCTAAAATAATGAGTTCAGACTGATATTTTGAAATAATTTTTCTAGCGAATTCATATTTATGCAAGGCATTAGGGATGGTTCTTACAGGGAACAACACTTTCTCGAAATTCTTCCATTTCTTCTCATTCGGTATCGTAAGCACAGGGCAAGAGGCTTTTTTGCTTACATCAAAAGCATTTGTACCCATAAAAAACGATTTAAAGCCCGAAATACCATGTGTGCCCATTACAATCATATCTACAGCATGGTATTCAGCGATTTTAATAATCTCGCTTACCACACTCCCCACAATACACAACGGAATCACCGTGATAGGGTGTTTTGCTGTAACAGACTCGGCCAATTTGGCTAATTTTCTGTTTTCTCTTTGGATAACGTTCTCTCTGGTCAAATCCAGCTCTACACCATGTTCGGAAATAGTTAAATACGTATCAGGATCAATGATGTGTAGTAGATGGATAGTCGATTCATAAGCTTGACTCATGTGTACAGCATAATCTAAGGCATTTAACGATAGTTGGCTGTAATCAATAGGTACTAGGATTTTTTTGATTGTTAGATTCTCCATGATTTAAAAAAATAAGTGGTGAAAAAATAAACCCATTAATTGAATAATTTGACGATATGGTTCTTGTGGTTGTTTTGTTAAATTATCCCTAACATTTGCACAGGGTAGGGGTATTCGCTGTTTTCTTCATTTTCATTAACCGACTTTACCACAAAGGCATCGGCTGGTTTGGGTCTGATAGATAAAACAGGTACTCTGGCATAATGGACTATCTGTTGAACAAAAGGACCAACGTAATAATCCTGAATGTGGTGGTCTATCGATGCGGTAATAATCAGTAAGTCAGCCATAAAATCGGTGGTTTTTTCAAGCACTTTCGCTGCTACTGAATCACAGTAATAAAAACCAGTTTGTGATTTTAAGTTATCTTCCTTTAATTTTTTATCAAGTTTAGAAGTTTCCTGACTTAACATTTCAAAACTTGCTTTTTCACCGTTTTCCAAAAGTCCTACTACTACCAACTCTGCATCATTTTCTCTTAAAAAATTTCGTGCCATGCTATATTTTTTGATGGCTCCCTCTACGGGTCTGATAGGATAAACGATGGTTTTGAAGGCTTCAAACTGACGATGAGATGGTACTATCAATACGGGGCAATAGGCATTTTTCAAAACATTAAAGGCATTTGAGCCCATCATGAATTCTTTAGTGCCTGATACACCGTGTTTCCCCATTACAATCAAATCGGCATAAAAATCAACAGTTGCTCTTACTATTTCTGGACAAACCCATCCCGTTCTGATAATGGCTCGGCAATCAATAAACGCTTCATTAGTAATTTTATCAGCAAGTTTTCTAAGATTGGTTTGATGAGTATCAAGAAGTGTTTGTAAGCTTGAATCACTAATCATGGTATTGTCGTCCTTATTACTAACCAAGGGGCTAATATTGACTACATGCAGTAAAATCAATTGTGCATGCTGACGTTTGGCCATTCCAATAGCGGTATGAAGCGCATTCATTGAAGATTCACTAAAGTCAATTGGAACAAGTATTTTCTGAACTGCTTGTGTATCCATAATATATGAGTTTTAGGTTGAAAAATCATCAAAACAGCGGTAACGAACGGTTTGATGATTCAAAATTGAAACTCATAACTTAACCATAGCTTAATCTAATATTAGAATTTACTTAGAAAATACTGCGAGTTAAGTTAATGACCACTTGGAAAAATGTAACATTTGCTAGGTTTAAAGGCTTGTTATTTTATTGATAAGTTGTGATTAGTAAATAGTGATTGGTGAATAGTCTGCCATTACGGTTGTATTTCAAATAATTAGTTATCAGTTGTTTACAATAAATGAAAACGTTGATTAAATTATATTGATGACCTACTATTGATAATTGTCATCTAATTAACTGTTTTTATTTCAACTTTATTATTTTTTGAGATAAGATTAAACCTTTGTAGAATCAGATAGTCGAAATGATAAAATAGGATAAAGTAGATTATTATTTTATAATGCGCGTCGCATAAATGTCATGTTACTAAAAAGATTCATATTGTCATTATTACTGTTCAGTAGTGTATGGTTAATCTTAGCAAAGATGCCTACCCACCACCACGGCTTGGCATTGAAATCTGCAAAAAGTAATCATGTGGCTGGTACAAGTCGTTTACAAACTCAAAATACTTTATTTAAATCAATTCCTTATGATGGTTTAGAGGATGGAGATAAAGTTTCTCAAGACCACACAAATCATCTTGATAGCGGTTTGCTTTGGAGTGGAGCTAATAAATTATTATTGTTTATTCAAAATAAAGCTACTTTAACATCCGTTTTAGATGTAAATAATCACAAATTCCCTCATTTATTTATTCTCTTTCATTCTTGGAAATACTTGTCCTTTTAAATTAAAATTTAACACTCTTTTTCTTTCAGCAATTCCTGAATCAGCCGTATTTCATACGTTTGTGATGATGCGTTTTCTCAGGGTTGGGAAAAGAGTTCTCCGTTTCAATTTAAAGCAAATATTTTAATCACTGAAGAAATGAAAACTAACATGATTGTTGAGGGCACTGCCACAAAAAGAATCACAAAAATTAGCTGGATTCTTTCTACAATTTTATTGATGACTACTTTACTTTTTGTAAACATCAATGTTTTTAGCCAAACCAACCAATTGGAAACAGATAAGGGATTGCAAAATTCAATCGCATCCTATAATGCAGATGTTCGTCAGGCTATTTTATTAGTTAGCCAATATCCACAAACGCTTACGCAATTACAGCAAGAGAAAAATCAAACACAGGGTGCTTTTCAAGCCCTTATTGGGGATTTTAGCCAGAAAAAACAAGGTTGGTTCTATGAATTAACCCGTTTTCCTGACTTAACCCACACATTGGCAACATTGCCATCAAGACAAAGTCAGGATGATATTAAAAAACTGTTGCCCAACAATGATGAAAACCTACAAACAGCCGCTTGGCGTTTGTATCGTCACCATCATGATGATTTAGTTCAAGCTGATAATCTGAACCAACAAGCACAAAATAGTTTTGCCAAAGCCATTCAACCTTTGGATGTGCCAACACAAGATGCTTTTAAAAAATTGGCGCAGTATCCAGACGTATTGTTATTATTGACAGATAATATTGACTTGACTACTAGACTAGGACAGCAATATATTGCTGACAAGGATGGTTTAACTACACAATTAGCTAGCTGGCACGATAGTTTAATGATACAAAATCAGGCACAGATAGCGGCCTATAAAAAAGAGTTGGGCAACAGTCCACAAGCCCAACAAGAGTTGAATCAGGCTGCTAAAGATTTTGCTAAAACCAACGGTTATATTTTGCCAAACGGACAAGTCGCTTACGGCAATAACTATAATTATGGTTATGCCAATCCTTATTCATATTGGTTTGGTTATCCTTATTGGTACAGTTCACCACTTTGGTATCCTAGTGCTTATTGGGGCAGTTTCGGCTTGTCTTACGGTTTTGGTGGTTTTGGCTTTAGTGCTTTTCCTGCCTACGGTTTTTCAAATTGGTTTTATAACGGAGGATATTATATGAACTATCCTTATTTGTATAATCATTTTGGCAATTATTATCGTTCTATGGCGATTAATCGCCCACATTATAATAATGGTATGATGGCTGGTAATCGTAATAACTATTACCGCTCATACAATGGCAATAATGGGGGATACAACCGTGGAGGTGCAAGCTACAGACCAAACTATGGCGGAAATGGCGGTTTCCAAAATAGAGGTTTTAGCGGGGGAGGAGTGAGAAGCTTCGGAGGCGGAGGCGGTGGAAGACGCCGTTAATCGCAAAAGGGTGGTGCAGAGTTTCGCATCACCTTTTTTGTTTTTAGGTACTATTGTACTTTCAATACAATGTGTTTGATGTTCTTGCGATTGGCAGTGTAGGTAATATGAAATCTTTATTGAAGAAATATCCTATAAGTTCTCAATTTCTTCAATAGATAAGTTGGTTACTTTAGCAATTTGTTCGATGCTTAGAATACCTAACGCTTTTAGATTCTTAGCAGTATCTTTTTTTAGCTGTTCAGTTTTTAGCTGTTCCTCTTCTTTCCCTTTTTGATAACCCTCTATTCTGGCAGTATCCAATAAACTGATTGCTAAGCGGTCGTTTTCTAAATGTTTATAGTAATCTCTCTGTTCAGTTTCATTGAGTGATTGGATACGAAGAAATTCAGTCACTTCTCTTAGACCTTTTGCTTTTGCTCCTTGAGGTACTTCATTATTTTTTAAATAATATATCCACTCGTCTAAATTATCATTTGCTACATTATCAAAATTGTTGATTTTCAAAACATAGTACTCAGGGAATAATTGAAAAATTTCAATTTTATCAAATAGTTCTTTTTGCTTTTCTGAAAGTCCTAATGTATCGCCTTGATGAATACCTACAAATTGTGTTTTACCATGATAAACATAATCTTTGCCTTGTCCTAAATCAAAATAGACTATATTAACTGAATACACTTTTTTGATTTTGCTATAAGGTTCTCCTAAGTTCAAATACTCTGAAGTTACTTTAGAAACACCATAAAGCATACGTTGAAAATAATCTAGTTGTTTACTGTTTTGTACTTCAATTATAATTAATTCTTGTGCTGCATTTAATGCTAAAATATCTACTTTATTGAATTTGTCCTCTTGTGATTCTTGATTTGATTCACTTTCAAGAATTTGTTCAATAGAGATAGTATCATTAAGTAAGACTGATAACAGTCCTTCCAATATTACAAAGTTTGATTTTTGTCGAAGTAGGCGTTTCATAGCCCAGTCGAAACGAATAAGAGTATCTTTCATAAAAACTTTATTTTCACAAAGATAGTTTCTTTTAAAATACAATCTACTTCACTTTCAATACAATATGTTTGATGTTCTTGCGGTTGGCGGTGTAGGTGATATGCACCAGTCCATCGTTACTTTGAATAATAGCTGGATAGCTGAATTCTCCTTCTTTTTCGTCTTCTAAGGTATATACATCCTGCCAATCTGTGCCATTTTTCGAAACGGCTACATGAAGTTTATATCTACCATTAAACCAAGCTGCTCCTTTTTTCAAAGGGTTATATACTAGTACTTGTAACCCATTATTTAGCGTTGTGGCATCTGTGCCAGAGTTTGGGTTTGGAAGGTTGGTTAAACTAAGGGGCGACCAAGTTTTTCCATTGTCACTTGACCAAGTTTGCACCACCGCATTTTGGCGAGACCGACAAAGCAATTGGAGTCTGTTGCCTGAATATTGTAAAATGCTTGGTTGAATTACGCCAAAGGTATCGCAATCAATACTAATTTTCTGGAACTTACTAGCATACTTATCCGACTTTTCAAGATGGATATTCCATACTTTTTCATCAAGACTTTCAGTACTTGATGGATATAGAATTTCGCCATTGGCTAATTGAAAAGGTTTGTTTTTAATAGGGCCTAGCATTCCGTCGGCTAGTTTTTCGGGCTTACTCCAATGTTTCCCATCATCATCAGATGACATTTTCATTCCCCACCATTCGCGTGGATTTTTACCGACTTTATAAAAAAGTAAAAGCTTACCTGCTTTTGTTTTGAACAATACAGGATTCCAACACGGAAACCTAAGGGTATCATTGACAACACCATCTACGAGCATCTTGGGTTGTTTCCACTGTCCTTTTTCATTCACAGCTATCCAAATACCAACATCTGGGCTACTTTCGTACTTACCACCAAACCATGATGCCATAAAGGTATTGTTCGATAATTCAACAATCGTAGAGGCATGACAAGCAGGCGTAGGGGGCGTGTTAAATACAAACTCACTTTTTATCAATTCAGCTTTGAACGCTGATTGAGCAAAAATGTTGAAGGATATAAAAAGTAAAAAGATAAAAAGGTATTTCATG
This sequence comes from Arcicella sp. GW822-FHT02H01, assembly GCF_058802005.1. Lineage (NCBI taxonomy): Bacteria > Pseudomonadati > Bacteroidota > Cytophagia > Cytophagales > Flectobacillaceae > Arcicella > Arcicella sp. GW822-FHT02H01. Next base: position 621,295 of record NZ_JBXANT010000001.1, on the reverse strand, counting down.
GGTTTAGTATTGAATTAAAATCTGTAAAAAGCCCCTTTCTTTCTATTAGTTGGTGACTTAAGTCACCAACTAATAGAAAGAGTTAGCAGAAGCGTGAATTTAAAACCGTGATTTATGAGCCACATAATGCGGTTTAGTTTACATTGCTAAGCTCCTTACCTACTTTACTTATCTTATTCATAGACAGGGACTTAAGTCTCTCGCTAGGAATAAGTACTTGTTTTTTAATCTTTTTTAATAATATAGGATTTAAGACAATCTCGCCTAAAGCTTACAGCCTAACGCCTATAGCTAAAATCAATAAACACCAATATTCGAAATCACAGGACAAGCCTTGGCATCTTTGATATTGATTCTTACTTTGCTAGTTTCCACGCCATCCAGTTTCAATATTCTTTTGTAGCCAATCGTAGTAGCCGACGCTACCTCTTTCCATGCGTTATCTTTCCAAACCTCCACATTAAAGCTTTTTACTCTTTGTCCTAATTTGATGTATTCTTGCAAAAGCACATACTTTACAGGCTTACTAGCTCCTAAATTAATTTCAAGGCTTCCTGATTTTTGTTCATCATTGGTTGTCCAATAGGTTTCTTTATTGCCGTCAGTTACGTTTTTAGCTTTAAACTTTACATCATTTCCGCGAACCTCACTAGCTTTTACAGAGGCGTTAAGTGCCAAATTAGTTTTAAATTCCTTATCCAAAATTGCCTTGAAACCCTTCAATGACTTTACATCATTTTCATGAAAAAGCCCACGACGGTCAGGAGGAATGTTCAATAATAGGTTTGAACCTCTGCCTACTGAACTCAAATAAATTTCAAATAATCTTTCTGGCGATTTTACCTCAGCATCTTCTTTGGCATGATAAAACCACCCTGGACGAATAGACACATCTATTTCGCTCGGAATCCAAGCTGTTCCGTTTTCAGAACCCGTATTCAACAAGTGTTCGATACCACCTTTGCCAGCATACAAAGTATCAGGCGTAATATTATTCCAATTGGTTTCGCCAGCGATACCTCTTTCATTACCACACCAACGTACTTCTGGACCAGCATCACTGAAAAAGATAACATCAGGTTGCATTTTTCTCACCATCGGAATGGTCGTTTTCCAGTCGTAATATGTTTTAGCATCAATTTTACGCTTCTCGTTTGCACCACCATAATACCCCGTTCCGCCATTAGCACCGTCGAACCAAAGTTCAAAAACAGGTTTGTATGTACTAAACAATTCCTTTAATTGATTTCTGTAATAAGTAATGTATTCAGGCTTGCCATAGTCGGCATGATTTCTATCCCATGGCGATAAGTAAACGCCAAATTTCACCCCAAATTTCTTACAAGCCTCTGCCGTTTCTTTGACAACATCGCCTTTCCCATCTTTATAAGGACTGTTCTTGATAGAATGTTCCGTGAATTTACTTGGCCATAATGTAAACCCATCATGGTGCTTACAAGTAAGAATCGCCCCTTTAAAGCCAGTAGCTTTCAAGGTACTAATCCACTGGTTCGCATCCAGTGCCGTAGGGTTAAAAATAGCGGGACTTTCATCACCATTTCCCCACTCCAAATCTGTAAAAGTGTTGGTCGTAAAATGGATAAAAGCATTGGTTTCCATCTCCTGATAAGCCAATTGCTCTTTCGTAGGAATCGGGTATACTGGTTTTGGAGCTGTAACAGCCTTTTTGCTGACCTTTTTTACAATCGGCTCATGCGTTTTGGGTAACGTTTCAGCACGATTGAGCTGTGAAAAAAGCAAAAAAGGAATGGATAATAATAGCGTGTTTTTCATGAGATTATTAGTATTTAAAAGCTAAACTCGGATAGTTCTTATATTTTTTTAGGAAATTAGTTGGCAACGTCACCGTTACTTTGTCGCCTTCCGCTTTCCATTTTACGGTTGTTTTCTCGCTTAACAATTGCACTTTTGCTCCTTTCGCAGGCACATTGCCTGTCCAAGTAATAGTAGTAGCAATTGCTTGGTCTTCTGGTAATCTTACCAAGGCATAAATAGTATTGTCTTTTCCTTTGGTAAAAAACGTTTCGCCGTCTCTGTAAACATCCGTAGTTCTAGTATTATAAATGGCCTCGCCATTAGCATTCAACCAAGTACCAATTTCTTTCAAACGTGATACCTGTGTGTCGTTCAATGTTCCGTCGGCTTGTGGTCCAACCCCTAGTAATAAGCTACCGCCTTTGGCTACTACTTCAATCAAACTATGGATAACTTTAGTAGCCGATTTGAAATTATCATTCGGTACATAACCCCATGCACCGCCTAAAGTAATACAGCTTTCCCACGGCGTGTCTGATTTATTGACTGGAATACTTTGTTCGGGTGTTCTGTAGTTTTCATATTCACCATGAACCGTCCTATCAACTACTAAAAGGCCAGGCTGTGCTTTACGAGCCATCGAAGCAATTTTGGGCATATCTATTTCCTGACTAAACGCTGGAATAGCAGCACCCCACGCGCGTACTTCGTCAGTAACGGTATCCAACGGACGAACCCAACCGCCATCAAGCCAAAGAATATCCATTTTGCCATAGCCCGTCATCAATTCTTGAATTTGGTTGTAGCTAAACTCTTTGAATTTATTCCAACGCCAAGGATTCTTACGGATGTCATAATTCACATTGCGGTCGGGCGTAGCATAACGATTCCACCAAAAGTACTCTGAATGCCAGTCTGGTTTTGAAAAGTAAGCCCCAATCATAAAATTCTTTTTTCTGAAAGCCTCAAAAACATATTTGGCTACATCGGCTTTTGGATGTTGAGCGAACGGACCATTTGAAATTTTGAAATCCGAATACTTGGTATCGAACATCGAAAACCCGTCATGATGTTTTGTCGTAAAAACTACGTATTTCATTCCAGCGTCTTTGGCAGCACTAGCCCATTGGTCTGGATTGAAATTGGTAGGATTAAACTTTTTGTTCAAGCCCCAATACCATTTTTTATAATCATCATAGGTTTGGGTACTGTCGCGACTAATCCAATCTTCAGAACACAATTCCCATGATTCGATAATACCCGGTACAGCATACAAACCCCAGTGGATAATCATCCCAAATTTTTGGTCACGCCAAGTTTCTAACTTTTCTTTTACCAAGGGATCAGTAGGATATTGATATTCCGTTGAAGCCTGATGAATATTCCCCTGTGCTGATGAGTGAAAATGTGAAAAGATAAAAAGACCAAGTAATGCAATTATTTTGTTGAGCATAATAATAGTTTTTGTGAAGGATAATATGACAAACGATTGTTGTTGATAATCGTTTGTTTGTTAAATCGACTCTTTTTACAAAAGAGATTTCAAGGATACTTATACCTCTTTATATTTACTAAATTACAAAAATATTTGATTTATTTTTAATAATCGGAAATATATTACATTTTTAATAAAATAAATGTGTATTTTTTAGGGGCTACATACCGCTTAATAATTATTGAGGTCAGAAACAAGTTGAAGAATTAATTTTAGCTAATTTTAAACAGCAGACTATGAACTTTAACTATGACAAAATGACACACACTGTACAACCAAAGGAAACCCTTTATAGTATCTCAAAAAAATACGGACTTTCTGTAGACCAACTCACTGCAATGAATAGTTTGCAGTCTAATAATTTGTCGATAGGACAAGTTTTAGTTGTTAGTGCTTCCGCTTTTTCTAATGCTACTACCACCACAACCATTTTTAGTTCCTCCAATGTCTATAATGATAATACAGCTTACAGCACCTTCAATCAGCCAAGTACTACCAATAATAGTTTTGCTAATCCTGTAGATTATGGAAGTTCAGTTTTTGAACGACGACAAGTATTTCAAATTCAACAACAAAGCAAAGGATTATATAGTATTTATGTAATTAATTTTCCGAGTTCAGAAGGCTTTATGCAGACTGGCCCCATGCGTGACGTTTATCCTTCGCCTAATCAGGTAAATCCTAAAGGAGTAAGCTATGCAGGGCAGTCGGGTTTTGATGAAAACAAGAGTATGTTTTTAGATTTATGCCAAGAGGCTTATTATGCCAATATCCTGAAATATATTTCAAAAAACGAAGGGTGTTTTGATGCCGTAAATAGCTATGATAAAGCCATTTTTTCTTTTGGATTTATTCAGTTTACGGGTGCTGTTGCTAGCGGTTCGATGCTGACTAGGGTATTGGCAAGGCTAAAAGATAGAGACGAAGATGTATTTAATGAATGTTTTGGGCAATATGGCATGAACGTTCAAAATTATGGAACGCCTGTTTTTCAGATAGATACCAGCTATGGTACCAAAGAAGGCGATGCTGCATATTTAGAAGTAGCCAACGATTTAAGGTTAACAGGAGCCTTTATTGCCAGCGGTTTTAAGCCAAGCATGATTTGCGTACAGGTAGAAATAGCCTTAGAAGAATATGTAGTGAAGGCGGTTTCGTCTGCGGTGATGATTAATATTTATGGCAATGCATATCCATTAAACCAGCTTATCAATACACAAGGAGGAATCGCTTTCAGAGTAGATTTAGCAGTGAATAGAGGATTGAGCGGTTCATTGGCAGTACTAAAAAAGGCAATAGAACAAGTATTATCAGAATCGGGAAGCGGAGATATTGCTAGTTTAGATGAAAGAAGTATCATCGAAAAAGTAGCCATGAACGATGTAGAAACTTGGAAAAAACAACGCGTATTGAAAGTGTTGGATAGTGGTTTTAGCTTTGCGAAGTGAAAAAATAAGAATGTAGGTTTCTACTAAAGATATATAACTTCCTTTTTACTGATTAAACCTGTAAAATGGGAGTTTTTATTTGAAAAAAGCTTACAAAATGCTTTAATTTGACATAAAATAATAGAGAATAGTTTTACACATGAAATTAAACAAGCAGGGCAATCAATACGATAAGATATTCAAAGAAAATATAGAAGCTGTTATACCAAGTTTAATGGAAAATATACTTGGTATATCTGCGGTTTTATCAGAAGAACTTCCCGATGATATTCAGCATACTAAAGAACGGAAACCTGATGTTTTAAAGAAAATTACTGATATACAAGGTAATACGTTTATTCTTCAAATAGAATTTCAAGTCGTAGATGAGCCAGATATGATTTATAGAATGGCGGAATACAACATTATGTTGGCAAGAAAATATAGATTGCCAATCGAGCAATTTGTGATTTACCTTGGCTCAACGAAACCAAAACTTTCGACTCTAATAGAAAGTAAACTATTAAAATATAATTTTCCTTTAATTACATTTTCAGAACTTGATTATCATATTTTTGTAAAATCAGATAAACCTGAAGAAATAATATTGAGTATTTTAGCCAATTTCAGAGAAGAAGACCCAGAAAGTGTATTGAAGGAAATTATTCATCGTATCGAAGAAACCACCGAAGGAGATTTTTCGTTAAGAAGATACATACAGCAGTTGCGAGTATTATCACAATTGCGTAATTTAGAGATAGAAATCGAAAAAAATATGATAAGCATCGCAGAATATATTGATGAAGAAAGGGATGTCCTTTATATCAGAGGAAGAAAAAAAGAACAGACAAGGATTGTTACCAACTTGTTAAATAAAAGCGACTTTTCTATTGAGAAGATTGCTGAAATCACAGATGTCTCATTAGACTTCGTAAAAAACATTCAGCAACAACTCAAGCTTTTACCTTAATAATATCTGCCAATCTCGTGGTATATCTCTGTGAAAGCTTCTCTTGTTTCATTTTCCAAGTACGTTGTAAATCTTGGGTAGCTAGTTTTACTACCGTAGTTCCTGTTTTTCTATTGATGTTGTCTACAGCTTCCATCAATTTTTTATGCTTGGGATTACTATTCTGAAAGAGGCTGATTTGTTGAGCATCTTCGGGACTTAAATCTGTTACAATTACACCTGCTTTTTTGTATTCAAAGCCCTCTCTGAAAATCTTATCTAATGCCTCCGTCGCAAATTTTGCTAATTCTATGTTTGAATTAGTCGGATAGGGTAGCGCCAATACTTGACTTTTGCCGTATTGTTCTAATTCTTTTCGATGCGCGTTGGTACGTAGAAAAACCACGATGGCATTGCAACAAGATTTTTGCTTTCTTAACTTCTCAGCACAACTCACCGTAAAAGTGATAATCCTTTCTTTAACAAGCTCATAGTCTTTATAATTTGTTTCAAAACTTCGGGTGGTAGCAATGTTTCTTTTATCAGCGACTTCGTCTAAATCTAAGCAACTAATTCCTTGTAATTCTTTGTATAAGCGTAAACCTACTACGCCCATTTGTTTCTTTACCCACTCTTCTTTACAATTAATAAAGTCAAAAGCAGTGTGAATTTCTGCTGCTTTCAACCGTTTGGATAGTCTGTAGCCTATTCCCCAGACGCCCTCTATTGCTAGCCATTTCAAGGCTTTGATGCGTTTTTCATCGCTATCAATTACATATACGTTACCTGTTTTTTCGGGGAATTTTTTAGCAATATTGTTAGCCACTTTTGAAAGAGCTTTAGTCGGAGCAATGCCCACACTGATAGGAATACCCGTGCCTTTGGTTACTCGATAGCGAATCTGATTGCCATACTTTTGAAAATCGAAGTATTTTTCAAAGCCATCAAACTTCAAAAAGGCTTCGTCGATACTGTACAATTCTATATCTGGTGTAAATTCGGCTAATAAATTCATCACTCTGTTGCTCATATCGCCATATAAAGCATAGTTGGATGAAACCACATGGATTTTATTCTTGTAAAAAAAATCCTCAAACTTATAGGCAGGAGCGCCCATCGGTACGCCAGCCTTTTTAGCTTCGTTACTTCTAGAAATGACACAGCCGTCATTGTTAGACAGCACAGCAATGGGCTGGTTCCTCAGTTTGGGCTGAAAAACTCTTTCGCAGGATGCGTAAAAATTATTACAATCAACTAGTGCAAACATATTTTAGTGCTTTTGAATTGAAAAAGTAACCATACCCCAAATTTCAAAATCGTAATATTCTGTCACTTTCGTTGGCTTATAATTATCATTAGCAGGCATCAGCCAAATACCCTCTTGGTCAACTTTCAGGCGTTTTAATACAAACTCTCCGTTCAGGATACATACAGCAATTTTGCCATCTGTAGGCTCAATAGATTTGTCGATAATCAATAAATCTTTGTCGGCAATGCCTGCGTCAGTCATCGAAACGCCGTCTGTCAGGGCAATAAAAGTAGTGGAGGGATGCTTGATTAAGTATTTGTTAAGGTCGATAGCGGAATCTAAAAAATCGGTGGCTGGCGAAGGAAATCCCGCACTGATGCCCCCTTCGATGAGCGGTAACTCTAGCGAAGTTTCATCTGAAAATGCGTAAATCTTTAATGTTCCCTTTGTATTAACAGCCTTAAGATTCATAGGTTTAGTTTTGTCAGGTTTTAAACGATTTTATGCATGACATAATCATTCATCCAGTAATCATTCCCTATATTAATATCTATTTCTTTGACCACCTCAAACCCCAGTTTTTCATAAAAACTTTTTGCTTTGTTGGTTCTGTTTACATTCAGTTCTATATAATCACAATTTTCTGCTTGGGCTATTGCTACTATTTCCTGAATCATCATTTTGCCAAAGCCTTTTCCCTGTGTTTCAGGCAAAAAATAAATCTTATGTAATTTGATCATTTTTTCCTTTTTTTCAAAGCCCGAAAACCCTACTGGCTTATCATTATCAGAAAAAATCAGGAAATGGTTTGTTTCAAACTGTTTTGAAAGGGATGCATCACTATACATCATCTCTAGCATAAACAATGTTTGTTCCTCCGTCAAGATACTTCCATAGGTTGGTCTCCAAGTTTCATTAGCAATTTGTTGAATAATGGGTAAATCCTGTAAGCCAGCTTTTGCTATTTTGTAATCATTCATGGTAATCTATTTTTTGTCTTTTAATGAAAATAAGGCAGGATATTTAGGCGTAACATTCAGGTAATATCCTTGAATAATGTTCAAATCAGCTTCGTAATTGCCCGTGGGGTAAAATACATCTAAAAAGCCACCTTCTTTTTTCTTATAATCTAAAAATCCTAAAATGATAGGCACTTCTGCTTTTAAGGCAATATGATAAAATCCTGATTTCCATTCGCTTGTATAAGAACGTTTGCCTTCTGCAGGAACAATCAATTGAATGGGCTCAGGAGAGGTTTTTAGTAATTGAGCCATCTCTTCCACTAAATTATTTTTTTTCTCTCTGTTTACAGGAATACCGCCCAATCCTCGCATTAATATTCCTAGTGGAAATTTAAACAGGGAAGCTTTTGCCAAATAGCGAATCTGTAGTTTGACAGAATAAATGGTTGCCATGCAAAAGAGGTAATCCCAATTAGAGGTATGTGGAGCGGCAATCATCACAGCACGGTGGTATGAGTTTACGCCATTGGGTGTATTATCGATGACTTTCCAACCTGAAAATTGTAGTATTAGTTGACCTATGATTTTTAACATGAAAGATTTCTGTAATTTCGTCGCCACAACAAAACTACCTATATTTGATTTTAGATTCAAAAGTAAAGATATTTTGGTATTATTATCAGATATTTAATAATAATAATTAGGGCTAAAAGAAGCTAAAACATTAAATTTGATACAACAAACGTAGATTTTTAAAATACTGATTACAAACAATGCAAAAACCACTCATATTGATTGCTAATGATGATTCAATAGCGGCGAAAGGGATAAAAACATTAGCAGAGATTATGTCTAAGATTGGCGAGGTATACGTAGTAGCACCCGACAGCCATCAGTCTGGAATGGGGCATGCCATTACCTTAGACAGACCGCTCAGAGTGAATCTGGTAAAAGATTTTTTACCTAATGTAGAGGCTTATCAATGCAGTGGAACACCTGCTGATTGTATAAAATTTGGTAAACACTTTTTATTAAAAGGTAGAAAAATAGATTTAGTGGTTTCGGGTATCAATCATGGCTCAAACTCTTCTATTTCAGTGATTTACAGTGGTACCATGTCGGCAGCAATAGAAGCTGCCATAGAAGGCATTCCAGCGATTGGGTTTTCGTTGTGTGATTTTGGGGCTGAAGCCGACTTTTCGCATACAGAAGAATACATCATTCAGATTGCTAACAAAGTATTGGCAAATGGTTTACCTAAAGGTATTGCCTTAAATGTAAACTTTCCTAAAAAATCTGATGAACCCCTTAAAGGTATTAAGGTGTGTCGTCAGACGGATGCTTTGTATCGCGAGACCTTTCAAGAAAGACAAGACCCGTATGGAAAGGCGTATTATTGGATGGACGGGTTTCTTCAAAATAAAGATACGGCAGGTGGAAATGATGAAGATGCTTTGGCAGAAAACTATGTTTCAATTGTGCCTGCAAAGTTTGATTTAACAGACTATCAAGCACTTGATACCATCAAAGAATGGTTTTAATAGGTAAAAACTTTAAACTTTTTCTTACGAATTAATTCCTATGGCAATAGTTGGCAATATTTTAAAAAGAGGTATCGGATTGACAGGCTTGATAAAACGCCCAAAATCTAATCTAGCGAAGATTCAGCGTAAGACCTTGGTGAAGTTGTTGAACAAAGGACGCTTTACGCAATTTGGAGAGAAGTATCATTTTGAGGAAATTATGAATGCTGCCTTGTTTTCGGACGATAAAGAATTCTACACAAAATATAAGAAGCTTGTTCCTGTGTATGACTACAATAAGATGTTTGCAGAATGGTGGCACAAGACCTTGGCAGGAGAAAAGAATGTTTCGTGGGTAGGGAATGTAAAATATTTTGCGTTAAGTTCAGGTACTTCCGAGGCGGCTTCCAAGCATATTCCTGTTACGAAAGACATGGTGAAAGCCATTCACAGGACTTCAATTCGTCAAATTTTAGCATTATCTGCCTATAAAAATCTCCCTTCACAATTGTACGAAAAAGGCTATTTAATGCTTGGAGGGAGTACAAAATTACAGGATAAAGGGGATTATTTTGAAGGAGATTTGAGTGGTATTACCGCAGGAAAAATTCCGTTTTGGTTTGAACGTTTTTATAAACCTGGGAAAAAGATTGCTGAAACTGCCGACTGGAGTGAAAAGTTGGATAAAATAACGAAGAAAGCAAAAGATTGGGACATTGGTTTTATTGTAGGGGTGCCAGCGTGGATTCAGATTTTGATGGAAAAAATCATCAAAGAATATAACGTAAAAAACATCCATGAAATATGGCCAAATTTAGAAATATATTGCCATGGTGGTGTAAGTTTTGAGCCCTATAAACAAGGTTTTAGCAAGCTACTTGGTCGCCCAATTACTTATATTGAAACATATTTGGCTTCAGAGGGCTTTTTGGCGTATCAAACCCACCCCAATAGCGATATGCAGTTGGTGCTAAACAATGGGATTTTCTTTGAGTTTATTCCTTTTAATGACCGCAATTTTGATGAAGATGGCAGTATGGTTCAATACCCAGAGACATTGATGATAGATGAGGTAGAGGAGGGAAAGGAGTATGCCCTGTTGATTTCTACAGTATCGGGTGCATGGCGTTATCTGATTGGAGATACGATTAAGTTTACCAATAAAAAACAAGCTGAGATTATTATTACAGGCAGGACAAAGCACTTCCTGAGCCTTTGTGGCGAACACCTTTCTGTGGATAATATGAATAAAGCCATTGAGTTGGCTTGCAAGCAATTTAATATCGATATCAGAGAGTTTACGGTAGTAGGTAAAAGGCTGGAAGATACCTTCGGGCATCATTGGTATGTGGGAACAGATGATCAAGTAGATGCTGAGGAATTGCTAAAATTCATAGACGAAACCCTTTGCAGAATCAATGATGATTATCCCGTAGAGCGTAAACATGCTTTAAAAGGGTTGGAAATCAGTGTGTTGCCAGTGAAAGCTTTTTATGATTTTATGGCATCGAAAGGCAAAACAGGAGGACAACATAAATTCCCGAGAGTATTGAAGAAAAAAGACTTAATCGCTGAATGGGAAGCGTATATTAGATAGTAATTAGTTGTGAGTTTTAAATGATGAGTTTGATGTTGAATCTTGAAAAAAAGCATAATATATCCTAAATTTTAGTACCAAAAAGGCGGTCAAAATTAATTTTTTGACCGCCTTTTTGATTGAAAAAAACCTAGGGTTTGGATATGTTTCCGATAGGTAATAATTAATTCAAAATTATTACTGCTCCAAAATTAGCATATTTCCTTAAAGGAAGACCACGCTTGAGTGCTACATCAATTCTCAATAAGGCGAAGGTCCAACAGAAGTCCACCCGCCATCAACCACTATACTTTGTCCAGTAATTTGTCTGGAAAGGGGAGATACCAAGAAAAGTGCCGCATTAGCAATGTCTTGAACGGTAGAAGGCTTTCCAGTAGGTGTAATACGTGACCAAGTTTCTATATAATTAACATCACTTAAAGTCCGTTCTGTTAAAGTAGCGCCAGGAGCAACAGTATTAATATTGATTTGATGGGGAGATAAATCAACGACTAAGTTTTTAGCCAATTGTTCAATACCCGCTTTTGTCATGCCATAAGCTGCCAAATATTTATGCGCTTGATGACCAGTAACCGAAGATATTAATAGAATACTTCCTCCATGTCCTTGTTCTACCATTTGTTTCGTGGCAGATTGAGTAAGGAAAAATGTTCCGAAGAGGTTTACTTGAAGAATCTTTTGCATAGATTCAGGCTGATATTCCCAGAAATTGCCAAAGGTGGTAATACCAGCATTGGCAATAAGAATATCTAGTTTTCCAAAAGTGGCTACTGTCGTTTTTATCAACTCTTGTATGACTGTTAAGTCTGAAACGTCTCCGCTAAAAGCTTCGCAAATACCTCCAGTTTCTTGAATGGCTAAAGTGGATGACTCAGCCAAGTCTTTATCAATATCATTTAAAATTACTTTTGCCCCTTGTTCTGCCAATTGCCTCGCAATTTCAAAGCCAATGCCAATCCCTGCACCAGTTACAATAGCTACTTGGTTTTGGAAACTTTTTTCAAACATGATTGTATGTTTTGTTACTGGTTGTTATTCTTTTTCGTCAAGCTCATAATCAGAAGGTAAAGCCAAGCCAATGCGATAATTACCCATACTTCCCGAAAATTTTAACGATTGCGGAGGAAATAGTTCTCCTTGTTTAGATAAATACTTCATCTCCTTATTGGCTGGCTCAATGCTGGTATATTCATATCGCATATACCTATATCGACGGTTAGGCGTAAAGTTGTTTTTGCCCTCATAAACAATTTCAATAGGCGTATTAAGCTTTAAAAAGAACTGATGATTGACCGAGTCTGGAGAAATCATCTTATCTAAATCTAATTTAAAAGCTTTATTAGAAAGCTTATCATAAAAATCATAAATGCGATAATTAATTAGGGTATCCTTGATGACTAAAAACTTATTAGTCTCAAGCTCATGATTAATCATTGATTTAAAAAAATGATTTGGCGAACCAAGATAAGCTTCTCTACGGTTTTTAATCCATCTTTCTTGCTCAGTTTGATGCTCGGCTTTCAAAAGCTCAAAACGAGTGATGCCTAAGTACGATACATCACCATTTGTTTTATAACTAAACTCTTTTAGGGTGGTAATTACTTTATACCCTAATTTTCGATTAATGATTATCAGTGGTTCTTCACATTGAGCAATCAGCGTATTCTCTTCCCTAATAAATTGTATACTATTTCTATTTTCTATTTCATAATTTTTGTCATCGACTTCCACGCCCAAAAATTCTGTTTTAAAGGTTTTATAGTCTCTTAACCATTGTTTGGTATGCTTTCCTTCTATTTTTACTTCTAATAATTCTTTGCTGATAGCCAATAATTTAAAGGTAAGCGTCTTGGCATGCAATTGCTTGGTTTCAAAAATAGCGCTAATCGTATTATAACCAATAAACGATGCTCCGATTTGAATCGTACCATAAGGTACTTTTAAGGTAAATTCTCCTTTTTCATTCGTTGAGGTACCAATAGAAGAGCCAACCACAAATACTGCTGCGAAGGGTAAAGCCTCACTGGTTTGCTCGTCAATTACTCTTCCTTTGATTAATTCCTGCCCTAAAAAAGATTGTGAGCTTAGTATTAAAAATAATAGTAAGCAGTATCTGGAAAGAGCCTTTTTCATACAATAATTGCTTGATTAAATGTGTGTGTTAATGGTGAAATAATTTTTAAGAGCTATCTAATTACTTTTACTTGAGCATAAAAAAATCTGGGAATGAAAGTATAAAATAATACAGACATTCCCAGAGATAAGTACTGATGTTTTTAAGATTTATTTTTTCAAATATTTACCAAACCATTTTAAATAACGGTCAAAGCGGTCGATTTGAAAACTTGGGTTGGTAATACCATGAAATTGACCCGGATAAATAATTAATTCTGTTGGAATACCTACCGATTTAAAGGCTTGATACATCTGTTCGCTACCGATAGCAGGGACGTTAAAATCACTTTCGCCTACCATAAATTGTGTTGGCGTTTTGATTTTTTCAACCTTCAAGAATGGGTAAGACAACGCAACATATTTATCAAAATTTTTCCAAGGAGCCCCTAATTCGTGTTCATATTGTAAAATATATTGGTCAGCACCATACATCGATGAAATCATGGCTACACCTGCACCACTTGATGCTACTTTAAAACGAGTATCCGTCGCAATGGTATAATCTGTCAGGATTCCGCCGTAGCTCCATCCGCCAATACCTAATTTTTCAGGGTCTGCTATGCCATTATTTACTACATAATCAGTAGCCCCTAAAATATCCATTACTTCTTTGTTACCCCAGTCGCCCGAAATTACTTTACAATAAGCCAAGCCACGTCCATTTGAACCACGATAGTTTACAGCTACTACATTATAGCCAGCTGCTGCCAACATTTGGCGACTTAAATCAAAAGCATATTCATCTTGTGATACTGGTCCGCCATGAATAAAAAAGATAGTAGGCAATTTCTCCGTTTTTGAAGCATTAGCAGGACGATACAAAAGGTTTGAAACAGCAGTGCCGTCTTTACTTTTTGACGTAAAGCCCTCTACACTTGCCAAAGCCAATGGGGCTAAAAACTCATCATGATGTTTCGTTAATTTTCTAAGATTGTTATTTTCAAAAACGTATAATTCTGCTGGTGTTTGTGGGTTAGACATACTGGTCAAGAATGAACCAGAAGGGTGTCTTTCTAAAGAACCAAAACTTCTTTCACCGTCCAATAGCTTGGATAATTTACCGTCAATAGGGCTGAATTGTGCTATGTATCTGATTCTATCATCACTTACTAAGGCAAGAATAGCACTTCCATCTTTCGACCATTTAGGTGAAGAAACAGGTCTGTCTAACGATTTGCTTAATAGTTTTGGTTCGCCTCCGTCTTTTGAAATAAGACATAGAATAGACTGGTCATACATGATATAGTCTTCAGAAGCAGTAGTTCTCATGTACGCGATTTGCTTGCTATCTGGGCTCCATACTGGCGAATAATCTCTACCTGTCCAATTCGTAATTTGTTTTGCCGTAGCATTTGCCTTCGCATCTATTACAAAAATATCAGTGTTCGAGTTTTTATCAGGGTCAGTTGTATGATTACTCAAGAAAGCAATCTGTGTTCCATCTGGTGACCATACAGGTGAAGACTCATCAAAATTTCCTTTAGTAAGAGTATCTATTTTCTTTGTAGCGATGTCATACAAATACAAATGGGTCGAACTTTTAGTGATATAACCCTCCACATCTCTTTTGAATTGAAAACGGTCGATGACAATCGGTTTAGGTAATTTTGATTTTGAAGTATCTGCGGAGGTTTTAATCACCAACGCAATTTTTTTACCGTCTGGCGACCAAGCATAATCATTCAAATCGCCTTTTTTTAAATCGGTTAGTTGTTTTCCTTCGCCACCTCTTCTATCCATTAGCCAAATTTGGCTACTTGTTAGTCCATTTCTCGACGAAATAAAAGAAAGATATTTACCATCGGGACTCCAACGTGCTTGCGATTCACCGTCTGGGCTATTCGTTAATTGAATAGTTTCTTTGCCATCCCACGAAACCATATAAATATCTGCATTGCGTTTGTTTTTAGCTGAATCAATCGCTGAAAGCGTATAGCTTACCCAATTGCCTTCGGGTGAAATCTGCGCATCAGTAACAGTTTTTAAACGATAAACATCCGTAGGTTTGAGGGGGCGTTTTGTGGGCGTTTGTGCTTGTAAACCAAGGCTTGTTAATAACGAAAAGGAGAGTAGCAATAAATGTTTTTTCATGTTGTTGTTGAAGATTAATGAATAAAACCGAAGATAATAAAATTCCCCAATGTTGACGAATACATTGGGGAATTATTAAAGATTGGTATAGAGATTCAATCGTTTTAAATATTTTAATGAGAATCTCTGGTAACGGTACTGCCAGATTTCCCTTTTAAGAAATCCATATCAGCACCCAAATGTGCTTGTTCTACGTGATTGATGTATAGGTTTACATACCCGCGTGTAATATTCATATCGATTGCTTGCCAATTTTTACGCCTTTCGGCTAATTCTTCATCAGATACTTCCAGATTCAACGTTCTGTTGGGTACATCCAAACTGATATAATCACCATTTTGAACTAACGCTAAGTTTCCACCTGCTGCTGCTTCGGGAGAAACGTGCAAGACTACTGTACCAAAGCCTGTTCCAGACATTCTACCGTCGGAGATTCTTACTAAATCGTGTACTCCCTTTTCCAGTAGCTTTTTAGGAATCCCCATGTTGCCTACTTCTGCCATTCCTGGGTAACCTTTAGGCCCAACATTTTTCAAGACCATGATAGAATTTTCATCAATGTCTAAATCTGGATGGTCAATTCTCTCATGATAGTCTTCAATGGTTTCAAAAACTACTGCTTTACCACGGTGCACCATTAAGGCAGGAGTAGCCGCAGATGGTTTCAAAACTGCACCGTTAGGAGAAAGATTTCCTTTTACAACCGCTATTCCTGAATTAGGCTTAAACGGGTTTTCCATTGTGGCTACAATATTTCTATTATATACCTCCGCATCAGCACAGTTTTCGCCTATTGTTTTTCCGTTCACAGTCAGGGCATCATTATGAATGATTCCACTCATTTCTTTGATAACTGCTGGAAGTCCACCAGAATAGTATAAATCTTCCATAAAATGCTCGCCTGAAGGTTGAAGGTTGGCTAACAAAGGAATATGTTGAGAGAATTTGTCGAAATCTTCAATGTTTAAATCCACGCCAATTCTACCTGCAATTGCCAATAAGTGAATAACAAAATTGGTAGAACCACCTATTGCAGCATTTACCATGATGGCATTCTCGAAAGCCTCACGCGTAAGGATTTTAGAAAGCGTTAAATTTTCTTTGACCATTTGCACGATACGTCTTCCAGAAAACTGTGAAATCACTTTTCTACGTGCATCAGCCGCAGGAATAGAAGCATTGTTGGGTAGAGATAATCCTAAGGCTTCTACCATAGTAGCCATCGTTGAGGCTGTTCCCATTACAGCACAGTGTCCTTGGGTACGAGCCATACAGGCTTCCGCCTCTACAAATTCCGACTGTGAGATTTGCCCTAATTTATACGCTTCAGCAAAACGCCAAACATCCGACGTACCAATATCTTTTCCTTTAAAATGTCCTTTCAACATTGGTCCACCCGAAATTACAAGCGTAGGGATGTCCACACTACAAGCACCCATTACTAACGATGGAGTAGTTTTATCACAGCCACAAAGCAAAACCACGCCATCAATCGGATTAGCACGGATAGATTCTTCTACATCCATACTTGCCAAGTTTCTATACAACATGGCAGTTGGTTTAATCAAGGTTTCTCCTAATGACATCACTGGAAATTCAACAGGAAAGCCACCCGCTTCGTACACCCCAATTTTTACTGCTTCTGCCAAATCTCTAAAATGGGCATTGCAAGGTGTAAGCTCTGACCAAGTATTACAAATACCAATTACAGGACGACCATCAAATTCGTCATGCGGAATACCTTGATTTTTCATCCACGCTCGGTAAATGAATCCATCTTTTCCTGTTTTACCAAACCAATTTTGAGAGCGTAGTGCTTTATTGTCTTCCATATTGTCAAATAATCATAGTTTTATTTATAAAGGGGAAATTATTAAAATTTTACCGATTTTGTATCCTGATTTTTGAAAGGGATATTACAAACATCTATAAAAAAAGCCTCCAAGGTATTTTAAAACTTGGAGGCACATCATTTTTTTTAAGCCAAACTCTTTTTGATTCTATCCACTGCTTCGATTAATAGAGCTTTTGGACAAGCAAAATTAAGTCTGAAAAAGCCTTCGCCTTTGAATACTTTTCCATCCATAATTCTTACGCCAGCTTCTAGCAATCTTTCCTGAATATTGTCGATGCCCGTTTCTCGAGCATCAATCCAAGCTAAATAAGTTGCTTCGAGCGGTAATAACTTTAATCCTTTGTATCCGTTCAGAGATTGGTATAAATAATCATGATTGTCTTTGAGGTAGTCAATTAAAGCCAATCGCCAATCTTCACAGTCGCGATAAGCCACAATGGCCGCATCTTGTGAATAGCGTGTCAGCGGAGGGAAAAAGCCTTGTTTGGCCATTTCAAACTTCTTTCTTAGCACAGGATTTGATATGACAGCTACTGAACAGCCCAAACCTGCGATATTAAAAGTTTTGGAAGGAGCCATTAACGTTACTGTTCTACTAGCAGCTTTTTCACTTAAACTGGCTAAGGGAATATGCTTTTTAGAATCATCCAAAATCAAGTCTGCATGGATTTCATCGGAGCAAATGATAATATCATGCTTTTCGCAAATATCAACCAGTTGTTCTAATTCTTCTTTTGTGAAAACCGTTCCTCCTGGATTATGCGGATTGCAAAGCATGAATAACTTAGTCTCAGCAGTAATATTGGCTTCTAAGGCTTCAAAGTCGAACGTCCAGCGACCAGCAACTTCTATCATCGGAAATGTTTGAAATTTTTTGCCAACCACAGCAGGTGCTAGATGAAAAGGATGATATACTGGAATAGCGGTCATCACGGCATCGTTTAGCTCGCCATAAGCTTTGCAACTAGCATAAATAGCAGGTACTAATCCGGGAATCCATACTTGCCATTCTTTTTCTGTTTCCCAGTCATACAGGTTTTTTAGGCGTTCTTGAAGGATGTCTTTTAGTCTTTCTGGAACAATGGCATATCCCAAAACACCATGTTGTGTAATACTATTTAATACATCTAATATTGGTTCAGGACACCTGAAATCCATATCTGCCACGGGCATAGGAATCACATTTTCAGGGTCGTTGAACATATCCCATTTCTGAGAATCTGTATTTTTTCGATTGATAATTTCGTCGAAATTATATTTCATTATTCGATAATTGGTTTGCGTAGTTTTAGCATAAATGCTTTGAATCTTAAAGAAAGCAATAAGACAATAAACATTAAGCCTGCGTTTATCATAAACGCTAATTGATAAGAATGGTTTAAATTAAAAACAAATCCCGTCATCACTGGTCCAAGCAATGCTCCTCCGCCTTCAAACATGTTAATCGTACCGTTGATTTTTCCAGCGGCTGTTAAGCCAAATGTTTTAATCGCAATCAAATTATACAATGAATAAATACCACCCCAACTAATAGCCATCAAAGCAATAGAAGGCAATATTAAATTAGTATCCATCATTGAAAGTCCAAAACAACCCAACATCATCATGATACAGCAAACTGAGAAAACAATATAAGGGTTGATATAATCTGAAAAGATTGAAACAAACAATTTCGCTAGTCCCGCCATGATAAAATACAAACTTAAATAAAAGCTTGCACGACTCCCTTCAAAACCTAAACCAACCAAATGTAGAAAAACATTAGCAATTGTTCCTACTAAACAATAAAAAGTTAAAAAGCCACACAGACAAATTAACCAGAACAAGTGTGTTCTTGTAGCTTCTGGATAGGTCATTCCTTGTGTCAATAAATTATTAGCAGTATTCAGATTACCCAATGGTTTTATATTAATATCACTCGGAGAGTTCTCAACAAAAAAATAGATGTAAATAAAAATAAAAACTGGGAAAATGGCCAAAATAGTAAAGCTTTGTCGCCAACCGTATTCATGTAGTAGGTAGTGATTAAAAGGAGAAAATATAGCACTCCCCAAACTAGTTCCAATCAAAACGATGCCTAAGGCTAATCCTTTTTTCTCTTGAAACCATGACGAAACCAATATAATACAAGATACTGACCCTGCGGTAATCATGGATACACCCAAAAGAAAATGAATAAAGTAGGCTTGATATTTATTGCTAACAAAACTGTATGAAAACAATGCAATGGCTAATATTAGGCTTCCGAAAAGCATCATTTTTTTTACACGAATTTTATCGATAATAATGCCAGAAACTAAAATGAAAAATAAAGTAACACTATTAGTGATAGATTCGCGAAGCTTTAATTCATCTCGTTTCCAATGAAATTCAGAGATAAAAGCATTATCAAAAACTGAGAGGGAAGTAGTGGTTAATCCATTGATGACAACGAGAATCAATAAACCAGAAAAACAAATAAGCCAAGGATAAAAATTTTTCTTTTCGTAAAGGATTTTGTTCATAATTTCTGAATTTATGGAGATACCCAAATTTAATGTATATACATCATATCATTAAACTATTCAGTTACGTTACAGGTTCATTTTTCGGTATTAAATAAGGTAAATAAAAATTAAGCTTAAAAAATAAAAAAATATTCTTGGAATATCCATACAATAGTTGTTAATACTTGTGGTATTTTTACTCATTGTTCCATTATATTATACTAGCCACTGCGGATTATATTGTAAATCAGCTGATTATCCTCAGCTAAAGATTGAAAAATATAGAAAAGCCATACCACATATAGAGGTGATTTTATAAATAAAAGTGATAAAATATTAAAAAAATGATTAAATTTTGGTTCAAAAAGCAAAATATAGCCAATATTTAGTTTTTTCTTTTAAAACACTCATTTTTATCTGAATTTCCTTTTTCATAGCTTTACTATATAATTCAATCAACAAAATACTATAATCCTTAATGTTTTTTTACCACTATGAATATTATATCAAAACTAAGTCTGATTTGTTTTATTTTTCTCTTCCATGTTGCTAATGCTCAATACCTTGAACCCTCGTTAGAACGTGCACCGTCAAATTGGTTTAATCTAGATTTCTTGGACGATAAAGTAAGAGGAATAAGTACTGAAAAAGCTTATAAAGATATACTAAGAACCAAAAAATCAAAACCTGTTATCGTTGCCATTATTGATTCTGGCGTGGATATTCTTCATGAAGATTTATCTAATAAAATCTGGGTTAATGCTAAAGAGATACCTAATAATGGTATTGATGATGATAATAATGGGTATGTAGATGATATTCATGGATGGGATTTTTTAGGGAATAAAGCAGGGGAAGATTTAGCTAAAGAGAGTCTGGAAATTACGCGTGAATTTGCCAGACTTCAAAAAAAGTATCAAGCTAAAGTTGATGTAGAAAAATTGTCAACTAGCGAAAAAGAAGAATATAATTTATACAAAAAATATAAACTAGCCTATGAAAGCAAAGTAAGTGAAGTAAAAGAGCAAGGTACTTTTGTGATTAATTTATACCACAAATTTATTGAAGCGAAGTTCTCACTTTGCAAGCATTTAGGGGTAAAGGATATTACAAAGGAAGAGTTAAATAAAATAAGTAGTAAAGACACGGAGGAGTTAAAAAAAGCTAAAAGAGTATTTGAACTGATTTTGGATTTAGGACAAGATGAAGCCAAACTTAGAGAAGCTTTTGAATATTACGATACTCAACTGAATTATGGCATCAACTTAACGTATAATCCTAGAGATTTGATTGGTGATGACGTTAATAATATCCATGATAGAAATTATGGCAATAACGAAGTAAAAGGTCCAGATGCACACCACGGCACGCATGTAGCAGGAATCGTGGCGGCTAATAGGCATAATGATTTAGGCATTGCGGGTGTAGCCGATAATGTTCAGATTATGGTAGTTAGAGCTTTGCCAGATGGAGACGAACGTGATAAGGATGTAGTGAATGCTATTTTATATGCGGTTGAAAATGGAGCGAAAGTAATTAATATGAGCTTTGGGAAAACAGTTTCTCCGCAAAAAAGCGCAGTTGACGACGCCGTAAAATTTGCTCAATCAAAAGGTGTATTGTTAATTCATGCGGCTGGCAATGAAAATGAAGACATCGATACGAAAGAGAATTATCCAACAAAACGTTTTTTGGATGGCAGTGAAGCCGATAACTGGATTGAAGTAGGAGCGACGTCTTGGATGCAATCGCCTAATACGGTAGCAGAATTTTCAAATTATGGTCAGAAAACGGTTGATGTCTTTGCTCCTGGTGTAGATATTCAATCAACTGTGGTGGGTTCAAAATATGAAGATTTAAGCGGTACAAGCATGGCCGCACCCGTTGTGACGGGCTTAGCCGCATTATTGATTTCGTATTATCCAGAGCTTGATTATAAGCAAATAAAGCAAATTATTCTAGAGTCGTCTATCAAACTAGCACAGTTAAAAGTGGCTCGCCCAGGTTCTTCTGAATTAATAGAATTTGGAAAACTTTCAACCAGCGGAGGAATCGTGAATGCTTATGAAGCTGTAAAAATGGCTGAAAAAATAAAAGAAAATACAACTAAAAATTAGCCCTATTTCGTTGATTTTAATAAATGTCAATTAAAATATTGAATTTATCGATTCATTCCCAATTAATAATTAGTATTTTATTGAAATATTGGTTATTTTTCAAAAACTTTTGTCAGAAAAAACGAGATGAATTTTAATAAAATTAGCTTGCTTTATACGTGACAATAGTAAAACATAGTGGCATTTTTCATCAATGAATAATTTTTCTTGTAAACGTTAATTAAGACAAGAGCTTCAGATTAACCTTCAAACCATGTCTATCGTTAGCAATAATATAAAGTATCTTCGTCGATTAAATGGACTTACTCAAGAACAATTCTCACGTAGAATTGGTATTAAGCGTTCTTTGCTTGGAGCTTACGAAGAGGCCAGAGCAAACCCCAATTTAGAAAACCTTAAAACTATCGCTCAGGTCTTTGGCACATCGGTTGATTCGCTGATAAAGACTGATATTCGAAAAATCAGAGAAACACCTGGTATAAGCTTGGGACAAAGTACTACTGGAATCATGGAACACGTAAAAGTGCCAGTAAACGATACAGTGAGTACTTTTCAGAAAAAAGAAGTTGAAGCACAACCTATTGCTAAAATTATCGATGAGTATTTTCAAGAAAAGGAAGAAGACAAGCAACCTATCCGTACTGAAAAACAATTTGTACCCAATAGGATAAATTATAATATTTCAGAAAAAACTTTTCAATCATTTACTGATAATCAGTACACTAATAATAATAAGCCGCTTAGCGAAAGCCCACAAAAGAGTTTTGAAATCAGGATTCCTTATGTAAAAAGGAGTCAGATTAAAGACTATTTAGCCAATTATACTAAGTCAGAATATATCAAGACGTTAGCTACGTTTTCGCTTCCCTTTGTTACCTCTGACAAAAGTAGGGCTTTTGAAATGGGCAGTGATTTCCCTTTGCAAAACTCAGTGGTAATTGGCAATGCCATCGAACATTGGACAAATATTTTGGATGGAAAATTTTATATTTTGATTACGCCTCAACAAGGGATTATTTACCGAAGAGTTTATAATCAAATAAAAGTAAAAGGCACTTTATTATTAAGCTCTGATGATTCGTCTATTCCAAGTTTTGAGATTTCATTGAAATCAATCGCTGAGATTTGGGAAGTGTCTGCTTTTATTAGCAAAGAACTACCAGAACCCAGAATCTCTTTAGAACGAGCAAAATCTTTGATTGAAGAATTAAGTTTAGAACTCAATCAGTTGAAATAAAGTAAAAGGCCTGCAAAATTAATTTTGCAAGCCTTTTACTTTATTGTTTTGGTCTAAATTCTTTCATAATCTCTTGATTACAAACAAGGTAAGGCCCTTCAAGTAAATCAATACAATATGGAACGGCAGGAAAAACAGCATCCAAGCATTGGCGAATAGCTTTAGGTTTACCAGGTAAATTGATAATTAATGATTTCCCTCTAATCCCAGCCGTTTGGCGTGATAAAATGGCTGTAGGAACATATTTTAGGCTTTCCATCCTCATTAACTCCCCAAAGCCAGGCATCATTTTTTCACAAACAGCTTCGGTTGCTTCTGGGGTTACGTCTCTTTTACTTGGTCCAGTTCCTCCTGTTGTTACTATCAAGCAACAATTGTGGGTGTCTGCCATTTCGATAAGCGTTTCGGATATTAAATCTTGCTCATCTGGAATTACTTTATAAACAGTTTCAAAGGTGGAGACTAAATATTCTTTTAACGTTTCAACAACGGCTTTGCCGGGTATGTCTTCATAAATACCAGCACTTGCGCGGTCTGAAATATTAATTACCCCAATTTTAATAAGTTCTTGCATATATTTAAGCGATACTTGGTAAATGTTTTCTTTCAAATTTTTAAATATAGCTTAAAATTCTTTGAGGACTAGTATTTGATGAGTTAATTTGTAAGATTCAGCTTTCGCTTGATATTATTTAACCTTTATCCTTTACTTCAATGTTTTTATTACAATCTCAATTATCCAAAAATACTGAAAAATTGTTTTCTTTATTATTCCTGATTTTACTATTGGGAGCTTTATATATTGCCTTCAAGATTTTCAATAAGAATAAGTAAAAAATTATGGTTTTTTTATCCCATCCCAGCAAGTAAAAAATGCCATTTCTAAGTCTGATGAAGTCATTAGAAACTCGCCAGACAAACGAAGTTTAATCAAAGAACTTGCACTTCCAGTCACCATAGCAATGAGTATTTTAGGAGGGATGTCTCTAACCACTTGTGTGAAAACAGCTTTTCTTAGGAAATCATAAATGGGTTGTTCTAATCTAACAATATCTTCTTTTTGAAGCATACTAATGTATGGAGAATTCATAAATTGTTCTAAAAAATAGAACTCTTTAGGATTGGTATAATAGTAATTAATCATTTGCAGATAAAAACTACGAAAGCGATCTTTGAAAGGTTTTGACGGGTCATCATTTTTAAATATATTCTGAATCGATTTTTCACGTTTATAGACATAGAGTGCGCAAATGAGTTCGTCTTTACTTTTAAAATAATGATAAATTGTTCCTGCGGCTACGTTTGCTTTTTTGGCTACTTCAGACATGGGTGAGCTGTGGAAGCCATGTTTTGATATTAATTCGAGGGTTGCTTGAAAAATGGCTTCTTTTTTGTCGAAATCTTTAACAGTATTCATAAAATAGTGGAAGGAAGGTAAAATGGGTTTTAGACTCAGTGTGTAAGTGGTTATTTGAAATTAGGCTTTAAATATAGATTAAAATTAGGAATAATTAAGTATTTATATAAATTTCTTAATGATGAATCTGTAGTGATTAATTATTTTTATTGTAAGCCATATCTTTTTATTTTAATCTATGTGATTAACCTTTTAAAAATATTTAAAAACTAATCAAAAAATGTATATTTGAAAAATGCAATTAACATTAAGTCGATAGCATTAATTTTAAGCCTTATAATTAAATGAAAGTAAGAAATCCAAGAACTGGTTTATATGATTATGAAATACCTCAACTCTCTTTTGAAACACTCAAAATAAAAGCTGATGCAATGCGTCATGCCCAAAAAAGCTGGCAGGCTATCGGTATAGAGCAACGAATAAAAACCATACAGCGTTGGAAAAAAGCACTAGAGCGACATCTTGAAGAACTTACAGAAGTATTGATAGTAGATACTGGTAGAAAAATAGAAACTGTTTATGAAATCAATCTAGTATTGACTGCTATCGACCAGTTTTGTGATTTAGCGCAGGATTATTTTAAAGTAGAAGTCCAAACTATTCTTCATAACAATACTTATCATATAGAAGAATATTCCGAACCCTTCGAGCTCGTTGGTATTATCAGTACTTGGCAATTCCCTTTCCAGAGTACAATGATGCAGGTTATTCCTGCTCTTTTAGCAGGCAATAGTGTATTGGTGAAGCCTTCTGAAAAAACGCCACGATTTGTTAGAGTCCTTGAAAAAACGATTAGTCAAATACCACATTTTAATAATTTTTTGCATTTTATTGAAGGTGAGAAAGAAGTAGGCGAAATGCTTTGTAGTATTACAGATTTAATTTGCTTTACGGGAACGGAAGAGAAAGCTAAAAAAGTATTTGAAACAAGTGCTAAACATTTTGTGCCTGCCCAGTTAGAATTTGGAGGAAAAGGAGCCGCAATAATTACTGAAACAGCAGATATCGAAAGTGCATCATCTGCTATTTTATGGGGCGGAACTTTTAATGCTGGTCAATCTTTAGAGTCTATCGAAAGAGTATACGTTCATCGAAATATCCATTCACAGTTTTTATCAAGACTAGTTGGGAAAAGCAACCTGTTGACGCTGAACTATCCTAATATAGAACATGGACAAATAGGACCTATCATTACAGAAAAACAAGCCACCAATATCAACGAACAATTAGCCGATGCTGTTAAGAAAGGAGCGGTTATTGTAGCGGGTTCTGAAAAATGTATTGTTCAAAAAGGAAGTATTTATTGTCGTCCTACTATTCTGACAAATGTGAATCACCAAATGAAAATCATGAAAGAAATGACATTTGGACCTATTTTGCCTGTAAAATCTTTCTTGAATGAAACGCAGGCACTTGATTTCGCAAATGATTCAAACAGTGTTTTTAACTGTTCTGTTTTTGCTGGAAAAGATAGCGAAGCCATGAAAATTGCGCGTAGAATTAAAAGTAAATCCATTACCATCAACGATGTTTATATGGGTAATAGATTCTATGGAAATGAAAAAAGTTCCACCAACTTGTCTGAAACTAAGGCAGAGAATATTGGAACTTTTTCGTTTAAGAAATTCTTGAAAAATAAGAATTTGATGTTCAAGAAATAACATTGAAAGCTGGTATGATGGTGACTATTATTCTAATTTGAATCTAGCCACCATGATGCCAGTCTGATTCTTTTTAGGAGCCATGTATTCTGCCAATGGTCTGTCGCTAACCATTACTCTTTTGAACTCGGATGAAGCATGAAGTAGATAGACGCGTTTATCCTGCAATCTTATAGCAAAACCTTCATGCGTAATGTCTAATCCATCAATATTGGTTGTAATGCCAATAATATCACCATTCATGATTTTGTCTTCAATACTTCTGATTTTAGCCTTTGGGACATAATAAAAATCTTGATTGCTGATTTTATTCTCTACCTTCTTTATTTTTTCTTGGAGTGATACATTTGCCACATTAGGGTTTTTATCCCAGTGCAAGCTCATGAAATTTATTTCCTTTCTTAATGGAACACCTCCCAACGAACTCGTAATATCTTCTAAAAGTCCGTCTTTGTTATGGGTATAAATCCAATCTGAAAAATAATGGATTCTTGATTCATATCCTTTTATTTGTCCTTTGTTATAATATCTGAGGCGTTTTAAATAATATTGGAATTTTTCAAAGGAAATATCATTTTTACGATAGGTCAAACCCATGGCTACACAGCTTTCTACAAAAGTCGAGCAATCAAATTCTCGTAGATTTACTACTAGTTTCTCCTCATTAGGGTTTTCTAGCGTCGAAGCCTTGTAAGGTCTGTTTAGAAAACTTTTGGCAATATTTAGGGTATAATCGTGCATATTACTGCCCTGAGCCATTTGGATTTTCCGTTGATAAATTTCTTCATCTGATAGTGGCTGTTGAAAGCTAGCGGCTGTCAATAACAGCGACGAAAATATAAAAACCTTGCAAGGTTTTATCAAGCTTGCAAGGTTTCTGTTAAGCGTACTTAAATTACTTTTTCTCATGTATTATTTAATCGTTATCTTCTACCCGTAGTGTGAGTAATCCTCCCAAAATCATGAATACTCCCCCCAAAGTAACGATATGTATTGGTTCTAATTGCATAAAATTCATGAATTTTTGTAAACCTAAGCTGGCAATTACCTGTGGAATGACGATAAAAAAGTTGAAAACGCCCATATAATACCCCATTTTGTTGGCAGGTAAGCTCCCTGATAACATGGCATAAGGCATCGCCAAAATACTTGACCATGCTAAACCAATACCAATAAATGAAGGCAATAGTGCTTCTTTAGAAGTGATAAACATAATAGAGATTAATCCTAAGCCTCCTGCTGTCAGACAAAGTAGGTGCGTTAGCTTTCTGCCAAATTTCTTCGCCAAAGTTGGTAAAAATAAAGCAAAAACCATTGAAACCCCATTATACACCAAGAAGCAAATACCTACAAAATTTGCCCCATCATTATAAATTTCAGACTTCGTATCTGTCGAGCCAAAAATGTTAGCTGTAACAGCATTCGTCATAAAAATCCACATACAGAATAATGCAAACCAAGAGAAAAATTGAACGACTGCCAATTGCTTCATTACTTTTGGCATATTGAATAATCCATTGATTGTTTCTTTCATGCCATGCATAAAATTCATTTCGTCTTTTTCTCTTTGAAAAAGCTCCATGTCTTCAGGTGGATATTCTTCTGTCTTTAGGATTGTCCAAAGAATACAAATAAAATAAGCAAACGCACCGATGTAAAATGACCATCTAACGGTATCTGGCACAATTCCTTCTGGAGCAGTGTTTTGGACACCAAAATAATCTAAAATAGATGGCAGCCCAGAGGCAATCATTGCCCCGACACCAATAAAAAAGGTTTGTACCGAAAAGCCCGTAGTCCTTTGCTCTTTTGGAAGCATATCACCCACAAATGCTCTAAATGGTTCCATTGAAACATTAATAGAAGCATCCATTATCCAGAGGATAGCACCAGCCATCCAAAGTACTGATGATTGTGGCATGGCAATTAATGCAATAGTGGCTAAAATAGCTCCTGCAAAAAAGAATGGACGGCGACGCCCCCATCTTGCATGCCAAGTACGGTCGCTCATGTATCCAATAATAGGCTGAACTAATAAACCAGTAAGCGGAGCTGCTACCCAAAGAATTGGAATCTCGTCAGGATTGGCACCTAACGTTGAAAAAATACGGCTTGTATTTGCATTTTGTAGTGCAAAACCAAATTGAATACCCATAAAGCCTATGCTCATGTTGATGATTTGAGCTAGGCTAAGGCGGGGTTTTATATTGTTTGTCATAAAATGGTTAATGATGTATATTAAAGATTCAAATTAAGAAAATATTTAAAATATATTCTATTTTTTCTGAGAAATTTCATAAATAAGTACTGAATTTGGATTGATTGTAACAGGAATTGATTGACTAGCATTTTGATTAAATTGCTCTTTTTGATTGAATTTCCCTTTGAATGTTGCGTCTTTGCTTGGCTTTAATCCCATTGCCGACCATGCACCTTCTGGAACTACTAAATCGAACTTCTTTGTTTGAAAATGGTCAAAATTACAAACAATTAAAAGCTTTTGCTTACCAGAATAACGTAGGTAACTATACACTTTTCTACGGTCGTAATTACCATTTTGAATATATTGTAAGTCAAAGAAACTTCCAGTTTGTACAGCATCAGAAGTATTGACAAATTTGATTAAATCACCATAGAATTTTCTAATATTCTTTTGTTCATCTGTCAATAGTTTTCCATCAAATTTACCATTGTTCATCCAAGCCTGATGTGATTTTACACCCCAGAAATCAAACATAGTCGTGCGGTCTTCGGCTCTGTTAAAACCCTCAGGCTCAGAAGCCGACTCTCCTAATTCCTGACCAAAGTAAATCATCACTGGTCCTGTATGCAAAGTAGCCGTTACTACCATCGCTGGTACTGCTGCCATAGGATACCCTTTGGAAAAAGCAGCCGAATTAATCCTTACTTCATCATGGTTTTCTAAAAACCTTAACATATGTTCTGAAATGTCGCCTGATTCATGTTGCCAAACATTCGTAATGCTTTCTACACTGGCATCATCTCTGTTTTCAACCAAATGACGAAGGCCATCATATAAACCTACTTTATCATACAGGTAATCAAAACCTCCTATTTTAATATAATTATGATATTCCTTTGGATTATAAATTTCAGCAATGAAGATAATATCAGGATGGCTCTTCTTTACTTCTTTAATAGCATATTTCCAGAACTCATAAGGAACCATCTCGGCCATGTCGCAACGGAAACCATCAGCACCTTTATCAGCCCAGTATTTTAATATATTCACCATTTTCAGCCAAGTACTCGGAATATCGTCAAAATGAGTTTGTCTGCCATTTTGGATGTCAACACCGTAATTAAGTTTTACAGTCTCGAACCAATCGTCGATAGAAGGATGAGGAGAGAAAACATCATTGCCCGATACTTTCGCGGGTGTTTCAACATAAGGTCCCTCTACTTCTACAGGAGGATTTACGCCATCAGGAATCTGAAATTGGGTATCAGGTAGATAATAGAAGTTATTGTGTGGGTCGAATAATTTCGTTGTGTCATCTTTTTCACCGAAATCTTCAACACCTTTCGGTTTCATATCAGAATGATATACCCTTGCTACGTGGTTAGGCACAAAATCCATAATGAGTTTTAAATCATTTTGATGAACCCTATCAACCATACTAGCAAACTCTTCCAGTCTTTTTTTAGGTTTATCTGCAAAAAAAGGATTGACATCATAATAATCTTTAATGGCAAAGGGCGAACCCGACCTTCCTTTTACTACATCTGGATGATCTTTAGGAATACCATAAGCTGTCAAATCTTCCATCGTGGCATGCTCAATTAAGCCTGTCATATAAAGATGTGAATATCCATAATCTTTGATTTTTTTTAAGGCTAAATCACTAATGTCAGAGAATTTAGTAACACCATTTTCGGCTGCAGAGCCATTAAATTTATTGGTAGTATTCTTGTTTCCCCATAGGTGAAACATCATTTGTAGGATTACTAATTTGTCGTTTTTATGCTTTGTCATATTTTTCGGGACTATGATTTTACTTTTTTTCGGGTCTCTATCTTTGAATTTACTATAATTCTTGGTTTTGGCAATAGCGTTTTGCTCAGTGTGTGGGATGGCTTTGTTGGCTTGTTGAGCATTTGCCCAAAAAACGACAAAAACGAAGCCTAATAATGTTGTGACTTTGATTGAATTTTGAGACATTTTTAGAATAAAATTTGGGTATTAGGACAGATTAGCACAGATTCGTTTCTTTTAGCTTTCTTTTATCTTTGCATTAAATTGCTCACAATTTAAGATTTTATTATTAGGAAATTCTTGAAATTATTTGAAAAATTGCATGAATGATACTGAAAAAAGTAGAATCCAACGTTTATAAAATCCTTTTTACCCGAGTTTGCGCTATTTTACTGTATTTCCATTAACCATCTTAAACAAATGAAAAAAACAATTTTATCCATTCTTTTATGCTTCTTGATGAATGCTTTGGTAGCTCAAACGCCAAATGTTCAACGTATTAATCCGACTAACTGGTGGGTAGGCATGAAAAACCCTAAGTTACAGCTATTGATCTATGGCAAAAACATTGGCGATTGCGATGTGAAAATCAATTATCCGGGAGTTTCTTTGGAAAAAGTAAACAAAGTTGAAAATCCCAATTATCTATTCCTTGATTTAACAGTTGCACCAACTACCCAAGCTGGACAAATGATGATTGAGCTTTCAAAAACGGTGAAAGTGCAAAAAGGGAAAAAACAATTGATAGACCAAATCGTAAAAATAACACAACCTTTTCAGTTAAAAGTACGTGACCAAAAGCCACAGGAAATCAATTCAAAAGATTTTATTTACTTGATTCTTCCTGACCGTTTTTCAAATGGCGACCCTTCCAACGATAAATTTGCAGATATGGCCGACCCTGCTTCCGATCGTAAAAATCCATTTTTACGTCACGGAGGCGATTTGCTGGGTGTACAAAATCATTTAGATTATGTAAAAGAATTAGGCGCTACTACCATTTGGTTGAATCCAGTTGTCGAAAACAATCAACCCCAAACCAACGAAGGAGGAGCTATGCGTTCAGCCTATCATGGTTATGGTTTTACAGACCATTATAATGTAGACAAACGCCTTGGCGGTAATGAAGCGTATAAAAAATTAATAGAAGCATCGCATGCCAAAGGACTAAAAATTATTCAAGATGCAGTATATAATCACGTAGGAATCAATCACTGGATTTTGAAAGATTTACCGATGAAAAATTGGTTGAATCAATGGGATACTTATACCAATACGTCGTACCGTGATGAACCCGTGGTTGATATTTTGCATGGTTCGGCTGCTGATTTTAAAGTACAACAAAATGGTTGGTTTGTTCCTTTCTTGCCCGATTTGAACCATAAAAATGAATTTGTCGCTAACTTTTTGATTCAACATGCTCTTTGGACAGTGGAAAACTTTGGTATCGATGGCTGGAGAATCGATACTTATCAATACAATGACTTGAATTTTATGAATCGTTGTAATGCTGCTTTGGCAGAAGAATATCCTAACATGTTTATTACAGGTGAAAACTCTGTACAAAGTGCTTATTCACAAGCCTATTTTGCAAAAAATAACCTGAATGTACCTTTCAAAAGCTCATTGCCATCTGCCAATGACTTTGTGCTGTTTAATGCCATCAACGATGCGTTGAACCAAGGGTTTGATTGGGGAAAAGGTTTCAATCGTTTGTATTCTACATTGGCAATGGATGCGCTCTATGAAGACGCTAACTTGAACATGACTTTCTTGGATAACCATGACATGGATAGATTTTATTCTGTCATTGGCGAAGATTTTAATAAATATAAACTTGGCGTAGGCTTTTTATTAACTACTCGTGGAGTACCACATTTGTATTATGGCACCGAAAACCTGACAAAAAACTTCAAGAATCCATCGGATGCCGAAGTACGCAAGGACTTTGAAGGCGGTTGGGCTGATGATAAAACAAATAAGTTTTTAGCATCAGGGAGAACAGAGAAAGAGAATGAGGCTTTTGATTTTGTGAAAAAGTTAGCTAGCTATCGTAAAAATAGCAATGCGATTACTACAGGAAAATTAACACAATTTTTACCACAGGATGGAATTTATGTGTACTTTAGATATACCGAAAACGAAAGCATTATGGTAATCATGAACCAAAATAAAGAAGATAAAAATCTGGATACTCAAAGGTTTTCAGAAAGAATGTCGGGTTTCAGTACTGCCAAAAATATTATGACAGATGTATTGGTGGGAGATTTAAAAACATTAAAAATCCCAGCGATGTCAATTACAATTCTTGAATTAAAAAAATAAACATATCCTTACAGACATTGAGTGAGTTAGTGAATTGTGATTGAGTGAATATTTTTTTTAAATCACTCAATCACCACTCACTCAATCACTAACTAAAAATCACATGACAAAGATTAAAGCTTGCCTATTCGATTTAGATGGCGTAATTGTTGATACAGCAGTATATCATTTTCAAGCTTGGAGACGCCTTGCGAACGAATTAGGGTTTGATTTTACCGAACATCAGAATGAACAATTAAAGGGTATTTCACGTATGGAATCGTTAGAATTGATTCTTAAATGGGGAAATGTTACCTTAACAGAAGCGGAAAAATTAGCATGGGCAACTCGTAAAAATGATTGGTACCTAGATTTAGTGAAACTAATGACACCCAAGGAGGTACTCCCAGGCGTTGAAAAGTTTCTTACTGACCTTCGCGAAGCGGGTATTAAAATCGCTTTGGGTTCGGCTAGTAAAAATTCTAAATTGATTTTAGAAAGAATCAATATGTTAGATTATTTTGATGCCATTATTGATGGCAATAACATCACGAAAGGCAAGCCAGACCCACAAGTGTTTTTGATGGGAGCGGAGGCAACTGATTCATTGCCAAGTGAATGTGTAGTATTTGAAGATGCCGTAGCAGGAATCCAAGCTGCTAAAGCAGGAGGTATGAAAGCTATTGGAGTAGGTTCTCCTGATATTTTAACAGAAGCAGATTTTGTGATTGCTGGCTTTGACGAAATGACCTTGGATAAATTGAACTTTTAATATTTATCCAAAATACAGTTTAGCACAGCAAATTGAGTGTTAAATTTCTAGTATAAATTCGCACAGAAATTAACACTTTTGTAGTATATAGTATTATGCTGATGTTTTTTCTAAATAATAATGCTGCTTTTTATGTAAAAGTCGAGAATTATTATTTAATTTACTATTGACCATTTTTATAAATACTTGATTAAACTATTGATAATCAGTTGATTTGATTGGTTTTTTCTTGAGGAGAAAGGTTTTATCTTTTTCTTAATAAACAAACTAACCAAGTATAACCATATATGAAAGACTATCTTAAACACGATGAATGGTGTATCATCGAAGAGGGATTTAATCGTGAATTCAACGAAATTACTGAATCTGTTTGCTCTTTAGGCAATGGACGAATGGGACAAAGAGGAAATTTTGAAGAAACTTTCACCGGAAAAACACTTCAAGGGAATTATGTAGCTGGTGTATATTACCCCGACAAAACACGTGTAGGTTGGTGGAAAAACGGATACCCTGAATATTTTGCGAAGGTGTTGAATGCTGCCAACTGGATTGGTATTAAAGTTGAAATAGAAGATGAAATACTAGATTTACATACTGCGGAAGTAAACGATTTTAGGCGTGTGTTGAATATGAAAGAGGGTTATTTACAACGTTCTTTTGTGGCTACTTTGCCGTCGGGCAGACAGGTAAAAGTTAATACCAAACGCTTCAATTCTATTGTTGATGACGAATCAGGTGCAATTTCTTACGCAATTACACCCCTTAATTTTGACGGAAAGCTTGTGCTGACTCCTTTTATAGATGGCGATATCAAAAATAAAGATGCCAACTATGATGAAAAATTCTGGGACGAAGTTCATAAAGAAACAGCTTTTGCAGAAGGATATATAGAGATGGTTACTAAGAAAACAGGTTTTCATGTAGTAACTGGTCAGAAATTTCAAATTTTTCAAGAAGGCAAAGCCGTTGATTTCAAAAGCTTGCCTCAAAAAGCAGAAAAATATATAGCGAGTCAAGTTACTTTGAGCGTAAAAGCTAACGAAGAAACTGTTTTAGTAAAATATGCTTGTAACCTTTCTTCTGAAAATCATGAGATAGACGATTTACTTCCTAAAGCCAAAGCTTATTTAGCTAACATTGAAGCCAAAGGCTTTGATAAAATGCTAACAGAACAAGCAGAAAAGTGGGCATCACAATGGGAAACGAATGATATTGTGATTGAAGGTGACGTTGCTGCTCAGCAAGGTATTCGTTTCAATATTTTCCAGATGAACCAAACTTATACGGGCGAAGATGCTCGTTTAAATATTGGGCCAAAAGGCTTTACTGGCGAAAAATATGGTGGCTCAACCTATTGGGATACCGAAGCTTATTGTATTCCTTTTTACTTAGCAACTGCCGATCAGCAGGTAGCTCGTAATCTACTGGTTTATCGTTGGAAACAACTAGGTAAAGCCATTGAGAATGCCCAAAAATTAGGTTTTAAAGATGGTGCCGCATTGTATCCAATGGTTACAATGAACGGTGAAGAATGCCATAACGAATGGGAAATTACCTTTGAAGAAATTCACCGTAATGGCGCCATTGCTTATGCCATTTACGATTATGTAAACTATACAGGCGACGAAGCTTATTTAGCTGAACATGGTTTTGAAGTACTTTTAGGCATTGCTCGTTTCTGGGCACAGCGAGTAAACTGGTCGGAAGCGAAAAAGCAATATGTGATGTTAGGAGTGACGGGGCCAAATGAATATGAAAACAACGTAAATAATAACTGGTACACAAGTTATTTCGCTGTTTGGTGTATGAAGTATTTGATGGAAGTAGCGGATAAAATAAAAGCGTCAAATCCTGACCGTTATAATGAGCTAGCTAGTTTGACAAATCTTGATGAAACCATTGAGTTTGAAAAATTCAAGAGTATCACTAGCAACATGTACTTAGGCGAAGATAAAGCGTTAGGCGTTTTCTTACAACAAGATGGTTTCTTGGATAAAGAATTAATAAAAGTAACTAATCTTCCAGCTCATGATAGACCAATCAATCAAAAATGGTCGTGGGACAGAATATTACGTTCTTGCTTTATTAAACAAGCCGACGTGTTGCAAGGAATATATTTCTTTGAAGATGACTTTGATACCGAAACCATCAAGCGTAATTATGATTTCTATGAACCAATGACAGTTCATGAGTCATCATTAAGTCCATGTGTGCATTCGATTATTGCCGCTAAATTAGGAGATAAGGCACGTTCTTATGAATTCTATCAACGTTCGGCACGTTTGGATTTGGATGACTATAATAATGATACGGAAGACGGTTGTCATATTACTTCCATGGCAGGTACTTGGATGTCCATCGTAAAAGGGTTTGGCGGTATGCGTGTTCGCAATGGGCAGGTATATTTAGCACCATTCGTACCAGAAAACTGGAATTCATTCTCGTTTAAAATTCGTTTCAGAGGCAATTTGTTGAATATTAAAACTTTTGCGCATGAAGTAGTGATTGAAAATTTGGCAGGAGATGATATTACTATTTTTGTATACAACGAAGCTGTAGTTTTAAAAGCAAATTCGACAGTTAATATTGAACAGAAAAATGTAGAAGCCGTAGCGTAGGTTACTAATATTATTTTAAACAAAGCTCCTTGAAAGATTTTCTTTTGAGGGGCTTTGTTCGTTTATCATCTTTCAATAAAAGTAATATATGCTTAGAAATTTTTAAGTGTAAAAACATTAACTTGGCACTAGCATATAAACAATAATAACATGGAAAGCTTAACAGTAAATAACTTTGTCAAAGACATCAATAAATCTATTGAATTTTATAAGCAGATTGGTTTTCAAACCATCATGACTGTGCCAGAAGAAGGAGATTTTGTGTGGGTGATGCTCTCAAATGGAGGCGTAACAATAATGTTGCAGACGATGGATAGTTTAGGAGAAGAATTACCTGATATTGATAGAAACAGACTAGGAGGGAGCTTACTCTTTTATATCAAGCTAAAGGAAATAAGAAGCTTTTTTGAAAGCATTAAAGACAAAGTAGAAGTAGTAAAAGGGCTAGAAAAGACTTTTTATGGTGCGACAGAATTTACGATTAAAGATATTGATGGGTATTACCTGACTTTTGCGGAGGATGAAGGGTAAATAATAACATATATCACTTAAGACCTACTAGAAATATCATTCTTACATCTTGCCTATTTGTCTAATTTGCCTAAAGTTTAGCGCATTTCAAGCATTGAGAGAAAGTTTTAAATTAGTATTGATAGAAATTTCGTTGTATTTTGTATGTTTGTTAATACAGAATCCTTCATCATTCAATACATATCAATATGAGAAAAATTATTTTACTGTTTTTCCTTCCTTTTTCAATTCTTGCACAAAAATTTTCAAATGCTGAAATCAGTCGCTTTGAAGCGCAGGCGAAGCGAGTAAATATTATTCGTGACAATTGGGGGATTCCGCATATTTATGGCAAATCGGATGCAGATGCTGTTTTTGGCTTACTTTTTGCTCAATGTGAAGATGATTTCAAGCGTGTTGAGATGAATTATATTGAAAAGCTGGGAAGAATTGCAGAACTAAAAGGTGAATCAGAACTCTATAACGATTTACAAATTCGCTTATTGATTGATACTACCGAAGCCAAGGCAGATTATCAAAAGGCGGCACCTTGGTTAAAGAAATTATTGAATGCTTATGCCGACGGGATTAACTTTTATTTATACAAACATCCAGCAGTGAAACCTGCTATGCTGACACGCTTTAAACCGTGGTATGCTTTGTTATGGACAGATGGAAGCATTGGTGCAATCAGTACGGCCGATTTAAGCATAGCCGATTTAAAGAATTTTTACTCAGGTAGTTTAGTGTCTGCCGTAGCTGTTCCTAAAAATCCTGAGCAACAAACAGGTTCAAATGGATTTGCGTTTTCTCCTAAGATTACGCAATCAGGCAAAGCTATTTTATACATTAATCCACACGTTACTTTCTACTTTCGTCCAGAAGTACAAGTAGTTAGTGAAGAAGGTTTGAATGCTTATGGAGCCGTTACGTGGGGGCAAATGTTTGTTTATCAAGGTTTTAATCAATATTGCGGTTGGATGCATACCTCTAGTAATGTAGACGTTGCTGATGTGTATGCCGAAAAGATTGTCAAAAAAGGCGACAAGTATTTTTATGAATATGAAGGAGCTTTGAAGCCTGTAACAGAAAAGAAAATTACGATTAGTTACCTCGCTGACAATGTATTAAAACAGAAAACTTTTAGTACATACTTTACGCATCACGGGCCAATTATGGGTAAAAGAGATGATAAATGGGTGAGCCTGAAATCTTATAACCGTTCTATTGTCAGCATGATTCAGAGTTGGAAAAGAACCAAAGCGAAAGGATTTGAGGAATATAAGCAAGTGATGGCTTTAAAGGCTAATACTTCAAATAATACTGTTTTTGCTGATTATAAAGGTAATATTGCTTATTGGCATGGCAACTATATTCCTAAAAGGGATAATCAGTTCAATTGGGCTAAACCTGTAGATGGTTCAATAGCAGCTACAGAATGGAAAGGCTTGCATGAGGTAGATGAAACCGTGCATTTGTATAACCCAGTCAATGGTTGGTTGCAAAATTGTAATTCAACGCCCTTTTCAGTGGCAGGGGTTAATAGTCCTAAACGAGAAAATTATCCATCCTACATGGCTCCTGATGGTGAAAATTTTAGAGGGGTAAATGCAGTAAGGGTATTAGACCGCGAAAAGAAATATACCATCGACAAAGTAATAGCCGCAGGTTATGATACTTATTTGTCAGCTTTTGAAATATTGATACCAGCTTTGGTGAAAACATTTGAGCGTGACGTAAAGCAAAACGATTCGCTCTATACGCAACTAAAAGCACCGATTGAAGTCTTGAAAACGTGGGATTATCATTCATCAGAAAATTCAGTAGCTACTACTTTGGCAGTAGAATGGGCACAGAAATTGAGCCCTGTTATCCAAAGACTATACATAGACCAAGGCGAAACCGACCAAGTGGAAAATACTAAGAGGTTTGCCACCAATGCTGATGTAGCGAAGTTTATGCCTCCTTTGGTGACAGTGATAAATGATTTGAATAAAAAATTTGGTACTTGGCAAATACCTTGGGGCGAACTAAATCGTTTTCAAAGATTGACGGGTGATTTACAAACAAAATATAATGATAATGAGCCAAGTGTTCCTGTAGGTTTTGCTTCAGCACTGTGGGGTTCGTTGCCATCTTATAATAGTAGATATTACCAAGGAACGAATAAAAGATATGGCGTTGGGGGCAATAGTTTTATTTGTGCCGTAGAATTTGGTGAAAAAATAAAAGCTAAATCTTTGTTGGCAGGTGGCGAAAGTGGTGATCCTAATTCAAAACATTTCAAAGATCAATTGTTGATGTATACAAAGGGGAAATTCAAAGATGTCCTCTTTTATAAGGAAGATGTGCTAAAAAATGCAGAAAAGACGTATCATCCAGGCGAATAAGCGTAAATATTGTTAAACAAATTGATAAAACGTTAGGTTAGCAGTATATTTGAAAGATTTTTTCAAATAAGATTCAAACAGTAATTTCAATAACGAATTAAATTAAAATTAAATGGCGTATCAACAAGATTTTACTCATGTGACAGGTTCTGAACCGCACCGTTTGCGTACAAGGCAGATATTAAAGGCTCACCCTGAGGTAAAGAAGTTAATCACAAAAAATCCAATGACGATGATTTGGATTCTGGCTTGTGTGTCACTTCAAATTCTGATGACTTATTTGGTAAAAGACCAAGCTTGGTATATTATTTTAGCTGCTGCTTGGTGTATTGGTGCTTTCCCATCACATACATTGTTTATTTGTATCCATGAGGCTTCGCATAACCTTGTTTTCAAAAAACCATCGTGGAACGTTTACGCTGGTATTGTTGCTAACTTTCCTTCATTAGTACCTACAGCAATTTCATTTAAAAACTACCATTTAAAGCACCACGCTTTTCAAGGTGTTCATGAACTAGATGCTGACTTACCAGATAAATGGGAGGCAAAAATGATTAATAATTACTTTTTAGGTAAAGCAATCTGGTTGTTATTGTTCCCAATTTTTCAAGTGATTCGTACACTTCGTTGTTTGGAATTAGCGGTAATAGACCGTTGGGTATTGATGAATATTTTTGCTCAAATTGCCTTTGATGTGGTGATTTGGTATTTCTGGGGATGGCCAGCATTAGGCTACATGGGCGCAAGCTTTATGTTCTCTGTAGGTTTACACCCACTTGGTGCAAGATGGATTCAAGAACATTATCTTGTATTGGATAAAGACCAAGAAACATACAGCTATTATGGTGGTTTGAACTTAATCAATATGAATGTGGGCTACCACAACGAACACCACGATATGCCATCAGTACCTTGGAATAATTTACCAAAATTGAAAGCGACTGCTCCTGAGTTTTACGATGATTTGAAGTACCATACTTCATTTGTGAAATTATTTTTCACCTTTTTATTTAGCCAAGAAGTAGGCTTATATTCAAGAATTGTAAGAAAAGAAAGAGGT
This sequence comes from Arcicella sp. GW822-FHT02H01, assembly GCF_058802005.1. Classification (NCBI taxonomy): domain Bacteria; kingdom Pseudomonadati; phylum Bacteroidota; class Cytophagia; order Cytophagales; family Flectobacillaceae; genus Arcicella; species Arcicella sp. GW822-FHT02H01. The sequence continues at coordinate 581,627 of NZ_JBXANT010000001.1, read as the reverse complement.
CGTGTAGGATTGGATGATACCTCAATTCCAGACATTCAAATGGCTGAACAAAAAATATAATAGCCATTTGCAATTTTTCAATAAGATTTTTCGTTTTAAATAGCTCCAAAAATGGAGCTATTTTTATTTTCAATAAATTAGTTTTATCCTAAACTGCTTATTTGTTTTTTTAAGAATAATATACGAAGTTTGTTAGACAGAAACCCTTTGCTAACCATAATACTGAATGTTTTGAGAGTCCTCAATACATTTTTCGCTGTTCCTCATCACGCAAACATTCTTTTGAAATTTAGTAAAAAAGCAAATGGCAAAGAAAAATAAATTAAGAATCATCAACTACGTCAAGGATGGAGTGGTACTGAGAAGTGAAGTTGCGCCCAAACCTCCAAAAAGAATTACAACGAAATGGACCCAAGAGGAAATAGATTTCCTCAAAGAAAATTTTCAGAATTTGACATCCAGAGAAATTTCTGATCAACTTGGAAGAAGTTGGGAGTCTGTAAGAGGGCAACTTAAAAGATTTAAACTCACAGTAGGAGAAGAGCTTAGGAAAGTACGCCAAGCGAGTAGAAAAGGCGTTCCTTCAGGCAGAGAAGGCGTTACCAAATGGACTGACGAAGCCATCAATTATTTAAAGGAGCATCATTATAGCAAACCTTTACCAGAGATTTGTGAACATTTGGGCTTAAGATATGGCGTTGTTTATAAAAAAATGCGCTCGCTTGGTCTGAATGTAAACCCTGAAATAGCGTTAAAGGTAAGGAAAGAAGGTATTGGTCGTATTAATGCCGAAAAGAAAGCTTATTTTGCTTCCGATGATTTCCTTGAGAAACAAAGGAACAAGCAACTGAAAAAGCGGACTAACTCTATTAAGCAACGTTTAATCAATAGGGAACTTTCTGAAATCCAGAAAATCCAGAATGAGATAAAATCAGCGATGAAAAAAATAGAGAAGAACGACGCTCTTATCAATAAACTTGTCACTGAAAAACAAAATTTAAGAGCAGACGTCAAACGCTCTGAACTTCGTATAAAAGCCATCACAGATAAATTGAATTCTTCTGTTCAACATTCTGAAATAAGTACTTAAAATACAGGGAAATCAGTACAGTGAAAAAGGTGTTTTTCATTAACTTTATCACGAACAAAGAATATAAACTCAAAAATGAAAAAACAAATTTTCTCTATTGGAGTACTACCTCTACTGGCTGGCTTATTAATATCTGTTGATGCTTCCTGTAATCTAAATCATGCAAATGATAACCCTGTTTTAAACAAATCAGTAAAAGCTGGTACTGATGGGTTAAAAATTGAAACGTTTGTTACGGGCTTGAATGTACCTTGGGGAATGGCTTTTTTACCTAATGGTGATATGTTGGTTACTGAAAGGTCGGGACAGTTAAGATTGATACATGATGGAAAATTAGTAGAAGAACCTATCAAAGGACTTCCTGCTATTATTTCTAAAGGACAAGGAGGGCTTTTAGATATAAAATTGCATCCCAATTATGCCAAAAATGGCTGGATTTACTTTAGCTATTCATCACCATTAGCAGATGGCGAAACTGGCAAAGGTTCTAATACGGCACTGATGCGTGCTAAATTAGTAGGCAATACGCTTACAGAACAAAAAGTTGTCTTTAAAGCAACACCAAATGTAACTACAACCCATCACTATGGTGGAAGAATTGCTTTTGATAGAGCTGGCTATTTATACTTGACAGTAGGCGAAAGAGGTCAACAAGAAGAGGCTCAGAAACTTACGACTTTCCAAGGAAAAGTAGTGCGTTTAAATGATGATGGTTCTGTGCCTAAAGATAACCCATTTGTTGGGCAAGACGGTGCTAGACCTGAAATCTATTCTTATGGACACAGAAATCCACAAGGTTTTGTGATTAATCCAACGACAGGTGATTTGTGGGAACACGAACATGGTCCACAAGGAGGTGATGAAGTAAATATCGTGAAGAAAGGTGCTAATTATGGCTGGCCAGCAATTACCTTCGGTATTGGCTATGATAATTCAATTATCAGTCCAGATACTGCTCGTGCAGGAATGGAACAGCCTATTATTTATTACAGACCATCAATTGCTCCTTGCGGAATGACTTTTATCACCAGCAAGAAATTCCCTGATTGGAAGGGTAATTTACTGATTGGGTCATTAAAGTTTAATTATATCAAGCGTTGTGTAATTAAAAACAATAAAGTGGTTAGTCAAGAAACGGTGTTTGAAAATATTGGTAGAGTAAGAGACATCAAAGAAGGTCCAGACGGAAATATTTACGTAGCCATTGAAAGTACTGGTTCAATTGTAAAAATTAGCCCTGCTAAATAGTGGCTATCGGTCTTCGGTCATCAGCAATCGGTTTTTATAATTAAAAGCCGATTGCTGTTGGCTATTATTATCAGTTCTGATAATCTAAAGCTGAATCACGATACCTGAAAACCAATTTTTATATTTTGACTGCCGAATTCCGACGACTGATAGCCTTTTTTGAATTCCGACAGCCGATATCCCTTAAATAAAAATGAAAATAATTATACTAATTGCTTCAATGTTGTTTCTGTCTCCTTTTTGGCGTCAAGAAGATGAACTAGCTGATAGTATTGCTCGTGGTAAAGAAGTATATATGAATAATTGTATTGTTTGCCACATGGGTAAAGGAGAAGGTGTTCCTAAGCTTAATCCGCCTTTGGCAAATTCAGATTATTTATTGAAAACTCCCGAAAAAGGCATTAGAGCAATAAAATTTGGATTAAAAGACTCTATCCAAGTAAATGGAGTAAAGTATCAAGGCATGATGCCTGAACCCGGATTAGAGAATGAAGAAATTGCCGATGTAATGAATTATATCTTGAATTCATGGGGTAATAAATCGACAAAAATTATTGATGTGAAAACAGTAGAGGGAATCAAAAAATGATTCCCTCTTGTTTTTAGCTCTTGGTTTAGATTTGTCAACTTTTCAAAAGTTGGCAAATCTTTAACTGTTTAATCCATCTACTTCCTCTTAAAATAAGGCCAACCTTTCTTAAAATACATTTCCACAATATTCATCTTCGATTTTCCTTGGTCTTCGGCATCATAATAATGAATAGAGACAATCTTTTTGCCTTTTTCTCTTAATAAACCCACATGACCAGGGCCTTGAAATTTACCTTCAGTTCGCATAATTACCGTACCTCCGCCAGTATTTAAATCTTTACCAGTTTGGTCTAAAAATGGCCCTAAAGGATTTTTAGAACGCCCACAAACGATGTAATAAGTACTGTTTAGTCCTTTGCAACATAAACCATTGTTCACAAAAAGATAATAATATTCTCCTTCTTGAATCAGACAAGACGCTTCCCAGTCAGACTCTCTGCCACCCGCTACTTTTTTGATACTTTCTCCAGCTTTGATTTTCCCTGAAATAGAATCTAATTCTACCGCACCAATACCACCGAAGAATGAACCATAAGTCATCCAAATTTTACCTTGCTTGTCTTTTAAAATACTTGGGTCTATGGCATTGAAGTCTTTTCGTTCCTTAGATGCTACCACCATCCCCAAGTCTGTCCATTTATATTTTGGAGATTTTGGATCAAGGGTTTCATTGGTTGCTACGCCAATGGCAGATTGAGTAACGCCGAAGGATGAACAAGAGTAATACAAATAGTATTTTCCATTCATAAAAATACAATCTGGCGCCCAAAAATGTCCTTGGAATTTAGGTACATATTCTTTAATCCAAGTGGGAAAAGAGTCCTTTTTATACACTGTTTGTGACGAGACTTTCCAATTGACTAAATCAGTGGAATAAGTAGCTTTGATACCATTACCAGTAGAAAAGAACCAATAACTATTGCCTTCTTTCAAGATGGTAGAAGGATCATGAGATTCGATTTCTCCCTGTTGTGCGTTAGTCTGGAAGTTTATTAATAGTGCGAATAAAGCTACTAAAAAGTACTTCGTATTTTTAATCATAGTCATTGTGAGAGTGAGGTTTAACCCGACTAAGCCACGTTCTAAAATAGCTTAATCGGGTTTATTAATTATTACTCAAAAACACCTACAAAACCCCCATTGGGCTTTAAAGAGATTTTGTATTGTCCCTTTGCAGGAATATCAAATGATGATTCTTTTAATAAAACGGTTTCATCATCAGAGATTAATTGTCCTTTTTTATTTTTTAAGAAAGATAAATCAAGCGTTAGTTCTTTGTTGCTTCCTTCACCATTAATACCTGCGATGTACCATTTGTTACCTGATTTTCTAGCTACGACAAACAATTTGCCTGGGAATCCATCAATAAAACGTGTTTCATCCCAAGTGCTTGGTAATGTTTGTAAGAATTTTTGAGCAAATTCAGGTACGTGTGTCATTCCTTCTGGTGATTCTGCAAAATGCTGGATACCTGAAATAAATACAACAGATAAGGCTAATTCAAAAGCAGAAGTAGTTCGTCTTTTGATATTAGGCACTTTGTACAAATTCATCGGCGTAAAGTCCATTGGGTCAAAAGCATTCCTTGTAAAAGGCAAAGTAGTGCAGTGTGCAGGCTGTTCGTCAGCCGCCGCTTGGTCGAACGTAACCATCTCAAATCCTTTTACTGCCTCCGCAGTCATTAAATTAGGGTAAGTTCTGTGCCAGCCTCTTGGTAAAGTAGCACCATGAAAGTTGACTAATAATTGTACTTTTGCAGCCTCTTCTAAAATATCTACATAATACTTAATCATCGACTGTCCATCACCGCCAAAGAAATCAATTTTTACCCCTGCAATACCCATTTCCTTGATTTTGGTAAATTCTTTCATTCTTCCTTCATGTGTCAGCAATAATCCTTTAGGATGATATTTTACTGTGTTCCAATCGCCTGCGGAATTATACCAAAGTAACAGTTTTACATTTTTTGTTTTGGCATAATCAGCTAGCCATTTTGTTTTGTCATAACCAATTCTAGTATCCCAATCGGCATCTATCAAACAATATTCCCAGTGCATTTTGGCCGCAAAATCGATGTAGTCTTTGGTAGTTTCAAAATTGACAGATTCATCTTTTTTGATAATCCAACTCCAAGAAGCTTTACCAGTTTTAATGAACGAAGTATCCATTTTGATAGCAGGCTTGGCTAAATCTGTGCCCAAGGTTGATTCTGTGATAGTTTTCAATGAACCTAAGGCAATGATTCTCCAAGGTGAAAGCCAAGGCAATGTAGATTGTGGATTCAACTCGCCTCCTGTAAATACTTCTGGTGCTTGTGGAAACCCGATTTTGTATTCATTATTAGGCGATTCAGCTCTTAGGCGTGTAGCACAATAAGTACCGTCTAAACCAGCTTCGGTTAATAAAACCCAAGTGCCATTACTTTGGAAAAGAGCAGGATAAACCCACCCCGCTTTAATAGGTGAAATAATACCTGCTAAGATATTTTTTTGATAAAACTCTTCATAAGAAGGATGACAGTGTTCCCAACCAGTTTGGGCATCACTCATGGGTTGAAGCCAAGCTTTAGTAGCTTCTGGAAAATTGAATGACGTAATTTCCTCACTGATTTTCTTGATGTCGCTAGTGTTTTCAGGAAAAAAATACCTGAATGCTACACCGTCGTTTGAAACCTGAAAAATAATATTAAGTTTTTTACCTTGTGCATTTTTTAGTTTAAAAACCTGACGGTTAGCAGTATAGGTAATCACACTCTTTTTAGTAGTAAGGATACTATACTTATCTTTTATCAAAACAGGCTTCTTAGTCTCTAAAAGTGTAAGCCCTTTAGTGAAATCACCATCTTCGCGGATGAGTCCTAAGCGAGACGATTCTAATACTTGCTTTCCTTGAAAGCTTACAGAATAGTTTGCCTGTTGATTTTTCACTGAAAAATCAACAGTAATTTGATGATTCGGACTAAACATTTTCTGTGAAAAAGCACTACTTGCCAATAGTAAAAAAATAATTGTTTGAAATGATTTTAGGTTCATCGTAAGGAAAGATGTTTTATTAGGATAAATAAAATTAAGAAATGGAATTAAAAAAAATCGTCTTGTCGTATAGAATTAATGTTGGTAATTCATTAGACAAGACGACCTTAATTAATAGCAACTAAATATTATAGTAACTTTACTCTTAATACTGTAAACGAATTCGGTGCTAATGTCAAAGAGATTTTTTTCTTTGGATTAAGCGTGATAGTCTCTTCTACAGGACTTACATTCGTCGCATTTTCAAAAGTATTTAAAGCCTCTGGGTTAGTATTTTTCAATACAATCAATTTAGCTTTTGCATCAAATTTCTTGATACCTTCAAGATTCACTTCACGAATTTGCTCTTTATCCGAAATGTTAGCTACTTTCAAAATCACTTCGTTGGTAGCTTTGTCTAAAATACCAGAGGCATACAAGTCTCCTTGGCCTGTTAATGGCTTTCCATTTTCAGAAGTATTTAATACGTGCGTACCTTTATTAGTAGAATACAATTTTTGTACATAATAATTTGGCGTACCATAAGAACGAAGGTTATCTACCCAAATCATATCTGGTGTCCATTGCCATCCTTCTGCATGGGCGAAAAGCGGTGCATAAGATGCCATATTTACTACTTGTGCATTACGCTCTAACCCTGTCATAAATGCTGCTTCTGATAAAGCACATTTCCAGTTGTTTACATTTTTTACACTTACTGTTTTATCACTTTGTGCAGCATATTCACCTGCAAATACTTTTGCTCCATTGCGGTCGTAAGAATCATAGCGTCCAGCATTTTTCAAAAACCAATCTGGTGTACGATAATAATGCTCGTCAATAATATCAGCATTCATATCACGTAGCTCTTTGTTCAAATAATCAAATCTATCGCCATTAGGGTCAGTTCCCGAACTGTTTACTAATTTGATGTTTGGATATTTTGCTTTGATAGCCTTTGTGAAAATTTTCAAACGTTCTACATATTGTGGACCCCAGTTTTCATTACCAATTCCTAAGAATTTCAAATCAAAAGGTGCTGGATGCCCCATATCTGCACGTACTTTTCCCCATCTAGTATTTGGCTCAGCATTGGCAAATTCAATCAAATCTAAGGCATCTTGTACATAAGAATCTAATTCACTTAATGGTACTAATTCGGCAGTGTTAAATTGACAAGCCATCCCACAGTTCAAGATAGGCAATGGTTCAGCACCAATATCTTCAGCTAATTGAAAATATTCAAAGAAACCTAAACCAAACGTTTGATAATAATCTGGAGCAGGGCGATGTGCAAATTCAAAATTCCAACGATTGATGATTAACTGTCTGTCTTCAATAGGACCAAGAGTCTTTTTCCATTGATATCTTTGTGATAAATCGTAGCCTTCTACAATACATCCTCCAGGAAAACGGATGAATCCAGGTTTCATATCTGCCAAAAGTTGAATCATGTCAGCACGCATTCCACCAGGTCTTTTTTTCCAAGTATCTTCAGGGAACAATGAAATCATATCAAGGTCGATTTCGCCATTTCCTTCAAACCAAATCCTGAACTTTCCTTTAGCTTCTGTTTCAGTAGCGTTGAAACTGATGGCTTCTTTTTTCCATTCATGTCCGTTTGATGTAGGAATCAGCGTCGTTTCGCCAATAGTATTACCTTTTGAATCTATCAACTCTGCATGCAATTTTACGGTTCCTTTTTGATGACGGTACAATACCGAAAAATCATATCTCAGTCCTTTTTTAATACCCATGCCTTTGAAGCCTTCGTTGGTAATTCCAAGTTCACCTTTAGCAACATTATTGGCTTTTATGCTGATAAATCTCGGGTTAACGGTATTCCCTTGGCGATTCTGAATAATAATATCACCTTCTTCGGCCTTTTTACGCTCAATTTTCCAACCCATCAATGGCTTAAAAAATTCAAAGGAACGGTTTTTAACTAATTCAGCATAGATACCTCCGTCAGCACCCATGTTAATGTCTTCAAAAAATACACCCCACATAGTAGGCTGAATAGTAGATACAGGTTGTGTGGCTTGGATGTTAATAACGGGATTTTGTGCAAAAGACTCTGTCAGTAAAAAAAGGCTTACTGCTAAAGAAAGGATTTTTTTCATGGATATATTCATTATGTTTTTGTTACTAGTTTTGATTTTTCAATGTTTACAGGTTGTGTTTTATTTGACTACTTCAAAGGTATAAACGTTTATACTTGCAGGCGCAATTTTTATAAGGTCTTTTTTCTGGACAGAGGCTTTTTTCAAAAATACCTCCTCTTTTTTACCCACTACATTTTTAGCCTCTATTGAATTTCCTGTTAAGGAGTAATGTGTTATTTCATTGGTGGTATTTACATGAGGTACTTTAATGGCAAAATCTTGTTCCGCGAGAGTTGGGTTTATTATAGCTATCGAAATAAACTTACCGTCTTTGCTCTGTGAGGCAAACATATCTAAAGGATAAGTATTGCTTCCTGCATTTACGTTGGGTTGTTCGCCTCCAATTGTCCATTTGGGTGCAGGTTGAGGGGAATTTTCATCTATTTCTACAGGAATACTGGCTATATGCGAACCGTATAACTGATACAATAAACCAGTAGCGTTATAAACTGCCGAAGTATCATTGAATGAAATACAAGAAGTACCAAAGGTAAAACCAACCATTTTAATTAAATCAGTATTCCTAAAAATCTCATTTAATCCACGAGCGTATCCAATCGTAACACCCAATGTGGGTATAGGATGTACCCAATTAGTATAATATGCCCATTCGTCTAAATAAACCTGTGCTCTTTTATGTTGCAAAGCAGGAATTCTTTTGGCATATTCTGCATAGTGTTCGGCTTTGGCTTTGATACGATTCGCAGGGCGTCGTGTCCAATCTTCCAGAGGTTCGTCTATTGTGATATATTTCCCAGTAGTTAAATCAAACCTTTCAGTGACAGAACAATAAAAATGTTCACTCACAAAATCAAAATAATTGTTGTTTTGTCTCAGCATTCCACCAGTCCAATCAGCAGGAGAATCATATTCAGCAATGATTTTACCCGTTTCTTTTGTGGCACTTTCAGTCACAGTCATTTCATCGATAGAAGCCCCAGAAGCCACAATTTTAATGGATGAATCAACGGCTTTCATTTTTTCGACAAACATTCTATGCTTGATAAGATGACTTTTTAAATCTATATGTCCCAACTGCCACCAGCCGTAACTTTCATTCCCTATGCACCAAAACTTTATATTGAAAGGCTTTGCAAAACCATTTTTGGCTCTAAGTTTACCCATCTTCGTATATACATCCCCATTCATATATTCTACCCACTGAGCGGCAGAGGAGGCATCACCAAAACCTGTGTTGACAGTAAAGGCTATTTCAACATCAATTAATTGAGCAAAACGGACGATTTCTTCAGACCCAACATCATTGCTTTCTAATCCTTCCCAAGCTTATTCATATCTAGGAGGTCTTTTATCTGGGTCGCCTATGCCGTCTTTCCAGTCGTAACCAGAAATAAAGTTGCCTCCCCATCGATAAATACCTGAATGCAAACCTTTTAGTAATTGAATAACGTCTTTTCTGAATCCTTGAATATTATCTTCGGGCATTAATGAAACCGCTCCAATACTAAAGATGCCTTCGCCTATGCCTGTTATTTCTATTCTTGCGTTTGTCGTACTTGTTTTGCTTATAAATGCTAAATCATATTTTTTGTAGTCTCCCGTTAGGTTATCTATTGATACGATACTTCTTTGTTCGGGTTTATCTCCCCATACTAAGCTTATCGTTATTTTTACATTTGCTGTACCCGCTAAATAAATCCTTCCTACGTATTTTTTATTGTTCTGTAGCCATAGTCCCGATTGAACAATTCCATTTGTCTGACTATTACTCGTGAATACTTTTGGTGAATGCTTGCCAACAAAAGGATTGATAGAGTCCATTTTTATGGCATCAATTTTCCCTATTGGTGTCCACTGATTCATGTGGTCTCGCTTATTGATGGGCGAAAGAATCTTGATGGTATCAACTGGATAGAAAAACTTACGGTCGTCTATCATTTCTGCCCATAGCCCATCATCTACCAAATCGCCTACATCTATATTGCCCAAGTTTTCAATGAACTGACCGAAATGATATTTTGTAATTTCAGGTTTTTGTTGTTGAAGATTAATATTGGCAATGATAGGCGAGATTGAAGTGATAATTGAATGTTTTGTACCAGTATCCTTTAAAGCATTTTTACTTTGGGCTAGTGTATTTCCAGCCCAAAGTAAAAACAGTATAAAACTTAACAATGTGTTTTTCAATGAATGATGATTTTACGGATGATAAATCATTATTTAACTTGTGGTACACCTTCGCTAGTCATAACGATGCGCTTAATCGTTCCGTTTTTATTATAGTTTAGTTCGTCTATACACACAGAACGGTGGAAACTGCCAGCATCAGGCACTAAGGCACCATTGTGATAAACAAAATAAGATTTACCCTTGAAGTCAATAATAGCATGGTGGTTGGTGTTACAATTTCCTGCAATTTCATTGATAGTTCCTTTAAAGTCCCAAGGGCCATTGATGTTCTTACTCATCGCATAAACAGTTTTTTCAGGGAACTCAATAGAGTAAGATAAATAATACCATCCTTTACGCTTATGTACCCAAGGCGCTTCTGTAAATTTAGTAGGCAAGTTTACTTTCATAATTGGTCCATCCAAGTCAATCATGTTATCTTTTAATTTGGCATAATAACAAATAGTATTTCCCCAGAAAAGATAAGCCTGTCCGTCGTCATCAATAAATACAGAAGGGTCTATGTCGTCCCAACTGATTTTTGTATCTGTCGTCATATCATTTGTAATAATGGCCGACCCTTTTGCATCTTTGAAAGGCCCTGTTGGGCTATCAGAAACTGCCACACCAATGGCTTTTCCATGAATTGCTCCATGTTCAACGGCAACATACCAATAATATTTATTTCCTTTTTTTATTACTTGCGAAGCCCAAGCATCACCTTTTGCCCAAGTGAAATTTTTCACATTAAGCGGGCTTGGGTGTTCTTTCCAATTAACCATATCTGTAGATGAATAACAAAGCCATTCGTGCATTACATAGCGTTGTTCGCGTGTAGGTGCTTCATCATGTCCAGTATATACGTATACTGTTCCGTTATCAACTAAAGCGGCAGGGTCGGCAGTGAACTTGTCTTTAACAATAGGATTCCCAGAAGTCTTTACTTGTGCGTTTCCCGAAAATGCAAACATTAATTGGCCTGCAAATAATAGTTTTAAAAGGTTTTTACGATTCATGGATTATATTTATTTATATACAAAAATTACTATTTTTTCTTACCCCAAACACTGGTTCCTTTGTTATTTAAACCTGTAAAAAGAATAGTTTCTTTTTTGTTTTCCCAGTCGCGACCTCGGTCTACATACACTTGGTCGGTAAAACCATTACTCCATTTTAATTCTAACCACGGAGCAGTATAAGTCCATTTGCTAGCAGCATCACTATTGATAGTACCATTGGCATTTAGTGTTAAAGTGACAGCATATTGAAAGTCGGGTTGGTTTTGTTCTTTATCATAGCCTGGTACTATTCTATAGTCTAACACAATTTTTTCCCAATCGCCTACTAAGTCTTCACTTTTAATAGCCGTCGTAAATTCTCCTGCAAAACGCTCAGGTGAAGCCACAGGCCAGCCATCTTTCGTCCAATATAGCTTTCTATTGTGAAGAATCATAAAATTTGAATCATTTCCTGGGCGGCCTTGGTGACTAATATAAAACTGACCATTGTTTTCAAATACAGCACAGTGTGAAACGCCTTGCCAACCAGCATGCCCTATAAATTGGTAGGGAGCAATAATCATGGGGCCGTGGTCTTGATTAGTGTTTACATCTTTTCCGTCATAGTCGTAAAAAGGACCTTGTGGCGAATCTGCTTTGGCTACCCGTACATTGTATTTTGTTGCCAGCCAGTCGTAGGCAATGAATAAATAATATTTCTTTTGCTCTTTATTATAGATGATTTCAGGGCCTTCTATGTTACCATTGTAAACACCATTCGTAAAGCCACGATTGGCAATTCGTTTGCCTTTATCTCCTGGGCTTAATGCTAAGCCCGTCGCAGGGTCTAGCTGCAATATATAAATTCCATCCCAAGCAGAGCCATAATACATCCAATGTTTTCCTTGTTGGTCAATTAGTACTGTAGGGTCAATAGCGTTGGTTTGTATCGTATTATCATCTTTTGAAACTACCGTTAAGCCTTGTTCTTTCCAAGGACCGGTAGGAGACGAGGAGGTGGCTAAACCAATAGCACTTAGTCGAGGTTTGGCTGATGAAAGCGAGTAATATAGTCGGTATTCGCTACCTACTTTAATGACATACGGAGCCCAAAGTGAATTAAAAGGTGTTCCGCCAGCTTGTTTGATATAGTCTGAACCTTTGGTAGGAAGGGCGTCAAAAACCCATCCGTAAAATTTCCATTCGATTAAATCTTTTGAAGAACGAATTTGAATACCGGGACGAATATCTGTGCCATACGCTACATCGGTATTATAACAGTAATAAGTATCTCCGTCTTTGATGATAGAAGGGTCGTGAACATTATAACAACCCCAGTTTAGATAATTAGCAGCAGGAGCAATGTCGGCATAATTATCTTTGATAGAATTGATGTCAAATTTTGTAGTGGGCGTAGTAGGTAATGGTTGAACAACTGTTTCAGCCTTATCACCACTACAAGCTGACAACAATAGCATACTAACACTAAAATATATTGATTTCCTAAAGAGTGACATGTGTGGTATAGGTTGGGTTAATGGAAGTTATTTGAAATTATTCCCGCAAGTATTTGAATACTTGCGGGAATAAAGAAGAGACTAGTAGCTTAAATTTTGTTTAACACCAGGGTTATTATCAATTTCATTTTGTGGAATCGGGAAGAATTCACGACCAGTCTTGAATGTATTGAATTCTGGGTCTCTTGATTTCAGCCAAGCTAATTTGGTAGCATCATTTAACCAACCCCAGCGACGAATATCATCAAATCGGTGACCTTCTAAACAGAATTCCAATAAGCGTTCATGACCAATCTGCTCACGCATTTGTGCTTGCGTCATGTTCGGTTTTACAGTAGCTAAATTTGGCAATCCAACACGACTTCTTACTTTTTGAATCAATGGATAAGCTGCTGCTGTTTGTCCAGTTTCATTTAAACATTCTGCATACATCATCAGTACATCAGCATAGCGCATCAATCTTTCGTTGATACCCGAACGCCAGTCAAATTCATCGGCTTTAGTATCATCATTTTCGTATTTACGACAGTATAATGAATTTAAAGCCCCTGCATTTCCTGCATATCTTACTGCAAACTCTACTCCATACACCATGAAACCTGGTTTGTTGTAAAACATAGTAGCCACCAAACGAGGGTCATCTTTACCATCAGCCGTTTTTTCTTCCAAGAACTCATTAAATACTGAACGCGTTGGTTGGACGTCTGTCCAGCCTAAGCCATTTGCACCATAAGTAATAGCTCTCGCTGATACTCTACCCCATGATGCAATTGGTTCACCACCCCAGTTAAGGTCTGTACCACCAGCTGTGCGTTCGAATTGAACTTCAAAAAGAGATTCTTTATTGTTCTCATTAGCCTCTGTGAAGTTATCGCGATAGTTAGTTACTAAATCATAAATGCCTAAATCAATCACTGCTTTAAACTGAGCCGCAGCTTCAGTGTATTTATGATTCGTTAAATAAGCTTTTCCTAAATAAGCAATAGCAGCTCCCTTAGTAGCACGACCAAGGTCAGTACCTGTATAAGTAGTTGGCAACATATCAGCAGCTTTCTTGAAATCCTCCATTACTTGTGTCCATCCTTCTGCCTCTGTTGATTGCTTTACAAAAAAGTCTTTTGTCGATTGTACAGAATTCGTAGGTAACATTACACTCCCAAACATGTTCACTAAATGATAGAAGTACAAGCCACGTAAGAAGTAAGCTTCACCCAAGATGCGTTTTTTAAGGTTAGCATCCATCGCAATGCCAGGAACGTAATCTAATACTTGGTTAGCCTTAGAGATACCTTCGTAATAAGCACCAAATGCCCAGCCGTAGATAGCAGTATTACCAGCATTCAAAGCAAATTTTCCAGAATTGTACATTTGATCCCAAGGACTATTACTCATTACATCATCACCACGGTTATCAAGTAATAATGGTGTCGAGCGCATATAGCTTCCATCAATCGCTAAACTGAGGTACACTGAATTAATACCTTTTAAGGCATCCTCTTGGTTCTTCCAAAAAGTAGAAGATGTTTGTGAGTTTGGATTAACCTGATTTAATTTATCTTCGCATGAAGTAGCTATCAATAAGGTCGCTGAAAGCGCAATGATAACTTTTTTGTTAAATATTTTCATTGTAATAAATTCGTTTGAGTGAAACTAAAAACCAACTTGTAAGCCCAGCAAAATAGCTCTTGGATTAGGGTATGAGCCATTGTAATAACCTCTACTAAATAAGCCATCACTCTCGCCCATAAAATCAGGTTCAAAGCCTTTGAAGCCAGAAATCAAGAAAAGGTTTTGTCCTGAAACATACAATCTTACTTTGCTCACTTTTAGTTTATTCACGATTGAAGTTGGTAACGTATAACCTAACTGAGCATTCTGTAATCTTACATAAGTACCATTTTCAACAAATCTGTCAGAGTCTCTACCATTTGAGTTAGGGTCACCGATGATTGGTCTTGGCACATTGGTATTCGTGTTTGTTGGTGTCCAGTAATTCAAAGCATCCGTCGAGCCATTACTATATTGCAAGCCCATCAAATCACGGTACATTCCATTATAGATTTTATTGCCTCCACTTCCTTGGAAGAAACACGAGAAGTCAAAGTTTTTATAGGCAGCATTGAAGTTTGCACCGAAATAAAAAGTAGGAATGGTATTTCCTAAATAAGTACGGTCATCTGAAGTAATTACGCCATCACCATTCAAATCTTTGAATTTTACATCACCAGGAGCTGCATTCGTTTGTGTTGCGTGGTTTTTTAAATCATCAGCATTTTGGAAAATTCCTTCAGAAACATATCCAAAAATTTGACCAATTGGTTGACCAACCTCAGTTTTACTAGCTGCTCCATAGATAGGATTATTAGTACCACCTAGTGCTAACACTTTGTTTGAAAGTGTGTGGAAGTTAGCAGAAACAGCATATTTAAAGTCACCAGTTTGTTCACGATAGCCCGCAGTGAATTCAATACCCGAATTGCTTAATGAAGCGGCATTTGTCAAAATAGAACCATTCGTGGCACCTACTGATGTTGGAATTGGAATGTTAGCCAATACATCATAAGAGCGGTTATCAAAATATTCAACAGAGAAAGACATACGGTCTTTTAAGAAACCAAATTCCATGGCTACGTTGCTAGTACGTTTGCTTTCCCATCTGATAGAAGGGTCAACCACCTGTGTTCTGATTGCACCAGGAGCTAATACTCCGCCAAAAACATACCCAGCATTGGTATTGATGTACGTATCAGTCAAGTAATCTCCTACATTTTGGTTTCCTAATGTACCGTAACCACCTCTTATTTTAAATGAGTTGATAAATTCAGGTAGCTCAATATCATTATGTACATTCCAAGCTAACCCTACAGATGAAAAGTTGCCATAACGATTTTCAGGTCTGAATTTAGACGAACCATCACGACGATAATTTACTGTTAATAAGTATTTATCAGCGTAATTATAGTTTATTCTACCTAAAATAGAGCTTAATGAAGAGTTTGCATCCCATCCTGTCACGCTTTTACCATTGGCTGTATTAACAGCAGTATTCATGTTTAATACATAAGGTTCTGTCAAGCCTTTAGCACTAGCTTCTGTTCTTGAATAAGCACTTTGCTGAAAAGTATAACCTGCTAATGCTTCAATTCTATGTTTTCCGACTTCAACAGTATAGTTAAGTGTATTCTCAGCTAAAGTTGTAAAGTTGCTTTCTCTTTTTTCATATAAATAAGCATTAGGCGTTAGGTAATAAAAACCTAAGTCATACTTTGGTTCAAAGTATAAATATCGTGTATCAATGCGGTCAGCACTTAATTGAAGTTTGTATTTCAAGTTTTTCAACAATTCTAATTCTCCAAAAACAGAACCTAAGAATCTATTACGCGTATCAGTTCCTTTTAGCAAAGAGTTCATTCCGATTACGTTTAGCGTAATGGCTCTTTGTGTGTTTTTATCTGCACCACCGAAACCTCCTAAACGATTTGGGTCGTATACAGACATCGTAGGAATGGCAGTTAATAAACTCGTTACTGCTCCACCAAAAACAGCGTGTTCACGGGTATTTTCAGCACCAATCTTTTCTGAATTTGTATAGGCAATTTTAGCACCGAAAGAGAAAATACCCTTTTTACCAGAAATATTACCGTTGAAAGTATAACGTTTGTAGTTCTGCGGACCAGTAACAGTTGAACTGTTATTAAAGAAGCCTAGTGAAGCGCTTGCTTTGATGGTTTCAGAACCACCCGATAGGCTTAAATTATGGTCTTGGATATAACCAGTTTTCAAACCTTCTTTTTGCCAGTTTGTATTTACATTGCTGATATAAGCAGGATTTGAAGGGTCGTTAGCAGGGGCAATGGTTAAGCCAGCATTCAATTCTGCGGCACTAACAACATTTTGATAACCTACTCTATCCATTACTGAAATAGTTTTAGCAATATTCTGTACGCCAGCATATGCATTATAATCTACTTTTAATGGCCCTGCTTTTCCTTTTTTAGTCGTAATGATTACCACACCATTCATCCCTCTTGAACCATAGATAGCACCCGCAGAAGCATCTTTCAACACAGAGATTGATTCAATATCATTGGTTGAAAAGTCAAAAGGACTATCCACTAGCACACCATCAATTACAAATAATGGGTTATTGTTAGTCAATGAACCAATACCACGAATTTTGATATTTACAAAACCGCCTGGCTCGCCCGAGCTTTGTACTGTTACTCCCGGAACTTGTCCTTGTAATAGTTTTGCTACATCATAAGAAGCTGTTTTCTTAGCATCTTCAATCTTTACAATCCCAACAGAACCTGTTAAATCTTTTGCTTTCTGAGTACCATAACCTACGACAACCACTTCGTCAAGAGCTTTTACATCAGATGATAAACTGATATTAATTAGTTTACGACCAGCGACTGAAATCTCTTTTGAAACATAACCAATCGAACTAAAAACTAGCACAGTAGATTCATTGTCAACTTCCATTGAAAATTCCCCTAAAGCATTTGTTACAGTTCCTCTGTTTGTACCTTTAATTAAAACGCTTGCTCCTGGAATACCCTCGGCATTTTCACTACTAGTTACTTTCCCTTTTACTGGAAATCCTGCAACTTTGATTGATTGAACGGATTCTCCTCCTAAAAAACTAGTTTTCTTATCGTTAGAAGCAATTACATGTATATGTTTTTTTACTTGTTTAAACTCCAAATTCACTTCTTTTGATAGAAAAGCAAGAATTTCTGTCAACGAACGATTTTCCATACTCATCGTTATGCGCATTTTGTCGTTTAAAAAGGCATCGTTGTACGTAAATTTATAAGCTGTCTTCTTTTCTATCTCTTTAAAAACTTGCAAAATGTTCATTTTATCGACTCTTAGAGTCAATCTGGTTTCATCAAAGCTATTTGCTTGAGCGTGAATAGACCCGATTACGTTCAAAAGCAGCAAAAATATTGCGACAAAAAGATATTTTGAACGTCGTATACTTGGTAGTAAATGAATTTTCATAAATTTGTTATTGTATTTTGAATACTAAATACTTTTAATCCTTATCCTCCAAACGCCAATTTTTAGGATATTTTTTGAAAGGTTTTACTTTGTATAGTGGTTGTGGGTCTATTTTTTTGCAGAAAACAGTCTTCACAACCTTATACAATTCAAACCCTTAGCTAGTGTTATCAGAATTTTTTATATTCATCATAATTAGATGGGTTTTGTTTAGTTAATAATTAAATGGTAAAGTATGATAGAGTGGTTAAGTAATTCAATTGTGAATAAGGATTGTTTTACCTGCAATTTCATATTTGAAACCCGAAGTAAACGAAATACCTTGCATGATGTTTTCTAAGCTTTCTTGTTGAAATTCACCACTATAGTGTCCTTTTAGCTCAACATTGGGCAGAACGATAATATTTACACCATACCATATTTCTAATTTTGTAAATACATCTGTAAAATTATCCCCGTCGAACATCAACACTCCCTTTTTCCAGCTTGTAGCTTTTTCGAGATCTACTTTATCTTTGTGTATTACTGAAGAATTATCCAATGTTCCCATTTCGTTAGGAGTAAGGTATTGGGCATTGCCAGATAGTTTTTCTTCCATTTTCACCTTTCCTGTTACAACCGCCACTTGTACTATTTTTTCATTAGCGTAGGCACGTACATTGAAAGATGTCCCTAATACTTGGGTTTTAACTTTGCCCGTTTCTACGATGAATGGCTTCTTTTTATTTTTTACAACCTCAAAAAAACCTTCTCCAACCAATTCAACTATCCTGTTGGTCTTGCTGAAAGCTACTGGATAACTAAGGCTACTTCCTGCATTTAAATGAACAATACTGCCGTCTGGTAGAATTACTTTAGTCCTTTGTCCTTTATAAGTAGTGGCTACTTCAACGTTATTGCCTGAATGAGTAATCGTGAAAGGAGCGGGCTGGTCGTTACCAGACCAATAAATACTACCAATAAAGGCCATTATTACGGAGGCTGCTGCTGAAAAACCGAATAAAGTTTTACGGAATTTTACCTTTTTGATTCCACTTCTTTCTACTTCTTCTTTATCTTGTTTGAAGGCCTTGATTCGCTCAAACATTTTATTTTTATCTGCCTCTTCAAGATGAAACTCATTTTTGTATTGTAAAGAGTTTACAAATTGCTTGGCAAGTAATAAATCACTTTTTCTATCAGGATTTGCTTCAGCCCATTTTAGCCAATGTTCATTAAGTTGGTCATTGGGTTGTCTAACCCAATTCACAAACGTGGGGTCTTCAAGTAAATCTTTTATGCGTTCAATGTTGGAGTACATATATGTAGGTTTTCAATTAATAAAGACAAATTGTGTGATGATGACCATAGTAAAATCAATAAAAAATAAATTTATAGTGAATAAATTGAATAATTCATTGAAAACTAGGAGGTTAACTTTGATAATATTTTTAATTATTTAATGATATTCTGTAATTAAAGACATTTGTACATAGAAAAGTAAAAGTTTTTATTTTTTTTATACAATTTGTTGGTTTTCTAAATATTTTATTATCTTTGTGTGCAATTGTGTCATTCTGACACAAGATTTTCAAAAGCTCAACGAACATTAATAGATGAAAGAAGTATCTGACAGCCAGCTTTGGAATGAGTTTCTACATGGAAGTGATTCTGCGTTAGAGACAATTTATAGCCAATACGTGAATGTATTGTATAATTATGGTCGTCAGTTTACGAGTGATAGCGATTTGGTAAGAGATGCAGTCCAAGAATTATTTTGTGAATTAATTCAAAGTCGTGAGCGATTAGGGGATACTACTTCTATCAAATTTTATTTATTGGCGAGTTTACGTAACAAGCTAGTGCGTAAGGTAAAGCATGAAGATAGGTTCTCGAGCTTGAATAATTTTGGAGGAGATTTTCAGATTGATTTCGCTGCTGATTCGGATATATTAAGAGAACTTTGCCTTGACCAATCAGGTCAGCTTTTACAAGAGGCCTTTAATAAATTGCCAGTAAAACAAAGAGAAGCTATTTTGTTGTATTTCTATGAAGATGTGAGTTATGAAGAAATAGCAAAAATCATGGAAATGACTAAAGTAAAATCTGCAAGGGCATTAATCTATAGAGCTTTGGATTCACTACAGGAGATTTTTAATGTTGGAGAAAAATATTCGTACCCTTGGGAATATCCTTTGGTGGGCTAAACAGATATTTGAAATAAGCTATATTTATAACCATAAAAAACCCCCAAGGGAATTAATTCCATTGGGGTTTATACTTTCTTCAAACCTTAGTGTCTGTAATTAACATATCCTAATTGTTCATCTTCGTCTTCAAATTCTAGCTCAGCATCTTTTTCCCAAATCTCCATTTCACAAGGCTTACAATTAAATTTCAATTTATATTCATTTTCGCCATGTTTTAACGTAAGTGGTTCTACCAACTTTTCGCCCATGGTATCCCTTTGAAATCTAGCACATTTTCCTAACTCATATTTTACGCAATACTTAGTAGTCATTACACGCGCTTTTCCAGGGTCCCATTGCAATTCAAAGGCTTTTTCAATTTCCGTAACGCCATGTCTTTTGTAAAATGCTCTCGCCAAACGGTTTGAAACATTATACATGAAGTCAAGCTTCTGAACAGGGTAAGGGTGGTCTGTTTTAGTAATCTGGAACTCTTCTCTATGATATTCCTTTACGCGAATATCAACCAATTGTTCTAATACTTCTCTTCTAACTTCGTTAACTTTTGAAATCGGTAAAAACCAGTTGTTTGAAAACTCAACTTCAATTTCATCCACTATAAAAGGCGTATTTCCTGTTTTAGCAAGGTTCTTTTTAATGTTAGGAATCACTGACTCCTGACTCTTTGCTAATTCTTTGGCAGTTTCCAAGGTCAAACTACACTGATGACCATCTTCATCCACTGCCAACAATTGGAATCCATCAACCGTTTCAGTAAAGCGTAATGAAACACCAATTTTCCGAACAGCACTGTTTTCTTTTTCAACCATTTTGTTAAATTCAGCGTCTGAATTTCTATAAATGACTGTTCCTACTGACAGAGGTTTAAAGGTATTAGGCACTACTACATTACCAACAATAATATTGATTTGTGCGCCGTCTGCTTCTCCTTGTTCATTGATAAAATACAGTCCATCGCCATTGTTTAGCTTCTCATAATTTTCAATGACATAGCCATTTGCCTTTATTTCAAGCAATTTGCCAATCAATTGCCCTTGTGATTTAGGACTTTCCCAGTTACCGATTTTCTCTTTGCGTTTGTTTACAAAATAGTCGGTATAACCTCTGTTAAAACTTCTATCCATTTCTGGTTCGAAATTATAGAATGTTCTACCCGACGAAGCTTTTTGATATTTATCAGTATTTTGTTCTAAAAAGGCATCTAATTTCTTGCGTAAAAAAGACGTGTTGTTTTTAACATACACAATATCTTTTAAACGTCCTTCTATTTTAAAAGATGTAACACCTGCGTCAATTAAATTAGGTAATTGGTCGCTTAGGTCTAAATCTTTAATCGATAATAAGTGGCTATTAGCAATTAATGTTTTGCCCGTGCCATCAATCAGCTGATAAGGAAGACGGCAGTTTTGAGCACACGAACCTCTGTTAGCACTACGTTCACCACCCGCAATACTCATATAACAATTACCACTGAATGACACGCAAAGGGCACCAGAAACAAAGAATTCCAGTTCAATATCAGTAGCCTCGCTGATTTCACGAACCTGATCTAAATTTAATTCTCTTGCCAACACAGCCCGTTTCATTCCTGCATCTTTCAAGAATTTAACATGCTTGGCATCTCTGTTATTGGCTTGCGTACTAGCATGGATTACGATAGGAGGTAAGTCCATTTCCATAATGGCCATATCTTGAACAATCAAGGCATCAACACCAATATCATATAATTGATAAATTAGCTTTTTGCACAAGTCTAATTCATTATCATATAAAATGGTATTGATAACGACAAACACTTGAGCTTTAAAAAGATGGGCATATTTAACCATTTCGGCGATATCCTCTAACGAATTGGTAGCATTAGTACGAGCCCCGAACTGTGGAGCCCCAATATATACAGCATCTGCACCAGCATTAATAGCGGCCATACCTTGAACCAAGTTTTTGGCGGGTGCGAGAATTTCTATTTTCTTTTTCATCTAATTATGTATTTCTTTTTCATCGATATCCTCAGAGTTTATTTCGTTAATCGACTAATAAAACTTCTGAGACGACTTTTGTAATCAGTATTCTTGCAATGATTATGCCTCTTTTTGATACAAACTACAAAATTAGGAAATACTTAATAAAGTATAAGACATATTGCTAATAATTACGATGTAATTGAGGATATTGATAATGCATATTCATAATATTATACCATTATCAACCATTTATTGGTATTCATAACGATGAAAGAATATTAATTGACTTCATTTTTTATAATTATTTCTTACTTGAGGAAGCAATGCAACGTAGATAATAGTAATGGCTAAAAACATATAGAAAGTATGTAACCAGCCAACGGCATTTAAAAACATCATTTGAACCTGTAACCAAATTATCAACGCAAAAGCTATGTAAATGCTGTATGTCCAAGTCCAATGTATGTCGGTAAAGAAATTAAATTGCTCAGCAAGATTAGATGCTGTTTTTTTGATTAATCCCACTATCAGTAAAGCTGGGAATACCCCTAAAACAACAAAAAGTATGATTCCTGGCACTAGAAAATTATTAAAGGGCGATTGTGCTAACATAGATAGTGGCATGCCTATCAACTTACCATTTGGAGAAATAATTAAAGTAAATCCTCCGCCGAGAGCCCCTAAAGCAAGAAACCCTAGCAAAAAGAGGTGAATCCAATAAAAGAATTTAGTCGTTGTTTTCATTACTTATGGGTTTTAGCTCAGCGTTTGTTTTAGAACTAAATTAATGAAAAAAATTGAGGCTTAATTTTAATAAATAAGAATCTCTGGATAATAATTTGCAAACCTCCAAAACCAAAAATCCCCAAAGCCAAATGAAATTTCAGCCTTGGGGATTTTAAGAAGATACAAATGATACCGATTAATGGTATTTATTTCACCGAAAACTTATAAACTGTAGTAGTTTGATACGTTTCGTTTGGTTTCAATACTGTGCTTGGGAAAGCAGCTTGGTTTGGAGAATCTGGATAGTGTTGTGTTTCAAGACACAATCCTGAACGGTGTTTGTAAATAATACCGTTTTTCCCTTTGATAGTACCGTCCAAGAAATTACCTGTATAGAATTGAATCGCTGGTTCAGTCGTCAATACTTCTAATACTCTACCACTCGTTGGTTCATAAACTGTTGCCGCAGATTTCAACGTTTTAGTAGAATCTGTCAACACCCAGCAATGGTCATAACCGCCACCAAATTTAATTTGTGTATCTGTCGTATCGTTGATACCTGCACTGATTTTCTTAGACTTCAAGAAATCGAACACATTACCTGCAACTGGTTTTAATTCACCTGTAGGAATTAACGTCTTATCTACTGGAAGGAATTTGTCAGCATTCAACGTTACTTCATGGCTTAAAATATCACTATCTAAATTACCATTCAAGTTGAAATAAGTATGGTTTGTTAGGTTAATAACGGTTGTTTTATCAGTAGTTGCCTTATAATCAATCTTTAAAGAATTATCTTTTTGTAACGTATATACTACTTCTACTGACAAATTGCCTGGATATCCTTCTTCGCCATCTTTCGCGGTGTAAGTCAATTTCAAGCCTGGTTCTTCACCTTCAATTGGTGTAGCTGTCCAAAGTACTTTATCAAAACCTTTTAAGCCACCATGTAAAGCATTTACGCCATTGTTTTGTGCTAAAGAATAAGCTTTGCCTTCAAGGGTGAATTTACCATTGGCAATTCTGTTGCCATATCTCCCGATTAAAGCCCCAAAATATGGAACACCTTTTACATAACCAGCAACTGAATCACAGCCAAGAATCACATCTTCAAATTCACCTTTTTTGTTAGGGGCTGTCCATGAAACAACTGTTCCTCCAAAATTTGAAATTTTTACTTCCATACCAGCAGCATTTTTCAAGGTATAAAGTTCTGTTTCTTGTCCGTCTGGGAGTTTCCCAAAGCTTACTTTTTCAATCATATTATTGTTGTTTTCTTTTTTTGAGGTATCGCAAGATGTCATACTAACACAAGCTAATAAGAACAAAACAGCAGCTGTTTTTACTTGTTTTTTCATTGTTAAATATTGTTTTTGAGTTATTTTGATTAAAAGTATGGTAAATAATACACAAAACTGTAATGAATAATGACGATTAGGGCAATTTTATTGCAAACATAAATTGAATCCTTCCGAAATATAATGCTTCTTGTATCATTCTATATTCAAAATCGGTCATCAACAGTTTGATACATCGAACTGCTAATGACCGAAATAAATAGGGACAATATTACAAACCAGCAGATTTCTTATGGTCAGCTAAGAATTTAGCCAAACCGCTATCTGTTAATGGATGGTTCAATAAGGCGAGTATAGCACTTAACGGACAAGTAACTACATCTGAACCCAACTCAGCACATTTCAAAATGTGGATTGGATTACGAACAGAAGCCGCTAAGATTTCAGTTTCAAAGCCATAGTTATCAAAAATCAATCGGATTTGCTCGATTAATTTAATACCGTCCATTGAAATATCATCTAAACGACCTACGAATGGAGAAACATAAGTAGCACCAGCTTTAGCTGCTAATAACGCTTGTCCAGCCGAGAAGATTAGGGTACAGTTAGTTTTAATCCCTACGCTTGAAAAATATTTGATAGCTTTGATACCATCTTTAATCATCGGAATTTTTACTACAATATTTGGGTGAAGTGCTGCCAAGGCAAGGCCTTCAGCAATCATTCCATCATAATCAGTAGCGATTACCTCCGCAGAAATATCTCCGTCAACAATATCACAAATTGCTTTGTAATGATTGATTACGTTTTCATGTCCACTGATATTTTCTTTAGCCATTAAAGATGGATTGGTAGTTACGCCATCTAAAATACCTAAATCGTATGCTTCTTGAATTTCAGCAAGGTTTGCTGTATCGATAAAAAATTTCATTTGCTTGTGTTTTAGTGCTTTCGCAAGGTTGTCAATTGATTATTGAAATTACTAGTAAATAAATGGTTTTTGGGTCTGAAGCTTTATTAAGTTTTCATTAACTCAAGAAGATTGATACCTCTCAGGCGAGAGGTACCAATACAAAAACCCAATTTTATTTATCTTCTATAAAACATTGAATTCCAACGCAATTCATTTTTGAATTGGTACAAATCTGTTTTATCATTAATCAATACGTATTCTATGCCTGCGATTTCAGCGAAATCTGCATAGAATTCTTGTGTAAGTGCCTGCGAATAAACAGTATGGTGTGCACCACCTGCCAAAATCCACATTTGTGCTGCGGTTTTCAAATCAGGTTTAGTTTTCCATAATACACGTGCTACTGGCAATTTTGGTAATTCAGCGGCTGGTTCGATAGCCTCTACTTCGTTAACAATTAAACGGAAACGTCCGCCCATATCCACCATTGACGCATTTAAAGCTGGGCCAGCAGGAGAGTTGAACACCAAACGAACTGGGTCTGCTTTACCACCAATACCTAATGGGTGGATTTCGCAAGTTGGTTTGCCTGAAGCGATAGTAGGACAGATTTCCAACATGTGTGAACCCAATACTTGGTTGTTGTTTGGTGAGAAGTGGTAAGTATAATCTTCCATGAATGAAGTTCCACCTACTAAACCTGCTGCCATTACTTTAGATGTACGCACCAATACAGACGTTTTCCAGTCGCCTTCGCCACCGTAACCGTATCCGTCAGCCATCAAACGCTGAGAAGCAATACCCGGTAATTGAACCATTCCGTGCAAATCTTCAAAAGTATTAGTATAACCTTTGAAATTTCCTTGTGTAAGGAATGAACGTAAACCAGCTTCAATTCTAGCAATTTCAACCAAACTACTTCTT
Source organism: Arcicella sp. GW822-FHT02H01 (assembly GCF_058802005.1). Classification (NCBI taxonomy): domain Bacteria; kingdom Pseudomonadati; phylum Bacteroidota; class Cytophagia; order Cytophagales; family Flectobacillaceae; genus Arcicella; species Arcicella sp. GW822-FHT02H01. The sequence goes on along the minus strand of NZ_JBXANT010000001.1, from coordinate 555,856 downwards.
TGTCCACCGTTTACTTTCAATGAATCCATCAAAGTATATTGTGCTTCATATTCTTCAATCAATGCATTAATAGCAGCGTCGCTCACTGAATTGATAATACCTACTAAATCACCTACTGGGTGTGTGTTGACAGAATATCCAAATTTGATTTCAGCTTCTACTTTATCGCCTTCTGTTACCGCTACAAAACGCATATTATCGCCAAAACGAGCAAATTTAGCACCTTGTAAATCGTTCCAACCAGAGGCTACTCTACTCCAAACGTTGATTCTTTCATGAACCTCTTCGTCTTGCCAGTGACCCACTACTACCTTACGAGCGATACCCATTCTAGCTCCGATGAAACCGAATTCACGGTCGCCATGTGCAGACTGGTTCAAGTTCATAAAGTCCATATCGATATCCGCATACGGAATTTCAGCATTGAACTGGGTATGTAAATGACAAAGAGGTTTACGTAAAATTTTCAAGCCATTAATCCACATTTTTGATGGCGAGAAAGTATGCATCCAGCAAATTAATCCAATACATTTTGCATCAGAGTTTGCTTGAATGGCCATATTGTATATTTCCTCTGGCGTTTTTAAAACAGGCTTAAATACAACAGTTACTGGAATTTTTGAAGACTTGTTGAGCGCTTCAGCAATAATTTTAGAGTGGTCATCCACTTGCTTAAGTGTTTCTTCTCCGTAAAGGTGTTGGCTACCTGTAATGAACCAAACTTCGTTTTGTTTTAAGTCAATCATTTTAATAAATATAATTTGGTAAGCACCAGAATGTTATGTGTGATATAATTATTTTAATTCCAAAACAGCTACTGAAAACGCTGGTAATTTTACTTTTAATTGATTACCCGAAATCGTTGCTCCTGAAAATGCCTTTGGTTGAATTTTATTAGGATTTTCAAATGAATTGAAGTCTCTTAATTTTTCAGCAGCTAAAATTCTTCCTGAAACAGAAACGTATTTAGCACCTTTTAAATCAATCGTGATTTCTTGAGGATTTTTAGGGTCAACATTTGTTAAAGAGATGTGTGTTAAACCTTTAGCATCTTTTGAAGCCGAAACCGAAACCGCTGGTAATTTTTCTCCTTCAAATACAAAGTCGTTAGTTTTTACTTTGATTGGAAGCAAAGTAGCATCTTGGTGAACATTGTACATTTCCATTACGTGGTAAGTAGGAGTGAGGATCATTTTCTCTTCTTTCGTAAGGATAACGGCTTGCAAAACGTTTACTACCTGTGCTAAATTCGCCATTCTAATACGGTCAGCATGGTTATTGAAAATATTCAAAGTTGCACCTGCAATCATGGCATCTCTCATGGTATTTTGTTGAAACAAGAAACCCGGATTTGTACCATTTTCTACATTGTACCAACCGCCCCATTCGTCAACTACTAAAGCAACTTTCTTTTTAGGGTCGTACTTGTCCATTACTGCTGAATGTTTTGTTACCAATTCATCCATCAACAAAGCTTGTTGCATTGTTTTGAAATACTCTTTATCCGTATATTCTGTAGCAGAAGTTTTTTTACCTTCGCCCCAGCTTAAAACTGAATAATGGTGAATGGCTACACCTTCAAGCATTTGATGAGGAATGTTCTTCATCAACGTTTCTGTCCATTTATAATCTGCATCACTTGCACCAGAAGCTACTCTGAAAAGTCCTTTTTTATCTGCTCCTGCCATGAAAGTAGCATACTGACGATAGATGTTAGCATAATATTCGGCTGTCATGTTTCCACCGCAACCCCAAGCTTCGTTACCTACTCCCCAGATTGAAACATTCCAAGGTTTTTCACGACCATTTTGCTCACGCAATTTTGACATTGGACTTGTTCCAGCTCCCAAGTTTATATACTGAGTCCAGTCTTTCAATTCTTGTACAGTTCCACTACCTACATTACCCGAAATATATGGTTCAGTACCTAATAGCTCGCACATATTTAAGAAATCGTGTGTACCAAAAGAATTATCTTCAGTAACACCACCCCACCAAGTATTAACCATCGCTGGGCGTTGAGCTTTTGGTCCAATACCATCTTTCCAGTGATAAGTATCAGCAAAACAACCACCTGGCCAACGTAGGTTAGGAATTTTTAATTTTTTAAGCGCATCAATAATGTCTAATCTTACACCATCTTTATTCGGGATTTTTGTGTTGTTTTCACCCACATAAAAACCACCGTAGATACACGTACCTAAATGTTCTGCAAAATGCCCGTAGATGTGCTTGTTAATAGTAACTTTACCTGAATCAGCTTGCAATGTCGCTGTATTTTGAGCATTTCCTAAGAAAGAAAGCCCTAAACATGCCACTGCCAATAGTTGTTTTTTCATCGAGTTTTTTGAGGATTTAATTGGAATAATATATAATTGTGAATGAGTGAATTGTGAGTTAGTGATTGTTTTTTTGCAATCACCCTTAAAAATTCCCTTTATTTCCTATTTGAAAAAAAGATTACTTGTTTGTGATTGAGTACTTATCGTAAATGACTCTACATTCCGCACTCAAAACTCCTCACTAATTAACATCCTTGTCCGTAATAGGCACTTACACCATGTTTACGTTCGTAATGCTTTTCAATTAAGGTATCTTTCAAACGGTTTACTCGTGGGTTCAACGTACAAGTAAGGTAAGCCATTTGAGCAACTGCTTCTAAAACACCAGCATTATAAACAGCTTTTTCGGCGTTTTTACCCCATGTAAAAGGAGCATGATTTCCCAAAAGAACCATTTCTACTTCTTTATAAGAAAAACCCTTTTTCTCAAAATGATTCATGATTTGGAAACCCGTTTCATATTCATAATCTCCTTTAATCATTTCATCACTCATAGGAGGAGCGCATGGTACATCCACCGTCAAATGGTCGGCATGAGTAGTTCCTAAAATAGGAATATCCATCTGAGCCTGTGCGAATGAAGTAGCATAAGTAGAGTGCGTATGAACGATAGAACCGATTTCTGTCCAATGTTTATACAACACCGCATGAGTTTTAGTATCAGAAGAAGGACGGAAAGTACCTTCTACTACTTTAGCATCAAAATCGCAAATTACGATTTGGTCAGCCTGTAGAGATTCGTAAGGTACGCCACTAGGTTTAATAGCAAAAACACCTTTTTCTCTATCTACAACACTTACATTTCCGAAAGTAAATACAACCAAACCCAATTTAGGAAGTTGCATATTTGCCTCAAAACAGGCTTGTTTAATGTCTTGATACATATTGTTAAATATGAAATAGTAATTATGAATTGTTATTGAGAGAGACAAGAAGCAAGAGAAAAGAAACAAGGTTTATGGCTAAACTCCAAAGTCCTAAAGTCTAGCATCTTTCTTCTTTACTCTTTAATCTTATAGTCTTGCTTCTTTTCTATTACTGTCCAAAGACCTTTAGTCTTGTATCTTGCGTCTTAAAGTCTTGATTCTTACAAAGTCTGCGATTCAACAAAAGCCCCTAGCGCTTCGTATTTTTGATAAAGCTTTGCATACAGCGCAACGTTCTCAGCAATAGGAAAATACGTTTTATCAAAACCGTTACCCATCGCCGAAACAGCAGTGTTTACATCAGGATGAATGCCCGCTGCAACGGCTGCATACATGGCAGCACCCAAAGCAGGCGCTTGTTCAGAAGTAGCGATTTTAACAGGCATATCTAATACATCAGCAAGCGTTTGCATCACAAAATCAGACTTTTTAGCCACACCACCCATACCAACAATCTGCTTAATATCAACACCTTCATTTTTAAAACGATCAACAATCGCTTTAGAACCAAAGCAAATAGCCTCGACCATCGCACGGAAAATAGCAGGAGCATCAGAACCCATGCCCAATCCCATAATGGCACCTTTCAACGCTTGGTTAGCATCAGGTGTTCTTCTACCATTTACCCAGTCTAAGGCAACAACGTTCTTTTCAGAAATTGGTATCGCCGCCGCTGCTTTTGAAAGACTTACAATGATAGAATCTTCAATTTGTTGCTTAATTTCTGGTGCAATATCAGCGTTTTGTACCGACCACATCGTTAGGTTTTTAAACCAAGCCAATAAGTCACCAAAAGCAGATTGTCCTGCTTCTAAGCCTAACATCCCTGGAATAATAGAACCATCTACCTGACCACAAATACCACGAACTAGTTTGTCGCCAATTTCATCAAAAGGAGCAACCATCATATCGCAAGTAGAAGTACCCATTACTTTTACTAACGTAGCAGATTCAATTTCAACACCTACTGCACCAGCGTGTGCATCAAAAGTTCCTACAGAAATGATGGTATCGGTCGTTAAGCCTAATTTATCAGCCCAAGCTTGGCATAAATTGCCCATTGAAACATCGGCTGTATAAGTATCTTCAAATAGTCGTGAACGCAATGCAGCCAAACGACTATCAAATTTTCCTAAATATTCTTCTGAAGGTAAACCTCCCCATGACTCATGCCACATCGCCTTATGCCCAGCCGCACAACGACTTCTCTTTACAGCATCAACATCATCACTACCAATTAATACAGCAGGAATCCAGTCGCAATGTTCCATCCACGAATAGGCAGATGTTGCAATGCTATCATCTTCACGAGTAATGTGTAAAATTTTTGCCCAGAACCATTCTGAAGAATAGATGCCACCTTCAAATTGCGTGTAATCAACCCCACCCCAAGTACGAGAAACCTGATTGATTTCAGCCGCTTCGTTCACCGAAGTATGGTCTTTCCAAAGTACAAACATTGCATTTGGATTTTCTTCAAACCCCGCTGTTAATGCCAAAGGAGTACCAGCTTTGTCAACCGCAACAGGAGTAGAGCCAGTAGTATCCACTGAAATACCCTTTACTGATGCAGGATTTACCTGTGGTGCTTTTGCTAAACAATCTTTAATAGTGCTTTCTAAGCCTTCAAGATAATCTAAAGGATGTTGACGAAACTGGTTTTTAGCAGGAATACAATATTTCCCAGCTTTCCATCTTGGATAATAAAAAACAGATTGGCTAATTTCTTTACCGTTTGAAGTATCAATTAATACTGAACGAACAGAGTCTGTTCCATAATCAACACCGATGACGTATTGGTTTTTCATTGGTTAAATAATTTTCGTGTCATCATGACACAATTGTAATAAAAGTTATTAAAAAATATTTATGTAATGGACTGACAAGATGATTGAATAATATCATCAATTTTTCAAATCATTTTACCATTTAAAGTCAGAAATAAAGTTGTGGAAATCGTTGAAATTGTTTTTATATTTTTCGGCGTCAAGTTGGTAAAGCATTGCTTTTTTGGTCGCAGAATTTTCGTTTTTTTCACCTGTATCAATTAATAAACCTGTAGAAATGATTTTTCTGCTAAAATTTCTACGGTCAAGATTCATATCATAAATAGCCTCATACAGTTTTTGTAATTGAGGAATCGTGAATTTTTCAGGTAATAACTCAAAACCAAGTGGATGTAAGGCAGCTTTGTAGCGTAACTGAGAAAGCGCCATATTAACCATTTTGTTATGATCAAAAATTAAATCAGGTTTGTCTTTAAAATTGAACCAATATCCATTCATCGAACGTGATAGTTCAGAGTCGTGGGCATGAATATTAATCAAGGCAAAAAAACTGACAGAAACAGTCCGTTCTACTGGGTCACGCGTGATTTCGCCGAAAGCTTGAAGTTGTTCCATATACACATTTTCAAGCCCAGTTAATTCATTCAATACTCTTTTTGCTCCTTCTTCCAAATCTTCGGTTTCATTCAAAAATCCTCCCATCAACGACCATTTTCCTTTTTCGGGGTCAAAGTTTCGTTTAATCAAGAGTAATTTTAATTCTTCACCATCAAAGCCGAAAATTATGCAGTCGATGGCTAAGAGAATCCTAGTATCATGTGTGTATTTTTGAAGCATTCCTGTTGTATTGAAATAGATTGTGTAAATGTAACACAATTTATTTAATACAACAAATTCTTTTAAAAAGAAAATAATTTCTTAAAGTTAAGAAATTGATTTATAAAAAATTAGGGTTAAAACTTTTTTTTTGTGACCAAAAGAAAATCTCTTCATACATCAATACTGCTAACAAGCACCTGATATATGAAGAGATTTTCTATTTAATAACTTTTATTTAAAACTAGCGATTAAACCTTTAGAAATTTTTGATTTTCATCAATGGTTTTATCTTTGGACTGTACAATGAAAAATTTAGAGCCACAGCTAGGGCAGTTATAGTATTTTATGTCTGAGAAGTAAGATAGGAATATCTTAATATAAAAAGGTCTCTTTACTCTATCGCAGTGCAAGTTCCCGCAGCTAGGACATTTGTTAACAGATGTCTTTCTTAAAAAATAGAACAAAAGAAAGAATGCCTGTAAAGCCAGTATTGCCAGTATGGACAATACAAGCGGATTGTTCAATAAGCTTGTCATAATTTATCGCGTGTGTTAATGGTTTGGAAAATGAATTCAACGTTCAAATCCCAAGTAAAAAAGTTTAAATATAAATGGTTAGTAATACAAAAATAAAATATAATAAATTAACTTATGATATCTTTATAGTAGTTTTTAAGGATATTAAAAATTACAAACTAGACGCAAATTTGTCTAAAAATCAAAGGTTTATACTCAACTTATCTTAAGTTAATTATTACCTTTTCATAATTGTACTTCTGCTAATTTCAATATTTTTTTTAAAATTACAATATCGAAATGCTTAAATTTTGGCTTTTAAGCCTTAAAATGACCAAAAATTTATTAGCTGGTATCTTTTTTCAATAATTAGATTTATAATATATTAATATATCTTGAATATATATTAATATATTAGTGTTAATTGAACACGATTTTACGTAGAAGTTTTTAGTAGAAAGATTAAAGGACAAAAATAACCCGATAAATTGTATATCAGGTTAAGAAATTAATAAGAATAAATACTTAGTTGGGTGAGGGTAGAAAAATGCTGACAGGAGAAGATATAAAATGCCTTATTCTTTAAAACAATAATTTAACTTTTCTAAGAAATCAATAATATTATTCTAAATGAAATTCGAAAGATTCTTTAGTGATATTTTCAGATGAATAAACTGCTGTAATAGTCGAAGCTAAAAAGTTTGTTAAAAAATTAATAGCGACATCATTGTCGGCAGGAAGTTCCAGAAAAAAATTAACATTGCTTTCAGTAGGCTTTTTCCAGCCGATTTCATTTAGTTTATTTAATTGGTCGGTCGACAGCTTACTTGCTTGAGGTAAATATTGATTGGACACAGCCTCACAAAACACATCTTCTGCACCTTTTGAACTAGCAGCTTGAATATAATAATCTTTCGTAATGTTGATTACAAAGTAATTGCTATCGCCTCCTTCTTTAAGTATTTTATTAATGGCTGTTTTGATAAGTGATTGATTCATGCGGATGGTTTTTCTGCAAAGGTAAAGCGAATACAATAAAAAACGTCAAAGATTTTTCTTTCCTAGAAAACCTTTGACGTTTTTTATTGATAACAAATTTATCCGCTAATTTTTAGGTTTGTTTTTAGCATCTATAATAGCACCTGTACCAGCACCCACGCCAGCACCAATAACTCCACCAATTAATGCACCTTTCAAAGGTTTATTATTTCTAGAAATAACAGCACCTGACACAGCACCCACACCCGCACCAATCAATGCTCCTTTAACAGCACCACTCATTTTTTTCTTTTTCACAACTGTTGAAGAACTAGTAGTACTCACGCTCTCAGTGGTAGTTTTTTGTCCTCCTGCTGAAACCTTGCTTGATACGCTTTTTGTGCTTTTTAATTCAGTGACATATTTTATAGAATCAATGCTTGCTTGTTTAGCGGCCTGAATTTTCATAGAATCAATAGCCATTTGCTTTGCTAATTTAAGTGCCTCCACATTTTGTATCGAATCGATAGCCATTTGTTTGGCTTGCTCTATTTCTGTTTTAGAGGTTGAATTACACGAAACCATCATAAATAAAGCAGATAGAATAATTAGTACCTTTTTCATAAATATAAATTGTTTGATTTTAATATACTAAGACCCTTGAAAAAAGTGTTCCATTTAGATTAACGCACAACTGTGGAAAAAAATCTACACTAAAATGAAGGAATCCCACAAAGCAGTATTAGATTTTTGATAAAGAACATTTAACAAATTGTTTACGGCTAAATGAACATTTGCTTGACCAACAGTGAGGAAGAATTGAAAGAATGATTGAGAGAATAGCGAGGAGGTTAAAACTTATTATCATAAAAGTATCGTTATCTAATTGTAAACTTAACACACCAGATAAATTTTTTATTTATTCCATTTTTGATTAAAAGAATAATTATCATAAATTTAAAAATAAACATTTTAATTTATGAATAAGCGTATACATTCAATTGACTTTATGAGAGGTTTGGTAATGGTAATTATGGCTTTAGATCACGTTAGGGATTTAATGCACGTAGATGCTATTGCTCAGAACCCAACAGATTTGGTGACAACTACTCCGTTTCTGTTTTTTACTCGATTTATCACTCATTTTTGTGCTCCCACCTTTGTTTTTTTATCTGGCACTTCGGTGTATATTTCTCTTAAGAACAAAGAAAATATTGGACAAACCCAATGGTTTTTACTTAGCCGAGGGTTGTGGTTAATATTATTAGAATATACTATCGTAAACTTTGGAATTTGGTTTGATATCAATTTTGGAATTATATTATCACAAGTAATTGCAGCCATTGGTTTTGGGTTTGTATTGTTGGCTATTTTAGTGAGGCTACCAGCCAAGGTACTTGGGATATTAGGCTTATTGATTATACTAACGCATGATTTAATAACGCCACTACCTTCCGCTATCCAAAATCCTGATTTAAAGTTTGTTGCCACTTATCTTTTTGCGTTAAATGCATTTCCATTGATGCCAGATTTTACCTTTGTGGTTTCATATCCAATTATTCCTTGGTTTGGAATTATGCTAGTGGGCTATGCTGCAGGACTTATTTTCGATTTTCCTCTCCAAAAAAGGAAAAGAACTTTATTGGTAATAGGCGCATCAATGCTTGTAATTTTTGCGGTAGTGAGATACAGCAATTTATATGGAGATTTGAGCAAATGGTCAGTACAGAAAAATCCTACCTATACTTTCCTATCGTTTATCAATGTAAGCAAATACCCTCCTTCATTTTTATACACCTTTCTTACGTTGGGGGTAATGATAGTGGTGCTTTCTTATGTTGGGGGACTAAAGGGTAAGTTTGTGAAAATTATTTCAGTTTATGGTAAAGTACCTTTGTTTTATTACCTCATTCACTGGTATCTAATCCATGGGTTGATGATAGCTTTGTTATTTATACAAGGTTTTACGTGGGAGGAATTGAATTTTGCAACTTTTACCTTTGGTAGACCAACAGGAAAATCGGGACTTGATTTATCAGGCATTTATTTGGTATGGATAAGTGTAGTTATTGTAATGTATCCTCTTTGTGAATGGTATGGTAATTACAAAATGGATAATCCAGAAAAGAAGTGGCTTCGTTATTTATAAAAATTATAAGGGATAAAATCATCATGATTTTATCCCTTATAGTTTAATCTTTAATTTGTCGAATTATCCTTGTTTTTTATCCTTTTGGCATCTTTCAGGCTTTTGTTCAACATCCATTCAATTTGCCCATTCACACTTCTGAATTCATCTGCCGCCCATTTTTCAATGGCTTTCATCATTTCAGCATCTATTCGCAAGGCAAAAGATTTTTTTTCAGCCATAACTTATTGATTTAAAGTGCCTGTATTGATTACAGGCTTGGTTTCGCTGTCGCCACATAACACCACCATCAAATTACTTACCATTGTAGCTTTCTTATCTTCATCAAAAGTAATGATATTTTTAGCACTTAATAAGGTTAATGCACTTTCTACCATACCAACAGCCCCTTCTACAATTTTATGACGTGCCGCCACGACAGCAGAAGCTTGTTGACGTCTTAACATTGAATGTGCAATCTCAGGAGCGTAAGCTAAATAGGCAATTCTAGCCTCTATTACTTTGATACCCGCAATTTCTAATCTCTCCGTTACTTCGTTTTCAAGGGCATTATTGATGTCATCAAAGTTGGTACTCAACGTTATTGTTGCCATTTCGTCCTCAAAATGATCGTAAGGGAAAGAGCCTGCTAATTTTCTAACAGCCGAATCTGTTTGAATTTTAATAAAGCTAGTATAGTTATCGACATCAAAAATAGCTTTAAAGGTGTCTTCTACCTTCCACACTAAAATAACACTTATTAGAATAGGATTACCCATTTTATCATTCACTTTTACCTTATCGCTTTCAAAGTTTCGAGCTTTCATAGACAAACTTGTACGAGCATAAAAGGGGTTAATCCAAAATAAACCATTTTGCTTAATTGTTCCTTTATAATTACCAAATAGCAAAAGTACCTTAGCAGTGTTCGGACTAATAATAATAAAACCTTTTGCTATCAATAAAAGCAAAATACACGCCACAGTAGCATCAAGTGGATGTTTGTAAACAATTCCGAAAATCAAGAACCCAAAACTTAATAATAAAACAAAAAGGGCAACGTATCCATTAAATGGATTAATGTTTTTTTCAGTGTTCATAGAAGTAATTATTTTGATATTAAAATGATATCACAATAATAGTATAATTTTTATTTACAAATGGTTGTTATCGTATTAAATATCAAGAAAATAGTATGAGTGGTTGATAGCATAGATTAACGTAGGAATACAAAAAAAACCTTCAAGATTCTTGAAGGTTTTTAATGAATTTTTTTGATTTATTTGTAGTCAAAATCTTCGACAACACAGTTTCTGACCCATGACTACTTATTTACTTAACCAAATATTTCGAACTTACCCAGCCTTCTATATCATTTAGCCCATGAACGATGTCTAATACTTCTACAAAACTCCACGTTCCTTCACGTTTCAATACAGTTACTTTTGTATTGGTTGGTAGCATATCTGTAATGGTTTCAAACTGTGTTCCTGCTCCTTTCCGTATATTTACATTAGTACTCGTCTTATACAAATCTAAAGTAGCATCTTTACGGCCCATTGCTTTGGATTTAAAGCTTGCCATTGGAAAAGCGGGACCTGGGTCGCTTTTTCTAAAAGGAGCAATGTCTTCATGACCTATTACATCTTTTAACTGATAAGTTTTTACTAGCAAAGTCGCAACATCTATTGCTACTGACAACTGTTTTTCTGAATATTCTTGCCATCCATTTTCAGACGTTTCATTTTTATGTTTGGCAATAATTACATCATTGTCAGCTACAGTGGTTTTATCTACGGGACAAACCCATTTACCTCCTTGTTTGGCTAACTTACCACCGTTTACCAATTCGATGCCTATTGAATAACTATTTAATCCGTTCAAGCCATTCCATTGACTTACACCAGCATGCCAAGTGATGATATTAAAAGGGGCAAACTGTGTAATCGTACCGTCTCTATCAATCACCAAATGGGCAGAAGCCTTGGCCGTAGGATTCAAAAACCAAGCAATAGAGCCCGAAGCTTTAGTAGCGGCGGTATAATGCATCACCAAATAAGAAGGAGTGTATTTTCCTGCTTTGTTAGGAGTAGGACGATAGCTTACCTGCTTACCATCATCAGTATAAAGTAAATGATTTAGAATTTTCATAATCGTGACAGTTTTGAGAAAAGGTTTTTTAAATAATTATTGATTTACGAAGGTATTATAAGATGTTTGTCATTGATTATCAATGATTTAATTTTGAGTAAAACTATATATTTATCGTAGTCAGGTCAAATAAAATAGGCATTTTTGCTTCTAATTTTTATTAAACGGTAGTTCAGCGTATACTCATGCAAAATTTAGTTAGGCTATGTAGAAATGTTGAGCAGAATTGAGTAGAAAAATAGGAGGGAGGAGGAAAAAAAATAGCTTGATGAATTTGTATCTGAGGTACAAATTCATCAAGCTGTTAAATCGTAAATGTAAAATAAACGATGTTAACGTATATCCATCTTTTGAACCGCAGCGATGAAAAGCTATTAACTCATCACTCTCAGTTTTTACTTAATTCAATATATAACGTTCAATGACTTCAGCCACTCCATTATCGTTGTTCGATGCTACAATCACATCAGCTTTATGACGAATCTCAGGCGTCACATTATCAACCCATACACCTAGTCCAGCGTATTCAATCATTGACAAATCGTTATTGGCATTACCCACTGCGATGATTTCATCGGCATGGATATTTAACCGTTCGGCCAATCTTGCTAAACTAGCGGCCTTATCGATACCTTTCTGCATGATTTCTAAGAAAAAAGGCTTAGAAGTCGTGATACTTTTATGATTAATTTGGGCTTTTAATTTTGTACCTACACTCGCCAAGTATTCAGGTTCTTCAAGCATCAGGCATTTTACAGAAGGAGCGGTGATAGCCTCCTTAAAATTGGCTACTTTACGAAGTGGCATTCCAGTAAGGCGAGCTTCCAAGTTGATATATTCCGATTCAGATTCCGTAATAATTGCCCCATCGTGATATGCTAAAATGTGTACATTATTTTCCACACTAAAGTCATATAGCTCATGAATATGCTCGGTACTAATGCTTTGCTCGAATAATACTTCATTATTCGTCATATCTGTAATCACCCCACCATTATAAGACAATATATAAGAACCATAGGTATCTAAAGATAAATCTTTGGCATAAGTTGTCATCGCAGGAGTGGGTCTGCCAGAAGCTAAAACTACATAAACACCCTTTTCTTGGGCTTTTAGAATCATCTCTTTATTCTTATCAGAAATCAGATGTTCATCAGAAAGTAGGGTGTCGTCCATATCTAACACCAGCATTTTATATTTCATTTGTAAGGATTTTTCTGCAAATTACAACGCAAGTACTTATGAGCTTACATTATCTAAAAAAGTTTATATAGTTTCCTGATATTAAGTAATATGCAAGAAACACTGGCATTCAATTTTAGTGTTTAATAGTTATCAATAAGTTATATCAAGTAATGAGTTAAAGTGATTAATCACTAACTCACTCATTCGCTAACTCACTCAATTATTTTAAACAAACATGAAAAACTCAATTTATCTATTTTTGATTGGTACAATACTATTTACATCATGTGGCAATAATGCTGAAGTACAAGCCCTCAAACAAGAAAATGCTGCGCTATCTGAACAGTTAAAAGCGATGAAAGCGAACGGTTTTGCCAATGCTCCCAAGTACATCTTAAAGATTCGCTTGAAGCAGTCCCATTTTTCGCTAAGTATCAAGAAGCACATCAAAGATGCTGTCAATGCAGTAGAGTTTGAATTGCCCGTAGATAAAGAGTTTTTTGATTCTGTTTCTGAAGGTACAGAACTAGTGGATAAATTTAGATTTGGCTCATTTGTTTTATATGGTAGCTTTGGTGATTGGGAAATGACTGTTAAGGAGAAAGAAGTTAGGGAAGTAAAACCTTAGGTTTTATATTTTCCTCCATAAAACTCATTACATTTTGTTACATTGTATGTAAAAACAACGAAATTTGCCTTCAAATTTAAAAATCCCTGATGCGCAAATATTCTATTATTATTCCTGTTTATAATCGTCCTGATGAAGTGGAGGAGTTGCTCCAGTGTTTGGTTAAGCAAACATATACTCATTTTGAAGTAGTGATTGTTGAAGATGGTTCGGTTACTAAATGTGAGGAGGTTGTAAAAACGTTTAAAGAAAAGCTAGATATTCATTATTATTACCAACAAAATACTGGACAAGGCTTTGCTCGGAATACTGGTTTTAGTAAAGCCACAGGCGAATATTTTATCATTCTTGATTCAGATGCACTGATTGAAAATGATTATTTGTCAATTGTTGAAAACCAATTAAATACTGACTATTTAGATCTCTATGGTGGACCCGACCGTGACCATCCGAATTTTACGCCCATTCAAAAAGCCATTAGTTATTCTATGACTTCTATTTTTACTACAGGAGGAATCCGTGGAAGTAAAAAGAATTTAGGAGGTACTTTTCATCCACGAAGTTTTAACATGGGACTTTCGAGAGAGGTCTATGAAAAAACAAAAGGCTTTATCATCACTCGAATGGGCGAAGATATCGAGTTTAGTATCAGGGCTATTTCGCTAGGCTTTAAGTCTGGGCTAATTCCAGAGGCCTTTATATATCATAAACGAAGAACCAGTTTTGTTCAATTCTACCGTCAGCTTAGATTTTTCGGTAAAGCCCGCATCAATATCAGCCGATATTTCCCTAAAGAATTAAAACTAGTACATACTTTCCCGATGGCTTTTACACTGGGATGCTTCTCGATACCATTGTGGTATTTTATTTTTACGCCTTTCTTTTACCTTGGAATCATAATTTTAGGCATTTATATATTGCTTAACTTTCTTGATTCAACGATTAAGAATAAAAGTGTTGAAGTAGGTTTGCTTAGTATTATTGCTGTATTTGTACAACTAATTGGCTATGGAGTGGGTTTTATGAGCGAAGGGTGGAAGAAACTGTTTGAAGATAAAGGCTTCAAACAAACAGGGGAACAAATAGAGTATCCTTCATAATAAAGATTTGTGAATGATGTCTTATATTTTACATAGACTATCAAATAAAAATTCCAAGTTGAATTTTCAACTTGGAATTTTTATTTATTGTTAACTCATTGCTCATAGCTCAAAACTGATAGCTAACAACTACTAATAATATTGCTCGATAGCTAAATAATTTTGAACATAATCATTCACGCCCTCTTCTAATGTTGTAAAGTTTTTATCATATCCTATTGATTGAAGTTTCGACATATTTGCTTCTGTAAAATATTGATATTTATCTCTAATATCTTCAGGAGTATCTATAAATGAAATATTTTCAGGAACATCCAAGGCTTTGAATGTATTTTTAACCAAATCTAAGAAAGTACGTGCATTGCCTGAACCAAGGTTGTAAACACCAGAATTACGACGATGGTGCATCAAATAAATACATACTTCTACAACGTCTTTTACATATACAAAATCGCGCATTTGCTCTCCATCCTTATAGTTTTCATTATGCGATTTGAATAATTTCATCATACCAGTATTTTTAATCTGGTTGAAGGTATGCCAAATGACAGAAGCCATGCGACCTTTGTGAAATTCATTTGGTCCATACACATTGAAGAACTTCAACCCAGCCCAAAAGAATGGTTGTTCTTCCTGTTTTAAAGCCCAAATGTCAAAATCATTCTTAGATTCTCCATAAGGATTCAAAGGCTTTAATTGAGGAATTAAAGACTCGTTGTCATCATAACCTAATTCACCTAATCCATAAGTAGCTGCTGATGAGGCATATACTAAAGGGATTTGATAGTCATGACATTTCTTCCAGATTTTCTTTGAGTAGTTTAAATTCAATTTGTTAAAAATATCAACATTGAATTCAGTAGTATCTGTTCTCGCACCGATGTGAAAACAAAACTCAACTTCCTGATAATTTGCGTCTAGCCATTCAAAAAAGTGTTCTCTGTCCACCCTTTCTTGAATTTTTTTACCATCAAGATTTTTATTTTTCTGTTCATCAGAAAAATCATCAACGGCGATGATATAATTGAAATTATCTTGATTCAAACGCTGAATCAGGCAACTTCCAATAAATCCTGCGGCACCCGTAACAATAATCATAGAGTAGCAATTATAATAATTGTATTTATACGTGTTAGGTAAATTTAAAAAACTATCAAAATTAAAATTAAGTTTCCATTTAAACTATACACAGATTTTGGAAAAAATATAATTTTTCAAAGATTTGTGTGAGTTTTTTACTTTTATAATTAAGTTCTTTACTGAATTTGTTCAAAAAAGATAAGTAAAAATGCTTAATATTAGAAATTGAATTTATTCAGGAAAGCGGGATATTCGCACAATTAATTTTTTTGAGAATAAATTCATCGTAATTTTGCGGACTATTCATATTTATAGGTATCTATTGCTATTGTTTTCCCAAGGATACCTTCACTTGTAAACACTGAAAACAATGGTTTATGTAAGTCGTAAAGAGTATTTTAATGCAGCACACAGGTTGTATAATCTGAGCTGGTCTGAGGAAAAGAATCGTGAAGTTTTTGGTCCTTGTGCTAATGTAAACTGGCACGGTCATAATTTTGAATTGATTGTTACCGTAAAAGGCAAACCCGACCTTGATACTGGTTTTGTAATTGATTTAAAGGTGTTAGGAGATATCATCAAACAAGAAGTCATAGAGAAAGTTGATCATAAAAATCTTAATCTTGATGTAGATTTTATGCAAGGCAAAATGGCAAGTTGTGAAATTTTTGTCATGGAGATTTGGAAAATATTAGCCCCTAAAATTTTAGAAGCTTCGTCTACTGCTAAATTGTATAGCTTAAAATTGTACGAAACTCAAAAGAATTTTGTAGAATATTTTGGTGAAGAATAACGCTTATTTTGAATGTCGGATTTAAAGATGTAGGTATTAATAGCATACCAAAAATATTCAGGAATCCGAAATCTGCAATCCAAAATCAAATGAAATATTATATCATCGCTGGTGAACGTTCGGGAGATTTACACGGCTCGAATTTGATTAAAGGTATTCGTAAACATGACAATGATGCTGAAATCCGAGCTTGGGGAGGTGATATGATGCAGGCCGCTGGGGCAGAAATTGTAAAACATTACAAAGACCTTGCCTTTATGGGATTTTTCGAGGTCGTAAAAAATCTTCCTACGATTATTGGCTTCTTTAATTTTTGTAAAAAAGATATTTTAGCTTTTCAGCCCGATGTGGTTATCTTGATTGATTACGCAGGTTTTAATATGCGTGTTGCCAAATTTGCTAAATTAAAAGGCATCAAGACATTCTATTATATTTCGCCAAAGGTATGGGCTTGGAATCAGTCGCGCGCCTTGAATCTGAAAAAGTATGTGGATAAATTATTCGTCATTTTCCCTTTTGAAAAAGACTTTTTCAAAAAGTATGATTATGATGTTGATTATGTAGGAAACCCGTTGTTTGATGCCATTGCCGACTTTCAGCCTGCGAAAGATTTTAGAAAAGAAGCACGACTAGGACAGAAACCTATTATCGCTTTATTGCCAGGCAGTAGAAAGCAAGAGATTGAAGGAATGTTATCGGTAATGCTTACACAAGTATATTTATTCCCTGATTATCAATTTGTTATTGGTGCGGTGTCTAATTTACCTAAAGAGTTGTATGCTCGTTGGCAATCTATTTTTCCTGTAAAAATTGTCGTTGATGATGCCTATAATCTGTTGTCAGTAGCTGATGCCGCTTTGGTTACTTCTGGCACTGCAACGCTTGAAACCGCTTTGTTTAATATTCCCCAAGTAGTTTGTTATCGTGGCGGTTGGGCAGCCTATCAGGTTTATAAACGAGTAATTAGGGTACCATTTGTTTCGTTAGTAAATTTAATTGCAGGACGAAAAGTAGTGACGGAATTACTCCAATATGATTTGACCAAAGAAAACCTACAGGCTGAATTGACAAAAATAACGGTTAATAAAGAAAGCCGAGAAGAACAATTAAAAGGTTATGAAGAAATTAGAAATTTACTCGGCACCAAAGGAGCTTCTGAAAAAGCAGGTGCTTTGATGGTAAATTATTTAAAACAACCGCAAGAGTTATAATAAACATGAATCATCCCGAATTTTATTTATAATAATGAGTTTTAGATGATTTTAAGTTTTTGTAATATATTCTCGTCCTTACTTTTTGCCTTGATGCAAAAAGTAACAAAAAAATCAAGAATTCCTAAACTCGCTATCGCTCAAACAGTAGGAATTCGTTTTGCATCAATCACAAACATGAGTCACCCCGAATTTTAAAATCATAAAAAAGCGGTCGAAATTAGTTTTTCGACCGCTTCTTTATGATTGATGAATCCCGAATTCCTACTGTTTGAGCGGAGCGAGTTTAGGAATTCTTGATTTTCTTTTGTTACTTTTCTTTCATCAAGGAAAGAAAAGTAAGGACTAGACAATAATAAGTAGAAAACCTCTCAAATTGTCTCCCAAACGCACAATTTTAGGAAAAATTCGGGATGACTCATGTTTGTTAATATTTTAAGTAATTACTTATCCAGCTTTTCTTATACCCACCAATCTTATCAAAAAACAAAGCAATTTGCTTTAAATCGGCATGGGAGTCAGCCGTTGTATAAAAAGGCTCGCTGATAACAATTGCTTTGATGGAATAATCAAAACCAATCATCACAATGGGTATGTCAGCGTTTTTAGCGATAAAGTAAAAGCCCATTTTTAATTTATCAACATCTTTTCTCGTTCCCTCAGGCGCAATTACAAGGTGTAATTCTTCTTTTGAATTATATAAAGTAGTGACAGCTTTTACAACCTGATTATTGCTTGAACGATCTACGGGGTAACCACCCAGCCAATAAAACATCCAACCAAATGGCCCTTCAAATAATTCTTTCTTTCCAAGAAAACCCATTTTTACACCAATAGCAGCTCTGGCACCAATTCCCACAGGGAAATCGACTGATTTTGCGTGTGGAGCTACAATCAAAATACTTTTTTTGATATATTTTGGAAATTCGCCAACAAGTTTCCAACCTGCTAACTTGAAAAGGAATTTGAATAAAAAATTAAACATTATAATGAGAATTGAAAATTAAGTTTTGTGTAACAGACTTTCGTTTTTCTTACTGAAATTAACTGATTCAATATCGATAGTCAATTATTTAGCAGAAAAATCAATTTGCATAAATGGGTATGGCGTGAAACAAAGGATAAAGATAAGTAATGATAGCCACCCTAATAAATGTCGTTTGAAATCTAAAGGTTCATCTATTTCTACTTCTGGATGATATATCCCCAAAAATCTGCCTAGTAAAAACAAAAAAGGAAAGAAACCTGAAAATCCTTGAATGCTTGCCAAAGACGGAATATAACTCAATATAAATTGTGCAACGATAACGCTTAAGCTTAATACCCATGAGGTAAGCTGGTTTTCTGAGATTCTTGAAAAACAAATTCTCAAAAATAATACATATCCCAACAGCCATGTAAAGAAATCAGATTCAGATTTATAGTATCCTGTTGGCCCTATGTTTTTAATGTCGGCAATGGTAAACATTCCATATCCAGCAAAAAAAGCAAAACCGATAAAAATAATAGGAGAGATAATATTAAATTTCTTTTTGCCTATTAGCCCATAAAGAATATGCCCGCCGTCTAATTGACCAATTGGAAATAAATTGAGGGCTGTAAAAAACAAGGCTAAATATCCTGCCCAAATCAACGGATAGTGCATGATTTCAAAATTGGGAGGTAAAAGAGCAGGGTCTGCTACGTAGTTTTTAAAGAATTTGAACAATAGATTATCCCCCAATACTAATTGATTATTCATAAATTTAGGGATTTTCATTACCTCTGTAGGATAATTTCTCCCAAACTGTTGATAATCAGGATGTACAGTGAAAATATGTTCAAAGGGAGGCAAATGAGTAAACCCATAATATAACACGCCTAAGGCTACAACAAAACCCGCTAAAGGGCCAGCAATGCCAATATCGAAATATTGTTTTCTTGAACGTGTTTTCCCAGTGATGCGAATGACAGCTCCCAATGTTCCAATACCTATGTCCGTTAGAACACTCAACCACATTGGAATATAATAGGGGAGGGAAGTTTTGATATTATAATACCTTGCCGTAAAATAATGTCCAAATTCGTGGCAAGTGAGGAATGCTAAAAATGGAATAGAGAATTGAAAGCCTTGCCAAAAGTCTTCAGGAAAATGTAGAAGATAAGGTTCGGGAAAAAAGAAAAAAGCCTTGGCAGTCATTGCTTCTGCACCTGCCAAGGTTGTTGTTATTAAAGTAACGATGAAAAGAACCGCTTGGATAATCTCTGTTTTATACTTCATTTGAAAATAAATCTAAAATCGTAAATTCTTGAGGAACAATTTGCTTTGTTTGAATTCCTATTGCAGCTGCTCCTTCTAAGTTTACTAACAGGTCATCCAAGAATAAGGTTTCAGAAGCTATCAGATTAGCATGACTTAACACCGCTTCGTAGATGTCCACTTCAGGTTTTAGCTTTTCCATTTCATACGAAAGAAAAACATAGTGAAAAATATCACTAAAACGCTTGATGCCTGTAGCGCGCTCTAAAATTCTTTCTACTTCCAAAAAATGAATATTGCTAGTATTGGAAAGAATATAAATTTGATATTTTGTCGCTAATTTTTTGAGGAGTTCAATCCTTGCAGGGTCAATATCCATCAATAATGCACAAAATGCCTTATCAATATCTTCGTCACTGGCCGTGATTTTTAACTCTTCTCTAATTTCTGCCCTGAATTCAGCATCGCTTAGATGTCCTTTTTCGTATCTAGACCAAATTTGCTTTTCTTTCAAAATTCTTTCACTTTCTTTCCAGTTTACATTTTCTGAAATCTCTGTAAAAGCCTTAAATGTTCTTTCAAAGTCAATATCTATGATTACGTTTCCTAAGTCGAAGATGATATTTTTCACTGATTATATACACCCATGTTGCCAAATTTCTCAATTCTTTGATTGATTCTTTCGGCAGGGCTAATGTTTTGAAGTTCAGAAATCGTTTTAAGTATCACGTCTTTTACAGTTTGACTGATTGTCGGATAGTCAAGATGTGCACCGCCTAATGGTTCTGGAATAATGCCATCTACTAAACCATTATTCAACATATCCGTAGCCGTTGGTTTCAATGCTTCGGCTGCTTGCTCTTTAAAATTCCATGTTCTCCATAAAATAGTTGAACAGTTTTCTGGAGAAATTACAGAATACCATGAGTTTTCGAGCATCAACACTCTATCACCAATCGCAATCCCTAAAGCCCCACCAGAAGCACCTTCGCCAATGATTATGCAAATTACAGGTACTTTTAACATAAACATATCACGAATGTTTCTAGCAATGGCTTCGCCTTGTCCGCGTTCTTCTGCCTCTAAGCCGGGAAATGCACCAGGTGTATCAATCAAAGTAACGATTGGTTTGCCAAATTTCTCTGCCATTTTCATTAAGCGTAACGCTTTACGATAGCCCTCTGGGTTTGGCATTCCAAAATTACGTAATTGGCGTTGCTTAGTATTTTTTCCTTTTTGCTGACCAATGAACATAATTGTTTGGTCACCAATTTTACCAAAACCACCCACCATCGCTTTATCATCACCTACATTTCTATCTCCGAAAATCTCGATAAACTCATCACAGATGTTTTCGATATAGTCTAACGTATAAGGGCGTTCAGGATGACGAGAAAGTTGAACTCTTTGCCAGCGAGTTAGATTAGTAAATGTTTCTCTTTTTAGCTCTTCGATGTTGGCTTCCAACTGTGAGGCAGCTAAAGACACATCTACATTATTATCAATTGCCAATTTTTTCATTTCAGCTAACTTAGCTTCAAGCTCGGCAATAGGTTTTTCAAAATCTAGTAAAGTACGCATATTTAGTTTTTTACGGTTATTAAATTATCCGTTGACTATTTTAGAAAGGTAAAATTCAGCGAATAAAACTGAAGTTTTAAAAATATTCACGCAAAATTAGACAAATATCAACCTAAAAGAAAAGACTGACCAAATTTTTGAGATTTGACCAGCCTTTTAATCTATTATAAAATATATTCTTGTCCCATTTCTGGAATTTCAATATTTGAATATCCTTCGTCTTCAAGCAAAGTCTTGAAAGTATTCATACTATCTTCTTCTCCATGAATTAAAAACACTTTTTTAAGCTTTTTAGGAGATTGTTTCTTGACAAAATTCACTAAATCCTGTTGGTCTCCATGACCCGAGAAAATATCAATTTTTTCAACATTTGCTAAAACTTGATATTCTACATCTTTGATTTTCAGCGACTTCTGTCCGTTCATCAAGCGCCATCCCAATGTTCCTTCAGATGAATAGCCTACCAACAGAATAGTACAATATACATTGTTGATATTGGCTGCAATGTGTTGTTCTACTCGCCCTCCAGAAATCATTCCCGAAGCTGAAATAATAATGCAAGGCTCAGCATAATTAGAAATAGCCTTACTTGATTTTTCACTTTGAATATATTGTAAATTTTCAAAATCAAATAAAGAATCATTTTCCTCATAAAAATCTCGGGCTTGTTTATTCAGCTGTTTGATATTTTTTTGATAAACCTTGGTAGACGCATACGCTAAAGGGCTATCACTGAATACTTTAATAGGCGTAAATCCTTTTTCAGAATATAATCTATTAAGGGTATAAAGCAATGCTTGCGTTCTACCAATAGAAAAAGCTGGAATGATTAATCTGCCCGGAATATCAATACAAGTACGCTGAATAATTTCAGCTAAGGCTTCTTCGGGTGTTTTTTTGTCTTCGTGCAATCTACCCCCATAAGTAGTTTCGCATAATAAGTAATCAACCTCTGGAATTTCAGTAGAAGGGTCTATATGCAGAGGATAGTCTTTTCTGCCGATATCACCAGAAAAACAGATACTTTTGGTCTCACCATTTTCTTGTACTTCAATAATAATATGAGCCGCACCCAATAAATGCCCAGCAGGAATAAACGTTACCCAAGCATTATCGGCGATTCTGAATCGTCTGTGAAATTGAAGTGTAACAAAGTTACTCATGGCATCTTCAACGTCTTTCTGTAAATATAAATCGCCCTTGATGAGCAACCTATCCATCTTCTTTTTCTTCTTTTTGCTATCTCCTTCTGCTTGTTTTACTTTTTTTAAGTTCAGATTGGCTGCATCATACAACAAAAGGCTTGTCAAATCGGCGGTTGAAGAAGTACAAAGTACTTGCCCTTCATAACCTTCACGATACAACATGGGGATATTTCCAGAATGGTCTATATGTGCGTGTGTAAGAAGAACTAAGTTTATTTGCGAGGCCTCGAATGGAAAAAATGCTTTATTACTTACTGGTTGTGAATAATCAACTTCGCGACCCATATTTCTTCCACAATCAATCAGAATCTTAAATTCATCATCTAGTTCAAGTAAATACATACTACCCGTCACCTGCCTCGTAGCTCCCCAAAAAGTTAATTTCATTCTATGTATTTTATGTTTTAAATCCTAATTGGTAATTAGTGTAATTACAAAGATACCAAAAAGAGCTTCAATTCAAATAGGTGAATTTCCTGAAAAACAGAAAATATCCAGAAAGTATTTGTCTATCTGGACTTTATCCCCCAAAATTTTGCGTGATTCTGCTGAAAGGACTATTTTGTGATTTATAAGGATTTTTACTTAACCTGATTGCACAGCCCATCACTTTATAATTCTTATTGAGCAAATTAGCACGGTGCCCAGGCGAATCCATCCATTCATTTACAATATTAGTCGCCAACTCTTTATAAGTTTGCATCGTCAATGTTTTTTCTGTTTTACAATCAATGTATTGAAAATCACCCCCCTTTCTTTTAGGTTCAATAAGACAAAACATATCGTCTTTCGATTGAATAATATCAAACTCGGCAATATTTTCAGCCATTTGTGAAAACTCACTAGTTTTATTCATGATTCTTTTGGCAAAAGTTCTGTTGCTTCTGCTAGAAGGGTCTTCGTGGCTATAAAAATTCTTATTAATCATTGCTTCTGAATGTTCAGATGCTACTTGATGTAGTACAGAAGAATGAGAAAAGAGTGGGAGATGATATTTCTTTCGCTGTAAATTACTTATATGAAATAGCGTAGCATCAAGTAATTCTTCATTGGGATTTCTAGCATCAATGGGTTGATTGACTGCTGCTGAGCTTAGGAAATCATTTGGATTGACTTCATAAAAAGAAGATTCTGTTTGAAAAGAAGTGCTTACAACACAGAATAATATTAAAAATAGATACTTCATACGTTTTTTATTTATAAAACGTATGAAGTATCTACTATAGTTTATTTAGCAAAATCTGCAGCTAATTTATTTAATGTTTCGTCAGTAACTTTTCCAGAAGTGATTACAGTACGATAGCGGAAAGTAACAGATTGTTTGGGTGCCAACGTATAGTTCAACTCTTTCTTTTCTTTACTGAAAACTTTCTCTCCTAATGGATTAGCCGCAAAAAGACCATAGCCTCGTGCATGCCAAAACGTAGGATAGTTTACATTTTTAGGGTGGTCGATGATAGCAATAGAAATATCTTCATCTTTGATTTTACCAGCTAAATTTGTCCACTTACCTCTAGTACTCCAAACGTTCTCGCCTTCAATTCCTTCACTGCTTCTATAATTACCCGTAATGCCTGTGTTATCCAATTTATCCACTTTGGTTTCAATACCACTTGCATCTACAAAAACATCAGGTTTGTCAGAAGGGTGTTCTAATTCACGCGCAACTCTGATGGCAAAAAAGCCATCTTTTACATCTTTAAAAACAACTTCTTGGTCTTGAGCAGTCAATGTTGTAATTCTGTCAATAATGCGTTGGTTACCTTTTGCATGAAAAACATACGTTGTTTTTTCTTTCAAAAGCGTAGCACCCTTTCCATCTGTATCTATCCAGTCGGCTGTTACAGATAAATTTGCTTTGCCTGCTCCGCCTTTGCTTGATACGATACCAGTATGCTTAATAGTCCCATATTTCGAACGATCTTTAATAGCGGTAGAATTGTTCCAGAAATCAAATCCATTGACAGATTCATAATTAAGCCACATTCCTACATGGTGTGGATGATCAACTCTTTCTCCGGGACGGGTAGCAAAAGGATATCCACGCGTAATAGTAGTTCCTTTTGAAGTAAGAATAGGGAACAATACGGGTTTTTTTAGAATGGCATCGCTTGGATAGAAGTAAGCTGTAAAAGGTTTATCGTCCACTAATACATCTACTTTGTTTTCATTTTCTTTAACAACAAGTTTGATTTGATCTTTTTTTTGTTGAGCCATTGCGAAATTATAGCCAAATAAAAGTGTACAAAGCAATAAAAAGTTTTTTTTCATTAGTATTTTGTTTGAGATTTTTACCATTAAAATTGTGTTTACATATTCAAAGCATAAAAGTCATTTTTTATACTTGTCAACCTTTAAATTTCCTGTTTTTTCATGGCCAGATTCAGCCAATACAATACACCGATAAATATAATAATTTCGAAAAAGTATTCCATTGTAAAGCGTATCTCAGAGAAATCCTTGAATTGAAGAAATGGTTTACCAATTCTAAACCATAACGAAGGCTGGAAAGAAGCAATGAATTGTATCAGAAAAGTAATGACGATAAATCTTTTACGACTAAAAAAGTTAAAGCCAAAAATCAGGGGCATAGAATAGATGAAAACATAATTGGCATACGAGCCGATTTGTATCACCATCATTAATCCAAAAAGAATTATCCAAATTTTAGGAATGTATTCCTGAATGGTTAATTTCCTGCTTAGATAAGTCTGCCATAGGGCAAATACTAGGATGACAAAAAGGCCAATCCAGTTGATTATCTTGATATTATCACTTAGGTTAAGATGCCAAATGAAAGGATTTGCAATAGACCAAGCATTGGGAGCCATAGGCTCTTGAGCCAAACGGATAGGCATCAAGAATGAATTACCACCATAATACAATAAGAAAATAAGCACAGGTAAGCCTATTACTAAATTACCAAGAAAGAATTTGACTTTGTCTCTTACTTTAAAAAATATCAGCGGAATAAATAACACAAAAAAAGCTTTAGTGCATAATAAGCCAAGCCCCGTGACAATACCTAATATGAAATCTGTTTTTTGTTTTTTCCAACAATAAATGATCAAACAAGCAAAGCCCCACATCCAAATATCTTCTTGTCCGCCAATGACACAAAAAATAAAAGGACCAGGGAGTAATAAATAAATTAATGTTTTGAATAAATCGGTAGATTGATTTTTAGAAGAGAAAGTAATCACCGTAATCCAAAGAACAAATAGTTCAATAAGTATCATCAAGAGCGTGACGGCTTCGGGAGTATCCCAAAGGAAAAGCAATAAGGCAGTGATATAAGGGAATAATGGCGAATATAATGACTCGAAGTCTCGGTATACTAATTTTAATTCAAGAGCTTCTTGGGCTGATTTCCAAAAAATAATGACATCCGACTGTGGCTTGAAATCTAAGATAACATAAACAATTATAAAGGGGATAATCCTAAATAAGATAGATAGTATTAAAAAAGAATTAACTCTTTTTAATTTATCAAAGATTTTTTCTAAATCTTGTTGATATCTAAAAGCAAGTAATGCTATAAAACATAATCCTGATGAAATTAAAATTTTAAAATAAATCGTTCCGTAGGTTGTCATATCTATCATATTATCTATGAAATTTAGAGAGCTAGTTGCATAACTAACCCAGATGATTGAATAGAATTTAATAGCTAGTGGTGGTATAGCCTAGTATAACGTGTACGAGAAGATGTAAAACAAAAATTTAAATACAGTATATAAAGTATCTAAATGCTTTTATGAAGAGTGGTTAGGTAGCCTTGGAAGAAACCCTCTTAAAATAAAAGAGGATTGGTTTGTATGGGCTAAAGTTAGTGTTGTTTTATTGATATTTAAAATTTTATTTTTTTTAAGCATTAATTAAATGCTATTGGGATTTTAATTAACTAAAAAATACATGATATGAAAAGAAGACAAAATTATATTTTTTCAAGATAGCTTTTGAAACCAAGTGTTTAGCCTTATTTTTGAATTCTAAATTGGTTGTGTAGTTGTTTTTATTAGTTTTTAGTTGTTGATTTACCCAAATTTTATCACAGCAAATCACTATTTAGCTAATGGCTATTTAACCATTTACCAAAAACAGTAAATTTTCCTATAATAATAAAAATGGCAGAAATCATAACCATGCCCAAAATGAGCGACACCATGACAGAAGGTGTTGTTGCAGAATGGCTCAAAAAAGTTGGTGACCCTTTAAAGCCAGGTGACGGCTTGATTGCAGAAATCGAAACAGATAAAGCTACAATGGAGCTTGATTTGGACGAAAGAATGGATTTGAGCAATTTTAAAGATTGCCGAATTTTATACATCGGTTTAGAGAAAGGTAAAGCCGTACCCGTGGATAGCATCATTGCTATTATTGGTGAAAACGGTGAAGCCTACGAACAGCTTTTATCTGGTGGTACTCCTGCCAAAGCTGATGCCCCATCTGATGCTCCTGCTACTCCAGAAGAACCCGCTCCTGCTAAACCTGAAGAGAGTGCACCAGCTGTAGATACTTCTAATATCAAAGCTGAAGTAATTGGCATGCCGAAAATGTCGGATACCATGATGGAAGGTACTTTGGTGGCTTGGCTTAAAAAAGTAGGAGATACAATCAAAGCCGGCGATGCTCTTTTGGCGGAAGTGGAAACTGATAAAGCTACCATGGAATTTGATTTAGATAATTTTATTGATGTTACAAAATACAATCCTTGTACATTATTGTATATCGGTCTTGAAGAAGGAAAAACTGTAAATGTTGATGACGTTATTGCTATAATTGGGGAACCAGGTGCTGATTACCAAGCATTATTGAATGGTGGAAAAGCGGCTCCTGCTCCTGCAACTACTCCTGCTGCTCCAGCTGCTAATAATACGCCAGCGCCAGAAGCTAAAGTAGAAGAGTCTGCTCCTGTAGCTGATGCGGATGGAAGAGTGAAGGCTTCACCATTGGCAAAAGCTTTAGCGAAAGATAAAGGTATTAACATTGCTCAGGTAAAAGGTTCTGGTGAAAACGGAAGAGTCGTAAAAGCAGACGTTGATAATTTTGTTCCTGCCGCTGCTGCTCCTAAACCTGCTGAGGCACCTGCTAAAGCGTCAGGAAAACCTGCCGTAGCAGCACCAGTAATTACAGCTGAAGAAAGCTACGAAGAATTCCCATTGAATCAGATGCGTAAAACGATTGCTCGTCGTTTATCTGAATCTAAGTTCTCGGCGCCCGAATTCTATTTAACCATGGAAATCAACATGGATAAAGCGATGACTGCCAGAGTATCGATGAATGAAATTTCTCCAGTGAAAATTTCATTTAATGATATGGTGATGAAAGCCGCTGCTGTAGCTTTGACAAAACATCCAAAAGTGAATTCTTATTGGTTAGGTGATAAAATCAGAATCAATCACCATGTACACATCGGGATGGCTGTAGCTGTTGAAGATGGTTTATTAGTACCAGTAATTCGTTTTGCTAACACTAAATCACTTTCTCAGATTTCTGCGGAGGCGAAAGATTTAGGTGGTAAAGCTAAAAACAAACAATTACAACCAAAAGACTGGGAAGGTAATACTTTCACAGTAAGTAACTTGGGGATGTTTGGTATTGATGAGTTTACATCAATCATTAACCAACCTGAATCATGTATTTTGGCAGTAGGTGGTATTAAAGAAACTGTTGCTGTTAAAAACGGACAATTCTATGCGACTAACATCATGAAAGTAACCCTTACTTGTGACCACCGTACAGTGGATGGTGCAACAGGTGCTGCTTTCTTGCAGACTTTCAAACAATTATTGGAAGATCCAATCAAATTGTTAGTTTAGTCTCGGATATAGGTTAACAAAAAAGCTTGCAGATTTATCTGCAAGCTTTTTTTGTTGATTAGTATTTTTAAAATTTCAACATCGTATAAAAATATTCTTTATCAGCCGTTGGAATAGTGACTAAAGGCTTGTTTTTATAAATGGGATTAGTAGTTTCCCATGCATCAGGCGTGATATGGATTTCTTGATAAACGCCATCAACGTTTGCCCTCAACCATACTTCAGTAGGCTCTATTCCTTCAGAACGCCAGCACATAGCCTCTAACTTTTTCGGACCTACTTTGGTTCTGCAAGGTAAGACGTTGGGAGAATCAGCCCATTCTACGGCTTTGTGTTTTACCCAATTTTTGTGGTCATAACTTTGTTCTGTTTCCCAATATTGTGGAACCATTTCAAGGTATGAATCTCCTCCTCCGTTAGTCATTAACATTTTGATGGCTGCAAAAAAACCTATATAGGTGTCATGGGCTTTGTTATCTACAAAGGAGTTTTTATCCCATTCATGCAAATCTACATTGTTCATATAGTTGATGCTAACAATGTCAAAAGCATAGCGCCGTCCTGCCATTGCCCCTCTGTGTGCTAGGATGGCATCTTCTACGATATTTCCATTGGCTAATTTAACATAAGGGTTTAAACCAATAGGACCTTTGTCTGCAATCACTTTAGTGAGCATCTTGTTTCGTCTGTTATTGAGCTTGTATCTGCAATACCACGATTGCCACTCTAATAAAGTACCCGCTCTTGCTAAGAAATGTTCCGTATTTCTATTATTGCCATATTTATTGATGACAACCGTATTTCCATTGCCTAAATCATAAGTTTTACCCTGTTGCGTAAATTCATGGGAATAAAACGATATTTCATTACTGGGGATAATATTAGGATAATCGATAGGTCGTTTGTTAATGACTCCTTTTGAAGGAATAGAAATAGGAGTGGTAGACGCTAGCCAATCCTCAGAAAATTTTGCTTTGCTATTGGTGTAATCACCATCGGCATCGGGATAGTAAAGCGTCATTTTTTCTCCATTTTCTCGGTCGTGAATATAACCAAGCGTATTAATAGGCCCGCCATAGTCTGATGAAACATCCCCAGTGGTACTTTCAGCCATGCCAATTAACACAGCCCTATGAAGCTTATCGCCATAGTCAGCAGTACCATCTTCTATATCAACGGCCACTAATCCTCTATGCGATTTACCATTGATGTTATCACCCCATCCCATCGTAGCATCTAGGGACGTAGAACGCCCAAAATCATAAGCACCTTCCATGCCTTTGCTAGATAGTTTTTCTCCACCTGACAAGCTTCCTTCAAAAAAACGATGCTGATAAGGGATAGTACTGATAAAATCTTGAAAGCGTTTTCCTACAAAAGGGTCAATATCATTATTCCATGGCTTTCCCCGTTCTAAATCAATTTGCCAGATATAATCAAGACCTCTTTTGCCATAACCACTATAAAACTCTGGTACAATAGTAACATTACCCATTAAGCCTACTTCCCAAGGATTAATATGATTATCAGTAAAAGGCTTGCCCCAGAAATTCCACCAAACCCCCCACTTGGGTCTTATGTATCCCTGTGCATTTGTATAAGTAGGTATCGTGAATTTACCAATTAATTGTAAAGGAAGGTCATTTACTTTGGTTTGTATGGCAATTTCTTTGGCTACATTACTAATTGATTGGGGCGTATTTGTAATTGTTTTGGTAGGTAGTTGCTGTATTTTTTTCACAGTACTCACTGTATGCTCAGTGTGCTGTCCACAAGAAATAAAAGATGTTAAGGTAAATAGGATGAGTGTTTTTTTCATTTTATAAAGCATTATTAATACTTGCAACAAGAGTTGAATAATTGACCAATTTGCAACTATAACGAAAAAAGTATTTGTTAATGCAATACTCTGTTACTTTTTGTTAAAATATCATTTAATTCTTTTTTTATTTCTAATGCTGAAGTCTTAATTCAACGTTTAGAATAATAAAAACGTAAAAGCCATTAATAATCAAATTATTAATGGCTTTTACGTTGAAATGACGAAAGAGTACCTATACCATTATAAAGAGTACCTATACCATTATTTTTTACCAGTAGCTTCTCCGAACACGCGACAGAAGTTTCCTCCACCTATTTTTCCTATTTCATCTGCATTGAATCCGCTCTTTAGTAGTGCGTCAACTACTGCATAGTAGAATCCTGTTTTTTGATCTTGCCAAGCTTCATTGGTACGTTCTCCAACTCTACCACGGTTTTGACCACCGCCTTGCCCATTTTGTGGTTTATTATTTGAAGCACCTTCTGGACGTTTCTCAGCACCTCCGCCTTCTGGTTTTAGACTTCCTTCGGGCTTCGCACCACCAAAACCTCCTGCACTCCTATACGCTGGAGTTAATTTGGTATCTGTACCAATACATACATGGTCAACGCCAATGACATCAACTAAAGCTCTGATGTTTTGAGCATACACCAAAGGCGTGTCAGCTAGATGTGTCCACACACCTATTATACCACCAGTATCAGCAACGATTTTAGCCTGTTCTTTGCTGATAAGTCTTGGCTTCATCATTTTTGCCATAAACTCATTCTTGCCAAGTTGTGTATCAAGACCAGTATGGGAAATAATGACTGGATGTTGTGCTATCTTGAGTGAGGTCGCTATTGTATCTCTATCAGCATGTGCCAAATCCACCAGAATGCCCAATCTGTTACATTCTTTAATTACCTCAGTACCGAATGGCGTTAGTCCGCCAAATCGTGGAGGATTAGTGTATACATCCCCTAATGGTACAGAAGCATCACTATCATGGAGTAAAGTCAGGTGCCGCAGGCCTCGTTCGTAGGCTATGCCTACTCTCTCTAGCTTGCCTTCCAAAAAGTGTCCGCCTTCCACTGATTGTATAGCAATAGGCTTGTGCGTTTTGTGTGCCTTTTGTAAATCTGACAAGTTCAGCGCACGTTTCATGCCATTATTTTTGAGTTGCTCGTCTATGACACTCATGGCATTGAGAAAGCGTTCCCATGCTTCACCCGAATTTTGTAATTTTTGATAATCCAGTGCAAATGTCATGCAGATAGCAGACAAGCCAGACTTTTTCATTTCGCCTGCAAGGTCGATATTAGGGCCAGGCATTTCAGATTTAGTCAGTGGAACATCGATATGATTGTGTGTATCAATACCAATGGTAGATGCTACGAGCGCCGCAACGCGAGGGTCAATCTCATCGATTGCCCAAGCCCAAGATGGTAGAGGATTTAGAACCATTGTAGCCGTGATGCCTGCTACAGCTTTTAGGAATGCTAGTCTAGACCAGTTTTCTTTATTTTCCATAAAGTATAATATTGCTTACTTAATTTTTATCATTGGATGGTCTTTCCCCATCAAGACAAAAGTAGAAGGATATAGTTGTTTTTATGTTGAATATCGCCCATTAGGGTTTAAAAATCGACAACTGTGGGCTATTATCGGGTAAATGCTATAAAATTGGGAGGTAGGAGGAGGTATTTGAAGAAAGAAGAAATATGTGTTAAAACAAAAAAAGACTACTTTTAAAGTAGTCTTTTTAATTTGGAGGGAATCCATGTTGTAGTCCGTACGGGAATCGAACCCGTGTTTCATCCGTGAAAGGGACGTGTCCTAACCCCTAGACGAACGGACCATTGGGTTATGTTACTTATTACTAAATGTACTTCACTTATAAAATACATTATTGACATAAAGAGCTTAAAGCTTCTTTGTAGTCCGTACGGGAATCGAACCCGTGTTTCATCCGTGAAAGGGACGTGTCCTAACCCCTAGACGAACGGACCATTGGGTTATGCTAAATCTTTACTTTACTATCACAAAACATTTTTTGTGATTAGAATTAAAAACCCTCCATACTGATATGAAGGGCTTGTTAACTTCTTGTAGTCCGTACGGGAATCGAACCCGTGTTTCATCCGTGAAAGGGACGTGTCCTAACCCCTAGACGAACGGACCATTGGGTTAAAACTTTTCGATATTTGGTATCGCTGTTCGTTTTTCGTGGTGCAAAGGTAGGGAGAATATTTAGAATACACAACCACAAAATGAAAAAAAAGAAAACAAATTGTTAAAGTTGTTGATAATCAAAACCTTGCAAGGGCGTTTTTTTGAAAAATATTTTTAATAATGCTGAAAGCACCATTCTACTTTTTTTAAATATAAATAAATTATAAATTTAAATCATGAAAATACCATTTTTATAAAACAACATTAGGCTATCAATAATGATTCATTCAAAAATTACCTCACTAAGCTCAAAAATTGCGTGGGAGCAAATTAGGGCAGATACAGCGCTTTTTGACAATTTTGAAAAAAATGTTTTGCCTGCGTATCTCAATAGCTGTAGGTGGTTTGCTGGTAAGGCTAGAATACAGAAATCCTTTAAGGTCACAACAACCTTAGAAATTCCGATGAAGGATTCTATGGCTTTGTTAATGATTATCTCTGTTTCGTATGAAGACGGGGAGGTAGAAAGCTATCTATTGCCTGTTTCGTTTATAGATGCGAGCCATACAAAAGAAATAACACCCAAAGGAATAATCACCTTAGCTTATATCAACAACAAAAGGGGAATCATCGTAGATGCCATTTATGATGAACGTTTCCAGCAAACTATTTTTTATCATTTAGCTCATGCTGAAAACATTGGGCAACAGGAGGGAAGGGTAGACTTTACACGTGGGAAAGGGTTTTTAGGAGAAGATATCAACGCTCCTATTAGCTCTAAAGTCTTGGCCGTTGATTCTTCTAATTCAGCGATTGTGTTTGGCGATAAGTATTTTCTAAAACTTTACAGAAAATTATTTACTGAAACTAATCCAGAAGTGGATATGGTGGAATTTATCACTGAACATTCCACTTTTGCTTTTATACCAGCTTTTGCAGGGAGTATGGTATGGAAACAAGAACAAATGCCAGACATTACCCTTGGGATGATGCAGCGGATGGTGGAGAATCAAGCTGATAGTTGGGTTCAAACAGGAGAGCAGTTAAATGATTTTGTGGAGGCTTTTGTCGCAAAATCGTTTTCGATTAAAGAAGAAGTATTTCAGCAAGTAGAATTGTTGGCACAACGAACAGCGGAAATGCACTTGGCTTTATATAAACCCGAAGCCGAAAAAATGTTTGTTCCTGTTCCTTTTGACGATGCCTACAGAAAGTTTGTTCATGACAGATTAACCAACCTGTTAGATAAAAGATATAACCTCCTCATTGACAACTATACCAAGATTACTGATGTAGTCACAAGGAAGCTGGCTTGGGATTTTATGGAAGCTCGTGAGTTGATTGAGGAGTTTGCAGAGGGAATCCTTGAAAAACCCATTTTTTCACAAAGGATTAGGATTCATGGGGATTATCATCTGGGGCAGGTGTTAGCCACTCAGAATGATTATATCATCATCGATTTCGAAGGAGAGCCTGAGAGTTCTATCACTGATAGGAAAATCAAGCATTCGCCTTTAAAAGATGTAGCGGGCATGATTAGGAGCTATCATTATGCTATTTCAGCAAAAATGTTTAATGACCCTATTTCAGCAAAACTAGATTCACAAAGAATACAAACCGTAGCAGACCGCTGGTATCGATTGATTCAGCAAACGTTTATGGATAAATATTTAGAAACGTTTGGTAACCCACATCCTTTGTTTAAAAACAATAATGAAATTAATTTTTTGATGTTGATTTATCTTTTAGAAAAGGCTGTGTATGAATTAGGCTATGAAATTAATTATAGACCAGACTGGGTTAAAATACCATTAAAGGGAATTGTAAATGTAATTCGTGAAATTGAAAAGTTAAAAATGTAGGTATAATAGCCAAACAAAAGACCAAAGTCGTTAATTAAGCTTTGGTCTTTTTGTTTTATTATAATATGATTAAGTACATTTCAAATGATATAATAGTATTGTTTAAAAGTATTATTTAAGCCATTAAAATAAAAAATTAGATAAATAAAATGTTGTTTTTTGAATACGAACAGATTAATATTGTTCATATAATGATGCTTAATCTTCTGGTTAGGCAGTTTTTCTTCAATTAAACTTAGCACTTTTTATAAAGAAACTAAGCATTTATAAATGACAAAGCCGCAGCTTTTTGAGCAAATTTTACAAAAGCAATCCTATCTATGCATTGGTTTGGATACTGATATTCAGAAAATTCCTAAACATTTACTTACAACAAAAGATCCCATTTTTGAGTTTAATAAACAGATTATTGATGCAACCCATCAATATGCGGTTGCCTATAAGCCCAACATTGCATTTTACGAGGCTTTTGGTGCAAAAGGATGGGAAAGTCTTCAAAAAACATTAGCCTATATTCCCAAAGAGTGTTTTACGATTGCTGATGCTAAAAGAGGAGATATTGGCAATACTTCGGGCTTGTATGCAAGGGCTTTTTTTGATGAAAAAACGTCGGGTTTGAATTTTGATTCAGTAACCGTAGCACCTTACATGGGTGAAGACTCTGTCACACCTTTTTTGGATTTTGATGGAAAATGGGTAATTCTCTTAGCACTTACTTCCAATGCAGGAAGTAAAGACTTTCAGAATCTTACTTTAAACAACGATAAACAACTTTTTGAGGAGGTTCTTACTAAATCTCAAGAATGGGGAAGTTCAGACCAGTTAATGTATGTAGTAGGGGCTACAAAAGCCGATATGCTTCAAAAAATTAGGAGTATTGTTCCTGACCATTTTTTGTTAGTACCAGGCGTAGGTGCACAAGGAGGAAGTTTAGAAGAAGTTTCTAAATTTGGTATGAACAAACAGTGTGGTTTGTTAGTTAATTCGTCAAGAGCTATTATTTATGCGTCATCTGGGGAAGATTTTGCAGAAAAGGCTGCTCAAGAAGCCCTTAAAGTTCAGGGAGAGATGCAAACATATTTGGCTACCTATTTATCGTAGAAAACTTTTGATATGCAAAATGATAACGAAATCAGGCTTGAACCTGCTCCGTGGAATTTGACTGGCAATGCCTATGCATTGATTTATAAATTTCCAAAGGAATTTGTAGTAGAGAATGGTTTTATGGAAGATTTTCAAAAAAAGCGTTTTCTGGGCTATTTTGGTACAGTCATGTTGGTAGATTATCAGTCTTCAAATGTTGGGCAATACCATGAATTATTGTTTATCCCAGGAATGTTTACCTTTGATTGGGCAAAAGTTTTTTCAATTAGTAAAATCTATGTGTCTTCTGAAGAAAGTGTTTTAAATGGACACAAAAACTGGGGAATTCCAAAAGAAAAAGCTGATTTTGAATGGGTTGAAGATAAAAATGGTGTCAAAAAAATAAAAGTTAGTATAAATAACCATGTTATTTTTGAGGCAACGTTAAGTAAAGGTTTTTTGAGTGTTCCTGTAAAAAGTAATTTTTTTCCTTTGAAGCTGGCGCAAAAACTTAATAGTGATTTAATGCTTACTCCTTTTAATTTTAGAGGAAAAGTTAAATTTTTAAAAATAGGTAAAATTCGGGTTGACGGAGGATATTTTCCAGATATTACACGTTTATCACCATTATTAACTATTCAAATTAATAATTTTGATATGAGATTTGAAATGCCACTTATTAGAGAAAACTATTTCGAATAAAATTTATTGGTTTTATCTAAGAAATAATTACTTATTTTTTTGTGGATTGAGAAATGTGTATATATATTTGTTAAAGGTTTACTATTGAAGGTTTTGCTTCTACAAAGAGCCCCTTTTAGTAACTTTTAATAATTAACTGAATAACATCCGCCAAATGTTAGGACGAGAAAAGCTTTTGTGATAATAGTGATAGGCTAAAGCTTAAAGCATTTCTCCAGATTTATTGACCCTTTCATTGTGCAGATATCAATCAAAACAAATTGTTAATTAAACTGTTTTATATTTTATTACTTTTTAATGTAATAAATAAAAATATACGCTGTAAAAAGCAAAGGGATTTTTCCCGAAAAGATTACTACTTAGGCGGATTGTGTAAAGACTCGGAGCTATGCATCGAGTCTTTATTTTTTGTTATAATTTTGCTCAAAAAAAGTTTATAGGCTTATTTATCCAATTTATGAGAGGTTCATAAATGAAGAACTTAACGAAGATTTAACAATTTATTTTAAAATCTTCTCACTTAAATCATCATATTTTTTCGCTCAAATAACAAATTCTTAAAATTCACATCAAAATTTTAGCTTGGAATGTCTAAATTCTTGGTTCGTGTAATTCTTGAAAAAATCATAGCGTTTAAAA
Organism: Arcicella sp. GW822-FHT02H01; assembly: GCF_058802005.1. Lineage (NCBI taxonomy): Bacteria > Pseudomonadati > Bacteroidota > Cytophagia > Cytophagales > Flectobacillaceae > Arcicella > Arcicella sp. GW822-FHT02H01. The sequence continues at coordinate 519,104 of NZ_JBXANT010000001.1, read as the reverse complement.
TACAAAATCTATGAATTTGTATTAATTTTACTTCATCAAATAACAAAATTATGGCGGTAATTATTTTATTTGATATTCAATTATGATATTTTAAATTCTATTTATGGCGGTAAAAAGACTTTTAAAATATTATAATATACAACATGCTTATACCATGCTTGTTTAAAGATTATTTTAAAAAGACCCTTGAATTGGCGGATTCATAGGTCTTTTTTTTTGGACATTAAATTTAAAAGGGATGATACTTCATAAGTGTCATCCCTTTTAAATTTATTTGACTTTTAATATACTAGCACCGAGCGGTGGAATATTGAGTGAAATAGAGTAGGCTTTTCCTTGCCAAGCAATCTCTTCTGCCATGATAAGCGATTTGTTTGTTTTTCCGCTACCTCCAAAATCATGTTCATCAGAGTTTAATATTTCATTCCAAATACCCATCATAGGTACGCCAATTCTGTAGTGTTCTTGTGGAACTGGTGTCATGTTCAGAATAATAATCAATTGCTCTTTACTAACATTTCCTTTTCTAGCATATATTACGATTGAGTTATTTCTATCAGATGTATCAATCCATTCAAAACCTTCATGTGAAAACTGTTTTTCATATAATGCAGGCTCCGTTTTATACATATGGTTTAATGCTTTTATCAAGTTCTGAATGCCTCTGTGAGGAGCGTGGTCTAGTAGCCACCAATCCAAACTTTTCTCAAAATTCCATTCACCTGTTTGTCCAAATTCACCTCCCATAAAAATAAGATTTGTTCCAGGGTGAGTAAACATGTATGAAAACAACAGCCTTAAATTGGCAAATCTTTGCCATTCATCGCCTGGCATTTTACTTACCAGCGATTTTTTACCATACACCACTTCATCATGAGATAGTGGTAACATAAAATTCTCCGTAAAAGCATAGTTGGTCGAGAAAGTTAATTGATCTTGGTGATGACGACGATACATTGGATCTTTTTGGAAGTATTTCAAGGTATCGTTCATCCAGCCCATCATCCATTTCTGTCCAAACCCTAAACCACCTGCATAAATAGGTCTTGAAACGCCAGAGAATGAAGTTGATTCTTCTGCGATAATTTGAATATCTGGAAACTGAGCGTAAAGCGTCTCATTCAATTCCTTGAACAAAGAAATGGCTTCAAGGTTATGATTGCCTCCAAAAATATTTGGTTCCCACTCTCCATGTTTTCTTGAATAGTCTAGGTATAGCATTGATGCTACCGCATCTACTCTTAGCCCATCCGCATGATAACGTTCTAGCCAATAAACAGCATTTGAAATCAAGAAACTGCGAATCTCGTTTCTACCATAATTAAAGATATACGACTTCCAATCGGGGTGATACCCTCTACGCATGTCTGGATGTTCGTAAAGGTGAGTGCCATCATATTCATACAACCCATGCGCATCGCCAGGGAAATGTGAAGGAACCCAGTCGAGGATTACGCCAATATCGTTTTTATGACATTCTTCTACCAAGTACATGAAATCTTGTGGTGAGCCAAAACGAGAAGATGGTGCAAAAAAACCAAGTACTTGATACCCCCATGACGGTTCATAAGGGTGCTCCATGATGGGCATGAATTCAACGTGCGTAAAGCCCATTTCTTTCACGTAATTCATTAGTTGGTCGGCCAATTCTACAAAACTAAGCTTTTCATTGCCATTCTTTCTTCTCCAAGAACCAACATGCACTTCATAAACAGACATGGGTGATGATAAAGAATTTTTGGTGTGGCGTTTAGCCATCCAATCAGAATCCGTCCATTCATACCAATTATCCCAAACGATAGAGGCTGTGCGAGGAGGTATTTCAAATTGTTGTGCATAAGGATCCATCTTTTCTATAAGACGGTTATCTTGCGTCTGAATACAAAATTTATAGGTTTCCCCTTTGCCGATATAAGGAATAAAACCTTCCCAAATACCAGAAGCATCCCAACGTACAAAAAGATGGTGACTACCTTTATCCCAATAGTTAAAATTTCCAATGACTGATACCGATTTAGCAGCGGGTGCCCAAACAGAAAAGTAAACGCCTTGCACACCTTGATATTCGGTAATATGTGAGCCGAATTTCTCAAATAAACGATAATGCTTGCCAGCTTTGAAAAGATGAATGTCGAAATCAGAGAAACGGCTGAATGCTTCTACATTTTTAAGTACTACCGGAGTAGAAACAGGAGCTTGAGTTTCCTCTATAACTTCTACAACAGCTTTTTTAGTTACTTTTTTCTTAGTTGTTTCGGTTGATTGAGTAGTTGTTTTTGACGTTTTTGCCATTTTTAATGATGGTTAATGGAGTTTTGCGAAGCTTATAAATGTCATTTAGTAAATATAAAATTTCTTTTGAAATAGATTTTGTTAATACGATATAACTTATCCTGCCAACTAGTGAAATGTAAAATACTATTAAAAAAAATAGGATAAATTTGTTTTCGCTTTTTTGTTTATTTGTTCGTGGAATAATCTATTTTTTTATCAAATATACACTATTTTTGCCTCTTTCTGGCGAGAAAAGATAATTTTATCAAAAATAGAAACAAGTAAATTTGTCAGTAAATAAGAAGCTAGGAAAGGCTACTCATAACATTATTGATAACAATGTTATGAGTAAAAGAAGGTATTAGTTTTGGCCTGCTAATAGATAAAGCACGGCCATTCTAACGGCAACGCCGTTTTCAACTTGGTCTAGAATAATCGAATGATGAGAATCAGCAGCATCTGAAGTTAACTCTACTCCACGGTTAATCGGACCGGGATGCATCACTATGATTTCTTTATTCAATTCATCCAGCATTTTTTTATTAATACCGAAGTATAAAGAGTATTCCCTCAGTGTAGGGAAATACTTGATTTGTTGTCTTTCTAACTGGATTCTCAACACATTGGCTACATCGCACCAAGCGAGGGTTTCTTTGACATTATGCGAAACCTTTACTCCTAATTCGTTCACATACCGAGGAATCAAGGTTGAAGGCCCACAAAGCGTTAGTTCAGCACCTTGCTTACGAAGCGCAAAAATATTAGAGAGGGCTACGCGTGAATGTAAAATATCTCCAATAATAGCAATTTTCTTTCCTACCAAATCACCACCTAATTTTTCACGCATTGAAAAAGAATCGAGTAATGCTTGTGTTGGGTGTTCGTGCGTACCGTCACCAGCATTGACAATATTGGCAGCAATGTGTTTTGAAAGGAAATGAGGTGCTCCGGGGCTTGCATGACGCATCACAATCATATCCACTTTCATCGCCAAAATATTGTTGACAGTATCAAGAAGTGTTTCTCCTTTTTTTACTGAACTACCAGAAGCAGAGAAATTGATTGTATCTGCGGATAAACGTTTTTCTGCCAATTCAAAGGAAAGCCTTGTTCGGGTTGAATTTTCAAAAAAAACGTTAGCAATTGTTACATCACGGAGGGAGGGTACTTTTTTGATGGGGCGATTAATTACTTCTTTGAACTCTTTGGCAGTTGCCATAATGAGTTCTATGTCGTCGGGTGTTAAATCCTTAATCCCCAAAAGATGTCGAGTACTTAGTTTTTGCATACTATTTTGTAATTAACCAAATGTTGTCGGCTTCGTGCCCTTGTTCTTTCCATTCTACCAATACCTTCTCAGTGGCAAGAGTATTTACTTTTTTACCAACATAATCAGGATTTATTGGTAAATCTCGGTTATAAATTCTATCAATCAAGACGCATAATTCCACTTTTTTAGGTCGTCCGAAAGCCGTCATTGCATCCAAGGCTGCTCTCACCATTCTACCAGTTGCTAATACATCATCAATGAGTATAACATTCTGATTTTCAATGATAAAAGGGATTTTGGTAGCATTGGCCTTTACTAATTCACGGCGACGATAATCATCACGATAAAAAGTAGCATCCAAATAGCCTATTGGAATTTTAACACCTGTAATTGATTCTAATTCTTGATGAATTCGCTTGGCAAAAAAAATACCCCTTGGTTGTAAACCTATAATCACAGAATTTGAAAAATTCTGGTGATTCTCTATCAATTCTTGACAGAGACGGCTAATAGTAATGCCTAGTAGAGGACTGGATAGGATAAGTTTGTGTTGCATTGAGTTTTGAGATTACTTAACCTCGATGAAAAGTAATCATGGCACAAAGATAAGTATGCTTTATGAATAGCTGAAGGATGAGAGCAGAATTTTTTATGCTGTTCACCTTTTTAATTGCTATTTGCTTGAATTTAAGTGTTGAAATACTAAGATAAAAATCTTCTATGGTAATTAATTTGTCCTAGATGATAAGTAAGATGCCCGTGTAAATGAATCAGAAAGTACTGGGTAGTCATTTCATACCCTAAAACATTTTCAGCATATATGGCTGTTAATTGTGTAGATGATAATTTTGAAAGAGTAGCCGTTACAATATCAAAAGTTTCATTGATGGCTTCCAATATTTCTTGACGAGGAATGTTTTTAGCAGAAAATTCGGCTTCACGGTTTCTGATATAATCAATATTCCCCAAATTTTTGCCAATATAAGTTTTTAGATTTCCGATTAAATGTAAAGCCAAGTTACCTCCTGCATTATTGATTCCATCAACCTTTTCCCACAGGAGGCTTTCGTATTGATATTGCTCTATTTCTCTGTAAAGTACTTTCAAATCTCTTTGAAATAATTTTAGTAAATCTTCAGTCATGTATGTATAATTTAGTAGTCCTTTTCTTAAACAATTTAAGAAAAGGACTACTGGGTGTTAATAATAAATATCTTCAATTCTGAATAAATGCATCGGCATGACGTGTGGGTCTAAATCAATATAATTGTATTCCCCACGCCAAACGTACTTAGCACCAGTAACCAAATCGTGTACGATATACTCCTGATCTGGATATTTCTGAATCAAATGTAAGGGAATTCTAACGTATCCACTTTGGCGATTGTGTCCATCGAGGTTTACAATACATAAAATTCTATTGCCATTATGATGTGTTTTCAAATAAGCCAATATTTGGTCATTTTGAATATCACAGAAGGTAATATTATTGGTTCTTTGTAAGGCAGAATTCTCAATTCGAGCATGATTAGTTTGACGAATAATATACGTCAGCTTATTCTCCATTTGCCAATTCCAATGCTTGATTTCGTATTTTTCAGAATTCTTGTACTCTTCTTTATTAGGATTTCCTTCATTAATCATGTGTTCAAATACAGGACCGAAAATACCATAGTTTGAAGAAAGCGTAGCCGCCATGAAATAACGAATAATAAACATGGGCTCAAGACCACTTTGCAAAATCCAAGGAAGAATATCATGCGTATTTGTCCAGAAACTAGGACGCATATATTGGCTTTGCGCTGTTTTGGTCAATTCATCCATATAGCTAATTAATTCATATTTTGAATTTCGCCATGTATAATAGGTATAAGATTGCGTATAGCCTAATTTCGCCAATTGAGCCATCACCTTTGGTTTAGTAAAAGCTTCTGCCAAGAAAATCATATCTGGATACGCCGCTTGCACTTCTGCAATTATCCATTCCCAAAAGGCAAAAGGTTTCGTATGTGGATTATCAATACGAAGAATTCTTACTCCCCAATCAGCCCAAGTCATGATGATTGTTTTCAATTCTTCCCAAAGCTCTTTCCAGTTTTCAGTTTCAAAATTGATTGGGTAAATATCTTGGTATTTCTTAGGAGGGTTTTCTGCATATTGAATCGTGCCATCAGGACGGATTTTAAACCATTCTGGATGTTCTTTAGCCCAAGGGTGGTCGGGTGAACATTGAATAGCCAAATCCATCGCTAATTCAATACCCATTTCTTTACAAGCACCAATTAAATGTTTAAGGTCATCTAATGTTCCTAATTCAGGAAGAATAGCAGTATGTCCGCCCAATTCAGACCCAATTCCATAAGGAACGCCTGGTTCACCTTCTTGATAAGTAGTACTATTATTTTTCCCTTTTCTGAATTGTTTTCCAATAGGATGAATAGGCGGAATGTATAAAACATCAAAACCTAAAGATTTTAAACGGGGAAGTACATTCTCTTCAACGTCTTTAAAGGTGCCATGCTGTCCTCTTTTAACCGATGCCGAACGTGGGAACATTGAATACCACGCAGAAAAGGCAGCTTTTTCTCTATCTACCCAAATTTTCAGGTGCTTATGAATCGTAGCGTGTTGTCTGTCTGGATATTGTTCTATCCATTCATGTAATTTATGGTTGTAGATAAATCCAATGGCTTCGTTATAAGTATTGGAATCTTTAAAAAGGTTTGCGATAGCTTTTAATTCAATTTTATCTTCTTTTGAAGCAATCTTTATCATCTTTTCAATGATACTTGCCCCAACCAATAATTCTATATTTACATGCTGACCATCCTTGATTTTCATATCTATTTCATGGTGCCATGTAGCTGCATGATCTACCCAAGCTTGAATAGTATACGTATAAAAACCATTTTTTGAAACTGGAAAATAAGCTTCGTAGTGGTCACTGTTGACAAAATTCATTTTTGTTTCAGTCCAATCCTCGTCTGTCGAAAACTTATATAGTAGTTTTGCCGCCAGTTGGTCATGTCCATCCAAGAAAATATCAGCTTCTACTTTGATTGTATCCCCCTCAAAAGCTTTGATAGCGTAGCGTCCTGCGTCCAGTTGAGGACTAATATTTTCAATAATTACTCTTTGTTGTCCTTGAATTGTTTTTGAAATCATATTTGTATATCAAAATGGTTAAAAAGTTAACTACTAAGCATTTAAAAATATGTAGTAGTACAATATTCTAAAATTAGACTAAAAAATAACAGGGAAATTGATTAAATTTATGTAATTATAGTAAAAAGTAATTAATTTCACATGATTGCCTGTTTGTAATAAATGCCGATGCAATATTTTTATTTTACAGTGAAAATGTTGTACTTATTTGCGACAATATAAAAAGTAGTATATTTTAAGCCTTAAATTTATAAACGCTGTGAAAAAGATCATCGCTTACTCAACCCTATTTTTGTTGGTAGGAACATCCTCTTTCGCCTACCGAATCGAACAAATTCCCACTAAAGGCTTTGCCGAAGAAGGTATCGCTCGTTATTATGCTGCCCATTTGCAAGGTAAATATACTTCTTTTGGTGAAAAGTATGACGACACCCAGCTTACAGGTTCACATTCGAAGTATCCCTTAAATACTATTGTTAAAGTAATTAATCTGGAAAACAATCTCACTGTTGAAGTTAGGATTAATGATTATTGTAAATGTGAAGAGGAGGGTAGAATCATTAATCTTTCTAAAGAGGCAGCATCCAGACTAGGCATGATGGCTAGTGGAAAAGCTAGAGTAAGGGTAGAAGTTATTTCTCCCACTATTTCATCTAAGAGGGTTTCTGAAAAAATAGCGGATAGTATCGTGCCAGATAGGAGAGAGGTTTTCTCTAAAGATAGTGGTAAGAGTTATGAGAATAACATCTATGTTAATTCAGTCGTTAGCTCAGTTTCTGCTCCTGCGTCCTTTTCACCAGAAAGAACTTATGATATCAATGGGATAGAAAAATTTCCTAAAGGTTTTGCAGTGCAAGTTACAGCTGTTGTCAATTTAGGATCTGTTCACGATTTGTATGATGAGTTGTTGAAAATGGGTATTCATAAAGATGAAATTTTTATTCAAGTAACTCAAAAAGAATCAGGCAAACTCTATCGCTTATTGTTTGGCGAATATGCTTCTAAGGAATCAGCCAATGATAAAACCATTTGGCTTTCTCAGCATGGTTATACAGGAGTAGTACGTTCGCATTTTAATTTGTAATTGCATTTATAATATCAATAAAAAGGGGATGACAAATACTAAATTGTCAACCCCTTTTCTATATAATTATCATCGTCCTTGTGCTTTACTTTTAATAAGCAATAAACCTATAAAAGTAATCGCTCCATTGACTAATAGCTTCTCGAACCCGAATTGATAGCCATTCAACCATTCCTTAGAATTAGCATCAATAATATAAGTTAGAATAGGTGCTATTATACATACAAAGGGAACAAGTTTATCTTTAACAGGGATTTTAGTAAAAAGCCCGAAAGAAAATAACCCTAACAATGGACCGTAGGTATAACTAGCAATATTGAATACTGTAGAGATGATAGACTGGCTACTGACAGCATTAAAAATTAGGATAATAATAAAGAAAAGAGCAGAAAACCCAAGGTGAGTATAATGTTTGATATTGTTTCGCTGTTTCTCTTCATATTTTTCAATGTGCATGAAATCAATACAGAAAGCCGTAGTAAGGGCAGTTAGTGCTGAATCTGAACTAGCATAAGTTGCCGCAGTAATACCTAATAAGAATGTAATGGCAGCTAAAATGCCAAATTCACCACCTAGTGCTAATTTTGGATATAGCAAGTCAGTTCTTTCTGGAATCTGAAAGCCAATTTTATCAGCATAGATATAAAGCAAAGCACCCAAGCAAACAAACATTAAGGTAGTAATGGCGAAGGTACAGCAAAACCAAAACATATTTTTTTGTGCTTCACCAATGTTTTTACACGTCAAGTTCTTCTGCATCAAGTCTTGGTCAAGACCCGTCATTACAATAGCAATGAATATTCCTGCGATAAAATCTTTACTAAAATGATGCTTATAGGCAAAATCATCAAAAAAGAACATTTTAGAATACTTACTTTGCTGGATAGTAGAGATTAATTCTCCAAATCCTAAATCTAATTTATTGGCAATCAAAAATATTGTTAATACCAGTGCTGTAAGAAGAAAGAAAGTTTGAAGAGTATCCGTTACAATGATGGTCTTTACACCCCCACGGTATGTATAAACCCAAATAAGGGCGATAGTCACCAAAGCTGAAATCCAGAAGGGAATATTCCATGCATCAAAGATAGCTAGTTGCAATACCTGTACTGCTAAAAACAAACGAGCGGCTGAACCCAAAGTACGGGCTAATAAAAAGAAAGAAGAGCCTGTTTTATAAGAGACCTTCCCTAATCGTTTATCCAAATACGTATAAATAGAAATTAAATTCAAACGATAATATAAAGGGAGTAAAACCGTTGCTATTACAAAATAACCCACTAAATTGCCTAATATAATCTGATAATAAGAAAGAGATACTTTTCCGACATCACCGGGAACAGAAATGAACGTTACACCTGAGATTGATGTTCCAATCATACCAAAAGCTACTAACCACCATGGAGATTGTTTATTTGCGGTAAAGAAAGTATTAGTATCAGCACCCTTAGAAGTGTAATGTGCTACGACAATAAGCATTAGAAAGTAAACGGCTAAAATTCCGAAAGCAATTCCTGTAGTCATAAATTTTGGGTATTCAGTATTGTGAACACCAAATTTGATATTTTTTGTTAAATTTGCTATCATTTTAAAAGATAAATATTTTTACAAATGCGACCATTTGAACAATTCGAAGAAGAAGTTGATGTATTAGAAGAAGTTATTGGAGTAGATCAATGTGATCTTATCGTGTTTAATGACGAAGTAAATACATTCGATTTTGTTATTGAAACGCTGATTGATGTATGTGGACATTCGGCGGAACAAGCTGAACAATGTACATTGTTGATTCATTTCAAAGGTAAATGTGCTGTAAAGAAAGGTACTTTTGAAGAACTAGCTCCGATGAGAAATGATATTTGTCGAAGAGGAATAGCAGCGGAGGTTCAATAACCTTTTAGTATTTTACAATAATTATTTATTACTCCAAAATCAACATTTCTAATACTCTTGAATTATCCATCTAAGCTCATAGAAAATGCTGTTGAAGAAATCTCAAAATTACCTGGTATAGGGAAAAAAACAGCTTTGAGAATGGCTTTACATCTATTAAAACGAGATGAGAAGCAAACACTTAGTTTGTCGGAAGCCCTAACAGCTATGAGAACTAAGACACAGTACTGTATACAATGTCATAATATTTCTGATGACATTCTTTGTGGGATTTGTACAAACCCTAAAAGAGATGAGTCTGTAGTATGTATTGTGGAGGATACCCGAGATGTATTAGCGATTGAAAACACTTCTCAATTTCGTGGGCTTTATCATGTACTTGGAGGAATTATTTCACCACTCGAAGGAGTGGGTCCAGCAGATTTGAATATTGAATCTTTATTAAGCCGTATTACTGAGAAACAATCAGGCGATTCGGCTATAAAAGAAATTATTTTAGGCTTGAGTCCCACAATGGAAGGCGATACAACAGCGTTTTATCTTACAAAGAGATTAAAACCTTTGAATGTTAAAATTACGACGATTGCCCGAGGAATACCAATAGGGGGAGATTTGGAATATGCAGATGAGATAACGTTGGGAAGAAGTATCGTTAGCAGAATCGTATATGAGTAGGTATGATTTTTGCTAGTAAGTTACTAGTAAGATTGTATAAAAACCTGTTAATTATGAAAAGTACCTCAATCATCGTTCTTTTGATGGTCTTTCCTATAATAACCAAAAGTCAAAATCTTTTGAAAATAGGAAGAGATTCTACGGCACTATCGCCAATGATGAATGAATACCTACAAAGCTACCAGCAAAAAAATACGATTAAAGCTGTTCCTAAAAAAGCCATTGGAATATCCGAGCTTAAGAAATCAGTTGAAAATATTGATAATTTAACGATTATAAAACCTGATTTGGGTAACATGGCAAAGATGCCCGTTGTTAAGCCACCTAATAAAAATCACGAGCATTTACTTATTATTCCAAAAAAAAAATCGAAAAGAATTCCTTCTAAAAAAAATATTGAATTATTGAAAAAGGAAAAGTAAATTTCATTTTTATTCCAAACAAAATCTCCTATGAACCGTAAAAGTTTTTTAAAGACAACATTGGCATCGGCTTTTGCATTGTCTAGCTTAAATTCATTCAGTTTTTCATTAAGAAGAAGCTATAATGACAAATTGCCTAAATTGACATTAGAAGAAGTAATGCTTGAATCAGCGCCTTTCTCTTTAGCAGCGTTGCCTTATGCACCTGATAGTTTAGAGCCAAGCATTGATAAGTTGACGATGGAGATTCACCATGATCGCCATCATAAAGCGTATGTTGATAATTTGAATAAAGCTGTAGCAGGTACTCCTTACGAAAAATTATCTTTGTGGGATTTATTGAAAGAAGCTGGCAAAGCACCAGCCGCTATTAGAAATAATGCAGGTGGACATTGGAACCATACTTTTTTCTGGAACGTAATGTCGCCTAAAGCTGGAGGTTCTCCAAAAGGTGAATTATTGGATGAAATCAATAAGACTTTTGGTTCATTTGATAAATTCAAAGAAGAGTTTGCTAAAGCTGGCACTACTCGCTTTGGTTCTGGTTGGGCTTGGTTAATTGTTCAAGATAAGAAATTGGTGATTACTTCAACGCCTAATCAAGATAACCCTTTGATGGATGTTGCTGAAAAGAAAGGCTCGCCAATTTTAGCATTAGATGTTTGGGAACATGCATATTACCTTAAATACCAAAACAAACGCCCTGATTACATTACTGCATTTTGGAATGTTGTAAATTGGGATGCTGTTTCAAAGAATTTTGAAAACTTGAAGAAATAATCTTAATGGTTCTGCATATATGATTGATTAATTATGCAGAACCATTATCCATAAAGCTTGAATATATAGGTTTATCAATTTAACAAATAGGATAGAATTTGATAAATAACAATTACTAACATGACTTCTGAAACACTTCTCGACACAATCCCATCTCTTGATTTAGCAGACTTTCTTTCTGGCGATACTGCTCGAAAAGAAAAATTTGTACAAGATTTAGGAGCTGCCTTTAATAATATTGGTTTTGTAGCCATCAAAAATCATGGTTTAACAAAAGATGATACTGAAAAACTTTATGATAATGTTCAAAAGTTTTTTTTCTCGCCAGATGAACTAAAAATGCAATATGCCATCGAAGGCATTGCTGGACAAAGAGGGTATATTAGCAAGGGGAAAGAAACTGCCAAAGGTTTTAAAGTACCCGATTTAAAAGAGTTTTATCACGTAGGTCAGCCTAAAATTGATGATGGAGACCCTATTTGGGAAGAATATCCTGACAATGTCTTTCCTAAAGAGCAACCTGACTTCGAAACATATACACTTCATACGTATAAAACATTAGAAAATGCAGGCAAAACGTTGTTAAAAGCCATTGCATTGTATTTAGAATTACCAGAGGATTATTTTGAACAAAAAGTAAAGCATGGAAATTCTATTTTACGAGCTATCCATTATTTCCCTATCTTAAATCCAGAAGAATTGCCAGAAGGCGCTGTTAGAGCGGCTGCGCATGGAGATATTAATTTAATTACGTTATTGATGGGTGCCTCAGCGGAGGGGCTTGAGGTATTAAGAGCTGATGGCGTTTGGATTCCTATTACGTCTTTACCTGACTATGTGGTAGTGAATGTAGGGGATATGTTAGACAGACTAACAAACCATAAATTAAAATCTACGATTCATCGTGTGGTAAATCCTCCGAAAGAAAAACTAGGTACTTCTCGTTTCTCGATTCCTTTTTTCATGCACCCACGTTCTGAAATGAATTTAACGTGTTTAGAATCATGTGTGGATGCTACTCATCCAAAAATGTATGTTAACATGACGGCAGGAGAGTTTTTAAATGAGAGACTTATTGAGTTAGGGTTAAAGAAGTAAATATTATACTTATTTTTGTATCCATGAGATTTTTGTATCTCATGGATTATTTTTTATTATTCAATTCCACATATAGCTTTATAATTTATCCAAATGAAAAAAATCAGAAGACTTCTCTTTCTACAAGATGTTCTGATTCTTGCTTGCACTTCATTTGGAGGTCCCCAAGTACATTTGGCGATGTTTATTGATCGTTTTGTGAAGAAAAGAAATTATCTTACCGAAGCGGAGCTACTAGAACTCCAAGCATTATGCGGGTTCTTACCCGGCCCTACTTCAACACAAACGATTACAGCCTTGGGTTATAAAATTGGCGGACCCAATTTAGCTTATCTCACTTTACTAGTTTGGATTACCCCAGCCGTAACCATCATGACGGCAGCAGCCTTTGGGATGACTTATCTAAGGAATAGAGACATTATCAGATTTATTCAGCCAATAGGGGTTGCCTTTATTATGCATGCAGGATTTGTATTGGGGAATAAAGTCATTAAGAATGCTTCTGGAGTAATTTTAATGGTGCTAGCTTCAGGCTTTGCATTTTATTTTCAATCTCCGTGGGTTTGCCCGATTTCTTTGATTATCGGAGGAACATTTACCGCCTTTAATTATAAAGATTATCCTCGACAAACAAAACATAAGATGATTATCCCATGGGCTAATTTTAATGTCTTTTGGATTTTTCTGTTGTGCTTAGCCATCCTTGGGCATTTTACAGACTATGAACCTATTCGTTTATTTGAAAATTTTTATCGTAACGGAAGTCTGGTATTTGGCGGAGGTCAAGTGCTTGCTCCAATTCTTTATACAGAATTTGTTGAATTTAAGGAATTGGTCAGAGCAGATGATTTTTTAACTGGTATGGCACTTTCCCAAGCGTTGCCTGGCCCTGTATTTGCGCTGACATCTTATTTAGGAACGTTAGTGATGAAAGACGGAACTTGGTGGGAACAACTATTGGGCAGTGCCGTAGGGGCAGCAGGTATTTTTCTGCCGGGTACGTTCTTGATATTTTTTGTATACAGAATTTGGGGGCAATTAAAACAATACCGTGGAATTAGGGCTTCATTAGATGGTATAAATGCTACCTCCATCGGTTTGACATTGGCGGCGGCCATTACTTTTATTGTACCTATGGTGAAACAAGTAGATGTTGTGGGTCTTGTTACAGTCATCGGTACCTTACTTATTCTTCAATTTACGAAAGTACCAAGTTTCCTTATTTTTTTAGGAGGATTAATACTAGGCTTCATTTTTTAATTAGAAAGATGCCTCTTCTTGAAGGCTAATGGATTTTCGCCCATTATTTTTTTGAATATTCTATTAAAGTACGAAAGGCTTTCGAAGCCACATTCAAAGCAAGTCTCCGTAACGTTTTTATCAATTAATAATAAACGTTTTGCTTGGTTAACCCTATAATGATTCAAAAATTCAGTGAAAGTAAGCTTTGTCATTTTTTTGAAATACCTACAAAACGGAGCTTTGCTTAAATTGCTTAAGTTGGCTACTTCATCAATTTCAATTTTATGATGATAGTGCTCGTCAATAAAACTATAAATCTTTCTTAATCTTTCTTGTTCTCTTTTATTGTGCTGATTGTCAAATGGTTTTTCATGTAGTAACGTATAATCATTACTATCTGCTAATATTTTAAACAAAGCCAACACTTCCAAAAACTGTTTAAAAGGAGATAGCTCGTGTAACTGTTTAAGTCTCTTACCTACTACTTCCTTAATATTTTTCCCAAACGTTATGCCATGTTTTGAAAGCTCAAAAAGTTCATATACGCCTTTCAACTCGGGCGTATCTTGCAGTGTATCTTTTAGAAAACCCTCTTTTACTTGTAATACTATTTTCTCATAATCAGTTTTTAGTCCATAATCAAAATTGAGATGGGGAATATTGGAACCAATAAACGTTAAATCACTTTCTTCATACCTAGCTATATGGTCGCCTACATGGCGTGTTCCTTCCTGTTCATGAATTTCGATAAAAACCAATTCATATTCTGGATGAAAATGCCAGTAGAAAAAATTATTCAATTTTGGGTTGATATTCCAGTGAAAAGAACTGTTTTCATGCGACGGAATAATCTTTTCAAATTCTATTTTCATTATTTTGATAATTAGTATCTATTAATGTATTCTGTAATATCAATATCATTCAAATTTAGGAAAAAATTGATGTAGAAATGTAATTTAAAAGGCTACAAATTTGTATAAAAAAAACAATAATTATTTATACAAATTATGGGAAATCAAACTATGACCATGACGCCCACGATGATGCCTAATATGGCTCATCAGGAAATTCCGGGAAATCCATCTACTGCTACTAGCAGTCAAATAAAACTAAGAACTAGTATTAAAGATGGGAAAGCGCTGAAGGTATTAACAGAAGATGATTGGAATTTTTGGATAACTAATGGGTACGCCATCATCAAAAATGCTGTATCAAGAGAACAAGCTTTAAAAACAGCCGAATTTATTTGGGAATTTGAAGAAAAGAATCCTAATGATGCTAGCACTTGGTACACCGCTCCAAGAGCTGAAATGAAAATGAAAGAATTGACGGGTACAGGCATGGTAGAAGTATATAATAACCAACATTTGTGGAACAACAGACAAAACCAAAGAGTACACGATGCCTTTGCTGATATTTGGGGAACAGAAAAATTGTGGGTAACGATAGACCGTGCTAATTTGAATTTCCCATTACGTCCCGACTTCCAGTATAAAGGTTTTATTCATTGGGACTATGACCCTGAGACTAAACCTCAGAATGTTCAAGGCGTTCTGGCATTAGCCGACCAAACCGATGAAAATATGGGAGGCTTTCAATGTATTCCCGAATTATTTAGAACGTATGATACTTGGAAACTGACTCAGCCTGAGGATAGAAATCATTTTAAGCCTGATACCTCTGCTTTTGAGGACAAATTTGTGAAAGTAAAATTAGAAGCTGGGGACTTGCTGATTTTTAATAGTAGTCAACCGCATGGTATTCGACCGAACAAAAGTGAAGATAAAGTACGCATTGCACAGTATATTTCAATGATGCCTGCTGAAGAAGATAACGAAGCGTTAAGACAATGGAGAATAAACTCATGGAAAAATAGGGTAGCTCCAGAAGGCTATGCTTTTCCTGGTGACCCAAGAAATTGGGAGCAAACAAAATATCCAGTAGCTGAATTAAACGATTTAGGAGAAAAAATATTAGGGTTGACAAAATGGTAAATGATGCATAAACAAATTTATACTGAACTCAACAATGGTATACAAATGCCATTGTTGGGGCTTGGCGTATATGATATGTATAACCAAGAAGCGATACAAACTGTAAGCACCGCCTTAAAAATAGGGTATAGGTTAATTGATACTGCCACAATGTATGAAAATGAAGTAGAAATTGGCAAGGGAATTAAAGAAAGTGACGTAGATAGAAATGAGATTTTTTTGACAACTAAAGTTGACAATGTCAGCCAAGGATATGACAAAACCCTACAAGCTTTTGACCAAAGCATGAAACGATTGGATTGTGAATACATTGATTTATACCTTATTCACTGGCCAATGAAAGCAACTAGAAAAGACACATGGAAGGCTCTCGAGCATTTATACAGTACTAAACAAGTAAGAGCAATAGGTTTAGCTAATTATTTATTGCCATTTTTAGACGAACTAGATACTTATAAAACAATAGTACCCTCTGTTAATCAAATAGAGTTTAGTCCTTATTTATTTCAGAAATCTTTATGGGAGCGATGTAAGAAAGAGGGGATACAGCTACAAGCCTATACTCCTTTAGTAAGAGGTCAGCGTTTTAATGATGAGCGATTAATCGCTTTGAGTGAAAAATATTATAAGACTCCCGCACAAATTATTTTAAGATGGGCTATACAGCATAATATTTCAACCATTCCAAAATCATCAAGCCCTATCCGATTACAAGAAAACTTTCAGATTTTTGATTTTGAAATATCTGAGGAAGATATGAAAAAGATTGATGGTTTTAATGAAAATCTAAGGGTAGTAGAAGACCCTATGGAATTGTTATAAAAACAAAAACCTTTTCATTTTTAAATGAAAAGGTTTTTGTTTGCTTATTTCAGTAACCCGAGCAAATATTTTCCATACCCACTTTTTACCAGCGGTTCCGCTATTTTCTTGAGTTGCACCTCATCAATGAATCCCATTCTGTAGGCTACCTCTTCGATACAACCTACTTTTAGTCCTTGTCGCTCTTCAATGACTTGAACAAACTGTCCCGCTTGCATCAGTGATACAAATGTGCCTGTATCCAGCCATGCAGTCCCTCTGTTCAACACACCAACTTTCAGTTTCCCTTGCTTCAAGTATTCTTTGTTGACATCCGTTATCTCATATTCCCCTCTTGGTGAAGGAGCAATATTCTTAGCAATCTCTACCACTGAATTGTCATAGAAATACAAACCTGGTACCGCATAATTTGATTTTGGTACCACTGGCTTCTCTTCAATAGAAAGCACATTGAAATCATCATCAAACTCTACTACCCCATATCTCTCTGGGTCATGTACCTGATAAGCATATACTACTCCACCTTCGGGGTCATTGTTGGCTTGTAATAACTTACTCAAACCACTACCATAGAAAATATTATCACCTAATACCAAGGCTACTTTATCATCACCAATAAACTCTTCTCCAATCACAAAAGCCTGTGCTAGTCCATTAGGAAGGGGTTGTTCTGCATATTCAAATCTACAACCTATCTGTGAGCCATCTCCTAACAATTTCTTGAAATGGGGTAAATCATGGGGGGTAGAAATAATCAATATTTCTTTGATGCCCGCCAACATCAAAATAGAAAGCGGGTAATAAATCATCGGTTTATCGTAAACAGGCATTAACTGCTTACTAACGGCTAGGGTAAGAGGGTGCAAACGTGTACCAGAACCGCCTGCCAAAATAATTCCTTTCATATCTTTCTTATAGCTTTAGGCTGTAGGCGATAGGCTACAGGCAATGGTATCATCATAAAATACTTATTGCTTATAGCCTATTGCTTAAAGCAATTTAAGAGTACATTTTTTTATAATATTCTTGATAATTCCCCGAGGTAACATTATCAAGCCATTCTTGGTTATCCAAGAACCATGTTACGGTTTTATCAAGTCCTTCTTCAAATTGTAAAGAGGGTTCCCAACCCAGTTCTTTCATGATTTTGGTAGCATCGATGGCATATCTTAAATCATGACCTGCACGGTCGGTTACATAAGTAATTAGTTTTTCTGAAGTACCTTCTGGTCTGCCTAGTTTGCTATCCATGGTTTTACAAACCAACTTTACGATGTCGATATTCTTCCATTCGTTAAAACCTCCAATATTATAGGTTTCACCTAGTACTCCATTATGGAAAACAGTATCGATAGCTCTTGCATGATCCACCACAAACAACCAGTCTCTTACATTCTCACCTTTACCATAAACTGGCAATGGTTTATTGTTCAAGATGTTGTGAATCATGAGGGGTAATAGTTTCTCAGGAAAATGGTTTGGTCCATAGTTGTTAGAGCAATTGGTGATGACTACTGGTAATTTATAGGTATTACCATAAGCTCTTACAAAGTGGTCAGAAGAAGCCTTTGAAGCTGAATAAGGTGAACGTGGGTCATAAGGAGTGGTTTCTGTAAAGAAGTCTTCTGGATTATGTAATTCTCCATACACTTCATCGGTAGAAACATGATAAAAACGTTTTCCTTCGTATCCAGTTGCTTTCCAAGCGTTTTTAGCAGCATTCAATAAGTTGCAAGTACCCACTACATTGGTCATTACAAAAGCCATTGGTTCTGCAATAGACCTATCCACATGTGATTCTGCCGCTAAGTGAATCACTCCATCAAATTGATATTTGTCAAAGAGTTGATTGATAAAGTCTGCATCAACAATGTCTCCTTTTTCAAAGATATAATTAGGTTTGTCTTCTATATCTTTCAAATTCTCAAGGTTGCCAGCATAAGTCAATTTGTCAAGGTTGACAATGGTATAATCAGCATAGTTATTAACAAATAACCGAACCACATGAGAACCAATAAACCCTGCCCCACCTGTTATTAAAAGCGTTTTTTTCATAAACAAATATTTTCGTTGGTAGTCGTTGATTTACTGTTATTTTTCAATTAACTTTTTCTGCCAATTCCAAGCATCGCCTAAAGCATCAGTTAATGTTTTTTCAGTTTTCCAACCCAATATTTCATTAGATTTTGTACAATCTGCATACACAGCTACAACATCTCCTTCGCGTCTAGGTTTGATACTATAATCTACCTTTAAACCAGTAGCTGCTTCGAAGGCATTAATTACATCTAACACAGAGCTACCCGTTCCAGTACCGATGTTAAAGAAATCGTAATATTGTCCGTCAGGTTGTTTCAATAAAAGATTTAAGGCTGATACGTGAGCTTTGGCAAGGTCAACTACGTGAATATAATCACGCACAGCCGTTCCATCAGCAGTAGGATAGTCATCACCAAAAACAGCTAAGGCACCTCTTAAGCCTGCCACACTTTGTGTTAAAAATGGAACAAGGTTAGCTGGTACGCCTAATGGTAATTCTCCAATAAGTACCGAATCATGCGCACCAATAGGATTGAAATATCTTAATGAAATAGCATGAAAGCCTGCTGAGCTATTTACGGTATCACGAATGATTTCTTCGCACACTTGTTTGGTATTTCCATAAGGAGAAGCCGCAGGTTGAACAGCCGAACTTTCAGTTACTGGTAAAGTATCTGGCTGACCATAAACCGTACAAGAAGACGAAAATACTAGGTTATTAACGCCATATTCTTCCATTTTCTGAAGCATCAACACCGTAGCTGAAATGTTATTGCTATAATATTTCAGTGGTTTTGCTACAGATTCGCCAACAGCTTTAAAAGCGGCAAAGTGAATAATTCCATCAATTTTTTGTTCAGAAAATAACTTATCCCAAGTAGCAGCTTGACCAATATCACCTTCATAAAAAGTAACAGATTTGCCAATAATTGTTTCTATCCCTGTGATAGCTTCTTTTTCAGAATTAGAAAAGTTGTCAACTAATACTGTTTCAAAACCTGCGTTGTGGAGTTCAACGACTGTGTGAGACCCGATAAAGCCTGCGCCACCTGTTACTAAAATTTTCATATTTTAAGCGAATCCAGAAAAAGGAAGAGTTAAGTCAAATTATTATTATCCTGCTTAAATATTGAGCAATGATGAATAATAATTATGAGGTTGTAAAAAAACAAATTTAGCATAAACCCTTACTAAAACAAAAAATATATAATTGCTTTTTCAATAAGAATTAGCAAGAAAAAAGAACCTTATAATCAAATTTGTACTTTTGAATAAGAAATGTTATTTTTAGGTGATTTAAACGTGACAATATGAAGCAATCAGAAATTAAGGCTTTAGTATCCTTATTAGAAGACGATGATAGCGAGGTGTTGAACCTTGTAGAAAATAAGATTAGGTCATTAGGAGGTACCGTAATTCCATTTTTGGAAGATCGTTGGGAAGAATCTTCTTTGAGCCCATTAACACAGAAAAAAATAGAAGACCTTATTCATGATTTACAGTATGAAGCCTTTTTTTCAAGGTTGGTTACTTGGAAGGAAAACGGGGCTGAAGATTTGCTAGAAGGAATGTGGGCTATTGCTACTTATCAATATCCTGAACTATCCATCGAAAAGCTTCAGCAAGAATTAGAGCAAATATATTATGAGGTTTGGATGGAGTTCAGGGATAATATGCACCCGATGGACCAAATCAAAACGTTAAACTCTGTGATTTTTGGAAAGATGAAATTTGGAGCCAATACCAAACATTTTCATTCAGCTTCGAACTCCATGCTGAATGTGGTGATGGAAAATAAAAAGGGCAATCCTATTTCGTTGTGTGTTATTTATCTATTGGTAGCACGAAAATTGAAATTGCCTATTTGGGGAGTAAATCTTCCTAATTTGTTTATACTTACTTATAAGTCAGAACAAATGCAGTTTTATATTAATGTATTCAACAGAGGTTTGGTGTTTAGTAAAGTAGATATCGATAATTATATCTCTCAGCTAAACATAGCTTCTAATGATATTTTTTATCAACCCTGTAGCAACCTAGACATTATCAGAAGAGTATTAAGAAACTTAACATTAGCTTTTGAGAAAGTAGGGGATGATGACAAAGTACAAGAAATAGAAAAAGCACTTAAAGAAATGATGAAATAAAGAAGTAGGTTATTCCCCACAACCATAAAATTGTGGGGAACAACTTTATTTAAGTTACTGTCAGGACATAATCATCAAAATAAATCACTAAAAGTTCATGTTCTGTTTTTAGTTTTCCTTCAATAAATATTTCACCTGTCAATTTGCTAGGCTTATCTTCAAAGGGTTCAATATAAATATTATCTTTAAGCGACAGGTTTTTTTTGCCATACCATTTATACAAACTTTCCTTAGCACACCAATAAATACAAAGTTTTAGCAAATCTTCGCCAGCATGATTAAGTTCGGATGCTCGAAGGAATTTATGCGAAACTCTACTTAATTTATCAGATACTTTTTCAATGTCGATACCAACTTCTTCATCCAAACTGATGATTACAGCGGCATACTCATTTGTATGTGATAATGAAATGTATGCAGCATGATTATTAATCAAATAAGGGTTTTTGTATGAGTCCTTAGCGATGCCTTCATACGTAATTCCGAACAAAGACAAAGTATGTTTCGCACAGGTTCTACTAGCAAGCCATTCTAATTGTTTAGCAGGATGGGTTACATCAGAGATATCAATTAAATCATTTTCTTTTATTTCTAAGTACTCTAAATAAAAAGAAGGCGACTCCTCAATTTTCCAAAGAGTCAAAATACTTTTTTCAGAAATTTCTTTACAAAAAATTATTGCCATTTAACTATCCTGTAATTCAAAGCAATACAAGCCTAAATAGCCTCTATCCATCTTTGATTGTTGTCATTAGACACAAAATAAACTATTTTTGCTTAAATAAAGATTTAAAATTTTAATCCCTACTTATGCAAGTTGATAAAATAGATACATTTTCTGGTCATCGTGACTGTGTTTATGCGCTTGAAGGTAGTAAAGATTCTTCTCAGTTTTTTTCTGCTGGTGGAGATGGGCTTGTTGTTAAATGGAATTTAAAAACCCCAGACTTAGGAGAGCTAATAGCCCAAGTACCTGCTTCTGTTTATGCTATTTGCTTAGATAAGCAAAGGAATCAGCTATGGGTGGGGCAAAACTTTGATGGAATTCATTTAATAGATGTTGTGTTGAAACAAGAAATTAAATCTTTGAAAATTACGTCTGCGTCTATCTTTGACATTAAAATTCATGAAAATATCGCTTTAATAGGGCTTTCTGATGGAATTATTGTTGTCATGGATGTTGAAACTTTTAGTGTAAAAAGACATTTAAAAGCATCAGATAAAAGCGTGCGGAGCATTGCAATTAATGAATTAACAAAAGAATTTGCTGTAGGATACAGTGATTTTTCTGTAAAAATCTTTGATTTGCAGGATTTTTCATTGAAATTAGTGATTGGTGAACATACAAATTCAATATTTTCCGTTTGTTATTCACCAGACAAAAAGTATTTGCTTACAACAGGAAGAGACGCACATTTGAAAGTCTGGGATGTAACCCAAAAATATCAATTGAAACAAAGTATAGTGGCTCATCTTTTTGCAATAAACCATATTACTTATCATCCTAGCAGAGATTTGTTTGCAACGTGTAGCATGGATAAATCTATTAAAATTTGGGATGCTAAAACATTTAAGTTGTTGAAAGTAATTGATAAAGCCAGACACGCAGGGCATGGGACATCGGTCAATAAACTTTTTTGGAGTACCTACGAGCACCAATTAGTTTCAGCCTCCGATGATAAAAAAATATCTGTTTGGAGCCTGACAAACTAAGACAGAAATTTTGTGTTAAAACTTTTATTTAGAGGTTACCTTGTTTTAACCTACTTAAACAATCCAAAAAAATGAGAATTACTCCCCTTGAAATAAGAAAACATACTTTTGATAGAAGCTTTAGAGGTTTTGATACTGAATCTGTAGAAGCTTTTTTACTTTCACTTTCCCAAGAATGGGAACGTGTAGGTGAAGATATGCGCCAAACAAAACAAAAACTTGAAGTAGCTGAGCGCGAAATCATCCGAATGCAAGAGATTGAAAGTAGTCTCTTCAAAACATTAAAAGCTGCCGAAGAAGCTCAAGACCAAATAAGTTTGAAAGCTCAAACGGAAATAGATCAATTAAAAGAAAATGCTAAGATTGAGGTAGATGAAATTTTAAATGAAGCGCGTAAGAGTGCTAAAATGATTATTTCAGATGCTGAAAATAAAGCAAAGTTTTTGGTTGAAGAAGCTGTAAATGATTTGAAGAATTATGAGCGCGACTTCAAGACAATGGAAAAATATAAAGAATCGTTAGTGGAAGAACTGAAACAGTTTGCTAATGATACTTTAGAGAAAGTAGCGAAATTTGAAGATAACCTAAGTTCTAGGACTAATGTTCAAAAAATAGAGAATGTAACAGAGGCAATTTTCCCAGAACCTGTTGCAAAGGCAGAAGTAGCGATTCCTGTCAAAGAAACGCCTTTGTTTCCAAAGGAGGAAACGCCAGAAAATGACACAAGAATTGATTTTGAACCTGCCAATGATTTTGATGATGAAAACGAAGAATTGCCAGAAGTAAGCAAAATAGTAGAGAAAAAGGATAATACTGTTTTTAATGCTAAAGCTGATGAACTGGTTAAAGAAATGAAGACGATAAAGGTAAAACCTAAAAAGCCTGGTAAGGATGATGGTCTGCCGACAGTATCGTCAGTAATGGAAGAATTCGGTAAAGATAATGCAAGTGGCATTTCAAATGGGGGAGGCTCCTTTTTTGATGATTTATAGGTGATTAAATTTTTAAAGGATACTTTCATTAATATTCAGAAATATAAAACACAATGGGAATAATTGCCCTTGAAGGCATAGAGTTTTTTGCATATCATGGTTTTTATGCAGAAGAACAAAAAATTGGAAATCGTTATCAAATAGATATTGCTATTACAACTGATTTTTCGGAAGCAGCAGAAAATGATAAACTTAGTGACACTGTAAATTATGGAGATGTTTATGAAATAATTTCAGGTGTAATGAAGATAAAAGCAAAATTACTAGAGCATATAGCCCAACTAATCATCAAAAGTGTTCGTAATCGTTATCCCACTATAGAATTAATTGAAGTTTCAGTATCGAAGTTTAATCCGCCTATTGGAGGTGTTTGTACAAGAGCAAAAGTAACTCTGAAAGGATAAAATAAATTATGGCACATCAAGTAACGATTAAAGATTTAGCTCGCCATCTGAATGTTTCTGTGGCAACAATTTCTCGTGCTTTGCGTGATATGCCTGAAATAAAACCAGAAACACGACAGGCTGTTTTACAACTTGCGAAGGAATGGGACTATCAGCCTAATATTCTAGCCACCAGTTTGGTGAAAAGTAGGACAAAGACCATTGGAGTAATTGTGCCAGATTTAGCCTATCATTTTTTTGCATCGGTCATCAAAGGAATTGAAGCAGAGGCTATTGCCCGTGGTTATAGTTTGTTACTTACCCAGACTAGTGAGCTGTATGAACGAGAATTGATAAACGTTCAAAATTTATCAAGGGGACAGGTAGAGGGGTTTATTATTTCGCTTTCTCAGGAAACCGTTGATTTAGATCATCTAAAGCGACTTCAAAGAAAAGGCATTCCTTTAGTATTTTTTGATAGAGATGCACAAGAGTTGGATGTATCAAAAGTAATGGTAGATAATGTTGGTGCTGCTTATGAAGCCACTAAACATTTAATTGATAATGGTTGTGAAAGAATTGCCTTTTTGGCTGGCCCACAGAGTGTTACAGTAAGTAATCAGAGACTTGAGGGATATGAGAATGCTTTAAAAGATCATGGGTTTCAGATTGATACTTCTTTAATAGTACACGGTGAATATGCTTTGTCTAAAGCAGTAGAAGTGACACATCATCTAATGAATCTTGAAAACAGACCAGACGGATTTATCGTAGTAAGTGACCGACTAGCAGTAGGAGCCATTTCTGCCTTGAAATCAAGGAATATAAAAATTCCTGAAGAAGTAGCTGTAGTAAGTTTTAATGATGAACCAATTTGTACGATAATAACTCCCACATTGTCAAGTGTTGCACAGCCGACAATGGATATCGGTAAAAATGCCACAGCATTACTGATTGATCAAATAGAAGATAGGCTGGGAACTTTCAAACCAGATATTCAAATTCTGAAAACTCAATTAGTTGTGAGAGAGTCATCTCAGCGATTGAAAAGGGACTAAAATTAAACAAAATATAAAGCCTGAAGTAAAATCAACATTTACTTCAGGCTTTATATTTTATAACAATGTTGCGTCTAAAGTAATTGTTGCATTAAATAGTTTAGATATTGGGCAATTTTCTTTAGCATGATTCACTAATTCTTCAAATTTCTCCTGCGTTAAATCAGTAGCCTTCACCGAAGTTGTTAATTTGATTTCATTAATAGCACCATTTTCTAAAATCACTTGCGATGTAGTATCAATACTATCTGCAATAAAACCAGCACCTTGTAAATTAAAAGCTAATTGCATTGAAAAACATCCAGCATGAGCAGCCGCTACTAACTCTTCAGGGTTTGTGCCAATGCCATCTTCAAAACGAGTATTGAAAGAATACTGTGTGTTACTCAAAACACCACTTTGACTTGTTAATGAGCCTTTACCATCTTTTCCTGCGCCAATCCACTGGGCAGTCGCACTTCTTTTAATTTGCATGACTTTTTTTTATTTAAGTTTATGAGACAAAATTTATTGAATACTCTTTCCGAAATTAATTTTCATAACTAATACCAAGCGTTTCTAAGTCATCTTCTGCCAATTCAGATGGCTCAATATAAATATTTAATACTTTAGTATTATCGTTTCTTTTCCATTCCTCAGCAGCATCATCCAAGACAGTGAGGATAATTTCTCGTATTTCTTCGTTTTCTTCCGATAAGAAATCGTCATAATTTTTAAATACAATGCGAATATCATTCTGGTCTAACCAATCTAAATCGTTTATTAGCTCATCGAATGAATCCATATTATGATTAAAATAATCGGGGAAGTGCAAAGCCTTTACGAGCGTTTGATAAAAAACTTCAACAGTTTCTACTTTTTCGCCATCAATGATGGCTACCAAGATGTTATCGTGAGATTTTAGCGTCGAATCTTCACCTAGGATATAATAATTTGCCATTGTCTTATTTAATTTCAACAAATGATTGATAATGATTTTTGGTAAAATAGGCTTTTCCATCTGAACCAGTTACTAGTCTTTCAGCCCCTCTGTTTTTACCTTGAATTTTTGGATAAATATCCCATTCTCTGTAATCAATTTTCTGACCCTTCTTATCTTTTTTAGGTAATAGCCCTTCATAATTTCCAAATTTTCTGCCTCCAACGTATCCATCGAATGTTTCACCATTTTCACGAATTGACTTTAATACTTTTATTGCATTCTGAGGGATTTCTTTAGTACTAGCCGTGGGAAGCTGGGCATTTTGAATAGATAATTCATAATAATAACTATTTTCACTCGTTTCAAAAGTAGTAAATACATTATTAAAATTTGCTTTTTCAAAGGTTAAGCCGAATGTCGAAGAACAAGTAATGAAGTAAAAAAAGACTAACTTTAGGATACAGTGTAATATATTTTTCATAGTTGAGAATAGTTTGGGTAAAACTACAAAAGAAGTTTTGAATTTTGTTTATCAACAAATTTTTTAATAAAAAAATCATGCTAAATACTCCTGAGAAGTAAATTTTAGGAAATAAATTTATAGGAAATTATAATTAAATCAAATTTTGATAATCTTCTAATTAAAGCTTGTATTCTCGTTCCTCTCAAATTTGCAAAACCATTAAAATTTCACGAAATTTGTATAAAATGGCATTTTAAGGGTACTTAAAATTATCTCTCTTGATTTATCAGTCAAAAAATCAAAAAAGGTGCTTAGTCCCTTCAACCAAACCTTATTTATATGTCAGAACAACATAGTAATATTATTTCGATTAACATTGAGGACGAAATGCGTGGAGCATACATTGACTATTCAATGTCTGTGATTGTATCTCGTGCCTTACCCGACGTTCGGGATGGATTAAAACCTGTTCACCGCCGAGTACTTTTTGGAATGGATGAATTAGGTGTGAATTACAACAAAGCTTATAAAAAATCAGCCCGTATCGTTGGTGAAGTAATGGGTAAGTTTCACCCTCATGGTGACTCTTCTGTATACGACACCATGGTTAGGATGGCTCAGGAATGGTCTTTGAGATATCCATTAGTAGATGGGCAAGGTAACTTTGGTTCAGTAGATGGCGATTCACCAGCGGCGATGCGTTATACAGAAGCCCGACTAAAGAGAATTGCTGAAGAACTTTTAGGAGACCTTAACAAAGATACAGTCGATTTCCAAAATAACTTTGACGACTCTTTACAAGAACCAACCGTTCTTCCTTCAAAAATTCCTAACCTTTTATTAAATGGTACTTCTGGTATTGCAGTAGGGATGGCCACCAACATGGCACCTCACAATTTAACAGAAGTTGTAGAAGGAATTATTGCCTATATTGATGATCGTGAGATTACCGTTGAAGGCTTGATGCAATATATCAAGGCACCAGATTTCCCTACCGGCGGAACAATTTATGGTGTTTCTGGCATCAAAAATGCCTTTGCTACTGGTCGTGGTCGTATAGTGGTTCGTGGAAACGCTACTTTTGAAACGAGTAAAACAGGTAAAGAGCAAATCATTATCTCTGAAATTCCTTACATGGTCAACAAAGCATCATTGATTAAACAATGTGCTGACTTAGTAAACGATAAAAAAATTGAAGGTATTTCAGAAATCAGAGATGAGTCTGACCGTGATGGTATGCGTATCGTTTTTGATTTAAAACGTGATGCCGTTCCTAATGTAATTCTGAATAATCTTTATAAGCAAACTGCCCTACAATCTTCATTCTCTGTTAATAATGTTTGTTTAGTAAAAGGTCGTCCTTATACGCTGACTTTAAAAGACTTAATTCATTATTTTGTTGAGCATAGGAATGAAGTAGTTGTTCGTCGTACTCAATATGATTTACGTGAAGCACAGAAAAGAGCGCACATTTTAGAAGGTTTCATTATTGCGCTTGATAATTTGGATGCTGTTATCAAATTGATTCGTGAATCTCGTGACCCACATACCGCTCAAGTTGGTTTGATGGAAAGCTTCAGTCTTTCTGAGATTCAGTCTAAAGCTATTCTTGAAATGCGTCTTCAACGCCTTACAGGTATGGAGCGTGATAAGATTTTGGCTGAATACGAAGAGATTAAGCGTTTGATGGAAGATTTACAAGATATTTTGGATAGACCTGAGCGTCAGCTACAAATTATCAAAGATGAATTACATGAAATCAAAGAACGTTATGGAGATGCGCGTCGTACGCAAATCAATATGACAGACGATGAGTTCTCTATCGAAGATATGATTGCTGATGAAGAAATGTTGATTACCGTTTCTAATCAAGGTTATATCAAACGTACACCAATCAGCGAGTATAAAGCTCAAGGAAGGGGAGGAGTAGGTTCGCGTGCGGTAGCTACCAAAGATAGCGATTATACTGAACATCTATTTACTGCAACGATGCACAACTGGTTGTTATTCTTTACTGAAAGTGGTAAGTGTTTCTGGCTAAGGGTTTATGCTGTACCAGAAGGACAAAAAACTGCCAAAGGAAGACCAGTTCAAAACTTAATGAACATTGAAAGCGGTGATTCAATCAGAGCCGTAATCAATGTAAAATCACTTACTGACCCAGACTACATTAACAATAACTTTATTGTAATGTGTACTGAAGATGGTACGATTAAGAAAACTACTTTAGAGGCTTACTCTCGTCCACGTCAAAATGGTATCATCGCTATCACTATCAGAGAAAACGATAGGTTGTTAGATGTATCTTTGACCAACGGAAATAATCATATCATCATCGCTACTAATACAGGTCGCTCGGTTCGTTTTGAAGAATCTCGTGTTCGCCCGATGGGTCGTTCAGCTGCTGGTGTAAAAGGTATTTGGCTTGACGAAGAAAAACAAGACGAAAAAGCAATCGGAATGGTTTGTATCGAAGACCCAGAAACACAGCAATTATTAGTAGTTTCTGAAAAAGGTTTCGGTAAACGTTCAGATGTAGAAGATTACCGTTTGACAAACCGTGGCGGAAAAGGAGTGAAGGCACTTAATTTAACTGATAAAACAGGTAACTTGGTGGCTATCAAAGAAGTAACAGATAATAATGATTTAATGATTATTACAAAATCTGGTATTTTGATTCGTATCGCTGTGGCTGATTTACGTGTAATGGGTCGTAACACACAAGGCGTTAAACTTATTCGTTTAAAGAATGAGTCAGACGAAATTTCGTCGGTAACTAAAATTGTGAAAGATCCTGAAGATGTAATTGCAGATATCACTCCAGAAGGAGAGGTAGATTTACCAACAATTGAATCTGAAGGAGAAGTAACTCCAGAATAGCTATTTAATAAGAGTATCCTTGGTAAAATCGCATTTTAGTGCGATTTTACTTTTTCAATAATTCAATTATAGAAACCATTTCCAAACAGAACAATGAAAAAAATCACACTTGCTCTTTTCGCAATACTGATGACAGCAGGAGCAGCCTCTGCTCAAATGGACAAAATGATGATTGAGGCGAATCGTAAAACTTTTTCTGAGGCAGTAAAAAAAGCTGATGCTGCGGTTACTAAAAAAGACTCTTTAAAAGCTAAAACTTGGTTAACTCGTGGAGAAGCCTATTTAGACCTTGCGAATTCTCAGGACTCAGTGTTGACAAAAGCAGAACCTTTAGCAGCTTATAAAGCAGTTGAGTATTTCAAAAAAGCTATTGCATTAGATGCTAAAGACGGAGCGGTAGCTGTTTCAGCTAAAAAATACCTTTTAGTAACGCTCAATAAAGAGGGAAAACCAGAAATTGAAGGACAAAAAACATTTAGTGCCTTCATGAACGGAGGGATTGCTAAATATCAAAGTAAGGATTTTGCAGGTGCTGTAAAAGACCTACAAATGGCTTCTGTAATTAGTCCAAAAGATACTACAGCTGCGATGTATACAGGTGTAATTGGTCAAATGGCTAAAGACGAAACAGCAGCTAAAGGTGGATTTGAAAAGTTTTTAGACCTAGGAGGGAAGGACCCAGCGATGATTTATGCTTTGGCTCAAATCTATAGAAATGAGAAAAATGAAGACAAAGCGATTGCTACCTTAGAAAAAGGAATTGCTCTTCATCCAACCAATAAAGATTTAAAGGCTGAAAAAATCAACTTATTATTAGCATTTAAAAAGATTGATTTAGCTATCAAAGAACTTGAAACATCAGTTTCAAAAGGTACAAGTAACCCTCAGGAAGTATTGAATTTGGGTATTTTATATGAAAATAAAGCATCAGAGTTTATTCCAGAAATTCGTGCATTAAAAGAAACTTTATCTGATAATAACGTAGATGCTTTAAAGAAGAAAATCCAAGTTCAGAAAGATAAAGTAGCGGCTTATGATGAAGAAATCAAGCGTTTGACTGATAAAATCAAGAAAGACCCAAAGACAGCAGCAGCTTCTAAAAAACAAATTGTTCAAGTAAAAGAAATGCAAAATGAACAAAAAGCTGAGTTGACTAAGTTGAACGAAGATGCAGCTAAACAAGCAGCTAGTGGTGTTAATGTTGAAGAAACTAGCAAGAAACTAGCTGAATTAGAAGCAAAACAAAAAGCAGCCAAAGATTTAGCATTGACTTATTATAAGAAATCATTAGAGTTAGATCCTAACAATTATGATGTTAACTTTAACTTAGGAGTAATGAGCTTCAACGAAGCTGTTGAAATTAAGAAAAAAGTTGATTTGTTAGATATGGCTGCTTACAAAACAGAAGGTAAGAAAATCGAAGAATTAGCTGAGAAGAAATTCAGAGAAGCTTTACCATATTTTGAAAAAGCATATTCTATCAAACAAGAAGAAGATTTGAAATCAAGTTTGAGAAGTTTATATCAAATCTTGAAAATGGAAGATAAATTGAAAGCATTAGGTGAATAATTAATATTCATGCTAGTCATAAAAAAAGACCTCAAATATTGAGGTCTTTTTTTATGACTAGGCTATTCAAGAAGTTTTTCAATAATAAGCGATTTATATGATAGGAAATAGCAAACTGGTACAATGTTTAGCTATTAAATGTTTTATTTAACATAATGTAAATTATATAACAATTAAATTTATTTTTTTGAACCTGCTAATACCGATTATATATCCCCACTTAGAAGAGAGTGGTTTGCTGTAATAGATTGATATATAATGTATTATAAAACAAGATTGAAGTGAAAATAATTTAATGAAGTGGCTGAGAATCCGATGAAATATTTTATCAATGATTCTGCCTTGATTATTTAATTCTGAGGCGATTGATTTTCAAGGCAGAATCATTAAAATTATAATGTTAGAATACTTTTTAAATCAGCAGGTGAATATTTTACAGATTTAAGTACTTTATTGTCGGAAGTTCTATAAACTAAAAATTTATCTTCATCTTTTAAAATCTCGGCCACTGTACCATCTTTTTGAAAATAGAATTTTACAGTATCTTCAGCCTCTTCATAAGTACTACAAGCTTTAGACATGTTTGATCTTTGTACTTCATTAAAAAGGTCAACGAATTTTTCACCAAGACCAAATTCAAGTACAGCTCCAGAAAGAACATATTGAATATCGCACAAAGCATCTGCTACTTCAACAAGGTCATTTGCTTCAATAGCTTCTTGTAGTTCTCTCAATTCTTCAGCAATAAGACTTACTCTTAATTTACATCGTTCTAATGAAGGTATCTGTGGTGTATCAAGAATTGGTGCTTTGAATGTGCGATGAAATTCAGCAACTTGGTTAAGAGAATCTATGCTTTGCATGGTTTTGTATATAATGTTTTAAGTAAAAATTTAATCAAAATTAGTAAGAATAGCACTAAGATTATACATCAATAAATGGATTTGATTTTTAAAATATTGCTATTATTGCTAATCAAATTATAAGTATCTAATTATCAGTAAGTTATATATTCACGTGGAACACTTTAGTTAACTAATTGACAGTCAGACAGATAGTTGTTCGATTGTGTGAAACGTTACATTACATACTACCCCCAAAAGTAGGTATTTAAAGAGATAAATACGATGATATAATAGGAAGTACCTAGCATAAATAGGTAGTTATCAATACTTAATAGAGTCGGATGGATAACAAAAAAATACTAGATGTTGTATTTAATATTTCAATATTATTAAATATAGATATATATAAAATATCAATTTAATTTTTTTGAAATAGATTTTTTCGCTCACTTTTACCCTCTCTTAAAATCAAAATCTCAAATTTTGATTTTAAGAGCCAATATCTTTTTCGTTCAAACAACATCCTGTTTAATCATTTTTTTTGATAAGAAGAGCCCTTTAAATAGGCATTATATACCTCCTTTTCTATTCAATTCCTCTTCCTTTCTCGGGAAAGTTTCCTCCTACTCCACCCATAACTGCATAAGGGATATATTAAAAAAGTACAAGTTTTATCAAACAGGTTTACTTTCCATAAAGGTACCATCCGTGTAAAATATAACAATCCTTTCTATCTGCTTACCAGATGGAGCGGGTGCTTCAACCACTTCCGGACGCTCTGTTTTACGCCTCTGTAAGGCATTTACAGACGATTGTACATATAATTGCTCAGGACTACTATTTTTAACCGATTCTTGAGGCTTTATATCTCTATTCTGAGTAGGCCTAATTGGTTGAGTACTAATTACTTGTTTATGAGGTTGAGGGATATTCTGACTAAGTGAATCGCTATCAAAAAGAAGCCAATCTCTATCTATATCAGGAAATACCTTTAATATCCTTTGAACAATGTCTAAACTAGGCTTATTTCTCCCAGATAAAATGTGTGAGATACTACTTCGCTGTATACCAATGGCATCAGCAAAATAACTTGGTGATAGCCCTTTATCTACTATTATCTGTTCTATTTTTTTGTTTAAATCCATGTTACAAATGTTTAATACATATTTACAATATTAATTTAATAATGTAAATATGATAATTGATTGTGTAAATTACAAATGTAATTGAATATAAATGTTAACTTATTCTTGTTTATTTATGTAAATTCCATCTTCTTTGATGATAATTTGCATGTCTTTATATAATCCTCCTATTGCTTTCTTAAAATCCTTCTTTGACATTTGTAAATTGCTGTAAATGACCTCTGCACTTGTCTTATCATTGTATGGAAGGAATCCATTGTTGTTATTTAATAGAGATAATATAGTGAGTTTAGTATTGTCAATTCGTTCAAATCCGATTCTTTCCAATGTTAAATCGATTTTACCGTCCTCTCTTATTTTCTTAATGTATCCAATTGTAAACTCTCCAAGATTCACAGATTTGAATACTTCGTTTTTGTAAATTATACCTATTTTACATTTGTTAATCAATGCTTTTATGCCTAAATCTGTGTATTCGTATGGTAGCAATTCCACCTGTTGTTTTTCAACAAACTCCTCTACATCATTTGGTAGAAACTTATCGATCTTAGCAGAAGCCACGATTCTTTGTGTTTCTTCGTCTACATAAATATAAACTAAATAACTCCTCCCTACGGCCATTTTAGATTGTTGTTCACCGAAAGGAACCAGTAAGTCTTTCATCAATCCCCAGTCTAAAAAGACCCCTAATTTACTCACATCTTTCACCTTTAAATAGGCAAACTCCCCCACTGTAGCATAAGGTTTCAAAGTAGTGGCAATAAGCCTATCTTCAGAATCTCTGTAGATGAATACATCTAAGAATTGTCCTATTTGAGTCCCTTCAGGAACATAGACTCTAGGAATCAAAATTTCTTCTCCTTCAAAGCCATCTAAATACAACCCAAAGTCTAGTTCCTTAATAACTTCTAGTCTATTGTATTTACCTAATTGTAAAGGATGTGTCTCATTTATCATTTTATATATTATTTAGAATGAACATTCAGTTGAAATGTATATGTATTGGCCGAATTTAAGATGAAAATCAATCAAATAGTACATAGACCTTATTTTTAAGTTAATAGCAAGAAAAAAAGTCGTGATTTTCACGACTTTTTTTCTTGAATGGATACAACCCTTAAACAACTACATTATTTTCTCTTAGCGCTTGATTTAAGGAGGTTTTGAGGTCTGTACTTTCCTTACGCTTACCAATGATTAAAGCACAAGGAACATTATATTCACCCGCAGCAAATTTCTTGGTTAAACTTCCAGGAATAACAACACTATTTTCAGGAACGAAACCTATGTATTCTACAGGTTCAGTACCTGTCACATCTATTATTTTAGAACTTCCAGTGATAGTAACACCTGCTCCTAATACTGCACGTTTACCAATTCTTGCTCCTTCAACAACAATACAACGTGAGCCAATGAAAGCACCATCTTCAATAATCACTGGCGAAGCTTGTGGTGGCTCTAAAACGCCGCCAATTCCAACACCACCACTCAAGTGAACATCTTTACCGATTTGAGCACAACTACCCACTGTAGCCCAAGTATCAACCATTGTTCCCGAATCTACATAAGCACCAATGTTTACGTATGATGGCATCATGATTACACCTTTTGCTAAATAAGCTCCATATCTTGCTACCGCAGGTGGCACAACGCGTACGCCCAAATTAGCATAATTATTCTTTAGTTTCATTTTATCATGAAATTCAAAAATACCTACTTCTTGCACTTCCATTTGGCGAATAGGAAAATACATTACGATTGCTTTTTTAACCCATTCATTGACCGTCCAAGAGCCATCATCATTTGGATGTGCCGTTCTAAGCTCGCCCTTATCTACTTTTTCAACTACTGCTTCAATAGCTTTTTTTGTTTCATCGGATGAACGTAAAGTTGGATTCTCCCAAGCGTTTTCAATAATTTGTTTTAAATTTTCCATTTAAATATTTTGGATATTGTTGCTTTTATTTAATCTACAAAGATAATCTGTTTTGAACATACTTAATGAAATTATATTAAGAGAATCGTCTGAGAGAATATTATAGCATTAAGTTATTAGACATTATCATCACTAACGCTCTCCTATTTTACGTTAAAAACTATTAGTTTACTTTAAATGATTTAAATACTTGATTTTAAGTATATTGCAAATAGTATTTTTATGTAAATATTAGTGAAACAAAATATTGTTTGGTTGATTATTTTAATGATAGTATGTCAATTTGACAGTTTATAGCTAGAGATAATTGAATACAGGATTTTCCTAAGTTTATTTCTCTCTCAGATTGACTTCATTTGAACAGCCTCTTTTTAATATATAAGCTAGTATGAGAATCGTTTTAGCATATTCTTAAAGAGAAGAACAACAAATCTTTATTTAAACAATTCTTATTGAGCTTAAGGTAACAAATACCCCCTTCCCTATTATCTTCTTAACGTCGTCACATTGCGCTGTATATTATTTACGTAGAGGTTATATTATGCCCTAGTATGTAGATATTAAGTAGTTTAAATGCAGATTCTTCATTAGAATTACGAGCTATTAGATGTATAAAAGTGTAATATTTAAATTAGCAAATAAAGATTTAATAACTATTATTTTTAGCAATTATAACCAAATAATTAGCTTTTTACTAAATTTACTACTAATAATTACTAATTCAGATAGCTACTTATATATATTGTTTTTACTTGTATTATTCTCCTAAAAACTCTACTTTTGTATTGTAGATTTAATCAATTATCCCTTATTTAAAAATGGCAAAGGTAAAAGTTGCAATCAACGGTTTTGGACGCATAGGACGCTTAGTCTATCGTCAGATTTATAACATGGAAGGCATTGATATTGTAGCAATCAATGATTTAACTAGCCCTAAAGTGTTGGCTCATTTATTAAAATATGACTCAGCGCAAGGACGTTTTAATGCAGAAGTTACTTCTACTGACAGCACTATTACAGTTAATGGCGAGGAAGTAACTATTTATGCTCAGAGAGATCCGGCTCTTATTCCTTGGGGAAAACATGAAGTTGATGTTGTATTAGAATGTACAGGCTTCTTTACAGATAAAGAAAAAGCTTCTGCTCATATAACTGCTGGTGCTAAGAAAGTAGTAATCTCTGCTCCTGCTACTGGTGATGCTAAAACAATTGTATTTAACGTAAATCATGATATTTTAGATGGTTCTGAGACAGTAATTAGTGGTGCATCTTGTACAACTAACTGTTTAGCTCCAATGGCCAAAGTATTAGAAGAACAATTTGGTATTGTAAACGGCTTAATGACAACTGTTCATGCTTATACAAATGACCAAAATACTTTGGATGCTCCACACGCTAAAGGTGATTTAAGAAGAGCTAGAGCTGCTGCTGAAAACATTGTACCAAACTCTACAGGTGCTGCAAAAGCAATTGGTTTAGTACTTCCTTCATTAAAAGGTAAATTGGATGGTTCTGCTCAAAGAGTTCCAACTATTACTGGTTCATTAACTGAACTTACTGTAGTGTTAGCTAAAAAAGTGACAGCTAGTGAAATCAATGAAGCTATGAAAGCTGCTTCAAACGAAAGCTTTGGTTATACTGAAGACGAAATCGTAAGTAGCGATATCATTGGTACTTCATTTGGTTCATTGTTCGATGCAACACAAACTAAAGTACAAACTGTAGGTGATAATCAAATCGTTAGAACTGTATCTTGGTACGATAACGAAATGTCTTACGTTTCTCAATTAGTACGTACAGTAAATTATTTTGCTCAATTGATTAAATAATCAGCTGACAAATAAGCAAAAAAGGTGAATCAAACGATTCACCTTTTTTGCTTTATACCCTTTTAAAACGAACAATATAAGTAATTAATACTGAAGCCTTTTGCCGTGAAAATCTCTTCAAATCTGGTCTTAATATTATAATGTCTTACATTCAAATCTGAATGATAGAGGTCAGTGGTTTCTACTAATCCCTTCGCTCCAAAATCATTTAAAGCATTGATTGAGTATTTAAAGAATGATTCTGAATCTGTTTTTAAATGTAAATAGCCTCCTGAGGATAAAATTTTAGCATAAATCTCTAAAAAACGCGGATTTGTAAGCCTTCTCCTTACGCCACTCTGTAATACTTGTGGGTCAGGAAAAGTTATCCAAATCTCAGACACTTCATTTTCTTCAAAAAAACTCTCTAACCCATGTATTTTAGTTCTCAAAAAGGCCACATTTGTTAAATTACTGTCTAAGGCTTTTTGACTACCCACTGCTATCCTATCCCCTTTTATATCGATGCCTATAAAATTCTTTTCAGGAAATAACTTGGCCAACCCTACCGTATATTCACCCTTCCCACAGCCTAATTCAAGTACGATAGGATTTGAATTATGAAAAATCTCTTTATTCCATGCTCCTTTTATATTTTCATACAAAGGTTTTCCTTCTTGTATAACATTCTCTTGAATAATATTACTCTCAAATCTTTTAGCTTTTTGCCTTCCCATTAATCTACTACTTATTTTTTCTTAATATTTGAATGATGCTCTTAAAATTACAACTCGTCAATATCTGCCACTACAAAAGTACTTCCACCAACATAAATTAAATCTTTAGCTGAAGCCTGATTTTTAACAAAAGCAATGGCTTGGTTTACATCTTCTATCACAGAACCTTGCAAATTATAATGCTTTGCTTTTTCACTTAATAAGCTGGCTTCTAACGCTCTAGGGACCTTTGCTTGACAAAAGATATAGCTTGCTTCTTCAGGCAACAGTGCTAAAATACCTTCAATATCTTTATCAGAAACAAAGCCTAATATCATCCATAGCTTATTGTATTTTATCTTAGCGATGCTTGATAGTACTTCAGTAATGCCACTTAAATTATGGGCTGTATCACAAATCATCGTTGGATTTTCTGATAATATTTGCCAACGCCCTTTTAAGCCAGTGATTGAAACAACATTTTCAATTCCATATTTAAGAGCTTCATTGGAGATATCAAATCCTTGTTGTTTCAATATTTCAACAGCTTGTAATACCCCTAAAATATTTTTTAACTGATAATTCCCTTTTAATTGAGAAATATACGTTTCAGATAAATTAGTTTTTTTATTTATAACTTCTAATGTTAATGATAGTCCGCTGTTATTAAATGATGTTATTGAAAAACTATCTTCTGCAAAAAAGATATCAGCAGTTTCTGCTAAGGCTTTCTGCATAAAAACATCCTTGGTTTCATCTTGATACTCACTTATAACGACTGGCGTATTTCTTTTGATAATTCCAGCTTTTTCTCCAGCAATCAAAGCAAGGGTATCTCCTAAAATATCCGTATGATCAAAGCTAATGTTTGTGATGACAGATAGTTCTGGGTGAATAACATTGGTAGAATCTAATCGCCCTCCTAAACCTACTTCAATGACCGCAATATCAACCTGTTGACGGGCAAAATAGTCGAAAGCCATACCTACGCTCATTTCAAAAAAAGAAGGCTTTAAATCCTCTAAAAAAGTTTGATGCTCGGCCACGAAGGAAACTACCTCTTTTTCAGCTATTGGCGCTCCATTAATACGAATCCGTTCTGTATATGATTTTAAATGTGGCGAAGTATATAAGCCTGTTTTATAACCCGCAGCTTGCAAAATTGCTGCGATAAAATGTGAAGTACTCCCTTTTCCATTCGTCCCTGCAATATGAATTGTTTTAAATTTTTCATGCGGGTTTCCTAAATGTGCACAAATAGCATTGGTATTATCTAAGTTGGCCTTGAAAGCTTTCTTCCCTATTCTGTGGAATACGGGTAATTGTTGGTATAAATAATGAATAGTTTCTTCGTAGGTCATTTTATTAAAATTGGATGCTAAAAGAGCCATCCTGATGATTTATCCTGATTATCTAATGAACAAAGATAATTGATGGATGCTCTTAAAAGAAAAAAGTGTAAGCCTTTCGACTTACACTTTTCAATAATTATCTCGGACTTAATTTGAAAGTGACTGTTCCAGAGGAATATTCTGGTCTATCTCCATCACTTGTTGGTCTAAATTTGGTCTTCTGAACTGTTCTTTTATATTTCTGCATGACTGTTGGACTAACTGTACTTTCCACAAGGCTAATATCAACTACATCACCATCAGAATCTACTTTAATTTTGAATCGAATAATACCAGTATCATTTGAATCATCATCAACAACAGGTTTACTAAACCATGTCCAACCTGTTAAATTTAAGGAACTTCCACCACTTCCACTTCCTCCTGTTCCACCATTCCCATCTCCTGCTGGTCGTTTAGTGTAATCCCCTCCTTCAACAACTTTTCCTTCTGGCTGACCTTGATTTCCTTTTCCTTTTGAATTTCCATCAGATGCTCCTCCAGGTCTTGATTCTGTTCCTGAAGTACCATTAGAAGAACTATTTCCTTTCTTGGTTGGTAATAAGGCTGAATTATCAATCTTTACTTTCTCAGGAGCTTTAGCCGGTACTGGTTTTACTTCTGCTGGCTTTGGCGTTACCTTCTTGTCTACTTTAGTGATTAACTCCTCTTTCACTTTTACAGGGCTAGTAACTTTGCTACTGACTACTGGTGGTTCTTTAGGAGCTTTCTTAACAACTGTTTTTACTTTTTCAACTTCTGGAGGAATCACTGGCTTTGGAACTACCTTTTCTATTTTCTTAGTTTCAGGTGAAGCTTTAGATTCTATTTCTTCTTTTAAATCACTGGCTTTGTTTTTTGTATAAACTTTTCCACTTCCTGATTTATCTGTTCCAAAATTCATTACAAAACCTCCATCACCCACTAATTCTTCTTTTTTGTTCTCCTCACTAGTCCATACCGTAATGTACCAAAATAAGTAAAACATTAAAGCATTAATGATAATTGTAATAATAAGCGCTCTTTGCCTATTTTTACTTTCTTCTTCTTCGAGTTGATAGGAGTTCATTGATATAATAGCTAATGATTGATAGATTTACCAAACTTACTTTTTAAATATCCAGGCATTTTGGTTGATAGCTTTAGCAACTTTGATAGCTTCTTCGTTAGCTGATTCTTCATCATTAAAACCGCCAGCAGAAACTTTAATTAATTTCCCGCCTTTTGATGGTTTTAAAATTGAAGCATGAATAAAACCTTTACGTTTCAGTGTTTCTAATTGATTTTCTGCATTCTCTTTTTGTCCAAAACTTCCTGTTATTACAAAAAAACGATTTTCATCTTCATTTAGTATCGGTTTTTCAATTGATTTAACAGCAGGAATAATTTTCACAAATTTAGAAGAATCTACTTTTGGAACCATAGCTATAGGAGTAGCAGTATCTACAGGTACGGGGTCAGCGTAAGCTTCCATCTCTGCAGGTTGCTTCTGCGAAAAATGAAAAGGGTTGAAAGAACTTAAACTGTTTTTCTCATTATCATATAAATAAATAGCTGAGACAAACAATGAAGCAGCTACCATAGCCACTAAAAATTTCAATACAGGAGTTCTTTTTTTATCCTTAGTAGTCAATACTCTATTAGCCATAACTTTAAGCTCTATCGCTGACGTATCGCGATCATTACTAGCAAAAACATGTTGAATAGTTTTCTGAGAAACTGAATTATTAACCAAAGTATCCACTTTAACAATTGGCTGAATAATATTACTTCGCTTGATAGAAATTTTTTCTAATCCGAAACTTTCTCCTAAAAAATTACTTTGTTCTGAAGCGTGAAATTGAATTTTACCTTCTTCATTTTGCGTAAACATACCAACACCATCAATATGAAAGTGTTGTTCAAAACGAATGCCTTTCTTGGCTTCTTCAACAAACAGTTTAATTTTATGAGTAGCTTCTTCTCTGCTTATTCCTTCATTCTTAGCAATAAAGTTACTCAACAAACCATCATCATTTTTTAGTAAGCCATTGAAAGCCAACCATTTTTGTGCAGGCTTGATATATTGTTCTAATTTATCAACCTTGGCACAATCAAAATTGGTTACGAATCCTCCAAAATCTGGGATTACCACACAATCTTGTTCAAAGAGTAATTCTCTAATATGATTTTGTACTGTTATCATAAATTTTAAAAGAATTCAAATATTGGTTTTTATGTTCTATGGACGAATTTAGAAAGAATATGACAGACCACCAAGAAAATTTACCCCTTGTGTAGGATAATATAAGTATCGTTGATAACTTTTATTCAAAATATTGTTCACCGAAATGAATAAATCTAAATGCTCAGAAAGTAAATAGGTAGCTTTTACATTAAGGTCGATAATCGAATTAAGTTTTACTTCACGATTGGTAACATAATTTTTCCCTTTTAGTCCAGTGATAAAGTAAAAGTCGGATGCTAACAATAGTTTTTCTTTCACAGTAAAAGTATTCGTCCAAGTTGCATTGAATGCAGGGCGATGCCAAGCTTTCTCAAGATTCCCTAAGCCACTGTATACATTTACATCAAACTTGAAATTAGACCTCCAAACATCAGGAATTTGATAGCTGGCTTGTCCTGAAAAAGTCGTTACTTTTACGATAGTGGTATCATTTGAATACATCACATCAAAACGTGTACTATCTGTTGAATTGCTATTGAACACATAAAAATCTTTATAACGAGCATAGCTAATTTTCGCTTCTACCGAAAGACCATTAGATAAAGTAGTTTTTGCTCCTGCAAAATAATCAGCCGTTTTACGGGTATTCCTTAATTGTGTGAATCTTCCTAGCCATTGATTTTCGGTTAATAAGGATGAAAGATTATTTGCATATACATCTCCTTCATATCCTGCAAATACTTTCACACCTTCAATAGGCTGCACATCAATTTTAACGATTGGAAATAAATAGCTGTTATTAAAAGTATTCTTTTCGCGGTCATTGATAATATTTAAACCCGCCGTGATTGAAAATAAATCATTTTTAAATTGAAAGGTTGGCTTTACTTTATAAAGGTTACGGTATAAAGTAAGTGAATCTTGGCGCTGAGCGATAACGATACTTCCTTCAAGTAAGGCTGATAGCTGTTCTGTCAGTGGATATACTCCTTTCAAATTCGCATTCCAAACCAACTCATTAGCCTTTAAGTGTGTAAATAAATACGATAAGTTTGAGTTAAGTACATAGTCAACCTTCGCATTTTTGTTATTATTACTTACTGTACCTGTAAAATTAAACTTGTTCCATGAATTGAAAATTTGCGATTCAGGGAAATTAAAATTGCTTTGGTTGTTATATGCATAATAATCAAAACCTCTTCTTTCCCAACCCAATGCACCCGCTAGTTTTACTGAACTGAACGAAGTACGGCTATGAACCTTTATTAAATTCTGAGATTGTCCAGAATAATTGGCTCCAATAGGACCTAGTCTAAAACTATTATGCTTGATGTATACGCCATGATAATTATCCTCGCCAGTTGAAAAACCTCCATGACCTTCTAAAAAGGTATGTCCATAGTTACCAATTCCAGCCCTGATTATATTATTATATCTTTCCGCAAATTCGTTTTCTTTGGTACTTCCTTTATCGGGCATTGTCACAGTCGGACTGAATTCGGGCGTCTCTACAGGCAATCTTCTTTCAATAAATTCATATCGAATAGGCTTTTTAGTATTATCTATTTTAGCGGTAGAAATCTTTTCAAAAATTCTATTCGCTTGAGGCAAATTCACTTTTGCCTCTTTCCAAACCTCAATTTCATCTGTTTTTACTTCTCCTTCTTTCTTCTGGGCTTTCATTTGCAAAGAACAACCAAGCGCGATTAGTAATAAAGGGAGTCGGGTATATATGGTATTAAATGAGCTATTTTGCATTGTAAGAAAGGTTTAAATTACCTAAGTCTATTTTATTGAAAATTATGGTGATAACGTGCTGTACTATCGTTTCTCGATAGCTTTTAATTTTACTTTCGCTTCCGCTACAATCGTTTGGTCAGGAAGGTTCTCTATAATAGAGTTTAAAGTAGCACGTGCTTGAACGATATTATCAAGACCCACAAAATCATCTGATAATAATAAATACGCTTTACCAACAATGTTATCGGCAGCATCAGCAAAGTCTGTTCTGAATTTGCTAATAATCATTTCAGACGATTCCTTGTATTTTTTCTGGGTATACAGAATTTTAGCAATCAGATACTGCGCTTCTGCACCATAATTGTCTTTTGCAATTTGAATCGTTTGATTGAAATATTCTGTTGCCTTTACAAAATCATTTCTATCCATATAAATTTTCCCTGTATAGAGCCTTGCTTTGCTTTTTGCACCTAATACTAAGTCGGGTGTATTAGCTACTTCATTAGCATAATATAGCGTAGAATCTGCTCTTGACATTTTATAATAAGACTCCATCAAACCAATTAAAGCTGCCTGCTGGTCTTTTTTATCTCCTACGAACCTTAAAATATTTCTGTAATTTGTAATGGCTCTGTTGAAATTATTACTATTAAATTCCAATTCGGCAGCTTTTACATAAGCTTTGTTGACTGATTTGTATTTATTATCGGCTATTACTTGATAATAAAAATTCAACGCTTGGTATTTGTCGTTCAATTTATAATAAGATTCAGCAATCAAGTATTTAGCTTCATACGATTCTACGCTTGTTGGATTTTTACGCACGTATTCGCTCAATGCGATGATAGCTTTATCAAATTTATCCGCATAAAAAAGACGTTTAGCAGTTTCATATTCTAAGCCAACTACTGAATTATCAGTAGGGTTAGTTCGTTGATAATCTGATAAAATCGCCGAAAATTCTTCTGGACGACCTACTTCATTTAATTCTTCTTGCACGCCCGTCAAAGCATCTTTGCTTTGTGAAAGTGTCGGGAAGTTTTTCAAGATACTCTTATAATCCACAATAGAAGCCTCATGATTGGCCGTGTTGGCAAAAGCTGCGGCACGCTTTAATAAAGCGTTTGGTATTAATCTACTCTGTGGCTTATTATTAATTAATTGCGTGAATCTTGTAATGGCAGGAATATATCTTCCAGCAACAAACTCCAGATTGGCTTCTTGATACAAGGCATTGTCAAAATAAAGCGACTGTGGATAATCCGTTTGTACTTTTTGGAAGGCTGCCTTTGCTCCTGCTTCATTACCCTTCAAGGCTAATACTAACCCTTTTTGGAAAGTAGCATAATCGCGGTCAGAGCGATTGCCTGCAATGGCTTGATCATAATAATAAATCGCTTGGTCGTAGTTTTTAGACGCAAAATAAGTATCTCCCAAACGAATCAACGCATCTTGATACGATTGTGAGTCGCCAGAAGATTTCATCTGGTCGGCATATTCTTTAAAAACCTTATTTGCTTTATCGTATTCTTTGTTATTATAATAGCAGTAAGCTAATCCATATTTACTCTTACTTTGAAGTTCGGCTAAACTACTCACAGACGGGTCGGAAGTAGCAATTAATGACTGGTATAAAGGAATAGCTTCTGAATATCTTTTTTCAGCCGACAATGCCTCTGCTTTCCAAAAATTAGCAGCATACTTTGTTTCTAGGTTCTCGGGTGTTAATAATGATTTTTCAAAATAAGGAAGTGATTCAGCATAACGTTCGTCATTATAGAATTTTACCGCTTGATTGAACGAAATCCTTTGATAAGCAGCATTGGTTCTTGGCGTTCGCTTTTTCAAGCCTTCTATATAGGCGAGTGCTGCCTGATAATTATTAGAATATAAATACGCTTCACTGACTAATTCATTGGCTTCGTCTTCATATTTAGAGTTTGGATATTTTGCTAAAA
Organism: Arcicella sp. GW822-FHT02H01; assembly: GCF_058802005.1. NCBI lineage: Bacteria > Pseudomonadati > Bacteroidota > Cytophagia > Cytophagales > Flectobacillaceae > Arcicella > Arcicella sp. GW822-FHT02H01. The sequence goes on along the minus strand of NZ_JBXANT010000001.1, from coordinate 474,512 downwards.
AGCTTTCAAAGGCTTTGATAGATTCTGCTCCTCTTTGCAAATCAAGCAATACTTTTGCGTAGTTGAAGTCTGCATCTTCCGTAACGGTTTTATTGAAGTTGGTCTTTCTAGCTTGGTCAAAAGCCCCTAATGCATAATTGGGGTTATTGGCTTTTAAATAACAAATCCCTAAAATATAAGCGGCATATTGACCGAGGGTATCGCCTTTGGCAGCAACATTTTTTAATTGCTCACTCGCTGGTGCAAACTGGTCGGTTTTATAAAGGCTATACCCATAACGATAGGCGATTGGCAATGGCATTCCTTGCGACTTATAGTTTTTGTATATCGTATAATAATTGGCAGCTTTAGCATATTCTGCTTGTTGAAAATATACTTCTGCACTTAACAACGCCACATCATCTAGTTTTTTCCCAGAATTTTTCTCTTTTAATAGTGGCTCGGTATAAGCCAACATTTCAGTAAATTTTCCTTGTCGGTAATAACTATGGGCTAACCAACTTGGAATTTCAGAGAAATAAGAAGTAGAAAGTTCAGCTTGTTTAAAATCAAAAATAGCTTCTTCATATTTTTTAGCCCTGAAATTAATTACGCCGGCATAATACGAAGCCGAAGGAGCGTATTGTCCCTGTCCTCCTTTGATGCTATCAAAAATAACAAGGGCTTCATTATAATTTTGAAGGGTAAAATGCGAAATTCCTAAACGAAATTGTGCTTCTTCATTTGATTTAGGACTTTTCGATAAATAATCTATTGCTCTGGTATAATCACCTTGCTCATAAAAATAATTTCCAATTTCTGTAAAAAGTGTTCCTGCAATAGGATGTTCAGGATAATTTCTTACAAATCGATTGGCTAATAATTCCGTATCTGAATAATTTAAATACAAACTACATTTTACTAAATAGTATTCTGCCCACACTTTGTTGGCGTCTTCTTTTTCCAAAAAGGTTCTGTCTGCTTCGAGGTATTGGGTTAGTTCTGCTCTACATGCTTCATAATTCTTTGATTCAAAATGTTCTTGTCCATTTCTAAAATGAACAGAGATATCTGAATAACTTAATGTGCTTTGTGCCAAAACAGCGGTATTGAAAGCAAAGAATGATAAAAGGAGTGTTGAGATTACTAACGAAGTTAATCTTTTCATTAGAGATGATTTTTAGGGTGTTTATTCTATCAAAAAAAGCAAATATGATTATTTTTAGATAGAAAATAATTTGTTAAACAAGCTATGGATTGTTACTTTTGACATTTGTGAAATCCTTCGAAGCTTGTAAGTTTAGTATAATCAAGTAAAATTATCAAGCTACAAAGGTTTTTTCATAGTAAAGTATTATTTAATTTTAAAACGTTCATAGCAAACATTAAATTATGAAAAAAAAATCAATATTAGCCGTATTCCTACTCATTTGCCAATTCCTGAGGGCCCAGACCCCTATAAGTCAGCCTAAAATTGAGTACGCCCTTTCCATGGAACAACCTTCTTCTCATTATTTTGATGTGAGCATGAAAGTGTCTAATCTTGATTTAAAAACTAAGGCTCAAGGTTATATCGATTTTAAAATGGCCGTTTGGACGCCAGGTTCTTACTTGATTCGTGAATATGCTAAAAATGTAGAAAGTGTTAAGGCTACTAGCAAAGCGAGTCTTTTAAAGGCTGATAAAATCAATAAAAATACTTGGCGCGTACTGATTGATAAAAATACCAGCGAAGTAAGCATTTCTTATAAAGTATATGCCTATGAGTTATCGGTTAGAACATCTTTCTTAGACGATTCACACGGTTATTTAAATCCTGCAAGTGTATTCTTATACGTTAATGCATGGAAACAAGTTCCATCTACGTTGATAATTAAACCTTATGAAGGCTGGACGGCCGTTTCAACAGGCTTGAAAAATATTGGTACATTTACTTACCAAGCGGATAACCTTGACATTTTAATTGACTCACCTATTGAAATTGGTACGCAGAAAGTACTTTCGTTTGATTTAAGTGGCGTTCCTCACAAAATCGCAATGTATGGAGAAGCAAAATTTGATGATGCTAAAGTTACCGCTGATTTCAAGAAAGTTTGCGAAGCTGCTATGTCTGTCGTTGGCGAACATCCTTGTAAAGACTATACTTTCTTGATTCATAATTTAGGTGTTGGCGGGGGCGGTTTAGAGCACCTTAATTCAACTACTTGCCAAACATCTAGAAATAGTTATTCAGATCCAAAACGTTATCAAGGTTTATTAAATTTGATAGCGCATGAATATTTTCATTTATGGAATGTAAAACGTATTCGTCCAAAAGCACTTGGCCCGTTTGACTATGAAAATGAAAATTATACACACATGCTTTGGTTTTCAGAAGGTTGTACTAGTTTTTATGCTACTTATATTTTGCGTAGGGCTAATATGAATACGCCAGAAGAATATATGAGCGCTTATGCTTCAGAAATCAATACTATCGAAAATCAGCCTGGGAACAAGGTGCAATCAGCAGCAGAATCAAGTTGGGATGCATGGATAAAATATTATCGTCAGAATGAAAACTCACGAAATAGCACTATTTCTTATTATGACAAAGGAGCTGTTTTGGGTGGTGTTTTGAATCTAGCCATTTTAGAAGCTACCAAAGGTGCTAAAAACCTTGATGATGTAATGAAAGCTTTGTACAATGAATATTACAAAAAACTAGGCAGAGGTTTTACAGATGAAGAATTTCAAAAAACGGTAGAAGCTGTAGCTGGTAAAAAAATGGATGAATTCTTCCAAAAATATGTTTTTGGAACAGAAGCTATTTCTTACAATGCTTATTTGTCTGCCGTGGGCATGACGCTGGTTGATAAAAATGCTGAAAAAAATGAGCCATATTTAGGCGCTGAATTTAGAGCAGCTAGTGGCTTGAAAATCACAGGAGTAATAAAAGATTCCCCTGCATATATCGACGGATTGAATGTTAATGATGAAATTTTACAGATTGACGGACTGGCTATTTCAAAATCTGATGAGGTTTTAAAAGCTATTAGTAACAAGAAGATTGGTGATCTTATAGCTGTAAAAGTGAAAAGAGATGGTTTAGATAAAACCTATGCGATTAAGATTCAGAGAAATCCTACTAAAAATTTCGTAATCGAAGCGCTTCCTACCCAAACTGAAGAACAAAAAGCACTTTATAAAAAATGGTTGTTTTTGTAAAAAACTATTTTTAGATTCATTTAATAAAATAGGCTTCTTTAAAGAAAGAAGCCTATTTTATTTTCCAATAATTGTTAATTATTTACGTAATCTTTATTATCGATTTTAAATAATTTAAGATCTTTTATAAACTTATAATCTTTTATGTTATAGCTAAATAACTCTAAATTGGTAATAATTGCTGTTGAAGCTATTAATCCATCAGGCATTACTAAACCATGACTTAAATAATATTTTTCAATTAATTCAAAAGCCATTACTGAGATATTATCATTTATTAAGGCAATGTGGAAACGTTGAAGTTTTTTATTGATTGTTCTTAAATCCATTTTATTGGTAGCGCCAACCATCATTTCCATCTTAGTAACAGCAGATATTACAACATTATCAATACCAATAACTTCTTCAATAATCTTTTTTGTCACTAGTCACTAGATGTCGTTTTTTATTTTCGTCAAAAAAATCAATCATTACATCAGTATCACAAATTATTTTCTTCGTTTCCATGCTTTCTGGCGTAAGTCTTTAGCATCTATATCTTTACCTGTAAATATTTGAGATATATCAGAAACATCAATCATCTTATCACCTGATATAAGCGAAACGCCATTTAAAGACGTTTTTTGGGGTTTCGATTTGTCAATGTTTTGTATTGAAAAATCAAAGTATTTCGCAAAATCCTTTAAAGCTTCAAGCGTTTTAGGATTTTTATAGTTAATGATAATCTGTGGCATAACTTATCAGTTTAAACAAAAAATCAAACTTTATATATGTTTTGAAGCATATATAATATACCTACAAAATTAAACTTTCTAGTGTAAAATAAACTCTAACAAACGAAAATAATAAGGGCGATAAACTATTTAGTTAAAGTTTATCGCCCTTATTTAAATTTCAACGCTAATAATCTCCCATTAATTCTCCTAAATCTTGATACATCTCTTTAAAACGGGTAATAATTTTTTCGACGAATGCTTCATTAACCATTGCTCGAACTTCATCTTCTGAAACGTCCATCTCTGATATTTTGTAAACTTGTTCTAAATCTGGTGTTTCGAACTTTACAAAAAATTTTGAATTCCATTTATATAGTGAAATTTTCAAATCAGGACTAGAACCTTTTAACTCGCCAATAAAATACATATCAGATTAATTTAAATTGTGTGAGAATGGGCTATTCTTCGGTAATAGTAATTTTCTGGATAACATCGCCTTCACGAATAGCATCGATTACTTCTAAGCCCTCTACTACTTTACCAAAACAAGTATGTTTACGGTCTAAATGAGCAGTATTTCTACGGCTATGGCAAATAAAGAATTGTGAACCACCTGTATTTCTGCCACGGTGAGCCATCGATAAAACACCACGGTCGTGATATTGATTATTTCCTGTTAATTCACATTCAATACTATATCCAGGGCCACCACCACCTGTTCCAGTTGGGTCTCCACCTTGAATCACAAAATCAGGTAAAACTCTATGAAATGTTACGCCATCGTAAAATCCACTTTTTGATAAATCAACAAAGTTTTTAACATGGATTGGAGCATCTTGCTCATAAAATTCTATCACCATCAAACCTTTGTCGGTTAGCATTTCAGCTTTAATCATTGCAATATTTTTTAAAAGTTTAAATCAAGACAGCGAACTGTCTTTACAAAATTAGAAACAAAAGTGTTAATGTCATAGTTCAGAAAGGAGTCTTGTCTAATTTTAGAGTTCTTTCCAACAATTTCTAGTAATTTTACGAGGGACTTCATCACGCAAAACGGAACCGTCAAAGACAATTATTTACATAAAACATTTACAATCAGTGAAAAACAACGCATTATTATTGATACTCTCGGGCATTTTACTTTTTTCTTGCGGTGCAGATAAAAAAGAAGAGGCTATTAAATTCTTCGAAAGGGGAAATTATAAATTAAAAGATAAAGAATATCAAGAAGCTATTCACTGGTTTGACGAAGCTATTATTAAAAATCCAGATTTTGCAGATGCTTATAATAACAGAGCTTTAGCCCATCAAAAGCTTGATGAATTGGATGAAGCTTTAACAGATTTAGATAAAGCCATTGATATCGACAAAAAATATTGGGAAGCTTATTACAATCGTTCAGAAGTATTTTTTCAGAAAGGGGAATTTCAGAATAGTTTAGTGGATTTAGAAAAAATTGCTGTGCCTTTTAAAGATTCCTCTTTTTATTTTGTGAGCTTAGGAAATGTAAAAGTACAACTCAATAACGCTGCTGGAGCAACGGCGGATTATGAAAAGGCTATCAGGATTAATCCTAATAATGCTGAGGCTTATTCCAACCATGGTTTTATTTATTTTGAGAACAAACAATATGATTTAGCCAAGAAGGATTTTCAAAAAGCGATTGAGATTAATCCTAAACAAGATTTTGCCTTAAACAACTTAGCATTTATCCTGTCGGAAGAACAAAAATTTCAAGAAGCAAAAGTATTCTCAGAACAAGCGATTGCTTTAAAACCAACCGACGCGATTTATTTAAACAACTATGGCTATATTTTATTGCAAATCGGGAAGCTAGACCAAGCCAAAGAAACGCTAGAGCGTTCTTTAAGAATTAATCCACAAAATGCTTATACGCTAAGAAATTTAGGTTATTATTTTCAAAAAACGGGTAATGAGAAAGAGGCTTTAGTGAAATTTCAAGAGGCCAAGAAATTAGATAGTAGTATCGATATTAAATAATTAAAAAAGACTTTACCTTATCAGTAAAGTCTTTTTTAATTTAACTCAAAGCGAAAAACCTGCTTTAAATTTCTTGAATATCTCTGTATTGTATTTACTATCTGTTTCTATTTCAAAGATTTTTGATTTTCCATTTGGTTCAAGAAAAGCTACTGAAAATTGATGAAATTCTGTGACGGTCTTCGCATTGAAATATTCAAGATTCGCTTCAGAAGCTGTTTTTTCAGCAGTGTATGATTGAATCGTTTCAAAATAATCATCTAACTCAGCCTGTTTACTTGGTCCGTCAATTATTCTGAAAATTCCACCACCATGATTATTCATTAAAATAATATTCAGATTATCAGGCACATAACGATTCCAAAGGGCATTTCTGTCATAGAAAAAAGCTAAATCCCCTATTAATAAGTACACTTGTTTGGTAGTACTCAAGGCTGCACCAACAGCAGTACTTACACAACCATCTATTCCGCTCGTTCCTCTGTTGGCAAATATTGCTATTTTCTTAGTTGGGTCAGTACCTATATAATTGGCATAACGTACTGACATAGAATTAGCCAAATGTAGTTGACTGTCAACAGGTAAGGCATCTAATAGTTTCTTGATGGCATAAAATTCATTTAACTGATGTTGATGGAAGTTTTCTAAGAAAAAATGCTCAAGATAATTGTTTGCCTTGAAGCTATTTCTTTTCCATGCATCTAAATAATCACTATTTCTCTCTTCATCATCACCGTTTTTGAATTGAGCAAAATCTATTTCCTCTAATAGTTTTGAAAAGAAATACAGCGGTTGAACAGGAAGTATTTTAGTCAATGATTGAAAGGTATCAATCAAATGATTGTCTACACTCAAATGCCAATGTTCGATAGCCTTATTTTTTCTCAAAAACGCTTTAAAGCTTTTTGAAATAAAGGATTTGCCAAACGTAATTAATAGTTCTGGTGCTAAATTTTCAGCATCTTGTTGTAGAAAAACATCCTGATTGGAAATCAAGTTGAATTTTAAGTTTGAGATGGAGTCTCCAACAACAGGGAAATTAAATTCGTCTTGTAGCTTCTCTAATATACTTGTTAAATCAGGGTCAAATTCATTTTGTCCGCCTGCTATCAATACCTTATCATATTGCTCAATACTTGCTAAAAGATCAGCCCAAACCTCGTTTGAAAGGACATGGGATGTTTCAACTCTTTCTATTACTCTTAGATTGCCATTAGATGCAACTATTTCATTTTCAAGGGGATAAAAAGGTTCTCTTAATGGAATGTTAATATGAACTGGCCCTTTAGGAAAAGTATTCGCTAGATTCACTGCATGATTAACTGTTCGTTCGATATGCCAAACAGCATCTGGATGGCTATAATCAGCTCCTATTTCAAAGCTTTGCTTTACGTGCTTTCCAAAAATATCTGTTTGATAGATTGTTTGCCCGTCATGTTGATGAATCCACTCTTTGGGTCTATCGGCAGTTAGAATAATCAAAGGAATTTCTTGAAAAAAAGCCTCGGCTACTGCTGGTGCATAATTATACGCTGCAGAGCCAGAAGTGCAACAAATAACCACAGGTTTGCTGAGGTTTTGAGCCATACCCAACGCAATAAAAGCAGCGGAACGTTCATCAGAAATCGACAATGTTTCAATAGCTGGGTGACGCACCAAAGCAATTGTTAATGGAGCATTCCGTGAACCGGGTGAAATAATGGCATGATGAACACCTTTTCTTGAAAGAATTTCTACAAGATTTACAATGGGTTGTAAAAGCATAGATACTTACAGATTAGTAAACAGTAAATATTGATGAAAAAGAAAAAGCGTAACCAATTGAATTTCAATTAATTACGCTTTTAATAAGTAGCGGGAAGCAGGATCGAACTGCCGACCTTAGGGTTATGAATCCTACGCTCTAACCATCTGAGCTATCCCGCTGTCGTATTGTGGTGCAAAATTAGTGCTTTTGTATTCAAATGCAAAGGTATTTTAGAAATACTTTCATTTTTTATTCAAATTATTTTTTTAATTTCATCATTAATTCATCCAAATGTCATATAAATAATTGAGAATCAATAAAGAAACGTAATACATTTTTTAGGCTAGAAAAAGTAAATTTTTTGAAATTAAAAAAAAAGCTTGCGTATTTCTCTAACATTTATACCTTTGCCAAAACAGAGTTTCGGGAGTCAATTACTCGACATCTATCTTCACAAATTGTTTCGTCGAGTAATTTTGTGATTTAATTACCTTTAAATGTTAGGATTATGAGCAAACATAAATTTATTGTAGAATTTGAATTGAGAGCCTCTCCTAAGGTACTTTTTCCTTACATTAGCTCAGCGTCTGGCTTACAACAGTGGTTTGCAGAGAAAGTCACATTGAAAGACAGTTCAACATTTGATTTTTCTTGGGATGGCGATAGTCATATTGCAAAACTTTCACAACTGAGGTTAAATAAATCGGCCAAATTTGATTTTTTACCCAGTAGTGCTGAAGACAGAGACCATAATTATATTGAGTTCAAAATGGAAGTAAGTGACTTAACAGGCTCTACTTATTTAAAAATTGTTGACTATTCTGATAATACAGATGAAAGCGAATTAAATGAACTGTGGGAAGATTTAATTTATAAGCTCAAAGAAATTGTTGGCAATTAAGCTTATTTAACAAGCGTATCAACTCAAAAATATTTAATTTTGCGTTTTCTTAACAGAGCGCACACAACGCTCGTGTTTCTTTAATGAAATACGAGCGTTTTAATTATATTATATGATTAAGAAACTTGATAAACTTATCATTAAGTCCTTTTGGCAACCATTTGTCTTAACATTAGCCGTAGTAATTTTCATTTTCTTAATGAGACTTATCTTGGTTTACTTCGCAGACCTTTTTGGTAAAGATTTAGGGATTGAAGTGTATTTCGAACTTTTCTTTTATTTCAGCCTAATTACCATTCCGATAGCTTTGCCTTTAGCGATGCTTCTTTCTACATTAATGACTTATGGGAAATTAGGAGAGTTTTTTGAATTAACGGCCATCAAAAGTGCTGGTATTTCTATTACGCGTGCCATGCAACCGATGTTTATTGTCACAGTGTTGATTAGTTTGTTTGCTTTTTGGTTCAATAATGTTGCATTGCCTTGGGCTAACCTAAAAGGGTATCGTTTATTATATGATATTAAAACAACGAAAACAACCTTAAATATCAAAGAAGGGATTTTCTACAATGATTTGCCTGGCTACAGCATAAAAGTTTCTAAAAAATACCCTGATAACAAGACTTTAAAGAATATCGTTATCTTCGATCATACAAAAAATGATGGAAACAAACACCTAACACTGGCTGATTCTGCACTGATGTACACCATCATGGATAAACAATATTTGATTTTTGAGCTTTTCAATGGTAACGATTATGTAGAGGATGCCGACAAAACAAGCAATACAAACCAAACAGATATGGTTACACACGCTTTTCGGAAAAGTAAAGTAGTGATGAGCTTAGCGGCTTTTGATATGCATAAAACCGAAGAAGAGCAGTTTAAGCATTATCAAATGATGAGAAGTTATGGAGAATTAGCCAAAGATGCTGATTCACTCAAAAAAGATTTTAACAGGGTACGAGGCAATTTTTATGACAATGCACGTTCGTATTATCTGTTTGAGATGAACAAATTTCCACCACTATTAAGCGAAGACCAGAAGAAACTCAAAAAAATGAAGATGAGTACGATTGACTCACTCATCAAAAAACGAGATGTTCACACAGCGAACCCCTATCAAACGCTTGATTTCGCTATTTCTCAGGTAAATAATGCCCTCAGTTTTGCAGAAAGTAATGTTTCTGTCTTAACTTCTAAGGATGAGGACTTAAGAAAAACTAATCTTGAATGGCATCATAAATTCACAAATGCTTTTGCGGTATTTGTCATGTTTTTGATTGGCGCACCCTTAGGTGGTATTATCAAAAAAGGCGGTTTTGGGTTACCAGTCGTTATTGCTATCGTGTTTTTTATATTAATGTATGTAATGACCCAGCAGGGCGACAAAGCAGCCAAAGAAAGCAGGGTAATCGTACAGATAGGCGCATGGATTTCAAACACTGTATTATTCTTAATCGGATTGTATTTTTTAAACAAAGCCAAAAACGATTCTCGACTGTTCGAGAGTGACGCTTATATCGTTTATTTTAATCAACTGAAGGAAAAGCTTAAAAAAGCAAAGTTTTCAAAGAGATTTTTCAATAATTACAGTTAAGATTTGCTAATAGCCAGAAAAAACGTTATTTTTGCACGTTTTCATATTTTATAACAATTTAAACTGGTTGAAGATGTATTTAACTTCAGAAGTAAAGCAGGGGATTTTCGAATCTCGTGGACATGAGAAGTCAAAAATTGATACTGGTTCTGCAGAGTCGCAAATCGCTTTGTTTACTTTCAGAATCTCTCATTTGACAGAACACTTAAAGAAAAACAAAAAGGATCACTCTACTCGTATGGGTCTTTTAAAGTTGGTTGGAAAGCGTAGAAGTTTGTTAGATTACTTAATCAAAACAGACATTACTCGTTACCGTGCTATCATTGCTGAACTAGGCATTAGAAAGTAATTTTCTTTCAAAGCAGGGAGTCTTGAAAAAGATTCCCTGCTTACATTTCCTCTCTTTGGGTACTCGTCAATTTTTTGGTGGTTCGTCAGTAAAGTAGTTTCTCTAAACAATTTTAAGGATTAATTAAACATTGACGAACAGAAGAATTTGCGAATCAACATCCAACAAAAACCTTGTTTGATACGTTAAACAATTAATCAATCAAGGTAATTAATCAAAAAATATGTCTTTTAACGTAATTACGAAGAAAATAATAATGCCCGATGGTAAAGAAGTTACCATCGAAACAGGTAAACTCGCAAAACAGGCAGACGGGTCTGTGGTCGTGAGAAGCGGAAACATGATGCTTTTGGCAACTGTTGTATCGAGCCAAACAGCCAAAGAAGGTACAGACTTTTTACCCCTATCAGTTGATTACCAAGAAAAATTTGCTTCGGCTGGTAAAATCCCTGGAGGATTTTTACGCAGAGAATCAAGACTTTCAGACTATGAAATTTTGGTGAGTCGTTTAGTAGATAGAGCTTTACGCCCTACTTTTCCATCTGACTACCACGCTGATACTCAAGTAATGATTACAATGATTTCAGCAGATGCTGAGATTACGCCAGATGCTTTTGCAGGTTTAGCCGCTGCCGCTGCCCTTGCAGTGTCTGATATTCCATTCAACGGACCAATCTCTGAGGTTCGTATTGCCAAAATCAACGGCGAATTTGTTGTCAACCCTCTTACTTCTCAAATTGCTAATGCTGAACTAGAATTATTAGTTGCTGCAAACGTTAACGATATTTTGATGGTTGAAGGTGAAGGAAATGAAATTTCTGAAACCGACATGCTTGCTGCATTGAAAATTGCGCATGATGCTATCAGAGTTCAATGTGCTGCCTTGATTGAATTAACAGCTGAAACAGGTAAAACTGCTAAGCGTGAATACAATCATGAGACACATGATGAAGAATTGAGAAAATTCCTTTGGGATACTTATTTTACGAAGTTTTATGATGCAGTAAAATTAGCAAACCCAAGTAAAAGTGGTCGTAAAGATTCTTTCAAAGCTATTGAAGAAGAATATTTCACATCATTGCCAGAAGACAATACTGTTAACAAAACGTTAGCAAAATGGTATTTCCATGATATTGAAAAAGAAGCGGCTCGTCAATTAGTATTAAACGAACGCTATCGTTTGGATGGTCGTCAATTAGATGAAATTCGTCAAATTACTTGTGAAGTTGATTATTTACCTTCACCACACGGTTCGGCTGTATTTACACGTGGTGAAACTCAATCACTTACTACTGTAACATTAGGAACTAAACTAGATGAACAAATCGTTGACCAAGCAATGACATCTGGTTACAACCGTTTTATGTTACACTATAACTTCCCTGGGTTTTCTACTGGTGAAGTAAAACCAAACAGAGGTCCTGGTCGTCGTGAAATTGGTCATGGTAACTTAGCGATGCGTGCCATCAAAAAAGTATTACCTGCTGATGCAGACAATCCATATACAATCCGTGTAGTTTCTGATATTTTAGAATCAAATGGTTCTTCATCAATGGCTACAGTTTGTGCTGGTACTTTAGCGTTAATGGATGCTGGTGTAAAAATCAAAGCTCCTGTTTCTGGTATTGCAATGGGCTTGATTTCAGACCCTAAAACTGGTAAATATGCAGTTCTTTCTGATATTTTAGGTGATGAAGATCACTTAGGAGATATGGACTTCAAAGTAACAGGTACTGAAAATGGTATCACTGCTTGTCAGATGGATATTAAAGTAGATGGCCTTTCTTATGAAGTATTAGCGGAAGCGTTAGATCAAGCAAAACGTGGACGTTTACACATTTTGGGTAAAATGAAAGAAGCTATCCAAGCAACTAGACCTGAAATGAAGCCTCATACGCCAAGAGCGATGGTTATCAAAATATTGAAAGACCAAATTGGAGCAGTAATCGGACCAGGCGGTAAAATTGTTCAAGATATTCAGAAACAATCTGGCGCAACGGTAACGATTGAAGAAAAACCAGATGGTGGTTATGTTTCTATATTCTCTTCAAACAAAGAGTCGATGGACAAAGCTGTTGCTATGGTTAAAGGAATTGTTATGATTCCTGAAGAAGGCGAAGTTTACGACGGTATTGTAAAGTCAATTATGCCATTTGGTGCATTTGTTGAGTTTTTACCTGGCAAAGATGGTTTATTACATATCTCTGAAATCAAATGGGAACGTTTAGAAACAGTGGAAGGTGTATTACAAATCGGAGAACAAGTAAAAGTAAAATTGATTGAAGTTGATAAGAAAACTGGCAAGTTCCGCTTATCACGTAAAGCTCTTTTACCAAAACCAGAAAAGAATTAGAACAAATCCGCATTTTATTACGTTCTTTTGATAACGAACTAAAAAATATATCTTACCAAACGATTATATTCTGAACATTTTGTCTTTATATAATTGTTTGGTTTTTAACATTTGGATTTGTTAACCATTTAAAAATATAACAAGGATAATATGAGACAGCTAAAAATTAGTAAGCAAATTACTAACAGAGAGAGTCAGTCACTTGATAAATATTTACAAGAGATTGGCAAGGTGGATTTATTGACACCAGAGGAGGAGGTTATTTTAGCTCAGAAAATTCGTGACGGGGATCAACTTTCATTAGAAAGACTAACGAAGGCAAACCTTCGTTTTGTGGTATCCGTAGCAAAACAATATCAAAACCAAGGGCTTAGCTTAGGTGACTTAATTAATGAAGGAAACCTAGGTTTGATTAAGGCAGCTCAACGTTTTGATGAAACTCGTGGTTTTAAATTTATCTCTTATGCTGTTTGGTGGATTCGTCAGTCAATTTTGCAAGCTTTAGCTGAGCAATCTCGTATTGTACGTTTACCTCTTAACCGTGTTGGTTCTCTTAATAAAATTTCTAAAACTTTTTCTGAATTAGAACAGAAGTTTGAGCGCGAGCCTACTCCTGAAGAATTAGCAGAAGTATTAGAAATCTCAACAGGTGAAGTTGTTGATACTTTAAAAATTTCGGGTCGTCACGTTTCAATGGATGCACCATTCGTACAAGGTGAAGAAAACTCACTATTGGATGTTTTGGAAAATGACGGTGAAGACAAACCAGATTCAGGATTAATTAACGATTCTCTTCGTCGTGAGGTTCAAAGAGCTTTATCTACTTTAACACAACGTGAAGCAGATGTAGTTACTTTGTATTTCGGATTAAACGGCGAACACGCTATGACGTTAGAAGAAATCGGAGAGAAATTCAATTTAACACGTGAACGTGTTAGACAAATCAAAGAAAAAGCTATTCGTAGATTAAGACATACTTCTAGAAGTAAAGCGTTGAAAACTTATCTTGGGTAGACTTTTGGATTTAAGACTGGAGGACTTAATGACTTTAAGATTTTATTCTTTGAGTTATTAAGTCCTTTAGTCTTTTATAGTCTTTTCCAATCTTTAAGTCTTCTATTCATTAGTCCTCTAGTCTTTAAGTCCTTCAGTCTTTTCTATACCGTACCACTTCAACACCAAATTTCTTTAAAAACTCCACTCCTTCATCTTTAGGAATTCCTTTGTATTCAGCATAAGAGTTTAGGTAAATAACTCTAGCGACCTTCATCGTAAAAATTATTCTTGCACAGGCAATACACGGAGACAAGGTTACATAAATTGTTGATCCTTCAATACTAGAACCATTTTTTACTGCATACAAAATAGCATTTTGTTCCGCATGCAATGCTAATGAACAACTTCCTTTTGAATCTCGCTCACAACCGTCTATCGGAAATTCTATATCACAGTTGTGTGTTCCAGCAGGAGGGCCATTATAGCCTATTGAAATAATACGAGTATCTTTAGTGAGCACCGCTCCTACTTGTGCTTTCACACAATGAGAACGTTTGGCTAAGTTAACTGCCAAATCCATAAAAATATCATCAAAAGCAGGTTTTTGCATACGTTTTAAAAGTTTATGAGTGGTAAGGTATTAAGTTTATGAGTGTAAAGTAAATGAGTCTAAAGTACTAAATTTCATAAAAGCGAAATTCACCAGTATGAACGCTAATACTTTAAACTCATTTACTTTAAACGCATAAACTCTTAATGATGTACTCCTCCATCACCATGAACATGGCCATGATCTAGTTCCGACTGGGTAGCTTCTCTTACTGCAACGATAGTTCCTTTAAAAAACATTTCTTTATCAACCAAAGGGTGATTAAAATCCATTCTTACTAAAGTATCTTCAACAGCAATAATTTTTCCATTTAAACGATTACCAGCATCATCAGTCATTGGCAAGAAATTACCAACTTCTAACATTTCTTCTACATATTCGCCATCAACTTTGAAAATCTCTTTAGGTAACTCTACAACGGCCGAAGGGTCGTATTCACCATACCCATCCTCAGCAGGAATTGAAAACTCAAAGCTATCACCCGCAGTAAGTCCTTGAATTTTTTCTTCAAAAGCTTCTGGTAAACCGCTTAAACCTTGAATAAAAACCATTGGGTCTTCTTGCTCTACAGTCTCTATTAAATCTTTTACGCCATCAGCATCTGTAACTGTTAGCTCGTATGTTAAGGTAACAACCTTTTCATTTGAAATTTGCATTGTACTAAGTTTTTTGATAGTGTTTTCGTTGAGGAACCCGTATTTGCCACAAACGTAAGGGTTTTTCCTTAACTTTATGGTCTCAGAACAATAAAAAAAACATAAAAGTTGAATTTTTTAGCACATACTTTTCTTTCGGGCGATGATGATGATATAAAAATCGGGAATCTCATGGGCGATTTTATCAAAGGAAACCTTGATAATGAGCAGAATTCTTTAATCAATGAGGGAATTAAAAATGGGATTATTTTGCATAGAGCAATAGATTCTTTTACAGATGTACACCCTATTGTTAGAAAAAGTATTCAGAGGCTTCAGCCTAAATATCATAAATGTGCTGGAATAGTGGTAGATGTATTTTACGACCATCTTTTAGCAAAAACATTTCAACATTATTCGGCTATATCCTTGCCACAATATAGCAAAGCATTTTATGCGTTAATTACTGCTCGAAAAAAAGATATGCCTGCCAAGATGGACAGGATGATTAATTCAATGGTAACAACAGATTGGTTCAATGGATATGCTACCTATCAAGGTATTGAATGGTCGTTGAAAGGGATTTCAAAAAGGCTACACTTTGAATCGGGTATTGAAAATGCTACTGAAGATTTAAAAAAAGATTATGATTTATATTTGGAAGAATTTCAAGTTTTCTTCCCCGAACTCATCGTATATTGTCAAAATATTTTAGCAAAACAAAAGAATGCCAAAATCTAGTACTGAAGTATTAAAAGAATTAAAGAAAAAGACCTACGCACCGTTGTATTTATTGCATGGTGATGAGCCCTATTATATAGATAAAGTTGCTGATTATTTAGAAGAACATGCTTTAGGAAATGGTGATAAAAGTTTTAACCAATTTGTATTATTTGGGAAAGACTTGAATGTTCCTTCCTTATTATCGTATGCCAAGCGTTTTCCGATGATGTCGGACAAACAATTGATTCTGGTAAAGGAAGCACAGGGCATTCAAGGATTAGAGCAAAAAGACATGCAAGTAGCCTTGGAAGCTTATGCCCAAAAACCGCTTGACTCTACTATCCTTATTTTGATGTTTAAAGATTCAGTAGATGAAAGGAAAGCATGGATAAAGGCCTTTGATAAAAATGGCGTGGTGATGCCTTCTAAAAAGCTGTATGATAATAAAATTCCTGACTGGATATTAGAGTATTGCCATGAACAGGGATTGAAAATCAGCAGGAAAGCGATTGAGATGTTAATTGAAAACGTTGGCAATGATTTAAAACGTTTGGCATCTGAAATCAACAAAATTGTGCTGAACCTTCGTGTAGATGAAGAAATCAATGCGCATGTCGTTGAGAAATTTGTGGGCATTAGCAAAGAATATAATTATTTTGAATTCCAAAAGGCTTTAATCACTCGTGATGTACTGAAAGCCAACCAAATTGTCAACTTTTTTGCTGCCAATCCTAAAGACAATCCGCTTGCTCCTATTGTGATGATGCTTTTTAATTTCTTTTCAAAAGTATTGCTCACTCACGTTACGCCTGATAAATCTGAAAAAAGTTTAGCAAGCGTATTAGGCGTAAATCCATTTTTCACAAAAGATTATTCTTTGGCCATTAGAAATTATAACCTTTCAAAGGTTATTTACATTATTAATGAAATCAAGAAATTAGATTTAAAATCAAAAGGAATTGACAGTGGCTCAATGACGGATGGCGAAGCATTACGAGAAATAACGTTTAAGATTTTACATTAAAATTGTGAATACAAGTATTCTCAATCAGCTCAAAAGTAAGCTATTTTGTCAAGTTAAAGACGTATTAGCCTATCAAACGTCTAAAAAAACAAGATTCAATTTTCTTTTTCATTAAATTCGTTCAAATTATTCATTCACTCAAACTATCCATCATGACCAAAAAATTCCTATCTCCCTGTTTGATGCTGATTGCTTGTAGTATACAAGCTTTCGCCCAACAAGCGGGTCAGTACAATGGCAATAATCGTTTCGAGCAACTCGGGAATATACTGCCAACTCCCAATTCATACAGAGCGGCCTCTGGTGCTCCAGGAAAAAGTTATTGGCAAAACCGTGCTGATTATGACATCAAAGCCGAATTGAATGACCAGAATCAATCAATGATTGCCTCTGAAGTAATTACTTACAAAAACTTTTCTCCAGACGAACTAGGTTATTTGTGGGTTCAATTAGACCAAAACAATTTCAAAAAAGGTGGTATCGCCCAACTTTCGCAAACATCAACCTTAACTGACAAGGGTACTTCTTTTGCAAGATTAAATAGTGTTGCTGGAGTAGCTCCAAAGGAATATGGTTATAAAATTACGGCTGTAAAAGACAAAGCGGGTAATGCTTTAAAATATACCATCAATGAGACGATGATGAGAATCGACTTGCCAGTACCGTTGAAGTCGGGTGCTTCTTTCTCTTTCTCTATTGATTGGAATTTCAACATTACAGATGCGATTGCTACCCGTGCAAGAAGTGGTTATGAATATTTCCCTAAAGATGGAAATTATTTATACGAATTGGCTCAGTGGTTTCCAAGAATGTGCGTTTATGATGATGTAAACGGTTGGCAACATAAGCAATTCTTAGGACAAGGCGAATTTACTGTTCCCTTTGGAGATTATAAAGTGAGTATCACTGCTCCTAACGATTTCGTTATTCTAGGTACAGGTGAATTGCAAAATGCAGCACAAGTAATTAGTGCAACACAAACCAAAAGACTAGAACAAGCCAAAACTGCTACTCGTCCTGTGTTGATTGTTACACAAGACGAAGCTGTTGCTGCTGAAAAAGCTAAACCAACTGGAAGTAAAACATGGGTTTTCGCAGCACAAAATGTAAGAGATTTTGCTTTTGCAGGTTCAAGAAAATTCATTTGGGATGCTATGCAGGTAAACATTGAAGGAAAGAAAGTTTGGGCAATGTCGGCTTATCCTAAAGAAGCTAATCCACTTTGGGGACAGTATTCAACGATGCTGGTTGCACATACCCTTCGTTCTTACTCAAAAAGAACGATTGCTTATCCTTATCCAGTAGCGCAGTCAGTACATGGCCCAGTAGGCGGTATGGAATATCCGATGATTTCTTTCAACGGTGCAAGACCAGAAGCTGACGGCACTTATTCACAAGGAACAAAAGATTTCTTAATTGGTGTAGTAATTCATGAAGTAGGTCATAACTTCTTCCCGATGATTGTAAACTCAGATGAAAGACAATGGTCGTGGATGGATGAAGGCTTGAATACTTTCTGTGAGCAATTGGCTGAAAAAGAATGGGATAGAAATTTTGATGCATCGGGTGAGCCTCAGGACATTGTAGGTTATATGCGTACCGACAAAAGTCAGCAAGTACCTATTATGTCGAGTTCGGATAATATCATGGGCTTCGGACCTAACGCTTATACCAAACCTGCAACAGCTTTAAACATCTTACGTGAGACAGTGATGGGCAGAGAGTTATTTGATGCTGCCTTCAAAGAATATGCACGTCGTTGGGCATTTAAACACCCTACTCCACAAGATTTCTTCCGCACAATGGAAGATGCTTCGGGTGTTGACCTAGATTGGTTTTGGAAAGGTTGGTTCTATGGTGTTGAGCCTGTAGATTTATCACTAGACAATGTAGAATGGTTTGGTATTGATAATGTTTCGCCAGAAAAGAAAGCCGAGAAAACTAAAGCTGACGACCAAGCTAAACGCCAGACAATGAGCAATATCCGTAATAAAACAGATATTCCTAAAACAGTGGTAGAAGAAAACCCAGACATGAGAGATTTCTACAACAGCTATGACAAATACACGACAACGGAAGCTGACAAAAAGAGATTTGAACAAGCTACAGCAGGCTTAAGCGATGAAGAGAAAGGCTTAGTACAGGGTAATAAAAACTTTTATGTATTAAATGTTAAAAACATTGGAGGCTTGCCAATGCCAGTAATCGTAAAAGCAAATTACGAAGATGGTACTAGCGAGGTTTTTAGGTACCCAGCCGAAATTTGGCGTTTGAATGATAAGGAAATTAAAAAAGTGATTCCTACTGATAAAAAAGTAACAAAATGGACACTAGATCCTTTCTTTGAAATTGCTGATATTGATACTAAAAGCAACGTTTTCCCAAGAGAACCAGAAGAACCAACTCGTTTTCAGGTATTTAAACAAAGTCGACAGACTCAAACAAATCCTATGCAGTTGCAAAAACAAGCACAAGGTGGAGCTATTCAAGGAGCTAAAAACTAGTGAACTTTGACTTTTAAGTTTAATAAAAATCCCACGTTGTTAATAACGTGGGATTTTTTATTAAGTAAATAGCATAGCTTATCACTCAAAGCTCACAACTATACTTTTTCAGTCTTTGTATTAAAAAAGTAAGAAACGCCTAATATTGCTAATAGTACTAATGCAGGAACAAAGGGTGTACTAGTTGCAACGTGTGACCAGATAGCGCCGATAAAAGTAAATGCAAAGCCTGCATAAGCCCATTCTCTTAGCTTCGGAAACCAAGGATTCAGCAAACTGATAGCGCCTAACAATTTGGCAGTTCCTAACATTGGAATAAAGTATTCTGGATATCCCAACAATTTAAAATTTGCAAGCAATTCAGGATTTTTACTTAAATACATAAAGCTGCTCATAAGCATGGCTGCTGAAATCAATCCTGTGCTTATCCAATAAATTATTTTTTCTTTTTTCATCTATTTAATATTTTGTTTTGACAAAATTCAAACAAATTTTCTCTTTATTTACTATTAGTTTCCTCAAGGAAAGTAGTTTCTTTAAGGAAACCAACATTCATTGTGAAATCATAAGCCCTAACTTTGTATTATGAAACTGAAGAGTCAAGAAGAAATAAAAGACGCCATTGAAAAAAGTTGCGGACAAGACCATACACAGGGTATTTTAGCTGCGCGTGATGTAATGGAAATTTTGGCAGGTAAATGGAAAATTCAACTCATTGCTACGCTTAGTTTTGACGGCAAAAAACGATTTATGGATTTATTAAGGCAAGTAGATGGTATTGGGTCTAAAATGCTATCCAAGGAGCTTCAAAATCTGGAAAGTCATCAGTTAATTACCCGAACTGTTTGTAACACAAAACCCATCACAGTAGTGTACGAAATAACTGAATATGGACAAAGCCTTAATGGCTTAATTATCGAAATGATAAGTTGGGGGATTGAGCATCGTAAAAAAATAATGTCATAATAACAGGCAGGGTATTAAGTTTAATATTTCTAGTGAGGGACTTAGGTCCCTCACTAGAAATATAGGATAATGTACTCATTATCAATATATTATTCTAAGCATTTTGAGAATTCAATGCTTCTAAAGCTTTTTCAGGTGATGATAGATACAATTGGTATAAATCTGCTGTGAATCCTACATGAATTTCATACTCATCATTTTTCAAGCCTTCAAACAATCTTTCTGCTACTACATTAGGTTTGATACCGTTACTTCCACCAATCTCAGTTGAAAAATCAGTGTCAACCAAAGGAGGCATCAATTCAAATACTTTAACATTGGTTGATTGAGCAAGCGTGAAACGTAAAATTTTGCTATATGAATGCAAAGCCGCTTTAGAAATAGAATAACTTGGGATAGAGAAAGCAGGTGCAAAGGCTACGATAGAAGATACATTGACAATGGCAGCATCTTCATTTTGTGTTAAGAGTGGCAATAACTTTTCATTTAATCTGACAATCGATAAATAATTAGTGATTATTTCTTCTTGTGATTTTTCAAAAACATTGACTTTGGTATCAATCAAATTATATACGTGTGCCAAGCCAGCATTGTTAATAACAATATTTAGACTAGGGAAATCTTTTTTGAGTATTGCTACCAATTGTACAGTATCTTCTGCATTCGAAACATCTGAAACAATAGAAGTAACATTTTCTAATTGTGCAGCTGCTTTGCTCAAACGTTCAGCATTTCTTCCTGTAATTATTACTTTATTTCCATTTTGAGAAAATAATTTAGCCATTTCAAAGCCAATACCAGCACTACCGCCAGTAATTAAAATTGTGTTGTTTTGAGTTTTCATTATTGTATTTGATTATTTGTTATTTTTAAAATTATTCATATACCAATCGGTATATTTATTGTCAAAAAAATACCTTACTACAAGGTTATTTTTTGAATGATTTCTTTAATTGTATCCAGTGATTGATTCAATAGCAATGGATTTTTAGTTGTTTTTGTCAAAAAAACGCCCCCTTGTATCAAAGCAATGATGGATGTTGCAGTTTTACTGATTTCAGTGTCAGCCCTAAACTCTTGGGCTTCGATACCAGCCGTAATAATATTTTCTAAAGATTGTTTCCAACGTGTAACTCCTTCTGCTACCTTGATTCTGAAAAATTCATTCGCATCGTCAGCTTCAACACCCGTATTTAACAAAGGACATCCGCCATCTTCCAGAAAACAACTCATCTCTGCACTACTATAGATAACAGGAAATGCCATCAGTTTATCATAATTGCTCTTAGATATTTCTAATTGCTGAGTAATCAGTCGATTCCTTTTAGATAAGTTATATTCAAAGGCTGCTAAAGCTACCTCTTCTTTGTTTTCGAAATTACCATAAATACTTCCTTTAGTCAGCTTTGTAGCGTCTGTTAAATCAGACATTGAAGTCCCCGCATACCCTTTTTTATTAAAAATACCTGCGGTAGTTTCAATAATAAAAGCCCTAGTTTTTTCTGATCTTGGAATAAAAGCCATTTCTATATACTGTTTGGTATTTCATTTTAGAAAAAATAACCGATTGTTAAATCGACGACACAAATATACCAATCGGTATATTAAAAACAAAACTTTATTGAAAATAATTTAAAATTATTTTTCTTGAACTAGTTCAATGATAACAATAGAAGGAATACATTAATTTTGTAAAACAGTTTCTCTTGATAAATTAAACAGATAATGAACTCTATGTATAGATAAAGCTGTTTATTAATTTCAGTATAAAATATTAAAATAAAATGACAGGTACATTCGAAGAACTAATAGCCTCCTCAACACCAGTTATTATTGACTTTTCGGCAGAATGGTGTGTTCCATGTAAAAAAATAACACCCATTTTAAGTCAGTTAGTAGATGAACTAGATGAGGAAGTTTCAATTATAAAAATTGATATTGATAAAAATCCTGCTTTAAGGAAGAAGTATAATATAACGGCAGTGCCTACGCTAATTGCATTTAAAAATGGCAAACAAAAGTGGCGTCACACTGGGATGATTACTTTGGCGAAAGCTAAACAGGCTGTTAGAAGTATTTGGTAAATCAGTATTACCTTTCATTAGGGTGCGACTGTAAGTATTAACGATTACTCACAATTGTATAAATAATTGATAATCCGTTTATTTATCACTAACGAGGGACTTAAGTGCCTCGTTAGTGATAAGGGTGGAAACATCACAGATGTAGTCGCACCCCAATAAAATAAAGATTTGTACAATCATAATTTTATTTTAAAATTTACAAAAAGTGTCTACCCATTTCTTGATAAGCCCTACCCTTTCCTTGATGAATTTATGGGTAAAGAAGAAATTCGACCAGTCTTCAAAGTGTTCGAAATGATATTTGAAAAAATACATCCAGAACATATATCCTAAATACGGAATCATCGCGATTTCCTCCTCTGATAATGCTCTGTTTTCTCGGTAGCCTTTAATAAAAGTCTTGAAATCAGCATCTGCTTGTTCCTGAGTGATGGCTTTATAATGTACATGGAAGAAAAAGTGCACAAAAAATGTCATAACATCATTTACCAAAAAACCTTTTGCAAAAAAGTCAAAATCAAAGAAAGTAATGTTATCCTTTTCGTCAAAATGAAAGTTCTTAGGCAAATAATCGTAATGACAATAGCCATAACCGAAATCTTTGGTATCAAACTGATTCAGTTTATCAATTACTTTAAGGCTCGTCTCTCTCAGGTATTCATATTCCTCTGGTAAATCTTTGAAAGCGGGTTTAATCACTTCTAAAGGAGTAAGTAAAGTAGAGTTAATGTCCAAAGTCTCACGTTCATACCTTAATGCTACTTTCGAGCTAATATTATGATTCACTGCCATCTCTCTGCCGACAGTCAGCAATTGCTCTGTACTTAAATCAAAAACAGGTTTTCCTGGTGCAAAGTAGAACAACACACCATACCTCACTCCCTCCGCTACATTAAATGCTTGAATATCTTTCCCTTCCTTATCTGGGATTGGATAGGCTACTTTTGCCCCATTGTTTTTTAAATGATAAAGCAGTTCTACTTCCGCTTTAATTTCTTCCAAACTCCTGTGCGTATTTCGATAAATCTTGAAGATATACTTCTTGGTCTCATCTTCTAACAGATAGGTATCGCTGACATTCCTAATCAATAAGCGACAAAACATATTAAAGCCATATTTTTCATTAAGGAATGCATTCAAGGCTTTTGTTGAAACTGCTGAGTACTGCGTGGGGAAAATAGTGTTCATAGTAAGTTTTTTTGAAGGGGTGCAAAGGTAAGCAAAACATTATATTTTATGTATAAAAACATCAAATACCTCCTCAAAATTAAAAACTTTTCATTTGTTGTGAAAATAATTGTAAAATCGCTTGCTATTTAATTGTGTACAATTTAATTTTACACAATAAATAATACTGCAATGGATATTTTAAAGCTCGAAAATCAAGTATGCTTTCCAGTATATGCGCTATCAAGGCATATTACGTCTCTTTATCGCCCATATCTTGAAAAAATGGGGTTGACTTACCCACAGTACTTAGTAATGTTAGTTTTGTGGGAACACAACCAAGTAACGGTAAAAGAATTAGGGAAAAAACTATGGTTAGATAGTGGTACACTCACGCCTTTACTTAAGCGATTGATTGAAAATGGCTTAGTCACTAAAAATCGCTCTGAGCTAGATGAAAGATTAGTTGACATTACCATCACTGAAAAAGGAAAGTCGCTTAAAGAACAAGCATTATCATTACCTTATACCTTAATAAAGGAATTAGAGACTGATGAAGAACAATTTTTAATGTTGAAAGCCCAAATCGATAAGCTATTAGAAGTAAAAGAATCAAAGAATATTTAATATAAATCAACACAACTATAACAATGGAAAAATTGTATACAGCCGTAGCTACTGCTACTGGCGGAAGAAATGGCAACGTAAAAAGTTCTGACGGAATTTTGGATTTAGAAGTTCGCATGCCTAAAGCCTTAGGAGGTGCTAATGATAACTATACTAATCCAGAACAACTATTTGCGGCTGGATATTCAGCATGTTTTGATAGTGCCCTTAAATTAGTTATTAAGATGTCTAAAGCAGTTACTGGTGAAACATCAGTTAAAGCTGCTGTAAGTATTGGCAAAATTGAAAATGGTGGTTTTGGCTTATCAGTAGAGCTTTTTGTAAATGTACCAGGAGTTGAACAAGAAAAGGCTGAAGAATTGGTTAAACAAGCTCATCAGGTATGTCCATATTCAAATGCTACCAGAGGTAATATAGAAGTGACATTAACCGTAACGACAGAAGGTTAATCTTTTTTGAATTACATTTCATCGTAGCCTGCTAAATACGTATTTAGCAGGCTTTATTATTTGGATAGTTAATTAACAAGTGCTTTATTTGTAATCATTCTAAATAACATACATATGATTTTACAACTAAAGAAAATTGGCAAATACATATTGCTTGGTTTATTAGCCTTAATTATCAGTACAACAATATATGAACAAAGCTGGCAGATTTATTTCAATTCAAAGAAGCCTGACAGGAGTAATTTTTGTAATATAAATGGTATTAACATTCATTATGTCAAAAAAGGTGATGGGGGACCTACAGTGGTTTTTCAGTCTGGACTTGGTGGCGACTATAAGATATGGCAACAAATTCAGGATTCTGTTGCTAAACATACCACAACGATTTCGTATGATAGAGCAGGCTTATTATGGAGTGATGAGACTAACAAAACAAAAACGCTTGAAAACATCACCTCAGAGTTACAAGTATTACTTGAAAAAACGAATTGTCCTAAACCATATATCTTAGTCGGGCATTCTTTGGCAGGCATTACCCTCCGCCCATTGATTATCAATAATCAACATGATATTCGAGCCATCGTATTTGCCGATGTTTCTCATCCCTTACAAATAAAGAATTCTTCCGCAGCATTAAAACAATACTTAGTCGTACCTCCCAAGTGGCTAATTGCTGCTTTAATAGAAACAGGTATTGCTAGGATATATTTCTCGTTTAAGCCCTTTATAAGTGATTTGCCTACCTCGCATTGGATGAATATACACATAAAGGATTATTTTTATAAATCGTATAAAACATTCCTACAAGAAGCTGTTGATGATGACCCGATGTTTGAACAAGCTGAAAAGATTAACTCTTTTGGCAATATTCCATTAACTATTCTGACGGGAGCTTATCCTAAAGGAATTGATTTTGTCAATAAAAAATCCTTGGTAAATGAATACCTTAATTCGCATCAACATTATCAAAAAGACCTATTACGTTTATCTACTAATAGCAAACAGATAATTGCTCGTAATAGCGGGCATTATGTTCCTCTTCAAGATGCCAAGATTGTAATTGAAGCCATTAGAGAGCATTTGAATATCTCTCAATAAAAAGAATATAAACAATCATCAATTAATTGATTAAATCTACCTTATTATTTAAGATTTTTGTAGAAAAAACAAAAAATCATGAACTGGATTATTTTAATTATTGCAGGTTTGTTTGAAGTAGCATTTGCTTTTTGTTTAGGAAAAGCTAAATTGGTTGCAGGTAATGAGGCTTATTGGTGGTATGCTGGATTTCTAGTAGCACTAACCTCGAGCATGTTGTTATTAATCAAAGCAACACAAACCCTACCTATTGGAACGGCCTATGCTGTTTGGACAGGCATTGGTGCAGTAGGCACTGTATTAATAGGAATATTAGTTTTTAAAGAACCAATCAGTTTTTGGAGAGTTTTCTTTATTATTACCCTTATCGGTTCAATAGTTGGTTTAAAATCAATATCTCATTAAATTATCATAAAATTGGCATAAACCCTCTTGATACAAAGAGGGTTTATCGTTACTTCAATAAGCAAACCTAACCATGGAAAATTATAGCATTGTTATTTTTATATTAGCCCTCATGATTGTCTTTACTGCCATCGCAGAGAAGATAAAATTGCCAAACCCTATCGTACTTATTAGTGTGGGCATGGCCATTGGATTCATTCCTTCTATTCCTAATATAGAGATTAATCCTGAAATTATTATGCTAATATTTCTTCCTCCGCTCCTATACGACGCTGCTTTCAACATTTCTTTTAAAGAATTCAAAACACATGGACAGACAATCAGTGCTTTAGCCATAGGGTTGGTATTTCTTACTACTCTGGGCATTGCTGTTATCGGACGTTATTGTATTCCAGGCATGAGCTGGTCGGTAGCGTTTGTATTAGGTGCTATCCTTTCGGCTACTGATGCAGTAGCTGCTATAGGCATTACAAAGGGATTGGGACTTTCACACAAAACTACCACTATCTTAGAGGGAGAAAGCTTGGTAAACGATGCCTCAGCACTAGTAGCTTATCGTTTTGCCGTAGCGTCGGTTACAGGTGTTGCTTTTGTTTGGTGGAAAGCTACTGTAGAGTTTATTATTTTGTTATTAGGTGGACTAGCCATAGGCTTAGTAATGGGTGTAATACCTGCCTACACACTTCGTTGGTTTCGACAAAACCACTTAGCTATTATTAGCCTTATGGTATTGATGCCTTTCGTTACTTACCTTTTAGCAGAAGAAATTCATGTATCTGGCGTAATTGCGGTAGTTATTTTAGGATTAAGCATGGCTAGGCTAAGTAGAGCAAAATTCCCTAAAGAATTAAAGCAACAATCATTAAACTTTTGGGAGATAAATATCTTCTTATTGAACGGGTTAATATTCATTCTAATAGGCATACAGTTTCCTATTGTTTTAACGAGTATCGATAAAACACAGATTCTCCCCAATATTGGTTATGCTTTTTTGATTACAATAGTAGCCTTATTAATCAGAATGGCACGTGTATTTTTACAGAAAATTAATTTACAAAGAGGTTTCAGAGATAAACGTGGTAAAGTCACTTTTGATGCACTATTAGATTTGAATAATAGTATCATTATCAGTTGGTCTGGCATGCGTGGCATCGTATCCCTTGCAATTGCCTTGGCATTGCCTGTAACGCTTGAAAATGGTCAACCTTTTCCGATGAGGAACACCATTATTTTCATTTCCGTGGCAATGGTATTATTCACCATTCTTGGTCAGGGGCTTACTTTACCTTGGATTGTAAAACGCTTAAATAAAAAGGAGGAGCTTAGTTAAGCTCCTCCTCCACTACTTTTTTCAGGGTTGCATATTTCTTTTGTCTGCCGTCTGATTTAAGGTAAAAAGCCATTAAAAATGCACAATATTTTTTATCATTATTCACCCACGGAAAACTTCCAAACAGTCCCGGACTACTAACAATATTATTTCCCATCAGCCATTCGCCATAACCATAACTTAATGTTCCTGCTTCTGCTGGTGAATAAGCAACTTTAACATCGGCAGTAACTCTGTTTACTTGCATTTCGGCAATACTATTCTCAGAAAGGATTCTTTTGCCATTAAATGTCCCTTTGTTCAATATCATGATTAAGAAATTCATGTAATCATGAGGATTACTACTTGCCCCACCAGCTGGTAAGGCTACTTTACCTTTACCAAAATCAGTGTTTTTCATCTCCAAAGGTTTGGCAATTCTTTCTGCAAACAAATTTTCAAAGCTCCTACCACTAATTTTTTCAATGACCGCCCCTGCTATTTGTAAACCAGTATTACTGTAACGAAAAACTTTTACATGAGCACCTTCCATAGGATATTCCGCAATTTGAGCTATCGCTTCATCCATGCTATTAAGTTGCCTCATTTCTCTTAAATTCTCTCTCAAATCAGGCGATTGAATAGCTGTCATGTGCGATAGACATTCACTAATGGTAATAGCTCCCTTCCCATTTCTTGAAAGAACAGGCAAAAATCTACCTACAGTATCGGTCAATTTTAATTTACCTTCATCTACAAAGGTCATTACTAATGCAGCACTTAACCATTTACTACAACTAGCAATTTGTAATTTAGATGTTTCAGTGAAATCATCAAAATCTACTGTTTTACCTTGTCTTCTAGCAATAAACGTCCCTAACATACGCTGTTTATTATTCATTTGGTTTACAGAATGACTATAAACAGTCTTGCCATCTTTATAAACAACTAACATCAGTCGCCCACCCATGCTTGCAACATTATCACCTAGCCATTTATCTACCTTTTCAAAAGACTGTTGAGCATAGCTGTTTATAAACACTATTAATAACAACGATAGTAATCCTATTTTTTTCATCATTTCAAATTTGATAAAATCTTTCTATAAAGGCGGATCAATACTCATAGCAACCCGCTGTGCTGATTGAAGTGCCCCTTCCATATAGCCGCAAAAGCCCGTACTAGTATGCTCTCCTGCAAAATACATTCTATTTTTATAAGGTTGTTCATTCAGCATTTTTATTTTTGTACACACCTCTCCAACATTAGGGAATGAATAACCTGTTTTTGTCCATTGTTCTTCTGGCCACGACTGTAAATGCGTTTTTTCTACTGCCCCTGTATATCCTTCAAAAATATTATTTAGTTTTGTTTTATAATAGTTATCCCTATCAGGTTGTGCTAAAATATTATCTGCAAACGTACCTCCGCAAAAAGAAGATAAATCCATTTGTTTACCAGCTATTTCTATTTGATTATCGCTACCTTCCCATGTCATACCAAGCGGTCCGC
Organism: Arcicella sp. GW822-FHT02H01; assembly: GCF_058802005.1. Lineage (NCBI taxonomy): Bacteria > Pseudomonadati > Bacteroidota > Cytophagia > Cytophagales > Flectobacillaceae > Arcicella > Arcicella sp. GW822-FHT02H01. Next base: position 445,553 of record NZ_JBXANT010000001.1, on the reverse strand, counting down.
ATAGTCCAGAGGGTGCCACTCCTTGCTTAATCCAGAAACGATTTTTTAAAGCACTCATATATTTTATGGCATTTCCCATTTGGCTTCGGTAATTCATAATTTCGGCATCCATTTGTATATCTTTCCAGACAGTAGGTGGCGTAGCTAAAATCACATATTGAGCTTCTTTTGTTTCACCTTTGGCAGTAATTACTTTTACAGACTCATCGAAAACCTCTATTTTATTAACTGGACAGTTTTTCTCAACTCTATTTCCTTTAGCAATAATGGCTTGTTCCATTCGCTTAGCCAGTTCATCATTACCGCTACTACACCTATAAACTTCAGTCATAGTCCAGTAGTTTTCACCTCCACCCGCTTTAATTTGAGCAAGCACTGCCAATAAACTTTGTTTTTCCATAGGTACCACATTATTGTTGGTATACTCTGCATTCAGGGCTGCATACAAAAGTGCTTTCTGAGCAGAAGGAATTGACATAGCAGTTATTTTATCTATAAACCAACTAGAAAGCGATTTGCTATCCAGATAAACGGCATCTTTACTACGCCAAGGGAACACACAATCAACTGTTTCACTCAGCTCAGTTAGTGCATCAAGAACAATACCCATATTCAACGTGAGTTTTATTGCATCTTCTTCCGATACTGGTTTATCGTCGATAATTAATGGTTCTTCTAAAAGAGCACCCGTAAACATATCTTCACCTGTTACTACATTAAAGCTTAGTCCAAAGCCTTTCGCTAGTTTTACCCACAAAGGATGATTAGAACCGACCAATTCTGCCCCAAATTCAATGATTTGACCCCTCGCAAAATCATTTTTACTGAATACTCTTCCACCAACTCTATCTCTTGCCTCAAATATAGTAACGTGGTGCCCCCTTTCGCTAAGGAAGTAGCCAGCACATAAGCCCGCAAAGCCTGCACCTACAATTACTACATTAAACTTTCCATCTGTAGTAGGGACAGCTTGTAAAAGACGATTAACATCGGGGCTGATTTCATTTTGGAGCCTTAAAGCATATTGGTTCTTTTCATAACCAGTTGGTGTAGTACCAAATTTCTTAAGGAGTTTTGCATAGAGTGATCTTGCCATAGTTTTATTGTTTAGGTATTGGAATACTGTATAAATATAAGCAGATTTATTTGTAAATAACTTACAATAAATTATTAATTTATATTTTAAAACCCATAAAACATCTTTTATCTACAAAATTCATCTATTACAATTCATATTTATACCTATTAGTCTAGTACGGCTTTATAATCTGCCCAGTATTAGCACCAAACACACTTTTACGAAAACCATATTCAAGTTGTTTCATCGTTACGGGAATCTCTCCGGGGAAAAATGGAAAATACTGAGGTGAATCTTCAATAACCGTTGGGCTAACAGCATTTATTCGAACACCATTTTCTAATTCAATGGCTGCTGCTCTTACAAAAGCTTCAACAGCACCGTTGGCTGCTGATGCATTGGCAAAATTCAATTGTGGCTCATGCGTTAAAGCCCCTGATATTAAAGTGAATGAACCTTTAGGGTTTATATAGTACTGTCCGATAAGGACTAGATTGATTTGCCCCATCAATTTTCCTTCTAATCCTTTACGGAACTCCTTATTAGTCATTTTTTTCCATGGCCCTACATACGTTGGCCCAGCCGTTGAAATCAAGGCATCGAATGAGCCAACTTGTTTAAACAAATTTTCGATTGATTCTGTAGATGTTATGTCTGTGATAATATCTCCACTACGTGAGCCTACTTTTATTATTTCATGCTCATTTTCTAATGCACTTACCAAGTGTTTTCCCATAGCGCCTGTAGCACCAACTATAATAATTTTCATCTATTTTAAATTGTTTAAAAATTTTCAAAAATAATTTCTCTATTAACCATTATTCCAGTAGTAGTACCCATCGCTACAGCATTAGCTACTGTACGCAATCGTGTTACATTATCCCCACAGGCAAAAACACCTTCCATAGTGGTTTTATGAAAAGCATCTATTTTAATATATCCCTCCTCTGTTAAGTCACATCCTAACATGGTGGGAATCTGACAGTGTTGTTCAAAGGCAGTACGCGTATAGAGTGCTTTAATAGCAGTTTTTGTTCCGTCCTTAAAGAGGAGGTTTTGCAGGTATCCATTAGAATGTTCTAATTTTTCAATAGGTGTTTCTACAATTTCAATTTGGTGTTTTTTCAATTTCTCAGTTTGTTCGCTTGTTAGCGTTGACGTTCCGTTCGTAAACAATGTTAAGTCTTTAGTCCAATTCGAAATAAGGGCAGAAAATTCAAATCCATATTCACCATTTCCTAAAATCCCTGTCTTTTCACCTTTCACCTCATATCCATGACAGTACGGACAGTGAATCACTGATATTCCCCAACATGCAGATAAACCATCAATATCAGGCATTATATCCCTGATACCTGTTGCAAAAATCAATTTGCCTGCATGAAATACTTCACCTGAGGCTACTTGAATATCAAAACCATTGTTAGTTTTGATTCCTTGTGTTGCCAAACCATTAAAGAAACTTACAGTACTATAGCTTTCTACTTGTTGTTTAGCCAGTATTGTAATCTCTTGAGGGGTTTTCCCATCTTGGGTAATAAAGTTATGTGAGTATGGCGTTTGTCTATTGCACGGTAATCCACTATCAATAATCAATACGTTCTTTAATGCTCTGCCTAAAGCCATACCTGCTGCAAGTCCAGCGTAACTCCCTCCTACAATTATTACGTCAAAATTTTTATTATCTATCATTGCCTTAAAGAATCTAATTTTGTTCTTTGCAAAGGTAGTTTCAGTCCAGATGGAAAGGATAGGACAAAAATGTAGTTGTATGGGATTTATTTAAAGTTGTGTCTAAAAGTATCAGGAGTATACCCAGTATGTTTTTTGAAGAATCTGATAAAGTATGAAACGTCTTCATAGCCTAAATAATAGGCTATTTGAGTGATTTGATTAGAAGTTGCAAGAAGATACCTTTTAGATTCTAGTATAATATGTTCATTAATAACCTCTGAACATGTCTTTCCTAATGATGTCTTAGTAATAGCATTCAACTGGAACGTTGAAAGATTTAGCATATCGGCATACGCAGACACCTGTTTGTGACTATAAATATGCGTCTCCAAAAGTTTTAAAAACTCTTCTAGTTGTCCTTGTGCGTAAAGATTAGCCTTATCTGTTATTGGATTACTCCCCTGCTCCCGAATAAGCTCAATCAATAAAATACCCATATTAGCTTTAATTACTTCCAGATACCTTTCTTGTTTGTCGGTATATTCCTGAGAGATATAAGATAATATAGCAATCAATTTTTGAAATTTATTAGAGTCAAATTGATAATGATTGATATTACTTGTCTTGCGTAATAATTGGCTGGTTGATTTATCATGTGGAGAGTAAAAATCTGCTCTAAATTGCACCAAATAACCAGTACTTCCAGCGTCTAGGATAAGTTCATGTACCTGCCCTGGTCGCATAAAGAAAATCGAATAGTCAGAAACAGTGTAAGACGTAAAGTCTATATCATGTTTACCAGTACCTTTTTTCACCATTAGCATATAAAAGAAATCATGCCGATGGAGTTCTTGCACCATGTCGTTTTCAGCAAGTAAATCACCAATATCTCGAATACTAAAGCTTTCAGAAAAATCTGGTTCTTTTTGGATTACTTTAATATGTCTTATGGGGATTTTTTCCATGTATAGTAGAAGATATTTTATTAGACAAGGCTTTAAAGTTAAGTAAAATCAATTGATTGATGTGTTAATAAGTAATATTTGAACTGCAATTATGTATTAATGCTTTATCATAAAACTTAAACACTGAAACTTTAAAGAACATTGGAATCACCCAATATGACACAAAAAATTTATACTTTTTATAAACATATAAATACTCTTTCTGTAACGACAGTATCGAAATTTTAAAATAAATACCATTTTTTAGTATATTTGAACGAAATCATTCGGATGAAATGAAACAGAAATCAGCAGAATTAATTCAAGCCTAATTTAAACCTAGACTTTGCACCCCAAACTATGATGTTAAAAAATACAATTTTTTGGTTTTTATTGTTAACCGCTGGTATTGGATATGCCCAAACATCTATCAGACGGATTGACAGTTTGATTAATGTTGCCAAAAGTTTAAATGATGTAGATTCTAGTAGTAGGATATTGGCTACTATTAAACAAGAATCTGAAGAAATCGACTATAAAGGTGGTATGGCCAGCTATGTGCTGATAGAAGGAGTAAATCTATTCAATAGAGGAAAATTTGATGAAGGATTGAAATTTACTTACCAAGGTGAAAAGTTAGTGCTAAATACTGGCGACAATGCTAAAATATCTCATCTTTATGCTTTAAGAGGAAACTGTTATAATGCTTTGTTTTTTTTTGAAAAAAGTCAGGAATGCCTACTTGAGGCCAAGCAGTATGCAGAAAAAATCAAAGACGACAATAGCAGATATAATAATCTAGGCCGGATATACAAAATCATGGCTGCTAATTTTAACAAGAATCCAAAAATCAAGAACGTAGATTCTGTAATTTTCTACCATAAAAAAAGCTATCAGATACAGAGTAAGATTACAGGAAATGGCGTTAATCAATCTGGGGTTATTATCCAAGCCGCAGGTATTGGATTGGCATTCCTTCAAGCAGGGAAAAGTGATTCCGCAAGACACTATTTTGAAAAATCAATCGCACTTGCAGAAAAGAATAATCTTTCAAAATTTGCAGTGGAGGCACTGATTGGCCTTGGTAATATCCACTTTAATGAGGGACATTCAGACATTGCTCTGAAATATTACTTAAGAGCACTTTCATTTGTACAGAAAACGAAAAGTGCCAGCAATATGAAGCTAGTTTATGAGGCTTTGGCAAAAACCTATAAAAAACTGGGCGACAATAATACATCAATAGAATATTATCAAAAATATGCGGAGGCAGTAGAAAAGATAGCACAGGCAAACAAAACAGCTATCACCATTCCTATCGATTATATCATCAAGGAAAGAGAAAATTTATTGGAAAAGGAAAACGAACTGCGCAATAGCTATTTTGCTTTCACAATTTGTGTTTCAATACTGTCTATACTGATTGTAATTATCCTATATAAAAATATCAGTACCTCCAGAAAAAATAATCGTGCCTTGAACCGTATCAATAAACAGATGGTATCGCAAAATGAGTATCTACAGAATACGCTAGAGGCACTAGAACAAAGCAATGAAAAAAACAAGAGGATGACACAAATTATTGCTCATGACTTACGGAGCCCAATGGCAGCAATAGTTGGGATATCAAGTTTAATGATAGACGATAATAACCTTATGGAGGAAGACCTTGAAATGGTTAAATTAATCCATACATCAGGTGAAGATTCTCTGAAATTCATCAGTGAAATTCTCCAAAAAGAATCGACGTCGACAATACTTAAAAAAGAGCCTATAGACCTTCATCAATTGCTTAGTTATTGTACCACACAACTTCAGTACAAAGCAAAAGAAAAAAACCAACTCATTACCCTCAACAGCAGTCCTTTGACTATTCCTGTGAACAGAGAAAAAATATGGAGAGTGATTAGCAACTTGGTTACTAATGCCATTAAATTCAGTCCTACAGGTTCAACGATATCTGTTACATTGAATGTTGAAATAGATAGGGCTGTGATTGCTGTTAAAGACGCAGGTATTGGAATACCTGACAACCTAAAGGATAAAATCTTTAATAAAAGCGAAGAAAGTAAAAGGTTAGGTACTAGCGGAGAAAAATCTTTTGGATTGGGACTGGCTATTTCTAAGGAGATTATAGAAGAGCATGGTGGCACTTTAAGCTTTGAAAGCCACATTAACGTTGGAACTACATTTTTTATCTCATTACCGTTGACCTAGCTGATAGCAAACTAGTTTGCTATCAGCTAGGTCAAAATCAGAGGATGAAACATATAATGGGCAAAACTAAAACTTGATATATCTCAAATGCAATTATGTAATATGTATTATTGCATTGTAATAACAACTTTTCCTTTAGCACGTCCACTTTCAACATACGCTAATGCGTCTGGAGTTTTCTCAAACGTAAATACCTTATCAATTACAGGTCGAATGATACCTGATTCTATCAGGGTTGTGATTTTACTTAGTTGGCTGCCTTCTGCTTTCATAAAAAGGAAAGAATAACTTATTCTCTGATGCTTTGCCTTCTTACGAACACTAAAACTAAGTAAGGATATTATTAGTTTCAGAAGCCATCCGAGTCCTATTCCCTTGGCAAAGTCTGGGTCTGGTGGACCTGATATTGAAATAAGCTTTCCGCCAGGTTTAAGTATATTCAACGATTTTTCAAGGGTCTTTTGATCTTGGCTATTCAGAACAACATCATAACCACTGAGCTTATCTTCAAAGTTTTCTTTCTTATAATCAATCACCACATCGGCACCTAATGATTTGACCCATTCCACATTCGCTGTACTAGTTGTAGTGGCTACAATCGCTCCTAAATGCTTGGCTAGTTGAATAGCGATAGTGCCCACGCCACCAGAGCCTGCTTGAATGAAAACCTTTTGTCCTTTTTTTAGGCTGGCTTTCTCTACCAATGCTTGCCAAACCGTTAATGCCACCAATGGAATCGATGCAGCTTCTTCCATGGTAAGGTTTTTAGGTTTAAGTGCCACATCCTTTTCATCTATAGCAATGTATTCGGCAAAGGTTCCTATATGATAATCCGCAGCACGTGAATATACCTCGTCGCCCACTTTAAAATGACTTACTTTTGAACCTATTTTGGTAATAATACCAGCTACATCATGCCCAAGAATCAAAGGAAAATTATACGGGAGCATTAACTTAAACTCACCTGTTTTAATTTTTGAATCCAGAAGATTTACGCCAGCTGAGTGAACCTCCACCAAAACCTCATTCTCGCCCACTATTGGAACTGGAACATCTGCAAGTTGCAAACTGCCTTTTGTATATTTGTCTATGATAAATGCTTTCATTTTAATTTTTTAAAAGTTGGTGGCTTTTCTTTGGATTAACTAATTTAAAGGCTGTTTTCGGGAAAAACCTATTAATCAGGTTAAATAGTTTGGCATCGCCCACGCGGATTGTATAATGCTCTTTTTGTAACCCAACGATAAGGCCTTTTACCATTTCTTGAGTAGATATTTTTTTATCGTTTCGATCTGCGGTCATTTCTGTAGCAACAAGTGCAATACCAGCACTTCCGCCATTTATAAATATCATATTTCCTGTAGTTTTCATAGTTTAATTTTTATGTGTGAAAATATTTTTGTTATTGATTGAATGAACGTTATAATTCTGATGCACCATTATATTTTATACTAAAAAGTCTATTTTAATACCTAAAAAAGACGTATACCTACACTTAAAATAAACTTTTTAGTATATTTTAAGTCCTAAAAAAAAAACTAAATCAAATAATTATTTAATTCTGTTTTCAGATTTTTTATGAGGGCTTGCATAGGCTTTGAAGTATTCAACATCCGGCACATCACAACAGCGCCCTCTATCGAGGCCACCGCTTTAAACGCATAACCAACAGTATCTAGTTTATCAGATAACTCACCGTTTTGAATACCTTGGTTTAAGATATTGACAAATAATTCTTGTCCCTGTCTTATTACATTAGCTACCTTTTCTTTAACAGCTGGATTATTATCATCAGATTCTACAGCCATGTTAAATACAGGACATCCACCTTTAATATAAGTTTCTAAAGGATCCTTATAATAGTCAAGATAAGCAAATACCTTAGTTGTGGCTGTCTTCGCATTACTAATATCAACCAATAATCTCTGTGCATTACTTTGCAACATGTGATCTACAACTTGCAGGGCTAAATCTTCCTTATTTTCAAAATGACCGTATAGACAGCCTTTAGTTAGTTTGGTAGCATCTAGTACGTCATCTATATTAGCACCAGCTATCCCTTTCTTATTGAATATAGGGGCAGCCATTTCTAATATAAATTGTTTTGTTCTTTCTGCTTTCGTTAACATGATTAATAAATTATAGCACAAAAATATACCAAAAAGTTTATTTTACAAATTTTACATAAATATATAATTAGAATGAAAGAACTCGTATAGATTGTTTGGAAACCCAAATGAGTTCTCAAACAATCTATTTTGGGCAATTACACCCCTTAAATCACCTTTTTAACACCAGGAATCAATAAAATAAGCCAACCTAGTACAAAACTACCTAATACTGCGATCGGTGCTATTACCAAAAGTTTTATGGATGGGTCGACTGTCCAATTTCTTATGGCTAGTGATAAGCTGATAATTACCAGCGGATGAAAGATATATACAGCAAAACTACATCTTGATAATTTACTAAGTAATACAGATGTAGTGTTCCAATGCTTTTTGCCGTAAATAAGTAATACTGTCAAAAGCGAAAGACCAATCAATTGTTCCCATACCGCATATAATAGCGACTGCCAGTGAAATCCTCCAGAGTACCAAGTAATAGGTATATCTAGCTTTACGCGTATCAAATAAAACATAGGAAAAAACAATAAGCACAGTCCTATGGATAAAGTAAGTTGCTTTCTGGTTCGTTCAGAAAGTTGGTCAAACCAATTGTTCCTAGCCGCCAATAATCCAATGATAAAAAATACAATATATTGCGGAAAATGCCCTAATTGAAACCCTAATGGTTTAAGAACCCATCCAACTGTAAATATGATTCTCACTAGGAAACTAACAAAACCTACTGCCGTAGCAAGCAAGAGTATCGTATATGCAGTCGGAGTTGGTAAAGGGTTTTTAATATTAACGTTGAAAAGGCTTTTTATGAATGCATACACCAAAGAGAACAACAGTAATGCTACAACAAACCACATTACTCCAAAATCTATCCAGTTGTCATACCCTTGAAGATACTGCCAATAAGTAATGTGTTGTTCTTTCCCAAAATAATAAACTAGATAGCAGAGCAAAGGAGAAAAAACAAATGAGTAAAAAACTAAGGGAATACCTAGTCTAAACAGACGGTCACCTATAAACTTAGAAGTACCTTTTCTGGCATAAGACGTACCCGTAAAATAGGCTGCAAGCATGAAGAAAAAGCCCATGAAATAAGATTGGTTTATACTAACAAACATCGTCATGGGAATAAGGGCACCCAAATGAGTAGTTTTTTCAATATAATACCATCCACCCGGACCACCATACGTAACACAAGTATGATGGAGTACTACTAATATGGTTAATAGTAGTTTGATGTTGTCAATGTATAATAGTTTGTTTGATGGGCTAGCAGTTGAAATTACAGAAGACATGGTTCATTGGTTTATAGTTGCACATATCCGACTATCGGCTACTTGCAACAAACCTACAATACGAAAAACGGTTTTCAGTCTAATCTGTTATCGGTAACTAGCTTTGTGATGAACAACAAGTTTAAGCTACATTTTGCTGCCTGAGTTGTTCGTAACAGTTATTAAAACTATCTAGCTGTTTCCTAGAAACAGGCACTTTTTCACTGGTTTCGTGAAAGGATAATAAGTAGCCTTGAGAATTTCCTGAAACTTTTTCGACCTTGAACATATTTACTAAATAAGCTCTATGGCATCTGAAAAAATGTTGATAGTCTGAAATTTGAGCTTCAAATTGGGTAAGAGAAATTCTTTTTAATTCTATCACTATCTGATTATCAATAGCTCTGGTCAATTCAATATAGTTTCCATCAGCTTTTACGAATAATAAATCATCAATGTTTAAGCTAAAATCATCTTGCTTAACTTGTGTATTGATGAAAAGTGTAGCCTCAATCTCTTTTTTAGGAGTTTCTACACAGAGAGGGACAAACTGAAGTACGAAGGGTGAACCTTTTTTTGATTGAACATAGAAGCTAACTAATCTCAGCAAAAAATAAAAGAAGGTTCCTGCTATAAAGCAGTTTCTAATTTCTTCCCAAAGGTAATTGAAAGACCAGTTATCAGGGTTGTTATAGATTAAATCTCGTATTAAAAAACTAGTAATGCCTGTCAAAATTAGGACTATCCCTATCTGTGAGTATTCCTGTAGTAAAGTCCAGCGTTGAAGACTATCTTTTCTTGCTCTGACATAGTTGAGGATAGAGAAGTAAATAAAAACGATTGATGCAGGTGCTAATGCGTGGAGACTACAGATAAAAAAGTAGTTTATCTTATATTCAGGGGCATACATGCCAAATGGTTTGAACAATAAAAGAAACACAAGGAGGCTAACAAAGATAATTGCCGAACTTTTGAAAAGGTTTTCGGACTTGAATCTAGCTGGATATTCAATTTCCTTTAGTAAATGTTCACGATTTACATACAATTCCATGGATAACAAGTGTTTTTATTTAGCATTAAAATTACAAAAATCTCGTTCCTAAAAGTATATTTTTAAGGGAATATGTCTAAGAAATTTATACAGCATTAAAAATCAAGTTAATTGAAAATGTTATTAAAAACCTTTATTAGTATTTATTGGTAGCCTCCTCGTGATTCCTATATTACAAAAAACAAACCCTTTAGTACCCTTATTACTTTCTATTAATCTTCAATAGGCGTCGCTAAAACAATGTCTCTACTTTTCAATAAAGGGATGATTTGTCCTATAATCAAATCTTGATAATGTGCTGACTTGCGGTGCTCTGCAATAGCATTTTCATCAATATAGCCTTCAAACAGTATAATCGTATTAACATCCGTGTTACTCTGATGAACTTTATAGAATAGATTACCACTTTCTTTTACAGTTTCCTTACCTATCGTTTTCAATAAATTCAACACAGTTTCAATATGTCCTTCTTTAACGGTCCATGTAGCGAATACATGGATGGGTTGTTGATTTTTCATTTTCTTTTTTGATTTTTATTATGGTAGTTTTTTCTGTGGTAAACACCACAACTGGTGTGTTATGTTGGTTTCCTCTTCAATGTATGAGGAAATCAATATTACTAAGCTTTAGAAGATTCGAGAATAGCTATCATTTTTTCAGCTACCCCTTTCGCTGAAGCAGGGTTCTGACCCGTTACAATGTTACCATCTGCAATGCTGTTAGCAGACCACGGAGTGGCTGCATGAAATTTCGCTCCTTGGTTAGTAAGTGCTGTTTGTAAGTAGAATGGTACATCATCTTTAGCATAATTTTCCTCCTCCTCATCTGTAAAAGAAGCTATATTTTTGCCGTTTACAAGATAAGAACCGTCGCTCAATTGTACATTTAATAATGATACAGGGCCATGACAGACAGCTCCGACAACGGCATTACGTTCATAAGTTTCGGCAATAACTTTTTTGAGAAGCGCATTTTCTGGCATATCCACCATGGGTGCCAAGCCCCCAGGTATAAAAATAGCATCGTAATTGCTTACCTCTACCTCTGATAGTTTACTCCCTTTTTGCATAGTAGCCCATCCGTCACCTACCAAAAAATGTAGATTATCAGGGTCATCTGCCAAATTAAGCGCATCTAAATAAGGCGTATCACCTGTTAGGCTAGCAAAATCTATTTGATAATTTGCCTTTTCAAATTCCGCATAAGGGTGAGCTACCTCTGGCAAAAAAGTTCCTGTTCTTCTATTGTTTGGACCAATAGTATTAGCATTTGAGACGATAATTAAGATTTTCTTTTTCATGATTTGAGTATTTAAAGTTGATTAATAAATAACTACTGTGTTTTAATTTCTGATTCAAAATTAGCACACAGCCATTCCCTGAGGAAGGAGGCAAATCACAAAAAAAGTGTGACCAAAATCACACTTCATCAACTGTCTTTACTTATTAGTAGAATATAGTCTGCTTAATGTTTCTCGGCTGACGCCAAGGTATTCTGCAATATATTTTTTGGGTATTTTTTGCATGGCATTTGGATAAAGAGTCGCAAATTCTTCATATCGCTGTTGGGGAGTACTAGATAGCAAGGATATAATTCTTTGTTGCAAAGCCACATAGCCTTTGGTAAGTTTTACCCTAAAAAAATGTTCCATTTTATGCATATCAGCAGACAACTTTTCTCTGCCGTGGAGGGTCAGGCACAACACTTCTCCTTCTTCCATACATACCACATGCATATTGGCTTGTTTCTGATGGAAATAGGCAATATAGTCTGACATCCACCAGTTTTCTGTGGCAAATTGCAGGATATGTTCTTTTCCTTCTTCATCAAGATAAAAAACCCTAAAAGTACCATTCATGACCACATATTCATACTTGGCATTATCCCCTTCCTGAATCAGGTATTGATGTTTTCTTACTTTTCTCTTCGTGAAAAATGTTTTGATATAATCAAATTCCTCATCGCTAATGGATATAATTTCTTCAATGTGGGCTCTTAGTTTTTCCATAATTGTTTTAATAATTAGAGGTTTTTGTTCTCAAATCTAATTTAATAAATATTGAGAAATATAAGCGTCAATTACATTTTTATTAGACATTAAAAAGCCCTCCAAATCCTTGATTTGAAAGGCTTTTAACTTTTTTGTATCTCTTGATTTATATTTGAAGAAAACTTTTTATTACCTGCTTGATTTCATTCTGTAACACTTCTATAGAATAGGGTTTTGTCATAAACATGGATGCCTTATTTTCGAGGGCAAAACTCTTATCTATCTCATTTGAAGAAGTTGAATAAATAATGACAGGGATATCATTATACTTTTCATGTCCTTTAACCTCTTTCAAAAATTCTCTACCGTCCATTATTGGCATATTAAGGTCAAGAAAAATAATATCTGGTTTCTTAAAATCAGGAAGGTCTAATTTTTCCAATGCTTCAGCACCATTTTTGGCTTCCACATAGTTCACATCTAAATTAAGTGTATGTAAGGACTCTTGAAATATTTCACGTTCATCTAAATCATCATCAATCAAAAAGACAGTCTTCATCATTTGTTGTTTAATATAAAAATAGGAATTTGTTGGTTTAATATTTCTTAATTACTTAGTTAGTCTGTTCTTGTGATGGTAATACAATATTAAATGTTGTTCCTTCCCCTTCCACTGAAAAGGCCTTAATATCTCCATTATGATTTTGTGCAATTTTTCGACACATTGCCAGACCGATACCTGTGCCTGCGAATTCATTCTTACCATGTAATCTCTGAAAAATATTAAAAATCTGCTCTGCATACTTTTGATTGAAACCAATTCCGTTATCAATGACCTCAATTTTAATATAATCTAATGAAGGGTCAATATTAAACAGCTTTTTATCGTCGTCAACAAGTTTACTGCCTAAAACTTTAATGACAGGCTTCACATGTTGCCGAGAATATTTCAAAGCATTAGAGATTAAGTTACCAAATAACTGCCCCATTTGTAGTGGAATAGCTTTTAATGTTGGCAAATTCTCGTAGATGATAGTGGCTTCTTTTTGTTCTATGGTCAAGTCAAAATCACTTAATATATTCAGTATTATCTCCTCCAAATCTACATTTTCAAATACTTTCGTACCATTAGATAATTCAGAAAAACCTAACACATCCTTTATCAAGGTTGTCATACGTTTTGCTGAATTATTTATTTTTTCAATGTATATTTTTGCCTTTTCCGTATCTGTTGAAATATAACTTTCAAGCATTTGCATGAATACGGTTATCTTCCGAATAGGTTCTTGCAAATCGTGTGAAGCGATGTAAGCAAACTGTTGTAATTCTTTGTTATTTATCTCTAATTCTGCATTGGCATGGCGTAGCTCTTCCGTACTCTTCCTGACCTTAAAGGTAAGTTCTTCCTGCAATTTCCTTTCTTTGGTAACATCTTGGGCTGTGCCACTTAAGTACTCTGGTTTTCCCTCACTGTTATAAAACACTCTTGCTGTGGCATGAATAATCCTTACCTGACCAGTAAGCCTGTTAATAATTGGATGCTCATTATCATATATTCCTGAAGAACCTGGAGTAATGGTCGCGGCTATTGCATCACTGACTAATTTTCTGTAATCATCAGGTAATGGATTGTAGGCTTCATCCATTGATTTGGTATCTTCAGAAAAACCCAACCAATCCATAAACCGTTTTGAGTATGAAAATGTTTTATTGTCAATATCAAGTTGCCATGTTGCTAGTTCGGCTAATTCGATAGCCCCAGCTAAGGCAATGCGGGTATCTTCCAGTTTTTGTGAGGCTAATACTCTTTCTGTCACATCAACGGCAATATCCATGATTCCATAAATATTTCCATTAATATCTCTGATTGGCTTATAGGTAAAATCAAAATAAAAAGTACTTAATTTTCCATCAACTACGAGGTGCGCTGGGCTAGATACTGCTTCATAAGCTACACCTGTTAAGTAAACTTCTTGCAATAATGAGAGAAACGGCTGTCCTACTAACTCAGGGATGGCTACTTCAAGTGGTTTTCCTATGATAGTTCTGTCTCTTCCCCAGTAGCCAATCATAATATCGTTAGCAATCTCAATTTTCATGTCCAATCCTGTAAAAAGACAAATTCCTACAGGAGCTTGTTTAATCATCAGGCTAAAACGTTCCTCGCTTTCAGTGAGTGCTCTTCTCCCAGCGATAATTTCATCCATATTCATACAGAATCCCGCATAGCCTGAATAGACACCTTTATCATCAAAAAAAGGATCTCCAGCAGCCCGACACCAGATTATTTCCCCAGAACCTTTTCTAATCCTGAAAAGAACATCATAATGAGATAGTGAATTTACAGCTTCCATAAAGACTTCTGCCGCCATTTGTCTATCTTCTTCAATGATGGTGTTTGTCCAACCTGCTCCCAAGAGTGCTTCATAAGACATACCTGTCCACTCTACCAAAGTCTTATTCAAATAGGTCAGCATACCTTGTTGATCAGAAAGCCAAAGTCCTGTAGGTGAACTATCAGTCACATTTCTGAACATAGCATCTGCTTCTCGTTTTACCTGTTCGAGTTTATACTCTGCTTGTTGTAATGCTATTCGGCTTCTTTCTCGTTCTGTAATATCGATGCCTGTTCCTGAGAATGTCTTGGGATTTCCCTTAGAATCAACAATCCTCGCACCAGAAATGGCAATATGATGAATACTTCCGTCGTCCCATATTACACGTGGAGTATAATAAAATTTGCCAGTGGCTAGCCCTTGCTGGATGGCATCAAGACGTAACCCTAAATCATCAGGATGAATATATTTAACAAAATCCATCCGTGATAAATCCTTTATTTTTGATCCTGATATAAGAGCTGCAAATTCAGGAGAATATTCAATGTTATTAGTAGCAAAGTCGACATTAAAAACTCCCATACCCATAGTTTGTATGGTAAGGTCAGTCAATTGTCTTGACTTAACAATCTCATCATTTGCCTTTTTATGTTCGGTGATGTCCTGTAAAATCCCGTTAAAACGATAGGCTTCTTTATGCTCATTAAACCAAGCACGTCCTTTGGCACGAACATTTTTTTCTTCTTTCGTTACAGGATGAATAATCGTATATTCTATTTCATACTTCCCTCCTAATTCAAATTTCAAGGCATCCTCTATCGCTTTTATCACGTTATCACGATCAGCTTCTGCTATTACGTCCGTTGCTATATTTAGAAGAATTTCATCATCTGGCTTTAATCCAAACCAACTTTTAAGGCGATTATTTGCTGAAAATTTATTAGTGAGTGGATTAAGGTCAAAAGTGCCAAGTTCTGCTGCTTCAATAGCAAATAGTAGTTCATCCTTACTGCTTTGAAGTTGCCTGTTATGATTTACAGTATTGGTTGTTTCGTTACAAACTACTAAAACACCTTTAATCTGGCGATCATCGCCTCTTACGGGACTATAACTGAATGTCCAATATACATCTTCAAGTCTACCATTTCGATATATTGGCAATAGCATATTCTCATACCAAATACTTTCACCAGTAGTTAATATTTTATTGATAAGCGGGGAAATAAAATCCCATATTTCAGGCCAACAATCTTTCGCCTTTTGTCCTATCGCTTTAGGATGTTTCCCGTACTTACCAAAACTTGGTCTATAAGAATCATTATAAAACTGGATTAGGTCATCACCCCACCAAAGAAACATAGGGAATTTCGATGGCAATAATGTCGCCAAAGTATTCTTCAAATTTTCTGGCCATGTTTCAGGTCGTCCTAGGCTATTTGAAGACCAGTCTAAATTCCTAATGATTTCGGCAGCTTCGCCACCGTTTTCAAGGAAGAAATAGTCGTCGGTAGTATTTTTAATTTCCAAGAATTAAGGTTGAATTAAGAGGATATGACGAATGTCTTGCCCTTTACAAAAGAATGAAAGTAAATTTAGCTAAAAATATAATAATTCCGACATTAAAGACATTCATTTTGATAGTTAGCCATGCTTTTGCAAGCTCCTAAAAGCAAAAGTCCTGCTATTTATAACAATTAGCAGGGCTATGCATCTCGTCTTTAATTATTTGATAGTATAAATATTATTCAACGTATTTGAATAGAAAATGATGCACTTTTTGATTCATCGTCGATAGCGTTATATTTATCTATCGGTATTCTTATTTTTTGATTACTCTTTTGAATCTTGTTTTTTTGCTAAAACTTCTCGTGCTTTTTTCAATCCAGTAGCAATGGCAATCCCTTCTTCGGCTCCGTCTTTTAATATCTCATTCGCAATCTCAACGGCTTTATCCCTAACTTTCTTAGGTTGGTTTTTGTATGATGGCGGATAATCGCTCTTAGTCCATGGCATATTATTTACATTTTTAGTGAAACAAATGTATTTGATTATAAACTATAGTAAGGTATTAAAATATCATGCCATAATATACTTATTCGTTGGCTTGTCTGTAATGATAGGCAACTTCGCCTAACTGATAACTTCACCAAGCGACTCAAATGCTGTTGATACAATAATTTGATACACAAAATTTAGCTATGAATATTTCAATAGATTTTGTAATTGCAGTACAATTTATCGTTAATTTTATTAAATACTGACAGTTTTCAATGGCGTTAAAAAATCAAGCTGTCACACTGTCGAATAACTAGAGCTGACCAACATTCATTAAAATAGCAGACAGAAAACATGAAACATCTCCTTATTTATATTTTTTTCATTTCGATTAATGCTAGAGCACAGGACGTAGATATTTTACTAATAGGTGTTTCCCATGACTATAGCAAATATCCTATACAGGATTATTCCAATCTCCATAATAAAATAAGAAAATTCCAGCCTGATGCTTTTTTTGGGGAGTTTCTGAGTAAAGAGGACGAGCGGCTTGTGATGGACTATTGGTGCAAACAGGACAATATTAAGCGACTAAAAATGCTTAGGAGCAATCGAACATTGTCGGATGAGTTACTTTCTAAGTCGATTGACAGCTTAAAAAAAATAGCCCTGCTAAAACCTAAAGACTATTATATAAAAGCTGATTTAGCCCATGCTTATTATCTTAATCAGGATGTCGCAAACGGTCACTATCAATTCTGGCAAGTTTTCGACTATCTTAAGCAAAAACCTGATGCTAAACTTGAAAACTATGTCATAAAATTACTTAGCCCTCAGCTAGATACAACAGGGCGAAGTATGAAAAGGCTGAAAACTTCGGAATATGCGCTAATAGCGTTTCCAATGATGTTGGAAATGGGAGTCCACGACTTACTTTCTATGGATTGTCAGGACTATGATTTGAATTGGCAAGCATCTTGGGTGACATTCGACGCAAAATTCAGTATATTTAGGAACGATACCACAACTTCTTTTGTAAAACAACTGAAAGCAAATTTAGTTGCTATTAACAAAGGTTTTGAAAAGTACGAAAGTATTGAGAAGACTTCAAAAAATGTAACGGAATGGCTTAACACGGATGAGGCATCTGCAATTTCCGCCTCGGGAGATTTTTACTTGCCAGTTATGTATGATATGAAGGGCTTTCCTAAAGAAGAAATGCTTTCAAAAATACATTGGTGGATAATGAGAAATCAGGGAATGTGTGACAATGTTGTAAACAGGGCGAGAATGGCAGGGGCGAAAAAAGTAATAGTCATTGCGGGTGCCAATCATAGAAAATACATGCAGGACATTTTCAAGGCTATGCCCCATGTAAGAATAAGAAACATTAATGAAGTTGATTAGATAATATTTACGTAAAGAAAGACGACTATAACGAGAGATAAATGAGGTACTAGATTATTATCGAAAAAAAAAGCCTTCAAAATCAATGACTTTGAAGGCTTTTTTTATCTTTCTTGTGATCCCGCTGGGATTCGAACCCAGGACCCATACATTAAAAGTGTATTGCTCTACCAACTGAGCTACGGAATCCTCAAACCGAAGTTTGTACTATTATATATGAAAATGTGCGCTCTGGCACGAAGAAAAAATTACCACTGGCAATCTTTTGTGATCCCGCTGGGACTCGAACCCAGGACCCATACATTAAAAGTGTATTGCTCTACCAACTGAGCTACGGAATCCTCAAACCGAAGTTTGTATATATAAAATGTGCACGCTGGCACGAAGGAAGATTACCACTGGTAATCTTGTGATCCCGCTGGGACTCGAACCCAGGACCCATACATTAAAAGTGTATTGCTCTACCAACTGAGCTACGGAATCGGTAATTATAATTATTTTTTTGGGTAAAAAAAGCCATCGCTTTAGCAAAAGCGATGGCTTTTTCCTTTGTGATCCCGCTGGGACTCGAACCCAGGACCCATACATTAAAAGTGTATTGCTCTACCAACTGAGCTACGGAATCATTTGCTATTTTAAGAAACTGACTGAACATCTTTTGTTTTTGTCATATTGTTTCCCTTAATTGCGGTGCAAAACTACGATTATTAAGAATACAATGCAAGCATACTATCTAAAAAAAGTCATATTTTTTTTATGTTTTTCTTTAGCTTTTCTACAACTAGCTTATTCTCAAAGCAATGTAGCAACACTGAAAAAAGCAGACTCACTGTACAAAGCTGATAATTTTACTCAGTCTGAGCGAATTTATGAACAACTTTTGCCTTCCATCGAAAAACCTTCAACAGCATTATTTTTAAAATTGGCCTTTTTGAAAGAAAAAAAAGGAGATTTTTTAAAAACATTGTATTACCTAAACAAGGCTTATCAACAAGACCCCAACGAAAAGATTTTATCAAAACTTAACGAGATAGCCCAGCTTCATGAATTAAAAGGATATGAATTGAACGACTTTAATTTCCTCATCCTATTCTATAAACAGTATTCTGGTTTCTTGATTGGCACCATGCTCGTGCTTAGTATTTATATTTTCTTTGTGCTGTTCACCAAGCGATATAAAAACAATAATATTCCTTTAGGTCAAAAAATATTTTTACTGATTTACATCATCGGTATTGGTACATTATTAAATCTGCCTGATAAATATCACCAAGGTATTATTAATAGAGATGGGGTTTTATTGAGAGCAGAACCTTCGGCAGTAGCCCCTGTGGTGTCTGTCATAGATAGGGGTCATCGCTTGAATTTAATCGGTGGAAATGATATTTGGAAGCGTGTTTATTGGAACGATAAATTCCTTTATTTGAAAGAAAGTGACATTTGGTTAGTAGAATGAATGTTCGGTTAATTTATAAAAAGGCTAATTCTGACCTAGAATTAGCCTTTTTAGGTTTATTTCTTCAAAGGTGAATCTTTTTCTTTCGCCAAAGTATTAAACACTAGGTTATCAGCTAATGATGGTAACCATTTATTGATAAACACGGTGAACTTCCCTTGCAAGGTTAATACTAAGTCTCTTTTGCGATGTTTTACAGCATATAAAATGCTCTCTGCTACTTCTTCCGAACTCATCATGTTTCCTTCATCACGCATAGATTCTCCTTTTGAATTTCCATCTGCTCCTAAGGAAGCCACTCTGATATTAGAAGCCGTAAAACCTGGGCAAGCTGTTAATACGTGTACGCCTGAATGTAAAAGCTCTGTACGAAGTCCTTCTAAAAAACCATTCAACGCAAATTTAGACGCTGAGTAACCAACCCTTACTGGCAAACCTCTATAACCTGCTATTGACGAAATGCCTACAATTGAGCCTTTCGTTGCTTTGATATAAGGCAAAGCATATTTAGTGATATAAACTGTTCCAAAAAAGTTAATATCCATTACTTTTCTGATAACCTCTGTATCACAGTCTTCAAACATGGCTCTCATAGATACGCCTGCATTGTTGATTAAAATATCAATTTTACCATAAGCAGCGATTGTTTTCTGAACAACATCCTGATTGTCGCTTTCAATACTTACATCAGAAACAATGGGTAAATTTTCGATTCCACTTGCTGTAAGCGCTTGGCTTGTTGCTAAAAGTGCCTCTTGTTTTCTACCTGTAATAACAATTTTTGCACCTTCACGACCAAAAGCAAATGCCATTGCTTGTCCGATACCCGATGATGCCCCTGTAATAATAACAACCTTACCTTTCATAATAAAATCTGTTGCGACGTTTCTTAAAATGGTATAAATGTCATTGATAAACATTTATAATACTTCTCCTTAATACTACAAAATTCAACTAAGTTTCTGAAAACTCCTTGCTGATTGTCAATAATAATTTCAATACTTCGTATTTTTGCAAAGTATGAAAAAGAAAAATAAAGAAAATATCATTTTTGAAAATGTATTAATTGAAAATTTTGCTTCTGAAGCAAAGTGTATCAGTCGAATTGAAGATAAAGTAATTTTTATTGAAGGGCCCGTAGCACCAGGAGATTATGCTGATTTAAGAGTATTAAAATCGAAGAAAAGCTTCATGGAAGCGGTGGCTTATAACATTCGTCCCAATTCTCAGTACCGTACCCAAACAATTTGTTCTCATTTTGGTACTTGTGGTGGTTGTAAATGGCAACACATTGATTATCAAACACAATTAGACTTCAAATACAAGCAAGTAGTAGATGCCTTAGAAAGAATTGCGAAAGTAGATTTACCTGAAATCAAGCCTATTTTCCCCTCTGCTGAAACATTCTATTATCGTAATAAACTTGAATATACCTTCTCTCAAAATCGTTGGTTAACCCAAGAACAAATTAATTCTGGAGAGTCTTTCTCAAGAAATGCTTTAGGCTTCCATATTCCTAAACGTTATGATAAAATCTTGGATATTGACCATTGCTATTTACAACCCGACCCTTCGAATGCCATCCGATTGGCTTTGAGGGATTTTACGGCTAAACATAATTTAGACTATTATGAGCAAGTTCGCCAAGAAAAAGGTGCTTTAAGAAACCTCATTATCAGGACTGCCAGTTCTGGAGATTTGATGGTAGTGGTTCAATTTGCATACTGCCAACCAGAGGATATTGACTTAGTAATGAATTTTCTTGCGGAGACTTTCCCTGAAATTACTTCTTTGAATTATGTTATCAATACCAAAGGCAATGATACTTTCTTTGATTTAGAGATTGTCAACTTCAAAGGTTTACCATACATCATCGAGGAAATGGAAGATTTGAAATTTAGAGTAGGCCCTAAATCTTTCTTTCAGACCAATTCAAAACAGGCATACGAATTATACAGGATAACACGTGAATACGCTGATATCACAGAAAATGATTTTGTATACGACCTTTATACGGGTACTGGAACAATTGCTAATTTCGTAGCGCGTCAGGCCAAAAAAGTAATAGGCTTAGAATACGTTGAAATGGCGGTAGAGGATGCTAGAGTAAATTCGCAGATTAATAATGTGACTAACACTGAATTTTATGCAGGTGATATGAGAAAATTATTGAGTAGTGAATTTGTAAACAAACACGGAAGACCAGACATTGTTATTACTGACCCACCACGTGCAGGAATGGACGAGCCTGTGGTTAGGACACTCCTAGAGGCTTCCCCTAAACGAATTGTTTATGTAAGTTGTAATCCAGCTACGCAGGCAAGAGATTTAGCCCTGTTAGATGAAAAGTATCAAGTAACGGCTGTACAACCTGTAGATATGTTTCCACAGACACATCACGTGGAGAATGTTGTTAGATTAGATTTGAGATAACATAAACATAAGTTATCGCAAATTTTCTTTTAAAATAAAGAATTTTAGAAATTTTCAGAGGTTTTTGGATTTATCCTCGTCCTTACTTTTTGTCTTGATACAAAAAGTAACAAAAAAATCAAGAATTCCTAAACTCGCTTCGCTCAAACAGTAGGAATTCGTTATTTCTCAATCATAAAAAAGCGGTCGAAATTAGTTTTTCGACCGCTTTTTCTGACTCTAAAATTCAGGATGGTTAATGTTTTAAAAAATGAATACTTTTAAAAAGGAACATCTTGGTTCGGAGAAGTACTGCCGAAAGCTGAACCTGTATTTTGAGACGGCAAATTATTGATTTTACTACCCAACATTTTACCCCCACTTTCAAAAGCGGCCGCAGGATTATCTATCTGCTGGAAAGATTGAAGGCTATCACCTGCATAGCCCATATAATCACCAGCGTCTAAATCGCAGTATTTTGTATATTTTCCTATAAATCTTAATTGAACAGTATCTAATGAACCCGCACGGTTTTTAGCGATAATCAACTCTCCTATTCCAGCTACCGAATTGCCTGATTCATCTTGGGTAATACCATAATAATCTGGACGATAGATAAACATTACCATATCGGCATCTTGCTCAATCGACCCTGATTCACGTAAATCTGATAGTTGAGGCTTCTTATCTCCCCCTCTGGTTTCAACAGCACGGCTTAATTGTGATAGTGCAATCACAGGTACATTCAATTCCTTGGCAAGCTGTTTCAATGAACGAGAAATATTCGCAATTTCTTGTTCACGGTTACCTGTGCCTTTTCCGCCAGAGTCACCAGACATTAGTTGAAGGTAGTCAATCACAATCATCTGAATATCATGCTGAGCTTTCAAACGGCGAGCCTTAGCCCTTAATTCCAAAATAGACAATGCTGGGGTATCATCAATAAAAATCGGTGCATTGGTCAATTTGCCAATCTTTGCATGCAACTGTGCCCATTCGTGTGGAGCAAGATTTCCTTTTCTTAATTTATCTGATTCTAGTTCTGCTTCTGCCGAAATCAAACGATTGACCAACTGAACAGATGACATTTCTAATGAAAAGAATGCTACTGCTTGCCCGTGGTCAACGGCAGCATTTCTACAAGCTGATAGAATCAAGGCTGTTTTACCCATACCTGGGCGGGCA
This sequence comes from Arcicella sp. GW822-FHT02H01, assembly GCF_058802005.1. Lineage (NCBI taxonomy): Bacteria > Pseudomonadati > Bacteroidota > Cytophagia > Cytophagales > Flectobacillaceae > Arcicella > Arcicella sp. GW822-FHT02H01. Next base: position 422,411 of record NZ_JBXANT010000001.1, on the reverse strand, counting down.
GCAATAATAATTAATTCTGTTTTCTGAAAGCCAGAAGTAACCCTATCTAAGGCTGTAAAACCTGTTGGTACGCCCGTTAAGCCTTCTTTTTGATTTTTCTTTAATTCAAGTTCTAATAAGGCCGAACGCATAATCTGCCCCATATCAGAATAATTTTTTCTGATATTAGCCTCTGAAATCCTAAAAAGTTCTTGCTCAATTTTATCCAACAACATGAATACGTCGGTAGTATCTTCATAAGCCATTTTCTGAATCTCAGATGATACAGTAATCAATTGTCTTTTTAGCGAGTGTTCTACTACAATTCTGGCATGAAACTCTATATTGGCTGCTGAATTTACCCTTTGTGTCAATTCAGCTAAATATTGTACTCCTCCTGCTATTTCTAATTCCCCCGTTGTAACTAATTGGTTTTTAACCGTTAATAAGTCAATAGGTTCTGAATTGGCAAATAATTGCGTAATAGCCCCATAAATTCTTTGATGGGCTTCTTTATAAAACGATTCAACTTTTAAAATATCAATTACATCTGTTAGGGCATCACGCTCTAACATCAAAGCTCCTAGAACAGCTTCTTCTAAATCTGTTGCTTGGGGCGGAATTTTACCCAATCCAGTATCCAACCATCTGTTTTGAGCAGAGATTCGTCCACCGGCATAATTACCGTTTTTTTTATAATTTCCGTTATTTTGATTTGTTTGTTCCATTCTCAGTATTCAAGCCTTTTCATCCAGATTTTACAAATTTTAAAATATTTCAAAAAGGAGATTTTCTTTACGCAACACAATTTTACAAAGAAATTCTTAGAAAACCGAAAAATATAAAACCAGAGATTTCATAATTTATTGATAATCAAAGTTTAAAATCATTGAATGATATTTAATCTAAAATTATGCACCAACTGATGCTTTTTTTTATTAAGTTTAAGTAGAATATTATTCAAACTTTAACATATTTCAGATTTGACAGAAAAAATAATTACCTTAGAAGACCTTGAGTTGGTTGGTTTTCTTGGTGTTGAAAACAGCAATATCAAACAAGTTGCTGCGGCGTTTCCTCAAAGTAAAATTATTTCTCGTGGAAATGAAATTACCATCCGAGGCTCACTGCCAGAGATTGTAAGAATAAATGAAATATTGGATTCGCTCATCCAACACTACCAAAAATATGGGAAGATTTCTAAAGAGCAAGTTCAATCTTACCTTACGCTAGAGAAAAATCCCGCTACTGAACCCAATGTACATCTGAAAGAGGAAGACGATGTATTATTGTATGGCACCAAAGGAGTAGTTATTAAAGTAAAAACACCCAACCAGCAAAAAATGGTTGAGGCCGCTTCAAAAAATGACATTGTTTTCGCCGTTGGCCCTGCTGGAACTGGAAAAACGTATACTGCTGTTGCGATTGCAGTAAAAGCATTAAAAAATAAAGAAGTAAAAAAAATAATTATTACTCGTCCCGCTGTGGAGGCTGGTGAGAATCTAGGGTTTTTACCGGGTGACTTAAAAGAGAAAATAGATCCATATCTTCGTCCTATTTATGATGCTTTAGATGATATGATTCAGCCCGAAAAACTGAAATATTTTATCGAAAACAGGGTCATTGAAATTGCTCCGTTAGCGTATATGCGTGGTAGAACGCTCAATAATGCTTTTATTTTATTGGATGAAGCACAAAATACTACGCCTATGCAAATGAAAATGTTCTTGACAAGGATGGGGATACAATCTAAAGTAATTATCACTGGTGATAAAACTCAAATTGACTTACCAACTAAAGTAAAATCGGGTCTGGCAGAAGCTAGTAGGATTCTAGACAACATCAAAGGCATTGCTTTTGTAGAATTAGATGGCAAAGATGTGGTTCGTCACCGCTTAGTTCGTGACATTATCATGGCTTACGAAAAATCAGAAGCACAGAAATAACCTTCCAATAAATTACACGACTCTCACTAAAACGGCTTTAATTTGTATTTTTTATAAAAAAATGCAGGTTAAAGCCATTTTTTATGTTCAGCTTTCAATAAACTATTACCCAAAATGAGAAAACTACTATACATATTAATCATTTTACTGCCTTCTACCCTATTGGCACAAGATAAATGTGGTGTTGCATTAGATAATAAAAAAATGCAAGAAAAATATAACGATTGGAATCAACGAAAATCTTTGTTTGAAAGTCAAATTCAAGTCATACAAAATCAACGTAAAAATAGCCTTGCCAGAATAGAAGATAAAATATATACCATTCCTGTAGTTGTACATATTGTTCATAATAATACAAATAATGTTATCGGAGGTGCAAACAACATTAATATTTCTGACGCCCAAATAATGTCACAGATTCAGATATTGAATGAAGATTACCGAAAAAAGCTTGGAACAAATGGTTATAACACTAATCCTGTAGGGACTGATATGGAAATAAATTTCAAATTAGCTGACAGAGACCCAAACGGAAATGCTACCACTGGTATTACTCGTACTTATTTCAGACAAAGTGGATTTAATTTTGTGGAGGAAAAAACAAAAATTGCGACTATTATTCAATGGGACAATACAAAGTACTTGAATATTTGGGTAACACGTGGGAATAATGGCATAATAGGCTATGCAAGTTTCCCTTATGATAGTAAATTGGAAGGCTTGGGAGCTAATTCGCAAAATATTAGTGAGCAAGAATTATTTGATGGCGTGATTATTGATTATAGAAACTTTGGGAATTGTTGTGGAACATTAAGCCAATCTTACAACTTGGGTAGAACCACCACGCATGAAGTAGGCCATTGGCTGGGTTTACTACATCCTAATGGCGATGAGTATTGTGGTACCGACTATTGTAATGATACACCCCAAATAGAAAGCTTGAATCTAAATACAACCTGTGATAAACTGACATCCAATTGTACTAGTACCAGTATTGCGAATATGATTGAAAACTATATGGACTATTCGCCTGACAGGTGTATGAATGTATTTACAGTTGACCAAAAGAATAGAACCAGAGCAGCGCTAAGTTTAAGTACGAAAAGAAAGCTGTTATTAGATAATGCAGAGCCCCTCACGGACTCGGAACGATTGCAAGTAACTGTGACGCCTAATCCTATTAATCCTGCGGTTAATGGTAGTATTAAATTGAAAGTGACCTTTAAAGATGAAAAGGATTTATTAATTCAACTGCATGATTTAAGAGGTATTTTAGTGGATGAGAAAGTCTTGACGCAACAAAGAAGTGGTTATTATTATTTTGATTCAGAACCGCTTGCTACGGGCTACTACATTGTTAATGTAAACGCCTCTGGAGAGATTGCATCAAAAAAGGTTTTAATTACACGGTAATTTATTGCAGAAAATAAGAACAAAGTTCTTCAACTATATGTTGTTAAATCAATAAGCTAGTGTTAAAACCTTTGTTGACTAACTACATAAATTAAAAATCATGGATAAAATACAAAAAATCAAGCAAGCCTATATTGAGTATTTTCTTGAAAATGGAAATCAACCTCCTACTGTATTTGCTTTTACCAAAAAGCTCAAAATGAAAGAGAGTGATTTTTATGAATATTATAATTCATTCGAGCTATTGGAAAGTGACATTTGGCTAGGTTTTTTTAATGAAACAAAGGCTAAAATTGAAGCTGAAGAAATCTACGCAACGTATAGTGTACGTGAAAAGCTTTTAGCATTTTACTATACGTGGATTGAAGTACTAAAACAACACAGAAGTTATACTACTGAGACGTGGCGACAGATTGATAAACGCAGACTAAAAACACCTGCTTTTATGGTTGACTTAAAAATAGCATTTAAAGATTTTGCCCGTGATTTAATCTTTGAAGGAAAAGAAAGTAATGAGGTTCAACCAAGAAAATTTATTGATGAAAGATACCCTGATGCCTTCTGGTTACAGTTCTTGATGGTACTTAATTTTTGGGTAAAAGATAAGACAAAAGATTTTCAACAAACAGATGCGATGATTGAAAAGTCGGTCAATACATCATTCGATTTGATGGCTTCATCGGCGCTAGACTCTGTCATCGACTTTGCAAAATTCATGTTTCAAAATAGATAATAGAAAAAATATATTCTCAATGTTTAATTTAGAATTATAACCATAACATATTTGATAGCCAATAACTTAATATTTTAACATATTGATTAATCGGCTAGGAAAACATGGATATAGATTTTCTCTATGATAATGAAAGAACAAAATTCAATACCAACTTCTAAAGTTGCACGTGCTACAAAATTTGTAAAAACAGGCGTAAAAATTGGTGGTAATTATTTAAAACACAATGTCAAAAAAATAATTGACCCCACTATAAGTCGTGATGAATTACACCAAGATAATGCTACAGACATCTACTCTTCTTTGAGTGAGATGAAAGGTTCTGCCCTCAAAGTTACGCAAATGTTAAGCATGGACAAAGGAATGTTGCCAAGAGCTTACAGAGAAAAATTTGCGATGTCTCAATACTCTGCGCCCCCTCTTTCTGGTCCTTTAGTAATGAAAACTTTTAGGAAATATTTTGGCAAATCACCCCTTGAGCTTTATGATACTTTCGAGATAAATGCTAGTAATGCAGCCTCTATCGGGCAAGTACACAAGGCTACAAAAAATGGCAAATCGTTAGCAGTTAAAATACAATATCCGGGTGTTTCAGAAAGTATTGGTAGTGACTTGAAAATGATTCGTCCGATTGCCATTGCCATGTTTGGTTTGAATGAAAATGATGTTGATAGGTATATGGGGGAAGTAGCCGAAAAGCTCATTGAAGAAACCGATTACTTATTAGAATTAAAACGCTCGGTGGAAATCTCAGAAGCCTGTGCGCATTTAAATGGTTTATTTTTCCCGAAATATTACGCTGATTTATCATGTGAAAAAATCTTGACAATGGATTGGCTTGATGGACTTCACTTAAACGAGTTTTTGAAAACGAATCCATCCCAAGAAATTAGGAATCAAATAGGGCAAGCTCTTTGGGATTTCTATGATTTTCAGATACATACGCTCAGACAAGTACATGCTGACCCTCACCCAGGGAATTTCTTGATGAGAAAAGACGGAACAATGGGCGTGATTGATTTTGGCTGTATAAAAGTAATTAATGATGAGTTCTATGATAATTACTTTGCCCTGCTCAATTTTGATAACTTAGAAGATAATGAGAAAACGGAGGAGATTTTCAAAACGTTGGACTTTATCACAAAGGTCGATTCAGCGAAAGAAGCTGTATTCTTTAGGGATTTGTTTAAAGAAATGATTTTCTTACTAGGCAAACCTTTTGCAGTTGAAGAATTTGATTTTGCCGACGATGATTATTTTGAAAGCATTTATTTATATGCGGAGAAACTACAAAACCTTGATGAGCTAAAAAACTCTAAGGTGGCACGTGGTTCACAGCACGGACTATACATCAATCGTACTTATTTTGGCTTGTATTCAATCTTGAACGAGCTGAAAGCAAAAGTGACGACAACGCGCCCAGAATGGCTCAGATCTCAAGCATTGAGCCTTTGCTAATTTTTTTAGGCGTTAACTGCATCGATTAATGAGCTATTAACGCCTAAAAAACCTTTCCTTTAGAAAGGTAAATCCTGATCATCTTCACTGAACGAAGGCAAGTCTGCAGCTGGAGCAGCAGGCTTAGAAGGAGCTGAAGGTCTTGATGAAGCCGCAGGAGACGACGAACCCGCTGATGGGCTTGGAGCATCACTCGCTAAATCAATTCTATAAGCTCTTAAATCGGTATACCATCTTTCATTATACTCGCGTGATTCTACGCTAAACGTCACTTTCAGCTTATCGCCCAAAGAGAACGTTTTTAAATCCGCAGATTTGTCACCCCATGCAGTAAAACAAGCTTTTTTAGGATATTGCTCTTCCGTTTCAAGGACAAAATCTTGTTTAACCCAAGCACCATTTTTTCCTTGACCACTCACTTCTGGGAGCACTTTTATCAAACTACCTTCAAATTCTAATGCCATTGTGATATTTTTTTTATTTTTTCCTTAATTGTATCCTTGATTCTCAACGGTTTAATTAAACCAACTTCAAACATGGTTGCCTCGCCTCTGAAAATCTTTGCAATTAAGTAAATTTTCTTTAATTTCGCACCATCAAAAAAGGCAATGTGGTGGAATTGGTAGACACGCTACTTTGAGGTGGTAGTGGGAGTTATCCTGTAGGAGTTCGAGTCTCCTCATTGTCACATAAAAAAACATCTTTGGAAAACTCCAAAGATGTTTTTTACTTTCTGTCTATTATTGTTTTTTCACTGGTGGTGCAGGCGGTGCCACTGAGGGTGCCGGTGGCGATGGTGGTTCTGGTGCATCAGGCGTCGAAACGTTTATTGAACCGTTCATTTTAGTTCTTATCGAAGCTGGTAAATACTTTTGAATTTCTTTGGCATGCAATTCGATTTCCTTTCCTAATGCTTCTATGGGTTTTGCTTGAAATTCAATTAGTTTACTTAAACTATCCATCGGAGCACTATGAATATTCATCTTCTCTCCTATCTTTTCCATTTCAGCGCCATACTTATCCATTTGATCTCCCAATACTTTCATTTGCTTTTCAATTTGATTCATCTCAGCTTCAACATTTTTCTTAGCTTGTGACCCATCTTTTAGATTAATCATCTGAGTAGCAAGCTTACCTTGCTTTTCGCCTAATTTTCCTAATTGAGTCCCTAGTCCTGAAACCTTTGCTGAAAATTCATTCATTGGCTTGCTCTGATCATTGATTTTTTGACTATAGACTGAAATTTCTTTTGAAAGTGCCTCTATCTTTTGAGAGTGAGGTTCCATTTGCTTTTCCAATTTATTAATCACTTGTAATTCTTGGGCTACTTTAATACTATCTGGACCTGATAGAATAATCTTTTCACCATTGAAATATAAATTCCCATCAGAAATATTGAAATTATTATTGAAGTCATGTCTAACAATCTTAGGGGCTTTTTTAGGAGGTTTAGGTGCCTTAGGGCTTTTCGGAGCTTTCGGAGGCTCAGGAATCGTTTGTGCTTCAGCATTGTTTGGTAAATTAACAAAAACTAGTGTTGTAAGCGCAAATAATGACATGACGATAATCCCTGCATAATTGACTGATTTCACTTTCTTTACTCCTAAAATTCTTTGTACTCTACCTAGTAGAGTTTGTTTTTTTCCTGCAAATCCCATGGCTAATGTAAGGTTTGTTTGTTGTTGAAAAATTTCGACTTTTGTAAGTGCTTTTACTAAATGAATGTTGTTACCACATAATTCAATGGCTAAATCATCACAGCAGTTTTCTCGTTCTTCACGAATTTTTGCTGAAATCCACCAAGTAGCTGGGTGAAAAAAGAAAAGTATCTCTACAATTGATTGCACGATATTAATCAAATAATCATGTCGTTTGATATGTGCTAATTCATGAGCCAATATGGCTTCAATCTCTTTGTTGGATAAGCCCGTCAGCAAACCAATGGGTAATAATATGACGGGTTGTAAAAAACCAATTGTCATCGGCGTAGTAGCTAGGGATGATTCCAATAAATTAATGCCTTTGCCAATATTTACTTTTCTCAATAATTCGTTGAAGATATCCAACGTGTCGCCATGTACAGACTTTGTGTGTTTCCAACGCAGTTGTTCCGTATAAATATACCCTCCCATTAATCGAACCGACAAAAATACAGTACCTATTAACCAAGCTGATACCAATAAATTCAGGTTGTTTGAAAGCAATAGTTGGAAATCATTCCAAAGATTAGTGCTTGAAGAAAGCGTAGAGGCATCTGATAAGTTAGTTTTCGTAAGCTTGTCAAAAGTAAAATTACTTTTAGTGCTTAAGGAAACGGAGTTTTCTTCAAAAACCATTAAAAATGTAACGACAGTTGCTAATAATTGACCAAACAAACCCGAAAAACCCAACCAGTACCTTTTAGTAGCCGATTTCTTTGATAAAAAGAAAGCACCCTTTAAGACAATAGCAACTATGATTAATTGCCAAACTGAGTGAAGTAAAGTCCAGCCTATGGCTGTCATTACATTTTCTGGAAAAAAATTCAACATTAATTTCATTGATTTAGAAAGGGGTTAAATTTTGATATTTTAAAAAGGTTTAGGAGTTGTCTTCAATTTGTGCAATCAATTTTTTAATTTCATCTAACTCTTCTTTAGAAGCTTGATGATTTCCCAATGTTTGCATGACGAGTTTCATCGCCGAACCTCTAAAAGCAGTATCCACAAATTTGTCTACTAAAAATTGCTGTGTGGCTTCTTCACTAATGGCTGCTTCGTATAAATGATAACGGCCTTCTTCTATACGTGATACTATCTTTTTTTCAAACATAATTTGAAGAAGTTTCAACGTAGTAGTATAGCCGATATCTCTCACTTTCGACAATTCATCATTTACTTGTCTTACACTAGCTTTACCCAGCGACCAAAGTACTTGAAGAATTTGTAGTTCAGATTCTGTAGGTTTGATAGGTTCCATTTGCATTCAATATTTGTTACGAATTATTTCGTAACAAATATACTACGAAACAATTCGTATAAACAAATTTATCTACGAATATTTTCGTAAATAAATTTATAAGGTTATTATTTCACCTCAAACGGTCAATATTGTGGGTGAAAATTATTCAGATTTATCAAATAAAGATGGGACGGTCAGTGGCTTAGGGCGTGGCGGCGTTTCGTATAACAAGGCTTTATCGACTTGATTAATCACAAAAGCTAAATCTTCTGGATTGTTGAGGTAGTCCAGATTATTTACATCTAAAATCAACAATTTCCCATAAGTATAGTTTTCAGTGAAGGCATCATAATGGTTATTCAAATCTTGTAGGTATTCTACCGAAATATTTGCTTCAAAATCTCTTCCTCTTTTTTTGATTTGAGCAACCAACTTGGGCATATCTGCTTTCAAATAAATGGTGAGGTCGGGTGCTTTTACCGAAGTCATCATTAAGTCAAAAATGCCTTTATAAGTTAGGTAGTCATTTTCAGACATAATTCCGCCTTGATAAAGATTCTGAGCAAAAATGTAAGCATCTTCATAAATCGTTCTGTCCTGAATGATTCGTTTATTAGACTGCTGGATTTGTAGTACTTGTTCGTACCTGCTTTTCAAAAAATACAATTGCAAATGAAAGGCCCATCGAGACATATCTTCATAAAAATCAGCTAAGTATGGATTTCCTTCCACCGCTTCAAATAATACTTCCCATCCAAAATGATCTGCTAATTTTTTAGCTAGTGATGTTTTCCCAGCTCCGATGTTTCCAGTTACGGCAATGTGCATTGTATATTTTATTAAAATTGATGAATTAAAAAGTGGAAATGTTCTGTAAACAACCCATTTAGGGTTAACTCTTTCTTTTAAAACAAACGGCTGACAGTTTAATTAACTGCTAACATACAAATTTCGGTCTTTTTAGGTTTAAAATCAAAATACGTTTATTGCTTATGAACGATAATAAAACAAAAAGACCTTCCTTACGAAGGTCTAGCTAATGCTAATATTTATACTTTTTCAAAAATTTCATTTTGCTACTGACTTCTTTAATCCATTCACGAGCCATTAATTCATGCCCAAAAACGGTTGGATGAACACCATCCCAAATCCAGTACTCGCCTTCAGCCTTTTTAAAAGCTTTGTCGAACATCGCTGGATAATCAATCAATACAGCATCATATTCTTTAGCGAGTTTTTTCACAACCTCCGCTCTTTCCTTAGTTTCTTTCTGCCAAGCCTCATAATTATCTTTCTTAGCTCTGATGGGATAGACAAAAGGAATGCCCAATACAAAAATTATAGTTGGATTATTCGCTTTACATTGGTCTAGCAAATCTCTGTAACCTATCTCAAATTGTGCTACATCAGGTGATTCATTGGGTTTGGCAAAAACGGCATTTACATCATTAATACCAATCAACAGGCTCAATACATCAGGTTTTAAATCAAGCGTATCTTGTTTCCATCTTTTCTGTAAATCAGGGATTCTGTTTCCACTAATTCCTCTATTATAAAAAGCAAAGCCTGCTTCAGGAAAATCTGCTCCTATCCTACTTGCTACACCATAGGCATAGCCATGCCCCATGATATGGTTGGGGTCTGTATTTCTTCCCCTATTGCCGTCAGTAATTGAATCTCCTTGAAAAAGAAAGGTAAGTTTTGCGGGTATTTCTATTCTCTCAGCCTTTATATCCAAAGGTTTTATGATAGATACCAAGCCAGTAACAAAACTCGATTGAAGAAATATGCGTCTTGTAAATAAGTTTTTCATGTTAAACAGCGATTTGTTAGCTAAAAATCTTTTCTCATTATCAAAAGACTCTTAGCCAACAAAATACTACTTATTTTTAGTTTTTCTTCAATTGAGTCGCCGACTATTTGATGGCCCACTGAATTGAGTATTTAGTATAGGGCACTAATGAAGGTTTTCTAACCATACAGCTAAAAAGTAAATTCCTGTTTTTCCAAATAAGCATCATGAAAAAGAACTTATAAATAATATTATCAGATTTCTTTTCAAACAATTTGTTTAGCCTACTTGTAAACTTCAATTGCTCGGCTGGTATTTTATTATATTTCAAGAATTGGCTCATGTGGTTGAATGCATCTTTACGGTGCTTGATAAAACTTTGATTGCCATTCGTTGAAAAGTCAATGGAAGCATTTTTACCATGCACTCTTTGAAAGACCAATACTTCATTCAGATAACTTACTCCGCCATTACAAGCTGCTACGACGGTCATCCACCAATCATAGAAAAAGCCTTCGGCACTAGGAAAAGGAATTACCTCTTTTAAAAAGCTTTTCTTCACCAACATTGCATGACCACTAACGGTGTTATAGAAAAACAACTTACGTGGGTCATTACCAGAAAATCTTAGGTAGTTAGGCGTCGGTTGTGGATTTACAGGAACTTCTCCATTAAATCTAATTGAATCACAATGAATAATAGGCGTATCTTCTGTCCACGCCTCCATTAATCTTTGGATTTTATTTAATGCCCAAATATCATCTTGGTCAGCAATCGCAATAATATCACCATTAGCAGCCATTAATGCTTGCTGGAAGTTGACATTAAAACCTAAATTCTTTTCATTGCGCTGAATCGATAAAATAGGATATTTTACCTTTAGTTCTTGTAACTTATCCCACGTTCCATCCGTTGATGCATCATCAAAAATAAGAACCTCTGTTAGTGGATATGTTTGTTTAATAATACAATCTAATTGTTCTTCAATAAAATTGACCCCATTATAAGTACACATTACAACACTAATACTTACAGGATTCTGAGTAGTCTCTAATGACATGATTTTAAAATAAGGATTTAAAAATAAATTTAGTATGGCTAATAATGATTAATTCTTTCGATAATCTATACAAATGTTATTCATTTGAATGAAATTTTAATCATCTTAAATGGTGTTTTATATAGACGAATAATAATCATCATCAAAAGCTTATATTTTTATTTGATGTTATCAAATGGTAATAATGTAATAAGAAAAAAACACCACTAAAATGTTAATCATTGAATGCTTTGCTGATAGTAAGGATTAATAAGCACACCCAATAAAATAATTTAATATAACTTAGGATTCACTTTTAGATGACATAAAAATATGTTTAAACCTCTAAGAGATTTAAACATTGAAACTTTAAAGTAAAATGGTATAAGATTTTTCTAAAATTCCGCTTTTTGAGGGAATTGAGGTGAGATTTTATTATAATTTGATATTCTAGGCTTCTTTTAGAGCCTACTTTCCAAGTAATTCTCTTAGTTTAATACAAGAAAATAAGCAGTTAGGAAAAGATATTTCTTATTTGAGTACAACACAAATTAAAAATCAAATATCACAGTAAACTATAACAAATATTGAGCCAATTATTTATGCGAAAACTAATTTTATTAATTATCCTTTTTACGTTTGCTCAACAAACGCTTTTTTCTCAATCTATTACCGCTGGCAATCCTGTTTTTAAAGGTTGGTATGCTGACCCCGAGGGAATAATATTTGATAAAACCTATTGGATTTATCCGACTTACTCAGCCCCTTATAGTAAACAAGTATTCTTTGACGCCTTTTCTTCCAAAGATTTAGTTACTTGGACGAAGCATTCAAAGATATTGGATACTGCTAATGTGAAATGGGCTAAAAGAGCCGTTTGGGCTCCTTCAATTATTAAAAAAGGAGGAAAATACTATTTATTTTTTGGAGCAAATGATATCCAGAACGACCAAGAATATGGTGGCATTGGGATAGCCGTGGCTGACAAACCTTCGGGGCCTTTTAAGGATTATCTTAAAAAACCTTTAATCGACAAATTTTATAATGGCGCTCAGCCTATCGACCAGTTCGTTTTTAAAGATAATGACGAATATTATTTAATTTATGGTGGCTGGAAACATTGTAATATTGCTCATTTGAAAAAAGACTTTACGGGCTTTATTCCTTATGCTGATGGAAGTATTTTCAAGGAAATTACTCCTGAAAACTACGTTGAAGGACCTTTTATGTTTAAAAAGAATGGTAAGTATTACTTTATGTGGTCTGAAGGTGGCTGGACTGGCCCTGACTATTGTGTAGCTTATGCCATTGCCGATTCGCCATTTGGACCTTTTAAACGTATTGGTAAAATTTTACAGCAAGACCCTAAAATTGCTAGAGGTGCGGGGCATCACTCTGTGATTAAAAATCCTAAGACAGACGATTGGTACATTGTGTACCATAGAAGACCGTTGACAGAGACTGATGGAAATGCCCGTGTTACTTGTATCGATAAAATGTTTTTTGATGAAAACGGACTTATCAAGCCTGTAATTATTACAAATGAAGGTGTTGAGAAGAAAACAATTAAGTAAAGTATTAGCTTTAAAAAGAGTGGTCTGAAATTAGTTTTTTTGACCACTCTTTTTTGTTTTATGGATATAGATGATAGTTCCGTTGGGAACACTACCTCGGTAGAATGGTAAAAACATCCTCAGTACCTTCCCTTAAAATTCAACCCGATAACTTAGATTTGGAATAAAAAGTCCTTCTCTGTATTCATCTACCATCTTAGTGATATAATTGTATTGAAAACCCATAAACTCTTTATACATCGTAGCATTAATGATTTTTAAAGCAATCTCTCTACTAGATTTCTTCTTGTTAATCTTGAATGTTGCCGTTAAATGTGACGTAAAAGCCGAAGGTAATTGTTTTGAGAAAGCCATCGTTTCATCAAATTTTGCTTCCTGAGCTTTTTGTGAAGCTTTTTCATCTAATGGTGAATAATGGTCACCTCCTTGATAACTCAATCGGATATTAAGTCCAAATACATTTTGTTGATTTTTGCCCATTTGCCATTCTTTTCCTGTTAAAAAATTAAAGGCATAATTTCGATTATACCTCGTATTCCGCCACACTCCGTCTCCTCCTCTATACGTTGAGCTAAAAACAGACGCTGTAACCATATAGTAAAATCCACTTGACAGATATTTTTCAAAAGTGATGTCTACCCCATAGTTCCTTCCTTCCCCTGTATTTTGTAAGGCGTCTTTAAAGAACCAATCGTTGGTTAAGTTAATGGTTGAAAACGAACTATCTTTTATCACAGGTACATTAAACAGTTTTTGATAATATCCTTCAATTTTTAAATGATGAAACTCAGATAAATTCAGGTCATAACCCAATACAAAATGGTGTGCTTTTGTAAAGTCAAGGTTTTTATTGAGATTCTCTTGTCCATTTTTTACAAAGTAATAGTTCAAGCGTTCTAAACGGCTATGCAAACCATACCCAACACTGAAAGTCTGAGTTTCAGCAAAGCGATATTTGATACCTAAGCGTGGCTCAATAGTATAATGATTATTCAATGTAAATAACTGACCATTCGCCCCTACATTCATCGTTACTTTCTCCGAAAAATTAATGGTTGAATTGGTATAAGCCGAAAGTAAAAAGCTTTTGCCTTTTTCTTCTACCACTTTTTCCAAAGGTTTACCAAGCGTTGGGGCATTTTGTAGGGAAATATCATAATGCATACTCGTCGCCATTATCCCTGTTTTGTTGGTATGTTTCGAACTAAACTTCGTGTTCAAATATGAATTAAAAACAAGACTGATATTTTGATTATTAATCCTGTTTTTAGGCAAAATATGTGATATATCATTGATTCTATCGGTTATTAAATCAATACCATTGATAGTGGAAGCAAAAGTTGTTTTTAAATACTGCGTATCGTTTAAGAATATTTTATGACTGATGCCACTCGCCGCCATAAACTGTTTAACAGACTGATTTTCTTTATCAGAATCATATTTCCACTCGGACCTATCTTCTTTTATCTTAGCGCTAGAATTATCTAACAAACCGATTCCCCAAAATGAAAATGTACCAGCCTTTTTAGTAGGGAAATTAAGCTTGAAGGAAAAGTCTTGATACTTCACTCCCCCTGCATTATCTGGCAAAAGTGGCTCTAATAATGCCATGGTTGAATAGCGATAATTAAAAAGATAAGATGATTTACCACCCGACTTAAATGGTCCTTCCGACGAAACATCAATTCCCGTAAGTCCCACTTGAAAAGTATGCTCCGCTTTATTATTATTCCCTTTCCGCATAAAAATATCGAATACACCCGAAAGTGCATTATTATATTCAGCAGGAAAAGCCCCTGAGAAAAAATCTGAATTGGCGAGTAATTGGCTACTAAGAGCTGTTAATCCTCCTCCACCAAAACTACTTAAATCAGCAAAGTGATTAGGGTTTGGAATTTCTACGCCCTCTAACTTCCATTGTAAAGCTTGAGGGTTATTTCCTCGTACCACGATTGCATTATTTCCTACATTGCTAGTCACTCCTGCAAACGATGAAACCAATCTAGCAGGGTCATCAAACCCACCAGCATACCGTTTAGCTTCTTCAACACTCAGCATTCTAGCACTGAGTGTAGCGGTATTATTGAGCGGTTGTTCTTTATTCACTTGGGGTTTTACCGTAACTTCAGCCAGTGTAGTGGTACTTTCTTTCATGGATATAGTTAGAAAAACTTCTTTTGATGACGACAATACAATCTCTTTCATCAAAATAGGCTCATAACCAACCATGCTTACTTGAATATTATATCTGCCAACACTTATATTCTTGATGGTAAAGTTTCCTGAGGTATCTGTTTGCGTGCCAAATTTGGTATTGAGGATTAAAACATTGGCAGAAGGAAGGGCGGCATTAGAAGCATTGTCGATTACTACACCCCTCAAAGTCTGAGTTGGCTGTTGTGCTTTTGATGGGAATAACAATATTCCAAGAAGCAGTAATAGTAGGTTAATTTTTAGTAGGTTAATTTTTAGCATAATTGTATGAATAAATCGGTTTAATGTGAAAGCACAAAGGTCTTTCATAACCTATTTTCATACAATACTGATTTTTCAGTACTCAACTCATTATATCAAGCCAAGTTTAGAAGCAAAAACAATGGCTTCAAGTGAATTATTAGCACCTAGTTTTTCTAAAACCCGTTGTCTGTGAGTATTCACAGTATGCACGCTGATGGCTAATTTATCTGAAATTTCTTTACTTAAAAATCCATCTTTGACCAAATGAAGAATCTGAATTTCTCGTTGCGATAAAGCCACACTTGGTTCTTCAACTCTTTTAAGCTCATCATCCACAAAAGGAATTATTTTTCCTGTTCTAAAATTCAACAATTGGCTTTTTAAGCCCTCATTTATTTCCTGATTGGGGGATACATCTATGATACTCAGCGACAACCACATATTGCCATAAGCATCTAATTCCAATATCTGATGCTGTTCTACTACCCTAATGTATTTATCCTCCGCATTTAATATCCTGTACTCATTAATCAACTTATAATCGGTTTTCTGTTCTCTTGAAAAGGCAAAAAATAGCTTCAGGAGTGAGATTCCGTTTCTGGTAAGCTCCATTAAATCTTTAGGATGAATTTTGGTATCTAGGAAGATATCGTCTTTTACTTCAATCTGTGCTAAATCATAGCCCAGCAGACTACTAAAATTAGGAGAATAAAATACGTGTTCTTTTCTAAAAGAATCAAACACACTTACACCACTATTCCCCAAACGAGCCAAAGTATGCAAAAGAGGCTTATGTTTTTCGAGAATAGCATAATCTAATTCCTCTTCAACAAATTGCTGTTGGTTTAATAATGCTATGTAGGTAGTGGTAATGTGTTGTTGTTCTTCAGTCATAGAGGGTCATTTATTATGCAAATGTATCTTTCAATTGGCTTATTTCATGCATCAAACTATTAATTTATTGGTATTATATCAAAGTAGATGGCACATATTTTTAGCATAAACTAATAATAGTCATGATTTAAAAAATTAATCGTCATAGTCTAAAAAATAGTTTCCTCCGAATTTCGTGCTTTATAAAAGCTACTTCATAATATGAATCAAGAAAGAATTCAACATACTAGTTTACTTGATAAAGTAATAACAGCCCAAGAGGCTGCCCAGTTTTTTAAAAATGGCATGACTGTTGGCTCAAGCGGTTTTACACGTGCGGGTGATAGCAAGGCAGTCTTAAAAGCATTGGCAGCAAGAAAACATGCAGATGAGTTAAAAATAACTTTGATTACTGGTGCTTCATTAGGACATGATATTGATGGACAATTGGCAGAAAACAATATCCTTGCTAAAAGAATCCCGTTTCAGACTGATACCATCCTTAGAAAATATATTAATAGTGGCGAGGTTTTATTTGTAGACCAACACCTAGGAGAAACTGCCGAATTGATTAATAATAAACACTTGCCTGAAATCGACATAGCCGTTATAGAAGTAGCTATGATAAAAGCCGATGGTAGTATTATTCCTACAACATCTATCGGTAACTCAGCTACTTTTGTTGAAAAAGCAAAGGCGATTATTCTTGAAATAAATCTAACGATTCCAACAAGCATAGAAGGAATCCACGATGTGTTTTATCCTGGGGAATATCCTAATCGTAAAATTATCCCAATTACTCAAGCTAATACATTAATCGGGCAAAATAGCATTCCTTTAGATGTTTCAAAAGTAATTGGTATTGTTTTTACTAATATTGCTGATAGCCCTGCTTCTATTGCAGAACCTGATGAAAAGACAATCGCCATTGCTGGTTATTTATTAAACTTTTTAAGAGACGAAATAAAGGTTGGTAGGCTCACTAATTCTCTTTTACCTTTACAAGCAGGCATAGGCAAAGTAGCAAATGCCATCTTTGAAGGTTTTGTTGATAGTGAATTTCACGACCTTACGATGTATTCAGAGGTATTGCAGGATAGTACTTTCGATTTGATAGATGCTGGTAAGCTAACGTTTGCTTCGGCATCATCCATTACTGTTTCTTCAGCATGTTATGAAAAGATATTCATGAATTTTGATAAGTACAAGGATAAGATACTAATGCGTCCACAGAATATCAGTAATGCTGCCGAGGTAATCCGTAGACTAGGCATTATTGCCATCAATACTGCCATAGAATGTGATATTTATGGAAACGTGAATTCAACCCACGTGTATGGTACAAAAATGATGAATGGAATAGGTGGCTCAGGTGACTTTGCCAGAAATGCTTATCTGTGCATTTTTGTCACACAAGCTGCCTCTAAAGAAAATAATATATCACACATCGTTCCGATGGTGTCACATGTAGATCATACTGAGCATGACGTAGATATTATTGTAACCGATTATGGTTTAGCAGATTTAAGGGGATTAGCCCCACGCGAAAGAGCGATTAAAATTATTAATAACTGTTCTCATCCAGACTACAGACCTTTGCTATTAGACTATTATCAAAGAGCTTGTCAGGAAGGCGGACATACTCCTCACCTACTCAACGAAGCACTTGAATGGCAGGTTAGGTTAATAGAAACAGGGAGCATGAAAGTGGATGAATTTGCATTGAGTTAGATTAATTAAGAGTCAATGATTTCAACACTCCCTAAATTTGTATCGAAAAATCATTGACTCTGTTTTTTTGGAAATCGAATAACCATCTTACAATATATTGACTTTCAATGTATTAACAAAATGAATGATTATTCATTTTGTTAATACTAACCTTATAATTACTTATTTTGTCACTAACTAACACAGAATAGAGATAAATTTATTTGCATTGATAAGGAAGAATGATGATAATTAAACGAACTCGTGAAAATAGCATTTCATCAATAAAATCATCAGATATTTACCACTCAAAAGATAAATACATATTCTCTTACTATTATATGTGACAGCATCAAAGTTTTCCGTACTTTGGTGCTGTTTCTATTTAATTAATAAAATACATACTTAAAACCCAAAACTATGAGTGCTTTACTTTTTTTAGTTGCTTTTGCTTTCATTGTGGTTTTCCTTTCTATTGTTATTGTCAACCAAGGTACGGTTGCAGTAATAACAGTTTTTGGTAAATACCATAGAGTGATGACGCCCGGCTTAAACTTTAAAATTCCGTTTATCGAATTTATTTTTAAGAGAATCTCGATTCAAAATCGCTCGATGGAATTAGAATTTCAGGCCATCACTTCAGATCAGGCGAATGTGAATTTCAAAGCCATGCTAGTGTATGCCGTATTGAATCAGGAAGAACAAACTATCAAAAATGTAGCGTTTAAATACATGGACGAGCGTTCGTTTATGCAAGCTCTTATTCGTACTGTAGAAGGTACTATCCGTGCTTTTGTAGCTACTAAAAAACAAGCAGAGGTATTGTTATTACGTGGTGAGATTGTATTGAACGTTAAGAATGAATTAGACGAAACCCTAGAACAATGGGGATATCATTTGATAGATCTACAATTGAATGATATTGCTTTTGACGAAGCCATTATGCGTTCGATGGCACAGGTAGTAGCATCGAATAACTTAAAGGCTGCTGCTGAAAACGAAGGTCAGGCTTTATTAATTACTAAAACAAAAGCTGCTGAGGCAGAAGGTAATGCCATTAGAATATCGGCAGAGGCAGAGAAAATTGCTGCGCAGTTACGTGGACAAGGTGTGGCGCTCTTCCGTGAAGAAGTAGCGAGAGGTATGGCTGAATCAGCTAAAGTAATGAATGAGGCTAATCTGGATGCTTCGCTAATACTTTTCTCGATGTGGACAGAGGCTGTTAAGCATTTTGCGGAACAAGGTCAAGGTAACGTTATCTTCTTGGATGGTTCTACAGAAGGAATGGACAAAACAATGAAACAAATCATGGGTATTCAGCAATTAAAAGAAGGTGGCGATTATGTTGCTCCTAAATTGCCTAATGCGAAGAAATAACCAAGCAACATTATATTTTTAATGAAAAGCGACACTAAAATTGTCGCTTTTTTGTTTATTTTGTATAAGTAAAAACCCAATTTGATGCAATTCTCTCATTTACACTGTCATACGCAATACTCTCTCTTAGATGGAGCTTCTAAAATTTCTGGGCTTTTTGCCAAAGCAAAAGCTGATAATATGCCTGCTGTTGCCATAACTGACCATGGTAATATGTTTGGTGCCTTTCAGTTTGTGGCAGAGGCAGGTAGACACGAAGGGGTAAAACCCATTGTGGGCTGTGAGTTTTATGTAGTTGAAGACCGTTTCAAAAAACAATTTTCTAAAGAACAAAAAGACAAACGCTATCATCAATTGATGTTAGCCAAAAATGCTGAGGGCTATGCCAACTTGGTAAAGTTGTGTTCTTTAGGTTTTATTGAAGGGCTTTATGGTAAATACCCGCGTATTGATAAATCACTTATCCTGCAATATCACAAAGGCTTAATTGCTACCACTTGTTGTATCGGAGCATCGGTGCCTCAGGCAATTTTAAGAGGTAGCGAGGAGGACGCTGAAAAAGAATTTAAATGGTGGTTGGATATTTTTGGAGAAGACTATTACGTAGAGGTACAAAATCACCAAATACCTGACCAATTAAAATGTAATGAGGTATTACTGAAATTTGCAAAGAAATATAATGTTAAGGTAATAGCGTCAAACGATTCTCATTACTTAGACCAAAAAGATGCCAACGCTCACGATATTTTGTTATGTATCAACACAGGCGAAAAGCAGGCTACGCCTACTTACAAAGATGTTGATGATGGCGAATCGGTAAAAGGAAAGCGTTTTGCATTTTATAATGACGAATTTTATTTCAAGAATACACAGGAAATGACCAAGCTATGGTCTCATATTCCTGAGGCGATTGATAATACCAATGAAATCGTTGGTAAAATAGATACGCTTCGTCTGAAACAAGATATCATGTTACCTAATTACGAAATCCCACAGGGTTTTGTCAATCAGGATGATTACTTAGAACACCTCACTTGGGAAGGTGCTAGAAAACGATATGGTGAAGCTTGGGAAAGTATTGAAGTAAAAGACAGACTGAGCTTTGAATTACATACCATTCGTACGATGGGCTTTGCAGGATACTTCTTGATTGTATCAGACTTTATCAGGGCTGGTAGAGAACTAGGTGTTTTTGTAGGGCCTGGTCGTGGTTCTGCTGCTGGTTCAGTAGTTGCTTACTGTATCGGCATTACCAATATCGACCCTATTAAGTATAACCTACTTTTCGAGCGTTTCTTGAATCCTGACCGTAAATCAATGCCCGATATTGATACGGACTTTGATGATGAAGGTCGCCAAAAGGTAATTGATTATGTGGTTGAAAAATACGGTAAACAACAAGTAGCCCATATCGTTACCTATGGTACGATGGCGGCAAAAATGTCCATCAAAGACGTTGCCCGTGTGATGGATTTACCCTTGAATGAATCTAATGAATTAGCCAAATTAGTGCCAGATAAGCCTGGAACAAACCTTAACAGAGTGATGAATGCTCCGTTAATTGGTGACAAGTCGCTGGCCGAAAAAGAACAATTCCAACCAGAAGATATTGAAAACGTTAAAAAACTTCGTGAAATCAGGCGTGAAGGCTCATTGCGTTCTAAAGTATTAGAAGAAGCGCTGGTTTTAGAAGGTTCAGTACGTGGCACAGGTATTCACGCGGCTGGTATTATTATCGCACCAAAGGATTTAACCGAAATTCTACCTGTTTATTCTTCTAAAGAGGTAAACTTATTAATTACGCAGTTTGAAGGAAAAATCATTGAAGATGCGGGTGTAATTAAAATGGACTTTTTGGGTTTAAAAACCCTGTCTATTTTAAAAGAAGCTTTGCGATTGATTAAACAAAATCACGGAATAGATATTGATTTGGATAATATTCCTCTTGATGACGTCAAGACGTATGAATTATATCAAAGGGGTGAAACCAATGCTACTTTCCAGTTTGAATCTGCTGGGATGCAAAAACACCTGTTGGATTTAAAGCCCGATCAGTTTTCGGATTTAATTGCCATGAATGCCTTGTATCGCCCAGGTCCAATTGCTTATATTCCCAACTTTATTGCCCGTAAACATGGTCGAGAGGAAATCGCTTATGATTTACCCGATATGGAGGAATACTTGGCAGATACTTATGGTATTACTGTCTATCAAGAACAAGTGATGTTGCTGTCGCAGAAATTAGCGGGCTTTTCAAAAGGAGATGCCGACGTGCTAAGAAAGGCGATGGGTAAGAAAGACCGCTACACGCTTGATAAAATGAAAAGTAAGTTTGTGGATGGCGCCAAAGAAAAAGGACACCGTGAAGATAAACTTAATAAAATCTGGACCGACTGGGAAGCATTTGCACAATATGCTTTTAACAAATCTCACTCTACTTGCTATGCTTTTGTGGCATATCAAACTGGGTACTTAAAAGCACATTACCCCTCAGAATACATGGCTGCGGTAATGTCTAACTCACTGGGGAACATTGATAAAATTACATTCTTTATGGAAGAATGTAGACGAATGGGCTTACCAGTATTAGGACCAGACATCAATGAATCGTATCGTTCTTTTGCTGTTAACAAAAAAGGAGAAATCCGTTTTGGTTTAGGAGCCATCAAAGGAACTGGTGATGCCGCCGTGGAAAGTATCATTGAAGAAAGAGACAAAAATGGTGCATATAAAGATATTTTTGATTTTGTAAAAAGAGTAAACCTTAGAACGGTTAACAAAAAGACCTTAGAAAGTCTGGCTTATGGAGGAGGTTTTGACTGCTTCGACAATATTCACAGAGCTGTTTATTTCGCTGATGTTGAAGGAAGTAATTTCATTGAAAAAATTATTCGTTATGCCAACAAAGCTGTTGAAGTAGCTGCTTCTGCCCAAGGCTCGCTATTTGGAATGCTCGGCGACGGTGGCGGTGGAGACATTGCAACGCCAAAAATTCCCTATATTGAGAAATGGGGACAAATGGAAAAACTTAAATTTGAGAAAGAAGTTGTCGGAATTTATATTTCGGGTCACCCTCTGGATGAATATCGTTTAGAATTAGAAAGTTTCTGTAGTTGTACGCTTGATAGAGTAATGGAGCCTATTTTCAAAGGAAAAGAAGTTTCTGTAGGGGGAATTGTCACTAAAGTTATCGAAAGGTACTCAAAGAATGGAAATCCATTCATGCTATTTACATTGGAAGATTATAACGGAAGTTATGAGTTTGCTTTGTTTGGTGAAGATTTTGTCAATCTTTCCAAATACATTGCTCCTGATAGGTTCTTGTATATAAAGGGACAAATTAAAAATCGCTGGGGTCGGCCAGACGAATGGGAATTTAAACCTGTTTCTATTCGATTATTATCTGAAATTAGAAATCAATTTTCTAAAGAGTTAAAAATAAGTGTTGGTGTGCAATTGGTCAATGCTATTTTTATTGAGCAATTAAATAAACTGGTTTCACAGAATCAAGGTACTTGTAACTTAACGCTAACGGTTTATGACCCAGAAGATAAAGTGGAAGTAACGATGCTTTCAAGAAAAAATAAGATTTCACCAAGCAATGAATTCCTCAATGAATTACAATTAATTCAGGGAGTAACGTATAAACTGAATTAGTGGTGAGTGAGTGAATTGTGAGTTAGTGGTACTGACAACAATTTTCTCAATATTTTCTAATTAAAATCACTCATTCACAATTCACTAACTCACAATTAAAAATCTCATGCTTAAAAAAATATTCATTTTTGCTTTACTAGCCTATTGCACTTGGAATTGTAGTTCTGGAAAAAAAGCCCTTGAACAAGGCAATTATGACGAAGCTGTAGAAACTGCTATTAATAGATTACAAAAAAGTCCTACTAATACAAAAGCTCAACAAGTATTAAAAGAGGCTTTTCCTGCTGCATTAAATTTTCATTTATCCAAAATTGAGAATTGGAAACACTCACAAGAAAATTTTCGTTGGGAACGTGTGGTGGCTGAATATCAACAGATTCACCATTTAGCTGATGATTTAGTAGCTTGCCAAGCTTGTTTAAAGGTAGCAGGTACACCCAAAAGGTTTTATGATGCATTACAAACTGCTAAAATTTTGGCGGCAGACGAACGATTCACTGAGGCGCAATCTGCACTAAGCCAAGCTAATAATAATCGTAATGCTGCTAAAGATGCTTTCAATAATTTTTCGGTAGTTCAAGAATTAGTCCCTACTTATCCTAATATCAAAGCCAAATTAGATGAATCTTATGAACTAGCCAGTATTGATGTTGTAGTAGAACAAGTAAGCGTTAATTCTCCTACTTATGCTTTAAGCAATGAGTATTTTCAAGGAAAAATTAACGAATTTTTGCGTACTAATCCTAAATTAAATCAATTTGTACGCTTTCATGCTCCCGAGGAGGCAGAACAAAATAAATTAAAGCCAGACCAAATTATTCATTTACAATTTGATGACTTTATTGTCGGACAAACATACGTAGAGACTAACACCAATACTGTAACAAGTAAAGACAGCGTGAAAGTAGGAGAAACGACCGTAAATGGGAAAAAAATAGCTGTTTATAACAAAGTAACGGCTAAATTGACGCAATCTAGAAAAGCGATTACTTCAAAAGGAATACTAGATTTTCAGGTGATTGATTTTAAAACTAAACAAAAAGTTTATCAAGATAAAATAGCAGGAGAATTTGTTTGGGTAAATGAATGGGCAAATTTTAATGGCGACGAAAGAGCTTTAACCAAACAGCAACTTAGCCTTACTAGAAATAAAGAACTCTTACCGCCCCTTCCTCAGCAATTATTTACTGAATTCACTAAGCCCATTTATGACCAAATTACCCGAAAAATAAAAAAATATTATGAAAATTATTAAAAATAATAGCATTAATCATTTGAATATCAAGATAAAAGCCTAAAACCTTTTTGTTTTACCAAAACATAGGAACTAAGATGTTAAAACATTTTGTTTTAACTTTGAGAAAAGAAATTAACTTAATTAAAAAATAAAATGGGAAAATACGTAGTAGCAACCGATGATAATTTTCAAGAATTAATCAATTCAGATAAACCAGTATTAGTAGATTTTTGGGCAGAATGGTGTGGACCTTGTAAAATGATTGGACCAATCGTTGAAGAATTGGCTGGTGATGTAGAAGGACAAGCAATTGTAGCTAAAATGGACGTTGATGCAAACTCAACAGTTCCTTCAACTTTAGGAATTCGTTCTATTCCAACATTATTGATTTTCAAAAATGGTGAATTGAAAGAAAGATTAGTAGGTGGAAATATTCCAAAAGCTGTGTTATCACAAACTTTGTTGAAACACGCTTAGTTATTGAGTTTAGGGTTTATGAGTTTAAAGTTCATAAGTCTAATATTTATGAGTAGCTAAAGTGAGGTTAGCGTTTATAAGTTTAAAGTTTATGAGTGTCTAAAGTGCATTAAATTACTTATAAAAAAGAGGTCAAATTGCTAAATCAATTTGACCTCTTTTTCGTTTTTATTCGTAAACTCATAAATCTATCATACATATACTCATAAACCCTAAACTCATAGACTTTAAACTTTAAACTCATAGACTCCTAAATGCTTTCCAAAATCACTGCACAAGCTTTTCTAATTTCTTCTTCGGTAATAATTAAAGGCGGTGCGATTCTCATTGAGTTATCACAGAACAAAAACCAATCTGTTACTATTCCTTTTTCGATGGCTCGGTCGATAATAGGCTTCAGCGTATCAAAATCTTCAAACTCAACCGCCATCATCAAACCTTGATTTCTTACTTCTTTGATTTTTTCATGCACCAATAAGGATTTGAATAAAGTAGCTTTTGTCTGAACAGATGCCAAAAGATTTTCTTCCAAAATCACTTTCAAAGTAGCCAATGAAGACGCACAGCTTACTGGATGTCCACCAAAAGTAGTAATATGCCCCAGAATAGGATTGTTTTTAAATACACCCATTACCTCATGATTCGCAATAAATGCCCCTATTGGCATTCCTCCTCCCATTCCTTTGGCACAAAGTAAAATATCTGGATAAATGCCAAATTGCTGAAATGCCCAGAAAGTACCTGTTCTACCAAAGCCGGTTTGTATTTCATCTAAAATCAACAGCGTTTTAGTTTCTTCACAGCGTTTTTTTAAGGCTAAAAAATATTCTTTTGTTGGAATACGTACTCCTGCTTCTCCGCCAATAATCTCAATAATTACGGCAGCTGTCTTTTCCGTAATTAAAGCAATATCCTCTATTACCCCATGTCTGATATTTCTAATGCTTGGTAAAAGTGGACGAAAATTTCTCTTGAAATTCTCACTACCTGATAGCGACAATGCCCCTTGGGTAGCACCATGATAGGCATTAAAACAAGAAATAATTTCTTGTCGCCCCGTAAAACGCTTTGCCAATTTCATGGCTCCTTCTACTGCTTCCGTCCCTGAGTTGGTAAAATAAACATTATCTAAAGGTTTTACTTTACTTTCAGTGGGAGTCAATGTTTTTACCAAAGCCTCCGCCAATTCTACTTGTGGGGTTTGCACATATTCTCCATATACCATTAAGTGCAAGTATTTATCTACTTGGTTTTTAATGGCTTCTACTACTTTAGGATGACGATGTCCCACATTTGACACCCCAATACCTGAAATTAAATCCATGTATTGTTGTCCTTTTTTTCCATACATATACACTCCTTCTGCTTGCTCTATTTCTAAGGCTAAGGGGAAATCAGACGTTTGGGCAACATTTTTTAAGAATAGTTCTCTATGTGTAATCAAGATTTTGTATTTTTAGTTGATAAGTATTTCTAATAGCTTTAAGCAATAAGCCTTGAGCTGTGAGATTTCAGTAAACACAAAATTACAATTCATTCATCATTTAACTAATTACCAAATGAAAAAACACTTTTTACTATTATTAGTACTCCTATCATTCTGTTCTCTTGCCCAAGAAAAGACAGATTTGAAAAGTATTCAACAAGCCAATGCCATAGTTCCCTCCTCATCCTCTGCTCCTGCTCCAGTCGTTACCAAACACCAAACTATCATTAACGGTCAGCCTATTTCATATACTGCTACTACGGGTTATATGACGTTGAAAGACGAATCGGGCAAACCCAAAGGCAACATATTTTTTATCGCCTATACGAAAGACGGCGTAACAGACATTACTAAACGCCCGATGACTTATACTTTTAATGGTGGTCCAGGGTCTGCGTCTGTTTGGCTTCACATGGGTGCTATTGGTCCTAAAAGAATTTTGATGTCGGATAAAGGTGACGCCTTGGCTCCTCCTTATAAATATGTTAACAACGAATATTCTTGGTTAGATAAAACTGATTTGGTATTTATTGATCCTATTAATACAGGTTACAGTCGTGCCGTAAATGGTGAAGACCCTAAACAGTTTTTGGGGTATGTAGAGGATATTGAGTCGGTAGGCGAATTTATCAGATTGTACACTGTAAAATATGGCAGATGGTCTTCTCCTAAGTTCTTGGCTGGAGAAAGTTATGGCACTACCCGTTCTGCTGGACTTTCAGGTTATTTGCAAGATAAATTTAATATGTATATCAATGGTATTTCTTTGATTTCTTCGGTATTAAACTTCCAAACCATTCTATTCGACAAGGGAAATGAATTGCCTAATATTCTATACATACCTACGTATACAGCTATGGCATGGTATCATAAGAAAATCGCCAAAGAATATCAAGGAGATTTACAGAAAGCCCTACGTGAAGCCGAACGTTTTGCTTTAAACGAATATGCTACGGCATTGATGAAAGGGGATTTATTACCAGAAGATGAAAAAAAGCAAATTGTTCAAAAGCTTAGTAAATTAACTGGGGTTTCAGAAACATTTATTCAAAATGTTAATTTACGCATAGAAATCAGTCGCTTTACCAAAGAGTTATTGCGTGATGAAGGTAAAACTGCTGGACGTTTGGATGGGCGTTTTACTGGGATTGATTATGACGATGCCGGCGAAAGATATGAATTTGACCCAAGTTTGGATGCCACCATTTCAGGACCCTATTCTACGACAGTAAACAACTATTTACGTCAGGATTTAAAATATGAAAACGATTTGCCGTATTTGATGCTGACGGGCAGAGTACAGCCGTGGAATTATAATAATGTGCAAAACAAATATTTGAATGTAGCAGAAACCTTACGTCAGGCTATGGCAAAAAACCCTTATTTAAAAGTTTGGATACCTTCGGCTTATTATGATTTAGCCACACCATACTTTGCAGCAGAATATGTGGTTTCACACATGGGTTTACGACCAGAACAACGTAAGAATGTAAAATTCACCTACTTCGAAGCTGGACACATGATGTACATCCATAAAGCATCATTGATTAAACTAAAAAAAGAAGCTGATGAGTTTTATGATGAGACTTTGAAATGAAAAGCAGAAGATTGGTCAACTTTTACAAAGTTGACCAATCTAAAAGAGCTACTCAAAAAGAGACAAACTTAATTATTATACTTCCCTAGCCATTTTGCTTTTAATGCTGCTCTGGCTTCGACAAATTCCTTATCTGTTCCTTGTGCGATGGCATCTAATGGAAAACGTAGTGGACGAGTACCTTCTTCCATTTCAACTAAAGCCAATACACCATCAGCAATTGTTTGAGGATTCATCTTGAATTGAGCTAATTTTCCATAAAACGCTGCTCCTAAAGCATTAAAATCTTCATTCGCTTTTTCACCATATTCTGCTACAATGTCAGTTTTATCAGCTGGTAAGCCAGCTTTACTTCCATTGATCATTTCTGTAGGATATACGCCTGGCTGAATACTTACATTTTCAATATTAAATTGTTTTAGTTCATCTTGTAAACCTTCGGTGATGCTTTCTACGCCAAATTTTGACGCTAAATAAGGAATCATAAATGGCAATGTATGCCCACTAGCACCCGAGGTAATATTGATAATCAATCCACTTTTGGCTTTACGCATACTTGGCAATACAGCTTGATAAGTCCGCAAAACACCCTAAAAGTTAACTTCAAACATCGCTCTGATTTGGTCTATCGAATAACCTTCTAATAACCCAAATCCTGATACTCCCGCATTGTTTACCACTACATTTATTTTACCATATTTAGTCAATACTTGTTCAAAGGCCTCTTTTACAGAAGCATCATCTGTAATATCTATTTCTACTACCTCTACATTTGGCAAGGCAGAAAGCTCTTCAGCAATTATGGCATTCTTAGTTTTTGTTCCTCGCATTCCTGCTATTACGGTATAACCTGCTTTCGATAAAGTAATGGTCATAAGCTTTCCAAAGCCTGTACTTGTTCCTGTAATGAAAATTATTTTGCTCATTGTCTTAATTTTTTATGTTAATTTATGATACAAAATTGCACCAAGGCAGTGCCTATTTCCATTGATAATTAAAGGAAAAAAATCTTGATAAATGTCAAGAGAATTTATTTTTGAAGTGCCTGTTTTCTGATTCTACTGATTGTTTCAGCAGAAATACCAAGATAAGAAGCAATCATGTGTTGTGGAACACGGTTGGCAATAGAAGGAAATTTGGAGATAAAATTATGGTATTTTTCTTCGGCAGAAAAGGTAATATTAGCGTGTATTCGTTCTTGCATTACTACAAAACGCTTTTGCAAAATATTATTTACAAAATCATTAAAGACAGGAATAGCTTTGCAAAGCATATCAAAATCATTTTTCTTGATTAAGACTATTACAGAATCTTCTATCGCATCAATATTATATTTTGATGGCTGTTCAGAAGTCAGGCTTTCTCTATCTCCCGACCAATGATTTTCTATCGCAAAATTCATGATATGTTCTACTCCTTTGTCATCTACAAAATAAGTACGCAAAAAGCCTTCACAAACAAACGCATTAAATCGCCAGACATCCCCTTCTTGAAGTAAATACTGTCGTTTTCTTAATTTTTTAATTACACTCACCGACTCTATTAAGCTATAATCTTGTTCGTTTAATGTAATTCTTTCTGCTAAGTATTTCTTAAAATAGGCAAACATGGGTAATAGTTGTGAATTGTGAGTGATGAGTTTCGAGCGGTTCGCTAATTTTATTAAAGATGCGGATTAACGAGTGAAATTTGCTAAGAATAGTTAACTTTAAAAGTCAACTATTCTGCAATGTTCGTTGATAAAATCCAAAAGTCCTTTATTACTTTTTCATTTCAATTATTTTCCATTGACTATTAGGTTCTTTCTCTAAATAAACATTCACTTCTATTTCCTTTTGGTTTCCAATAACTTTTATTTGAAGAGCAGCTTGTCCATGTCCATTAGTAATATTTACATTACCTGTAGGGAACATCCCATATTCTTTTATCCCTCCAATTTCTGTTTGAATTTCCTTATTTTGCTCGATACCTATAATTGACATTTTATAAGCATCAGTTTTTTTAATAGTACTTACAGAAAGTAACAAAACAATTACAAAAAATAAAATGAAAGTACCCAACACGGCAAGAATACGTATAATTGTCTTAGGTTTATCGGGATTTCTAATTACAATTGTTTTTAATACTTTATCTCCCAATCTTTTTTTAACATTACTAGTAGCCAAAACAATAAATTCTACTGGCCAAATAACTAGAAATAGATTCCGTAAAAATAATCTACCAAATGAAGGTACAATGCTAGAATCGTCTTCATCTCGAACCATTATTCCCATTATCCATCTTCCTATACTTATACCATTTACACTATCTTTTGCAAAATAAAGTACAAAGATTAAAAGCATTACAAATGACATTGCTATTGTTATATCATTTAGACTATTTTCATTCATAAAGTCTGGTCCCAATGTTAGAAAAAAAATTAAAACTCCTATTGTGGACATTACAAAATGATCAATCATAAAGGCGGCTATTCTTCTTTTTCTAGATGATAGAGTTACATACTCCTTAAAATTTAGTGGCATAATAAATGTTTTTAGTGTTATTTTTTATTTCGATTTAATGGCTTACAATATAGTAATTCCATCTTTAATTTAAATATTTAATTTTCATATCATGAAACACTCACTCTACAAAATCAAAAAATCCGCTCAGAATCTGAGCGGATTTTTGTGGTAATTGAAACCTATCTAAAACTTTACACAGCGATATATTTCAAGAATTCAGCTTTAGTAGCTTCTTCTGCAAATTTACCACCATAAAAGCTTGTAATAGTAGTTGATGTATCATCTTTCACTCCTCTTGATGCTACACAAAGGTGTTTGGCATCAATCATGATGGCTACGTCTTCCGTGCCTAAAAGTTTCTGTAATTCTTTGGCAATTTGCATTGTTAAACGCTCTTGTACTTGTGGACGCTTGGCAAAATGCTGAACGATACGGTTTAATTTAGACAAACCTATCACTTGTCCATTGGCTATATAAGCTACATGGGCTTTACCAAAAATAGGTACAAAGTGATGTTCGCAATTTGAATAGAATGAAATGTTTTTTTCAACCAACATTTCATTGTATTGATATTTATTTTCAAAAAGAGCCACAGCTGGCATATTTTTAGGGTCGAGACCGCTAAAAATTTCCTTTACATACATTTTAGCTACTCTTTTAGGAGTACCTTTCAATGAATCATCTGTCAAATCTAGCCCCAAAGTCTCCATAATTTGCTTGAAGTGGTACTCAATCTGAGCCATTTTTTCTTCGTCGCTTATATCAAAAGCATCTCCGCGCATAGGGGTATCTACCGACGTCATGATATGCTCATCCCCGATTTCTTCATCCGTAAACCTAATTTTATTATTATCAACTAACAGGGTATTCAACAAAGTTTCGTTCGGTTTCATATAATCTAATTTTAAGATCAAAGTTTGAGTTGATTTTTGGCTTTAGTTTGTCATAAATGACGATAGCAATATTTTCCGCAGAAGGATTGATGTCTTTGAATTCTTCGGTATCTAAATTCAAATTTTTATGGTCAAATCTATCTAAAATTTCAACTTTGATAAGTTCACTTAATATTTTCATATCCATCACGTAACCAGTTTCAATGTCTATTTCACCAGTTACCTGTACGATTAAATCATAATTATGCCCGTGATAATTGAAATTATTACATTTTCCATAAACACGTTCATTTTTCTCATCCGACCAATTCGGATTATTGAGTCGATGTGCGGCATTGAAATGCTCCTTCCTAAACACCGACACTCTTTTTGGCATCATATTATCTTTGATTTTTTAAAAATTCAACTTTCAATTAGTCATACTTTTTCAACTAATCACTAAAAGTTGGAGACAATCATGCGGAATTTAGTCTCAAAGTTTAAAAGCCGTCTGAAAGGTTGTCAGCAACACTCTTAAACTAAATCAGCGTAATGGTATTCGTAATTAATAACACGAGAAACTTTAACTTTGTTTAATTAATCACAAAAAAGATTAAACAATTATTTGTCATGTTTATTTAGAAAATTCTTTCTTACTACAAATATCTTAAAATTATCAGCAATCAATTACTGATTTCAAGGCTTTCGATAAATTATTTGTCAATCTTTCTTTTGAAGCCACAAATTATGATTATTTTTCTCGAAATTATTTCTTAGGTTAGAACATCCTTTTTAGGTTTTGAGTTCAAAAAATTTAAACGAACTCTACAATGCTTACTAAAACATTATCTTCAAACTAAAAAAATGCAAAGACGCAAGTTTATCCAATCAACAGCTCTGGCAAGTACCGCTGCACTGACTATCCCCAATTTTGTATTTGGTGCTAAACAAGAAGAAAAAAAGGTTCGCCTTGGTTTTATCGGTGTGGGCCTCAGAGGAAGGAATCATTTAGAGATGGCAATGTATCGTGATGATGTAGAAATCAATGCTATCTGCGATATCGATCCTAATGCGATTGCTATTTCTTTGAAAATGTTGAAAGATAAAGGTCGAAAAGAGCCTGCGGTATATCAAAAAAACGACCGTGATTTCGAAAACATGGTAAAACGTGATGATTTAGATGGAATCATCATCGCTACTCCTTGGGAATGGCACGTTCCGATGTCTGTTGCTACGATGAAAGCTGGCAAATATGCAGGCGTTGAAGTATCTGCAACGGTTACTTTACAAGAATCTTGGGATTTGGTAAATACATTCGAGAAAACAGGCTCGCACTGTATGATTCTTGAAAATGTGTGCTATCGCCGAGATGTGATGGCTGTGTTAAACATGGTTCGTCAGAATCTTTTTGGAGAATTAGTTCATTTGCAATGCGGTTATCAGCATGATTTACGTGGTGTAAAGTTCAACGATGGTAAACAAGCTTATGGTGGTGGCGTAGAATTTGGCGAAAAGGGTTTTTCTGAAGCTAAATGGCGTACACAACATTCAATTGATAGAAATGGTGATGTATATCCTACGCATGGTTTAGGACCAGTAGCCGAAATGATAGACATTAATCGTGGTAATAGATTCCTTTCCTTGACCTCCACTGCTACCAAATCAAGAGGTTTGCATGATTATATTGTAAAAAAAGGCGGAGCAGACCATCCAAATGCTAAAGTAAAATTCAAATTGGGGGATGTAGTAACTACTGTCATTAAATGTGCCAATGGAGAAACTATTTTGATTACGCATGATACTAATTTACCTCGTCCATATTCGTTAGGTTTCAGAGTGCAAGGCACAGAAGGCATTTGGACAGAAGACAATAAATCTATTTACTTAGAAAGCCTAGCTAAAAATCACGATCGCTGGGATTCTTTCAAAGAATATCAAGATAAATATGATCATCCACTTTGGAAAACCCATGCCAAGGATGCTGAAAACGCTGGGCATGGCGGGATTGATTACTTTGTATTAAGAGCCTTTGTGGAGTCTATTAAAAGAAAAGTAGCTCCCCCAATTGATGTGTATGATGCAGCAGTTTGGTCGGCTATTAGTCCATTATCAGAGCTTTCAATTGCTAAAAATTCCGCTTCGGTTGAAATTCCAGACTTTACCAGAGGAAAGTGGAAAACCAACAAACGTATCTTTGGATTAACCGATGAATATTAAATGAGGATTTGAAAATTTGGTGATTTGAAGATTTGAAAATGATGTTTTAATTCAAGAACATTAGTATACAATAAAACATTGATTATCAACTTTTTGACAATTTGAATACATCAAAATACATTTTCAAATCTCCAAATTTTCAAACTTTCAAATTAAAACACTATTTTTGCAGTAATTAATTACCGACCATCGATGAGTAATAAGATTAAAGTATCAACGCCAGGCAGAATTTGTCTTTTTGGTGAGCATCAAGATTACCTAGGACTGCCAGTAATAGCAGCCGCAATTTCTAAGAGAGTAAATATTACTGGTGAAAATAGGAACGATGGAAAGGCAATTTTACATTTACCCGATATAGATTCAGAAATTAGTTTCGATATCTATCCAGAATTACCTTATTTACATAAAAGAGATTATTTTAGGTCAGCTTTGAATATATTACAGCGACAAGGATATTCTTTTAAAAAAGGATTAGAGTGTACTGTAGAAGGCAATATTCCGATTAATTCAGGGACATCAAGTTCATCAGCATTGCTAGCCAACTGGATTCATTTTTTATCCAGAATAGCCGACGAGCCAAAGCCATTATCCGCCAGTGAAATAGCAGAAATAGCTTATCAAGCAGAAGTAGTAGAATTTAAGGAAGCTGGAGGAATGATGGATCATTATTCAACGGCCGTTGGCAATGTAATCTATTTGGAATCGACGCCAAAGATTCATGTGGAAACACTCAAGCCAAAATTTGGTAGCTTTGTACTCGGAGATTCATTGGAGCCAAAAGATACAGTCGGTATTCTGAAAAGAGTAAAATATGGCGTATTGGAGGCAGTAGAAAAAATCAAAAAGGAGTATCCAGATTTTTCATTGTTTAGCGTTACACAAGAAGACGTCAAGGCATTCGTGAAATTGTTGAATAACGAAGAACTAGATTTGATAAAAGCCAATATTGATAATCGTGAAATTTTGATTGAAGCCCTTGCGTTATTGAAGGCAGAAACATTAAACCATGAAAAATTTGGCGAATTATTAAATCAACATCAATTAAATTTACAAGCATTATTAAAAATATCAACTCCTAAAATTGATAGAATGTTAGCCGCAGCCAAAGCCTCTGGAGCATTAGGAGGCAAAATAAACGGTTCTGGTGGTGGTGGATGCATGTTTGTGTACGCCCCAGAAAACCCTGAAGCTGTTGCTAAAAGTATTGAAAATGAAGGAGGTAAAGCTTATATCATTCAGATTGACGAAGGTACAAGCTTAGAAAATTAACCCAACTAGCAAAATAAAAAATCTTTAAATGGCAAAATTACTAATCATGGCGGGCGGAATGTCGTCAAGAATGAAAAAAGCAGAAGGCACAGAAACGTTAGATTCTACATTAATTGAACAAGCAAACACACTTCCGAAGGGAATGATTGGTGTAGGAAAAGATGGTCGCCCATTTATGGATTATTTAATTTATAATGCACATCGTGCTGGTTATACAGAAGTTTTGATTTTAAAAAACCCAAAAGATAACGTTACCAAACCTTATTATGACCAATTGGTAGCCGACTATAAAGCTTGGGGAATTACTTTTAAATACGCCACACAACAAATTGCCCCAGACCGCGAAAAACCTGCTGGTACAGCCGATGCCATCCAACAGGCTTTAGAGCAAACACCTGAATGGAAAGGCGAACGATTTACGGTTTGTAATTCTGACAATTTGTATTCTGTTAAGGTACTTACTTTGTTGAAAGATTGTCCTGTACCAAATGCTGTGGTTTCTTATGAAAGTATTGCCTTGGGCGTTGCTCCGGAAAGAGTAAAGGCTTTTGCAGTAATCAAAGCCGATGAAGAAGACTACCTGATTGAAATCATCGAAAAACCAAATTATGAACAAATAGAATCTGCTAGAGATAAAAATGGTAAGATTGGTGTAAATATGAACGTATTTCATTTTTATTATGATGATATTTTGGAATATGTAAGCAAAGAACCATTCAATCCTGTTCGTAACGAGCGTGAATTGCCAAGTGCCGTAATGAAAATGGCTAAAGAAAACGTGAAGAAAGTAATTACGGTACCTGTAGAAGAAAACGTACCCGACCTTACTTCAAAAGGAGATATTAGTATTGTACAAAAATATTTGATAGATGAATTTGGTGAGTTTTAACTCATAAATCTAGCATTTGATTAATTTGAAAATGTTTTATTTCAAATTTAACACAACCATTCAGCCCCGATAAACGTTTTAAGTTTATCGGGGTTTTTTGTATAAACTCAAAAGTAAATTACAGAATCTTGTATCTTTGCATAGAACAATTCAATAATCCATGTCAACTACTCAAACTATTAATAGCCTGATTGAAAATGGCAACCGCTATGCCAATTCATTAACTGAATATTCTCGTAGAAAAACGATTACTGTAAACGTTGGCGATGTGCCTATGGGTTCTGATTATCCTATCAGAGTACAATCTATGACCACCATTGATACGTTAGACACGCTTGGGTCAGTAGAGCAAACCATCAGAATGGTTGAATCTGGTTGTGAATATGTGCGTATTACGGCGCCATCAGTGAAGGAAGCACAGAATTTGGATAATATTCGCAAAGAGTTGAGAGTAAGAGGTTATAGCGTACCATTAGTTGCTGATATTCATTTTACACCAAATGCCGCTGAATTGGCAGCAAGATTGGTAGAAAAAGTAAGAATCAATCCGGGAAACTATGCTGATAAAAAACGTTTTGAAACGATAGACTATACCGAGATTGGCTATCAAGTAGAATTAGATAGAATCAGAGATAAGTTTTTGCCATTAGTAAATATTTGTAAAGAATATGGTACAGCAATGCGTATTGGTACCAACCATGGTTCATTAAGTGATAGAATTTTAAGTCGCTATGGCGACACACCGCTTGGGATGGTAGAATCGGCCTTGGAGTTCTTAAGAATTTGCGAAGATGAAAATTATTTCAACATCGTACTTTCAATGAAGGCCTCAAATACCCAAGTAATGGTGGAAGCTTACAGATTGTTGTGCAAAAAGCTAGCAGAAGAA
Organism: Arcicella sp. GW822-FHT02H01; assembly: GCF_058802005.1. Classification (NCBI taxonomy): domain Bacteria; kingdom Pseudomonadati; phylum Bacteroidota; class Cytophagia; order Cytophagales; family Flectobacillaceae; genus Arcicella; species Arcicella sp. GW822-FHT02H01. The sequence continues at coordinate 386,026 of NZ_JBXANT010000001.1, read as the reverse complement.
GGTCTAAAATCTTATCCACTGCATTTAGGCGTAACTGAAGCAGGCGAAGGTGAAGACGGAAGAATTAAATCAGCTGTAGGTATTGGTACTTTATTAGAAGATGGCTTAGGTGATACTGTAAGAGTTTCATTAACCGAAGATCCTGAATTTGAAGCCCCAGTAGCCAAAGCTCTGATTGATAGATATACGCAAAGAAAAGAAAAGTCAACAATAATTTCAGCTTACACTCCCAACTCAACACTCAATACTCAACATTCATTCGATTCTCCTATTAATCCATTTCAATACTTTAGAAGACATACCCATGAAGTAGCCAATTTTGGTGGGCATAATGTACCTAGAGTAATTGCAGATTTTTCTCAGATAGAAGTTTCAGAGCATGATGATTTAAAACCAATCGGACATTATTATTTGCCATTACCAGACAAATGGACAATGAACGATTTGGGAGCTGACTATATTTATACGGCTAATAACCCTGCAAAATATATGTTGCCAATGGGACTAAAAGAAATTTTGGACGCTCCTACGTGGGATAAACAAACTGATAAGGTCAATAAATTCCCTTTGTTTACTTTAGAACAATATCAAACGCAAGCTTATAGGCATGATTTTTTGAATTTTTTGAGTATCAATTTATCCAATTTAGACGCATCAGTGATTGGGCAAATCAAAGCTGATAAAACCCTTGTTTTGGCAGTAGAAACGGATAACGAACACGCTATGCCAGCATTACGTCGTTTATTTTTTGAATTGATAGCACAAAATATAAGTACTCCTGCTGTGTTGGTAAGAAAATATGACAACCTTTCAGAAAGTGATTTTCAACTATTTTCAGCTACTGATTGCGGAGGATTGTTGATTGATGGTTTCGGTGATGGAATATTATTGAAATTACCTGATTTATCAGAAAAAGCTGAACTATTAATAAAATCAAAAAGTTACAATTCAACAGCCTTTGGTATTTTACAAGCTGCCCGCACTAGAATGAGCAAGACAGAATACATTTCTTGTCCTTCTTGTGGCAGAACCCTTTTTGATTTACAAGAAACTACTGCCTTGATTCGTAAGCGTACAGAGCATTTAAAAGGGATAAAAATTGGCATTATGGGTTGTATCGTTAATGGCCCAGGTGAAATGGCAGATGCCGATTATGGATATGTAGGGGTGGGGAAAGATAAAATCGCACTATATCGCGGACAAAACGTGGTAAAAAAATCGGTTCATGCTGATAATGCGGTAGATGAATTGATTGATATTATCAAAGAAGATGGTGTATGGTTTGAACCAGCAGAATCTTTAGAGGCTGTTTTCTAATAAATTATGTAAGTAGTTATTAGTAAATAGTGATTGGTAAACGGTCCGCCTTCGCGGTAGCATTTCAAATTCCTAATTATAAACTGTTTACAACAAATAAAAACATTACTTAAATTGTATTGATTATTTTCAATGATAGTATCAGTACGCTATTTCAGCATTATAAACACAAGACAATGTCAAAATTAAAAGACCAGTTTAATTTAGGGGAAGCGTTAGGATACTTCTTTAGAATTTTCAGCAAACCTGATCCTAAAAAGCCCACTAATTTTAACATCAAAACCATGCACGTCATCAACAAAATATCAATTGTGATGTTTTTGATGTGTGTAATCGTAATGATTTACAGAGCATTCTTTAGATAATTAAGCAATGAATATTGAAGAGTTCCGAGATTTTTGTTTATCTATGAAAGGGGTAACAGAAGAATTACCTTTTGGACCAGACACTTTGGTGTATAAAGTAATGGGCAAAATGTTTGCCTTGACGGGTCTGGATACTGAAATTTTTACCGTAAACTTAAAATGTGACCCTGATAGAGCTATTCAATTACGAGAAGAGTTTCATTATATCACACCGGGGTATCACATGAACAAAAAACATTGGAATACTGTAAACGGAGATAGTGCATCTACTGCACAATTAAAAGAACTTACTGAACATTCGTATCAGTTGGTTGTTGCAAGCTTACCTAAAAAAGTACAAGTAGAATTTCAAAATTTATAATTGTATGGAGTGGTTATTATTGTTTTTCTTCCTGCCCTTTGTACTGACCATGATGTTTTTCAACTGGTTGGAGGAAAAGCTATTTAAGTTTCGTGACCGTGAAAAATTAGAAGAAGGCGAAATACTACTTCATGAAAATAAATTTGTTGAAGCTCAAGTATTTTTTACTGAAAAATTAAATCATTTCCCAAAATCTTCTAGAGCCTATTTTTACAGAAGCAAAGCAAACCTAATGCTTAAAAATTACTTTTCGGCTTTGTATGATATTGAACAATCTATTTCTTTTGATAACACCGTAGGTGAAGCTTACATTATTAAAGGCAAAGTGCTTTATAAGTTAAAAGAATATGATAGAGCGTTTCTGGAATTTGATAAAGCCGATTGGTTCTTTAGAAGCGAAAATCCCGAAACCTTACGTTGGCGAGGTATGGCTAGATATTGTATTGGTCAAGTAGAAAATGCCATTAATGATTTCAACAAAGCAGTATTATTAGGCGACGAAGATGCCGCCTATATTCTAAGAACCAAGTTTGAGTATATCAAAAAAAGAGGATAAAAGTATTAAAATGAGTCAAGTAGTTAAAAAAAGATACTCACTAAATCACTCATTCGCTAACTCACTCATTATTTGTAAATCAAATACTTTTTTCTCATCGTTTTATATTCCGATAATTGAGGTTCCCAAGAATCTTGAATTTCTTTAACGCTTTTTCCTTCAATTATCTGTTTTCTGAATTCATAATTACCTACCAATACATCAACATTGAGCATTTGGTCACTCTGAGACCTATCAAAAAACTTATCTTTGAATGGATACGCCTGATAAAAATCTATCATCCATTGAATATTGATTCTTTTACTTTTTCTGAGTAGCTCAATATCATAGTTTCTAAAGTCTATCCCGTAGCATTCATTATCCATGTGCAAAGGTTTTTCGCTCATGCCTTTAATACTCACGGGCTTAAAAGAAAAACTATAAGTACCTTTCAAAGCTGGACTTCCTAACACTGTAAAAGGGAAATACGTACCCCTCCCCTGACTAATAATAGTGCCTTCAAACAAACACATAATTGGGTAAAGCATTACACTTTGCTGTGTGTTGAGATTCGGTGATGGTTTTACAGGCAAGGTATAAGCATCATCATGCGTATAGTTTTTTACTGGAATGATTTTTAATTTACAAATCATTTTATTCGCTAACCAACCCTGACCATTTATCATCTGTGCAAATTCTCCAATCGTCATTCCGTGGGCAATGGGAATTGGAAATCTACCCACACCAGACCTTAAAGTCATATCTAAGATAGGGCCATCTACTAAATATCCATTCGGGTTCGGTCTATCCAGAATCAACAATTCTTTGTTGTTTTCAGCACAAGCTTCCATTACATCACGCAATACGTTGATGTAAGTATAAAAACGACAGCCCACATCTTGAATGTCAAAAATCATTAAATCAACATCTTTGAGGTCTTCAACAGATGGCTTTCTTTTTGAACCATACAATGAAATTATTTTAATCCCTGTACTTGGGTCTTTTTCATCACTGATGATTACCCCAGCACTAGCATTCCCTCTAAAGCCATGTTCAGGTCCAAAAACCTTTACTACATTAATGCCTAACGCTACTAAGCTATCAACCAAATGCTTTTTACCAATAATACTGGTTGGATTAGCCAGAATGCCGATACGTTTGCCTTTTAAATAGGGCAAGTACTTATCTGTTTGCTCAGCGGCTGTTAGGATTGGTTTGAGTTTAGCTACAAATGAGAAGTTATCTTTTTCAATTGAGTTAATCTTTAAGTTTGAAAAAAGACATAATGTTGAAATAACGAATATCGAATAAAAAATTTTCATGTTTTTTGATGAAGTTTTGAAGCAAGGTAAAGGAAATAGACTTAGGTAGATATCATCTCTCCATAAAACAAACACTACCCCCTACCCAATCAAAATCTTTATTGAAGCGTACTCCAATCATTTCTCCTCTTGAAAGTCGGGCTAAATTGCTTAATAGTATTGGTCTTGCTTCCTCTTTTTGCCAAATATAAAGCATCCTGATTTCGCACTTTACTGCACTGCCATCAGTAGTTTGTATGACAGGTTCATATTTTACTTTCCTTTGTAAAATATAATTTTCAGGGTCGGTAATGGCAGTTAAATCACTTTCAGTAATATTGATTTTCACCCCTGTTCCTGCAAAAGAGAAAAGTGGCTTTAATACGTAGTTTGATAAATTTTCAGGAAACTTGCCTGCATAATCACTCAAAAATCTACATTCAGGAATATAAGGATTATTCAAAAATGGCATGGTGTATTTACTAATCCTAAAAAACCAATTGGGATGCCCAACCCATTCAACATCAACATCATCTGTTAAATTGAAGGCTGTTTGTAAATCTGGGAAATTTGTTAAATCATCAAAAATCAAACGATTGTATATTTTATGAATAGGTGTTTTTACACCATCGTTAATATAAAATAGTTTACGTCCTTCTTTAATGATTTTGGTAAGACACACAGCTTTAACACCAATCAATTTTTCGGTTACTTCAAAATCAACCCTTGTTTTTTGTTTCTCAGGATAAATCTCTAAAAGGATAACATTTTCAAGTTGCTCATCGCCAACTACTAGTTTTTTAAAAGCCTCAACGTATGATTTTCTATCAAAATCATTAAACAAAAAATCATAATCGTCAGGAATGTTGTAATGCTTTTGAAAAGTTTCAGACAATAAATACTGAAACCCAAACAATGAAGGAAAACCTTGTAGTTCTATCAACTGTGGCACAAACTCACCTTGATTATCCTGACAAACTGCAAAATCAATGGCTAAGAAAGATGTATGTTCATTTTCATTAGGCACATTTTGTTCCGCTGGTATAGCCTTATCAGTCTTCATCTTAAAATCATCCCCTACTATTACATCAATAATACTTTCACAAGTACTTATGAGTTTATCTTTCAAAGATTTGGGGACAAAAACAGGTGTTTCTGCTACTCTAAACTCAAGAGAGTCTTGCGTAGCATTGTTTAAATCTGCCAAAAATTCTTGATACTTTACTTCAGAAAAGGATTGATTAAATGAAGCTCTGATTTCTTTTTGCATAACAAGGATATTTTCAAAACAAATTATGCCATTTCTCCAAAAAGTTCTTTTTGACTGATGGTTGAATAGGCTTTTTCAAGAAATTTTGGAATAATGATGGATTCTGTCAGCATGATTTTATCAGGGTCGTCCAGCTTCGCAATCATATCGTTGTACTTTTCAACTCCATGCGTTTTTATCACAGCTTTCTTTTTTTCATCCGACATCAGCAATTTTAGCATACCTTGTGCATCAGCCTCGGGATGAAACTGTGTACCAAATACTTCGTTAGAAAACCTGATAGCCATAATAGCACGCTCTAAGTTTACGTGTGGACGTTCTTTTTCCATGCGTAAAATCTGAACACCTAACTCTTTGATAATCTTCAAGTTGGGACTTACTAATTGATAATCACGAGAGTCTACCACATAAAATGGCTCAGGCAAGCCTTCAAATAATGCTTCTTTAATTGTTTTATCAATGGGATTCACAGGAAATACACCAAAGGATGTACTTTTTCTTTTGGTCACTTTTCCAATTTCTAAGTGACGTGCTACTAACTGAAAAGAATGACAAATCAAAAATAAGAATTTGGGAGCGATTTCTCCACTCAATACTTCCTCTGATTTATTATGTGCTAATATTGAATCAATTAAAGCAAAATATGGCTTTTCCCAAGCTTCATCAGAAGGTAATGGACTTCCAGGTCCACCTGAAGAAATGTAAATATCGTATGCCAAATCAGGAAGCTCAGTATTCGCTCGAACGTTGAAAACCTGTGTATTTACTTCAATATTTTTTTGTATTCTGAATTCGTTAACCAAATTAATAATGCAACGCATGCCTTCACCAGCTACGTTGTCATACATATCTAAAACTGCTATTTTTAGTGGTTTTTCTGTCGAAATATTTTGCATCGTAAATTTGTTGATATGAATTTTTATCAAATATTTAATCTCTACTTAACTTATTAAATCGACGCAATTTACTAAAAATAGCCTTAAAATCAATTTGTTACGGAATACAAAATAAAATTTAACATAGCTTTATCACCCTTTTAAATACCAAATCTTGTTTCTTGAACGATATAATCTACTACACTTTTCAAATCGTTAGTTTCTTCAAATACTGCTAACTGACGGTCTGCGCCAGTACCATTTTTAAGGATTTCTTTGATATAAGCTACTTCATTGCGACTTCCTAATTCATCCAATACATCATCCACAAAATCTAGTAGTTCATCACATAAATCACTATAAGGCACTTCTTCTTGTTTCCCAAAATCAATCAATTTTGCTTGAATACCATATCTGGCTGCTCGCCACTTATTTTCATTGATTAATACTTTTCTGTACGACCTAAAATTCAGATTTTGTTTTAACAACTTATGGATTTTCGCCACCAAAGCCTGCATTAATGCTGCTAAACAAATGGTTTCGTCAACTCGCATCGGAATATCACAAATTCTAAATTCAATGGTGTCATAATAAGGATGCAAGCGAATATCCCACCAGATTTTCTTTCCGCTGTCGATACATTTTGTTTTTACAAGCAAATTGATGTATTCATCGTATTCACTAGCAGAGGCAAAAAACTCGGGAATACCTGTACGAGGAAATTTATCGAATACTTTTGAACGATATGATTTAAAACCAGTGTTTCTTCCACACCAAAAAGGCGAATTGGTAGAAAGCGCATAAATATGGGGTAAGAAATAACGAACAGCATTCAATATTTGTATGCCTTCATTTCTACTTTGGATGCCCACATGCACGTGTAACCCAAAAATCAAGTTACCTCTGGCAACATCACGCATTTCATCGATTAAAGAATCATAATGCGGACTCGGCGTTATCAGTTGGTCTTGCCAATCTGAGAACGGATGTGTACCTGCCGCTGCTAATAGAAGGTTGTTTTGTTCGGCAAGTTGGATAATATTTCGCCTAAGGTCGGTTACCTCCTCTCTTGCTTCTTGAATATTATAACAAATATTCGTCCCAACCTCCACAACAGCTTGGTGCATTTCGGCTTTTACTCTTTCTTGTAAAATAATCTGCCCGCCTTCAACAATTTTACTCATGTGCGAGCGTAACTCCCGCGTTACGGGGTCGATAGTCTGAAACTCTTCTTCAATTCCAATGGTAAATAAAGGCATAAGTTTGGAAGGTTTAAGGGCTGAAAACATGAGTCATCCCAAATTTTAAAATCACAAAAACAATCTAAAAACTAATTCAGACCGTTTCTTTATGATTGAGGCATACCGAATTCCTACTGTTTGAGCGGAGCGAGTTTAGGAATTCTTGATTTTCTTTTGTTACTTTTCTTGTATCAAGACAAGAAAAGTAAGGACAAGACAATAATAAATATAAATCCTGCCAAACTCGCTATTTTATAAAAAATTAGGCATGACTCATGTTTTACAACATCATTATTTTTTACTGTCTAAAATGGTATCTCTTGCATTCCCTGCTACTGACGACGTAAGGAAAGTACCCCAAGTAAGGTTGTCTTTACCAGGTTTATGTTTTTTAGCACGGTCAATCGCTACTTTAGCCGCAGTTTCTACTACCCATTCAAAGTTTTCCTGACCAACAGAATTAATATCTGCATCTGGTGCAGGGTTACAAAAATCTATCGCATAAGGAATTCCGTCTTTTATAGCGAATTCAACAGTGTTGAAATCATAGCCCAACGCTTTATTCAGCCTAAGCACATAGTCTTTCACCGTTGCTAATAGTTTCTTGGCTGCTGGTCCTGTAGGCATATCGGCTACATAGCGTAAATGATGTGGATTTCTTGGTTCATAAGGCATTATTCTTACTTCTTTGCCTCCGATACAATAGCAACGGAAGTAATCTGTAAAAGTAATTTCCTCCTGCAAAAGCATCACCAACTGGTCGGTTTCATCATAAGCAGAGAACAATTCGTCGGGGTTTCTTACCTTATAAACACTTTTCCAGCCACCACCAGCGTGAGGTTTCATATAGGCAGGAAAACCGATGTAATCAAAAATATCTCCCCAAGGTAATGGGAATTTCAGGTTTCTGAATGAAGTCTCAGACGTATCTGTGGGGCGTTCTTTTGAGGGCAACAATACAGTTTTGGGTACGGGTACGCCCACATTTAACGCTAATGCATTATTAAAAAATTTCTCATCAGCCGACCACCAAAAAGGATTGTTGATAACAGCAGTACCAGCCATGGCTGTATTTTTAAGCATCGCTCTATAGAATGGGACATCCTGAGAAATGCGATCGATAATGACATCATATCCGCTAGATTCCCCTTGTATTACTTTCTCAACAATCATTCGCTCGGCCACGATGCCCGATGGTGCTATTTGATTTACTCTTTCTATAAATGCCTCTGGGAAAGAGGATTCCATTCCATGAAGAATACCTATTTTTTTCATAATGCTAAAATTCAATTTTACAGGTTTGATGAATGATTAATTCATTCTTGAAGTATTTTTCGATTAAATTCTATTCAAATATTCAGGGAACATTTCTCGCCAAATATCCCAGTCGTGTGTTCCATGCCAACGGACATCTAGCCAATGATTGATTTTCTTATTCGCCAAAATTTTAGATAACCTTTCGGTTTCAGGTTTGCAAAAATCAGCATTACACGTACCCAATACGATGTTCATCTGCCATAAATCTGGATGCATGGCATTAGGGAGATAATCAGGAGGATTGTTGAAATAAACGCTCTCGCTATAGTACCCATTCAAAAATGAGCGGATATCAAAAGCAGCACCCATTGTAAACAAATGTGATACTTTATCAGGATGACGAAAAGCAAAGTTTGCGGCATGAAAACCGCCAAAGCTACAACCTGCTACAGCTACTTTAGAGGTATTGCATTCGCGCATGATGGCAGGAATCAATTCTTCATTTAAATATTGGTCATAATAAATATGGTTCTGTATACGCTCTGAGGGATGCAAGTGTTTGCCATACCAAGAATATTTATCGATACTATCGGGGCAATAAATTTTTATTTTGCTGCTTTCAATTTGCTTTTTTGCTGATTCAATTAGCTTAAAATCCTTTGCCTCGTAATATCTCCCCATTGTAGTAGGAAAAACAATGACCGGATAGCCCCAATTTCCAAAAATCAACAATTCATTATCTGCTCCGAGATGATGAGAATAATACTTGATATAACGTTCTTGCATTTTGTTGGTGAGGGTTTTACATTATTTCAAAAATTTATTCACAGCTAGATTTAGACTATTTAAATTACGATAAAATTACCACTTGACAATACTTTCGGATAAAAGTAGGTGTTTTACTCAGATTTCTGTTTTACATAGAATCTTTACTCTAAAATAGAAACTGTTTTTAACTTTCAAAACAAAACATTGGAATAATTTATCTGTGAAATATTTAACAATTTGTTTATTTTCGGGAATAATCCAAAAATTGCTAATTGACGTATGACTATATATTCACAAAATTCTTCCTCAGAAATCCTTCAAATTGAGGATAATATTTATTCAGCCTACCTAAATAGAACTGTTCATATCACTTTAATATATCCAAAAAAAAATAATTCACTCAACTTGATTATTTTTAATGATGGTCAAGACTTTGAGTCTTTGAAAATCAAACAATGGATTTCGTCCTTGATGGATGACAACAAAATATCTCCTATTTTATGCGTAGGCATTCACGCCAATAATGAACGCTTACAAGAATACGGAACGGCATCGCAAGCTGACTATAAAAACAGAGGAAACAAGGCTCATCATCATGCTAACTTTGTTTTGAAAGAATTGTTACCATTTTTAGAAAATTCTTATTCATTATCATCAAAAAATAGAGTAATGGCTGGTTTTTCTTTAGGAGGATTATCCGCGATGGACATTGCTTGGAATCATCCGAAGATATTTGCTAAAGTGGGTGTTTTCTCTGGGGCATTATGGTGGCGACAAAAAGCTGAAGAAGACGGCTATACGGATGAAAATGATAGGATAATGCACAACATTGTCAGAAAAGGGGAATATCACAAAAACCAACAATTCTGGTTTGAGGCAGGCACCAACGATGAAACCTCTGATAGAAACCATAATGGCATTATTGATGCCATTGATGATACCCTCGACTTAATGAAGGAATTAGAAAAACATGGCTATAAAAAGAATAAAGACATCGTTTACAGACAAGTAGAAGGCGGAGAACATAATCAACAAACGTGGAGCAAAGTAATGCCCGAGTTCCTTACATGGGCTTTTGGGCAATAAGTTTTTTTATTTTACTGACTCTTTTTCTTGTTTACCGATTATCCCAAAACTTTACTAGTTATCACATTTAGGGTTTTTTAACAAAAGGTTGTCTAATATAGGCAACCTTTTCGTTTAACTTGCATCTGTATTTTATTAATCACATTAAAGCTATTAATCTTTAAACTGAGTTATTATGAATTCATTTATCAACAAAATCCTTATTACTACTATTATCACTATTTGTTTTGGCTTTTTAACATTTGCTGGTGGAATAAAAGGAACTATTAAAAATACGCACGGCGAATACCTTTCTTTTGCCTCTATCATCGTAAAAGGTAGCCCAAAAGGAACGATGGCTAACGAAGATGGTAAATACGAACTTTCCTTAGAACCTGGGAGCTATACCATCATCTTTCAATATTTAGGACATAAAACCTTAGAAAAACAGGTTCTCGTTAACAATGATTATTTACCCCTTGAAATAGTATTGGAAGAGCAAGCAATCAGCTTGAAAGAAGTAGAGTTTTCTGCCAAAAGTGAAGATCCCGCCTATACTATCATGCGCAAGGCTATTTCGATGGCTCGCTTCAAAATCTTAGAACTCAATGAATATTCTGCCAGAACCTATGTGAAAGGTACTGGACAAGTAAGCGAGGTTTCTGGTTTGATAAAGATGTTGGCAGGTAAAAAAATTGAAAAGGAATCTGGATTAAAAATCGGACAAGTATATGTCTTAGAATCTATCAATGATGTTGTTTTTAAACAGCCATCTGCCGTAAAAGAAAAAGTAGTTTCAACACGCAACAACTTACCGAAACAATTACAAAGCCAAGGAACAAACTTTATTCCTGTATCACGCACTAACTTTTATAATCCTAAGCCGTTTGGCGATATGGTATCTCCATTGTCACCCACAGCTTTGGCTTATTATAAATTTAAGTATGAAGGTTTTTTTACAGAAAATGGGCAGACGGTAAACAAAATACGCGTGATACCTAAATCAAAAAATGATAATGTATTTGATGGTATTATCAACATCATAGAAGATACTTGGTATATCCATAGTCTGGATTTGCACTTTAGTAGTGATAATATTTCAAACAGGATTAAAATGATTTTTGCTCCTAATAAAGAAATCTGGTTGCCAATCAATTATACTTTCCGTTCTGATTTTGATGCTTTTGGTTTCAAAGGGTTCTTTAATTATGTTACCAACGTTAGAAACTACACCGTTGCTGTCAACGAAAAGTATCATCAACGACCTGTGGTAATTGATGAGAAAATTGATAAAGCGGAGGCAAAAGAATTGAAAAGCGAGAAAGTAAATAGCAAAATAGCCCTTAATCAGAAACAGGTTACGCGTAAGCAACTCAACAAGTTTTTGAAAGAAGCTGAAAAAGAAGACAAGAAAGAGAGAAAGAAAAAAGGGGAAGATGTAGATTTGGTACGGTCGTATAATATTGAAATTGATAGCCTCCACAGTAAACGTAGTGCTGATTTCTGGAATGATGAAAGACAAGTGCCATTGACAGACTTGGAGATAAAAGGTTATGCCCAAGCTGATAGCATCGCTAAAACGAATGAACAGCAATACCAGAAAGATTCCATCAGGAATTTGCCCGCCTTTAAGTTTTCACATTTGATTTTCGGCAAAACGTATAACTATGGAAAAAGAGATGATTTGTTCGGTTTCTTTAATAAATCTCTTAGCTATACGTCTCCTTTAGATCAAATTCCTTCGTTAGATTTTGTGAATACTGTAGATGGATATTTTTTAAAGGCTTCTTTAAGATATGATATTCGTGAGAAACTCACTAAAAGGGAATCTATTTATGGTGATTTAAGGTATGCATTAGGAAGAAAAGCCCTTAACTGGAATCTTGGGTATTATTATTTAAAGAATCAGCAATCGGTTGAAGTAAGAACAGGACGATACATTCAGCAATTTAATGACGACAGACCTATTTCTACACCAGCTAACACCATCTACACGATGTTGGCTGAACGCAATTATCTGAAAATTTACCAGAAAGATTATGCTAATGTTGAATATAGAAATCGATTATCAGAGAAAGTAACGATTAGGGTGAATCTAGAATATGCTGAAAGAATGGCCCTAAAAAATTTGGAGACTTTTAAGCCTTGGATTGATGTAAAAGACAGAAGTTTTAGTTCGAATACGCCAGAAAATACCGAATTAGCCAATACTGATTTTGATAATCATAAAACGTTTTTGACCGAAGGCGAAATCATTTGGAGACCTTTTGCCAAAAAACGCAAATTCAACGACCGTGAATATACCATCAATACTGGTAACCCTATTTTTAGACTTAAATCTACCAATGGATTATTAGCTGAAAGTCAGTTTTCGCGCCTACAAGGTTCTTATGAGCAATTCTTTGATTTAGAAAAGTTGGGAAATTTGCACGTTTTGACTAATTACGGTGGATTTATACAAAAACCGAATTACTTTATTGATTACCGCCATTTCAATGGTAATCAGACTATTCTCCGCTCTTTCAGATTTGATGCTTTTAGAAACTTAGATTATTATTTACATAGTACTACGGGTAATTATTTAGAAGTATTTGCGCAACACGATTTTAATCACTTTCTATTAACTCAAATTACTCCTCTTAGAATTTATGGATTGAAAGAATCTATTTTTGCCAATTATTTGAAAGTGCCTAATCAACAATTTGAATATGTAGAAGTTGGTTATGGCTTATCTGGCATCGGTAAATTGTTCGGTTTAGAAGTAGTAGGCAATTTTGTGAATGGCAAATATGATGCTACTGTATTGAGGATTAAGTTTAATAGGTAGTTTTTAGCTGTGAGCTATAAGCTTTGAGCCATGAGATTTTTTATTTTTAGTAAATTTTAAGTCTAGCCCTTCCTATTAGTTGGTGACTTAAGTCTTACTGATTACCCACATCGTTTAAAAAGTTGAAATGAAGATGTAATTATTGATAAAATTGGTTCAAATAGGCTTAAATCGCCTTTCAAACCGAGTGACGTACGCCTCATGTCAGAGCTTGACTACTTGAAGCTCTTATTCCTAGCGAGGGACTTAAGTCCCTCGCTAGGAATAAAAACATTGATTATCAATCATTTATATACTTATGGGTAATCAGTAGGACTTAAGTCACCAGCTAATAGGAAATGATTTTTAGGATTGTATTATATAAATAACACTGATGACATGACTTGAAGTCATGCCATCTCAGTAAACGTCACAAAAAAGCGGTCAGAAAATTAATTTTCTGACCGCTTTTTTAAATGCTAAAAGAAGCAAAAATCTCATTGCTCAAAGCTTATAGCTTACAGCTAAAATTACTGTAAAATCAATTGTCCACGGATTTCTCCTCCAGGTTTTGAGGCACTGTGAATATTTACATAATAATTACCTGCCATCAAATCCGTTTCTTGCTCAGTTGTCAAAGCAGCTGTCGTGCTTGAGTAAGCAGTATTAAAAGTGGTTCCTAAACCAAAAATAATACCACCACTTACTCCCACAGCTCCTTTGTGAATATGCCAAGCCGTAGGTGTAACACCATTATAACTAATAGTATATGAAATTACTTTTGTTGTTTTGTTATAAGTTCCAACAAAAGAACCAGTAGCAGTTGAAGTATTGGCGGGTACTTCAACAGAGCCATTTAGTGCAACATTAAATTTCACTTCTGGTGAAACTTCATCATCTTTTTTACAAGAAATGGCAAACAACAACGTAGAGATTAAGAAAGCAAAGAGTGTTTTTTTCATGTTAATTTTCGTTTAAGTGAATCGAAGACTTGCATCTTATTTACACTTACGGCTCTTTCTCTACATTAGTTGCGTCGGAAAAATTATTTTCCTGCCGAAATCAAATTAGCGAATAATCTATAAGCCCCTGAAACTCCCGCTGGCAATTGGCGGAAGAAGGCATACCCTGTAAAGATATAATTCCCTTTACCATATTTTGTATACAATAATCCTCCGTTGGCAGGTGGCTCATTCGGGTCATTAGATGATAGAATGGCATCATATTTTGCATCCCAATCATTTGAGAAATACAATCCTCTTTCTTGAATCCAACCATCAAAATCTTTTGCGGTAATCTTATTCGGCGTATTCAACAAAATACTTTCAGGTTTCAAGAAATGTACTTCTGCTTCTTCAACCGTTACCCTATCTCTTGATAATTTAAACGGATAAGGTCCAATACCTGTTTCAATTTTCTGTAAGTTGCTATTCACCTGATACTGCACTACCATGTTACCACCATTTTCTACGTACTCCATCAGTTTTTTCTGATAATAAGTAATACGTTCTTCCGTATTGTAAGCCCTTACTCCTACTACAATGGCATCAAATTTGGATAAATCTTCATTTAATTCTTTCTCCGTCAAAATCGTTACATTGTATCCAATCTGACGCAAAGCCATCGGAACATCATCGCCAGCACCTACGATATAACCAATATTTTTACCTTTCGTCTTAATGTCCAACTTCACCACTTTTGCTTCTGCCAATGGGAAAAGTGTTTGTGGTGGAATATGGTCGTAAGCTACGGTTAAAATTCCTCTGTCATAAGTACCATTCGCTGTTTTGATAATAGCTTTCACAGTGCCTTCGGGAGTAGTACTAGAAGGCGTTACTTTAAATACTAGCTTAGCTTCTTGGTATTTATTATCTAAGCTAAAATCAATACTTGTTGGGCTTGACTTCCAGCCAGTTGGCAATGCTAAACTAACGCTTCCTGAGGTTTTGCTTTTACCAGATTTTAAGGTTACTTCTACCTCTTTGGCTTGATCATTGGCAAAAACATATACTTTATCTGAAATGTTAGCCGTTACTTCAGGGCGAATCTCGAAAGTACGATACAACTCTCCACGGGTCTCGTCGGTATATTTATAGATAACAGGCGAGCTAAAAGTGAAAGGCTGATTATCAATCAAAAATGTAAATTCTGCTTGTAAATCTGCTGGCTTTTCGGGTAAGCCAATCAGTGTTTGGTCATCTACACGATACATTCCTTTACCCATTTTCTTTTCTGCTAACCAAAATGGTTGTGTCAAAGGCTGATTTTTAGGAATTTCTACCGAGAATGCAATTCGTTGTAATTCATTATTACCCAAATTAACATTAAAAGTGCTGTCTTTACCTAAACCAATTAAGCGTATTTTCTGTAAGATTACTGCAAAGTCTGAACGCTTTACAGCAGTAGCCCATACGCTAATTTTTTCACCTGCCGATGCTGAATATTCAGTAGGATTAGCTTCAAAGTATAATCCTGTACAAGCAATAATAATGTTTTCTAATTCCTTTTTCTTCTGAGCCCTCCAATATTCATCGTCAACTTTTAACAATGTTTTGTAGGCCTCTAACAAAGAAGGAACAATCGTAGAAGGATTTTCGGGATTAAAACTATTGATGGCAAGGTTAATCCAAGCTTCTACTTCTTTTCCTCCTTTTACTTTGCTCCACGTTAAATCAACGCCATCAAAAATATCTTTCTGAGCTAAATCTCCAAACTTATGTACAAAATATTCTGGTCTTAAACCACGTGTGCGAGGTACACCAAAACCTTGTGATTTATGTTGAGAACGACTTTCTGCTGCAATTTCAGAATATGCTTTTCCTAATAGTGGGTTATACCCCCCTATTTCAACTGGTATAAAAGTTCCTTCTGAGGGTTTCTGAGAAACAGCACCAAAATTAAACGTATTCCAAACGACTCTTTTGGCTTGCCAAGGTTTTACATATTTTAATTGTTCAGGAAATTTGGTTGGGTCGCCCGACAGTTTGAAAGCCTCTTCTGCTAAAGCAGCCGAAGCAGAGTGATTGCCATGTCCTGCACGAGCATCAGGCGGAAAACGGCAAATAATTACATCTGGACGAAGGCTTCTAATACGCCAAACTACGTCTGCCAATACGGCATCTTTTCCCCAAATTTGTAGGGTTTCTTCGGTATTTTTAGAAAACCCAAAATCGTTTGCACGGGTAAAATATTGCTCTGGACCATCAATGGCACGAGCCGCTAGTAGTTCTTGTGTACGAATCAATCCTAATAAATCGCCTAGTTCTGAACCTATCAAGTTTTGTCCGCCATCACCACGTGTAATTGATAAATAAGCAGTTCTTACTTTACGTTCTTTGGCTAGCCACGAAAGCATTACGGTATTTTCATCATCTGGGTGAGCGGCAATATACATGGCAGTACCAAGCACATTGAGTTTTTTCAAATTCAACAAAAGTTCTCCAGCAGGCATAGGTTTTATAGGCTGGGCTTGGGTGCTGAACTGGGTACTGAGGAGTATTAATAATAGAATAATGGTTTTGTCCGATTTGATATTCATTTGAGAAATTTTATAGTTCTACGTGAAATTAACTGAAAACATTAACAATACTAAAACAGGAAAATAATTGATTTCAGAGAAGTAATAAAATTAATTCGCTGAATGACATCAAACACGTTATTGAACTTTAAAATTGAGATAAAATATCATAACAACCCTCATTGAGGATTAGGTATAAATTCTGATTTAAATTACTTTTACAGACATAAAATAAGACGTTTTTGAAATAATCTATCGTTATTTTCCTTCATTTTCATATATCTTACTTTCCCAATATGCTAAATACACACCATCAAGAATTTGACCCACCCGAAGAGCTTCGGGACACGATAAAATGCTTTTGGTATGACAAAATAGCATTTGGAGAGCTACCATCAAGTTTTGAGGTGGTACCTGATGGCTACGCTGAAATCATTTTTTACTTCGGAACTACCTGTAGCATTGCTCATAATGGAGGTTTACTGCCCTTACCATCACCATTTATGATAGGCTTACTCAATCAACCTATTGTTTTTCACACGGAAGATTGTTTAGAAATCATTGCCATCAGGTGCTTTCCTTGGACGGTTTTCGATTTGCTTGGATTACCACCCAGTAAAGACGGAATACGCATATTTGAACATCCAATTGCTCAACTTCAAGGTACTTTAGGTGAATTTATTAATGCAGATAAGATAGAAGAAGCAATTGCTCATATAAAACAATATTTATTGAATGCTCGGTCGCAGATTGCGATTGATAGTATGCTGTTTAAAGCAGGATTGGCTATGAGTGAAACAAACGGCACGATGCCAGTAAGCCAAGTAGCGGAGGCGGCTCATGCAACGGTTCGTACTTTGGAAAGAAATTTTAAGCAATCTGCTGGCTATACTGTTAAGGATGTGTCTGGATTGATGCGCTTTGAGCAGGTACGAAATCATCTATGGCTTTATCCAGATTGCAACCTTGCAGGCTTAGCTTATGAGCTGGGCTATACCGACCAATCTCACCTTAGCAGAGAATTTAAACGCTACACTGGCACTACGCCATCAGCATTTGCCAGAAAAGCAAAGAAAGAGCAGCAGTTACTAGGCAACGATTTTGTCGCTTTTGTACAAGCCTAAGGAAAAAGTATTGTAGAATTTTGTATTGCTTAATTTAAACAATACAAAATCATGTTACTACAAAATAAAAAAGTAGCCATTATAGGTGCAGGACCCGTTGGTCTGACAATCGCAAAATTACTCCAACAAGAAGGAATAGATATAACTGTTTACGAAAGGGATAAAGACGCACAAACAAGAATTTGGGGCGGTACGCTTGATTTGCACAAAGAATCGGGGCAAATAGCCTTGCAAAAAGCAGGATTGTTGGAAAGTTATTATGCCTTAGCAAGACCTATGGGCAGAACCGTAGCGGATGAACAAGGTAACGTCTTGTTTACTGCAAAACCTCAATATGATACTCCTGAAATCAACAGAAACGATTTAAGAAATATATTATTGAATAGCTTAACAAGCGATACCGTTGTTTGGGATAGGAAATTTACGAGACTGGAAGAATACGATGGTAAATGGATTTTACATTTTGAAAATAATATTAATGTCACCGCAGATGTTGTTATCGGAGCCAATGGCGGAATGTCCAAAGTGAGAAAATATCTTACAGATACCGAAGTTGAATATACAGGTACTGTTATCATACAAGGCGAAGTAATTCAACCAGCCATAAAATGTGCAGAGTTTTACCAATTATGCGAGAATAATATCCTTATGACTGCAGACAAAGGCATTAATTTAGTGGCAAACCCTAATAACAACGGTGCATTGACCTATAACGTAACTTTTAGAAAGCCTGAAGAATGGCTTCATGAAAATGGATTAGACTTTCAACATACAGACAGCATTGTTACGTTTCTTTCAATAATGTTTTCGGATTGGCACGAATGTTACAAAAAATTATTCCGCTCAACTTCATTTTTTGTTGGATTACCAACCAAAAAAATATCTTTAGATAAACCTTGGACTAATAATCGTCCTTTGCCTATAACCCTTATTGGAGATGCCGCCCATTTAATGCCTCCTTTTGCAGGAAAGGGCGTGAATACGGGACTAATGGATGCATTAATATTAGCTGATAACCTGACCAACGGAAAATTTGAAACCATCGAAACGGCTATCAGCGATTATGAGCAAAAAATGTTGGTTTATGCCCAAGAAGCACAACTTGAAACTAGTAATAATGAAATAGCAATGCATCAATCCGACTTTTCTTTCCAAAAAAGATTTAGCCATTAAGCTAGTCAATAGTATTCTTGATTGAACATTTATCAAGAATACAACTTAAAGGGATTCTAGTAGAAAGAAATAATATTTTCATTAAAATATACAATTTTCAGAAAGGTTATTTAATACCATTTTAGGGAAATATCACTTGTAAATTCAGTATATGATAAATTAAAAAATAACATATATTTCCGATTTTACTTTTTTATTTAAGTGTAATTGCTCATTTTTAACTTAAAACTTACAAATAAGTATAATTATGACAGAAATTATGTATTAAATTTAGCCAATCATTCAAAATGAGGATTAGCAAGTTGGTTTATGCTAGCCTACTGTGTACTTCTAAAAATATTAATAATTTTAATCCCTACTATGTCCAATTTTTTAAAATTAATGTTGAAACAAATTCATGTGTTTTTGCTGTTGCTATTGGCCACTCACTCACAAGCTCAAAATCAATATGAGCTGAACGGTGCTTGGAAATGTGCACCCATCAAAAGCGTGAAAGAAAATGGGGAGGTGATTTCATCTCCTCATTTTTTGCTTTCGGCTTGGAAACCTGCCGTTGTTCCGGGAACAGTGCTAACAAGTATGTTGGCAAACAAAGAAATTCCTGATCCTTTTTATGGATTGAACAATGAGAAAATACCAGATATTTATAATACTGGCAGAGACTACTATACTTATTGGTTTGCGAAAGACTTTAAAGAAGTTTTGCCAACTAATGGGTCTGAAGTTTGGTTGAAATTCAGAGGAATCAATTATGCCTGTGATGTTTTTTTGAATGGTAAAAAAGTAAACGAGAAAGTATTTGAGGGAATGTTTCTTCGTCAATCTTTTAATATCACTAAGCTGTTGGCTAAAGATGGCAACAATCGTTTAGCAGTCATAGTATATCCACCCTATACCGTTGGGAATGCCAATGGCGGACAAGGTGGGGACGGTACTATTGCCAAGAATGTTTCGCTACAATATACGGCTGGGTGGGACTGGATTCGTCCGATTCGTGATAGAAACACGGGTATTTGGGATAAAGTATATATTGAAAAAACGGGTAAAGTAAACTTGAAAGACCCTCATGTAATTACGCTCGTTCCAGAAAAAAGATTGCCCGATGCTCTACAAAAACCAGCCATTATCAAAGCTTCTGCTGACTTAGAGAACACTTCTGCTGTAAAAGTTGAAGGAACATTGGTATATACCATCGATGGCAATAAAGTTTCAAAAAAAGTTAGCCTTGCCCCTAACAGCATTACCATTGTTAACCTTGATAATTATAGTTTAAAAAATCCTCGTTTATGGTGGCCAGCGGGTTATGGTAAGCAAGAATTGTATGATACAAAATTTGAATTTATCGTAAACGGACAAGTTTCTGACCAAGAGGCTGTAAAAGTTGGGGTACGCGAAATACAAACAGATTGGAATGCCTTAACAGCAAGTCGCCAGATTTATGTCAATGGACAAAAAGTATTTATCAAAGGGGGTAATTGGATTATTTCGGATGCCATGTTGCGCTTTACAGATGAGCGATATGATGCTGAAATTCGTTTTCACCGTGATATGAACCTAAACCTTATTCGTATTTGGGGAGGTGCATTGGTAGAACGTCCAGAATTTTACGAAGCTTGCGACCGCTACGGTTTATTAGTATTCCAAGATTTCTGGATGTCAGGCGATTGTAACGGTCGTTGGGTTGACCCTATGAAAAAAGAAGACCAGTGGACACGAAGAAATTATCCTGATAATCATCAGCTATTTTTATCATCGGCGGCTGATATGATTAAAATGGTAAGAAACCACCCTTCTTTAGCCATCTGGTGTGGAGGTAATGAAATTACCCCTCCCGAAGATATTTTAGTACCTCTTAGAGATGAAATCTTGCCAAAATTAGATGGTACTCGCTGGTTTATTGATTATTCAAACTCTGATGAAATGTCGTTTAATTCATTAGGTGGAAATGGTGATGGTCCTTATGGTATTCAACCACTAGATGTATTCTGGAATCAACGTACTTTTCCTTTTAATTCAGAAGTTGGTTCGGTAGGTACGGGCGATTATGAATCATTAAAACGTTTTATTCCGAAAGAAAACCTGAATGTTCCTTATCACGATAGTAATCAAAAGCCTGATTCTGTATGGACATACCATACTTATACGGGCGTGGGTTATAATCAGTTTATAGACCCTTATGGAAAGCCGAAAGATATCAAAGATTTTGGTTTGAAAACCCAATTAGTCAATTATGACCAATACCGTGGTTTGATTGAAGGGTTTTCTTCACACATTTGGGAATGGTATACAGGGGTTATTATCTGGAAAACCCAAAATCCGTGGACAGCCATGCGTGGACAAATGTATGATTATTACCTAGACCCTAATGCTTGTTTGTATGGTTTAAAAAGCGGTAGCGAGTTGGTACATATTATGGCAAACCCAGTAGATGGCATGTTGATGATGGTAAATAATGACTTTAAGCCTCGTAGAAACTTGATGTTGGTGGCTAAAGCATACGATATCAATGGTAAAGTAAAAGAAATCACGCAGGTGTTTACTTATATTGAAGCAAGTTCTGTCAAGAAAATTCTTTCTGTCAAAAAGGTTTTAGAAGAAATTGGTGCGGAAGAAGGTTCATTTTTATCATTACAATTATTAGATGAAAACAAACAAATTGTAAGCGATAATATGTACTGGTACCCTAACAGCAAGGGTATGTATTCGGGTTTGCAAAAAATGAAATCGGTAGAAAACCTAAAAGTAGCTGTAAAGAGTATCGGAACAGGTAAAATACAAGTAACATTGAGTAATCCTGTGAATAATCCTGTTGCTTTCTTTAATAGGGTTTCAGTCGTAGATGAAAAAACGAAAGAACGTATCTTACCCGTATTCTATAACGACAACTACGTTTCTATTGCTCCAGGAGCTGAAAAAACCATTATTATCGACAATGTTCCCACTCAAACAAAACCACAAGTATCTATTGAAGGCTGGAATTATGCTTTAAAGTATTTCAATATCCAATAATAGTTTAGGAGTTTAGGGTTTATGAGTTTAAAGTAGATTTAAAACTCATAAACCCTAAACTTTAAACTCATAAACATTAAACTATCCCTAAAGCCCATCTTCCTTATCTCTCAGTTTGCTAACAACTTCCGTTATTTCTCTGGTATAAACATCTAATTTTTCGGCAGCATGTTTAATGGCATTGATAAAAGAGCCTATATCTTCCTGTGACAGCATCGCTTCGTCAAACATATTACAAATCCCCAACATCAACGTAACAGGATGGCGTACCTCGTGCGAAATCTTAAAAAGCACCTCTTCTAAATCTTTAATACGTTGCTCCTTTTCCTCCTCTGCTTTCTTACGTTCATCGATAGGAATCCTAATGGAAAAGTATTGAATAATGGCATGGTTTTCATCAAATACGGGAAGGATAATGCTATCTTGCCAAAAATAAGAGCCATCTTTAGCCCTACTTTTTACTTCGCTACGCCACATTTCACCACTCGAAATCGTTTCCCACATCTTTCTAAAAAAAACAGAAGAATGATAATCAGCCTTTAAAAGGCGGTGATTTTGTCCTATTAATTCTTCTTCTGCGTATTTACTTGCCTCGCAAAACTTATTATTTACATAAATAATTATTCCGTTTATATCAGTTACGGAGCAAATAACACTTTCATTTATCGCCATCTGATAAGCCTCCAGAAACCTTAATAATTCAAGCTTCGACTTATCTTTAAAAGTATAATTTTGTGCCATTCTATTTTACAACAAATCGTATATTCTTAATGCTTGATTGTTTTATGGCATAAACTTAGTGAAAAAAATACCTAACATAAGACTTTTTCAAGAAAAAATGGCAAGATGTCGCAAATGCAATCGCTCGCATCCATGCGAGTGATGACTATTAAAAGGCTTCCAGTCGAAATAACTATAAAATAAATCATAAGCCCAACGAATATTCTCGTGTCAAGTAAGTTAAAACGGTAACCGCAAGGGTTACAGCTACTCAAACCGAAATATTGACTTTTCACAAATCATTTAACTTTGATTAATCTGCCAATTTTATTTCTTTTGTGCCGTTAAAAGCTCAGTTGCTAATCTTTCAAAATACTAAACCATCTTATGAAAAAGTATCTACTCTCCTTTTTTACATGTATTGCTTTCACAAGTGCTTTTGCACAGAAAACAGAACTACATTTTGCATTAAATTCTGGTCTTTTTTCTTTCTCTGGCAAAGCTGCCAATGCTGTTTCATATATAAGTTACAATGATGACAATCAAAGTGGGCATACCAACAATCCATTTGGTGCTAAGTCAGCTATTTCTTATGGTTTTTCAGGGAATTTAAAGAGAATCACTAAAAGGAATTTTATTCTTGGGCTCGACCTTGGCTATGAAAGCCTAAGAAGTAAAGTGATCATCAATACCGTCAATGGTTATACAGGAAATTCAACTTATCAACTAGAAGCTACGGGTAAAACGATTTTAAGTTCAGACTTTATCAATATCTTTCCCTCTCTCGGACATCGCTTTAATACCAATAAAGTAGCTATTGATTTAACGGGTGGTTTTGATATTGGAGCAAATTTAAAGATGCAAGAAAGCGGAAAAGCAACAGCCGTTGACGGAACAGTATTTACAACAGATGTTGATAGAAAAACCATTAGTACAGATGTTAGACCAAGAATTCAAGTTTCAGCCAATTATAATAAAATGGGTATTTATGCAGGTTATTCTTATGGTTTTTTAAGTTATAAGGCTGGTTACGTTGGTGGCTCTACCGAATGTGTTGCAAGGTTTGTACGTTTTGGGCTAACCTATCAGTTATTTTAGGACTAATGTATTGTTACACAAAAAAAGCGTCTTGAAATTAAGTTTCAAGACGCTTTTTTTATTGATTTTTCTCTAAAATTATTTGCTTTTAGCATCCCAAATGGCTGCTTTGGCTAAAGCTGTTTTGTCAGCACTTCTGGCTTTAATCCAGTCGCTTAAGAATTTATATGATTTTTTATCTGTCTTTGCATCTACCAAGCTATCTAATACGGCAAGGGCTTTAGGCACTTGTCCTTCTCGAAAGTAGGCCGTTGATTCTTCTCTCCAAACTCTTCCATTAATTGATTTTTTATCCACGCCTAATTTAGCAAGGTTGGCTCTTACCTGATTGATTTTGGCAACAGAATAACGCATTCCGCGACTACTGTATAAGGAATACATAATGATGTTTTCAGCAGTTTGTTTTACTAGGGTTTTATCATATTTGGCATTGAATTCGCCTAAATGGTTAATCATGTATTCAAAAATATCATTGTCGTCATCCATGATTACTTTTTGCAACAATAAAAAGCTGGTATTATTGCTGTATTGCGACGCTGGGATGATTTTCGCATAATTATTCATCGCATTGATGTTATCCACCGTATCCCGCATAATTCTGGTCATAAATCCATATTCAATCAAGAAATTGGCATCACGATTGCCTGAACGGTAACTTGTTTTATAATTACTAGTACGTTGCTTAGGGTCAATTGCCTTCGTAGCAGCTTCAATCAATGCTTGAGGAGTATTATAATTCTCGCCTAATACTGTAATGTGCTGTAGCTTTACGTCTTTATCAAAAAACAAAAGTGTGGGCGTAGAGGGAATCCAAATGCCTTGTTTATTCAAAAATGCCGCTCCTTCTGGCGAAGTAATATCCAACTTATAATTTACAAAGTTTTGGTTGAAGATATTCCCTACTTGTGCATTTTCAAAAGTAGGTTTGAAAGCGTTACAAACATGACAGGTAGGTGCATATACTTCTAAGTGTACAGGTTTGTTTTGGGCTTTGGCTAAATCAAAAACTGTTTTAAGATTACCTCCCTGTAAAAAAGCTGTTCCTTTCTGAGCGAAAGATAAATTGCTTAGCAGTATGGAAACAGCGAGCATTAATATTTTTTTCATGGTTAAAATTGGATGATTGCTAAATCTTTGACCCGATTATACGTCTCACTCTCTTCAGAGAATAAGATTGTTCAGTTCTTATGTTATTGGATTTTTAATAAATCAAGATGTAAAAACGAAATAATATCTTTTTAAAAAGATTCTTTTGATAAGATAATTCTCAAAATCCTTTCTATTAGCAGGTGACTTAAGTCACCTGCTAATAGAAAGGATTAGAACTTAATACTCATTAACAATCAATTATTGTCCTTTTTCAGCAGCCTTGATTTCTTCTTGCAGATTTTTAGTAAGTGTTCTACAAAGGTTATCAATTAAACTAGCCATTTTTTCATCACCTGTAGCATCTACTAAAGTATTTCCTACACTTCCGATGATTTCAATATAAAAACGTTTCATTTCTAAAACGTCCATGTCTTTTGTCCAAAGTGGTAACGCTAAAGTTCCTTTATGGTAGTGGTCCCAAACACCTACAAAAATAGATTTTGTTTCTTCAATACCTTCATTAGGGTTGTCTGTGGCCGACCATTGTATTTGTTCAGGAATACTCTGGTCGTCTAATTGTACTTTAAAATTAATTTCAGAATGTTTCATTATAAATAATTAGTACTTTTTTATATTATGGTTTTTTGAAATAAGTAGCCCAAAAAACTAATAGCTCATAACTCAGCGCTGATAGCTAATACTACTGATTTGCAAAGACTTTTTTCAATAAATCCGTTACACGAGCAGCAGGATTTTCTCTGATTTTGAGTTCTTCTTGAGCAACTAAAAGGAATAACCCATCAATTGCTTTTTGAGTTGCATATTGTTTCAAATCTGGGTTAACTTTTTTCGCAAATGGAATTTTATTGTACGTTGTAGCAATTTCTCCGTATAATTTTGTCGCACCCGTCGAGTTAATAGATTCTTCCATCACAGGAGCAAACGCATTGGTTAATGCTACCGAAGAAGTTCTTTTTAAATAATTGGTAGCCGCATCTTTGTCTCCTTTTAGAATACTCACAGCATCTTGTATCGTCATTTGTGTGATGGCATCAACGAAGATAGGCACTGCTTTTTCTGCTGCTTTTTCTGCTCCTCTGTTCAATGCAGTAATAAACTTATCACATTGAGCCCCCAAGCCAATCTGACGAAGTTTTTGTTCTACATTTTGTGCTTCAGGTGGGAACAAAAGTTTAATAGCTTGGTTTCCAAGAAAACCATCTGTAGCCGAAGCCTGAGCTGAACTATTTTTGATACCTACGGTTAAGGCTTCTTTTAAACCTTTACCAATTTCAGCCGTGGTTAAAGGGCCAGAAGTACTGCTCAAAACATCATTCGCTTGCTTGAGGATATTTCCAAGATTCTGTGAATTACAGCTACTCACTGAAAACATTAAGGATAGGCCTAAGAATATTCTTTTCATTTTTTTTAATTTCAAGATTTAACAATATTAAAAACTGACAAATTTTTATGTAAAGTCATCGTCATTTAAACGCCAAAACACTTGAATTTGTGTAATTTTGAACAAAAATAATCAATTAGGACTAAGCCTTTAGCTAAAAGGTAAAAATAAAAATGATTCGAGCAGAGATAATTACTATTGGTGACGAGATATTGTATGGACAAATTACTGATACTAATACACAATGGATTAGTGCTGAACTTGATAAAATAGGCATTCGCACTGTCAGGAAATCTTCGGTAGGTGACACAGAGGAGGCTATTTTACAAATCTTTAATGAAGCCACCCAACGAGCAGATTTAGTAATTGTAACAGGAGGCTTAGGACCTACCAAAGATGATATTACCAAAAAGACATTTTGTAAATATTTTAACACTACCCTTGAAGTACATCCAGAAGCATTAACAGATTTACAAGAGTTTTTCAGAAAAAGAGGACGAGAAGTAACAGGCTTAAACCTTGGTCAAGCAGAATTACCTGCCAATGCTAACTATATCAAAAATACCATGGGAACAGCACCTGGTATGTGGTTTGAACAAAACGGTGTAGTATATATCTCTATGCCAGGGGTGCCTTATGAAATGAAAGGGTTAATGACGCTGACATTATTACCAAAAATTCAAGCGTACTTTAAAACGCCTGTTATTTTCCATAAAGTAATTCGTACAGTAGGTATTGGAGAATCTTTGTTAGCCGAAATGATTGACGCTTGGGAAGATGCCTTGCCTCCGCACATCAGACTGGCCTATTTGCCTTCAATGGGCAGTGTAAAGCTCCGTCTGACGGGCTTTGGAGAAGACATTTCTTTGCTAGAAAAACAAGTAGAAGAGGAATTTGAGAAAGTACTACCTACTATTCAAAGTTATGTATATGGTTATGGCAACGAAGAACTAGAAGAGGCAATTGGGCGTTTATTGAAAGAAAAAGGTCTGACTGTTTCAGTAGCAGAAAGTTGTACTGGCGGATATTTGGGGCATCAATTCACCAAAGTGGCTGGCTCTTCAGCGTATTTTATGGGAGGAATACTCTCTTACGACAATAGTGTTAAAATTAATCAGTTGGGCGTAAAACCTGAGACTTTAGCACAATTCGGGGCAGTTTCAGAGGAAACAGTTATCGAAATGTCAGAAAATATTCGCAAATTATGTAATACAACTTTTGGATTAGCAACGAGCGGAATTGCTGGACCAGATGGCGGAACACCTGACAAGCCTGTAGGTACTATCTGGATTGCCATCGCTACCGAAAGTAAAACAATCACAAAAAAATTGCAATTGGGTGGGTTTCGCGAACAAAACATTCATCTTACAGCAATCAACATTCTGAATTTATTAAGAACAACATGGCTTTAATCGAAGTAATTATGCCCAAAATGGGCGAAAGTATCATGGAGGCTACTATTTTGAAGTGGCTTAAAAGTGTAGGCGAGAAAATTGATGCCGATGAGTATTTATTGGAAGTAGCTACTGATAAAATTGATACTGAAGTACCTTGCTCTCAATCAGGCATTTTAACGGAGATTTTGGTTCAAGAGGGTGAAATCGCTGAAATTGGCAAGCCAATTTGTATTATCAACACCGAAGAGGAAGAGGTTAAAGACAATACAAAAGCAGAAGTAATTTCGGAGCAACTAGCACAAGAAATTGAAGAAATAAAAATATTGACAGGCATTAATCTTGACCCAATTACACAAGAGGCTGTCGTTTCCTCTAATAATGGGTCAAGATTCTACTCTCCTTTGGTATTGAGTATTTCAAAAGAAGAAAACATTTCTAAGAGCGAGCTCGATGCCATTGTAGGGACGGGTGCAGACCAAAGAGTAACAAAACACGATATTCTTAGTTATTTAGAACAACGTAAAACGACTAAGGCAACACCACAAGCCAAAGCTCCTGAAAAAGTAGTTTCAAACGCTTCTCCTGTTTTCATATCTGGCAATGATGAAATTATTCAGATGGACAGGATGCGTAAAATGATTGCTGAAAGAATGGTGGATTCTAAAAGGGTTGCTCCTCACGTTACATCTTTCGTAGAAACAGATATGACGAATGTAGCCATCTGGAGAAACAATATCAAAGATTCTTTCAAAAAGCAATATGGCGAAAACATTACTTATACGCCTATTTTGTTAGAAGCTATCGTTAAGGCTATCAAGGACTTTCCTCAAATTAATGCGTCGGTAGATGGGGACAGAATTATTTATAAAAAGAATATCAATGTAGGAATGGCAGTTGCGTTGCCTAATGGTAATTTAATTGTGCCAGTTATCCATAATGCCGATTCTTATAATTTAATTGGTCTGACCAAGAAAATTAATGATTTAACAAAAAGAGCAAGAGAAAATAAGCTTAAACCTGAGGATTTAGAGGGTGGCACTTATACTTTCTCGAACATTGGTACTTTCGGAAACATCATGGGTACGCCTATTATTGTTCAGCCACAAGTAGCCATTATGGCGTTTGGAGCTATTCAGAAAAAACCTGCTGTGATTGAAACGCCACAAGGTGATTTGTTAGGTATTCGTCAAAAGATGTTTATTTCTCATTCTTATGACCATAGAATTGTGGATGGTTCATTAGGTGGACAATTTGTAAAAAGAGTATCTGATTACTTGGAAGCCTTTGAAATTGATAGAAAATTGTAGGTAGATTGCTGTGTATTTATCACTAGGGAGGGACTTAAGTCCCTCCCTAGTGATAAATATTTTCATAACGTTCCTTTCTTATTTAAACTCCTTACTAGTTGGTAGTTCAACACTCTTTATCGCACCAATAGGAGCTATTTTTATATTTTTATTACCTTTTTTCAAATAAAAGTAATACAAACTATTTGAATTTATTAGGTAAACTTGCTCTGCTTCACCACTGCTAAAATTAAGGGTAGTTTTATATTCAAGTACATCTTCCTTTATTCTTCTTGATAAGCCTAATCCTTTTCCCAAACCTATTCCAACGAAGAATGAAAATAGCGTTAATGCCATAAATTTTACAAAAAGGTTGGTAAAATGGTTCTCAAGTCTTTCATTATCTAATTCCCCCTTACCTTTTAATCCCGATAATCTTTTCACCCACTCTTTATCCCTTTTTTTTGATAGGTAAGCTGGGAAATAATATGAAAAGGCTATAAGCATTAATAATAAAATTAATATAATTGGAAAGGAAGCTAAATCGACTATCGGACTTATTAGTATGTCGGTAATGGTTGAATATTTTAAAATATTTATCCCAACTTGATAAAACATTACCCCTTCTTTAAATATGCCCAATACTATCAGGAACAGATAGCCAAACGGAATTGCTTTTTGTACGCCCTCAGAAAATTTCATTTTTGTAAGTTTAGTTATTTAGTTGTTTGTTGTATGGTGGTTTTAGTCCCGTTTCTAAAACTATGCATATATTTCTAAATATCCAATTTATCTAAAACCATGTGAGTTAAACATACCCTTAAATAATAGCATAATTAAGTCGAGATATTTTTCCTCGATGGCGCTGACAGGATTTAACAGGATACTTCTACTAATATTACGTTTCTAGCCGAACTATAATTACTAATCCAAATCATTCAAACATGAGTTATTCCAAATTTTAGAATCAAAAAAAGCGGTCAAAAACTAATTTTGACCGCTTTTTTTGATTAATGACCCTTGAATTCCTACTGTTTGAGCGAAGCGAGTTTAGGAATTCTTGATTTTCTTTTGTTACTTTTCTTGTATCAAGACAAGAAAAGTAAGGACAGGATAATAACAAATACGAATCACCTAAAACTCAGCATTAGCTGGTTTGCTCAAGTTTGGTTTGATAATTCTTAGCCAGATTAATAGTTTAATCATTGGATAAGTAGGGTCAAATTCATACCATTTTGAAGCAAAATTCATACTATTTGGCAATTTATGGTGGTTATTTTGGAATAACTCGCCCATCATTAGGAAATCAAATACTAATGAATTTCTTGATTTGTCCTTATTATCATGGTTTTGATAGCCATATTTATGACCAGACCAGTTTACAATAGCACCATGGACAGGTCCCATTAAAAAGTGGATTGGTAACAAAAAGAAAAATGCCCAGTGCATATCAAAATAAACAAAGGCTATTACGTACATCAATACGTAAGCAACGCCCCAGCCTATCCTTGACATCCAGTGATCTCCCACTTTTTCAATCGTTCTTGAAAATGGATAATTGTGGTCAAAACGCTCCTCAATTTTAGATTGATTATTCAACAAAGCGTTGTAAATATCTTTTGTCTTCCACATCATAGCAAACACATTATCTGAAAAATGTGGTGAGTGTGGGTCTTTTTCGGTATCGCTAAAAGCATGGTGCATACGGTGTAAAATTGCGTAGGCACGTGGACTTAAATAAGATGAACCCTGAGAAACATAAGTAAGGAAATAGAAAAACTTCTCCCAAAATTTATTCATCGTAAACATCTTGTGTGCTGAATAACGATGTAAGAAAAACGTTTGACTAAATAAAGATAAATACCAATGAAAGATGAAAGCGGGCAATACCAATTGCATGATTATATTTTGTTATTTTAATTTGTTCTGTGATTGAGCATTAAAAAGAAAGTCCTTAGTTATTTCTCATTAAAAGAATAACACTAAACCTTCAACAAAGTTACCGAATGTTTGGTGAAAAGGTTTAAATATTTTCATATTCTGACATTTGCAAGGTTTAAAACGATGTTAGCGAGTATGAAAGGAGATTTGCCCCCATTTGCAAGGCTTTCATCCTGATACCTTCGGGGTCATTATACACACTTTGGTCTTCCCAGCCATTGCCCAAATCGCACTCGTACGTATAATAACAGACCAATCGTCCCTCATAAATCAAGCCGAAACCTTGCGGAGGCTTGTTATCATGTTCGTGTATTTTAGGTAAGCCATTCGGGAATTTGAATTTCTGACTATAAATAGGATGGTTAAATGGCAATTCAACAAAACTTAGTTCTGGAAAAACCTTTTTCATTTCTCTTCTAATGAATTTATCCAGCCCATAGTTGTCATCAATGTGTAAAAATCCTCCACCTACTAAATATTTTCTAAGGTTTATAACATCAGCTTCGCTAAAAACTACATTGCCGTGTCCTGTTAAATGCACAAATGGATAAGTAAACAATTCAGGACTTGATGGCTCTACGATATCCTCTTCTGGAGCAATGTTGGTTCTAAGATTACTATTGCAAAATTTAATAAGGTTTGACAAAGACGTTTTGTTACAATACCAATCGCCCCCGCCCCCATATTTCATTTTAGCAATTTTAAACGAATACTGAGCAAAGCTTTGATGATTAACAACCAACAAAAAAGTCAACAGCAAAATATAGGAAATGCTTTTAGCGGTATTCTTCATTTTTGTTTGCTTGGTTTACTATTGATTAATTAAATTTAAAGCAAAACAGGCTGCCAATCCAGCCGTTTCAGTTCTTAACCTGCTTTTGCCTAGCGTAACTGGCTTAAATCCTTTTGCCAAGGCTTGCTGTATTTCTTCGGGAGTAAAGTCGCCTTCTGGCCCTATCATGACAGCATAATTCCCTTTTTTGGTTGCCAACTCCTGAATCAATTTCCTATCACCTTCTTCTAAGTGAGCAATCATTTTTTGGTCTTCAGCAATCTCTTTTTGTAAAAACGCTTTCCAGCTAATCATCTCATTAATCTTGGGCAGAAATGCTTTTAGCGATTGTTTCATTGCTCCAATAGCTATTTTTTCAACCCTTGCTATCTTAATTTCCTTCCGTTCAGAATAACGACTTTGGATAAAAGAAATTTCATGAATCCCCATTTCTACACATTTTTCTACCATCCACTCTATCCTATCCATATTTTTGGTAGGGGCAATTATCAAATGAATGTAAAAATCCTGATGCTCGTAATTTTGTTGCTCTTCCAAAATCCGTACTTCACATTTTTTTTCATGTGCCACCTTTATATCACAAGTATAGAATCCTCCGTTGCCATCCACTACATAGATTTTACTTCCCACCGTAAGGCGTAAAACTCTGATAGCATGACGAGACTCCTCTTCGTTCAATAAATGGGTTTGCTTGATATTGGGTTCGTAAAATATATTCATGTAATTAGTCTTCCTGAAGCTTAGAAAGTGATTCTTTTTCCAAAGAAGATTTTTTGCTATAACAAAAGTAAATAAATAAGATACCAGCCATTACTACTGGAACAGCGATTATTGAGCCTTCAAAGCCAAATTCTCCACCAGTCCATAGGATATTACCCATTACATTT
The DNA here is from genome assembly GCF_058802005.1 of Arcicella sp. GW822-FHT02H01. Classification (NCBI taxonomy): domain Bacteria; kingdom Pseudomonadati; phylum Bacteroidota; class Cytophagia; order Cytophagales; family Flectobacillaceae; genus Arcicella; species Arcicella sp. GW822-FHT02H01. Next base: position 353,429 of record NZ_JBXANT010000001.1, on the reverse strand, counting down.
TGGGTGATAACGCCTTGTATATTATGTCCTGATACTTCAAAGCCAAAAACGGCTCCTTGAAAGAAATTCCAAGTAAAATGTAGTCCAATAGGAAACATCAAGTTTTTGTGAAAGATGAAATATATGCCGAGTAAATAACCCGCCAAAACCAGATTGAATAGCGGAACGAGGGCAATATGATTGTTCATCAGATGTAACCCTGAAAAGATTAATGCAGACGTGCTGAGGGCCACGTATTTATTCATGCCTTTCATTAAGGTACTTAGTACATACCCACGAGCCATGAGTTCCTCTGAAATGGCAACACATACAAAAAAGATGATGTATGACATGAAGATTATGGGATGAAACTCAAGCTTAACTACTTGAACAAATCCCATAATTTTCATGATTATAAATCCCGCAGTAATTAAAATAATGCCTAACAAGCATCCACTGGCAAAATCTTTTGTTTTTCCTCTCCAGTCGAGACCGAACTGTTTAAAGGTAAGTTTATTTCCTAAGAGTACTGGAAAAAGCCAAACTGCCAATATTTCAACGATTACTCCGCCTAATTCTTGCAACAATAGTTTATCATGATGCTTTGGCTGACTACTCAGTTCATACAGTTGGTTTAAGCTAATCCCATAAATATTTGCTAATAAGTAGGCAAATAAAATTCTACCAAGCCCAGCAAAGAAAATAAAAAACAAAAGAAACCCAGCAACATTAATCATTGCCTTCAACCAAATGGGTACAGCGTTAAACATTTATATTTGTTAAGTAATTGAGCGATTTAATGAATGAGTGAATGAGTGATTAATACTTTAAAATTCAACAAATTACCCATCACCGCGGCGTCGGACCGCTCACAACACTTACTTAGTCTTCTGCTTCTGTTTTAAAAGAATATAAAGTTGGGTCTAATTTGAAGTTGCCTGATAAATAATCATCAACAAATTTAGTTACCACTCTATCATTTACTTCTTCTACGTTCAAACATACCTCAAGACCGATTCCAAATTCAAAATCTTCATCAATCTCTAAGTGTTCAGAAAGCTTAATTTCTTCATTTTCTTCTATTTCTTCAATCAATTCGGTGATGAACAATTCTACTTCCTCATCCATTGCTTCATTGGCAGTATACGTCTCATCACGATTTTCAACAGGCACATACAAAGGAAATGATTTCATTGCTTGGCGTTCGGCTGTTTCGTAAACGATACTATTATAGTGCAAACGCAAAGAATAAATAACGGCATCAAAAATTGCTTCTTGTCCATTGTATTCACCAACAAACTGAACGTGAACAAATTCTTCAACGTTATCAGGTTCGTCATTCAGTTCGTCTTCAAAGTAAACAAACTTTTTTCCTGCTTCCTTGCATTCCTTTTTTAACTGTTCAATTTCTTTTGGGTCAAGTCCCGGATTTGATTTTAATGACATATTACAATAGATTAATTTATGTGTCAAAGATAGCAAAAATGCCCACTAACACAAAAGTGTTGTGGGCATTTTCAGGCTTTATATTCACTTATCTGATAAGTAACAACTCTCTGTATTTTGGTAAAGGCCATTCGTCGTCGTCAACGATAAGCTCTAATTTATCTACGCAGTAACGAATTTCTTCAAAATAATTCTTCACTTTAGTACTATAAAGTCTAGCTCTCTCAGCAGTATCTTCTACATTATTGGCTTCTTTTCTAGCCTCAGTCATCTCATCAACCAAGTTATTGATTTTAGAAGTATAGATAGATATTTTCTTGATGATTTCAATCGTCGGAGCATAATATTGTGGGTCGATACCGATTTCTTTTTGTCCACGAACATTATCAACCAATTGTGTTTGGTATTTCAAAGAAGTTGAAACGATGTGGTTAATGGCTAAATCGCCTACTACTCTCGATTCAATCTGGATTTTCTTGATATAATTTTCAACTTCTATTTCGTAGCGAGCATGCATTTCAATCTCATTGAAGATACCATGCTTAGAAAACAAGTCTGCTGCAGACTTATCTAAGTATTTCAATAACGCTTCGGGCGTTGTCTTTAGATTAGACAATCCTCTTTTTTCAGCCTCTTGTGTCCACTCTTCTGAATATCCGTTTCCTTCAAAAAGAATCTTTCTTGATTGTTTTACATACTTTTTCAATACTTCAACAATCGCTAATTCTTTCTTGATACCTTTTTCGAGGTATACGTCTACTTCTTCTCTGAATTGGAATAATTGGTTAGCCACAATCGTGTTCAAAATCGTCATTGGGGCTGCCGAATTGGCAGATGAACCAACGGCTCTGAATTCAAATTTATTCCCTGTAAAAGCAAAAGGAGAAGTTCTGTTTCTATCAGTATTATCCAACAGAAGGGCTGGAATTTTATTGATACCTAGTCTTAAATAAACGTTATCGCCTTTTTCTAATTTAATATCGTGCATTTCAGAAAGATTTTCTAAATCATTCAATACACGCGTCATTTCTGTACCAATAAAAATAGAAACGATGGCTGGCGGTGCTTCATTTGCACCTAAACGGTGTTCGTTACCCGCTGTTGCGATAGAGGCACGCAACAAATCGGCATAATCGTGAACTGCCTTAATCGTATTTACAAAGAAAGTAAGGAAACGAAGATTTTCTTTTGGCTTAGTAGATGGTCCTAAAAGGTTTACACCTGTATCAGTAGCCAACGACCAGTTATTGTGTTTACCAGAACCGTTGATGCCTGCAAATGGTTTTTCATGGAAAAGTACACGCATTTTATGTTTTGCGGCTACTTTATTCATTAAGTCCATCAAAAGAGCATTATGGTCACAAGCCAAGTTTGCTTCTTCAAAAGTCGGAGCAACTTCAAACTGTGCAGGTGCTACTTCGTTGTGACGTGTACGCACTGGCATACCTAGTTTCAAAGCTTCAAGTTCAAAATCTACCATGAAGGCATTTACTCTTGAAGGAATAGAGCCAAAGTAATGGTCTTCCAACTGTTGCCCTTTCGCTGGCGAGTGTCCGAAAACAGTTCTACCAGACATCATTAAATCTGGACGAGCATTATACAATGCTTCATCCACCAAAAAGTATTCTTGTTCAACACCTACCGAAGCTGTTACTTTTGAAACCTCACGATTGAAGTATTCATTCATTACTTTAGTAGCTGCCTTATCAATCAATTCACCTGATTTCAACAAAGGTGTTTTATAGTCTAGTGCCTCGCCAGTATAAGAAACAAATACTGATGGAATACATAAAGTAGCAGTACCTGCTACGTTTTCCATGATGAATGCAGGAGAAGAAGGATCCCAAGCGGTATAACCACGGGCCTCAAAAGTAGAGCGAATTCCACCATTAGGGAAAGAAGATGCATCAGGCTCTTGTTGAACCAATGCCGACCCCTTGAATTTTTCTACAGCTTTACCCTTACCTGTAATATCAAAAAAAGCATCGTGCTTTTCAGCAGTAGTACCTGTCAGAGGTTGAAACCAGTGAGTATAGTGTGTTACCCCTTTCGATAAAGCCCAAGATTTCATTGCAGCGGCTACCTCGTCGGCAGCTTCTCTATCAATTTTCTTACCATCTTCAATCGCGTTTGTAATTTTCAGATAAGCTTCTGGACTCAACAAAGAACGCATCACTTCATCATTAAAAGTATTGCTTCCATAATAGTCTGTTACTTTCTCTGTCGGTATTTTCACTGCTACCGTCGGGCGAGATTGAGCTAACTCAAGTGCTTTAAATCTTGCAATTGCCATATAAATTAATTCAGATTATTTTTTGAATGTTATTGGATAATCTATTTGGATATTAATTAAAAATCAGAAAAACTCTCTTTTACTTCAATCATATCCTCATTAATACCACCAAATTTTAAACTCACTTATAAATGTAATTGAAATTTATTTTTTATTAATTATTCGGAGATAAAATTTAAAAAAATAGCCAAAATTGGGCTTTTAATACAAAATTTGAAAACCTTCAAATATCACAATTTTATCAATATTAAAATAACCAAAGAAAAAATTTGACTATTTTAAGAACTTTATATTTAATTCTGTGAAAATTTTGATTTACGAAATAAAGTATTGTAAATTTGATAATAACAAAATATAATTTCTTTAAACAAAAGTTTACTATTGTTTAAGACATTAGAATAGTTCAAATCAAGCAAAAAAACAGGTGCAGGTTTAAAAATTTCATAAAAATCATTTTTTTCTTGTGAAATTCAATTTTAGAAGTATAAATTTGTACCAAGAAATAAGGAAATTAACCAAATATTAAAAAATCCAATAACAAAATCATGGCAAAAGCTAAACTTGAGTACATTTGGTTGGACGGTTACAAACCAACTCAGAGCCTTCGTAGTAAAACTAAAATTGAAAGTGATTTTAGTGGTAAATTAGAGGATTGTGGCATGTGGTCATTTGATGGTTCATCTACAGAACAAGCACCAGGTGGTTCTTCTGACTGTCAATTAAAGCCTGTTTTTATCTGTGCTGACCCTGAACGTTCTCTATTAGGTACTCCTTCGTATTTAGTTATGTGCGAAGTTTTAGATTCAGAAGGTAATCCACATGAGTCTAACGGTCGTGCTACAATTGAAGATGATGACAATGATTTCTGGTTTGGTTTTGAACAAGAGTATTTCTTGTATGACTTAGCTACAAACCTTCCTTTAGGTTTCCCTGCAAACGGTTATCCTCGTCCACAAGGACCATATTACTGTTCAGTAGGTGCTAAAAATGCTTACGGACGTAACATCGTTGAAGAACACTTAGAATATTGTCTTCAAGCTGGTTTGAACGTTGAAGGTATCAATGCTGAAGTTGCTGCTGGTCAATGGGAATTCCAATGTTTCTCTAAAGGTGCAAAACAAGCTGGTGATGAAATCTGGGTTGCTCGTTATTTGTTAGAAAGAACTTGTGAGAAATACGGTGTTTGGGTTAACTACCACTGTAAGCCACTTGGTGATACTGACTGGAATGGTTCAGGTATGCACGCTAACTTCTCTAACACTGCTCTTAGAACAGCTGGTAAGAAAGAAACTTATGACGTTATCTGTCAAGCATTTGCTCCTTACGTGAAAGAACACATTGAAGTATATGGTGCTGATAACCACTTACGTTTAACTGGTAAACACGAAACTCAATCTATCGATCAGTTCTCTTATGGAGTTTCTGACCGTGGCGCATCAATCCGTATTCCAATCGCTGCAGTTCAAAAAGGATGGAAAGGATGGTTAGAAGACCGTCGTCCAAACTCTGCTGCTGATCCATACAAAGTAGCTGCTCGTATCATTAAAACAGTAAAAACTGCTGTTCTATAGTTTTGATACAACATATATAAACAAAAAAGCTCGGCTAATAGTCGAGCTTTTTTGTTTATAACCCAGATAATCAACTAATAATGAATACAATGTAAAGCTAGTTTTGATTTTTTAGTTATAAATTTCAATCTTGATAACTATCTTTGCAGTATGAAAAAAGTAGCATTTTATACATTAGGCTGTAAACTCAACTATTCCGAGACTTCAACCATCTCAAGAATGTTTGAGCAAAAGGGCTATCAAAAGGTAGAATTCAATCAAAAGCCAGATATATTTATCATCAATACTTGTTCAGTTACTGAAAATGCGGACAAGAAGTGTAAGAAAATTGTAAAAGAAGCAAATAAGATTAATCCTAATGGCTATGTAACCATCATTGGATGTTACGCCCAATTAAAGCCAAAGGAAATTGCTGACATCGATGGAGTAGATGCGGTATTAGGAGCAGCCGAAAAATTCCAATTGATTGATTTATTAGATGGTTTTGTAAAAGAACCGAGTGGCAATAAAGCCAAAATCTATAATCAAAATATTGAAGAGGCCGTAGAATATCATACTTCTTATTCATTAAACGACAGAACACGTACTTTCTTGAAGGTACAAGATGGTTGTGATTATCCATGTGCTTACTGTACTATTCCCCTTGCCCGAGGAGCTAGCCGTTCTGATACCATTCAAAATGTAGTAAAGGCTGCTTGTGAAATTGCTGAAAGTGGTGTAAAAGAAATTGTATTAACAGGAGTAAATATCGGTGACTTCGGTTTACAAAATGGCAAAAGAGTAAATACTTTTCTGGATTTAGTCAAAGCATTGGACGAAGTAGAAGGAATCGACCGTTTTAGAATTTCGTCGATAGAGCCAAATTTGCTTACAGATGAAATCATCACATTTGTGGCGAGTTCAAAACGCTTTGTTCCACATTTCCATATTCCTTTACAATCAGGCTCGAATAAGGTATTGGCCTTGATGAAAAGACGCTATAAAAGAGAGCTTTATGTAGATAGAGTGAACAAGATAAAGGAATTGATGCCTCATTGCTGTATTGGTGTTGATGTGATTGTAGGACATCCAGGTGAAACTGATGAGGCGTTTTTAGAAACTTATAATTTCTTGAATGAGTTACCTATCAGCTATTTGCACGTTTTTACCTATTCTGAACGTGAAAATACTACTGCTTTGGCCATCAAGCCAGTAATACCTATGAGCAAAAGGTCTGAAAGGTCAAAAATGCTTCATATTTTATCTGATAAAAAAAGAAGGTATTTCTATGAACAACATTTGCAAAATGACTTCACGGTGCTTTTTGAAGAAGATGTTGAAAATGGGCAAATGCAGGGTTTCACTGAAAACTACATCAGAGTAACGGCTAAATATGACCCGCTGTTGATTAATGAAACAAAAAAGATAAAGCTTACTACTATCAATGATAACATGGTGGTGGAAGTAGAAGAAGCAGAGGTCTATGAAATGCATTAAAAAGAAATAAATCATAAAAGCGGTCGAAATTAGTTTTTCGACCGCTTTTTTAATTACTTATAAAGCAGCAGTAACCCTTGCGGTTACCGTTTATGGGCTCGGGGAATACAGAACGGCAACCGCAAGGGATTGCCGCTACGGATATAGTTTATAAACTAAAGTTGGGTTGGAAGCATTATAATTTTCATCACTCGCATGATGCGAGCGATTGTATTTGTTTTCTCACTCATGGCATGACTTCCAATCAATTGGCAATTATCATAAAACTAACAAAGTCATGCCATGAGTAATTTTATAAAATATGACAAAAAGCATTTTTGTAAATGACAAATTTATACGGCTAAACTCCCCTTTTTCGTATCTTTGCAGTGCTTATTCGTTTTAGTATCTCTTATCAAATATTTTAAGGTTACGAATAAGCTCTTTTTGATAAGAAATACATTCACCCTGTAATCTCATGTTGAAGATGAAGCCATACAGAGTAATTCTTTATTATAATTACACGCCTATCCCCGATGTGGATACTTACCGAGAAAAACATCACTTATTTTGCCTTGAAAATCGTTTGTTAGGACGCATCATTGTAGCCCCAGAGGGCTTAAATGGAACCGTTTCGGGCCTAGCTGAAGACTGTGAACGATACATGAATTGGTTAGAAAACGACCCAATTTTTGCAGGCTCTGATTTCGATTTTAAAGTTGAAGAACACGAAGTACACGCTTTTGCTAAACTTCATGTACGTGTCAAAGAAGAAATCGTCAATTCAGATTTGCCTGTTGACCCTAGAGTAAGAACAGGTAAACATTTGGAGCCAGCCGATTTTAAAGAAATGTTGAAGAATGACCCTGACGTTGTGCTGGTAGATATGCGTTCGAACTACGAACATAGTATCGGAAAATTCAAAGGAGCAATTACTTTCGACATGGAGACGCTTAGAGAACTCCCTGAGCACGTTCAAGAAATAGAACATCTTAAAGATAAAAAAATCATTACCTATTGTACTGGTGGTATCAAATGTGAAAAGGCTTCTGCTTATTTGCTTGATCAAGGTTTTGAAAATGTATATCAGCTGCATGGCGGTATCATCAAATATGGTTTAGAAGAAGGAGGTGAAGATTTTGAAGGGAAATGTTATGTGTTTGATAACAGAGTAAAAACTGAAGTAAATACAATAAACCCTGTTATTATCTCAAAATGCCATATCTGTAAAACTGATACAGAAGATATGGTGAACTGTGCCAATCCAGAATGTAATGAGCATTTGCCAATTTGTGCTACTTGCTTATTAGAAATGGATGGAGCTTGTTCTGATGAATGTAAAAATCATCCACGCAAACGTCCTTATAATGTTAAAGGGTATTATTCGAAGCAATCAGATAACTATACTCCAGAGTTTGGCTTCAAAAGTAGAAAATTAACCAAAAGTCCTTTGGAACAAAACGCGTAATTAATATATTTGACGACTATATTCAACTAGAGGTATTGTAGCTATTTACAATACCTCTAGTTTTTTTCATTTAACTTCATTTGACAATGGCTATTTCACCAACCGATTTGATTACAAATGCTGATGGAAGCATTTATCATTTAAATCTTCGTCCAGACGATATCGCTGATACCATCATTACTGTGGGAGACCCTGAAAGAGTGGAAAAGGTATCTAAATATTTTGATAGCATTGAATTTAAAATCAATAAAAGAGAATTCGTTACGCATACTGGCTATGTAGGTAAAAAACGCCTCAGCGTAATTTCAAGTGGTATCGGTACTGATAACATAGAAATTTTAATGAACGAACTTGATGCTCTGGTCAATATAGACTTAGTTACCAGAACGCCAAACGCCAAGCATAAGTCTTTGAATATTATACGCTTAGGCACTTCTGGAAGTTTACAAAAAGAGATTCCTCTTGAAAGCATCGTAGTATCCAAATTAGGCATTGGTTTTGATTCACTAGGATTCTTCTATCATTCACCAGACAGTGCCATTGCGGAATCAATAAAACAATATTTTGATTTAGATTTTCTGCCTTATGCGAATACAGGAAGCCAGTCTTTATACACTTTGTTGATGGATAATAGCCCCAATAATTGGGTTGAGGGTAACACTGTTACCTGCCCGGGCTTTTATGCTCCTCAGGGCAGGGTATTGAGGTATCATCCTAAGATTGAAAATCTTTTAGCAAAGTTCAATTCCTTCAAGCAAGATAATCTTGTATTGACAAACCTTGAAATGGAAACGGCAGGTTATTATTTGATGGGTAAGGTATTAGGTCATGAGGTATTGTCAATGAGTGCTATTGTAGCCAGTAGAATGACGAACGAATTTGCCCCAAATGCAGAAAAAACAGTTGATAATTTAATTCAGCAAGCCTTAGAAAAGCTAGCCAATTAATTAATAATAGAAAAGGCTGTTTCTATCAAAATATTGAAGAAACAGCCTTTATAAAATCTATCAGTGTAATTGGAAATTAACTATTATGAGTTAATTTTTCCTCTTAAAGCACGTGGGATGTCAATTGTAGCCACTGGAGCAGAAGGATTATTTAAAATCGCAACGTTTTCAGCTTTCAATTTAGCAACTTTCAATGTTTGTCCTAAGTCTAAACCTGTAATATCAGCTTCGATAAAGTCAGGAATGTTATCAGATAAACCTTTCAAAGATACTTTACGTAATTTTTGAACCATTTTACCCCCCTTACGAACGCCTGGTGCATCACCAATAACTTTCACAGGTACGTCAATTTTAATTTCTTTACCTTCTACGATTTCTAAGAAATCGACATGAAGAAGAACTTCTGACACTGGGTGAAATTGTGAATCTTGAACGATAGCGTGGTGAATTTCACCTTCGATATTTAAAATTACTTCTGATACTTCAGGAGTATATAATAATTCACGGAAAAGAATCATTGGTACAGCAAAGTGAATTTGTTTTTCACCACCATACAATACACATGGAGCTAAAGATTCGTTACGAAGATCTTTAGATGACTTTGTTCCAAGGGTTTCTCTGTTATACCCTACGATTTCAATCTTTCTCATTTTTGAGTGATTTGTGTTGAAAGCCTGTCGATTTCAAGGAAATAATTCCTCAAGCACTATCTTCAATCAACCGTTTAAATTAATTTTTTATAAATAATGAACTGATAGACTCATGGTCACGAATTCTGCCAATAGCTTTGGCGAATAATTCTGCTACTGATAATACTTTAATTTTATCACTAGCTTCTTTTAATGGGATAGTATCAGTAACAACCAATTCAGTAAGCACGGAGTTATTGATATTATCATAAGCTTTTCCAGAAAGCACTGGGTGTGTTACGATAGCTCTTACCGACTTAGCCCCTTTATCCATGATTAATTGAGCGGCTTTACACATCGTTCCCCCTGTATCAATTAAGTCATCGACTAATACTACGTCTGCACCTGTCACATCACCAATTAATTGCATAGTTGCTACTTCGTTAGCACGCTTACGTTGCTTATCGCAAATCACCATTTCAGCATTAAAGAACTTAGCAACATTACGCGTACGAACCACACCACCAACGTCAGGAGAAGCAAAAAGTATATTATCTAATCCTAGTGATTTTAAATAAGGAACGAAAATCGCTGTTCCTTCTAAGTGATCTACAGGGAAATCAAAAAAACCTTGAATTTGTCCAGCGTGTAAATCTAAAGTCATTAATCTGTCAGCTCCAGCAGCAGTTAATAAATTAGCTATCAGTTTTGCTCCAATACCTACCCTTGGTTTGTCTTTTCTATCCTGACGAGAATAGCCAAAATAAGGCATAACAACCGTAACATAGTGAGCAGAAGCACGACGAGCGCCATCAATCATTAACAAAAGCTCCAGCATATTATCGGCTGGTGGGAAAGTCGACTGAATGATGAAAACATCACATCCTCTAATAGACTCATTAAAACTTGGTGACATCTCACCATCTGAGAAACGTTGAACAGAAGACAATCCTAAATCTTTTCCGTAAAAGCGAGCAATTTCTTTTGCTAAATATTCGGAAGATGATCCAGTAAAAATCTTAACTTGATTGATAGCAGCCATTTTTTTGGAGAGTTTTGTAAATCTCTCTTAATTCAAAATTATCTTGGAAATACCTTTTCTGAAATTTACCGCAAAAGTACAAAAATCATTTAGTAAAATAGCATCAAAACAACGTTTTTTCATGTAATTGTTTTTTTTACAAAAAACGGCATTACATAGTACAACTATTTATTGGTATATCACCTTTTTAGCTGAAAGTAAAGTGTTTTTCATCAACGAAACTATCGTCATCGGGCCTACTCCTTTAGGCACAGGCGTAATGAAAGAACATTTCGGTGCTACCTCGTCAAACTTAACATCGCCCTTCAAAGCAAAGCCCGATTTCTTAGTAGCATCTTCTACCCTTGTCAAGCCTACATCAATAACAACAGCACCATCTTTTACGTATTCAGCCGTGATAAACTCTGGACGTCCCAACGCGGCAATCAAAATATCTGCACTTGCACAAACTGCTGGTAAATCTTTCGTTTTAGAGTGCGTAAGCGTAACCGTGCAGTTACCAATTTTATGATTACGTTGCATCAAAATTGACATCGGCAAGCCTACAATCTGGCTACGACCTACTACTACACAATGTTTGCCAGAAGTCTCTATGTTATAATATTCTAGTAAATCTAATACCCCTTGCGGAGTAGCAGAAATATACGCAGGAAGACCTTTCGCCATTCTACCAATATTGATTGGATGAAAACCATCCACATCTTTACTTGGTGCAATTGTCTCCATTACTTTATCGGGATTGATATGGTTTGGAAGGGGTAGTTGAACAATCAATCCATCCATATCTTCATTATCATTTACTTTTTGAACCTCCGCTAACAGTTCAGCTTCAGTAATACTTGGGTCAAAACGAAGTAAAGTTGAATTAAATCCTAACTCTTCACAAGATTTTACTTTGTTGGCAACATACGTTTCAGAAGCTCCATTATTTCCCACCAAAATGGCTACTAAATGAGGCGTTTTACCACCAGATGCTTTGATTTCAGCTACTTCCAATGCGATTTCCTTCTTGATTTCGTCAGCAACTGCTTTCCCGTCTATAATTTGCATGGTTTGTTTTTTTGTAATTTGAAGTTGCAAAATTACGGCTAGTTTTTTGTTAAGCAAAACAAATTGGGTTATCTCTGGCTATATCCTAGTCATTTACTAAAATATCCCACAACTTAGCCAAGCCCACACTGCCGATATGCTCTATAAAAGACATATTCTTTCTAGTGGCAGATTCTGGCTTTTTAGGGTCAATGACGTAAATAGGCACAAAACTTAGCACATAATTAACTATTCCTGCTGCTGGATACACCTGTAAAGACGTTCCTACTACAACAAAAACATCAGCACTTTCTGCTATTTCCATGGCTTCGTGTATGAGAGGAACATCTTCGTGAAACCACACGATATGTGGGCGAAGTTGCGAGCCTTTTTCGCATTTATCACCCAAATTGATGGGCTTTGTACCTATTTCATATACCAAATGTTCATCAACTGTCGAGCGAGCCTTGGTTAACTCGCCATGAAGGTGGAGTACATTGGTAGAACCTGCTCGTTCATGCAGATTATCAACATTCTGCGTAATGATTTGGACGTCGTAATATTTTTCTAGTCGTGCTAAAATTTTATGTCCTTCGTTGGGCTCAACATGGTCTAACTTAGCCCTTCGTTCATTATAAAAACGTAATACTAGTTCAGGGTCTTTTTTAAAGCCTTGTGGCGTGGCTACATCTTCAATGGCGTGGTTTTCCCACAGTCCATCCGATGCTCTAAAAGTAGGAATACCACTTTCTGCTGAAACACCAGCACCAGTAAGGACTACTAATTTCTTTTTTGTAGGATTCATTTCTATATAAATGCTTTATTTTGATTCTAAATTTTTTAAATCAAAAAAGGTCGCCAATCAAAAATCGACAACCTTTTCTTTAAAATTCAAACTAATAATAAAGTTTTTTCAACTTATCCCTAGGGAGGGACTTAAGTCCCTCCCTAGGGATAAGGAATTATATTTAAAACCAAAATAGTCAAGTATTGTGTTCTGTGTGCCACAGACCATGGTTTTAAACTCTTCTATTTACGTAATGGCAACTCATTGCTCAAAACTCATCACTCACAATTCATCACTTCTTCTTCCCTCTAGTCGTAGGCGCAGGTGCTTCTTCGCCTAGTTTGATACAGTCTTCCAAAGTTAAATCTTCGGGCTTTGTATCTTTCGGAATTTTGATATTTCGTTTCCCAATCTGAATATAGGGACCATACATACCATTTACTACTTTGATTGAATCATTTTCAGGGAATTCTTTCAAGTATTTATTGGCTTCGCTATCACGTTTTTTGATGATAATTTCAATCGCTCTTTCGCCAGTAATTGTGTCGATGCTCTCCCCTCTTCCTAATGAATAGAATTTGCCATTATGTTTTACATAAGGACCAAATCTACCTTTTCCTGTTGTAATAGGCTCTCCTTCAAAACTTCCGATGGCACTTCCAACATCTGCCTGACGCTTTTCAAGAATCAATTCAATGGCTCTCTGTTCTGTTACTGTAAAAGGGTCTTCAGTAGGCGGAAGGCTAGTATATTTATCATCATGACGAATATAAGGTCCCATTTTGCCTGCTCCAATTACCATAGGTTTATCTTCAAAGAAACCTACCTCTCTTGGTAGTTTTGGCAATTCCATCAAAGCTAAAGCCTCCTCTAAAGTAATAGTAGTTACTAATTGGTCTTTCTTAAGGTTGAAATAAACAGGTTTTTCGTCATCTTTGGTTTTGGCTTCGCCTAATTGTACATAAGGCCCAAACTTACCTAATCTTACTGAAACGGGTTTTCCAGTTTTTGGGTCAATACCTAAATCACGTGTTGAACCTACTGTATTTCTATCAACGCCTTTACTATCTTCAATGGTTTGGTGGAAACCTTGGTAAAAGTTATCAATCATTTTCGACCACTCTACTTTCCCTTTGGCAATCTCATCAAACTCATCTTCCATATCGGCAGTAAATTTGAAATCTACTACTTCTTTGAAATTTTCGACTAGAAAGTCATTTACTACCATACCTACCGAGGTAGGGAATAGCTTAGCTTTTTCTGTTCCAAAAGTTTCTTTGCTTACTTTTTCAGAAATTTTATCATTTTTCAGAATAATCTCTTTAAAGTTTCGCTCCTTGCCTTCTCTATCTTCTTTTACAACGTATTCACGTTTAATAATCGTTGAAATCGTCGGAGCATAGGTAGAAGGACGACCCACACCTTTATCTTCTAAGGCTTTTACCAAACTCGCTTCCGTATAACGTGCTGGTGGGCGTGAAAAACGCTCTGTAGCTTTCAGTGTATCTAAATTCAGGATTTGCCCGATATTTAAAGGAGGTAACATTTTTGAGTTTTCTTCATCGTCCTCATCATCTTTTCCTTCTAAATATACCTTCAAGAATCCATCAAATTTAATAACTTCTCCTTGCGCTATTAATTCTTCAGATGTGGTAGAAATTCCAACGGTAGCAGTTGTTCTTTCTAATTGAGCATCTGCCATTTGCGAGGCAATCGCACGCTTCCAAATAAGTTCGTATAAGCGTCTTTCTTTGGCATCACCAGTAATCGTAGCTTCAGCAAAATCTGTCGGACGAATGGCTTCATGAGCTTCCTGAGCTGATTCATCCTTAGTTTTATACTGTCTGGTTTGTACATAATCTACACCATAGGCATTTGTAATGGCTTCTTTAGCTTTGCCGATTGCTTCTTCAGACAGACTGGTTGAATCTGTTCTCATATAGGAAATTTTACCTGCTTCATACAGCTTCTGTGCATACATCATCGTTGATGCTACAGAATATCCTAATTTACGTGAAGCCTCCTGTTGTAAAGTAGAAGTGGTAAAGGGTGCCGTTGGAGATTTTTTAGCAGGTTTTGTTTCTAAATTCTTAATCTTGAACTCTGCTCCTATGCATTTTGTTAAAAATGCCCTTGCTTGTTCTTCAGTTTCAAAATTTTTGGGTAGTTCTGCTTGTAAAACTCTCCCGCCTGTTAATGGAAACTGTGCGATAATTTTATAAGAAGATTTTGAATCAAAAGTTTCAATATCTCTTTCACGCTCTACAATAATTCTAACCGCTACAGATTGTACTCTGCCTGCGGAAAGTCCTTTTTTTACTTTAGACCACAGTACGGGCGAAAGTTCGAAACCTATCAGACGGTCGAGTACACGGCGTGCTTGCTGAGCATTTACTAAATCTACATCAATTGTTCTCGGGTTCTGAATGGCATTCTGAATAGCCTTTTTCGTAATTTCTCTGAAAACAATTCTATTAGTATTATCTGCTAGCCCTAATGCTTCTTTTAAATGCCATGAAATGGATTCTCCCTCGCGGTCATCATCAGTTGCTAGCCATACTATATCCGCAGCTTTAGCGGCAGATTTAAGTTCGTTAACAACTTTTATTTTCTCAGGAGAGATTATGTAGGTAGGCTTGAAACCATTTTTAATATCGATGGCGTCGTTTTCTTTCGGTAAATCTCTAACATGACCGAACGAGGATTTTACCGTAAAATCTTTTCCTAAATATCCCTCAATGGTCTTTGCCTTTGCTGGAGACTCTACTATTACTAAGTTTTTCGACATTAATTATTTTGATTGGTGGAGTAAACAATCGAAATTATTTACAAAATATTTATTCTTTAGGGGCTAAATCCTCTAATTTAATGCCTTTTGAGGTATAAAATGCCTGATAAAACACCACTAAATTTTATATTTTGCCAAATATATAAACTTCATTCCAAAATGTAGTCCATTTTTCTTGATAACAATAATAAATTTGCGTAATTCTATTATTTATTCGAAATGAAATTAGCCAACAGACTACATTAATTTGAAAGATTGTATGAAATAAGTTTCAGAGAGCTTCAAAATGCTATATCTTTTATATAAACAACAAAAAAGCCTGAGCGTATACTCAGGCTTTTTGTATATATGTTATGCTCTTATTTCACCAATTTGATGTGTGATGGAGCAAATTTAGTCAAATTGATACCCTTTACAGCTTTTACATATTCTTCGATAGTAGGCGTTCTACCAAGAACGGTAGAAAGAACTACCACTGGCGTTGATGAAAGCAAAGATTCACCTTTTTTAGCATCTGTATCTTCCACTACACGCCCTTGGAACAAACGAGTAGAAGTTGCCATTACTGTATCGCCTTTTGCAGCCTTTTCTTGGTTACCCATACAAAGGTTACAACCTGGACGCTCTAGGTATAACATTTTTTCGTATGTTGTACGTGCGGCTCCTTTAGGTGCATTATCATCAAACTCAAAACCTGAGTATTTCTGTAATACTTCCCAGTCGCCTTCTGCTTTCAATTCATCAACGATGTTATAAGTTGGCGGTGCTACTACAAGTGGTGCTTTAAATTCAACTTTACCATTTTGTGCTTCAATATTTTTAAGCATTTGTGCTAAAATTTTCATGTCACCTTTGTGAACCATACAAGAACCAATAAATCCAAGATCTACTTTTTTGTGGCCACCGTAGTAAGACAATGGTCTGATAGTATCGTGGGTATATCTTTTTGAAACATCGGCATTGTTTACGTCTGGGTCAGCAATCATTGGTTCAGCAATTAAGTCTAAGTCAACTACCACCTCAGCGTAATATTTAGCATTAGCATCAGGTCTAAGCGCTGGTTTTTCGCCCGATTG
The DNA here is from genome assembly GCF_058802005.1 of Arcicella sp. GW822-FHT02H01. NCBI lineage: Bacteria > Pseudomonadati > Bacteroidota > Cytophagia > Cytophagales > Flectobacillaceae > Arcicella > Arcicella sp. GW822-FHT02H01. Next base: position 336,919 of record NZ_JBXANT010000001.1, on the reverse strand, counting down.
GATTTCAGCAATTCTCTTATTAGCCTTATCAATCAATCCCTGAAGCACTTGGCTTTTGTTGTCCATGCCCTTATCAATCATGATTTGGATTCTGCTTTTTGCAATCTCCAATGACTCGATTAAAGTAGCATCTTCAGAAATACAGATAGAAGCTTTTGCTTTCATTTCCGCAGACCAGTCTGTAAATGTAAAGGCTTGGTCAGCAGTCAGTGTACCAATATGAACCTCAATAATTCTACCTTGGAATACGTTTTCTCCCCCAAATTGTTGAAGCATTTGTGCTTGAGTAGCATGTACTACATCACGGAAATCCATATATTCCTTCATGTCACCTTTAAAAGTAACTTTTACAGAATCAGGAATTGGCATAGAAGCCTCACCCGTAGCAAGAGCCAACGCCACTGTACCAGAGTCAGCACCAAAAGCTACCCCTTTAGACATACGAGTATGCGAGTCGCCACCGATGATGATTGCCCAGTCGTCTATTGTGATGTCATTCAATACTTTGTGAATTACATCGGTCATTGAGTGATAAACACCTTTAGGGTCACGAGCGGTAATCAAACCAAAGTCGTTCATAAACCTCATCAATTTTGGAATGTTTGCCTGAGCTTTTTTATCCCATACAGAAGCCGTATGACAACCTGATTGATAAGCACCATCAACTGTCGTAGAAATAGTAGTTGCAGCCATTGATTCTAATTCTTGGGCTGTCATCAAACCAGTAGTATCTTGCGAGCCTACGATATTTACTAGCACACGAACATCTGAGCCTGCATGTAAAACTTTGCCTGGCGTAGCACCTACTGCATTTCTGTTAAAGATTTTTTCTACTGCTGTAAGACCTTGTCCTTCATTAGAAACTTCTTTTGAAGGAGCAAATACTGGAGCAATAGCAATGCCTAAAAGTTCAGAAGCGAATGTTTGGATTTTTTTACCAAATACGATGGCATAAGAACCTCCAGCTTTGATAAATTCTATTTTTTGAGGAGTGAAAGCCTTAGAAATATCAATCAGCTCTATATCGCCATTGTATAATTTTTTCGTTTTTGTATTAATCGTAAGTACAGTACCTGTTTCTACAGAATATACCTGCTCAAGTATCGGTTCGTTATTTTCATCACGAATAATTTTACCAGCTTCATCTACTTTTTTAACCCAGTTTTTAAGGTCGATTCCAATACCTCCAGTTACATCAACTGTAGTAAGGAAAATTGGAGAAATACCATTCGTACCTCCTACAATTGGAGCAAAGTTTACGAAAGGAACGTAAGGGCTTGCTTGCTTGCCTGTCCAAAGTGCCACATTGTTTACTCCCGACATTCTTGATGAACCTACGCCCATTGTACCCTTCTCTGCAATTAACATAACAGATTTATCTGGGTGTTGCGCTTTCAATGCTTCGATTTCAGCTTGAGCAGCAGGAGAAATCATACATTTCCCGTGCAATTCACGGTCAGAACGTGAGTGAGCTTGGTTTCCTGGAGAAAGTAAATCTGTTGAAATATCACCTTCACCTGCGATAAACGTAACTACTTTAATTTCTTCAGGTATTTCTGGAAGTTTGGTAAAGAACTCTGCTTTGGCATAACTCTCAAGGATGTCTTTTGCCGTTGTATTACCACTTAGAAAGGCACTTTTCAAACGTTTCAAGTCTAAGTCATATAAATAAACTTGCGTTTTCAATACATCACCCGCTTGTTTTGCAATAGCAACATCATCTCCTAAAGCCAAATCCAATAATACTTCAATTGAAGTACCACCTTTCATGTGTGACAACAATTCGAAAGCAAATTCAGGCGCTATTTCTTTTACAACAGACTCACCAAGTATAATCTCTTTTAAAAACTTAGCCTTTACACCAGCCGCAGGAGTAGTTCCTGGCAAAGTGTTATAAATAAAAAACTGAAGTGAATAAGGACGGTGTTCGTTGCCCAAATCTTTAATTTGTTCAATGATTTCGCTTACCAATTCAGCACTATCAATTGGCTTTGGATGAAGTCCTTGCGTTTTTCTTTCTTCGATTTCTTTAAGGTAATCGTTATAAAAATTCATATTGTATTATTTACAGTTATTATGGTATTTTTATGTGTATATTTTTATATCAGCAAACTTCTTCTTAGAATTAAAATTAAATTTTTCTGTGAATTAGTTGTCTTACAAATTTATGAAAAGCAACTTCGATTTAAAAATTTTTTATCGAATAGGCGTTTTTAGCATATATTTTCTTTGTTTTGTGTTATTTTTAATTGTGTTATTCTATCATTGAGAAGGTTGGCATGAGATTTTGTCTAAATCGTAATCAATAATAAAACCCTGTTAATATTATCAAGGTACAATTTTTGCCGTTGTCAATATGCCCACAGACTGCTAAGAACTTAAAATATTGGAAATTTGTTAGTTTTATATACATATTTGAAAATAGTATTTTAGATTTATAAATAAATCCTTATTCTTTAAATCTTAAAATTTCGTGAACTCTTAACTAAAAAACGTATTATGGCTTTTGACATTGAAATGATTAAAGCAGTTTACGATCGTATGCCAGCCCGCGTGGAGGCAGCTCGTAAACTTGTCGGCAGACCGCTTACCTTAACAGAAAAAATTCTCTATTCTCATTTGTGGGAGGGTACTCCAACGAGTACGTTTGAGAGAGGTGCTTCTTACGTTGATTTTGCACCAGACCGTGTAGCGATGCAGGATGCTACAGCTCAAATGGCTCTTTTACAATTTATGCAGGCTGGTCGTCCGAAAGTAGCAGTTCCTTCTACTGTTCACTGCGATCACTTAATTGAAGCTAAAGTAGAATCGAAAATTGACCTTTCGGTTGCAGTTGATAAAAACAAAGAGGTTTATGATTTCCTTTCATCAGTTTCAGATAAATATGGTTTAGGTTTCTGGAAACCAGGGGCAGGTATTATTCACCAAGTAGTATTAGAAAACTACGCTTTCCCAGGAGGTATGATGATTGGTACTGACTCTCACACAGTAAATGCTGGTGGGTTAGGTATGATTGCAATCGGTGTGGGTGGTGCTGATGCTTGCGACGTAATGGCTGGTTTAGCTTGGGAATTGAAATTCCCTAAACTTATCGGTGTTAAATTGACTGGTAAGTTAAACGGTTGGACCGCTCCAAAAGACGTTATCTTAAAAGTAGCAGGTATCCTTACTGTAAAAGGTGGTACTGGCTGTATCGTTGAATATTTTGGCGAAGGTGTTACTTCAATGTCATGTACAGGAAAAGGTACTATCGCTAATATGGGTGCTGAAATTGGTGCTACTACTTCTACTTTCGGTTATGACGAATCGATGGCTCGTTATTTAGCTTCTACGGGTCGTGCTGAGGTAGCTGCTTTGGCTGATACTATCAAAGAACATTTGACAGCTGACCCAGAAGTATATGCTGACCCTGCTACTTATTTTGACCAATTAATTGAAATCGATTTAGATACTTTAGAACCCCACTTGAACGGTCCTTTCACGCCAGATTTAGCAACGCCTATCTCTAAAATGAAAGAATTAGCAGAGAAAAACGGCTGGCCAACTAAAATCGAAGTAGGTTTGATTGGTTCATGTACCAACTCATCTTACGAAGATATCTCACGTGCGGCTTCTTTAGCGAAACAAGTAGCAGCTAAAGGCTTAAAAACGAAAGCTGAATATACTATTACACCAGGTTCTGAATTAGTACGTTATACTATCGAACGTGATGGATTCATCGATACTTTCAATGAAATCGGTGGTAAAGTGTTCTCTAATGCTTGTGGACCATGTATTGGTCAGTGGGCTCGTGCAGGTGCTGAAAAGGCGGAGAAAAACACCATTGTTCACTCGTTCAACCGTAACTTCGCTAAACGTGCTGATGGTAACCCTAACACGTATGCTTTCGTTGGTTCTCCTGAATTAGTAACAGCTTTGGCAATTGCTGGTGATTTGACTTTCAACCCTCTCACAGATTTTTTAACAAACGAAGCTGGAGAGCTAGTAAAATTAGATGCACCTTCAGGTGATGAATTACCAACAAAAGGATTTGCCGTTGAAGATGCAGGTTACCAAGCTCCTGCTGAAGATGGTTCTGCTGTACAAGTGAAAGTTTCTCCAACATCTGATCGTCTTCAATTATTAGACCCATTTGCAGCTTGGGAAGGTACTGACTTATTTGGCTTGAAATTATTGATTAAAGCAAAAGGAAAATGTACTACCGACCATATTTCTATGGCTGGTCCTTGGTTGAAATACCGTGGACACCTAGATAATATCTCAAACAATATGTTGATTGGTGCATTGAACTTCGCTAACGAGAAGACAGATAATGTTAAAAACCAATTAACAGGCGTATACGGACCAGTTCCTGCTACACAACGTGCTTATAAAGCGGCGGGTATCGGAACAATCGTCGTTGGTGACTCCAACTATGGTGAAGGTTCTTCACGTGAACACGCTGCAATGGAACCTCGTCATTTAGGTGTTCGTGTGGTATTAGTAAAATCTTTTGCACGTATTCACGAAACTAACTTGAAGAAACAAGGTATGTTGGCAATTACATTTGCTAATGAAGCTGACTACGATTTGATTCAAGAAGATGATACAGTGAATGTGCTTGGTCTAACTTCATTTGCTCCGGGTAAACCATTACAAGTAGTTTTAAACCATAGTGACGGTTCAACTGATACGATTGTAGTAAACCACTCTTATAATGAGCAACAAATTGAATGGTTTAAAGCAGGTGGTGCATTAAATATCATCCGTGCTAACGTAGCTAAGTAATTTATTAGTTATCGATATATCAACCTCATCTCCAACCCCTTCTCCTTCAGAGAAGGGGCTTTTTTTGTCCCAAAGTTTTCTTTTGTCTTTCCTCATTAAACTGACAGCATTTCTATAAATTCATTCTCGGTGATTATTTTAATTTTATATCCCATAGAAGCTAATTGTTCTGCCATGCTAATTTTTGAAGACTTATACCCTTGGCTCACTCTAAAAACATCAGATTGCCCTATTACAACATAGTTTGTTCTAATACCTACACCACTTACGACGCTCCCTCCTAATTTTCGTATCAACGCTTGGGCATCTTTTCTTACAAAATACGCTAATGTTCCAGTAAATACTACTTCTTTGCCATTAAAAGCATTGCTGTGACTCTCATTGATGGTTATTTCAAGGGTTTTCTTTTTCTTGACTAATCCAGTAGACCGTTTTCTATGCTGATTACTAGCCCTATACTGGTGTATTTCTTCGATACTTGCTAACGACAGTTTATCCAATACTTTAAGGACTAAATGAGCACACGCTTCAGCATCCTCTAAAGCATTATGATGATTGAATGTATAATTTTCAAGTTTTGAGGCTACCAAATAGCTTAATCCATAGCCCATTTCTCCTTGCCATGCCATGCGTGATAGGGCAATAGAACACATAGGCGTAAACTGAGCAGTTTGGAGATTATAATGTGTACAAACGCTATTTAATACACCAAAGTCAAAGCTGGCATTATGGGCTATCACTATCTGATTATCTAAAAGAGGTTTCAATTCATACCAAATCTCCTTAAAAGTTGGTTTATCCACTAAATCCTTCAACTCAATTTTGTGGACTTGGTTTTGATAAAACCCCATTTCAAATGGAGTAGGTTTTATCAACCATTCTTTTCTCTCGACAATATCTCCATTTTCAACCCTTACAAGTCCCAAAGCACAAGCACTTCCTTTAAAATTATTAGCGGTTTCAAAATCAATTGCAACAAAATTCATCTTGATAATTTTTATGATTGAGTGGTAATATATTGGCTTATTAACAATATCCAAACGCACTTAATATTTTATCAAATTTATTAGAATTAACATTACGTAAAAAGACCCACAATATTATATGTTGACAAATGCTCATGAAAGACCACACTTTGAGAAGCAATTAGCACAGGTTGAGCAACATATTTACCTATTAAAAGTACCAAAGATGACCAAGTGTGGCTTGGAATAGAAGTGGATGACTTTTGAGAATGCAGTTAGAGGCATATATCATCCATTAAACGTTTTAAAATTATGGAGTTGGAAGTTCTTTTAAGAAAATATATTTCAAACGATAGTTATACTAGTCAGAACCTTCCGACTAGCCATAGATTGTATGTACTGGCTTTATATATTAAAGATATGGAAGACTATTTGGACGAATTGCAATTGTTGATTACAAATCAAAATGAAAGTGATGAAAATAAAGCTCATCATTTGGGTCTGTTAACGGGCTTGGCTGAGCGAATAATTGTAGAATTGAATAATGAGTATAATATCGTAAATGAATTGAGTCAAATAGTCCAGATAAAGGAAAATCTTTTACGCTAGAAAGCCTTTTTGTAAGTACAAGCGTATCAGCAAATCATATTACTCACTGTTTACTGCCATTGACTGAGCCTTTGATGGCTCAAAAAACTGTAAAAAGCCTCCAAATAACATCTGAGGGCTTTCTTATAACAAAACAAAACCACAAGAAACCAAACTCGATGGCTTATTAAATTTTGCCTTGAAATACGCTATTTGAGCCTGTTTTTAGATATTTTAAACTGACATTTTTCTGTTTTTTACTGCCATTATATTGTTACTGCCATTAAAGTGCCATCAAAATAGCACCTATTTACAGAGTTTTTTGCCTTCTTCTGAGATGGGTGAAATGTCCTTAAAAAGGACGGTTTTTTCGGGACAAAAACCTATTTTTAGAAGCTTATTTTGCTTCTTTTTATCTACTAAAATGATGTCTTTTAGTAGTCGTCCACCCTTACTTTTTGCTAACGGTTACCCTTTCTATTTACCCTAAATAATATGCAGTTAGCTAGTAACTATTTTTATAATTATTTTTTTCAATATAGAAGATTGTTTGTGGGTGGTAGTTTATTCTTAATTGCGGTTATCGTAAAACATGAAATTCTTAATTAGATGTATTAGCTTCGGAAACGGGGGTTTCCCCCCTATTGGCATTTTGCTGTTTTAAGGTCTCTATTTCCTGTTGCTGGTACTTTATTAATAAATCTTGTAATTCTATATTTTTCTTTAATTCTGCTTCATATTTAGCTTTATAGCCTTCGTCACTATTAACGTTTTCTTCCAATACGACTTTATTAAAGTCTTCAAAACTTACATCAAGAGCTTGAAGTATCTTGTTTAATGTTGCCTCACGTGGGCTCTTAGCTTTGAGATAATTTGCAACAGCCTGATGACTAACTCCCATTTTTTCTGAAAGCGATACAGCTGTGATTTTCTTTAAAACAAGATACTTTTCTAGGTTTTTGCCAAAATGATAATTTAGAATCATTATAAATTAATATTTTATTCAACTAAAATAGTTGCATTAATTCAACTATTTTAGTTGCTTTACATAGTAATAATTACATATACATATTACTATGTAAATCTAATAAAAATAGGATGGCAAACCAATTTACAACTCCGCGAAAACGCCAAAACTTATCTAACGGTAGATGGACTTTATTAAAGCCTCAATTACCTGCTGATTGGCGAAAAAGATTGATTGCAATTGCTCCAGAATATGATTCATTGGAAGGTGCTACTTTGATGCAAAATGTACATCAGGGACGCTCTATGGATGAACATATTTTGAATTTATGGCAACAGATAGTAGATAAATATGAAGCTGAAAAAGTTGAAGCTAGCAGACGAAAGTCGGGCTTTTTGAAACGTGTAAAAATTAATATTCCAACATAAAAACAATTACAATAATGAACAAAACGACGAAAACAGTACCGAGTACTATCAAACAATTTGTAAGAGCAGTAACGAGCTCGAAGGTGAGTTTTAATTATTTCCAAAATGATGTTTGGGAAATTGTGTTTTGGGGTAGCCTGAATGTTGAAAAATGCCTAAATGCTATTCCTGAAAACTATGACTGTAAGACGATGGGTTATTTTGATGGCTTGGTCTCGGTGGGCCTAATGCCTAAAAGAGTAATGTAGATTGTAATTAAATGCCTGTGCTGTTGTACGGTACAGGTTATTTCTAGAACCTTTAATATTTAACCAACATGAACATTAGTAAATCATTTCGGAGAATTGATACTTGGTTTGATTCTCTTTCAACTTCTACGCAAGAAGGGATTATTGACCTTTGTGCTACGGCTGTGATTGGTGTTATTGCACTCCTGTTGTTACAGCTTTAAATGTTATCAACCACAAACTTAAACGCTTAGAAATAATGGATTTAGACATTATGTTAATAAAATATCTTTCTAATGGTAGCTATACTTCACAAGACAATCCACCTGAAAAAAGAATGCGTTTGCTAGCATTCTATATTCAGGAAATGAAAGAACTGGAGGAAACGATGAATTTTATGATTGATAGTAGTACTGAAAAAGAGTCTAATAAAGCGCATCATTTGGGCTTTACCACTGGCATGATTCAGCGTATTATTGTGGAAATGCAAAACGAGCATGATTTAGTATTAGCCTTATCAAAAATCCCCCATCAAAATGGTGTTGCTGACCCGACCAAAATCGCTGATGTCTGAAAAAGATATTGATGATACTGTTCTATACCTTAATACGCAAATTGTTGAGTGGAAGAAGTTCCTCTCAAAATCTTCAGACCCTTGCAATAGGCTATTTGCCGATAATGAAATTGCTGTTTTGACCAACAAAATCAAAGTACTAAAGGGATAAAAGTCAATTTTATTTTTTAATAAAATACCGAATTATGTTTTTTGAATTAGATAAATCTAAGCAAGGCAAAACCACTTGCCCGAGCTGTGGCAAAAAGAATTCTTTTCGCAAGTACAAGTCTGTTGAAGAAGCGGAATTGTACACTGCGGATGGGCAATTATGTGGGTTATGTGACAGAGCCAACAGTTGTGGCCATCACGTAAAACCTGATGGTACGAGCAATCCGAACGCTCGGAAACCTGAGCCCCTTCCTGATGTTAGTTACTTGGAAATTCCTGATAAAAAACAAGCAGAATTGAAGCTAGTATTGAATGATACTAGCTCTAATTTTCACCAATATGCCAAATCGATAGGGATTCCGTTTGCTCATTTGAAAAAATGGGGTGTTGGCTCAGAGGGTGATAAAACTGCCTTTATTTTCATAGACCAAAGCCATAAGCCTGTGAACGTAAAATACTTTAAGTATCAGGTGAATGGTGGACGTGATAAGGATTTTAATGCTTATTCTCTCAAAGGGAGAACCGAAGGCCAGCAGGAGTATCGTTATAAAATATGTTTGTTTGGCGAACATTTGGAACGTATAGACAAAAACCGTTATGTAATATTGGTAGAATCGGAGAAAACGGCGGTCATCGCTTCGCATTTTTATCCAGATTACTATTGGCTGAGCTGTGCGAGTGGTGATGGGTTGACTGATATGAAAGCAACTGCTTTGAAGGGTTTCAGGGTGGTTTGGTTGGCTGATGCGGATAAAAAAGGACGTGAAAATTCGTCTTTAATGACGTTGAAACGCCAAAAGATAAAACATAAGCTAGTGGATTTGTTCCCTGAGCGAAATGATGGGTATGATATTGCGGATGCCATTCGGGATGGACTTCGCCCTGAATTAAAGCAGGCAATTGAACAAGCTTTGTTTATCAGTAATTCGGCCAAAAAAGAGGGAGCCACCACCAACAAGGTATCTATCTTTAATGATTTGAAAGCTGAGCGCATTTTACCTGTAAGTACTCAGGATGAAGCGGAACAAATAGAGATTAAGGTACCGAAAAACTCTAAGCAGGTGGCGGAGATGGCCCATTCTATCACGTATGATGATGATGGTATTACGTATTTTGGCGGTAGTAGGGCTGGCCTAAAACGGGTGGCTAATGGCTATCAGGTATTTATTCGGTATCAGAACAAAGACGAAAACGATAAGGTGTATTGGTTGCTGGAGATTGTTGATACACACATTGATGAAAGTGACCGCTTTAAACCGATCACATTGGAATTTAATAATGAGCAGTTTAATTCGGCTCGGTATTGGAAAGCTGAAATATCTAAACACGCTTTGAGCTTTAAGGCTGATGATACGATATTGACGGAGCTAATCGAGTTTTTGTTTTTATTCCGCAAATTCAATCGTGCTACTCGGGTGCTCCGTTACGGCTGGCACGCTCCTAGTCAAACGTTTTTGTTTGCCAACTGTGGTTTTGATGGCAAAGATTTGATTTTCCCTGATGAAAACGGGATGCTGGAAATTGGAGCATTGCATATCTCGTTACCACAGCTGAAGACGAGCAATAACCTAAATTTTTATTGGACGGAAACGAAGTTTTCTTTTTCGGATTGGTACAAGCTATTCTGTACGGCTTATCCGAAAGAAGCCTTTGTTGTGGCTAACCATTATATGATGTCGTTGTTCTTGGATGTAGCACAGAGCTTTGGTAAAAAGAATCCTATTCTGTATATCAAGGGGAAGCCCAATTCGGGGAAAACAACCATGATAGAAGTATTGAGCCATAACTATGGCTATAAGCAAAACAAAACCTCCCTGAAGAGTAACCCAACGCCCAGGGCTGTGGCTAAACTATTGAACCAAACACAAAACGGTTTTCTGCATTGTGATGAGTTTAAGAACGGTATGCCCTACACGGATACGTTTATCTCAGCCTTTGATTTTGAGGGATTTGAGCGTAGTACTGACGATGCGGCGAGCGGTAATGAAACGGAATCTTTTCCTGTAACACGGGGTATTGTAATCACGTCTAATGATGAGCCTAGCTACGAGCCTTTTATCTCCAGACTTATTTATTTGGTGAAAGATGATATCAACAAAACGGAATCAGAAACAAAAGCTTTTGTGGAGCTGGACACTTATTTAAAAAAGGGTTTGGCTTGTATTTCTGTGGAGCTCCTAGCCTATCGGAAATTGATTATGGATAATTATCAGGCGTGCTTTGATGAACTGCTAAAATACATCAAGGGCTTAGTAACGGATTTGCAGAATGTGGAAACAAGGAATTTTTCAAAGACTACCCAGACTCTTGTAATAGGCTATATGTTGACCAAATACGGGAAAATAGATATGGGGTATGAATCCAAGGATGAAAAAGACATTTTGGTTTGGTTTGCGATGCTGGGAGCTAATCAATTAAGATTTCAGCATAGGATGTCGGAAGCTAAGACGGCCTTGCATCAATTCTTTGAATTTTTCCAGAGCTTATATGACCAGCGACGTATCTACGAAGGTTCACATTTTAGGATTGACAATGGAAAGTTTATTGTTAACCTAAATTCGTTTTATCCTATTTATCAGAAAGAGTTTTTTACCGTGAACAAAGAGATGCCACAGAGTAAGTCGGAGATATTTGAAGCCTTGAAAAGCTTTGATGAAAATCATGAAGTAAAATCGTCGATGAGATTTGCCAATATTGCAGAAGGAGAATTCAACAAGACATTGGCAGTAAAAAATTGTATATCAGTCAATTACAACAAATTGAAAGTAGTTTTTGGATTAGACTTGGATAACAATTCGAATATTTCACAACCCTCTTTTTAGAGAACAAAATTTGAATACACGGATACATTTTTACTGTCGTCTGATAATCAAGTAGTTAAGTATAAAGTAGTGTATTCAAAATGTATTCAATGTGTATTCAATGTATTCAAACCCTAAAAATGTATTCTGAGTGAATACATTTTGAATACACGAAAAATCAATTAAGTAATTAATAATCAATTGTTTACAAAAACGTATCCGTGTATTCAGCATACGGTCATTTTTTCGGAGGGGTGTAAACAAAAAAAGTAATCGGTAAAAAATAAGCATCTTAAAATAATTATAAATTGTATGACAGACATTAGTAATAGATTGGAGGTATTTCAAAAATATTTCAGTCAGCTAGTAGACCCAAAGTTGCCCCGTAAATCGTTGTTGTTATTGATGCTGACGCAGGCAGAAGCCATCGTGAGGGCCATTAAGATAGAGCTGGGGCATTTGAATGCCGAGCCTGTGTACACTCCTATCGAGCAGGAACGAGCTGAGAAGTATGTGTTTAAGACAAAAGTTTGTTGCGGACGGGAATTTAATACGCCCCAGAAGTGGGCAGGGCATCAGAACTCAAGCAAACATCGGAATAAAAAATAATTCAGAATAACGTCCTAGAGAGACCACATTTTATTGATTAACTTTTGTTGAAATTAACCACATTCAGGATATGCTAAAAGCCAAAATATCTATCAAAGAACCGCATGTGCGGAAATTCGTAATTAGTAGATATGGGGACGACACTGCTATTATAGACCTTACAAGGCGCTCGTTTCTCGGAAAATTGACCGAGCTGGCTTGTCAGAAGGTAGGTTATGTACATAGCCTACCGAAAATTGCTGAGATGGAAGAAAAGAGCTGTGTTACGATTCTTCTGCCCGATTCGCTGAAAAATCATTTCTTACATCCTATAAAAGTCCAGCTATTTGTACAGGCCTTAGAGTATCATTTCAGAGAGGTATTCTTGGCACACTGTGAAGCCTTTGTAGAGCTCGGCGTTAGCGACTATAATGCCGTTGATAATTTTATGGTAAAGTATGATATTGACGATGATGGAAAGATAGCAGAACGGTTACGACAAATGTGGCGGAATCATCAGACGTATCAGCGTAAAAAAATAGAAAAAAAGTTGGGGTACTATTCACCAACTTTTTGAGGTATTCAATGAATATCGTAGTTATTCATTGAATTTTTGGCATTCTAATTACCTTAAAAAGCCCTTATACAATGAGTATGAGGGCTTTTTACGTAATAATACCATTATTTTTCTATCCTACCAAAAAGCAGAAAACCATCTTAGATTTGGCGAATGAATACTGTAGTTGGCACCGAATCGATAGAAGGTAAAAGCAATGCGTCTGGGCTTAGGAAGTTCAGGCTTATTTGTGTTTCGGATGTGAAGGAAATTAACCCAAAGCTTTCGAGCTGGAGTGTGCCGACTGGAGGAATCGTTCTGCTGAATCCGAAGGTGGTGGATATGAAGTTTGAAGGAGTTGGATTTTATAATGAGGAGCTGGTACCATCTGAGCAGGGCGATGCCTGGCAAACGGTGGTAGAATTTAATGTACCGAAAGATTTTGCTAATCGTACACTTTCGGTGAACAGTATGAGAGGTAAAACTTTTATTGGGCTATCAACCGACCGTAACGGTGTAACCAAGGTACTGGGTACGGTCAGACAACCTTTGAGACTTTTGGCGTGTAGCTTGAATATCGGGACCAGTACGGTGAATTTTAAGTTTGGGAGGTTATCCAAAGAGCCGTCGTTCTATGCCGAATCGGTGAATGTGTTTTTGCTTAATTCAGTTTTAGTCACCTTATAATTTTATATACAAATGGCAGTGGTAATTCGGGTAGACCCCGCATACAATGGAAAAATAGCCGTACAGAGCAATAATGCACTGAATGGCACAGTTTTGAGCAATGCTTTGTCTCAAGAAACTTTGCTTTCAATTTATACTAACCAACCTGAGCTTAGAGGTTTTTTAACCACTGAATATAGCACTGCTGGTGGTTCGTATTATCCAGCTACGATAGACCCAGCGTTGCTTCATGCGTATGAGTCAGCAGAGATAACGCATAATGCTGCACGAACGGACTATCCTGCCAATACACTCGGTAAGGTAGTCAATGACAACAAAGCGAGCTTTGATGCTTTGGCAGGTGGGTTTGGACGACCTGCTCTTAGACCTATTTTGAATTTAGACTTTGCCAATGGTAGATTTTTAGACCCTGCCTTTTCTTTCACAAGAAACAGTGTTGGGACTTACATTGACCGAAATGGCTTTGTAAAAACGGTGCAGGCTAATAAGCCACGCTTTACGTTTGACCCACTAACGGGCGAAAGCTTGGGGTTGTTGTTGGAGGAAAGCAGAACAAATTTGCTAAGATATTCCACAGACTTTTCAAATGCTGCTTGGGCAAAATCATCGTTGGCAATTAGTGCAAATGATACCATTGCTCCCAATGGAACGTTAGCTGAAGCTAGTCTTTTAACGGATAATGCTGTTGCTAGTGAATCTACGATGACGCAAGCCGTTACTATTACTGATGCTACTACACACACCTTTTCGGTTTGGGCGAAAGCTGGTACGATAGGCACAACTTTTAAATTGCAAGTTACTTCTACTGGAGGTGGTGTAACGGTAACTTACAACTTAAACTTAGGGACAAGGTTAGCAGGGACTACATTTGGTGCAGGCTTTACGTTTGTAAGCTCTGCCATGACACTGCATGCTAATGGCTGGTATAGATGTGAGCTTTCGTTTACTTCTAGTGCCTCTTTTGCTTTAAATGCACTGATTATACCTGTTACTGGTGCGCATACAGCTAGTGCTTCGCAGAATATCTATATCTATGGTCCACAATTGGCCAAGGGAGCTGATGCGACTTCGTATATTCCTACAGCTGCTATAAGTGTAACCAGGGAACAAGATATGATTGTGATAGCTGGGACACAGTTCACTCAAATTTTTGGAGCGATTAACAAAGGGACAATTTTTGTGAGTGCCGCCAAAGGAAAAATAGCTACGGGTAATGGGAAATATGCGATGTTGCAAGGAACTGCTACAGCTGGAGGAACCAACAGGGTTGGTTTAATTATCAATACTAATGGCAGTACCGAGGGCTTTATTACTTCAGATGGTGTTACGCAGAACTCTGTTAATATTGTGCCTGCTACAAATGCTGTTTTAATGGCTTATGGATTTGCTACTAATGATGCAAAATTATATGTGAATGGTGTGGCTTCTGCGGATGATAATGCGGTGGTAATACCTGCACTGAACGAACTAAGAATTGGGTCGGATACTTCGCCCAATGCGCCAGTGAAACAGATTTGTATTTGGGGTGAACGCCTAAGCAATACCGAGCTTCAGTATTTATCGACGCCAGCTACCAAATTGGGCAAAGATGCTAATCAGGCACCTTCAAACGGTGATTTGGGTCGTGGGGCTTATGTTTCGCCAGAAGCGATACTTAGAAGTTTGGGTAAATCTACTTTTGCGGTGGATGGCACGGGGGCTAGTATCACCAGAAATGTTCGTTTCCCGTTTGATTTTACGTTTGAAGTATTGGACAGCTCGGGGGTAACAGCCATTACCACTACGCCTGCGAGCACCTGTACGGCTAATACCGACAACCCATTAACGTTTACGGCACCCGTTGGTAAGACGATATCGTATGCCATTACACCTGTATTTTAAGCTTACAAAATAGAAACATTATGAAAAGTGCCTCAATTAATATCGCTGTTCCTTATAAGGTAACGGTAATACCAACCACGATGCGTTACACGCTTTTGCGTGATTTGTTTGTCGTTGATGGGACGAATGTTTGCGAAATCTCTTATGAGATTTTGGCGGAGAAGTATATCAAAATGGTGCCTAGCTTGGATGCTGAGGGTAATCCTATTTTGAAGTATAATAAACCTGTGCTAGTTGAGGAAATTACTGATTTTGTAACGCCAGTGCTGTTTGATACTGGTTCAAAAATCATTCCGTTTGAGTTGTACTTGTTGATTGAAAGCTACAGAGCCAACAAAACTCCTGAAGGATTAACGGCCATTAATGATGCCTTACAGGGCTTTGCCTTTGAAGGTAGTTTGATAGATTTCAAGCTTAGTGTTACGAATGTACAGTAACATTATTGTGAAATACCGTGAGGCTCCCACTGACAAGAGTGACTGGTGGGAGCTTTACGAACCATTTGAGGAAACGCTTTGCGACGGTACGACAATCAAGATAAGCGCTGGCTATGTGACCGATTTCGCAAGTGTTCCTTGGATATTATGGAACTTTTTCCCGCCGATAGGCAAGTATAATCGTGCGGCGTTGGTCCATGATTATTTGTATGATTTGCGGTTTAGGGAAAAGGAATTAGGCGAAAAACAGGCTAGGTATTTTGCGGACCAACAGTTTTTGTATTTCGCCAATAAGGTAGACCCCAAGGGCTTTATAAGACACTATATCATGTACCAAATCGTGAGGTGGTTTGGTCGTAGTGCTTGGAGAGCCAGCAAATAAATTAAGCGTTTTACACCTATTAATATATGCTACATCTATTGGGTCAAGGGCCGCTCGCCATCGAAGAGCGCCATTTTTATGATTTTTATAATCGTTATTTGGCTGGGAATCAATTGGATTCCCGTCAAATAACCAAAACGCCTGTTGAAATGATTGCCTCGGCGACGATAAACAATTATACTCAAAGAGAATTGAGATGGTTGGGAATTGAAACTGTTGAAGGCAAAGACGGACTTGTGGCGGTGCTAACCACTCGTGGAGCTACTCAGCGCTATGGGGATTACTACAATGATGGAACAGAATGGCTTACCCAACAAATTGCCTTATGTAACGGTAATCCGTTAGTGAATGCGATGCTGTGGCGTGTAGATTCGCCCGGAGGACAGCTCAACGGTTCGCAAAATATGGCAGCATCTGTAAGAGATTCTGTTAAGCCTATTGTAGGGTTTGGTACTAATATGGTAGGCTCAGCAGCTTTCTGGGCGTTCTCTCAATGTTTAGAATGTTATCTGGAGAACGAAATAACGGCAGCGGGTTCGATTGGAACGATGAGCGTATATGTAGATAAGTCGGAAGCTTTGGCGAAAGCGGGAGAGAAATATTTGATTCTCAGAAGTGCTGGTGCCGAGGATAAAAATGCCTTGAATGGTTTTGAATCGTTTAGTGGAGAGTATCAACAAAAAGCGATCATTCAAGAGCAAAAAGTTTTAGACGCTTCACGCAAAATATTCCTTCAGGAAGTTCAGCAGAAACGAGTTGCCCTCACAACTGACCCAGGTGGTAGTATTTTCTATGGCAAAGACGCAGTTAAGATTGGTTTGGCAGATGGCATTATGGGTTTTCAGAATGCACTTAAACGTGCGGATGTACTTGGATTACAGTACAAACGCAATAATTAATTTTACATCTTTTTAATTTTTTCTACTATGGAAATTAAGTTTCAGAAGGTTCGTGAGCTCATCGCTGGCCTAGTAGGTTCGCCAACCCTGACAGAAAAAATGGCGTCTGATATTGATTCGGCGATTAAGGCAGATGAAGCAACTGCTTCACAATTGCTTGCTAGTGCAGGTACTGGAACGACAACGGCTCCAGCTGGAACCGCTCCAGTAGCTGGTACTACTCCACCAGCAGGAACGCCACCAGCGACAGGAGCTGTGGCGACTACTGAAGAACCTGTAACCCTTGAAAAATTAATGGGTATTGTGACGGCTATGGACCAAAAAATGAATGGTTTTCAGGCGGAAAATACAAGGCTCACTCAGGAGAATCAGGAATTGAAAGAGTTCAAGGCTTCGCAAAGCGCTACCAATATGGCGGTGAATACTGAAAACAATGGTGCGGCTGGTGCGCCTGCTCGTGTTAGTAAGACCGCTGAAAAGGATGCCAAGGCCTTGGAAGAATTGAACCGCTTGGCAGCACTGTATCCTTCTTTGATGGGGGATTTGGTTTAAATGCTATAGGCTGTAGGCTTTTTTTGCTTACTGCCTATAGCTTATCGCTTACAGCTATTTTCTCACCTTTTTATTAAATAATACTACGATGGCATCATCAATTAAAATTTCAGACCTAGCGGTCGAGCTTCAGCGTAACATGGGTGACTACACCAAAATTTTTGGGCTGAAAATGAGTAATGGTTTCGATGAAAAACGAAACGGGGATTTCTCGGTAATTCCAACCAAGGACAAAGTACCATTGATTAGAGATACTACGAGTGCCATCTTGCAACCTGGGCGTACAGGCTCTACCAACTTTACAAACGATGCTGTGAGTTTACAGGCACGTGTTGGAGAAATTAAGCCGTTTAAAGCGGATTTAAAATTATCTGAAGTAGAGCTGTATGCGTGGAGTAAATCGTATTTAGCCAACAAAAAACCAACCGACCCAAGCGATATTTATTCATTTGAAGCGATGGCTTACTATATGGGTAGAATCTTTGCTCAAGCAGGTAAGGATATGACTCAGGCGGTGTTCAAAGGGGTTTATAATGCGGCTGGTGGTGTTGGTGGTGTAAACCTTTTTGATGGTTTGGGCATCAAATTAACGAAAGGTGTATTGACAGTGGGTAATGGTGGTGTGGGTGATATTCCTACTACTAACATGGCGACTTCTGTAGCGACTATTACGCAGGCTAATATCTTATCGGAAATCCAGAAACTAGTTGATATCATCGTGGCTTCGGATACATTGGTGGAGTATGTTGAAGATGAAGCGACATTGTATTTACCCTTTAAGCACTATGCCTTTATGGTGAATGCTGTAGCGGCATTGCCTATTACGGCTGGTAACCAAGTGGTTTTCAAAGAAGGTAATGTGTGGAAATTGGCTTTGTTGCCTAATACGACGATTAAATGGCGTTCATTTTTGGGAGGTACTGAAAAGCAATTCTGGACACCTTCGGGTAATTTGTTCTATCTGGCGCCAGAGGGTACGGCTGAGGATATTGCTAGTATCAGTATTGAAAAGCAAGACCGTGCTATCAAGATTTTCTTGGATGGTGAAGCGGGTGCGGACTATGCGGATGGTCGTTTGATTGTAATGAATTCTAAGTAAGCTGTGAGCTTTGAGCTATGAGCTGTCAGCTTTAGGTCATCGGATTTCGGCTTTTTGATAGCTGATTGCCGATGACCGAAAGCCCAAATAACACCTTAATAATTTAAAAAATCAATGAAAAATTTAGTTGTCTCATTTATTTTCTTGCTTGCTGGCTTGGTGCTGGGGGCGAGTGTTTTGGAAACTGGGAATGTTTTCCAAGGCTTATTGGCAGTTGGAGCGGTATGCTCGGGCCTTGGTCAGGTTACTGGTTCGGTACTACCTGCGGAAATGTTTTTTTGCGTTTCGTTAACTACGGTACCTAAATCGCCATGTAATAAGGTAAACCCTGGTGGTAATAAAAAGTGGCTGGTATGTGCTACGGAAGATTTTTCAAGAGCATGGCCAGAGGAAACCGATATTGACGCCACTACGGGAACCATTATTACACCTGTACCCTTGAAGGCTGGTAAAGCTTTTGCCAAAATTGAGTTTACCGATAATACTGCCAAGGCTGATTATGCCAAGGAAGGGGAATCGGGTCATGAGTCATATAAGCACATGGCAGAAGCAAAAATCAGTGGTTATAGTAGTGCGCAATGGCTGGCTTTTAGGAAATTCTTAAACATGCGCTTTGTGTTGATTGTGAAGCATGGTGATAAAAACATGGTGGTTTATTCACATAGCGAAGATGGTTTTTCTTTGAAGGAATCGCATTCGACGGGCTTAAAAGGGTCTGATAAGCGTGAATTTACATTAAAGATGGACCAAGATGGTTTGGCGATGGCTCCGCCGATTTTGGCAGCTGCTGTTAATGTTCCAGTTTTAATTTAATCCCTATCTAAAATCATGGCGTTAAGCAAATATAAGTTGGTCAATATGCCTGAGAATGGTATTAGACTGGAAAGCCAACAGGGTACTGTTATCCTGGATAAAAATCTGACAGATGAAGAGGCAAAAGCTTTGCTGGAGTCTGGGAACGAGATTTTTAAACAATATATAGAAGAGGTTTAAGGAACCTCTTTTATTCACCTATTAAACGTTTTTGAAGATGAAATTACCTGATTTGAAAAAGGCTATTAATATCACTGAGAATGCTAAAAAGGCAGTGGCTGCGATATATGGGGAGGTGTATGCTAATAATTTGTTTGCTCATGTCTTTAATCAGCTTAATCATTCTATTGCTCATGTAGAAGCTAATAAGCAGTATGAGGGTATGAGCGAAGAGGATATTGCTCTATTAAAAGAAGCTGAAAGAGCGGAAGAAATTGAAGCGCTACAGCTGGAAATGAAAGAGCGATTGGAGCTGGCTTATAAGGTTCCTGAGCCTCCAGAGAAGGAAGAACCTGTTGAGGATACGGCGGATGATGTTCGGCCAGAGCCAAAGATTTAACCTATAAAAAACCTAATGGGAAGCCCTGTTAGGTTTTTTTGTTTAAAGGGCTTTGTCTATATTTGCCATGCAAACAGTAGTAAATACATTACCATGACAGTCGGCAAGCAAGGTCTTGCCGATTGGCTTGCCGTTGTAAGTACGGTGACTGTTGTGGTAACACTATCTGTTTGCAGAGACCAATCGGCTTTTATGATACCTGCTCCAGAACATTTTGATAGTTTGATAGACCACCTAGAAAATGCTGGTGTTGAGGTATCTACCCTTAGAGAAGCCATTATTTCGTACCTTGAGGAAAATGATTTTAACATTTCTGGACTGATTGGATACGACCCTACTATTGACCATCAAGTATATTATTACCGAAACGTTCTACAAGAGTTCCTTAAAGCAATCACAGAAGAATGAATTTAGAAGGCCGCATCATGCAAGCCCAAATGGTATTGAACTTGAAAAAACAGCTTTTCAAGGCCAAACGTTGTACATTAGAAGAGCTGGAGCTGGCTGAAGATGCGTTGACTGCATTGGAGCAAGAAAGCCAAGGTTTTGAAGAAAAGGTGGTACAGCCTACAAGCGAAACTACCATTATCAATGCCAACAATTATGATGAATATCAAGCGGAATTGAGCCGACAGGCTAAGAAGTTATCTGATGAGCAGGCAAATGTTAGTAATCAAATTGTAGCAGCGTATTTGGCTAAAGCCACTAACGCTGGTGGATTGATGCAACAGGCGATTGCCCTGCGGAATCAGGTGGAAAGGATTTGGGATAAAAAGAAGTACTTGGAACGGAACGGCTCTTTGCCTGTTGAGACCAGCTCGGCAGAGGAAAGCGAGCAGGTTGAGAGCGAAGAAAGCAGATTGAAGCGGATGAGTTTACAGCAGGAACGTAAGCTGATAAAAGACCAAATTGGTAAGTTGGATAAAAAGATAGCTGACCCAACTAAGCACGTGCGGTTTCATAAGGCTGAGGAAAAAGTGAATGAGTGGCGGAAACAGTTGATGATATACCAGGAACAGCTTAGTGAGATTAATTTGAAATTGCAAACTTAAAATAACTTAATATATGACTTTATATAACGCAATATCAATTATAATAATTGGAATTACTTCTGTTAGTGCATTCTATTTCAAAAGAATAACCACCTATTTATTAGCACTTACTTTTTTTATTGTGATTGTTGCCATTTTTTTACTCAACGAAAAATTTGAATTTCAAAAAACTTTTGACTCTAATAAATTTGGAATAATTGTATCTATTTTTGGTACAATCATTAACTGCTTAACACTGTATTTTATATATCTGCAAAGTAAAGAATTGATAGCTAGTAGAGAAGAAACAATTATTGCAAGAATTTCTCAACGAAGACCAGAATTATTTCCTCAAAATTTAATTTTAAATACAGACGATGAAGATGTTCATCTAGGCTTCTTAAGAGGAAATAATTTAACTGTTCCTTTTTTTACACCTAATTCTAATATCACTATTGGTAATGCTGGATTAGGGCCAGCTATTAATTTGACTATTGATTGGATTTTTGATAGAAATGAAGTGATAAATTTTATACAGCAGACTTATGATGCTAGTAATCAAGTAATTGAAGAACCAGTGAATATTTTGTTTATTTCTCAAGAAAATTCGATTCAAAATAGAATTCCTTATTTATTTCTTATGCTGTATGGTAAAAAGTTGAATAGGACTATGCTTGATGTTGCTATGAATGTTGAAGAAAGAATAAAACCAAGCCTTCAGTTAAGATTAACATATTTTGGTACTTTTGGTGAACAATATACTAAATCATTCAATGTTAATTTTAATGCTATTGAGGGTGATGTTACTATAACTTTTACACAAGTATAATTTATATAATCAAATGACTACACCAATAAAATTAGAATGGCACGTTGAGCGTATCGCTTGGCGTGACATGATTCCTTTTGAGCATAATCCTAGAAAGATGAATGCACAGACGAAGAAAAAACTTCGTGAGTCCTATCAAAAATTTGGCGATGTGGAAATACCAGTACTGGATTTCGACAATATGATTATCGCTGGCCATCAACGTCAATCTGTTAAAATGGCAAGTGGCTGTGGCGATGAGCTGGCCGACGTCCGAAAACCCAATCGTAAACTTACTGAGCAGGAGTACAAAGAGTACAATATCATTTCCAATGCCTTGAAAGGTGATTTTGTTGGAGAATTGTTGGCTGAACACTTTGCTAGTGTAGTGGAGCTGGACGAATATGGTTTGAATCTGGATGAATTGGACAAAGCTCATAGTAAAGAAGCTTTGGTAAAGGATGAACCAGAATTGCCGATTGTACAGAAAATGTCTGAGAAGTACACCACCATTGTAATAGTGTGTACGAATGAGATTGACGAAAACCATTTGGCTGAAAAGCTAGGGATTGATACGATGAAATGCTATAAAAGTAGCAAGGTTGGCTCAACGCATGTATTGAACGCTAAAAACGTGATAGAAAGATGGACTTAAAAATTGTAATTCCTTCGCATAAGCGGTTTGATAGGGTACTTACCACCAGTGCTGTGGCGGGTGCTATTTTGTGTGTAGAGGAATCTCAAGCAAAATTGTATCGTGCTTGTAATCCTGATATCGAAATAGTGACCCATCCTGATAGTATCAAAGGGTTGGCTTTGAAACGTGACTGGATTATAAAGCATTTTGGGGATGTGTTTATGTTGGATGATGATATCAGCGCTATGAAACGAGTGTATACCGAAAAGGGCGAAGAAACTACTGTGGATGCGGAAACGGCTTCGGAAATTATCAGGGTGACAGCTCAGGCTTGTAAGGATTCAGGGTTGTTTTTGTTCGGTTTCTCTTCGGCTCCTAACCCTATTGCCTTTAACTCCCTTAATCCTATCCAACTCTCGGGGTACTTCACTGGTTGTGCGCATGGGGTACTGAAAGGTTCAAAGCTTTGGTATAATCCTGAGATTATTTGTAACGAAGATTATTGGATTTCGTGTTTGAACGCCCATCACCACCGAGGGGGTTGGAAAGATACACGCTTTTACTTTGCCCAGAAAGATACGTTTGTGAACCGTGGGGGTTTGGCTGAGTTTAGAAATATTGAAGCTGAACAAAAAGATTTTGAGTATTTACAGCAAGTTTTTGGGAAAGAAATTATTACCTTGAGAAAAAATCAAGGTAAAGCTCATGAGTTTCAGAAAAGCTTGAGATTGCCGTTTTAAAAGAAAACATTATGATTCGATTTGAATTTAAATTAATAGGTGGTGAGAATAGACTATTTCGAGGATTATCAGATACTTGCCCTTTCTGTTTTCAAAAAATAACTCCCAATATTTTGACTGCCATTAAAACTATTAACGAAAATGAAATTGACGTCTTTTTGTGGTGTCCAAATACAAAATGTAAAAAAACATTTATTGCGAATTACATTAAAAATTCAAATGATGGTTATTATTATTTTGAGGGGTTGTCATTTCTTCAAAATTTAAATAGAAAGAGTTTTAATGATATCATAATTGTATGTTCTCCTTCATTTGAATCTATTTACAATCAGGCATATCAAGCTGAGCAAATGGGGTTAATTGATATTTGTGGTATTGGTTATAGAAAAGCTCTTGAGTTTTTAATTAAAGATTATTTAATTTCTAAAAATCCAGAACAGGAAGAACAAATTAAAAAGGCTCTTTTAGGTAATTGTATTAAAAATTGGATTGATAATCAAAGGTTAAAAAAAGTTGCAGAAAGAGCTGTCTGGCTAGGAAACGATGAAACACATTATATCAAGAAATGGGAAAGCAAGACTATTCATGACTTAAAAACCCTAATAGATATCACAGTTAGTTATTTAGAAGCTGAATTACTTGCAGATAAATACGAAGCCGAAATGCCTAATTAAATAAATATGAACCTTTCTAATAAAGTAGCTCTTTGGTCATTTAATATTTTATTTTACAGTTTATTGTTTTTCTCAGTTTTAGGAATCATTACAATTCATATCACTCTTTTTAAAGATTATTCCTTTTGCCTTAATCCTAAAGGATTAAATAATTATCTAGAGGTATATAAAAATCTTTCAACTTTATTCATAACCACCATTACAGTAATAATTGCAAAATTCACCTTAATGCAATGGCATGCTTCTATTGAGGCTACAAAAGATAAAATGAAAGAAGATAGATATAAAGAATGGTGCTATGTACTTGAAAGAGTCGTAAAGCATTTAGAAATTGCTGGGACAGATGTTGACTTGGTTGAAAATTTCTTAAACCTAAGGAGAAGATTATTTGATTTATTATATGATAAAAATATGATTATTAAAGATGTTGGGGAGTTGTATATAGCGCTAAACATTTTTGAAAATTGTGTAATTGTATTTGAAGAGGGGAACTCAGAATATATAAAACAAAAAGGTGTGTATTACAAAAGTGATTTTGCTTATTCTGCCAAATCATTTGAACTTTTATTTCTGTGCTGTACTGATTTGAGTTATAGTAAAATTATTCCTGATTTAAATGTATGGTATATAAATCATTTGAATAAAAATCGAACAATTAAAAATATCTAATAATCGTTATTTTTCATTGCCAAAATAACTGCCTAATCCTGCCATATCAGCAGGATTTTTTTTTCTGTTATCCGTTCTGTTGGGAGAAATTTACAGTATCAAAAAACAAATAATCAACTGTAAATCAACGCAATAATGAACATCCAGACGACGGAAGTAAAGGAACAATCGAAGGTTCGTAAGAACATGGAACGCTATATCCAACTAACGGGTAAGAGCGAAGCGGACTACAATGCGTGGGCTACTCAGGTAGGCCGACAAATGCACATCAATACTCTTGATAAATTGATTTGTGCGAAAATGAATATCTACAGTATTTCTCATCTTAGTTACCTCAGCACTGAAATTAATGAATATATGACGCCTGATTTGGTGGATGTGTATTTGTTTGAAAATTCTATCAATCCGCTGGAAATTGGCAAAATGTGGAAAGATGCCAAATTGGATGCTATGGCATGGATGGATAAAAACAGCGTTATTGACGAATTTTTGATACCATTTCCCAAGGCTGACTTTGAACGTTGGGGAGATAAAAATGTATTGGGCGATGTGTCAAAAAGTTGGTTTTCAAAATCGGGCTTGAACCTTGACACACAAGTACAGGAAATGAATACTGTTACTGGGTTGGGTATTGAAATTGAAGATGTAATCGAGTTTGTTAAAACCTATCGCCGAAATACTTATGTTTCGCCTCCAGCTCAGAAAGTGAAGGCTTTGGAAGAACGCTGGCGAGCATTGACCAGCTTTACGGTGAAAGAATATTATATCGATCACATGATAAAAGCCAACAGTTATCAACCGACAATCGAAACCAACGACGTACCATTTTAACCCACTAGAGCCACTCGACCGAGTGGCTTTTTTATTTACTGATTATGAATTTAACACAAGAAGTACCGAAGGAACTAAAAAAGTTTGCGGCGGTAATGGATAAACTCGCCTATCGGAATGGTAGCTATAGCGATGTTTTTAGCGATAACCTAGATTATATGCTAGCCTGTTTCCTGACGACTGGAGATAAGGAACGAGCAGAACAATTGCAGAAAAAGTATAAGGGCGAGTATGCCTTGTTTGACGAACTGCTGAAAGAATACATCCTGTGTATGAATGATGTTTTGGGAGGGAATAAAAGTTGGTATGATGGTCTGGGGACAATCTACGAAACGATTTCTAGCCATTGGAAGTCGTCGGCCTTGGGGCAATTCTTTACACCTAGTGCCTTGGTAGATGCCATGACTTTTATGACTCTTGGCGAGGACGACCAGGGTTTTGGCAAAAGGGTATTAGACAACTGTTGTGGCTCAGGAAGAATGTTGATATCGGCTCATGCCCATGCACCGGGCAATTATCAATTTGGCTCGGATATCGACCCGATTTGTACCAAGATGACGGCTATTAATATGATGCTCCACGGATGTGTGGGGGAAGTGAGCTGTATGGACTCGCTGGCTTATACTTGGAAGTTTGGCTATCGAATTAATACACATTTAAACAGAGTGGGTGTACCAACGATAGAACATATCGAAAAATTTGAGGATAGTTACTTCTATGTAAAAGACAATGAATGCAAGGTAGTTGAGCCACCGAAGCCCAAAGAAAGAGGGAAATTCGAGCCTGCCAAAATGGAACCTACCATCCTGCAAAATGGGCAAATGAGCCTGTTTTAGCCTTGCCAAATTTACTGCGGCTGCCTGTCATATCAGCAGGTTTTGCGTTTCTGAAACTTGATAATCTGGGAGAAATTTACAGTATCAAATCAATAACAACAATACAATAATGGACACAAAATTAGGCCTAAAAAAGAAGCTCCGTATGCGCGGAGTAATGATGATGGCATGGAAGCTATTCAAATCAGGTATCGTGAGTTTTTCGCTCAGTTTGAAAATTAGTTGGCAAGTTAGCCTAGGCAAGATTACACAATCAGTGGTTTCCAAACAATTAAAATCTGTAAGACGATGATAAAAAGACGAGACTTTGAAAAAATGACGCAGGCTGAACAAAAAGTGTTTTTGGAGCTTGTAGGGAACTACCAAGTAAAAGTAACCAAGCGTAAATCTGAGCAAAAGCGAGTGAGCGATATGCCATTGTTTGCACCGCCAGCTCCGAAAGAATTATTTGACTAAAAGAAAAAGCCCAAGTAACGACCTTGGGCTTTAATTACTGTAAAATGAATTACAATAATGAACGGGACAAAAATAACTGAAAAAATTAGAAAAATAAAAGTTTCTCGCAGATATGTTAGAAGCATTTGGAAAGAAACTAGAGTGCCTAAAATCGTGATTGCGGGGCAATACCTACGGGAAGCAGGGTTTAATGTAGGGCATGATGTAAGTGTAAATATAGAACAGGGAGTAATAACCATCAAAATGATATGAGTCAGCATAAAATAATTACGAATAAAGGCTATGAAGGTAGCGAGGTGATATCGGCTTTACAGAAGTGTATCCGTAGGGGTATGGAGAAAGAAGCGTTGTTTTGGGCCGTAGAGCTGTTTGATAGTGGCTATGGTGAATGGTGCTTTAAGCGCTTGCGTATAATGAGTAGCGAAGATGTGGGATTGGCAGAGGAAAATATCTCTTCAGAGATTTGGGCTTTGTATGAAATGTACCGAGAACAGGCTAAAAAGAAGGATGATAAGAATGAGCCACAGCGGCTTTTCCTAACTCATGCTGTTATCAAGCTTTGTCGTGCTAAGAAAAGTAGGCTCGTGGATTGGGCGTTGATTTGGGCTTGGCTATCTCATCCCTTTAGGCGTCCGCCAGTGCCTGATGTTGCCTTGGATAAACATACTGAAAGAGGTAGAAGGTTGGGTAGAGGGTTTGGGCATTTCTTTGAGGAAGGTACGGTGTTGAATCCGCATGAAAAGCAGCTTGATGAGGATGAGTATCGGGAGCTGGCTAAGGGGGCTATTGAGAATAAGGATGGTGGGTTTAATTTGTTTGAGTAGAAGGTTTTATCTTATCATGTTTAAGGTCTGTTACACTTTTGTAGCAGGCCTTTTTATATAGTAAAAAATGACAAGCATAGTGAATACAGTAAAAGCTACAATCAGAAATTTATTTTTTTTAGAATTCTTGGAACTTTATTGAAAAATATAAAGTTTCTTTTACATACAGAGCAAAAATATAGCAAATTTGCTATATTTGTATTAACAATGTACTTAATAACTAATCTTAAAACTCAAAAAAAATGGCAATGGAAAAAAAATTAAAACCAAATCTGAAAAATGCAGTACGATTCAAAAACTCTGATTAATTTACTTGAATCCAATTATTGGGTAATTGAGAGACAAAATGGTAGTCATGTTGTTTTAAAACATAAAGACTATCCTAATATTATTTCAGTGCCTAATCATGGGAAACAAATAAAGAAAGGGACATTTCTTGCTTTATTAAAGGCAGGACGAGTAAAGAAGATTAATTAGATTGTACTCTTTAGTACAGATAGTTAGTAAACTATTTAATTATTTAAAAGGATGCTTGTGTTGATTAATAATAGAAGTATATCATTATTTATCTAATGGTATATTTCTATTCTTAATACATATAAGATAGTTCATTAAAACTTTCTTATTTTTAATATTGACATTTTACTTTTTCCCTTTCAATGAGATTTTGATAAGATAAAAATACATGATAACAAAAAAATGATAACAAAAAATGAAAATTTAACAAATGGCTTTCAAAAATTTAAGACACGCAACATCTTTAAATATAGTCTTTGAAAAAGGCGATAATGAGATTTGGGGCCGCATTGAACACGAAGATTTTTTATTGACTACAGTAGGAAATAGTCACGAAGAAATTGTAAAAAAATTACAAGAACAGGTATATGATTTTTTAAGACATGAAGGTTCTGAAAAACAAAACTGGCGAAATATAAATATTGATGATATTTCATTTGAGTTTCAATATGACTTAACAGAGTTTTTTGAAGAATTTAAAATGTTAAAAATAGGTAGCATAGCGAAACTTGCTGGTATTAACCCCTCTTTAATGAGACAGTATACCTCCGGTGTTACCTTTCCTTCTGAAAAACAAGTCATTAAAATTCAAAATGCAATTACTAAGCTTTCACAAATGCTTGCAGCAGTACAATTAAATGTTACTGAAAATTAATACACTTAGAAAGTGTAGCCTAATTAATCAAATCATTCATAAAAAAGTCTATTACTAAACTGTAATAGACTTTTTTATTGGCTTTATTGAGATTCTATTTTATTAAAATTAAATGTAAGACAATCAAAACTTTAAATACATGAGTCAACCAAAACGCCAACATTTTATTCCAAAAAGTTATTTAAAAAGCTTTTCGGAAGAAGAAAATAATAAATATTTCATTTATGCTTTAGATACGAACAACAGAAATGAAAATTTGATAAAAAAAATGAGTATTCAAGATATTTGTGTATCAAAGAATTTATATACTCTCCCAGAAATACATCAAGGGAATAAATATGCTCTTGAAATTTTCTATGCTGATAATATAGACAGTAAATTTCCTGAGATACTAAGTCTTTTAACGAATGATTCAATTTTAGAAATTGATATTGAAACTAAAATAAAAGTAGTGAATACTTTATTAAGCTTATATTTTAGAACTCCTAAATTTTTAAATCAGTATTATCAATATATTGATGATGTAATAAATGGTTTTGAGAGAGATGATTCAATTTCAACCATAGATATGAATTTCTTAGGTAAGAAAGTTTCTATTAATAGAGAAGAAGCAAATAAAATAGCTAAGGAGTTAAAAGAATATTCAAGAATTGCCTTTTTGCAAAGTCATCTTGATGCTTTCATGCAACTAGTACAGATTAGATTAAATGATAATATTCAAATTTGTAAGATTAATGATGAGTCGGAGTTTATAACAAGTGACAATCCTCTGATTATTAGACCTAATCCTGAAAAAGATATAGAAGCCAATGAGCCTATAACATACTTAAATAGACCAATTACTCCTCTTAGTAAAGATAATGTGATAATGATACCTATTGATAAGAAAACTCTTGTAAACTTGATACCTAATACTTTTCAATTGAAATATCCATCTAGAATTCAAAGGATTTCATTCTTTGAACAAAATGTTACTATAATTAACAGTAATATTGTAGATTTTTCAGAAAAATGGGTAATGGGTTCTAAAAATGGTATAGAAAACCACTTAGCTCTTTTTAAAAAGTATGATGAACCTTCTCAAGAAAACATTGAAGAATATGAAAAATTTGTAGAAATAACGCTTTTATACAAAAAAATAACAGAAGTACTTCAAATGCCAAGTCCTGACAAAAATCTATTGATAGATTTAATAAATAAATTAGAAAAAAATTCTACAGCAATGCGTGATTGTAATATTAAAAGGCAAATATCTGAAATTAGGAAAAAAATTGGATACAACTAACCCTTGCTTCTTACTAGAATAACTTTCATCCTACCAACTTTAAAAAGTCTGTCACAGTTTTGTGACAGACTTTTTTTATGCACCTATGAATGAATTAACGAATTTAGAGAACGACCTTGAGCCACGTTCTCCCGATAAACTGGATAAGTATAAGGATTACTTATTGGGTAGAGGAAAATTGACACCTAGTGAATTGAAAATGCTGGAGAAGTATAGAAAGGCATTTTCTTGGCGTTGTAAAGGATTTTCACCGCAGCATGTCAAACAGATGATGATGCAGGATGAGGGTAGTCAGTATGCACAGGCGGCTAGAATACTTCAGGAAGCTACGGAGCTGTATGGTCGTGTTGAGGAAATTGATGCGGAAGGTACTAAACGGATTCTAATCGAGAATTTGTATTTGGCGATGAGTATTGCCATCCGTGAGAAAGATGCTAATGCGGTGATTTCGACAGTAAAAGAAATTGGTAAGCTGTCTAACGTTTACAACGACCAACCGCAATTATCTCCAGCTGATTTGATGCCGAAACGAACCATTGTGTTTAATCGGGTGACGGTCAATAACAATTACTCAAGCACAGATGAGGGAAAGGAGGACGAATATGAAATCGTCTAACGTTGCTGAAATTTCCCTTAATCCACTCCAAGCGGATTTTTTGGAGGCCTTTATGAATAATTTGGCGGACGTGCCAGACCCAAAAGATACCCATGGTTGGGGCTTTTCGGGTGGTTGGCGTGCGACTGGTCAGTGCGGTCGTGGGTTTGGGAAATCTCATTTGCTTTGTCATGTTATTGCCCTTTCGGCTAGTGAATTGCCAAGGGCTAGAGCTGGGTTAGTGGGTTTGACTTTACGTCAAGTTTCTGATGTAATTCTTTCGCAATCTGCTGAAGTGTTTAAACAGTGGGGTTATGAAGAATATGACGCTAAAACAGGAATAGGCTGTTATGTTGTGAATCAACGCCCTCCTACACATTGGAAAAAATCACATCATCCACTTAGAAAATATGATAACTGTATCTGTTTTGCCAATGGTTATACGGTAGAGTTTTTATCGGTTGGTCAGATTCAAGCCAAAAGAGGGACAAATTTGGATCAACTTTTTATTGATGAATCGGCGACCATTAAAGAAGAGCATTTTAACAAAATCTTGCGGCCGACAGTAAGAGCTAATAAATACGTTTATTCAGATACTAGACCAGGGCGTAAAGGTTTTAATCATCCGCTCCACTGGGCGATTATTGATTTTACGTCTGCTCCTTGGCTCCCTGAAGGACGTTGGATTTATAAGACTGAGGATTTAGCCAAACAGAAACCGCATAAGTATTACTATATGCAGGGTTCGGCTTTTGATAATGCGATGTTTTTGCCCGGGAATTATATTGAGGACCAGCGTGAGATATTGGACCCGCTGAGTTTTGAGGTCGAGATTATGAATAAGCGTAGAACGCGAAATCCGAACTCTTTTTATTCTGCCTTTGGTGATAAACACGTTTATTTAGACTATGATAAGCGTGATTATGACCCCAATAGAGGGCTTGAAATTAGCTTTGATTTTAATGCCAAGTTTACCAGTGTGTCTATATGGCAAGATTTCGGGGCTGAATTTAAGTGCATTGATACGATGTATGTCAAGGAAGCTGAAGACAGTCTTCTAGTAAATAAGCTTATCAATGACTTTATTATCAAGTATAATGAGCACCGTAATAAGAAGGTGTATATCTATGGTGATAATGGTGGCTCTAAAAAGGATGCTAATAGAAAGCCTTATTTTGAGGACATTAAAAAGGCCTTGCGTAAGGATAAATGGCTAGTATTTGATGAGGTACAATTGAGCTATCCACCATACAATATTAGATATAAGGTGGTTAATGAGATATTAAAAGGGGCTGTTACTAAAGTACCAACCATTGCAATCAATGGCTGGTCTGCTAAAGCAATGGTTATGTCTCTTCAAGATGCGCCAATCATTGGAGACAACTTCGAGAAGGACAAGAGCTCAGAGAACAAACCAATTCCACAGGAATATGCAACACACTTAAGCGATACATTCGATTATATTATTTATAGAAAGTATGCTCGTTACGTTTCGATTTCAAGTTCAAAATCCAAACCCTTCGTATTCAAGTAAACGCCCATCTGAAAACTGGTATACCCAGTTACAGTTTCATATATTCTTTTTTTCAAAAGTGGCGTACGCCAAAATGTTCAAGTGCGTGCGTTTCAATCGACTGAAGGAATAGAAATTTTGGGGGTATTTTTGATTTAAGGTTTTGGTAGTCAGCTAGTAAGGCGTTTTATGGAGTAGAATTGGGTTGAATACTGAGGGTAAATAGTTTTGTCCTATGATGATTTTGATGGAAATGCCATTTTTGTGACACAAAACCGAGAAAATTGAATGTATTACAAAGATGCGTATCACCAATATCAGCTTTCGGGGAAAGGGAATGGTTTTCCTGAATCCTTTGATATTGTGTATACAAGAGCGGATGGGAGCTTTGGCGAAAAGAAGGGTTGTAAGCGTAGACCTAGTGGCGTAAGTAAACCTAAAAAGGATTTATCATCTATCAAGTATGAAAACCGCCAAGCTGGGAAATGGTACTTGTGGCATCCTGATGCTGGGAATTTTGATATTCATGCCTGCGGGCTTATCTCATTTAATGGTCAGACTATTGACCACAGATTTTAGTAATTAGTTGTACACCTATGATAAATAAAGTTGGTAAAACCGTCTTCATTGGCGATGAAAAGACAGCTGCTATCAGTGTTGCGAATCGTTCAGATTCCAACACTGGTGGGGCAAACTATACGGCGACTAAGAAAACCGTTAAGATTGGCAATCAATCTGTTGATATATACCCGTGGGGTAAGAATAACAAGAAACCTGCTGAGATGATGGATTTGCTGGCATCTAATGCGGACTTAATCAATTTGCTAGACACTCGTAAAGACTTTCTTTTTGGTGCTGGCATTGGCGTTTTTGAGGAACGTTATGAGGCTGACACCTACGTACTATCACCGATTGAGCCTGTTAAGTATCCAAAACTAAAAGCTTTTTTGGATAAGAATGACTTATCGGAATACAACGAATCTGCTGGGAGTCATGTGGTAGATACGGCTAACCTTTTTGTGAATATCAGTATTGATACCGACAAGATTCCGAGCATTGCAACTTTAGACCCTTTGCTGATGCGAGCGAACAGGGAGCTAAAACTTGGAAGGGTGCAAAGTTATTTGACTAGTCCTGACTGGGCGAATAATACTATCAAGAATGTTGTTAGTACTCCTGCCCTATTACCAGGAGCAGATTTAAAAAAAGTTGGCGAGTATATCGCCCATGTAAAGCGTACACAGTCAGGACAATTTTATTATTCTTATGCTACTTGGTGGGCGATTGAAAAGATTATTAAAATCGCTAATCGCCTGTGGGATTTTCATGCTAACGGACTGGATACGGAGTATAACGCTACTAATATTGTTCGGGTAGCTGGAGAATATTTTAGAAAGTTCGGTGAAGAATTTGAAGGTGGTGAAGATGCTTTTAGAAATGAGTTCTGGGAGAATATTGACAGTTTATTGTCTGGTGGTGAAGGCACAAACCGAATTTTAGCGGATGAATGCGAAATGGGTCCGAATGGTTTAATTCCTTGGATTGAGATTGCTCCGATTCCAAAAGGGATTAAAGGCGACGAATACCTAAAGCTTTATGAAACGACGATTCTATCAATTGCCAATGCGTCAGGCGTTTTGTCAAACTTGGCTGGTGTATCAAATGGTAAAATCATGGGTGGGTCAGGTTCGGAGCTGAGGGTATCCGCTGAATTTCAACAGCAGTACCGCACGCCTAGAGAACGCCAAATGATTTTGAGGGTGCTGAATCGTACTATCAAACCGCTACTGGAATTACCTGATAATGTAGTTTTTGCTTATAAAAATATCATTCTGCAAACCTTGGATAAAAACCCGACTGGTTCGCAGAAAACAACTTCTAACGCTTCATAATTATGTTTTGGCAAATTGTTTGGCTGGTTCTTCAGCTGGTTATTTTAGGGGTGGTATCAATGGGTGCTCGTGTACAATTAAACCGTGGCGACATTTCGGTATTGAGTGCGGCCAGTACTGTAATTGGTACGTTGGTGTATTGCCTTCTCAATGATTTAATCTTGGTTTTTGGGGGATTTTTTAACTGCTTTTTCTGATGCTGATTCGTAACGTAGAAGAACTAAGGAAATACCTTGGAAGGGCTGTAAATGCAAGCTTTGAAATTGAATCACTTCAACCATTTATCGAATTGGCTGAGGATGAGTACCTAAAAAAAGGCTTAGGCTTGGTGTATTTCAATGAATTAAATAACCAAGTAAATGGCACTGGTAACGTTCAGCTATCCAGTAACAACGCTTTTATTTTGCCATACATCCAACGTGCTTTGGCGTTCTATACCTATCATTTGTATTTGCCTTATGCCATTGGAAATGATGGCGATAATGGTTTGCAAGAAACAGAGACTGACACCACTAAGCCTGCCAGAATTGGGGTATTAGAAAAAAGGCAGCGTGCTACTATCGAAAATGCTTCAAAGGCAATGGAAACGGTTTTGGAATTGCTTTTTGCTGAACCTAATAAATACCTAACCTTCTGGGGTTCTGCTTTTGGGATTGCATTCAAAAAGTCTTGGTTTGGTACAGCAGAGCAATTGTCAAATGCTTTACCGCTGGTAGATTGTTCTTATCGTTTACTACTAACACTTAACAAATATTTTGTGTGGGCTGAAACGGCAAGACTGCAACAAATTGTCGGTATTGAAATTATGACAATGCTAAAAAGTTACCATTTGACCCCGAATTTAGTGACTGGCATGGCTGACCTTTACCGACTTTCAAGGCAATATTTAGCTTGGGCAGCATACGAAGAAGCACTGTTGTTTTTGAATGTGGTACAGCTGGGCAATGGGGGCTTACGAGTACTATCAGAATTTGACGGTATCAACAATACGAAAGCTCCAGACCAGAACACTTGGATGGAATATAAACGAAATATTGACACCAGAACATCTTCTGCAAGAGCTGATTTAATCGGTTTTCTAAACAAGAATGCTGATAATTTTCCAACCTTCAAAACCAGTATTTTGTATAAGGCTGAAAGCCAAAGCCGATTGCCTGATAATAAAAAATATCGTTCGGTATTCCGAATGAAGTAGCTTTTATAGCTTTCAGCTTTGAGCAATGAGATTTTCTATTTTTTACTACATCTATCTTATGAAATTTTTAAAGACTTTATTAGTATTTACACTTTTATGGTGTACGTTTTTTCACAGTTATTCAGCCGTTTTTGACCCGTTTTATCCTAGAATTATCCAATCTGAAGGGATTTATTTTGTGATGATACAGTACGATAGAGGTGGCGCCACAAAGTTTGGAGTAACCTTGGTCGTATATGACAAATGGTGTAACAAAACCAAGCTTATTTATGTGGTGTGTGATAAGGATAAAAACGGCAAAATAGACGCCAATGATTTACGCCTAACCACTTTAAACGACATGAAGCCCATCTACCAGCGACAGTACTGGGATTTTTTCAGGTTGTCAGAAGTGAAAAATCAAGCAGTCGCCGAAATTATTTCTGATATGATTATCAATTGTGGTACTGGCAAGAATGATAAGCACATCAAAGTCATTCAACAATATTTAGGCATTCAGCAAGACGGGGTGATTGGGAGCAAGATGCTGAAAAAATTGAATAAGGCTAATCAGTCAAAATTATATCATTACATCTACACCTATCGAGAGGGATACTACCGAAAAATTGGCGTAGGGAAACAAAGCAAATTCCTGAAGGGTTGGCTTAATCGAATTTCAAAACTCAAACAATTGCATCAAAATGAAAAGTATCTTATTTCTTAGCGTATTGACGCTATCGGTCTTCTGGAGCTGTTTGAACGAACAGGGTGTAAAACCATCAATCAAAACTCCCAATGCAGAATCTAGCCTACAAAAAGTTGCCAAAATCACCTATATCAAACAGCAAATTGATACGGTGGAGAGATTCCAAGAGGGGCTTTGTGATACCTGTGTGGCAAGTTACAAGGCGGTAATTATCGAAAATCGTTTATTGGCTAAACGTATTTCAGAGCAAAACTTTGAAATGCAAAAGATGATTCTGCACAATGATTCTATCATTAATGCGCCTCCCACCTTTTTAGCTACCTATCGATGAAATGGCTCAACTTATTATTAACACCCCTACGGATGGCGATGCCGTATGGCTTTGGGAGCTTTGTAAAAAGCTGGGTTACGGGGTGGAAACTGTACGTTTTGGGGATAGTCCTGTTACTGGCTGTAATAGTGATGACATCATATTTGAAGAAGGGGAAATGTATGTCAATAGCGCCGTCAGAGAAGCAATTCTATATGCCCGAAACCGTAGCAAAAACCACCACAGCCGAAAAGAAAGTTCAAGCATTATTAAAAAAGTCACAAAGCCATGAAGCTAAAAAAGATTCTCTACACCTCGTTATTGATAAGCTTGATAACGACGGTTTGCAATGGGCAATTGATACAGCGTTCAACTACAGACAGCCTCCGTAGGCTCATTCCCAAGGGTTATGTATTACTAACCGAAGATGGCGCCAGAGAAGCATTGAAGGCAAAAGTCGATGCTACAATTTATAAGCTACAGCTGGGCATTAAAGACTCAGTACTGGTGGAAAAGGATATTATCATTTCGGCCAAAAATGAGGAAATACGCCAGCGTGAATTTATATCGATTGAAAGAGAAAAAGCACTTAAAAAAGCCAATAGACAGCTGGTCTTTAAAACCATTGAAGTCTGGACATTGAGAGCTGCTTTAGTACTGAAAATTTTAAGTGTATGGTAGAGGTACAAATCAACAAGAAAAAATTTAAGATGCCTGAGCATTGGCACGAATGCACTTTGGAGCAAATTACCAAGTTATCACCGCTAACACAGTGGATGATGATAGAAATTACCCAAAGCGAACACGAATATGCGGTGTGTGTATTACTTGGCTGTACTGATAAATTTTGGCAGCACTTGGAGTTAGAGTTACCGCAATGGCATCGTCTCAAGGAAATAGCCAATTTCGCTTTTGCTGAAAAAATAGTAGAGCAGCCGTTTCCTTCTTTCCATCACCTTGGTACTCAATATCTAGTGTTTCAGGAAGGCTTTGCCGATACGGATGCGGTAGATTTAGCCTGGGCAA
Organism: Arcicella sp. GW822-FHT02H01; assembly: GCF_058802005.1. NCBI lineage: Bacteria > Pseudomonadati > Bacteroidota > Cytophagia > Cytophagales > Flectobacillaceae > Arcicella > Arcicella sp. GW822-FHT02H01. Next base: position 299,821 of record NZ_JBXANT010000001.1, on the reverse strand, counting down.
ATATGCAGTACTTGGCTTTTGCTAATCCTGAGCATCCGAATACTGACGCTTTAGACGAATTGATTGCTACGCTTTGTAGGCCTCGCAGAAAAGATTTGCTAACCTTCAGAGAATCAAAGGAATGGGACGGCGATGAAAGAGAGGTATATAACGGCCAAAGAGTAAAAGCCAGGGCGAAGGAATTAAAGACATTGCCCTTTGGGTTAAAGGTGGCGATACTGCAATATTTTGAAGCACAAAACAGCCTGTTTCTGGAAAACTATTCCCAAATGCTTGGTGATGATGGCAGAGAGCCACGCTACGGAAACGGGATGGGTTGGGTAACGATGCTGATGAGTGTGGCGGAAAAAGGCACGTTTGGAAACTTTGAAAGTGTGTGTTATCAGAACGTACACCTGATTTGGGCAAAGTGTTTGGATGATACATTGGATGTTAAGGAACAAGAAAAGCAGCTGGAGGCCCAGCGTTTTAAAAACTCATGATAACAAATTTTTTAGAAATGGTCGCCTTCTTGAAGGGACAAGCAGAATCCACGGCTGGCGTTGTGGATTTTGTGCATGTAGGGTCTGGAGAGATTCTAGTTGGTAGAATTGGCAAGTACTACGAAGCCAAATACAAAGTAGGTCAGGCGGTGTTTATTGATACTTCAGAAGGCTTTTTAGACGATTCAGACACCTCAAACGTTAGGCTTACTTTTCTGCTTGGCGTTACAATTTTAAGCAAAGCCAAGGCAACTCCAGAGGTACAGGATGCTATTTGGAATGATACGCTAACAAGTATGATTGGCTTTATTGGCAAGCTTCGCCATGAAGAAAGAGAGACTGGGGACTTTGAAATGGCAGTTGTTGAAAATCGTCTGAATCAAGTCTCCAAGGTCGTAAACGCTGATGTGATGGGCTGGAGAAACGAGATAATGTTCACGTTCAATGTTAATTCGCTTTACTGCTCATGTGATTAGTGATTGGTGAATAGTGATTAGCTGTACTTGCTTAATTACTATTTGCTTAAAAATCTTATCACCAATCACTAATAACTAATCACTCACAAACATGGATTCTTTAGCTACTTATCTTTCTCACCTCCCAGTAAGTTTTGCCCGAAACAAACTGACGGTTCATATCGATGCGTATGACCCGACTGTTGTCAATCGTTGGGGAATGAATACGCACATTGAAGTACTGGTTCCGAAGGCTTATCAATCGTCAGAGTTTGTCAGTGTGGCCGAACGTATCGGTTCTGAACGACCTGTGCAAATATTGTCTGGAGCCAATTATTACTACGGAACTGACTTTGAAATTGATAGTATCTTGGATGGCCTACTTTCATTTTGTCCGCCAAAAATCGACGAAATGCAGATAATGAGCTGTGCAGGCATGACGATACCTTATAAGGTAAAAAGCTTTATCGAAAAAGATGGGGTACTACTTGGCACAGAAAGTATTTCGGCTGAAGCTTTTGCCATTAAATCGAAACTAGCCGTAGATGATTTTGCCAGCTGGAGAGAAACTTTCTTTAGTTCGCATTTTGATGCCAATTGTCCGTTTCTGACATTCCAGCCAAACAATAAAGTCATTGATGCTGTTCAACCAGAATTTTTATTTTGGTTGTGTAATGCTTTGCCTAAGCCGAATAGTATTACAGTTAAGGTGAAGGCATATTATGAAGATGGTTTTACCCAAACCATTACTGTACAAACCCTGAATGTGGTCACGCAATATACCGTTTATTGTATCCCTGTGGGATTTGTAGCCTTGGGGTTAGCTAGTTTTAGCACGACTGAAAATCCTATTACTGGGTATGAAGTTTGGTTAAACAATGATTTGGGTGATAGAATTACCGAAATTAGAAGGTATGAGCTGGACCATATTTATGAGCCAAATACCAGGTATTTATTAATGGTTAATTCATTGGGTGGTTATGACACCATTCGCACCGTTGGTACTGCTCAGGCAAGTTTGAAGGTCAATCGGAACAAAGGCGAAAAGGCGTTGGATAGCAACTATTTGCCATCTTCTGCTGAAGTATTTGTGACGGGTATAACAGGCAAAAAAGAGATTGCCATCAATACGGGATATTTTGACGGTGTAAACTCGGCCTATTATTCAGAGCTGATGTTTGCCGAGGAAATTTATATTGCTACTAAAGACGGCTTTGTTCCGGTGACGCTTGTCACGGAATCTTTGACAACCGTTGAAGATAATGTTGATTTAACAGGGCGAACCTTTACGTTTGAGTATGCCAAAAATGAACTGGGTTATTCGGATTTGCCCTCTGCTCCTCCTGTTTCCGTGCGTGAATTGGTTTGGTTACCCATAGAGCCTTATTGTATTTATGACCCTGAGACTGGTTTAGCAACAGGATATCAGGGAGCTACTAGGTTGACGCTGACTTATAAAGATACTGGTGAGCCTGTAAAGGGTGTGCCAACCAAACTCAATTCTCCTGGTACAGAAGGGTATTTTACGCCTGCTCCCTCTAATATGTGTACGGCAGGTTCGGCGCCGTATAAGAATTTCTTAATCTCACGGTTGGGCAATTATACCCGAAACAATTGTCCAAGTGGTTATGGCGACTATGCGACCATTACCATTCCAGCCAATACCTTTGGCGGACAAACACAAGCTGAGGCAACGGCTAGAGCCGAAAGCCGTTTTGCGTTTTTGAATACGCAGGTATATGCCAATAACAATGGTACTTGCCTAACCGATCCTCAATATTACAACATTGTTCCTGGGCCGCCTGTGAATCAATTTAATTATCGGTATTTGACCAAGCCTTCGGGCATCACTACGTATTTTCATGGTGGACCAGGAGCGTATTCAGGAAGCAGCACTGATTTGGTATATGGCAATCACTGGGCAGTTCAGGGGAATACGAATGCTGGCTCAATGGTTTATCCGATTGGAAAGAATGATATTTTCTTGCCATGTTCAGAACTGTATTTTATTACAGTATATGGCAGCACTAAATCTATACGAGTAAAGCTTTATTCTAATGGTGTGCAAGTGGCTACCAAAACCATTACGCCCGCTGAGTTTTCGGCTGGTAGTGGCGCTTATTTGTGGCAACCTACCATCTATCATCCTTCACAAGCAAAGGTATATTGCTTGATAGAACAGCTATGAACCTAACCATAAAAATTGGTGGCGAGGTGGTGGATGTCACCAGCGAGCTAGTGTGTAACCTTAAAAAGCAATCGCCTATGTTCCTCCGTGATGAGGTCATGGGCGATTATGCAGAAGAAATCATTTTGCCTTTTAAGGTGCGGAACGACCGCATTTTAGGGTATTACCGACACCCACAGGTATTGGCTTCGCCTATTAAAATGTACTGTGAACAGTATGTTAATTCCAATCGTTTGGCTCGTGGGTATGTATTGCCCTTGGAAGCCATCAGCGATTATAAGTTGGGTTATACTTCTAACCTTGAAGCGGTATTTGGGAATTTGCGAACCAAAAGTTTACGTGAAATAGATTTTGGGACATTGCCCATCCCGTCAGATTTTGATGTAACCTTGTCGAATACGTATGCAGTGGGCGGTTATGTTTTTCCAAGCATTAAAAACCCGGACTTTTATCAGAATATGCCAGCTGGTTTTTCGGGCATTATTAATGAGTGTACAGCTGGGCATTATTCTAATGGAACTAAAGTACCGATGTTTTTTTTAAGGTATATTTTAGACCAAATTGCGACCAAAGTTGATTATGAATTTAGCTTTGATACGCCTGAAATTAACCGATTTTTGATTTATAATACCCTTAGTTTAGATGAGCTCAATACGATTTTTCCGCAGAATCATTTGCCCGATTTGCCTTTGGGCGTTTTTCTGTTGGAGGTGGCGAAGCTAACCAATTCAGCCCTTTTCTTTGATGCTCCCAACCGTAAGCTACAATTCAGGACCCGCAAAAGTGTGTATCAGGCTGATTGTACTTTGGACTGGAGCAAGAAAGCAAAACCGATTTTGGGTAAAATACCCACTAATATTTCTGGGCTAGAGCTGGCGTTCTCTGTGGATTCAGACGATGCTACGACTAAAGTGCAGCACCCGTATTTTGATGGATATCTGACAGCTGGCGCCGAGGAAAATATCTTTAAAGTTCAGACGGTGTGGAGCTCCTTAATTACGGATGGTGGTTTGCCTTTTACCCTTCAGCAAGGTATTACGACGGGGCAAAATGATAAGCATTTTACGCCTAGGATGTTACAATGGGCGGGCGTTGTGGATGGTGTTCCGGTGGCTTTGCCAGAGGTATCGGGGTTAGGTTTGTATTGGAATGGTGCTAATGGCTTATACAATACTTATTACAAGGAAGAGGAATCGTTTTTGATGAACACATTCCGCACACCGCCAGTGGATTTGTACCTGACAGAAAGCGATTTGGCAGGGTGGACACCCGACCGTAAAATACATATCAATGGCGTGAATTATATTTTTGAAGAAATAGTTTGCCCACTTCATAATCTTTCGTTGGGTTGTGTGGGGCATGGATATCGTATAAACTGATGGAGAATATTGATACTAAAGCCCTTGAGGCACTGTTTGAAACCGAACTGAATGAGATTCAGGAACAGGCGGTTTTGTATTTTCAGAAATTCATTAAGGATAGAGGGTTGGTTTTGACCAATAACTTACTGGAGCATTTTCAAAAATCTACAATGGTTGTAGCTTCGGAGCTGTATGCTGAGGTAAATGTCACCTTTAATAGCTACGGGCGATATTTGGATATGAAAGCCATTGGATATAAACCAGGGAAGCCAGACCCCGATGGGCCACTGGTGGAAGGCATGAAGGAATATGTGGAGAAAAAGGGTTTAGATTTTTTTAAGGGAATACCTGGTTATTATGGTGCTTCAAGAATGCCTGTTACTTCAATCGCCATCAATCGTTTGGCTTATACCTTGGCTTACTCCAGAAAGAATTCTTTGAAAATTAAACGACGTGGTGAGGGTTGGTATAATAAAGGACGTTCGCTGTTTGTGAGGGATGTTAGGCGGAAATTGCAGGCTAGTATTGCGGAGCTGGTTTTGAGGGAGGTGGCTAATGGGTTGGAGATGACTTTGGAGGGATAATATTGGCTTTAAAATTTAAAATATTATATTAGACTTTAAATTTTAAAGCCACCACAATGAAGATAAAATTAAACACCCAACATAAATCACTGCATTCATTTGAAAGTGAAGAATTAAATGATTTCACAATTATTACTGGTAAAAATGGTAGTGGAAAAACTCAATTATTAGAATTAATTGAAAATGGGATTAATAATACATTGCCCTATAATAGTCACTTTTCGATTACCCCTAAAATAACAAAAATACAAAATGGAGGTATAATTAAGGATATAGATTCATCCACTATAGACATCGATTCTAGGAAAGATATAATTAAAAACCAACTTGTTCCTTTTTTAGGCTCTATTCGAATGGGCTCACATCGTTTGATAAATTATATATTAGACAACGATATTAATATTGACGAGCTATTAATAAATAATAATGACAATCAATTTGCATGGCATGGTTACGAGTATTTAGATATTATTACTGCTGAAGCAAGAAATGATATGATAGTTGGATTTTCTCCAATTAATCCACCTTTTCCCGAATCATTAAATACAGTAAACCATTATAATGGTTTACGTCCAGTTGATGAAGCTCAAGTTTTACGAAATGTATTAATTGACAAAAAGAATCAAATTAATGCTATTCGACAGATTATGAAAAATCATAACAAAAAGTTTAATGAACTTACTGAAAGTGATTTATTTACAACACCTATCAGCAATCTAGAACTGACTTCAGATGATTTTTTTAACTCCAAAATAGAATCTACATTCTATGAATATGCTGATAATCGAAATAAAAATAATATGTTATTCTTTTGGAAAGAAAGATATAAGCGCCTGAATAATTCAGTAGATAATGATGAATATGAAAAATTGAATCCCCCACCATGGGAAATTATCAATAAAATTTTCAATAAAAATAATATTGATTTTTATGTAAAAGGAATTCAAAAAGAGGACTTTCCTGGTCTAACAAACTATAATCTAAAGTTGTATAAAAAAAATGATGATAAAACAGAAATTCCCTTTTCAAGCTTATCTTCAGGAGAAAAAATGATTATTGGGCTAGTAGTCAAGCTTTTTATGAATGATTATCATAATCAAAATTTGCAATTCCCTGAGCTAATTTTACTTGATGAGCCAGATGCACATCTTCATCCTGAAATGGCTAAGCTTTTGATTGATGTGTTGAATGATACTTTTGTTGAAAAGCTAGGTATTAAAGTCATAATGACCACTCATTCTCCTACAACGATTGCTTTGGCTCCTGAAGATTCAATTTATGAATTAAAAAATGGTGTAGATACTTCCTTTAGAAAAGTCACAAAAGATTATGCTTTAAATTTATTGACCGAATTCATTCCTACATTAAGTATTAATTATAAAAGTCATCGACAAGTATTCGTTGAGGCTCCAAATGATAAGTATTATTTTGAAAAGATTTACAATACTCACTTCTTAGGTAAAAAAACAATTCATAAGCTTTATTTTGTGGCTCCTGATAAAAAAGAGGGAGGATGTGCTTTTGTTCGACGAATAGTTCAAAATCTGAGAAAATCTGAGGTTTCAAGTACTTGGGGAATAATTGATTGGGATTTAAAAAACAAATCGACTAGCAATATATTAGTTCACGGCAAAAATGAACGTTATTCGCTTGAAAGTTACTTATTTGACCCACTTTTATTAGTTGCACTTTTGATAAAAGATAATATAATGAATTTTAGAACAGAATTAAATCTTAATGAATTATATGATACAACAAAATTTTCATTAGAGTCAGAAGATAATTTACAAAGATTTTCAAATCATTTTTTTTCTAAAATTTATAATATGCCAATATTCAAACAGTTGGATAATGGTAAAATGAAAAAAGTAAAATATTTATCGGGTCAAACTTTAGCTATACCGAAATGGTATTTAGATATGCAGGGACACCACGTATTAATTCCAAAATTACAAAGTGTGTTTGTTGCTTTTTTTGATAAATACAATATAAATCAAATTGAAAAAAAGCTTACAGATATAATCTGTAATAACTACTATCCCTTTATTCCACAATCAACCATAGATTTACTTGAGAAATTAGCTAATAACGAGTAATTATTGAATTGGAAATTTAAATTCTTGTTTTAACCTCACTCTACTACTACCCTTTCTTTACAGAGAGGGTATTTTTTTGCTTTAAATTTCCTACTATCTTTTTGTCCTACCCTCCCCCATTTCCCTTCTCTACCTTGGTATTGAATAACCTAATGTTCTGTACCAATGAATTTAGTAGAAGAAAGTACCATCGTTTTTCGCCTTAATGGCCAGCCCTTTGTTTCTGAATTATCCAAAATTGAATCTTCGTTAGTTGAAGCTAAGGACAAATTAGCGATGCTAGAGAAGGGTACCAAAGAATGGACTGACGCCAAAAAGGAAGTCAAAGAATTAGAAGCCGCCATTGAAACAGCTCGTCAGCAAATGGATGTCACCCAGCTGACTGTTAAGCAACTTACTGCACTACAAGGCGACTTGGTCCGTGTCATGAAAGATAGTGTGGTGGGTTCTGATGAATACAATGCGGCAGCTCATAGACTAGCCGAAATTAACCCGATTCTGGCTGAGGTCAGAAATGATATGCGTAGCCTGGGCGAAGAACCTGAAAGGCAAAAAGGCGTTTGGGCACAATTTAAAGAGGATTTTACCCGTGCCTTTTCAGTGATGTCAGTTTTTGAAGCGGGGCAGGCTATTTATGGTTTTGTTCAGGATTCTGTTCAGGAATTTAAAACGTTTCAAAGTGCTGCGGCTGATTTAGCAGCTGTTACTGGGGCGACTGGAGACGACCTAAAGTATTTGACTGATACCGCCAAAGAAACGGGTCCTCAGTTTGGTATACTGGGTAGCGATATGCTCGAAGCCTATAAAATGATGGCTTCGGCAAAGCCTGAATTACTGGACCAAAAAGAATTGTTAGCGGCCACTACTGGTGAAGCCATTAAATTGGCTCAGGCGTCTAAAATGGAATTAGGACCTGCTACTGATGCTTTGGCCAGTAGCTTAAACCAGTTTGGTGAACCTGCCAGCTCGGCCAGTAGGTTCATTAACGTGCTTGCGGCTGGTGCTAAGGAAGGCTCGGCAGAAATTGAGGAAATGGCTGGAGCATTGAAAAACTCAGGTACAGTAGCGGCCGCCTCTAAAGTTAGTTATGAGCAAACCAATGCGGTTCTTCAATCACTTTCAACGATATCATTAAAAGGCGGTGAAGCTGGTAACCAACTTAAAAACGTATTATTAACCCTCTCAGCTGGCTCAAAGGAAACAAATCCGCAGATTGTTGGACTTGATAAAGCCATTGAAAATTTGGGTAAAAAGCAGATGACTACTGCTGAAATTGCCAAGATGTTTGGTAAAGAAAACGTAGTAGCAGCCCAGCATATCGTAACCCACGGAAAAGAAATCACTGAACTTACCAAAAAACTTACGGGTACTACAGAAGCCTATACCCAAGCAGCCAAAAACACCAGTACATTAGAGTTTCAAAGCAAGCAGGCCACTGCTACGATGGCCACTTTGAAAACTGAAATTGGTGCTGGATTAGAGCCAATGTTGGTCAAATTGACTGCTGGTTTTATCACTTTTGTCAATGTAATTCGTGCGGTCCCTTCTTTCATTTCAGAAAACAAAACGATGTTCGTTGCCCTAGGTGCAGCTATTTTGGCATTTAACGGACATTTGATTATTGCAACAGCTTCAAGTATTGCTCATGCGGCTGGAGAAAAAGCGGCTACCATTGCGAAAGGTGCAAGTACGACGGCTCAATGGTTGTTAAATACTGCCTTATCTGCCAATCCAATTGGTGCAGTAATAGCTGGTATCGCTTTACTGGTAGGTGGTTTGGTAACTTGGTACAATAACTCGGAAACCTTACGGAGTGTAGTAAATGGACTTTGGGAAAGTATGAAAGTAGGGATTGAATTTGTTCAAAAACTAATCACACACATTACCAATTTTGTTAAAGAATCAGCATTGATTCAAGGGGTTATTGCCATCGTTTCTGGGCAGATTCAAACATTTATGACTTTGCTAAATGTTGGATGGAATGCCATGAATACCATTTTTACTTATATAAAGTCAGGTATTTCAACACTTTCAGGCCCTATTAATACCATCATATCTTTAGCCCAAAAAGCGGTAGGTGTATTTACTGGATTGCTTTCGGCCATTACTCCAGATATCTTTCTTCAAGCAGGAAAGAAAATTGGTAGTGCTTTTTCGCAGGGATATGCTGACAAAATGGAGGAAGGGCGAAAAGCAAACGACGCCAACAACAAAAAAGCCAATGATAAAACTGCTACAGATGCCAAGGCGAATGCTAAGAAAATAGCCGAAAATGAGCAATCTGAACATAAAGCTACATTAACAGCCAAAGAAAAAGCAGCTGTAAAACATAGGGCTGACGAGCTGGCCAAAGCCAAAGAAAAAGCTCAAAAAGAAAAAGATGATGGTATTGCCCAGGATAAACAAATGTTGGCTGAAATCAAGAAAATGGATATTGATAGCATAAAAGACGAAAATGCTAGAAATATTGCCAAACTGAAATTACAGACTCAGCAGGAAATTGAGAAAATAGCCACTTCTAAGGCAAATCAAGCCACCAAAGCAGCTTGGGAACAAGCGTTAAATGATAAACTTTCTCGCGATATCGCAGAGCTGGAGAAAAAAGCCCGGGACGAGAAAATTGCGGATGAAAAGAAAGCAGCACTGGAGATAGAAAAAGACCAGGACCAGAAGCGCCAGACTCGGATAAAGAATAGTTTTGATGCTGAAAAAGCGATCAATGAATATGAGTTGCTGACAGCTCGTAATAACCAGGATGAAATCCAGCGGTTGAAGCTCCAACGATTGGATATTGAAAAAAGAGAAACCCTTCAAAAACTTCAAACTGAGCTAGATGCTGAAAAGAAAGCTTTAAAAGAAGCTTATGACGCTGAGGTGGCGAAAGCTGCTGCTTCTGGAAAAGATACTACTGAGCTACACCGCCAGTACCGAACCAACCAAATGAGTTTGGATGAAAAGTATTTGGCTCAAAGTTCATTGGCGACGGCTCAGTACCAACAGGCGAAAACCAAGGAGCTGGAAGAACATAATAAGCTAAGAGACGAGAATAATAAGAAATTCTTTGCGGGCTTAAAAGGTCTGATGGATGGTGATTATAAGGGCTTTATTGATGGACTTTCGGCAAAGCTGGGAGCTGATAAGAAAAACTTGAGTGAACGTACTACCAAGTTCATGGAGCATACCGATAAGGTGGCTGATTATGCCAATGAAGGCTTTGACTTCTTGCGAAAGTTGAATGATTTGAAGCTCCAGAAGGATGTAAACAACCTCACTAAAGAAAAGAATGAACAGCTGAAGGCTTGGGAGGAGAAGTATAATAAAGGGCTGATTACAAAGGACCAGTTTGAAGCAAAAACCGACGAACTAAACAAGCAGTATGCAGCCAAAGAGCAACAGTTGAGAAAGGAAGCTTTTGAGAAACAAAAGAAAATGGATATCGCCCAGGCATTGATTAATGGTGCTCAGGCTATTATTAAATCTTTGGCCATGTTTGGCTGGCCTTTTGGGTTAATCGCAGCAGCGGCCGCAGGGGTCATGACGGGCGTACAAGTGGCATCCATCAGTTCCAGAACATTTGCCCAGAAAGGAGCTGTAATTAAAAATGCTGGTGTAGCTCAGGGACCAAGACATGGCGCCAAGTATGGCGATTCAGGTATAAGTTTGGTTGATAGAAGTAGCGGACATGAGATTGGAGAAATGGAAGGTGGCGAACCTATCATGATTCTTTCGAGAAATACTTATCAAAATAATAAACCTGTGGTGGATAAGTTGTTGGACAGCTCATTGCACAAAAATGGCGCTCCTATCTATCGGGAAGGTGGTTTGATGTTTTCGGATGGTGGGAGTTTTGATGAGCGAATGCAGGAACGTATTCGTGAAAAACGAGAAGAAGAGCGTCAGGATAGTGAGGAGCAGCAACAAAGAGAGGAGATTCAAGACAATGCGGCCGTAACTGCTGGTGATGGGAACAGTCCAGCTTATAACAGTGGTTTGGGTGATACATCTGCTCAGGAAGCAGCCATTGCAGAAAACACGAAGCTTCAGGAAGATATCCGCAAAAACGGAGCTGATGCAGTGCAGGAGCTAAAGGATGTGAATGTGGCGGAGCGGGCGATATTAGACGAGGTAAAAGCTATGCGAGGTGATATGAATCGTTTGTTGGGGAGTATTAACACGAACACCGCCAACACTGCTAAAAGTACTAAGGATATGGGTGCGCTGGTGGCGGTTACTGCTCGGTTTAAGTAGGTTACCCCTTGCTCCTCTCTTTTACCGAGAGGAGCATTTTATTTTTACAATGTAGGGAAATTGAGTTTTATTTCTGAGTTTCTAATCATACCTAAGTCTTTCAGGTATTGAATTGTTTGTACAACATCTGAATGCCTGCATTGTTGTCGAATACTTTCGATATCTACTCCAGATAAAAAAAGATGGCAAACAGCAGTATGTTTCCAGCTGTATAAGTCGTAATCTTTATCGGTATAGCCTAAAACTTTCAATGCTTTTTTAAGCTTCAGATAAAAGAATTGGGTATTCGCTGGTTTTGGTCCAGGGACAAAATCTTTACTTACCGTAAAAATGTAATATTCTGGTGGGTATTCTCTTAGTTTTAATTCTTTGATAATTATTTCTAACGGCTCCGGAATTACGATATAACTCATGTGGGTAGATTTTGCATTTTCAGGCTCAAAATATATGGTATCTTCTTTGATATCCCCACACCTTAAATTTCTCAGTTCTTCCCGTGGACGAGCCAAGGTATAAAAGCAAAATTCTAGGAAAGTAGCGGTTTTTAGGTCGCCTAGTTCCATAAAATAATTTCTAATTTTTCGTGCTTGCTCAAAAGTATAGGGTACGTGTTTTCCTGAGATAACTTTTTGTCGTTTGATAAATCCTACGACTAAGTTTTTCTCAACGTTTTCTCTTTCTACATGATGATTGTACAAACCTGAAACAAAGCCTATATAATCGTTGTATGACTTATTGCTTAATTTTCTATCTGTTAGTAACCAATCGAAAAACTCTCTTATATTCTTTTTCCTGAGTTCAGTAAAGAACAGTTGATTGAGTTTTTTTAACTTGAGGTACTCCATTATGGTATTGTACCAAGTCCTGTAGGTTTCCCGTGAACGTCGTTTCAACGTGGCATTTTTGAAATTAAGGAAATCTAGCAAAGCTTTTTCAACCGTTAAAATATCCACTACTTTAACCTCTTGCGTTCGCTTAACGTCGCTTATATATGCCCCATTTTCAAAAGCTTCATTGATGGATTTAATGATAAAATCCGCATCTTTTACCTTATCTCTTTCTGTTCTACCAGCTACTTTTACCCTTATACGTTTGCTTTCACCTTTATCGGTGTTGTAAGCATAGAATTTTACGTACCATCCAGACTTGCCATTTGACTTAACTAACGAGGGTGAAATTATTAGGTGATTTCTCTTTTTTGAATCCTCTGCAACCATACTATTTTTTTCTAACTGCCATTTTACTGCCATTGACTGAGCCTTTGATGGCTCAAAAAACTGTAAAAAGCCCCCAAATAACATCTGAGGGCTTTCTTATAACAAAACAAAACCACAAGAAACCAAACTTGTGGTCCGCAAAGATATTGAATATTTCTTATAAAAGGGAGATAAAGAACCTAGTTCCATTATTATGGAGAAAAGAAGCAGTATAGTACCTTATAAAATATAATGAGGTTAATGATTACTCTAAAAAATTTAAGAGAAGGTAAATAGTCTATTAAATACAGTTTCTCGAAGTAAGTTCTAATAATCTTTATTTCAATAAAAATAGATAATTCATATCTAATTTAAACCGCAATATACGTTGTTAATAAGATAATATGATTTATTCAAAATTAAACAATCTATAGGTTATGCAACAGTATATTACCACAGGTCCTAAACCATCCGGTGTGATTGGTTATGAAATAGAGGATACTTTTATCAAGGTCAAGTTCAAGAAAGGGACAATATACCAATATTCCTATAAAAGTGCTGGTATAGAGGCGGTAGAAGAGATGAAAAATCTTGCAAAGGCTTCAAGAGGATTAAATACTTATATTTCAAAAAACAAGCCCAAATTTGAAATCTAAACAGGATATGAGGATAGTTTCACAGCTCAATGTAGTGAATAAGTAAAATCCTGTTAGCTTATTTTAGAAAATATATAGGTTAATAAAGACTTCCCGTTAGGTAGAAAATTTTCCTCTGAACCAACACATTCAAATCCAAACGACATTGCTTTGTGTTGTAATTCTTCTTTGTCAACAGTTTTAAAAATACTTGCAACAGATTTTATTGATTCAACTCCTGTTTTACTGACAGTCTGAACGCCATTATTTGATTGTATAGTAACAATTACCTTGGAATACTGATTTGTATTGTTCTTGATAAATTCAAAGCCTCTATGCATATCAATATATTCGAAAATTAAAGCTGCCCAAACAAAATTTGCTTTAATGTAAGCATCATTTGATGAACCAATATCTACCTTCACAAGGTCTAATTGCTTGATTTTATCACCAAATCTTTGCTGAGTTTGTTCAAGATAGGAACTATTTATATCTATGGCACATACTCTTTCTACATAGTCAATATCTATATGCTCTAATCCATTGCCACCACTTATGCCTAAAAACAAGACGTTTTTAGGGTTGTAGTTTTTTAAGTATTTACTAGTTAAAAAATTGAGTAATTGAGCTTGACTGACATCTTCATGTTGCATATGAAGCTCATAGTCGGACAATGGGATATTATTCCAAGGATTTATTTCATTCATACGCAAATATAGCAACAGCGTTAATAATACCCTTCATTATAAAATTACAGATTAATATTTATTGATTAAGAACTTTGGCAAAATAACTGCCAGCACCTGTATTATTAGTAGAATTTGCGTTTCTAGCCTTTCTTTAAGATTTGCACTTACTCTTTCAAATGCACTTTATTTTGTATCGCAATAACTAAAAAAACAGTCCTTGATTTTATTATTTAAAGATTTTGCACTATCTTTAAATAAATAGTACAACAAAATCACCATAAATCCCAATATTATATGGCACATAAATTAGAACTCGGGACTACTGCTCACATTATAAATCAACCAGAAGACCTTATCGTTACTGTTATTGCATATTCAAACACTGACGACAATGTAATTTGCTTGTTATATACTGAGCAACATGGATATCAAAGCATTGAGATTGATGCTTCACTTCTTATTCCTATTCTTAATGCAGATTAATATGATTGAAAAATAGTCGTATATAATAGTCTTAGCAAACATAAGTCATCCCGAATTTCAAAATTATAAAAAAGCTGTCGAAATTAGTTTTTCGACAGCTTTTTTGATTTACGACGAGTACAGATTATGGTTCCGTTAAGAACACTATATCGGTAGAAGAAGCATTTTATTAACTCTTCCAAGCCCCATCGGGGAGAAATATTTCGCCCCGATGGGGCTTGGAGGAAAACGTTATTTAGTAACTACCGATATTTCGCCTCTATGAGACTATTTTGTTAAACTTCCTATTTTAAGAAAAATTCGGCATAACTCATGTTTGTTATTTTTTTAGTTTCTAAGTCAAAACGGATGGCTTTGCCAAAATAACTGCCATTTTAGTGCCATCACTTTTAGTATTTGGCATATTAAAAGCATAAAAAGCCCTCTGACATAGTCTGAGGGCTTTCCTTCTGAAACAAAACCACAAGAACCATTACTTGTGGTAAAGTTTTAATATTTTATGCTTCTGCAAGGAATTCATCGTGTTGAGAAATATCCAAACCTACTCTTTCTTCTTCTTCAGTTACACGTAAAGGAATGATTTTATCAGTAACGAATAATAAGAAATACGAAAGACCAAATGCGAAAGCTGAAACAACTACAAGAGCTACCATGTGTTTGATAAATAAAGCAGCATCGCCAGATACGAATAAACCTTCTTCAGCGATTGCAGGGTTAACTGCTTTAGAAGCAAATAAACCAGTCATTACCATACCTACCATACCACCTACACCATGACAAGGGAATACGTCTAAAGTATCATCTAATTTAGAATTAGCTCTCCAGTGTGCAGCAATGTTTGAAATGATAGCAGCGATTGTACCAATTGTGATAGCGGCTGTTACCGAAACAAAACCTGAAGCAGGCGTAATAGCAACTAAACCTACAACGGCACCGATACAGAAACCTAAAGCTGATACTTTACGACCACGTGTTACATCAAATAAAATCCAAGAAAGACCAGCAGAAGCAGCCGCTACGTGAGTAGTTGCAAATGCAGATACTGCTAATGGACTAGCACCTACTGCTGAACCAGCATTGAAACCGAACCAACCAAACCAAAGTAAACCAGTACCTAATAATACGTAAGGAATGTTTGCTGGAGGAAGAATGTTAGCTTCAACATGTGACTTACGACGTTTTAAATATAATGCACCTGCTAAAGCAGCCCAACCTGCACTCATGTGTACAACAGTACCACCAGCGAAGTCAAGAACACCATATTTAAACAACCAACCTTCTGGGTGCCATGTCCAGTGTGCTAATGGTGCATAAACAATTACACAGAAAAGAACCATAAACAACACAAATGCACGGAAATTAATACGCTCAGCTAAAGCACCTGAAATAAGTGCTGGAGTAATTACCGCGAATTTCATTTGGAAAAATGCAAACAAAGCAAATGGAATAGTTGTTGCTAAAGACCAAGGCTTACCATCAAATACATGTTGGAACATAAAGTAAGTAGAAGGGTTACCAATAAAACCACCGATAGTATCACCGAAAGCTAAACTGAAACCAAATACTACCCAAATAACTGTAATTACCCCCATTGCAATGAAAGATTGCAACATTGTAGAAATTACGTTTTTGTGGTTTACCATACCACCATAAAAGTAAGCTAAACCAGGAGTCATTAATAATACTAAACCAGAAGAGACTAGCATCCAAGCGGTATCACCTGTATCAATGCCTTCTGTTACTGCAGCACCTGGAGCCGGAACAAACGCCGCTGCAATTGCAATAATAAGCAAAATGAGAATTGGAATAAATGTTGGTTTTTGTGTCATTGTGATTAGTGTTTTAGGGGTTTATTATGGAATTGTTTACAGAAACTAAATTACACATAACCAGCTATATTCTAGCTGATTATGTGATTATTTATCATTAAAACTTATAAATCATTGCCCAAGTAAAAGTAGATTGAGATTTTGTACTTACACCGTCACCATCTACGAAGAAATTTTTGTCATAAGAATCAACTCTGAATTCAGGCTTCAACAATAAGTGACCGTCAGCTACTGTGAAAGTTGGCGTGATAGTGAATGAGTTTACTGTCACACCTGTTCTTGAGCCATCTGCATTTGGGATTGAAAGAGCAGTAATAGCATTTGTATTAGAGAAAGACTCATATCTTGCGCCTAAGCTGAAAGTACTTGAGAAATCATATTTTGGATATACTGCAAATCCACCCCATGACTCATTTTCATATTTACCGTCACCATTAACATCTTGAACACCTGTAGCAGCATTGAAACCTAATAAGAATTTCTCTGTTACTTGGTAAGTAGTTGCTACATCTAACAAGTTATATGCTCCTGAAGCAGTAAGTCCCGTAGTTGCATCTTTACTGTTACGGTTGATAGTGATTCCATTTACATAAACGTTCCAGCCTGCAACAGGTTGAACAAACACTTGAGCAATTAAACCTGGTTTGTTATTATTGCTGTAAAGTTGATCAACACCATTTACAATACCACCCATCAAAGCAAATTTGTCAGAGAATGCATAAGCTGCCTTCACACCAACGTGATAGAATGGGCCATTGTTGAACAAGTTAGAAAGCGAGTAATGATAGTTTACTGGAGCATCAATTACTTCATATCCGATGTGCGTACCAAACTGACCAGCTGTCAAAGTCAATTTATCTGTAGCCTTCCAGTTGAAATAAGCTTGTTTGATTGCTAAAGAAGAACCAGCAGAACCATTTCCTAATACACTAAATGCGTTA
Organism: Arcicella sp. GW822-FHT02H01; assembly: GCF_058802005.1. NCBI lineage: Bacteria > Pseudomonadati > Bacteroidota > Cytophagia > Cytophagales > Flectobacillaceae > Arcicella > Arcicella sp. GW822-FHT02H01. The sequence continues at coordinate 282,634 of NZ_JBXANT010000001.1, read as the reverse complement.
CCATAGTTTCCTAAGTCAGCATTCGGACCGAATGTCAAGTCAACAACTACATCTGATTTACTTGTAGAATATCCAATTTTAGTTTGAACAAGACCTAATGAAAACCCAGTTTTTTGATCAAATGCTCTAGCTGTTTTAGATGCACCTGTATTCGACATATCTCTTGGGTTATTGAAGTTAGCTAAATAGTAAGAATCAATGTAGCCAGAGAAGGTAAACTTACCTTTATCTTCCTCTTTTTCTTGAGAAAATGCAGGAACTGCTAAAAACAAAGAAAATAACGTGATTAAGGTTTTTTTCATAATAATATTTGGTTGAATGTTTAAATATTAATGCTTGATTACAGTGCAAATATTATAGGTAAAATTTACTATTCCAAATTTTATGTGCAAATTTTTAACCTATTTTAGGCTTTTTTTCAAAAAATAATCCAAAACAGGTATAATTTTAACCACATATTGGGGAAAAAAGTCAATATTTTTACCCTACAAGTTCATTTTTAACATATTCTGTAATATTGACAAAAAACCAAATATTCTTAAAGTAAAATATCAAGAAAAAATATAACTATTCAAACAAAAAAGCCCTGATTTATCTCTAAATCAGGGCTTTCAACTAAAATTAAAAAAGACTATTCAGCGTGTAGCCATGCCTTTTTAGCATAAAGGGTTTCTTCGTCTTCTTCGTGGTCTGGATCAGGAACACAACAGTCTACTGGGCAAACAGCTGCACACTGTGGCTCTTCGTGGAAACCCATACATTCAGTACATTTATCGGAAACGATGTAATAAAATTCATCTGAAATAGGAGTCATTGGGTCTTTACCTCCAATAACACTACCGTCTTCTAGTTCAACGTCTACTAATTTGGTTCCACCCGACCAAGTCCATTCTACTCCACCTTCATAAATTGCTGTATTAGGGCATTCTGGCTCGCAAGCACCGCAGTTGATGCATTCTTCGGTTATGATAATTGCCATAAAAACTTCGTTTTAATTGTATATGCTTTCTTAAATTGATTTAATACCTCTGTCAGAATTTAAAACATTCTATTTATTTAAATCATTCACAAAATTAACAGTTAAACATTGAATAGCCTATAAAGTTTGAAGACTATTGAAAAAAATATTTCGTTGTATTTGTGTAAATTTGTAAAAAAAGTACAGAAAATGGATTTACAAGCAAGAATTGAAACATTCGTTACCTTAGGAAATTTCTTAAGAGACGAAGAAAATCAATCAATCATTGAGGAATGGGCAGATAGGGCTTCGCATCAAAACAACTGGTTTACACCCCAAAATACTAAGAATGCTATCAAATCAATCGCTGATTTTTATTTAGATAGAGATACCTTGGAAAGATGGGTAGGGTTATATGAAATACCAGATAGACCTCTAATTATAAAAAGTATTGGTGTGATAATGGCTGGGAATATTCCTGCTGTAGGTTTCCATGATTTATTGACGGTTGTCATTGCGGGGCATGAATGTGTAGCAAAGGTTAGTTCGCAGGATTCGGTATTAATGTTAGCTTTGATTGAAAAGTTGTTAGAAATCAGCCCGACTCTGGGCATTAGAATTAGCGAAAGAATGAACGAAGTAGATGCTTTAATCGCTACTGGTTCTGATAATTCGGCTCGTTATTTTGAATATTATTTCAGAAATAAAGCGCATATCATTCGCCAGAATAGAAGTTCCGTTGCTATTCTAAATGGTAGTGAAACAGAAGATGATTTCTTTGCACTAGGAAAAGATATTACAGATTATTACGGTTTAGGATGCAGAAATATCTCAAAGTTTTATGTTCCTGAGGATTATGACTTTGTAAATTTTTATGATACTATCGAACCATTGGGTGATGTTTTTTACCATAATAAATATAAGAACAACTACGACTATAATAAGTCTATTTATTTAGTAAATCAAGTACATCATTATGATAATGGCTTTTTGATACTTACTAAAAATGAGTCGTTGGTCTCTCCTATTTCTGTTATCTTCTATGAAACCTATCAAAATGAAGAAGATTTAAAACAAAAAATAGCAGATAAAACTGATAAAATTCAATGTATTGTTTCAAAAGATGCTTGGTTTGAGGGAAGTATTCTTTTCGGAGAAACACAAATGCCTAAGTTGTGGGATTATGCTGATGGTGTAGATACGATGTTGTTTTTATTGTCATTAAATGATTAAACATAAAATTTCTGAATTGTTGAATCACAAAAAGCGGTTAGAAAACTAATTTCTGACCGCTAAAACCGTGGTCTGTGGCACACAGAACATAATGCTTGACTATTTTGGTTAATAAAACCATCAATATGAATATTTAACTTTAATGTTCTGTGTGCCACAGAACATGGTTTTAGTTTTCTGACCGCTTTTTTGTCTTATTCCAATTTTATCCTTAGCGAGGGACTTAAGTCCCTTGCTAAGGATTTGGATAGTAATAGGTTTTTACTCTGCTCTGACTAAAGTTACTGTTTTGCCAAAAATAGGTTTGCCAATAAACCCTCTCAAATCTAACGTATTTTTATTTTTAAGAGACATTTTACCTGATACAGTTCTCCCTGAGCGAGCATCATAAATTTCTCCTTGTGCCCAGCTATTATTGCCTTCAAACACAAACCTGTTAAGAAAAACAAGTCCAAGGACATGTCTGGTTCGCAATTTCTCTTCTGGATTTTTGGCGTCTAAAATGGGCTTGCCATTCACCGTTGGAGACTTTAACCAAACTATTTTTCCAAAATAGTGATTGTCTTGTTTGAAAATCTGAATTTTAGATGCTCTATCTTCTGTAAACCACACTCCTACAACTCCATCTGATTCTTCGTTACTGATAAAAGCAGTCAACAAACCCAATGCAAAAAGCAATGATAACAACTTAGGATATTTTATGAACATTTTTCGATACATAGAATTGATATAGTTTGAATGATATAAAGGCAGTAAATACGCCTATTCCAGCACCTGCCAGTACATCAAGTGGATAATGAACTCCTATATAAATACGACTATACGAAACAATTATTGCCCATAAAAATAGGTATTTAACCCAACCATATTGCTTGCCCACTAATAATATTAAGCATACTACCAAGGTAAACGAGTTAGCTGCATGAGAGGAACAAAACCCAAATTGACCTCCGCAATTGCCTACTACATGTACTAAATGTTGAATAGTTGGTTCATGGCAAGGCCTGAGTCTTTCTACTAATGGCTTAAAAAATGATGAACAAATTTGATCCGCTAATGCTACGCTTACTATAATGGTAAGTATCATAACAACTGATTGCTTTTTATAACGCCATACTAATAAACCAATGATAAGTGCATAAAAGGGAATCCAAGAATTTCTGGCAGAAATCCACGCCATAATTGGGTCTAAAGTATTATTATGCAGTGAATTAAGCCATAAGAATACCTCCGTATCAAGTTGATTCATCAGAATTGTTGTTATAAGATTTAGAAATTCAATTTTTCACGAACCCTCTCGATAGTCGCTTTAGCAATTACTTCTGCCTTCGCTTCGCCTTCTTCTAATTTTTGCTCTAGTTCAGGGATATTATTCATATAATAATTAAATAATTCTCTTTCTTTGGCAAATTCACGTACTAATACTTGGTGTAACGCTTGTTTGGCATGACCGTAGCCATAACCACCAGCTAAGTAATTAGCCCTCATTTCCTCTACTTCGTCGTTTGTTGCTACCAAAGAATATAGTTTGAAAACATTGTCTGTTTCAGGGTTCTTTGGCTCTTCCAGTGGTGTAGCATCTGTAACAATCTTCTTTACGGCCTTCAATAAATCTTTTTCACCCAAAAAAACATCAATATAGTTTCCATAAGATTTTGACATTTTTTGTCCATCAGTCCCTGGAATTACCATGACGGTTTCATCTATGATGGCTTCAGGTATCACCAAAGTATCGTCACCATATTGCTTATTAAATGCCCCACCCAAGTCTCTTGTCATTTCAAGATGTTGGCGTTGGTCTTTACCTACTGGAACTAAATTGGCATCATATAGCATTATATCAGCAGCTTGTAGTACTGGATAAGTGAATAATCCAGCATTGACAGTAGCTAATCTTTCAGATTTTTCTTTAAAACTATGTCCATTCGCCAACATTGGGAAAGGTGCAAAGCAACTTAAATACCACAATAATTCAGTATGATAGCCCGCTAATTTAGATTGGCGATAGAAAAAATTTTTGTCTGCATCAAAACCACAAGCTAACCAAGCGGCAGCAATGGCATGCGTATTTTCACGAAGTTGCTTGCCGTCTTTTAATGAAATAAGTGTATGCAAATCGGCTATGAACAAAAAAGATTCGTTAGCTGGATTTTTTGATAATTCGATGGCTGGACGAATTGCACCCAAAACATTGCCTAAATGGGGTCTGCCTGATGCTTGTATGCCTGTTAGAATGCGCATTTTAAAAAAAGGGTATAATCGTAAAATAAAATATAACGGATGTTAATATTTTGCAAAATTGAGTAAAATCCATGAATCCATCAAATCGAGTTACCTGATTTTACGTAACTTCACGAATTAAGTATTTTCAACCTAATAAATTATCGTTTTTTTTATCCCCTTAAAATTGTCAAGAATGGCTGTTCCTACTTCAACTTTCGATTACCTAAATTTACTCAAAGAAAACAATACCAGAGAATGGTTTCATGCCAACAAAAAAACGTATGATGGCGTAAAGGCCGATTTTGAAGTTACTATCAAAGAACTCATTGGTGCTATCGGTGCTTTTGAAGATATGACTGGCGTTGAAGTAAAAGACTGTAATTACAGAATAGCGCGCGATGTTCGGTTCAGTAAAGACAAAGCACCTTACAAAACGTGGTTGTCGGCTAGTTTTTCGGCTGGTGGTAGAAAAGCTGGCAGAATGGACTATTACCTTCATATTGAAGACGGCAAATCGTTTATAGGAGGCGGTATGTATTCGCCTACGTCTGAACAATTGGCAAAACTACGACAAGAAATTGATTATAATGCTGCTGAATTAAAATCAATCATTTACAATCCTGATTTTATAAAGGCATTTGGTGAGGCCGAAGGAGAATCGGTAAAGTCGGCCCCAAAAGGATATTCAAAAGAGCATCCAGAGATTGAGTTGCTCCGTAAAAAGCAATTATTTTTCTGGCATCAATTTTCAAACGAAGAAGTTTCGGCGGATAATTTTGTTCAAAAAGTTACTGAAGCATGCTTTATACTGAAACCATACCTAGACTTTTTGAACTATATTTTCTTTGATGACCAAGAGCCTGCCATAAAATTGTAGCTTTTAAAAAATTGAAACAAAAACATTGTTCGAATTGTTTGAAATCTTATTCGGGCTTTTTAATACATATTCTGCCATCACAGGGAAATGGTCTGAGATATTAAAATCTGAAATAGTGTGACACGACTGCACTTGCCATTCTGCACTAAAGAATTGCTGGTCTATTCTCACACAGTACGGTTGTCTGTTCAAGGTAAATCCCAGACCTTTACCTACCTCCTCAAAGGCATTTTTAAAGCTTAAACTTAATTTTCCATAAGCATAACCAAAGGGAGTTTCGTTGAAATCACCACAAATGATTACAGGATATTTACTACCTGCTACATACGACTCTACCTCTTTCAATTGTTCGTTTCTAAACTCAAAACCTTGTTTCATCTTATCAAAAGTATCCATGAGTTCCAAGGCAAATTGTTTAAACTCCCCATTCTTCAAGGCATCTATGCTCTGGTTGATTCTTACACCCATCGACCATAAATGTGCATTTACAACCCTAACCGTATCATTACCATAAGCAATATCTGCACAGATAAAACCATTGATTTTAGGTCCATAGGCCTTATCCCAAATTTTACTATACTGATTAACGATTGGGTACTGAGAAAACAAAGCCAGTCCTACAGAACGTTCTTTACCAAAATCTGTTAGTTTTTCAATCTTGTTTGAGTATTGCCCTTCAAGGTGCTGATTGGGCGAGTATTCCTGAAAACAAGCAATATCCGATTTTAACGCTCCCCATTTTGAATTTCCTTCTGCATTTTCAGCAAAACATTCTCCGTTAAAACTCAATACTTTTAAGGTATTTAAAGAGGTAATTTCTTCTGTATTAGTATTATTGATGCTTACAAAACGCTTCATGATTGGGAAGGCCATCAATACCCAGATAAAGCCAATAGTGGCCATTACTTTCTGTTTTTTGTATAATAAATAACCGCTTGCTATTAGTCCTACTACAAAGGCAATGGGCGAGCTCATCATGATGAAACCTGCTATCCAATGGTCAAAAATTGGATAATGACAAAAAGACATTGTAATGAACAGATAAGAAAGTGCGGTATAAGCTAGAGGAAATTCTTTGAATTTCTGATAAGCAATTCGTAGTCCATCGATGGTGCTTGAAAGTAATAAGCTTGGGAAAACGAATAAGATTTGAAAAAATTTGATGTATAGTATCATATCATTAGTGTGTTTAGGGTATGTTATTAAATAATTGTGCCGAACAAAAAATGACATTGCTCCTTTTAAAAACTAAAGACGATGTTTGTTCAACATCGTCTTTGCATTTTATTCATTCCATCATTACTTAACTTGAAATGAACCATTTCCGATTTTGAACCCTTCGGAATACAACTCGATGTTATATTTCCCTGATTGATAAGAAGAACTTTTACCGTAAATGATGTCCACTTTTTGGTCATTATTTTCAAATGGAACACTTTGTTTGAAGCTGTACCCTAGTTCTTTTCCATCATAATTTACTGCTCCTGCCGAACCATCTTCGCTTATTACAGCTCCGTTTTGATCTAGAATTCTAACAAAAATTTCTTTGCTATTTTTCTCAGCCACAGGATTCGAAGGCATAATAAATGAAATCTTTAATTTATTAATTTTTGATGCTTTGTATAAGCCTCCCTCACGTACTTTACCATTAGATGCCAACGCTGCTACTTGAACATTGATAGCCTTCATAGCACTTGCCATCGTTACTTTGCGTTTCAAATCATCATTTTGTGAAGAATAATCAGAAACCGTTTGAACCAACGAAGCTTTTTCAGTTTTCAAGCCAGTGTTTTCAGTAACCACTTGTTGTTTTTCTTCTTCAAGTGTTTTGGTACGAGCTATCAAGTTGCCATTTTCTTCTTGCAATTTGCGAATGTCGTCATCTTTAACAGTCAAGAAATTTTCGTATTCTTTGATTTTGGTATCGTATTTTTGAACAGAGAAATTAAAATCAGATTTTAATCTCTTTTTATCATTTTCTAACTGAGCTTTTACGTTTTCTAATTCAGTAACATTCCCGCCCAATTTTTTAATTTCAGCTATTTTATCGTTTAATACAAAAGCAATAGAGTCTAGTTTAATTTGAGTACTTGATAACTGTTCAACTTTGGTTGTAAGTGAATGTTGAAGCTCAAAAGTTTCGTTTCTTGCTCCCATGAATAAGTAACTTAATAAAGCTACAATACCAATCAATACACCTATAGTAATTTTGAATACTCCTTGATTGTTGTTTGATTCCATGATTGTTCCTGTTTAAGTAATTGTTGTTGTTTTGATGATACAAACTAACAACCCTTAACTTAAACAAGAATTAAACTCACATTAAATTTACCTTAAAATTGCTCAGTGGTTTTGGGGAATGATAACGTGAAGATGGTTCCGTTTTTATCGGAAACCACTGTAACGTCGCCTTTGTGTAGGCGAGTAACTTGTGAGACTATCGCCAAGCCAACACCATGTCCTTTGGTGGCTTGGGCGGTGGCATTGCTCCGATAAAATGGATGGAAGATGAAGGGTAAGTCCGACGCTGGAATAATTGAGCCTTTGTTCATGAAGGATATCTTTATACCCTCTTCATTAGCTAAGAAGCTGACAATTACTGTATTATCGTTTGAAAACTTACAGGCATTATCCATTAAATTCATTAATACTACCTTTAGGGATGCTTCATTGCCTTGGAGGATTAAAAATTCTTCGTCTTCGGGAAAGTCTAAGAAATTAATTTGTACCTGATAATCTTCATGCCATTTTTGAAGTTGTCCTTTGGTTTCCCAAAGTAGCTCATCCATTCGGATAGGTGTTTTTTGTACGCTTTCTGAACTGACAATGGTATTTGCCAAATTTAAAAGGGTATTGGTTAACTGAATTAAGGTAGTAGTATCTTCTTTTAAAGAATTTAAGCTTTTTTCATAAACCTCTGGACTCCTTTTTTGCATTAAGGCTACGTCTATCTGCGAATATATTTTGGTAAGAGGATTCTTTAATTCATGCGAGACATTGGCAATAAACATTTTTTGCATAATTAGCGCGTCCTCAATCCTATCTAACAGTTGATTAAAAGTAGCGACTAACAGCCCTATTTCATCTGAACGGTTGGGATGTTCTACCCTTTTGGCGACATACTCAGGAAAAATACCGTTTACCTGTTTTATAATGCTAGACATCGGCGCCAGTGCCCTATCAGCAAAAAACCAGCCTGATAGCCCTAGTAGTAAAATACCTGCCAGTATCATAATCATCAAGATTCGCCTTAGGTCATCTAAGGCTTCTATGCCGTTTTTATCAATCGCACTTACTACTACCCAGTTGTCAGACTCTCCTTTTCTCAGGTGTATACCCAATACTTGATAGTCGCCAACACGGGCGTAGGTAGTAATCTGGTCAGATTTCATCAAGGGCAACAACTGTTGGCGTGAAAGCAGATTGCCATTGTTGGATGAAAATACAATCATCTTACTGATTTCATCATACACAAAAATATTTTCATCAATCAATAATTCTTTATCCGAAATATTGACCAATCTCAGTACTGTAGAATCAGTTGCCTGTAAATCGAAGAGTAAAGTAGTGGTAGTAATAGCACGGTCTTGCAGGCGTTTATAAAAACGTTTTTCAAGATATAGCTTACTAAAGAAATATACCCCTACTGAAAAAAGCAGTAAGATAGCAGTTACCAATGCGATGAATTGGTAAGTAAGTCTGGAGCGAATATTAATCATCAATTTGGCATTTTCAGTACATAACCCATTCCAATCTGCGTATGCAATAGTTTAGTGTCAAAATCTTTGTCAATTTTTTTGCGGACAAAGTTTACATATACTTCTATGACGTTAGTACCCGTATCAAAGGTTACATCCCAGATTTTTTCGGCCAGTTCAGCTTTAGAAATTACGCGTCCTTGATGCCTAATAAAATATTCGAGCAACAAAAACTCTTTGGCCGTCAATACGATTTCTTTGCCTCCTCTTGACACGCTTTTACTTTCTAAATCCATTTCTAAATCAGCTATTTTCAAGGTATTAGCTGTTTGAATAGCGCCTATGCTTCTGCGGGTTAAAGCACGGATTCTGGCCATTAATTCTTTGAATTCAAAGGGTTTTACCAGATAATCGTCGGCACCGCTATCAAGCCCAATGATTTTATCATCAGTAGTACCAAGGGCTGTGAGAAGAAGTATTGGAAAAGAAATGCCATTTGCCCGTAGCTTCTTACAAAGCTCTAGACCATTAATGCCGGGTAAGATGATATCAGAGATAATTAAATTATAATGATTGCGAGAAGCTAGCTGAAATCCCATATTACCATCATAGGCTACATCCACTTCACATTGCTGTTCTTCAAGCCCTTGTTTGATGAGTTGCACCGTCTTTATTTCGTCTTCTATTACTAATATTCTCATACGATGTTCGTTTGCTTTAATCAAAATTAAGGAATATTAGGCAGAAAGAACTATAATGAAAATTGTAAAAGGCGTATTTTAAGGGAATTTTAATGTTTAATGAAGATTTTTAAGGACTCAAAAGCATTTAGTCGCTACTTTTCCAGCAAAATATCTTTTACAAGTTCATAGCGGTCTGTGGTTATTCCATGTCCGTTTTCGGGTAAATAAATCAAGCGATGAGGGGCATTTTTTAAGGCATCAGCCACAAATTGCCCATTGGTTGTTTCAATAACCCAATCTTTCCCTCCTTGCATAATCGTAACGGGACAAGTAATTTTTTGCCAGTAAGGCAATAGCTTTTTTAATTCAGCCACATGGCTAAATTTTTCGTCGGTGGCAGTATTGATATATGTTGGCAGAAAGAACCGTACAAACTTTGTATTTACGGGTTTAGAAAACCACCAGAATTTTTCAGTGGATGGGTCGCAGGCTGGTGAAACCAAAATTAATTGCTTAATTATCTTCGGGAAATCAGCGGCCATTCTAGCTGCGATAGCTGCCCCATACGAACGTCCAAATAAAACGACTTCTAATGGTTTTTTTATTTTAATGATTTCGTACAGTATTTTGGCTTGTTCTTCAATAGAAACTACAGCTTTGTCTGATTTATCATAGCCTGCACGGTCGGGCACTACTATTTGATATTTTACTAATAACAAACTATCTGATAGGAACTCTTTATACCCAGGCCATGCTCCGGGGGCTCCATGAATCAAAAAAAGCATTGGTTTAGTACTATCGCCCGACGAAGCATAAAAAAACTTTTTACCTGCATAGGTAAAGTATGAAAACTGAGGCTTAGGTGGATGTTGGCTGTAATATTTATTAACGGCTGCGTCGTTCATCCTTAAGCTCTTCAAACATGAAAAACAACTTATTATGATTATAACGATGCCAACTTTATGAAATGTCTTCAAGAAAATGTTTCTGATTTAATGATAAATTTATTTTATTCCACTCTATATTTTTAGTCTGCTCATGCTGCCTGATAGGGCAATTTTCAATTTTGCAATGATGACAACAATCTGGCAAACATGGGTCAGCATGAATAAAAAACTCTACGTTTGAGTCAAATTCTTTGCCTAAAATTTCTTCAAATTCATGCACAGTATCATGTACTTTATCTAATACCCAATAGTTGGGCAAAGTCAAGTGACAATCTATGTGGAGGTCGGAACCGTACTCTTGTATCCTTAGGTTATGAACATCTATCCATTCTTTCTTTTGATTATTTTTCAGGATTTCCACGATACTATGTAGGATATTATCATTGGTTTCGTCCATTAATCCCCCAATCGATTTCCTGATAATTTTGATACCACTAATCCCCATAAAAACAGCAAAAATGATAGAAGCAACACCATCTATCCATAAGGCTCCTGAGAGAATGATTAAACCAATGGCAACAATCAAAATAATACCACTCATGGCATCTAATTTCAAGTGTTTTCCATCTGCTATGAGCGTTGGCGAGTTTTGCTTAACACCTTCTTTCTCTATTACATAGCCTAAATAATAATTAATAATGGCTCCACCAGAAATAATCAAGAGACCAACGTTTAGATCGTTCAAAGGCAAGGGGTTAACAAATCCCTGTACCGAGTGAAAAATGATGAATATACTAGCCAGCGTGATAAGTACACCTTCTAATCCAGCTGAAAAAAACTCGATTTTGCCATGTCCATAAGGGTGGTTCAAATCTTTGGGGAGCGATGCTAAATAAACCGCATAAAAAGCAAAACCACTGGCTACTACATTAATAATTGATTCGAGCGCATCCGTTAGAATAGCACTAGAATAAGTTAAATAATAAGCAATGAATTTTACAATCATCAATAGTGTACTCACTACAAATGATGTAAGTATTAATTTATATTTAGGGGACATTCTTCGAGTATTTAATTACAAAGGTACGAAATTCATATTTTAATTTTAGAACAGACTATTATACCTTTGTAATATGACAACTTTTGATAATCCTTGGAAGACGGTATCGTCTCGTGAAGTTTATGATAATCCGTGGGTAAATATTCGCCACGAAGAAGTAATTAAGCCCAATGGCGAAGCAGGTATCTATGGTGTGGCTCATTTTAAAACAAGGGCAGCCGCAATTTTACCACTCGATGAAGAAAACAATACGTGGTTAGTTGGCCAGTATCGATATACTTTAAATGAATATACTTGGGAAATTCCGATGGGTGGAGGTTCTTTTGAGGTAGACATTCTGGAATCTGCACGACGAGAATTAAAAGAAGAAACAGGCATAGAAGCCCAAAACTGGACGGAACTAGGAAAACTTCATACCTCAAATTCGGTAACCGACGAGGTTGGTTTTATGTTTTTGGCAGAAGGCTTAACCTATGGAGAGTCGGAACCAGATGATACAGAGATTTTGGTGTTGAAGAAAGTGAGTTTAGTTGAAGCAATCAGAATGGTCATGGATTCGGAAATTACGGATTCATTAAGCATTGCAACAATTCTGAAAGTGGCACGTTTGAAAGGAATTTAAGTTTATGATAATTAATGCGATTGTTTTTGGATTCCTTTATGGGTTCTTATTGTGCTTTACTTTTGGGCCAGCGTTTTTCAGATTGATACAAACCAGTATTGATATTGGGTTTAGAAGAGGAGTGTTGATTGCTGGAGGAGTAACAGCTGCGGACGCTATTTTGATGTTTTTTGCAGTATTTGGCACTAGTTTTCTACCAAAGTTTCAATATTTCAATATTATTATTGCCATCGTTGGGGCATCTATTCTGTTTATTCTTGGGTTCAATAGTTTGTTTAAACAGCAAACCCAATTGGTATATCCTAAATCGAAGTTTGGTTCTTTTCTTTACTACTTTATTTCAGGGATTTTATTGAATTTATTGAATCCTTCAAATTACATTGCCGTTTTCACGACTTCTACTTACTTAACTGGTGTAGAAGGGTTTAGTATCAACGAAACCATCATTTTTTTTGTAGCTAGTTTGTGTGCCACGATGTTGGCTGAATCACTGATTGCGTTTTATGCGCAGAAAATGAAGAAGGTATTAACACCTACAATTTTAAGGAGAATCAATCAAGTAGCAGGGATTATTTTTATTATTTCGGGGCTGTTGATTCTTTGGAAGCAGTTTTTGTAGGAGTATAGCTTTAAGTATTGATATCTCAACTATAATGTGCTTACCTAAAATAGATTGAAATTTATATCAATCTATTTTAGGTAAGCACAAGTAATTAAAAATTCTTTATTCTTCTCTAAGTTAGTAAAAATCTATGTTTTTTGAGAAACCTAAAAATATTCTAATCAATAAATCACTAACTCACAATTAAATACCTAACTCTTCCAGTATTTCTTCAAATTATAGCTAAACGTAAGCATAAAGAATTGTTGCAGAACATTCGATTGTGCATCTTCAATATACGTCGTTGTAATATTTCTTTGGATACTTGTGTTCAATTTCAATAAATCAAATACAGACAAGCGAATTTCGCCTTGTTGTTTTTCGAATAACTTCTTGGCTACTGCCATATTCCAAAGTGTATATGATTGATTAAACGATGAAGAAAGTCCAGAGTTTGAATAATAAGTAGCATCTGTATTAAAGACAAGACCTTTCCAGAAAATAACATTCAAACGTACTTTCAAGTTTTGATTAAAATAATTATTATTCAAACTTGAAGAAACTGTATTCTGAACATAGCTAATATTTGAATTTGACGAAATCGTAAAGTCAACATTTGGACTAATATTGCTACTCACTACCAAGCCGAAGGCATATCGCTGAGAATCGCTATAATTTAAAACATTATTGATTAAACCCGGTGTACGCGATAAACTAGCGGTAAGGTTGGTATTAATGTTTAATTTAATAGCCTTCACTGGGAAGCCATAAGACATAAACCCTCTTAAAGAATACTGACCATCTAAATTAACTGGTCGTGATAATTGAGAACCTGCTTTCAATATAATGTCTCTACTGATTACGGTATCTCTGGCTGCAATAAAGCTACTGTTAGTAATATTTCCCATCACAAAGTTGGCACTCATCAAAGTAACAAAGTTTGAGAAAGTAGTTGGGCTAGTTGCTGTATAACGCAACGAAAGTTGGTGTTGATATTCCTGCGTAAGGGCTGAATTACCTGTCGACAATTTCAATGGGTTGTTATTATTTACTACCTCTTGCAACTGACTAATGCTTGGCTGTTGTGTTTGTGTCTGGTAATTAAAACGGATAGATTTAGCATTGCCACTAATATTATAACGCATCGAGAATGAAGGCAAAATATTATTAAAGCTTTTATCTAGGTTATACACTTTAGGGAATATTTGCTCATTCATTAAATGGGCATTTTGATAACGTACTTCTGCTGAAATATTCATCGTTCTTGAAAACTGACGAAACCCTGTTCCAATTTTATAATTGTAATAGTCACTATTGAAAACGTTACTCAAAAGTGTATCTAAACGACTATACGTTTGCTCTGCATCCGAGAAATTGTAAGCATATTTTTCAGATTGGTTTTCATTATAGCCAAAACTTGTACTCAAGAAAACAGCACTTTGTTTACTGATAGGTTCTGAATAATACAAACTTGATGATAATCCAAAACCATTAGCATCAGTATGAGAACGCTGATTTAGAATTCTGGCTGATGGATTAGTACCATAAAAATTATTAACTGATCTTAATGAACCGTCAGCGTTTCTATCATTATACGTAGTAGTAACATTGAAAGTCAAAGAACGACCCATTTTGGCAAATCGGTGTCTGAATAAAATGTTATTTGAAAAATTGATAGCATGATTATTACTAGCATTTTTATTAGTAACATCATTCAATTTAGTAGTATTAAAATTGGTTACCCCATCATACCCAGAGTTAGCATCAGTAGTCTGAAAACTTAGGTTGGGAGTCATCACCAATGAATTGTTATCATCTATTTTATATTCTAATCTAAAATAGGCACGATGGTTCAAACTGTTTGAACTTGAACTACTGTTTTCACTATAGGTTTGTCCTGTATTTGAGCTTTGAATATACTGTTGGTAGGTTTTCTCAACAATTGAATTACTCGCTTGATTTAAGAAATAACTTCCTTGCAACTTTAGTTTTGTTCCCCATTCGTTAGAATAATTCAGACCAAAGGCATTTGTTGAATTATAACCAGGCTGGTTATTAACTAAGAAATTACCAGAATTATCACCGCCGCCACCAGCACCTCCACCGCCACCACGGTTTCCTCCTCCGCCACCACCGCCTCTACGCGATTGTGCGCTTCCACTCGCTACACCAATAAGGTCTTCAGAAGAAAAGTTTTGCTGATTGATATTATTTGATTGAAATAAAAGCGTCAGACGACTATTTCCTTTGAATCTATTGATACTTGATGTTACTCTGTAAGTATCATTTGTTCCGACACCCGCTGCATTACGTCCGAAAACACCATTTCTCATATCAGGACGAGTTGTGATATTAACTGTTTTTGTGGTATTACCATCATCTAACCCTGTCAATTGCGACTGCTCACTCAACTGATCAAATACCTGAATTTTATCAATTACTTCAGCAGGAATATTTTTCATGGCTGCTGTAGCATCTTTTCCAAAGAAAAGCTTTCCATCAATCATTACCTGCTTTACTTCTTCCCCTTGAATCTGCATCTTGCCATTTTCAACAACAGCTCCTGGAAGTTTTTCAATCAATTCGTCGGCATTGGCATCTGGGTTTACCTTATAGGCTCTAGCATTAAATTGTAACGTATCTTTTTTCTGAATGACAGCAGCTACCTGTCCTACTACCTGTACTTCATTCAAGGTTTGGCTATCTTCAATCAAAAACATGGTTGCTAACGGAATATTCGCTTCATCGGCAACCGTAACTGCTTGTCTGTATTCTTTATATCCTAGAAAACTTACTCGAACAGAGTAATTCCCTGCTCCTACCTGAGTGAATTGAAACTTACCAGCTTCATCCGTAGGCACTGTTCTTTTTTTGGTAGAATCTGCAAGGTTAACAAGCGAGACATAAGCACTTTTAAGTATTTTCTGTGTCGCCATCTCTCTGATTTCACCGTTGATGGTCGTCTGAGCAGAGAGTTTTGAACAAAATAGGACTAGGGCTAAGAGAATAATTATTTTTTTCATAGCAAAAATTTGATTTTTATTTTAACACAAATTAGAAAAACCGTTATCTAAGCAATCAGTTTTGAGACAAGCACGAATAATTGTGCGACTTATCTGGAATTAATTTCTTTTGTGGTAACTTTGATTTCCATAGTTCATGTTAACCTTAGATAATTCATATAAAACGCTTAGATTAGCGTAAATGGTAATGGTTTAATCATAAATTTTATTTTTTTTAGTTTCACCAAATAAATTGCCTAAACTAATCTTTGTTGCTTAAATAATATTTTATTTTCTTCGTTATAAACCATAAAAAAGAACAATGAAAAAACCTCAACACAATAAGATAGTATTATACTTCCTGTTTTTTTGCTTTAATATTTGGATTTCAAGCTGTAAAAGTGATGATACTCCTACGCCAGACCCTACTCCGAGCAATCAGTATCTAGTTGGTAGTACGCTTATTGGTTCTTATTCAAAAGATGTATTAAAAACCAGAACAGAAGTATTAACTGGTGGTGTAAACGACCCAATCGTTGCGATTTTTATCAATGGTTTATTGAAATATGATATTAAGGCTTATAAAATTGTTTATAAAACAAAGAATACAGATGGAACCGAAATTCAGGCGTCGGGTGCACTGATTGTTCCCCAGACTACCGAAGCCATTCCTTTAATTAGCCAACAACACGGCACTATTCGTTCAGATAACGACGCTCCTTCTAATTATGGTACAAGTAGTGAATCATATTCTATCGCCTCTTTGTTTGCTTCAAACGGCTATATCATAGCTTGTCCTGATTATATTGGCTATGGAACCTCTAAAAGCATTACCCATCCATACGAGCATCGTGAAAGTTTAGCACAAGCTAGTTTAGACATGATTCGTGCTTCAAAAGAATTTATTACGAATGAAAAATTAAATTGGAGTAAGAAATTAATGATTACAGGATATTCTCAAGGTGGTTTTGCGACGATGTCTTTACAAAAGAAAATAGAAGAGCAATACTCAACAGAATTCAATTTAGTGGCATCTTCTTGTGGAGCTGGGGCTTACAACAAAACAGCCTTCATGAAGTATTTAATAAATGAAACCACTCATGGTATTTCGACATACAATCAGCTTTATATTTGGGTTGTTCAAACGTATAACCGCATCTACGGATTAAACAGAGCCATGAATACCTATTTCAAAGAGCCTTATGCTACAGATATTCAGACTAATGGCAACAATGCGAATGTATCTGTTAGCTTCAATTTGACTTTTGCAGATGCCTTCAAGAAAAATGTGAATGATGGAACGGATACTCAGTTCTTGAATGCGGTAAAAGATAATGATGTTTTTGATTGGGCTCCTAAAACAGAAACTCAACTTTATCATGGCGATGCCGACCAGCAAGTATTCTATCTGAATGCTACTACAGCTTATGCTGCCATGAAAGCAAAAGGTGGCAATGTGACATTGATAACCAAAGCAGGTGGTACTCATGGGTCTACTTTGCAGGATTATGCGCTAGGAACATTTAACTTTTTTAATGGTAAAAAGTAAATTATTTCAAAATGGTTTTTTACTTCTAAGTAAAAATCGCCATACTATTGAAAATTTCAATAATTGTTTATAATTTTATCAAAACCATTAAAATCCATTAACAATCAATGCAACTTTCGCTAATTTCTGAAATGCCCGAATTGGAGAAGAAAATCTTCTTGGACATTTATGCTAAGGTGTATTTTGATACTCGCCGTAACCGACCGAGGTTAAAAACCATTGATGGACAAGCCATTCCTTGCGACCTAAAAATTGGTTGCCCTACAAAAATTATTTCAGATTTTCCTGAGGGTACAATCTATAAATTGGATGCTCGACTGATACAAAAAAATGGGCGTCAGCCTTATTTTTTAACCATTAATAAGAAGAAAGTACAGCGTGCAATCGAGTTTTTTGAACATAATTTGCAAATTCAAAAGGGACTGAAAGCTGAATGCAAGACGAAAAAGGTGACCTTTGAAAAGGTAAAAAAAGAGAAAAAAAACGGCCCTTTCAAAGACGATATTTCTATTTTTTAAAACAAAAGGTTGATTAAAGGTTTTAATCAACCTTTTGTTTTAAAAGTAATTAATATAACCAAAAACAAACGTTTATTAAAAACCTAAACCCTACAACTAAATATAATTTTTGACAGTATGAAACAAAACAAGCCTATAACAATAGTAGTGGCAAGCGATAATCATTTTGCTGTGTTGATTGCTGCTTTATTGAAATCTATTGACATAAACCATAAAACGGACGAACATATAAATTTTTATATTATTGAAGACAACATTTCTGCTGAATCCAAAAGTCAACTTGAAAAAATAGTCAATCCTGAAAGATTATCCATTAAATGGGTTAAAAGTAGAGAAATTGTTCCTCATAATGTGTTTTTTCCTGTCGATAGTTCCAGCTTTCCCATCAGTATCTTCTTTCGTTTGTTTGCTCCATATATCATTGATGAAACGCTTGAAAAATTAATTTATTTAGATGTAGATATTATCGTTCAAGATGATATTTCTACATTATGGAATATTCCTTTGAATGAACACACTATTGGTGCCGTACAGGATTATTCTAAAACCGTTGACTGCGAATGGGCGGGCATACCTAACTACGCAGAACTAGGTTTAACCCCTGATACCAAGTATTTTAATTCAGGCGTATTATTGATTAATCCCAAAAAGTGGAGAGAGGAAGACATTACCAATAAAGTAATTGCCATATTAATCAAATACAAGAAATACGTAAGAATGGCTGACCAATATGGTTTGAATGTTGTGTTTGCCAATAAATGGCTAGAATTAGATGCCAAATGGAACTGGTTTGCTCTTTACAAAGATGAAGCTCCTTCGCTCATTCATTTTGTTGAAATAAAACCTATTTTTTTGAATTACAAATTCAATCCAACCTTTAAAGATGAATTTTACAGGTATTTATCGCTGACTCCTTGGAAGAATTTCAAGCCCATCAGTGGCAATTGGAGATTACTAAGAAAAGTACAGAATAAACTCAAAAAGATTGTGCTTAAATTTATATAAGAATGAAAAAATGTTAAAACTATAATTAACTTCAATAGTTTATTGTATAAGTATTTTTTTCTCCATTAACATTAGAAAAACGGCAATTCTCAAAAGTTACCGTTTTTATTTTTTAAATTATTCATTAAAGAACGGATAAAGAAAGTTTTTATAATTGTATCAAAGTAAATTGTATTATGTGTATTTTTTTTTTAGATTGTATGAAAGTATGGTATAAAATATGCTATACAATAAAAGACCTGAATTTTTAATTATCTTTAGAGGGATTAGTCTATTGGTTCAATACCTTTTTAATTCTAATAGCTTAAATATTTAATTTTAAAATTAGCATCATTGTATATATAACACAGCTTACAAAAACCAAAATATTTATAATATTATGTCAAATTCTATTGAAAAGAAACCAATAACCATTGTGGTGGCAAGTGATAATCATTTTGCCATTTTGATTGCAGCTTTGCTAAAGTCGATAGATCTAAATCACAAAACTGACGAGCATATTGATTTCTATATCATTGATGACGGTATTTCTGCTAAAGCAAAAAGCAGACTTGAAACCATAGCTGACCCTTCAAGAATTACACTGAAATGGTTTAAGAGCAAAGAAATCATTCCAGCAGACATAGTAATACCTGTAGATACTACGTCTATGCCCCTTACCACCTTCTTACGTATTTTCGCCCCTTATATTATTGACCCTGAGCTAGATAAATTGATTTATTTAGATGTAGATATTATTTTACAAGACGATATTTCAAAATTCTGGAATATTTCTTTAGGCGACTATACAGTTGGTGCCGTTCAAGATTATTCTAAAACTGTCGATTGCCAATGGGCAGGCATTCCGAACTATAAAGAATTAGGACTGTCACCCGACACAAAATATTTCAATGCAGGTGTTTTGTTGATGAACCCCAAAAAATGGCGTGAAGAAAAATTAACGAACAAAGTAATTAGTGCTTTGGTAGATTATAAAGAGCATGTTCAGATGGGTGACCAGTATGGATTAAACGTGGTATTGGCAAACAAATGGATGGAACTTGACCCAAAATGGAATTGGTTTGCTTTATATGAAGATGAAAAACCTCACTTAGTTCACTTTGTTGAGATTAAACCAATTTTCTCTAATTATCACTTTAAAGAAGTTTATAAACAAGAGTTTTTTAGGTATCTAGCCATGACTCCTTGGAAAAACTTCAAGCCGCTTAGTGGTAAATGGAGAATGTTTAGAAAGCTGGTTAACAAAGTAAAAAAAGCTTTGCTAAGATTATAATTGGATACTTACTTTGAATATTTTAAATCATTTACCTAATGAGAAAATTTGACGGAGTAACATTATTAGTTACCCATTATAATAGAAGCAGTTCATTAGAACGCCTTTTGAAAAGCTTTCAGGATTTAGATTGTGTTTTTGAAGACATTGTGGTTTCTGATGATGGCAGTAAAGAAGAACATCAAGCATATTTAAGAAAAATACAACCTGAATATTCTTTTAGGCTTATTACAACACCCAAAAACAAAGGGCTGGGAAATAACCTTAACAAAGGACAGGATGCGGTAGTAACACCCTATACTTTGTATGTTCAAGAGGATTTTGTGCCGACAGCTATTTTCCCTACTCATTTTGAGGATGCACTCAGATTTATGAATGAGGACAAGAGTTTAGACATGGTTCGTTTTTATGCTTATATACAATATCCTTATCTTAAATACTTCGACAAAGGTTATTCAGAAATGCTTTATAAGCCTTGGTATACAGATTATCATAAGATTTATTATTATAGCGACCATCCACATTTGAGAAGAAGTAATTATTTCGAAAAATTTGGACGATATGCAGAAGGTATAAAAGGAGACCGTACAGAATATAGAATGTGTTTGGCCTTTATCCAAAACAAAGGGAAAGCCCTCTTCTTTAATGAATATAAGTCACTTTTTGACCAAGTAAATTCTGCTGATGAACCAACAACGATGTCAAGGGGAAGCTGGACCACTAGCGAAAATCCTGTAATACAATTAGTACGATATTTTTATAGACAAACTAGGTATAACTATGATTTGTTGTTTACTAAGTATAAGTATTGAGTGATTTAGTGAATGTGTGACTTAGTAATTAAGACATCCAAAAACTATCCTTTGAGATAATTTGGTTTAATTTTGACCTGTTACTTAGCTATTATTATATAATATAAATCCGCTCTATTGGGGCGGATTTTTCATTATATGACCTATTATACACCATCAAAAAACATCTTTTGAGCAAGTCTAAAGGTATTACAATGTGCATCGACGATATCAATAATTTTAGGAGAATATCCTCCACCCATCGATACAACAATGGGTAATTTATTGTTGATAGCTTGCTCAAACACAAATTCATCTCTACGATAACAGCCCTCTTTGGTAATACTTAGTTTACCCAACTTATCAGTTGCTAATATATCAACGCCTGAAATATAAAACAGGAAATCTGGCTTTTGATGCTTAATTAACGCTGGTAATGTTTGATATAAAACACTTAAATATTCCTCATCTTTTGTATAAGTTTCAAGACCAATATCTAAATCAGATTTTTCTTTATGCAAGGGATAATTTTCCTGTCCATGCATCGAAAATGTAAAAACATTTGTTTGCTCATGAAAAATTTCGGCTGTTCCATTGCCTTGATGAACGTCTAAATCAATGATTAATATTTTTGTAGCCAGCCCCTTATCTATTAAATAATTGGAAGCTACAGCCACATCATTTAATAAACAAAAGCCCTCGCCTTTATTGGAATAGGCATGATGCGTTCCGCCTGCTACGTTCATGGCAATACCATTTGCTAAAGCAAAATGGCAGCAGTCTATTGTTCCTTGTGTAATGATGGTTTCTCTGCGTACAAGTTCTTCTGATAAAGGAAAACCTATTTTACGTATCATTTTAGGGTCAAGTCTGAGATACTTTAAATCTTCCCAATATTGTGGCTTATGTGTGCGAACAATCCATTTTTCATCTACAGGTGTGGGCTCAAAAAAATTATCTTTATCACAAGTACCTTCATATAATAATTGCTCAGGAATAAGTTCATATTTCAACATCGGAAAACGATGTCCTTCGGGAAGCGGGTGTTGATAGATGGGTGAATAAGCTATTTTTAACATACACTTTAAATAATACAATCATTGGTTGCGATACCTCTTTCAGTTACAGGGCAAATTAGTCAATATCACATTTTGCTTGCTATACTTTTCTTAATCAATGCTATTTCTTTTTCATAAACCGTTTTTTTACGATGAGCAAAATATAGTGTATTGATTAGCTTTGATTTGCCTTCCCAAATTAGCTTGATATTGCCTTTATCAAGTTCCTTTTGACAAAGAAAACTAGGAATAATAGCCAAGCCTTGCCCCTGCGCTAGACAGCGAACGATAGAGTTCAGATTCGGAACAATATAATTAGGGCGGAAATCGGGATACTTATTAAAATTCAATTGCCAGAAATGCCTTAAATGTTCCATATCGCCTGTAGTGCCATACCATTTCTGTGTTTTAAGCCATGCTTCCAATACTTCGCAATCATTCGTAGAGAGTATTTCTTGAAACGCCTCTACATCAATTCCATTACCTCCCACCATCACAATATTTTCAGAAGAAAATGGATAATATTCAATGCCTTCTTTTTCTAATACTTGTGGGGTAACAATCAAATCAATAATTCCCTTTTCTAGGTTTTCTATCATCAAAGGATATTCGCCAAATTGTAAGATAATATTAAAGGGAAAACTTGGTATAAATTCTTCTAAAGAAGCCTGAAAAGTTTCAAAACACATTCCTAAACTTATAGTCGGAGTGTGTTTTTCAGTACTTCTTTGAAAGTTTTTCTCTGCCTCTTCTAGTTTACTCAGGGCTTGAACTGTAAAGTTATAAAGCACTTTCCCCCTTTCAGTCGGAATCATCTTTCTGCCTGTTCTGTCAAAAAGCTTGTAGCCAACATAGTTCTCCAGTGAACTCAAATGTAAACTTACTCCTGGCTGAGAAATAAATAATTGCTCGGCTGCTTTTGTAAGCGTCCCTGTTTGATACACTACTTTAAAAGTTCGATACCATTCTAAATTAACCATTTTACTATTATAATTATGATAGATTACTATAAATCATGTTATTTTTATAATACAATTACTCGCTATACTTTTGTTCCATTAACAACAAAAGAAAAGATGACAACAAAAGTTTTTATAATAAATGGCGGACAAAAGTTCGGTCATTCTGGGGGAAGATTCAATGAAACTATTTTCCAAGAGAGTATCAGTTTTTTCAAACAACATCCTGATTTTGAAATCAAAACTACTAATATTAACGAAGAATACAACCCTTCTGAGGAGGTAGAAAAGTATGTTTGGGCAGATGTAGTTATTTATCATACGCCTATCTGGTGGTTCCAGTTACCACATGATTTGAAAAAATACATTGATATAGTTTTTACGGAGGGTTACAACAAAGGAATTTATCGTAGTGATGGGCGTTCGTCTGTCAATCCAACCATCAATTATGGAACAGGCGGTACGCTACATGGAAGAAAATATATGTTAACGACGTCATGGAATGCACCAAAAGAAGCATTTACACTTCCTAATGAATTTTTCATGGAAAGAAGTGTAGATGATGGACCACTGTTTGGCTTTCATAGAATGAATGCTTTTACAGGAATGACTCCCCTTGATAGTATTCATTTTCACGATGTGGAGAAAAATAGTAATATTGTAAGAGATATGAGTCTTTATCAAGACCATCTCCATAAAATTTTCTTAAACTAACATTTTTCTCTGATGAATATTTATCTCACGGCCATTGTCAACAGTAAACCAGAACATGTTGAAAAAGTAAAAGCCATTTTAGAAGCATTAGTAGTTGAATCTCGCAAAGAACCAGCGTGCATTCAATACGATTTGCACCAGTCTATTGCGGCTTCAAACATTTTTACTTTTCATGAAATATGGGAAAGCATTAGCGGATTGGATAATCATAATCAGCAACCATATATTGCTAGTTTTGTGGCTCAATTTGATGAATTATTAGAACAACCAGTAACGGTTTATCAGGCACTGAAAATAGCATAGAACATATTTTTTCCTATTAGGGGGTGACTTAAGTCACCCCCTAATAGGAAAAAATAAAATTTAATAACCTCATTTACAGCACATTAAACTCTTTAAGTGTTTTTTATTTTTCATTATTAAACAATCTGTTCCCAAGCCTCTTCAACTGTCTTTACTGGTAATTGACAAGTTTTGTCATAACAAACAAAGATTAGCGTTTCTCCCTCCTTTGTTGTTCTATGTTGTAATAAAGGTAACTGACTTTCTGTAGCAGTTCCTGATAATACCTTATTAGGGAAAAATTGTTGGTCTATTTGTTTTCTAAAAGTCAGAAAATCATCTCCTACAATGGCTATTTCTGGTGTTTTAGACACCATTTGCGTAGAAAAACAAGCCCAATTAGTGAGATAATCTACATTTTTCAATAACAGATTCTTCATTTTAGAGAGCATCAATTTTGATAATAACCCGAAGTCTTCTCTTTCCAAAATCAGTCCTAAAGTATATAGATTTCTTGCCATTATTGAATTGGAACTTGGTATCACATTGTCAAAAATTTCTTTTTTGCGTGCTATTAACTCTTCAGCATTTTTATCTGTAAAGAAAAACAATTCATCCTCCTCATCCCAGAAGTTTTCAAAGGCATATAACGTTAATTTCTCCGCATAATGCAACCAGTTTTCTTCAAAAGTAGCCTGATATAAATTCAAATAAGCATCAATCAACGTGGCATAATCTTCTAAGAAACCCATAATCTTGGTTTCTCCGTTTTTATAGCTATGCATCAATTGTTCCCCTACGATAAACTTATTTTTGATGAAATTAGCATTTTGAATCGCCAACGTTAAAAAGTTCTCATCACCAAACGCCCTATAGGCATCGATTAGTCCTTTTAACATCAAGCTATTCCATGAACAAAGTATTTTATCATCCAATCCGGGGCGAATACGAGTATTTCTTACTGCATTAAGCTTTGCTATCTGTTCTTTAAAATCTGCATTCAAACTAGGCTGGTCTTTCCACAAAATATTCACGCCATGCTCCCAGTTCCCTGCCTGCGTCACTTGGTATTGTTGGCAAAAAGCCTCAGCTTCTTCTCCTAAAACTTCCTCAATTGCTGGTTTAGTCCATACATAATATTTCCCCTCTACTCCTTCTGAATCGGCATCTAACGCTGAATAAAACCCGCCTTCTTCATTGGTCATTTCGCGAGTTAACCATTCGATGGTTTCATAGACAACTTCTCTATACAAAGCTGTTCCTGTCAAAGAGTACGCCTCTGAATATAAACTCACTAATTGCCCATTATCATACAACATCTTTTCAAAATGAGGACAAAACCATTCGCCATCTACAGAATACCGAGCAAAGCCTCCTCCTAATTGGTCGTAAATTCCCCCCATTGCCATTCTATTAAGGGTAAGTTGAACATGATTTAGGATAGCTTGGTCTTTAGTTTCATGCACATACCTCAATAAAAAAGCCCAAATAGAGGGCATCGGAAATTTGGGACTTCTTTCAAACCCACCCCACTCATCATCAAAAGTACTCGACAGTTTTTCTGCCATTACTTTTAAATCATCCTTGGTGAATATCTCGCTTTCAGGCACCAATCCATATTTTTCAGAATCTTTAAACAACATATTCTGAGTAAACCCTTCTGCCGACTTCTGTAGTTCTTCTTGGCTATTTTTAAAACCCGTATCTACTGCTTGCAATAATTTCAACCAATTGGGCTTAGGAAAGTAGGTTCCTCCATAAAAAGGTTTGCCATCTGGCATTAAAAAGACATTCAATGGCCAACCTCCATGTACGCCCATTGCCTGTACGGCATCCATATACACCGCATCAACATCAGGACGCTCTTCTCTATCTACTTTTATATTGACGAAATAGCGGTTCATTACCTCCGCTACTTCTTCTTTTTCAAAACATTCATGCTCCATCACATGGCACCAATGGCAAGCAGAATAGCCAATACTTACCAAAATAGGTTTATTTTCTGCTTTCGCCTTATCAAGGGCTTCTTTACCCCAAGGAAACCAATCCACAGGGTTCTGAGCGTGTTGTAATAGATATGGCGACGTTTCGTGGGCTAATCTGTTCATTGATTAATAATAATTTTTTTGATAATACTCTTCTCTCCTTCTACATATTTCAATATATAAGTCCCCGAAGGTTGCTTTAAGTCAAACTCTTTTTTCCTTGAAATATAACTTGAGGCTGGAGTATAGTTCTCTGAATACACTTCCCTTCCTAAGGCATCGAAAATTTTAAAATCGCCTTTCAGATAACCTTCTCCATAATATTCAAAGGTGTATTTACCATTGCTTGGGTTTGGATAAAGCACATAGTTATTTTGTAAATCTGGCAAGGTAAACTTGCACAGAAAAGTTTCTTTGCCTTTTAAAGTAATTTTTTGCGACCAATCTCCATAATGGACATTTAACTCTGTTGTAGCTCCATCACTTGCAAATTCGTTAATGGCAGCAATCAAAATTTCATTCCCTTTTACTACTCCTCTCCAAACAGCATCTTGGTCTTTAAAATGGTCATAAGCCGTTTTAGGAATTACTAAACGGTAGTTACCCGTAAAAAAGTCTTTGAATTGAGACAGTCTGTATAACCCATAAATATAAGATTCGTAAATTGAATAGTTGACATTGTCGGGCGTATATGGTCCTTCCCAAAGCCAAAGCCCTTTAGCTCCTGAGAAAAATGGAAAAATGCCTTGCGCCTCTGCTAAATATTTCTTGATACTGACATTAAAACCATACGTAGAGCTTGGCTGACATTTGTTATAAGTAAGCCATTGAAACAACATTACGTCTTTACTACTTCGAGCGACGTTGGCTTCAATTTGGAATAATTGATAAGCGATGTTTGGATAAGGCAATGAGCTATATTCATAACAAAAATAAGCCGACGGTGCTAAAAAGGTATTTTGCTGATAGAACTTCCCTCCCGTCTGGTTGATAATTGTATCTTTCATATAATAATTCAACACCTTGTCACTCGTCAGCCATTCTTGCCAAGTATAATTTAGGGGAAATTCTGTGTTTTTTATCGGAGCATCTGAGTAAGAAGCAAAATTCGTTGTGGAAGGAATGCTATTTTGCTGAAGGTAAGTTATTGGCTCAGCATAAAGTTTTGACAAATCGCGTTTATAGCGTTCAGTAAAATCGATATCAGATAAAGCACGGTATTGAGCAGGAACACTTTGGTTAGTTTTTAAGCTACGGATGCCTGCATCAGTAGGAATCTCCCTTTCTATATCCAATATCAGAATATCTAAATTGGGCATTGCTTTTCCTTGGGTATCAGTAAAAAGCCCTGCCATTCCCTTCATATCGTCAGTCCATTTTTGCTTGTATTTGGTTAAATCGTTTGCCCAAGGACTTTCTATTTCATACCAAGGCTGACCTGCCAAACTGGCTACGCCACCCCACAGAATTGCCCTATTTTGTTGTGGTAAATTAACATCTGCTGCCGTAAAATTAGCCAAATGTGTAAAGCCGTGTTTCAAAGGAAGGCGATTGGCATCTTTAAATCTAGGTCCATTATACACAATTTTAAATGGCAATGAAAACTCGGGAAACTGTCCCCAATTAATTACACCATTCTGAGTAGATGGCGTATACTGAAAACTAGGTTGGCAGTCGGATTGAGCAAAAGCTAATCGACCAAACAGTAAACAGAATAATGTAATAAAATCCCTTTTTTGCACGTTTGTTTAATGTATTTTAATAGTGTTCAAAGTATAACTTCTGGCAATTTCGGAAGAAAACCTTTAACTTTGCTAAAGAAAAATTCGATTCTTGAATTTTTAAACTCCCAACAACATGAAACTAAAGCATTTCCTCTTATTAAGCCTTTTTGCATTTGTTACTTTTGCTTGCTCTGATAATAATGTAAACCCTACTGAATCCAAAGTTACTGTTATCCAGTCATCTGAATGGCAAATTGACCGTTTTACTACTACTGATGGTGCTGTGGTTGACCCTACATTGTTTGGAGGGAATTCAAAACTAATTGGAGAACTTACGTATGTTTTTGATAAAACCTATACTGTGCGTTCATATGACAAAATTTCTAAACAAGCACAGGCTTATGGAACTTGGGAATTAATCCAGAGTGATACAAAGCTAAAAATCAATATTCAAGGATTAGATGGTACTTTTGATGTTGTTTCGCTTACTAAGCAAAAAATGATTTTAAGAAATAATATTGTTTATGCAGGAGTAACAGTAGCAATTAATATGGAATTCATTCCTTTTAAATAAGATTTTTTCTATCCCGTAAGTATTTTTCTATGCAAAATTCTTACGGGATTTTTTATTGTCTTTTCTCAAGACATCCCTCAATTAACATTATTATACAGAATTTATTATTCATTTAAGGATAAATACCTTACAATCATGAGAAAACATATATCATTAGTTTTAGAGCCCCAAATAGCTTTAGACCAAGAAAACTTTAAAAATCATTTAAGCCAATTACTGCATTTTCCTGCTGATGCTAATGCCATCATTCGCCCATTAAAGAGGTCTATTGATGCCCGTGGTCGACAAGTAAAGGTAAATATCGAAGCAGAAGTATTCTTGGATGAAACACCTCCTTCAAGAATAGCATTTCAGAAAAATTATCAAGATGTTTCTAAGGCTCAACAAGCTATCATCGTTGGCGCTGGCCCTGCGGGCTTATTTGCAGCATTAAGAATGATTGAGCTGGGAGTAAAACCAATTCTATTAGAACGTGGCAAAGACGTTAGGACTAGAAGAAGAGACTTAGCGGCTATCAATAAGGAACACATTGTAAATCCAGAATCAAACTATTGCTTTGGCGAAGGTGGTGCGGGAACCTATTCTGATGGAAAACTTTATACCAGAAGCAAAAAAAGAGGGGATATTCGTAGGGTATTAGAAATTTTCGTGGCACATGGTGCTACAGAAGAAATACTAGTAGATGCCCATCCACATATTGGTACGAACAAATTACCGCAATTAGTAGCTGACCTCAGAGAAAGTATACTAAAGGCTGGTGGAGAAGTACATTTCAATACGAAAGTAGTTGATTTTATCATTCAACAAAAGGAAATTCGAGGCGTTGTTTTAGAGGATGGCAGAGAGATTTCAGGCATTGGTGTGGTGCTAGCAACAGGTCATTCAGCCAGAGATATTTTTGAATTATGCCAGAAAAGAGATGTATTGATTGAATCCAAACCTTATGCAATGGGCGTAAGAATTGAGCATCAACAGTCTTTGATAGATTCATTGCAATATAATCGTAAAGACCGCGGAGAATATTTGCCTGCGGCTTCCTATAGTTTGGTAGCTCAAACCTTTCATAAAGGTATTCAAAGAGGCGTATTTTCGTTTTGTATGTGTCCGGGTGGATTTATTGTGCCAGCAGCTACAGCCCCTGGCGAACTGGTCGTAAACGGGATGTCCCCTTCTCGTCGTGATTCTCATTTTGCTAATTCAGGGATGGTAGTAGCTATTAATGAAATAGACGTTTTGCCTTATAAAGAATACGGAGCCTTGGCGGGCTTGCAATTACAACGAGAACTTGAACAAAAAGCTTGTAAAATGACAGGTGGCGGTCAAACGGCACCTGCACAACTCGTACATGATTTTATCAAGCAACATACATCCAAAAACCTGCTACAAACATCTTATCAGCCGGGTCTACAATCAATGGATATGCTTGAAGTACTTCCAGATTTTATCGGAAAACCCTTACAGGATGGGCTACAACAATTTGGTAAAAAAATGAGGAATTATGCTTCTAATCAAGGGCAAATTATTGGTATTGAAAGTAGAACATCCTCGCCCGTTCGTATTCCCAGAGACAAAGAAAATTTAGAACACCTTGAAATAAAGAGGTTGTATCCTTGTGGCGAAGGTGCTGGTTATGCAGGAGGAATCATGTCGGCAGCAATGGATGGAGAGCGTTGTGCCGAAAAATTGATTGAAAATTATGCTAAAAATTAATTTGTATGATAAATTTAATGTTAATTTACTAATTAAATATCATCCTTAATTTAACGGAAAGATTATACAATTTGTCAACGGTAGTCTAACCTTTAAAATACAAATGCCTATGATAGGTTTTGTACCCTTTACTGAAAAAATAAAAAAACGGCTTCAAGAACCTTTACCCGGAAGAATTGCTCATGAAAAAATGCTTTCTGATTCAAGGTTAAAATTGAAGATGCCTTCACCGAGCGAACGAACAAGAGAAAGCGCAGTTTTAATTTTATTTTATCCTCACAATAACAATATATACATTCCCTTGATACTTCGTCCACAATATGATGGTGTACATGGAGGACAAATGGCTTTTCCGGGAGGTAGAGCAGAAAAAGAAGACGAAAGTCTTGTACGAACAGCCATGAGGGAAGCCCAAGAAGAAATTGGGGTGCGCCTGACTGATGTAAAAGTATTAGGTACACTCACCAAGCTTTTTATTCCTGCTTCCAATTTCTATGTGCAACCAGTCATAGGATTTATCCCTCATAAGCCTGAGTTTTATCCTGATGCCCGTGAAGTGGATAAGGTAGTGGAAGTATCCTTAGAAGAGATGCTAAACCCTAGTATTATTGGCAGGACAATCATTAATGTAAGAGGTATTGAAGTAGATGCTCCCTTTTATAATATCCAAGAACATACTGTATGGGGAGCCACAGCCATGATGATTGCTGAATTAATAGATGTGGTTGAATCTATTTAAGTAAAATAATACCTCTATCACACTTGATTGCCTTACTATCATTAATTTTATGTAAACTATTCCTAAGTACCTATGATGCTAAAAAAGCCCAATGTTTTTGTTAATACGATAGCATACCTTTCAATTATGTTAATTGTTGGTATTTATTACACTGTTTGTTATTCCTATTCCTACAATTTCTTTTTTCAGGACGATTATCACCTCCTCAGTTTCGTAAATACTGCTTATAATCCTTTATTGAGCTTCCATGAAAAACTACAAGCACTTTGGAGTTTACATAATGAACACCGCATTGTTTTTCCAAGGCTTTTTGTACTGATAGATTGCTATTTACAAGGTCATATCGACTGGAAAGTATTAAATACTGTAGCTACTTTATACTATTTGGGCATTTTTATTATATTTAGCTTATTTATAAAAAGGTTAAAACTCAGCATTATTTATGCCGTTCCTGTTGCTTTTATTATATTTCAGCCTGCTTCTACGGATAATTACCTTTGGACGATTTCTACATTACAACAAGTCGGGAATATTTTCTGGGCGATGCTTTTGTTTTATAGTATTTGCTTTTTCTCGCCAAAATACTTTTGGGTTTCAATAATATTAGTCTTAGTCTTGACCTTTACGCATGGTAATGGCTTATTTAGTTTTCCCGTAGTTGCTTTAGTACTTCTTTTTCAAAAAAGATTTAAGCAATTAATCATTTGGATATGCCTGATGATTTTTGTTGCTGTAATTTACTTTTGGGGTTATCAGAACGGACAAAACTCAAACCTAGCAGGTAGTTTAAGCAACCCTGCAAGATTAGCTTTATGCTTTGGTGGTTTTTGGGGAAGTTTTGTTTCTATTATTTCACATAGCTTAGAAACGTATTACCAAGCAATAGCACTTGGCTTTATCGTATTTATCACCTTATTATTTTTTAACCTAAGATTAACCTATCAGGAAGCATTAACTTTATTCAACAAAAAATACTCAACTATTCAAGCAAAGGAATCATCAGTTAATGGTCATTTTTTGTTAGCCTATTTTATATTCTTTACCATTACAGCACTGTTAGTAACGTTGAGCAGGTCATGGTCGGGATTGGAATCAAGTTTCGCTAACAGGTATTTACACAACTCATTTATTCTTTTTGTATTATTTTACTGCACATTATTGTATTACCTACCTACCTTTAAAAGATCAATTGTTGGTAGTTTTTTAATCATAGGGATAGTCTTTAATGCTTTTTCTTGGTATCAAAATTTTGACCGAATCATCTATATCAAGTATTTAAATCAAGCTGAAGCATTCAATTATCAACAGGATAAAATCACGGTAGAAAACGCGGCATCATTTAATAGAAATATCAAAGATGTTTTGGCACAATCTTTCCAAAATGGTGTAAGTGTTTTTCCCGACAACTTTTTACAACCAAGCATTTTCAATGCTACTAACCAAATACCAGATTCTTCAAGTCAATATAACATTGTGATATCAAAAGATTCGTTATTGATGTTAGATGCTAAAGAATCGCATTACTTACCTAGGGTAATGTTAAAAAATACTACCTTACCCTATGACGGTCAGGCTTTTGTAGTATTCAAATCTTCCAAAAACACTTATATTTATCCTGTCTTGCATCAAAAGTCTGGCAGACGAAGATTCATGCAATTGGAGCCTTACTTTACAAAAGGATTCAGCACTTCTGTCTTGCTCGATTCCTTTGAAAAAAATACTTATCAAATAGGTATTATTCAAAAAATAAATAATCAACTGATTTGTCATTTCACTCCGCAATCTATTAGTGTTCAGTAATTTTACTGATTAAATGGAGGTTTCTCAGCTTATTTCAGCACAATTAGGCTGTAATATTTATTATCTGTTATAGTGTTTCACTTATATTAATTCATAGATGTTATCAGTATTAGATGCTTTTTCTTAGCTTTTTTTATGTAAATTAGGGTTTTGAAATACCACCAAAAACGTAGAGAAGTAAAATAAGTGTCAATGGAAAACGAAAGTCTGCCTGAAAATTTAGAAGAGAACACAAACGATAATCCCCAAGACGATGCCCTTCATCAGCAAGTCGCTGTAGCAGGATTGTATGAAAACTGGTTTTTGGAATATGCTTCTTATGTAATTTTAGAAAGAGCTGTACCTGCAATTGAGGACGGACTAAAACCCGTTCAGCGCCGTATATTACACGCATTAAAAGAAATGGACGATGGTCGTTTCAATAAAGTGGCGAACGTAATTGGCCAAACTATGCAATATCACCCACATGGGGATGCTTCTATTAATGAAGCAATGGTTAATTTAGGTCAGAAAGATTTAGTATTTGATTGCCAAGGAAACTGGGGAGACTACCGCACTGGCGATGGTGCTGCCGCAGCTCGTTATATCGAAGTAAGGCTCTCAAAATTTGCCCTTGATGTAATTTTTAACCCTCAGACTACCGACTGGCAACTTTCATATGATGGCCGTAAGCGTGAGCCTGTTGCTCTTCCCGTAAAGTTCCCTTTACTTTTAGCACATGGCGTTGAAGGTATTGCCGTAGGGCTTTCAACCAAAATTATGCCTCATAATTTTGTTGAATTGATTGAAGCTTCCATAGCAATTCTAAAAAACAAACCTTTTGAAATATATCCAGACTTTTTGACTGGTGGGTCAATAGATGTTTCCAATTATCAGGATGGTCATCGTGGTGGGAAAATTAGAGTAAGAGCCAAAATTGAAGAATTCGATAAGAAAACTTTAGTGATTAAGGATATTCCATTCTCTACTACTACTACTAATTTGATTGAGTCTATCATCAAAGCGAATGATGCGGGAAAAATAAAAATCAAAAAAGTAATTGATAACACTGCCAAAGAAGTAGAAATACAAGTACAGCTTGCACCAGGAGTTTCACCAGATGTAACGATTGATGCATTGTATGCCTTTACAGATTGTGAAATTTCAATTTCTCCGAATGCCTGTGTAATCATTGCCGATAAACCTCACTTTGTGGGTGTTTCTGAAGTGTTAAAAGTTTGTACCCAACAAACTGTAAAACTGTTAGAACGTGAGTTAGAAATACGCAGAGATGAATTGATGGAGAAATTATTATTTAGTTCTCTTGAGAAAATCTTTATTGAAAATCGTATTTATCGCCAAATTGAAGAATGCGAGACATTTGAAGATGTAATTGCTACAGTTGATAAAGCATTGGACCCTTATAAGCCCGAATTTTATAGAGAAATCGTTGAAGAGGATATTTTAAGATTATTAGAAATCCGTATCAAACGTATTTCTAAATATGATGGTTTCAAGGCGGATGAAGCCATGAAACGCTTAGAAGAAGAATTGGCGGAGGTATTAGATAACCTTGCGAACATCATTCGTTATTCGATTGATTATTTCAAAAATATCCTGAAAAAACACGGTAAAGGTCGTGAGCGTAAAACTGAAATCAGAAACTTTAACACTATTTCGGCGGCTGTTGTGGCAGCGGCTAACCAAAAACTATATGTCGACCGTGTGGGTGGCTTTATCGGTTATGGTTTAAAGAAAGAGGAGTATGTGATGGATTGCTCGGATATTGATGATATCATCGTTTTCAGACAAGATGGACGTTGCATGGTGACGAAGGTACAAGAAAAGGTTTTTGTAGGAAAAGACATTATTTATGTATCTGTTTTCAAAAAGAATGATGATAGAAAAGTATATAATTTAGTCTATTTTGATGGTAAAACAGGGATTTCGTATGTAAAACGCTTCAAGGTTACCGCTGTTACACGTGACCGTGAATATGACTTAACGGCAGGCAATCCTAAATCAAAAATTCTGTACTTCACAGCCAATGAAAATGGAGAGGCAGAAACCATTCAAATAAATTTAACGGCTTCGAGCACTGCCAGAGTCAAGCAATTTGAATATGATTTCAAAGAGTTGCTTATCAAAGGGCGTGATTCTATGGGTAATTTATTGACGAAATACCCTATCAGAAAAATTACCTTGAAATCTGCTGGACTTTCTACTTTAGGAGGCGTAGATATCTATTATGATGAGAACGTAGGGCGACTCAATCGAGATGAACACGGTAAATATTTGGGTAATTTTGATGCCAAAGATAATATCTTGGTTATTTATAAAGATGGGCAATATGAATTGACAAATTTTGAGCTAACAAACCGTTATGAGTCAAAAGACATTGTTTCGTTAACCAAATTTATTCCAGATGGCATTATAACGGCTTTATACTATGATGGTGGGTCTAAATTGTATTATGTAAAACGTTTCAGGATAGAGACAACCACGATTGATAAAAAATTCTTGTTTATTTCGGACGAAAAAGGTTCTAAGCTGACTTTTGCTAGTGTTGACGTATATCCACGCATCGCAATGTCGTATAAAAAAGATAATCAATCTGGAGTCATTAAAGAAGAAGTTAATCTCGATGAAATAGCAGAAGTAAGAGGTTGGAAAGCGATGGGAAGTAAATTATCTACTTTCAAAGTTCAGCATATTACACCTTTGGCACCCAAAATTGTAGAAACGCCTGTGAAGCAATTGGATGAACCTTCGGCTAATAAAGATGCTAGTACACAACCACCGAAGCTTATAGCGCCAGAAGAAATTGATTTTCCAGAATCTGGTGATGGCTCAACAGGTGAGCAATTAGGATTATTTTAACATTTGAAAAAATCCTAAAATTTCATTTTTCCATAAAAAATACAATAATTACTGATTATAAATACATTAAAATTAGTTTTTGAATAATTTATTATGTTAAAAGTGATTTTAACGAACCACTTATTTTCAAATCTACGAATTAGTTAATATATTTATAATCAGTAACTTCCACTATAAATGATTATTACTGCTGAAAAATACCTATGAAATATCATTGACAGAGCCATTCGATTTCACTACATCAGTAAAATGGTTCTTTAAAGGAATCATCGCATTGATTTTCTTTGCGTTGATTGGTATTTTAGTGTGTAATATTTGGATTGTCTATTCCACTGAAGATAGAAATTTTTACAGTCTCGACAAACTTCCTTCCAATGATATAGGATTGGTTTTAGGTACCAGCAAAGCTGTACAAGGTGGTAAAGCAAATTTATTTTATAAATATAGAATGGAAGCAGCAGCCCGTTTGTATAAAGAAGGAAAAGTAAAGTTTTTGATTTTGAGTGGGAATCACGATTCAATTTTCTACAATGAGCCAAACGACATGAAAAAGTCTTTAATGCGTTTAGGTGTTCCCGAAAATGTGTTGATACTTGATTATGCAGGTTATCGCACTTACGATTCTATCATTCGTTGCAAAGAAGTATTCAGTCAACGTAAATTCACAATTATATCTCAGCCTACCCATAATGCGAGAGCATTATTTTTAGCCAATCACCTAGGAGTTGATGCCGTAGCTTTTGCGGCACAAGATGTACAGTCGGGTTATAAAACTTATCTAAGAGAATACTTGGCACGTCCAAAAGCCATACTTGACGTATATATCCTTGAAAGAGCTAAATACCAAGAATCAGCGGGGGAATAGTATTGATAATATAATTTTCAAAATCCTTTCTTCCTATTAGGAAGAAAGGATTTTGATTTAAAGAGAGTTTTCACGAATCTACTCAATGTTTTCTACAACAAAGCTCTATCTAAATGCGTATAGCCACCATCTACATAAATTAATTGACCAGTTGTATGGCTTGAACGTTTTGACATTAAAAATGCTACCATGTTTGCAATTTCCTCGGCAGTAGTCATACGCTTACCTAAAGGTATTTTATCCGTAATTTTTGCCAATGTTTCTTCTGGATTAGGCAATGTCTTAATCCAACGGTCATACAAAGGGGTATAACACTCTGCAACAATCACAGCATTCACCCGAATACCATAAGGCAATAATTCAACCGCCCATTCACGGGTAAGGGCATTTCTACCTCCGTTTGATGCTGCATAAGCCGAAGTACCACCTTGCCCTGTCTCAGCCGTTTTTGAACCGATATTTACGATTGCTCCTTTTGATTCTTTCAAGTATGGCAAAGCATGTTGTGCTAACAAATAATAGTGAATTAAATTGCTATGTAATGAAGCCACAAAGCGTTCGTAGTTACCACTTTCTAGTCCCACGCCATCGTTTACACCTGCATTGTTTACTAGTCCATCGATTCGTCCAAATTTAGCTACCACTTCGTCAACAGCTTTTTTACATTCTTCTGGCTTTGATAATTCAGCTACAAACGACCATGCTTGTCCGCCTGCTGCTTGAATTTTCTCAATTGCTTTCTGATTATCAGCATCATTTCTACCTACGATAGCAACATACGCTCCTTCAGTAGCCAATACACCCGAAATACCTTCACCAATTCCTTTTGCACCGCCCGAAACGATGATTACTTTTTCTTTGAGTCCTAAGTTCATATTAAATTTTTACCCAAAGCAATAATTACATATAGCTGAGGTAAGGTTTAAATATTATAAAATTTGAGAGCGTTCCCTCCCATTATCTTTTTCTTTTCTAAGGTCGAAAAAGTAGAAAAATACTCATTGACAATCCCTAATTGTTCTTCATATTCAGCAGCCACTAAACAAACTGGCCAATCAGAACCGTACATAAGGCGTTCGGTACCAAATGCTTTTACTACAGTATCCAAGTATATTTTAAAATCAGCTACTTTCCAATCGTTCCATTCGCCTTCGGTAACCATTCCTGATAATTTGCAATACACATTTTGGTGTAAGGCTAATTTCTTGATATTGGTTTGCCATTGGGTATATTCCCCAGATTTTATATCGGGCTTAGCAATATGGTCTAAGACAAACTTTTGGTCGGGGAACAACTTTGCCAATTGAATGGCTTGGTCTAGCTGATAATGATAAATCAAAATATCATAGGTGAAATCAAATGCTCCTAAGGCTGTAATTCCAGCTTTGAATTTTGGTCTAAGCATGAATTCAGTATCGGCTTCTCCCTGCACTACGTGCCTAAAACCTTTTACGATAGGCAATTCTGCATAATGTTCTAAAATATCATCAACATCGTCTGCGCGTAAATCTACCCAACCAACTACAGCTTTTATAAAAGCATTTTTGTTGGCTAATTCAATTAAAAAATCTGTTTCTGCTAAAGTTTGATCAGCTTGAACGGCTACACAACCCGAAATATTATTTTTTGCTAAAATTGGAGCAAGATGTTCAGGCAAGAAATCTCGCTGAATCACCTTCATTTCATCTGAAATCCAATCATGTCGTTGTGCGTCGTACTGCCAAAAATGTTGATGTGCATCTATGGTCATAAGGTTTGTTTTTCTTTAAAAATTGAAAATAGTTTGAAAATTTGAAAAGAGGTAAGTATTAAATTACCTAAAGATAAGACACAGCTTTTAAAAAACTGGCAGTATCTTCTTCATTTTCAAATTTCCAAACTACATAACTCAATTTTAAATAAAAAATTATGCTTTCCAGTTTTTAGCAGTTTGTTTTTGCGTACCCAGACCTTCGATACCCAATTCAACTATGTCTCCTTCTTTCAAGAAAACTGGAGGATTAAAGCCTAGACCAACACCTGGAGGTGTGCCTGTAGAAATAACGTCGCCCGGTAATAATGTCATGAATTGACTTAAATAAGAAACCAACGTAGGTATTTTAAAAATCAATTGGTCGGTATTACTATTTTGTACAGTCTTTCCATTGACAGAAAGCCACATTTTTAAATCATTCTCATCTTCAATCTCTTCCGTAGTCGCTAAAAATGGTCCAAGTGGTGCAAATGAATCACAACCTTTTCCCTTACTCCAGTTTCCTCCTCTTTCAATTTGGAATTCTCTTTCTGAAACATCATTGTGTAAGCAGTAGCCTGCTACATAATTTAGGGCATCAGCTTCGTCGACATACTGTGCTTTTTTACCAATGACAAATGCTAATTCTACTTCCCAATCAGTTTTTACTGAATTTCTAGGAATAATAATATCATCATTTGGCCCAGAAAGTGCCGTAGTTGACTTAAAGAAAATAATAGGTTCTGGTGGAATAGCTGCACCTGTTTCACGAGCGTGATCGGCAAAGTTCAACCCAATACAAACAATTTTAGAAGGACGAGCCACACATGAAGCAATACGCACATCTGTAGGAATCTCTTGCAATTCATTTTGTTTTTCAACCAATAATAAACTTAGTTTATCTAAGCCATCATTCTCAAAAAAAGATTCGTTATAATCTTGAATATAGGCCGAAACATCTAGCCATTTTTCTTCTAAGATTACACCAGGTTTTTCATTACCTACTTCGCCAAATCTAAATAATTTCATAACAATTTATTTTGTAATTAAAGGGAATAATTTATCGGCAACAAACTGATTTCCAAGCTCATTCAAATGAACTCTATCGGTAGTAAGAATGCCTTTATCTTTATTTTCAGGATTATTATTCAGATTATGCGCTAAGAATTCTTTTCTTAAATCACACAAAGGAATATTATTCTTTGTCGCCAAATTTCTGATAAAAGTACTGTATTGATTCATATCACCATCCTGTTGATTACTGAAATCGGTTTTTTCTCCGATAGTAGCAGGTGTACACAAAATCAATTTTGCACCAGTGGCTTGAATCTTGTTGATTAAAGCTTGATAGAATCTAATGAATTTATCAGGGTCAGTACCAGTACCTGATGTCGCTTTGTGCCAAACGTCGTTTACACCAACATAAATCACTACCAAGTCAGGTTTTTTGCTCAGTACATCATCTTCTAAGCGTAAATACAAATCATATACTTTATTTCCTCCAATGCCAGCACCAATCAATTCATATTTAGCTTTATCGCCTTTCTTATCAATCATCTCTTGCAACTGCGAGATATATCCTTTTGGTTGTACGCCAGCTTGGGTGATAGAATCGCCGAAGAAAATAATTTTTTTAGGTTTTCCCTCTTGAATAAATGAGGTCATCGTCCAGAATAATACAGAAAACAGGACTATTTTTTTCATAAGTATTGTTTAAAATTTAGTTGTTTAATCTAATAAATCCACCATCAATTGGGTAATCAGTGCCCGTAACAAAGCCAGCTTCATCCGAACATAAATATAGTGCAAGAAAAGCAATTTCTGATGGTTTGGCCATTCTTCCTATGGGCTGGGTAGCCGAAAGTTTTTCAAACATCTCTTCAATATTATTCGGATAGTTCTTTGCTAAAAAGCCATCTACAAAAGGAGTATGCACACGGGCAGGAGAAATGCAGTTACAACGTATATTCTCTTTGATGTAATCTTTGGCTATAGACAATGTCATCGTGAGGATAGCACCTTTCGACATTGAATAAGCAAAACGATCGTTAATCCCTACGGATGAGGCTACAGAAGCCATGTTTAATATTACCCCTCCTTTGTTTTCCTTCATCATCGGAACGGCAACGTACAAACAATTGTAAGCTCCTTTTACATTTACATTATAAATTCTATCGAAATCTTCTTCCGAAGTTTTTTCAAGGTTACCTACATGGGCTATTCCAGCGTTGTTTATCAAAATATCAACGCGACCGATGCTAGCAAAAACAGTTTTAACAGCCTCTTGATTAGTTACATTACAAGCATAAGCATTGGCTTTGCCTCCTTCTGCACGAATTTCGTCAACCGTCTCTTGCGCAGCTGTTTCATTGAGTTCTAAAATATTTACTTCTGCTCCTTGTTTAGCAAATAATAATGAGATTGCCCGACCAATACCTGACCCTCCACCTGTTATTACGACTGACTTGTTAATTAATGAAAACATTGTTCTGATTTTTTTCTTGATTGTTTAGTCCTTTGTATGAAAAAAGTAATCAGGATATATAAGTAGTTTATTACGGAATCATACCCTAAATTTTTAAAAATATTATTTATAAAATAAAAATAGACGGCAGAAATAGCCGTCTATCTATGTTAAAACCCAAATTGATAAATCAAATTGTATCAAATAGGTTAAAATTATTTAATATTTTCTTCATTTTAATTTCCTCCACTCTTTATACTACTCTTGTTCTCTTCAGTTGGCGTTTTTCTGATAGTTGGATAGGTAATGCCTAGTTGTTCCATGTAGGTTTTATATTTCGATGGGTCGTAATATAATTTCTTCATTTCTGGTCTAAACTTAGCCATTATCTGCTGGTTGAGATTAATAGCAGGTTTATCGTTTGGTGAAATCAACGGTTCATATTTTACATCCTTCGTTTGCTCGTTTTTATAATAATCCCATGCTTTGGTTAACAAATCAGGTTTTACTAACATATCTAATAAAGTTAGCGCTTCTACTTTCGCTCCTGCCGTTACACCCTTGTGTGCAATCGGCGTAGCCATGCTAATAGCATTTGCCCAATGATGCCCTGGTAATCCAGGAATATTAGAAGGATAACGCAGTACAACCGTCGGCAAATTCCATGAAATATCAGCAATATCATCTGAACCACCACCCATACTTACCAAGACAGGCTCGATGGTAGTATCCACTTTCATCGCTAAACCTTTTTTCTCAGGAGATTTCAATTCAATTTGTAATGATTTAGCCAATAGTTGGTCTTCTTCGCTCCATTTAGGTAAACCTATTTTTTTAATATGTTCATAAACATTCTCGGCGATAGGTTTATTAAAGTGTCCGGGCCAAGCACTACCTAATACTTCGTAACTCATAGTAGTCCCTGTCATCATCGTTGCCCCTTTGGCAATTGCTACCCCTGCTTCATACAACTCCTTAATTTTCGGATACGTTCTTTCACGGAAATAATACCATACAGCCGCTTTGGAAGGCACTACGTTTGGTTGGTCTCCCCCATCCACAATGACATAATGTGAGCGTTGAGAAGGATATAAATGTTCTCTTTTGAAATTCCAACCAATATTCATTAGTTCAACAGCATCCAAAGCACTTTTACCTCTCCACGGCGCACCCGCTGCATGAGCAGCCTCCCCTTCAAAACTGAATTTTACAGAAACCAATCCATTATTACCCGCATCACCCCATTGTACGCCTAAATTATTAGCCACATGCGTAAATATACAAGCATCAATATCTTTGAAATGACCATCACGTACAAAAATAGCTTTCGTTCCTACTAATTCTTCTGCCACCCCCGGCCATAGCACTAATGTACCTGCTATTTTCTCACGCTCCATAATTTTTTTAATAACTAATGCAGCAGTGATATTAAGCGCCTGACCAGAATTATGTCCTTCGCCATGACCAGGGGCACCTTCAATAATTGGGTCGTGATAGGCTACGCCAGGTTTTTGAGATGCCTTCGGAATACAGTCAATATCAGAGCCTAACGCAATAACAGGCTTGCCACTCCCCCATTTAGCAATCCATGCCGTTGGAATCCCAGAAACACCTTTTTCGATGGTAAATCCTTCTTTTTCAAGAATGCTTGTTATATAATTTGAAGTTTCATATTCTTGGAAGCCAAGCTCGCCAAAACTGAAAATCATATCGACCATCTGTTGAGAAAATACTTGTTTTTTGTCGATTTCCTCTATAATCTCTTTTTGTAACTTTTCTATTTTCTTGGCATCAATCAATGTTGTTTCCAACTTAGTTGCTACTTTTTTGGACTGAGCAAATAGAGGAAATTGGCTGACCAAACACAACAAAAGAAGGTAAGATAAAAAGTAAGTGTTTTTTTTCATGTTATTGATATTAAGATAGTTTAGTTGAATGAATTGTATTATCTAATTTGTTCAAATTTTCATTTGAAACAAAATATGAACTTAGTTATTTATTGATAAAAAAGATAACACTTGTAAAAATAAGTACTCTTTTATCAGCATATTAAGTAATTATAGCTAGAAAAGAGAGATAATTTATCAAAACCATCTCCTAACAACTGCCTATTAATCTTTCTAAGCAATTGTTCTTTATTTACTAAATATCTGCCCTTATTCATTTACCATTCTTAATCCTATATAACCAACCAAATTAATATTCTTATCAGCCTTATCTTTTAGGCGTCAAAGTTTGTAACTTTGGCAATCTTTTGGACACTAAACAGTTTTTATGGATTTTTTGCATCAAATTTTTGGGAATGATTTAGGGGCAGCAGCCTTAATAGTTGGTAATTTAATATTGATAGAAAGTCTTCTTTCGGTGGATAATGCAGCGGTACTGGCAACAATGGTAATGGATTTATCGCCAGAGAAACGGAAAAAAGCCCTTAAATATGGTATTATTGGTGCGTATTTTTTCAGAGGTATTTGTCTTTTATTCGCCTCTTTTTTGGTAAAAGTTTGGTGGCTAAAGCCTATAGGCGGTTTATATCTATTGTATCTTACGTATGATTATTTCAAAAAAGAAACTACTCCCGCAGAAAGCGATGACTTGCTAGACAAAAAAAGTAATTGGTTTTATCGTATGACCTTAGGAGCATTAGGTCCTTTCTGGGCTACTGTTTTTTTGGTAGAAGTAATGGACTTAGCATTCTCTATCGACAATGTTTTTGCAGCCGTAGCCTTTACCGATAACCTATATCTAATCTGTATAGGAGTATTTATTGGTATTTTGGCGATGCGTTTTGTAGCACAAGCTTTTGTGAAGTTGATGGAAAAATATCCTTTCCTAGAAACAGCAGCGTTTTTAGTGATTGGCGTACTTGGTTTAAAATTAACCTTATCGTTATTAACCCATTTCTTACCAGAAAATCCGATTGCTAAATTCTTGGAAAGCGAAGAAGCAGATGCTTATATATCGTTGATTACAGTAGGAATTTTTGGCGTGCCTTTACTAACGTCTTATTTCTTTAATTATCCGCATCACGCTGGGAAGAAGTAATATTCTTTTCTATAACCAATGGAATAGTTTAACTGTTCCATTGGTTTATTTAATCAATTTTCTCCATTCAGATTATCTTCTACTTTTTTCTTTCCTTTCTTAGTCAAATTTCAATTCCACTTGGTACGATTAAAAGCAAGAGTTTCAGCAATTAGCTTATAACTCATTTAGAGTTTCAATTCCACTTGGTACGATTAAAAGTCTAATGACTTGATAAACTCTACTTGTTCGGTAACGTTTCAATTCCACTTGGTACGATTAAAAGCCTGAACTTAAAAAGTTTTTCATTTTGATTTTGACTCGTTTCAATTCCACTTGGTACGATTAAAAGATAAGCCTCCTGCACTGCTTTAAAATCCTTAATCTTGTTTCAATTCCACTTGGTACGATTAAAAGCCAGACATTGA
Source organism: Arcicella sp. GW822-FHT02H01 (assembly GCF_058802005.1). Classification (NCBI taxonomy): domain Bacteria; kingdom Pseudomonadati; phylum Bacteroidota; class Cytophagia; order Cytophagales; family Flectobacillaceae; genus Arcicella; species Arcicella sp. GW822-FHT02H01. Next base: position 238,737 of record NZ_JBXANT010000001.1, on the reverse strand, counting down.
CCATTTTTTAACAAAGCAAAACTGTAGTTTCAATTCCACTTGGTACGATTAAAAGACGAAGCTGTATTGGATGGGTTAGACAGGTTGAAAACGTTTCAATTCCACTTGGTACGATTAAAAGTAGATAAATGGCTAAGAATGAATAAAAGTCCATTCGTTTCAATTCCACTTGGTACGATTAAAAGCAAAATACACCTTCGTCCCTGCCTTTAAATTCAAATAGTTTCAATTCCACTTGGTACGATTAAAAGCTTTGATTTGTGTCGTTGGTCGTTGGCTTATCGAATAGAAAGTAGTTTCAATTCCACTTGGTACGATTAAAAGAATGACCGCCGAATGTCTTTATGATTATTTAGTTAAGTTTCAATTCCACTTGGTACGATTAAAAGTGGACTATAATAATAATGTGATTTCGCTAAGTTAGTTTCAATTCCACTTGGTACGATTAAAAGAAGACTGCTGCATAAGCGGCCAATTCTGTAATCGTGTTTCAATTCCACTTGGTACGATTAAAAGACCGTCTTACCCGCCAATATAGTACTGTTAGTACTTGTTTCAATTCCACTTGGTACGATTAAAAGTTCGAAAAGAGTCTGCTTTGCGAATATTAGACATAAGTTTCAATTCCACTTGGTACGATTAAAAGTCTAGCAATCTCTAAGATTAATTCTTCATTCAGAAATGTTTCAATTCCACTTGGTACGATTAAAAGGTTGATCACTCATTTCGGTTCCGTGTGAGGATTCCTGGTTTCAATTCCACTTGGTACGATTAAAAGTCGACGGCTTAGAGCGTATCTTAACCGCCTCTACTACAGGTTTCAATTCCACTTGGTACGATTAAAAGCTGACATAAAGAAATGTATCTGACAGATTAAGCACGTTTCAATTCCACTTGGTACGATTAAAAGAAAACTCGCTTTGTTGTCATTGACTACCTTACCAAGTTTCAATTCCACTTGGTACGATTAAAAGAGTTAAAAGCAGAACCTCCAATTGAGGTTCTAAAAAGTTTCAATTCCACTTGGTACGATTAAAAGTGTAACGGTTCTTTGACGCTTTGTGACGGTTGTGAGTTTCAATTCCACTTGGTACGATTAAAAGGAATAAATAAATAGATTCTTTTCTATCTGTAGCATGTTTCAATTCCACTTGGTACGATTAAAAGATACCGCAGGTTTTGCGCTAAGTATCTGCATATTTGTTTCAATTCCACTTGGTACGATTAAAAGCCGTTTTAAAAATGGCTATTTTAGCTTAATTTAGCACTTTTTATCAATAAAATTTATACTTAAAATCGTCTACCTATAATAATAGTTTTTAACTAGTACATCGACGACCATTGATTATCAATTATTTGCTCTTGACATTCTATTTTATCAAAAAAAATATGTAAAATAAATCTATCATTTCTATAATCGACGATTATCGCCATTTATTTAAAACGCTCTTTATCTTACATATTTTCTATATAAACCTTTTGATGATTAATTCACCAATTTATTCCCTCTTCTTATAAGCCCTGCCATATTTCTTTTTCATTTCCGCGGCATGGTTTCTTCTTACGTTTACTTTGCTATTTTTCTCTGATTTTTCATGAAATGCCGCACCGCTTTCTTCTTTTTTGGGAGCTTTCACTTGAATGGTTTTCATCGTTACTCTTTCAGTCTCCGCAGGTAAAATTTTCGTTGATAATATTAATTCCTCTGGTAATTCTTGCTGAGGAATCAAATAATTCATCAGGTTTTCTATCTCTGAAAGATATTCTTTCTCTTTCTCAACAACAAACGATATAGCTATTCCTTTACGCTCTTTTCGCCCTGTTCTACCGATACGGTGGATATAGTTTTGGGGAGTTTCTGGTAAATCAAAATTTATTACATGGGTTACTTCTGCTACGTCTAACCCTCTGGCAATAATATCTGTAGCAATCAAAACTCTACACGCTCCAGATTGAAATTTATCTACACTATCAAAACGGTGCTTTTGGGCTTTATTAGAGTGAATTACTCCTACTGCTTCTCCATATACTGGACTAACCTCCTCAAATAGTACATCGGCTAAGTGTTTGGTTGAAACAAAGACTAATACTTTTGTCATTGTTTCGTCTTTAGCTAATAACAAATTCAAGAAATTCACTTTTGAGTAAAAGTTGGGTACTTCGTAATAAGATTGGCTAATATTTTCAAGAGGCGTACCTACAGGAGTAGCTTCTACCCTTACTGGACTATTGAAATAGTCTTCTATCAACTGCTCTACTTCTTCGTTGAGGGTAGCTGAAAAAAGTAAATTTTGTCTTCTTTGGGGCAATTTGCCAAAAACAATCTTTAACTGTGCTCTGAAACCTAAATTCAACATTTCGTCAAATTCATCAATCACTAATTTCTTGACTGCTTTACCTGAAAAGGCACCCACTGATATTAAATCTACTAATCTTCCCGGCGTTGCCACTAATATATCTGCTCCTTCTAACAATTCTGCTACTTGCAATTTTGTATTTACACCCCCATAAACGCCCAATACCTTAAAGCTCATGTAAGTCAATAACTTCTGAGCTTCTTCTACAATTTGTACTACCAACTCGCGAGTAGGCACAATGATTACTAATTGGGGGTCCTTTTCTTTTGAAAACTTTAACTGACGAAGGCATGGCAATAAATAGGCATACGTTTTTCCTGTTCCTGTTTGTGCTATTCCACAAACATCTTTCCCTGACATTACTACAGAAAAAACTTTTTCTTGGATAGCTGTTGGTGAAGTAAAGCCCAAATCCTCAAGGGCGTTAAGTAATTGTTTATTAAGATTTAATTCTTCGAAAGTCATGACTATAAATTGATTATTACTACAAAGGTAGCTTTTATCTTTCTGAAAGATAAATTAATAACCCATAATCGTCTGTTTATTAAGCAGATTAGTTTAGCTATCGGCTGTCAGGTTTCAGCTTTCGGAGGGGATATTAGTAATTAAGGGATAGATTTAAAGTAGTTGATAAATTAAGAATACTCAAAACAAAAAGTCCCCAGTTACTTAAAACTGAGGACTTTTAATCATTTTCTGAAAACTAAAACTTCGATTTACGAAGCCCGTTAGCTCATCATTATTTCAACTCACCTTTTTTCAACGCATCAACCGCATAAGCGGCTGCTCTTGCTGTTAAAGCCATGTAAGTAAGCGATGGGTTTACACATGAAGCCGAAGTCATAGCAGCACCGTCGGTCACAAATACGTTTTCTGCACCCCAAACTTGGTTATTTTTATTTAATACAGAGTTCTTAGCATCTGTTCCCATTCTAGCAGTTCCCATTTCATGGATACCGATTCCCAAGTGCTTAGTTTGGTCATCATAAGGAGTAACGTTTTTCAACCCTGCTTTTTCTAACATTTCTGCTGCATCGTTTTTCATATCGACACGCATTTTTAGTTCGTTGTCACCATAAGCTGCATCGAATACTAATAATGGCATTCCCCACTTATCTTTTTGGCTAGGGTCTAATGTCATTCTGTTTTCAGGATTTGGTATTACTTCACCAAAACCACCGATATTGAATGTCCATTTTCCTGGGTAACTCAATGCATCTTTAAAGTCTGCACCTAATCCTTCTTGACCAGCACCACGACCCCAATCTTCACGAGAAGCTCCGCCTTGGTAACCAAAACCACGTAAGTAATCACGTTTGTCAGTTCCCCAGTTGCGGTATCTTGGTATATATATACCATTAGCACGACGACCATAGTAATAGTCATCTTCTAAGCCTTCAAATTCGCCTCTTGCACCAACTGCCAAATGATGGTCCATGATGTTACGACCTAGCTGGTCTGACTCATTTCCTAATCCATTAGCATGACGTTGCGATTTTGAATTCAACATAATGCCTGTACTACCAAACGCAGAAGCATTCAAGAAAATAATTTTTGCAAAATATTCAATTGATTGTAATGTATTTTGGTCTACAATTCTTACCCCTATTGCTTTGCCTAATTTATCATCATAGATAACCTCTTGAACGATAGCATCTGGACGAAGTGTTAGATTGCCCGTTTTTACGGCTGCTGGAAGCGTTGAAGACTGCGTAGAGAAATATCCTCCGTAAGGACAGCCCATCATGCAACGGTTACGGAACTGACATTGAGAACGTCCTAAATCATAAGCAATTTTAGATTCTCCCGTTAAGTGTGCAGTACGCCCCATGATAAAGTGACGAGAAGAGAATTCTTTTTCAATTCTTTTCTTTAGCTCTTTCTCTAAAGCATTCATGTTCATGGCTGGCAAATAATGATCGCCATGCGGTAACACATCAATACCATCCTTATTACCACTAATCCCTGCAAATTTCTCTACGTGGTCGTACCAAGGAGCTAAATCTTTGTAACGAATTGGCCAATCGGTACCAATACCTTCTTTAGCATTTGCTTCAAAATCCTTTTCATTCAAACGATATGATTGACGACCCCACATCAGAGAGCGACCACCAACATGGTATCCACGAATCCAGTCGATTGGTTTTTTCTCAACAATTGGGTTTTCTTTATCATTTTCAAACATATCTCTCCAAGGCTCATTTACAGTATAACCCGTACGAACGCCGATGAAATGCTCTTCTGCAGATTTATTATCTACTCTACCACGGTGTTCAAATTCCCATGGCGCTTTAGTCGCATTCGGATAGTCTTGAATATGTTTAATATCACGCCCTCTTTCAAGCATGATTACTTTTAAGCCTTTTTCACACAATTCTTTGGCAGCCCAACCGCCAGATATTCCTGAGCCAACTACGATGGCATCGTAAGTATTTGCTTTATTTCCTGTTCCTGTAATTTCCACTGTGATATTGATTTGAAATTAATGAATTATTTGTGACATCTTTTCTAAAAAACAACTAGCTCATTGCCCAAGCTTTTTGTCCTTTTTCTAATTTAATGGGCTCATATTTACCCGGAACTTCCAAATAGGCTAGTGCTTTTGTCGCACCTGGCTCAGAAGTAAAGTATCCCAAAATCGTCAAATCCTTCATTGTTTTCCAAAACTCAGAGCGCTCTTTTGCTGAATCTTCTGCTTTAATCAACGCTAATTTTTGGGCTGGTGTTGCTTTTGAAAATTCAGTACCATTTGCTTTTTTAGAATCTTCATCTAATTTAGTTAAGCCTGCAAAAAAAGCTTTTTGTTGCTCTTCTTTATAACAGTCTTTCACCATCATCTGGATAAACTCTGGTACTTTAGCATCAATTGCTCCTGGTGTTTGTGTACGGGGTAAAATAATCTCAGCAATTTCAGATATCATTGCACTTTCCTCAGGCGAAAAACTTAGGGCTGTTGCTTCTGCCGAGCTGCTTGATTTACAGCCTTCCAAAACTGTTGCCAAAGTACTTGCCGAAAGGATTCCTCCCATCGCCAGAGCCATTTTGGCAATTGCGTCTCTTCTTTTCATGTATATTAATTTAAGTTTTGTTTATAATTCAGTATTGAACGTAAAATTACATTTATATTGCAAAAAATTGCATTATTATTTGCTAAACTACTTATCAGCCACCATGTAAATCAGTGCAGTGATAAATATTATGTTAAAACATTCAAATCAAAGTAAATTAAAAATAAATATATTAAAAATACAATTATTTATTTTTAATAAAATCGATTCTTAAGCCAATTGCATTCTTTTTAGGTATTCTAAAATATTTTGTCAATCAAATCATTGTTAAATCTTTAATTTTAACTATCTTTGCACTCCAATTTACAAATACCATAACCGAAGGACGGGTTCCTTCACTAAAACGTAAATAAAAAATGGCTGTTAAAATTAGATTAGCACGTCGTGGACGTAAAAAATTAGCGATGTATGACATCGTTATTGCTGACGCAAGAGCTCCACGTGACGGTAAATTCATTGAGAAAATCGGAACGTACAATCCAAACACAAACCCTGCTTCAATCAATTTGAACGAAGATAGCGCTTTGAAATGGGTTTTAAACGGTGCTCAACCAACAGATACTACTCGTGCAATTTTGTCATATAAAGGTATATTGTTGAAAAAACACTTGCAAGTGGGTGTTAACAAAGGTGCTATTTCTCAAGAAATTGCTGACTCTAAATTCAACGACTGGAAAACTAGCAAAGATTTAAAAATCACTGGTAAAACTGACGGTCTTGAAGCTACTAAAGCTGCTGATAAAGCTGCTCGTATGGCAAGAGAAACTGAAATTAATGCTGCTCGTGCTGCTGCAATTGCAAAGAAAAATACTGTTGAAGAAGAAGTTGTTGCAGAAGAAACTGAAGCTCCAGCAGCTGAAGGAGAAGCTACTACAGAATCTGCTGAGTAATTTTCCCAACGAAATTTCATTAAAAATGATACAAAACTCTTTTGATAAGCTGTTTTGTATCATTTTTTATTTTAACACATTTGTCCATTTTATCAAAGCAAAATCAAGTGTCAAGCCATAAAGTTGATGCTGAATATATACTAATGACTAAAGAAGATTGTTTTGAACTAGGGAAAATCACAAAAACGCACGGACTAAAAGGTGAAGTAATCCTTTGGCTGGATGTAGATTTTCCTGAAGATTATGAAGATTTAGAAAGCCTTTTCTTGGAAGTAAAAGGAGAATTAGTTCCTTATTTTATAGAATCATACCGACTATCGGGTAATCGTGCTATCGTGCATTTTGAAGATGTAGACTCTTTCGAAAAAGCAGAATTAATGATTAACCTACAGGCATTTTTGCCGTTAGAAGAACTACCAGAACTAGACAGCGACCAATTTTACTATCATGAAATCATTGGATTTCAGATAGTTGATAAAAATTTAGGAAATTTAGGCACAGTACAAACCGTACATTCAATGCAAGCACAAGACTTGTTGGTGATGGATTACAAAGGCAAAGAAGTGTTGATTCCAGTCATTGATGAAATTATATTGCAAGCGGAAAAAGAGCAAAAAATCCTTCATGTAAATTTACCAGAAGGTTTGTTAGAAGTGTATCTGGAAGATTAATTTCAAAAAACCTACCATGCGAATAGATATTATTTCTGTAGTACCAAAATTGATGGAAAGCTTTTTTGCTCATTCAATTTTAAAACGTGGACAAGAGGCTGGTCATGTAGAAGTTGTTTTACATGATTTAAGAGATTATTCTCTTTCAAAACAACGTCAAGTAGATGATTATGCTTTTGGTGGCGGTGCTGGCATGGTAATGAGCGTCGAGCCGATTGCGCGTTGTATCAGACATTTGCAAAGCGAAAGACATTATGATGAGGTGATTTACATGACGCCTGATGGTGAAACTTTCAACCAACAAACGGCTAACCAACTTTCGCTTCAAGGTAACCTGTTATTTCTTTGCGGGCATTATAAAGGTGTTGACCAAAGGGTTAGAGATATGTTTATCACCAAAGAAATTTCTATTGGTGATTATGTACTTTCTGGAGGCGAATTAGCAGCGGCGGTTTGTGCTGACGCTATTATCCGATTGATTCCTGGAGTATTGAATGATGAAACTTCTGCCTTGACTGATTCTTTTCAAGATAATCTTTTGGCACCACCAGTATATACTCGCCCTGCTGAATTTGAAGGCGTCGGCGTTCCTCCTGTCCTTTTATCTGGGCATGAAGCGAAAATAAATGAATGGAGATTCGACCAATCTATTGAACGAACTAAGACTAGAAGACCAGATTTGTACGCAAAAAGTGGTTTATAGCACAAAATATGAGCGGTTTTAGGGCTAGTTTTTGTCTAAATGATGAAAAGAGAGGCTAAAATCAAAAAAAATAAATATTTCTTACAAATAATTGTATTATATGTTTATTTATTTGGATTTTTTATTATTTTTGTAACGAAGAGAAAAACGAGAGGGTGAAGCAATTAAAATAGAAAAACAAAGACAATAACATTAAATAAAGTAAGGATTATATTTAGAAAGCCTGATGTCTGTGGCATCGGGCTTTTTTGTGTCCATTGGGTTTCAATGTCTCTATTAATACTTATTTCATTCCTTTAATCTTATCAAGTGGAATGGAAACATTATATTTGTATTCATTTTTTTGAATCTAGCCCATAAGCAAGCACTTTTGATTGATAAGATTAACAATTATCTAATCCCATTAATCAAAAATAATTTTATGAAAATTTTCAACAACCCAGTATCACATGGATGTTTCGATTATCATTATTAATTACAAGTCAGCAGAATTAACAGTCAATTGCATAAGCTCTATTAAAAAATTTACTCAGGATATTAGTTATGAAGTAGTGGTGGTGGATAATGATTCTCAGGACGCTTCAGAAAGTATTATTAAATCTGTTCATCCAGAAATTGTTTGGGTTGCTAGTAAATATAATTCGGGCTTTTCAAGAGGGAATAACCAAGGAATGTCCGTTGCTCAAGGTGATTATTATTTATTATTAAATGCAGATACGCTCTTATTCGATAACGCTATCTTTAAAGCGTGGCAGTTGCTTAAATCTCAACCAGAAGTTTCTGTCATTGGTGGTATTCAGGTTACGGCTGATTTAGTCAAAATGCCTTATTTCAGGAATAGGAATGAGTTTTTAAAATTCTTGATTATTGCTCCAAATTCCTTTCATAAATACTTAGAAAAATTATTTCCCGAACCTCAATTTCAAGACCCTAATCAATCAGAATTATGTTGTGGGGCTTTTATGCTGATTGCTCGCAAAACGATAGAAAAAGTAGGCAAAATGGATGAAGATTTCTTTATGTATGCCGAAGATTTTGAGTGGGCTGGTAGGCTAAGGAAAGTAGGAAAAATCTGTTGTTCGGAAGATATCAAATTCATTCACCTCGAAAAAGACTCGCCTTTTAGAAGAACTAATATTTCGCCCATCAACCGATTTGGTACGCAAATGCAAGTTTCTAATTTATTATGGATTCGGAAAGAGTATGGCGTAGGTTTTTATTTATTCCTTATTTTCCATTATGTAAGTCTGGCTATTTTCTTTTATGTTTGGAAAATATCTGTGAATATTTCTAAGCTTAGGAACCCATTTTTCGAATTGAGAAGTCAGAAAATATTTGCTTTAAAAACATTGGTCTTTCTAAAGTTTTTCTGGAAGACCATCTTCAAAATCAAAGGCTTTTATAAAATTAAGCCCAGCGATAATATTGATTTAATATTTCGCTAGGCTTAATTTAAATGATATTTTCAGCCGTGAACTAAAAAGAATAATATTAAAGTTTACGGCTGATTACTAAAAGCTATTTGCTAAGTAAACCCAACGAATCCATCCAGTTTTTTACATTATCCATCCATTTTTCTTTGGTGGTTTTATTGTTCAAACCAAATCCGTGGCCACCTTTAGGATAAATTACTAATTCAGCCAGTACCCCATTTTTTTGTAAGCCTTGATAAAACTCTAACGAGTTTCTAACAGGTACTGCTGTATCATCGCCAGCATGTACTAAAAAAGTAGGAGGTGTTTCAGCGGTAACATGTAATTCATTTGAATATTCATCAATCAAAGCTTGGTCTGCCGTTTTACCAATTAAATTGATTCTTGAACCTGCATGTCCAAAGTCTTTAAAAGTAATTACTGGGTATCCTAAAATCATAAAATCAGGACGAACAGAAACTTCACTTGTCACATCCCCTACTTGTTTATTAAAATGTGTTCCTGCCGTAGAAGCCAAGTGTCCACCAGCCGAAAAGCCCATTATGCCTATTTTGCTAGGGTTAATGCCATACTTTGCGGCATCTTTACGAACGGTTCTTAGTGCTTGCTGTGCATCTTGTAAGGGAGCAATTGATTTATCAACCTGAGCATCACTATTAGGCAATCTATATTTTAATACAAAAGCTGTTACCCCCATTTTATTAAATACACTCGCCACATCTGACCCTTCGTGGCTAGCAGCCAAAATACCATAGCCTCCTCCTGGACATATAATTACGGCAGTACCATTCGCTTTGTCTACATCAGCAGGATAGACGGTTAAGGTAGGAACGGTTACTTCTGATATTCTAAGCACACCGTTTTTATCAGTAACTGATTTTTGGGTATTTGGGACTTGTTTCGCATTGGGAACACCATCTGGATACAATGGCATTTCTTGTTGTGCTTGTGCGTACTTCATGCAACATAAAAAAGAAAATGTTAAAATGATTTTTTTCATACGATTGGTTTTGAAAGGTAAAAATTTGATAATGATGTTATGTATTTTTTGTAAAATCTTTATTTTTTGGCCGTTGTGATTAAAATTACAGCGGTAATAATTACCCCTCCAGCCAAAAGCATTAATGGATGTAGGCTTTCGCCTGCAAACAATGCCCCCAAAATCATAGCTACTAACGGATTGACATACGTATAGGTAGCGACTAAAGTTGGAGAGGTAACTTTGGATAACCAATTAAAAATTAGAAAAGCCAAACTAGACCCAAAAACTACTAAATAAATAAAAGATAAATATGCTTTTGGTTGGATATTGGCAATATCAAAATGACTAAATTCTCCTAGTGCTAAGCTAATAATCAAGGAAATAATACCGCCAGTCATCATCTGCATGCCTGAAATCTGAGAAGCGTGATAATCAAATATCTTTGCTTTTTTAACAATTACTACGCCAAGGTTCCATGCTAAAGTAGCTAGAAATAGGAATAAAACGCCTAACATATAATATTGTTCAAAGCCTTTTAGGGCTAATGTTTTCAAGCTCATCAGGATTCCTACACCAACAATACCCAACAATGCCCCAGCAATTACTTTAGGTTTAGGTTTTTCATGATTGAATATCCAAAGCAAAGAAACTAACATAACAGGCCCTAAGGCTGAAAATAAGGCTGAATAGCTTGAAGGCATCCATTTGGCGGCAATAGTGAATAATCCATTACCAAAGCATAGCATCAAAAAGCCAGTAAATAAGCAAGTGACCAACATTTTACGAGAGGGTTTCTGATACTTTTTACTAACGATAGAAAAAAGAAAAAGTATAGTACCAGCAATTAGATTTCTAAAACCAGAGGCCATCATCGATGGAACGGTTTCTACAACAAACCGCAATGCTAGATAAGTAGAACCCCAAACTAAGTAAAGCGTAATTAGTCCTGCCCAAATTTTAAGTCGTTGATTTTGATTATTCATGACACAAAATTGGCGTTTTTTTACGATATTTAAACTGTAAAAACAAACTATTCATCAATCAACCTCCATGAAAAAGAATGTCATTATTTTACTTTTACTCTCTCTGAGTACATTTGCTCAAAAAAATAGTAGTTTAAAGTTTGAAGATTACCTGTCTTTACGAAATGTAACAAATCCTGTTATTTCACCTGATGGAAAAAATGTTGTTTTTTCGGTTACGACAGTAGACTGGAAAGAGAATAATTATGACACAGAGTTATGGTTATCTAAAAACAAGCAAACGCCCTTTCAATTAACCAGAACAGTAAAAGGGAATAGTGTAGCTGCTAGTTGGTCACCAGATAGTAAATGGATTGCTTTTTTAGCAGACAGAGGCGATAAAAATCAAATTTATGTCATCAGAGCTGACGGTGGAGAAGCCCAACAAATAACCAAAGAAGACGAAGGAATTAATAGCTTTAGTTGGTCGCCAGATGGTAAAACTTTGGCGATTTCTATCACCGAAAAAGATTCTAAAAGCCTGAAATCCAAGAAAGAACGTTATGGAGGCTTTGAGGTAGATGATGAAGAATTTAAGCTTTCGCACTTATGGTTGGTAGATTTTTCAACAGATTTGTTTCCGTCGCCCAACGAAAAACCTTGCTATGATTCAAAAGATTCGACTAAAGCTTGTATTACTTTACCTAAACCTCGTAGGCTGACCCAAGGTGATTTTACGGTTACTTATTTCAAATGGTCACCAGATGGCACTAAGATTGTTTTTGTTCATCAACCTAATCCGCTCATTCAATCAAGTGCTTATTCTGATGTTTCATATTTAGACATTTTATCTAAGAAGAGTACACTATTAGTCAACAATACAGGAGGTGATTTTTTTGAAGCTTGGTCGCAAGACTCAAAAAGTATTTTATATACTACTTCATTGAATGATACAACTTCAAATTATTATAAAAATCCTAAAACTTTCAGCATCGATTTAGTTTCAAAAAAGACGAAACAGTGGGTGAGTGATTTTGATGAAGATATTAATATATTAGAGTGGACGAATGAGGGCGTGTATTTTACAGCTTCGCAAAGAACTAAAATGAAATTGTTTTTGGCGGATAATATCACAGGAAAAGTAAAAGAAATTCAGGCTAAATTTGATTTGATAGCTAGTCCAAGTTTTTCAAAAGATGCTAAACAAGTTGCCTTTTTAGGCAGAAATTATGATAGCCTTTTTGATATACAACTTGGAGAAATAACTGATTTAAAGTTTACAGCGATAACCAATATGAATACTCAGATTGCTAGTTGGCAAACGGCTAGTAGTGAAGTAATAAAATGGAAAAGTAAAGACGGGGCAGAGATTGAAGGTGTTTTGCATAAACCCAAAAATTATGACCCTAACAAGAAATATCCTTTATTAGTATTGATTCATGGTGGTCCAACGGGCGTGGATGTGCCTACACCAACACCGGGTGGAAGCGTGTATCCTATTTTACAATTTCTGGAAAAAGGCGCTTTAGTACTTCGTCCTAATTATCGAGGTTCGGCTGGGTATGGCGAAGCTTTTCGTTCTTTAAATGTTAGAAATTTGGGTGTTGGCGATATGTGGGATGTAATGTCGGGTGTAGATTATTTAAAAAGCAAAGGCATTGTTGATACCACTCGGATGGGCTCAATGGGTTGGAGCCAAGGTGGATATATCTCCGCATTTTTAACAACTAATACCAATGTATTCAAAGCCATTTCGGTAGGTGCTGGTATATCGAACTGGGTAACGTATTATGTCAGTACAGACATCCATCCTTTTACCAGACAATATCTACAATCAACCCCTTGGAGCGATAAAGACGTTTACTTAAAGACGTCTCCGATGACAAACATCAATCATGCTAGTACTCCAACACTTATTCAGCATGGAGAATTAGATAGAAGAGTACCTATTTCAAATGCTTATGAGTTATTACAGGGTCTTCAAGATAGAGGTATTCCTTCAAAACTGATTGTTTACAAAGGTTTCGGACACGGAATTACTAAACCCAAAGAACGCCTGGCGGCGATGTGGCATAACTGGATTTGGTTTAACAAATACATCTGGAAAGAGGCAGTAGAAATGCCTTTAGATAAATAAAAGCTTTTATATTATTTACTCACTTAATTTAATTTTCATCAACTTATTACAATTCAATGAAAAAACTATTTTCCCTCACTTTATTGTTAATTTTCTTTCAAAGTTATGCGCAGAAATTGCCCACGATTGCTGAAAAAACGGCTTCCTTCAAAAAATATGAAGGCTTTATGAACTATTGGTGGGATGAAGACAATGGCAAAATTTGGCTTGAAGTCGCTAATCTCAATCAAGAGTTTCTATACATTACTTCACTTCCTGCGGGTTTGGGTTCAAATGACATTGGACTAGACCGTGGACTTCTAGGCGATGAAAAAGTGGTATTTTTCAACAAAGTAGGTAGAAAGATTTTATTAATTCAGCCTAATTTAAAGTATCGTGCTATCACAAACGATGCCAATGAGAAACGTGCTGTTATGCAATCTTTCGCACAGTCTACTATTGCAGGTTTTACCGTTGAAGCGGAGGAAAATGACAAATACTTAGTTGACATCACCGACTTGCTAATGCAGGATGCCATGGGTGTAACAGACCGTATTAAAGGCATGGGCGAAGGTTCTTATTCATTAGATAAGTCTCGTTCAGCCATGTATTTTGAACGTACTAAAAACTTTCCTCAAAACTCTGAATTTGAAGTAAGTCTGACATTTACTGGCGGAAGTGATGCAGGCAGATTTGTCAGATCAGTTACACCTTCGTCTGATGCTATTACGTTAAGAATGCATCACGGTTTTGTACAATTACCAGATAATCAGTTTGAAAAAAGAGAATTCGACCCACGTTCAAGCTTCAATGCTATTTCGTATTTCGACTATTCGACTCCAGTTAGCGAACCTGTTGAGAAATACTATACTGTGAGACATCGCCTAAAGAAAAAAGACCCTAATGCTAAGGTATCTGAAGCGGTAAAACCCATTATTTATTATTTAGACAATGGTACCCCTGAACCTATTCGTTCGGCTTTGATGGAAGGGACGTCTTGGTGGAATCAGGCTTTTGAAGCTGCTGGTTATAAAAATGCTTTTCAAGTAAAACTATTGCCAGATGACGCCGACCCAATGGATGTTCGTTATAATGTTATCAACTGGGTACATCGCTCTACCCGTGGCTGGTCGTATGGTGCTTCTGTGATTGACCCACGTACCGGCGAAATTCTGAAAGGGCATGTTACTTTGGGTTCTTTGCGTGTTCGTCAAGATTACCTCATTGCGCAAGGCTTACTTTCTCCTTTTGAAAATGGCAAAAAATTAGACCCTGAAAAAGACCCGATGTTAAAAATGGCTTTGGCTCGTCTCAGACAATTAGCGGCTCATGAAGTGGGTCATACGTTGGGTATCATGCACAACTATTCTGCAAGTACAAATGAACGTGCTTCGGTAATGGACTATCCGCATCCAAGAGTAACCTTGAATGCCAAAGGAGATATTGATATGTCTGATGCTTATGCTGTGGGTATTGGGGCATGGGATAAAGCATCTATTGCTTTCGGTTATCAAGATTTCCCTAAAGGAACTGATGAAAAAGCAGGTTTAAACAAGATTTTGCAAGAAGCTAGAAATAAAGGTTTATTGTTTTTAACTGACCAAGATGCTCGTCCAGCAGGTGCAGTAAGTCCGAATGCTCATTTATGGGACGAAGGCAAAGACCCTATTGAAGGGTTGACAACACTATTGAAAGTAAGAGAAAAAGCGTTAAGCAATTTTGGTGAAAAGACTATCCGTGAAGGAGTGCCGATGGCCTTTTTAGAAGATGCATTAGTACCAGTTTACAATTTACATCGTTATCAAATAGAAGCCGTTGCTAAAATCGTAGGTGGGGTAGATTATCGTTATGCTTTGCGTGGCGACGGACAAACGCCGACTATTTTAGTTTCAAAAGAAACACAACAAAAAGCCTTGACTGCGGCGATTAAATGTTTAAGCCCAGAAGTATTGACACTTTCAGAAAACATTATCAAATTGATTCCTCCTCGTCCAGCTGGATATAATGCTTCGAGAGAATTGTTTAAAAAGAGAACAGGATTAGCATTTGATGCTTTAGCAGCGGCAGAAGCTGCGGCAGATTTTCCTTTACAGTTCTTGTTACATCCAGAACGTGCATCAAGAATGATAGAATATGCTTCTCGTAGTGAAGGTTTAACTTTAGATGATTTAACTAGCCAATTAATAGAAGGAACATTTAAAGCCCCACGTCAGAAAGGTTTAGCTCTTGAAGTACAGTATCAAACAGAGCAAATTTTATTGACACATTTATTAGCTTTGAGTGTAAATGAAAAAGCTAGCTATCAGGTGAAGGCATTGATTGCTAAAAATCTAAAAGACTTAAAGGCTTATATAGAAGAAAGTAAAAAGACGGCAAAAGATTCAGGATATTTAGCACATTTAGATTATGCGTTAGAACGTATGAAAAGTCCATCGGCTGCCAAAATAGCTGTTCACAAAGAGTTACCTCCAGGTGCACCGATTGGTTGTGAAGATGAATTTTAAGTAAGGTTTATAAGCAGATTAGTCAACTTTTGGAAAGTTGACTAATCTATTGTCCGATTGATGTCAGCAGTAATACGAATAATAATTTTCATTATATTTGATTAAAAATAAAGGTTATGGTAGTTGCTAAAAATATCAAGGAAGCCATATTATCTGAGCTTAACGCTCAGCAGTTGGTTCGAATTCCTGCCTCAGAGGAAGAATTCTTCTCTGTTGTAGCCGATTTGCCTTTTAAAATAGAATATCATGAAAATGAGATTATTACAATGGGATTAGCATCTTTATGGCATGAAGCCATTATTATGAATTTGGGTAGAATATTCAATATACTCTTTTTCAAAAACGAAGATATTCTTGTTTTAGGAAGTAATTCTGGTGTACAAATTCCAAAATTTGAAGGTGGATATTATATGCCTGATGTAATGGTTGTGAAAGGAAATCCTACATTTAAAGCCAACTCTCGAGCAATCATCACTAATCCTTATATCATTGTTGAAGTACTTTCTCCAGCCACCAAAGCCTTTGATTTATCTGAAAAACTATCTGAATATAAATTATTGAGTAGTCTTCAACAAGTGATTTACATCAATCCTGAGAAAGTAAGTGTTTCTACTTTTATTCGTTCTGATAATCCAAATACTTGGATAAATCAAGACTTTTATTCTCTAGAAGATTCAATAACTGTAGAAGGAAATAGTATTTTGGTATCAGATATTTATCATAAAATTAAGTTTGAGGTATAATACCTTAGATTAGACAACTTTTAGAAAGTTGTCTAATCAGTGTAATCTCTGTTTAAAATATGACTTTATACTGATGGCATGACTTGAAGTCATGCCATCAGTATTGATTAATTTTGAAATCAGGCTTCATTTCGTTAAGTTTGTTTATCAACCAAACTAACCCAAAGTCCTTCAATGGAAAAAAACACTTCCCCTACTTCATCACAAGAACTTAAAAAAGAACTCAGCCTAATTGATGCCACCATGATTGTGATTGGCTCAATGATTGGTTCTGGTATTTTTATCGTTTCAGCAGACGTTACCCGAAACCTTGGCTCTCCTGGCTATTTATTATTGGCTTGGATTATCACAGGTATTATTACATTAATCTCAGCCCTCTCCTATGGCGAATTGGCAGGTATGATGCCCAATGCTGGCGGTCAATATGTTTATTTAAGAGAAGCCTATAATTCCTTAACGGGTTTCTTGTTTGGCTGGACAACCTTTTTAGTCATAGAGACTGGAACCATTGCAGCCGTAGCTGTGGCTTTTGCCAAATACACAGGTGTACTATTGCCCCAATATATCGGCACAGAACATAAATTTTTATTTTTTGATACTCAACAGCTCCTTGCCATTGCCCTCATTCTTCTACTCACTTTCATTAATATTCAAGGTGTAAAAAATGCCAAATTGGTACAATTAATCTTTACCGTTACCAAAATTGGGGCATTGTTGGGTTTAGCAGTTGTAGGAATCATTGTAGGTGCTGACCCTAAAAAAGGGATGTGGGCAATTAATTCAATTGACTTCTGGAGTCCCGTGAAAATCATTTGGGAAAATGGAAAAATCATGGACTATGAATATTTGTCGGGTATAGGATTATGGTCAGCAATGGGTTTAGCCTTGATTGGTCCTTTGTTTTCATCATCGGCTTGGAACAATGTTACTTATACCGCAGGAGAAATGAAAAACCCCAAACGTGATATCCCACTAAGTTTACTCTATGGAACCTTGACGGTAAGTGCTTTGTATATTTTAGCCAATGTTGCTTATTTGATGCTTTTGCCCGTACAGGGACATCCAAATGGTGTAGATACCCTTTCAAGAGGAATTATGTTTGCCACAAACGACCGCGTAGGAACAGCAGCAGCTGAAATGATTTTTGGCAATCCTGCGACTATCATTATGGCAGTTTTTATCATGATTTCTACTTTTGGTTGTAATAATGGCATCATTTTATCAGGAGCCAGAGTATATTATGCCATGGCAAAAGATGGACTTTTCTTCAAAAAAGCAGGTGAATTAAATAGTAAAGGTGTTCCTGCCTTTTCATTATTAATTCAATGTGGATGGGCTTGCTTACTTTGTTTAACAGGGACTTATGGTGACTTATTAGACTATACCGTTTTTGCTATTCTAGTATTCTATATTCTTACCATTGTAGGTGTATTTATTCTTCGTAAAAAACAACCAAATGTACCAAGACCATACAAGGCTTTTGGGTATCCAGTAATTCCAGCAATTTATCTTCTATTTGCTACAGCACTTTGTGTCAATCTTCTGATTTACAAACCTGTACCATCTTGGGCAGGTGTGGGGATTGTAGCGTTGGGTATTCCAGTTTTTTATTTGTGGAAAAAGAAAAAAGTTTAGTCGAACTTCAAGTTACCTCTTAATGTTACTCTAATGCGAATTGCCTTGTTCGTTTCATGTCAAGATGAAGAACAAGGCAATTCTTTTTCATAATTACTGGAACAAACTTATTTATAAATCAATGACAAACATTATCAAAACAGCTCTTGTCACAGGAGGTTCAAAAGGAATAGGCTATGGCGTTGCCGAAGCCCTTATTAAAGATGGCATCAAAGTAGCAATCACAAGTCGTACACAAAGCAGTGCCGACGAAGCAGCGAATGAATTAAATAAAATCAAAGAAGGTTTTGCAATTGGTATTGAGTCAGACGTAAGAAACCTTGCTTCACAACAAAGTGCTGTTGATACCATTATCGCTACTTGGGGTAGGCTTGATTATGTTATTGCCAATGCAGGGGTGGGTCACTTCGCTCCTATTCAAGACCTTACGGCTGAACAATGGCAAGAAACAATTGACATTAATTTAACGGGAACTTTTAATAGTATCAAGGCTTCTTACACTGCATTGAAAGAGACTCAAGGATACTTTATTACTATTTCTAGTTTGGCAGGTACCAACTTTTTCGCAAATGGTGGCGCATATAATGCTAGTAAATTTGGCGTAGTAGGTTTTTCACAAGCCATTATGATGGATTTAAGAAAAGATGGTATTAAGGTTACAACCGTAATGCCAGGCTCGGTTGCGACTCATTTTAACGGACATTCTCCTTCAGAAAAAGATGCTTGGAAGATTCAACCAGAAGATATTGGGCAGATTGTAGCAGATTTAATTAAGATGCCTGCCAGAACGTTACCTAGTAAAATAGAGGTTCGTCCTACAATGCCTGCTTAGCTATGAGCTATGAGCATTGAGTTAAAAAAAATCTCAATGCTCAATGCTTATAGCTCATTATAGCTTAACAAACTCTTCTGTAGCTTCTAAACTTTTTTCCCAACACCATTCAATACTTTCTGGGGTAATACCACTGTTGAAGGTCGAAGTTGGTTTTGATTTTGTAAAATAATACCCATTTCTGAATCTTAAATCCTGAATATCTGTAGTGGCTAAATAGATGGAAGTAGCAGCCCCTTTTTCCACAGAAATCATAAATGGACGGGCTATTGCAAAACCTATTTTTAGTAACCCATTCATATCACTTCCAAAATTTGACTTTACTACTCCCGGATGCACACTATAAGCAGTAATTGAAGAATCTTTATAATACTTAGCTAGACCTTTGGTAAACAAAATATTGGCTAGTTTACCATCGCCATAGGCACCCATATCCGATAATTTTGTATTATTTTTCTCGAAAAGGCGTGTTACTTTTCCCAAAGCATGCGCCGCAGAAGAAAGATTAATTACTCTACTTTCTTTTGATTTCTTCAACAAATCAATTAAATTCATCGTCAATACAAAATGCCCTAAATGATTTGCCACAAAAGATTTTTCGTAACCATCTTTTGTAAAAGAAATTCCTACAGGTGAATATCCAGCATTATTAATTAAGCGGTCGATTGTAGTATATTTTGTTTTAATCTCATCCGTAGCTTTTTTAACAGAAGCCAAATCCATTAAATCAGCAATAATGAAATTCATTTTAGTGGTAGGCGCAACTTTTAAAATCTCAGATTCAGTAGCCATTGCTTTCTCATGACTTCTAACTAGCAAAATCAATTCAATTTTTTCAATAGCCAAAGCCTTTGCTGTAGCCAATCCAATGCCAGAATTTGCACCTGTAATCAAAGCTATTTGCATAATCATTTTTGTTATAATGGCATGACTTAGTGAGCCATGCTATCTATTTTAATTTCTTTGAAGATAATATTAACCCTCCTTAATTATAAACGAACTCTACTTGATAAAGTTGCTTTTGTTTTTTCTTTAGAGGAGGAATCATATTAATTTTCAAGGTAATAAAATCAGCATCCGTTGAAGAACTATAGTTAGCTTCGGTATTACTTTGCTCTATCCAATTTCTAGTAAGCACTTGCAATTGTTTTTTTAATGTTTCAAAATAAGCCTTTGCATCAGCTTCATTCTCACTCTCTAGCAAAATACTTTTATAATTAGCCGTTTGTCCCCCATTATCTTGAAAAATAAAAGCAGACTTTCCAGCCACTAACTCAAAAGATGTTTTAAAGCTCTCTAATCCAGCACTTTTATCTTTCTTCTCCTCTTTTTTATCCTTTTTAATTTTGTCGCCAGTAATATTTTTAAAATTTACCTTCTTTGATTTCTCAAGAGCTTTAAATTGATTAGCAAAATTTTGGTCAAGTCCAGCTTCTATTACCGAAGACGTTGTTATCGTTTTAGTAATTTTATACTTTCCAGTTTGTCCAGCATCCATTGACGTAGCCAACAAAGTATAAGTACCCGTAACTGGTACAACATAATGGAATTTATTTGTACTATTTCCTTTAAAAGGTTGAGAATCGTAGCTAAGCTCCTGTTTATCTTTAGCAGGTGTTTTCAAGCCAAGCATTACTCTAAAATTTGAAGAAGAATGTTCTAAAAAAAGCTCTTCACCCGCATGAAGCAATAATTTATAAGAATCATAAAAACGTTTTTCTCCATTTTGATTAGCCGTTAAATCCTTACCAGTGAGGCTAGCTTCGACAACATCATTTGCTTGTTGAGCACCCACCTTTAGAGGATTTTTATTAAGTAGCTCAGTAGAATCAATTTTTGAAACTTTAACAGGAGGAGTTTTTTTAGCAGGTTTTTTCTTTTGGGCTAAAGTAGTAAAACAAAAAGTTAGAGAGATAAAAAAAAATAACAACTTAGTTTTCATTTTATGGGGAATTTTGTGATTTCACGCAAGAAGGCACAGAAAAGTAAAACATGCAAGTTTTGGTGAAATTTTGAGGCAAAATTATATCATATAAAATGCTTTTAACTATCCTTAATACAATTAGAATTAAATTTTAGCTATATAACGATTAGGTTTAATTACTTATTTTAATTCCTAGGGTACGATTAAAAGCATCTCTTTCATCCCAACTGAAATCAATATCAAAGTCATTTCAATTCCACTTGGTACGATTAAAAGATACCAATAATACCAATTATGTAGTAATCAATAAGTTATTTCAATTCCACTTGGTACGATTAAAAGACGTATAGGTCATCGCGCGCAGACCCGTGAACCTTACTATTTCAATTCCACTTGGTACGATTAAAAGACGGAGGTAAAAGAAAATATGTTGACTTTTGGGTAAATTTCAATTCCACTTGGTACGATTAAAAGTCTAAACCTTTTGCCGTATCTTCATACTTATTATGAATGATTTCAATTCCACTTGGTACGATTAAAAGCAGGACGAACAGCACCAACGCTAACCCCACGTTTATTTCAATTCCACTTGGTACGATTAAAAGAATCCAAAGAATCAGTACTTAGTTGGATGCTTTCATAAATTTCAATTCCACTTGGTACGATTAAAAGTATAGCCGTGCCGTTAATTGTACTACTCACTTTTACTATTTCAATTCCACTTGGTACGATTAAAAGAGTATCTAGCTTTATTTCAAATATATCGCTTACCATAATTTCAATTCCACTTGGTACGATTAAAAGAAGGCGCTCTATCTTCGCCCGTCATGCTAAAAATCATTTCAATTCCACTTGGTACGATTAAAAGCGGAGTAAGGAGTTTCACTACTATTGCCTATACGGCATTTCAATTCCACTTGGTACGATTAAAAGTCAACCAAGGAGGCGGGGGATATTATTACGGTGATTTATTTCAATTCCACTTGGTACGATTAAAAGAAACGGCGATTTATTCAAAGTTTCATCTACTATCAAATTTCAATTCCACTTGGTACGATTAAAAGGGTCGGATACTTAAAACATTCAGCATAACATCCTCAACATTTCAATTCCACTTGGTACGATTAAAAGCACGTTGAGCTTCAAATGTCTCTTTAACTGATAAGCTATTTCAATTCCACTTGGTACGATTAAAAGCGAGCAATATATCACCCTTTGGCGCCCAAATAATGCATTTCAATTCCACTTGGTACGATTAAAAGTTATCGAAACGTTTCAAGACGTAGGATATTATCAGAATTTCAATTCCACTTGGTACGATTAAAAGGTAAGAGCCTGCAAGGCCTTTAGATTCAAGCGTCATTTCAATTCCACTTGGTACGATTAAAAGCAGGATAGCCCAAACCCCCAATAAATGGCGTTCCTATATTTCAATTCCACTTGGTACGATTAAAAGGCTTCGTCAATTGTTGTGACGAATTTACCCTCTTCATTTCAATTCCACTTGGTACGATTATAAGGCGGATAATTTTGCATCTAAAGCCGTTTGTGTTGCGGATTTCAATTCCACTTGGTACGATTAAAAGGATGCTGAAGGTACGGTAAAGTTTGATAAGTCTTTAATTTCAATTCCACTTGGTACGATTAAAAGCAAATAGTTATGTTAGATGCTGATTTTGCGCCTAACAATTTCAATTCCACTTGGTACGATTAAAAGCAGGTTATAAGTACTTATCTTGTCCTGTACCATCTACATTTCAATTCCACTTGGTACGATTAAAAGCGTACACCCCGACGCACTAGCGACGCGCCAATTTAATTTCAATTCCACTTGGTACGATTAAAAGCATAAAAAAGGTATGGCCGCTGAGATAAATCTTGTTTATTTCAATTCCACTTGGTACGATTAAAAGCGACTAATTCTACATTTTCTGTAGTTTCATTCGGAAATTTCAATTCCACTTGGTACGATTAAAAGCAAAACCGTTTAAAGATGTATTGTTGCCTTTACCTGCATTTCAATTCCACTTGGTACGATTAAAAGACGGGATGCGTTAGCCCGCCATCGACAAAAATACCAATTTCAATTCCACTTGGTACGATTAAAAGCACCACGCCCCGAAATAATAGCCCTTAAACCTTTAATAATTTCAATTCCACTTGGTACGATTAAAAGGATTTTGAGCAAAATATAGAGGTCGGTGATTTGACTATTTCAATTCCACTTGGTACGATTAAAAGAATATAATGTTGAAACAGTTGAGGTATTAATAGGTATATTTCAATTCCACTTGGTACGATTAAAAGAGCACGCTGATAAATCCGTCACCACAGAGGAAACCTAATTTCAATTCCACTTGGTACGATTAAAAGTATTTAGTGGCTCCCTTCAATATCTTCAAAAATTCACATTTCAATTCCACTTGGTACGATTAAAAGATGTGTCATTGCTCGATCAGATGAAGCTAAAGCCCTATTTCAATTCCACTTGGTACGATTAAAAGTAACAGTGATTATTTAAAGTTTACTGGTACTACAAAATTTCAATTCCACTTGGTACGATTAAAAGGCAAGGGTACAGGGTTATATTGTGGATTGGTATTACATTTCAATTCCACTTGGTACGATTAAAAGGAACACTTTCTCTTTTTTTCTCTTTTCAGTGTTCGGAATTTCAATTCCACTTGATACGATTAAAAGAGTCTTTAATGACTTTCCTTCTTGACCGTCAATTTATTTCAATTCCACTTGGTACGATTAAAAGTTTAGATAAAAATCCTTCTTTTGCCCTCTATCGTCATTTCAATTCCACTTGGTACGATTAAAAGGCATCTTCATTGTCTTCTTCCCTATCATCAGAATCATTTCAATTCCACTTGGTACGATTAAAAGTATCGTAAGCGGTAAGGAATCTAGTTACGATTTGTATTTCAATTCCACTTGGTACGATTAAAAGATAGACGTTAATCTAGTACAACAAACGAGCGGAGTTATTTCAATTCCACTTGGTACGATTAAAAGGAAGTTATTAAAACAGAATATCCCACAATATTTTTAAATTTCAATTCCACTTGGTACGATTAAAAGCTAGCCACTTTATCAGCTTCAGCTGCTTTCTGTTTAAATTTCAATTCCACTTGGTACGATTAAAAGAATATAGCCGTAATTGTGCGTCGTCTGTGTCCACAATATTTCAATTCCACTTGGTACGATTAAAAGGACGACGAATAACATCCGTCGTCTTAGTGGTTAATCAATTTCAATTCCACTTGGTACGATTAAAAGCCCGTCGATTCTTTTAACGCTTTGTACTCCGCGTCTAATTTCAATTCCACTTGGTACGATTAAAAGTGGTATGTAGTGATTGCTGCTTTAGTCTATTTCTCAATTTCAATTCCACTTGGTACGATTAAAAGTGAAATGGAAGATTCTTTATTTTTACGTAGAATGTTATTTCAATTCCACTTGGTACGATTAAAAGGTAGGCAAAGTCAAAAGGACATCCTTAAAATCTTTATTTCAATTCCACTTGGTACGATTAAAAGCCAAACTGGACTAGCATATTTTTGCCATAAATCAAATTTCAATTCCACTTGGTACGATTAAAAGAACAGCTGATAACTTAAAACTATAACACATTAAAAAATTTCAATTCCACTTGGTACGATTAAAAGAATATAACCGATGAGCACTACTTGCCTAAAAGACTAATTTCAATTCCACTTGGTACGATTAAAAGGATTGTGCGATAATATCATCATCCGACTTCATTGCATTTCAATTCCACTTGGTACGATTAAAAGATTCAAATACACATTCTTGTTTTTCTTCGGATACCTATTTCAATTCCACTTGGTACGATTAAAAGAAATGATTGTATTAAGTATAATCTAGCTTCAATAAAATTTCAATTCCACTTGGTACGATTAAAAGTAAGTATAGCAAAAACCATAAAAACCCCTAAAAATCAATTTCAATTCCACTTGGTACGATTAAAAGTGGTGCGAAAGGTAGTGAAGGGCTTTCGGCTTATGATTTCAATTCCACTTGGTACGATTAAAAGAATTTATTAATAATGATTTTCCAACTGCTGTTTTAGGATTTCAATTCCACTTGGTACGATTAAAAGTTTTATTGGTAAGGATTCAGCAGGGAAATCAAGTATATTTCAATTCCACTTGGTACGATTAAAAGCCCAAACAGATACAATATACAAACGGGTTTTTGGTGATTTCAATTCCACTTGGTACGATTAAAAGATTAAGAATGACGAATACCGACTAACCACAATTCTATTTCAATTCCACTTGGTACGATTAAAAGTTTTCTAGCATAGTATCGAAGTTGCCTTCTAGTTATTTCAATTCCACTTGGTACGATTAAAAGAAATTGGTTGCGACTCTAGCCACATTTGATATATTAATTTCAATTCCACTTGGTACGATTAAAAGGGAATATAAAACGGATAGTTTCCGCGCAGTAGTGTCATTTCAATTCCACTTGGTACGATTAAAAGCTTAAGGTAGTAATGCCCCTCGTACTCTACTAAGTATTTCAATTCCACTTGGTACGATTAAAAGCTGTTGCAAAAACGGCTTATTTGGCTCAATTTAACACTTTTTTTGTTCTAAAAAACAACTAAAAATCGTCAACCTATAATGATATGATTTTACTGGACTATCGACGACAATTGATAATCAATCATTTAACTTATTTTGAGATATTTTTTAAACTGATTATGCTTAAAAAATATTGGATTTTTTCTTCTTCGACGACATTTTCATCTACAAAAAGTTATCAATATTACTTAATTCCTTTCCTACTATCTGTTTATCCAGCCATTTTTGATCTCTACTTTTAAACAAAATTAAACTATCAAATTCTTCATTCATTATTTTTTTTGCTCCTATCACTAGCTCTTTAAGCTTTACTTCGGTAATCTCTCCTTCAAAAACAGAATTCTGAATCCAATTTAAATATTTTCGGCAGTGTTTCAACATTTTGCCTACTCGTCTTTCACCAATATCGTATACTAATATTACATACATAATTTTATAATCTATCTGTTAATTAAAAATGTTGCTGGTATATTAAAAGACTAATGTCTAATAATTTATATGTACAAATGTTACATAAAAACTATTAGACACTTTGCTACCCTTTACCAATTCATCTTAAAAGGTTTATACTCTTCTATTCCCAAAATATGTTTACTCAATTTATAGCATTCTAGTTTTACAAGGTGTTTATAACTTACTGACCGCCCAAGGTTTCTGTGTTTAAAAGTCTCTTTTAGTTTTTCGTCAAAGGCTGCCATAAATATCTTTCTGGCAGATTCTTTCATCACACAACGGTTCAATTCCTGTCTGAAATCGTTTGATTGAATTTGTTTCTTATTGAGCAAGCTAAAAATAGTTCTATCCACTAATATGGGTTTAAATATTTCAGCTAAATCTAACGCTAAAGAATACCTCCTATAGCCTGGTTCATGCAAAAAACTTATCGTAGGATTTAACTGACTATGATAAATTTGTCCTAAACAAAGGGTATAACACATCATATTTCCGAAAGAAATTAAGGTATTTATTTCATTATTAGGAGGCTGTTTAGTTCGATTTCCCATCTGAAAATCATTAATTATTACATCAAAGGCTTCATAATAAGTCTGTCTAACGTTTCCTTCTAAACCCATTAATTCATCTATTTGAGTAGTCAGAGCAATCTTTTCTATATATCCTTCTATTGCTTTTACTTGTCTTGCTACGTCCTTTTGTCGATTATTATAATAGCTTAAATTTTTCAACATATTCGTAGCTCCTCCTAATACGAACTTTTGGGCAAGTATAATTCGCTTTTTATTGGCAAGGTAATATTTTGTTTGTTCTACCTGCATTTTACCCGCAAGTAAATACTCTTTGGGCATGAATGAACCTGTGTAGTGCTCATAATAATCAAAGAAATGAACAGCTACTTGATTCTTTCCCAGAAAATTATACATGGCTGAATTGGCATCTAAAGAGCCAAAACAATAAAGATTATCTACTGTTTCAATAGGAATAAATCGGGGCTGACCTTCATTTCCATGTTCATCTATAGGTTGAAATTTCAATGTATTGTCTTGTCTAGACAATCGTCCAGGATTAAACAAATAATAGGGCTTTTTCATAATGGTAGATTTACTAACGGTGAGCTATATATTTTAATAGTATATTTTATTCTTCTCCACTCCAACAGAATTCAAAATAAGAACAATTTTTACATTTACTTTTTGGCAAGGAAGGCGGACACATTTCTTGATTGATAATATTATCAACTTTTTCCACCCAACGTTCTACATTTAAAACGTCACCTTCCAACAATTCAACTTTTTCAGTTTGCCTTAACTTGGGGTATTCAATCAATCCATAATTAGCAGTTATTCCATTCTTTCGCAATAGATATAAATAAAACTGTACCTGTGCAACATGAGCCATCTCTTTAGCACTAGATTTCTTGATTTCATGAACCACTCCAGTCTTGGCATCATAAAAATCTATTTTTGCATTACAGGTTATCCCGTTAACCTCAGTAGAAATAGCTACTTCTTGATTTCGTTCAGCTCTTTGCGGATAGCTCTCCTCCCCAATTTGCTTTCCCTCAGTTACTAAATCTGAAGTATGCTCCATGGTAATATTATTGGAAAACAGCCATACCTTTCGATGACATACCTGTAAATAATTTAAATGTGTAGCAGTAATATTCATAGTGTGTAAAATTTTATCTTGTTTGCATTTATGTGATTATTAATATATGATTGTACAAAAGACCTCGATTTATAGGCGTTGAAATACAAATTATCTTGATATGTAACAAATCCTTTTTTTAATTAATAATTGAATTATATTTATTTTAAGTTTTGTATGGTTTGTCTACCATAAATTGTCATCAACCCAAGGATTTTCTTTATCGGTAAAAAGCCCCAATTCAGTGTTATAAACTTTATTTGTTATAAAATAATCTATCTTCATCAAGTCGCCTTTCTTATTTTTTTCAAATGCAAATAATTCTTTTCTAATAGTACCTTTATTAATCCAACTTGCAAAACGTCTTTTACTTACTGAAACTTTAAGGTTCTCTGCACTAATAAAATCAAATGCAAGCAAATAATTCTCAAATTGTTCTTTGTATATCTGTGGTAAAATTTTTGCTCCGTCAAATTTAGAATAAAAATCATCTTCTGTCTTTTTGGAATGAACTAAAGGAATTAACAAATCAATAGTAGCTTTCATTGTTTCATAAGTCATTTGAAAATCATTTAACTGCTCATTAGTCCATTCAGAGTAAACAAAATCTATATACTCCCGTAAAATTGCTTCATCTATTATACCTCCATTTTCATCTTTAGAAAAAATTTCAATAGTTCTTTCTATCACTGTTTTATCATAAATATGAAAATCTGATTCATTATTTTCACGAAATACTACACATGGCGAAATCCCTTTCTCTCTTTTTCTATTTACTCTTCCAAATCGTTGAAGCAAGGCATCAATTGGTGCAGGTTCTGTATAAATTATATCAAAGTCAATATCAAGACTAACCTCAATAGCTTGGGTACCTACTAGCAACATTACATCATCTATATCTTTGTTTAATTCTGACTGTAAAAGTGTTTGTTCATGACTGTTTCTATCCACTCCATTAAAACCTCCATGAAGAAGCACAGACTTAACATTTTCATTCTTTAATATATTGTATATTTCCTGTGATTTTGCCACTGTATTACAAACAACTAAAACTTTACTACCTTTCCTTAAATCTTGTTGTATAATAGATAGGCTTTCCTCTAATAAACCATTCTCTAAGATAACTTTATGTCTTTTAAAAGCATCAAAAAGTGCATTATCAGCAAAAATAGGCTTATATTCACCGATTGACATTACAAGTTCATTCCTTAAAAATTTAGGTAGTGTTGCTGTCATAATCATAACTTTAACATTAAGATGTTGTGTAGCAAACTCCAATAATACTTTTATTTGAGCAAATGTTTTAGGGTCATACGCATGAATTTCATCAAAAATAAAATATCCATTAACCCATTCAAATAAACCTTGCTCGAATCCTTTTAAACCGAAAAGATGTTTTAGTAATTGAAAGGGGGTACATACTTTTATTGGAGTGGTTACATATTTAAACTTCTGCTTTAATTCTTTAATTGCTTCTACTTTATTACTTTGGCTATATTGATGTTCTTCAAAATAATTATTTAGATAAGCACTCAGTTTTCCATGTAGCATTCCTACTTTTTCATCATCAATAACCTTTCTGAGTCTTTCAAACATGGCATTAATAGATGCCGTGAAAGGAAGAATATAAAAAATTCTACCAGTTTGACTTTCTTCAAAGTGTCTTCTTAACCATAGAAAAGCACTCTCAGTTTTTCCTGAGCCTGTTGGAGCAGTAAGTATAACATTCCCTAGTGTTTCAGCACAATCTTTTTGATGCTGATAAAAATCATAACCTTTTGTCTTTAGGTCAAGTTGGTACTTGTTTAAAAAACCAAAATCCTTCAAAGTTGTCGCTGGAATGTGCTTTACCCCTGCTGAACCTAAATGGTCACAATTTTTAATAGCACCAAATAACAACACTAAAAACCAATAATCTTTATTTTTAATATTTATTCCATTTTTTAAATATTTGGGGATTTCATTTTGAATGGCATTTAAATATTTTTTGGGGTTATCCTTTAACGTAATATTGAACTCATCCTTAAGAAGTTCTCTAATCTCTTTTACTTTAACTTTACTAAATTCTAACTCAAATGTAATTTTATCTATTGAGCCTAAATCAAGGTTGTAAGGGTCATTCTTATCTGATTCATAGAAATTAGAAATATACTTTGAAAAGAGTTGACCAAAATCCTTATGATGACCCGCTATTGCTAAAAATATTAAGTGATTAATGTTACTCTCTTGAATTTCATCAAAAGCTAGAAAAAAAGGTAATGAAAAGAGTTCATGTCTTTGTCTTTTCCAATTATCTTTTTCTTTTCTCAACATTTTCTGAAACTCAATATGACCTTTCCCTAAATCATGAAAAATCATCGCTATTTTTACCAAATGCCAAAAATCTTTTGGGATGTTTGGCATTTGGATAATATTAGCAAATTGGCGTTCTAAAAGTGAATGGATAGATAAACAATCATTTATATGACCTAATAATGTTATCTGAGGCTCAGATTTAGCTAACAAGTTGTTCATAACTATAATTTAGTTGATGTAAAAATACATTCAAGCCAATAGTTTCGTCTCTGAAGGTTTCAATATTAGATGTACCTACAGCACTCTTACATGAAACAATAGAATAGGGTTTTGTTCCTAAATTCTTCCTAGGGAAAGTGTTCGTAAAGTATTGTGGCAAAGCTTGTATCATCCCTGACAATTTATAGGGGAACACAGGAACAATCTGCCCTTTAAGTTCACTAACATTATCGTTTATAGATAAATCAACCTCTGCAATATTATCAACACTAGCTAGGTCATTCATCCTACCAAGTAGCAAAGGATATACAGGCTCTTTAAAATATTGAGCAATTTCATTATTACTAGTGTAAATTATAAGGTGTGGGTTAAATAAAAACTCTCTTCGAATAACATTTAATTTTGCATTATTATTCGATGTACTTTTACCATTTCCATCCATTTGATAAATAGTTTCCAAATCAACAGCTTTTGAATCATATTCAAAATAATACCCTAATTTTTCATTTTCATAAGTAATAAATTTTCCTGCAGCTGCATTAATTAGTCCTAACACTGTACTCAATGGTGGTACTTCCAATGTGGGCTGAAAACCACTTAATAGATTAGGGTATCTAAAACTGGCTGTCCAACCTGAAATATCAATTTTATGAAATTTCATAATTAATTCAATTGTTTTTTTAGTTGTTCACAATACCCATCAATTGCTTGATTGACAGTAGTCACTTGAACAAATTCAGAGTTAAGCAGTGCTAAATCATCATTACATTCATCCATAAATCCAGACCTCTTTCCAATAAATACTGTACCTATTATTTGTTCCTTATAATCTTCTAATACTTCTTTGAGAGCTGAGATATTTAAAACAGCAATATTATTGTATAAGCCTTCTCCTTTAGCAATATGAGAAAAAGGATGATTTCCACTTTTAGTTGTAGCTAAGACAATGAATTTGGGAGTAACATCAGCTAAATTATTAGTTTGCATAGCTCCGCCTGAAATAGTTTTTAACGCTTTCAATGTATCGACTACTCTTTTTAATCTTGTTGATAATGGTAGTTGTACTAATTGTTTTGGATTACCTTTCGCATCTTTAACAAATGAATCACTTACTAAAGTACAGCCATTGGTTAAACCCTCCTCTTGTAGCTTGGAAGTAAGGTTTTTGAACCCCGTTTTATTATAAGTTGCGAAAGTACCTACTTGAGCCAAATCTAATGAAAACATTCCTTTCATGATAGCACTATACTCTTCTTTGCTGTACGGAACAGACTCTCCCTCATGACGTGCCATACTAGACCAGTGTTCTTCTGATTTTATACTTGTTACTGATACAAGTACAGAATTTTTTAATGGTGAAACACGAGTTACTGTAACATCGTCTTTTTTCTCTTTACCTTTTGAATCTAATTCTGGCGAACCATCTTCTTTAAGAATTACACCCTTAGCTGCCTTCATGTAACCAAATACATCATCGTCTGAATATTTCAAAGGATTGGCATCTGTAAAAGCTATTTTACTTTCTCGGGTTATAGGAGACAAATCCCACCCAAAATCCTTTTTTAATGTATCTCTCCACCAATAACGCCATGCTTGTCCAGATACATAAGCATATTTTTTTCCATTTTTTGTAATTGTCTTAGTAGCTACACCATTGTCAAAATTTGTAGTAGTACTTGCACCTGCATTGTTTAATGCAACAACATCTACGTCAATAAGTACAAAACCTTGTGTTTTTAATAATTCCATTTTCTTAGTTTATTTAATTGGCTTAAATTTTAAATTATTCTTCGTTTTCTTCAATATCTTCTATATCAGGCAAGTCATTTAATCTTAAGTTTAACTCATGCAATTTTTGATAAATAGAAATGAGCAATAAATCCCTTGTATTTTTCCAAAATGAACCATCTGGGAAAAGATATAAAACATAGTCCTCTAAAGTAATTAGTGGCGCAGGATTTTTTGCTTCATAGTTTTCCTTGATAAGCTTTATTAGAAAAAGCCTAAAGTCTGCACTACCTTTTAAACCATTAAGTTTCACTATCGCTTTTGTAATTTGATCATCAGACTTATTAGTTAAAATAAAATCCGATAACTCCTTGATTTTCTGAATTGTATATTTGTCCATTTTCAATAAATTAATACAATAAATTTCTACAATGTTAAAACTAAACTGATTTTTACGACTCCATTTACATAAATGCCCAATAATAGATTCATTTTTCAATAACTTGTTGAGAATAGGGTTATTCCAAATTTTGTAACTATCAAAACCTAATCGCTCTTTGGTATTATACCATTCCTGTTTTGATACATCAAAATGAGCATCTTTGAATTTTGAATATTTGAAATGCTGATTTATAAATCCATTCCATTCTTTTGAATAGTTTTTTTTACAGTAAGCATAAAATGAAAATAGTATATTAGAAAATGTGTACAGTACAATGTCTGGACTTGCTCCAAAATTGGTAAAATGATACATATTCAATTGAACATCTTTTAAAGCAAGAGGGTCTTCTTCGTCTAGAATAGCAATTCTTAGATTACCAATACAGAAATCAGCATAGCTAAATAAGGCATTAGCTACAATACCATATTCAGATTTCAATGTTCCTTCAGATAAACCTGATGAAACATTTTTTAGGTTTTCTTCAACGTTCTTCTGTATTAGAAAGCTTGATACTTGAACATGATTACTTTGCAACAAAGCAACTTTATCTCCCACAAAACAAACACCTAGAGGAACAAAGAATATACGTATCAAAGCTTCCTTAGATAAATATAATCCACTTTCGTAAGCACTATGAAAATTTATAAAAGCACCCGATGCAGACATCATGTGGTTACTTCTCCCTGCTACATATAATTTTGTTTCTTCTCCTAAAACTCTACAAAAACCATATTTAATATCTGGGTTGGTTTCTTCGAGAAGCCCTTTATAATACTTCAAGGTTTCAGCAACTTTCTTCTCTGCATTAAATGCAGGTTGAGTGATAGATGAATTTAAAAAGTAGGTATGTAACTTACTGTTCCATTGTTTTACATAAATGGTTGTCGCATACTCTACTAACTCAAAAATTGTTTTTTGAGGAAACCTTTCACCTAAACATTGTATGACGTACCCTCCAACATCTATAAAAGGGTCTCCAGTAGGTTTTGTAAAACTTTCTTGTATTTCTTTCATTAGTAAATAGTGTAATTATTGGTTTATAATTTTAGGCAAGGCTTGTCTAAGTTCAGTAATTAATAATTCTTTAGCTTTTAATAAGCTATACAGTTTGCTTTTTTTTATTGGCATAAAGCTACTATTTATTACCCCACCTCACAAAACCCAAACCCAGTAGCCCCATACTTCCCCAACCCGCCATAAAGGCCAACTTTTATAATCTCTGGTGGGGCTGTTAGTTCAAAAGAAAAATTGCGATAGCCCTTTATTTCTGTAGCAGCTCCTCCTCCTTCTTTAATGGTTACTTTTCTGGATTTCATTTTTGAGGTATCCAACAATTTGAATGTAATGTGCTGATTATTCAAGGTTGGATCTATTGCTTCACCTCTTTCTAACCTCATACTGATATATTTATCAATTAATCCATCAATCAAATATTTTCCAAATAGCTCATCTGTGGGTTCTAAGTATTGGTCTTTACCATTTATTTTTTCAGCAACCACCATTGCCGAAGATGCCCAAAGTTGGGTGGTACTGTTAATTATTGGTTCATGGAAGGTCTCTACACGTTCTACAATAAACGTTGTGTCAAATTCTCGGTTAAAAAGTTGAATTTCTTGGTTTTGGAAAAGTCCTATAATAAAATGTTCTGCTGTTTTGTCTATTACAAAAGAAACCGTCCATTGTACTTTGGGTGAAACAATTTCAAAACCATTCGTTAACTTCTTTCCCATCTTAAAGCGCAAGTCTGAAAAAGTAAAATGCTTAAATGATTTTCCGTTAGTAGCTACATATCCTTTTTGATGCAAAAAAGTTGCATACTCGGCATCAGCCTTGGCAATAATACCATAAAGCCATGATGCCAAAGGATAATGATAGTTCCACATCAGTTTTGGATGGCTAGTTTTAGGAGTTAGATGTAGTGTAAAACGCATGAATATATGTTAATTTTAAAACGATGATTAAACTTACATATTTTCTCCATATTGTTTCAAAAAATAATTCAATTTTTATTAAACGGTAGTTTAGGAGGATTGCAGGACTAAAGGATTTTAAATAGTATCATACCAAAAGTCATCAAGCCTTAAAGTCTACAACTCCTAAAGTCAAAAAAAATCCCTAGAGTGTTAAAACACTCTAGGGATTTTTTTTAGGAAACATTCTATAAGCCGGATTCTGTCGATTGAATTTTTCTTTGCAGAAATCTCCAAAAGTCTTATCATTTATCTCGAATAGTAGTCGCCTACTACCTCTATCAACCTACCCACTGACACGAACGAGCCGTCCTTTACTTTGCTGTTGCCAACGCCGCTTGCCAGCCTATTTGGTCTTTCAACTCATGAGGTTTACCGATGCCTCGTTTGTCACCAACCGAGCGGTAGTCTCTTACGCTACCTTTTCACCCTTACCCTTGCGGGCGGTTATTTTCTGTGGCACTTGCTGTTACGGTTTCGTCTCCAAAAACGTACCTTCCCGTTAGGAAGCATGATGCTCTGTGTTGTCCAGACTTTCCTCCCCTGCTTTCACAAAGGCGATAAGACGAATGCTTTCTGCTACAAAGTTAACTTTTAGTTTTTACAAACCATCTACTTTTATATCTAACTTTCCACTGGCGTTTATTACAGCGATAATTGAATTAGGCGTTAGATATACTTTATCAGGCGTTAGTTCGCTAATACTTCCATTCAAAGTAACTCCTTTTGCTACTTTATTATTGGTTAGATTAGCTTGCATTTGCTTTTTCATCTCATCAATTTGCCCACCAATTTTAAAAGTTAAAGCGTCTTTCATGTTTTTAGCAAACTTTCCTTGGAAAAACCAGTTGGCAGTACTAATCAACAAATTCTTGGTTTTTAAGTCGTAATCAAAGTTTTCTAAATAAACAGATTTTGTAGCTGGGTTATAGGCTGGCACTCCCTTGTAATAAATGTTACCATTAATACTGCCTTTTAAACCTGCTTTGATAACCATTTTTTCTTGGTCTCCATAAATATCAACTTCTGTCACCCCTACGTTATACTTCCCGTCTTTAAAAGAAAAATTTTGACCAATCAAGGTATCAGCAGTCAATTTAGCGGCTTCACTCAAAGGTATTTCAGCAATAATGCCTACTTTAAAGTTATCAGCAATATCGTTAACCAATTTCAAGTCAGGTACAGTATTGACAGCTTGAAAACTTGGTTTAGCTCCTGTAATCGTTTCTGTATAAGCCTGAATACCAATCATCGCTTTTACTTTATTATTAACTGTAGTCAGCGGACTCATCTGTAACGCTATCGGTGTTACTTTTAACCATGTACGATATTTTTCAGAAAGTAAATATGGTTGCATAGCTGTATTCCAAGCCTGAACGATATATTTTTTAATGTCTACATTTTTCTTTACAGCATCATCGACCGACTTCAACAAAGTAGCTTGTTGCGAATTTAAAGCTCTTTCTACTAGCGATGTCACAGGAATTTCGTAGCCACCTAAACGTAAAGTGGGTTTTTTAATCCATTCATAACCCAATGGGAAACTCTGTACAGTAGCCGTCCAGTTGGGAGCAATTGAGAACTTTGTACCAAATTTCAGGTTAAAATCAAAAGATAGTTCCTGCGGAGGAATCGAAATACCCATTACTTTATAACCAGCTTTTACCCAGACTTTCAGAGGCACACTAAACAAAAAGGCTTCATCTTTGGTCGTTACGGTGATGTTGTCTCTTTTGTTAACTTTACACATGAAGTTATCAAAATTGTTGTCTTCCATGCTGGCGTCCTCATAAATCAAATCTTTGATATTAGCATTTATTTGTCTTTCAACATCCCCCATGGTAATTTCAAAAGGAATGCCAATAGTGGAAAGACTTTTTTCTACTTGTTTTCCATTATACATGTAAGATTCTTTTGGAGCTTCTGGATTAGCAGTAGTATTAGTATTCTTTGAACTTGAACAGCCTTGAAATAAGCTTGCAGCTATTAAGGCAATAAGTATTTTTTTCATTTTTGGTTAAAACAATTGTTAAAATGATGACTTTTTATAAGGGAATATTTTATTAAAAATTAATTGGGTTAATATCAAGAATATAATTTCTCTAATCTTTATTTCTAGCAGGCGACTTAGTCTCTACTGATTACCAACAATCATATAAGTATTTGATAATCTTACACTTATCACTAGTGAGGGACTTAAGTCCCTCGCTAGTAATATTGTAACAATTTCGACTTTTCTCCTATTCAAGGCTTATAGCTCATAGCTCATAGCCGACAACTACTTAATCTTCACCTTCGTTGCCCCATAACCAAATTTCTCTTTCTGAGCATCTTCAAAGTATTTTACATTTTTATGCCCCGAAAGTTTTTTATGTATAGCATCTCTCAATACCCCATTGCCAACACCATGAATAAACGTAATTTCGTCCATTCCATTGGCAATTGCCGCTTCAAATTGTTTGTCGAAAGTTGCTAATTGTAACGCCAACATTTCTCTGTTTGACATCGCCCAAGCATCAGCAGATAGCTTTTCGATATGTAAATCAACTTCAAGAGCTGGTTTAGTTGGCAAAGTTGCCACAGGTGCAGGAGCTTGTTTTTCAAACATTTGCTCCTTCAATTTCTCCGTATCAATTTTTGTAGGAACAGGATTAACAGAATCCTCAGCATCTAACTGAAACAAATGTGCATCCTGATTCAAAATTGGTGCTTTTTGCTTGCTCTTGAAAAAAGTATTTACCCTGAATTTTAGTCGTCTTATCAATGGTTCTGGCAATTTCATAAATGCCAAACGGTAGAAAAATGCTTGGAAAACAAATGTTCCCCATTCTTCAAAGTCTTTCACCAATACATTTTGAACTTTGATAGATGATTTTGGCTTCAACGTTCCAGATGCCAAACCTTTATGGTGTGGGTCTGCACCTACAGAAAGCATAAATGGCAATTCCCAATCGGTATTGTTGATAAGGTGTTGCGAAAGTTCACGGTCGTTCACTGGTACAAAAGCCATATAAACACCTTTGTTTGCCAAAATTTCAGGTGTTGTTGGTTGGCGACGCTCAATACTTCCTTGTGGTTCAAAAGAACGAGAAGGGGCAACAGGCTTAAATGTTTTTTGTTCTAATTCATCAATAATTACGGCATCCGAACGCTTTACGGGTATCGTAAAACCGTCTTCAATTTCTATTTCAATAATATTATTCGACAATATCTTGGTGACGATTCCTTCTTCTTTTCCACGTAATAGTCTTACTCTATCTCCTATATTCATTTTCTTAATTGTTAATTTGTCCGCAATTTAGGACTTTGCAAGCGGTTATCGGTTATTTGTAAACTGTTATGTATAAAATTTAACCTTAAAAAGCTCCCCACTCATATCTCAAAGCTTACAGCTATCTAAACGCCACAACATTTTTTATATTTCTTTCCACTTCCACAAATGCAAGGGTCATTTCTGTTAATTAGGCCTTCGGAGGTAATATTTTTAGGATCGATAATTCCTTTTACATAAACCCATTTACCATTTTCTTTAACAAAAGTAGAATGCTCATGATGAATCAACGTTTGTCCATCAGCGTTTTTGAAATAAGCTTTAAAAGTTACTTCACCATTTATATCATTTGGCTGACCGTTTTTAGTATGAAGTATTGCTAATTTTTGCCATTGATTTTCGCTTGCCCAATCTGCTAAATCTTGTTTGGTAAACTTAGCACGTTCGGAAGAATGCGTACTTGCTAATAAATAATCAGGTGCAACACAGGCATAAGCTGAATACCTTGAACGCATCAATACCTCTGCAGTAGGTGCTTCTTTTTTTCCTAAAATAATTGGTTCACAACATTCACTAAAAGCTACGTTTGAACCACAATAACATTGAATAGAAATCATAAAAAGTTTGGAGTTGTGAATTGCGAGTTAAGTAGTAAATAGTGATTGGTGAACGGTCCGCCGTCGCAGTAGAATTATAAACTTCTAATTATCAATTATTTACAAAAAACATCACTTAAACTATATTCATTACTTATTTATATGTTGGCAACACGCAAAATTTTCTCCATCTTTTTGCCTTTCGCCAATTCGTCTACTAATTTGTCTAAATATCTTACTTCTTTAGTTAAAGTATTTTCTATTTCTTCTATGCGATAGCCACAAATTACTCCAGTAATAAGTGAAGCATTTGGATTTAGTATGGCTCTTTGAAAAAATGTTTCAAAAGTCACTTTTTCATCAATTAGTTGTTGTAGTTTCTCATCATCAAAGCCAGTTAACCACCTTATTACTTGGTGCAATTCCGCTTTTGTCCTGCCTTTACTCTCAACTTTTGTAACATAGTGTGGATATACCGATGCAAAAGTCAATTTTGCCATTCGCTCATTGTGTTCTGCTGTTATTTTCATAAGGTATGTTTTTATGTCAAGTCTCTTGATATTCCCCAATAATTCAAATCTATATAAAGAATTAAATCGACTTTATTTTATCCGTCAAAAATAACTATTAAAAATTAGTTGAGTTTGGTTTTAAGCTTGAAAAAGGTAAATCTGTTGACTATTTAAAATAAGGTTGTATTAGGCATTAAGAATAAATTATTACTTTAGGAAAAAAATAAGAAGTACTACAACCCCTTTTGCATATTAGCGATTATAAAAGCAGAATATGAAAACATTATTGATACTTCTTGACGCTATTTCAATTGATAAATTTCAGTTTGTAATTATCAGTATTTTTGCCATTCAACACATATATTCAGCTAAAATAAAATGATAACTAAAAAAAATGTTAAGACGGCTTTAATATGGCTTCCTTCAATAATAATAGCTTTATTCTTTATCCAAAATGCTATTGAAAAAATATTTCAGTCAAATCAAATATCAAAACTTGGATTAAGTAACACATCAGTTATTTTAGTAGGCATTTTTCTATTAATTGCCACTGCTTTATTTTTATTTCAAAAAACAGTAATTATAGGTACTTCAATTTTAGCTTCTTATATGACATTTGTAGTTTTTGTGCATATCAATAAAGGAAAACCTTTTTCACTCACAATTTTAATTGTTTTAGTCACGATTATTGCAGGATATCTAAGAAAGAAAATGCTCTCTTCTGAAAAAATAAAATAACTGCAGAATCCAAATTTTTCAAATAAAACTTTAAGTATAAATCACTCAAATGATTTATACAATACATTGACTTATAGTAAAATGCAAATAGAAAAGCTTTCAATAGACAACCTCACACAGCTAATAGAACTTGTTTTAGCACTTTGGGAAGATTGTGAGTTTGAGGAAGAATTTGAGAATTACAAAGACATAATTGATTCTGAAAATGAAATTTGTTATCTATGCAAAAATCAAGAAAATTATATTGCGTTTATACATGTAAGCACTAGAAATGACTATGTGGAAGGAGCAGTAGATTTGCCAGTAGCTTATGTTGAGGGTATTTATGTAAAACCAACTTATCAAAAACAAGGTATTGCGAAAAAGTTAATGAATGTTGCAGAAAAGTGGGCTAAGCATAAAGGTTATAAACAACTTGCTTCTGATACTACCATCACGAATATTGAAAGTATAGATTTTCATAAAAAGATGGGGTTTACTGAAGTTGAACGTATAGTTTGTTTGATTAAAGATTTGTAGAATAAAATACAGACAATTTTAAGTAACGACAACCTAAATCTTGTATCATTACTGACATTCTGCACGAAGTAATTGATTATGCTAGGCCGAAGCCACGTTGTTATAAGTTTATCCACTAAAAGAAACAGTGTTAACTTTAACAATGAACAAAGTTTTAATTTATCACAGATTATTATTAAAATGATTAATCAAATAATTTTAAATGAACTAAATTGGCTTCCCAACAGGAAAGTTGATGTTGTTTTTTTAAAAGAATATCTTACTCAAAACGGATATTTTTGGTCTGAGAAAGTAAATTCATTTTTAGAAGAGTTTGCTTTGTTGAAGACAAAAGAACTACATTTCGATGCAGTTAAAGCAGAGAAAGATATTGATCCATTATGGATTCAAAATGAATATGCTGAACGTTTAAATAAAACAGACCTATGCATAATTGGTCAAGCTTATAATAGTCACCTAACTCTTTTTATGGATTCTCTTGGAAAAGTTTATGGAGGCTATGATGATTTTCTCTGCTTTATTGGAGATTCATATGAATCAGCGATAGAAAATATTTATTTTAATAGGAGCGTGATTGAATTGTAAATTATTTGTTAATACTTATACGCTATAAGCGTCTTGCATAAAAATTAAAATTTCAACAAACCAATAAATCACGTTGTTATAATTGTTCCATAATGGTATTGGAACGATAGATAAAACATTCTCCAACTGTTTATATACTTAATCTAAGGATTAAAACCCGATTTATCAAAAGTTATACTTGGCTTTCAAAACAAGTAGAATACCTATTTAACTATCATGCTAAAACACTCTAAATACAAAACTCACAAATGAAAAAAACTCTTTTAACATTTTGTTTCTATTGCACAATATTGACATTGGGATATGGGCAGACAAAAAACTTTATTGACCAGCCTTATATTGAAGTTAGTGGTTACCAAGATACCTTAGTAACGCCAAATCTTATCTATCTTAAAATCATCATTACAGAAAAAGACAGTAGAGATAAAGTTTCGGTTGAAGAACAAGAGATGAAAATGATTACAGCATTTAAAGCAATGGGGATTAATACAGAAATAGACCTAACCAGTAGTGATATGGTGAGTAATTACAAGTTTTATTTCTTAAAACAAAAAGACATCTTAAAGACCAAAGAGTATATTTTAAAAGTTACCAATGCCGAAACTGCAAGTAAAGTATTTATACAACTTGAAGACTTAGGTATATCAAATTCTTCCATTCAAAAAGTTGACCATTCTGATATTGAAAATTTGAAAAATATTTGTCGGACCAGAGCAATTGCGAATGCACAAAAAAAAGCCATTGCATTGACCAAACCTATTTCACAAACCATTGGAAACGCAATTTATATTACAGACAATGAAACAAATCTTGATAATCAACTTCAGGGGCGAATTCCAGGTGTCCAAATTCGTGGATATAATACGGTTGACAAAGCAAAATATGAAGCTCCAAAAATAGAATTTGAAAAGATTA
The DNA here is from genome assembly GCF_058802005.1 of Arcicella sp. GW822-FHT02H01. Taxonomy (NCBI): domain Bacteria; kingdom Pseudomonadati; phylum Bacteroidota; class Cytophagia; order Cytophagales; family Flectobacillaceae; genus Arcicella; species Arcicella sp. GW822-FHT02H01. The sequence goes on along the minus strand of NZ_JBXANT010000001.1, from coordinate 197,405 downwards.
AAATAAGTGCAACAGTAAGTGTAAAATTTATACTCAAATAAAATTTCTATAAATCACATGAAAGAGAATAAAAACCTAACAGAATTAACATTAGAAGAACTACAAATAAAACAAAAAAAGGCAAAGAGTGCTGTTATAGGACTCGGCATTGTGATGGCAATTGCTTTAATTACCCTTATTTATCTTGCTACAAAAAGTAAAAATTATGCGTTACTTGCTGTTGCTGGTGGTAGTGGTCTCACTCTTTTACCAAGTATTATCGTTCTAAAGCAAATAGAAACTGAAATAAAATCACGAAAAGCCAATTAACCTGTATAAATCCAATCACAAACAGAAGTCTCTTTAACTAACCTTAGGCAAGGTAATACTCTTTTTTACAGCTAATAATCGAATTCCAAAAATGATAAGAATGGTTAATAAATCTACCAACTCATTTGGCAAAGCTAGTTGTTTCATCAAGAAATAACACAAACCACCGATAATACAGGGCGTGGCATAAATAACTTCTTTCCTAAGAAGATACGGAATTTCGTTTAACAAAATATCTCGAATTAATCCTCCAAAACAAGCGGTGATTGTTCCTAAAATAACACAAGCAGAAATGTCTAAATTGATGGCTAATCCTTCTTGAATGCCTCTTAGCGTAAAGAAACCCAAACCAAGCGAATCAAAAAAAGTGAGTGTTTTATCTAGTTTGTCGATATGATTTTTTAAGAGGATTGTCAGAATAAAAGTACAGGTTATTAATAAAATCACGGAAGAATCTAAAAGCCATCTTACAGGCAAATGACCAATTAATATATCACGAATGGTTCCTCCGCCAATGGAAGTAACAAAAGCAATTACCAATAAACCAAAAATATCTAATTGCTTACGTATGCCTGCTAAAGTACCAGAAATGGCAAAAGCTATGGTTCCGCCGATATTAATAATTGTGAAAAATTCCATCTGAATAACTATTTGTAAAAATGACTTGATAATTACTTTGAAAGCAATCATCAAGTCATTTTTAATATTTTCCACAAAATTAAGCTATTTTACTGGCACTTCATGCAATAACTCTAAACCTACCGACGAACGTGGCGGAAAGCCTGTCCAGTTCTTTTCATTTGAATTAGGTTGAAGCAATAGGTATTTTCCTAAATCCTGATGTTTTAGTTGTATTCCCAAAAAGGCTGTTACAAAATGCTGATTGATATTATTAATATGTCTTTCATTCCAAGCAGGTTCTGAATAATGAGCATAATCTCTTGCTCTTTCGGGTTTATAAGATTCCGCTGGTGGCGGATTCGGTGCTACATTATGGCGGGCATTCATATAAGTAAGTAAATAACGGTCGCTATTAATTGTTCCTTTATAAATGGCTTTGATACCATCTTCATAACCTGATACGTCATCCTGACTACCTGCTACAAAAAAAGTAGGCACTTTTAGTCCTTTTAATCCTTCGGCATCCCACACACCCCGTTGCATTCCCCAAGGTGCAAAAGCCACTACTGCTTTAATACGACTATCTTGCGAAGCAATAAATTCAGCATTACCTGAAATTCGTACTTCAATAGCTTTACTTCCGCCTGTCATGGTAGTAAATAATGTACCTGCTTGCTGACTATACCCTGCTCCAGCAGCATTTAATACACCATATCCGCCCATTGAATAACCAATTAATGCGGTATTATTAGCATCTGCCAATCCTTCCAGAAAACTTTTACTCTTGGGTTTAGCCAATTCAGCTATTTGGTTGAGAGTAAATAAAATATCTTTAGCTCGATTTAACAAGGTGCTTTGAAATGGAGAAGCATCACGATAAGTGGACTCGGTATGGTCAATGGCTACTACTACATACCCTTTTGACGCCAAATTTTCGGTTAAATAAGTCATTAACAGTCTTGACCCTAAATACCCATGCGAAACTACAATTAGAGGGAAAGCACCAACACTAGTGTTAGGTTTAGCATCTCGGGCTGCTCTACCTAAAAACTGAAATGGAATCAAAGGGCGTTTAGGGTCGTTTGAAACACCAAATACTTGGTCATAAGCTACAATTTCTTTTTCATTATCCGATAGATTAGCGGGATACCAAACTTCTACTTTCAAAGGACGGTCATAAATAGCATCTATGCCATCTTTAGATTTTAATACATCCACTTGTCCTTTATGAACAAATTCTAGTGTCCGTACTCCCACTTTGTATTCTCCCCTTACTGACAATTCGGGTGCGTCGGGCAAAGCATCCCCAAAAATATATGATTCATTATGTTGTGCTTGTAAACTGGTCTTGAAAGTAAATAAAACCAATAACATTAATATTGCTACTTTCAGCAATGGATGAGGGTTGTTTTTCATAGTTGCTTTGAGATGATTTATTTTTAAAAGATGGCATAAAAAAAATAAATTCAGCCTGCTATAGACTGAATTTATGATAAATTTAATATCCTCCCAAGTATTTCCTCATCACCCATTCGGCTGTGAGCAGTGTAAGAATCAAGAAGAAAATCCAGCGAAGGTTTATCATTTCTTTTAAATCTTCAGTAGCTTCTATTTTATCAGGCACTTGGTGACTTAGTATTGTCTGTTTCAGTTTTTCAAATTCATTTTTATTAAAAAACTTCCCTCCTGTTTTATTAGATAATTGCCTTAGCACATCAAAATCAGCGGTAAGGTTAACATTTTCAATTTGTAAATCTTGAATGACAAATTCACCTGTGGCTTGTTCTACTTTACCAAGTACTGTAGAAGTAGCATTAAAGCGATACACACCAACAGGTAATCCACTAATTTCAAATTTTGTATTGTCGGCTGTAGTCGAATATGTATAGTTTCGAGTAAACCCTTTTTCGTCTTTTATCGTAAGCTTGATTGGCTGATTGTATAGTTTTTCGTAGATACCGTTATATATTTCGGTCTCAAACACTACTTTTTCTCCTAAAGATAAAGGCGTTTTTAATGGATAAACTCTTAATTTTCTTTTATCATCTTTGGCAGAAAGATATTGTAAAACCTTGGTGATAAAATCATCCACTACTACATGTTTTTCTGTCAATTGAAATTCTTCTAATCGCCATGTCCAAAGTCCTTCCCCTGTAAAAATAGCAGATTTTTTAGCCCCCATATTCATAGCCAAAAGTGGTTTCTGAGTTTGAACAGTACCAACTTTCTGATACAATAATACTTCTGTATTAGGAAGCAACGTAAAATCGCCAAAAGGAACCGAAAGTTGAGGGAACTTTGAAATAATATCCATTTGTTCGGTATCAAAATTCAATACCTTGAAATTCTTATTAAAAATACCTGTTACTTTATCGCTTTCTCCTAAACCAGCATTTATTTGCATTACCTGATTCAGTTGGTTTAAAAAATTCATCCCTGATTGATTCCCCAACACAAAAAAAGCAGGGATTCCTTTGTCTAATAATGGTTTGAAGACATTAGAGTATGTATTGTAACCATCAGGCAATTGATGTAAAATCAGTAAGTCGTAAGTTTTGTTAATCTCTGGACTGGCATTTTCTGTCAGAATCTTTATATCTAATTCATAATTTTCATTTTTCTCAATGATGCTTTTTAATGCCTTTACATCAGGGTGCGGAGCCAATGCCAAGAGTAATATTTTTTCTTTTCCATTAATTACTTCTATATAAACTTCCTGACGATTATTTCTATTTGAAAACTCTCCTGACAGTAAATCTACCTCAACTGTTAAGTGCTGTACCCCTACCTGAGTGGCGGTAGTATTGAAGGTCAATGTTTTCAAATCGTCTTTTTGATTAAAAACTACTGTCTGTTTTTCTAATACCTTCCCTCCTTGTTTTAAATATACATTGGCAGTTTTTCCTTCAAATCCAAAAGCGGTAATATCTGTTTGCACAGGAAACTTGTTGCCCAAATACGCTATTTTATTGGCATAAACCGTTTTAACGGCAATGTCCTTTTTAGGAATGGTATCTCCTAAGCCAATGGTATGTACGGGAAATTTGAAAGATTCGGAAGCGGGAGAAATACCTTCGTTAACAATTCCATCTGACACTAGGACGACATCAGTTAAATTTTGGTCTTCAAACGTGTTTTTGATGCCTGAAAGTAAATTTGAAAGGTTGGATGTTTTTTGGTTGAATTGAAGTTTTTCTAGGTCTTGAGTATTCTCTTCATTAAAGCTTACGAAGGCTACTTCATAGTCTTTTTCAAGAAGGCTTTCTTTAATTTCATTCAGATTCTTCTTTAGCTCTTCTAATACTTTTTGCCCTACTACATTCATCGACTGTGAATTATCTATGGCAAAAACCACTGTTTTCTTTTGAATATTCTGGCTTATTTGTCTTATCAAAAAACTTAATAAAAGCATACTTAAAATACTGACAGCCAAAAATCTGAAAGCGGCCATTATGTAATTTTGGCGTTTTGTCCAATTTGTATTTTTTTGATACAACACAAAGGCGTATACACCAGCCAATAAAAAACAGAGTGGAATAAACCAAGGAGAAGATTGAAAGAGAAAATCGAATTTCATCATGGGCTTTGTTTGTTATCTCTTATCAAAATTATTTAGTGATTGAGTGAATTGTGAATTAGTGATTGAAATAGAACTTTAAAATCAATAACTCACAACTAAATAAAATCACTCAATCACAACTCACTCAATCACTAAATGCTCTATGTAAGCATTCCGCCATCTACTTGTAATACTTGACCAGTGATGTAACGAGACATATCTGACGCAAGGAAAACACAAGCATCTGCTACTTCTTCTGGCTGTCCGCCACGTTTCAATGGAATTGATTTTTTCCATTCTTCGGTAGCCGCAGCATTCAATTCTCCTGTCATTTCAGTTTCAATAAAACCCGGAGCAACTGCGTTTGAACGGATATTTCTAGAGCCTAATTCTAAAGCAACTGACTTAGTAAAGCCAATAATACCTGCTTTAGAGGCCGCATAATTTGCTTGACCAGCATTCCCACGAATACCTACTACAGAGGTAAGGTTGATGATAGAACCAGCTTTGGCTTTCATCATTGGCTTGGTAGCTGCTTTTGTCAAATTAAAAACAGATTTCAAGTTTACTTGGATAACCGAATCCCATTGTTCTTCAGTCATTCTCATTAATAAGCCGTCTTTGGTAATACCTGCATTGTTGATCAATACATCTATTTTACCAAAATCAGCAACAACTGAATTCATCAATTCTTCTGCTTGCTTATAGTCAGAAGCATCTGAACGATAGCCAATTGCTTTTATTCCTAAAGCAGACAACTCTGCTTCTAAAGCCTGTCCTTTTTCTACAGATGAAAGATAAGTAAAAGCAACACTTGCTCCTTCTTGAGCCATTTTAAAGGCAATTGCACGGCCGATGCCTCTTGAAGCACCCGTTACTAACACCACCTTGTCTTGTAATAAAGCCATTTATTTTGAATTAATTGTTATTTCCAAAGTTCAAAAATAACATAACGCCCCAAGACCACAAAATTATATCCAGTATCTTTAGCATTAGTCCTTTCTATTTTATGTTATTCAGGTGTTTATTTTTTATGTATTTCTAATTAAAATAGCCTCATAGAGGCGAAATATCGGTAGCCTTATTGTAAATAACATTCCCTCCAAGCCCCATCGGGGCGAAATATTTCGCCCCGATGGGGCTTGGAGGAGTTAATACGATGCTTCTTCTACCGCAACGACGGCCGCCGATATAGTGTTCCTAACGGAACTATAATCTGTATCCGTAAATCAAAAAAGCGGTCGAAATTAGTTTTCGACCGCTTTTCTGTGATTTTAAAATTCGGGATGACTCATGTTCTATATTACTTTACTGGGTTTTAACATAGCTACCTAACCATTTTATTTCGGAAGCATGCTTAGACATAATCGTTTGCACGCTTTCATCTAAGAAATAACCATCAAATTCCATCAAAAACCAGAAATTGAATTGCTCACCTTCTTTTACAGGACGACTTTCTATTTTCAATAGGTTAATTCCCTGACTTTCAAATTCTTGCAAAAATCTAACCAACGTACCGGGCTTACCATCTTCTGGTAATTTTGCAATAATCGTTGTTTTGTCATTCCCGCTTTTTTGATTGATAAAATCTTTACCAATGATAAAGAAACGCGTACGGTTCTGGGCTGAATCTTGAATATTATCAAATAGAATTGGGACATCAAACAACTTAGCCGCGATGTGCGAGCATATTGCCGCAGAATCTGTTTCCGAAGCAGCCAATTTTGCTGCTTTTGAGGTCGAATCTACTTGTACAAAAAAATCATCTTCTTTTCCACCAAAATAATCATTCAAGAATTTTTCGCATTGACCAAAAGCGATGTCTTTTGAATAGATTCTCTTAATATCTGATAGTTTTTCAGCTTTTGTCGCAAAGGTAAAATGTACTGAAATGATTACTTCTGAAACAATTTTCAAGTCTGTTTCATTGAGTAAATCTATCGTCTCTTTAACAATTCCTTCTAAATTATTTTCGATAGGTACTACCCCAAAGCGTGCGCGACCTGTATCAATGCTTTCAAACACAGAACGAATATTGGGCAAAGCTAAATAATCGCTCATGGCGCCGAATCTACTTTCGGCTGCTTGATGTGTAAAACTTCCTTCAGGACCTAGATACGCAATTCTTTCGGGCAATTCTAAATTACGAGAAACAGCAAAAATCTCTAAATAAATGGCTTCAATCGCCGCTCTATTCAATAATCCATTATTAGCAGCCACAAGTCGATCAACGATTTGTTTTTCCCGTTCTGGACGATAAATAACTGTTTGAGTTTGTTTTTTTAACTCACCGACTTGTTTCACAACATCCATCCGCTTGTTGAGAATTTCAAGCATTTGGTTGTCAAGCGAGTCAATTTGATTTCTTAATTCTTCGAGAGACATTTTAACTTTTATTAGAGCGAACTTCGCTGAATTTATGCCGCTAATTCGGCAGGGTCTTTTTCTATGATTAGATTTTCAATGATAAACTTCTGACGGTCTGGGGTGTTTTTGCCCATGAAATAAGTCAGAATCTTAGGTATCGTTGTATCTTTTGTCAAAATCACTGGTTCTAATCGAATATCATCGTTGATAAATTTCCCAAATTCCTCTGGTGAAATCTCACCTAACCCTTTAAAACGAGTAATTTCTGGTTTTGGGCTTAGCTTTTCGATAGCATTCAAACGTTCTTCATCTGAATAACAGTAAATCGTTTCTTTTTTATTTCTTACTCTAAACAAAGGCGTTTCCAAAATATACAAATGCCCGTTTCTTACTAAATCTGGGAAGAATTGTAAGAAGAAAGTCATCATTAACAGACGAATGTGCATACCATCCACATCGGCATCGGTTGCGATAATAATTTTATGATAACGAAGTCCTTCCAATCCTTCTTCAATATTTAGCGCATGTTGAAGCAAGTTAAACTCTTCATTTTCATACACTATTTTCTTGGTTAAGCCAAAGCAATTCAACGGTTTACCTCTTAAACTAAACACTGCTTGGCTTTGCACATTCCTGGATTTAGTGATTGAACCACTGGCAGAATCTCCTTCGGTAATAAAAAGCATCGATTCATATCTGTTATCTGCTTTTTCATCTGTCAGGTGTACTCTACAATCTCTTAACTTTTTATTGTGTAAGTTAGCCTTTTTAGCACGTTCATTGGCTAGCTTTTTAATGCCTGCCATGTCTTTACGCTCACGTTCCGACTGCTCAATTCTTTTCTTGATAGCATCAGCAGTTGTAGGATTTTTATGCAGGTAATTATCAAGGTTAGTTTTGATAAAATCTCCAATAAAACTTCTTACAGACTGTGAACTAGCATCAGGCGACATATTGTTTGAACCTAACTTCGTTTTAGTTTGCGACTCAAAAACAGGTTCTTGTACACGAATGGCAATTGCACCCACGATACTAGCCCGAATATCCTCTGGAGCATAATCCTTTTTGTAAAACTCACGAACTGCTCGAACGATGGCTTCACGAAAAGCTTGTAAGTGCGTACCTCCTTGGGTAGTATTTTGTCCGTTTACAAAAGAATAATATTCTTCGCCATACTGATTTCCATGCGTAAGTGCTACTTCAATATCATTACCTTTCAAATGAATGATTGGGTATCTGCGCTCTTCTTCGGCAGAATATTTACTCAACAAATCAAATAATCCATTTTGTGAATAATACTTCTGACCGTTGAAATTGATTGTCAATCCAGCGTTCAAATATGCATAATTCCAAATAAGATTTTCTAAATATTGAGGGATGTAATGATAATTTTTGAAAATAGTATTATCAGGCTCAAACATCACTAATGTACCATTTCTGGCATTAGATTCTGCTCCGTCTGGCGATTCAGCGATTAATTCACCTTGTTTAAATTCAGCCCATTTGGTTTTACCCTCACGGAAAGATTGTACTTTGAAATACGACGAAAGTGCATTGGTCGCTTTCGTACCAACACCATTTAACCCTACTGATTTTTGGAATGCACCAGAATCGTATTTACCTCCTGTATTAATCTTAGAGACACAATCTATCACTTTGCCAAGCGGAATACCACGACCGTAATCTCGAACTTCTACCCGATGGTCGCTGATTTTAATCTCAATGGTTTTTCCGTTTCCCATCATGTGCTCATCGATAGAGTTATCCATGATTTCTTTCACTAAGACATAAATACCATCATCAATAGAAGAACCGTCTCCTAATTTCCCGATATACATACCTGGACGAAGGCGAATATGCTCTTTCCAGTCAAGAGAGCGAATATTATCTTCTGTATATTGTACTGAAGTAGGGTTTGTTGACATATTCAAGCAAGGATTTAGTACTACTATAGCATTTATTTCAACATAAACACTATCCAACAACAATTAAAAACTAATAATTACTACAAAAATGATTCAATACAAAATTGTATGTTTTCACTATTCCGTATATCAGAGAAACAAAGCTACAAAAACATTAAGAATTTATAAAATTAGCGTAATTTAATCTTATGACACATAATTAATATTGACGGAGGGCGTTAGAAATTACTAAAAGTTGTTTTACTTTGCATTTTGTTTAGAATTATCAAACATTGTCAATAAGATTAAATTGATAGCATAAAGAATCCTTTTAAACCCACAGGCAACAATTTATATGTTTAAAATCATGCAAGCAAACGATTGCCCAAATCAGGTAGGCGTACGATTTATTTCTTCACACATTAGTAAATTTATCGTTTCTATTCTTTTTCTATGTCTCTCCTTTCTATCAAATCGTAGTAATGGTCAAACCTTTAACCTCGGAGATCTTCAAAATTTAGCGTTACCTATGCAGGGTGCTAAAATTCAAACATCGGCAACAAAATTGCCAAACGCAGACCCGAGAAAGGTAAACTCAGCAGGTAGCAATAAAGTATCAAGTGATAGTTTAAAGGCAAAATCAGCAGAGAAAGCTTTATCAAGTGCAGATTCTGCGAGTGCTGCCTATCGCAAAAAAATATTTGGTATCGATATTTTCAATAATCCAAACATTACTTTTGAAAGTTCACTTAATATTCCAACGCCTAAAAATTACATATTAGGGGCTGGTGATGAATTAGTGATTGACATTAATGGATATTCTGAAGAGCATTATACACTTCCAGTTACGCCAGATGGATATATCAAAATCGCGAAAGTGGGGAATGTTTTTGTAAGTGGTATTACCATCGAAGAAGCTAAGAGAAGAATTGTTGATAGATTATCAAAAATTTATATTGGCCTTAAGCCTTATGGTGGTACTCCTGCCAATACTACTGCCACAGTATCACTTGGTAGCATCAAAACTATCAGGGTTTCGGTATTAGGAAACGTAGTAGCCCCAGGAACCTACTCTATTTCTTCTCTATCAAGGGTAATGAATGCGCTTTACTTAGCTGGTGGACCTAACGAAAATGGTACATTCCGTGAGATTAAAGTAATAAGAGATAAAAAACTGATTGCACAAGTAGATTTATATGACTTGTTGACAACAGGAAATTTACGCCAAAACGTTGGTCTACAAGACCAAGACCTTATCCAAGTAGGTGCTTATAAATCAAGAGTTGAGATTATAGGAGAAGTAAAAAAGCCTGCTGTCTTTGAGGTTTTACCAAACGAAAACTTAGAAAGAATCATCAATGAATATGGCAGTGGCTTTACAGCGATGGCTTATAAAGGTCTCTTGAAAGTTCAGCGTATTACTGAAAAGGAAAGTAAATTAATCGATTTAAGCAATGATTTAATTTCATCGTTTTATCCAAAACCAGGCGATATTATTACTGTCGAAAAAGTTTTAACGAACAGAATTGAAAATGCTGTAACGTTAGAAGGTGCAGTGTTCAGACCTGGAAAGTTTTCGGTTAATGATAGCCCAACTTTAACAAAGTTAATCAAGCGAGGAGAAGGTTTCAGAGAAGATGCTTTTCTTGGAAGAATAACTATTACCAGACTTCGTGATGATTTAACCAAAGAAAATATTTCTATTAATTACAACGACCTTACCTCGGGTAAAATTCCTGATATAGCCCTTCGTCGTGAAGATATTGTGACTATTTATTCAGTAGTTGAATTAATGGAAAAATATACTGTCAGAATTCAGGGAGAAATTAATTTGAAAGACACAGCACCTTTAACGAGTGCTACAGATAAAGGCTCTACCGGGGTTTCAGAAACACCAAGCGAAAGCCCTAATAACGACTCTCCTATTGGCACTTTTCCATTTATCTACAATATGACTGTAGAGGATTTAATTGAAAAGGCGGGTGGTTTAAAAGAATCGGCTGCTACAGGTAGAATTGAAGTAATCAGAAGAAAGAAAAATATTGGTAAGGACGACCCAGCGCAAATCAATTCAACGATTGGAGAACGCTTTAATTTTTCTATCAATAACAATTTGTCACTTGACCCAAATGCTTCTAAATTTATCTTAGAGCCATTTGATGAAGTGTTTGTTCGTTCGTCTCCAAACTACGAAAAACAACAGTTTATTTCTATTGAAGGACAGATTACATTTCCAGGTGTATATGGACTAGAAAGAAAAAATGAACGTATTTCGGATGTAATCGCTAGAGCGGGAGGATTAAATGCTCAAGCGTATCCAAAAGGAGCTACGTTAGTGCGTAAATTTAAAATAAGTAAGCAAGAAGCTGACAGAAAAAGCGAACAGTTTAGCGAACTTTCAGACAATACGCAAGAGGCCTCTGTAAAAGTAAAAGCTGTTAAAGAAGAAACTTCTGAATCAGTAGGCATTGATTTAGTAGAGGCCTTAGACAAACCAGATTCTCCAGCGAATATGTTATTGCAAGATGGCGATATCATTAAAATTCCTAAAGAGCCACAAACTGTAAGAATGCAAGGCGAAGTATTGTATCCTACTTCAACGAGATATATTGATGGCTTGCCATTTAAACACTATATCTCTGAAGCAGGTGGTTTTACAGAATTATCATCACGCAAGCGTTCTTATATCATCTATGCTAATGGCTCAGTTGATAGAACAAGAAAATTCTTGGGAATAATTAACATATATCCTAAAGTTTATCCGGGTTCAGAAATCATCGTTCCAAGTTTGAATATCAGACAAGGTGCTACGCAACAGGTATTACAAACGATTCAAACAATATCAATAGGTTTAACAAGTCTAGGGACTGTTTTTGCACTTATCAGAGCTTTCAAGTAATATTATAATTTAGGATTTAAAATGTCAGCAAAACAACATACCACATTACCTGAAGATCAGTTTTCTCTGGAAGACATTGCTTTAAAAGTAGTAAAGCTAAAAAAACTGATAGTACAAAACTGGAAGGTAATACTTATCTCTACCATCGTCGGTGCTTCTTGTGGACTAGCATGGGAGTTAATCACTAGGAAACCACCCGTTTATACTGCGACTATATTGTTTAATATGGAAAATAGTAGTAGTTCAGGTGGAGGCGGGTTATCTGATTTAGCAAGTGCTTTCGGGGTAAATACTGGCGCAGCTCCTTCTTCTAATTTATTTACTGGCGAGAACTTTAACGAGTTGATTAGGACTAAAAACCTTTACAATAGAGCACTACTTACAAGAGTAAAAATAAAAGGTAAAGATGAAATTTTTGCTAATTATGTCTTGAAAAAAAGTGGAATTCGTGAAATTGAAATGTATGATGATGAGGCGATTCAAACTTTCAAGTTTACGCATGATGCTTTTGATAAGTGTACGATTAAAGAAAAGGCTTATCTTAGAACTATTCAGAACTTCTTGATGCCCTTGACTAGCATGGTAAATGAGAGTAAAAAAGCTTCTTTTGTGACCTTGCATGTTATCACTAGGAATGATACGCTTTCAAACGAATGGGCTCATCTTTACTTGAAAACAATTACTAATTTTTATATTGAGACTAAGACCAAAAAGACTAAAGATCTACTTAATTTAGTAGAAAGACGTGTAGACTCATTAAGAAAGGAACTATATTATACACAAGGCGCAGCGGCAAGATTTGCTGACCAAAACCAACAAGTAATCGTTCAGCAAGGCTTAATCCAACAACAACGTTTATCTACCAATAGCTCTCAATTACAAAGTTTGTATTTTGAAGCTGTAAGAAGCTTAGACAATATGAAGTTTTCGATGGTAAAGGAATCTCCGCTATTTACAATTATAGATGACGCAGAATTACCTTTTCCTAAAGAAATAGATAGAATTACGAAAGGAACAATTATTGGAACTGTTCTGGGCCTATTTCTCTCAATCTTATATATTGTATTTTCAAAAACATTTGGAAAAATAGCGCACAAGACAGAAGAATAATTTTAAAAATATTATGCACGAAACAGTAATAGAGTCAGGACGGTCAGAAAAGTACTATTGGCAAGACTTATGGAGATTCAGAGAATTACTTTATATTTTAGCAATTAGAGATATTACCGTAAAGTATAAGCAAACATTTGTGGGGGTAGCTTGGGCTATTTTCAGACCCGTACTTACAGTGCTAGTTTTCGTTTTTGCCTTTGATAAAGTAGCTAAAATTGAAAGTCATTCTGCAATACCTTTGCAAATTATTATTTTTACAGGAGTTATTTTTTGGAACTTCTTTGCGATGTCATTCCAACAAGTAAGCAACAGTATTACTGGTAATGCCAACTTAGTTTCTAAAGTATATTTCCCTAGGTTATTAATGCCGTTAAGTGCTGTAGCTGTTCCTTTGCTTGACTTCATCGTTGGCTTTGTTGTAATGATTCCTTTTCTGATTTATAAAGGATACCCACCTACAATAAATATTTTATTTGTACCAGTTTTTTTATTTTTAGCCTTTTTTGCTTCGTTTAGTTTGGGGGTAATTTTCGCTTCGTTAAATGTACAATTCAGAGACTTTCAACAAATAGTTCCTTTAGTAGTTCAATACGGCTTTTTTGTTTGCCCTGTGGCATATCCGCTGGCTTCGCTTAAAAGCTTTCCTTGGTATCCCATTTATCAGTGGATTAACCCATTAGCAGGCATCATAGAAGGGTTTAGGTGGTGTTTAATTCCAAATTATCAAGATTTTGAATGGAATTCATTTATCCCAACAATTATTTTTGTAACAATCACAACTACACTAGCAATTATTTTTTTCCGGAAAAAAGAAAACTCTTTTGTGGATTACATTTAACATTATTCTAACTTGAAAAAATAATGTAAAAAAACCCCTTGAAAATGACGGTAATTGAAGCTGAAAATATAAGTAAAAAATACATTATCGACCACATCAAAAGTAATGCGAAAGCTGATACGCTGAGAGAGGTAGTCACGGATAAACTAAAAAACATATTCTCAAAGAAAACTGAAGAACAAATAAGCCATGAAGAATTTTGGGCTTTGAAGGATGTTAGTTTTCAGATTAATCAAGGTGATAGGGTTGGTATCATTGGCTCTAATGGAGCTGGGAAATCAACAATGCTTAAAATCTTGAGTAGGATTACTGAGCCTTCACAAGGGAAAATCAAGATAAAAGGAAGAGTAGCCAGTTTATTAGAAGTTGGAACAGGGTTTCATCCAGAATTATCAGGACGAGAAAATATTTTCTTAAATGGTTCTATTTTAGGAATGAAGCGACAGGAAATCAAAAAGCATTTTGATGCTATTGTTGATTTTGCTGGTGTTGAAAAGTTTTTAGATACTCCCGTAAAACGATATTCATCTGGGATGTACGTACGGTTGGGTTTTGCTATCTCTGCCCATTTAGAACCAGAAATCTTAATCGTTGATGAAGTATTAGCGGTAGGAGATGCTGAATTTCAGCGAAAATGTTTAGGCAAAATGAAAGATGCTTCTACTTCGGGTAGAACTATTCTTTTTGTAAGCCATAACCTTACGGCTGTTCAAGGTCTTTGCAATAAGTCAATGTACATGCAAAAAGGCAAATTGCTTGAAATGGGCGAAACCAATCAGGTATTAGCCACTTATCTAAGCCATGTACAAAAAACAGCCTTAGAATCAAGTTGGACGAATCCTAACGAAGCCCCTGGCAATGACAGCATTAGATTAAAGAAAGTAAAGCTTACGCCTGATTATCACGATAATTTAAAACATATTGATGTACGGACTTCTTTCAAAATTCAAATTGAATTTTGGAGTATGGTCGATGATATTGATACTAATATTAGCCTCCATCTTAATTCTTTGACGGGTGAATGTATTTTCAACATTGGTACGCCATCTTTGAACTTAAGAAAAGGAGTAATCTATGCAGAATGTGAGATTCCTGCTGATTTTATGAATGATGGGTCTTACTCAATTTCATTAATGGCTGTCAAAGATAAGTCTAGTGTAATTTATAATTTCGGAGAGGTATTGATTTTTGAGATTGAAGATTATCGTGAGGGTAGTGAATGGTATGGAAAATGGCCGGGCTATATCCGACCAAAAATCAACTTCCCTATTACTCAACTTGAACTAGAAAATGTTATTTAGGACCAAGTATATTCTATTTTTTATTACTTATTCTAGCATAGCATCAACAAATGATAAACGTTACAAAAACATACTTACCTCCAATTGAAGAATTCCAGCGATATGTAGAAGGTATCTGGCAGAGAAACCAATTAACTAATAATGGACCTTTAGTTCAGGAATTAGAAAGAAAACTCAAAGAATACCTAGGTGTAAAGCATTGCTTTTATGTGAGTAACGGAACGATTGCCTTACAAATAGCCCTGAAAGTATTGAATGTTACCAAAGAAGTAATTACTACCCCCTTTTCATATTGTGCTACTTCTCATTCAATCGTGTGGGAAAACTGTACGCCTATTTTTGCAGATATTTCTCCTGATGATTTTTGTATAGACCCTTCAAAAGTTGAAGCACTAATTAGTGAAAATACACAAGCTATTTTGGCTACTCACGTATATGGTAATCCTTGCGAAGTAGAAAAATTGGCAGATATTGCCAAAAAGCACAACATCAAATTAATTTATGATGCGGCACATGCTTTTGGGGTAAAAGTAGATGGAACGTCTTTATTTAATTTTGGAGATATAAGCACTTGTAGCTTTCACTCTACTAAAGTTTTTCATACGACAGAAGGCGGAGCCATTTTTACAAATAATGATGATTTAGCATACTTGATTGATAGTTATAGAAGTTTCGGGCATAAGAGTGATACTTATTACACGATTGGCATTAATGGTAAAAACTCTGAATTCCATGCAGCAATGGGGCTATGTGTTTTGCCAAAGGTTACTGAAATTGTAGAAGCCCGGAAAAAGATTTTTGAATTATACGACGAACTATTGAATTGGGATAAATTAGTCAAACCTGTCGTGAAAGTACCTATAGTAAGTAACCATGCTTACTATCCTATTTTTCTGGAATCGGAAGAAGCATTATTACAAGTGAAAGCAGCGCTTGAAGCTGAAAACATTATTCCTAGAAGATACTTCTATCCTTCTTTAAGTACCTTAAAGTTTGTTACCGAACAAAGTAATTGTCCAATTTCAGATGACTTTGCTCCTAGAGCTCTGGCATTACCTCTTTACTATGATTTAGCACATACCGATGTTGAAAGAATTAGTACGATAATCAATAACACTATTTCATAAACAATATGACTTTCTTGTATCCTATCATATTTGCCATTTTCATTGGCTTTGTATTTAGAGTATCGGCACGAGTTTGTCAAAAATCATTAATTGACATTATTATTATTGCTTATGTTGTTTTCTGTGGAAGTGTTATCCTAACAGGTTTTACGCTTTCTGAAATCAATAAAATGAATGATAGAAGGTTCTGGGCAGTTGGTGTATTTATTCCTGCTTATATTTTCTATATTCAATTCAACAATTTCTTCGGGAAAGATAGGAACGAAAACTTTACTATTTTTCAAATAATTGGTAGCAGAATCCAAGCCGTTTGGAATTGGTTTGGCAATTTATCACTATTCTTAAAATTTATTTTCGGCGGTCTTTTCATTACCTTAGCGATTATTGAAATCACCAACTTTATCCTAATCTGCTATACTCCACCTAATGAATGGGACAGTATGACTGGTCATTTAAACCGTTTGTTGTACTACCTTCAACATGGAACGATGGCACATTTTGGCGGAACTAACTGGAACATAGACACTTACCCTAGAAGTGCTTGTACTATCCAACTCTATAATTACCTAATGTCTGGCAAGGTTGAAAACTGGTTCAAAGCCATTCATCATACTGCTTATTGGATGATAGGATTCAGCGTTTTTGGTATTGCAAGAAGTATTAGTAAAAATCTTACAGCAAGTTTTTTTTGTGGCTTAGTTGTTTTGATGTTGCCTGATGTATTAAAACAAGCCATTACAACTGAGTCTGATATAGTGCTTGCTTCCTATTTGGGGTGTCTGGTATATTTTCTATTTAGCTTTAATGAAAAGAAGAAAAGAAGATACATTTACTTGGCAGGACTGACTTTTGGCATAGCTTTAGGACATAAAATAACATTTGTGTTTTCGCTCCCTCCTGTGTTTTTGATATTGCTTTATACCATTTTTAAAGACGACGAAAAAAGGAATTTCCTTCATATAACATTTGCTCATTTTAAACACCTGTTTGTAGCTTTTGTGCTTGGGTTTGTATTGTTTACACTTCCAGCTGGTTACATTCCTAATATTCAGGAATATCATCACCCGATTGGCCCTCCTACTGCTTTAAAACACCAATCTATTGACAGAGCAGGAACAAAGGCAAATCTCATTAAACAAGGGTCTCGTAATGTCCTCAGATATAGTATCGACTTAATCAATTTAGATGGCTTTCGAAATTGGGATGAAGGAGAAAAGCTGAACAGAGCGATGAAAAAACCAATTATGTGGTTTGAAAGAAATATCCTTAAAACTCGTTTAGAAGCTGAAACTGACTTTACGATTGTTCCCTTTACGTATAATAAACGATTCGAGTTTTATAATATGAGTCCCTACTGGGGCATTTTCGGATTTGCGTTAATCATTCCACTGATTATCCTTGTATTAATTGGTGTCATCAGAAACAAGGCCGTTTATTATTATTTGGGTCTCGCATTTGTTTTACATTTCATAGCACTGTCATATACGGCTGCCTATGACCCTTGGAAAGGTAGATACATGATAAGTACGGCGATTTTTGCCGTTCCTTTTTTGACATTACTTTTCACAGGAAAATATTCTATCGAAAAGCCTAACCATGTATTCTTAAAAACCTATGTGGGTTTTGTGGTAGCCATTGGTATTGTTTCAGGGCTTTTAGCAACATTTTTAAACTATAGATGTTTACCAATAAGTGCGTATGGTAGAAAGTCGGCTTTTGATATGACGAGAATGGAAATATTAACAGAAGCCCGTCCCGACATTACTAAGGCTTATGAGAATTTCAATAAGCTTGTTCCACAAAATGCCACTGTGGCATTGGCAACGATAAATGATGATTATGAATATCCGCTTTGGGGTGATAAATTAACTAGAAAGTTAATCGTTATTAACCCATTTGAACAAGGGCTTAGACCTATTCCGAAAGAAGCTGATTATTTATTTTTTGCTAAAAGTGTTATTAAACCCCAAATTGGCGATATTCGCTTGGGGACAGATACAACGATGGTTAATGTAATCGTAAAAGGTGAAGATTATTACCTCCGAAAATTACGCTAGTTATCCTTAATGACTGACTATGAAAATTGCCATTATGCAACCCTATATATTCCCATACATTGGGTATTTTCAATTAATTAATGCTGTTGATAAATTTATATTTTATGATGATGTTAATTATATCAACAAGGGTTGGATTAATCGTAACAGGATATTAGTCAATGGAAAAGATAGTTTATTTACCATTCCATTGAAAGAGGCAAGCCAGAATAAATTGATTAATACAATTGATGTAAATTGGGATGTTGCTTGGAAAAATAAGTTTCAAAAAACGATAGAATTAAGCTATAAAAAAGCGCCTTTCTATGCAGATGTTCTTCCATTAATTGAAAAAACGATTAATACAGAACAGAGCAATATATCAGCAGTAATTACGAATAACCTAACAATTATTGCTGAATACCTAAATATTACTACTGAAATTGTATCAAGCTCAAGTATATACGTCAACACTCATTTAAAGGCACAGGAAAGGATTATAGATATCTGCTTGCAAGAAAAAGCTAATACATATATTAATCCGATTGGCGGTCTTGAATTATATGATAAAGCTGCTTTCAGTAGTCGTAATATGGAGTTGTTTTTTATCAAAAGTAAGCCATGCGTGTACCCACAGTTCAAAAATGAGTTTGTACCTTGGCTTTCAATCATTGATGTGTTGATGTTTAATTCAAAAGCAACGATTAAAGAGTTCTTAGATAACTTTGAGTTAGTGTAGATGATATTAAAAGAAATGGTTTTCATACTTAATAAATACCTTATAGGATGGCAAAAGTAGTAGTTTTCGGAACGGAATTAGTGGCAGAATTAGCGCACTATTATTTAACACACGACTCTGAGCACGAAATTGTTGCTTTTACAGTCAATCAAGCATATATCAAAGAACCTACTTTTTGTGGACTTCCAGTAGTTCCATTTGAGGAGGTAACTACGCTTTATCCCACGACTGAATATAAGTTTTTTGCTCCTCTTTCTGAACGCAAAATGAATCAGGTAAGGGCAAAAGTATATCAGGAGGCAAAAGATAAAGGCTATGAATTTATTTCATACATCAGCTCGAAAGCTACAGTATTGACTGATAAAATCGGTGAAAACTGTTTTATTTTAGAAGATAACACCATTCAACCTTTTGTAACGATTGGCAACGACGTAGTACTTTGGTCAGGCAACCACATTGGTCATCATAGTGTGATTAAAGACCATGTTTATTTTACCTCCCACATCGTACTTTCTGGTCGCTGTGTTGTTGAGCCTTATTGTTTTTTAGGGGTAAACGCGACTATTAGAGATGGCGTGCATTTAGCAGAAGGTACATTGATAGCGATGGGAACGAATTTTACTGGCAAGAAGACAGATGAATGGAGTATTTATAAAGGTAATCCAGCAGAAAAAGCAAAAGTTTCAAGTAAAGACATTAATCTATGATTTGGGAGAAAAAGGGGTTGATATATAAGCCTGATGGCAAATTTGGCTGGAATCAAACACATGCTCATGTGGTTTGTGCAGACACTAGTTTTGAAGACAAAGTAAGAATTTATTATTCTGCACGCGACCAAAAAGGAAGGTGTATTGCATCTTTTCTGGATTTAAATCCTACAAACTTAGCAGAAGTAATTTATGTGCATGATAAGCCCATTCTTGAATTAGGGACAGCAGGTACATTTGATGACTGTGGTATTATGCCTACGTGGTTATTGCATCATCCTAATGGCGAAAAGTGGCTCTATTACATCGGTTGGACAGTTAGAAATACGATTCCATACCATAATTCAATCGGGATTGCCAAAAGTACTGATGGGTTAAACTTCACCAAGCTATTTGAAGGACCTGTCATTCATACCATTGCTACAGAGCCTCTTTTTAATGGCAGTTGCTGTGTCTTATTTGACAAAGGTATTTTTAAAGTATGGTATCTTAATTGTACACATTGGTATAATGCGCCTGATGGAAAGCTAGAACCTTGTTATAATATTAAATATGCGGAATCTGAAGATGGTATCAATTGGGTTCGCCAAGGGAAAATTGCCATAGATTATAAAGATGCAGTAGAGGGAGGAATTTCTAGACCATCTGTTTTAATAGAAGATGGTATCTATAAAATGTGGTATTCTTA
The DNA here is from genome assembly GCF_058802005.1 of Arcicella sp. GW822-FHT02H01. Taxonomy (NCBI): domain Bacteria; kingdom Pseudomonadati; phylum Bacteroidota; class Cytophagia; order Cytophagales; family Flectobacillaceae; genus Arcicella; species Arcicella sp. GW822-FHT02H01. The sequence goes on along the minus strand of NZ_JBXANT010000001.1, from coordinate 177,197 downwards.
CAGAGCCATTGATGATTATAGAAACAATGTAGCAAGAAGCTACAGAATTGGCTATGCAGAATCAGATAATGGTATGGATTGGACAAGATTAGACGACCAAGTGGGGATTGATGTATCCGAAACTGGTTGGGATGCTGAAATGATAGAATATCCTTTGGTGATGAATCACCTTGATAAAAAAATAATGTTTTATAACGGAAACGGATTTGGAGCCAGTGGTTTTGGTTATGCTGAAGCTGCGCTTTAATTGTTATTGTTTTCTACACTACTTACTTTAATTTAATTAATCATATAACGCGTCTGATAATGTCTGAAGTAATCAAACCTGAGGTAAGCATTCTTGTTACTGTTTATAATCACGAACATTTTCTTAGAGAGTGCTTAGATAGTCTAGTAAATCAAGTTACTAATTTCAAATTTGAAATTGTTGTTGGCGAAGATTGTTCCCCTGATACTTCTAGAGCCATTCTGATCGAATATGCCAATCAATACCCAGATATTATCGTACCACTTTTGTATGAAGTAAATCAGGGCTCAAAGAAATGCCCTGGCAAAGGTAATTTTGTCAATACTTTTTACCAATGCAAAGGCAGGTATATCGTCCATATTGAAGGTGATGATTATTTAATCAACAATCATAAACTTCAAATGGAATATGATTTTCTTGAGCAAAATCCAGAAGCATCAGCTTGTTTTCATAATGCCATTATGGCCTATGAGGATGGTACAGGAAGACCCAATGAGAATATTAATCCGCCTGACCAAAAAGACAAAATATATCCTGAAGACTTACTGACTAAAAAGGAAGTATGGTTTATGGCTACAGCAAGTGTAATGTTTAGGAGACATCTAATCGGCGATAAATTTCCAGATTGGTTCTTGTTATCTAAAAGCGGTGATATTCCTCTTTACCTCCTCTTATCAAGCAAAGGCTATATTGGTTATTTACCAGAAGTAATGTGCGTTTATAGAAGACATTTAGGAGGTATGAGTTATACAGACAGTAACCTTGATGAGGTTTTTATTAAGAATAGGATGTTTATGTATTCAAATGTTGATAAAGAATTAGGTTTTAAATATACGCATCTGATTAAACCTATTCTTGGTGAATATTATTTATTGCTGACGAATGTTTTTAAAATAAGAAATCAATATTTTCAAAGTATTTATTTTGCTTTTATTTCCTTGTATTTATCAAGACCCAATTCAAGCAAACACTTAAAAGATGTTTTACAGAATTTTATTATTCCTAATGGCTTGATGAAAGTTTATGCGAATGTAAAATGGAAAATAGAAACGTTATTTGGTAAAAAAGGCTCTCAATAATTTGAGAGCCTTTTTTTATGGACAAATATGCCATACCTTATTAAGTCTTTTGCTTTTTCTTCTTAGCAGCAGGAAAAAGTACATTATTGAGAATTAATCGATAGCCTGGTGAGTTGGGATGTAAGTTCAAATCAGTAGGTTCTTCATTAACGTAGTGTCTATAATCCTCAGGGTCGTGTCCGCCATAAAACGTCCAGAAGCCTTTCAGAAAAGTACCGTGAATATACCTGGCTTCATTCAAAGAACGATTCTCGCCTAATACTACTACTTCAGGTTTTATCAATTCTTTTTTATAAGAAGTAGTTTGCCCCATGAAACCATGAATCGTTGTTTCATGATTTTGTGTCAACATCGTTGGGATAGGATCCCATTTAGCAGAAAACTGAAAAAGGTTGAAAAAATCATTCTCCTCTCCTACTGGTCTCGATTCATTTGAATAGGCTTCAATATTTGAAAATTCTATTACCTGTGGCAGAAAAATTAAATTAAAGTTCTGAAAAGCAAAAGTTTTAGCAAAGTCAAGTTTTCCATTTGCATTTTTATCATAACCATCGCCATCATAAAACGCATCGACAATATCAATTCCTTCCGCCGCCAATGCAATATCATACGTATCTGTAGCTGTACACATGGCAAACATATATCCTCCGCCTGCCACAAATTCTTGAATCTTTTTGGCTACGCCCAGTTTCAATTGAGACACTTTATCAAAACCAAATTTTTGAGCATTCTTTTTATCTTCCCTCAATTGTGCCTGATACCACGGCTGACCGCTTTGGTTCAAAAACTTACCCATTTGTCCTGTAAAATCTTCGTGATGCAAGTGTAGCCAGTCGTATTCAGGTAATTTCCCATTCATTACTTCATCATCAAAAATCAAATCATAAGGTATTTCGGCGTAAGTCATGGCCAAGGTAACGGCATCATCCCAAGGTTGGGCTGTTTTAGGGGAATATACAGCCACTCTGGGTGGTTTTTGCAATTTGACAACATCCATATTTACATCAGGACTAGTTACTTCTGCCCTAATTTGCGAAGCCTGTCCTTCAGAAATCACTTCGTAACTTACCCCTCGGATAATCAACTCATTCTCGAATTGCTGGGCTTGTGGAAACATAAAAGCCCCTCCTCTATAGTTCAAAAGCCACTCTACTTCTGTATCATGCGTTTTGAGAATCCAATAGGCAATTCCGTAAGATTTTAAATGATTTTTTTGAGTGTCATCCATCGGAATCAAGATCTGAGAAGCCCATAAACGGCTTGTAAGCGTCAAGAATATGATAAACGGAAATAATAGCCTTTTCATTGGTGAAGTTATTTAAGTTCTCTGAACTAAATTTGTTATTCATAAACGATAAACGAATTTAGTATATTATTAGTGCTAATCACAATGCTGATTAGGATTAAACATATATTCGTCATAATTTATGTTGGTTTCAAATCGAATCCATTTCAATATCCACAACTATGAATTTATTAGAAAATATTCGTGAGGGCTTACGCTCTATCAGGGCAAATATGCTTAGAACCACCCTCACAGCCCTAATCATTGCCATTGGTGTGACTGCCTTGGTTGGTAGCCTTACTGTAATTGATGGTATTCAAAGTTCTGTAAATAACAGTTTTGCAGGCTTGGGTGCTAATGCCTTCGACCTTAGAAACAGAGATATTTTCAAAATCAGAAAAGATGGCGAAAAAGAAAAAAATTATCCCCAAATCGATTATCGTGAAGCAAAATTATATAAAGAGAAATTTGGACATTCAGCCATTATTGGTCTAAAAATTAATGTTAGTTTTTCGGTAGAAGTAAAATATGAATCGAAAAAAACCAATCCCAATTCAAGGATAATGGGTACTGACGATAATTTTATGGACATAAAAGGCTATAAAATTTTGAAAGGCAGAACATTCTCAGCCAATGATTTACAGTATGCCGTCAATGTTTGTATTATTGGTGTCGACATTGTAGATCAACTTTTTGGGAAAAACATTAACCCTCTTGATAAAGAAATCAATATTCTTGGACAAAAATTTAAAGTAATAGGCTTATTAGAGAAAAAAGGCAGTTTGATGGGTGGTGGTGATGACAGAGTAATCTTTATGCCTTTGGAAACTGGAAGAAAGATGGCTCAGGGCAAAACACTTACTTATGATATTGTTACGTCTGTACCTAACATTACAGATATTGACAACGTAATAGAAGAAGCTAGAGGGGTGATGAGGGTTATCAGACAAGACCAAATCGGTCAACCAGATTCATTTTCAATAGAACGTTCGGATTCTTTGGCTAAGCAGTCTGAAAGTATTACAGGTATTCTTAGAATAGCAGGCTTTGGCGTAGGTTTTATTACCTTATTAGGTGCTGCCATTGCTTTAATGAATATTATGTTAGTTTCCGTCACTGAACGGACACAAGAAATAGGTATTCGAAAATCATTAGGAGCTACCCCCTATCTAATTCGTTTACAATTCCTGATTGAAGCCATTGTAATTTGTATTTTAGGAGGTCTGGGCGGTATTTTCTTAGCCATTATCATTGGTAACGTATTTGCTCAATTATTGATGGGTGGAACTTCAAGCTTTATCATTCCTTGGCTATGGATGTCAATCGGGATTGGAGTTTGTGTGGTGGTAGGTTTATTTTCTGGAATTTACCCAGCTTATAAGGCCTCAAAGCTTGATCCGATAGAATCATTGAGATATGAATAATTTTTTTTCAAATTTATTCATTCAATAATCAAGCTAGTAATCAGAAACTTACAAGAACACTTACAAAAAAGTTTTAGATTAATTAAATGTTAAGGTTGTGTAGTAAAAAAGTATCACTTATCTTTGCATCAAGTTTGAGAAATCAAATGCCCAGATGGCGGAATTGGTAGACGCGCTGGTCTCAAACACCTGTGTCTTCATTGGCATGCCGGTTCGACTCCGGCTCTGGGTACATTAGCGGAATATATAGATTTCAAGTCTATTATTCCGCTATTTTTTTGCCTAAAATCAGCCTTTACACCTCTAAGAAGCACTATTAGTTGGTTTTCTCTATTGGTTCGACAAGTATTATTTTCGATAGTAAACGATTCAGGGAAAATTGTAGCTAATAATTTCTTATTATTTTCAATTCCTGCTCTTTCATAATAAAAGTCAATATTTTTCAATAAGCTTATTCCGTAATTTAAATATTTTCGATAATCTGTTTCAACTAGCTTACTTTCTTCGATTATCATTGATAATTCATCATATTCAGCTTTAAATTTAGGTTTAAACCTCATATATGCTTCTAAATTTTTCTTCAAGTTTATATAATTTTTCAGATGTCTGCTTTAGCTTAAGTTGTAGTTGTACTTAATGCAATTCCGTTTTTGCCCTGTCTTTACTCTCAACTTTTGTAACATAGTATGGTTATACTGATGCAAAAGTCAATTTTGCTATTCGCTTAAATACCCCATAAAAATACCTATAAAAATCCTATAAACAGTGCTTTATATCCGATTTTAAAAAGGGTTATTTTTCCTCTTACACAGTCCTCTTTCTTGTCTCAAATTTGTGTTATCAATAGCTTTTGAAAAGTGGAGTTCAGCTACCACTTTAAAAAACGAGCTTACTTACGGAGGCATTTACGGTAAGGGTGAAATCTGAAAAACCTTAAGAGTAGGAGTATTTAAAAACTAATTTTATGGCTAGTACAGACTTAATGACGTATTTAAACTACATGGCTACTTGGGATTCAGAGAGCGATGGAAATATTGATAATATTATCACAGAGCAAAATCTTTTCTTGCAAGTAGGTGATTATGATTCAGACCATGTTGTTAATAATGAGTTTGATACTCTTTATGATTTGGCTTGTGATGTTAGAGATCGGACAATAGCTGCCGATGCTACTCAAATGGCTGCCGATATCGCTGCAGTAGCCTCCATTTGGTCTTTTGGTTTAGGGATGGCTGCGTTTGCGGCGCTAGAAGCAGCAGCCACTATAGAGCGAGCCGTTATTTCTAGCAAATCAAAAGAGTTAAATGATAAGTTAACAACTGTTGATAAAGATATTTCAGAAAATATCAATGATAATATAAAACGCTATGTAGAGAAATATAAGTTAAATAACAATTTAATTGCTTCCAAAGCTCCAGTGGGGTTAGATACAAGAACTTGTCGAGCGTATCTATTGCAATTTACGGCTGAGGTTCAACGAAAATCTGGAAGATTAGATGCCACAACTTTTAGAAGGTATGCAGAATCGGCAAGACTTCTTTTCAATTGTGATGAAATCAATGCAGTATATGATGCCCTTGATGAACTAAATATGAGTGCCAGAACTGATGCTGACGTTGAAAAATTCATGAATGTTCTTATTGGCTTTCAGCCACCTCAAGGTGTTGCACTTGCTAAAAGCATTTTAATGGGGGCATCTATACTAATCATGTTCCATAAGCTTAAAATAGCAGGTAAAACTATTGAAAATATAGCTAAAGAGAGAGGTGTCCCTGTTGAAGAAGTTAATACTAGTGCTTTCGAGGCTATGAATGCTTTTGGAAAGTTTGTAACTGTTGTGGCAGTTGTGATGTCAGTGGTAGATATAGTATTTAACATTCTTGATATTGTAGATGTGGTTAGTCAATGTAATAAAATGTGTGATGAACTACGAGGGCCAATCAAACAAAGTTATTTAGATTATTTTAATGGAATAAAAGAAGCTTCAAAACAATATAAGGCTGCCATAACTCCCGTTAGCTGGGTGAAAAAACCAAATGTTGCAGAATTTGAAGGGGCACCATGGAACAACCATATTATATCTACTTATTCAACAACTGTAGAGGCAGCCAAAAAATACGCAGAAGAGCATTCAAATATTACTTTTTTCTTCTATTGTAGAGAGCACATGACTTTCGAACCTGAACCACATCGTACTTTTGATGCTGGAACGGCTGTATTCTTTAGTGGTAAGCCATGGTACGGTACTGCTCCCCAATGTGATGCCTATGAAAAAGGCTAGTTTATAAAAAATAGTAACTGTATAAATTTAACCCGTCAGTTTTTTAACTTGACGGGTTTTCTTTTGTGGCTGGTCTCTCAACTAGCACTGATTATCTCCTCTTTATCACCAAAATCCGTTTAACCTTCCATAATATCTAAAATTTAACATCTGACTGTATGATTAAGTAATTTTATATGTGATTTAAGTGAAAGAATTAGTTAACCTATTTATGAACTTGTTAGAAGAACAGCCACGGAGCTAAAAAATCCATTAAACCAATAATCTCAAATTCATATATTTTAACAGTTCTTACATAAAAAAGCAAAGGAATATGTCATTAATGAACCCTGCTGAAAAAGTAGATTTAGCTTATAAAGTTGTAAATGAGTATTACGATGGAAAAAAGTCTAATTATAAAACTATTAAGTCTGGTCATGGTAGTAATGCTATGAAAGGTTTATTGAATAGATTAAGAAAAGGTTTATAACAAAATAAATCCTCTCTCAACAAAATGTTAAGAGAGGATTCAGTGTTTTATTATCGAATATCGAGATGAAATCTCGATTTACTGTTAATCATAATTCAGCACTGGGGCTAGCCATCTTTCGGTATCTTCCAAACTCATGTTTTTACGGTTTGCATAATCTATTACTTGGTCTTTCGCTATTTTTCCTAAACCAAAATATTTACTGCTTGGATGCGAGAAATACCATCCACTTACTGAACTAGCAGGATACATCGCAAAACTTTCTGTCAGAATAATTCCTAATTTTTCCTCTGCTTGTAATAAATCAAACAAGGCTGCTTTTTCGGTATGGTCTGGACAAGCTGGATATCCTGGTGCTGGACGAATACCATCATATTTCTCCGAAATCAAATCTTCGGTACTTAAGTTTCCTTCGTTTGAATATCCCCAGAATTCTTTACGAGTGCGTTCGTGCATCAATTCAGCAAATGCCTCCGCCAAACGGTCAGCAAGGGCTTTTACCATGATAGAGTTATAATCGTCATGGTCGCGGTCATACTTTTCAATCAATGGCTCGATACCAATACCCGCAGTTACGGCAAAAGCACCGATATAATCTTGCTCACCTGTTTCTACGGGTGCAATAAAGTCACTTAAACAAAGGTTGGGCAAGTGTGAAGCTTTCTGTCCTTGTTGACGAAGATTATGCAAAATCGTTGGCGTTTCGTCATTTTTTACCACTCGATATTCTTTGTGCGTATGCATTCCATGTTTTTCACAAGGAACTTCACGGATTACTTCTTCAAAATCTGACAAAATAATATCATCTTCATTTGAATTGGCTGGATAAAAACCAACAACGGCACGGGCTGTTAATAATTTATTATCGATAATCTCTTTCAATAATTCCTGCGCATCATTGAATAATTTACGTGCCTCCGCTCCTACTATTTCATTATCAAAAATCTTAGGGTATTTCCCTGATAACTGCCATGTTGAGAAGAAAGGAGTCCAGTCTATGTATTTAGCGATTTCAGCTAAATCATAATTATCAAAATAACGATTACCCAAAAATGTTGGTTTCTTAGCTTTGAAATTCGTCCAATCGATTTTGTCTTTATTTAACCTAGCTTTTTCAATCGGCACATAGTTTTTATCTTTTTGGCGACTAGCATGGTCAATTCTCATCTGCGCATACTGTCCTTTGATTTCATCAAAAATCTCTTGATTCGTCTGCTCACTCTGCATTAACCTACCTGCTACAGGTACACTTTTAGAAGCATCTAACACGTGAATCACTGGTCCAGCATAATGGGGGTCAATCTTCACTGCTGTGTGGATTCTTGAAGTAGTAGCACCACCAATCAACAAAGGCATTTTAAAACCTTGACGCTCCATCTCTTTGGCAACCCCTACCATTTCGTCCAATGAAGGCGTAATCAAACCCGAAAGTCCGATGATGTCAACATTGTGTTTTCTTGCTTCATCCAAAATTTTGGCAGTTGGTACCATTACCCCCAAATCGATGATTTCGTAATTATTACAACCCAATACTACCCCTACAATATTTTTACCGATGTCGTGTACATCTCCTTTTACAGTAGCTAAGAGTATTTTTCCTGCTGAAGAACTTTCACCATCTTGCTTTTCTGCTTCAATAAATGGCAATAAGTAGGCTACAGCTTTTTTCATTACACGAGCAGACTTTACTACCTGTGGTAAGAACATTTTTCCTTCTCCAAACAAATCACCTACTACATTCATACCGTCCATCAATGGTCCTTCAATTACATGCAATGGCTTCTCTACTGACTGGCGAGCTTCTTCTACATCTATGTCAATAAATTCTGTAAGTCCTTTAATTAAGGCATGTTCTAAGCGTTTTGATACTGGCAAATCTCTCCAAGCATTATCTATTACTTGTTCTTTCCCTTTTGATTTTACCGTTTCTGCAAAGGTTACCAAGCGTTCAGTAGCATCATCTCTGCGGTTCAACAATACGTCTTCACAAAGCTCCAGCATATCTTTTGGAATGTCGTCATAAACACCCAACTGACCTGCATTTACGATACCCATATCCATACCAGCTTTGATAGCATAATACAAAAAGACAGTGTGCATGGCCTCACGAACAGGCTCATTCCCACGGAATGAGAAAGAGATATTAGATACACCGCCCGACACTTTAGCGAAGGGAAGGTTTTCTTTTATCCAACGGGTAGCATTAATAAAGTCGACAGCATAATTATTATGTTCTTCCAGACCAGTTGCGACTGTCAGGATATTTGGGTCAAAAATGATGTCTTCTGGAGGAAAACCAACTTCGTTCACCAAAATATCATAAGCTCTTTTACAAATTTCAATACGTCTTTCATAAGAATCTGCCTGACCCTCTTCATCAAAAGCCATTACTACTGCCGAAGCACCATAACGTTTTACTTTCTCAGCCGATTCTTTGAACTTCGTTTCACCTTCTTTCAGTGAAATAGAGTTTACGATAGATTTCCCTTGTACGCATTTCAACCCTGCTTCGATTACTTCCCATTTAGAGGAGTCAATCATAATCGGTAATTTAGCAATGTCTGGTTCGGCCATTAATAAATTCAAGAATGTTTTCATGGCTTCTACCCCATCAATCATTCCTTCATCCAAGTTTACGTCGATTACCTGTGCCCCACCATCTACTTGTTCACGTGCTACGGCAATGGCATCATCATATTTTCCTTCCCGAACCAAACGAGCAAATTTCTTTGAACCTGTTACGTTACAACGTTCGCCAATATTCACGAACATGGTATCTTCCTTGATAATCAAAGGCTCTAAACCAGAAATAATCTGATGATTGTGTACTTCGGGTAATTGGCGTGGAGGATATTTCGCTGCTACCGCTGCAATGGCTTTTATATGCGCAGGCGTTGTTCCACAACATCCACCGATGATATTCATAAAGCCATGTTGAAGAAAATCTTCAACGATGACTGCCATTTCCTCTGGCGACTGGTCGTATTCTCCCATTTCGTTGGGTAAACCAGCGTTAGGGTGGGCAGACACCATAAACGGTGCTTTATCAGCCAAAATCTGTACATAAGGACGCATTAAGTCGGCACCTAAAGCACAGTTTAACCCCACTGAAAGTAAATCAATATGTGAAACAGAAGCCAAGAAAGCCTCGGTGGTTTGTCCAGATAACGTTCGTCCCGAAGCATCTGTAATTGTTCCAGAAACCATTACAGGAATTTTAGTTTCTGGATTAGCTAGTACTGCTTTAGGATTATTTTGTTTGGGAATAGATGTACTTTTTAAAGGACGAATAGTTCCGTTCTTTTTATCATTCTGATATAAATCTATCGCATACAAAGCCGCCTTAGCGTTCAATGTATCGAAGATAGTTTCTACTAATAATACATCCGCACCACCATCTACTAAACCTTGTATTTGTTCGTAATATGCCTCAACCAATTCATCAAAAGTCACTGCTCTGTAACCCGGGTCATTTACATCAGGCGAAAGCGAAAGTGTACGGTTTGTTGGACCAATAGAACCTGCTACAAAACGAGGTTTATTAGGATTTTTAGCAGTGTATAAATCTGCTACTTCACGCGCAATTTTAGCTGATTCATAGTTTAATTCATAGACATACTCTTCCATGTGGTAATCAGCCATCGCGATAGAAGTACCTGAAAAGGTATTTGTTTCGGCAATGTCAGCACCTGCTTCAAAATACTTAGCGTGAATTTCTTTGATTACTTCTGGTTTTGTAATAGAAAGCATATCGTTGTTTCCCTTCACTTCATGCGGGAAATTGCGAAACTTTTCACCACGGTAATCAGCATCAGTTAATTTATATTCTTGAATCAACGACCCCATAGCACCATCAAGCACTAGGATTCTGTTTTTCAAGATTTCTCTTATATTAGGATTGTTCATATCTTTTATGAGCTATAAGCCAGAAGCTTTGAGCTTTATTTACTTATTTATCTTTCCGTGGCACAATATTATAGACTTACATTTAGATGAATATTCGGGTAAAAACACTGAATAAATCCATGATTTCGTTTATAATAAAATACAAAAATACTTGTGTTCATCCAAATAACATAAATTAGGCACAAAGTTATCCCAAAAAGATAATTCATTTGCTTTATTAAATAAAATTGGATACAATTTCTACTTTAAAACAAAAAAATGGACAATATTTATTAAATTCAAACCTTTATTTAATAAATAGCAGATAAATTATCTTAGTGAATACTTAAACCACCCAAACACATCAACATGAAACTAGACTCAACTGATAGAGAAATTTTAAAGCATTTGCAAGAAGATGCTCATCTGACAACCAAAGAATTATCAAGCAGGCTGAATCTATCGCCTACTCCCGTTTATGAACGTGTAAGAAGACTTGAAAAAGAAGGGGTAATAAAAGGCTATGTTGCCTTGGTAAATCGCGAGAAAATCGAGAAAGATTTAATGGTTTTTTGTAGCATTCGCCTAAAGGAACATGCGCAGGAAGCAGGGGCAAAATTTGTCAAAGAAATTGTTCAGCTTGATGAAGTACAGGAATGTTATAATATCTCAGGAGATTATGATTTTATGCTAAAAATCATCGTGCACGATATGCGTGAATACCAAGGTTTTCTGATGAACAAATTAGCTTCTTTAGAAAACATTGGTAGCACTCATAGCATTTTTGTCATGTCTGAAATTAAGGCGGAGACTAAGTTGAAGGTTTAGATTTGTTATTATGTTTTACCGATTAATTAACTTTTTACAGATTAGTCAACTTTTTAAAAGTTGACTAATCTAAATTCACTCCTTCTGAGAACATTTTATACAGCATGAGCAGACGCTCTTTTTACTGTTGAGTCGTAAGTGAACCAACGACTAGAAGGAGTACTCGTCGACAAAACAGATATCGAACTATTAATCGTACCAAGCGGAATTGAAATTTATGGTAGCCATTTCCAGCACCCATATCGACAAACTTTCAATCGTACCAAATGGAATTAAAATTGCTTTTTTCTTCTTTAAAGACATATCATCAAAGTCCGATTAATTACTCCAAACTAGCTACTGTCTTAAATAAATACAATTTATGAAAACTTGGAGAATTGAGATTGAATAGTGTAATTTGCAAACACTTCAAGTTGTATAAACTATAAAAAATAATCCTATCAAAAAATATGATAAAAACTCGCATTACATTATTGGATAGTTTTAGGGCATTGGCAATATTATCAGTAATGCTTTTTCACTATTTTTCACGAAGGATACCGCCTTTATATCCTATTTCATTATATCCTTATAATAATGATTATGACTACTTTAGATGGGGCTATTTAGGAGTAGAGTTCTTTTTTATCATTAGTGGATTTGTAATATTTTTCACGCTCGATAACACTCAATATTTTCGTTCCTTTTGGAAGAAAAGATTAATGAGGTTATTGCCTTCCATGATTATTGCCTCAATAATTACCTACGTTATTTTCAACCTTTTTGATACTAATAATATATTTTACAACAGTCATCAGATAGTTAATTTTATACCGAGCATTACTTTTATTCATCCAAATTTATTGAATAGCTTATTCAGCAAATTTAACGTAGAACTCCATTATTTAAATGATTCTTATTGGAGTCTTTGGCCTGAGTTACAATTCTATTTCCTTTCTAGTACCATCTATTATTATAATAAAGAGAGATTTCTTAAAAATTTCATGCTGACTTCAACTATTTTGGTTGTTGTTAATTTCATCATTGTGAATGATTTCAAACTAAATATTAATTTATTCTCTTCAGGCTTAATACGTATTGCTTTAATTCCATCTTTTTTGAGGGATTATTCAAAATGGATGCAAGAGGGCTTTAACTTAATCACTTATTTGCCTTTCTTCGCTATTGGCGTTTTGTTTTATTCCTTATTTAAAAACAAGCATAACAACATTGTAACACCTCTTTATATCAAAATCTACCTCCTATTTTTCTCGCTATTTATTATTTATTCAGGCGTTAATTTCACTACAAAAGCTATCTATATAGGTATGTTTTTGTTATTTTTCTTATTTATCTATGTCCCAGATAAGCTTGCCTTTTTTGAAAATAAAGTATTGAGCGATATTGGTGAGTCTTCCTACTTTTTGTATTTAATACATGAAAATACTGGCGTTTTAATGATCTATTCATTTGGTGCTTATTTTTCACCATTTGGTTGGGCTTTCACGTTACTCACTATTCTAGCGTTGATTATCCTTAGCAATCTATACACTTTCAAGATTGACAAACAATTGAATCGTTGGTTGAAAAAGAAATTAATGTAGCGCCAATCCTACATAAAATTATTACGCATTTCTTGTTTTAAGAATTTTAGGGCATCGTCCGATGGAGCAATATTTTTAGAAAGTACTACTTCCAGAATACGTTTTGATAACTCAAGTGAAGGAGCATTTGGGTCTATATCTTTGGCTGATAAATTAATCAATGCTACAATTTCGTTCATGGCATTTTTGATGTTCAACCAAGCTTCATCACTCATATATACTTGTTGAGCAAGGTTATGCGAAAACTCTTCCCTGATTTCACCTAACATCAATTGTTGAAACCCTGCAACGGTGTCAACTCTACCCGACAAACGGATTAACAAATTATTTGGCGAAATTCTTTCTAAGAACAAAGCCATGCGTTCGTAGGCCTGTAAACGAATTGGGAGGATTGTTTTCGCTGTTTCGGCTTTAATATTTAATTCTTTTTGTACTAATTCTTTTTTCAAGAAAGAACTGACTGTTAGATACATAGCCCATAAAACTAAAGCAGCGGGAAGTAAAACCTTTATTAAATCAGCAACTAATTCCATGATGTTGGGGTTTATTATTCACGATAATCCTTCAAAAATAAGTAATTTTGCCCAATGAAATTACCCTTTAATAAAGGAATCGATATTAAAGACTGTAAATTGATTGAATTGGAAAGTGCTTTTTAGCTGTATTATTCTAAGTCAATCGCTGTTTACTTATTCATTAATGCTAAAAATCAATGACAGATACTAAAATTATTCCCATCAATATTACTGAAACTGCCAAAACAGAGGTAATCAGGGCTTTGGGTATAAAAGGCATTCCTGAGAATTATTTTTTAAGAGTTGGTTTACGTGGTGGAGCGTGTAGTGCTACTTATCTGATTGGCTTTGACAAAATGACTGAACACGATGAGCTTTACGAAATCAACGATTTGAAAGTGTTAATAGACAAGCGCCATTTGATGTATTTAATAAATATAGAGCTTGATTTTGAGGAGGAAGGAAATGGCTTTACCTTTAACAAATTATAATATTATCATTCAAAATTATTATTCATGAAAATTGCCGCAATTGACATCGGCTCGAATGCCGCCAGAATGCAAATCTCAAGAGTGCTGGAAAACGATGGTAAAATAAGTTTTAAAAAAGTAGAATACGTTCGTTTTGCTTTACGTTTGGGACATGATGTATTTAATGACGGAGAAATCAGCCCTGAGTCTGAGGTAAGAATATTCAAATTATTAAATGCCTATAAACTTTTATTAGACTTACACGAAGTAAAAGATTATATGATTTGTGCTACTTCTGCCATGCGTGAAGCAGGAAATGCCGAAGCTGTGATTACACGTATCCATAAAATTTTGGATATGAAAATCAATATCATCGAAGGCGCTAAAGAAGCTGAACTTATCAACGACGTAGTAGTACAAGCCTTGGATGATGCTAATTATTTGCACATCGACGTAGGTGGAGGTTCGACTGAGCTGAACATTTACTCGGAAAGAAAGAAAATCGCTTCAAAATCTTTCAAAATTGGCTCTGTCCGTTTGTTAGAACATAAGGAAAAAGAGGGCGACTGGGATAAAATGCGTAGATGGATTGAAAGCAATATTGATGTAAAAACAGCTAATATTACCGCTGTAGGTACTGGTGGAAACATTAGTAAATTATTCAATATTTCTCCTAATCATCAAGATGCTACTTCTATTAGTTATGAAGAATTGGTACGCTTGAAAAACTATGTAGCGTCGTTTACTTACGAAGAGAGAATCAATAAATTACGATTAAACGCCGACCGTGCAGATGTAATTGTTCCCGCCGCACAAATCTATTTATCAGCAATGGAATGTGCAGGGGCTAAAAAAATATTTGTACCCGATTTAGGTTTGAAAGATGGTATCATTCAGATGGTATATGAAAGAATACAGCATCGTAAAAAATAAGAATATAAACATGAATCTTTCTTTTTTTATTTAGAAAAATAAGTTTTAGAGGTTTGGTATTTATTATCGTCTAGTCCTTACTTTTCTTGTCTTGATACAAGAAAAGTAACCGCGCGGCGGACCGCAAAAGAAAATCAAGAATTCCTAATCGCATCGGCGAACCGACTCGCTTCGCTCAAACAGTAGGAATTCGTTATCCATCAATCAAAAAAAGCGATCGGAATAAGTTTTCGACCGTTTTTTTTGATTCTAAAAATTGGAATGACTCATGATTTTTATGATAAAAATACGCCACAGCTTACTTGATAGGTTTCCTCAGCTGACAAAGCCAACAAGCCATCTCCAGAATTATAAGCGTTAGTATTGCCCGTCATTGGCTCTATAGCCACACAATCTCGTGTTGGTGGAATATAAACAACCATAAAAGTAAATTGATTATCCAGTCCTTCTTGCCAAACATTGATAGAAACATTCTGTTTAGGAGAATGAAGCACAGCCCTAATTTTCTCTGCTTTTTTAACAGTAAAAACAGCATCTAGGATTTGATTGTTCAAAGTAATTCCTCTGCTAAAATCAACAGGTTTTTTACTGATAGAAATCATCTGTTCATCTGGAATAGACTGTTCTGCTGCAGGAAAATCGATATGCCAATCGTTGGCATTTTCACCTTCTATTTTAAAATATGGATGCCATCCTACTACCATTGGCATTTTTGTAGAGCCTGTATTCTTGATAGTATACGTTATCGTAAAACCTTCAGTTTTTGATAGTGTATTAGTTATCGCTAATACAAAAGGAAAAGGATAACCAACATGATTCCCTTTATATTCAAATTGTATGATAAGCTTTGCTTTTGTGTCATCTACCTCTTCTTGAACAACTTCAAAATTTGCAAAAGCCACAAATCCATGAATAGCGTTATGTAGTCCTACTTCATTAATCGGTAATTGATAAGTAGTATTTTCAAAGATATATTTTCCATCTCGTATTCTGTTTCCCCAAGGAAACAAATGTGCTGATGGATAAGCTGCCATTTCATTTACCAATTGCTCGTCTGTATCCGCTCCAGCTATTACATTGAAAAGTTTGCCTTCTTTCTGAAAAGTCATTTTACGGATTATTCCACCGAATGCTGGCAAAATATTCACGGCTTCACCCGTTGCAGAATTGGACAAAATGTACTCTGTAAAACGTCCAAATGGCTCTTTGATAATTTTCATCTTGAAAGATATTGTTAACGCTATTGTTTACTATTTTAAAAAACTCAATGCTCAAAGCTAAATGCTCATTTCTACGTATTTTACATTTCGCCTTCTACTCCTAAACCGAACAACGCAAAATCATATTTTACAGGGTCTTTGGCATCGAGCAATTTCAAGTTTTCAGTTAATTCTACTGCCATTTGCCAATCTGGTTTTGGTCTTTCTACTAAGCCTAATTTACGCGCGACTCTCTCTACATGAACATCACAAGGACAAATGAGTTTTGAAGTATCTAAACGATGCCAAATACCAAAATCAACCCCATGACTATCTTTACGAACCATCCAACGCAAAAACATATTCAGGCGTTTACAAGAAGAGTTTTTCAGGGGTGTGGCAATGTGCTTTCTTGTTCTTTCTGGATAGTTTTCCAGACTAAAGAAAAGCTCATGAAAAGACATAAGGTTCTGCTTGACATTCGTATGCTCTGATGACGTATATTCAACCAGAAAACCTTCTTCTAAAGATTCATATTTTTGGTAATAATGACGAAACCAAGCGATAAAATAAAGGGTGTCAATATCGTTGAAGGTACGATGTTTGAACGATAGAAACGGTTTGAGGTCTGAATCTTGATGATTGATAATAAAATCATGAGGGCTACCATCCATCAACGTTATCAATTCTTTACACTTATTGATAATGGTTTTTCTTTGACCCCACGCCAATACGGCTGACCAGAAACCCATGATTTCGATGTCTTCTTTTTTAGTAAAAAGATGTGGAATAGAAATTGGATCGTTTGGAATAAAATTAGGCTGATTATACTTTAAATACTTTTCTTCTAATAAATCTGCGACGTAGTTAGTCATTTTTGAAGGGGAAATATAAAACTAGTGGGAATGAGTCAACTGATTCATTCCCACTAGTTTATTTAATTCTTGAAGCAACAAATGCGATAATCTTAGATGGAATAGAAAAAATCCATACCAAAACAGTATATAAAAAAGCAAAAGTTGATATGGCTGGAAATGCTAATGCGTAAAGAACATTAAACACGATATGCCCAAAAGTAATTTGTCTTTTATTGCGTCGCATTTTTTAAGGGGTCATATAATTAAGCTCTGCTCTGATTCTTTTTTCAGTAGGATTCAATTTTTCAAAAGCTCTTGGTGAAAGTTTAATAATCACTTTATCGCTTCCTAAATCTGGCAATTTTCCTACTACTTTTACCCAGATACTTTGCCCATTAGCAACATTTTTTACATTAATTAAAGTTCCAACTCCCGCAGAACGATGTAATGCTAAATATTTCCCTGAGTTATCTTCTACATCAATTAACTCTGCCAATCCCGACTCGATAGTTCTTCTATATCCTGATGCAGTTCTTACTACTTCTGATGATGTTTTTACGTCATTAGGCAAAGGTTCTTCTGTCTTGGCCGTTATTTTAGCATGTTCAGGAGCATCAACGGGTTTGTAGATTTCTGTTCTAGGTACCTCAGTTCTAACTTGATTATCAGCGTATCTTTTACTTTTTTCGTATTCTTTTGCATCTACAATCAGCACTTGTCCAGCCGTTAATTGGTCGCTCGTTAAGTTATTCCATCTTCTGATGTCTGCAATTGAAATTTTGTATTTGTTCGCAATTCCATATAACCCTTGTCCATATTCTACAGTATGTGTGGCAGATTTTGGTGGATCTGGTGTCAATATTGCAGTACTATGATTAGCGGATGTCCTTGCAGGAACAGTATACGTAGTAGCTTTGTTATAAGGCACTTTTATCTGTTGCCCAATATTCATATTCTCTGATATTCCAGGGTTTGCCGCTTTGAATTCAGACATTGAACTTCCGTATTTCCTCAGAATAGAATACAGAGTTTGTCTGGGTTCTACTTTATGAATTACATAAGTTTTTCCATCTTCTTTACGTACTGTAACTGAATCTAGGCTAATTTCTTTTGCCAAAGCAGAAGTATATGTTGCTGACAAAAGAAAGATAGAGACAATCTTAGCAACGGACTTAGTGTTATATTTCATATCCGATGAGTTGATTTTGATTTTTAATATATAATAAAATGCTAGATTTCATTGAAAAGGTATCTATTCCTATTCCCTCACTTTCAGCAATAAAATCATGCAGTAGAATTTGTTTCTCTTTATTGGTTACTAATAAATAGTTTTGGAATTGGTTTCCTCTGTAAATATAGTAAGAAATTATAATTTTGTCATTGACTTCAAGATAATCTACCCCATTTTGGGCTTCAATATTTATTAATTGGTAGAGGAATCTAAAAATCGTTGGAAAATACGGACTTGAATCGAGATAATGCCTAACCAAATGCTCATTTTGGTCTGGAACAAAATCATAAAATGGCACTGTTTCTATCGCAATTTTATGATAAACTGGCATATTACTTTCATCTAACTGATAAAGCACTAAAATATTGCCATCACAACTAAAGAAAATCCAATCCTCTATTTTTTCTTTAATTTCACAACTATCAATGTTGATAACGATTACTCCCAAAGGTTCAGGTTTTTGTTGGTCTGAATATTTGTGTAAGATTAAATGATTTCCAAAAATGCCTACTAAACCCAACCACCACGATTTTTCAGGAGAAAAGTCTTTCCATAAAATTTTGCCCGTTTTTAAATCCAATGCAGAAAAGCTTACTTGTCGGCTAGTTTCATCCCTTATTTCCAACACCATTCTATCATTAAAAAAGGCTGTATTCCAAATTTTCCCACCGAAAGCTTCCTCTATTTTTTTTAGCATAAATTTTATTGTTATTTTACATTTCAATTTGAATCTTCGATTACAAGTTTAAACATATATTTTTGCAATTTCATCCTAATCCAATTTATCAGTGTTAAAAATATTAGGTATTATTCCTGCTCGCTATGCTTCCACACGTTTCCCTGGAAAGCCCTTGGTGGATATTAACGGAAAATCCATGATTCAACGTGTTTATGAACAAGCCTCAAAATCTAATCTGCTCTCAAAGGTAGTAGTTGCTACAGACGATCAAAGAATTGTTGAACACGTAAAAAGCTTTGGGGGCGAAGTAGTGATGACTTCCTCTAAACATCCAAGCGGAACTGATCGTTGTTTCGAAGCATTACAAATCGTTTCAAAAACCGACCGAAGAAAAGAGGGCAAAGAATTCCAAAGATATAATTATGTAATCAATATTCAAGGCGACGAGCCTTTTATCCAACCCAAGCAGATTGACATTTTAGTTAAATGCCTGACTAGTAAAACCGAGTTGGCAACATTAGTAAAGCGTATTGAAGACGAGGCTACTTTATTTAACCCTAATACGCCTAAAGTTATTTTCAATAATTTCAACGAAGCGATTTACTTTACCCGACAAACTATTCCCTATCTGAGGGGCATCGAAAAAGATAAATGGCTAAATGCTCACGATTATTTCAAGCATATCGGCATTTATGCGTATCGAGTAGATGTATTGAAGAAAATCACAAAATTGCCCGTTGCACTGTTAGAGAAAGTTGAGTCATTAGAACAATTAAGATGGCTGGCTAACGGCTTTAGAATTACGATTGCGATAACGCCTTATGATAGTTTTGGAATAGATATTCCTGAAGATTTGGAAGAAGCGCAGAGAAAAATATTTTCGTAACTAAAAAAGAGCTGTGGATGATTATTCCACAGCTCTTTTTAGTTAATAACTTACTTTGCCGTCAGATACACAAATGGAATAATACATTCTTCTAACGATATTCCTCCGTGTTGAAACGTATTCCTGTAATGACTTACATAATGATTGTAATTGTTTGGATACGCAAAGAAATAATCTTCTTTAGTAAATACATAAGTGGTAGATACATTTACTTTTGGCAAGAAAAAACGCTCTGGTTTTCTACAAACCAACAGATGGTTTTCATCGTCCCAGTTTAAGTTTCTACCTTGTTTATAACGTAGGTTTGTATTGACAGAACGGTCGCCAACAATCTTCACTGGATTTTGTACCCTAATCATCCCGTGGTCAGTTGTGATGATTAATCTTCCTTTTTTATCAGAGATTTTCTTTAATAAATCAAACAAAGGCGAGTGGGTAAACCAACTGGCTGTCAAACTTCTATATCCTGACTCATCTGGGGCAAGTTCTTTAATCATTGCCATGTCTGTTCTCGCATGCGACAACATATCCACAAAGTTGTAAACCACTACATTCAAATGATTTTGAAGTAGCTTTGAGAAATTTTCAACCAAACTTTTCCCTTGGTTGTTATGAATGATTTTGTGATAAGATGACTTTACTGCAAAAGGCATTCTACTCTTACGAATTTGTTCTTGAAAGAAAAATTCTTCGTGCTGATTGAACCCTTCTTCATCTTCGTTATCCCCAATATCTTGTACCCAATGTTTAGGATATTGTTTTTCTATTTCAGAAGGCATCAAACCCGAGAAAATAGCGTTTCTAGCATAAGCCGTAGTAGTAGGTAAAATAGAATAATAAGTCGATTCTTCTTCCACCGAGAAATAATCCTGAATTAATCCTTCTAATACTTTCCATTGGTCAAAACGCAAGTTATCTATCAATACAAAGAAAAGAGGAGAATCTTCTCGGAGCAATGGGAAAACCTTTTTTCTCATCAATTGATGTGAAAGAATAGGATTATTCCCTTTGGGTTCATTCAACCAATTTTCATAGTTATCGGTAATAAATCTTGAAAAATTAGCATTGGCTTCCGACTTCTGCATGTTCATTACCTCTGCCATCGACTTGTTTTCTGTTCTATCAATTTCCAATTCCCAGAAAAGCAACTTCTTATAAACATCCGCCCATTCAGCATAGTCCATTTTGTCTTGATAGCGCATCGCTAACTGACGGAACTCTTGCTGATAAGACAAATTGGTTTTCTCTTCTTCGAGGCGTTTTTTATCTAAAATTTTCTTTACAGAAAGCAGTATCTGATTAGGGTTCAATGGTTTAATCAGATAATCAGCAATTTTAGAACCAATTGCCTCTTCCATAATATCCTCCTCTTCCGACTTCGTAATCATCACAACTGGCAAATTAGGCTTCAATTGCTTTATTTTTGGAAGTACCTCTAGGCCTGTCATGCCAGGCATATTTTCGTCGAGAAATACTACATCAAATTTCTTTTTTTCTACCTCCTCTAAAGCATCCGCGCCAGAATTAACAGGTGTAACATCATACCCTTTTTGGGTCAAAAACATAATATATGGTTTAAGCAAATCGATTTCGTCGTCTGCCCATAGAATTGAATATTGCATAATAAAATTGATTATTTTCAAGTACTACAACCCGTACTGTACTTTTTAAAATGTAAAATACAGCGTTTTTATTGCTGTATTTTGTGTTAATTTTAGTTAAATAAACTATTTAGTTAATTCCTTCAAATCCAAGTCTGATACCTTTAATAAACCTACTTTGGGTAATCGTTTTGTCATTTCTCGCCAATTAGGTTCTTTGGCATATATTTTCTGAAGCATTTCAGATGCCTTTATGATACCCTTATTATTCGCCATTGTAATGGCTGTCCAATATTGCATTTCAATGTTATTAGGCAGAAGTTTCATGGCAGCGTTATACTCCTCCATGGCTTTTTTCATATTACTGGTTTCTGTCGCCAAATCTCCAGCATCCATGTGGTCGTATGCTCTGCGAACTTTCAAAAGTCTGGCAAGCTCTACTAACGGAGACTGGTGGTCATCTACTCTTAAATCCACCAGATGGTCTTCATCCCACGGTTTGTTAGTTGATGTACCTTTTACAACCAATAAAGCAGCAGATTGTTTTCCTCTGATGTCCCCTCCTACTGCCTGTCCCGCTTCTAATGCTTTCAGTACTCTTTCTGCCAAAGGCAATCTCCAATTATCTTGAAAAGCTTTTGACATGGCAGATGGTACTTTATTATTAAGCATCATATTACTCTGAACAGAATAATTAGTTCCTTTAATATGTCCAGCAAAATCTACACAATTTTTACCAGTATGCACCGCTACATTACCCTTTGCATCGACAATACCTACCTGACGAACCTCTTTTCCACCATCATTTGATAAAAGAATATCCAAAGCTTCCTGTGCCGTTTTCCCACTTTTCAACAATGCTAAACCTCTTATTCCAAATGATTTATTCACAAAACTTTGTGTAGCAATCACTCCAATGCCTGCCTGTCCCCACGAAACGGCAGTACCGACGCTAAACCAGTGGCTTTGTACGCCAACGGCCATTTCGCCCGTCTTACTATCGCGAGCAACAATAGAAAATGTATGAGCAAAAGGCTCATGTTTTTTGTTAAATTGAGCAAAAGTATTACTGAAGAAATACAGAAATGTGATACATAAAAATGTTGTTTTCATAGGTCGAGATATTATTAAGTGTGTTTAAAATTGGTACTTCAAGGTAAAACATTACTATTTACAATCAGGCATTTTACTATTGTTCCTTTACTTGTCCGTTTTCACATTTCAAGATTCTAGCAGGGAACTTGCGTATCATATCAAAGTCATGCGTTGCCATTAAAATGGCTGTACCAGCTTTGTTAATTTCGTGAAAAAGCTCTAGGATTTGTCCCGAAACTTCTGGGTCTAGATTTCCCGTTGGCTCATCTGCAAACAGTATTTGCGGTTCGTTCAATAAAGCTCTGGCTATTACTACTCGCTGTTGTTCCCCTCCTGAAAGTTGGTGTGGCATTTTATCACGAGACGTTGACATACCCACTTGCATTAATACTTCAGCAACTCTTGCTTTCATTTTTGCACTATCACTCCACCCTGTTGCTTCCAAAACCCACATTAAGTTCTCCTGAACATTTCTATCCATAAACAATTGGAAATCCTGAAATACAACCCCAATTTTTCGCCTAAGAAAAGGACGGTCGGCTAACTTTAATTTTTCAATAATAAACCCTGCCACTTTGGCTTTACCTTGTTGTAGCCAAAGATCAGCGTATAATGTTTTTAGTAAAGAACTTTTTCCACTTCCTGTTCTTCCTATCAAAAAAACAAACTCTCCTTTGTTGATACTAAAGTTAACGTCGCTTAAAACTACGCGTTCGTTTTGATATACAAATGCACTCTCAATGACAACTACGGGTTCTGATGTAAACATTTTTTGCTTGCTATGTTATTTTTTCAAATATACTGACAAAATGATAACACTTAACTATTTTTTGTGTGTTAGTCTCCTTATTTACGATAATCTCCCTCTCCCAAACATCTTCTGACATCGTAAAATCAACATTCATTAGCTATTTTTCAACTTGCTGTATAACGTTTTTAAATGCCCCCAAAAGTATCTTATTTATCAACAACAAACTTACCTAACCATTAATCACCTGATTTACAAGGTAGTTGCTTTATAAATTTTTAAAAATTAGCAATATTTTTATTATTTTATACTAGCTAATTAATTTTTATGTTCTATATTTGAATAATTTTTAGACTAATCTAAATTATTAATTAGAAATACAAAATGAAAAATTTCTCCAAACCGATACTTTATTTAATCATGGCTAGTTTTATTTTCAACAAAGCATATAGTCAGCACGCCATTTCAGGGAAAGTAACGATTACCGAAACCAATGAAGCCGTCATTGGTGCCAACATTTATATTCCAGAATTAAGAACAGGGACTAATTCTGACGTAAATGGCTTTTATCACATCAAAAACTTACCGAAGGGTGATTTTACGATTCAGGTAAGCTATGTTTCATTGAAAACCATTACACAAAAAATAAAAATTCAAGATACCATTCATCAAAACTTTGCCATGGAAAATGCTGCTACATCCTTAGAAGAAGTAGTAGTGACAGGCGCAGGCATAAAAACATTGGTCAAAGAAAGTCCAGTACCCATTGCTGCACTTTCTAGGGCTCAATGGTTACAAAGTACTTCAACCAATTTAGTAGATGCCATTGTAAAATTGCCTGGAGTTTCACAAATCATGACGGGGCCTACCCTATCAAAGCCCATTATTCGTGGGTTGGGTTTCAATAGAGTAATCACAGTGCATGATGGTGTCCGTCAGGAAGACAACCAATGGGGCGAAGAACACAGCTTACATATTGATGAGTTTTCGATAGAACGATATGAAATCATCCGTGGGGCGGGGTCACTGATGTATGGTTCTGATGGTTTAGGAGGGGTTATTTCCGTAATATCACCCACCCCAACAGAATCAGAAAAAATTAATGGAAGTGTTTTATACAACTATCAAACAAATAATGGCTTACACGGATTTTCCGTTAATCTGGGGGGAAATAAAAATGGGTTGGTCTGGACAGGAAGATTGAGCAATAAAAATGCAGGGAATTATCAGAACCCTTATGATGGATTGGTCTATGGTTCTAAATTCAGAGAGCTT
Organism: Arcicella sp. GW822-FHT02H01; assembly: GCF_058802005.1. Classification (NCBI taxonomy): domain Bacteria; kingdom Pseudomonadati; phylum Bacteroidota; class Cytophagia; order Cytophagales; family Flectobacillaceae; genus Arcicella; species Arcicella sp. GW822-FHT02H01. Next base: position 152,627 of record NZ_JBXANT010000001.1, on the reverse strand, counting down.
GATTATTCTGGTATGATTGGATTGAATAAGAAATGGGGCTTTTCAAGGATATATTTTTCAAAGTTTGGGCAAGATATTAATATCATTGACGGCATGAGGGATAAGCAAGGATACTTTACCAAACAGGTATTAATTAACGGAAAAGCAAACGTTGAAAGAGTATCGGAGGAGGAATTAAAAAATCCTGCTATCAATCCATCTAATTCGCAGTCGTTAACTAACTACAAAGTATCTTGGAATAATTATCTAATGTTGGGTAGAAATACTTTCAGCTTGAATTTGGCTTATTCTCAGAATCACCGCCAAGAATACGGAAATGTACTAAAACCTTTTGAAGCTGATTTATATTTTTTCTTGCAGACACTTTATTATGATGCAAGGTTTAATTTGGCAGAGAAAAACAATCTTGAAATCACGATTGGTACCAATGGAATGGCTCAAACGATGAACAATCGTGGGAATGAAACATTGTATCCAGATTTCAATTTGCTAGATAATGGCATATTTGTGTTTGCAAAAAAGAAAATCAATCGATTATTCATGAGTGGTGGACTTAGGTTTGACCTCCGCCAGTTGGATATTCATAAACTGTATATTGATACAGAAGGAAGATTTCAAACCAAACCTTCTGCTAACACTACTGAACGTTTTGCAGGGTTTAACAAGACATTTCAAAACGCCACAGGAAGCTTTGGTGCTGTTTACAAAATCAATAATTTATTATCGGTAAAAACAAATGTTGCTCGTGGTTTCAGAGCACCCTCTGTACCTGAAATATCCTCAAATGGCGAACACGCAGGTACTTTTCGCTATGAAATCGGTAATATCAACCAACAATCAGAAGTATCCTTGCAAAATGATTTAGGACTTACTTTTGAAAATAGTTCGCTATACATTGATGTCAATCTGTTCAGTAATCGCATCAATCACTATACCTTTTCAGAGCGTGTTCAGAATATCACAGGAAAAGATTCTATTATCAATGGTGTGCCTGTCTTTCGTTATCAGCAAGGTAACGCACGTTTATTGGGTATGGAAGCTGTGGTTACTTATAACCCTGCCTCAGCACGATGGTTTAGTATTACACAAAGCTACTCTTCAGTGAATGGAGTAAACCTTTCAGCAAAAACTGATTCTGCTAAATACCTACCTTTTATGCCTCCGCCAAGATGGTTGAGTAACATTAAACTAACTAAAAACAATTGGGGAAAACATTTAAGAGGCGCTTACTTCTCTGTAGAATTAGAGCATAACCAACAACAAAACAATGCGTTGTTGGCTTATAATACTGAAACAAAAACACCTGCTTATTCTCTTATTAATATTGGCACGGGTGCTACTGTTACCAATCAAAAAAAGAAAGCCTTATTTGCTATCTATCTAAATATTAATAATCTATTGGATAATGCTTATCAAAGCCATCAAAGTAGATTGAAATATTTAGATGTTAACCAGACTACTGGTAATCGTGGGGTTTATAATATGGGTAGAAATATGAGTGTAAAAGTGTTAGTACCGATAAATTAGCTTTTTTGAGCATTGAGATGTGAGCTTTGAGCAATGAGCTTTTTTTGCTTTCAGATTTCGGACATCGGCTATCGGATAGCTTGTTTTCTAGCTTTGAGATGTAAGCTTTGAGCAATGAGCTTTCGGATATCGGATATCGGCTGTCAGCCTTTATTAATTTTCATTTTAAAAACTGGTTGCTGATGACCGAAAGGAAAGCCCACTCCACTTCCGAAAGCCTAAACAAAAAAAGCTCTTCAAACACTAAAGTCTGAAGAGCTTTTTTATTGTTATTTATAATTCCGATAGCCGAAGGCTGACATCCGAAAGCTAAAAAACTCATTGCTCAAAGCTACTAAGCATTAGTCTTAGCATGGTCAGCTAAGAATTTTGCTAAACCGCTATCAGTTAATGGGTGGTTTAATAATGCTAACATCGCAGAAAGCGGTCCAGTCATTACATCAGCACCGATTTCAGCACATCTGATAATATGGATTGGGTTGCGCACAGATGCAGCTAAGATTTCAGTATCAAAACCATAGTTATCATAAATTGTACGAATTTGCTCGATTAATTGGATACCGTCAAATGAAATATCATCTAAACGACCAATAAATGGAGAAACATAAGAAGCACCTGCTTTAGCTGCCAATAAAGCTTGACCAGCAGAGAAAATCAACGTACAGTTTGTTTTAATTCCTTTTTCTGAGAAATACTTAAGTGCTCTTACTCCGTCTTTAGTAATCGGAATTTTCACGACTATTTTCTCGTCTAATTCTGCTAATTCTTCTCCCTCACGAACCATTCCTTCAAAATCAGTTGCGATTACTTCCGCAGAAACATCACCTTCAACAATATCACAAATTGCTTTATAATGTTTAAGAACGTTGTTTTTACCGCTGATTCCTTCTTTTGCCATTAAAGATGGATTAGTAGTTACTCCGTCTAATACACCTAAATCCTGAGCATCTTGGATTTCTTTGAGATTGGCTGTGTCAATAAAAAATTTCATGTTGATATGTTTTTTGAGAATTATGTTAATTTAACGCTATATGAAAATCGAAAGGAAATTTCAGATGGAATTACACTGTCTTTAATCTGTCATTAATACTTGATACAAAATTAGGAAAAGCATTTGAGAATGCAGAGAATTATTTAATAAAAATTATAACAGTATAGAACAGTTGTTTTTGCTTTACTATGTTACAAAGATATTTAATATGAAGATTGTTGAAGAGCACTGGATGGACATAAAACAAAAAAAGGCAAATTCACCGCTACAACCTGCCTACCCTTGCTTCGGTCAAGACCTGGGGGATTCGGAGGGAGCTGGTAATTTGCCGTCACAAAGATGGCAGGTTTTGTTGTTTTTTCAAAACCTTCACCGCAACTTTGAGGAAAGTTTTCTGATAAAATCTAGTCAACTTTGACTGATTAATAGGATGACCTTTTGATTTACAGTTAATTAACTTAACATTATGACACTAAAAAATATTTTAAAAAAAATTACATTTTCTCTCTTTTTAGCCTCTTTTTGCTTTTTTTTAGTGAATTGTACGGGTTCAGCCGATGCTTTTTTAGAAAAAGCGAAAGAACAATTGAAACAAGGTAAGCCTAGAGAAGCCATTGAATATCTGAATCAGGCTATCGACAAAGACCCTGCCAATGCCAAAGCTTTTAATATGCGTGGTGCTGCTAATTTTGAATTGAAAGATTTTACTACCGCCTTGCTAGATTACGAACAAGCCATTAAACTAGACCCTAACAATTACCAACCATACTTTAACAGGGCTTCAGTAAAAATGGAAAAATCGGATTGGGATGGAGCTTATGAAGATTGTACTAAAGCCATTGCAATACAGCCAGACACCGCAGAGCTATACGTTAAAAGAGGTATTATTTTAGCAGCCTTACATAAAACAGAAGAAGCCATTGTAGATTTCGACAAAGCTATTCAGATAGACCCTAAAGAAACCAATGCTTTGTATAACCGTGGGAATATCTACTTCCAATTGGGTGAATTGGATAAATCTTTAGAAGATTTTACAAATGCGGTCAAAGCTGATAATAAATTCGCTAAAGCCTATTATGGTTTGGGCGTAGTTCAACAAAAACGAGGGAACTCTGATGATAGTTGTTTGAGTTTTAAAATGGCGAGCCGTTTGGGCTATACAGATGCTAAACAGGCTATTGAGACTTTTTGTAAGTAAGTTTTTAGCTGTAAGCTATAAGCTTTGAGCAGTAAGCTTAAAATATTTGAGGGTAACGTATATTAGGAATGACAATTCATGACTCTTAACTCACCTCTCGAAACTCAAAAACTCACAACTTTTAACTCATCACTCAAAAAAAATGAAATACCTCGGCATAGTTTTTACCATGATTTTCTTATTGTTTGCAGGGTGGCAATATAATGACCCTGACCCTGTACTTTGGATTCCGATTTACTTAGTGGCTGCTTATTGTTCATTAAAAGCCTATCAAGGTAAAAGCAATCCTGAATTGCTGGTAGTGGTAGCTATCATGTCTTTTGTAGCGGGATTGAATAGTTGGTTTCAAATGACTTCATGGGAAGGCTTTTTCTCAGAAGGTGGTGGCTTATCAATGAAAACCATTAATCAAGAATTAGCCAGAGAAGCTTGTGGACTTTGGATTTGTACTTTTTCTTTTCTGTTGTATTTAGGGATGTACTTTTTTCAACCTAAAGCGAAATAGCGTTTTTCAGTCATACAAGCTCATCAAGCAAATATAAGTCCTACCTAATTTTAAAATTATAAACATGAATGATATCGAATTTTCTAATAAAATAGTGAATTTTAGAAGATTTCAAAAACTTTTGGAGTTATACTCGTCCTTACTTTTTGCCTTGATGCAAAAAGTAACAAAAAAATCAAGAATTCCTAAACTCGCTCCGCTCAAACAGTAGGAATTCAGGGAACATCAATCACAAAAAAGCGATCTAAATTAGTTTTTAGACCGCTTTTTTTATGATTTAAAAATTCGTAATGACTCATGTTTTATGATTGAGGAAAATCGAATTCCTACTGTTTGAGCGAAGCGAGTTTAGGAATTCTTGATTTTCTTTTGTTACTTTTCTTTCATCAAGGAAAGAAAAGTAAGGACTAGACGGTAATAAATCTAAAAGCTCTAAAACTTATTATTCCAAAGCAAAAAAACGAGATGATTCATATTTGCTTTTTTTGCCATTTATCTAATCATCAATGTTTTCATCACATTCTGAAAAATAAATGGAGGTAAAATGTTAATTTGTATAAAATTAAACTCCAAACTTTATGCAACTAACGATTACAAACCTAAATAAGACGTATTCCAATGGTGTTCAAGCGCTCCAAAACGTAAATTTAACAATCAATCAAGGCATGTTTGGTTTATTAGGCCCAAATGGGGCGGGTAAATCCTCTTTGATGCGAACCATAGCAACCCTCCAAGAAGCAGATACAGGCACGATAACATTAGGCGATATAGACGTATTAAAACAAAAAGAGGAAGTACGTAAAACCTTGGGATATTTACCACAAGAATTTGGCGTATATCCTAAAGTAGATGCCATTACGCTATTAAACCATCTAGCCGTTTTAAAAGGCATTACTAATGCCAAAGAACGCAAAGAATTGGTAGAATCATTACTTCAAAAAACTAATCTTTGGGATGCTCGCAAAAAGAATTTGGGTGGTTACTCAGGCGGTATGAAGCAACGCTTTGGCATTGCTCAGGCCTTGTTAGCGAATCCTAAATTGATTATTGTGGATGAACCCACCGCAGGACTAGACCCCGCCGAACGTAACCGTTTTTTAAATCTTCTATCAGAATTAGGCGAAAATACGATTGTGATACTTTCAACCCATATTGTTGACGATGTGAAAGAGTTGTGTCAGGATATGGCTGTGTTTAACAAAGGGCAGGTACTTTATAAAGGAAATCCATTTGATGCTATCAAAGAAATAGAAGGAAAAATATGGCGTAAGCGTATTCAAAAGACTGAATTAGAGGAATATAAGAGAAACTATACATTGATTTCTGATAAACTGATTGGAGGGTCACCTGTGATACACATTTTAGCTGATAGCAATCCAGATGGCACTTTTGATGCTGTTGAAGGAGATTTGGAAGATGTTTATTTCACGAAAATTTTTGCTAATGCCTAAACCGATAATACTATGTTTTTAGAGATTTTACGTTTTGAATTTAGCTATCGAAAGAATAGAGCGGCTACTTATTTGTATTTTTTTATATTATTTATGTTGTGTTTCGCAGCTGCTACGTCAAAGTATGTGACAATTGGCAGTTCTGCTGGCGGACAATTACAAGCCAATTCGCCATACTCTCTATCATTCATGACAATTATCATGACTTTCGCCGTAACTTTTATTAGTTCGGCAGTGATGGGTGTAGCCGTTTTGCGTGATTTTGAACACAAAACTGAATCATTGATGTTTACCACTACCATGTCTAAATTTGATTATTTGATGGGTAGATTTTGGGGTTCATTCTTTGTGATGGTGCTGATATATTCATCCATTTGGATGGCCTTTATGTTAGGTTTTTCAATTGGTAAATTCTTACCTTGGGACCCATCTTGGAAAGAAAAAGTAATGCATCCGTTTGATATTTGGCACTATTTTCAGCCATTTATCTTTTATGGTATCACCAATCTTTTCATTCAGGCTACCATCTATTTTGCCGCAGGAACATTGAGCAGAAAGCCTTTGGTAATTTATACACAAGGTATTATTCTATTTGTATTGTATGAAATAACGGGTACGATTACCCAAGATTTGGAGAATAAAGACCTCGCCTCATTAATTGACCCATTTGCGGTAAGGACTTTCCAGATTTATACACAATATTGGACGCCTGCTCAGAAAAACAACCTACTGATTCCTCTTGAAGGCATGATGCTCTGGAATCGTGTACTGTGGTGTAGTATAGGTGTGCTTATCTTGATTATTACTTATTATGCTTTTAGTTTCAATGTGGTTACGTCTTCATGGCTCAAGAAAAAGAAAGTAGTTAAAGAAACACCCTTGGCTATCAAACCAGAAAACGTATTGATTCCAGCGGTACATCAATTCACTAATTTTTCTGCTAATCTTATCCAGCTATGGGAGCAATCTATTTTCTATGCTAAAATGGTTGTAAAAGAAATCCCATTCATTGCTATCGTATTTGTTGGGTTTACAGATTTAACAATCAACTCATTTTATTTCGGTGAAATGTATGGAACTAGCTCCTACCCTATTACAGCCAATGTACTGGGCTTTTTAGGCGAGTTCGATTTGTTCTTTTTAATCATCGTTGTTTTTTACTCAGGTGAATTAATTTGGAGAGAAAGAACAGTGAATATTAATTTAATTATTGATGCGTTACCCGTACCAGATTGGGTGGGGCTATTTTCTAAATTCTTAGGCCTAATCGTCATCTATATAGGTTTACTATTCTGTTTAGTTTTCTTCGGAGTATGTGTTCAAGTAGCACATGGTTACTTCAATTTTGAATTATCGCTCTATTTCAAAACGTTATTTACCGACGAGCTAATTTTTCTCACAGCGTTTACCTTACTATCTTTCTTTATCCAAACCATTGCCAATAACAAATTAGTTGGCTTTGCCTTGATGTTTGTTTTCTTTATCATCAACTTATTCATGAGTGGCGCTGGTATCGAACACCCTCTGTTTTCATTCAATAGTGGTAGTTTAGGTAGCTATTCAGATATGAATAAATATGGGCACTTTGTATCATCTTTCTCGTGGATGAAACTCTACTGGCTGGCTTTTGTGGGCATTCTTTTTATCCTATCAGTTTTGTTAAGTGTAAGAGGAACAGAGGTTTTGATGCAAACACGTTTGAAAATTGGTAAGCTTCGTTTAAGTAAACCTGTACTTACTTTTGGTATCACGGTACTGATAACCTTCGTTGCGACGGGGGCGTATATATATTATAATACCAACAAATTGAATAAGTATTTTACCAAGGAAGATCAAGATAAAATACAGGCAGATTATGAAAAAACGTTGAAAAAGCCATTTGACAATGCTCCTCAACCTCGCATTGTAGATGTTAATTTAAACGTTGAGATTTATCCCGAAAACCGTGATTTTACTGCCGAAGGTTATTTTTGGTTAAAAAACAAAACAACTAAAACGCTCAATGATATTTATATCCAAAATGATATTCAACATAACATGAAAATTGAATATTTAAAATTTGAAGGAGGAGCAAAAACTAAAAAGACCTACGATGATTTTGGATTTACTATTTATCAGTTGAATAAACCGTTGGCTTCTGGCGATTCTATCAAGATGAGCTTTAAAACTATCTATGAAACGAAAGGTTTTGTTGCCAAAGGTTCAAATACTGATATCGTGTATAACGGTACTTTTTTCAATAATGGATATTTGCCTTCTTTAGGCTACAGTGATGGCTTTGAAATAGGTGATGACGATACCCGTAAAAAATACAAATTGCCTGAAAAAGAGCGGATGATGGAACAGAATAATCCAATCGGACTATCACAAAGTTTGTTTGGTGATGATTCAGACTATATTCGTTTTGAAATGGTAATAGGCACCAGTAAAGACCAAACGGCTATTGCCCCTGGTTACTTACAAAAAACTTGGGAGAAACAAGACCGCAAGTATTTCCATTATAAAATGGATGTGCCGATGGTTAATTTCTATTCGATAGTTTCTGCTGACTATCAAATTAAACATGATAAATGGAAGAATGTAGACTTGGAGATTTACTATAACAAAGGGCATGAATATAACCTTGACAAAATGATGGCTTCAATGAAAGCCTCATTCGATTATTTTGATAAAAACTTTGCTCCTTATCAATATCGTCAAATGAGAATCATGGAGTTCCCACGCTATGCTACTTTTGCCCAGTCGTTTGCCAATACCGTTCCCTTTTCAGAAGGAATTGGTTTTATCCAGAAAATCAATGACCCTGAAAAAGACTTGGATATGCCTTTTTATGTAACTGCACACGAATTGGGACACCAATGGTGGGGACATCAGGTAGCGGAGGCAAAGGTAAAGGGAAATGCGATGCTTTCAGAAACACAAGCACAATACTCGGCTTTAATGGTTATGAAACATGCTGTTAAACCTGAATTAATGCAAAAATTCTTGAAATATGAATTGGATAAATACCTTAGTGGACGTGCAAGAGAAAGTAAAAAAGAGCAAACTTTGGCATTGGTAGAAAGTCAGGGGTATATTCATTATAATAAGGGCTCAGTAGTGATGTTTGCATTACAAGATTATATCGGTGAAGATAAAGTAAACAAAGCATTGCATGATTTCTTGGCAGATTGGAAATATCCAAGTTCGGATGGCAAATACAAGCGCTATCCTACTAGTCAGGATTTGTTAAAGTATTTTAAAGCCGAAACACCAGACTCTTTAAAATACATCATTCATGATATGTTTGAAACCATTACCTTATATGAAAACAAAACCGATAAAGTGACCTACAAAGTATTGCCAAACAAAACGTATGAAGTAAGTATCAAAGCCATTTCAGAGAAATTTAGAGCAGATAGTTCGGGTAACGAGAAACCTATTGCCCTAAACGATTGGATTGACGTAGGTGTGTATGGTGAAGACAAAGATGGTAAAGACAAATTGCTTTCTATCCAAAAATATAAAGTATCTAAGAAAGACAATACTTTCAAAATCATCGTAAAAGAAAAACCTAAAAAAGCGGGGATTGACCCTATTAATAAGCTGATAGATAGGCATTCGGATGACAATGTAAAGTCGGCTGTTTTAGAGGAAAATTTGTAGTAGAGATGTAAGACATAAGAATAAAGATTAATGCTCTTCCACTTGTTCTGAAAGGCAAGTGGAAGCTTTGCTAAAAAGGATTTTAATTCAAAAAATAATTATTTGAACGTTCTAAGAACGTTTTTATCTGTCATTCGATTTGCCCTTGCGGAACAAATGGAATAGCGTAGGTACTTCATCATCAAACCCAAGAATGGTACATAATATATTTACAAACCCTAAAATTATGCCCTTCCATGACTGACTATTTAGAAATAGAAGAATTGATTAAATTAATTGTTACTGTAATAATTGCTGTTGTTGGTTGGTTAATTGGTAACTACTTTAAAACACGACAAGATATAAAAAACAAAAAAAGAGATATATCATTAGAACATTTAATTTCAACATACAGGATTCTTACAAATGAAATATCCCATAGACCTCACTCAAAAGATAGAGAAGAAAAATTAGAACAAGTAATTTCTGACATACAATTATTTGGCTCTGAAAAACAAATTGAATTATCTCGAAAATTAGCAATTGAAGTCTCCTATAATAAGGAATTTCAATTAGACCCATTAATTAATGACTTACGAAATGAATTGAGGGATGAACTCAATCTTAAAAGAATTGACGGAAATGTAACTTGGTTAAGAATTAACACTTGAAAAATGAGACAGCACTTTTATCTTCCGTAATATCTAAGACTTGGAATAAAAAATAAAAAGTTTTATCCCACTAACACTGGTCGTAGGCTTTCCTACGACCCAAAAGCTAAAAAGAGCGTCTCGCTCGTGAATTTATTGCACTCTCTCTGTCTCTTCTGTTGCAGAATTGTCTCCATTTCGGCGTTTACGGGCATATTTTTCGTTACCAAATCTATAACTAAATGCCAAGCCAATCCGCTGAGTATCGTTTATATTAACCCTATTTTGGTAAATATTCTGAAAGTTTTCTATCCGTTCTCGATAGGTGTCTGAGTGAAAAATATCGTTGATATTCAATTTTATCGCTCCTTTGTCTTTCAAAATCTTTTTTTGCATCGAATAGTAAACAGATACCCGAGCTAACACTGTGGTAGGATAGATTCTTTCTTCGGTTTTGTACTGAGCCGTAAGTTCACTTGACCACCCCTTCCCAAAACTAATTTGTTGAGTGGTAGATACTCTTCCAGTAAAAAATACTGTATGGTTTGTTTCTCCGTTTATGTTACTTTTAATGTCGAATCGAGCCACTTGAAAATAGAATGTTGAGCTTAGCCATTTGGTCGGTTGCAGTGTTAAATTGTGATTAATAAATGTTCTGTTGCCAATGCCCGTATTAAATGGCTTTCGGATAAATGTTTCGCCTTCTCTGATAGTAACTTCGCCCAGAATTCCATCAGCTCCGTCATAACCAAAGCCAAGTGTGTAAATAGATTTATATTGATACCTAAATCGTACTAAATTCAAGTAAAACGGCTGTAAAGCTGGATTGCCTTGGGTGTAATTATAGGCATCAACATAATTAAGAAATGGATTAAACTGCTGATAATTAGGTCGATTTACTCTTCTTGTGAAATTAAAACTAAGGTTGTGATTTTTTAAACTGTCTAGGTTATAGCTTAAAAATACACTGGGGAAGAGATTGGTGAAATTTTGATTAAATTTCTGATATTTAATACTTTCGTTTGCTAATAATTCTCCCAAGATATTGGTATTTTCTGCTCTCAAGCCAAGTTGTAAACTCAACTTTTTATTGATTGACTTTCTGATATTTATATATCCTGCATTTATGTTTTCATGATATATAAAGTGGTTACTTCGGCTGTAAATGATTGTAGCGAATTCATCCCGAAAAAGTGCATCATTATCGTTTTTCACAAAACTCGACTTTAGTCCACTTTCTAAATTAGCTCCTTTGCCCAATGGTAATGAATAGTCTGTTTTGAAGTTATATATATTAATATTGTTGGATAATTTATTGTCAAAAAGCTCATTTTCAGTTACTCTATCAAAATTTCGTAAGCCTCCTGACTGATAGTTTAATATGTTTAAATCCCCAGATAACTCATGCCCCTTGTTATTGAATTTATGATTGAAGTTTACATTGGCAGATTTTGAGTTCCAATTATTAGTGCCACTATTATTGCCTTTGAATGCTTGAGTCGCTGTCGTATTTACGTAGTTTGCATCATCTGAACGGGGTCTATTTTGTAAAAAAAACTGCACGCCCAAAATAGTTTTTTCACTCAATGTAAAATCTGCCCCAAATCTTCCACTCAAACTATGTGATTTATAATCGCTGTAGTTTTTTGATTGAATATTGGCAATGCTTATTTTTTCATCATTAAAAATTGTCCTTTGTGAAGTTTCTTCTGTATAGTCTTGGTCTAAACTCTGATCTATTCCCCAAAACCAATTGATTTTCTGTCGGTTAAGGTTAAAATTTACACTGTTATTGACTCTCAGTTTTTGCCCCATTGACATACCAGAAGATAGATTACCAGTTAAACCTCTTGCTTTGTTCTTCTTCAAAATAATATTGATGATAGAAGACCCTGCAGCATCATATTTTGCAGGTGGATTATCCATCAGTTCGAGTTTATCTAATAAACCGCCTGGTAATGACTTGAGATAAGCTACCAAATCTGTTCCGCTCATGTAAGTACTGCGACCATCAATCAAAACCATTGCTCCACTTTTTCCATATAGGTTAATATTTCCCTGAGCATCCACTGATATGCCTGGTGTTTTTTCCAAAACTTCAAGGGTATTACTAGAAGCTGCCGATATCATCGTTCCTACATTTACAATAGTTTTGTCGATTTCCTGCTCAATCAGCGGTTTTTTAGCACTAACTACTACTTCGTTTAAGGTGGTACTCTTGGCAGGCAAAAGGATAATAACGGGCAATTCTACCTTGGTTTGTTGTTCGTCCAATGTTTTTTTTACACTTCTATATTTCAAAAATCCCATTGAAGTGATTTCTAAAAAATAACTGCCACTGGATAAATTTTGTAAAAGGAAATTCCCATTTATATCAGTAACCCCTCCCTTCACAAAACTTGAGTCGATACTGTTCATAAGTTTGACAGTAGCACCAATCACCGATTCATTTTGAGTATCTTTGACACTCCCGACTATACTTTTATTTTGAGCCAATATTTGACCTGATAGGATTAGTAACAGAAATAGTTTTTTCATAATTGTTTTTTTGACAAAGTTTGTTTTCTTGAGATTGCCCAGAAAACAAGTCTGACAGAAATCAATTTTGAAGTGACAAACATAGCAAAAGGACTGACAAAGGTTTTAACAGCTTTAAATGCAATTTCGTCAGTCAAATAATGGCGTTTGAAGTCAATAATTTTAATTATACATAAGGGTATCCAATTTTGTAGAAAAAACAAAATGAGCTTTTTAGAAAAAATATTTGGAAAAGAAGCCGTTAAAATCGGCAATTATCTAGGGCTATCTTTTATAGCTTCAATTCTCCTGTTTACCATTTTCATGGCATTTGCAGATATTTTTTTCAAGAACAATGACGACGAGATAGCGTTAATGTCAACTATTTTATTGTTGATAGGTGTATTTACAGGTCGTTTTTTAGCCAGTTTATGGCAAAGAAAGCATATCAGTAATTTGGTATTTATTATGCTGATTGGATTGACTTTCGCCCTAATAGTATCTTTAATGCCCATTATAGACACACTTATCACTCATCAGGAATTCTTAGTTGTCGCTATAGCATTGATTATCTTTTTTGTTATCAGTGTCTTAATTGGTCTACTCATAAAGCTCGCACGCATGCGTACTGAACACAAATTAGACGTAGCCAACACAACAGCGTTGCATAGTCAATCGGAATTACAGCTTCTTCAGTCTCAACTAAGTCCACATTTTTTGTTCAATACCTTAAATAATCTGTACGGTTTGTCATTAACTGACCATCAAAAAATACCTAACTTATTACTGAAACTATCAGATTTGTTGAGATATTCAGTGTATGATGCCAAAGATATTATGGTGCCACTGCTAGAGGAAATCAACTATATAAAAAACTACATTGATTTTGAAAAAATACGTTTAGGCGAACGCCTCAACTTGAAAACAGACTTTGAAGAGATAAACCCTCAAAAACCTTTCAAAATAGCTCCTATGCTTTTGATTGTTTTTGTAGAAAATGCTTTTAAACACTCCAAAAATAGTCTGGATAATGAAATAAATATAGAAATAAACCTAAAAACTTGGGGAAATTCAATACTATTTTCGGTTGTAAACTCTCATAATAATATGTACAATGACAAGCAAAAACACAGTGGATTTGGCCTAGACAATGTAAGAAAAAGGTTGGATTTGATATATAAAGGCGAGTATGATTTGGAAATCAATCAGACTGCAACTAATTACGAAGTAAAACTTAGGATTAATGGAAAATAAAATAACATGTCTCATTGTCGATGATGAACCTATAGCCCGACAAATTATAGAAAAATATTGTTCCCATTTGCCTGAAATTGAGCTATTGGCGAGTTGCGAAAACGTTTTTGTGGCTAAGAAAGTATTAGAAAGTCAAACGGTTGATTTACTTTTTTTAGACATTAATATGCCCGTTTTGGATGGAATAGCATTTTTAAAAACACTCAAAAACCCACCGTCTGTCATATTTACCACGGCATATAAGGAATTCGCCCTTGATGCCTTTGACCTTTCGGCAATAGATTATTTGCTCAAACCTTTTTCTTTAGACAGATTTATTATTGCAGTTGATAAAGTCAAAGAAAAACTAGCGCTATTAAAACAACCTTCTCTGAAATCGATAGAAGAAACCGCAGAAGATTTTACTTTTATAAAAGCTGATGGAAAAATACACAAAGTAGATTTTGGCAATTTGCTCTATGCTGAAGCCAAAGGAAATAATGTACTAATTGTTTCTGAAAACCAGACTATTTTCCCAGTCATGACGTTTAGTGATTTTTTAGAATTATTGCCCAATCAAAATTTCCTAAGACTTCATCGGTCATTTGTGATAAATAAGATCAAAATAAGCCATGTTGAAGGAAACAGAGTATTTATTGGTAAAACAGAAATACCCATCGGTGGAAATTACAGAGCAGAGTTCTTGAAAAGCTTGGGAATTAGCAATTAAGTAGGTAAACGTCTAGCACTTTGACACTGGTCGTAGGCTCTCTTACGACCCCAAAGCAAAAAGAACGTCCCGCTCTTGATATATGCTTGAAAATTTTACGAGAATTGCTTTTCTACTTGTTCTAAAAGACAAGTAAAAGCTTTTTTTAAATAGAAAGTAGATAATTGTTTGAACATTCAGCGTACATTTTTATCTTTCGTTAGATTTACCAGAACAAATCGAACCATAATATATCAATTACCTCTAATATTGGGCTTGTGTTGTCGGACTCTTTTATTTGCTTTTAGCTTTTGCTAAAGCAGACGAATCTCGCTGAAAGATAATATTTGCCTTATTAAAACAACAATCGTATAATGAGCTTTGGTGATAAAGTTTTATTCTTTTTTAGTACCTTGGGAGCATTTAACGGACTCATTATTGGTATTTATTTTATCTTTTTTTCATCCCAAAAAAATCTGTCTAATTATTTTTTTGGTGCTTTGTTAATGGTATTGAGCATCAGGATAGGAAAATCGGTTGCATATTTCTTTGATTACAGTTTACCTAAAATATATCTACAGATTGGATTAACTGCCTGTTTTTTTATAGGACCATTTTTATACTTCTTTATAAAATCAGAAATTAGCCAAATTAAAAATTTACCAAAATCTTGGCTTTGGCAAATAATAGCTTGGTTTTGCATAATAATATTAGTGGGTTCTATTTACCCATATCAAGGTTTCCCTAAACTATGGGGACACTACATTATTCCTATTATATATCTGCAATGGGGCATTTACATCGCTCTTACTGTCTTTTTATTAATCCCTCTTCTGAAAAAAATCTCTCGAAAAGAAAGTTTAAAACCTTTTGAAAAATGGATACTGACCATTTGTGCAGCGGTAATAATACTTTTTATATCTTACGTTTGGGCAATTTTAAACATTACCAAAGGCAGTTATATCAATGGGGCTGTGTATTTTTCAATGATTATTTATTTTGTAGTATTTATATTGCTTTACCGCAAAAAAACAAACGACCTATCATCTTTCTCAACACAAAAATATGCTGATAAAAAGCTAAATCATGAAGATGCTCAGCTAATAATACGCAACTTAAGAAAAGTGATGACCGAGAAAGAACTCTTTAAAAATCCAAATCTGAAAGTTAATGACCTTGCCAAGGAAATCAATATTTCGGGTCATCAATTATCTCAACTTCTAAATGATAATATAGAGAAGAATTTCACCCTTTTTGTGAATGAATACCGAATCAATGAAGCCTGTAAGATATTATCGGAAAATACAAATTTGACGATAGATGCTATTGGCGATGAAGTAGGATTTAACGCTAAATCAACTTTTTTTGCTACTTTCAAAAAAATTAAAGGGATGACTCCCAGTGCTTATCAACAGTTAAATACTCCAGATTTATAAAACCGTACTACTGAATTCAGATTATTATACCATCATCTTAAAAGTCTATGCCATTTTTGAGAACCGAAATGAAATGGTTTCATTTTGTTAATCAAAAATCCTTTTAAAAATGGAAAAAATAGTCTTATTAATATGTTTAACTGCCAGTTTTTTTTCAGCATTTTCCCAAAACAGCCCCACCGAAAGGCAATTGATAGAAAATACGATACAACTATATTTTGATGGGTGGGCAACGGGTGATACCACGAAAGTGAGTAAAGCAATGCATGCTTCGTGTCATCTGAAAAATTATAGCAATGGAAAGTTTATTGAATTTACAAAAAATCAATACCTCGCTTTATTCAAACCTCATGCACGACCCGCAAACTTAAGCACCCGTATAGTTAGTATAGATATTACTAATAATATGGGCAGTGCAAAAATTGAAATCAGCACCGCAAGAGATTTGTTCACCGACTATTTCAACCTCATGAAAACTAATGAAGGATGGTTTATTGCCGATAAAGTATCTACCCGAACACCCCATAAAACCTTTGATATAAACGCCATTCAGTTAGAAAAAGAAACTATTTTAGAAGGACTTAAACGACCTTGGAGCATTGCTTTTATATCAGAAGATGAAGTTTTGATTTCAGAGAAAGAAGGTGATTTGGTAAAAGTAAATTTATTAAATAAAGAAAAAACCAAAATTCAGGGCTTTCCCACAGACTTAGAAGACAGTCTTGGTAGTTTTGGAGATAACACTGGCAAATTTGAAGTGTTGCTTGACCCTGATTTTAAGACAAATAAATTTATTTACCTGTCTTATGCTGCCAAAGCTGCAACAAAAGGAAGAACTACCAAAATTATAAGGGCAGTACTCGAAAATGAGTCATTACAACAGATTAAGGTACTTTTTGTAGCAGAACCATATACCTATGAGCGAGTACATTATGGGGGTGGGATGCTTTTTGGGAATGATGGTAAACTATATTTTACTATTGGCGAACGACTATTTACTGAAAAAGATGAACCTACTATACCAATCGCTCAAAATATTGAAGATAAAAGAGGGAAAATCTACCGAATAAATTCTGATGGAACAATACCAAAAGATAATCCTTATTTTGGAGATAAAGCAACGCCTGGCTTATACGCTATAGGGATAAGAGCGGCACAAGGCTTAACAATTGAAAGCAACACTGGCAAAATATGGTTTAGCGAACATGGTACACATCAAGGAGATGAAATAAATGTGCTAAAGGCAGGAGGCAATTATGGTTGGCCTATGAAAACAACAGGTAAATATCGTTTTGCTGAATTTGTACCAAAACCCATTCTCGGGAATATTTACACAGAACCAGCTTGGTCTTGGTTACAAACAGTAGCACCCACAGGCTTGCACTTTTACGCAGGTCTGGAATTTGCTAGTTGGAACCATAATTTACTAGTTGGCGGATTATCAAAGGGTAGTTTATGGCGGTTAACGATTGAAAATGAAACGATAAAAAGTGCAGAAGAACTATTTGTAAACGACCGATTAAGAATAAGGAAAGTGGTACAAAGTCCTATGGGTAAATTGTATATCCTTTCTGATGAATTGAATGGTAAACTGATAAGAGTAAAAAACGGGGCTTTATAACATAATAAATAGTTGGTCAATATTGCAGTCTAACACTGGTCGTAGACCCCTACTGGTCGTAGACTTTCCTACGACCCCAAAGTAAAAAGAGTGTCTCGCTCTTGATATATTTGAATACTTTAAAAATCTTACTATTTACCCTACTAATATACTTGCAAAGTAATCTGTAAAGCTATTTAGCTATCTGCGAGCGAGACGCTCTTTTTACTTTTGAGTAGTAGGTGAACCTACGACTAGTATCTTTCTTCAGAAAGCATTTTTTTCACCTTTCAACACTTCAAACTCAATCTCTTAAAAAATATTCTTAAAAACCATTGCGAAACCGAATAGTTGCACATATATTTGCAACCGATTGGTTTCATTACTAAATAAATACATGAGAAGAGATATTTTTCAAGCCATTGCTGACCCTACTAGACGTGCAATTATTGCCCTCATTGCTTTGCAAGCAATGACACCTAATGCTATAGCTGAACACTTTGATACTTCACGACAGGCAATATCAAAGCATTTACGTATTCTGACAGAATGTGAAATTGTTAAACAAAATCAACAAGGGCGAGAAATTTACTATCAACTCCAAGTAGACAAAATGCAAGAAATTGACAAATGGCTTAATCAATTCAGAATGATTTGGGAAAACCGATTTAATCAACTTGACGACGTATTAACAACGCTAAAAAATATTGAACAATGACAAAGAATTTATTTTTTGACTTTTCAGTCAACAAGGAAAACAAGACCGTACATGTAAAAAGAGAGTTTGCAGCAAATCTTAACCTTGTTTGGGATGCTTGGACCAATCCAGCATTGCTTAATCTTTGGTGGGCTCCTAAACCTTACAGGGTTGAAACAAAATCAATGGATTTTAAGGTAGGTGGCACATGGCTTTATGCGATGCTTTCACCTGAAAACTTAGCACATTGGTGTAGAGCAGACTATCAGAAAATAGATACTTTAAAAAGCTATACAGCACTTGATGCTTTCTGTGACGAAGAAGGCAACATCAATAATGAATTTCCTCGTTCGCTTTGGACAAATGTTTTTACTGAAAAAGGTGATACTACAACAGTAGAAATTACCATTCAGCATGAAGACCTTGCCGACCTTGAGAAAATAATTGAAATGGGCTTTAAAGAAGGCTTCACAATGGCTCTTGGTAACCTTGACCAATACATTGAAGCGCAGTTTAAACTCAGAAATGAACTCAAAATCAATAACGCTGCAAGAGTTTGTACATATTTAAACTTCCCAGGGAATACCGAGGAGGCTTTTAAATTCTATCAATCTGTTTTCAAAACTGAATTTTCAGGCAACGGTATTCAAAGATTCGGTGATTTGCCACAAGACGCTGACCATCCACCAGTTGACGAAGCTTTAAAGAAAATGGTATTGCATATCGAATTACCGATTACGGGAAATCATATTTTAATGGGAACAGATGCGCCTAAAGAAATGGGGTTTACTGTCACACAAGGGAATAATATGCATATCAGCATTGAGCCAGACACAAAAGAAGAAGCTACTAGAATTTTTGAGGAACTTTCAGCAGAAGGAAATATTACGATGCCATTACAGGATATGTTTTGGGGTGCTTATTTTGGTAGTTTTACTGACAAATTTGGTGTTAATTGGATGATAAATTATATTACCAAGTAGTCATTCCAAAGAGGCTGTCTCAAATATGAAAAAATCCAAATATTCTTTGAATCGCAACCTCACCCCTAACCCCTCTCCTCCAGAGAGGGGAACTTTTTAGCTTAAAAAGCCACTTCTCCTTCAGAGAAGTGGTTGGGGATGAGGGTAAATAATATTTGGTTTTATTTGAGACAGCCTCTATTAATTATATTTTTGCAAGCAAAATTTCTTTCCATTTTTCTATTTTATCTTGCACGTCTTGCATTTTAAATGGCTTACTAATATAATCATCCATCCCCGCAAGTATCGCTTTTTCACGATCATCTGATAAAGCATTGGCTGTGGCTGTAATAATAAGAGGTCTAGCACTTTTAGGATATAGCTTTACGATATTCCTAGTCGTTTCAAAACCATCCATTTCAGGCATCATTACGTCCATAAATATTAGATGATACTTCTTTTTCTCCATGGCTTTGAGTACCTCGATGCCATTTTCTACCACATCAGCCGCATATCCGAGCTTTTCTAATACCCTTGTTAACAATTTTTGATTAATAGAATCATCCTCGGCAATAAGTATATTAATAGGCAACGACAAATTTGTAGTGTCAGCATTAACCGTAGTTTTCACAGTTGACTTTACAGTGTTATTCAAAACCCCATTAATCGCTTTTAAGATATGGCTATGGCGCGTAGGTTTATTTAAGATAGACTCAAACAGTTTTGTGTTATCATCCAACGATAGCATATTGTGGTTTCCTGAAGAACTAAATAAAATAACAGGCAAATCTTTCCGTAATTCTTTGATAATCTTGGTCACTTCAATACCATCCTTCCCAGGCATCAGCATATCGATAATTACTAAATCATAGGTAACTTTTTCTATGGATGCTAATGCATCTTCGTAATGCTCGAAGGTTGTAGCATCCATCCCCCAAATATTACATTGCGTCTTAAGAATCTTTAGATTAGTTTTATTATCATCCAATATCAAGATACGTTTACCTTTCAATGAAACCATTTCTACGTTTGGATTGGCTTTATATTTTTTAACGTCTCTGTTGGCTTCTACTTTGATATTAAAGATAAACGACGAGCCTTTGCCTACTTCGCTTTCTACGCGTATGCTTCCTCCCATCAGCGATACCAATCGCTGACTGATTGCTAAACCAAGACCAGTACCACCATATTTACGAGTAGTTGAAGAATCTACTTGTGAAAAACTCTCAAACAATTTATAATATTTATCCTGAGGAATACCGATGCCTGTATCTCTTACTGAAAATTCTAAGTTATAAAAACCTTCCTCATCAACGCCTATATTTTTAACACTCACTTGAATTTCACCTTTAGCAGTAAACTTTATACCATTGTTTACTAGGTTAATCATTATTTGTCGGAGTCGTGTAATATCTCCCTTGATTTCTAATGGTACATCAGGCTCAATATAATAAAGCAAATCAAGGCCTTTATCATTGGCATTTACAGAAAGTAAATCGTATGTTTCTTCAATGACATTGTTAATATAGAATGGTTTACTTTCTAACTCTATTTTACCCGATTCAATCTTAGAGAAATCAAGAATATCATTAATGATAGCAATGAGTGCCTCGCCACTTATACGTATAGTCTCTACGTAGTCAATTTGTTCTTCGCTTAATTCAGTATTTACTAATAAGCTTGCCATACCGATTACGCCATTCATTGGCGTACGTATTTCATGGCTCATATTAGCGAGAAAGTCAGACTTTGCTTTATTTTGTTCTTCAGCAATGATTCTTTTTTCTGCTAATTCAGTATTTAACTCTAACAGTTGTTCATTAGCCAAATGTTGAAAGGTAACATCAGCAAATACCCATAAACGACCTTTGATATTTTGAGAAATCGTTGGTACACACGAAACACTCAGCACAAAAGTTACAGGGTCGCCAAATATCCATTTCCAATAATTGATTTTCTGTCCGGGCAAGCTAAACAACCTGATTCCCTCTTTGATGATTTCATCTTTGTTTGCAGCACTATCTCTTAATTTTTGCATTGCCTCCGCAATAACAATTGGCTTGTTGTCATCCTTTGGAATATTGAGAATTTCCGCGGCTTGACTATTAACCCAACCACCTTTTCCAAGGTCATCTACAAATACTACTCCTTGCGGAATAGTTTCTAGAATAGCATTAAAACGAGTTGTAAGCTCTTCAATTAGAAAATAATTCTGGATAATAAAAGTGGTATCTTTAAGACCCACCAAAGCATGGTTTAAAAATGCTAAGAATAAATCATCATACTTACGGTCATCTTTAACCAATAAGATAACGCCTCCTCTGAATCCCGATTCATTCAAAGGAATAAATATGACATCCTCTCCTTCTTCTTTTGAGAAAGAATTGTCTGTATCAAAAACAATTTCATTATCTTCTACAAGCCTTAATACTAATTCAGCATTGATAAAGTTACTTAAAAAATGCTTGGATGTATTAAACTGTGCACGCACAGTAAGGTTATCTTCCATCCTAACAAAAGCAGCCGCTTCGGCATGAGCATGCTTTTTGATAAGATTGGTAGCTTGTGCATAAATAACTTGAAAGTTCTTTTCTTTTTTTATTGGATAAAGACCTGTTAAAAAATTAACAGCTTCATAAGTCCAGTCAATTTGCTTGTCCAAAATAATTAAATAAATTGCTCAACAGCGTTAATAACTTCATTTGGGGCGCTTATGTGTGGGAAATGACCGTAAGCATTTACGATAGTAAGCTTACTATCAACGATATTATTGTTCAGATAATATGCCACATCTATG
This sequence comes from Arcicella sp. GW822-FHT02H01, assembly GCF_058802005.1. Lineage (NCBI taxonomy): Bacteria > Pseudomonadati > Bacteroidota > Cytophagia > Cytophagales > Flectobacillaceae > Arcicella > Arcicella sp. GW822-FHT02H01. The sequence goes on along the minus strand of NZ_JBXANT010000001.1, from coordinate 130,730 downwards.
GGTACAGCAATATCTTCTTTAGCTTGTATCAATAAAGTAGGTTTATTCAACTTGGATAATTCTTTACGATAATCAGACTGAAAGATTACACGGGCTACAGATTGTGCAATATCTGGTCTGATTGCTTTTAAAGTTTCTGCAAAACCTTCTGCTAGTTGAGGGTTGTCTGGATTGCCCATGGCTGCCGCTGAAAAACCACTTACCCAAGCAAAATAATTATTGGCCATTGTATCAAACAGAGAATCTAGGTCTTGTTGTTCAAAACCTCCTAAATAGCCAGTATCATTCAAATACCTTGGTGAAGCGCCTACTAAGGCTAATTTTGAGAAAAATTCTGGTCTTTTAATGGCAGTAAGCAAGCTAACCATTCCACTAACTGAGTGCCCTATCATGATGGCATCTTTTACATCGTATTCCTCACAAATTTCAATAAGGTCATTGGCATAAGCCTGTAGGGTATCGTATTTATTTGGGCTGAAAGCTTCAGGGTCAGCTTTACCAGCACCCACATTGTCGAAAAGAATAATTCTGTATTTTGAAATAAAGGCTTCTGAAACTTTAGACCAAGCATTTTGGTCTGTACCAAATCCGTGTGCGAATAACATCGTTGGCCCGTCTAAGTTGCCAATTACCTTTACATTGTTTTTTTTTGTTGGATTCATAAATGATAAAATATTTAATAGATTAGGTTAGATGAAAGTAATGATAACACCTATTAATATTGGGGAATAAGTTTGATTTATGCTTTATTTATCAAACAAAAAAACATATTTCTATGTTATCAATTATTAGTTAAATACAATTATACAAAATAAGTTATGATATTCTAAATATATTTTATTTTTTATATTGAATTGTAACCATAACATTAATTTTCTGATAAAAACTAAAAAAAGCTGATTCATGGTGTTTAATACAACATTATCAAATGTAGACAACATCTTTCATTGTTTAATTTTCTTGTTCTAAAATACTCTAGTCATTATCTTCAACAAAGTCAATACAAGATAATCTCTAAAATTATCTTGATAAAATCCAAAATTAACTTTAAGATTTCATAGCTCATTTACTTTACTAGTTCATTAGCAAAAACAATGTATTGTTCCCAATCATAGGCCGTCATATCATGCTTACCCTCTCTGATATGATAACGTACTTGCTTGCCAATAGGAGTATTTAAAGGAGGAAACGGAGCATTGCCTAATCCAATTTTATTGTATAAATGATAGATTGGCTCAGTCGCTTCAGCACTCAAAAATTCACCTTTCGGGTCAGACCATTGGTCGCCCATAGCACTTGCTACATACAATGGTCGCGGAGCCATTAAACCCAAAAGAATGTGTTGGTCAAACGGCAAATCATTTTCTTTGTCAGCAAAGTTTTTATAAGAACCTAAAAACCAATGAGGAAATTTATTAGTGATTCGCCACAAGTTTTCGCCATAGTTTCTTCTGGTCAAAGCCGCTCCACCTTCACCAGATTGATTGGAGACAATCGCCGCAAATCGTCTGTCATTTGCTCCTGCCCAAAGCGCGGCCTTTGCCAAACGAGAATGCCCATGCAAAATAATTTTCTTAGCATCAACCTCGGGTACATTTTCAAGAAGGTCTACTACCCTACTTAGTCCCCAACCCCATGCGCCATTCGCTGACCATTCTTCTGGCTGTAAGCCTAATTCACTAGCCAGCAAGGTTCTTACACCATTTTTATAACCTTCTGTATTATCTTCTTCAAAATCTCCACAAGCTACCGTGATGCTACCATAACCCGCTTGGATAACTTTTTCAAACTGCCAAAGCGAAACCCACGTCCCTCGTGAAACAGGCTGAGCAACATGGTTTTTATATTTGGGTTCATCGTTACACACAACATACTTTTCAAAAACAGGAATATCCTCATTAAAACTTGTGGTTTGATTGCCACAGAAATTAAGTCCTAAAAATACAGGTACTTTTGTTTTTGTATTAGGCAAGACTCCCAAAACTGTAACGCTATACTTACCTTCGAAAGTAAGTTTCCAGACGTACTGAATAGCTTTGCCATCCATGATTTCATGTTTAGAAATAAGCTGGCTACTCTGTTTGATTTTACGGGATGGCATTTTTCCATACATCACGTTCTGAAATTGTGATAGCCAATATCCTCGATAATGCTCCCAATCCTTTTTAGTACGAATCAATGTTCCATCCGATTTTAACAATGGATTCGGAAGAGTGAAAGTATTCACTTTACTTTCATCCATGTTGGCTACAAAAGTATCTTGAGCAATAACGAAGGAACTAACAAACATCAAACTACACAATAGTATTATTTTCATAGACTTATTTATTAGTAAAAATGAGGTTGAATTTGATTTTCTCTATCCTTGGTAAAAAAGAATTGAAATAATAACATCTACTCATTTATCTTCCGAGCCTTTCTTTAATAATGCAATTAGCCATGGCATAGAAGAAGTAGCAATGAACTGAAAGCCTATTACTTTGTTTTTTTTCCTGATTAAATAGGACAACTTTACGATTACTTTCTCTTAATTTCGGTAAATCAAAAAACTATTCACTCTCTTTATGAAAAAAACACTTTTTATCTGTTTGTCACTTATTTCTGTTACTTGTTTTGGTCAAGTAAAACTAGCACGACTTTTTTCTGACCATGTAGTATTACAACGACAAAAACCTATTCCTGTATGGGGGTGGGCTAATGCCAACGAAAAAGTAAATGTTACTTTGGCTGGGCAATCTCAAAATACTAAGGCTGATGCTACTGGAAAATGGATGGTAAAATTTACTCCGCTTGAAGCTGGCGGGCCTTTTAAAATGACTGCTACCGCCAAATCTGGCAGTGTTAGTGTAAATGATATTTTAATTGGTGAAGTATGGCTATGTTCGGGGCAATCGAACATGGAGTGGAGAGTTTCTCAAGCTAATAATTTTAATGAAGAAAAGAAGAATGCTGATTATCCAAAAATCAGGCATTTTTATGTAGAACATGAAGTGACGATTGACCCACAAGCAGATTTAAAGACGGGTGAATGGAAAGTAGCCTCACCAGAAACCGTTGGAAACTTTACGGCAATCGGATTTTTCTTTGCTCGTGAGTTATATCAAAAATTAAACATTCCGATTGGTTTATTACATTCTTCGTGGGGAGGTTCACAGGTGGAAGGCTGGATTAGTAAAGAAGGAATGTTAAATAATGACGAACTAAAAAGCTATGCTCAACACTTGCCTAGCAACTGGAAAGATGCCGACTATGCGCATGACCAGAAAGTACAAAAGCAATTATTAGGCAGTAATATCAACCCAAGCGTTGACGACGAAAAGAAATATTTAACAGCGAATTATGATATTTCTAAATGGCTTTATGCGGATAGTCCAATGGGACAATGGGACTGGAAAGGCATTTGGGCTTATCGTGGAGATGGTTACATGGCTCGTACTATTGAAGTGCCAGAAGAAGCTGTTTCAACCGAAACAACTTTAGCATTAGCAGAAAACGATAGTTATAATGAGATTTATATTAATGGTAAATTGGTTTCACAGGGTGTCATTAAGGGTGTTCGTAAGATTACTATACCTGCTAATACTTGGCAAACTGGAACCAACCAGTTAATGATAAAATTCGGGAATATGCAAAGCCTTCCTTGGATGGGTCTAGGACTAATAGGTTCTACTACTGATTTGTATGTAGAGGCTGGCAAACAAAAAGTTAGCATGGCGACAGGCTGGAGGTTGATGCCATCTTTTGCGGGAAAACATGAGTACGTGCATTCTAGTAACAATGTGGGCACTACTATCTATAATGGCATGATAGCCCCTCTTGTCCCTTTTGCTATTCGTGGTTCATTGTGGTATCAGGGCGAAGCTAATACTGGCAGAGCTTACCAATACCGCCAGAGCTTTCCGTTGATGATAGAAGATTGGCGTAAAAAATGGAACGATGATTTCTCATTCTATTTCGTTCAGTTAGCCAACTATGGTCCTTATCAAAATAGTAATCAAGGTAGCAATTGGGCAGAATTAAGAGAAGCCCAAACGATGACATTATCACTTCCTAAAACAGGAATGGCTGTCATTACCGATATTGGCAACCCGAATGATATTCACCCAACAAACAAACAGGATGTGGGACATCGTTTGGCAATAAATGCCTTGCAAAAAGATTTTGGGCAAAATATTGAATACAACTCTCCTATGTTTGAATCTGTTAGCTATCAAGATGGTAAAGCAATAGTTTCTTTCAAAAACATTGCAAAAGGATTAGTCATTCAAGATAAATTTGGATACCTAAAAGGCTTTGAAATTGCAGGGGAAGACAAAGTGTTTTATTACGCTAAAGCAGAAATTGTAGATAACAAAGTGATTGTTTATCACCCAAAAGGATTAAAACCCATTTCAGTACGATATGCTTGGGCAGATTCGCCAATGGATGCCAATCTGTTTAACTCAGAAGGCTTGCCAGCTAATTCATTTAGGACAGATGCTTGGCCAGGAATGACAATCAATACTAAATTTGAATAAATCAAATAATCCCTTTTAAGTAAGCTCCCCACTTAAAAGGGATTTCTTTTTTAATGATAAAATAATACGCCTTTTTCTACGAAAAACACAAAGCCCCCATTTAACAATAATACAATATTTAGTAATACTTAATTTATATTTTTCTGCAAAATATCTTCAAAAATCACATAAAAGTAGATTTAATATAAGCAATTGATAAAAAAGTATTAACAGTTTCACCACAAAAACTGTCAATTTTGTATTATAAATTATGAAAGCATATTTTATGCTATCGCACACGAAGCAAAACATATTTTCAAGAAAAAAGCTAACCTTTATAAATAACCATTACTACTGAAATATTTGTAAAAAAACCTTAAATGAAAATTCAATTATTAGACATTATCGTCATCATCGCTTATTTAATATTAGTTTCAGTGATTGGAATTGTATTAAAAAAACAGGCACAGCGTAGTAAAAATGATTATTTATTAGGGGGTAAATCAATGCCTTACTGGATGTTAGGCGTTTCTAATGCTTCTGGAATGTTTGATATTTCGGGTACGGCTTGGATGGTAGCTATCATGTTTATTTATGGTGTTAAAAGTATTTGGTTGCCTTGGCTTTGGCCCGTTTTCAACCAGATTTTCATGATGGTTTATATGTCTATTTGGTTGCGTCGTTCTAATGTGTCAACAGGTGCAGAATGGATGCTTACTCGCTTTGGAACGAATAAAGATGCTCAGCTTTCCCATAAAATTATCATTGCTTTTGCTCTTTTGTGTTGTTTGGGGTTTATGGCTTATGGGTTTATTGGGTTAGGTAAATTCATTGAAATTTTTATTCCTTGGAATGTTGTAAAAGGCTACTTTCCTTTTGATATAGCTCCCGAATATGTAGCGCATCTTTATGGCATCATTTTTACCCTATTCACAGTATTTTACTCTTTATTGGGTGGTATGAAAAGTATTGTTTGGGCAGACTTGATTCACTATGTCATCATGGTATTTGTGTCTTTTGCCGTAGCCATTATTGCCATGCAAGCCTTGTCAAATCATTTGTTGATTGTACCAAAAGGTTGGAATGATATATTTTTCGGCAAAGAATTGAATCTAGATTGGTCGGGCATTATCAATAAAGTAAATACTAAGATTGCTAGCGATGGGTTTTCTCCATTCGGGTATTTCTTTGCGTTAATGACAGCGAAAGGAATCTTGTCAAGTTTGGCAGGCCCAGCACCAAACTATGATATGCAGAAAGTGCTTTCAACAAAATCGCCTCGCGAAGCTGCTTTAATGAGTATGATTGTAAACGTAGTGCTGTTACCCACGCGTTATTTATTAATCATTGGCATTACTGTGTTAGGTTTATTGTTCTTCAAAGACATCAATATTTCAACTGCAACAGGTAGCGATTTTGAAAGAATTTTACCTGCTGCCCTAAACACTTTTATTCCTTCGGGATTGTTGGGGTTAATCTTAGTTGGTTTGATGGGGGCATTTATGGGCACCTTCGCTGGGACATTCAATGCTGCCCAAGCCTATATGGTGAATGATATTTATTTAAAATCGATTAACCCGAATGCCACTAATAAGCAGGTATCAAAGATGAATTACTTATCTGGTTTAACGGTGGTTTTCATCAGTATTATGCTAGGCTTTTTTGCCAAAGATGTCAATAGTATTCTTCAATGGATTGTTTCAGCCCTTTATGGGGGCTATATCGCTGCCAATGTGTTGAAATGGCACTGGTGGCGTTTTAATAGTTATGGTTTTTTCTGGGGAATGTTTGCAGGCATTGCTTCGTCAATGATTCTTCCAACCATTTTTACAGATGCCTTACCGCTTTACTATTTTCCAATTATCTTATTATTATCAATTATTGGGTCCGTAGCTGGTTCATTATTAACACCAGCTACTGATGCAGAAGTACTCAAAAGTTTCTATAAAAACATCCGTCCGTGGGGTTTCTGGAAACCCATTGATGCGCTAGTAAAAGCAGAAGACCCAACGTTTGAAGCTAATCGTGAATTCAAATCAGATATGTTTAATGTACTGGTTGGTACAATTGCACAAACAGCGATTACAGCCTTACCTGTGTATGTGGTTTTATTAATGCCCATGCATGTAGGAATCGCTGCCCTTATTTTAGGAATATGCGCTTTTATACTTTGGAAAACTTGGTATAAGAAACTCCCTAATGATTAAAAAAGTATTTCAATCTTACATTTATAAACAGCATGAATACATTTGAAAAAAGATTACAAGCTTTAAATAATCATTATGAATCGTTAGTGACCAAGCCTAATCAGCAAGTAGACTTAGGAAACGGAATTTATGAGCGCTACCAAAACCCTGTGCTTACGGCACAGCACGCACCTATTACTTGGCGTTATGACCTCAATCCTGCTACCAATCCTTATTTAATGGAGCGTTTCGGTATTAATGCTACCTTTAATGCGGGTGCTATTAAGTGGAATGATAAATATATATTGGCTGTCAGGGTAGAAGGAATCGATAGAAAATCTTTCTTTGCCATCGCCGAAAGTCCAAATGGTATTGATAATTTCCGTTTTTGGGAGTTTCCTATCAATATGCCTGAAACCGATGTACCTGATGGCAATGTATATGATATGCGTTTGGTGGCGCATGAAGATGGATGGATTTATGGTCTTTTTTGTACAGAACGCAAAGACCCTGATGCTAAAATTGGCGATGAGTCTTCGGCAGTAGCTCAAGCAGGCATGGCTCGTACGAAAGATTTAATCAATTGGGAACGTCTTCCTGATTTAAAAACGCCTTCACCTCAACAAAGAAATGTAGTCTTGCACCCTGAATTTGTTAACGGCAAATATGCTTTTTATACTCGCCCACAAGATGGGTTTATTGAAGCAGGAACTGGTGGAGGAATTGGCTTTGGCTATGCTGATACAATGGAAGATGCCATCGTCGAAAAAGAATATATCGTTGATGAGAAACATTACCATACGGTTTACGAAGTGAAAAATGGACAAGGACCTGCACCTATTAAAACCTCTCTGGGTTGGTTACATTTGGCTCATGGTGTTCGTAATACTGCGGCTGGGTTACGCTATGTATTATACGTTTTTATGACAGATTTGAAGAATCTTACTAAAGTAATTTATAAACCTGCTGGTTATTTTATTGCTCCCGAAGGCATCGAAAGGCTTGGAGATGTATCAAATGTTATCTTTGCTAACGGTTGGATTTTAGATGATGATGGACAGGTATTTATTTATTATGCTTCTTCAGATACACGTATGCATGTGGCTACTTCAACGCTTGATAAATTATTGGATTATGTAGTTAATACGCCAGCAGATGGTTTCCGTTCGGCTACGTCTGTAGAGAGCATTTATGAGATTATTAAAAAAAATAAATCGTATGCACAATCACAGCAGTTTGCTGAAACACTCTAATAATTTTATTCACTCTCAAAATTTATAATTCTGAAGCTGTTTAAACTTTCCGTTTCTGAGGTGAAAGTATTGTATTTTTGAATTGATTTTTTCAAAATTTGCGAAGCATAGCATCGCTACGTTGAGTAAATTTTGGGACAAGCTATTCTGAAAGACTTAGTTTAACCCGAAAGGGAAAGTTTAAACAGCTTCAATATTAAGTCGTCATGAAGGATTCGTTCTTCATGACATTTTTTATTCACATGAAATTCCATGCAAATGAACAACGAAACATACCAAAAGGAAGTAAATCAGGAAATAGAAAATATTTTAGATTATTGGCTTAATAATACTATTGATGATGAATTTGGTGGTTTTTATGGACAAATTGACGAAAATGATGAAGTAGTAGCCAATACCGAAAAAGGTTCTGTATTGAATGCTCGTATTTTATGGACTTTCTCAGCAGCGTATCGTCATAATCCTCGGCCAACGTATTTATCAACTGCCACAAGGGCTTATGAATATTTGAGACATTATTTTAGCGATAAAACCTTTGGCGGTGTATATTGGTCGGTGGATTATAAAGGAAATCCGCTGAATACACGTAAACAAATTTACGGACAGGCTTTTGTAATTTATGGACTGAGTGAATACTACAAAGTCACTCAACATCAAGAAGTACTTGATTGGGCGATAGCACTATTTAATATCATAGAAACCCATAGTTTTGACAAAATATATGGTGGTTATTTAGAAGCATTGGCTCAGGACTGGCAACCTATTGAAGATTTAAAATTGAGCCAAAAAGATGCTAATGAGAAAAAATCAATGAATACTCATTTACATATTATGGAGGCTTATGCAAATTTATTAAAGGTTTGGGACAATAATTTGCTTAAAAACCAGTTAAAAGCACTGATTGAAGTATTTATCCAGTATATCGTTGATACGAAGACGGGTCATCAATATTTATTTCATGATGATGACTGGACGGTGAAATCTCACATCATTTCTTATGGACATGATATTGAAGCTTCTTGGCTTTTGTATGAGGCAACCGAAGTGCTTGGTGACGAAAATTTATTGAATGAAGTACACAAAATTTCCCTCAAAATTACTGATGCAGTAGGAAAAGGATTGCAAGCAGATGGAGGCTTAGCTTATGAGTCTGAAGGAGAGCATCATGATACTGATAAACACTGGTGGGTACAGGCAGAAGCGATGGTTGGTTATTTGAATGCCTTTCAATTATCTAAAAATCCGAAATATCTTCAACAATCTATCAAAAGCTGGGAGTTTATAAAAGCGTATTTAATTACGCCGAAAGGGGAATGGTATTGGGGTGTAGCAGGTGAACAAAATAAACCAATGCCTTATCAAGACAAAGCTGGTTTTTGGAAATGTCCCTATCATAATGTTCGAGCTTGCTTAGAAGTTTATGATAGACTTCAAAAAATAAGTAATTAAAAAATAAGTATCTTTACAAGATTTTTGAAACTTGTAAGATAAAGAACTAGATAATTTCTTCGGAAATTTTAAGAATATTTAAAAAATAAAAATGGTTAATGTTTAAAGTCGATACTATTTTAGTTTCGGCTTTTTTGTTTTTCTTATAACCTAAAAACATCGATTTATAAGTCAATGTTTGTTTGTTCGCAGAATAACTCATTTCGTTGTTGAAATTTAGCATATTTATTTCTTGTATTCAAATTATTCTGAAAAAAATAATGATAATATATTATAATTTTTTCTATTGTATCAGATTCCTCCTCTTAGGTTCAAAAATGTTCCCTCAATGCTGACTGATTTTAATAATTCTATGGCTTTAGCACTTCTTAGTCCTGTCTGACAACAGAAAATAATCGTTTTTTCTAAATTTATTTCATCAATGCTTTCTAATAAAGCATCTAAGGGAATATTTATTCCACCAATATTATCTCTTTCAAATTCATGTGGATTTCTTACATCAATCAATTGAAAATCTCGTTGTTCCTCAATCCATTTTTCTAATGTTGGAATATCAATTACATTACTATTTTCAACGGGAAAATCACCACATAAAATTTGATAATCGACCAACTCTTTGATATGTTTATTCTCAGGAATGGCCTTGAATTTAATGATTTGAGAACGCATCGTAAGCATATCAAACATTAATAATTTACCCGACAATACCTCCCCTGCCCCTGTAATCATTTTAATCACTTCAGTTGCTTGTATCGTTCCGATAATGCCTGCTAATGTGCCTATTACGCCTATTTCAGCACAATTAGGTACACTTCCAGCGGTGGGTGGTTCAGCATATAAACAACGATAGGTAGGCCCATCTTGAAAATTGAACACAGATACTTGACCTTCAAACTTAAAGATTGAGCCAGATACAAATGGTTTATTCAATATCACAGCAGCATCATTGACTAAATAGCGTGTGGCAAAATTATCTGACCCATCTACCATAATATCATACTTCTCAAAGAGTTCAAGGGCATTGTTTGCACTGAGGTTAACTGGAAAAATTTGAATATTAACGTTGGGATTAATCGCCATTAAACGTTCTTTGGCTACTTCTACTTTCTTTTTGTCGATATCGGCAGTAGTATACAATATTTGCCTTTGAAGATTAGACATTGAAACCACGTCAGCATCAACAATTCCAATATTTCCTACCCCTGCTGCCACTAAATATTGTAAAATTGGGCACCCCAAGCCTCCAGCCCCAATGACCAATACTTTGGCATCATTGAGTTGTTGCTGTCCTGCTAACCCAATTTCTGGTAAAATTATCTGACGATTATAACGCTGAAAATCCATGTTTTTATTTAAATATTGAGTGATTGAGTGATTGAGTGATTGAGTGATTGAGTGATTGAGTGATTGAGTGATTGAGTGATTGGAAGTACGATTTACATTAAATGAGTTCCCCAAAAATCATTTATTTTTTATTTAAAATTAATCACTCAATCACAAATCACTCATTCACTAAATGTAAAGCAGTATCCCAATCTTTCCAAACAGGCTCATATCCTTGTTGCTCAATCATTTTAGCAATTACAGCTGGGCTCCTTTCATCACTAATTTCAAATTGCTCTAACGACTCTGGTTCAACAACGTATCCCCCTGGATTAGTCTTTGACCCAGCACTCATCGCAGTGATACCCAATTTAATAATGTTATTTCTAAAAATTTCGTTCTCTCGTGTCGAAATTGAAAGTTCTACTTCTTCTTTAAAAATTCTATAGGCACAAATTAATTGCACCAACTCAGCATCAGACATCACGACTTTTGGTTCAAGTCCACCCGAAAAAGGTCGTAACCGTGGGAAAGAAATAGAATATTTCGTTTGCCAATATTGTTTTTCAAGGTAATCAAGGTGTAATGCCGTAAAGAAAGAATCTGTACGCCAATCTTCTAATCCTATTAATACCCCCAATCCCATTTTATGAATACCCGCTTTGCCCAAACGGTCGGGTGTTTGTATTCGGTATTCAAAATTAGATTTTTTCCCTTTAGGATGATGTATTTTATAGTCTTCTTGATGATAAGTTTCTTGATAAACCAATACTGTATTGAGCCCTTCGGCGATTAGCTCCGTATAATCTGTTTCATCCAGAGGCTGTACTTCCATTGAAATATGCGAGAAATTCGGTCGAATTAATTTGATGACATTTTTCAAATAGCTCACTCCTACCGTTTGATTTGCTTCGCCTGTTACCAACAACACATGTTCATAATTCATCGCTTTTAGCACCGCCACTTCTGCTAGAATCTCTTTGTCTGTCAAGGTTTTACGTTTGATTTTATTATCAAAACTAAATCCACAGTAGGTACAAATATTTTGACATTCGTTAGAAAGATACAATGGAACATACATTTGGATAGTTTTACCAAAGCGTTTTTGGGTCAATTGCTGACTAACTCGAGCCATTGATTCTAAAAAAGGCATGGCAGCAGGAGAAATCAAAGCCTTGAAATCTTCTAAAGTTCTGCGAGAAGTATTTAAAGCTCGACGCACATCATCAGCCGTTTTAGCAAGAATACTCTGCTGAACCTCAGCCCACTGATATTGCTGAAAAAGATGTTGAAAGGAATGCATATCTAGTTAGTGAGTTAGTGAATTGTGATTGATTGATTGAGTGAGTGAGTAAGTGAGTGAGTGAGTGAGTGAGTGAGTGAGTGAGTGAGTGAGTGAGTGAGTGGAAAGGCGATTCACACTGAATGAGTTCCCAAAAATTAATTTATTTTTTATTTAAAATTAATCACTCATTCACAACTCACTCATTCACAATTAAAACAAATCACTAACTTACTCATTCACTAACTAATTTGAAGAAACCCAGTTAAAGGACTACTGGCTACTGCATTATTTGTTTTAGGGGCGAGTCTGGCTTCGTATGCCATTCTTCCCGCTTCCACTGCCATTTTAAAAGCCCTTGCCATCATTACAGGGTTTTCCGAAACCGCAATTGCCGTGTTCACCAATACTGCATCAGCCCCAATCTCCATTGCTTTTGCCGCATCCGACGGCGAACCAATACCAGCATCTACGACTACTGGCACGTTACTTTGCTCAATAATAATTTCCAAAAAATCAATCGTTTTCAAACCCTTGTTAGTGCCAATCGGAGAGCCTAAAGGCATCACTGCCGCTACACCTACTTCCTCCAAACGCTTGCATAACACAGGGTCTGCGTGAATGTAGGGCAACACTACAAATCCGAGCTTCACCAATTCTTCCGCCGCTTTCAAGGTTTCAATAGCATCGGGTAAAAGGTATTTAGGGTCGGGATGTATCTCTAGTTTTAACCAATTGGTTTCTAGGGCTTCTCTAGCTAATTGTGCTACAAAAACAGCCTCTTTAGCATTTCTAACGCCAGAAGTATTGGGTAATAAATTAAACTGTGGATTATGTAAATAGCCCAAAATATCATCTGATTGCTTCGCTAAATGCACTCTTTTCAAAGCAACCGTTACTAATTCTGAACCAGATTCTAATAGACTTTCTTCCATCAAAGTCAGTGATGAGAATTTCCCAGTACCTGTAAAAAGTCGGGACGAAAATTCTTTATTCGCAATTGTTAACATATAGCTGTGCTGTTAAAACCTTCATAAAATTGTTTGTTACTGCTGATGGATTATCAGCCAAATTAATCACAGAAGAAACCGCAATGCCATGCAAGCCTGCTAAAAGAATCTCTTCCACATCTGCCAGTAGTACACCACCAATTCCCACAATGGGTAAATGAAGTCCCGAGGCTTTGCATGATGCCAAAAGACTTTGATATTTTTCTAAACCCAAAATCGGACTTAGGTTCTTTTTAGTTTTAGTAAATCTAAAGGGACCTAAGCCAATATAATTCACCTTCGCCTGATGCAAAAAAGCGAGGTCTTCAAAAGTATTGGCTGTTCCTCCAATGATAAAGTCCTCTCCTAAAATTTCTCTGGCTACTATCGGTGAAGCATCTGTTTTGCCTAAATGCACACCATCAGCTTGTATTTCTTTCGCTATTTGAACGTTGTCGTTGATAATCAAAGTAGCACCAAAAGCTTTACACACCTCCTGAGTTTGTAAAGCCGTCTGCTTCCAAGCCTCAAAATCTTGATTTTTTACCCTAAGTTGCACCCAATCGGCACTGCCCTCACAAGCTAAACGAGCTTGTTCCCAATGCGAAACATGAGGTAAATCTTGGGTTATATAATGTAATTTAGAAATCGTCATGATTGAAAATGATAACCCAATAAACTTGGGTTACTTTTTAAAAATTGATTCATATAATGTTTGGCATTTTCACATGCTTCTTCAAGGCTTAATGCTTTTGAAAGATTAGCAGTAATTGCCGAAGAAAGCACACAGCCAGAACCGTGTTTTTCACCATTAGGAATCCTTTCAGCAATAAAAGAAAATGTTTTGGTTCCTGTAAACAGGATATCCTTACAGATTTCATTGTCAGAGTGCCCTCCTTTTAAATAAACATTACAAAACTTGCTCAGTCTAAAGGCTTTTTGCTCAACTGAAGACTCCCCTGCTACCAATTTTTGAAGCTCTGGCAAGTTGGGAGTGATGAGATAAATCTTTTTAAGAATTTTTTCTAATAGTATTTGATTGATATCTTCATGAAAATTAAACCCTGCACTGGCTTTCAAGATAGGATCCCAAACAATTTTTATGGCTGGATTCCACAATAACAAAGTATCAATAATTTCATCTAAATCTTTCAAACTTTGTACTAAGCCAATCTTAACAAAATCGATAGGATATTTATCAAAAAGTAATTTTCCTTGATGAACAATTTGCTGATTATCAAGCCAACTAACGCCTTCAAAATGATTATCATGTTGAAAAGTAATAGCAGCGCAAATGCCTAATCCGTACACTTGATGTTGTTCAAATGTTTTAATATCAGCCAAAATACCTGCCCCAGCACTTGGATCAAGTCCTGCGATACTCAGCACAAAAGGTCTATTATTCATTTAATTTTCTGCTTGAAAATATTTCTCCCACACCGACCCCATCAATACATATCCCTGAAATCCAATCCTTTCTAAAAACTCCCTATTTTCTTCTCTAATACCTCCCAATGCATATACAGGCGTGTTACTTTTCCGAACATGAAAGTAAAACTGTAATTCGTCCATGGTAAAAACACCTACATAATCAGTCTTAGAAATACTTTTGAGAATCGGACTTAAAAAAACGTAATCAGCCTTGAAACTCAAATTTTCGATGGCATTCAATGTATGCAATGAACAGCTTACAGATAGTCTATGCTTGCGTAACATTTTTACTGAGTTGAACAAAGTTGCATCATCTATGCTTTGTCTGAATGTTTCTGTAAAATGCACTCCCTTCACATTATATTTATTAATTAACTCATAATGCGAATGCAATACAATCTTACGATAAAATTTCGGTTGAATGCGTCTCAAAAAATCTTCATATTCCTTCAAAGACTTTTCTGGTTTTCTAAGGTGAAAAATCAATGACTCATCCATCAACAATTGTTCGATAATGGATATTTCACCGTCAAAATCAGTGGGGTTGGAAAGAATTACTTTTTGCATTTTTTGGAGTGATTGGTAATTAGTAATTAGTGACTAGTAAATAGAGCTATAAATTCCTACAATAAACACTATTTTTTTACATTTTCAAAAACTAATTACTAATCACCAATTACTAATCACTTAATTATATGTACACCTCTGCTCCTTGTTCTACAAAGATTTTCGCTCTTTCTTGCATACCTTTTGCCAAAGCCTCTTGTTCTTCAACGCCCATATTATCAGCATAATCACGTACTTCTTGGGTAATTTTCATCGAACAGAAGTTAGGACCACACATCGAACAGAAATGGGCAATTTTAGCTCCTTCTGCTGGTAGCGTTTCATCATGATACTCACGAGCCGTATCTGGGTCAAGGGATAAGTTGAATTGGTCTTCCCAACGGAATTCAAAGCGTGCTTTGCTCAAAGCATTATCCCTTATTTGTGCCCCATAATGCCCTTTGGCAAGGTCGGCAGCATGGGCAGCAATCTTATACGTAATCACCCCTACTTTCACATCTTCTTTATTGGGTAAGCCTAAATGCTCTTTGGGTGTTACATAACACAACATAGCACAACCAAACCAGCCAATCATAGCCGCTCCGATGCCAGAAGTAATATGGTCGTAAGCAGGTGCAATATCTGTGGTTAATGGCCCAAGCGTATAGAAAGGTGCTTCATGACATTCTTTCAATTGCTTGTCCATATTTTCTTTAATCAAGTGCATCGGCACGTGACCGGGGCCTTCAATAATCGTTTGGACATCGTGTTTCCAAGCAATTTTGGTTAATTCTCCCAGTGTCTCCAATTCTGCAAATTGTGCGACATCGTTAGCATCAGCAATACTTCCCGGACGAAGACCATCACCTAAAGAAAACGCTACATCATAAGCCTTCATGATTTCACAAATCTCTTCAAAATGCGTATAAAGAAAGTTTTCTTTATGATGTGCTAAACACCATTTTGCCATGATACTCCCTCCACGCGATACAATGCCTGTTACTCTTTTCGCCGTCATCGGAACATACCTCAACAATACGCCAGCATGAATCGTAAAATAGTCAACGCCTTGTTCAGCTTGTTCTATGAGGGTATCCTTAAAAATTTCCCAAGTCAAATCTTCTGCCTTTCCCCCTACCTTTTCAAGGGCTTGGTAAATGGGTACAGTTCCAATTGGAACAGGTGAGTTTCTAATAATCCACTCACGGGTTTCATGAATGTTTTTACCTGTAGATAAATCCATGATGGTATCAGCACCCCAGCGACAAGCCCAAACGGTTTTTTCTACCTCTTCTTCGATATTCGATGATACAGCAGAATTACCAATATTCGCATTTATTTTCACTAAGAAATTACGCCCAAGAATCATTGGCTCGCTTTCTGGGTGGTTGATGTTATTAGGAATCACAGCCCTACCCATGGCTACTTCTGAACGCACAAACTCAGGAGTAATCAATCCTTTTTGAGTATTTGCTCCAAAACTATGTCCTTCGTGCTGATGCCCAATCGTGTTAAGTTCCTGTATTTTCTGATTCTCACGAATGGCAATATATTCCATTTCTGGCGTGATAATGCCTTTTTTGGCATAATGCAATTGAGATACGTTTTGTCCAGTTTTTGCTCTCAATGGCTTTTTAAGGTATTCAAACCGCAATGCATCAAGGGCAGAATTGGCTAAACGTTCTAATCCATAGTTTGAGGTAATGGAAGGGAGTTCCTCTACATCTCCCCGCTCTAAAATCCATGATTGTCTCAGTCTTGGCAAGCCTTTTCTTACATCAATGTCAACGTTAGGGTCTGTAAATGGCCCACTAGTATCATATACCGTTACGGGTGCATTGGCAGAAATTACTTTGCCATTTACGAGGGTATCCGACAAGCTAATTTCACGCATTGCTACTTTAATATCATGAATTTCCCCTTGTACATATACTTTTTTGGAAGCTGGAAAGGGCGCTCTGCTGATTGTTTCAGCATGAGGAGTTTTTTCTATTTTCTTCATGTTTTTCATAAGCTTTTGAAATACAACGCCAAATTTTCAACCGCCTTGAGTAGCCCGAATCAGCATCAATTGGTCATTACTTTTAAGTTTGATGCTTCCCCATTTATCACGAGGAATTACTTCTTCGTTAATAGCAATAGCCAAGCCCCGCATTTCGATAATGCCTTGCTGATTGAGCACCTCGATTAAAGGAGGGTTTTCAGGAAATTCAAAGATTTGGTCGTTAATAAAGACAGTCATTCCATGTATTTATTTAAAATAAAAACAAATGGACTTTAGCGAAAACCAAGGAGAAATTAAAGCGTGTATGAGTGAGCTTCGGGAGTAAATCTTTATAGCGTTAGTTGTACACCTAATCATCCACAAAAAATTATAACCCATCAAAAAATCAGAATGAAAAAATCAATCTATCGTTTTTTAAGCTAACCAAGAAAAGCAGTGAAATTTTGAAAACGATGCTTGAATCTGTACACCGAATCTGAAAAGAAAATTCTGCCTTACTTTTTCCTACGCAGCAATTACGCCGTTCAGGTTTTGAGGGTATAATCTCAGCCCGTTATATTTAAGGCACCCCTAAAGTTTGAGACAAATGTAAAGTATAAAAATTGAATTTGTAAAATTTTATTTTGTTTTTTTTCAAATCTATCTAAAGCATGACTTATTTAAGGAGGACAATTTTTATAATACAAATTCCACTTTCTAGGTTTTGCATAACCCTCATATTTTCCTAAAAACAAAGGGAAAACCCTTAATTATTCTACATTTCCGCAAAATTTGTTGCATTTTCCGCAAAAAATTGCAAATTTACAGGATAACCATCATCTATGCTTATAATACTTTAATTGCAAAAGCTATTGATTTTTCAACCCATATTATCCAAATGTCTAAAATTTATCGTGAAATCACCCCGCTTACTTCTAATGACTGTTTTATGGTTTTTGCCAGAACAAAAAGTAAGTTTGACTTCCCTTTACATTACCATGAAGAATTTGAGCTAAACTTTATCGAAAATGCAGATGGTGCAAAAAGAGTAGTTGGCGATAATATCGAAATAATTTCAAGTTATGAATTAGTTTTGGTGGGTTCCAACGTACCCCATGGCTGGTTTTCACATGAATCTATTTCTGAAAATATTAATGAAATTACCATTCAATTTCACCGAGATTTATTTGATGAAAAATTCTTAAAAAGGAATCAAATGAGCTTTATACGTTCTATGCTAGAACGTTCAGCAAGAGGCATTTCTTTTTCTCAGGAAACGATACAAGCAATTAAACCTCGTCTGATAGGTCTTGCTCAAACCAATGGTTTTTGTTCAGTCATGGAATTGATGTCTATCCTACACGACTTGTCAGTTTCCAGAAACATGAAAACGCTAACGACCCTGACTTTTGCCAATGAAAATGCCACTTATGATAGTCGTAGAATTGAAAAAGCTTTTGTTTATATGAGGAATAATTATGACAAAGAAATTTCATTGGAAGATATTGCTAAGATTGTCAACATGACGGTTGTGAGCTTTAGCAGATTCATTAAAAAGCGAACTGGTAAAACCTTTATTGATAGCTTAAATGATATTCGGTTAGGACACGCTTCACGCTTGCTTATCGATACCCGACAGTCTATTGCAGAAGTTTCCTTTAAATGTGGCTACAATAATCTTTCTTATTTTAATAGAATTTTCAAGAAAAAACATGGATGTACACCCAAAGAGTTCAGAGAAAACTATTCTGGGACTAGGACATTCGTCTAACACCCTCAGTTCCTTTGTATTAAAATGCCAACAAGGGAACTGAGCAGCTAAAATCTATTAACAAGTTTTAACACTTCTCTTCTTATCATTTCCTTCCTGTCTTAATTTTATTAAAAAAAGCATAACTCTTTTAATTAATATCACGTTAATTGAAAAGTGAAGCTATTTTCTAAGCATTAATTTCCCCAATACCAAAAAAGATTTTCCATGAGAAGCATTAAAAAAATTCATCAAGCAGCATATCGTCCTATTGCCGATTTAATTACTTACTCGCCTTTGCCTACTAGCACTTTAGCACAAGTAGACCCATTTATTTTCTTGAATCATCATGGGTTTCAACAGTATCCTGCTAATAACAGAGGTTTACCGTTTGGTCCACATCCACACAGAGGGATGGAGACAGTAACATTTATCCTCGCTGGGGATATAATGCACAAAGATTCAAGTGGTCATGAAAGTATCATCAATAGCGGAGGCGTACAATGGATGACGGCTGGTAGTGGCTTAATTCACGCAGAAGTATCCTCAGAGGCATTCAAGAAACAAGGTGGCGATTTAGAAATTTTGCAGTTATGGTTAAACTTACCCGCTAAATTAAAAATGACTAGCCCTTTCTATTTAGGCTTGCAAGAAGACGAAATTCCGACAATACGGTTGGATGATGACAAAGTAATCGTAAAATTAATTTCGGGTAAATGGGGAGAAAATAAAGGTGCTTTTGAATCAAAAACAGATGTTTTTTTAAGCACTATTACTTTCAAAGTATCTGCTGAATTAACTATCAATATTGCCAAAGAAAGAAACATATTCTTTTACTTAATAAAAGGTGCGCTTACAGTAAATGGACAACCAATTAAAGCGAGACAATTGGTAGAATTCATGAATGATGAGACAGGTGTTCAAATCGTAGCTGACACCGATTCAGTATTATTACTTGGTCATGCCGTTCCTTTTAATGAACCGATGGTTGCCCAAGGTCCATTTGTCATGAATACCGAAGAGGAAATCTATCAAGCCTATACAGATTACCAACAAGGGAAGTTTGGTACTTGGCAATAGAAAATAGAATAAATACTCCTTTATTAAACAATTATTTCTTAAAATTATATAATTTTACTTTAATACCTTTTATTAAAATCTTTGTTAAACTTCATAAACGCCCCAATATTTTACCTTGAAAAGAACATTACCAAGCTTGATTAAAGCCCTAGAAAAACATCGATCTATTGGAAAACCATTGAAAGCCATCGTAGGCTTCGATGCTTACATTGATTCTATTCAAAAAATTGTGAATAACAAAGAAGACAATCAAACCCATTATTTTGAAACAATTAGTGATGTAGCAGCGCAATTGGCTTCTCTTTCGGGGAAAGATACCAAAGTAAATCTTAGGCAATTAGAAATGAGAATGAATGGTAATGCTCCTATTCTTGCCAATTCATTAGGGGCATTGGGCGCCAAGAATATTTGTATTGCTACAATGGGCTATCCAGATATTAACAATGTATTTGAAGAAATGCATCCCAATTGTGAATTAGTTTCTATCGCTTCTCCTGCCAAAACTACTATCTTGGAATTTAATGATGGTAAATTAATTTTTTCAGAAGAAAGTACTTATGAACAACTCACGTGGTCGTATGTTGCAGCAGTGGCAGGTGTAGAGAACCTAAGCAGGTGGATTTACGAAAGCTCATTATTAGCTTTTGTCAACTGGGCGAATATCAAATATTGTACTGATATTTGGAAAGGGTTTCTAGAGGACATCGTTGTGAATTTGTCACCAGAGGCCACTAGACAATCACCAAAGTACTTTTCTAGAAACAAAATTCAAGAAGAAGAAGATGCATTCGGTATGCGTCATAAAAATTTCTTCTTTGATCTTTCAGATATTAGCAAACGAACAAAAGAAGAAATCCTTGAAATTCTTGATGTAATTGGAAGTTATGCGCAATATGGCAAAGTAAGTTTAGGCATTAACGAAAGCGAAGCCAAATATATTTATGGTTTGAAAAAAGATAATCCTGACGCAGAATTACCTGATATTTTAAAGAATATTATTAGTACTTATCATATTCAACAGATTTTTGTTCATACTCCCGAAGAGGCATTGATGGTTTATAAAAATCATGTTTACGAAGTGAGAGGTAAAAGTTTTTTTCAAAAGCGTATCTCCACTGGTGGTAGAGATAATTTTAATGCAGGAGCTTGTCTAGGGTTAATGCTTGATTTATTACCAGAACAAACCATTGCATTAGCAGTAGGCAATTATGAAGCCTATATTAGTAATGGAGTAAGTTTGGAATTCAGTGAATTAATTGATTATTTAAAAGATTGGGAAAAAGAACGACATCATGAAATTTTGGTGTAAGTAATAAACATGAGTCATCCCGAATTTTTCTTAAAATAGGGAGTTTAACAAAATAGCCTCATAGAGGCGATATATCGATAGCCGCATTTGCGGTAAAATGTAAAACAAAATTCTCCTCCAAGCCCCATTGGGGCGAAATATTTTGCCCCGATGGGGCTTGGAGGAGTTAATACGATGCTTCTTCTACCGCAACGACGGCCGCCGATATAGTGTTCCTAACGGAACTATAATCTATATCCATAAATCAAGAAAGCGGTCAAAAAACTAATTTTGACCGCTTTCTTGTGATTTTAAAATTCGGGATAACTCATGTTTGTTTATCTGATATTTTTAGATGCCTTTTGTTTTCTGGTAAAATCAATAAAATCTTCTACTTGTTCTACAGGTAAGCGTTTGGCAATAATCTTTTTGTCTTTATCCAATACATAAATTACTGGCGTAGCGTATACATCAAAATTATTTTTAAAATCAGTATAATATTCTTCTTTTCCTGTTTGAGCATTTTTATGAATATCGATGCCATTAATAATTTCTTCTAGCTTAAATTCTTTGATAAATCCTTTCCATTTCGAAGGTGTTCTGTCGATTGAAGCCGCTATTACTTTTACATTTTTAGTTTTTAAAGTTTGATAGGCTTTTTTCAATTTCGGAGCAGACTCGCGACAATGGCTACATTCAGGGTCATAAATAAACAAAACAGTATAATCAGCCGCTATTCGTGGAATCTCAATTTCTCTGCCCAACGTATCTGTAAGGTACATATCTGGCAATTTTTTACCAATTAAAAGTGGTTTCAAAATAGCCACTCTTTCTTTCATTCTTCTTACCGTAGAGGTATCCCATAATGATGGTTCTCCGATATAATATTTCTCTGCCATGTGTACAAATGCGCCATCTGTTCCTAAGATTTTTGGGTTTTCATACTGACTAGAGATTTTATAAATAGTATATCTTCTTACATCTCTAGAAGTAGCTCTTGCCAATACAAAATCAGCTTCTTTAGCGATAGAGTCAGATACTTGAACAGTTAAATCGTCAAAATAGCGTTCCAATTTCTTTTGTAAAAATGGTGTACGCATCATTCTATCATCCGCTAAATCAACATTATCCCAAAAATGAGCTTTATAATGTTGAAATTGATACTGATACATCGCAGCCGTATCTGCTTTAGTTTGAAGAGGTTTCGGATATGTTGGGATTTCTGGCTCTTGTGATGATTTAATTAATTTCCCAGCAAATAAATTTTCGTTGGCTTTTAACCAGTCTTTTTGAAACTGGGTCGTAGCAGTTTGCACTTTCTTAATTTTAGCCTCTACTGCTGGCGTTTTTCCTTTTTTACTTTCAGCTTCCAAGGCTTTCATCTCATCAAATCGGTCTGACATTTCTTGTTGAAACTTAAAGAAGGCTTCATTTTCTTTAGACCCCGTTATTTTCATTTTACGGATTAGGTTAACCGTATCTGTTTCAAATGCAAACTCTTGGTTACCAATGATGATATCGAAATACTTACCCTTGGGTAAGGAAACCAAATATAGTCCTTCAGGCAATTTTTTGTCTCCCTTAAAAAGGAAATTGCCTTCTGAATCAACTTTGGCAGTATCTTTTATTACTTGTTGATTATAACCAAAATAATGTGCTAAAAAAACAGTGGTATCTTTAATGCCTTTAATTTTTCCTTTGATAGAAAAACTTTCACTTGTCTGGGCTAAAAGCTGATTAGAAAAACCAGTAATACTTAGTAGGAGTAAAATTTGAAATATTCTTTTCATTAGTTTAACTGTTGTTGCTATGTTTTAAATTGTAAGAGCCTGAAGAATGTTATTTTTTCCCAAAGTTACGCTAGTAAAGCATTAAGAAAAAGTATTTAGTAGTTTTGTAAACGATTCTTAGTTAATTTCATTATTAGCCCTATTTCTCCTTAGTTTACTAAAGTTTATTAACGATTTTTATTCTTAAACAGACATACCTTTCTTTCAATATGTTTTACTTTCTTTCTAAAGTACTTTTTTACGTACTAATGCCTCTTTCTCTGACCATCTTTGTATTAGTTTGGGCAATATTCACCAAGAACCCTCAACGCAAAAAGCAATTATTAATCTGTACGTTAGTCATGATTTTTGTATTTGGCAATGATTTTATCGTCAACGAAGGTTTTATGCTTTGGGAGACTCCTGCTACTTCTCCTGAAACTATTGTTGAGCCTTATGATGTCGGTATTATTCTAACTGGCGGAATGATTAGCAATAAAGAAGGAACTACTCAGCAAATTTTTGTCGATAAAACGGCTGATAGATTTATCCAACCTCTACGGCTATATAAACAAGGCAAAATAAAGAAAATACTTATCACAGGTGGCAATACTGATTTGACAATTATCAGAACTGATTTTTCGGATGAAAACCTGAAAACCGCACAATTATTAGAAGAGTTAGGTGTAAAGAAAACAGACCTTATCTTAGAAACCAAAGCTAGAAATACCCGTGAAAATGCTACTTATACTGCTGAAATACTTCGTAAAAAGCCTGAACTTGGCAAAAAATATCTATTATTTACCTCAGCTTTTCACATGAGACGCTCGTTAGACTGTTTTGAAAAAGCAGGATTGACAGTTACACCTTTTAGTACAGCCTTCAAGTCAAAAGCAAGGGTGTTTACTTTTAGTAGTCTGATTGTACCCAGCGAAGGTGCTTATTATGAAGGCTATCATTTAATCCATGAGATATTAGGATATTGTGTTTATAGGGTTTTAGGGTATTGCTAAGGGTTGAATAATTTAATGGTATAATCAAGTAATTTTTTGTTGCCATATTCTCCATGTCCAGGAACAACAGTTTTTACATTAGGATATTGTTTTTTAACTTTTTCAACTGTACTAGACCATTGAGCAACATTGGCATCGCCTAAATAGCCTTTACCTGCCTCTAATTCTTTAATTAAACAGCCACCAAACATAATATTATCGCTTGCAAAATAACCAACTACGTTATCTTTTGTATGTCCTTCTCCAAAAAACTTTGTAACAATATGCTCCTTGCCAACTTTTAAAATAAGAGAATCCTTAAAGCTATTTTTGGGAAGAACATAATTATTTTCTTTGGCCAATTCAATTGTTTTGAAATAGGCATACGAAGGAATATCATTATCATCAAATGCTTTTAAACCACCCAGACAATCGTCGTGGAAATGAGTTGGAATAATTGCGTTCATTTTACAATGAAGCGTTCCTTTTATCCATTTAATTAACTCCTCTGCACTTTTATCGTTAGTTGGCGTGTCGAAAACAACTGTTTCATTATTATTTCTAACGATAAGCCCATTACAAGGAACATAGCCAAAATCATTCGTTTGTTTAAATGAGGTATGTTCAAAAGAATTCTTAGCAATTTGAGTGATAATTAAATCCTTGGATTTGTAAACCACTTTAGCTTTGAATACGTCTTTTTTTTGAGCAGTCCCTTTAAAGTTTGTGATAGAGATTATGATGATTAATAGGGTTTTGATAAAAGATCTCATTTTTCTGTTTTGTATTTTCAAGATTGCGACAAATAAAAAAACTATGATTATTCATTAGCCAAATTTATAAGAGGTTAAATACATTAACAAATTTTATTTGGTTTATAGGATTAGGTTGTTAATTGAAAAACAAAAAGGGTTTTGACAAAAATGCCAAAACCCTTTTTAATGCTAAGTCAACACTACTTACTCAAAATCCCAGCAAGTCTTAATAAATCTGTATTGATAACTTTCTTCATTGTAATAGTATCATGGAAAGGTGTGTAAACCAATTGATC
The DNA here is from genome assembly GCF_058802005.1 of Arcicella sp. GW822-FHT02H01. NCBI lineage: Bacteria > Pseudomonadati > Bacteroidota > Cytophagia > Cytophagales > Flectobacillaceae > Arcicella > Arcicella sp. GW822-FHT02H01. Next base: position 105,861 of record NZ_JBXANT010000001.1, on the reverse strand, counting down.
GTTTACGATACCTGCCATTTCATTTTTATGACCTGCTAAAAGTCCTTCCAAGGCACCCAACCCTAAACGGCTAGCTAATATTCTATCAGCAGCACTTGGGCTTCCTCCTCTTTGAATGTGTCCTAAGTTGGTTACACGAATATCAACAGGAATATCAATCGTTTTCTTGATGCGGTCTGCAATAACAGCAGCATTACCTTCTTCATCGCCTTCTGCTACAATGACGATTGAAGATGTTTTTTTCTTATTAAAGCCTGCTTTCAATGTTTCAACTACATCCTCTACAGTTTGCCTTTCTTCTGGAATCAAGATTGATTCCGCTCCACCCGAAATACCAGACTGAATAGCGATATAACCAGAGTCACGTCCCATCACTTCAATAAAAAATACTCTATCGTGCGAATCAGCAGTATCTCTGATTTTATCAATTGCATCTAAAGCAGTATTTACTGCTGTATCATATCCTACTGTAAAATCTGTTCCGAAAAGGTCATTATCAATTGTTCCTGGTACGCCAACTGTTGGAATTTGGAATTCATTATAAAAAATTTCAGCGCCTGTGAAAGTCCCGTTTCCGCCAATAGCGACTAGCCCTTCAATACCGTGTGATTTCAACTGTTCGTACGCTTTTTTTCTTCCTTCGGGAGTCATAAAATCTTTACTTCTCGCAGATTTCAAAATCGTTCCACCACGCTGAATAATATTACTTACAGATTGAGAATTAAGTGGAATAATATCTCCCTTAATCATTCCGTTATATCCACGAATTATTCCGAAAATTTCGACTCCATGATGTAGCCCTCCCCTAACGACTGCTCTAATCGAAGCGTTCATACCTGGTGCATCACCTCCTGAAGTAAATACTGCAATTCTTTTCATGTTGGTAAAGATTGTATTTTAGTAAAGTTGGTTAATAGTAGTTATTTAGTTTACAGAAATAACAAATATCATTATTTCCGTAAGCAAAACCTCACAAATTTATCGTTTAAAAGTGATGTTTCTAAGATTTTTTCAAAAAATTACAGTTTAATAAAACATAAATAGTAAATTATGTAAATATTCTAATATTAAATTGAACTGTTTGTCTTTTAACGCCAAATCAAAATATTTTTGCACTAAAATCTGTGTAGCTAATAAGTAATTTGTATTAGCGGTATATTTGCAAAATTATTTAACCATTAATTTATTACCGCTACCGTTTTTGTAGTAATAGCCAAGTAGACAAAACCACTAAAATGCTTAGATCAAAACTTTCTTTTTTAATATGTTTATTTTCTTCTTTCGGAGTGGTGGCACAACAATGGTTAGGTATTTCTGGAAGTAATTATGCTGGTACTAATTCCGTTTATACTAATCCTGCCAATGTAGTTGACTCTAGGTATAAAGTATATATTAACTTAGCAAGTAATGATTTATTTTTAACAAATAACTTCACCAATTGGGGGGCTCCCTATTCTGTCTTACAACTATTCAGTAATACTGTTCCAACTGAATATAGAAATCCTGCTAACAACAACATTCTTTTTAAGGACGAATATTTAGCGCCTAATCAAAATAGTGGACTTAAACACCTACATACCATTGATGATTTCAGAGGACCTTCTGCTTTAATCAACTTGAATAACAGACAATCTGTTGCTGTTTTGACACGCGTCCGAACAGGCATTAATTTTACAGGCATGGAAAGCCAATTTTCTGAATTAATCCGTACAAATATTAAAAACGAAGATATCCAAAACCAATTGGTTAATCTAAACGGTACTACTTTCAACGCCAATAGCTTTGTTGAATTTGGGCTTAGCTTTGGACAAGTATTACTGAGCGAAGACGAAGACTTTGTCAAAGTTGGTCTTACGGTTAAGCGATTAGTGGGCTTGTATTCTGCCCACATGATGATAGACAAAGCTAATTATGACATTATATCCGACCCAACCAACCGTACCGAACGTTTATTAAGGATTAATAGTCTTGTGGCTCAATATGGTTATACCAAAAATGAAGCTTTTGAAAATGCAAAAATCAGTCCCGGATGGATTTTGGGAAATCAATCTGCTGGTAGTGGTTGGGGCTTAGATATTGGTATTGTGTATGAGTTTCGTCCTGATTTACGTAAATTCACCTATCGTGAAAAAGGTGTGTTGAAATTAGATCCTAGTAAAAACAAATACCAGTTTCGAGTAGGCGTTTCATTATTGGATATTGGCGGACTTAAATATTCCAATCCTAATTATGTAAGAAACTGGGATATAAACACTACTAATAAAGTTTTTAACTCAAAAGATTATAAAAAAGTACAAGGACTTGACGATGGCATTGACCGTATTAATGCTTCTTTAAACCTCAATGAAGAGCAAGCACAGTCATTATTTCACACTAGTTTGCCCACAGCTTTCAGTGTAAATTTTGATTATCACTACAAAAACAATATTTATATCAATAGCGTTTGGACGCACGCTTTAAGAAGCGATAATTCTATTGGTACAAAATCTCCGTCGTTATTAGCTGTAACCCCTAGGTGGGAAACTAAATGGGCGGAAGTGGCTATGCCTTTTGCATTGTTAGATAATTACAGCACCTTTTCATTTGGCTTGTCTGCTCGTATAGGTCCCGTTTTTGTGGGTACTGACAATCTTGGAAGTATGCTAAATATCGGCACACCTCGTGGGCTAGATTTATACTTTGGTGCTAACATTCCTATTTTCAGAAAACCTCCTACTGTTCCTAATGCTTGTTTTTATGAAAAAGGTAATCGTAAAAGTTTAATAGAAACAATAATGTTCTGGAAAAAGTAGATTCGTTACAACATCCCTTCGTCGGCAAAACTAAAGTATTTTTTATCGGTAAAAATCAGGTGGTCTAATACTGGTATGTCTAGATGCTGTCCTCCTGCTCTTAATTTCTGTGTAAGGTCTTTATCTACCTGACTAGGACTTAAATTACCCGAAGGATGATTGTGCGATAGAATAATGCCACTCGCTAAATGTTCTAAGGCTACTTTAAAAATCATTTTAGGGTCTGCAATAGTGCCAGATACGCCACCAATGCTTACTCTTTCACATTTTATTACATCATTGGCACGGTTGAGTAAGATAACCCAAAACTCTTCATGTTGTAAATCTGTCAGGTAGGGTTTTAATACTTCATAAGCATCAGCCGAACACTTAATCCTTGGGCGTTCTGTTTTCTCTGTATTTTTCTTTCTCCTCCCTAGTTCTAAGGCACTTACTATCGTAATGGCTTTTGCTTCGCCAATTCCTTTAAACTTCGCTAAATCTTTTACAGAGAGCCTCGCTAGTTGATTTAAATCATTGTTTACACTCTGGAGTATTACTTTGGCAATATCAATGGCTGTCATGTTCTGAATGCCTGTAGCAATTAAAATACCCAACAATTCAGCGTCTGATAAGGCAGCTTTGCCTTTGATAAGTAGTTTTTCACGAGGTCTATCTTCTTCTGCCCAAGATTTGATATTGAGATGGGTATTCTCGTAGGACTTCATAGGTGTTAAGTTTTATAGCGTTAATATAGTGTATGTATTTTATTATTTTTTTGGCAAAACCAACTATTATCGTATTTCAGTAGAAACAATCTTTTATAAAGATTAATTTAAAACTAAAATATTTTATTGCAAAATTTTAGACATAAAAAAAGACCCATCTTTTCAGAAAGGTCATTTTTTTATGAATATTTCAAAGCTATATTAAGCTATTTTATTCACTAACTTTGCTAACTTAGATTTCAAGTTAGAAGCTTTGTTCTTGTGAATAATGTTCTTCTTAGCTAATTTGTCAAGAGCAGAAGAAACTTTTTGATAAAGATCAGTAGCAACTACTTTATCGTGTGTCAAGCGCAATTTCTTCACCATTGTACGTGTAGTTTTGTGCTGATAACGATTACGTAATCTTTTTGCTTCGTTTGCTCTGATTCTTTTTAAAGATGATTTGTGATTTGCCATGTTTATTTCCCGAATAATATTGGTTTTCTGATTTTCTATTATTGAGGTGCAAAGGTACATCTTTTTTAAGATAATACAAGTGCATATTTACAAAAACTTTCAAATTAGCTAGAATTAGCTTTTTATACCTAAAGTATATCGCCATGAGAAAAATGTTTTTACTCCTATTTTTATGTTTATTTTTCAACATTTCAGCTTCATTTGCTTTTAAAAGTGGAGGCTATGCTAACCCAAAACCTTACCTGAATGCTCATAAAGCTATAAAGTGGGGATTTTTTGCACATCAACGCATTAATCAGTTAGCTATCTTTACTTTACCACCCGAGATGATTTCTTTCTACAAAACAAACTTATATTATATTGTAGAACATTCGGTCGCTCCCGACCGTCGGAGGTATGCTGTACAGGATGAAGCGCCAAAACACTACATTGATTTAGATAGCTATGGTGATAGTGCCATTTACAAACTCCCACATTACTGGAATGACGCTGTTGAAAAGTTTTCAGAAGATAGTTTATTCAAACATGGTATCGTTCCTTGGCATATTCAGTTCATGAAGTTTCAACTGACGAAGGCATTTGAAGAAAAAAATGCTCAAAAGATTCTTAAAGTCTCTGCTGAAATTGGTCATTATATCGCTGATGCCAATGTGCCACTTCATACTTCGTCTAATTATAACGGACAAAAAACTAATCAAGTCGGTATTCATGGTTTTTGGGAATCTCGATTACCAGAATTATTTGCTAATAACTACGATTTTTTAGTAGGCTCGGCTACTTATGAAAAATCTATCAGTAAACGAACATGGGAAGCCGTCAGCAATGCAAATGCTTGTTTAGATTCCGTTTTTGCCTTTGAAAAACACTTAAACGCCTCCACTAATACGAGTAAAAAATATAATATCGAAGAGCACAACGGGCAAAATGTCAAGAAGTATGCGAAAGACTATTCAAGAAAATACCATGAAGCGTTGAGTGGACAAGTAGAAAGGCAAATGAGAAGGTCTATCAAAATGACTGGTGATTTTTGGTACACTGCTTGGATAGATGCTGGTCAGCCAGATTTAAGCAACATACAGTTTGTACCATCTGCTAAAGAAAAACAAGCCGATGAAAAAGAACAACAAACATGGCTTCAAAAACTTTTTAAAGTAAGAGATGAGAATTGATTCCTTTGAAAATGAAGGGTTAATAAGTATTAAAACGATTTTCATCTGTAATTTTGTGGTATGAAATCACAAATTATTTTAAAAGCAGGCAAAGAAAACCCTGTGAAACGTTTTCACCCTTGGATTTTTTCGGGTGCAATTGCAAAAATTATTGGCAGTCCTACAGATGGGGAAGCCGTTGATGTGTTTGATTCGCACAAAAACTATTTGGCAACTGGGCATTATCATGAGGGAAGTATCGCTGTAAAAATATTTTCTTTTCAAGAAACTAACTCTGATGAAAACTTCTGGTTTGATAAAATCCAAAAGGCTTATCAGGTACGTCAATTAATTGATTTTGAAACTACTAATTGTTACCGCTTAATCCATGGCGAAGGGGATGGTTGCCCAGGGTTAATCATTGATTTCTACAATGGCGTTGCCGTTTTTCAAGCCCATAGCATCGGGATGTACCTTGAAAAAGAGAAAATTGCGGTAGCCTTACAAAAAGTATATGGTGATAAATTAATCGCCATTTATAATAAATCGCACGAAACACTTCCAAATCAGTTTGCCTCAACTGTTCAGAATGGGTATTTATTTGGTGCTTGTACAGTACCACATCCTGTGCTTGAAAATGGCTTTAAGTTTATGATTAACTGGGAGACTGGACAAAAAACAGGTTTTTTCCTTGACCAAAGAGATAACAGAGCCTTGTTAGCGAAATATTCAAAAGGCAAAAAAGTATTGAATTCATTCTGTTATTCCGGTGGGTTTTCGATGTATGCTTTGGGAGCAGAAGCTGAATTAGTACATTCAGTAGATGTTTCTCAGAAAGCAATCGACTTGGTTACTCAAAATATCGAAGCAAACAATTTTCAAGGATTAAATCATCAGGCTTATGCTGAAGATGTAATGAAGTATTTGAAAGCTAACGACCAGTTTTATGATTTAATCGTACTTGACCCTCCTGCTTATGCTAAAAACGTAGCTACGCGTCATAACGCTATTCAAGGGTATAAGAGATTGAATACTGAAGGTTTCAAAAGATTAGCAAAGGGTGGTATTTTATTTACATTTTCTTGTTCGCAGGTAGTTGACAGAGAGCTATTTTATAATACTGTCGTTTCTGCTGCTTTAGAAGCTGGGCGACAAGCCAAAGTATTACATCACCTTACACAGCCTGCTGACCATCCTGTTAATTTCTTTCACCCAGAAGGGAGTTATTTAAAAGGGTTGGTTCTTTATGTAGAATAAAGAGTGGTGTTTATACATTAGCTTTCTTAAGAGCGATAAATGATGCTCTTAAGAAAGCTAATTTTACATTTCACTTAATGGTAGTGTAAAGTAGAAAGTAGTGCCTTGTTCGGGCACACTTTCAAACCATATTGTTCCATTATTTTTCTCAATCAGTTCTTTGCATAACAAGAGCCCAAGACCGCTTCCTTTCTCTTTGGCTGTACCAAAACTTGAATATGAAGTATATTTATTGAATATTTTTGATTGAGCCTCCAATGGAATTCCTTGTCCATCATCTTTAATCGATACAATAATCATATTTTCCTTTTCTTCTGTTGTAATAACAACACTATTGCATGCTTTCAAAAACTTCACAGCATTCTCGACAATATTCCTAATAACAATATCTATCATTGTTGAATCTGCAAAAACCAATTGAGGGTCTTGTCGCTTTTCAGCAACTATTTTTATTTTCTTATCTGTAGCCCTTGTTTCTATTAATAAAACATTCTGCTGGATTATTTGCTGTATGTCAAACAATATCGGATTTACTTGCATACCATCCATTTGGCTTTTTGCCCAATATAAAAGATTATCTAATAGCTTGGATGTAGCATGAAGACTTTGAGAGATTTGTCCAATATAAAACCACTCCTGTTCTTCAACCATTTTCTCATCAATCAAATAGTCTATCATTCCTTTAACTGAGTTAACAGGTCCACGGAGGTCATGACTGATAATTGAAAAAATTCGATTTCTCACAAGTATCAACTCTTCTAAATGTTCATTTTTATCAATAATATCTTTGTTTTGTTCCTCCAATTGTTTGATAAATTTCTTCTTTTCATGATGATTTTTAAATAAAAGGACGGCTATCATTAATAAAAGCAAGGCTCCTCCAGCTATCAGATTTCGCTTTAACTCAAGGTTTTTTAATTCTCCTTGCTTGATACGAGCAGTTTTATTCAGTAAATCTATTTGCTGTTGTTTCTTTTCAAGCTCATAGCTCGACTGCACTCTGGTAATGGCTCTAGTTTTTTCGACACCACTTAGACTATCTTTTAAAGCTATTCCAATATTTCTAAAAACTAGCGCTTCTTTATAATTCCCCAATTTTTGATGATTCAGATACAAAGTATTATATATCTGAGTTGATATTTCATCAATACCTAGTTTCTTATTCTCTTTTAAAGCCATATTGGCAAAATGTAAACTTAATTTATAATTACCCGTGTAATAATAAATAAGCGCAAACGCATTATGACAATAGGCAATATCTTCATCATCCTTGATTTTTATTGCTAATGCCAATGCTTTATTGAGATATTGTTCAGCTAATATGTAGTTTTTGAGGGCTATATAATTCTCGCCTATATTATAGAGCGTAATAGTAGTACCAAGGGTGTCATTTACTCCTTGAGCAATGGGCAAAGCTTTTTTGTTATAGGCTATAGTTGAATCAGGTTTTCCTTTATATTTAAAGATTTCGCCCATATTTACTAAAAGGCTAAATGTAGCGTACTTTGTCGGGTCATTTTGTTTAAGGGCTATCGCATAAGCTTTTTTGTAATAAAACAAGGCATTGTCGTAGTCTTCCATATCCGAATAAACAATACCTATATTATTATATTCATTTCCCGAAAGCCCTGTCAATCCTAACTTTTCACTAATGCGTAGACATCGAAAATGGCATTCTAGTGCTTCTGGTAGTCTTCCCTTTGAAACCAATGATACCCCTTTAGTAAGATAGGCTAAAGCAATACCTTTGTCAAAATGGATTTTCTTGGCTAAATCCAGTGACTTTTGTGCCATAAAAAGTGAGCTATCTGAATTTTTATTCCAGTAATATCTTGAGAGGGCGTAATAAGTGTTTACTCTGTCACTATCGTGTTTAGCGGCACTCAATCTATCATTTAAAAGTTTCAGCCTGTCTGATTGAGCAAAGGAAAGTGAAGATGCATAAATTATAAATCCAATAATAGTAACTAAATCCTTTATACTTGTGTATTTGCTATAAATCTCTAGCACACAAAATGTCCCTTTCTTCATATATATTATAATGCCAATATTATTTCAAGTGATAAAAAGACTTAAAATGTTTCTTTAACAATAATTAGTGGTTGGTAAATCAAGCATATTATTGGTTAAAATTCTTAGAGATACTCTTCGATGCTAGCTTGTTTTGTTGCCAAATTAAGCTATTTTATTCAAACAAAATATGAGCCAAAACAGGTAATAGAGTCGAAAAAAGAAAATTGCCCATCAATCCAGAAAAGTCAGGTTGAAGGGCAATTTTATTTTTTTTGATACCGATTTATAATATTTATATGTAAAAATAAGCTGGCTTTATCGTTCATCATTCAATGGAATAGTAAAGCTGAAAGTAGTTCCTTGCTCGGGCACACTTTCAAACCATATTGTCCCATTATTTTTCTCAACAAGTTCTTTGCATAACAGCAGCCCTAACCCACTTCCTTTCTCGTTAGCCGTGCCATAACTTGTATAAGTAGTATCTTTATTAAATATCTTAGATTGAGCCTCCAAGGGAATTCCTTGTCCGTCATCTTTAATCGATATTATTACTTTATCCTCCTCTTGTTTTGTAGTAATAATAATACTATTTCCTGCATTTAAAAACTTCACGGCATTCTCAACGATATTTCTGATAACAGTATCAATCATTGTTGAATCTGCGAAAACTAACTGAGGTTCTTTGCCTCGTTTAGTAACTATTTTTATTTGCTTTTCGGTAGCCCTTGTTAAAATCAATGAAACATTTTGCTGAATAATACCCTGTATATCAAATAACAAAGGGTTTACTTGCGCACCGTTCATTTGGCTTTTTGCCCAATACAATAAGCTATCGGCTAAATGTGAGGTAGCGTGTAGACTTTGAGAGATTTTCTCAATGTAAAAGCTCTTTTCTTCCTCACTCATTTCTTCTTCAATCATAAAATCTACAATTCCCTTTATTGAGTTTACTGGGCCTCGTAGGTCATGGCTAATGATTGAAAAAATACGATTACGCACTAATATTAATTCTTCTAAATACTCATTCTCTTGAAGAATATCTCTGTTTTGTTCTTCAAGCTGTTTAATCAACTTCTTTTTTTGATGATAGTTTTTATATAAAAGAATTGGCATCAATACTAAAAACAAAGCTCCTCCAGCTGCTAGTGTTACTTCGTGATTCTTTAATTCTTTATTTTTCATAAGATTTGGGTTTTTCAATAAGTTTATTTGCTGATATTCCCCCTCTAGGCTGATGCCTCGTACTCGTGTGTTGGGAAGACAATACTGTAATCGTCTTTAATTTTTATGGCCAATGCCAATGTTACATTAAGAATTTTACAAGTAGGTATTTGTGTAGTGATATTGCTCCTTGAGCAATAGGTAAGACTTTTATTATGTTGAATTGCAGAATTTCGAAGTAGTTTGTATTCAACTATTTACTCTTTATTGATTAACAACTTGAAGGTAAAATATTTCGTTGAATTGTTTTGGCGGGGAACTATATTACAAGTGTTTTGTAATAAACTAGCAACTTGCTGAAGTATAAAACAGAATTGCCCATCAATCTACAAAAATGAGGGTGAAAGGCAATTCTATTTTAAACACTTAACATATCTTGATTTGGGCTATATACCCAAAGAGGAAATTCTATTTTTTACTAACTTCATTACCAGTAGCCTTAGTAGCATCTTTTTTCAATTTGTCGTCAGCTACGATAGCAAATTCTACTCTTCTATTTTGCTCTCTGCCCGACTCTACCGTGTTATCTGCCACAGGATCTTTCTCGCCATAACCTAACACCGTCAAACGACTTCTTGATACGTTATTAGCTTTCAAGATGGCTGCTACGGCATCTGCTCTTTGCTGAGATAATTTCATGTTATAAGCCTCTGTACCTACGTTGTCAGTATGACCAGCTACTAAAATTTCTGTATCAGGATACTGCTTCAAAGTTTCAGCAAACTTCATTAGATTATCATTTACACTAGGATTAATTTTGGATGAATTAAAATCAAACAATACTCCCGACTTCATCGTAATCTTGATGCCCTCTCCTACTCTTTCCACATCCGCTACTACATCTAAATCTTTCTTTAGCTTTTCAGCTTGCTTATCCATGTATTTCCCGACAAATGTACCTGCAATTCCTCCGACGGCTGAACCAACAATGGCATAAACAGCAGGATTAGATTTTCGTCCGATAGCAGCACCCATAGCTGCACCAGTACCAGCACCAATAATGGCACCTCGCTGAGCATTATTAAGCTTTTTGAAAGAATTACATGAATAAAAGCTTGGCGCTAAAACAAGTAATAACAAAACTATTTTGCTAATACTTCTGGTATACATATTTATCGTTCTCATAATTTTATTGATTTGGTATAATGAACAGTATAATATTTTTGTTTGGCATTTTAACAAAAATGCCATAACAATGTCATGGCATTTTCCGTCAACAAATCAAAAATTATGATACTGGCATTGGTTTATCTAATACTTCTTGTTGATTGTCTAATACCTCCTGCTCTGCTTTTGCATGATGCTGTGATTTCTTCAATGACTGAATAATTTTTAATGACTCTGTAATTGAAGAAATTTGTGATTTCAATAATTGTGACAAATCAGGCGAGGCTTGTACTTTATCTGAAGCCAATACGGTTTCATAAGTCTCTAGCGTAGCTTTATCGCCCGATTCACAAGAATTTAAAATAGTTTCTCGATTATTCGATACAATCGAAGCTTTAAAATCTACCCAAATTTGATGAGCTTTACCTATTAATGTACTTGACGTAGCAGGTTCTCCTCCAAATTTCACCACATGTTCAGCCAATGCTTCCGCAAAGTGTTCACTTTCATTTAACATTCCGTGAAAGAGATTTTTCAAATCCCCTCCATCCATGTTCTGCTCTGCTTTCCTATAATTTTCGATACGATTATAGTTAATCTCTATTAGTTCATTCAGATCTTTCAAGAGAATCTCATATTGATTTTGCATCATTAATGGTAAGAATCAGTGATAGTTAACGCTCCTGATTCTTTTTTAGTAGGTTTAATGAATAATTTGAAAAATCTCAGTCAATTAAAGTGCTTTTTTTACTTTAGCTTTTACTTCTTCAAACTTATCAGCTGCTTTTTCAGCTAGATTCAAAGCTCCTAATTTTATATCGTCAATTGTTTCTTTAGCTTCTGCTTTTGCTACAGCTCCTTTTTTTTCTAAAGTTTCAGCCTTATGTTCTGCAGCCTCTTTTTTAACTTTCTTTTTCGTAGTTTCAATTTTTGTAGTTGCCATGATCTTACTTTTATTTATAGATTTTTATTATTTAACAGTGTCTGATTTATTTAAAATCAATGTGTCTTTAGGGGTAACTTTACCCATATTGTGCTGGCCGTCGTTATCAGAGGTGGACCAATATCCCCCTGCTATAGAAATTAAGATTAACACAATCCCAATTAAAACAGTATAGATAAACATATTGCCTGCTTTCGTTCTTTTTTGTGCTTTAATATCAGAACGCATTTCTTTATCTACTTTATCAGCTTTTTCCATGTTCTTATTGTTTTATAGGTTACATTAAAGAGGTTAAAACATTTATACCAGTAGTAGAAAACTAACATTCAGGAGGACATTTGAGCAAATAACTCTACAAAATGTGGGTAAAAAATAGTAAAAGAGGTAGCAAGTATCACAAAAAAATGCTAAAACATTAAAAACAAGTACAAAATAGTACCTACTTTTAGTGCTTTAGCATTAGTTAATTATGCTTATTCTAATATGCTTATATTTTTTTCACAGGTTCCTTAATTGTTTTACTATTGTGTAGCTAGTGAAATGATACTCCCTACTTTACATCCCAATAGACTACATATCGCTCGCGGTGAATATCGTATAAAGGGCGAAGCGTAATGCTTTCATTTAAGGTTTTGAAGGTCAACGGTTTGCCAGTGAGAGGTTTTATTGTATTGTTTAGATTGCTTTTGTCTAAGTTCAATGCCTGTACTAAGCCAGCAGGGACTTTATAATTGAATGTATAATAGTCGTTATACAGTGATGGATTAGAATAAGGAGCAGGTGCTTCCATTTCAGCCGTTCCCATTTCGCCAGCCAATACTATTGGTCCGTATAATATAGCCACTTTATTAGGGTTATCACTGGTAGCTTGTGTAGTCAAAGTTATTGGAAATGTAATTTCTACACGATCATTGGCTTTCCATATTCTACCAATTGAAAGGTAGCTCCCCGCAGATTGCTTAATTTTCAAAGGCTTACCATTCACCAAAACACTAACACCAGTTGCCCATGACGGATAACGAACATTTAAAGTAAGTAACTGATTTGGAGCAGACTCAATCGTAAACACAGTTTTACCAGATTCAGGGAAAACGGTTTCCTGTTTAATGCTAAAGCCTTTTTCTTTCCAGTTAAGGGTTGAAGCAATGAATAAATTTACATAAAGAGCATCGGCTCTATGGTAATAAATGGCTTCTCCATACTTCGCATGGTTTTCGAATCCACTGCCTACACAACACCAAAAAGAGTTTTCTGGGGTACTATACACTTTGTGTGCCCCTGCCAACATGGGTAAAAAATAGGCGACCATGCCTGTCTGTGGGTCTTGTTGACCAAGGATATGATTAAAAAGTGCTTTTTCGTAATAGTCGGCATATTTTATATCGGCAGTATGGGAAAACAAATGGCGAGTCAGTTTAAGCATGTTATAAACATTGCACGTTTCGCCTGTATAGCCCGTCAAGTGTTCTGAAAGGGCGTCTGCTTTAAAGAATTTTTCTTTATCGCTATTACTTCCCGTTGCAAATGAATGATGATTGATAACCGTATTCCAAAAGAAAGTAGCAATCGAATCTCCCTGCCCTTGTCCTTCTAACTCATACTCACGCGTCATTCCTAACAACTTAGGAATATAAGTATTGGCGTGTTTCTTTTCTAAAATATCTTTCCCTTCTTTCAATGGATCTAGCATTTCATTATGATAGAAAAATGTAGCTAGCCATTTGTATTCAGTTTTTCCAGTAATGGCGTATAAATTATAAAAAGATTCATTAATTCCTCCAAACTCATTGCGAAGCATCAGCGCACGTTGTGCTTGAGTTACAGTTTGGAGTTTTTGATAAGCCCACCCCCCCATTTTCTGGGCGACTTCTAATGCTTGCGGATTATTGCAATATAGATATTGGTCGATTAGTCCAGAAAGTATCTTATGCAAAGTGTACCAAGGAGCCCACACTTTTTGACCTGCAATATTTCTATTAATTAATTCTTGTGGAAAAGCACTTAAATAACCGTCTTGATTTAATACTTTTTGCACAACTGCCAATCCAGCGACAATACTGTCTGCTTTAGCTTTAAAGCGTTCATCGCCTGTCTGTGCATACATCAATGAAAGTCCAGAAAGCAAATGTCCCGTAGAATGTCCTCGTAAATCACAATCCAGTGATTCCCAACCTCCATATTTTTTCACTTCAAAATATCCACCTTCATTAGCATCATAAATACCTGCATTATTGCGAAAACTATGTAATAGTCTCTTGACGTCTATCGACAAAAGCCAACGTTGTTCTCGTAGCATATTTTCTTTGAATCGTCCATCTAATAGTCTGACATCCGATAGGTTAAAGCTGTATAATGCAGGTTTTAGTTTGTCCTGCAAAGCAAATTTATCAGTATGCTGACCGGGATAATGTGATTGCGCAAAAATGCTCCCTTGAAAGATTGAAAGCAGCATGATAAAAAATTGTGTGTGTTTCTTCATTTTATAAATCAATAAATTATATTTGACAAAAAATGTCTTTACTGTTATGAAATCATCTCAAACGATTTATGATGATGTTGCCGATTTTATCGCCAGCATGGATCCAAGCAAGGTGATAGCCTTTCAACCTACTCCAAACAATCAAAAGCGTCTTGATTTTTTATTAGATAAACAAATAGAATCAGGATTAAGCCATGTTGAAAAAGAGGAACTTGACCACTATCTTGTGATAAATCGAATTATCGGACTAGCCAAGGCTCGTGCTTTAAAACTTTTATCAGTATGAGAAAAACCATTTCTACACATATTAAAAACCAAGTTGCTCTGCGTGCAAATTTTCATTGTGAATATTGTCTCCAACCCGAACAGGTTTCTTTTTTCTCTTTTCATATCGACCATATCATTAGTATAAAACATGGAGGCAATTCTTACCTCAATAACTTAGCTTATTGTTGTCCAGATTGCAATCATGCGAAAGGAAGCGATATTGCTAGCATCATTAAACAAGATATTTTAGTTAGGTTTTTCAATCCAAGAAAAGATTCATGGAATGACAATTTTGAAATTATTGATGGTGCAATCATTGGTAAAACTGAAATTGGTAAAGTAACGGAGCGTATTTTCAAGTTCAATGAATTAGAAAGATTAATCTTTAGAAAACAATTGATAGCATTACAACTGTATATTTAAGACTTCTTTATCAAGCGTTATTATAAAAAATCATACAGCAACTATCATAAATTAATCGATTAATCATAAAAGATTAAATAACATATCATTTTGAAGAAAGAGAGGAAAAATAAAATACATACCCTATTTTCTTACTTTTATTTAAGAAAATCAAGGTATGTATAAAGAGGGAGTGAAGGAATTAGGAGTCTTAC
Source organism: Arcicella sp. GW822-FHT02H01 (assembly GCF_058802005.1). Lineage (NCBI taxonomy): Bacteria > Pseudomonadati > Bacteroidota > Cytophagia > Cytophagales > Flectobacillaceae > Arcicella > Arcicella sp. GW822-FHT02H01. The sequence continues at coordinate 90,854 of NZ_JBXANT010000001.1, read as the reverse complement.
TCAATAATTTCTTTCCAAGCCTTAAAGGCTTTATGAATTTTAATTTGATTTTGTTCCTGAGGCAATACCGACTGTGGTTTTTGAAACAAGGCTTTTAAAGATGCTACTGAATCAAAAATTTGGATTCCTAAACCAGCCATCAAAGCTGCTCCTAAAGCAGATACATCGGGCATTCCTTTATTTACTACGGGAATACCTAGTAAATCGGATATTGTACTTAATACAAAACCATTAGAAGTCATTCCACCATTTACCATCAATTCTTGTAAATGTATGTGGGAATCCTCCTCCATGGCTACTACTACATCTTTTATCTGAAAAGGAATAGATTCCAATGTCGCCCGAACGATATGATTTTTATTAGTACCAAATGTCAACCCATGAATGGATGCCTTACGTTTCATGTCCCAATAGGGCGCTCCTAAACCACTAAAGGCAGGGATGATGTAAACACCTCCATTATCCTCAACAGCCGTAGCCATTGCTTGGGTCTGTTTACTTTCGGCAAATAGGCCTAACTCATTTTTAACCCATTCTACGGTTGCACCACAACTTACAATAGCACCTTCAAGGGCATAGTCTATTCTTCCTTCTGTACTCCAACAGATGGTCGTAATCATGCCATGTTGTGAAGGCTGTGGTTTATCGCCAATGTTCATCAAGATAGAACAGCCAGTCCCTAAAGTAGCTTTAGCAGTACCTGCTTCAAAACATCCTTCTCCAAAAGCGGCTGCATGACTATCGCCAATCATACCAGAAATGTTGATGGGTGTCTCAAAAATTCCACCAAAAGTACTTGTACCGAAATTTGAAGAAGATGCTTTAACTACGGGCAGATTGATTGTTGAAAGATTGAAACTTGACAATAACTCCTTATCCCATATAAGGCTATGGAGATTAAAAAATAATGTTCTCGAAGCATTTGTATAGTCGGTGGCATAAACTTTCCCGTCAGTAAGTTTATACAATAACCACGTATCTATCGTTCCGAAAAAAGCTTTGCCTTCGTCTATCGCTTGCTTTATTGTAGGATTATTTTCGTATAACCAAATAAGCTTAGTTCCCGAAAAATAGGGGTCGATTAATAAACCTGTTTTTTCTTTAATGGTGTTAGCCAAACCTGCTTGGTTCAATCTATCACATACTTGTACAGAACGTTTGCATTGCCAAACTACTGCATTGTGCAATGGTTTGCCATTTTCATCCCACAACACAAAGGTTTCTCGCTGATTACTAATCCCACAAGTTTTTATATCTTTTAAGTCTCCGCCATTTGCCACAAACTGAGCTAAACAGTTTTTTACGGCAGTCATGGCATTCTCAAAAATTCCTTCTGGGTCTTGCTCTACAAAACCATCTACTAAATATTGGGTTTGTAGGACTTCAGAAGCCCTAGCTACTACGTTAGTCTTTTCATCAAAAATCAATGCTTTGGTACTACTAGTACCTTGGTCGATAGCAAGTATATATTGCATAGGAGTTAGTCGTTTTTAGCATTAGCACGGTCGATGATTACTGCTAATAGTATCACCATCCCTTTTACTACTTGTTGCCAGAAAGGCGATACATTGAGTAGTACTAGTCCGTTATTAAGCACCCCAATGATGATTGCACCAAGGACAGTCCCTAAAATAGAGCCTCGCCCCCCTGATAAAGAAGTACCACCGATTACTACTGCCGCAATGGCATCTAATTCATAACCTGTTCCTGCATTAGGTTGGGCAGAATCCAGTCGGGCTGTTACCATCAATCCTCCTAATGCAGCCAAGCCTCCTGCTAGGGTATAGACAATCAGTTTAATTTTATATATTTTAATGCCTGATAATCTAGCTGCATTTTCGTTTCCCCCAATAGCGTAAATGTAGCGTCCTAACGGGGTTTTTGTCGTAAGAATCAACGCTATGATGATTACAAAAATACTTATCCAAACAGGTACTGGTACGCCTAAAAACCATCCTGTACCAATATAATCGAACTTTGCTCCTAAATTACTGATAGGAAAACCTTTCGTCCACAGCATGGTAAGTCCACGAGCCATCGTAAGCATGGCTAAGGTAGCTACGAATGGAGGAACTTTGAATTTGGTAATAACCCAGCCATTAAAAAAACCTAACATTCCCCCAAAAAACAATCCTACAATGATAGCCCCTAAAAGAGTAAAACTTATCAATATATTCTGAGAAGTAATCTCTATCCCATTTTTTAATAAGCCTGCCGTAATGGCACCACATAATGCTAAAATAGACCCAACCGATAGGTCGATCCCTGCCGTAAGTACTACCAAAGTCATCCCGACAGAAATACAGATATTTACAGAAATTTGTCTTAACACATTCCATCCATTGGCTACCGTCAGGAATTTATCTGATAGTATACTAATAATGATGCATAGCACAAATAGGGCAATGAGCGATTGCAATTTGTACAATTTTTCTTTTTGAATAATTAAATTCATGTTTATGGCTTTTTGTATATTAAGCAATGACAGTTTTAGGTTCACAATTCATCACTTAGGCAATGGCTGCTTTTAATAAAATCTCTTCTGATGCATCATTGATTGCATAGTCGCCCGTTACCTTTCCATCGCTTAATACAATTACTCGGTCGCTTACAGCAAAAATCTCTGGCAATTCAGATGAAATCATGATAATACCCAAACCCGATTCTGCTAGTTGATTGATAAGCTTATAAATTTCTGCTTTGGCATTTACGTCTATACCGCGCGTTGGTTCATCTAGCAACAATACTTTCGGTTTGGTAGCTAACCATTTGGCGAGGATAGCCTTTTGCTGATTTCCTCCGCTTAGGTTTTTAATGAGCTGATCAGATGAGGAGGTTTTTATCCTTAATTCTTGGATATATTTATCCGCCAGATTATTCTCTTTTTTATTATCCAATACTCCATTACTTAATAAATCTGGCAACGTGGTAATACAAATATTTTGTTTAACGCTCAACTCTGGCACAATACCATCTTTCTTTCGGTCTTCGCTTACCAGTGCCAAACCTGCTTTTACGGCATCGGCAGGGGAATGAATGTGAAGTCGCTGACCTTCCATTAATACTTCGCCAGATACTTTGCGAGGAGCTAAGCCAAAAATGGCTTCAAATAGTTCTGTTCTGCCCGCTCCCATCAACCCGAAAATGCCTAAGATTTCGCCTTTATGCAATACAAAGGAAATATCATTCAATAAATCATTTTTCTTAAACGACTCATGTTTTATTCCTAGATGATTTACCCTTAATAATTCTGTTCTATTGTTATCTTGCTTTTTCTTAGGAATCATCACCAATTCGCGTCCTACCATTTTTGAAACGATATTATCGCGAGTTACAGTACTCATCTCTCCCGATTCAATGCTTTTTCCATCCCGCAAAACGGTGTAGGTATCAGCTATTTTAAAGAGTTCGTCCAGTTTGTGTGAGATATAAGCAATGGCTTTACCTTCTGCTTTTAAAGAATCTATTATTTTAAACAAAACATCTACCTCCGCCCCAGTAATGGCCGACGTAGGTTCGTCCATGATAATTACTTTGGCATCTACCAGCAGTGCTTTAGCAATTTCAATAAGCTGTTGTTGGCCAACTTTAAGGTTTCTTACGGGTGTATTGGGGTCGATATTCAGGCAAAGCTTTTGTAATAAGGCTTGTGTTTTTTTAAGCATAAAAGCTTTGTCCAACAGTCCGAAAGCATTGATTACTTCTCTGCCCAAAAAAATATTCTCAACCACACTCAAATAAGGAATCATATTTAATTCCTGATGAATGATAGCAATACCAGCATTTTCGGCTTCTTTGGTATTGGTAAACTTTACAGGTTTATTGTGTAGGTAAATAGTCCCTTCATAATCGGTATAAACACCGCTTAAAATCTTCATTAATGTTGATTTCCCCGCTCCGTTTTCACCGATAATGGCATTTACTTTTCCTGCTTGTAAATCAATACAAACAGTATCAAGTGCAGTAACACCCGAGAACCTTTTTGTGATATTTTTGGCCGATAATGTCATTGAACTTTATATTTTGTTAAATTCTATGGGCAAAATCTCAATATGCTGAAGATTAACATACTCTTGATTCATTTCTAAAGCTCCTACAAACTGAATAGTATCTCCTACCTTGATTTGCTTTCTAAAAGCAGGTACTCGCTCTGTTCTAATGATTTTATTAATCTCAGATGAAATATTATTGATGTCTGTAGTATTAGTAAACGGCTTAATATCAAATACACCCGCTGCATCACGAATGGCATTTCCATAAATAAATTCTGTAGCAAGCGTTATGCTGACAGGTTGATTATTGTTGGTTAATAATACCTGTACTTCATCATCTTGAATCTTAGTGATGTGTCCTTGTCCCTTCACCAAAAAATACCTGATATTTCCAATGGCTACGGCATTCGACATCTTTTGAAATGCTTCTTTAGGCGCTGTTTTCAATGCATCTAACAGCGTAACTACATCGGGTGCTTTAATAAAACTTGGTGGAAGTGTTTTTTGTAAAAAATTACGGGCAAAACCTAAGGCATCAAATTTTTCAGCGGAGGCTCTTTTTACCTCATCTAGTTTTTTGATTTCGATAGAATGGTAACCAATAAAAAGTAATGCAATGATAGCGACAACAATTTTGACGATTCGCATAGTGATAAGGTTAAATGATTACTGAGGCTGAATAGCTGATAATATTCACTATTCTGAAAATTCAATTACTTTTTACCAAAAGCAGTATAATGACTAATATTATCTTTGGTCACTAATTCTACTGCCACTGGAATTTTAGCTGGAAAATCTCTTTTCCCCTTTAAATATTCATCTGCGTAAACGGCGGCCATTTGTGCCATCACTTTCGGAAATTGCATGCCTGTGGCTGCCACTTTCCCGTCTTTAATCGCTGCAACGACATCGTCTGCCCCATCAAAACCAAACACTTTTACTTTATTGGCCTTACCTGCACCTGCCAATGCCTGATATGCTCCCATGGCCATCGCATCGTTTCCACAAAATACCGCATCAATATTGGGTTGAGCTTGCAAGATAGACTCCATTACTTCCATCGCTTTGTTACGGTCAAAATCGGCACTTTGCTGAGCGACCATTTTAAGGCCTGGATAATTATCAACCAAACTATGAAAGCCTTTTGAACGAGCCCATGTATTGTTATCACCTACTAAACCAAGGAGTTCTACATAATTTCCTTTTTTATGCAATTGTTGAACGAAAAATTTACCAATGGCTACACTTCCCGAAAAACTATCTGATAAAATTTGTGAGGTGGCCGCATCTGGAGAATTCACTTCTCTATCCATGCAAAATACTGGAATACCTGCATCTTTAGCTTTTTGAACATTCACTACACTTCCATCGGCATCAGTCGGATTAAATAAAATTGCTTGATAACCTGATACAATGGCATTTTCAAAATGGTCTGATTCTAAGGCTGTATTGTTCTGAGAATCAAATATTTTTGTTTCGTAGCCCAATTCTTTGGCTTTTGCAGCGGCATTTTCAGCCAAAAATACAAACCAAGGATTATTCAGTGTTGAAACCACAATCGCCATTTTCTTAGGTCCTTGCGAGGAATTCTTTTGCTGACAGCCCACTAGAAACAACAATAATAAGAATATATAATTTTTCATAGTTTAGGAATTTCTGTAATCCGTAAGGCTAAATATGGCTTTAAGGGAATTCTTACTTGTTTCAAGTCTTTGTCATAGAAACGATAATCATTCACTTCTGAAAGCTCAAAAGTTGTTGGAACTACTTTGATACTCATGTCCCAAGTATCAATAATTTCTACTTTATAACGAGTTCCCTTGACGGGTCTTTCAAAATTGGCATTCTTGTGGGGTATATTAAACAGCCATTTATTGCTTATTTCATTCCCCAAATAAACAATATAAACACCTTTGCCAGTAGTAGTAGTTTTTGCATCTCTGCTCATATCTGCTGGCTCAAGGACTCCTTCTGTTTCTTCTAAAATTTTTCTCAGAAAACCGATTCGCTTCCAACTCGTCCCTTTTAATTCACCTCCTTTTGCCCAAAAAATAGTATCTCTCAGGTCTTTAAACATATATGATTCGCCATGCGTAACGTAGGTTCCTCCGATGATTCCCATCCAAATCAGGTGAGTCATTTCTTCTCCGCTATAACGCCCCCAACGATGTTTCAGATTTCCTTCGTAGCCCACTTCGTCATAAATAACGGGTTTGTTATAAATATTTCTAGCGATAGAAGCAGCTCCCCAATTCATGACAGGGGCTTCGTCTTGTACAGAAACATGGGTAAATTCTGGTCGCCAATAGTCAAAATATTTGGCTGTACTCCCGTGAATTGAACATAAATGGCGATAAGGGTCATTTTTTACAACGGCTTTAGTAAGCGTAAGCCAATCTGCATCAGTTTTGCTTTTTACATAGTCATACTCATTGGCTAATGACCACCATATATTCTGAAAAGATGACAAACGGGAAGTTAAATATTGAATATAATGTAGATTAGCCTCCATAGGCATTTCGTCAAATCCCCAACGGCCTTTATCATAAGGGTGAAAAATAATTAAATCTGCCTGTATGCCTAAATCACCCAGATTATCAATCCTTTTTTCTAAATGCTGAAAGAATGCGGGATTAAAGGTTGAATAATCCCAGACATTCACTTCCTTTCCTTTTGCGTCCTTTTTTACTTCTTTAATAGCATAAGGGTAAAGCGTTGGTTCTTCTTTGACTAAATCATAGTTTTTAGGAAAAACACCCATCCTAATTTTATTAAACCCTGTATTTTTCAAGGTATTAAGCGTCATTTCTTGCACTTCATTCGGCATGTGCGTCCAAGCGTAAGATGTTGTTCCTAATGGATAATATCGCTTGCCATCGGCATATTTAAAATGATAAACATCACTCACTTGTACTATCCCATGATTATTGCCCGAAGCCTTGATACATTCAAACTGTCCTTTTTTGTTGTTTAGTGTCGCTACATTACTTTGGGTAACGTACTTCCAAACTCCAGTTTTAGATGGCATAAAACGCACAATGAAAGTATCATTGCCATCATAAAAACCTGCAACGGTATATGCAGTATCTTTAGAAGTAAATGTTGCTTTGAGATTTACATCAGTGAAAGCATTTCCATTCGGTTTATGCTTTAAAGTTAATTCAAACCTTCCCCACTGTTCAACCGTTGACTGCGCATTAACAGCATGCTGAAAAATGAACAACAAAGCGTAAACAAAAAGATGTTTAATAAGCATTTTCATTGTTTGAATAGTATAAGAGGGTATTTTTTTATTTATTTCCTAACAATTTCAAAGCCTCGTTTATGATGCCAGCTTCCGAAATGCCATAGTGCTTGAAAATCTCATTCTGAGAACCACTTACAGTATATTCATCTGGTAAGCCAATGATTTTGAAAGGTTTATTAAACTGATTTTGGAGTAGAAATGAAGCACATGCTTCGCCTAAACCACCATAAATACTGTGTTCCTCTACCGTCACTATTGCCTTACATTGTGTGGCATATTTGGCAATCAGTGCTGTGTCAAGTGGTTTAATCGTATGCATACTGATTACGGCAACATCTATATTTTCTTTGGCTAATGCCTGTGCTGCTTGCAAGGCAGGATATACGGTTTCGCCTGTGGCAATCAGTACGATATCCTTTCCCTCTTTGATAACTCTTCCTTTTCCAAACTCAAATTCAGTATTGGTTTCACTTAAAAGCGGCATTACTTTTTTACCAAAACGAATATAAAAAGGCGTATCTATTGATGCAGCCTGTCTGATAGCTTCAGCTGTTTCAAAATTATCGGCTGGTGCTACAATCGTAAGATTATTGATAGCCCGCATCACAGCGTAGTCGTGTAAACTGTGGTGTGTACTTCCCAAAGCGCCATAACTTACGCCTGCACTAATTCCGATTAATTTAACAGGGTTATCAGAATAAGCAACATCATTTTTGATTTGTTCTAAGGCTCTGGCTGTTAGGAAACAAGCGGGTGAAACGGCAAAAACTTTTTTGCCCGACGAGGCCAATCCTGCTGCCATACCCACCAAATGTTGTTCAGCAATGCCTACCTCTACAATTTGCTGAGGATATTTTTGTCCGAAAGGAACTAATTTCCCTGAGCCTCTCGAATCACTAGTAACAACTAATAAATTCTTGTCGGTTTCAGCCAACGTCTGGAGTACTTCTGAAAAAATATCCAAGTTGGCTTTATCTGTCGTGGTGATATTATCAATCGTTGCTCCCAAGTTCTTAAGCGATTTAAGGTTTTAAGCTACTTCTAAAAGACTTTCTTGAACAGTCGTCAATTCTTCGATAGCTTGCTGATATTGTTCTGGCGATGGTACACCATGATGCCATTTCAAATTATTTTCCATGAAACTTACCCCCTTGCCTTTCACCGTCTGAGCGATAATTACACTAGGCTTTCCTGTTTCAAAAGGCAAGGCATTAAAAGCTTCTTGCAAAGCTTCTATATCGTTTCCATCAATAATGCGTACCGCCCAACCGAAGCTTTCAAATTTTTTATCCAACGGTTCAGTATTACACACTTCTTTGGTTGGTGCTGTAATCTGCAAACCGTTCAAATCTACAATTGCACATAAATTATCTAGCTTATAGTGTGAAGCAGACAGTGCTGCCTCCCAATTACTTCCTTCTGGCAATTCGCCGTCTCCTAACAAGGTAAATACCTTATAATCAGCATCATCCAACTTAGCCGCTAAGGCATTCCCACAACTCATTGAAAGTCCATGCCCCAAAGCACCAGTATTTTGCTCAACACCATTTACTTTTTTAGTAGGGTGACCAATGTAGTACGATTTGTATTGACAAAGTGTTTCAAGGGCTGATTCTGGGAAAAAACCTTTATCAGCTAACACTACGTATAAGGCTTCCACACAATGACCTTTGCTTTGGATATACCTGTCACGTAATCCTGAGTTAAAATTTTCAGGGCTTACGTTTAGTACATCATTGTATAATACATTCAGAATATCTATACAAGAAAGTGAACCCCCAGTATGACCTGCCTTGGCTTGATAAATATACTGAAGAATTTTTTTACGATATTCAACCGATTTTAGTTGTAATTCCTTGGTTGTCATAAGATATAGTGTGATTGAGTGAGTGAGTGAGTTGTTAATGAGTGAGTTGTGAGTAAAACAATTTTTTATTAATCGCTCACTCACAATTCACTAACTCACAATTCACTCATTCACAATTATTCCCTCCTCAACGGTGTTCGTAAACCTCCCAGCCCATATAATTACTGAGAGATTCTTTTAGAATTCCAGCAGTTTTTGAGGCATTCATTACTACGTGATGTTCAAATCCATTTCTACAAACATATTGCATCAACCCTTGTAAATCATTGATTTGTGCGACGGCTCTATTACCAAATGTTTTGAGGGCATCGTCTGTTAATTCGCCTTCGCCGATATATGCTTTGATGATACCTTTAGGGTCATCCGTGCTGATTCTTCCGTAGGTCAAAGGCATCGCAGGTGTACGTCCGTCTAATGCTCCATAAGTATTCTCTACTCCTACCGACGTACCCAAAATAGGTGCATTACTAATCTGAATATCAGGCAAGAAAGACTTTGCCCAGTTGCCACAGTGAAATAAAACACACTTTTCGTCATCATCGGCATAGTTGTTGTTCCAGTCTACCAAAGCACTCGGCGAACCTGATGCCAATTGCATAGCATACATACTTAACGTTCCTGTTACATCTACCTCACAAGCACTTGGCAACATATTTTCGCTCATGATACTCATACTAGTACATACGTTACAGCCATAGTTTTTCTGTAGCGACGTCCAACATTGAATGGCAGTGGCATCTAATGAATGTTCTAGCATAAAATTATTCAAAACTGCATCCAATTTAGCAATCTGAATCATGGCTTCATTAGGGGTTTTGCCGATAGGTGTATAAGCTAATATTTTATCCAAACGGTCTTTAACAATGGCATCGTCTTTAGTTAATTTATTGGCGTTACCTAGTATTTCTGAGAGGTCACAAGTAACGACTGAAATACCATTTCTTTGTAAAATTTTCTCACTATACCTTACCGTATTGAAGGCTCCTGGTCTGGCACCGATAGCCCCTATACGTACATTCTTTAAACCTCTCACCACTTTACATACTGATAAAAAAGCTTTGAGATCTGTTATAAACTCTTCATCATTAGGGTGAACTACGTGTTTGGTGGTCAGGGTATATTTAATGCCGTATTGGTATAAGTTATTACATACTGAAATCTTACCACACCAAGCATCCCTTCTGCGAGCAACGTCCAACTTGTCTAAATCATCTGGATAGGCTTGTATTAATACGGGTACATTAAGATTTGCCAATTTCAAACTGTCTGCTACTCCTTTTTCATCCCCAAAGTTTGGTAGTACTACCCACACCCCGATAATATCTTCGGTGTGTTGTTTAAAAAGATTAGCACATTTTTGGGCTTCTTGAAAAGTTTCTACTCCTCCTAATTTGGTCGTATTGCTGTCTAAAACAATAGGATTTATCCCGAGTGTGTTACAAAGTTCTATTACCTCTACCCTAGCTTTTTCCACTAAACTATCAGGAAAGAAGTCTCTGTTTCCGATGATAATTCCCAATGTGATTTTTTTTTCCATAGCGATGACTTACATTTTACAACTAGCTTACTCGATAATACATACGTATCCCATCAAGAATTCACGAGAATTCAGTGCAACATATCATTTCGTTCAGCTAATCGGCAATTATTATTTCTATTTCGTTCTTTTCAAAATGTAATTTATCATCCTGATTAATCTCATTATCGGTAATGATATAATCAATCAGTGATAGCGCTCCCAAACTGGCAAAAGCACTTTTTCCAAATTTGGTAGAATCTGCCACCAAGTAGGTAGTCTCTGCGGCATCTATCATCGCTTTTTTCACCACAATATCACTAATGCTTGGGTAAGTCAAACCAGCTTTTAGGGATATTCCTGCTGTAGCTAAAAACAATTTTTGCACATTGATACCTTTAAAAAAGTCGGCCGCTTTTTGTCCCGTTAACGACAAAGTGGGTGGCTTAAACTCTCCACCAGTCATAATTACTTCTATTCCTGGCTCAGTACCTAGCATCATTGCAATGTTCAGGGCGTTTGTAATGACCGTAAGGTTCCGAAAGCCTTTCAGCTTTTTGGCTATTTCGGTTACTGTAGAACCTGAATCTAAAATTATGGTATCACCGCTTGAAATAAACTCTAGGCATTTCAAGGCTATTTTTTCTTTCTGCTGAACATTTAGGTCGTTATGTGCAACAGTGAATTCACGAACATGGTCTTCAATATTTTTCAAATAAGCTCCACCGTGCTCTCTGATGACTAAATCATCTTTTTCTAATTTCTCTAAATCCTGACGAATGGTCACTTCTGTGACTTTAAACAATCTGGCAAGATCAGTTACTTTAGCTAAACCATCTTCTTTCAAGAGGTCTAAAATCTTTTCTCTACGCTGATTTGGCAACATATTCTTGATTGTTGAAACAAAACTAAATGAAATAAAACAAAAACAAAAGAAAAATATAAAAAATATTCGTAAATATTTATTTTACTTTTACCTTCGTACAATAAATTAATAACAATAAAATCTTCTATTATTCATACAATTACAAGAAAACTATAAAATAAATGAAAACAAAAGTAATTCTTTTCTTTTTAATGACTCTCTCTTTTATTTTAGAGCATTCTTCAGATACTTGGTCACAAAAAAGCAATATAAACACAAAAAGCCGTACCATCATTACAACCGACGGAGAAATAGATGATGTTGATTCCTTCATCAGAATGTTATTATATGCCAATGAATTCAACATCGAAGGAATGGTTTACAGTAGCTCGCAATGGCATTATAAAGGTGATGGCAAAGGCACAATGTTTACATCTGAGATGGAAAATACTGCAAAAAGATATGGTAAACGTATAGCCCTACGTTGGCCAGGCACTACTTGGATACAAGAATTACTAGACGAATATGAAAAGGTGCATCCTAATTTATTGAAACATGATAAAAATTATCCTAGTGCCAATGCTTTAAGGAAATTAATAAAGGTAGGCAATATTGATTTTGAAGGTGAAATGGATAAAGATACCGAGGGGTCGGAATGGATTAAAAAAATATTATTAGATAATAATCCTCAGCCCGTTTATTTACAAATCTGGGGAGGAACCAATACCGTAGCACGTGCCTTAAAATCTATTGAAGACACCTACATAAATACTAGTCAGTGGGCTAGCATTTATAAAAAAGTATCAGATAAAGCCATTATTTATGCCGTGCTCGACCAAGACGCTACTTATCAAAAATATGTAGCTCCAAATTGGCCTGATATCAAGGTTTTCTATAATTCAGACCAGTTCTGGTGTTTTGCCTACCCTTGGCCAAGAGTAGTGCCGAATGAACTACAGCCATTTTTAAGAGGTGAATTTATGGGAAAAAACATCATTCAACATCATGGTCCTTTACTAGCAAAATATTATGCGTGGGGTGATGGACAGAAGCAAGTGGGAGACGAAGAACATACCCATGGAAACATGACAGATGCCCAGAAATATAAAATGACTCAATATGATTTTATTTCGGAAGGAGACTCTCCTGCTTATTTCCAATTGCTTGACGTAGGATTAATGAGCAAAAACCATCCAGAATATGGAGGTTGGGGTGGTAGAATGGTTCAATCAAAAATAAATCCTCATCGTTGGGAAGATGGCAAACAAGTAACTGACTTTAACCCTTTTACCCAAAAACAAGATGCCTCTTTTCCGCAAACACGTTGGATTGAAGCTTTGCAATTAGACTTTGCTGCCAGAGCCGACTGGTGCATTAAGTCATTCAAGGAAGCTAACCATGCCCCCAAAATTATTGTAAAAGGGAGTAATATCCGAAAGGTAAAAGCTGGCACAAAAATCATTTTAGAAGCATCAGCTATTGACCCAGACGGCAATGCCGTAGATTTTAAATTTTGGCAATATCAAGAAGCAGGAACGTCTCCTGAAAAAGCAAGTATTGAACAAACAATGCCTAATGCTGCGAGTATTACCATTCCAACAGAGGCTAAAAGTGGAGATACCATTCATATAATTGTAGAAGGTAAAGACAAAGGAACGCCAGCCTTGATTCGCTATCAAAGAGTTATATTAATAATAGCGTAAAAGAAAAGATATTAGTGATATTCACAAACAAAAATCAGTAAGAAAATAGAGAACCCCTTATTTTCTTACTGATGTTTATTATATCAAAATAATCAATGCTTAAACCAACGCCTCCCACAGAATCTCAACTGGATGTTGGGCTATTCTACCTGTTCCATCTTTTATCTGATGACGACAGCTTGTGCCAGGTGCAGCAATGATAACATCATCCGCTTGTTTTCTGATGGTTGGGAAAAGCACTAACTCTCCTACTTTCATGGAAACTTTATAGTGTTCCTCCTCATATCCAAAAGAACCTGCCATCCCACAACATCCCGAGGGAATTAATTGTACTTCATAGTTTTCAGGCAGTGATAACATCTTTTTAGTAGCAACTAACGATGACAACGCCTTTTGGTGACAATGCCCATGTAATTTAATAAGTCTTTTTTCATTCGTAAACAGCGATTTACTCAATACTTTTTTATCAATTTCATGTGCGAGGAATTCATCAATTAAAAAGGCATTTTTGGCTATTCTTTCTGCATCTGCCAACAATTCAGCAGGCACTAATTCAAGGTATTCATCCCGTAATGTAAGAATAGCAGATGGCTCAATGCCTAAAATGGGTGTGTTTTCATCAATAATACCCGAAAGTGTTTTTACATTTTGAATGGCTATTTGTTTAGCTTCTTTCACTAATCCTTTTGACAGATATGTCCTGCCACTTTCCAGATGTTCGGGAAGAATTACTTCATAACCCAATTTTGTCAGTAATGATATGGCTTTTTTGCCAATTTCAACATCATTGTAATTTGTAAATTCGTCACAAAACAGATAGACTTTTTTAGTGGTGCCTGAAATATTCTGTGGTTTTCTTTTTTTATCCCAAGCCCTCAAAGTTGTTTTCCCTAAGGTAGGAATAGACCTCTCTTGAGCAAAACCTAATACTCTTTTGGTAATATTAGCGGTGAATGGGGTTTGAATAATAAAATTATACAATGATGGAAAAATTGAAGCCATCGCTTGCGACTTGGTGAAATTCCCAATCATTTTTGTACGGAAAGGCACACCATGTTCATCATAATAATGTTGTAGAAATTCAGCCTTCATCTTACCGACATCTACTTTGGATGGACATTCAGATTTACAACCTTTACACGACAAACACAAATCCATTACTTCTTTCACCTCTTGGTGGTCGAAACGATTTTCTTTTTCTGAATTCGTTAAAAACTGACGCAAAATATTGGCTCTGGCACGCGTGGTATCTTTTTCCATGCGAGTAGCCATATAACTAGGACACATCGTTCCACCTGTTACTTCAGTCTTCCTACAGTCTCCCGAACCCGAACATTTTTCTGCTAAACGAAGGATTCCTTCTTGGTTAGAGAAATCAAAATAGGTTTCAATCGTTGGGTTCTGCTTTCCTGCTTCATACCGCAAGAATTCGTTCATCGGAGGGGTATTCACAATTTTGTTAGCATTGAAAATACTTTTAGGATCAAAAAGTGTTTTTACTTCCTTTAATAAAGTAAATACCTCTTTGCCCAACACACTTTCAATGAACTCCCCTCTCAATCGTCCGTCGCCATGCTCGCCACTTAATGAGCCATTGTATTTTTTCACTAATTCAGCCGTTTCTTTCAGTACTGTTCTGAATAAGACTTTGCCTTCCTGCGTTTTTAAATTAATCATTGGCTCAACGTGCAATTCCCCAGCACCTGCATGTGCATAATAAGATGCATTGATTTGATGTTTTTTCAAAAGGTCTTGCAAATCGCCAATGTATGCTGGTAAGTCTTCTGGCGCAACGGCACAATCTTCAATTAAATTAACAGGTTGAATATCACCTTTTAGGTTCCTGATTAATCCTAACCCTGCTTTTCGTACATCCCAAGCAGGAATAGTATTAACCCCTTTTACGATAGGATAGGCATAACCTACATTTGCTTTTATTAAGTCTTCAATAAGGGCAGAAGTTTTTAGGTTCAAAGCGTCATCGCTTTCTTCCATAAACTCCACCATCAAAATAGCCGCAGGGTCGCCTTCAATAAAAAAGCGGTTCTTTTCATACAAATGATGCCCTTTGGTGAAATCTAAAATATACTTATCAACCAATTCAGAAGCCATTGGTCGATGTTCGAGCGCAACTAAATTTGCCTGTAAAGAATCTTGAATAGAACTACAATGGATACAAACCAAAGCCGTTTCTTGTGGAGGCAAAGGCAGTAAATTCAGTTTGGCTTCTGTGACAAAAGCGAGGGTTCCTTCTGAACCCGCCAATAATTTGCAGAAATTAAAAGATTGCTTATTACCTTCTAAAAACATTTCGCTTTCCATCAACATATCCAAGGCATAGCCTGTATTTCTGCGTTTTAAGGTTTTCTTTGGATACGCTTTTTCTATCGCTTCCTGATTAAATGGGTTATTCAGGGTACGGAATATTTCTCCATACAATTTACCTTCTAAAGTATTGGTCTGTACTTTCTGAAAAAAATCAGCTTTGGTCAACTCTCCAAATTCTACTTCTGAACCATTGCTCAATAATACTTTGGCTGAAATTAGGTGGTCACGGGTTGTTCCCCAGACGATAGAGTGTAAACCGCATGAGTTGTTACCAATCATTCCTCCAATCATTGCTCTGTTAGAGGTAGATGTTTCTGGACCAAAAAGTAATCCATAAGACTTTAAAATTACGTTTAAGTCATCTCTGATTACCCCAGGCTGAACTCTCACCCAACGTTCTTCTTGATTGATTTCCAATACATTGGTGAAATATTTTGAAATATCCACAACAATACCTTTTCCTACTACTTGCCCAGCTAAAGAAGTACCCGCCGAACGAGGTATCAATGTAACATTAAATTCGTTGGCAAGCTTAATTAACGCTTTAATATCTGCTACATTTTTAGGAATGGCCACTGCTAAGGGTTTTTCCTGATACACTGAAGCGTCTGTAGAATATAGTATTTTTTGAGCATTGTGTAGCGATGAGTTATCAAAATAAAGTTCGCCAGAAAAGCTTTCTTGAAAATACTTAAAATCTGAAATGGTAATTTTAGAAGACATATCTTTTATTGGTAATTTGGATGTAAAATTAAGGCATTCAAAAACTATTAAAGGTATTGATAAAAACTTTTTTCCAGTCTTACCCACATTTTACCATTCAACCTATTAATAAACTCCATTTGTCATTTCATAGTTGTTTGTCAAAATTTGTAGTTTTAAATTTATCTTGTTAAATATTAATCTCATTGTATGAAATTCCTCAGACAACTACTTGAAAGCTTACGTTTCGCATGGCAAGCCCTACGATCTAATTTATTACGAACCGTTTTATCACTCTTGGGTGTAACGATTGGTATTTTTTCGATTGTTGCCGTTTTTACCTTTGTTGATTCTATGAACATGGGTATTCGCGAACAAATCGATTCATTCGGTAAAGGTGTGGTTTACGTGGGCAAATGGCCTTGGGTAATGAGTAACAACTATCCTTGGTGGAAATACATCAATCGCCCGAGTATGAAATACAACGAGTTTAAATATTTATCTGATAACCTCGAAAATTCTCAGGCTGTCTCTATTATGGATGGCAGAAGAACTACCTTGAAAAATGCTAACAATAGCATGGAAACTAATTTAGCAGGGGTTAGTCAAGATTATAATAAAATCTCGGATGTACCTGTTGAAACGGGAAGGTATTTCTTAAATAATGAAACCGACAATTCTGCCTTTGTAGTGATTTTAGGAGCGAAAGTTAAAGAAGCTCTTTTCCCCGACCGCGGTGATGTGATTGGTGAAACGATTAAAATTAATGGCATTAAATTCAAAGTTATCGCCATTATGAAGAAAAAAGGAGAAGATTTAATTAGTTTGGGGGGGTCGCCAGATGAACGAGCGTTTATTCCTTATACTACTTATGCTAGTCTTTTCCAACAAGACCAACCCGAACCTGATATTGCAGTAAAGGCTTATGATTGGGATAAAGGTCAAGAAACCTTGGAAGGCGAAGTAACAGGACTTATGCGAAGCAGAAGAGGACTAAAACCCACGCAAGACAATAATTTTTCTATCAATCGACTAGACGGTGCCGTAAAATTCTTTGAATCAATATTTGCCAGTATGAATGTTGGTGGGGGAATTATCGCTCTTTTCTCTTTATTAGTGGGGGGCTTTGGTATTGCTAATATCATGTTTGTATCTGTCAAAGAACGTACTAATATTATTGGTATTCAAAAATCATTGGGTGCTAAAAATTACTTTATCCTATTTCAGTTTCTATTTGAAGCTGTATTTTTAAGTTTGATTGGTGGTGCAGTGGGTATATTTTTTGTTTGGCTGATGTCTAACATCAATTTTGGTTCGCTAAAACTAGTGCTTACTTTTGGCAATATCATGTTTGGTTTATTAACATCTACCTTTATTGGTATATTATCAGGTATTGTGCCTGCTTGGGTAGCTGCCCGACTAGACCCTGTGATTGCTATTCGTTCAAAATAATAATAACATATATTAAAAATGAAAGAATTGAATATCTTTGTGTGTATTCAATTCTTTTTTTTATACATCTAAACACGTTTTATTATGGCATTCAACGAACGAATGAATTCAGCAAAACAGGCAACGATGGTTTTCTTTAGAAGACTATTCATTGGCGTATTAACGCTTGCTGTGGTTGTACTAATGTTTAGTTTTTTATTGACGAGAGTTGCTTATTCTGAAGGTGAAAGAGCAGGAGTTATTTCAAAGTTTTCTAAGAAAGGAGTCGTTTTCAAGACTTACGAAGGAGAACTCAATGAAGGAGCTCAAGGGCAAATGGGCAATATGGTCAATAGACTATGGGCATTTACAGTAGATGCTGACGACCCAACAATTATTAAAAAATTAGAAGATGCGATGCTGACTGGCAGAAGAATCCGTGTACATTATGAACAACGGTATATGAAGTTTTCGTGGATGGGTGATACAGAATATTTTGTTGACAAAGTAGATGAAGCACCCTTGAAATAAATAGTGAATAGCTTTAAAGCTATTCACTATTTATAGTAAACTACAAATCTAACGTAGATAATACGTTATTCATATTACGAACAGCATCTGCTGATTTAGCAAACAAAGCTTGTTCTGCATCATTTAATTTATAATCAAGGATTTTCTCCCATCCTGTTTTTCCTAATACTACTGGAACGCCCAGACAAATATCTGATTGTCCGTATTCTCCTTCTAAGAAAACAGAACAAGGAATTACACGTTTTTCATCACGAATGATTGATTCAACCACTGATAAACTTGCAGCACCTGGTGCATACCAAGCCGAAGTGCCTAATAAGCCTGTTAGTGTAGCACCACCAACCATCGTATCAGCAGCGACTTTGTTCAACGTAGCTTCGTCTAAATAATCAGCAACAGGTGTTCCGTTCCACGTAGCTAAACGCGTAAGTGGAATCATTGTAGTATCACCATGTCCACCAATTACTGAACCATGTAAATCGTTTGGTGATACATTCATCGCCAAAGATAAATAGCATTTAAAACGTGCAGAATCTAGCGCTCCACCCATACCGATAATACGGTTTTTAGGTAAGCCCGAAGCTTTTAATGCCAAGTAAGTCATCGTATCCATCGGATTAGATACAATCACAAAAATAGCCTCAGGAGAATACTTAAGGATATTATCAACTACTGATTTTACAATACCTGCATTTACTCCTATTAGTTCTTCACGAGTCATCCCTGGCTTGCGTGGAAGTCCCGAAGTAATCACAACGACATCAGAATTAGCCGTTTTAGAATAATCGTTAGTAACACCCGTTAGTTTAGTATCCCACCCTAAGATTGCAGCAGTTTGAAACATATCTAGGGCTTTACCTTCAGCAAAGCCTTCCTTAATGTCAAGCAATACTACTTCCGATGCTAATTCTTTACGGGCAATGTTATCAGCAGTGGTTGCTCCCACCGCTCCTGCACCTACGACAGTTATTTTTGACATAATCGATTGTAAATTAATTGTTTTAGTAAATACGTTTATAATCTAACGCAAATGTAACCCATTTGCTTATTCACTAACGGTTTATTAAGTATTTTTTGTAGAATTCTTAGTAAAAGTTTGGTAAATTGTATATTTGCTACGTTATATAGATATGTTCATTCATCGAATCATCAAAATTTAATATCATAAAATATGAATAATGAAGACTTAGTAGGCAGAGTTTTGAAATCGACATTCTTTAGAGCTGCTACGAAAAAGGCTGGGAAATACGCTGGGACTGGTTTGGCTGTCCTAGAATTATTAAGAGAAGCACTCATCAAAGCCAGAGATATTGCTAGTAAAGAAAATAAAGGCGTAGGACAAGTACTTGCAGAGCGCATTACAACGTTAAGTAGAATGGTAAAAGCTTATGCTACGGGCCAATACAGAATCATCCCGTGGGCAAGTATCCTAAAAATTATTGCTAGCTTAATTTATTTTATCTCTCCGTTCGACTTAATCCCAGACTTTCTACCTTTTATAGGGTTATCTGATGATTTGGCTTTAGTGATGTGGTTATTTAACTCTTTGAAAGAAGATGTAGATAATTTTATTGCATGGGAAAAAGGAGAATTATTACCACAGAAATAGGTTTGCAAGGCTCTGTATGCTTTTGTAGAGAAAGAAAAACTAAATGGTAAAAACTAAAATCTAAAATCATTGCTTATCTTTACGCAAATATTTAATAACTAAGGACATGGAACTTACTTCAATTTATCTAATTTTCAACATGGGCGGTCCAGAATTAATTTTGGTGGGTTTAGCAGTGTTGTTATTTTTCGGCGGTAAAAAATTACCAGAATTAATGAAAGGCTTGGGAAAAGGCATCAAAGAATTCAAAGAAGCACAAAAGGACGTAACTGACCAAATTACAAAAGGCTTAGAAGACGATACAAAATAGTATTAAAGGATTTTAGCAAGAGCATAGTTGAGGTGATTTTATTATCTCAGCTATGCTTTTGTTTTGTTAATAGATAGGTTTCAATCATAAAACCATCTAATTAAGTTCAATAGCAAGTAACAAGGGTTTCAAACAAGTAGTAAATTATAAACAACTGACGTTAGCATTCCGATTAAATCACTGAAAAACAGCTTTTTAACCACAAACATGGTAGTAAATAATTCATTACTCAACATTCACAACTCTTAACCACGCTATTGTAATTACACTAAATTAAATCATTCATGAAAGTATATTCAACCTTAAAAGATATCCAAGCAGACCTTTACGCAGGTAGTATTACCTGTAGACAGTTAGTAGAGTTCTATTTGAAAAATATTGAGGAGAAGAACAACACATTAAATGCTTTTTTATCTGTTTTTGACCAAGAAGCCTTGGAAAAAGCAGACCAAATTGATGCCAAAATTAAAGCAGGGACAGCCAAGAAATTAGCAGGAATGGTTTTGGGTATCAAAGATTTACTTTGCTATAAAGATCATACGTCACAAGCAGGTAGTAAGATTTTAGATGGATTTGAATCCCAGTTTACAGCTACTGCTGTTCAAAGAGTGATAGATGAAGATGCCATTATCATAGGAAGACAGAATTGTGATGAGTTTGGGATGGGTTCTACCAACGAAAACTCTGCTTTTGGTCCATGTTTAAATGCAGTCGGCGAAAACCGAGTGGCGGGTGGTTCATCAGGAGGTTCGGCAGTAGCCGTGCAAGCAGATATGTGTTTGGCTTCGTTAGGAACAGATACGGGTGGCTCGGTTAGAATGCCAGCAGGGTTTTGTGGATTGGTGGGTTTAAAACCTACTTATACAAGGGTTTCTCGTTGGGGATTAATTGCCTATGCTTCTTCATTCGATTGTATTGGTCCGATTACAAAATCAGTGGAAGATGCTGCCATCTTATTAGAAGTAATAGCGGGGAAAGATGAACAAGATAGTACAGTTTCAAACGAAGAGGTTGTACCTTATTCTACCTTTCAAACTGAGAAAAAAACGTATAAAGTTGGCTATTTGAAAGAAGCAGTAGAAAGCGAGGGCTTACAGCCAGAAGTAAAAGCAGCGACGTTAGCCAAATTAGATTATTTAAAAGCAAAAGGCTATCAAGTGGAGGCGGTAGAATTTCCCTTGATTAAATATTTTTTGCCCACTTATTATACATTAACAACTGCCGAAGCTAGCTCAAACCTATCAAGATTTGATGGTGTTCGTTACGGACATAGAAGTCCTGAAGCAGTAGACTTAATGTCGCTTTACAAAAAATCAAGATTTGAAGGTTTTGGTAAAGAGGTTCGTAAAAGAATTATGCTGGGTACTTTTGTATTGAGTGCAAGTTATTATGATGCGTACTATACAAAAGCACAAAAAATAAGAAGATTAATTAAAGAATATACAGATAATTTATTGACTGAATATGACTTTTTAATTTGCCCTACTACGCCAACAACGGCCTATAAATTAGGAGAAAAAACAGCCGACCCTATCCAAATGTATCTGGGTGATTTGTTTACTGTACAAGCAAATGTGGTTGGTTTACCTGCTATTTCTATTCCTAACGGAGTAGATAACGAGGGTATGCCAATAGGGTTTCAGATTATGGCTGGGGCTTTTGAAGAAGCAGAATTATTAGCTTTTGCCAAGGAAATAGCATAAGATATTTATTCTTTTTAATATTATCACAAAAAAAGTATCGCTTACAAACCTTTACAAATAAGGATAGGCGATACATTTTTTTTTGCTAAAATTGAGTCCTCTAAGTAGCTTTGTAGTGATAAGAATGTTTTTCTCACAACAAAGAACATTGCCTAATTCTTATAATATGTCAACACCTTCTTTTATAAACACAATAAATCATTCGTTTTTTTAGTTTAAAACATTTAGCTTTGTAATTGTATTTTTTTGTGTTAACCCTTAATTAAAGATAGACCAATCCTTACTGTATGACACTCGCCACTTTTAGAACATTATGTATCGGTTGTTTACTTTCAGTAAGCACATTTACAAATGCCCAAATAACAGCAGGTCCAGACCAGCAAACTGTTACAACTGATACCGCTACGGTAACAATCCAACAAATTACAGCCCCAGAGCCTACGTGGCTTATCGACCCTAAAATGGTTGAACCTAGGCTAAAAGCTTTAGAAAAAGAAATTCCTCTTACATATAATTCTGTAACCCACCAATTTGTCGAATACTTTGCCTACCGCAAACCTTCATTCACAAAAACTATGCTTGAAAGAAATGGGGTATTTTTTCCTCTTTATGAGAAATACTTGAAAAAGTATGGTCTCCCAGATGAGTTAAAATATCTTTCATTGATTGAATCAGGCTTGAACCCTAAGGTTATTTCCAGAGCAGGTGCTGGTGGTCTTTGGCAATTTATGCCTAAAACAGCTCGATTGGACTTTGGTTTAAAAATGGATGAGTATGTTGACGAGCGTTTTGACCCAGAAAAAGCTACTGAGGCTGCTTGTAAGTATATGCGTCAGCTTTATAATATTTTTGGTGATTGGCATTTGGTATTAGCTGCCTACAATACGGGTCCAGGCAATGTGCGTAGAGCTATTCGTAAATGTGGTGGTGGACAAACATTTTGGGCTATCTACAATTGCTTACCGCGCGAAACTAGGGCGTATGTTCCCCAATATATTGGTATTCTTTATATGATGCACCATGCAGATTCGCATGACATTTATGCTGAAAATATTGAAACGGCTACTCCTCATGATACTATTCTCGTTAATTCGTATATCGATTTAGATAAATTAGCAACACTTAGTAACATTTCTTTAGAGCAAATTCAAAAAATGAATCCTCAGATTTTGACGCATATTTTGCCTGCTCGTACACGTAATTTCCAGCTACGATTGCCTAAAGAAGAAATGGCATTTTTCAGAGAAAACCGTAAATCAATCCTTGATTCTGCTACTAAAATGCCTTCATCACTTATTGAGAAAGCAATGCAAAATCCTGGGGTAGTGTTGGCTAGTACCACTAAAACCGAAGATACCACTAATACTTTCCAACAAACGTTGGCATCTATTCCTACTGAAAACAGAACGGTATTTACCAGACAGGAAATCGTAGAGGATGACATGGAAGATGTGGTAATTAATAAAAAGCCGAAGAAAGTTACTTATACTGTTAAGAAAAAAGATAATCTAACCCAAATAGCAGATCATTTTAACGTAGATGTGTATGACCTTAAGCACTGGAACCATCTTGACAACTCAACGATTCAGCCAGGGCAGAAATTGACTATCTTCAAAGAGTCTGCGGTTTCGAGTACGGTAAAGTATGCTCGTACAAGTACAAAAGAGAAAGAGAGTGTAAACAAAGGCAAAGTGCGTTTTCATAATGTACAAGACGGCGACACCCTTTGGAATATATCACAACGTTACGGAGGAATTTCAATTGATAAATTGAAAAAATTGAATGGAATCAAAAGTAATGTTGTAAAAGCAGGTATGAAACTAAGAGTTTCTTAGTAATTTAAAAATACCAAGATATTTAAAAGTCCGCATGACATTTGAGTTATGCGGACTTTTGCGTATTTTTGAAGTTATCAATTCCTTCATTTATGAATTGATTGAAGTATAGCAAAATTGCTTGCTTTGGCTTTTTACAATAATTCAATATATTAGATGATCGCCTACATTGACGGTAAATTAACATACAAAGACCCTGCTTACGTTATAATTGATGTAAACGGAGTTGGCTATGAAATTAAAATTTCGCTTCAAACCTATGGTGCCTTACAAGATGGCACAGAGCGTTGTAAACTATTCACCTATTTAAATATCCGAGAAGATGCCCACATTCTATATGGCTTTAAAGACCCTGAAGAAAAAATACTTTTCCTTGATTTATTAAGTGTATCAGGTATTGGTCCAAATACTGCTTTGGTCATGCTTTCTTCGATGTCGTCAGCCGAAATTCGCCATGCGTTAATTAACGAAGACGTTAAGACCATTCAAAGTATTAAAGGAATTGGTGCAAAAACAGCTCAAAGAGCCATTATCGAATTAAAGGATAAACTCAGAAAAGAGCAAATGTTAGGAACTGCTTCGCCTTCTATTTTCCCAACACAAAACAACAAAGTAAGGAACGAAGCTTTGGCTGCTTTGGTTACCTTAGGGATTCCTAAAAATGTTGCTGAAAAGAGTATCGATGTTATCTTGAAAAAAGAAGGAACAGATATTACGGTAGAGCAATTAATCAAAATGGCCTTACGATAGTCATTGAAGATTCGCTACAAACACTCAATACTTCAAAAATTAATCACATTAAGAAATATTGAGGGGCTATTTCTCGTTTGAAGTTCAGCAAGATGCTTTTATTTCTTTACCATAAAAATACTTGCTAAACTTACCTATTAAAAAATTAATACTATTTTAAGTACATTTCGTAAAAAATCTGGTTTTACTGACCTGTTTTTCACGAATTGTTCTTAAAAATGCCACGTCAATTAAAATACCTTATTTTTTGAACATCAAGCTACTAACTGTGCAACGAAAAAAGTTTTACTTACTTTCTGGAGGGTTAATTTTGTCAGTTTTTGCTTCTCTTGCATGGGTTTCACCAATGCATGGTACCGCCTATTATCTGACCAAAAAAAATCCAAAAGGCATTCTTTCTTCTTACCTAGCTGATACCCTAAAAAAATCTGGGAGGCGCCCTCGTTTCAAATTAAAAGACCGTTACGCAAATCGCTTTACAGGAAAAACAGCAAGCTCACCCTTTATTCCGAAAGACTCCAAAGATTTAAATACTGAATTTAGGCTAGATTCATCAGGTAAAATTTCTGTTTATGAAAAGCTAAAAAGTCTTCCTGATAATACCCAATATCGCCCTGCCGAGCAGATTAGCATAAAGGATTATTCTAGATTACAAGAGGATAGGTTTATGCGAGACTACTGGCGAAAGTATGCGGCTTCGCAAGATGGGAAGGATGATACCAAAGGACGAGGCTTATTACCAAAAATAGAACTCCCTCCTGCTATCGACCGTATTTTTGGGGGAGCCCAAGTGGATTTCAAGCCAAACGGAAATGTTTTATTAGACATAGGTTACATTGGTCAATTTATCGATAATCCAGCCATTCCTGTCCAGCAACGATACATTGGCAACTTAAATTTCACAGAACAAGCACAAGTAAACTTTCAGGGAAAAATAGGTGATAAATTAAATATTAATACCAATTTTGATACAAAGGCAAGTTTCAATTTTCAAAATCAACTAAAGTTAAATTGGCGAACGAATGAAGAAGACATTTTACAAAACATTGAAGTAGGTAATACATCGTGGCAATTAAATAGTCAACTCATTCCAGGCGTTCAAAACCTATTCGGATTAAAAACGTTAATGCGTTTTGGTAATTTGGATGTTACTACTGTTTTGGCGCAACAACGTTCAAAACAAGACTGTATCACCCTAAGAGGAGGAAGTCAAGGAAAAAACTTTGAAATCAAAGCGAGTGCTTATGATGAAAACAGGCACTTTTTCTTATCTACTTTCTTTAGGAATAATTATGAACGTTCACTTAAAAACCTCCCAATTATTACGTCGGGGGTTACTATTACACGAGTAGAAGTATACGTAACCAACAGAACTCAAAGTCCTGAAACACTCCGAAATTTAGTAGCGTTTTCAGATTTGGGAGAAGCTACTCCTTATAATAAAACAAGTAAACATATTCAGCCTTTTAATGGAAGCACACAAACGCCCGTTGATAATGCCAACAATGGACTTTATGCAGCAGCCAGAGCAGATGCGGAAGTAAGAAAGGCTGACCAAGCTACTTTTAGGTTACAAAGCGAATTTGGATTGACAAAAGGCCCAGACTTTGACTTACTTCGTGGAGCGAAACGCTTATCGGACAGAGAATTCAAGTTCAGTCCAGAGCTAGGTTATATTTCGTTAATTACGCCTCTTCGTAATGACGAAGTATTGGCAGTTTCATACGAATATACGTTGAACGGACAAAGACACCAAGTGGGAGAACTTACTGAGGATTACCAAGACCAAGCAGACGATAAAGTATTGATTTTAAAAATGTTAAAATCATCTACTGTGCGTAACAATCTGGAACATCCGATGTGGGATTTGATGATGAAAAATATTTATTCATTGAATACTCAGCAATTGGCAAAACAGGCGTTTCAACTAAGAGTAGTTTATAAAGATGACCAAACAGGCGTTGATAATCCGAATTTACAAGAAGGTAGAAAACTAAAAGATATTCCATTAATCAGGGTTTTGGGACTAGACAAACTAAACCAAAACGGTGATGCTCAAGTGGATGGAAATTTTGACTTTGTAGAAGGTGTAACCATTGACAGTAAAAATGCAAAAGTAATATTTCCAGTATTAGAACCTTTTGGCTCAACTTTACAAAAACAGTTTGATGTAGACGAGGTTCAGTTGGTCGATAAATACGTTTTTGATCGTTTATATAGAAGCACCCAAACCGATGCAGCACAATTGACCAGTAAGGATAAGTTTTTCTTAAAAGGAAGTTATCAATCTGCTGGTGGAGGGGATGTCTCTTTACCCATTGGTGTAGATGCCAAGTCGGTACAAGTATCAGCGGGTGGCGTGCCACTAGCAGCTGGAACAGACTATATTGTTGAACCGCAATCTGGCAGAGTAAGGATATTAAATGTAGGCGTTTCGAATTCAGGGCGAGAAATCAAAATCTGCTACGAAAAACCTGATTTGTTTAATAATCAAATCAGAACATTGCTAGGTGCACACTTGGATTATACCGTTGGACAAAACTTCCACTTGGGAGCTACTGTTCAGCACATGAAAGAGAGTCCTCCTAACTTCTTAACAAGGGTACAAATCGGGAACGAACCAGTTAATAATACCATTTTTGGTTTTGATGCAGCGATTCAACGTCCTTCAAAATTCTTAACGAAACTGATTGATGCCTTGCCTTTAATTTCTACCAAAGAAACATCTGGTATTGACTTCCAAGGTGAATTTGCACAACTTATTCCGTCTGTTAACAAAGATGTTCAAGGCAATGCTTTTATTGATGATTTTGAGGTAGCTAGAAATGTATTCAGCCTAAGTAACCAAGCAACAGCTTGGAAACCAGGCGCTACTCCTCTGATGTTTCCTCAAGGCTCGCCAAACAGCTTAGAGAGTGGTTTCCGAAGAGCCAAAATTTCAACTTATATTGCCGACTTTAGTTTATATGGAAACAATGGTTCAAATATCAATGTACCAGGCGTAAATTCAGAGGAATCTAATAAATATGCCTATGAAAGAGCTGTATCAATTACAAGTTTATTCCCTAATCGTCAGTTAGCGAACAACATCACAGGTATTCCATTAAGCGTATTAGATGTTTCTTATTTCCCTGCTGAAAGAGGGGTTTATAACTTCTCGACTAATCTGAACGACAGAGGTTTATTAAACAATCCAACACAAAATTTTGGCGCAATTACTCGTGCAATTACATCAGACACAGACTTTGATAATGCCAATATTGAAACCCTTGAATTTTGGATGATGAATCCATTAGTAGAAGGCGAAACGGGCGTAGTAAGGGCTACGGGTGATGCAGATACTGACCGTCAGAATAGCCAAAGACGTAATCAAACAGGAGGAAAATTAATTTTCAACTTAGGGGATATTTCAGAAGATTTTATTCCAGATGGATTCTCAAACTTTGAAAATGGGATTCCAGCAGGTGAAAAGATTGTGACGGGTACTTCATCAAACGTTGAAAGAACCATTTGGGGTTTAGCACCTAAACAACAGTTTGTAACCAATGCTTTCTCCAATAATAGCGATAGAAGTTTACAAGATATTGGGTTAGACGGTCTTCCGAACAAAGCTTCTGCTTCAACAGATGAATTTGATGAACAACGTTTTTTCAGTACTTATTTGAATGACGTTCGTGGAAAAGTAACTGACCAAACTGCCTTATTAGAATTTGAGAATGACCCTGCAGGTGATGACTTTGTGCATTATTTAAATGAAAAATACAATAATACGTCAAGTCTAATTGTTCGCTATAAGAATTATATGGGGTTAGAGAACAACTCTCCTACTACAGCGGCAACAGCTAATACAAATTCTGGCTATACAGAGTCAAGTAATCAACAGCCCGACCGTGAGGATTTGAACAATGATAATACCGTAAACGATAACCAAGCTTATTACCAATACGAACTTGATATTAAACAAGAGAAAATGGTAGTAGGACAGAATTATATCGTTGATAAAATTACTGAAAATGGCGTTGATTGGTTTCTTTTCAGAATCCCTATCAAAGACTATACGAGTAAAGTAGGAAATGTGAATGGTTTTAAATCAATGAGATTTATCCGTACTTTCCTGACAGGCTGGGAACAGCCAGTGGTTTTTCGTTTTGCGGCCTTCCAGCTTTCTGGTTTTCAATACCGTAAATATACAGGTGAACTTACGCCTAGAGGTTTACAGGATGTTCCAGAGCCTTATGATGCTAACTTTAGAATTACCACTGTTAACATTGAAGAAAACGGTCCTGCCAACAAAGGAACGAATACGGTTCCGTATGTAGTTCCTCCAGGGTTTGTTCGTGACAGAGACATTACTACGATTAGTAATGCTCAATTAAACGAACAGTCATTGAGCATGTGTGTTGATGGTTTGAGAGACGGTGATTCAAGAGCAGGTTTCAAAAATACTTTATTTGATTTTATCAATTACAAAAACTTGAAGATGTTTGTCCACATGGACAGCCCCAATAATGATGTTGAAAATAATGTGTCTGCTTTCATCAGAATTGGTACAGACTTGACAGACAATTATTATGAAGTTGAAACGAAAGGATTAAAACAAACACATTATGCTACTTCAGTTACGTCTGAAGAAGTATGGAGAGAAGAAAATGAAATTGATATTCCTTTTGCTATTATCAAAAGTGTAAAAATAGAAAGAGATAGACTTGGGATTAGTTTGAATACTCCGTACCGTAAAGAAGTTTTGGGGAATAATGGACATACTTATTTTGTAACAGTTGTGGGTAGACCTGACCAAAGTGCCATCCTGACTACGATGATTGGTGTGCGAAATCCAAAATCAGCAGATGAACAGGCTAAAACTTTTTGTATCTGGGTGGATGAATTAAGGGCTTCTGGTTTTGACCAAACTTCAGGTCAAGCAGCTATTGGGAAGTTAGGATTGAAATTAGCAGATTTTGCCAACGTAACGATGAGCGGTTCGTTCAAAAATTATGGTTTTGGTGGCGTACAATCTAAAATTTCTGAACGTGCCAG
Source organism: Arcicella sp. GW822-FHT02H01 (assembly GCF_058802005.1). NCBI lineage: Bacteria > Pseudomonadati > Bacteroidota > Cytophagia > Cytophagales > Flectobacillaceae > Arcicella > Arcicella sp. GW822-FHT02H01. The sequence continues at coordinate 61,428 of NZ_JBXANT010000001.1, read as the reverse complement.
AGAAACTACCATTGAATATGGTATTGCTGCAAACATTAATATTGATAAGCTTTTACCTGAAAAATGGGGCTTGAAAATTCCATTGTATGTAAGTTACGACAAAAGGAATATCAGCCCCACCTTTAACCCATTAGACCCAGATATTTTACTAGACAGTACGCTTGCTAGTATTACTGACCCAGCAGAACGAGAGCGGTATCGTAGGATGGTACAGGATAATTCTGAGCGAAAAGGATTAAACCTTACCAACATTAGAAAAATAAAAACCAACCCGACTGCCAAGTCGCATGCTTGGGATGTAGAGAACCTTACATTTACCTATGCTTTTGCAGAATTAAAAAGAAGTAATACGACGATTGATGAATATAGACAAACATCACATCGTGGTGGTGTTACTTACACCTTTACGGGTAATCCGAAGTCGATTGAGCCATTTAAGGGAATGAAAAGTAATCATCCTCTATTGCGTTGGGTGAAAGATTTTAACCTCTCTCCTTTACCAAACTCTGTTACAATCAGAGCAGATATGGATAGAAGTTTTATCAAAACACAATTGCGGAATGCCGAAATAACACAGACAGGAAGTAGCGGCATACCGACACTGACGACAGATGGAGTTGCACCACTTTTTGAGAAATATTGGTTATTCAACCGCTATTATAACTTGGGTTGGAATTTAACTAAAAACGTTACTGTCAATTACAATGCTACAGCCAATGCTATCATTGATGAGCCATATGGTGGCTTAGAAACGCAGAAAGATAGAGATTCAGTTGCGGCGAACTTAAGACGATTTGGTAGAACCAAAAACTACGACCAACAACTCAATACTGTTTGGAGATTACCTTTGAATAAATCGCCATTAACTGATTGGATGACTGCCGACTATAACCATCGATTTGGTTATACTTATGCTGCCAATTCGTATAATATTAAAGATTCTCTTGATGTGCCTTTTGGCAATATTATTAAAAACACCAGAAACCGAGGTATTACTGGTAAGATAGACTTGGTGGCACTGTATAACAGAATCAGGGCATTAAGAATAGCGAATCAGCCAAGGGTAGAACGTAAAAATATTGCCCGAAGCCCTGGTGACGATGAAGATATCATCAAGCCACAGGCAAATGTATTGAAAAGCATTACACGCTTATTGATGACTATCCGTGGTATTAACATCAATTACAATATTGATGAATCTACTACGCTTGCTGGTTTTATGCCAAATCCGGGTTTATTAGGAATGAACAATCAGAGTTCAGCTCCGGGAATAGGCTTTATTACAGGTAGCCAAGATGGCGATATTCGTTTTAGGGCAGCCGAAAATGGTTGGCTTACAAAAAGTACTGTTCAAAATGTGCCTTTTTTACAAACGAGGACACAGAATTTTACTTACAGAAGTGCGCTAGAACCTTTCAGAGATTTCAAAATACAGGTTGAAGGAAAATGGAGTAGGTCAGATAACTATCAAGAGTTCTTTAGACCTGCCACTGCTGGTGGAGAATTCCAAAGTCAAAGTCCAGTGCGTTCAGGAAATTACAGTATGTCGTTTTTATCATTCCTGACCACCTTTGATAGTAATTCACCTGATAATAATTCTGTAATTTTTAATCGATTCAGAAATTATCGTCAGACTATCTTGGACCGCCTCAATGGACAAAAACTAGGCACAGGAGAATACAATATCAATTCGCAGGATGTATTGATTCCAGCATTTTTTGCGGCATATAGCGGTGTTTCACCAAACAAAGTGAGCTTCTCTCCTTTTGTGAATTTGCCCCTTCCCAATTGGCGAGTTGACTACAATGGTTTAGCCAACATTGGTTGGTTCAAAAGAATGTTTTCTAATATTTCTATTACACATGCCTATACCTCCACTTATAGCGTAGGTAATTTTGTGTCATCATTAGAATATACAGACCCATTCCAGTTGAACTTGAATAATTTAATGTATCCACTTTCATCAAAAGTAAATCAAGATGGTACGCTGATTCCTGTATTTGTAATGAGTACGATAAAATTTGAAGAAAGATTTGCGCCATTTGTGGGCTTTAATGCCATTACGAAAAGCAAAATCTCCTTAAAAATAGAGTATAATCAAGATAGAAATGTAGGCTTGAACCTTGCTAATTCACAAGTAAATGAATTAACGAACAAAGATTTAACGGTTGGAATGGGCTTTACAAAAGCAAATATGCTTATTCCTTTCAGGGTGCAAGGCAGAAGAGTTCGCTTGCCTAATGATTTAAAGTTTAGTGCTAACCTGACCATCCGTGATACTAGAACGATACAAAGAAAATTGGATGCTGAAACGGTAGTAACTCAAGGATTTATGAATTTTCAATTCCGTCCACAAGCAAGTTATAATGTCAATAAAAGGCTTAGTGTGAATGTTTATTTTGATAAAATGTTTAATAATCCTTTTGTTTCAAACTCGTATTATCGTTCAACGATAGCGGCAGGTTTCCAAGTAAGATTTAGTTTATCAGAATAAATCATCAATAGTTTGCTTGAGAAGCTTTTTGAACTTTACTAATTTTAATTTAACTTGCGACCCAATTCAAAAATCAACAAAACCAACACAGATGAATTTTCCAGCAGAGCTTCGTTATACAAAAGAACACGAATGGGTGAAATTAGAAGGTGATATTGCTACAGTAGGTATCACAGATTTTGCACAAAGTGAATTAGGAGATATTGTATATGTAGAAATTGAAACAGCAGGACAAACCTTAGCACAAGACGAAATTTTTGGTTCGGTAGAAGCCGTTAAAACTGTTTCTGATTTATTTTTGCCAATTGCTGGCGAAATCTTAGAAGTCAATGAAGCATTAGTAAATGCTCCTGAATTAGTAAATTCTGACCCTTTCGGTGAAGGTTGGATGATTAAAATGAAAGTAGCTAACATTGCTGATGTTGAAGCCTTGATGGATACTGATTCTTACAAAGAACACGTTGGATATTAATCCAAAACAGATACTTTATAAAGCCCTGACAATCAGGGCTTTTTTTTGATGTACAAAGCCCAGTGTTAATCATATCTAACAATCTCTTTTTTCAACCTGTGGTAAAACATAAATATGAAAATTCTTATTCGTTCCGTTAAAATAATTTGTAAAAACAACGACCTGAACGGTCAGGTAAAAGATATTTTTGTCGAAAATGGTAGCATCCAAAAAATTGAGGACGAAATCGATTTGGATGCCGATGAAATTATTGAAGGTAAAGATATTTGCGTATCAATCGGCTGGTTCGATTTACGCGTACACCCTAAAGAACCAGGACACGAATATAAAGAGAGTTTTCAATCGATGGAAGCTGCTGCCCTAGCGGGAGGTTTCTCTGAAATTGCTTTGTTGCCTAATACCAAGCCCGTAATTCAAACACGCGAAAGTGTGAATTATTTAAAACGAGCTGGAGAAAAAGTAAAGTTCCATCCAATGGCGGCTGTTACTTTAAAATGTGAAGGAAACGATTTTACTGAAATGATAGACCTTCATCATGCAGGAGCTATCGCCTTTACTGATGGTGAAAACCCTATTCAAAATCCAGATATTTTCTTAAAAACATTACAGTATCTTTCTCAATTCGGTGGCGTATTGATTAATCGTCCAGAAGACACTAACCTTACTCATTTCGGTCAAATGCATGATGGCATGATGAGTACTTTTTTAGGAATGAAAGGAATGCCTCAAATGGCTGAAGAAATTATGCTAATGCGTGATTTGAAGTTGTTGGAATATGTATTGAATACTCCGTTTACTGACTTGCCTGTTGATAAAAGTGTATTACATTTCTCTGGTATATCTTCGGCAGAATCAGTAAATTTAATCAGAATGGGTAAAGATATTGGTCTTCCTATTACTTGTGATGTGTATGCCCATCAGCTTTGTTTTACTGAAAATGATTTGTCAGAATTCAATACTAATTTTAAGGTAAACCCTCCTTTCCGCACGCAAGAAGATGTAGATGCCCTTTGGGATGGTTTAGAAGACGGAACAATTGATGCCATTGTATCAGACCATAACCCACAAGATGAAGAATCTAAAAAATTAGAGTTTGATATGGCAGAATTTGGGGTAATCGGGCTAGAAACTCTTTTCGCTGCTATTAATACGTATAATGAAAAAATTTCACTGGAAGATTTAATAGAGAAAATCACTGTAAATCCACGACAAATTCTTCAACTTAGCGTACCAAAAATAGAAGTAGGCGAAAAAGCTAATCTGACTGTTTTCTCGGAAGACGAAGAATGGGTATATCGTGAGAAAAAAATTATCTCTGCCTCAAAAAACTCTCCATTTATTGGAAAAACATTGAGAGGGAAAGCGATAAAAGTAATTGTTTAGCTGTGAGCTATAAGCCTTGAGCAGTGAGCTTTAAGCTTTTAATTGTATTGTATAAAAACTCACAGCTTATAGCTCAAGGCTCACAGCTAAATCATCATTTTACCAACAAAAGAATGTTTAATAAATCGTTTACAAAAACAATCATCATATACGGTATTATTGCAGGATTGCTGACTTTAGCTTATTGTTTTGTTTTAAAAAGTATAGGCCAGATTCCTTTAGATGGTAAAAAAGCACCTTCTTTATTATTTAGCATTGTAGTGATGATATTTGCGGTAAAAAACTATCGTAAACACAATCCAGATAGTACGCTACATTTCTGGGAGGGTTTTGCTGTGGCTAATCTTACAAACATTGTTGGAGCGTGCGTTAGTGCTTTAGGGCTTTATTTTTGGTTGAGTGCAAGTGGCAATACTATTCTAGCCGAATACATAGAACAAACAACAGCTATGCTTAAAATGCCAAAAGTAAGAAATGGATATATCCAAGAAATGGGAATAGCATCTTTTAATAGTATTTTGGAAGCTTTTAAGATTTTATCTCCTAAGGACATCGCCATTGACGAAATTATTGGTTTGAAAGGCAAAGTGCCACTCGGAGTACTCATTTCAATTATGATTTCTCTGTTTTTCAGACGTCAATATCAATATGTAAAAAAACCTTAAACAATGGAAAGCCAAACTACTACCACAAGAATTGCGCTAAAATGGGGAATTATCGCAGGGATTATCTCTATTATCCTATCAGTAGGCACTCAACTTTTAGGAGTAAAAAATAATCAAGATGTTTCTACAGGCTTCTTCTTATTTCTAATAGGATTGGCATTTACTTGTTTAATACAAGTATTGGCAATGAATGATTACAAAAGTCAGAATAATGGCTTTATGGATTATAGTGAAGGCTTGGGAATAGGCTTACTTTCTGGCGTTATTTGGGGAGTTGTATCTGGGGGCTTTAATATTCTTTATTTAAAGTACATCGATAATTCTGAAATGATTAAACAAGCCAACCTAATGCGCCAAAAAATGGAAGAGCAAGGTGCTACAGATTCGCAGATGGAAATGAATGAAAAAATTATTGGTTATGCTACAGACCCAAGTATTGGTTTTATTTTCACCGTTATAGCGGGCTTTATTGGTGGCTTAATTGTGGCTTTGATTATCTCTGCAATTCTGAAAAAAGAAAAATCGATTTTTGAATAATGTTTTGTAAATAATTGAGTTAACTAAGAGTTGTGAATTAAAAATACTTTATGCATCCCTTTAATTCACACAATAACGTCGTTTATTTTACATTAGCTAAAAGCTAGCAAACTCAATTTCAAATTTTTAAATTATCATGTATCAAATCTTCAAAAAAGAAGTAAATACTTTCCTAAGCTCCATCGTCGGTTATATTGTTATTGGTGTATTTTTTACTGCAACTGGTTTATTCGTATGGTTTTTTAAGGACAATATTCTTGATTTTGGCTTTGCAGATTTATCATCTTTTTTTCAGATTGCTCCTTTTATCTTTTTATTTTTGATTCCCGCCACCACAATGCGAGCTTTTGCCGAGGAAGTAAAAACGGGTACGATAGAATTATTATTTACTAAGCCACTTTCTACTTGGCAAATTATTTTAGGGAAGTATTTCGCTAGCTGTTATTTAGTTTTGTTGGCACTTTTACCCACGACTTTATATTATTATTCTGTATATCAACTAGGTAATCCACAAGGCAATGTCGATTCGGCTGCTGTGTTGAGTTCTTACTTGGGGCTTTTCTTTTTGGCTTGTGTTTTTGCGGCTATTGGTATTTTTACTTCTTCCCTAACAGATAATCAAGTAACAGCATTTATCTTAGCTTTTACAATTTGTTTAGTACTTTACTACGGAATAGGTCAACTGGCTCAGTTGCCTTTTTTAGGGGATTTCGGCTATATTTTCGCTCAAATAGGACTCGATTATCAGTATGATGCTCTTGGAAGAGGACTCATTGATTCTAGAAATGTTATCTATTTCATCTCTGTTATTTTCTTAGCACTTTGGGGAACAAAGATTAAATTATCGACTATTAGGTGAGTGTTTTCTTTTAGGACTTTAAGACTGAAAGACGCTAGACACAAGATTTAGAAGTATAGGATTTTGAACTTTAGGCCTGAAAGACACTAGACTAGATTTAGGAGTATAAGATTTAGGACATTGTAAATAAAAAGACACAAAACTAACTAAATCATAATTCGCAAACCTACAATTCAGTCATTATCAACTAAAAACAATCACTAAATCACAACTCACTAATTCACTAACTAAAACAAACCCACAACTCACTCATTCACCATTATCTTTTATGTTATTTCATAATATCACATACAATATCGATATCAACTCGGAGCAAGATTTTCTTGATTGGATGCGAGCCATTCATGTGCCGAAAGTAATGCTAACAGGCTTTCCTAAAAGCTACAAAATCTTGAAGTTATTGACAGAAATCGATAACGGTGGTATAACCTATTCTTTCCAATACGTCTTTGATAGTATAGAAGGGTTTGAAGTGTTTGAAAACGATTATTTAGATGATTTGAACGATGCTGTTGATAAACGCTATCGTGGCAAATACGTTTTCTTTCCTAGCCTGCTACAAGAAATTTAATTATTGAACTACATCTATTTTAAAGCATATTTTAAAAGCCACTGATAATACCATTACAAACCTCCTATTTTACTACAGCTAATGAAAAAAAAATACTCATACTTTACCTTCTTATACATGTTTTACGATTTGTGGGCTATTACTTAATGCTTAACAAATAGAATTCGTCATAATTATATTTATCACTAAATCAGGACAATTATTTGGGATAATAAACCTAATTTGTAGCATTATTCTAAAACAAATTCCAATTTAACTATGTCAGATTCTAAACAACAAAACTCCAGAAGAGATTTTCTTAAAACGAGTTCTTTGGCGTTGGGTAGCTTTTTTATTGTACCCCGTCATGTATTAGGCAAAGGCTATATTGCTCCTAGCGACAAACTCAATATTGCAGCCATCGGTGCAGGTGGTAAGGGGCAGTCCGATATTATTAATGCTTATAATAATGGGACTTCAAATATCGTAGCATTATGTGATGTAGATTGGGGCAGAACCAAAGGAACCTTCGAGAAATTTCCTAATGCCAAAAAATACCGTGATTTTAGGGTAATGTTACAAGAAATGTCTAAAGACATTGATGCGGTAACGATTTCAACTCCCGACCATTTCCATGCTTATGCAGCGATGCAATGTATGCAAATGGGGAAACACGTATATGTACAAAAACCGTTGACACACAATATTGCAGAGGCTAGAATGCTGACTAAGGCTGCAAAAAAATATAAAGTAGTAACCCAAATGGGAAATCAGGGTTCGTCTAACCCTGCTCAGAATACAGCTATTAAATGGTTTGATGAAGGTAAGATTGGGAATGTTCATACTGTAAATATTTGGACGAATCGCCCAGTTTGGCCTCAAGGAATTCCTGTTCCCACAGACAAACCACCATTGATTGAATCCATGGCGCCAAAAGATTGGGATACTTGGGTTGGACCAGCACAGTGGGTTGATTATCATCCGCTTTATCACCCTTTCAAATGGCGTGGTTGGTGGAATTTTGGTACAGGAGCATTGGGTGATATTGGTTGCCATACGATTGACTCTGCTTTTAGAATTTTAGGCTTAGGCTATCCAACTGAAGTGGAATGTAGCGTAGGCGCTGTATTTATCAAAGATTGGACTCCTGAGTATATTCCTGAAGGTTGTCCGCCTTCATCGCACGTTGAAATTAAATTCCCTGCAACAAAGAAGAACAAATCAGCGATGAAGATGATTTGGATGGATGGTGGTATTAGACCAATGCACCCAGATTTGATTCCTGCTAACGAAGCCATTAGTAATGACGGTGGAGCAAACGGTATTATTCTTACGGGTACAAAGGGCATCATGACGATAGGTATGTATGGAAATGACCCTAAAATATATTTGAATTCAGGAGAAAAAATTGAAGCACCTAAAGTAGCCCAGACTGATGTAAAATCTTTACCAGAATATGGTCATCAGGTTAGTTGGACAGAAGCTTGTAAAGCGGGGTACGATAGTAAAGCGCATAAAGGATTGACATCTTCATTTGATTATTCAGGGCCACTTACCGAAACGGTATTGATGGGAAATTTAGCTATTCGTAGTTATATGCTTCGTAAGAAAAACGAAAAAGGAAACTTTGATTTCTACGGAAGAAACAAATTAATTTGGAATGGTGGCGATATGAAAATCACCAACTTTGATGATGCCAACCAATTTGTTGGTCGCGAATATCGTGAAGGCTGGAAAATTGCAGATGTATAGTATTTAAATATGAGTCATCCCAATTTTTTTCTAAAATTGTGCTTTTTGGAGACAATTTGAGAGGTTTTCTACTTATATTATTGTCTAGTCCTTACTTTTCTTGTCTTGAAACAAGAAAAGTAACAAAAGAAATTCAAGAATTCCTAAACTCGCTACCGCTCAAACAGTAGGAATTCATTGCCCATCAATCATAAAAAAGCGGTCGGAAAAATAATTTCGACCGCTTTTTTATGATTTTAAAATTCGAGATGACTCATGTTATTGACAAAAATTAATCTACCTCCGCTTTATTGACTCTTTTTGGAGTAACCTTTCCATCCACCATTGGCTTTGAGCCTACCGCTATGGCTTTAATCATATTAGTCATGTGAGGCATATCTAAACTTTCAAACTCATCATTAACAGAGTGATATAATTTATCAATATCAATTTGGTCTGATGAAATAGAATGAGCAGGCACACCCAATCTTGCTAAAGTAGCATTGTCTGAACGATAAAATAAGTTTTGTTCAGTATATGGGTCGGGATGAAAACTATAACTTGTACCTTTTACGGCTTCTTGTAGGAATGTTCCAAAGTCAGAACGTTCAAATCCAGTAATAAAAGCTGAATTAGCCCCAAATTTTGATGGTTTACCAATCATTTCAATATTAAACATCGCTACAATTTCATCAGGATTTAGTTGCTTTGAAAAATATTGTGAGCCATACCCACCAATTTCCTCTGCGGTAAAGCATACAAAAATTAGAGTACGTTCAGGTTTGCCTAATTTTTTATAATAATCAGCCAAAGTAACAACGGCAGTAGTACCAGATGCATCATCATCTGCCCCGTTAGCAATAGAATCTCCTTCAACGGCTTTTTGATAACCAAGGTGGTCGTAATGCCCCGAAAAAACCAAATACTCATTTGCTCTTTTTCCTGGAATCATTCCCGCTACATTTGCAAGTGGAAGCGTTTCTATACTATTCTTTAGCTCTACTTTTATTGAACTCAACTGGCTAGAATCTGCTAAAACGAATAATTGTGATTCTCCTTTACCTACACTTTCACTCAATGAGCCACTTCCCAAATAACGTTTATAGTTAGCAAACATCTTTTGATGTTTAGGATTAACCAGTACAATAGCATCTAGGTTTTTCTTTTTGATTTCGCCATAAGCTTTTCTCAAATTATCATTTTCGTTAACATAGAAGACGGATACTTTAGAAGGGTCGGTCCATGACAGAGATTCTTTAGCTGTCACAAAAAAGTATTTGTCATTTTCAAGGGTTGTATTATTCAAAGAAACAGCAGCTTGTTGTGGCTTCAATGAATACATATTGAATTTTTGTTCAAATGAAGTAAGTCCAGTCAAAGGTTTTAATCCAATTCTCTTAAATTCATTTTGTAGGAATAGTGAAGCCTTTTCTATACCAGGCGTAAAAGTTCTTCTACCCATCATATCATCGGCACTAAGGGTTTTGATGATTCTCGCTACTTCATTCTCTTTAATTCCTGATTGTGCAAAACCATGAAAAGTAACAAATGATGTAAAGATTACTGTGAATATTTTTCTCATATTATCATTATTTTTTTACTACAAAAATAAATCAATAGCTCTGTAAACAAACTTATTCTTTTTTTATTTTCAAGAATTTCGCTGAATGTCCTTAATTAGCGAATTAGTGGTTATTTAAGCTTATGAATAACATATATTTTCAGCTTATAATAGTCCTGAAATACATATTTATCAAAATATCGGAGTAAATCACTATCAAAAACAGTGATTTACCCCGATATTACTAAAGAAGAATCTCTTTAATCCACCAATCTAAATACCCTATTCCAACGAATTTTGCTAAAGAAACTCTTGTTGGGGTCTAAAGACATCCAAGTGAATACAGCTTTGCCAACGATATGGTCAGCAGGTACAAAGCCCCAATAACGGGAATCAGCCGAATGATGTCGATTATCGCCCATCATAAAATAATAATCTTGCTTAAAGGTATAAGAACTGATTGCCTTACCATCAATCAAGATTTTATATCCATCAATTACAACATTTTTATTCCCTTCATAATATTTGATAACATATTTATATTTATCAACATTGACAGCATTTAGTGGAATCGTCAAGCCTTCTTTAGGAATCAGCAATGGTCCGAAGTTATCCCTGTTCCAAACATAAGAACTACCAAACATCGCTGTAGATCCATCATCATTCGTTCTGCTATCTTGTAAATCAGCCATCCCTTTTGGCATAATTACTTTTTTAATGTATTGTACCCAAGGTTTTTGCTTTAATACATCTACGTTTTCTTGTGATGTATTGATAACGTACCTAAAATTACTTTTGGTAGAATCAATATTTTGAATTTCATCCATCGTATAAGGAATAGTAAAGTTGTCATTAGGCTCGCCAGCACCATCAACACCATTGGTAATGCCCATTTCTTCAAAAATATCGGCCTCCTCCGCACTTAAAGTCTGTAAATCTTGCTTGGCATAAAGCAGGTATTTGTGTTGCATCTTCACAGGATTGTCCATCGGTTTCCCATCAACATATACTTGTGTATCTCGTATTTCAATGGTGTTACCGGGTGTTCCTATACAGCGTTTGATATAATACGTTCTTAAATCAATGGGAGCATCCCCATCAGGCGTAAAATTGGGTACATTAAATACTACTGCGTCTCCTTGCTTTACTTCTGAAAAGCCTGGCAAGCGTTTGATTGGTAAATCTATCCATGATAAATAAGATGGAATATTTGTTCCCCATATTTTCTGATGTGTCAAGGGTACTTGAAGGGGTGTTTTAGGCGTACGAACGCCATAATGTAGTTTGCTTACAAATAAGTAATCCCCCACCATCATAGAGCTCTCCATCGAAGAGGTTGGAATGGTGTAAGCTTCAAAAAAGAAGAAGCGAATTAAAGTGGCTGCTACTACTGCGAATACTACGGAATCAATCCATTCTCGGAAAGGCGATTTTGTTATAGGTTCTTTTTTCTCTGTCATTTTATCTGTCTTGAAAATATGTTTCCTATCGTTAGTCGGAAAAATATTTAATCAATTACAGTAATTGAAAAGAATTTTATCAATAATCTATGAGTTGATAGATTGGCTATAAAACAAAAACGTGTAAATGATTAAAATTTCATTTACACGTTTTGATATTGGGCTTAAATCTGCTAGTTAACAAATCTAAAGATTCTATTCCAACGAATTTTGCTCAAGAAGTTCTTATTAGGGTCTAATGACATCCAAATAAATACTGCTTTCCCTACAACGTGGTCAGCAGGAACAAAACCCCAATAGCGTGAATCCGCTGAATGATGACGGTTATCCCCCATCATAAAATAATAATCTTGCTTAAATGTATACGAAGTGATTGTTTTGCCATCAATCATGATTCTATGACCATCAATCACTACATTTTTGTTATCCTCGTAGTATTTAATAATGTATTTGTATTTATCTACATTACCAGAATCTAGCTTAATGGTTAATCCTTTACTAGGAATCAACAAAGGACCATAGTTATCTCTATTCCAGATATACGAACTACCAAACATTGGCGTAGCACCATCATCATTGGTCATACCATCTTGTCCATCAGGTGTATTTTTTGGCGCCTTTAATAAATCTACGCTCACAAATGATTTCATTTTTTTGAACTCATCGATATTTCCTTGATAGGTATTTACGATATAATCGTGCAAACCACCTATTAAAGAATCTTGAGCAGTCAAGTTCACTTCCATCCAGTTAGCATTCTGTTGTCCTGTAGCATCTACTCCATTAAAAATATTATGCTCTTCAAAGAACTCTTCTGTTAATTGCTCTTTTACTTTTAAGATATATTCATGCTGTAATTTCGGCGGATTTTCCATTGGTTTCCCGTCGATATATACCTGTGTATCACGAATTTCTAACGTTTTACCCGGTGTTCCGATACAACGTTTGATATAATAAGTTCTTAAATCAACTGGCGCATCTCCGTCGGGTGAGTAGTTGGGCACATTAAATACTACGGCATCACCTTGCTTTACCTCAGAGAATCCAGGAAGACGCTTAATAGGTAAATCTAACCAACGTAAATAAGAAGGAATATCTGTTCCCCATATTTTCTGATGTGTTAAGGGTACTTGAAGGGGCGTTTTGGGTGTACGAACACCATAATGTAATTTACTTACAAAAAGGAAATCACCTACCATCAGTGAGCTTTCCATTGATGGTGTAGGAATTGTATAGGCCTCAAAAAAGAAGAAACGTATTAAAGTTGCCGCTACTACCGCAAATACTACTGAATCAATCCATTCGCGGAACGCTGATTTTTGTACAGGTTGTTTTTTTTCTGACATTTTATATGTGTTGGAAATAATTTTCCTAAGGTTAGTCGTATAGTTTATAATAGAATTACTGTTTAGCTGTGAGCTATGAGCTATGAGCTATGAGCATTAAGCTTTGAGTTTTTTTAGCTCATGGCTGATAGCTCAAAGCTAAAGAAAGCTAAAAAGCCAACAAATCACTCATCCCGAAAACGCCTTTCTTTCCAACAATCCATTCTGCTGCAATGACTGCGCCTAAGGCAAAACCTTCACGGCCATGAGCAACGTGCGAGATTTCTATTTGATCAATATCTGAAATATATTTTACAATGTGCGTTCCTGGTACTTTCCCTTCACGTGCCGACCAAATTGCAATTTCATCATCAGCAGGATTTTCATTATTTATCCACTTGCTTTTGCCTTCAAGGTTTTCTATCAACCCTTCAGCAATCGTAATGGCTGTTCCAGAGGGAGAATCTTTCTTTTCAGTATGATGAATTTCTGTAGTCGACACCGAATATTGTTTCTGCGGTTTCATTAGTTTTGCCAACGTTTTATTCAATTGAAAAAAGATATTTACCCCAATAGAATAATTGGACGACCAAAAGAAAGCACCGTCTTTTTCAATGGCTAAGGCTTCAACTTCTGGTTTGTTTTCTAACCAGCCAGTTGTGCCACACACCACAGGAACACCTTTATTTAAACATGCTTTAACATTTTCAAAAGCAGAAGAAGGGTGACTAAATTCAATGACTGCATCAATTTGTGAAGGACTTAAGGCTTCAAACTCATGACGATTAGTGATGTCAATACGAGCAACTATTTGATGACCTCGGTCTAAGGCAATTTTCTCAATAACCTTTCCCATTTTTCCATAACCGAGTAAAACAATATTCATAATTAAAAGTTTGATTATATAATTGAATATTCCCAAGCGGGATTTATTATTAAATTTTATTACTTAAAAGCAAAAGTGATTTTGGCACCATACACTGCATTCATCATATCAGGACTAGTAAGTGTCGGCTGAATTTTCAGAGAAATATCATCCGTCAAATCAAAGGTTTTTAAATGAGCCGTCACGTTGGCATCAATGATATTAGCAGCCCACACCACGGCTAAAATCAGATATGAGCCATCTCTATTCCTACGATAACCATTGACAATCGTATTGAGTTGCGCAGAAGTGTATTCTCTCTGTAATCCGCTATCGTCTCCATATAACGTAATTTTGGCATTTGCTGGTGGAGTTGCTACTTGGAAGTTATCGATATATTGCTGTCTATAATATGCATATCTAGCATGATTCGTAACAATAAAATAAATATTGACTGCAAATCCGCCATATACCAAAGGCAATTTCCAGTATTGTCTATTATAAATTTGTCCCCAACCAGGCACCATTGCCGAACGGATAGTGGAAACTCTAGGAATGATTTTATAAGGCTTTTTTACAGAATCTTTCTTAGCAATTGCATTTTCTACAGAGTCTTTTAGACTTTCTACGTTACCTCCTTTCAAAACTTGTGCTTGATTTTCAAACAACAAGCCAAGAAAAAAAAATAAGCCAACTAGTAATTTCTTCATTTTAGTTTTTGAACTTCAACGCAAAATTACCGCTAATATTCCGTCTGGTGAAGGGTAATTAAGATTTTTTAAGAGAAAAATCCAGTCCTCTTTTGAAATAGTAGAAGGACTGGATTCTCAACTAAGCTTTTATAGCCAATAATATTTTATCAAGTTCTTCCTGAGAAGTAAATGGAATTTTAATTTCTCCTTTGCCCTTATCATCTGCTTTTACTGTTACTTTAGCCCCAAAATAAGCTTGTAAACGAAACTGTAAACTTCTGATTTCCTGCTTTACTCCTCCTCCAATAGCTTTTTTAGCAGTATTTACTAAAGATGCATTCGCTAATTCACGAACTGCCTCCTCTACTTTTCTAACAGACCAATCATCTGCAATCGTTTTCTGAAAGATATCTAATTGTTGCTCTCTATCAGGAATATTGATGATAGCACGAGCATGCCCCATCGATATTTTAGTATCTCTGAGTGCTACTTGGATAACATCGGGCAATTTCAGTAAACGGATATAGTTATTAACCGTTGTACGGTTCTTCCCTACCCTATCTCCCAGTTCTTCTTGTTTTAAAGAACATTCTGTAATCAATCGCTGGTAACTTAAGGCAATTTCAATGGCATTCAGGTTTTCACGCTGAATGTTTTCAATCAATGCCATTTCTAGCATCTGTTGGTCGTCGGCAGTTCTTACATAAGCAGGAATGCTTTTCAAGCCTGCTCTTTTTGAAGCCTGTAAACGACGTTCCCCAGAAATCAATTGGAACTTATTAGGTGCAATCTGGCGGACAGTAATTGGTTGAATAATCCCTTGTACTCTGATTGAATCTGCTAATTCATTCAGGGCCTCTTCGTCAAAATGCGTCCTTGGTTGATAAGGGTTGGTTTCAATCAAATCAACCGATATTTCATTCATCGAACTAATTTGCTCTAAACGAGTAGGACGTTCGATTGGCGTAGCCGGTTGGTGACGGCTCTGCGTGTTATTTACCTCGTCAGAATCTTGAAGTAAAGCTCCTAAGCCTCTACCAAGTCCGACACGTTTTTTTACTGCTGGGATTTCTACTTTACTCATTTCTTCTACTATAAAAAAGAACAGATTCTTCTGAAATAAATATCAACTTATGAAGAAAAATCTACTCTTGGGTGACATATCCATTTTTAGCCAAAACCTCGCGAGCAAGGTTTAGGTAACTAATTGCCCCTTTGCTTTCTGAGTCATGCGCAATGGCTGGTACACCAAAGCTTGGTGATTCTGAAAGGCGAATGTTTCTAGGAATGATGGTATTGAATACCATATTATGAAAATGGGCTGTTACTTCCGCAACTACTTGGTTTGACAAACGTACTCTTAAATCATACATTGTCAATAAAATACCTTCAATCGCCAAATTGGTATTTAAACGAGATTGAATGATTTTAACGGTATTTAATAATTTACCTAGGCCTTCCAAAGCAAAATACTCGCACTGTACAGGAATAATCACTGAATCTGCGGCAGTGAGGGCATTAATAGTAATTAAACCAAGCGATGGAGAACAGTCGATAATGATAAAGTCGTAATTGTCAAGAATCACGCCTAACGACTCCTTCATTTTCTGTTCACGGTCACGAAGGTTAATCATTTCAATTTCGGCACCCACCAAATCGATATGAGAAGGAATAATATGGAGATACGGTAAATCTGTAGCAATGATAATATCTTGTACATTTACTCCATCAACCATACATTCATAAATTGAATTTTCGATTTCCTTGGGGTTGAATCCTAAACCAGAGGTAGAGTTCGCCTGCGGGTCAGCATCAACAATGAGTGTTCTGAATTCGAGAGCGGCTAAGCTTGCCGCCAAGTTAATAGTGGTTGTCGTTTTTCCAACTCCTCCTTTTTGGTTGGCTATGGCAATTATTTTCCCCATCTTGGATTTTTCTGAGTTACAGTCTTTTTTAAGCTAGGTTATTAAATTATAAATAGTGAAAAGAAGCTATAAAAAGTATTTTTGATAATTCTTACTCTCTTATTACTAAAAGTTAATTCTCAATTCCCAGTACCTCAAATAACAGACTTCAAATATCGTCCTTTCTCACCACATAAGCAAAGAGTGTTCCACAAAATGTTTCACGAATAGTAATTTATAAGGATTTGTACTAACCCGATTCAGTATTAACTATCAATGCCTATGTTAGTTTTATAAGTTAAAATGATTATTTTTATTTGGCTAAAAATTAGATTAAGACAATAAAAGTGAAGATTTTTAAATATAATTAGCAGTAAAGTACAAAAATTGTATATTTAACAATCTTTTCAATAAGTAGTCAGAATTGTTTCTAAAACTCAGAGAATGTATTTTAGCATAATTTTGTCAAGCTTAATCTTAACATTTTCTTTACATTTCATTCACAAACTTGATTAACACTTTTATTTTATGACATCAAAATCCATTGAAACCGAGGTGGTTCAAAAATCAAATAGCTATCCTAAAGCTGTTCCATATATTATCGGGAATGAAGCCGCCGAACGATTTAGTTTTTATGGGATGCGTTCAATTCTTCCTACTTTTTTGATCGCACAATTTTTCAATCCTACTTTCAATCCACTTCTTCAACAAACTGCCGAAGCTCAATCTAATCAAAAAGTACACATGTTTGTTGCCTTGGCATACATCATGCCTATTTTGGGTGGTATAGCAGCCGACTGGTTTTTCGGAAAATATAAAGTGATTTTATATGTATCTGTATTATACTGTATTGGACATTTAATGTTAGCGATGTTTGATACAAACCTCGCATTGTTTTCATTAGGTATGATTGTCATTGCGTCTGGTGCTGGGGGTATCAAATCCAACGTATCTGCCAATGTTGGTGATCAATTCGACAAGACTAATGAACATTTGATGTCTAAAGTATATGGTTGGTTTTATTTCTCAATTAACTCAGGCTCTGTCGTGTCTAATGTTTGTATTCCTATCATTTATGCAAAATATGGAGCAGCTTGGGCATTTGGAGTTCCAGGAATATTAATGGTGTTGGCTACTATTATCTTTTTTTCTGGTAGAAATAAATATGTAAAAGTGCCTCCAATGGGTATAAATAGAAATAATTTCTTATTTATTTCTTTCAACGCATTGGTAAATATGGGCAAGAAACAAAAGGGTGACCATTGGCTAGATGTAGCGAAAGCAAGTTATGACCCACAGAAAGTTGATGACGTAAAGGCGGTTTATCGTTTGATTATTGTTTTTGCTTTTATACCTATTTTCTGGGCACTGTGGGACCAAAATTTATCAGAATGGGTTTTACAAGCTCAAAAATTAGATTTAAACTCTGGCTTTGGTTTTACTTTCTTATCTGAACAAGTTCAAGTATTTAATCCTTTCTTTTTAGTAAGTTTTATTCCTGTTTTTACCTATGTTGTCTATCCATTCTTTGAAAAACTAGGTATCAAAACTACTCCACTACGCCGTTTAGGTGTTGGATTTTTCTTAACAGCATTGTCTTTTGTTATTATTGCATTGATTCAAGAAAGTATTGATGGTGGTGGTAAGCCCTCTGTTTGGTGGCAAGTATTAGCCTATTTGATTTTAGCTTGGGGTGAAATCTTGGTTTCTATTACAGGCTTAGAATATGCTTATACCAATTCTCCAAAATCAATGAAGTCTACCATGACTGCTATTTTCTATTCAACGGTATCTATTGGTAATTTAGCGGTTTCTCTTATCAACGAAAACATTGCTAACAAAGGTTTCTTTGCTCAACTAGACGGCGCTAAATATTTCTGGTTTTTCGCAGGATTGATGTTTATCTCATTCTTGATTTATATCTCAATTGCATCTAAAATGAAGGAAACACGCTATGTGGGGGTGGCGGAATAAATTTCAATAAGATTTAAAGACGATAGACACAAGACGTTAGACACAAAATGCTAAAAGCAGGCTTCTTGAAAGTCTATTAAGAAATCTTGTATCTAATATCTTTTAGTCTAAAATCTTGTGTCTAATGTCTTTTAGTCTAAAATCTTGCATCTTTAAGTCCTAAATCTTAAAGTCTAAAAAAGAAGAACCTGAGGTTCTTCTTTTTTATTTATGGGCAATTTCACGAACTTTAAAGCAAAAAAACTACCTTGCAATACATAACCCTTACTGAAGAAAACATGGAAGAACAGCATCTAGAAAGCTCTGATTTTATTAAAGATATCGTTATTGGAATGTCTGATGGACTAACAGTTCCTTTCGCCTTGGCAGCAGGCTTATCGGGTGCTGTTGCTAATACTGCTATCATTACAACGGCTGGTATTGCGGAGATTGTAGCGGGTTCAATTGCCATGGGTTTAGGCGGTTATTTGGCGGGACAAACCGAAGTAGAGCACTATGACGCTGAACTAAAACGTGAATACGAGGAAGTAGAACTGATGCCCGAACGAGAAAAGGAAGAAGTCAAGGAAGTATTTGCAGATTATGGTTTGGACGAAGAAGCACAGATTATCGTGGTTGAAGCCCTTTCAAAAGACAAAAAGAAATGGGTAGATTTTATGATGAAATTTGAATTAGGCTTAGAAAAACCAGATATCAATCGAGCCAGAAATTCAGCCTTGACAATTGGTTTAGCCTACATCGTCGGCGGAATCATTCCACTCTCACCTTACTTTGTTGTGAAGGATGCACATCAAGGATTATTGTATTCTATGGTCGTTACGCTAATCACCTTATTTATATTTGGCTATTTCAAAAGCAAAGTAACGGGGCAAAATCCATTGACAGGAGCTATCAAAGTAACCCTTATCGGAGCAGCAGCGGCGGGGGCGGCCTTTTTTGTGGCTAAGATGTTTGGAGGATAAATTACTAATATTTGTGAATTGTAAGTCGTGAACTTATATGTATTAATAATGTCCGTAAAGAGAAAATAATTTTAGCATAGGTTGTATCTAATTATAACGTCTTTCCAATAATTTAAAAACGATATCTCATATTAACAAATATAGCATAATGGACTATTATAAAAACTTTGCTGACATTTCGACTACAATTGGTGTAGTAATTTCTACTTTGACACTTGTTAGTGCTTTTAGGCTATATAAATTAGGTAAGAGAGATATTTATCTGAAAGAAGTAAGAAATATACTAATAGCATATCAATACAACAGTGAAAATCTTAATAAATTAATTACTTACGAGATATCACATGAATTAATCCACAATGTTGTTTATTCTAAACAAATAGATAGACTGTTATCCAAAGTATTTGAAGCTTCCTTTCTTACAAACAGAGAGAAACCTGAACTTGAAAAAGATTTAGAAAATCTTAATCCCATTACAGTTGCAATACATTCTGAGCTTCTAAAGCAGTTCGATACTATTTTAAAACTTAATTCTCAAGAAGCATCAAAAATATATACGGACTATCCTAGCTTATATCGAGTGTATAAAGCTGTAGATTTTATTTTTTCTCAAACAATTGAGCTCTCTAAACAAATGGTCAGAGATGAAGATTTATTTAAAGCTCTCATAATTGATGCTTACGATAGTAAAGTAGAAATTAAAAATACTGAAGACTTAAAAGAATTCATATTCTTTGCTCTCATGAGTCTAATACAAGGGAAACATAGTGAGAATGACCAAAAAGATATTGATGATATACTAAATATCTTAATGTTAACCACAAATGGTCTAATGAGACTTTCAGATAAAGATCTTTTTATTCAAAAAAAGAAAGAGAAAGAAATTGAATATAAGGATTTAGATAGTACTAATGATATTTTTGAAGACTTACTTCAGGCAGAAAAGGGTTTAAGATTAATTTTAAAAGAAGATGAACTCTTAATTTTTAGAGAATATAGTACGAGAATTAAAGTTAGAAATGAAAAATAGGTGTTATTAAAGAGTTTGAATAGACGAAATCAAAAAAGTCACTCCCCAAATCAAGACGAAAGATATAACTCTGATATATATATATATATATATGCTTCATAAAAATCTATTTTTACAGCATGATAACACAGCAAGCAATTTTTAATTGGAGTGGAGGAAAAGATTCTGCTTTGAGTTTATACAAAATCTTACAATCACCAGAATATAAAGTTAATTGTTTGCTAACCAGTATCAATGAAGAGTACCGTAGAATATCAATGCATGGCGTTCGCGAAGAATTATTGATACAACAGGCTGAAAGTATTGGCATTCCCCTCATAAAAATGTATCTACCCGAGATGCCTACGATGGAAATATACGAGGATGTCATGAAAGCTACTTTGACAGATTTAAAGACTAAAGGAGCAACAACCTCTATCTTTGGAGATATTTTTTTAGAAGATTTACGTTTATATCGAGAAAACAAATTAGCTGAATTAGCCTTGAAAGGTGTTTTTCCTTTATGGAAAATACCTACCAAAGATATTATCAAGGAGTTTCTGGATGTAGGGTTCAAAACCATCACTACTTGTGTCAATGATAAGTATTTGGATAAAAGCTTTGTAGGCAGAATCATAGATGAAAGCTTTTTAAATGATTTGCCTGAGAATGTTGACCCTTGTGGCGAGAACGGTGAGTTTCATACTTTTGTATTTGATGGGCCAATTTTCAAACTACCCATTGCGTTTGAAAAAGGAGAAATCGTTTATCGGAAATATACCTCCTCAAAGCCAAAAGACGATGATAGCTATGATTGTGACGATTCTAAACAAGACAATCCATTTGATAACGGTTTCTGGTATTGCGATTTATTATCATTGAAATAATATGCAAGAGCAATCTATTAAACAGCTTTTTTACCAAGAAGTTAAAGGTTTCTTTAAAATAAAACAGAGCGATAGGCTGTGGCATATTCCTGTATTGGCTGCACTATGCATTGGTATTCCGTTGCTCACAGGCTTATACGTTGACAATATAAAATCTGGCTTATTGGCAAGCCTTGCTGGTATTGTAATATTATATATACCCATAGCAAACTCTCTGGTTAGTCGCATGGCTACTATGTTAATTTGTTCTTTCGGCTTCTTGGTTTCTTATACCGTCGGGCTTCTTTTTAGTTTCAATCCACTTATTTCAACAATAGTCTTTGGTATATACGCTACGATTGTTTATTGGATTAACCTTTACTTTAAAACAAAACCACCCGCAAGTTTCTTTTTTATTTTTATAGCCTCTCTAGCAGGTGGTATGCCTCATGACTTAAAAGCGATGCCCGAAAAAATTGGCTTGGTAGCGATGGGAACAATGTTGGCTTGCTCTTTAGCTCTGCTCTATAGTCTTTTAGTGAAAAATAAAAGTTCTAAAAAAGATGCTGTCCTCATCTCTGAGTTATTAGTTAAAAGCAAATACACCGACTTGGTTGAAGCATTGATTATTGGAGTATTCATGTTTTTTTCAATGTTGATTGGACACGTATTAAAACTTCAAAATCCCTATTGGATACCAATTTCTTGCCTTGCGGTCATGCAAGGTGCTACACTCTATCATATCTGGGAAAGAGTAGTCCACCGTATTTTAGGTACCTTTTTGGGCTTGGGGCTTTGCTGGGTTATTCTCTCAATTGTTAACGCTCCTCTTAGCATTTGTATTAGCATTATCTTCCTACAATTTATTATTGAGGTACTAGTGGTAAGACATTACGCTTTGGCTGTTATTTTTATCACGCCCATGACTATATTACTGGCAGAAGCTGCAAATCCGTTGATACAAGAGCCAAATTTACTTTTCGTAACACGTTTTATAGATATTTCAATCGGTAGTTTAATAGGTGCTTTTGGCGGATGGGTAATTCATAACGAGAAAATTCGTTTCTATGCTACCATGAAAATTAGAAAAGCGAAGAAAGTGATGCTTCGGAAATAGGCAGAACGAAATGAACCATGAATAAAAAAATACTTTTAGTAGAGGACGAAATTAACGTTGTCGATTTTTTAAAAAAAGGCTTAGACGAAGCAAACTTTGAAGTATCTGTTGCCCTAAATGGCAATACTGCGCTTAGCATGGCGTCTGAATCTTCTTTTGATCTTATCATCTTAGATATTATGTTGCCTGATAAAAATGGTATCGAAGTATGCAGAGAATTACGTTCACGCCACATCAAAACACCTATCCTTTTTCTGACAGCCCTTGGTACTTCTGAAAACATTGCCCTAGGTCTAAACACAGGTGCAGATGACTATTTGGTAAAGCCCTTTAAATTCATTGAATTATATGCTCGAATCAATGCTCTTCTAAGAAGGACTTCCTATATCGATAATATTGCAGACGACAAGGCGAGAGTAACTTATGCTATCGTCGATTTAATCATTGATGATGATGCCAAAACCGTAACCCGAGGTGATCAGAAAATATCCTTAACCGCAACAGAATATCGTTTATTATTGGTTTTGATAAAAAATAAAGGCAAAGTGCTTTCACGAATAGACATCTTGGAAAGTGCTTGGGACATCAACTTTAATATGGGTACCAATGTGGTTGATGTATATATTAATTATCTCAGAAAAAAAATCGATGGTGATTTCGACCATAAGCTCATTCATACCGTTGTTGGAATGGGCTATGTACTAAAAGAAAAATGAAAACACAAACGAAATTAGCCATTATACTGGGGCTTTTGAGTAGCACAATCGTTGTTGTGTTTGGTCTCTCTATTTATTATTTTCTGGACAAATATTCTTATGTCGATTTTTATAAAAGGCTCGAAGCTCGTGTAAGAATATCTGCACAATACAGTTTGAATTCTGGAACGCTCAATGCTAAATATTTAAAAAACTTAAGAAATCAACATTTAGAAAAGCTTGAAAAAGAGAAGGAATACTTGATTGAAGTTATCCCTGATGTTCATTTTCAAGAAATTGCCGATAAATATCAATTACCGATTCATTTCCTAATTTCACTTTCTAAAGCAGAAACTTACAAAGAAAATGAGGGTAATTTATTCATCGCTGGTTCGCAATATAGAAAAGGCAATAAACTATATTTTGTCATTGTTTCAGCAGAAAATTATTATGCCTTAAACCATTTGATTTTCCTAAGGTCTGTACTCATTGCAGGAATTTCAATGGTGGTTTTAATTGTGGTTGTCTTTTCATTCTATTTTTCAAAGCACATCTTCGACCCCATCAAGGAAATTACCGATAAAGTAAAACAAATCAGTACTGAAAACATTCACCTTCGCCTTGAAAACAATATCGACAAAAGCATAGAAATCAGCGAGTTAACCAGCACTTTCAACGAACTACTCAACCGTATTGAAACGGCTTTTGAAACACAAAAGAATTTTATTAGCAACGCATCACACGAACTTGGCACACCCCTGACAACCATTATTGGCGAAGCAGATTTTTCTTTATTAAAACCTCGAACTTCTGAAGAATATTCTATGGCACTCAAAAATATTCTTCAACAAGCTGAACGGCTGAATGAAATCACAAAATCTTTACTTTTTTTAGCGCAAACGGGGTATAAAGGGAAGGCTATTACTTTTGAGAAGGTTCGTATCGACGAAATCATCTGGGTAAGCAAAAGCTTGATTGATAAGCTAAATCCGAATAACAAAATCTTGGTTGATTTACGCCTTCTTCCAGAAGACCCAAAAAAACTAAAAGTAAAGGGCAATCAACAATTATTACACCTTGCCTTTGCCAACATTTTAAACAATGCTTGTAAATACTCTAACAACAAACCTGTCACTATTCATATTGCATCAAGCAATTCACAGGTGATTATCATGGTTGAAGACCAAGGCATTGGTATTCCTGAATCTGAAATTGCCTTTATTTATGACCCATTCTTTCGAGCATCCAATACTACCTTATTTGAAGGTTATGGCATTGGTCTGCCCCTCACCAGAAACATTATTCACTTGCACAAAGGTAACTTGGTCGTTAGTTCGCAAGTAAATGTAGGAACGAAAGTTCAAATCAAAATTCCACTTATGGAAGATTAATATCCTCTCTAATCGAATTCTAATCTCGTTCTTAAAAGTTTATAATCTCCTCAAAATAGTTTTGTCACAACATCTAAAAGATAAGTGATGAAAAAAACTATTTTAATCCCGATTGACTTTCGTGTTGCATCGCTCAACACGCTGAAACTTGCGTTGGAACCCTATAGCGAAGACGTTATAGAGGTAATATTATTATATGCCGAATACTTGGGTGATTCCATTACAGAATTATTATTCTATACGCCTAAAAAGATAGTATCCACCCATATAACGCCCGAATTCAAGGAAGCATTAGAAATTATCCGCAACAGATTTGAAGGTAAGCTAAAGTATATCAATATTGAATTATTTCATGGATATACTACAAGTGCGATGAAAAATTTCCTTGAAGCAAACGCTGTCGACGAAATTTACATTGCTAAAAACTATCAGCTAAAAGAATCAAAAAATTCTTTTGACCCCACTCCTTTTCTCAAAAAATCACACTATAAAGTGATTGAAGTAAGTATCGAAAATGATTTTGACCAAACAGAGCATGAACAATTAGTAGCACTATTTAACTAAACTAAAGATGAGCAAAAATACGTTTCCAACTACTCCACTAGCAAGAATTAAGCTTTTCTTTACTTTTTTTGATTCACGTTGGGAGGATTTAACCAAAGACTCATGGTTAAAAATAGTTTACAGAGATTTCAGTGCGGGATTAATTGTAGCTATGACCGCCATCCCAATGGCGATGGGCTTTGCGATGGCAATGGGGATGCGTCCAGAACACGGCATCATTGCAGGAGCATTAGCATGTGTAGTTGGTAGAACGTTTGGTGGCTCTAAATATCAAGTTTATGGGCCTACGGCAGCCTTTATTCCTGTTATTGCCAGTTTGATGACCAAGTATGGAACTACTAATGGTGGAATATTTGAAACGGCTCATGGCTTTCTGATTTTGGTTTCCCTCATTTCAGGAGTTGTATTAATCATCATGGGTATTTTTGGCTTTGGTAGGTTTGCAAAACTCGTTCCCAATTCAATTATTGTGGGGTTTACAGTAGGCATTGCTCTGGTTATTGCCCTTACTAATCTTGAAGACATTCTTGGCATTGAATCATTCTCTGATTTATTAGGCCAAGAAGAAAATTTAAGTGGAGGTTTTATTGATAATATTCAGGTTGCCTTCCAAAATTTACATTTGATTAATGGATGGTCTATCTTTTTGGGTGTCCTGACCTTCGCATTAACTAAGATACTATTACGAATTTCTATTTTCATTCCTGGTCCTGTTATTGCAATGGGCTTGGCTACAGTACTGTCCGCCACAGTATTGCAAGACAAGAACATTATTTTGGTTAAAGATTTATATGGTTCTATACCTAATAATTTTTTCAAATTTACCCCTCCCATCTTACCTGATTTAAATAGTGCTGTTGTCATTGACATTATCTATTATGTCTGTGCCATCGTATTTGTATCAGGGGTTGAAAGCATTTTATGTTCATCAATGGCTGATAAATTAGCCAACAATGACAAAACGCCTTTTAACCCTGACAAAGAATTTTTTGGACAAGGAATGGTACAAATCATTACACCACTTGTCCAAGGGTTTCCTTGTACTGGCGCATTAGCAAGAACCGCTACAAGCATCAAGGCAGGAGCACAAACACCTTTGGCAGGTTACTTCAAAGCAATTTTGAAATTATCTATGGCATATTATTTAGCCGAATACCTAGAACTCATTCCAATGGCATGTATCGGTGGTATTTTAGTCTGGGTATCTACGAATATGATTAAGCCTTCGGAAATAAAAGAGATAAAGCATTTAGGCAAATTTGAATTCTCAATGATGGTATATACAGCCGTGATGGTGCCAGTAACCGATTTCCTAACAGGCGTATTATCAGCGTTAATTATTTACTTTCTCGTGAAAAAAGCATTCAAAAGACAAACACAAGTTCACGCATAATATTTTACCAACATACAAACATATATATGATAATTTGGTTTAAAACACACTTCTTAAGTGTGTTTTTTCTTTTCAAAAAGAAAAAATCTCCTAAATATATCGGTATATTTATTTAAAATACTTTATCAATAAATCTCATTTTTTGTTTATTTTTATAGCTATAAAAATGATTATGCCTTTCATAATCAATCCATTAAACCAAACGCAAATCCTTAAACTAAACACATGAAAGAGAAACAACTACAAGAAATGACTTTAGAGGAACTGAAAGCCAAACAAAATAAGCTGAAATTAATAATTGGTATTTTTATAGGGGTATTTGCCGTCCTCTTGGGAGCTAGTTTATTTTTAATGAATAAAAAGGGTGGCTTTGTTGCTTCTACAACCTTGCCCGGAGCCTTTATTCCTGTCTTAGTAATTATGGGAATAAATATGAAAAAAGTTAAAGATGAGATTACAGCCAGAGGCTAACCAAATAACAGAGCATTACGTATATTGCTCTGTTATTAATTAAAAAGATAGTTGAATCAATGATTGGGCAAATTCGTTATTATCTGATAACACAGAAATGATAATAATAAACTTCAGCTCAAATGAAAAAGATTAAATTAAGTATATTAGACCAATCAATTATACACCCAAACAGTACAGCCATTCAAGCCATTCAAGAAACCATTGAAACAGTTAAACTAGCCGAGCGTTTAGGCTACCATCGTTTTTGGGTTTCCGAACATCATAATTCAACTTTTATTGCAGGGTCAACACCCGAAGTATTGATGGTAAAACTAGCCGACGAAACCGACCGTATTCGCATAGGTTCTGGAGGAATAATGTTGCCCAATCATAGTGCTTTAAAAGTTGCAGAAAATTTTAGGATGCTAGAAACGCTATTTCCAGGGCGTATAGACTTAGGCATGGGGAGAGCTCCGGGTGGAGATACCATCACAGCATCTTTGTTGAACCCTTCCAATGATTTTAAAGAAGAAAGTTATTTAAGACAGTTGAGCCATCTTCAGCATTTTTTTACAGATAGTGCTGGTACTTCAAAAGGAAGATTATTAGCTATTCCACAGGCCTCTACTATTCCTATGCAATGGATTTTAAGTTCTAGTGGTGGAAGTAGTGCAATTGCTTCTCAATTTGGAATGGGCTTGGCAGTGGCCAAGTTTATCAACGGTCACGTAAATCCAGACATTGTTGAACATTATCGTAAGAGCTTTACTCCTTCATCGCAATTTGCTCAACCAAAAGAGTTACTTGCCTTATCAGTCATTTGTGCAGATACAGAAGAGAAAGCTAGACAGATGAGACACTTCCATGACTATACGCTAGTTAAATTTGAACAAGGTTTGTTTGATCAATTTGTTAGTTACGAAGAAATAAAGAACTACGATTTCTCTATGGCAGAAACTGCTAGAATTAAAGCAAATAGCACCAGAATAATATCAGGAACAAAAGATGAAGTAAAAGAGAAATTAACACGATTAGTTAATGAATTCGATATTGATGAAATAATGGTATCGACATTAACAGATAATAAAGAAGACAGGCTACATTCTTTTGAGTTGATTGCAGAAGCCTTTGGCTTAGTGAAATAATATATTAATACTTCTGATTACCCACAAGTTGATAAACAATTGATAATCAATGCATAATAACCTCACCCCCAACCCCTCTCCTTCAGAGAGGGGAGCTTTAAGCACCAATGTCTGCTCCCCTTCTCCTTCAGAGAAGGGGCTGGGGGATGAGGTTTGAGAGATGATTTAAGTCCATTTTAACCCATTTAATCACTACGATTTAAGTCCCTCGCTAGTGATAAAGAATCCTCCTCAATATCCTACTGCTGTATCATCTGCCCTTACGTCTGCTCCGCCTTCATAAATACCATCTGGCAATACTAAAATACAATCCATTCTACCGATAGTATTTTTCTGTGAATCTAACTTATACCCTTTTTCACGCATTCTTATCAAGGTTTTTTCTGTAAAAGCACCCTCTTCAAAAGTAGTTCTGTCGGGTGTCCATTGGTGATGGAAACGGAGTGCATCAACTGCCTGTTGCATTGACATTTGGTGTTCAACAACATTTAAAAACACTTGAAAAACCGAGGTGATAATAGTAGAGCCACCTGGAGTACCTAAGACCATTAAAAGTTTACCATCTTTTTCAACAATCGTTGGCGTCATCGAAGAGAGCATTCTTTTGTTAGCAGCAATCGCATTGGCTTCATTTCCAATCAATCCATACACATTAGGCACGCCTGGCTTAATAGAAAAGTCATCCATTTCATCATTCATTAAAAAACCTGCTCCGTCCACCACTACTTTGCTTCCATAAGAGCCATTTAAAGTAGTAGTAATGGATACTGCATTTCCTTCTTTATCTACAAAAGATGAATGGGTAGTTTCTGTGCTTTCGTAACCCGAAATATCACCGCCTTTTACCATTTTGCTATCAGTTGCTTGAGTAAACTGAAAATCTTGCCAGCGTTTCTTCAAATATTCAGTCTCTAATAATTCCTTTTGAGGGACTTTGACAAAATCAGGGTCACCCAACCACTTTGAACGATCAGCATATACCCGACGTTCCGCTTCAATCATTACCTGTGTGGTGGAGTCGCTATGCCAACCCCATTTTTGAAGAGGATATGGTTCAACAAATTTCAATAGTTGTAATAAAGCAATTCCTCCGCTTGATGGTGGGGGCATTGAAATTACTTTTAGGTTTCTATAATTGCCAACCACTGGTTCACGCCAAGCTGAATGATAGCTATCTAAATCTTTTTGAGTGATGATTCCTCCTCCTCTATTCATTTCAGCTAATAATAATTTGGCTGTTTCTCCCTCATAAAAGCCTTTTCTTCCTTGCTCTTGTATCAATCTAAGCGTTTTTGCCAAATCTTTTTGGATGAGTATTTCTCCTTCAACCCACTTAGCAGTATCTTCTTTCATGAAATACTTCTTGGTCGGATTAAACTTTAGTAAGTCAGCTTTTACATTATTTAATCCTCTAGCTTCGCGAGCAGTCAATTTTACGCCATTCTCAGCTAAATCAATCGCTGGCTGCAATACTTGTTTCCAAGTAAGCTTTCCAAAGCGTTTATGGGCTTGTTCTAAGCCATCGACTGAACCAGGTGTACCACTAGCCAAATGTCCTAACCAACTAGGCTGACCTGCCTTTATATCTTTGTTTTCATCTAAATACATGTCTCTGCTAGCATTCTCAGGGGCTTTTTCACGATAATCCAACGTATAACTTATGCCGTCTTTATCACGATAAACCAGAAAACCACCGCCCCCGATATTCCCTGCTGCTGGGTGAACCACTGCCAAAGCAAACTGCGTAGCCACTGCGGCATCGATAGCATTTCCTCCTTGTTTTAGTATATCAACGCCCACTTGAGACGCAACTGGGTGAGTAGCCGCAACCATTCCATTTTTGGCATATACAGATGCCTTTTTAGCAAAGAAAGGCGAGGCATTAGGGTCTTCGTTACTAAATTGATAGAACCCTTGATTTTCAACTGGTTTTTGAAGAGAAGTATTTTGCAGGTTGGGTTGCGTCGTTTTACAAGCCCCTAAACCTATTAAGCAGATTGATAAAGTAAGTAAATGTTTTGACCTCATTTTGTTGATTTTTTATTTCAATTTACAGAATTCGCCTTATTTAAACAATTAAAATATTTGAATGCTGAATGATAACATTCTCTAAATGCCACTCATTTTCCATTATTTATTTTAAATATATCAAAATTGATTAAAATCGTGAAAATTGGTTAGTAAATCGCCTTATGTTGAGTATGTTGGGCAAACTAACATTTATTTTATCATATTATCGCTATTTTACTATCTACTGGCATAGAAATTTAGGTCTTTAAGTAGTTGACTCTTTACCATTAATTCTATGACACAAAATCCAAAAAATCCCTTCAAAAAAGTACTAATTGTTAGTCTTTATACATTACTTGCATTTTTAGCAATAGCAACCATCGTAGGACTATGGGGATTAAAACCATTATTATCAAAACGCATTCAATATGCTGTATTAAAAAGCACAGACAGTTTATATCACATTGACTTTAAAGACATTCAGTATAATATTACTGGTGGTGAAGCACGCATCTTGGGCGTGCGTTGGCAAGCAGATACTACTTTGTATAAGCAACTGGATTTAGCAAAAAAAATGCCTGATAATATTTATCAAGCTCAAGTAGATGAAATTCATTTAACAGGAATTAATCCTTGGACAATTATTTTTTCATCAAAGTTACATTTACAATCAATCAGCATCAAAGAACCAGTTATTCGGATTAACCATCACAGGCAATATTATAATTCTTTTAAAACCATTACGCCATTCTATACTATACTCTCAAAATTTGTAAAATCATTTTCTGTAGAAAGAGTAAGTTTAGACAATATCAATTTTACTTATATTAATCATTCTGAAAAGAAAACGCCTAGTACCAGCAAGGTCGAACATTTGGATATTGAGCTTACCGACTTATTAATAGACTCAACGTCTCATCGTGATAAAAGTCGTTTTTATTATATGAAAGAGTGTGTTTTTAAGCTAGATAAACTAGAAATACTGACAGAAGATTCATTGAATAAATTCAAAATAAAGGAGTTATTATTCTCTACAAAATCAAAATCATTATCGCTTGAACACTTGGAATATGAGCCACAGTATAAACAAATTGCTTATGGCAATAAAACTAATGGAGATGATAGAATCAGTATTGTTTGTAAAAATATCAAATTAGATTCTATAGATTTATACAAGCTTTTTGAAGAGAAAAAAATCTATGCTAAAACCCTTGGTATTAACAATGGGCAAATAAATGTATTTACCGATACGCGTCTTTTCAAGCCACGTAAGAAAATGGATTATCGCCCTTTCCCACATGAAGCTTTTAGAAAATGGCAACTTAAATTTTTAATTGATACGATAAAATTAAGTCGTTTTAAAATAACTTATTCTGAATATAATCCTCAAACAAATTTAGTGGGCAATGTGATTTTTGACAAAGCGAATGGTCATGTCTATAACTTTACAAATGATTCTATCCCCTTAGCAAAAAATCCAAATTGCATCGTTTTTTTGAAATCTAAATTGATTAATAAAGCAAACGTTCATTTTTCTTTTCGCTTCAATGTAGCAGATAAACAAGGAGATTTTAGTTGTAGTGGCAAAGTATTTAATATGCAATTATCCACTGTAAATCAGGTAACGGAAGCTTTAGTAATGGCTAAAACTCAGGAAGGCTATCTTAGTTATTTTGCTTTTGATATGCATGGGAATAAATTCGGATTGAAGGGCTCTACTACGATGCTCTATCAAGGCTTAAATGTAATGATATATAAATTTCCTCCTGAAGACGGTGTCTTTAAAAAACGGAAACTATTATCTTTTATCGCCAATACATTTATCATCAAAAAAAGTAATCCAACAGGAAAGAAACCTCCAAGAATTGCTACTATCAATTATCAGAGGATTCCTGACAAGCCTTTTTTCTATACGCTTTGGAAAGGGTTGTTGGAAGGGATAAAAGGTTCGGTGCTGTAGCATTATTAAAAAGGATTCTAACAAAAACACCCGATAGGTTAAAACCTATCGGGTGTTTTTGTTAGAAATACGGCTGAATGCTCAAAGCTCATCACTCAAAGCTATCACCTATCTTCCACCCGGCGGGCAATATTGTTTCAAGTAATTAGTGTACAATGTATTTAAGTGCATTCTTGTTCCTTCGCCTTCATAAATACCATGCGAACGATTTGGATATGCCATAAATTGAAACTGTTTGTTGTACTTAATTAATTCATTTACCAACATTTCAGCATTTTGAAAATGTACATTATCATCCCCTGTTCCATGGATGTATAATAAATTCCCTTTCAAATTTTTAGCATAAGTAATCGGAGAACCATTCACAAAATCTTCTCTATTTTCTTGAGGAATGCCCATGTATCTTTCCTGATAAATATTATCATAAGAAAGTTGGTTGGCTACAGCCGCTACAGCAATACCTGTTTGATAAATTTCTGGGTATTGAAATAATAAATTCAACGTAGTTGACCCTCCACCACTCCAACCATGAACAGCTACTCTTGTAGGGTCGATGTATTTATTTTTCAATAATTCCTTCGCTGCCATTGCTTGGTCGCGGATATTGATTTGTCCAATTTTACGATAAATTGCTTTTCTCCACTCACGACCTTTAGGAGATGGTGTTCCTCTTCCATCAATTGACACATAGATATAACCATCTTTTGCCATATCACCAACATATAAACCATTTGAGCCTGCTGAATAAGTATCTTTTACCGTTGCTGAAGCAGGTTCAGTATAAACCATGAATACGATTGGATACTTTTTAGTAGAATCAAAATCATAAGGTTTTACCATCCATGCATCCACAGTGATATTATCTTCAGTCTTGATTTTCAAAAATTCAACCTTGTTTTTTCTTGGTTTTTGTTTTGTTATTTTCGCATCAATGCCCTCTGCTTCATTAAAAGGTTTGTGGTCGGGCAACGTAATCATTTCACTTACGGGACTAACTGTTGAGCTAGTAAAACGATGTTGAGCGAACTTACCCGTTGGCGAAACATTATAACTATGTGTTCCTGCTTGGTTCAAAGGTGAAACTTTTTCTGCTTTACCTTTCCCATCTAACGTAGTTCTATATAAATATTGTTGTGTAGCATTTTCTGGCGAAGCTGTGAAGTAAATTACATTCGTTTCTTCATTGAATGCTAAGAAACTAATTACATCAAAATCACCCACAGTTATCAACTTTTCTTTGCCATCTTTTCCAACAATGTATAAGTGATTCCAACCGTCTTTTTCAGATTGCCAGATAAAATCTTTTCCATTTTTCAACCAATCCCAGCCTACAGACTCTCCTGCACGGTTATTTACATTAACCCAAGCTTTATCAGATTCAGTATAAAAAGTTTTGGCTACGCCAGTTTTAGCATTACAAAGCATCAATTTTGTTTCGTTTTGCTTGCGTGGCAATTGCTGAATAATGATTTCAGATGAATTACCAGCCCATTCCATTTTAGGAATATAGTTATTGGTTGATTCTCCCGGCACTTTCATCCAAATCGTTTTAGTGGTAGCAATATCTAGAACACCCACTTTACAAGCAGAAGGCTTCTCTCCTACTTTTGGATATTCTACAGGAATTACCTGTGAATAGATAGAGTCTGTGGTATTCAACATGAAATAATCACGAATGGTATTAGCATCAATCTGCCAATAGGCAATAGATTTGCTATCTGGACTCCAACGAAAACCATCTCTACAATCAAATTCTTCTTCATATACCCAGTCGAAAGTACCGTTGATTAGTTTCGTAGTACCGTCCTTGGTCAATGCTTTAATTTTGTTGGTGGCAAGGTCTTCTACATAAATATTATGCTTTGAAACATACGCAACTTTTGACCCA
Source organism: Arcicella sp. GW822-FHT02H01 (assembly GCF_058802005.1). Lineage (NCBI taxonomy): Bacteria > Pseudomonadati > Bacteroidota > Cytophagia > Cytophagales > Flectobacillaceae > Arcicella > Arcicella sp. GW822-FHT02H01. The sequence goes on along the minus strand of NZ_JBXANT010000001.1, from coordinate 27,503 downwards.
TCAGGCGAAAACTTCGCAAACATCAAAGATGATACAGGCATGCCTTTTCCTAATTGCTTAAGTTGTTTGGTGGCAATGTCTAATACCCAATAATCGCCACGCGTTTCATAACGCCATACTTTTTTGCTGTTGGTAAAAATCAATACTTTTTTAGCATCTTCTGAAAAGGTATAGCTTTTGATTGATAAAGCTGAGGTTTGTCCTTTAGGAATCAATAAATCTGAGGTAACAATAACTGTTTTTTGTAAAGAAGGAAGACTTACTCTTGAGATTTGACTCCCTTCCAATGAAGTATAAGAAGTACCATCAGTATCCCAATTAATGCCCTGAGCGAACAATCCTGCTGGAATAAGTATCAGGGTTAATAATAGTTTAGTAAAGTGTTTTTTGTTCATGATTTTTAATTGATGAATGAAAGACGAAAATAGCAAAACATTTTGCTTATACCTATCATTGGCTAAACTTCCTGTTGAATTTCTGTTATTGATAAATGCCTGTATGTGCTAGGCGTTAGGTTTTCTAATAATACATTCCCAATTCGGGTTCTGATAAGTTCTAATACTTCGTAGTGCAATTGATAGCACATTCTCCTGATTTGTCTATTCAACCCTTGCACTAAAATAATCTTAAAACTGAAATCGGTGATTTTTTCTACCTGACAAGGCAAAGTCATTTTACCCATGATTTGTATACCGCTTGACATTCTAGTAATAAATTCTTCATTAATTACTTTATCGACTGTTACTAAATACTCTTTTTCGGTTTGGTATTCTTTGCGAAGTGTTTTATCAAAAAGGCGACCATCGTTAGTCAATAATAATAAGCCTTCAGATTCCTTATCTAGTCTGCCAACTGGGAAAATCGGTTCTTCAAAAGGTAAAATCTCTTTCAAGTTTTCAGGAATACTGGTATTCAATGTCGTTTCTATGCCTCTGGGTTTATAGAAGGCTAGATAAATCATTTTTTTACCTTCTTTGATGAGTTGATTATTATAAACGACTTCATCTTCAAGGTTGATAATGACATTCTCATTAACCACCAAACCATTGACCATAATCGCCCCAGATTGAATCAGCGACAAAGCCATTTTGTTAGCAATTTGGAGACGTTTAACGAGTAAATATTGAAGACGATTTCTGAAAGTCATTTGGTAGACAGAAGATTTTTAAATGCAAGATACATTAGAATTGTCAACTTTTAAAAAGTTGACAATTCTGCTACATCCTCTCCCTTCTTGGAGTTATCTCCAACGAGATGTCCATAAGTAACAAATCTACATATAAAAAATACCAACAAAGTTGATACAGTTGTTGATTTTATTTTAGTTTGTCTAGAAGACAATTTCATTCACCATTTCTAATATTAATAAAGAACACCATAGAAAAGGCAAAGGCATGGGACAGTCAGAACAGGGAGTTTATATTTTATTTGAATTAAAACCAAAGCAGTCAATTGACCGCTTTGGTTAACTAATAAATTATGGATTTTGTACCATGTATTTATTTAATGCAATCTCAGTGGATGGAATTGGCCAAATATATGCAGATGCTGTTGTTTCAATCAAACTAACATTAGCTTTAGCTGGAAGAGGTAAAAGGTTACGTTGTAAATCTATTGAACGAAAACCTTCTCCTAAAAATTCTATTCTTCTTTCGGTCAAAATGGCGTTAACTAAATCTTTTCCTGTAGTAAATTTATTATCAGCATAAACAGTAGTAGATCGTCCTCTAACAGCATTTAATAAAATTAAAGCCGAAGCATCAATCCGGTCTTCTGCTAGTTTAGCTTTTGCTTCTGCTAGGTTTAACAATACTTCTGCATAACGGATTACTGGGATATAATCTTTGTGGTCTGGTCCGGTGGGGAACTTTGTTAATCGATAACGACCTTGATCTCCTACAAAATCTCTTTTTACAAAATTTATATATCTAGCATCAGTACTTGTAAAAGCGGAATTAGCCAGAATACCTTCAGGGTTTAAAGCAAAATCTCCATTCCCAATCAATGGCATGTAGAAACTCGCTAAAGCATTGTTTTTTCCTGGCAAGTCACTTTCATTTTCTTCTCCCATTGGAAACGAAAACATAGATTCTGTCGATTTATATGGAGGAATAAAAACAGAAACGACAGATGTTTGCAATGTATTTGCCACACCAGTAAGAGCTTTGAACGGAGCTGTAGGCGAAACTATTTTATTGGCTTCTCTCACTACATCACTCCATTTTCTCATGGTTAAATAAACACGAGTTTTCAAGGCAATCACACTATTTTTATGAGGTTTAGTATTATTTAAAGCTGAGGTAGGATATAAAGAAGGAAGATTTTCTTCTGCATAGTTTAGGTCTGCTATTATCTGTTCATAAACATCACCTACCGTACTTCGTCTCATATGCATATAATCATCAGTACCATAGAACTGTGTTGATAAGCGTAAAACAACTCCAAGGTTTTGAGCATCATCTCTGATATATTGCTGAGCAAAAGTATTAATCAAAGCATAATAATTAAGAGCTCTTAGAAATCTAGCTTCAGCACTGTATTTCGTTGCTGTGGCTGCATCAACATAAGAAGGACTTTTATTTAATGCTTCAATAAAACCATTTATATGATTTATTGCATTGTAAGCAGCTGCCCACATTTCACTAGGTTCTGATGAAACTGCGGTAATTTTTTGTCGCCACACTTCATATGCTGTAGCAACATTTGAGGTTGTATTCAAAAAATCCTCTCCACGAACATCATTGTATACATAATAACGCCCTCCAAATAGCTGACCAGACTTAGTAAGTGAGTACAAACGACTTAACATTATCGAAACATCATCAGCAGACTTAAAAACTACTAAAGAGGTTGCTACAACGGGTAATGGTATAATGTCAGCTTTTTTTGTACATGTGAATGTTACTGAAAATATTATCGTACAAACTATAAATAGTTTATACATTTTCCATTGATGTTTTAATCTAGGGTAAATAGCTAATTTCATATTATTTATAATAAAGTGTTTATGTAGTTTTTAATTGTAAGTATAGTTATTTACTATTTTATCAACAAATTACTAGATTTGCATGGTTTTTCAAAAAACTAACACGTAAAACTCTATTTTAATTAGTAGAAATAATACAAATTTCTAAACATCAAAGCATTGATTAAAAACTAGCGATTGAGAAAAATAATACTTTGAAGTAGTTTTACATTATCCTTTCTTTTATTACAATTAGTTTACTTTGTCACCCTTTTGCTTCGAAAACATCCACAATAACCAACAAAAATCTTTTTCATGAATTTACTTTGTAATTAGAAAACCAATGTAAATTTGATTTTCTAATCAATCTATCAAGCCATGAAAAGCCAATGCTAAAAAAACACAATCTTTTACTATCAATATTTTTATTGATAGCCCCCATCCTATTATTTGCTCAGAATACTTCCAATAATAGTGCAGTAATACCACGAATACGCGTAATTGTTGACAATGATTTCAGTGGCGACCCTGATGGATTGTTTCAGCTTGCACATTTATTACTCTCTCCCTCGGTGGAAATAAGAGGTATTATTGGCTCTCACTTAAGTGTTAATGATGGCTTCGACCCTTCTAAAACACAAGCTAATAATGCTGCCAACAAAGCGAAGGAATTATTACAAGTAATGGCTATCAAAAATAATATCCCTGTTTTTGCGGGTTCAAATACTGCTATGGTGAATGACAGTACTCCTGTGAAAAGTGAAGCTGTAAATTTTATTATCCAAGAAGCTTTACGCACTGATACTAAATTGCCTTTGTATGTACTTTGCGGTGCAGGTTTAACAGAGATTGCTTCGGCTGTATTAACTAACCCACAAATCGCCAATAAGTTGATTTTAATTTGGATTGGTGGACCTGAATATAACGATTTGGCATTACCTCCTCCTAATTTTTCTGACCCAGAATATAACCTAAAAATAGACATTTCGGCGGCAACGGTTGTATTCAACAAATCGAATATTGCTTTGTGGCAAATACCAAGAAATGCCTATCGGCAGTGTATCATTTCTTACTCGCAACTTTTGATAAAGGTAAAACCAACAGGAAAAGTAGGCAGTTATTTGACTACCGTTCTAGAAAACTTAATGAAGAGAATCCAACCTTATTATAATATTGGCGAAACGTATATTCTAGGAGATAGCCCTTTAGTATTATTAACAGCTCTTCAATCATCTTTTGAAGCTGATCCATCATCAAGTAATTATGTTGTTAAGCTGGCTCCAAAAATCAATAAGCTTGGTGCTTACGAATATAATCATAAAGGACGAAGCATCAGGGTTTATAATCACTTAGATACTCATTTAATGTTTGAAGACTTTTTTGCCAAACTAGCGTTAATGAATCCTTATTGATTGCTTAATTTATGGAAGCTTAATATGAATAGCTATTAATAAAAAAACGGTCAGTTGAAATATTCCAACTGACCGTTTTTAGTAAAAGCAATATTAATAATTATGGGTTAGGAGCACAATCTTTATTAACGTTGATTTCTGTCTGTGGAATCGGCCAGATATAAGCTGGAGATGTAACAGGAATCGCAGCAATGTTAGCTTTAGCAGGAAGTGGTAAATTATTACGTTGCAAATCAATTGAACGGAAACCTTCACCTAAGAATTCAATTCTTCTTTCTGTTAAAATAGCATTTACTAAAGCTGTTCCTGTCGCAAAATCAGCAGCAGTATAAGCTGTCGTTGAACGACCTCTCACAGCGTTTAACAAAGCTAATGCAGAAGCATCAACGCTTGCACCACCTAATCTAGCTTTAGCTTCAGCAAGGTTTAACAAAACCTCAGCATAACGCAATACTGGCACAAAATCTTTGTGAACAGGACCAGTTGGATATTTTGTTAAACGGTAACGACCAGCGTCACTTGCAAAATCATTTCTTACAAAATTAACACGTCTAGCATCCGTTGCAGAGAAAGCTGTACTAGCCAAGATACCAGCAGGGTTCAAAGAGAAATCACCAATACCAATTAAAGGTAAGTAATAACTAGCTAAACCATTTTGAGTACCTGGTAAATCGTTATCACCCATCGGGAATGAGAAGATAGATTCTACTGTAGTATAAGGTGCTGCAAATACCGAAGCTACAGACGCTTGTAAAGCATTAGCAACACCAGTAGCTGCTTTATAAGGAGCACTTGTTGAAACAATTTTATTTGATTCTGTCACTACGTCAGCCCATTTGCCTATTGTCAAATTTACACGCACTTTCATCGCAATCGCACTGTTTTTGTGTGCGCGAGTAGTATTCAATGCTGCTGAAGCATAAGTAGCTGGAAGGTTTTGCTCAGCATAAGTCAAATCAGAAAGAATTTGAGTATATACTTCTGCTACAGTACTTCTCTTCAAATTGTTGTTACCGCTACCTACTTCGCCCGTCAAACGTAAAGGTACGCCTAAGCTTGCACCATTATCTTTCGTATAAGGCTGCGCATAAGTGTTTACTAATGAATAATAAATTAAGGCTCTCAAAAATCTAGCTTCAGCTTTATATTGTGTAGCTAAAGTAGCATCTATCACACCTGTATTTTTATCTAAACCTTCTGCAAACAAGTTGGCACGGTTGATAGCTAAATATGCGGCATTCCACATATTGGTAGGCTCATTTGAAGATGAGTTGTTTGTATGGTTCCAAGTTTGTAAGGCTGTAACGCCATTAGATGTTACGTTCAAAAACTCTTCGCCACGTACGTCATTATAGACATAATAACGACCACCATACAATTGTCCAGATTTTGCACTTGAATACAAACCATTTACCTGTGCTAAAACACGGTCTGGTGTTGAGAAAGCTTGTAAATCTGATAATGATGTAATAGGAGCTGGTTCAAGCAAACTTTTTTCATCACAAGCTAACATCGTGGTTAGCAGCATGATAGAAGCCATCGATATTTTGACAGTCTTTCCTACGCTTCTAAAAGGATTATTTATATTTTTTTTCATCTTAAAATCAATTTGAAATTAGAAATTAACTGATAGACCAACTGTGTAAGTACGTGCTTGAGGTGTAGAGTTACGGTCAACACCAGGAGCAATGTTTGAGTTACGGTTAGTTGAAATTTCAGGGTCAGCACCAGTGTATCCTGTAATAATAAATGCATTTTGCACTTGAGCATACAATCTAGCACTCGAAATTTTTGCTTTTTCTAACAAGCCTTTTTTGAAAGTATAGCCTAAAGAGATATTACGCATACGGATAAAATCACCTTTTTCTACGTTTTCAGAGATTGGCGTTGAAGAACCATTTGAGATATTATCACCAAATACTAAACGTGGGATATTAGTAATATCTCCGTCTTTTTGCCAGCGATTCAAGATATCAGTGTGGTTGTTCCAAGCACGTTGGTCACGAAGACCTGCTTTTGTACCATTGTAGATATAGTTACCTCCTGAGAATTGTAAGAATACTCCTAAATCAAATGATTTGTATTTGAAAGTATTGTCTAGCCCACCAAAGAATGTAGGGAAAGCTGTACCCCATACCATACGGTCTGAACCAGTAATTGCAGGAGCAGTTGTTCCATCAGCTACATAAGTCCATTTTCCTGGGTGTGAATATTGTACTTCTTTACCAGCAGCATTTACAAAAATACGTTGTCCATTTTTAGGGTTAACGCCTCTTGTTTCTACTACGAAAATACTACCTACTGGATAACCAACACGAACGATGTTTGAGCTTTCCAAACCACCTGTAGAAGCAATAATATCAGCATTGTTGTTTGCTAAAGCCAATACTTCGTTTGAGTTTGTCGAGATATTAAAGTTAGCATTCCAAGAAAATCCTTTCTTTTCAAGTACTAAAGCACTCAATGTAAATTCCCAACCTTTGTTAATCATCGAACCAACGTTTGTGTTGATTGAGTTGTTAGGTACACCACGTGAAGGTGCTTGAGGCTCAGCCAATACTAAGTCTGTAATATCGTTTTTGTAATAGTTGATTTCCCCAGAAATTCTGTCATTAAACAAACCATAGCTTAAACCGATATCTAACTTAGTACTTTGTTCCCATCTAAGATTTGGGTTACCTGCCTGCGCAAATGCCCAAGTTGGTGATGAGCCATATAAACCAGAGCCAAACAAACTTAAAGAAGCGAAGTCGCTTACACCAGTGTTACCTACACGGCCCCAGCTAGTACGCAATTTCAATTCATTTACAGTATTAGCTAAAGAAGACTCTTTCCAGAATGATTCTTCAGATAAACGCCATCCTAAAGATGCTCCTGGGAAGTTACCCCATTTGTTACCAGTAGCATAAGCCGAGTAACCATCACGACGTAATGTGAATGAAGCGATATATTTTTTGTCGTAATCGTAGTTCAAACGTCCAAAATAAGAAAGTAAACCATTTTGAGTTTGGTAGTTACTAGTACCAGCCACGTTGTTTACGAAACTACCTTGGAAGCTAGTAAAGAATGGGTCAGAAACGTTGTTTCTTGTAGCACCCCAACGGTTAACTGTAAATTTCTGAGCTTCAGTACCTACTACAATAGTCGCGTTATTTTTACCAATATTGAAATCGTAAGTCAAATAATTTTGCCAGTTCCACTGCTTGATGTTTGTATAATAGTTAGTAGCAATACCGTTACTACCGCCACCTTCACCATGAACTGGATTACTAAAGCTGATATCTTCAACTTGCGTATTATCCATACCATAAGATGTTCTGAACACCAAACCTTTGTACAATTTAACATCAGCAAAAACATTTGCGATTAAGTGAGCATTCTCTGAAGTAAATTTACTTAAATCCAAATCAGGGATTGGGTTATAATATCCACCAGGACCTTGTAAGTTATTACCTAAGCCCATGTTGTTACCTGCTTTGTTGATGTTATATGAACCATCCGCATTATAAGGAGCAATGTTTGGAGCCAATACCATTGGTAAACGACCTAAACCACCTGTAGAGAAAGCACCTGTTGTTCCTGTGTTAGGCGATTGGTTAAAGCTGTTTGCATAAGTAAGGTTTGAACCTATCGTGATATAGTCGTTCAATTTATGCGAAACGTTCATACGGCCTGTCATACGGCTAAAGGTATTTTTCTTAACCATACCTGCTTGATCAGTATAACCAACTGAGAACGAATACTTTGTATCCTTATTTCCACCATTCAAGCTTAAGTTATGGCTTTGTGAAATACCTGTTTGATATACATAATCATACCAGTTTGTATTTACTAAGCTACCGTCAGCATTGTATGAAGGGAAAAATTGATTCGCTAAACCAGCATTTTTTGCAGCTTCATTTTTAATATCCATGAACTGCTGTGCATCCAACATTTTGAACTTTCTGAATGTTTGTGTAGATCCTACCCAAGTATCATACGATAATTTTGCTCTGCCTTCTTTTCCTTTTTTAGTACTAATCAACATTACACCCGCAGCCGCTCTAGAACCATAAATAGCCGTAGCAGCAGCATCTTTCAAAATTTCAACTGACTCAATATCAGATGGGTTAATGTCACCAAGAGGGTTGTTTACAGTATAACCACCTGCTGATACATCGCCCGAGTTGATAGGCATTCCGTCAATTACGATTAATGGAGATGAACTTTGGTTGATTGAAGATGTACCACGTACACGGATGATAGGAGCATTGTTCAATACACCGTTTGGAGTAGTGATATTTACACCTGATACACGTCCTTGTAAACCTTGGTCAAATGATTGTACTGGTTGTGAAGCAATATCTTTTCCAGATACCGATGTTACTGAACCAGTAATTACTTTTTTGCTCTGAGTACCATAACCTACTACTACAACTTCGTTCAATTCAGAGATATCTAAATCTAATTGAGCATTGATTGTTTTTTGGTTACCCACCTTTACAGACTTAGGCTTAAAACCTACGAAGGTAAATACAAGCGTTTCGCTTGGTGAAGCATTGATGGTGAATGCGCCATTTGCACCTGTTGTGGTTCCACGAGTTGTACCCATTACGGATACACTTACTCCTGGTAGCTCGGAGCCATTTTCTGACGTTGTGACTTTTCCTGTAATCTTATTCTGAGCAAAGAGTATGCTCACACTGAAGACTAACAGCATGGTAAGTAGAAGTCTCTTCTTCATGCAATAATGGAGTTTAAGTTAGTTTGGTTGATTATTTATACTTAGTAATGATAATTTGTTAATAATTCCTTAACAAATCTGATTTGTGAAAGTATAGAGTAACAATTGTTAAAGCAACTAGTTTTTTAACATATATTCATTAAAATCAAATAAATGCAAGAAAAAAACAAATTAATACCACTATTTATGTTTTTTTAGCAAAAAAAGTAAATATTATATTTTGAATAAATTAAAAATTGCAGAAGTACTTGCAGATTATCACTAAATAAACCATTTTTAGTATGGTTATTTATACTTATTACCAAATAATATTTCTTACTCATTACTTAATAGCATTAGGTAATTATATGTTATAAATTTTGCTGAATGTTCAATTAAAAATTGTCTTTAAGTACTTTCACAGGAAAAGTGTTTTCAATACATGTAAAACGATGGGGGTGTAAAACAAAAAAGTCGCTGTGAAAACTCACAGCGACTTTTAATTATTTTATTTTGAGATTAATTGCTTGGTTTAGCAATCTCAACATTTACTCTTTTACCTTTAATAGAAGCACCTTCCATACGGTTCAAAACAGTAGTTGCATATTCTTTCGGAACATCAACAAATGAATATTTATCAAAGATGTTGATTTGTCCTAAAGTATTTCCAGGAATTCCTGACTCTCCAGCGAAAGCACCTACGATATTAGCAGGAGAAATCTTTTCGTCAAAACCAATGTTAACAAACATTCTTACCATGTTAGCATCCTGACGGTATGGTTTACCAGCTTTGTCTGTACGAGGGCCACGGTCTTCAAAAGAACGAGGCTGACGGTCGTTTGAGCGACCACCTGAACGGTCATCACGTGAATTACCACGATCAAAACGGCCAGTGCTACCACCTTCTCTGTTTCCAAAACGATTTCCTGATTCACGATTTCCACCACGACCAGCATCTCTGCTTCCGAAACGGTCACCACTAGCACCACGCTCGTTTCTACGTGCATTGCGTTCTGCTTCTCCGTCTAAGTTTTCGTCAGCGAATTCGTTTTTAGCAACACCCATGTTCATTTTTACTAAAGCAGCAATAATTTGCTCAGCAGTAAATCCTGAATGTTCTAATGAAGAATATACATCACCAAACAATTCTAAATCACCCGCTTGGATAGTATTTTGAAGACGTTCGATAAACATTCCTTTTTTCACTCCAACAACATCTGAGAATGATGGAATTACACCTTTGTCAATTTTAACTTTAGTATAATTCATGATGTCGCGTAGACGGTTGCGTTCTGAACCTACTACTAAAGTAAATGCTTTACCTGATTTACCAGCACGGCCAGTACGACCGATACGGTGTACATAATATTCTTCATCTAATGGAATGTCATAGTTAAATACAGCATCCACATCACTTACGTCAATACCACGTGCAGCAACATCTGTAGCTACTAAGATAGTTACTACGCCTGAACGGAATTTAGCCATTACATTTGTACGTTGTGCTTGGCGTAAATCTCCATGAAGACCTTCTGCTGCATAACCACGTAATACTAATTCTTCTACAACTTCGTCAACTTTTTTCTTCTGGTTACAGAATACCAACGCTAATTTAACAGCATGTAAATCCATCAAACGCGTCATTACTTCTAATTTAGCTTTTCCTTTTACATCAAAGTATAATTGTTCGATGTTAGCATTAGTAATTTCGTTTTTCACTACTTTCACTAATTTAGGGTTATTCTGGTAGCGAGAAGTCAAGGCCATGATAGGCTTAGACATTGTAGCTGAGAAGAAAACTGTTTGACGGTCTTCGTTAGTTTCTTGTAAGATACTTTCGATATCTTCACGGAAGCCCATGTCTAGCATTTCATCTGCTTCGTCAAGAACAGCCATTTTAACATTTTCAAGTTTCAAAGCACGTCTTTCTATTAAATCGATAACACGTCCTGGCGTACCAACAACGATGTTTGCACCTGCTTTTAACGACTTGATTTGACGTTCGATTGAATCACCACCGAAAACAGTAGTTACCCAAACGCCTTTTTTGTATTTTGATAATTTTTTAATTTCTTCAGTTACTTGAACAGCCAACTCACGTGTTGGGCAAAGTACTAAACCTTGTACGTATTTATCGAAAGCGATAACTTTGTCAATCATCGGGATACCAAACGCCGCAGTCTTACCTGTACCTGTTTGTGCTTGTCCGATTACATCACGACCTTCTAATAAATAAGGAATTGCTTCTGATTGGATTGGTGAAGCAGTTTCGAACCCCATGTCCTTTACTGCATTTTTGATGTCTTCCGACACGGAAAGCTCATCGAATCTTAATCTTGTGATTTCACTCATGATTTTTCTAAAACGATTTCAAAGACGTGCACAATCAGTAAGAAATAGGATAAAACCAATTTCTTTGGGATATGTGGTATTCAAAGATTTCGTTGCCTTTGTTTGTATAGCCTATCAAACGACATGAAGAAGATTGAGGGCATCGACCTGATGCTCCACTCGTTCCTGAGACTAATAATTTGTAATTGATTTGAAATAATTGCTTTAATGATGCCCGAACATCCGTTAAAGCTCTGGGAGACCGACTTAGAACTGTAAAAAGTTCCTGAGAAGAATTGTTTCGTATCCAACGAAACGTACACAGAGACGTGCGGATGTTTTTTGTATTAATTTTTCACAAAGGTACGCCAATGTTTTGTATTAGCAAATGTTTTTTGCATTTTTTTTAGAAAATAAAATTTTGCCTTCACAATTTTACTATTCAAATAATAGTATCACACAACATCTGCATGCATTTATGGTCTTAAAACGTTATATAATTAAAAATGCTTTCTATCCATCCTACTAAAAAGAATATTCCGTTTTCAAAAATTATTGCAGAACCAAACAGATTTATGTAAAATTTGTGAAAACTTTAACCAATATTTAAATAGATATAAGCGTTATATCTAAAATAACAATTTGTATTATTCCATGAAAAAATCAATCTTATTAAGTTTAATCGGCTATTTAATTTGTATTAATACGGGTTTTTCGCAAGTCTTCTCAGATTCTGTATTTATAAATATTCAAGGTACCATAGGAAAGCTTCAAAGCGAAAACGAAAACCTAAAAAGCCGCTTAGAAATGCAAAGTCGTTCACTGTCGGACATTTCTAAGAATCAATCGCTCAGTGATAAGACCAAATGGGAGAAAATTAGAACTAACTTGATAAAAAGTGCGGAGGTATATAAAATTTTAAGTGATGATATTATCGATTTGAAATCACAGGTAATTAACCAAGACTACCAAGGCTATATCAAAAAACTTAGTTCGGTTGAAAAAGGACCATTAGGATTTTCTTTTGAGGAGGTAATCATGAAGACGGCTCAAAACAAAGCTATTTTCACCAAAAAAGAAAAGAACGAACGTTTCATGACTGTCTTGAAGAGCTTGAAAGATAGCCCCATCGTAGGACTAATTCCTTATGCTTCCCAAGCTGTAAATCTTTCTACGGCTGCTGTAAACGTTGCCTATGCAGCGGGTGTACAAGACAAACAGGTGAATTTTGATAAAATTCGTGAGTTTGAAAAAGAATTACAACGATATACTGGCTTTTATAATGCTTTAGACAAAGCAAATTTAACGAATACAAACTCTAGCTCTCAAACTGTTACTTTACTAGAAGCACTCCAATTAGATTTATTGGAAAAATTCAAAAAGGATGTGCATAAAGTAGGCTATAATCCAAGAGATATGCGCAATGAAGAGACACTGGATGACTACTTCAATTATATGGTTAATGAGTTCAATACAGATTATGTAAAGAAAAGAATTGGCGATATTGAAAGTAAGTATGTTCAGAAAGATGGCAAAATAAACTTAAGCGATATGTTGCAGACAGAATTGGATGTTCGTCATGTAAATAATAATCTAGACTATTTGCAAGCTTTGTGTAATCGTTTTATTGGTATCCATGACCAATATTTTGATTTAGAAAACCGCTATTTCGACCAAGTAAAACAAGCTATCAGCGTAGCCAAAGCCAATAATATTATAGAAGCCGTAGGCGACCGCCCAGCACAGATGGTTTATGATGATTTAATAAAAGAACTTGGAGCGAAAAAGAAAAAGAAAGATTCGGCTATTAAGTCAAGTATCAATATCAAGGAATTGAAGGATAAAATTGATTCAGTAGATATTTATAAGATACTTTAATTTTTAAAATCTTTATCTACAAAATACCTCTTTCTCAAAAGAAGGAGGTATTTTTATGCACTGATTTCTCACATTTCCGACAAACCATCAACTCCATCAAATATGTCTTATCGTTCATTATTTATTTTACTTTTATTATCTGCCAACCTTTTTGCTCAGCAAAAACAGCCTTCGGCCTTTCAAATAGTTCCCTTGGGTGTAAAAGGCGGAACAGATGAAAGAAATCTTTCGGCTTATATGCTCGCTCCTATCGCTACCAATGATTATGTGTGTCTGGATGCTGGAACAGTGTATGCAGGTATAGAAAAAGCCGTACAAAACAAAGTATTTAAAGTATCTGCTACGGAAGTATTAAGGAAATACATCAAAGGCTATTTTATTTCACATGCCCATTTAGACCACGTTTCTGGCTTGATTATTAATTCTCCTGGGGATTCTTCCAAAACAGTTTATGCCACCGACAAATGTATGCAAATGATGCAAAATCATTATTTTAATGACCAAACTTGGGCAAATTTTGGTGATGAAGGCAAAGGATTCCTCATAAAAAAATACCATTTCCAAACATTAAAAGTTGGCGAAGAAAGTAACATCACGAATACTTCAATGACGGTGAAGGCTTTATCTTTAAGCCATGTTAACCCTTACGAAAGTACTGCTTTCTTAATCAAGAGCCAGAACGATTATGCTTTATACCTTGGCGATACTGGTCCAGATGAAGTTGAAAAAAGTGATAAATTGGCTTTACTTTGGAAAGAAATTGCCCCACTGATTCAACAGAAACAATTGAGAGGTATTTTTATTGAAGTATCGTTTCCTAATGAACAACCTGACAAATCGCTGTTCGGACATCTTACACCTAACTGGATTATGAAAGAAATGAATAAACTGAGTGATTTAACAGGGAAAGAAGCTTTGAAAGGTTTTAAGGTGATAATAACTCATTTAAAACCTCCTGCCATCAACGAAGCTAAAATCAAAAAACAATTAACTGAACAAAATACGTTAGGATTAAATCTTATTTTCCCACAACAAGGAAAACGTTTTGAATTGTAATTATTGTTAATATTCAACCCTTTCTCTTAGCTGGTGACTTAAGTCCTACTGATTACCCACAAATATATAAATAACTAACAATCAAGTTCTTATCTCTAGCGAGGGACTTAAGTCCCTCGCTAGAGATAAGAACTTCACGTAGTCAGGCTGTGACATGAGGCGACCAAAGCTCGGTTTGAAAGGCGATTTAAGCCTATTTGAACCAATTTTATCAATAATTACATCTTCATTTCAACTTTAGGTAATCAATAGGACTTAAGTCACCAACTAATAGAAAGGGTTAGATAAGTCATCCCATGAGTAATCTTACCACATTTATTTATCTGCTTTGATATGCTCAAAATCTTCTTTTGTGGTAAAATGTTCCAATCCTAATATTAAAATTATCGCAATAGCAAATGTAAGTTTTTGCATGATGGGTAAAAAACTCAGGAAATTCCCAGAGCCAAAAAGGTATAAAGTACCATAAAAAACAAGAAGACAAATAACACAAAGGTATTTGAATAAATGTAGCTTCGACTTGAAAATAAAAACGGTAATATAAAATAGACTGAGAAGAAACATTGTACTTGCGATAGTAATCATTATATCATGCAAGGGTGTCGCTATTAAAAAAGTAAATATCATACCGATAGCTCCACAGTATTTAATGACATTAGCAGCACCTTTGTTCGGTATTTTCTTTGAGAATTCAATGAAGAACAGCGCAAAACTTGCGGAAAGAAAAATCATTCCTGCAATAGCCCAAAAACGAGCTGTGTTGTCTAAACCATTCACTGCTTTCTCCCCAAAAAGATTACTGATGAAATTGCTTTTCCAATCATAACCAATCGAGTTTTTGTCAAATAGTGAGCCCCCCGGATAGTAAAAGGTAGCTATTAGGAGTAGTGATAGTGAAATGACTATTCCTATAAGAACTGAATATCTTTTTAACATAAAATGTTTGATTTAGAAACTGTTAGAATTTGTTTCTTAATTGCTCTTAACTATTTTTAGTTTCCTAGTACTTCTTCAAGCTTCTTCTTTTTAATTTCCAAATTTTCACCAGTATTAAATTTTTTATTTCTTGAAGGATGATGAATACAAAATGTTGGAATGCCATTTATTGAGGTTTGCCTTATTAATATAGTCTTTTCATCTCTTGTCTTTAATATTGGTATTTCTGGTTCATCGAAAAAAATTCTCAATTCATCTAATGGATATTTTCCCAGAAGAATGATATTTTCAGGTTGTAAAATATTGATTAATTCCTTATTATACTTTCTGCTAAAATTAATTGCTTCACGCGCACCTTTTCTTCTTTTTAATTCAACAAAATTAGCCGTATTAAAATAAGCAACATTAGTGATGACAGCATTTTCAAACATTGGCAAAAGCTTTTCTCCAGAAAAAAGATCACATAAAGACCTTGAATGCCATTCTTGATTCGCTAAAAATTGATTGCTATCATAACCCAAATCATTTGCAGTTCTTCTGTCTCTATTGTTAGATTTATTAAATTCACCATATAATTTTCCCCCTCCAGGATTAGCACCAATCATTAATAAAGGTGGTGCAAACTTTACCGAAGATTGGAATACATAAAAGTCAAGGTCAAGATCAAAATCTTTATTCTTAGCAAAACTATCATAAGTGTCTGCTATTTCTTCTTTCCATTTCTGAATAGCTTGAGGGTAGTTTTCTTCAATATTTAAATTCATAATATGTGTATTTAAGTTTTATAATTTTAAGATTAACTCTTTCTTATTCTCATATTGTTTCAAACAATCTTAATAACTAATATTTAAAGTTACTCAATTATACCCTATTCATAATTTCCTACTCCCCCACCAACTTCAAAATATCCGACAAAATTTTAGCGTCACTTGGGCGTTTGGCATCACTGTCGACGATATTCCCTTTTTTGTCCATCAACATATACCTTGGTATAGATTCCAACTTGAAAAATTTGGCTGCACCTGACTCCCATCCTCCTTTTGAATAGATATTTTTTTGATTTTCAATATCCAACTCTTTCATTGCTTTACGCCAGTTCTGTTCTTCTTCGTCGATAGAAATGTATAAGAACACCACTTCTTTGCGTTGTTTTTCGCTTAGCTTTTCCTGCAACTGTTTAGAAAAAGGGAATTCTTTACGACATGGCCCACACCAAGAAGCCCAAAAATCTAAGTAAACCACTTTCCCTTTTAAACTAGCCAATGATAATTCTTTACCATCTGGTGTAATTGCTTTAAACCACTTATTGTCCTCCTCTTTAGCTTTTACTACCTCGTCTTTTTTGCTCATTACTTCGCCACATTTTTCTTTTATCAAATTGGCATATTGCTCTGAATTAGGTGTTGCCGTTAACGCAGCAAAGGTGTTTCGGACAACGGAAGGCAAGCAATATTGGCACTGACTGTTTAATAAATAAGCTAAATAAAATTGATAAGCTTTTACAGGCAAATGTTCTCTAGCAAAAAGGTGCTTGTCTTCCATAGATTTATTTACATCAGCATATTTCTGAAAGCCGTGAGCCTTGGTATTAAAATAAGTGATATAATAAACCAAAAAGCTACGATAAGAAGAAGCAAGCAAGGCCGTTTCATCCTGAATCTTTTTCTCGTCTAATCCCTCTAACAACGTGCTTGGCAATGATAAAACCTGTGCTTGGGCTTGATTGGCATTTCCTCTTTCGATAGGGTACGCTAATATATAAGCCCAATAATTCCATCGAATCTGATTTTCAATATATTGCTTGAATTCGTCCGAAAATTTGACTTGGTCTGGAAATGATTTATAATAATCTGATTGTGCTTTTTTTGATTCGAATAAATTCATTTCAAGCTCATCTACAGGTACTTGCATTACTTTTTTTACCATTAATGCTGGTGTAAAGTCAGTCTTGAATTGATGATGGAATTTAGTTAAAAAATTATTTTCTAACGCCTTATCTCCCTTCAGTATGATTGGTTTATTCACATCTTCGGCATCAAATTCAAGCTCAATCTGATTCCCTTTTCCTACAAACAATTCAATACTTCGCTTCTTTACTTTTAATGTTATTATGGCATTTTGCGGAATTGTTAACTTGAACTGAAAACGGTTTTCACCTGTCAAAACTGTTTTTTGCACCGATGGTTTAACGCCTAACATCAAAGCATCATACACTAAAGTAAGCGTATCGCCCTTGGCATTATCTACTTTTCCCGAAATAGTTACATTTTGCCCAAAAGCAAATTGCGCTACGATGAGCAAAAGCATTGAAAGGAAATATTTCATAATTTTCAATTTAAAAATAAACTTCGTTGTAGTACAAATAAAACAGTATATCAACACTTTAAACTGCACTAGCGAACAGCTCAAATCCTACTGATTACCCACATCTTTTAAAAAGTTGAAATGGAGATGGGATTATTGATAAAATTGGTTAAAATGGGCTTAAATTGCTTTTAAAACCAAGCCTTGAAGACCTCATCCCTATCGAGGGACTTAAGTCCCTCAATAGGGATAAATATATTGATTTTCAATTAATTATAAACTTGTGGGTAATCAGTAAAGCTCCAATCTTACGGCTTACAACTCACAGCTATACTCACTTCACATGTTTTGCCAAGTATTTTCTAATCGCAGTTGTCCAAATTTGGTAGCCTTTTGCATTTAAATGTAGGTTGTCGGCTACAAATACATCTTGCATCAATTCACCATTCGGCAGATAATAGTGTTTTTGTACATCAATAAAATGAAGCTTTTTAGCTGTTTTGCAATAGTCTTCTATCAATTGATTTGCCTTTTTTTGTTGGTCTACTATTTTTACCCTAGCAATACTTGGACGAATTGAAATATACGCAATAGTAGCTTTAGGTAACTGTTTTTTTGCTTTCTCAACAAATATTTTAAAGTCTTCAAACACTGTTTCGGGGCTTTTTCCTGATGCTAAGTCATTGTCGCCTTCATACACTAAAATATGTTTGGGTTGATATTTAGCCACAATTCTGTTAAAATACTCATTGGCATCACTCATCACAGACCCACCAAAGCCTCTGTTAATAACGGCATAGCCTTTTAAATCTTCTTTGTAGGTAGTCCATAAGCGAAGGGAAGAACTTCCGACTAATAATATTTGCTTTGGTGCTGGCATTGAAATTGAATCACTTTTCTCAAAAGCTTTGATTTCATTTTCAAATTTATTCTGTGCAAAACAAAACTGACTCACTAAAATTGCGGCAATTAACAATACTTTTTTCATCTGAGATTATTTTTTAAGTTTACTACCATTGAATACCAGATAAGCCTTTACTTTCTAAATATTCGTTAGCTTTAGAAAAATGCTTATTACCAAACCAACCACCCGAATTGGCAGCCATTGGCGAGGGATGTTTAGACTTTAAAACTAAGTGTTTTGAAGCATTTATGATTGCTCCTTTATCCTGTGCATACTTTCCCCACAGCATAAAAACAACGCCTTCTTTTTCTTCGGAAATACACTTAATGACAGCATCGGTAAAAACTTCCCACCCTTTTCGTTGGTGCGACCCTGCCTGTGAAGCCCGAACAGTTAGCGTAGCATTCAACAACAATACTCCTTGATTTGCCCAGCGCTCTAAATTACCTGACTTGGGTACTGGAATGCCTAAATCGTCTTTTATTTCTTTAAAAATATTAATCAATGACGGAGGAGCAGGTATGCCATCATTTACAGAGAAAGAAAGTCCCATTGCTTGACCAGCTCCATGGTAAGGATCTTGCCCCAGAATGACTACTTTAGTATTCTCAAAAGAACATTTATCAAAAGCATTGAAAATAAGTTTTCCAGGTGGATATACTGTTCCGATGTTATACTCGTTTTTAACAAAGTCAACCAAGGTCTTAAAATAAGGCTTTTCAAATTCTGGATTTAATTTTTCCTTCCAAGAATTTTCAATTTTTACGTTCATTGTACAATGGGTTTTAATAAATTTCTCAATTACGTTGATTTTTCAGACAATGTAATGTAATTTTCGGTAAAATATATTGTAAAAAAACCAATTTAAAAAATGGTCTCAGCTATCACAAATGGTGTAAAGGTAAGCGTTTTGACCCACTTTCAACCTGAATATTCTAATCCATTTCAAGGAAATTTTGTTTTTTCATATCATATCAAAATTCATAATGGAAGCGATTATACTGTAAAACTTTTGCGTCGTCATTGGTATATTCATGATGCTAACGGACTTGTGCGTGAAGTAGAGGGCGAAGGTGTAGTAGGGCAACAACCTACTTTAGAACCGGGTCAGTCTTATGAATATACAAGCGGATGTAATTTAAATACTTCGCTTGGTAAAATGGCAGGTACTTATCAGATGGAGCGTATTTTTGATGGCAAATTTTTTAATGTTGTCATTCCTGACTTTACGATGGTTGCTCCTTTTAGAATGAATTGAGACAACCTTTTATTTTTTTGATTTAGTTTATATCCAAGAAATAATGATTCTTTCCGTAAGACCTTACTTTTCTTGTCTTGATACAAGAAAAGTAACAAAAGAAAATCAAGAAATTCCAAACTCGCTCCGCTCAAACAGTGGAATTTCATTAAATGCTTACGCACTAGCAATATGAAATTTTCAATAACCAGTTCTTTTAAGGTTCAATTTATTTCTAGTCAAAAATTATACATCCATAACCTTGTTAATTTTGTTTAAAAGATATTTTCAATATTTACTTGCTTCAAAAAACGAGCACGCTATTCATTCGCCCTTTGTTTTTCAACTTTACACACAAATTATTCTCGCTAAAAAGTTTAAGTCACCATATTTTACAGCTATTGAAGATTTGCGTAAACGTTTATTGAAAAATGCGACTGTAATCGAAATCACTGATTTTGGAGCTGGTTCTAAAATACATAAATCAACATCTAGGCAAATTAAGCAAATTGCTAAAAGTGCAGAAAAGCCATCAAAATTTGGTAAATTAATTTTCAGGCTTATTCAACATCTTGAGCCAAAGGTAATTTTCGATTTAGGAACTTCATTAGGTGTCACCACACTGTATGAGTCCAAGGCCAAGCAAGATGCCAAAATAATTACGTTTGAGGGATGCCCAACTACCGCAAAAATTGCCCAAGAGAATTTCGATGCATTAGAAGCCAATAATATAGAAATTGTAGTTGGGAATTTGGATGAAACGCTGACTGAACAAATCTCTAAAATTGAAAGACTTGATTTTGCTTTCTTTGATGCCAATCATCGTTATGAACCCACAGTCAAGTATTTTGAAATATGTTTAGAAAAGGCACACGAATCTTCGCTTTTTATCTTTGATGACATCCATTGGTCAGAAGAAATGCAGGAAGCTTGGCAATACATCAAGGCACATCAGAGCGTGATGATTACAATAGACTTGTTTTTTATTGGTTTAGTTTTTTTTAGAAAAAATCAACCTAAACAGGATTTTATATTAAGATTCTAACAAAAAAAGTCTCAGAGAGAATTCTCTCTGAGACTTTTTTTGTTATTGAGTGATTTAGTGAATGAGCGATTTAGTGATTACTTTTTTCATGATGCCATTTAATTTTCCTCCACAAACAAACCACTTTATTTTTAGAGTTAAAACAACACTTTAAACTCATCGCTCACAGCTCATTACTGACAACTCAAAGCTCTCTTACTTCACAATTACACCAGTAGCTACAAAACCTAAAGCTTTTTCTGGTTTCTTGATTTTAGCAATTTCGTCTTTACTTTTTCCAGCATCTTCTGCATAATGTTTTAAATCAATCACCGAAGTAGTTTTTACTTTAGCTGTGCCATCTATCACCACTGTCTTACCAGCAATATCTTTTGGTACAAAAAAGCCATAGTCTTTGAAGGTAACACGCATCGTTTGTCCATCATCTAATTTCACTTTCATCCAACATCCTTTTACTTGACAAACAGATTCAACAACGCCCGAAACTTTGGCCGCAATTTGTTCATTATTTTCTGCTTTCTTCACTAATTCAGTCGTCGATATTGCACCTTCTTCTGTAATTTCTTCTCCAAATTTACTTTGCGCATTAATGGTAAATGCTCCTGCCATTAATGATAATACTAGTATTAACTTTTTCATTTTCTTAGTTTTATATATGTTTAATGAATAATGCAAAATTATAAAATAAAGTTTATTTTGCATTTACTATTTAAGTTTAAAACCTTGTCGATAGGTTAAAAATAAACCTTCGGAATGTTCAAAAGAATGATTGTTTAAATCCAGATAAGGCTCAAATCTGAATGTTAGCCATAGGTTATCAATCAACTTCCAATCTTTCATAAACCTAAAGAATAATAGCTTACGTTCTTTTTCTAATTGATTGGGGTTTCTGTAAATTCTTCCAATAGACTGGTACAAATCTCCGCCCATTTCTGAACTATAACCATTTGACTGCCAGTAGCTCAACATCAAATTCATCACCTTGGTTTCGGCTAATATATTCAAATAAATACCCGAACCATCTGAAAAATACGGACTATAGCCGGAATTTTGACGATAGCCTAGCCAGTAGTTCTGCGTTTTTATGCTTTGAATAAAACCGTTGGTTTTCAATTCAGCTTCTATGCCAAGAGCAACATTCGTATAGGTAACTACTTGATTGGTATCTTTATCGCTCGTTATTTGCCCACCATGATGCATTAAAGTCAATTGAACAGGAAGAGATAGCCTAAAGTTTTTTCGTTGAACCAAACGCTTGTTCCAAGAAAATCCTGCAAAGATTTTCTCTTGAAAATCAGAACCCTTATAAATCATTTGTTGCCAGTCTATCCAGCTATCAAAAAAAGTCTTTGAAGTACGTTTGGTGTATTGGATACCAAATTCTTGGCGGTTCAAAATCACTCGCTCAAAATTCGTCATCGGTTCGACCAAATGATGATTCAATTGACCATCCAAATTGCCAAATAAAAACTGTGAGGAATCTTTTTGAACCTTGATAGTAAAAATTGGCTGAACTGCCGTGAATTTATCATTCCCAAAATCTTTCCAAGCATACACCCCAGCTTCTATGCTAACATTGGGGGCAGGTTGATAAATAAGTTTGGGCGAAAATTGATTCCCAAAAAGGGTATAACCGTCTGCTATTTTTCCAAAATATTCATTATTCTTCAGGAAACTGAAGCTATCGAATTGAAAATAAAGCTGTTGATTTTTGGTGGAATCGATGTGCTGGAAAGTCTCCAAGCGGGTATTGTTTAACTGAGCAAAGCTATACTGAGCTGTAAACAAAAAGAGGGCTAAAGTTATTTGAAAAAATCGTCTGAACATTTGCTAGCAAAGTACTTTAAATTGCTGAAAAATTGGTAATTTCACCAATAAAAATTTTGAATTCGGGTATTGAGTTCTACTTATCAATGACAGCAAAATCTTTTCATTGATTCCCTATGGCACGTTGTTTTTAATAAAATTTCAATGAGCAACTTGATTTTCCGAATTAAAACCAAAATTTAACCTAAAATCCATCATGGCAAAACAACAAGCGGAGGCAACAAATCCTGCCAACGAAAAATTAAAAGCATTACAAACAACGCTTGAAAAATTAGACAAAGCTTACGGCAAAGGTACAGTAATGCGTTTGTCGGATAGTAAAGTACTTGATGTTCCTGTCATTTCAACAGGTTCATTAGGACTAGATTTAGCCCTTGGTGTAGGGGGCGTACCCCGTGGAAGAGTAATCGAAATCTACGGACCAGAATCTTCGGGTAAAACTACTTTAACGATGCACTGTATTGCAGAAGCTCAAAAAGCAGGTGGCTTAGCAGCTTTTATTGATGCTGAACACGCTTTTGATAAAGCTTATGCTGAAAAATTAGGAATTGATACGGCTAATTTATTGATTTCACAGCCTGATAGCGGTGAACAAGCTTTAGAAATTGCTGAACAATTGATTTCATCTGGTGCGATTGATATTTGTGTGATTGACTCTGTGGCAGCCCTTGTTCCTAAGGCTGAACTTGAAGGCGATATGGGTGATTCTAAAATGGGGCTTCAAGCTCGTTTGATGTCTCAGGCATTGCGTAAATTAACTGGGGTAATCAATAGAACTGGTTGTTGCTGTATTTTTATCAACCAATTACGTGATAAAATCGGCGTAATGTTTGGTAGTCCTGAAACAACAACGGGTGGTAATGCCTTGAAATTCTATGCATCAGTACGTTTAGATATCCGTAGAATTGGTCAAATCAAAGATGGCGACAATGTAATCGGTAACCGTACGCGTGTAAAGGTTGTTAAAAACAAAGTAGCTCCTCCGTTCAAAGTAGTTGAATTCGACATTATGTATGGCGAAGGTATTTCTAAGGCTGGTGAAGTATTAGATTTAGCAGTCGACATGGAAGTGGTAAAAAAATCAGGTTCATGGTTCAGTTATGGTACTAACCGCTTAGGTCAAGGACGTGACGGCGTGAAAGATATGTTGAAAGACAATCCTGATTTGTTAGAAGAACTTGAAAACAAAATCAAGGAAAAAATCAAAGGTGATGAGAAAGCCTTGCTTGATACGCTAGAGCCTAACATTGCTGATGATGGCGAATTAGAATAAATTGGACTTTTAGCAGAAACTAGATAGTTTTTTGCATTAAAAAGGTGAAAATCAAATGATTTTCACCTTTTTTTTATTACTTTCAAAAGAAAATCTAAATCTGGCTTCGTAATACCCATAAGAATGTCTGAACACAAAAAACGTAGGAAAGTAGAAATTTGTCATAATTGTCATACATTATTAAGACCTGAAGATAATTTTTGTCCAAATTGTGGCCAAGAAAACCATGATTTGAAAGTACCCGTCGGTCACTTATTATTTGAAGTAATCGAAGGGTTTACTCATCTCGACACTAAATTATTCAATACACTACGGTCTATTTTTCTTTATCCAGGTAAAATCACGAAAGATTTCCTTGAAGGACGCAGAGGGCGCTACATCCCTCCTATCCGTCTGTATTTTCTAGCCTCTGCTGTCTTCTTTTTATTCTTAGGCATCATGGCAGACAGGGCCATTGAACAAGGACAGGATGGCTCTTTTGATGGTTTTGTGAATGAAGTATCTAATACTAAAAGTAAAGCCGAAAAAGAAAATAAGAAAAAACTAAAAGCGGCTTCTCAAAAGCTAAAAGCCATTAAATCATCCAATGATACCAACGGTTTGTATGAAGCTCAACAAAGTTATGATAGCATAAAAAGTGATATTGAAGACCTAGAGGAATTAGACGAACAAACGAAAGAACTAAAAAATCAAACGAATAGTTGGATAGATTTTGTTGACCTTGACGTAAGCGAAATTTTGGATGAAATGAATATCCAAGAAGACGATACATTAAGAGTATTAATCAAAAACTTGCCTGAAATAAAACAACGCCAAAGGCTAATTGCGATTCAGAAACAAATTGTGTTGGACAGTGTCAATACACAAGAACTAACCGATGTAAGTAATGAAATGAATGAATATTTTACTGAAACAATCGGTACAAAAAATCAGCTAAAATATACCTTAAGGCTACATTCCTTGAAGAATAATGCTGAGATTCCTATCTATTATTTTCAAGATACTGTCATTACGATTAAAGGAAGTGATGGAAACCTTGAAAACAAAGCTTACAAAGAAAGGCTTCTTAAGATGTCTGATAGAGAATTGGATAGTTTGCTTGTTATCAGAGAGAAAAAAGGACATGAAATGAACATCATGGGGCTAAAACCACTGGAAAGAGGCTTTTTAAGAAATGTTACACACTATGAGTTAGCCTTTGAAAACGATGCAGAAGAGGCAATCCGAGAAATCACTCATTTTGGTATCGGGGTATTTTCAGTAATGATGTTTATCCTGATGCCTATTGTGGCTTATTTATTAAAAGTCATTTATAGTACACGTACTCATAGCTTTTTTACTTATCCTTTTAGGATTTTGCGTTACCTGTGGGATTGGGTATTGTATTTGATTCGATTTAGAAAAATAAGGAAATATCAAGGAATACCAAGAATTAATGAAGGGCATACCCGCTATTATTATGAACACCTTATCTTTTCGATACATATTCATAGCGTGATGTTTCTGATGATTGTTATTTTTGTAGGAGGGGGTATATTTTTAGGATATTGGCGACAAGCTCTTACGGCAACGATGTTCGGCTTTGCCCTCTATTTTATAGTGGCCTTGAAAGTAGTTTACCGACAAAGAGTAGTGAAAACTATTTTCAAATCGTTTATCTTGTTTTTCTTATATATTATTTCATTTTTCACGATTCTAAGTATTACTGGCGCTATCAAATTTGCCTTGTCATAAAAAATTAAAAGGGTTGAGTTTTAAAAACTCAACCCTTTTAATTTTTCTTTTCTCTTACTATCTGCACTTTAAAAGGTGGGTTGTCAGAGGCATCTAATAGTCCGTTTACAATATTTTTAAGTTTGGCAAACAAACTTTTGGGCTTGGTTGTATCGCCAGTATCTCTATAATCATTTAAGACAAATTTGATTTTTAGTTTTCCTTTCGGGTTATCAATCACCACGTTTGTATGCTTCAACGGCATAAGTTCAATTGGGTCAATATCTTCGGCAAAAGATTTCACACAAAATGTACTTATTAATAAGAGGGTAAAGAGTATCTTTTTTTTCATAAGATTATATTTGAAGAGCTGAATAGTAAAACAAAAATACAAGTTGAAAACAACTTTACAAGGCAATACACAAAAAAGCCCGAAGAAAAATCACTTTTATCTTCGGGCTTTTCTTGGTTTTATACCTAGTTTTTCACTCTTACTCGGTTGAAATATTTATATAATTTCTGCATGGTCTTCTCTACCTCTTTATCCGTCTCTAGCATAATGCTAATGGTTTGAACGGCATGGATTACGGTACTATGGTCTCTACCACCAAAATGATAACCGATTGACTTTAAAGGTAAATTGGTAAATTCCTTCATCAGATACATGGCAATTTGTCGAGGGAAAACCGTTTCTTTCTTTCGGCTTTTACTTTTCAAATCTGACATATTTACGTCAAAATGGCTTGTCACAGCATCCAAAATAGAATCTACTGTTACTTCTTTTTCATTATCGACTACGATATTTTTTAGCGTAGTCCTAGCCAAATCCATATCAATTTCCTTACGGTTCAGCGAAGCATGTGCCATCAATGAAACGATAACACCTTCCATTTCACGGACGTTTGTATCAATACTATGAGCCAAGTACTCTATTACTTTGTCTTCAATATAAATGCCATCAGCTTGTAACTTCTTCTGTAAAATAGCAATCCTCGTTTCAAAATCAGGCTGTTGTACATCGGCTGTTAATCCCCATTTAAAACGTGATAGTAAACGATCTTGCATACCAGCCAATTCTCTAGGAGCCCTATCAGACGACATGATAATTTGTTTGCCCGACTGATGTAAATGGTTGAAAATATGGAAAAAAGATTCTTGTGTTTTTTCTTTCCCTGCCAAAAACTGTACATCGTCAATAATCAAACAGTCTACCTGCATATAAAAGTTGGTGAATGCTTGTAGCGTATTATTTTTAATGGCATTGATAAACTGATTACAGAATTTTTCAGAAGTAACGTATAGCACAAACTTATTGGTTTGTGTATTTTTTATATAATTACCAATCGCTTGAATCAAGTGTGTTTTACCCAATCCTACACTTCCATATATCATTAATGGATTGAAAGACGTAACACCGGGTCTTTGGGCTACTGCTAAGCCCGCCGAACGTCCCAAACGATTGCAATCTCCTTCTACGAAATTATCGAAGGTATAGTGTTCATTTAAATAAGAATCTAGTTCTAACGAATCCAAATCTTTTAATTGAAACGGACTTTCGTATAAAGTAGGTTCTGGTTTACGCTGCGCTGGAACTGGAACTGTTGGTTTTTGATTCGGAATATTATAAGCGATGGGTGGATTTTTCTTGTCTCCTTTGTCAACAATAATAGAGTATTCAAGCATTCCATTTTTTCCTAAAGTATAATCTATCGCCTTACGGAGTACATGGATATAGTTTTCCTCAAGCCATTCATAAAAAAATTGGCTTGGTACCTGTATAGAAAGAGTTTGATTACTTACATTCAGGGGTATAATAGGTTCAAACCAAGTTTTAAAACTTTGTTCGTTGATATCATTATGTATAATCTCAAGGCACTTTGACCAAACTTGCCTTGCTTGAAGTTGAGATGTTGAATGCAT